>NZ_JAGYIU010000001.1 GCF_018402495.1 Pseudoalteromonas sp.
ATGGCTTGCTCAATCGGCGTTTAGAAAATAAACCGAAGGGATAGAAGAATACAGGAGCCGTATACGAGGCCCGTACGTACGGTTCTGTGAGAGGGATGAGGCAAAAGCCTCACCCTACTCGATGTTGTCTGAGCTAAAGTAAAGCATCAAGCCAAGACTGTATATTGAACTCAGTAGTGGCCGTTCTTGCACATCCTATGCTTCACGGCATTCGTATTCCTATACATCAAACAAAACAGCTCGAAGCTCAACAAAATAGTAGGACACTTTACTGTATTGTCGCTATAAATTAGCGCACTGGCTCCAAATAACAGAACCACGTTACAGCAAAATGCTGTTTTTTATTGTTTTAAATTTAAAGATAAATTACTTAATATCTTAAAAAATAGACTGTCCGCTAATCTCATCATGTATATGCTCCCTATCAGATTACTAATAACTTATAGACTCAACATTCTCATGCAGTTATAGATCCTACGTGTTAAAATTTGATTTTAACTTTGCATATTATTGAGGTGTCTATTGCCAACCAGTGATTATCAACGAGTGCTAAATGAGATAACTCAAGAGGTTAAACCTTTATTGAGCCAAGGTAAGGTTGCTGATTATATCCCTGCTCTTGCTGAAGTTGATCTTGAGCAGTTTTCTATTGCCATTTACACCACTGAGGGGGAGATATTTTGCGCGGGTGATTGTGAACAGCGTTTTACTATTCAATCTGTTTCTAAAGTAATGACTCTTACATTAGCGCTGCAACGTTATGGCGATGAACTATGGAGTAGAGTGGGTAAAGAGCCCTCAGGAACAGCATTTAATTCACTGACACAGCTTGAGTTTGAAAAAGGCATACCCCGTAACCCATTTATTAATGCGGGTGCCATAGTTACCTGTGATGCGTTATATAGCCGTTTATCTGCACCTATGCACTCAATGCTGGAAACATTCCGCAATTTATCAGGTAACCGAAGTATTGTCATTGATAAACAAGTGGCTAATTCAGAATATGAATTTAGGCATAGAAATGCGGCAATGGCACACTTGATGAAATCCTTTGGTAACTTTGAGAATGAAGTGGATGATGTGCTTTGGTCATACTTTAACTTTTGCGCAATAGAACTTAATTGTATTGAGCTTGCTAAGGCATACAATTTTTTAGCTAATAAAGGGATAGACTATAGTTCTTCTAAACGAGTGCTTTCTAGTCGTCAGAATAAGCAACTAAATTCGTTGTTGTTTACTAGTGGTTTATATGATGCGGCTGGGGATTTTGGTTATCGAGTAGGTATGCCAGGTAAGTCAGGGGTTTCTGGCACTATATTAGCGGTATTACCCAATAGATTTACAGTGGCTGTATATTCTCCTGGGTTAAACTCTTTTGGTAACTCAGTAGCGGGAATAGCAGCATTAGAGCTGCTATCTAAAAAGCTTGATATATCGATATTTTAATTACATTTAGTGTAATGGGATCTTATTGATCCCAATACACTTGCTCTAAACAATCTTCACGCTCTGGTAGGCCACGCGATAAGCGTGGAGAGTGCTGAACCAGGACCTCAAAACTTGCGCGATTAGCGTATTTGCTAATTTGTGCAAGTGAAGAGTAAGTAATTGCTTTTTGCTGATGCTTTGCTGAGTTAGCCACATTTAACTTATGATAAACATTAGCTGATAAGTCATGTAAAACAGCGGCAAGGGCACAATCACCTGCGCCATTAGTATTTTTTATCGAGTCAGGTCCGCCCATGAACGGAGCAGTATGACTGTAAGCTTTTATTGGATTTTCACAGTCAACTTTACGCATTCCACGTGAAAACTCATAACGATTAAAATCAGCAATCGCACCAGGCAAAAGTGGGTATTCTGTTTCGCGTTTACAGCTGTCATCAACATAACCGGCCATAAATAAACCTTTTTCTCCCGCGGTACAAATCACTAAATCAACCCAGTCTAATGCTTTGTCGGCAGCAAGTAGTGGATCTTCAAATCCAGTAATTGCTTGGCCTTCTTCTTCGTTCATAGCAAGAATATCAACATGCTTTTCTACAAAGTTAGCCCACCATGTCGGATCCTGCTCGATAAGAAACTTAGTACCGAGTGTTAATACAACCGGTACATCTGCATCGTTAGCATACTTGATTGCTTGCATGGTCGCTTCGGTCATGGTTTCATCACCTTGAGTACGCATTAAATAAGCGCTAATCACTAATGCCGATGAACCTTCTATTAGTTCTTTATCAATTGACTCTGGTTTTAGGTAATTCATTAAACCAGCACTAATAGCAAAGGTGCGCTCACCTGTTTCATCAATCAAGGTAAAACAGCGACCTATCGGACCATCTACAGGTTGTAAGTAATCTAAGTCTACGCGACTTGAGTTATTACATAAAAAACGATAAGCATAACTGCCTATTTTTATGTTTTCACTCATTACACCTAATAATACCGAGCGGTCATCAGCAAGTACGGAATAATTGTGCATCGTATTGCCAACGGTCCCCCCTGCGAATTCGTAATCGACCATATCATTTAGTTTTAAGCGATCGTATAAAGCATTGGTGATGTCATTATCTATAACTTGCGACATCCCTCGGCGCAATTGAAATTCATCAAGAAAAGCTTGGTCAACCTTAGCTTCTATATCAACAACGATTTGATCGATCCCCGTAATATAGCTGCGGTGTAATCGCTCAGTGGCGTTCAGTTGATTGGTCAGTGGATCTTTGGCTTCCACTGGAAAATAATGTTTATGCCTGCGGCGTCCAGGAAATTTCATTTGCTACCCGTGTTGTGAGCTAAATAAAAAAAGCGTGAGATTATAGCGTAAATCCTGCCTTATGAGCCATGGCAAACCACTTAAATTTGTTTTATTTTTGCAATAAAGTGATCAATTGCGCATTTTATTACGCTAAGTTGGTATAATTACGGCATAAAAAATAGTTAAGAAATAACAATGACAGAGCCATTTGACGACCAATATTGGATGGAACAGGCGCTTGTGTTCGCTAAACAAGCAGAGCAGCTAGATGAGGTCCCAGTAGGGGCTATTATTGTCAAAGATAATCAGCTAATTAGTGCAGGTTATAATCGCTCAATTACCGATAATGACCCATCGGCTCATGCTGAGATGATAGCGGTACGTGAAGCAGGAAAAGTACTTAATAACTACCGCTTAATTGATTGCACTCTTTATGTCACATTAGAGCCATGCTCTATGTGCGCAGGCTTATTAGTACATAGTCGAATCAAACGTTTAGTGTACGGTGCTGCTGATGGTAAAACGGGTTCTGCTGGTTCAATTATGAACCTTTTACAAGAACCTCGTTTAAACCATCAAGTAGAAATAACGGGTGGGGTATTAGAAACACAATGTGCGGAAACTATTTCTAGTTTTTTTAAGTGTCGCCGAGCACAAATAAAAGCAGCAAAGCTAGCCGCTCGTAATTATAAATGCGATTAATCAGCGGCTGCTATTAAAGCGTCTAATTCGGCCATTTGCTGCATTGCGAACATGCGACGGCGCCATATTACTTTTTTGTGTAAATTTTTTAACATTATTCGACGACGCGTAGCCGTTGAATGTTTTATGCAACGTTTAAGCTGGTGTGTACGTCTACGTTTAAGCATAACTTATCCTTATGTACTTGGCGATAGTATAATATTTTATACAATCGAAGCAGGTTATTGAATAATGGATTACAAGTAAACAACTAATTAACTCTCTATGACTTAATTTAAGTAACGATTTATTTTTATTTTTTATCCTCACTCTCATTACGTAACGTTGAATCATCTGGTTTGGTTGTTTGCTTTTCTATTTTATTTGATGAAGTGGCCGGCGTCATTGCATTATTTTCATCAAGCCAAACCAGCGCATCATAATAGCGGCGTATATTATCAACATAAGTAACCGCTACGTCACCGCGAGCATAACCATAGCGCGTGTTACGGTAGTAACGCTTTTTTACTAATAGTGGTAAACGCTTTTTAACATCTGCCCACTTGTCCGGGCTAGCTCCTTGCTGTTTTGTTATTATGCGTGCGTCATTTACGTGTCCCCAGCCTACATTGTAAGCTGCAAGTGCAAGCCAAGTACGATCGGGCTGAGGGATTCTATCCGGAACACGTTTAATAAGTTTGCTGAGATACAGCGCGCCTCCGCGTATATTCTGCTCAGGCTCTAGTCTATTTGTTACTCCGACATACTTTGCGGTGCGTAGCGTTAGCATCATGATACCCCGAACCCCCGTTGGTGATTTAGCTCGCGGATTCCACATTGATTCCTGATAACTCAACGCTGCGAGTAATCGCCAATCAAGGCTACCTGCATATTGCATAAACCAAGGTTGATACTTAGGCAGTGTTTTTTTGATTGCATCTATATAGGCTAAGGTATTGACATAATTAAATTGGCGGACATGACCGAAGTATTTTTCTTCGAGCACATAAAGTTGATTATTTTGTTTTGCTTCACCAAAAAAAGGGACTAATAATGCGTATAGGGAATCATCATTCGACTTTCTTAGTATCCATGCAATTGAATCATTTCGGGTAACTGAAAAGCCAATACTTAAATTAGGGTGATAGCGACGAAATAGCGCTAAAGTATGTGAATCCGCTAAGGTGTAATCTATTTCGCCGTCAATAACTGCTTGCAGTAATTCTTCTTCATCAAACTCTTCGGTTTCATTCCAGCTTAAGTTTGGGTTTGTTTGCTGTATTTCTTCTAATGTTAATGAATGGCTACTTTTAGCGATAACGGTGAAGTTTCCGGTTAAATCATCAAAATCACGAGGGCGTTCACGGCCTTGTTTAAAGACTAGTTTTTGGCTAATTGTTCTGTATGTAGGGCCATAGCGATAGCGCTCAGCACGAACTTTATTGTAGGTAAGGCCTGAAGCAATTAAATCTAAATCACCACTGTCTAAACGCGCAAACATGTCAGATAGATTAAAAAAGGGCACAATTTCAAGCTCTACACCTAAGTAGTCGGCAAACGCTTGGGAGAGCTCAAATTCAAATCCTTGTTCCCCTTGAACGGCTTGATAGTAATTACTTGCACTGGCAAGTGTGCCAACACGAATTTTATTGTCAGATTTGATTTGGGCAAGCTGTGTTGATTGCTCTTGTGTATTACATGCACACAAAAGTATGACTAACGTAATGATTGTTATTAGCTTTATCTTCAACATATTCGCCTCTTTAGCATCGTATCTCCTGTTATAACAAAACTTACTGATTACGTCACTTATCGTTTAATCGCAGTGAGTAAAAAATAGGTGTAAACAAAAAGAAAAAGTTAATTTAATGAAAAGCGCATTTTTGAGTTAAATCTGAGAGTAATTTGGACTATAATACGCGCCTAAAATATCGTTCAATCCCTAACCCCGGGTGAAATTACTTATGTTGATCCTTCGTGGTGCACCAGCACTTTCAGAGTTCAGAGTTAATAAAATTTTAGCGCGTTGCCAACAATCGCAACTTCCTGTCACCAATGTATATGCCGAATACGCTCACTTTGCCGATTTAACATCGCCATTAAACGCTGATGAGCACACCAAACTTGAAAAGTTATTAACCTATGGCCCAACAATTGCTGAGCATGCGCCAGCAGGTCAGTTGGTATTAGTAACGCCTCGTCCTGGTACAATTTCGCCATGGGCTTCAAAAGCGACTGATATCGCTCATAACTGTGGGCTTAAACAAGTTCATCGCGTAGAGCGCGGTATTGCTTACTATGTTGAAGGTGATTTAAGTGCAGAACAGTTAGCACAAGTTGCAGCACTTCTTCATGACCGCATGACTGAAGCTACTCACAGTAAATTAGAGGATGCCGCGCAGTTATTTCGCAGCGATGCACCTCGTCCAATGTCATCAGTTGATATTTTAGGTGGCGGCCGTGAAGCATTAGCCACAGCAAATATAGAGCAAGGGTTTGCGCTTGCTGATGATGAAATTGATTATTTAGTTGAAAACTTTATTAAGTTAGGGCGTAACCCTAACGATATTGAACTGTTTATGTTTGCTCAAGCGAACTCAGAGCATTGTCGTCATAAAATATTTAATGCTGATTGGACTATTGATGGCATTGAACAACCAAAGTCGTTGTTCAAAATGATTAAAAACACCTTTGAGCATAATCCTGAAAATGTATTATCTGCTTATAAAGATAATGCAGCCGTAATGAAAGGCTCAAAGGCGGGTCGCTTCTTCCCGAATGCACAAGGTGAATATGCGTATCACCAAGAAGACATTGAAATATTAATGAAGGTTGAAACCCATAACCACCCAACGGCTATTGCGCCTTTCTCTGGTGCGGCAACAGGGTCGGGTGGTGAGATTCGCGATGAGGGCGCAACTGGTCGTGGTTCAAAACCAAAAGCGGGTTTAGTGGGCTTTACTGTATCTAATTTACGTATTCCTGGTTTTGAACAACCTTGGGAAAGTGATTTTGGTAAGCCTGGCCGTATTGTTAATGCTCTAGATATTATGACTGAAGGCCCATTAGGTGGTGCTGCGTTTAATAACGAGTTTGGCCGTCCTAATTTATTAGGTTATTTCCGTACTTACGAAGAAAAAGTGACCAGTCACAATGGTGAAGAGGTGCGTGGTTACCACAAGCCAATTATGCTTGCCGGTGGTTTAGGTAATATCCGTGCTGATCATGTTCAAAAAGGCGATATTCCAGTTGGTGCAAAACTCATTGCACTAGGCGGCCCTGCAATGAACATTGGCTTAGGCGGTGGCGCTGCATCAAGTATGGCATCGGGTCAATCAAATGAAGATTTAGATTTTGCCTCTGTACAGCGTGAAAACCCAGAAATGGAACGTCGTTGCCAAGAAGTCATCGACAAATGTTGGCAGCTAGGTGATGCAAATCCAATTGCGTTTATTCATGATGTGGGTGCAGGTGGTTTATCTAACGCATTCCCTGAACTTGTTAGTGACGGTGGACGTGGCGGTAAATTTCAGCTTCGCAATATCCCAAATGATGAACCGGGCATGGCACCACACGAAATTTGGTGTAATGAATCGCAAGAGCGCTATGTACTCGCTGTCGCTGTTGAAGATTTTGATCGTTTTGAAGCTATTTGTAAGCGTGAAAGAGCGCAATATGCTGTCATTGGTGAAGCAACTGCAGAGCCTCATTTAACGGTTGCTGATAGTCACTTTGAAAATAATCCTGTTGATTTACCGCTCGATGTTTTATTAGGGAAAGCACCTAAAATGCATCGTGATGTAACATCACAACAAGTGTTAGGTAAAGCACTCGACGTTGAAAATATCAGTGCTGCTGATGCTGCAGAACGTTTATTACGTTTACCAACCATTGCTGAAAAAACCTTCCTCATTACTATTGGCGATCGCTCGGTAACAGGTTTAGTAGCACGCGATCAAATGGTAGGCCCATGGCAAGTACCAGTAGCTAACTGTGCAGTAACCGCAGCAACGTATGACACTTACCATGGTGAAGCAATGTCACTGGGTGAACGTACGCCTGCAGCACTACTTAACTATGGCGCTTCAGCGCGTTTAGCAGTGGCAGAATCGTTAACGAATATTGCCTGTGCAAACATTGGCTCTCTTGAAAATATTAAGTTATCTGCAAACTGGATGGCCGCAGCGGGACACCCAGGAGAAGATGCCGGTTTATACGAAGCGGTAAAAGCGGTGGGTGAAGAGTTATGTCCGGCACTTGGGTTAACAATTCCTGTAGGTAAAGATTCTATGTCGATGAAAACGACATGGAAGAACGAAGATGATGCTACAGAGCAATCTGTAACATCACCGTTATCGCTTATTATCACTGCGTTTGGTCGTGTTGAAGACGTACGTAAAACAGTGACCCCACAGTTACGAACAGATAAAGGCGATACATCGCTTATTTTAGTTGACTTAGGCGCGGGCAAAAATCGACTGGGCGCATCAAGCCTTGCTCAGGTTTATAAGCAATTAGGTGATACAACACCTGATGTAGATAGCCCAGAGCTACTAAAAGGCTTTTACAATGCTATGCAAGCACTTGTCGCTGATAGTAAGTTACTTGCGTATCATGACCGTTCAGACGGTGGCTTGTTTACTACTATCGCAGAAATGGCGTTTACCGGACATACCGGTGTTACGGTTGATTTAGCGACTTTGACCGGCTCTGATATTGAAGCGCTTTATAACGAAGAGCTAGGTGCTGTAATTCAAGTAGCGAATAGCGATTTGGAGGCTGTAAATGCGGTATTTGAGCAGCATGGAGTTGCCGCAATTAGTCATGTGATTGGCTCGCTAAATAACGACGATAACATAGTGTTTAATCGTGGTGAGCAAACAGTACTTAATCATACTCGTACTGAACTTCGTACAATGTGGGCTGAAACAACGTATCAGATGCAAGCGCGTCGTGATAACCCTGATTGTGCTAAGCAAGAGTTTTACGCTAAGTTTGACGCAAAAGATCCTGGCTTAAATGTAAAACTTAACTTTGATTTAAATGAAGATGTTGCAGCTCCATATATTGCAACCGGTGCTAAACCGCAAATGGCTATTTTACGTGAGCAAGGTGTAAACTCTCATTTAGAAATGGCAGCTGCATTTAACCGTGCAGGCTTTGCAGCGGTTGATGTGCACATGAGCGACATTTTAGAAGGGCGCTTAACACTTGAGCAATTTAAAGGCTTAGTGGCGTGTGGCGGTTTCTCTTACGGTGATGTGCTTGGTGCGGGTGAAGGTTGGGCTAAGTCAATATTGTTTAATGACGTGGCACGCGATCAGTTCCAAAGCTTTTTCCACCGTGAAGACACCTTTAGCTTAGGGGTTTGTAACGGTTGTCAAATGCTATCAACATTAAAAGAGTTGATCCCGGGTACTGAGCATTGGCCACGTTTTGTAACGAACAAGTCAGAGCGTTTTGAAGCACGCTTTAGCTTAGTTGAAATACAAGAGAATCCATCGGTATTCTTTAATGGTATGGCGGGCTCGCGGATGCCAATTGCGGTATCTCATGGTGAAGGCCATGCAGAGTTTGCAAACGACGCAGCAACAAAAGCAGCGCTTGCAAGTGGTACTGTAGCGGTTAAATTTGTTGATAACTACGGCAACCCTACAACGCAATACCCAGCGAACCCGAACGGCTCGCCAGAAGGTATCACAGGTATTACTTCAACAGATGGTCGTGCAACTGTAATGATGCCACATCCAGAGCGTGTATTTCGTACTGTTGCTAACTCTTGGCACCCAGATGAGTGGAAAGAGGATAGCCCATGGATGCGTATGTTCCGTAATGCACGTAAAAATGTAGGTTAATATACACACTAGATTCATGATCTGGATGTAAAATAAAAAAGGCTGCCTTGTGCAGCCTTTTTTGATTATAGTGATTAAAAAACATGTAAGGATAATATGTTTAAGCGCATTGGTTTAATTGTCGGCACTCTTTTACTGAGTCTATTATTACTCGGGTATGTATTTCGCTTGCCTTTATTACAATGGGCCATTGCCCCTGAGCTTAAAAAAGCAGGTGTCACATTAAGCTGCCTCGATTTTTCAATTACCTCAAAGCTAAATGTTCATGCCGACACAGTGTGTTTAAATTACCAAAACCAACAATTACAACTCTCTGATATTACTGCAAATACAAAGCATGTCAGTGTTCAAAGTGCAATATTAACGCTCAATCCATTACCTAAAAGTGATAACGCTAATCAACCGGCTAAACAGCTTAAGATAACGCTACCTTCAAATCGCCCACTCATTAATATTAAACAGCTTGTAGTAAACAGTGAACAGCTCAATAAACCATTAAAATTTAGTGTATTAGAACCTGTGCTAAATCAATTTAATGTAACGGGCGATATAAATGCGCGTGCTACTTTAACCTCCAATAAAATAAGTGGTCAGCTAGCAGTTGATGACATTCTTTTAAAACAGGTAATAAACACTAAAAACACCTTACTCGATGCTGTTAACTTTAATACTCAACAAGCGTTTAGTTTTGACGGGATTGAGCTTAAGTTGAACGGGGGGATTAGCGCTCAATTTGCTCATACGTTTGAGCAATGCCAATTTAATTTATTAACCACTGGCCAGATGGCTACTCGCTTTAATTTAAATAACCAAGCGTTAATCCTAGATACCGGTTCACTTAATAACAAAATTAATTTAACCCCTCGCTGTACTGAGTTAATCCCACCAACTGAGTACGCAGATTTTGTAAGCAAACAAGTTCCTTTAAATTGGCAGGTTAAGCTTTCTCAAGCTCTTCGCATAGAAGAGGGGGAGCTGAGTATTCCAGTAATCAATTTGATGAGTGAAGGTAATAAACACTTTGATATTTTAATAACAGATACCGCCCTCACTATTAACGCTTTGCTTGATAATATGCAGGCAAAGGTGTCTGCTCAAATAAGCACGCCAGATATAAACAGCATTAATATAAGCGCTCAGCTAAATGGTACTAAAGTTAAAGGTGATTACAACGTTGAGCTTGAAAGGCTACCCGCATTTATCCCTGTTACTGCTAATATGCTTAATTTCAGTGGTTACTTTGAATTAAGTGAATTTATTGACTCAAAACCCGTCGGGTACACACAGAGTAAATTTTCCGTTGCTAGCTTTGAAGCTTTTGATGTAAAAGCAGTGCATTATCAAGGTGGTTTAACCGCGAAAATGGATAAACAACTAAATGCAGAGATTACATTAACTAATCAGTTAAAAAATGCGGCATATAAAGAATTTAAACTTACCAATATAAATAATAGTCTCACGGCAAAAGCAAACCTAGGTGTAGGTGAGTTATTTGCTCATTTAACTGCGAAAACGCAAATTAAGGCTCTTAATAGCGCTGATATAAGACTGAATAATATAAAAATAGACTCGAGTGGATTACAAAGCCGTGCACTTAAAGCGTCGCACCATGCGTTTATAGATGATATTGAGTTGGTGGTAAATCATCATATATCGTCACAGGCACATCCGTTTGAGGTGATTGTGCCAGCGCAAAGTGTGTTGCCATTAAACACCTTTATTAATCAGTTTTATCCACTTGCTAAGCTGACAAAAGGTACTTTTAACGGCAATATTAGTGGCGATGTCAATTTACAAAGGGCATCCTTTGGTATAGATATTCGCCAATTAAGTGGACTTTATAATGACTACCTTGCAAGTGATTTTAGTAGTGTATTTAGCGGGGAGTTTAATTCAGGTAGGCTTAATGTAAAACCGACTACCTTTCATTTAAATGAGTTTAGAGCGGGCGCAGTTATCAAAGGCCTTAAAGGGCAATGGCTCGTCAATAACAATAATGTGCTTGTTAGTAATGTTGAAGGTAATGTGCTTGGCGGTACATTTTTATTAGATAACTATACGCTTGGACAAGAAACCCAAGTTAGCACTTTAACGTTTAATAATATTGATGCAAGTAAGCTGATCACCCTTGATGATAAGTCGGGTATTACTTTAACAGGGCGTTTGGCAGGTACACTGCCAGTGAGCGTTAATAAAAATGGTGTGCACATTAGCCAAGGCAGTCTGTTTAGCCAAGGTGAGGGCAATTTAAAAATTAGCAATAATGCTGCATTTGATTCTGAGATGCAGCACCAGCAAGAGTTGCAACCTGTACTAGGGTTATTGACTGATTTAGATATTCAAAAACTCAATAGCAGCGTTGTACTTAAAAATGATGGTTGGTTAAAGCTTGGAGTTAATTTACAAGGTTATAATCAGCAAGCGCAGCAGCAAGTTAACTTTAATTACAACCATGAAGAAAACATATTTACGCTTTTACGAGCACTGCGTTTAAGTGATGAAATTACCCAAAAAGTTGAGCAACAATTTTCACAAAAAGGAAATGGGCAATGAGACAGTCGTTATCGATAAAAGTGCTGCTCGCGTTAGCAGCAATATCAGCGCTAAGTGCGTGCACGCATCGTGTTGAGGTGTCGGCTAAAGAGCCAATCACTATTAATTTAAATGTTAAGGTTGATCATGAAATTCGTGTCAAAGTAGATAAAGAGCTCGATAATTTATTTAGCGATGACAGTGAGTTATTTTAAGGAGCTAGAATATGAATATTAAAAATAAATTAAATATAGTAACCCTAATCAGTGCCGTTTGTATGTCATTTTCAGTTTGGGCTATGAGTTTAGATGAAGCTAAAAGCCAAGGCTTAGTTGGTGAAAACAGCTCAGGCTACCTTGGATTAGTTGTACAAAATACAGAAGCAAAAGCGGTTGTTGATGACGTTAACGAAAAACGTAAGGCACAGTACTTAAAATTAGCTAAAAAGAATAACTTGTCACTTGCACAAGTTGAGGCATTGGCAGCGGCGAAAACAATCGAAAAAACGCAAAGCGGCCACTACATTGAAGTAAATGGTAGCTGGGTCAAAAAATAACCCTACGTATCATTTAAAGAAACTAAAAACCGAGCTTATACGCTCGGTTTTTTACAGCTCTCTAATAATTGTTGCCAAAAATCAATACCTTTTCGGCGTGCTAGGTTTATATTATGCTCAGGAATAGACTCAGGTTCGTCATAATTTTCAAGTGCTTCACTCATACTTGCTTCACGAATTAGGTGCAAGGTAGGAAACGGCGCTCTATTTGTGTAGTTGGCCGCATCGGTTTCATCGCTATCGGCAAATACATAATCAGGATGAAAATTAGCAATTTGATATTTACCTTCAAAGCCTTGTGCAACCAATAGCGCATTTGCTAAATCGACTAAATCTAAAAAGTATTCAAAGTCACTAAAACCGTTATCGAACATGATTAGCGTGGTTTCTCGTTCGCTCTCGCGGTCAAGCTCGATACATTGCTCAAGCATATCCATTACAGCATCATCGATAGTATTGGCGTTACTTACAATGTAATGAATACAGTTGTTTTCGACTTCTTTACGGGCAAACGGGCAAAAGTTATATTTTACAATAACGGACGAAACCCATTCTCGGGTTTGGCTAATAGCTATGTTAGTCACTGTTTTGGCTCTAAGTATTGATTAATAATAGTGAGTGTTTTTTTTATGGCGCCTTGGTTTTTAGCAACACATTGCGCAGCTTTTGTGCCGAGCGTTTGGCATGCCTTTTTATTTTGGCTAAAGGTAATGAGTTGTTGTGCCAGTTCACCTGCATTTTCTACCACGCATGCCCCTTTAAGCTTTGTTAACTCAGGATAGACATGATCAAAGTTATATGTGTGAGGGCCTGTTATTACACCGACCGAAAATGCGGCAGACTCAAGTGGGTTATGACCACCACGACGAATTAAACTACCGCCAATATAACTAACACTAGCCGCGCCGTATAAGCACTGTAATTCACCTAGCGTATCGGCAAGTAAAACGTGTTCGCTTTGGTAATTATTTTGGCTACGACGACTAAAGCTTAAAGTACTTTGTGTGAGCAGTTCAGCTACTTTATCAAATTGCTCTGGGTGTCGTGGGGCAATAATCAATAAAGCATCAGGCTGCTTTTTTAACAACTGCTGGTGGGCATCGAGTATTAATTCATGCTCTATAGGATGAGTAGAGCCTGCCACCCATATAAAACGCTGCTCGCTATTATAAAGCTGTTTAAGCGCGCTTATTTTTGTTAATTGCTCTTGGTTTGGGGTTATATCAAACTTGATTGAACCTGTTACATGGCTTTTTGAAGGCTCAAGTCCTAGTGTAATAAAACGCTCTGCATCGGTTTTGTTGTGACTGGCTAACGCAGTAATAGAGTGCATTATAGTCTGGGTTAACTGGGGCACTTTTTGATAACCCTGCTGCGACTTCTCAGAAAGCCTGGCATTAACAACCAATACGGGGATTTTTTTGTTATGCGCATTAGCCATGATATTTGGCCACAATTCAGTTTCTAAAATGCACAGTAACTTAGGTTTAAGACGTTTTAAAAATCGCGCTGTGGCAAAAGGAAAATCAATAGGTAAATAGCTGACAGCGACGGTATCTTTAAATTGTGCGGTTATTTGTGCGCGCCCTGTGGGGGTGTTGCACGTGATCAGCATATTTAGCTGCGGGTGCTCATTTTGCAATGCTTTAATTAATGGCGTTGCTGCCAATACTTCACCTACAGAGGCACAATGAATAACAACAGGTGTCGTGTCATTAGAAAATAGGCTGTGACTTACAAAACCAAAGCGTTCCTTAAAATGCGCGCGATACCCCGAATTTTTTTTACCACGTAATACATATAAATAAAATATGATCAAAGGGCTAATAATGATTAGTGCAAGTGAATAAAAAGTGCGTGCCATACTGAGCTTTGTTTAAGGTGATTGTAGCTAGTTTATCGTGAAACGGCTTATTTCTAAACATACAAAGTATAAAAGTTGGTTTGAGTTCAGTTACTAGGGTATAAAATAGGGTCTGTTGACCTTTCAAGGTTGAATTTGCAGCAGTTTGTTTGGTATTTAGGCAAGGCAGAGCCTATGTGGTGTGGTTATTCCCCATAAATAGGCGATAACGCAGCATCAATGCCAAACAGGCGCTGCCCTTCGGGTTCTGCCTAGGAGCGATTTACTCTTTATTGCCACCATGGATGGTGGTAAGGGGCGTGAGCAGGACGCACAAGCTTTGCTCGGTTTTTACTTATTCTTACAGGGATGTAAGCCAGTAGAATAACGCAGGAGCAGTTATCGAGCCCACTAGGTTACAAACCTCTTGGGGCGATTAAACAGCTCCTAGTTTGAACAAATTTTAATCCGCAAAGGTCAACAGACCCTAAATGAATGTTATTCAAATCACGCTATTGCATCAGTTTCATGATATTAGGGAATGCTTATGGTTACATTTATAACAAAACGACTTCCATGCAGTAAGTCCTTGATATTAGTTTCTGTAGAACATTTAATTTAATTATATTGAGGTGATTTGGGTATAAAATTATGGAATAATGAAATTAATTTTTCCTGCCATTTCGGTTCCAAGAGGAATATCTCATGTCAATTATAGATTCAGTGGCAACCAGCTACCTAGAAAGTTTAAACCGTCATCAAGAGTTGTTTGAAACAATGGAGGCGTATCATCACGAGGTAATGCAGTTGCTAGAAGCATGTCATAGTGCTTTACAAGCTGGTGGTAAGGTTGTTTGGTTTGGTAATGGCGGCAGTGCTGCCGATGCTCAGCATTTAGCTGCAGAATTTGTGGTGCGTTATAAATTAGAGCGCGGGCCGTTAGCGTCTATTGCTTTAACCACAGATACCTCTATTTTAACCGCGCACAGTAACGACTACCATTTTGATACCGTGTTTGAACGCCAAGTGCAGGCATTGTGTAAACCTGAAGATATCGTGATTGGTTTAACAACATCAGGCACCAGCAAAAACATCAACTTAGCATTAAACGCAGCTAATAAAATAGGGGCGTTCACGGTTGCATTTACTGGACGTGACGGCGGACAAGTAAAAGATATCGCAAAGTTACCTATTATTATTAAAAACGACGAAACCGCGCGCATTCAAGAAGCGCACATGTTTATTGGCCATTGGTTATGTGAAGCCATGGATATGGTTGTTGCGGAGCAGCAGTAATGGATTTATCTTTACTAAAGAACTTATCAGCAGCACGTATTTTAGTGGTGGGCGACGTGATGCTCGATCGCTATTGGTATGGTGATTCAGGGCGTATCTCACCAGAAGCGCCAGTACCGGTTGTGAAGGTAAGTAAATTTGAAGACAAGGCCGGCGGTGCGGCTAACGTGGCTAAAAATATAGCCCGTTTAGATGGCAAAGTGGGATTGTTAGGCCTTATTGGTGAAGACGAAAGCGGACAAATTTTAGAAAACATTCTTGAAGGTGAAAAAATAAACTCACAACTTGTCAGCGTGTGTGATTTACCAACCATCTCTAAAATGCGGGTGATCAGTCGTCATCAGCAAGTGGTACGTTTAGATTTAGAGGAAACCTTTAAGGACTCTCATAGCCAGCTTTTATTAAATCGATTAGAGCGTGTGCTGGATGATTACGACTTTATTGTGTTTTCTGATTACAACAAAGGCTCGCTATCGCTGATCAAACAGATGATCAGTGTTGCTAAAAAAGCAGGTAAAACGGTACTTGTTGATCCTAAATCATCAGATTTACACTTATACCGAGGTGCTGATTATATAACACCAAATTTAAATGAATTTAAATTAGCGGGCGGGCTGGTTGGCTCCGAAGAGACGCTTGCGAGCAGTGCACGAACCCTGATTAATGATGCAGGTATAAAAGCGATGTTACTTACCCGTTCAGAGCAAGGTATGTCGCTAATTAATGCCACTGAAAAACACGATTTTGCAGCTCAAGAGCTTGAAGTCAGTGACGTAACTGGCGCTGGGGATACTGTTATTGCAACCCTTGCAGTCATGTTAGGTGCTGGCATGACACCTAAAGATGCGGTAGAAATTGCTAATTTAGCAGCTGGTATTGCGGTAAGTAAATTGGGGGCGGCTACAGTTTCTCCAGAAGAGTTAAGCCGTAAACTGGGGCAATACTTACAAGCCACTGGCGAGCATTACCAAACTCCGTTTGATGATGTACTCCAGCATATAGAATTTGCCAAGCAAAATGGTGAAACGATAGTATTTACTAATGGTTGCTTTGATATTTTGCATGCAGGGCATGTGCGCTATTTAGCACAAGCTAAAGCCCGTGGGGACAGATTAGTCGTTGGTTTAAATAATGATGAATCTATTGCTCGTTTGAAAGGCCCAGAACGCCCAATTAACCCATTGGATGAACGCGCCATGGTTCTCAGTGCGCTTGCCTCCGTTGATTGGGTTATCCCGTTTGGGAGTGCTGATGAAAATGACACGCCGGCAAAACTTATCGAGCAAATAAGTCCTGATATTCTCGTCAAAGGTGGCGACTATACGGTAGAACAAATAGCTGGTGCGGAGCATGTGCTGCGCCATGGTGGAAAAGTCGAAGTGCTTGAGTTTTTAGATGGCTGTTCAACATCAAAAGTGATTAGCAAAATAAAAAGCTAGTTTAGGGCCTGTTAATCTTTCAAGGTTAAATTTGCAGCAGTCTGTTTGGTATTTAGGCAAGGCAGAGCCTATGTGGTGTGGTTATTCCCCATTAATAGGCGATAACGTAGCATTTATGCCAAACTGGCGCTGCCCGAAGGGTTCTGCCTAGGGGCAATTTACTCTTTGTTGCCTACAAGGATATAGGTCTGTCTCTTATACACAAGTCTTTGAATATCGATAAATCTGTGATCTAATCGATCATCATCACTCATAGATTTATCGTATGCACATAAACACTTCTGAAGAATGGGCTCAATTAATTTTTGGTAATGCTAATTTAGGAGATCCGAGACGCACCCGACGATTAGCTCTACTAGCAAGCGATATGGCTGAGAATGCAGACAGCTCAATTGTTAAGGCTTCTGATACACCCGCAAAAATTGAAGCCGCTTATCGTTTCATTAGAAATGAGAAAATATCCCCTCAAGCGATTGCCGATTCGGGGTTCTCACAAACGAGTGAAGCGGTAAAGCAGTTGCCTTTGGTTCTCGCTATCCAAGATACGACAGGATTGACATTTAAACACAGTGTTTGTAAAGAATTAGGCGATGTGAACTGTGCAAATACATTAGGAAAACCATCAAAAACAAGAACGCTATATGCGCATTCAACTTTAGCAATTGATGCAGATACGGAGCACGTTATTGGTTTACTCGACCAATACTATTGGTTTAGGAAATCAAAGGTTAAAGGGACTAAAGATCAACAACAGCAACGCCCTTACGAAGAGAAAGAAAGCTATCGCTGGCAACAAACATTAATGGATATAAAAAAACGTACAGGTGAATTATCAAATATACTTAACATCTGCGACAGAGAGGCTGACATTTATGAGTACATGACTTACCAAAAAGATGAAGGGCATCGATTTTTAGTCAGAGCAAAAGAAAATAGAAAATTAATAGAGCCTCAATGCAATCTCAACCAGTTAATAGAAACAGCGCAGGGTCAGTGTTGTTACACTATTAATATAGCGCAACGTGCGGGAAGAAAAGCGCGTCAGGCCCGAATTACATTGAGCTATCAACCTATAACACTAGCCAAGCCTAAGCGAGTTCAAGGGCAAGAATCACCGACATTGAGTGTTAATGTCATTGTCTGTCAGGAAAAAGAAAGCACGCAAAAAAATCCATTATGTTGGATTTTATATACGACAGAGCCCATAAACACAGCAAAAGATGCCCAGAAATTAGTAAGATACTATGAACTTCGCTGGCGTGTAGAGGAGTTTCATAAAACATGGAAAACAGATGGAACCGAAGTAGAAGATTTACGTTTGCAGCACAGTGATAATATTTTACGAATTGCGATCATTAAAGCGTTTATTGCTGTCAGGTTATTACAGCTGCAAAATATGGCGCAAAGGAGTGAATTAGACAAAGAAGTGAGATGTACAGCTTGTGTTAAAGAGATGACGTGGAAATTACTATGGGCAAAGGTTGAAAAGGATGTGTTGCCGGATAAAGTACCGTCTCTTCATTGGCTATACTATAGTTTAGCGAAATTGGGAGGGTGGTATGACAGTAAAAGAAATGGTCGAGTTGGCGTAAAAGCACTCTGGAAGGGGTGGTTGAAATTAGCAGAAATGGTCGAATCTGCCGAATTGTTAATATCAATTCAGCAGACAGAAAAGTTGTGATCAAGAGACAGGGATGTAGGTAAGGGGCGTGAGCAGGACACAGAAGCTTTGCTCGGTTTTTACTTAGCCCACTAGTACTTCGTCACACAAATTTTGACTAGTTGAGAGCACCGTAAGCTCTCTCTAGTTTTTCACGTGCTGAATCAACATTAAACATCCAATTTATACTGGCGCCTTCTTTATTTCGGCGCCATTCCCACGCCGTGAGCTCCTTCTTTAACTCTTCCATACTTGCTATGCGCCGATCTAAGCATTGCTTATTCATATTGCCAATTTCTATCTCGACCATATTCAACCAACTCGCATGTTTAGGTGTGTAATGGAACTCTATTTTATTTAAAATACGTCGTGCTTCTTGCGGTGAAAATGCTTTATATAACGCACCTTCCGTATGAGTCGATAAGTTATCTAGCACGACACGAACTTTATTCGCATGTGGGTAGTGTTCATCGACTAAGTCCTTCATACAGTGAGCAAAATCAACTTTCGTTTTCCTCTGTGTTGCTTTAACGTGCCGCCAACCCCGATGACGGTCAAAGAATACAAATAAGTTAGCCACGCCAACCCGTTTATATTCATAATCTAGGCGTTTTACCTGTCCCTTTTTCATCGGTTGTACTGGCCGTGTATCATCAATAAGTTGCTTCATCGCCTCATCAAAATTAATAATAGGATTGAGCTCATCCGCTGGCTCAGCATATAATTCAAGTACATGCTCCATTCTTGCAATATACTCAGCGTCTATTGTCGCCACACACCACATTTTTTTGCCATGGCTTTAACGCATTTTCTTTAAGGCGTCTACGAACCGTTTCATATGAAATACTGTCTAAATCCGTTAATGTTATTAATCGCTCGCCAAGTAACGCTAATGTCCATCGGCAGTGTCCTGTTGGCGGCTCAGAACAGGCTGTGGCTATTAAAGTTACTTCATCTTTCGCGGATGTTTTTCTCATAGCACCACTTCGTGCACCTTCATTTAAAGCGGCTTCTAAACCGTCTTCGACAAACTGACGTTTGACTCGAAATACAGTTGAAGAGCTCACTTGAACCGCTTCACATATTTGATCTGTTGTATATCGACAACGGTCCGCTTTTAATAAAATGGCGGCTCGTTTGTACTTTCGAACATTGACCATGCCTTTTTTGCAGTAGTTAACTAATTCGCATTTTTCTTCTGCTGATAATTCAACAATATACTTTCGGTTCATAGCAATATTAAATGAGTAAATATGAGTTAAAGGATCGTCAATTAGGATAAAAGTTCATTATGAATAAAGAAGAGTTGCCGTCGTTCACTGTGAAACAAGGGCAGTATTTGGCATTTATTTATTACTACACAAAAGTGAATGGTGTTGCACCTGCTGAAAATGATTTTGAGCGTTATTTTGGAACTGCATCATCAAGTGTTCATGCAATGATTTTAACGCTTAAAAAGAAAGGGTTCATCACTTCAACTGGTGGAAAAAGCCGAACGATAAAGCTATTGATAGGAATAAATCAGTTGCCTGAATTTAAGTAAGGCAACTGATCAGAACTTCTGTGAACGAGTAATAGGTTACAAACCTCTTGGGGCGATTAAATCGCCCCTAGTTTGAACAAATTGTAATCCACAAAGGTCAACACGCCCTGGCAAAGAGTAAAATATCCATTTTGTTGTTCATAACTCAGTGAATGCTGAGCTGGCTAGGCAAAAAAATTAGGTCCGTTTTCATATTTATACCTTAAAAAGAGTAAACAAAACTTAAGTGGTAAATCACTGATTTGTGTTTCCAAAGGGGTGGAAGAAGAAATACAACAAGGTAACTTAATAACCCCTAGTGCTATTACCACTATTTATAACCCGTTCAACTTTGCGGTTATTAACGAGCAAGCAAATGAGGCTAATACCCAAATACCCGACTCACCTTACCTTATTCATGTGGGGCGTTTAGCAAAGCAAAAACGTCACGATATTTTGTTTGCAGCGTTTGCTAAGCTTGATAAAAAATATAAGCTGGTATTGTTGTGTAATAAAAAAGATAAAGCGTTTAAGCTAGCTAAACACTATGGCATCGAAGATCAGCTTATTGTTCCTGGATTTGTGCAAAACCCATATAACTGGATTAAGCACGCTACAGCATTGGTTTTAAGTTCTGACTTTGAGGGATTGCCGACAGTATTAATAGAAGCTTTAGCGGTAGGCACACCAATTGTCAGTACTAACTGTTCTCATGGGCCTAGTGAAATATTGACCGGTGAGCTTAGTAAGTATTTAGTGCCAACAGGGGAGGTTAATCAGTTAGCGCAGGCTATTGAGCAGGTGATAGCTGATAACCCTGATGTAACACGTGCAGCCATTTTGAAACAAGTGTCTGCCGATACAGTTGCTGAGCAATATTTAGCTATGGCGCACTCTATTTAACACATTAGTGTTTGAATATAATAGTTATTTAAAGTTTGCCAATCTGATATTTGCCAGTGAAAAGTGCTATTACGGCCTTGCTCCTTTAAAAAGGAGCGCTTTAGGCGCAACATATTATTTTGCTGCCATTTTTTATCAGGTGTTTTTATTTCGCCGCGGTCAAAATCGATAATAAAAACGTTACCACTGTCATCAAATAAAATATTATTAATATTTAAATCAGCGTGATAAACCCCTTTATTATGAAATTGTGCAATAGTTTGCGCTATTTTTTTAATCTCAATATCACTCAATGCGCGTTCAATCAATATATCTAATACGCTTTTAGCGCCGCTTACCGCTTCGGTAATAATATCACCGCGATAAATAAGACCATGGCGGCTCACCTTAGCGGCGATAGGCTTAGGTACATTTAAACCAAGCTCTATTAATTGCGTCATTAAGCTAAACTCTTGATAAACACGGGTATGTTTAAGTCCCCGATATAAGTATTGGTCACTGAGTAGCTTGCCAATTAGGCCACCACGCCAATAATGGCGCAATACAGCCGTTATATCTGCGTGTTTAAAAAACCACGCGGTTGCACGTCCCTTTTTAGCGCCAACAATTTTTTGCTGTTGCTGCCAGAAGTCGGGGTTAAACCAATCTAACTCTATCTGGCTGCTATATTGAGGATGGCTCAAAATGACATGGTTATTTTTGACGTGTTGATTAAACATAGCTCATAGGGTTCGCGTTAATATGTGCACATATTAACGTGTTTTAACGCTAAGGATAAGTACTTGCAATGACGCGATTATAATTTAAGATCAGGGTTTATTATTTTACCTCCAAGGAAACGTGTGATTTCAGCGCCTATTTACACTTCTATTTGTATTTTACGTCTTTCTGCTATTGGTGATGTATGCCATGCAGTGAGTGCGGTACAAGCCATTCAAAAAGCGCATCCAAACGCTAAAATTACCTGGGTGATAGGTAAAGTCGAGGCGATGCTGTTAGCTGATTTACCTGGGGTTGAGCTTGTTGTATTTGATAAAAAACAAGATAAAGCCGAATTTAAACACTTAAGGCAAACCTTTAAAGGACAGCATTTTGACGTATTACTTAATATGCAAGTGGCATTAAGAGCTGGCTTTGTTGCGCGTTGTATTCCTGCCAAGGTAAAAATAGGTTTTGATTGGGCTCGTTCAAAAGAGCTACATAGTTTATTTATTAATAAACGCATTAAAGCCCAATCTCAGGCGCATGTTTTAGAGGGATTTAAAGGGTTTGCCCAAGCGATTGGTGTTGATGATTATGTCCCTGTATGGAGTATGCCCTTTACCAACAAAGATCAAGCTAAAGCTGATGAGCTGTTAGGTGACGATTATTTATCAAATAAGCTATTTGTTATTTCGCCAGCAGCAAGTAAAGCACAGCGTAACTGGTTAGCCGATCGCTATGCTGCGCTTGCGGATTATGCACATACACAGGGGTTTAAAATAGTATTAACTGGTGGACCGACTGAACTGGAAATTAATTTAGCAAATAACATCATTAAACACTCTGATTCACCCATTCTGAACTTGGTGGGTAAAACAAAACTCAAAGAATTATTGTGCGTACTTAAGCGTGCAGACTTAGTACTGGCACCTGACACAGGCCCAGCTCATATGGCGGTGACTGTGGGCACACCGGTTATTGGCTTATATGCGCATTCAAACCCAGCGCGAACGGGGCCTTATTTATACCAAGACTACGTGGTTGAGGTTTACCATCAAAACTTAGTAAAGCAAACAGGTAAAACCGCCGAGCAATTGCCTTGGGGTACTCGTGTTAAAGGCGATGATTTAATGAGTCAAATAACCACGGATGCAGTAAAACAAATGTTTGATCATGTTGTTAAAAAAGAGTCACTGTTATGAATCAAGAAAGCATTAACAAGGCGCTTTTTTTAGATCGTGATGGCGTAGTAAATGTTGACCATGGTTATGTGTTTAAAAGCGAAGAGTTTGAATTTATAGACGGTGTGTTTTCAACATGTAAAGCGTTTTATGATGCGGGCTATAAAATAATTATAGTGACTAATCAGTCAGGCATTGGCCGTGGTTATTATTCTGAGAGCGAATTTTTAGCGCTTAGCGAGTGGATGAAAGCGCAGTTTAGCGCTCATCAAATTGAAATTACGGACGTTTATTTTTGTCCCCATCATCCTAAAAACGCATTACCAGATTATTTAAAAGAGTGCGATTGCAGAAAACCAGCGCCTGGCATGTTACTTCAAGGAATAAAAGATCATCATATCAACCCTGCACTTAGTGTGATGGTGGGTGACAAATTAGGTGACATGCACGCTGCCATTAGCGCTAATGTGCGTACCAAAGTACTGGTACGTTCAGGGCAAAAATTTGATGACAAAGCTGTAAACTCTGCCGATTATGTGTGTGACTCAATCAACGACCTTCCGGCTTTGTTTGCTGATCTAACGTAGTACACACCTCAAGCCTGTAAACTGGCAGCTTTTCCTGCCAGTTAGGCAATTTGCGACGAATGACAAACAGTGCAATTTGGCGCTTAAACTTTTACAATACCCGCATTATAAATAGCAGCAACACGTCTGCTGTTTAACCCGTTCAACCAAATGGAGATCACAGATGAGAGCATCTGCTTTTTTTAGCCAATTACAACAGCAAATCGAAGACGTTAAAGCGGAAGGTTTGTATAAAAATGAACGTGTTATCACTTCGCAGCAGCAAGCTCAAATTGAGGTTGCATCCGGCGATACAGTTATTAATTTTTGTGCTAATAACTACTTAGGTTTGGCTAATAGTCCAGAGCTTATCAAAGCTGCCCAACAAGGCTTAAATGATCACGGTTTTGGTGTAGCGTCTGTGCGTTTCATTTGTGGTACACAAGATATTCATAAAACGCTCGAGAAAAAAATCAGTCAATTTTTAGAAACTGAAGACACCATTTTGTACTCATCATGTTTTGATGCCAATACGGGGTTGTTTGAAACCATATTAGGTGCAGACGATGCGATTATTTCTGATTCATTAAACCATGCTTCTATTATTGATGGAGTACGTTTATGCAAAGCAAAACGTTTCCGTTATGCAAATAACGATATGGCTGATTTAGAAAAGCAATTAATTGCAGCCGATGAAGCCGGCGCTAAAACTAAATTAATTGCAACCGATGGCGTATTCTCAATGGATGGCGTTATTTGTAACTTAGAAGCCGTATGCGACTTAGCTGATAAATACGACGCACTTGTTATGGTTGATGACTCACATGCAGTTGGTTTTGTTGGCGAAAACGGTAAAGGTACACCTGAGTACTGCAACGTGCTTGATCGTGTTGATATTATTACTGGTACCTTAGGTAAAGCACTAGGTGGAGCCTCGGGTGGTTATACCTCAGGTAAAAAAGAAATTGTTGAGTGGCTTCGTCAGCGTTCTCGTCCTTACTTATTCTCAAATTCGTTAGCGCCTTCAATTGTAACGGCGTCAATTAAAGTGTTAGAAATGCTTGAAAATGGCGGTGAGATTCGCGCTAAGCTATGGTCAAATGCTAAATACTTCCGTGAGCAAATGGAAGCGGCTGGTTTTACCTGTGCAGGTAAAGATCATGCGATTATTCCTGTGATGCTAGGAGACGCCAAAGTAGCGTCACTTATGGCTGATAAATTATTGGCTGAAGGGATTTATGTAACCGGCTTTTCATTCCCTGTTGTACCAAAAGGGCAGGCGCGTATTCGTACCCAAATCTCTGCAGCGCACAGCAAAGAACAGCTTGATACAGCCATTGCAGCATTTACCCGTATTGGTAAAGAGATTGGTGTTATTTAATTTTCTTGTTAAATCGCGGCTAAAGTCGCGATTTTTTAATTGAGTGTGAATTATGAAAGCATTATCAAAGTTAAAAGCAGAGCCAGGCATTTGGATGACAGATGCACCAAAGCCTGAAGTGGGTCATAACGACCTGTTAATTAAGATTCGTAAAACGGCTATTTGTGGCACAGATGTTCATATTTATAAGTGGGATGAGTGGGCACAAAATACCATTCCGACCCCTATGGTGGTTGGCCACGAATACGTGGGTGAAGTAATCGACATGGGACAAGAAGTTCGCGGTTTCGAAGTTGGCGACCGTGTATCAGGTGAAGGTCATATAACCTGTGGCCATTGTCGTAACTGTCGTGCTGGGCGCGTTCACTTATGTCGTAATACAACAGGGGTCGGTGTAAACCGCGAAGGCGCATTTGCAGAGTATTTAGTGATACCTGCATTTAATGCGTTTAAAATCCCAGATAATATTAGCGATGAACTTGCCTCTATTTTTGACCCATTTGGCAATGCAGTACACACGGCTTTATCTTTCGATTTAGTCGGTGAAGATGTCTTGATCACAGGTGCTGGCCCTATTGGTATTATGGCAGCAGCAGTGGCTAAGCATGTGGGTGCACGTCATGTGGTTATTACTGATGTAAATGAATACCGCTTAGACTTAGCACGTAAAATGGGCGCAACGCGTGCTGTAAACGTCGCGAATGAAAAGCTTGAAGATGTAGCTAAAGAGCTGGGCATGACTGAAGGCTTTGATATTGGCCTAGAGATGTCAGGTGTACCAAGTGCATTTAATGCCATGCTAAATAACATGAATCATGGCGGCAAAATTGCCATGTTAGGTATTCCTCCATCAGATATGGCGGTCGATTGGAATCAAGTTATTTTTAAAGGCTTAGTGATCAAAGGTATTTACGGTCGTGAGATGTTTGAAACTTGGTACAAAATGGCCAGTTTGATTCAATCAGGGCTTGATTTAAAACCAATTATTACTCATCAGTATTCAATAGATGACTTCCAAGCTGGCTTTGATATGATGATTTCAGGCCAATCGGGTAAAGTAATTCTTAACTGGGATTAATTACCCCTTGTTAAGAGAATTAAAGGCGGCATTTGTCGCCTTTTTTGTAATCTTGAATTCAAGTATTAAGTGCAATCATTATGCAGCCACCAGAACTTCTGATTGCCCGGTAAATAATTCATGAGGAGTTTTATACCCTCTTGTCTTTCTTGGCCGATGGTTGAGCTTATCAACTGCCGCCTGTATTTCTGACTCACTTAGCGCCATAAAGTCAGTTCCCTTGGGGAAGAAGCGCCTGAGTAAGCCGTTGGTATTCTCATTTATGCCCCTTTCCCATGATGAATATGGGTGAGCGAAATACACATCCGCTTCTAATTTTTGTGCAATATGCTCATGGTAAGCAAACTCTTTTCCATTATCTAAAGTCACGGTAATAACCTTATCTTTATATGGTGTCATACACTTTATCAGCGCATCGGCTGTTATTTGCGCATGTTTGCTTTCAATTCTGTGAACGATTGTATATAACGTTTTACGTTCAACCATTGTGACAAAGGCATTTTTACGCCCTTTGCCTATCACTGTGTCACCCTCCCAATCACCAATCCTAGACTTTGCATCCACAATACTTGGGCGTTCATCAATACTGACTCGATTAACTATCTGCCCACGTTTATCGTAGCTTCCATAGCGTTTTTTATACTTTTTACATGCACGAGTGAGTGTCTTATGTAGTTCACCACCACGCGCCTTGTCCCTGTAAATATATTGATAAATCGTTTCATGATGTAAAACGACCTTTTTCTCTAAAGCTAAGCGACCTGCCACCTGCTCTGGCGAAAGTCCGTTAAGCAACAATTTATTAATCCATTCAGTAACTTCATCTGTTAACTTACTTGCTTTGAAAGATGATTTGCGTCTTTGCTCTGCAAAATTATTGGCTTGGTTAGGCCGATAGCCTTTAAGCCCTTTATTGCGTTTTAACTCTCTGGAAATAGATGACGGTGAACGAGTTAGTTCATCAGCAATTTGTTTTTGGTTATTTCCTGCTTTTATTAACGCGTAAATCTGGTATCTTTCTTCTTGTGTCAGCTGTTTATATTTCATTAAAGCAATTTCCTTTGGCGAGAAAATGGCCGAATTATAACAGCTGGCCATCTAATCTGAGAAATTGCACTTATTATCCGAATTTAGGAATTATAAGAGAGTACTATGGCATTTAAACATATATCAATCGCACAAACCCTTGAACTACTCGATAAAGAAGATGTAGTGATTGCTGATATTCGCGATCCTAATTCTTATCAAGCGGGTCATATTCCGGGTTCAGAGGCATTATCTAATGCGAATATTGCCCAATTTATGATGGAAAAAGAGTTTGACCAGCCGATTATTATTGTCTGTTATCACGGTATGAGCTCACAAGGCGCTGCCAGCTACTTAGTAGAGCAAGGCTTTGAAGATGTTTACAGTATGGATGGCGGTTTTACTGCATGGGAAGCCGCTTACAAGGATAAAGTATCACGATGATAGAGCTAGGCAGCCTAACTAACCCTCGCGCTGCACAGGGCTTTATAGATTACTTAAAAAGCCAAGGGTTTAGTGGGCAAATTCGTACTGAGGATGGCCATACGCTTGTCATTAGTGTGGCGCCTGAGGACTTTCATGCGGTGCAACCGTTGTGGAATGAATTTGCTAAAAACCCTAATCATGAACGTTATCAACAAGCGTCATGGCAAGTAGGCAGCACGCAATCACCATTAAAATATCAAGGCCAGTCGCTTAATTTAGTCGCGCGGTTTAAAGCCTTAAGTTGGCTTAATCAAAGCGTTAGTATTCTCAGTATTATTGTTTATATTGCCTTTTTATTTGGTGCGTTTGAACCTATTTACATGGCGTTGCAGTTTAATCCTGCGTCACCACTTACTTGGTTAACCCCGGCTATTGTGCATTTTAGCGCCATGCATATCGTGTTTAATCTAATTTGGTGGGTTTCACTGGGTGACAATATTGAAAAGCAATGTGGCAAGTCAAGTTTAATAGGCTTATTTTTAGTGACTGCTTTAATAAGTAATTGGGCACAGTACTTAATGGTCGGTCCTAACTTTGGTGGGCTTAGCGGTGTTGTATATGGGTTGTTAGGCTTTTGTTGGATTTACAGCACCCTTAACCCTAAACAGCCTGCACTGGTTACAACTGCAATTGTTGGATTTATGCTGGTATGGTTAGTACTTGGTTTTGCAGATGTATTATTTGTTGGAATGGCTAATTGGGCACACTTAGGTGGATTACTTAGCGGTATGGGGTTTGCCTATACCGCTTGGCTTTTTAAAACAAAAAGTAGCTAATGATATAAATACTTAGTGAATAGGAGATCACGGATGATCTCATGGCCTGTTTCTTCTTTGAGTAAGCTTTTTAGTTTTTCTGTGCTTTTAACGCGGATTTGTTCGCGTCCAGTTAAAGACTTTATTTTGTTTTCAGGTTCTTTTGATAATATCTCCACCAAGGCATCACGTAACAGTGGTGTGTGGTGTTCCACTATTGCAATATCAGATGTTTTGTTGACCATTAAATCAACAGTGACGCGTACGTAGCCCATTTTTTTATTGGATGAGCCAATGTAGTTGGTAATAATATCAGGCTCGAATCCAAAGTAACCCACAGTAGATTCAGCCCGTGCTGATAAGCTAGTTAGGCTAACTAAAAGAATAAAAAGGCCTGCAAATACTGTTTTTTTCATTTCAAAAGCGTTTCCGTAAACTGGGTATAAATAGTTTATACCTATTAATGAGTAATACCAATTTAATTAAAATATCATCATTCTAGTAAATAACTACCTGCGTTAAAAATTATTTATATAGAACAATGACGTGTCATAACTTTTGCTGTGTTATTGAGTTATTTTCTCGTCGCTATTAAAGCTCACTCATTAAATACAATTGGTATAAGATACAGCGAGATAGCGTTGTTTATTGTGTTATATAAAAGCACTAGGCCTCAAGTTTGAAACAGGAAATTACCAGAGTCAAATGTTGATTAGCTTTTTATAACAACAGGGTGTACTTGGTAGTGAGTAAATCACGCTTTTTCAAATCTGTCAGCAATGGTATGATCTTGCTGATTTTTATCAAGTAGAGTTATTGTGATTACGTTTCCTCTTTCTTTATCTGCTCATTGGCAGAGCATCTGTGAAGTTCGTGGCTTATCTAACACTGAGCAAGAGTGGTTATTTGAACCGCATTCTTTAACAGCTAAATTAAAAAGTCAGTCGCAGCGCTTTGCTGTAAAAGTGCTGAGCGAGCAAAAAATTATCCTCTCGCAACCACAGCAAGCTTTATTAAGTAATGAGGCGAACAGCGTGCTTAATCGTGAGGTTTTATTATTGTGTGATGATAAACCGATTGTTTATGCTCAAAGTTGGTTGCCAATAAGTAGTAATAATATAAATAATCAGCTGCACAATATGGGAGAGCGCCCGTTGGGTGATGTTATATTTCAAGACTCAGCTTTAACACGTGCAGGTATTGAAATAGCGCGCTTTGATAAAAATCATCCTTTGCAATCACTGGTAAGAGAGCTTAATTTACCGATACATTCTTTATTAGGACGGCGTAGCGTATTTTCTTTACATGATTACCAATTTTTGGTCTGTGAAGTTTTTTTACCAGGCGCCCATTTATACTCATGAAACTAGCCCCTTTATCAATAAACCATATTTCGTACTACATTCAGTTAATGCGAATAGATAAGCCAATAGGTACGTTATTGTTACTTTGGCCGACGTATTGGGCGCTGTGGATAGCAAATGAGGGAATACCAAGCCTAACAAACTTCATTGTATTTACTCTTGGGGTAATTGTTATGCGCAGTGCTGGCTGTGTTATTAATGACTTTGCAGACAGAAAAATAGATGGCTCTGTAAAGCGAACGTGCCAGCGCCCATTAGCAACTGGGGCTGTAAGTAGTGGTGAAGCGATTAGCTTATTTTTGCTGTTGGTTATTTTTGCTTTTGTATTAGTGTTAATGCTCAATGCCAATACTATTTTGTTGTCTTTTGGCGCGCTTGGGCTCGCGTTTTGTTATCCTTTTATGAAACGTTACACACAACTTCCCCAAGTTGTACTAGGAGCGGCTTTTGGGTGGGCCATTCCTATGGCTTTTATGGCATCAACAAATTCATTGCCTGTGCAAGCTTGGCTGTTATTCGTTGCTAATATTTGTTGGACAGTCGCTTACGACACTATGTATGCCATGGTTGATAGAGACGATGACTTGAAAATAGGAGTGAAATCAACCGCTATTTTATTTGCCAGTTATGATCGCCATATTATTGGGCTGCTCAATGTTAGCTTTTTTGCTCTGATGTGCTTAATTGGGTTTATGAATGAGCTAGGGGAAAGCTTTTGGTTTGGATTGGCAGTTGCGGCGGCGTTACTCATTTATCAACAGCGTTTGATTCATTTGCGCCAACGAGACGACTGTTTTAAGGCGTTTTTAAACAATCATTACGTGGGGCTTGCCATATTCACTGGCTTGTTGTTTTCTTACCCCGTTTTATCTTAACGGGGTGGGTCGATAATACCACTTATTGATGCATTTTTTCGGAACCAACCAGCGATCGAATAGCGATTATCAAATGCGGGAAGTACTTCATGCACAAAGCGTTCGCTTTCAAATAACACTAATGTGCCTGCAGTGGGTTTTATTACAACCTCTATGTCTTTGCTTTTGGGCTTGTAAATAACGAGCTCACCTCCTTTTTCAGGAGTATTTAAATATAATACCGTGGTGAAAACACGATTTGAGCGGCCTTTAAATGCATCTACATGCTTTTTATAAAAGTCGCCTTGGGTATATTTTGCATAGTGACATTCGTAATCAAATAAACCCATGAAAAAGCATCGGTTAAGGGTGATACGAATAGTTTCCATTATGTGTTGATACTCAAGCTGTGCATTTGAGCTGCCATCAAACCAGTAGGTTTTGTCTTTACGAATGGAATCGTCAATTTGTAAATTGTTTAATCGTCCAATACCAGCAAGGCTAAAGTGGGGGTTTATTCTATAACAATCAGCCATTAACTCAGAGATTAAATTACTATCAATGGCGTTTTCAATAATGGCGTAGCCTTGTGCTTCAATGTGCTCTAGGTACGTACCACAGGGTGTAAAGTTGTTCATTAACGCTAGTCATAATATAAGAGAGCGTTAGTTTAGTATAAAAAAACTTTAAAGCTACAAATTTATTAGGATTGAGCTTAGGTTAAAAAATTTACAATCTCGTGAACCATTATGAGATTGGTGTTTATTATTCTGATGGCCCACTTGTAGTAACAATAAGGCAGATTTACGTGTCAATAACGAACCTATTGCAAGTAAATTCAGCGCTGTTTACGCTAAAAATAGTTGCCTAAGAACCCGATTTATTGACACGTAAAGCGTGTTTTTATGCCTTGGATACTTTCTTAATTAGCGACAGTAGATGGTCAACATGTTCGCCTGCCTCTATCTGTTTGCTAGTTTGTACTATAAGCTGTTCATGGCTAAGATCGTTATTGGTTTTGAGCTGAATTAAGTTGTGGTTTTCTGCTACTGAGTTAGTGTGTTCAATGCCAGCAATTGCAAAATGATCCGACTTTTCAAGCCCTGCCATAACCTGCTCAATACTACCTACTTTAATGGTTGATGTTTTATTTAACGAGTCAATGACTTCATTAAGCATCGATTGCACTTGTTTTGATTGCGAAAAACAACTAAACATGGGGTAGCTTTCAAGCTCTTTTTTACTAATATCGCTTTTATTTGCTAACGGGTGTTGTTTTGAGCAAAACAAAATTAGTTGATCAGGTAATTGTATATCGCTGCCAATACTATTGACTACCTGTGAGCAGACGCTGATATCAATTTCGCCTTGAAGCAGTTTTCTATTGAGATCAGTTTTATTTTGCAGCTGCATTTCAATTTTAATATGAGGATACTGATTCAAAAACTCACCACAGGTGATTGGTACTATGCTACTGGTTGTGGTGGTATAACCGATAACGAGCTTTTTCTCTTCAGTCCCATTAATCGACTGAAAAGCTCGGTGTTTTATTTGCTCTAATTCATTTAGGGTGTTTTTAGCAAAATCGAAAAAGAGTTCACCTGCTTGAGTTAATTTAACCGAGCGGGTAGAACGTTTAACGAGTTCGTAACCGAGTTCTGTTTCAAGAGTTTGAATACTGCGCGTTAAGGCTGATGTGCTAATTTGAGTTTGTTCGGCGGCTTGTCTAAAGTGACGAAGTAAGCCAAGTGCAACAAATTGTTCTAATTGTTCGAATCTCACTATATAGTCCTTTTTTATAAGTAAGGTTGGGATCTTACAGATTTAATACTGATATTTATCCCTACAGATCAGTTGAAACAAGGTTTTAAACCTTTTGTTAAGATTAACTTTCTTTTTACTTTAATTAAAGAGAATTGTTGCTAAATATTGCTATAACTTTGTTCGTTACTGTTTTTATTTTTTGTTATTAGGCCCTATAAAGTTTTTGCTTACTCGATTGCTCAAAGGTTTATTTTCAATGTTTTGTAATTCAATCTCTATTGCATCGCAAGAAATATGAATTTCAAATAAAGAGGTAAGTAATGATAAGCTCAAGCAGCTTAAGCTCACACCAAATAAAATAATACCTGTGGTATTAAACTCTATAAATAATGCGAACATCGATAACGTACACAATAAAAAAGAGGCCACTCCATATACTTGCATAGTTCTTATTAGTTTTATTCGTTTTCTGAGGTTCGTTATTTGCGCCACTACAACAGGACGAATAGACTCACCTTCACGGGCATTGAGCTCTCGTATTAGTTGCGCGAGTACTAAAAATCGGTTTGTATAGGCAAGCAATAACAGCGAGATGGCTGGAAAAAGTAAACCAGGGGTCGTCAGCGTCATAATGTGTCCTCAAATCATATTATTGGCTTTAATTACTATAGGTTATGCTGGTTTATTGTATAGATAAAGTAAATGAGGTGGATATTGCAAAATATTAATAATAGCGACTCAAAGGTAACATCATTTGATTGGGTAACACTTTATAACGCAGAAAATAGTTTAGAGGCCAATATAATAAAAGGGCTGATCCTTAATGCGGGAATCGAATGCCAGATTAAAGGAGAAATGCTACAAGGGGCAATGGGCGAGATCCCGTTTGAGCAAACACAGGTTAGTGTGCAGGTTTATGCGATAAAAGAGCGCCATGCACGTGAAATATTGGTAAACTACCAACAAGTAAAACAATCCGCTCCAGATTGGGTATGCACTCACTGTAGCGAGCATAATGGATCAACATTTGATTTTTGTTGGTCATGTGGGACCTTAAAGAATGACAAAAGCGAATAATTTTCAGCGTATTAGAGAGCTAAATTACTTACAAAAAGCGGTATTAGCCAGTGCGTTAATAGAGCGTATGTTGCCTAATTATGGGTTATTTAGTGAGGCCACCGGTTTTGGTGATGAAGTTATTTTACGCAATGCTTTAAACGTTTGTTGGGAAAAAATACTTCTCCCTAAAAGTAAAATAGATTTAGAAAAACAAGTTGAAAAAATAGAGCCCCATGTACCTGAGCTGGCTGATTTTGATATGTTTGGTACTTATCCGGCAATTGACGCCGCTACTTCATTGTTGAGCTTAATGCATGGTTTGTTAGCGCAAGATGAGCAAGAGTTTGTTAACGTGAGTAAAATATCACAGGCTACAGTGGCGCGCTTTATTGAGTACCAAATGACGGTTGAAGGTGATGTGGCTGATAATAAAGCGGTGCGTGAGCACCCGTTAATGAAATACGAAATTGAGGTATTAGGTGAACTAATCGATTTTGTAGAAGCAATGGGACGTATCACTGCTGAAAATGTAAAAGCATTGAAAAAGCATGTCCTTGCTGATGGCCAAACTAACATTGGTTTAGCGCTTTAAGTTTTTTGTTTTAAACACCTTGTTAGCAGGAGAATAAACAATGCGAATTTTAGGCATTGAGTCATCATGCGATGAAACTGGTATTGCTATTTATGATGATGAAAAAGGGCTATTAGCTCATCAATTATATAGCCAAGTAAAAGTACATGCTGACTATGGTGGTGTAGTGCCTGAACTTGCATCTCGCGATCATGTACGAAAAACACTGCCGCTCATCGATGCAGCATTTGCGCAAGCGGGTTGCGGGCCTGAAGATTTAGACGGTATTGCTTATACCGCAGGACCTGGTTTAGTGGGGGCTTTGTTAGTGGGCACCTCAATTGGCCGTTCTTTAGCGTATGGTTGGGATATCCCCGCGGTGGCAGTGCATCATATGGAAGGGCATTTATTGGCGCCCATGCTCGAAGAAAACGTACCTGAATTTCCGTTTATTGCTTTACTCGTATCTGGCGGTCATACCATGATGGTAAAAGTCGCCGGTATTGGTCAATACGAAGTATTAGGTGAGTCGGTAGATGACGCCGCAGGTGAAGCATTTGATAAAACAGCTAAGTTACTTGGGCTTGATTACCCTGGAGGCCCTCGTTTAGCTAAAATGGCTGAGCAAGGTGTTGCCAAGCGATTTATTTTTCCGCGGCCAATGACTGACAAACCTGGCCTAGATTTTAGTTTTAGTGGTTTGAAAACCGCGGCTTCGATTGCTATTCGTGAAAACGACAGTGATGAGCAAACCAAAGCCGATATTGCCCATGCTTTTCAAACAGCGGTTATTGATACTTTAGTAATTAAGTGCAAACGTGCATTAAAACAAACCGGTATTAAGCGCTTGGTGATAGCCGGTGGTGTAAGCGCCAATACACAGCTACGTTTGCAACTAGAGCGTGTTATGCAGGGTATGAAAGGCGAGGTTTACTACCCGCGTACTGAGTTTTGTACAGACAATGGTGCGATGATAGCGTATGCCGGTATGCAACGTTTAAAAGCGGGGCAGTTTGCTACGCTTGATATGAAAACTAAACCGCGCTGGCCAATCGATAGTTTAGAAGCAATTTAGTGATTACTTATTTTCATCAGTAGGGGCTTGCTTAGTCCCTACTTTTGGTTCTTCCCCTTTGAATAAACGCACAATATTAGTTCGATGCCTAATAATTATCAGTAGCGTAATAAAAGTGACGGGTAAGGTGTATAACGGTTTTATCCACCATGTATATAAAGGCGCTAGCGTCACAGCCACTAACGCTGCAAGCGATGAGTAGCGGGTAATAGCGACAATAATCAGCCAAGTAGCAATCAATAGCCCACCTAACGAAAGTCCTATAGGTAGTAACGACCCAAATGCAGTCGCAACCGCTTTACCACCTTTAAAACTAAAGAATAACGGGTACATATGCCCCAAACATGCAGCTACGGCAATTAAACCAAGCGCTAATGGTTCAAGTTTTAAAAAGTAAGCTCCCCAAACAGGAATGGTGCCCTTTAAAATATCGAAGACTAAAACTAAACAGGCAGGAAAAGCGCCGCCTAAGCGGAAGACGTTAGTAGCACCGGGGTTATTGGAGCCATTAGTGCGTGGATCGGGAAGTTTGAATAGCCGCGACACTAAAATGGCCGATGAAATCGAGCCGAGCAAATAGGCTAAAACAAACATTAAAATGACTAACACGCGCTTCCTTATTTTTTAATCATTACTTTTACGCTATTATTGGCGTCAAAATTTACAGACTTCTTAAATTACGCGCAATTTTGTAACTATTCTGTTGTAGAAGTAATTTTAGCATATTTAAACACTGATTAAAGTATATACAGTATTAATTTGATTGATACAATATGTAATTAACTCAGTGACTTGTTATGGTCATTTGGAGTATCAATGGACAAGGTATTTATATCACAATTGCATGTCGAAACGATTATCGGGGTGTATGATTTTGAAAAGAAAAGTAAACAAAGCCTGTACTTTGATATTGAAATGTTAAGTAACATCAAGCCTGCAGCACAAAACGATGATATTAACTTAGCATTAGATTACGCCAAAGTGAGTGAGCGAGTCATCGAGCACAGCACGGCTAAACCAGTCGAGCTTTTAGAAACGCTGGTGGAGCAATTAGCGCAAATAATCTTAACCGAATTTAATACTCCTCAAGTAACGATAAGAGTTAGCAAGCCCGCCGCAGTTTCACAAGCGCAAACTGTGGGTGTAGAGATAATCCGCAACAAGGCTTCGGCTTAAATGGCGCAGATATATATTAGCCTTGGTTCAAATATTAACAAGGCAGAGCATATTCGTCGTGCTTTAGTGGCGTTAAATCAACACTTTGAAAACACAGTGCATTCATCTGTATTTGAAAGTGAAGCAGTGGGTTTTGCCGGTAATAATTTTTATAACTCCGTGCTTGCTGCTACCACCGATATGGCGCTTACCGATGTATGCGTGTTGCTAAAAAAAATAGAACGGGATAATGGTCGCACAGCAAATGATAAAAAATTCAGCCCGCGTACGCTCGATTTGGATTTACTCTTTTACGATGATGTAATTTGCGAGAGCCCAGCTCAACTACCGCGTGACGAAATTACTAAAAATGCCTTTGTATTACAGCCTTTAGCTGAGGTGGCTCCTGATTTTTACCACCCTGTGGCAAAACAAACGATTGCCCAAATATGGAATGCATACAACAACCCTCAACAAAAACTATGGAAGGTGGAGTTTTCTAACCCATGAGTATTATAGAAATAATTGTTTTAGCCCTTATTCAGGGATTTACTGAGTTTTTACCTATATCGAGTTCTGCGCACTTAATTTTGCCCTCGCAAATTTTGGGTTGGGAAGATCAAGGGTTAGCCTTTGATGTTGCTGTGCATGTAGGAACCTTAATTGCCGTTATTATTTATTTTCGTAAAGAAGTCGTTGATATACTCGATGCTTGGTTTAAGTCATTCGGGGCACAAGGTACCACAGATGATAGTAAACTAGGCTGGTGGATCATTTTAGGCACTGTGCCTGCCGCTATTTTAGGGCTATTGCTAAAAGATTTTGTTGAACTGTATTTGCGCAGTGCATGGGTGATTGCAACCACAACAATCGTTTTTGGCTTGTTGCTTTGGTACGCCGATGCCAAAGGTAAACAAATAAAAACGATTTATCAGCTCAACTGGAAAACCGCTCTTGTTATTGGTTTGGCACAAGCCGTTGCGATGATCCCGGGAACCTCTCGCTCAGGTATTACCATGACCGCGGGTTTAATGCTAGGTATGAATAAGCAAAGTGCAGCCCGTTTTTCGTTTTTGCTGGCTATTCCGATTATTTCAATGATGGGCCTTTATTACACAGCAGAGCTAGCGCTTGGCGATCATATTGTTGATTGGACTGCTTTATTGTTGGGTGTAGTGCTGTCGTTTTTATCAGCTTATGCCTGTATTTTTATGTTTTTAAAAGTAATAGAACGCATGGGTATGCTGCCATTTGTTATTTATCGTTTGTTATTAGGCATCGGCTTAATATTCTTTTTAATGCTATGAGCCATTAATTTTTAAAAAGCCTCCCACCGTGGGAGGCTTTTTTATTTGCACCAAACACCACATAGGCGCTGTCTTGTCGAAATACCAAACATCTGCTGCAAATTTACCTAGAAAGCTCAACAGACCCTGATGGTAACTTGATCTAAATTTTGGCATTATAGCGCCATTAAAGTTCGCCTTAGAGCACATTCCGCGCAGGATGAAAGGATAGTAAATGCATATACATATTTTGGGTATTTGTGGCACATTTATGGGTGGTATCGCCGCTATAGCTAAATCATTAGGTCATCACGTTACCGGGTCTGATCAAAACGTTTACCCACCAATGAGTACACAATTAGAAGAGTTAGGAATCGAGCTAACCCAAGGATATGATGTATCTCAACTAGAACCGGCACCCGACATCGTCGTCATAGGTAATGCTATGAGCCGAGGTAACCCGTGTGTTGAATATGTATTAGATAAAGGCTTGCCTTATACCTCAGGCCCAGAGTGGCTTAAGCATAATTTATTACAAAACGCATGGGTGTTGGCGGTGGCCGGAACCCATGGAAAAACAACCACTGCCAGTATGCTGGCCTGGATACTTGAATATGCAGGCTTAAAACCGGGTTTTTTAATTGGTGGAATTGTGCAAAATTTTGGTATTTCAGCTCGGGTCGGACAAACGCCATTTTTTGTAATAGAAGCCGATGAATACGACACCGCCTTTTTTGATAAACGTAGTAAGTTTGTTCATTATTTACCACGAACACTTATTTTAAATAATCTTGAATTCGATCATGCTGATATTTTTGAAGATTTAAATGCGATTAAAAAACAATTTCATCATTTGATACGTACATTACCGCAAAGTGGGAAAGTAGTGTGGCCAAAAGATGATGAGGCTCTGAGCGATGTTATAGCAAAAGGGCTGTGGAGCGAGAGCGAAACATTAGGCGATGATTGGGATTATCAGCTACTTAAAGCGGATGGTTCTCAATTTAATGTGTTATTAAACACGCAGCTGCAAGGTGTCGTTAACTGGCAGGCAATTGGTGAGCATAACGTTAAAAACGCCATGATGGCCATTGCTGCAGCGCGCCATGTGGGTATTGCTATAGAGCACAGTATTGCGGCTTTAGGTGAATTTATTAGCCCCAAAAGGCGCATGGAGCTTAAAGCGGATATAAACAATATAAAAGTGTATGATGATTTTGCTCATCATCCAACGGCAATACAAACAACGCTTGCGGGGCTGCGAGCGAAAGTGGGCGATGACAAAATTATTGCAATTTTAGAACCGCGATCTAACACCATGAAAATGGGAGTTCATCAATTTACATTACTAGACTCATTACGCGATGCAGATGAGGTGCTACTGTTTGAACCAGAAAACTTAAGCTGGTCGCTCAAGGAGCAAGCAGAAAAAGCCGGTATGCAATGCTTTGCATCTACAACCGCCATTATCGACACAGTGCTTGAAAATATTGAGCCAAATCAACATATTTTAATTATGAGTAATGGTGGTTTTAATGGCCTTCATCAGCAGCTTGTTGATGGTTTAGCCGATAAATACAGCGGAGAATAATGTGCAATTTAAAGATAAAATCACCTTGGCATTTAGTGGCGCATCAGGCGCGCCTTACGGACTAAGGTTATTAGAGGTGCTGCTTGAGCAGCAGTTTCAAGTGTATGTGCTTATTTCAAGTGCCGCGCGGGTAGTCTTTGATACCGAATCAAATGTTAAACTATCAGCAAATGAAGACAAAGCCACAGAGCAATTAAGCCTGTTATATAACGCAAAACCTGGGCAGTTAAAGGTATTTGGTAAAGATAATTGGTTTAGTCCGGTGGCATCGGGCTCTGCAGCCCCCAAAAAAATGGTAGTATGTCCATGTAGCGCAGGCTCTGTGTCTGCCATTGCAGTCGGCGCATCAGATAATTTATTAGAGCGCGCCGCCGATGTGGTGATAAAGGAGCGAGGCCAGCTTATTTTAGTGCCACGCGAAACGCCATTTAGCGAAATTCATTTAGAAAACATGCTTAAATTATCGCGTTTAGGTGTAACAATTATGCCTGCAGCACCTGGGTTTTATCATCAACCACAAAGTATAGAAGACTTGGTTGACTTTATGGTGGCGCGAATTTTAGATCATTTAAATATTGAACATAATCTCACAAAGCGCTGGGGTTATGGTGAGGGTAAGAAATGAATAAGCAAAATATTGCTTTAAATATTGAAGGCCTTACCAAGGTTTACAAAAATGGGGTTGAGGCAGTAAAAGGGGTTGATTTACAAGTTCACGAAGGTGACTTTTTTGCATTACTTGGCCCGAATGGGGCCGGTAAATCAACCACTATTGGGGTGATTTCTTCACTGGTGAATAAGACCAAAGGCAAAGTTGAAGTATTTGGTCACGATATTGATACCGACCTTGAAGCGGCTAAAGCGAATTTAGGCTTAGTGCCACAAGAGTTTAACTTCAGTCAGTTTGAAACCCTAACCCAAATACTCGTCAATCAAGCAGGTTATTACGGTGTACCGCGCGGCGAAGCACATAAACGTGCAGATAAATACTTAGCGCAGCTTGGCTTAATTGAGAAAAAAGATAAGCAAGCGCGTACCTTATCTGGTGGTATGAAACGCCGTTTAATGATTGCACGTGCCTTAATGCATGAGCCCAAATTACTTATTTTAGATGAGCCAACAGCGGGGGTTGATATAGAGCTTCGTCGCTCAATGTGGGAGTTTTTAAGACATATTAACGAACAAGGTGTGACCATTATTTTGACCACACACTACCTTGAAGAAGCTGAACTGCTTTGTAAAAATATCGCCATTATTGATACTGGGCGAATTGTTGAAAACACCACTATAAAGGCGTTACTTGCAAAGTTAGACAAAGAAACCTTTGTACTAGATTTAAAACAACCCACCAATCCAGTGACCCTTGAAGGGTATAGTTTTACTATGACCGACGAGCACACCATTGAAGTGGAAGTAGCTAAATCTCAGGGGCTAAATGCTGTGTTTAGCGCATTAACCGAGCAAGGTAATACCGTGCTGAGTATGCGCAATAAAGCGAATCGATTAGAAGAATTATTTGTAGGTTTATTAGAGCAAGGGCGGAGCGAATAAATGTTTAAATATGGCGTAGCCTTAAAAAGTATTTGGATCAAAGAGTGTATTCGCTTTTTACGTATTTGGGTGCAAACCTTAGTACCGCCTGCGATTACTATGAGCTTATATTTTGTTATTTTTGGTAACTTAATTGGCTCTCGTATTGGTGATATGGGTGGTTTTAGTTATATGGAGTTTATTGTCCCTGGGCTTATTATGATGTCGGTAATTACCAACTCTTACTCCAATGTAGCTTCAAGCTTTTACTCAACTAAGTTTCAAAAAAGTATTGAAGAGCTCTTAGTTGCGCCAGTACCTAATTATATTATTGTGTTAGGTTATATGGCTGGGGGAATGACTCGCGGTATTATGGTTGGTTTTATTGTAACGTGCGTTTCTTTATTTTTTGTAGATATACAGATAAATAATTTTTTTGTGATTATTGCTACGGTTATTCTTACCTCGGCGGTATTTGCGCTAGGTGGATTAATTAATGCTATTTATGCAAACAGCTTTGATGACATAAGTATTATCCCCACCTTTATTCTAACGCCGTTAACCTATTTAGGCGGAGTGTTTTATTCTATCTCTTTGCTGCCTGATTTTTGGCAAACGGTGTCACAAATAAATCCAATTATTTATATGGTAAATGCCTTTAGATATGGGTTTTTAGGTGTTTCGGATGTCGATTTAACGGTTGCAATGGGGGTATTGTTAGTATTTATCAGTGTATTGTTTACGGTAGCACTTACACTAATTAAAAAAGGTGTGGGGTTAAGACACTAATGAGCGATGCAAATTCACGTAGTATTGTATCTAATCAAGGCGGACTTCACGAAAAGCTTGATGAAATAGTTAATAAGCATTTACAGGCTGAGTTTAAAAAACCAATTGCAACGCATACGCAAACCGCATTTGATGAAGTAAATGCAAAGGTCCAAGCCTTTAATGGGCCGTTAATTTTAGATTCATGTTGCGGGGTGGGCGAAAGCACCGCTAATTTAGCCAAGCGTCATCCTGAAGCGTTAGTCATAGGTATCGATAAATCTTCTCATCGACTTGATAAGCATGATGTAGAATATAAACAAAGCGAGTGTGGCCAGTATATTTTAGTGCAAGCAGATTTAAATGACTTTTGGCGTTTAGCGGTGGCGGCTAACTGGCAGCCAACACATCACTATTTGCTATACCCTAACCCGTGGCCTAAGTCTAAGCATATACAAAGGCGTTGGCATGGGGCGGCAATATTTCCATTTATTGTAAGGCTCGGAGGTGTACTTGAGGTACGCAGCAATTGGGATATTTATGTTAAAGAGTTTGCCAGAGCGCTTGAATTAGCAGGGCATCCATGCGAAACCGAATTGTTTGAGTCAAGCGAAGCAATTACGCCTTTTGAACGCAAGTATTGGGCCAGTGGCCAGCAAAGCCACCGACTTGTTATAAAGCTATCTTAAGACGCTGCTTGTATTTAAAACGGAGACACATGTGGCGTTGGTTTGCTTAGGTAACTGCCTTGCATCAACGTCACATTTAGTTCATTAAGTAATTCAGCAACTGTGTTACTTTCTACCGCTTCAACAACTAACTCTAGTTTAAGCTGCATGGCTACATCAGTAATGTATGCTATAAACTGTGACGTATTTTCATCATTTATCAGCTGCTTTGTTATTTCGCCGTCGAGTTTAATACCATCCACCTCAATTTTTAAGGTATTAAGTGTATTTATAAACTCATTCCCCCAACAATGCATCACTATTTTTGCTCCTTTGCTTTTTACCATTGTAATAAATGATTTTATTTCATAATAGTGTGTAATCACCTGCGACTCTAATATTGAAATAGTTATGTTTTCAGGATTAGGGTAACGATGTAGCTCATATGCAATGTGATCATATATGGTTGGGTCTGCAATATTTTCAGCACACACGGTTAATCCCCAACGGGTTGTTGATTTACGAAACCGCGAAATACACTGACTAAACAAGGTGCGTGTTAGCATTGTGTCCATACGTAGCCTTTTTAATACATTTGTAAACGTATCAGGCGTTAAAATTTCTCCTTGTGAGGTAACGATTCTCGGTGAGCAGTCATATCTAATAACGGTATTAGTATTGGTATTAATAACGGGTTGAAAGTAAGGAACAACACGATTAGCGTCAAATGCTTCGCGAATTTCTTTTGCTATTTCAACATTATATAAATACAACGATTTAGTGTCGTTAATTGCTTCTACATAGTTTACGATAGGTTGTTCGCCTTGCTTTGATTGCAGTAAGGCAATGTGTGCATTTTTAAGTAGTAATGATTTATTTCCTCTTGCGACTCCGGCGTTTAGCGTAATATAAATAAATGGCTGTGTAAAAAAAGGTGTATTTTTATTGTGGGACTGAATAACACTGTAGAGCTCATCAAAAGGTGTTTCTTTACTGGTTAAAATAGCCAGCTTATTGGTGGTAATTCGATAAACACGTGACTGTAACCCCGGCTGTTGCTTAAAGTGAGTGAGCAACTTTCTCATGACCTCGTCTGCTATTTTTGTGCCGAAAAAGCGACTAATATTATCAATTTCGTTGACCAAAACAATTGCGATTTGCAAATGATGCTCATTACTTTTATTGAGCTGTTTTTCCAAGGCAATATGATTTGAAAACCCCGTAGCATGGTCCCTCATTAGTGAGCGGCGAACTCCATAACAGTAAATAATATACACTAATAACAATATCAACAGTATGCAGCAAAAATGAAATAGAGCCTGATTTAAGCGTTTAATTAAAGCCGTGTTGATTTTATCAAGGCTAATATCTGCAGCAGTTACATAGGTTTTGCCATTTTTAGCTATATGGCGAATATACACCGTTTTAGAATGACCTCGATGCGCAGTTGAGACTTCAAAAATAGGGGCTGTTGATAAAAATGCCGCCATATTATTGGGCGTAGCTTCAGGGTAAAGGTCTAAAAATTGGGTAACTTTCCCGTTATTTTGATCATCTTGGGTGTAGCTAGAAGCAGTAAAGTATATATTTTCATCAATCAGTATCATTGAATACAGATAATCTATATTTAAATCATTGGCTAAGGCTGAGAGCTGTTTGGCCTTATTTTGATAGCTTGCAAAGCTGATTTCTTGCGATGTTTTGTCGTGGTAATCACTACCTAAAATATATTTTACGCTGGTGGCTGCATTTAATAAGCGATTATCAATGCCGCGCATTACTTCATTGTGGATGGCAGAGTATGTGTAATAACTATAAATAATTAAGCTGACCAAAAAAAAGACGGTCCCCAGCGCTAACCGTGTCAATTTTAGATTTCCTTTGAGCATGTATAATCCTTATTTTTTGTTCAATTTATTATACTTAAAAATTATAAATGCCCAATATTTTAATCACCCTTTGTACTAATTTTAGAAAATAGTGGCATGTTATCTATTTTGTATTGTCTTTTATGGCTTAAAACGAGACATTTTTGTCATATTGCAGTAAAGTTAGCGCAATTTTTTAGAAATGCCGTTGCTTAAAAAACACCTTAAATTAGCGTGTTTTACAAACTAACAGGTGTTTTAGCCACACACTAGGTATGAAGATGGATCAAAAGCGTTGTGCCGTCGCCTCTAAAGAAAGTCTCAAACGGATATTTACCGTTCCAGAGGCACCAGACTCAACTTTGAGCAAAATAGAGCTTGAAATTTCGAGTAATTTAGCAGGTTTCTTAAACGAAAATATCGCGGCAATTGAAAAACCATTACATGAAATAGAAAAAGATTTTCAATCGGCGTCGATCCCAGAAGAACCGACGTTTGTGTCTTGTTATGCGCAAGATATTATGGAACAGCTGGTTGCTCATTCTGTGCATACCGCAGCGCCAAGCTTTATTGGTCATATGACATCGGCTCTGCCACACTTTTTACTCCCGTTATCTAAATTAATGGTCGGGTTAAATCAAAACCTAGTAAAAATTGAAACCTCAAAAGCGTTTACGCCATTAGAACGTCAAGTCTTAGGGATGATGCATCATTTAGCTTATGGTCAAAATGATGATTTTTACTCTAAATGGATGCACAGTGCAAAAACGTCGTTAGGGGCATTTTGCTCTGGCGGTACAGTGGCAAATATTACTGCACTTTGGATAGCTCGAAACCGCTTATTAAAAGCGGATGGCAATTTTAAAGGCATTGCTGCACAAGGTTTAGTTGCAGGAATGCTTCACTATGGTTACAAAGGGCTTGCAGTTTTAATTTCTGAACGCGGTCATTACTCACTAGGTAAATCGGTTGATTTATTAGGCATTGGCCGAGAAAACTTAATTGGTATAAAAACATCGGCTGATAATAAAGTTGACGTTAATGCTATGCGAGAAAAAGCATTAGAGCTTGAGGCGCAAGGCATTAAAGTAATGGCAATTATTGGTGTTGCAGGAACAACAGAAACCGGTAATGTTGACCCACTTGAAGACATGGCTAATTTAGCACAAGAGATTAATTGTCATTTTCATGTTGATGCAGCGTGGGGTGGAGCAACTTTACTGTCTAATACCCATAGGCATTTATTAAAAGGAATTGAGCAAGCGGATTCAATTACCATTGATGCGCATAAGCAAATGTATGTGCCGATGGGGGCCGGTTTAGTCTTATTTAAAGACCCTGCTGCAACTGATGCCATCGAGCATCATGCTGAGTATATTTTACGTAAAGGCTCTAAAGATTTAGGTAGTCATACGCTTGAAGGTAGCCGCCCAGGAATGGCAATGTTAGTTCACGCTTGCTTACGTGTTATTGGTCGTAAAGGCTATGAAATGCTTATCGATCGCAGTATTAAAAAAGCGCGTTATTTTGCTGATTTAATAAAGGCCGATGAAGATTTTGAGTTAATATCAGAGCCAGAACTTTGCTTACTAACCTATCGCTATGTACCAAAACAAATTAAACACGCGATAGCCCAAGCTGATGCACAAACCCGTTTAGACATTTTTGCCGCGCTTAATCGTTTTACTGCCAGCATGCAAAAACGTCAACGTGAATCGGGTCGCTCGTTTGTATCGCGTACACGTTTAACGCCAGTTCAATATGATAACCAACCAACCGTGGTATTTAGAGTGGTACTGGCAAACCCGCTTACATCGGGCGCTATTTTAAAAGAGATACTAGAAGAGCAGAAAGAACTGGCACAAACTGATCCGGTGTTTAAAAAGTATTTACGAAAATATATGTAACTACAATTACAAATGCAATGACAAAAAAGGCGCGATTAAGCGTCTTTTTTGTTACTGATTAAAAGCAACTCGCCTTTATAAGGTTGCTGATAATTTGTTGAGAAGGTTTGATTTTTTCCATTGCTAAAAACTCATCGGGCTGATGCGCTTGGTTAATAGAGCCTGGTCCCATTACGATGGTTTCACAACCGAGTTGCTGTATAAATGGCGCTTCGGTACAGTAATTAACAGCCACCGCTTTTTGCCCTGCTATATTTTCGGCTAATTTGACTAACGCGCTATCTGTGCTTCCCGTAAATGCTGGAATTGGCTCATGCAAATCAATTACGCTCACAGAGTTAGGGTATTGCTGGTTTATATCGTAGGTTGCATCAAGTACCAGTGCTTGAAGCTCTTGCACGCTTAAACCGGGAAGAGGGCGCATATCAATGTGCATTTCACAGCAGCCACAAATTCGGTTGGCATTGTCACCCCCATGAATATTGCCTAAGTTGAGTGTTGGATAAGGAATTTCAAAGTGATTTATTGAATATTTATTCTTAAGTTGTTCTTTTAAGATCAATAATTTTGTAATCACTTTATGCATTACTTCGATGGCATTAAGGCCCCGTTCGGGATCAGAGCTATGTCCTGAGCGACCAACGACTCTGATTGCTGTACTCATATGGCCTTTATGGGTAAATACCGGGGTCATATCAGTGGGTTCACCAATAATACAGCGGCTTGGCTTTAAATTTGGGTGTTTACAAATTTGCTGTGCGCCAGCCATAGTGGTTTCTTCATCGGCGGTCGCTAATATTAAAATAGGTTGAGTTTGTTGCTTTTCATCAAGCTCACTAATAGCTTGCAGTACAAAAGCAAAAAAGCCTTTCATATCAATACTGCCTAAACCATATAATTTGTTATCAAGTTCAGTTAATTTAAATGGGTTTTGATTCCAGCGGCTGTCATCAAACGGCACCGTATCGGTGTGCCCCGCAAGCATTAACCCGCCATCGCCTTGTCCGCGTTTTGCTAATAAGTTGTAGCGGCCTTTACCATCTTCTAACTCTATTATTTCACAGGTAAAACCTAAGCTTTCACACCACTGAGCGAGTAGTTCAATCACGCTTTTATTGCTCATACACAAATGCTCTTCAATAGCGCTAATAGAGGGGGCAGCAATCAATTGCTGATACATCGAGATAAATGACGGCAGAGACATAAAAAAATCCAAAATAAGTATTCAATTTAATTGCATAACAATATAAAAGTATTTATGATGAATATCAATTCACTTTTTAAGCATAAATATATTAAAGTTACGCCATGAAAATAATACGACGATAGTTATCACTCATTAATTTAATCAGTTTAGCTAGGTTGCAACCTAGTGTAAGTCAATAACATGGAATGTAGTCACTAATTTTAGATAAAGAGTAAATAATGAACGTAGTAATTATAGGTGCCAGCGGTTACAGCGGCGCAGAATTGGCTAGCTTAATTGCCAAACATCCAGCATTAACATTATCAGCATGTTATGTATCAGCGCAAAGCTTGGATAAACATAAACTGCTCAGTGAATTATACCCTGAGCACTTAGGGTTACTTGACTTACCTTTGCAACCACTTGATGAGAGTGCATTGAGTGATATAGCGCATTCAGCAGACTATGTGTGTTTATGCACTGACCATAAAGTAAGTGTTGATTTAGCCCCTCAGTTTTTAGCGATGGGCAAAAAGGTATTTGACTTGTCTGGTGGTTACCGTCTTGAAAGTAATGAAGATTACGTCACTTATTATGGTTTTGAACACCAGCATCCAGAGCTCCTCAATGAAGCTGCATATGGCCTTGCAGAGTGGAATAGTGAGGCCATTGCAAAGGCGCAGTTAGTCGCTGTAGCTGGCTGCTACCCAACTGCCGCATTAAACGCATTAAAGCCTCTTCAGCAAGCTGGGTTACTTAGTGATGAGCGGATTATTATTAATGCTGTATCGGGAGTAACTGGAGCAGGTCGTAAAGCAAGTATTGGCACGCATTTTTGCGAAGTATCGCTAGCTGCTTATGGTTTGTTTAACCATCGTCATGGGCCTGAGATACAGCAGTATCTTGGCCATAACGTGTTATTTACTCCTCATTTAGGTAATTTCCCGCGCGGTATTTTAGAAACCATTTATGTACAGCTAAAACCGGGTGTGACCAGTGAGCAAGTAACTAAAGCGTATCAAGTATTAGCAGATGAGCCGTTAATTCGATTGCTTGGTGGCAAAATTCCCTCCATTAAAGGGGTAGCAAAACAACCCTATGTTGATATTGCATGGCAGCAGCAAGACTCACAATTAATAGTAATGGCAGCGATTGACAATTTACTAAAAGGGGCGGCTGGTCAGGCTCTGCAATGTATTAATTTGTCAATGGGTTTGCCTCACACTACAGGTTTAGTAGGAGCGTTTAAATGAGCAGTAAAACGTGGGTTATTAAACTCGGTGGCGCAGTACTCAATACTGAAAATGCCGCTAAAGCGCTTTTTGAGGTTCTTAATGAGCAACATGATGCACAATTTGTCATTGTTCATGGCGGTGGCTCATTAGTTGACCATTGGCTAGCAGAAGCCGGTTTTGCCAGTGCTAAACACCAAGGTTTGCGTATCAGCCCTAAAGAACAGATGCCTTATATTGTAGGAGCATTAGCGGGAGCAGCAAACAAACAATTAATGGCGCAAGCAATGACTGCTGGGCACAAACCCGTTGGCTTGAGTTTATATGAAGCTGGAATAACAGCATCACAAAAATTAAAAGCGCTAGGGCAAGTAGGTCAATGCCATAGTAATGATGATTCTATTATTAATGAATTACTGAGTGGCGGGCGTTTACCTATAGTCAGCTCCATCGGTTTTGATGAGCAAGGGCTTTGGTACAACGTCAATGCTGACGAAGCAGCAGCCGCGATTGCGAGTAATTTAAACGCCGAACTTATTTTTATGACAGATGTAGAAGCGGTGCTTGATGTGAATAAGCATCCACTACATCAACTTGACACAAAACACATTGATACTTTAATTGCAGAGGGAGTAATTGTGGGCGGGATGGAGGTCAAAGTTAAGACCAGCCTTCACGCTGCCCAACATTTACGACGCGGTGTGTACATTTCCAGCTGGCAAAAGCCAGAAAATTTAACGGCTTTGCTGCAAGGCGAGCACGTCGGAACTAAAGTGACACCATAGGTTGAATATGTTTAAAGATTTTATAACGGGTCTAGAATTAGACCAACAAGGCGCCCTTAATTTATTAAAATTAGCGCAAGATATTAAAGAAAGCCCTGCAAAGTATAGCCAAGTGTTAGCTGGTAAGTCAGTGGTTACTCTGTTCGAAAAGCAAAGTTTACGTACGCGTTTATCGTTTGATATTGGTATAAACCGTTTAGGCGGTCATGCGGTTTATCTTGATCAACAAAACGGCGCGATGGGGGCACGTGAATCAATAAAAGATTTCGCCTTGAATATTTCAACTTGGGCTGATGGTATTGTTGCCCGGGTCAATCAGCACAGTACGTTAACTACCTTAGGTGAGTATTCGTCTGTTCCGGTGGTTAATAGTTTGTGTGATTTATATCACCCATGCCAAGCCTTAGCTGATTTTTTAACGCTTCAAGAAGTGCACGGTGATGTTAGTCAGCTAAAGTTGGCTTATTTAGGTGAAGGTAATAACGTAACGCATTCACTGATGCTACTTGCAGCAACTTTAGGGACTGATTTTGTTGCTGTGACGCCAAAAGGCAGTTCGCCCGATTCGCAAATTCTTAAAAAAGCGGAGCAAATTGCCGCAATGAATGGGGCGTCTGTGATGGTAAGTGACAGAGTTGAGGCTGCGGTAGGTGCTAACGCAGTTTACGCTGATACCTGGGTTTCTATGGGAGACACCACACCGCTTGAGCAAGTGAAAGAAAAATACATGCCTTATCAATTAAATCAGGCATTACTTAAAAAAACTGGGGCTACCACGGTATTACATTGCCAACCGGCACACCGTGAGTTTGAAATTACCTCTGAGGTAATGGATGGCCCCGCATCAAAAATTATTCAACAAGCAGAAAATCGTATGCATGCGCAAAATGCTCTGCTCGTTACATTATTAAATCCAAATTTTGTTAAGGAACACCTATGAGTTCAATTAAAAAAGTCGTTTTAGCCTATTCAGGTGGTCTTGATACATCGGCTATCGTGCCATGGTTAAAAGAAAACTACGGCTGTGAAGTTATTGCCTTTGTGGCCGATGTTGGCCAAGGCGCAGAAGAACTTGAAAGCGTAGAAGCGAAAGCCATTGCATCGGGTGCATCTGAATGTTACGTAGTTGATTTGAAAGATGAAATGGTAAGTGATTACATTTACCCAACACTTAAAACAGGCTCTATATACGAAGGGACCTACTTACTAGGTACTTCTATGGCACGTCCAATCATCGCCAAAGCCCAAGTTGAAATTGCCCGTAAAGTGGGGGCAGATGCACTTTCTCATGGCTGTACGGGTAAAGGTAACGACCAAGTACGTTTTGAGTCATGTTTTGCAGCACTGGCTCCTGATTTAAAGGTGATTGCGCCATGGCGTGAGTGGGATTTATCAAGTCGTGAATCATTGCTTGATTACCTAGCCGAGCGTGATATTCCGTGTTCTGCATCAGCAACTAAAATTTACAGTCGTGATGCTAACGCATGGCATATCTCCCACGAAGGCGGCGAGCTTGAAGACCCTTGGTGTGAGCCAAGTGAGCAAGTATGGACCTGGACTAATTCACCAGAGCAAGCGCCCGATAAAGCTGAACATGTCACTTTATCAGTTGTAGAAGGTGAAGTGGTTGCTGTAAACGGCGAACAATTAAAGCCTTACGACTGTTTAGTTAAACTAAACGACATTGCAGCTCCGCATGGTATTGGTCGTGTTGATATTGTAGAAAACCGTTTAGTGGGTATGAAATCACGCGGTTGTTACGAAACACCAGGCGGTACAGTGATTATGGCGGCGCTTCAAGCAATTGATGAGCTCGTACTTGATAAATCAAGCCGTAAATGGAAAGAGGTACTCGGTGGTGAATTTTCGCATTTAGTCTACGACGGTCGTTGGTTTACGCCGCTTAAAGATTCTATTTTAGCCGGTGCAGAAGCGCTTTCTACGTTAGCGACAGGTGAAGTGGTACTTAAACTTTATAAAGGGCAAGTAACAGCGGTTCAGAAAAAATCACCTAACAGTTTATACAGCGAAGATTTTGCTACTTTTGGTGAAGACGATGTTTATGACCAATCGCACGCAGAAGGCTTTATTCGTTTATTCTCACTATCAAGCAGAATTTCAGCATTAACTAAAAAGTAATTTTTTATGCCCCTTGGAATTAAGGGGCTATTATCGGGTTTGGAGAGATTTCATGGCATTATGGGGCGGGCGTTTTTCTACGGGTCCAGATGAAGCGTTTAAACAATTTAACGATTCACTTCCCTTCGATTATCAATTAGCAGAGCAAGATATTATTGGCTCTGTTGCATGGGCTGGCGCACTTGAACAAGTCAACGTGTTATCTAATGACGAACACCAAAAGCTGGTATCGGCATTATATGAATTACTTGAAGAGGTAAAAGCAGATCCACACGCTGTTGCCACCTCAGGTGCTGAGGATATTCACTCGCATGTTGAAGCCGCGCTAATTGAAAAAGTGGGTGATTTAGCTAAAAAATTACACACAGGCCGAAGCCGTAACGACCAAGTTGCTACTGACTTTAGATTATGGTGTCGCGATACTGCCGATCATATCTTAAAAGCGATTGCACAACTAAAAGCTGAATTTATTAGCTTAGCTGAACGTGAGCTTGGCACAATATTGCCAGGATACACGCACTTACAGCGTGCACAGCCGGTGTTATTTAGTCACTGGTGTATGGCTTATGTAGAAATGTTAGAGCGTGATGAAAGCCGGTTGCAAGATGCCCAATCACGAATGAACTATTGTCCACTCGGCAGTGGCGCTCTTGCGGGAACTGCCTATCCGATTGACCGTCACGCACTTGCACAAGGGTTAGGGTTTACAGGCGCGACTAAAAACAGCCTTGATGGTGTATCTGATCGTGACTTTGTGGTTGAGCTATTAAGCTGTGCGTCTATCTCTATGATCCACTTATCGCGCATGTCTGAAGACTTGATTTTTTATAACTCAGGAGAAGCTGGGTTTATCGAACTGGCTGATAATGTTACATCGGGCTCATCTTTGATGCCGCAGAAAAAGAACCCAGATGCATTAGAGCTTATTCGTGGTAAAACAGGGCGGGTATTTGGTGCGTTTAGTGCAATGATGATGACGCTAAAAGCCCTGCCGCTTGCCTACAATAAAGACATGCAAGAAGATAAAGAAGGCATTTTTGACGCTATGCCAACGTGGCTTGCGTGTATTCATATGGCACAAGCGTGTATTAAAGGCATAAAAGTTAACGCAGACAAAACCTTAGCAGCGGCAAAAGGTGGCCACGCCAATGCAACAGAACTTGCCGACTACCTAGTAGCGAAAGGTATTCCTTTTAGAGAAGGACACCACATTGTTGGTGTTTTGGTACAGCTAGCCATTAGTGAAGGTAAAACGTTAGAGGAGCTTTCACTTGAGCAGTATAAATCAGTAAACCCCGTGTTTGAAGATGATGTGTATCCGGTACTTGAAATTGATGCCTGTATTAAAGCACGTCAAGCACTTGGCGGAACCTCATTAGAACAAGTAAGTAAAGCGGTGAAAGACGCGAAAAAAAAACAGCAAATAACAGTTCGTGATGCAAACCTAGATGACGTGGAAGCAATCGCTAAACTCGTGCAACACTGGGCAACAGTCGGCGAAAACTTACCGCGTGCTAAAAGTGATATGGTGCACTCAATTAATGAGTTTGCTGTAACCGAGATAAACGGTCAGGTTTCGGGCTGTGCGTCATTGTACATTTACGATACAGGTTTAGCTGAAATACGCTCCTTAGGAATTGACCCAAAAAGCGCAGTAACAGGGCAAGGGCGTGAGCTGGTAGAACATTTATTAGTAAAAGCCAAAAAATTGGCACTCAATCGTGTCATTGTTCTGACTCGTGTACCTGACTTTTTCGAAAATCAGCGGTTTAGTTTCTGTAGCAAAGAGAGTCTACCTGAAAAAGTAATGAAAGATTGCGAGCTCTGTTTACGAAAAGAAAACTGTGATGAGGTCGCGATGGAATACATTTTAAAGCCAAGTAACAACATGGCGATCCCTTGTAAAAACGTAGCTTGAGCTTCCCTAGAATGAAAAAACGCACGGTGATCCCGCTGCGTTTTTTTTGAGCGGTATAAAGTGATTATTTAAATAAGTTGATTGTTAATTTAAAGTTGGCATATCGGTTGCATTTACTATTTAGGTAACGTGTTGTTATGTTAATAAACTAACATAAGCAATACATTGCAGCAGTTATTTAGTAACTGCTTCAGGTGGTGTGATTTAAATTTGCGCCAATAATAAAATTTAATACTTAATAAGGATTAATCACATGCAAATTTCAGCTAATAGCCAAGTACAAATGCAAGCATACAATAAAACGCAACAATTAAAGCCTGCAATGGAACAAACTGCTAGCCCTAAAACCCTACAATCTGATACAGTTAGTATCTCTCAAGAAGCGATGGCAGCCGCAAGCGGTGCAGAGCTTCAGCGTGGTGGAATAATTTTGCCTACCAGACCTAAGTAATAATAAAGGTTATGAATGTTTTTAACTGAATTTTTTGGTTTTTTTTCGCTATCAGCCCTAGTAATGTGGGGATTTCTGATGGCGTTCTTCTTTAATTTATTCGTATACAGTCTTGGCGTAAAACGCAATACAACCTTATTGCTCAGTTCTTTTATTTTATTTATTTCATACTCATCTTCAGACTACTTCTTAACATGGTTGTCGATTTATAAAATTACTTATTTGGATTGGGCTTTATATGATTTAGCGACTCTTATAGCACTCGCTATTGCTTATAAATTGATAAAGAAAACTACACCATCATTTTTTTACCTTGTACTCGGCCTTTCAATAAATATGAACTTATTATTTTTCATGTATGTCGACGTTTTTATAAACAACAATAACACACCTTGGTTTTTCTGGGATATATACACTTTTGGTGTTACTAGTATTGATTTTGTCATGATTGTAGCATTGATAGTGGATAGAGATTTTTTAGGTATACACAAACTTAAAAATAAAGTTTTTGGTCAATCTAATATAAATACTGAAAACCACTTTTCATAATCATGTGCAACAGCTTCATTTTTATCGAGTATGTGAGTATATTCAAACAGAAAGGCTTTTGATGGTATTTCTCTATTGTTTAGTTGGTAAGTATTAATAAGCCACATAACCTCCCCTGTATTTAGCTGCAATAATGCTGTGCTCATATGTATTAAGTGATTAGGTAACTATTATTTTTGCTACTAAAAGGTCAATAGTCACTTTTCTATTTACATATTCTATAGTTATAGATTTAATTATCAATAGGTTACTAGTTAGTCGTGTTTACTATAATTTATACCTTTTTTAAATACGTAAATATGCTGTATTTAGGATTTTATCTTGTCTGCGTTAACGCGGTTCATTTATTAATGATATTTTATTTGGTGATACGTATAAAACTTATCAATATAGAGCAATATGTAGTAAATTTTAGGTTAAGAGATAAAAGAGATATTTTAAATGGATGACTTCTTGCTTAACCCATATGTATCTCTTTATATAGGCGCATTTGTTCAATGGAGTTTTTTAATGGCTTTTTTATACTCATTAGTAACGAGTATTAATAACCCTAAAAAAGAGGCTTTATGGTTATCGTTAATAATGTCAATTTCATACTCTTCAAGCATGTTTATTGATATTCAAAATATTTCTTATATACAACTTTTTTTTTCTGACTTAATAACGTTTCTTGCTATTCTGATTGTAAGTAACTTTCTTACGAAAAACATTTTTTCTACTTATTTATTGTTAGGACTAAGTATTAATTCATTGCTATTTTTTTGCATGCATCTAGATGTATCGGTTTTTAATAACAGCACACCATGGTGGTTCTGGTCGTTTTATTCTTTAGGGATTAACTTGATTGATTTTATAATGATATTGGTATTATTCATTAATAAAGATTTCTTGGGCTTAGTTAGGCTTAAAAAAGCTTTTTTTCAGTGAGATAAAAATAACCTAGCGCAATGTAATTAAACGATACGCTAGGCAGGTATGTTTAATGCTTGGTTTTCCCGAGTCTTGATTGCAATGCTTTCATTACTGTGATGTCTACAAACTCACTAACATCACCGTTATGGCGTGCAACTTCCTTTACTAACGTTGATGATATAAAGGTATTACGCTCGGCAGGTGTTAAAAATACGCTTTCTAAATCAGGGTTTAAACGGCGGTTCATGTTCGCTAGTTGAAACTCATAATCAAAATCAGATACAGCTCTTATACCTCTAATCAACACATTCGCGTTATGGTCGCGAGCCAGATCGGCGAGCAGGCCTGAAAAGCCAATTACTTTTACGTTATGTAAATGCTTTAATATAGTATTAGCTAAGTCCACGCGCTCATCTAAGGTAAAACAAGGCTTTTTACTTGGGTTATGAGCAATAGCAACAATAACGGTATCGAACATTTTAGCCGCACGCTGAATTAAATCAGTGTGGCCATTGGTAAGGGGATCAAATGTGCCTGGGTAGATTGCGGTCACTTTCATAATAGTTACTGTGTTATTATTTTTAGCCGTAGTGTAGCAGTGTTTAGTGCGCAAAGCAGCATTGTGAGTAAATTGTGAAAAAGCTAGAGTGTTTTAACGCTGACTATTTGTTTATACTAGGCGGATTATTTTAATGCAGCATCGTATTTTCGAAAATTGAGTAATGAGTATATGAGTACCAAGGATAAGATAATTCAAACCAGTATTTCATTGTTTAATGAGCATGGTGAAAGAGCAATATCTACTAATCATATTGCTTCGAGCTTAGGTATGAGTCCTGGGAATCTTTACTATCACTTTAAGAATAAAGAAGACATTATTCGTCATATTTTTGTGCTTTACCGTGATCATTTAAGCACCCACTTTAAACCAATAAATAAAGGCGATGATGCCTTTAGCCATTTAACTGCGTATTTAGACTCATTGTTTGAATTAATGTGGCGTTACCATTTTTTTTACGACAATCTTGGTGATATTCTCGCTCGCGATAGTCATTTAAAACAAGGGTATATTGATTTTCAACAAGAGCTACTAGAACAGGTACGCGCTATTATTCTTGGTTTACGTGATAGTGAGATTATTGCTATAGATGAACTAGATGCCATTGAACTTGCTCATACTTTAAAATTAACGGTCAGTTTTTGGACTCCCTACATGAAAACGAGAAGATTAAGTGGTGTACTGGTTGAACAAGATATTTATCCGGGCATAGTAAAAGTACTGACATTATTTAAAGCCTACAGCACAGAAAAAAGCGCACATAAAATTAATCAGTTAAGAGAAAAATATTTACATTTGGCCAATACAGAACCTCTTAGTCATTAAGCTCTTCGAGCTGGTTAGTTCCTAGGCGTTAAATTTTTTGCTATAATCCGCCGCGCCCAATGCCTGGGTGCGCGAATCCCCGCAGTCTAAGAGTTGAATTATGCTTAAATTTATCGTCAAACTACACCCTGAAATAGCCATTAAAAGCCGTTCAGTCCGTAAACGCTTTACCAAAGTGTTAGAAAATAACATTAAAATTGTATTGCGTCGTGTTGACGAAAAAGTACAAGTACGTAATAACTGGGATAATATTTCAGTTGTAACAAAACTGGACGATGCTCAAACTCGCCTTGATTTTATCGATAGTTTGCAGCGCATTCCTGGTATTGTTCAGTTTATTGAAGTAACTGAAACAGACTTTAAAACCCTTGATGATATTTATCAAAAAACCATTGAGTTAGTAGGTAACACCATCATTGGTAAAACCTTTTGTGTGCGTGCTAAGCGCATAGGCCAACATGACTTTACTTCAACTGAACTGGAGCGCTACGTAGGTGGCGGGCTTAACCAACATGTTGAAGGGGCCCGAGTAAAACTAAGCCGCCCAGAGGTAACGATTCGTTTAGAAATTAAAGACGAAAAAGCTTACATAGTAACGCAAACCCATTTAGGGATGGCAGGCTTTCCGCTGCCAACACAAGACGATGTATTATCGCTTATGTCTGGTGGTTTTGATTCGGGCGTTGCGAGTTATCAAATGATCCGTAAAGGTGCTCGTACGCACTTTTTATTTTTTAACTTAGGTGGCGCTGCCCATGAAATTGGGGTTAAACAAGCGAGTTACTATCTTTGGAAACAATACAGTTCAACCCATAAAGTTAAGTTTATTACCGTTGATTTTGAGCCTGTGGTGGCTGAGATTTTAGAAAACGTTGAAAACAGCCAAATGGGTGTGGTGCTTAAACGCATGATGATGCGTGCCGGAAGTACCGTTGCTGAAAAACTAAATATTCAAGCATTAGTGACGGGTGAAAGTATAGGTCAGGTATCCAGCCAAACGTTAGCTAATTTAAGCGTGATTGACCGCGTAACCGACACACTGATTTTACGCCCACTTATCCAACATGATAAGCAAGAGATCATTAACATAGCGCGCCAAATAGGCACTGCAGAAATGGCAGAGACGATGCCTGAATACTGTGGTGTGATCTCTAAAAAGCCGACGGTTAAGGCAAAAATTGAAGTAATTAAAGCAGAAGAAGAGAAATTTGATTTTGATGTTTTAGATACCGTAATCGATAACGCCCGTGTTATGGATATACGCGATATCGATGTTGAAGCTAAGCAAGAGCTTAAAGAAGCCGAATCAGTAACACAACTACCTGAAGAGGCCGTTGTTGTTGATATTCGATCGCCTGAAGAAGAAGATGCGGCACCGCTTGAAATTGACGGCATTGACGTTATCCACTTACCGTTTTTCCGCTTAGCAACAAAGTTTGGCGATTTACCAAAAGATAAGGATTACTATTTATACTGTCAAAGAGGGGTTATGAGCCAATTACAGGCGCTTATCCTCCATGAAGCAGGTTTTACAAGGGTTAAAGTTTATCGTCCTTGAGGCATAATAGATGCGCGGATTTAATCCGCGCTTTTTTTTGCCAAAATTTCAACAAGTAAGGCATCGTTATACGGGGTCGCAATATTATGCTTTTTACCTTGCTCACTAATATAGCCACAAATTGCCACGATCTCAGTTTGCCTATTATGCATGACATCTTGATGCATAGATGAGTAATTTTCGGCAGTTAAACTCATTACCTTGTAGGCGCGCTCTAGGGCATCAATAAGCTTAATATTAAGTTTAAGCGCGGTTGCAATATGGCAAGCCTCAGTTAATAAATTAAAAATTGCACTACTGTATTGCGGTGCGCGCAGTTGCCCATTTTTTATATTATGGTGAGCGGTCAAAGGATTTATAGCAATATTAACCAGCAACTTTTCAAACCGAAGTTGTTCAATGTGATTACTAATAATTAATTGTGGGATGGCTTTAAATACAGTGCTGAGCGTTTGGCTATTTTTAACTGCTAAGGGAGTGCAGCCACCGAGTACACTTTGCCCATGGCCAGTATGTTGCACAATATTAGGGTTAGACTTAAATCCCGCCATACTGGTGGTTAAAAAATACAGCGTTTGTTGTTCTTTAAGTTGTGCAGTTAACTGTTCAATATTACCCATGCCATTATGACTAAGAATGATATGGGTATTATTACCCAAATAGGGTTTTACTTGTGTAAATACTTGCTGCACGGCAAAGGCTTTTACCGTAAATAAAACGATGTTAAATTTAGGCGTTTGAGATAACTGCTCGTGTGAGATAAAAGTGGCGTTAATCTTTTTAGATACGGCGTTACCTTGCCTATAAAAGCGAGTGTTTACAGTGCCTTTTCGGGTAAGTACATAAACAGTGTGATGTTTTGCTAAAAAGTAGCTAAATAACAAGCCAATAGCGCCATCACCCACAACCAGAATATTAGTCATGGTGTTTCTTTTTACCAAGTGCTAACAAGGCTTTAGCTAAAAAGTAGCTAGCAGCGCCTAAAAAATCAGCAATAAAATCGCCCAATGATGCTTGTCTGTAGGGTAGGGTATCTTGCATAATTTCTATTGCTGCGCCATAACCTGCAAGTAACAGTATTTGTGAATATAAGGGCAGTTTAAACGCTTTATCCATAATAATGGCAAGTAAAAAGAAAATGCCAAAATGAGCCACTTTATCAACATGTGGAAATAAGTTAGTTACACCGCCCTTAATTTCTTTTACGAATAAAAAAGTAAATGCCACAATACAAATTAAAAAAACTGCTTGGTAAACACGCCTCGTCACGAAAACACCTAAAATCGTATAAAAAGAAGCTTAAGTATATCAAACTAAATTAGTATCGCACCTGAACAAGATGCAGAAAAATGTAAAGATTTATCATTTTAACGTTATAATTGGCGCATAAAATTAAGATTAGATAGTTAGGAGAACGCTATGCCTTCATTTGATATTGTATCTGAAGTAGAAATGAACGAAGCAAAAAACGCGGTTGATAACGCCAACCGTGAACTAGAAACGCGCTTTGATTTTAGAGGCGTTGATGCCTCAATAGAGCTAAACGATAAAACTATTAAATTAAAAGCTGAAGCTGATGCTCAGGTTATGCAGTTATTTGATATTTTAGCGAGCAAAATCTCTAAGCGTGGGATGGATGTTGCAAGCTTAGAGCTACAAGATATTTCTCGCGCAGGAAAAAATGTTTTTCGTAACGTTGCACTTAAACAGGGTATCGAAAAAGACATGGCTAAAAAAGTAGTAAAAGCCATTAAAGACTCTAAAGTAAAAGTACAAGCGGCCATTCAAGGTGAAGAAGTTCGCGTAACAGGTAAAAAGCGTGATGACTTACAAGCGGCTATGCAAGTTGTGCGCACGGCAGATTTAGGTCAACCATTTCAGTTTAAAAACTTCCGCGATTAATTTATTGCCTCGAGCTTTGCACTATAGATGCTAAGTTCAAAGGAACATGTATAAAGCCAAGCACGTAATATTGTTTGGCTTTTTTATTTTTAAATTTATGATAATTATCGAACCCCGAACCCCGAACCCCGAACCCCGAACCCCGAACCCCGAACTTATAGATGTTTAGACGTCCGTTGACTTTTTAAAGTAAACAGATAACAATAACAGCCTATTTTCAAGGTGCTTGCTAAACACTTCAATGGTGTGATTTTTTTAGTAGGATAATCGGGAAGTTGGTGCGTTTTCATTGATGAAGTCAATCCCAACACTGCCCCCGCAACGGTAAAGTTATGCTGTTTAACTATGGCAACTGAGTCCGGAGACCGGCCTTGATGTAATCTTACTTACTAACATCTTTGCGGTGGGCAAAGATAGGGGACATGATGTTAAATAAAACCGCACTGGGTGTGGCCATTTCGGCTGCACTGTCTTTTTCTGCATCTGCTGCAGAACAATCAATCGAAACAATAACCGTAACCGCTAATAAGTTCGAACAACCACTCAATAATGTACTTTCCAGTGTTAATGTTATTAAACGCAGTGATATTGAGCAAGGTAACTACCGAGATTTGCCCACACTTTTAAGTACTCAGGTAGGCTTTCAAATAAACTCAAATGGCGGCTTTGGTCAAAACGCTGGTGTGTCGCTGCGTGGCACAGGCTCTGGTGATACGTTGATTTTGATTGATGGTGTTCGTACCGGCTCTGCAACGCTTGGCCAAAAAGCATTGAGTAACGTGCCTTTAAATAGTATTGAACGCATTGAAATAATTAAAGGATCGCGTGCCGCTGTCTACGGCTCTGATGCACTTGCTGGTGTTATTAACATTATTACGCGTGAGTCAGATAACCTTTCTGTTAGTGCAACATTTGGTTCTGACGCTTACCAAGATTATCAACTGGCAGGCTCTGTAAAGTCAGGCGATATGAAGAGTGCATTTAATGCAGGCTTTGAAAAAACAGATGGTTTTGATGTATTGCAAGGTGTAGCGCCAGATGAAGATGGTTATGAGAACAAAAACCTTGGTTTTAAAGTAAATTTTAATGATGCACATTACGGTAATTTTAAGTTATTAGGTCAATACAATGAAGGCTTTGCTGATTACGATAGTCGCTTTAGTCCGGCCGATAGCACCATTGAGCGCAATGACTTTAAAAATTATCAATTGTCTGCTGGTTGGAATAAAAACTATAAAAATCAGTCTCACAGTGTTGATATTGCACTTGTAACTGATGACTCAGATAACACTTATGTTAATTTTTCTACTGGTCTACCAGTGACAAGTACGTTTATAACTAAGCGCACTCAAATTGATTACAATGGCCAATATCGTTTAGATGATACTTTAAATATTAGTGGCGGTATTAACTGGTATAAAGACGATGTGTCGCGCAGCTCTCAAGTATTTACTGAAGATAGCCGTGACGTGCTTGCAGTATTTGTAGGTGCCTACTACGATACAGATAGGGTACTTGCTAATCTAACTGTTCGCCAAGATGATGATGAACAGTTTGGTGATGAAACAACGTATACTGCGGCAGCGGGATATCATTTATCGAGTAATGCAACAGTGCGTTTAAGCCAAAGCACAGGATTTAAAGCGCCTACCTTTAACGATTTATACGACCCTGATTTTGGTAACCCTAATTTACAACCAGAAAAGTCCGTTAACCGTGAGCTTGGCTTAAATGTAGGTTTTGATATTGCGCAAGTTGATGTCGCTATTTTTAGAAACGACATTGAGGATAAAATTGATTCTGATGCAAACTTTGCATTAGCTAATATTGACGAGGCTCGCTTTGAAGGAGTTGAGTTAAGTCTTTCTCAACAGATTTTTGGCTTTGATAGTCACCTTAATTTTGCATATTTAAGTGCGCAGAACAAAGAAACAGGTGCACAGTTGCGTAATGTTGCCAAGCGTACAGTTAATTGGGAGCTTAAAAAACAGTTTGGTGACTTTGATGCACGTATCGATATGCAGTATCGCAGCGATCGTCAAGGTGCACAAACCCGCTTAGGCTCTTACACACTATGGAATTTAGCGGGTAACTATCAAGTTAATCAACATATTGAAGTATCGCTTCGCGTAGAAAATCTGTTCGATAAACAGTACAACGCCGTTGATTCACATGTAAGTTCCACAACAGCTCAAGCATATTACTATAACACACCAGAACGCCGCTTTTTTGTCGGTGTAAGTTATGAGTTTTAATGACTGAATTAGTTCGTATAATCAAAGCCCGAATTTAAATCGGGCTTTTTAATGTGTTATTCAGTTAAAAACTCGTTAAACTCAGTTTCAAACTTATGTAATTTGGGCGCAATTAACATACTGCAATACCCTTGCTCAGGATTTTCAGTGTAATAGTCCTGATGGTAGTGCTCTGCGGGGTAAAAAGTGGTTGCTGGGCTTATCTCTGTCACTATGGGTTCGCTAACATGAGTTTGCAGCTCTGCAATAGCAGCCTGTGTTTGCGCTTGTTGTTGCTCATTATGATAATACACAACGCTGCGGTATTGAGTGCCTATATCGTTACCTTGGCGGTTTAATTGCGTGGCATCATGTAGAGTAAAAAACATCGCGAGTAAGGTTTCATAGCTTATCACATTGGAGTCAAATTCAACCCTAACCACCTCAGCGTGCCCGCTAGTACCAGAGCAGACCGATTTATAAGTCGGGTGCTCAGTTTGCCCACCTGTGTACCCAGAGCAAACACTGAGTACACCTTTAACACGCCTAAATGCTGCGTCAATACACCAAAAACAGCCGCCGCCGAGTGTCGCTACTTCTATGGTCGAACTCATAAGTATTTCCTCAATTTTTAGGGATATGTGCGCTGAATAAAGCGCCGTAACAGTCCGTTACGACGCCCAAGATAGCTTAGATCTCTTTAAGCGGTTTTTCAGCGGCTTGCTGATCAAGTTTTTGCTGTAAAAACTCTGGCGATTGTGTATTACGTGCTAGTGCATAATAAGCCGCGGGTACTACAAATAGTGTTAATATAGTGGCTACCGTTACTCCAGTAAACACCACCACACCAATAACCATTCTGCTTTCTGAGCCTGGGCCTGAAGCCAATACTAAAGGTACAGCACTCATAACCGTTGTTAGGGAGGTCATAATAATAGGGCGCAAGCGCTGTGTAGCCGCTTGTAAAATGGCCTCACTAAACTCTACACCTTTATCACGTAACTGGTTGGTAAATTCAACAATGAGTATACCGTTTTTAGCACTTAACCCAATGAGCATTACAATGCCTATTTGACTGTATATATTAAGCGTTAACCCCATGCTCCACAGGCCAAACATGGCCCCCATTAAACCAAGTGGCACAGTTAGCATAATAACAAGTGGATGCATAAAACTTTCAAACTGCGCTGCCAGCACTAAGAAGGTTACGGTCAGTGCTAGCACAAACACATAGGTCATGGCTGAGGCTCCTTCATAAAACAATTGCGACTCACCTTTGTAGTCAATGGCACCATCAATGTCGTTTTCCTCTGTGGCAACCTTGTTTAAAAAGTTGAGTGCTTGTTCTAGGGTGTACCCTTCAGCTAGATTAGCGCTTAAAGTGATTGCACGCATACGGTTATAACGGTTTAAACGTGAAGCGGTGGCTTCTTCTTTTAAGCTAATAAGGCTATCAAGAGGAACAAGCTCATCACTTCGTGATTTTAAATATATATTTGAAATATCAGTTGGGTTTGCAAAGTCCTCTTTTGTCCCTTTTAAAATTACATCGTATTCTTCACCGCGGTCAATAAAAGTAGTAACACGACGCTGACCAAGCATGGTCTCGAGAGTGCGTCCTACATCAGAGACGGATACCCCTAAATCGGCAGCTTTGTTTTTATCAATGCTGACTAAAAACTGTGGGAAGGTTTCTTTATAATCATGATCAATACGCACTAATCCAGGGTTTTTTTCAGCGCGTTTAATAATTCTATCTCGCCAATCGGCAAGTTGAGCATAATCATTACCTTGCAAAACAAATTCAATAGGGCGAGATGAACCACCTCCGCCAATACCACGGCGCATAATAGCAAATGCACGAACGTCGGTGACCTCTTGCATTTTGCCGCTTATTTCATCCATGACTTCCCATGTTGAGCGTTTACGTTTATCCCAATCAGCCATGCCAACAATGGCTACGCCGCCACTTCCCCCCCAGCCTGGCACGCGAACGAGCACTCGGCTCAGTTCGCCAGATTCTGAATAAGGTAATAAGTGTTCTTCAATTTTTGCCATATTAGCGGCGTTGTTTTCATAGCTTGCCCCTTCAGGGCCGTTCATAAGGACAAAGAAGGTGCCACGGTCTTCTTTTGGCGTGAGCTCTGAGGGTATTTGTAAAAACAATGAATAACTAACAAACCCAGCTAACACTAAGCTAAGCATTAATCCCCATTTACGGGTCATGTTTGACGCTAACGTGTTCCGGTATCCATTTTCTAATTTAGTAAAAAAGCGATCCATTGCTTGGCTAAATTTACTTTCTTTTTCAGATGCTTTTAACACTTTTGAACACAATGCAGGGGAGAGCGTTAACGCAGTGATACTTGAGAAAAACACCGCAGCACTCACCGCCATAGCAAACTCTGTAAATAGCGCGCCTATTCGTCCATCCATAAACACGAGAGGAACAAATACTGAAATAAGCACTAAGGTGGTGGCTATAATTGCAAAGCCCACTTCACGAGCACCGCGATAAGCTGCCAATAACGGTGGTTCGCCAAGCTCTATTCGACGGTGAATGTTCTCTAGCATTACAATGGCATCATCTACCACTAAGCCTATTGCTAATACCAGTGCTAGTAGCGTTAATAAGTTAATTGAATAACCCATAGCTAATAAAAACATAAAACTACTGACTAGGGCGACAGGTACGGTGATCGCGGGAATAAGAGTGGCGCGAATGTTACCTAAAAATATAAAGATAATTAGTACCACTAATCCCATAGAAATTGCTAAGGTTTTATATACTTCGTTAATTGACTCTTTAATAAATACTGAGGAGTCATAACTGTCTTCTATGGTAGTGCCTTCTGGTAAATTGCGCTTTATTTTTTCCAGTTCACTACGGGCGTTATCAACTACAGTTAGCGTATTGGCTTTGGCTTGCTTAACAATACCCATACCAATCATATTACGGCCATTACCTCGGAATAAACTTTCATCATCGGCGGCTTCGAGTTTTACGTCAGCGACTTCCCCCAAACGCACTAAATAACCATCTTCGCCTCGTTTAATAACTAGGTTTTGAAAATCACGTTGGTTTTTATAACTGCGAGCAGTGCGAACGGTAAAGTCACGATCGACGGATTCAATTTCACCGGCCGGAAGTTCTACATTTTCACTACGCAGTGTTTGTTCTATATCATTAGAGGTTATACCACGGGCAGCCATTGCTTGGCGGTTGAGCCATACTTTCATAGCGTATTTTCGCTCACCGCCAATGCGCACATTGGATACGCCATCAACAACCGCTAAACGGTCAACAATAAAGCGCTGTGCATAATCGGAAAGTTGTAACGAGTCCATGGTTTCACTATTAAGTACAAACCACGCGATTGGGCTGTCATCACTATCTGATTTTGATACTTCAGGAGGACGCACTTGTTCGGGAAGGCTATCAAGTGCACGCGCTACACGTTCACGCACATCATTAGAGGCGGCATCTATGTCACGGTTAATATTAAACTCAATAGTAATATTTGAGCGGCCATTACGACTCGATGAGTTAATACTTTTAATCCCTTCAATACCGGAAATGCGGTTTTCGATGACTTGCGTTATTTTAGTTTCAATAATCTCTGCAGATGCACCGGTATATTCAGTACTAATATTGACAATCGGTGTTTCAATATCAGGATACTCACGCAGTGGCAGCATGCTAAAGGCAACCAAGCCAAAAGTGAGCAATAGTAAGTTAATAACAATCGCAAAAACGGGGCGTTTGACGCTAGTATCGGTAATTTTCACGTGTTACCCCTTAACGCTTACTTTACTACCTGAGCGAATTTTAATTATTCCCTCGGTAACAATTTGCTCGCCATTACTTAACCCTTTGTCTATCGCAACCCAGCCATTATTTCTACTTGTAACATGTACTTCTTTACGGTTTGCTATGCCATCTTCAATTTGAAAAACGTAATGCTTATCTTGCAGAGGAATAATGGCCTTTTCAGGCACCATCAGCGCTTGGTTACTGCTCAGTTCTAAAGCGGTATTAAGCAACATACCTGGGCGAAGTAAACCTGATTTATTAGCAAAACTTGCTGTTACTTCAACACTGCGAGTTATTGAGTCGATACGTGAGCTTATATGGGTTACTTTACCGCTGAAGGTTTGATCAGGGTAAGCATCGTTTTGAGTATGAACCGTCATGCCGTTTTTCAGTTGAGCTAAATACTTTTCAGGCACTTTAAAATCAACTTTTATAGTACTAATATCATCTAACGTTGTTATTACCGTGCTGTTATTTACATAAGCGCCTACTGATATTTCTCGTTTGCCTAGTAACCCCGAAAAAGGCGCGGTGATCGCCATTTCATTGAGTTTTGTTTTGGCGCTTTCAAGTTGGGCTTCGGTAGCATCTACGCGAGCGAGTTGTTCCTCTAATAATGACTTGGCAGTCGCTTGTGAGCGAGAAAGTTCGGTCAATCTAGCTAGCTGACGTTTTTCTTCTTGTAAATTAATGCTCAGCTCTTTTACTGCAAATTGTTCTTGCTGATTTTGCAATTGCACTAATTTTTGCCCTTTACTGACCAAGTCGCCGTCTTCAAAGTAAATACTGGTAACATAATCATTTTGCGCACTTTTAATATATATCGCCTGATTGGCACGAGCGCTGCCAATGGCTTCAATCATAATTGCGTTTTCTTGTGATTTAACTGTATGAGCAGATACTTGAGTGGTCATTGCTGAATAATCAGCTTGTTCTCCCTGTGATACGGGGAAATACAAATAAACGCTAAAAATTATAAGTAACGAAATAATAAATGGAAATAAGGCTTTACCTGATTGTTTAGAGTGCATTGTTTTCATACCTGAAAATAGATTATAAGTATTGTACGAAATCAGGACAAAAAAAGGCGGTTATGTATCTCATTAATTTGTGCGTTAAGCGTAAAAATAATAGGGTCTGTGTAACTTTTGAGTTTGAGCTTTGAGCAAAGTGCATGTTTTTTAGACGGCGCAGACCTTGACAGTGTAGTAGCAAACAAATAAAGGACGTTAATATAATGAATTTTAAGACATCATGTAAAAACTGTTTAACGCTGAGAAAACTAATATTATGGGCTATTATTATGTTTATATTGTATATGGCGTTTTTCCAGTATGGCTAATTTAAATAAATGCGTACTTAAATACAGAGCATATGGCGCTAAAAATGGCATGGAAATATTGCTGGTAGGTAGCATAGGTTTAATATTTATTATGCTGTTTAATTTATTGCGCCCGGGTGAAATAAGCATAATTGAAATTTTTTTAGTAAGTTTATGTATTGCTGCAATTTTGATTGGCTTTTTTAAAACACAAGAACCTTTTTATAGTATTATTTTAACTGAGCAGCAATTAATATATCAGCATAAGTATGGGCAATGGCATTTAAACCAAGAGAATTTGCACCATTGTGGTATACCTAAGGTTGATAATGGCATTGATTACCTTGAGCTTAATGCAATTGGCATTAAGCTCAATGATGTAGATATGTTTTTGTCTGTTTTAGACCCAAGAATTGCGGGCAAATTATTAATAGAGCAGCGGCACTTTTTTATGCAAGTTGTTCAAAAAAATTGCAAAAATGGGCATTGCCCATCAGAGTGGCTAGCTGAAGATAATAAATATAGGTCAAAAAAAGGAATTGATTATAATGGGCTTATAGCGATGTTTGCTAATAGAGCAAAACATCTTCAGCTTCTAACAGGGTATGATCTACTATTACCAGCAAGTGTGATAGAAAATGATATTTGGGAATTTAGCGCAAAATTAAATAAATGGAAGCGTGATCCCTCTGAGTTTATAAAGTCGCAGCTTGAATAATATTAGTACTTACTGCGGAATCAGGAATAACTATGAGCCAAGATAGATCGTTTATTAAAAGTGGTCGAAATACCATCATACACAAAGATAAAAAACTAGATTTAGTGATCGTCAATGGTGAAAACCACCCTCGAATAAAAGTAACAGCTAATGGCCTTGAGCCATTTAAAGAAGAGCTACCAAAAAACCGTCGAGATGCGAAAGAGCGTTACTTAGACATTATTTATGTAACGAGTGCTGACGTATTTAGCGAAGAAAAACAGTTGTTGTTTATTCAGTCCTTAGATGGTCGTGAATATAAAGTCGATTATAGTAAGGTTGGCACTAGATTATTTGTCCGTATTCATCAAGATAGCTATTTATGAGTGTATAGTGGCACCTTTTTTGCTTGTCTTATTAGATGATTTTAGACAAAAAGGTGTTTAGTATGAGAGTAATTTCGTTAATACCTCTTTTACCATGTTTGCTGTTGGCAGCATGCGGAGGAAGCGATACTGATAACAGTAGTATTAATACGTCGGTATTTGCAGGTAACGATCTTCAAGTTGTAGAAAAGTCAGAATTCACCATCTCTGCCAAAGGCTCCCCTGCTGATGGTACATTTACTTGGCAGCGTGTAAGCGGCCCTATTATAGATGTATTTCCGCTTGAAGGGGCAGAGCAAACGCTCACCGCTCCAGACGTGAAATCAGACAGTGAGCTAATCCTAAGAGTGAGTTATCAAACACAGAACGGTAGTTTAGTCAGTGATGATTTAACTGTTTTTATTGCCTCTAACAACCAGCTTCCCGTCCCTATTGTGACTCAAATTGCCCCAGAAAATTTACCCTCAGTATACAAAGATACAGTCACCCTAAGTGCTTTGGAGTCCACGGATCCGGATGAAAATGGCAAAATCAGTAGTTATTTATGGCAACTATTATCAGGACCTGATTTGGTCGTAGATAGTTTTACCAATCCAACGTTAAGCTTTTCGCATCCATTGTTAGAAAATAACAGCAACTTAAAATGGCAGCTTACCGTCACTGACGACGAGGGTGGGGTGTCTGCATTGCAATATGATATGACGCTTAATAAAACAGCTCAAGTGATAATTGCCAATGCAGGCGCTGATCAAACAGTGGAAGAGTTTGATAAGGTTATTTTAGATGCCACTGCCAGCGAAGCGGCCACCCAGTCGTATCAATGCAAGTGGCAACAACTTACCGGAAATACAGAAGTCCTTATTAAGCCGCAGTCATGTACTGCTAGCTTTTATGCCTCTGATATTGATGTAAATGCAACGCTTAGTTTTGAAGTACAAGTGATGGATTTAAAAGGGCGTACCGACACAGATACCGTGTTTGTTAATGTAACACCCAAAGCGCTGGGGTTAATAAATGATACCGGGATAGGGGAGTGTTATAACAATAGTCAACGAATTAACTGTAACAATGATGAATTTCCCAATCAAGATGGCGATGTAGGACGAGATAGTTTTGCTAACCGTTTAGGTAAAATTGGAAAAGGCGATCTTGCTTTTGATTACACAAAACTCGATGAATTTGCTGATGAGTTATCTGATGATGCGTCAAACTTTAGCTGTATTCGTGATAATACCACGGGCCTTGTTTGGGAAGTCAAAGGCCCTTATTCCGGTGTGTTACCAAATACCACTTTACGTGATGGGCAAAATCGCTACATTTGGCAAGGACCTTTAAATAGCGGTGATGTAACTGGTAGCGCCAATACTTCGTGCCCGAGCAATACTGATTGTGGATTGCAAACCTATATTGATGAGGTTAATGCACTTGATTTTTGTGGTGGTAGCAACTGGCGTTTACCGACTTATACTGAGTTGTTAGGGTTAATTGACTACGGAAAAGATGGGCAAAATCTATTAATAGATACTGCTTTTTTCCCTAATACACCCGCAACTAATATTTTAGGGCATTTACGCTATTGGACCTCACAAACAGCGGTCGATGGCACCAGTTTATCACAGGCTTACATTATCGATATGATGGATGGCAACGACTTAGCTTACCCTAAAGATAATGTCGCTTTTGTGCGCTTAGTTAGAAACCGCTAGGGAGTTAATATGAAATTAATGAAAGTTTTTATGTTGTTCGCTTTTGGGTTGAGCTCATCACTTGTTGCACAGCAATGTTATGATGAAGTGGCTGTAACTGATAACACAGATCGGTTTGTGGTTAATATTGATGGCACTGTATCAGATACTCGTACAGGGTTAATGTGGCAGCGCTGTAATTATGGACAAGTTTATAATCGCGAAACAAACAGCTGCGATGGCGTTACCCAACGTTTAAATTGGCAAGCCTCTCTCAAAGGTGCGCTGAATGACACTACCGCGGGTTATAATGATTGGCAAGTACCAAGTATTAAAGAGTTGGCCAGTATTGTTGATCATCGTTGCACTGATCCAAGCATAGATAGTGACATTTTTTTAGCCACTCAATCACAAAATTATTGGTCAAATACCTCGGGCATCCGCAATATGAGCGCGGCTTGGGTTTATCAATTTGCTAGTGGTTTAAATAGCTTACATGCCAAAACAAGTAACGTGTATTTACGCCTAGTACGCTATGAAAAGTAATGTGTAAATATATCAGTTAGACACGTTACGTTATTTTACAGCTGATGCTTTTATTTACACTATTTAATAATAAAGCCTGGATGTAGTTGTCATTCAGGCTATTTTTTTGCCATTATAGGCCCTGAATTAACAACCAAGGACTCTACAAGGTGTATTTAAGCTATTTTGGTCTACAAGAAAAGCCATTTTCAATTTCGCCTAACCCCCACTATTTATTCTTAAGTGAACGTCATAAAGAGGCATTGGCGCATTTAACTTATGGCTTAGGTGAAGACGGTGGCTTTGTATTGTTAACGGGTGAAGTAGGCACAGGTAAAACGACAATAACTCGAAGTATGTTAGAGCGACTGCCTGAAAACACCCAAGTAGCGATGATCCATAACCCTGCATTATCAGAACTTGAATTATTAGCAAGTATCTGTGATGAACTCAAAATAACGTACGATACTGAAAAATCTACGCTTAAAAGTTTAACAGATGTTATTAAAAAGCACCTTGAGTTTAATAGTAAAGCGGGTGGTCATACTATTTTAATTATAGATGAAGCCCAACTGCTTGCGCCTAATGTGTTAGAGCAGCTAAGGCTGTTGACTAATATTGAAACAGATCATAAAAAATTATTGCAAATAGTATTGGTCGGTCAACCTGAGTTACAGGCACTTTTAAAGCGTAATGAGTTAAGGCAACTAGCACAGCGGATAACCGCTAGGTACCACTTGCTGGCGCTGACACCCGGACAGACCATTGCTTACATTCAACATAGGTTACATATTGCTGGCTGTGATAAAAAAATATTCTCAATAGAGGCAATGCAAATGGTGCATCAGCTCACAGGTGGTGTGCCACGTTTAATGAATTTAGTGTGTGAACGTGCATTGGTGGGGGCTTTTTCTAAACAGCAGGCGGTCGTTGATAGCGATATTGTTAAGCAGGCTGCAAGTGAGTCTTTACCTATCGACTTTATTGCAACAAAAAATGAGTCCAACAAAACTCGTTCTATTTGGCCTTATGGTGCTGCTGCGTTAACGCTTTTCGTTGCAGGCATTGGCCTTTCATTTATTTTTTAGTTAGGTGATTCATGTCTTATTTATTAGATGCGTTAAAGCAGTCAAAGCACGATACCATGAGCGCAGAACAGTATGATTTACAGGCGCAACAATTAAAGCAACAACGTCAGCTGATGACTTATCGTCGTATTAGTTTTTTACTTGTAGGAGGTATACTAGCAACAAGTATATTGGCCAGTGGTTTTTTTGTAGGCAAGTGGTTACAAAAAGAAAATATAACAGTAAAAACTAACCTTGTTCAAAATGACGTTATTGAAACAGAACCAGTATTAGTTGTAGAAGAACCAACTAATACAGAAGAAAAAACAGCGGCAAAAGTAGCGCCAATACAAACAGTCACTACTTCACCTCCAGCAGTTACTACTTCGCTTAACAGCACGCCTGCATTAGCAGGGCAACTAGTTTATGTGCAAACCCCAACCGGTATTCAACAAATGTTACTTACACCGCAAGGTCAGTATTTATCTCTGAGTGCTAATCAAGAGCTCCAGTCGCAAACGCAAAATTTCTCGGCGCAGAATAACGTTTCATCTAGTTTTCAATCACCGAGCAGCCAACCGCAAAGTGTACCAACTCAACCAGCGAAAAGAACACTCACTGCAAATGAGTTGAGTAAATACAAGGTGTTAGGTAAACCACTTAATCAAAGTGTGCCTGCGCAGCCAGAGGCAAATGATGAACTCGATACGGTTCCCGACACGCTGAAAAATGCGTTTGCGCAAGCAGTCAATGACACAGAGACAACGACCGACTACGAAGTAACTCAAGGTTCTCGTCATTCATCACGGGTACAACCCGTTGAGCTACTTCCTGACGGTTTGCAAAGCATGCTGCCGAGCATTAAATATCAGGCGCATATTTATGCTTCTACTGCAGATAAGCGCTGGATAAAACTCAATGGCAGAGAGCTCTATGAAGGAGAGTCTATTGGTGCGTTGAAGGTGTTAGAAATAACACCCGATCAGAGCGTTCTTGATTTTGATGGCTATGAGTTTAGTTTAAAAGCCTTGCAAGATTGGCCACAATAGTGGCTTATTAACTAAAAATAGAGTGCTTATAAAAACCTTCTAAATCTATATTATATTGTTTGGGTTTTACTGCTGATTCAAGTGTGTCTTGGATTTTTTTATTTGATAGGTCAATATCTTGAACTTCAGTATAGCGCCCGTGTTTTGCGTTAAAAAACGTTTTTACTACTGGTTTTAATAGCGTAGTGGGGTTACTTTTGGTTACCAGCCCCACTTTTTGGCTAGAAAGTTTTACCAGCGTTCCCATAGGGTGAATACCAATGCATTGAATAAACTTATTCAGCAGCGCGCCATCAAAGCTATCAGGTCAGCCTTGTTTTAATATTTTAAACGCTTTTATGGGCTCCATGCCCGCTTTATAAACGCGTTCAGCGGTTAATGCATCATAAACATCAACAATAGAGGCCATACGAACGTACTGGCTTATTTCATCGCCCTTTATACCAAAGGTATAGCCCTTGCAATCTAAGCGTTCATGATACATAACTGTGATATCTACGGCGATTCCGGTTAATCCAGCATCTTCTAATATTTCTTTGCTAAAGCGCGCATGGTTTTGTATCACTTTAAATTCTTCGTCAGTGTAGCGACCGGGTTTGTTGAGAATAGCATCAGGTATTTTATTTACCCCATTTCCTGCCCAGCACTGTGCTTTGTAAGCTAAGTGCTGGGTTTGATTTTGTGTTTAGCCGTTGAAGTGAGTTGTTTTTCAACTTCTTCAGAGAGCAACATTCTATCTGGATCGATTTCAACCTCTAAAACCCTAGACTTTATCAATTTATCAATTCCACTTTGCGTTTCTAGTCAGCCATTGATTTTAATTCTAATATTGCTAGCTTGCTTAATAACTTTTTGTACAAACATACTCGGCTTTAACTGAGCAGTAGGAATAGTTTTTAAAGTAAACTTTAGTTTACATTTAGCAATAAAAAAGGCATCAAATTGATGCCTTTTTAATTAAATGATGACTATTTTCTATTCATCATCTTCAACAAGCGTCATCAACGAGGTGTTACCGCCTGATGCCGTTGTATCGATGCTGATTGTTTTTTCAGTAATAAGGCGCTTAATTAGCGTGTCGTAATACTCAGAGCTGATCACTGGCAGTATTGCGCCTTTACGTTGTGCAAGCTGTTGGCTGAAGTAGCCTAAGCGAGAAGAACGTGCAGCAACTACCGCACCCGCTAGGTGAGGGTGTGCCAATATAGCTTGTAACTGGTTTGGTTTAGCTACTTGAAAAACACCTTCAGCAACGCCGGTTGCAATAAACTTATCTCTAAAGGCAACCGCTTCGTCATAAAATATTTCAGAGGCTACTGTAATTACCGTATTACCAGCCGCTAGTGCGGTAATAATCGACAGTGCCCAAAAGTTAAATGAGGTGCTTTTATCTGCGTAACAAACCACACAACCACGAGCTTCAAGGTGAAGTGTATTCGACTCACCTGTTGGCCCTGGCAATGTTGTATATTTACGCATGTGCTTTTCTAAGCGGTTTAACTGAGCGCGAGCATCGGCAAGTGTTAACGCTAAATCGTCCGCGAGGTCGTCAATAATTTCAACCGTCGCTACTTTCGCTAATAACTGACGTACCGCAGAAACACGGTCATTCAGTGGCGTTGCACGCCAGATTTTTTCATCGCGCATAGAGTTAACCATCAGCTTTTCTACTTGCTCATTTGCGCCACTGTAGTGGTGTAAATCAAGCTCATCTGGCGTTAGGTTAGTCATTTGTACGTTATCTGGTGATGCTTTTTCTTTCACTAGGCGTTGTAGGTAGTTTGGTCCACCGGCTTTCGGGCCAGTACCAGAGAGTCCACGGCCACCAAACGGTTGCACGCCAACAATAGCGCCAATCATGTTGCGATTAATGTATACGTTACCGGCGCGCGACATTTTAGCTAAATGCTCACAACGTTCTTCAATGCGAGAGTGGATACCCATGGTTAAGCCGTAACCCGTGTTGTTGATTTGATCGACAACACTATCTAGTTCACTCGCTTTAAAGCGGATTACATGAACACACGGGCCAAATACTTCACGTTTTAACACTGATAAGTCTTTAATTTCGTATAAACGTGGTGCAAAGAAAAATGCGCCATTTTCACTGTTATCAGGAATTTTGCATTCATAGTGAAGTGTTGCATTACCTTTTAGGTATTCAACATGGTCGTTGAGTGTTTTAAGTGCTTTTTCATCAATTACAGGGCCTACATCAGTAGAGAGTAATGATGGGTCGCCAATGTGCAACTCAGCAAGTGCGCCTTTAAGCATCTCGATAATGCCATCAGCTACGTCTTCTTGAATAAAGAGTACGCGTAATGCTGAACAACGTTGACCTGCACTTTGGAAACCAGAACTGATAACATCATCAACAACTTGCTCAGGAAGCGCTGTTGAATCAACAATCATACAGTTTTGGCCGCCAGTTTCTGCAATTAAAGGCACCTGAATATCGTTACGTGCCGCTAATGTTTGCGAGATAAGCGTGCCTGTTTCAGTTGAACCTGTAAACATAACAGCTTGAATACGCTCATCAGGAACAATGGTTTTACCCACTTCGCTACCGCGAGCAATGACAGGCTGTACAACGTGCTCAGGTAAACCAACTGATAGCATTAATTCAATAGCACGTAGTGCGATTAAGCTGGTTTGCTCTGCTGGTTTTGCAATAACCGTGTTACCAGTCACAATGGCCGCAGCAACTTGACCCAAGAAAATCGCTAGCGGGAAGTTCCATGGGCTAATACATAAAATAACACCACGGGCTTCAAAGCGCTCATCTTGTGCAAGCTCTTCAGCACGGGCTGCGTAGTAGCGGCAAAAATCAACCGCTTCACGTACTTCATCAATACCATCTTGTGCTACTTTACCTGCTTCTTTAATACAGATAGCCACAAGCTCATCGTGATGGCGTTCTAAGATGTCAGCAACGCGACGCAACAAATTAGCGCGCTCTTTTACCGGTGTTTGTGACCATGATTCAAATGCGGTTTCAGCGTTGGCTAGCAACACTTTCATTTCATCGCTATTTTGTAATTTTACATGGCCAATAATTTCTTTATGGTTTGCTGGGTTTTTAACTGCCAATGCACCCTCTGGCACTTGGCTTTCATCAATTAAGTGCTCTTCAAACCACGCGTCTAAATTTTCTTTAAACGGGGTTATTACGTTAATGTCAGTTAAGTCCATGCCTTTTGAGTTGGCGCGTTCTTCACCGTATAAATCAATAGGCATTTTTATTTGCGTGTTGTATTTGTTACGTAAACCTTGCAGTGTTTCAACAGGATCTGGTAATAATGCTTCAACCGGTTGTGTGGTATCCACAATGGCATTTACAAACGATGAGTTAGCGCCGTTTTCTAGTAAACGACGTACAAGATAAGCAAGTAGGTCTTCGTGTTGGCCGACCGGTGCGTATACGCGGCACTGAATTTTTTCTTCATCAACGATTTGGTCAAATAAAGATTCACCCATACCGTGAAGGCGTTGAAATTCAAACCCTGTGTTATCACCTTTGGCTACTTCCAAAATAGTGGCGGCGGTGTAGGCGTTGTGTGTTGCAAATTGCGGGTAAAGTACATCACGTGCTTCAAGCATTTTAATCGCACACGCTTTGTATGACACATCCGTAGTTGCTTTACGCGTAAATACGGGGAAGTAATCTAAACCATCTTGTTGTGTGGTTTTGATTTCTGTGTCCCAGTATGCGCCTTTTACTAAACGCACCATCATTTTGCGACCCACACGAGTTGCTAGGTCGGTTAGCCATTCAATCACAAAAATAGCGCGTTTTTGATAAGCCTGAACAGCTAAACCAAAACCTTGCCAATTGCCTAAATCGTCATCACTAAATACGGCTTCAATAACATCAAGAGAAATATCTAAACGGTCAGCTTCTTCTGCATCCACAGTAAAACCGATGTCGTATTTTTTAGCGGCAAGGGCCAGTTCTTTTAGCTTTGGAACGATTTCTTCTATAACACGCTCTTTATGAGTGAACTCATAACGAGGGTGAATAGCTGATAATTTTACAGAAATACCCGGGCTCTTAATTGGACCACGCCCGTTTGCTGCTTTACCGATAGCATGAATTGCATTCATGTAGCTATCAAAGTAACGCTGGGCGTCTTTCATTGTGCGAGCACCTTCGCCTAGCATATCGTATGAATACACATAGCCTTTTTTCTCTGTATCTGCTGCACGCTCAATGGCTTCGTCAATGGTACGGCCCATTACGAATTGTTTACCCATTATTTTCATAGCAAAGTTAACAGACTTACGTATAACCGGTTCACCTAAGCGGCCGATGGTTTTTTTAAGTATGCCAAACTGTTGTTCTTTAGTTTTATCGTTATAGTTAACCATTTTACCGGTTACTAATAACCCCCATGATGAGGCATTTACAAATAACGAGTCGCTACTGCCTAAGTGAGAGCTCCAATCGCCATTGGCTAATTTATCGCGTATTAATGTTTCTTGAGTTGCTTTATCTGGCACGCGAAGCAAAGCTTCGGCTAAACACATTAATACCACACCTTCTTCACTCGAGAGTGAAAATTCATTTAATAGCGCATCAACACCGCTTTGACCGTCTTGATCTCTGCGAATATTGTGTACCATTTGGCGAGCTCTTTCCCATGCACGACTTCGTGCTTTAACACCGACTTCAGCAAGTGGTAAAATATGATCAATAACCGCATTTTCATCAATACGGTAAAAGTCACGGATCTTTTGTCTAATTGGACAAGTAGTCGTTAAATCGCCATTAAATAACATAAGCAACCCTCAAGAGTGTTAAGACTTAGGATAATTATTTATTACCGCTAAATAGTTATTAGTGTAAAGCGTGCATTCTAATGAAAATCCAGCAGAATATGCTGGTTAATTTTGCCGTTTTACGATAATTTACAGGGTATATTATCAACTTATCCATATAAAATACTGATATGACTAATCCGAATAGATTACGCCTGCTCGATCGTATCGATATATCAATTTTAGACGTTTTGCAGCGCAATGGGAGAATTTCAAATGTTAATCTGGCAAAACAAGTGAATTTGAGCCCCAGCCCGTGCTTAGACAGGGTTAAACGTCTAGAGCAAGAAGGCTACATTGAGGGCTATTTTGCAAAGTTAAGTGAGGAAAAGCTCAATCAAAGCTTAGTCGCGCATGTGCAGGTATCGTTAGTCACTTCAAATACGGCGGTATTTAAAGTGTTTCGTGAACACATTCTCAAAATTAAGCAGGTTGTTGAGTGCGATATGGTAGCCGGTGGTTACGATTATTTACTAAAAATTCGTGTCTCTAATATGGATGAATACAGAGAAGTGTTAGGTGATTTAGTCGATATACCTGGTGTGGGTACGCATCATACCTATATGGTAATAGAAAAGATTAAACAAGATACTGGGCTGCGTTTAGATATGTAATCTTTGAGTAAATTATTGCAGGTATAAAAAATAGCAGGCATAAAAAAAGCATCTTTCGATGCTTTTTTTATGCCTGCTATTGAGGTGGCGCTTACGCCCAGCCTTCATAGCGTTTTCTGCGCGATAACACGATGGTTAAAATAATTCCTAAGAACAAACCTAAAAATGCGATAGCACCGCCATAAGTGAGTAGCTGACGCTTTTCTTTAGCACTGGTTGCTTGCTTTAATTGTTGTTCTTGGGTAAGCGAGTCTTGTAATTGACTTATTTGTGCTAACAGCTGAGTATTTTGTTCGGTTAGCTGTGAGTTTTGTTCTTGTAGTTCAGGTAATTCTACTTGCGCTTGGCGTAATTCATTTTGCATAGCGCTAATTTCGTTGTTAAGCGCTTGATATTGCTGCTTTAAACCAGCTGATTCGCTGATAAATTTAGCCTCTACCCAGCCCTCGCGCTCTTTATCATCTTTAACTTTTATAAAACCGTTTTGTTCATCAGATAATAAAGTTAGTTGGGTGCCTGCATCAATAGAACCGAGTAAGCGATAGTCTTTACTGGCGCCTGAACGCATAAAAGTATACAAGTTATCGATTATATAAGCTGTTTTGGCATTAGGAGGCGGCGTTGATTGAGCTTCCTCTGCTTGGCTCATAAACGAGGCGGCTGTAAAAAGCAGCCATAGTAAACAGTGTTTTAGCATTTATCTACCTTGTTAATCTAGCAGTGTCCGTTGTGAACGTGATTTTTGTTTCGCATAAGTATATAGATAGTATGGATTTAATAGTTTAATAGCAAGACAGATATTGTAACCAGAGCATTTTGCTTGTGTGTTTATGACTAAAAAATTTGCAATATAGGGCTGCTTTGTTTATTTTGAGCACTTATTAATTTTAAGGGTAATCCGCAAGCCTAATGGATACTGAGATAGAACTGAAATTTTTGGTATCAGATGACGTCATTCCACTGATCCCCTCGTTAATTACTCAATTTGCAAAAACAGTCACAAACAAGCCTTCTAAAAGTTTGCAAAATGCTTACTTTGATACGCCAAGCAGAGAGCTAAGAGCACTCGATATTGGTTTTAGAACGCGTTGTACAGACGAGCGCTGTGAGCAAACAATTAAGCTTGCAGGAGATGTGGTGGGAGGATTACATCAACGTCCAGAATATAACCTTCCCATAGAAACAAATCGACCTAATTTAATGGCGTTTGATTCATCAATTTGGCCACACGGCATGCAAATTGATGTTATATCACAAAACCTCTACCCTATATTTAGTACTAATTTTATCCGCCGTACGTGGTTAATTGAAACGCAAAATGGTGCCAAAATTGAAGTGGTATTAGATAAAGGTGAAGTGGCCGCCTCGGGTAAAGTGGAGATTATTAGCGAGCTTGAAATTGAGCTCGTCGAAGGTAGTCGAGACGAGTTATTTGCTCTAGCAGATAAATTAATAAGCCAAAGCAGTGTGCGCTTGGGGCTTTATTCAAAAGCAGCAAGAGGGTATCGCCTTGCCGATGACACACCATTACAACCGAGTAAATCTATCGGTTTTGTTAAACTTACTAAGCAAGCCACTCAAGAGCAAGCGCTTATTGAGGCCATGGGCTTTGGTATTCGCTTTGTGCAAAAACATGAGCAGTGTTATTTTGATAAGCCAAGTTTAAAAACATTAAAACGTGTGACCGACGGCATTAGTTTAATTCGTCATAACTTTTGGTTGTTTGACGATATTGTTAGTAAAGACAGCACCGAGCATCTCAGAACGGAACTCAAGTGGTTATTAAGTGAGTTAGCATGGGTTGAAAATGCCATTCAGTTAAAAACTTACACCTCTAAGCGCCATGCTTTTTATAAAAAAATAAACAGTGCGCCTGCTTTAACTCAAGTTATTAACGATTTAAAAGAGTTACAACCGAGCATTGACGATATTTTTGCGCTTTTTCATAGTGCGCGTTACAACCGTTTATTGCTAAGCTTAACCACGTGGCTAATAAATAAACAGTGGCGTAAAGACTGGAGCCAAGCTGAGCTACAAAATGCTGAGCAGCTCGTTATCGATATTGCTCCGCGCTTATTTGATAAAGATTGGAAAAATCTACACCGCTCTTTGCCTAAAGAGCAAAGCCTAGCGTGTAATGATTACTTAAACTTTCGTACTCAATTAGAAAATAGCTTGCTCAGTGGCAATTGTTTAGGTGCATTGTTTAATAAAGATGAGCGATTAGAGTTTAGGCTCCCTTGGCTGGATATTTCTCATGGTATGTATGAGCTAAGTACGCTTGATTATTTAAAGCAATTGTGTGCTGGGCAAGAGGATACTCAACTGGCAAAAATACAACAATGGTTAGAGCAAAAATCTGAGTTTTTAGTCAGTGCCATGGAGCAAAGTCGACATGCTTCATTTGATACAGAACCCTATTGGATCTAATGATTAGTTTGCGCGCTTTAAGAAGTCGCGGGGATATTAGTACACGCATAAGGCGTAAAATAGCTTAGACTTAATTTGTTTATAGGTAAAAAGTGACCTGCGCGGTCACTTTTTAATTTATTATATTAGTATTTAGCAGATTCACCTTCTTTAGGTAAAGATTGTTTTATAAACTCGCGTAAATCGTTGTTAGAGCTTTTTAAATCTGCATGGCGTAGATACATCATGTGGCCACTGCGGTAACCTTTAAAGCTTAGCCTATCTTGCATTTTACCACTTGGGTCAAGTTGCCACATAGTATATTTGGCATCAAAGTAATTGGTTGCACCGTCAAAATAACCAGCTTGCACTAAAACGTTTAAATATGGGTTTTGGGCCATTGCTAAACGCAAATTTTCACCGGTGTTATTTCCGCTTCTGTCCCATGGATGAACGTTACCAAATAAGTTATATTTGATATCGGTTTTGTAATTAAGCTCTTCACGCAGGTAGTAGTTAATTGCAGGGGTAAAAGAGTGCAGCCACGATGTAAGCTCTGCCCAGTAATCTGGTGATTCACCGGCATCGCGTTTATCAATTCCTAAATAGCGAGAGTCGAGGCGACCAACCATTTGCCCGCGTTCACGTAATAACTCTTTCCAAAAAAATTGTGTCGGAATATCTAAGTTATTTTGGCTAACAAATGTTTCAGATAGACCTGCATATTTGGCCATTTTTTTGATAATACGACGTTTTTCATCTGGGGCAATAAAGCCGCCTTTTGCAAGCGCTGGAATAAGCTCATTTATAGTAAACTGTTCTACTTCAGGTAATAGTTCGTCTAAATCTTTAGCTTGTAAATCAGTGTTTAATGCCTTGTGGTACCACGCTGTGGCTGCAAAGTAGGGTAAGCGGTTAGCGGCTTTTACAGGGCCGTCGCGTTTAATACCAATGTCTGTAGGTGAAACAAGTACCACGCCATTAATATACATCCACTGGCTATTTTGTAGCTCATGCGCCAAGCCTGATACACGAGTAGTACCGTAGCTTTCACCAATTAAAAATTTAGGAGAGCGCCAACGTTCATTGCGAGATACAAAAGTATTAAGCCATTCTGCTAGGTATTTTATATCGGCATTCACACCAAAAAATAACTCTTTTTGTTTGTCTTTAGGTAGAAGATTACCGTTTTTATCTTCAACGACGCGGGAATAACCCGTGTTTACAGGGTTTACGTAAACGATGTCGGCCACGTCTAAAACCGAATAAGGGTTATCTTTAACGCCATAAGGTTGAATTGGGTAGCCTTCGTCATCAATTTTTAAAACACGAGGGCCGGTATAAGCTAAATGCATCCATACCGATGCTGAACCTGGGCCACCATTAAATGAAATAAGTAATGGACGCTTTGCTCTATCATCTACTTTATCGCGGGTGTAGTAAGTGTATTGAAGGGTTGCGATAGCATCTCCTTTGTTATCCCACACCGGTTGTGTGCCAGTTGCTACGGTATACGAAAAGCGTTCGTTATTTATTTTTGCTTTGTGCTGAGTAACCACTTTACTGTCGATATCAATACGGCGTTGGTTATCGGCAAACGAGGCGCAGCTTAGGGTAAGCGCAATGGCGGCAATGGGTAAGAATAAACTTCGGCTAAATCTCATAAGTGACTCTTTTTTATTTTATGTACTGCAGTTATAGCGATATTTAGCTAAAAAACCAAAATATTGAGACTAGCTGTAGATAATAATCGTTGAGTCTATGTAATTACTGATTAAGTTTTTTAAGTAATCAGTCGCTAAACTGTGCTTAATATCAAAGTGATTTTTTAAAACGCACAACCACTTGCTATGGCAAAGTGGTGCTAAAAAATCTGCCATGCCTCTCGATATGACAGAGTAACTCTAATCGTAAATATATTATTAATGTGTATTTTACGAGAATGAAATGGTTACTGTTTGTATATTTATCGACTCGCACCAATGCAGTATTTTGTTTAAAAAAAGCGCACCTAAATGGTGCGATTTTTTGTTTTATATATTATTTATTTTTTTAAGTCTATGTTTTTATTGTTAATTTAAAAATGGCACAAAGGTTGGATTGTATAGAGGAAATACAATAACAAGCTAGCGTCCTAAGGGGGCCTTTGTGAAAATGATCAGTGCAATAATAAAGCCATTCAAACTAGATGATGTGCGTGAAGCACTCGCTGATTTAGGCATCGAAGGAATGACAGTGGTTGACGTTAAGGGATTTGGACGTCAAAGAGGGCATACTGAGTTATACCGTGGTGCTGAGTACCAGGTTGACTTTATACCTAAAATTAAACTTGAAATTGCTACCCGTAGTGAAAATTGCCAACGCGTTGTAGAAACCATTACCAAAGTCGCTGGAACGGGCAAAATTGGTGACGGCAAAATTTTTGTTTACGACCTAGATCAAATCGTCCGTATTCGTACTGGCGAGCTTGATGATGATGCAATTTAAGGGGGCAACATGGAAAATACAATTATAGAGCTGAAGTTTTCGCTCGATACGTTTTACTTTTTAATGTCTGGCATCTTAGTCATGTGGATGGCAGCCGGTTTTGCAATGTTAGAAGCGGGTTTAGTGCGCTCTAAAAATACCACAGAAATTCTAACTAAAAATATCGCGCTTTATTCTATCGCGTGTACTATGTTTTTGTTGATAGGCTACAACATTATGTACGTAGATAATGTTGAAGGCGGTGTTATTCCTTCGTTTGGTGGCCTAATAGGTAGCCAAGCAGCAGATGCTGATCACTCATTAGAATCTGACTTTTTCTTTCAGGTTGTGTTTGTTGCAACGGCCATGTCTATCGTATCAGGCGCCGTTGCAGAGCGTATGAAGTTGTGGGCTTTCCTCGTATTTACCGTGGTGTTAACAGGGTTAATTTACCCAATTGAAGGTTACTGGACATGGGGCGGCGGCTTCTTATCTGAGCTAGGCTTTGTTGATTTTGCAGGCTCTGCCATTGTGCATGCAACGGGTGCGGCTGCAGCGCTTGCGGGTGTAATACTACTAGGTGCACGTAAAGGTAAATATGGTAAAAATGGCGAAATTTACCCAATTCCAGGTTCAAACTTGCCACTTGCTACATTGGGCACATTTATTTTATGGATGGGTTGGTTTGGCTTTAACGGCGGATCACAGTTATTAATTTCCGATAAAGAAAATGCAACTGCAGTAGGTCAAATATTACTTAATACTAACGCGGCAGCGGCTATGGGTGCAATTTCGGCCTTGTTCTTATGTAAACTTTTATGGGGCAAAGCCGATTTAACCATGGTACTTAATGGTGCACTTGCAGGCTTAGTGGTTATTACTGCAGACCCATTATCACCATCACCATTAATTGCGTGCTTATTTGGCTTACTAGGTGGCTCATTAGTCATACTCAGTATTGTCGCATTGGACAAAGCTAAGATTGATGATCCTGTGGGTGCTATTTCTGTTCACGGTGTGTGTGGCATTCTAGGTGTTGTTTTAGTTCCGGTGACTAATGCGGAAGCTAACATTATGACGCAGCTTATTGGTTTACTATGTATTATTGGTTTTGTGTTTATTGCTTCATTCATTGTATGGGCAATCCTCAAACAAACCATGGGTATTCGTGTTACCGAAGAAGAAGAGTTAAACGGCATGGATCAACACGATTGTGGTATTGATGCTTATCCAGAGTTTGTATCAGTTAGAAGTAATTAATTAAAAGTATTGTGTGTTCAATCAAAGCCCTACTCTGTTAGGGCTTTTTTGATTTCAGGGGAGGTTAATTTTTCAGGTGCTAGAGTAATGTGATAAGCTCCTCGCGTTAAATTAACCTTCGGAATATATTACACTTAAATGGCTGAAAAAAAGAAAACATCGACCAGTAAACCCTCTACTAAGCGCGCTACTAAGTCATCTAAATCATCGGCGCGAAAAAGTGCGACTAAAAAAACTTCAAGCACCGAAAAACGGCCACTTTTTAAAACGTTGTTTTCTATTTTTTGGAAACTGAGTTTGGCGACTTTTATAGCCGTTGCATTTTACTTTATCTACCTTGATGCAAAAATAACTCGCCAGTTTGAAGGCAATAAATGGCAACTTCCGGCACAAGTATATGCCCGCTCAATGACTTTTTTTCCTGGGCAGTATTTATCTAAACAAGAAGTATTGTGGGAGCTGAAGCGCTTAAACTATACAGCAGTTAACCGCTTAAGCCGAACAGGGCAATATATTAAAACTACCAATAGTATTGAGATTTTTCGTCGTGATTTTGAATTTTCTGATGGTTTAGAAAGTGCTCATGTTATTGAACTACGTTTTTCTGGAGAAAAAGTAGCTAGTATTAAAGATAAGTTTGGCCGTCGATTAAATACCGCCAGATTAGAGCCTGTACAAATAGCCCGTATTGGTAATGACTCAAAACAGGATAGAGAGTTTGTACCATTAGATAAATTTCCTGACATGCTTAAAAATGCCTTATTAGTGGTAGAAGACCGCGATTTTTATGATCATCACGGTGTATCGGCTTTTTCTATTTTACGCGCTTTGTATACCAATATTCGCGCAGGGCGCACCGTACAAGGGGGAAGTACATTAACCCAGCAGCTGGCTAAAAATATTTACCTTACCCGTGAACGTTCGTTAGTACGTAAAGTGAATGAAGCTTTTATTGCGCTTATTCTTGATTACCGTTACTCAAAAGATCAAATTCTTGAAGCTTACTTAAACGAAGTTTATCTGGGACAGTCTTATAACCAAGGCGTGCATGGGATGGGATTGGCGGCTGAGTTTTACTTTGCAAAGCCAGTTGACGAACTCGAGTTCGACCAAATTGCTTTGCTGGTGGCCATGGTTAAAGGGCCTTCTTATTACAACCCAAGGCGTTACAAAGAGCGTGCCATGGAGCGCCGTGATTTAGTGCTGCGCTTAATGGTTGAAAATAAACTTATTTCTACAAAAGAATATCGGGCCTCGTTAAAACGCGCAATTGATATTGCGCCGATGAAAGCAAGTTTACAAAAATCTTACCCCGGTTATTTGGAGTTAGTTAATCGTGAGCTTAAACAGCTGTTGCCCGAACAAAAAGTATTGGATGCGGGTGTGCGAGTGTTTACCTACTTTGATTTACAAAAACAAACCGCGATGGAAGAGTCGATTCAGGCCAGTTTACCTTATTTAGAAAGGCGCCCAAATACTAAAGAGCTAGAAGCGGCGATGATCTCCGTTAATGTTGAAAAAGCGGGTGTATCGGCGCTGGTGTCTGGTCGTGATGTACGCTATTCAGGATTTAACCGCGTGCTCGATACCAAACGTAATATTGGCTCACTTGTTAAACCTGCCGTGTACTTAAGTGCACTGCAATTACCTCATTATAACTTAGCGACGTTACTTGATGACTCGCCTGTTCAAGTTACCAACGAAGAGGGCAATGTATGGCAGCCAGAAAACTTTGATCGTCAATACCGTGGCGCCATACCTCTTTATAAAGCATTTAGCCATAGTATTAATATTCCGGCAGTTAATTTAGGGCTTGATGTAGGGGTCGACAAGGTAGCCAACACCCTCAGAGGGTTAGGTGCCAAAGGATATATTAATGAATACCCATCGTTATTATTAGGGGCCATTGAAATGTCGAGCTTTGAAGTTGCTCAACTTTATACCACCATTGCAGCAGACGGTGAATACAGAGAACTGACGTCTATCTCGGCATTAACAGACGCTGTTGGCAATGTACTTTATAAGCATAAAGTGAGTAACGAACAACGTTTTGATAAAGATGCCATGTATATGACCAAGTACGCTATGAAGCGGGTAACTAAAGATGGCACCGCACAGCGCTTAAATTTACATTTCCCGTCAATCCAGTTAGCAGGTAAAACAGGCACTAGTAACGAATTACGCGACAGCTGGTTTGCTGGATTTGACCAAAATACAGTAACGGTTGCATGGATAGGCCGTGACGATAATAAAAGCACAGGCTTAACCGGCAGTGTTGGCGCGCTTGAAACCTATATTCGGTATTTAAAACCGCTAAATCCGCAAGCTATTGCCGATACGCGTCCGCCTTCAATTCGGTGGGCATTTGTAAACGAACAAACAGGCAATCAAGCACCACCGGGCTGTGGCAAAGTGATTCAGCTACCGCTTAGAGCCAGTGAGTTTAAACCAAGACCAGAATGTATTCGTTAAATAGTAAAAACAAAAAAAGCCCGAAAGGGCTTTTTTTATGGGGAAGCGTTTTATAATACCAACCCGCAATAATACTTAATTATTTTACGGGGCTAAACGTGTCACTACCTGCGTTAAAAAATTCTCATTTAGAACAACTAAATAGCAAATTTTTTGCCTAGCTATCAACACGTTTTTCCAGCCTCAAAATAGATCACTTAATTAAGCGAATTGGTATGAAAACTAAACGTTATAGCTTAGCAAAAGCGCGCTCTGCCGCTTCAATCGTTGCTTGAACTTCTTGCTCTGTGTGCGCAGCACAAACAAAACCAGCTTCAAACGCTGAAGGCGCTAAATAAACCCCTTCTTCAAGCATAAAGTGGAAGAACTTTTTAAAGCGCTCTAAATCACATTCAGTAGCTTGTTTGTAAGTAGTTACTTTTTCTGCATCGGTGAAGAAAAAGCCATACATACCGCCAGCGTAGTTAGTAGTTAACGCAATGTCTGCTTTTTTAGCTGCGGCTTCAAAGCCTTCACAAATCGCTTTACTAATTGCTTCTAACTTATCATGCACGCCAGGAGCGCTTAGTAGCTCAAGTGATTTTAACCCTGCAGCCATAGCAATAGGGTTACCTGAAAGTGTACCTGCTTGATAAACAGGGCCTACAGGAGCAATGTAATCCATGATTTCTGTTTTACCACCAAACGCGCCTACCGGCATGCCGCCGCCAATCACTTTACCTAAACAGGTTAAATCTGGTTTGATGTTGTAATACGCTTGAGCGCCACCTAGGGCAACACGAAAGCCTGTCATTACTTCATCAAAAATAAGCACAGATTGGTACTGATCACATACTTCACGTAGCCCTTCTAAAAAGCCTGGTACCGGTGGGATACAGTTCATGTTACCGGCAACCGGTTCAACAATAATACACGCGATTTCATCGGCGTACTTAGCAAAAATCGCTTTCACTTCTTCAATATTGTTAAACGAAACGGTGAGTGTGTGCTTAGCTAAGTCTTCAGGAATACCTGGAGAGTTAGGTACACCCATAGTTAATGCGCCAGAGCCTGCTTTTACTAATAATGAGTCTGCATGGCCGTGGTAACAGCCTTCAAACTTTAAAATTTTGTCGCGCCCTGTAAAGCCACGAGCTAAACGAATTGCACTCATTGTTGCTTCAGTACCAGAGCTCACCATGCGTACTTTTTCGATTGATGGGACAAGTTGTTTCACTTTTTCAGCCATTAAAATTTCAGCTTCAGTAGGCGCTCCGTAGCTTAAACCATTTTCTACCGCGTCATGCACTGCTTGTTTAATTTCAGGGTGATTGTGGCCCATAATCATTGGACCCCAAGAGCCTACATAATCGATGTAACGGTTGCCATCAGCATCAAATGTAAACGCGCCCTGTGCTTTAGTGATAAACAGCGGGGTACCACCTACACCATTAAATGCACGCACTGGCGAGTTTACTCCACCAGGAATAGAGTCTTGAGCTCGTTTAAATAAGTCTTGGCTAATTGTCATGAAAAATCCTATTGTTTTGTCACTTTAAAATTAAAAGCTTAGCTGTCGCGTTTACGGCTAAACCAAGGAACGCTTACTTCATACTGTTCGACTTTGTTTTCTACGCCGAGGGTTAAAGCAAACAGTGCCATACGAATGAGTACACCATTTTGTACTTGACGGAATATTGCTAGATTGTCGTTAGCATTTAAGTCGTTATCAAGTTCGTTTGCTTCTAGGCGACTATCGCGAGGAAGAGGGTGCATTAATACTGAATTAGGTTTGCAATGGGTATTGTAAATAGACTGGCTAATTCTAAATCCACCGCGGTACTTATTGGCTTCTTCTTGTGATGGAAAACGCTCTTCTTGGATTCGTGTTTGATAAACGATATCGGCCGCTAAGTTACCTTCCATTTTATCAACCAACTCAATTTTATGACCGGCATTTTCAACTGCAGATAAAATTGAGTCAGGCATTTGCAAGCCACTAGGGGCGACCATCGAAAATTTAATGTTTTTGTAATGGCATAATAACTTTGATAGCGAGTGAACGGTACGGCCATATTTTAAATCACCGACTAAAGCAATGTGCATGCCATCAATATTTTGCTCAAAGCGGTTTAGTTCACGCTCAATCGTTAATAAGTCAAGCAGCGCTTGGGTAGGGTGCTCATTGGGCCCGTCTCCACCGTTTATTACCGGTACGCTGCAACCTGTTGCAAATTCAGCCACCGAGCCTGAGTCAGGATGGCGCATAGCAACCGCATCAGCATAAGCTGAAATAACACGTGCAGTATCATAAAGGGATTCTCCCTTAGCAAGCGCAGAGCTTTGCATGCCGGTGGTTTCACGAACTAGTCCACCGAGTAAGTTAAACGCAGTGCCAAAACTAACACGAGTACGTGTACTGGGTTCAAAAAACAGGTTTGCTAAAATAGCGCCTTCAAGCACGTTGGTACGCTTCTGTTTTTTAGCATAGGGCTCCATTTTTTTTGCTACAGCAAATATACGTTCAATACAGTCTCGGTCGAGTTGATTAACAGAGAGTATATTTTCACCTTGGAAACTGAACATGGGATTATTCCTAGTAATTCAAAAAGGCGCGATAATCCATAAAGGAGCACGCAATCGCGCGTATTATACAAACTTAGTATGCGACTTGGCAGCGTAATTTATACGCCTTTGTTAAAAGCTTGGCTTAATAATCGCCAAAGCGACAATAGCAAGTAATGCTAAAACCGGTAGCTCGTTGAAAATGCGGTAAAACCGATCGCTTTTAGTATTTCTATCGTGTTTAAAATCAGCTAATAATTTGAAACAGTAGCCATGATAAATATATAAAATGATCACCAGTACTAGTTTGTAATGCAGCCACATACTGTAACGAAACCATTCGCGACCGTATTCAATGATAAGCAACACGCCAAATACCGCAGTAAGTACGGCAAATGGAGTAACAAAATAAAGTAATCGGCGTTCCATTACCTTAAGCATTGAGTTACACGATTTTTCTTCACTCATAGCGTGATAAACAAAAAGTCGAGGTAGGTAAAAAATTCCTGCAAACCAAGCAATCATAAAAAACACATGCAAGGTTTTATAAATTAATAATGCGCTCATATTGTTCTCATTATTGTTAAAGTAAACTGTTGCGTATGGTTAAAATATGGTGGATTTGATCCCACCTTAATAATCCCATAATTTGTTGATTATCAAGTAAGTTGTAAACGTAAATAGCACCGCCTCGCTTATCATTTAATATCTCAAATGCATCAGCAAGCGTAGCTTGACTGCTTACCCCCTGTAAACTCACGTACTTGATATTAATCGCTTGATCAGACATTAAACTTAAATCATATTCAGCCAAGCGATAGCCATTTTCTTCATCAAACACAATTAATGGTGTTTGGCTGTCCATAGCATCAAGGCTGTTTTTTATTTGCTCTTTGTCGTCGGAGTAGAGCAGTTTGAAGTTTTCATCCATGTCATCCATAACACCGACCTTTTGGAGTGCTTCAGTCGCGGGGGACACATGATAAGGCAATCCCTGAAAGTCTAATTGTTGTAAAAATATGGAGCGATTGCCAAACACTTGCAAAGCTGTAACGTAGGCGGTAGTAATGACGATCATCGCCGGTACAATAATTTCCGGTGAAGAGGTCAGTTCCATAACCGTGGTCAGAGCTGCTAAGGGGGAGTGCAGTGTGGCCGCTAGTAAGCCTGCCATACCCAGTACCCCATAAGTGCCCGCTATATCAGTGCCTGGGCTAATAAATTGGGCAAAAAATGCCATTAAAGTACCGGTTAAAACGCCCAGCCCAATAACCGGACCTATCAACCCACCTGGAATACCTAAGCCAATTGCGAACAAAGTAGCTAATAACTTAGCAATTAAAATAGTGGTGAGTAGTTGAATATTTTCAGGTGACTCAACCGCAATAGTTATAGCACTCATACCCGAGCCCATTGCTTGTGGCACTGCATAGGCAATTAAACTGGCAATACATCCTGCAATGATTAAACGTGGAAACATACTAAGTGGTTTAAAGGTTTTAATAATTAGCATTAAGTTTTGGTTAAAAGCATACGCCACCGCACCAAGCCCCATGCCGCATAAAATTAAATAAGGATAATGCCAGCCACTCAGTGGCGCAATGCTAATTAGCGCAAGCTCTGATGCATCACCAAATACAAACTGCGTCGCTAAAGCCCCTGTCACAGCTGCAAGCATAATAGGCACAAAAATATGCACTTTATACTCTCTCAGTACCACTTCCATTACAAATATAACGGCAGCAAGTGGGGTATTGAATGATGCGGCAATGCCTGCGGCAACGCCACAACCACTGAGGGTACGCATAGCGTTGTGGGGTAAGTGTAGTTTATTTGCTAATATGCTTGCCCCCGCTGCTCCCATATGAACTGAGGGACCTTCGCGGCCAACAGAAAAACCGCTGATCAGTGCCAGCGCACCACCAACAAACTGGTTGACCGTATTATAAAACGGCATTTGCCCGTAATGGCGTTTTATTCTGTGTATTACAAAAGGGATCCCTAATCGATAATGTTTAAAGCCAGTTAATGCTGCAAATGTAGCTATAAGAAGTGCAGCTACTAAGGGCATCAATACACGTTCTAGGGTCGGGAGAGTAGTAAAGTCGTCAGGAGTTTCTAAAAATAAGCTTTGAAAAAATAAAATAGTTAAACGAAACAGAATAATAAAAAATGCAGCGATTAATCCGGCACTTACGCCCAATAAGCATAATTGTACGGATGTTTTTGGTTTTGCTAATCGACGTCTCAGTCGCTCAAGCCACATGCTTTATTTCCCCGTAGCATTTTTGGAATTTGAGTTTATCAAAATAGTCTAGGGAAGTCCTTGAGATTTTTAACAACAGATTAATTTAAATTAAATTTATAGCATATTGATTCACAGAACAGATTAAACGCACATTGTTTTAATTAAAGCTTATAAACGCGCGCTTACTATACTTGATTAAAACACTCAGGTATTAGATAATCTCGCGCATTAGTATAAAGGTATTGAGGGTTATAAAATGTCTGAAGAATTACCCATTAAGTTTAGCGACGCAGCCGCTGTGCGTGTTAAACAGTTAATCGACGAAGAAGAAAACCCAGATCTAAAACTGCGTGTTTATGTCACAGGCGGTGGTTGTTCAGGTTTTCAATACGGTTTTACTTTTGATGAAAAAGCGAATCCTGGCGATTTAGAAATTGTTAAAAACGGGGTTACCTTAGTCATTGACCCCATGAGTATCCAGTATTTAGTTGACGGCGAAGTCGATTACACCGAAGGGTTAGAAGGGGCACGCTTTTTTGTCTCTAACCCTAATGCCACAACAACGTGTGGCTGTGGCGCTAGTTTTAGCGTGTAAAAATACCGTTATTTGAAAAAAACCGCTTAATTAGCGGTTTTTTTATGTGTTTAAAAATCATAACTCAGTTGGTCTGTATTCTGTGATTTGCATTATTAACACAAAAAAACCAAGTACAAATGCAGAGAAAGCTAAAATATAGATAAAGCCTTTTTTACCCTGTTTGATTGGAATTGCATAATGGCGCAAAAAAAAGTACCAGCCCAAGCATAAAATAATAGGCAGTAAAAAGAGTAGTCTAAACATGATTTAGCCTTTTTAAGCAAATAATAAGTTAATAATAAACGGCTTATATTTAAATGAAACAAAAAAGTTATAAAATATTCAATCTTATTCAGAGTTAGTAAATATTTGTTGTTAAACTTTAATCGCATAATTACTAATTAATCATTCAGATCAACGGTGAATGGTATATAATGTATCCAAGAGTGAAACGGGCAAGGTTTCATTTTTCACAATAATAAAGTGTTAATACATATTTGAGCGTTTTTATTGGTTGAATTGTAAGCGTTTACACAGCGCTTTAGTGAGTGGTTGTAGGTTTACAGTGTTGGCGATTTTAAGCGCTTAGCTATATGTATAGTTAAACAACGAGTAGGAGTTGTATATGATGGGTAAAACCGTATCTTCGGAAGAAAATGCAAAATTAACAAAGTGGCTTAAAACTAAGCGCCATGAAAAAGGCTACACCATGCGCAGCTTAGCGCAAATATTGGGTACGCCACATTCTTTTATTGGCAAAATTGAAAATCAAGAACGTCGTTTAGATGTAATTGAGTTTGTTCGCTACTGTAATGCATTAGAAGTCGATCCGTATGAAGCATTGAGCTTAATTAAAGCTGACTAACGCTTTTAGGCTGTAACCGTAAAGTTAAATTATCGTGTACAGCCAACACTAGTGCAGGGAAGCATTAGGTATTTTTATGATAATTTTGCTCTAGTGCATATAGTTTGTGTCTAATTAGGTATAAAAATACTAATGAAGGTAAAACCATAAGCGCTGTTAATACAAAGAACAATGACCAATTCCCCATTAGCCAATCATCAATAACTACGCCGCTGTAACTCGATAATAACGTACGCCCTAAGTTCCCCAAGGATGCCAATAGCGCGTAATGAGTAGCGCTAAATGCTCTGTCACACAGCATAGATATAAAGGCAACCATTGCCACTAAAGACCAAGCTTGGGTAAAGCCATCAACCACAATTGCCATTGCATATAAGTGTTCTTGTGGACCAGCTAAGGCAATCCAAGAAAACATTAAGTTAGATGCTGCCATGGCTACGCCACTGATAAATAAGCCTTTCACAATGCCATATTTATGGTTAAAAATACTGCCCAAAAAGGCAAATACAATGGTAATTAACCCCGTGCCGAGTTTTGAGTAATTTGCTATTTGCGTATTACTAAAGCCGACTTCTTTATAAAATACAATCGACATCCGCGCTAAAAATGCTTCACCAATCTTAAATAAGAAAATAAACGCAAGCAACGCCAACGCGGTTTTAACTCCATTTTTAGCAAAAAAGGTTTTAAACGGATCAACCACGGTAACCCCCAGCCATGCGAGCGTTTTTGTTAGCGGTGTTTGTTTAGTGGCTGCGAGTTTTTCAAGATAAACACGTTCTAGCTCGGCATGTACGGCTTCGCGATTTGATTGCGGTTCTTTAGCCCAAAATACACAGCTAATTAATAACAGCATAATCGCGGATAAAAAATAATACACCTGTGGCCAGCCAATATTTGGTATATCTGCCATGTAAAAAGGCACAGCTCCTAATAAAGCATAGCCAGTCCACCAACCTGAGGTGGCCATTGCAGCAGCCGCGGTGGCTTTGTGAGATTCATTTTCACTAAGGGTGTCTATTCGAAAGGCGTCAATTGCAATATCTTGCGTGGCAGAGGCTATGGCGATTAACAAGCAAAGTGCGGCGGCAACCGCTAGGTTTGCTTTCAAATCAAGTCCTGCAAGTAGCAATGTGCCAAGCAAAATAAAGCTTTGGCAAAACAGTATCCAACTACGGCGCTGACCAAGCCAATTATATAAAAAGGGCAGTTTAGTGCGGTCGATTAAAGGTGACCATAAAAAGTTGATGCTGTAGGCACCAAACACAATACCAAATAGGCCAATCATGCTGCGGCTCAGACCTTCATCTTTAAGCCATGCCGACATTACTGAGCCAATTAATACCCACGGAAAGCCACTGCTCATCCCAAATATAAAAACATTAATTAAACGTTTATCTTTAAAATAAGAAAAGTATTCGCTGACAGAAAGTGTGCTATTCATAAGGGCTCATTGGCTTATACAAAGGGCAGCCAAGGCTGCTCTTATAAAAAGTTATAAAGGAACTTGCTCAAGTACCTTGATATTTAATATAACTACTGGTTTTTCAGGAACAAAGTTGTAGCCAATTTTGTCATTAAATCCGGTTTTTACAGCCATGATTTTATCGAGTGTTTCATAGCCTTCCATTACGCTGCCAAACACCGCAAACCCCCAATCTCGGCCCGGATTTAAGTGGTCATTGTCATCCATATTAAAAAAGAACTGACGAGTACCAGAGTGTGGTTCACGGTCTTGATAAGCCATCGCAATGCTATACATATCGTTTGTTAAGCCGTTACCGCTTTCATTAAAAATAGGGTCGTTTTCATGTAGACCGTCGTAATCTTTATCATAACCACCGCCTTGGATCACAAAGTCACGGTCATTCTCTTCGTCGCGTTCTACACGATGAAATACACTGCCTTGATAGCTTTTATCTGACACGTAAGTCAAAAAATTATTGACCGTAATAGGAGCTCTTGAGCGGTCTAACTCAACCACAATACTGCCCAGCGATGTCACAATTTCTACCCGAGGGAAAATGTTATCTTTTTGCACAAAACGGCCTTCTTGCGCCGCTAAGCTACTAACACTAAACAATAAGCTTACGCAGATTAAAAAAAGTTGCTTCATTATTAACCTTCTAAAAATGCAATTAATTCAGGGTCTGATACAATGCGGGTAATTAACTGCTCAGTCAACTTATTGAGCTGACTTTCAATTTTTGCTCTATCGTGGCCAAATAGGTCAGATAAATTCGCATTACCGCTATAGCGTTTACTAAAATTGCTTGTCGGGCGAATCACCCGCACTTCAAATTCAATCTTGGCTTCACTGGTATGGCTCATTAGCGTTTCTGTAACTACCGCTTGCAGCGTGTGAATATCTAACTCAAAACGCAATTGCGCTAAATTAGAAATGCTGGCGCCATTGCGACTCAGCGCACTGTCTAGCGCACTTTTAACCGACTCAGTGATACCCGTGCTGGCAATGGTTTTTGTTTTGCTTGACTCAACCAGCTTTAAAGTTGCGCTGTCACTACGTAAATCAATCACGCTGGTGTTTAAGCTGCTATTTATTGAGCTTATTTGCCCACTTTTATACACAGGGTTGAGGATCAGTTGGTTAGGCTGGCTGGCACATCCCGAAAAAACCACTAATGTACAACAGCTCAATAATGCTTTTAAGCGTTTCATTTATAACGTTCCACTATTTTTAGTTGCGCTGAGTACCACAAACTTTTTATTAGAACCTAATAAAGTACAGTTACCAAACATACGGTTTAGTTTGTCGTGGTAATCTAAATGGCGATTACCAATAATACGTAATTCGCCACCTTCTTTTAATGTGTCTTTTGCTTGTTTAAACATCTGCCACGCTATGTGGTCAGTAACCGCTTGTGCTTGGTGAAATGGCGGATTACATAATACAATATCAGCGCTGTCACGTTCAAAGTCGGTTAAACAGTCATTCTCTATAAAGGTGCATTGCTCAAACTTGTCTTCCATGTTGAGTTCAATATTCAGCCGAGCTGATTCGACCGCCATATATGACTCATCAACAAAGCTGATGTAGGCGTTAGGGCAGCGCGCTAATGTCATTAAACCAACCACGCCATTACCACAACCTAAATCAATAATGTTTTTGACTTTATTTGTTTGTGGTAAATAATTAAAAAAGAAACGCGCACCAATATCAAGTGAATCACGTGAAAACACATTGGCATGATTACTTATTGTAAAATCAGTGCCTTCAAGAGGCCAACTCACCGGAAAATCAGCGCTTTTATAGCCGCCAGCGGCTTTGCTAATAATTAAACGTGATTTTTTTACCGCAAGGCTTGTTTTGGTCTCACCAATAAAATTTTCAAATGCTTTTATAGTAGAGTTATGCACGTCTTTAGTTTTTGCTGCGCCAATAACAGGTGTACCAGGTGCAAGCACTTCGCTTAATTCAGATAACTGGTACTGTAAAAAAGCCAAGGTGCGGGGTACTTTTAGTAACACTAAATCGACTTGCTCAGGTAAGGCCGATAAACTATCAAGCTGGCTAAACGCAGTCGTCGCGATGTTGTTTTGCGCTAAGTTATAGGCAGCCGCCTGATGGCTAATATAAGAGTCGTTTACTGAACAAACTGTGAGATGCTGTTTACTAAAATAACAGCTAAGTGCACCAAAGCTGTCGTTTAAGATAAGCAAAGAGCGACAATCAGGGTAATGCTCATTAACATAGTCAATGAGGTATTCGTCTGCTGAATCCCACGCTTGTAAGCTGCGGTTTTTTTGATCCAAAGGAAAACGTTCAAGAGTAAAAGTGTTATCGCCGAGCGTAGCTTGCGTAGTCATAATAGTTTAATGATCGGTAATCAAATGATAGGTAAATTCTAACATGCAACCGCCAAACGCCAACCCCCAACTGTTACCAAATGGCTTTTCTTATCAAAGTAAGGTGCTTAGCGCGCAAAAAAGCCTCGACTTATTTTATTATTTGCAGCAAAACTTAAATTGGCAACAACCAAATATCACGGTGTTTGGCAAAACGGGGCCAATACCAAGGTTGCAATGTTTTATCAGTGAAGGGAATCTTGAGTACGGCTATTCTGGGCATAAGCTCGATTTAGAGCCTTGGCCAGACGTATTACTTGCTATGCGAATACGTTTAGAGAATCACCTACAGCAACCGTTTAATTCAATTTTGGTTAATTATTATCGTGATGGCCACGATAGTATGGGCTGGCATAGCGATGATGAGGTTGAACTAGGGCCTGAGCCTACAATAGCCTGTGTATCGCTTGGCGCAGAGCGATTATTTAAACTTAAACACAAAGTAAGCAACAGCATTACTAACATTAAATTACAAAGTGGTAGCTGTTTAATCATGAACGGCCAAAGCCAACAAAATTACCAACATGCATTGCCCAAACAAACAACGCTTAAACATCCTCGAATAAGTTTAACTTTTAGATATATCCATGCTAAGTGATAATAAGCATTAGCCATGTAACAGCTCCGGTTGTTATAGTAAGGGGACAATTTTGTTTTTAGGATGGTTTTTATGTCAATGCAACAACAAATACGTAACAAGCTAGCCGATGCGATTGCGTGCAAGCATTTAAATGTGATAAACGAAAGCCATATGCACAGTGCAGGCACTGAATCACACTTTAAAGTGATTGTAGTTAGTGAGGAATTTGCTGGTAAGCGATTATTGCAGCGTCATCGTGAAATTAACGAAATTTTAAAAGATGAGCTGGCAAATCATATTCATGCGCTTGCGATGCACACTTACACCCCTGAAGAATTTACAGAGCACGACGGCGAAGCGCCGCAGTCACCTAATTGCATGGGCGGCTCAAAAGTTGGATAACAGGTAATAGTGGATTGGTTTGAGCTGTGAGTAACTGATCAGATCAGTTTTTTTTGTTTTAGCCTTTAAACTAGCGCTAATTTTTATTGTAAAAGATATAGGATGATCAATGGTCATTAAGCCTAAAATTCGCGGATTTATCTGCACCAATGCACACCCAGTAGGCTGTGCAGAGCATGTACAAGAACAAATTAATTATGTTAAGCAGCAAGGGACGTTAAAAAATGCGCCTAAAAATGTATTAGTTATTGGTGCGTCTACAGGTTATGGCCTAGCGTCTCGCATTACCGCTGCATTTGGTGGTGGCGCTAAAACATTAGGTGTTTTCTTTGAAAAAGAAGGCACTGATCGTAAAACAGGTTCTGCGGGTTGGTATAATACGGCGGCGTTTCAAGCAGCCGCTGAAGCTGAAGGTTTATGGTCAAAAAATATTAATGGTGATGCGTTTTCTAACGAAATTAAACAAAAAACAATCGACACCATTAAAGCTGAATTAGGTAAAGTTGACTGTATTATCTACAGCTTAGCATCACCACGTCGTACTGATCCAAATACCGGCGAAGTGTTTTCTTCAACGCTTAAGCCAATTGGTAATGCGGTGACCACCAAAAACTTAAATACGTCAAAGCGTGAAATTGATGAAGTAACCGTTGAAGCGGCAAATCAAGACGATATCGACAACACCATTAAAGTAATGGGTGGCGAAGATTGGGAAATGTGGATTGATGCCCTTAAAGAGGCCGATGTACTCGCAGATAACTTTAAAACCACGGCTTACACTTATATTGGTAAAGAACTAACGTGGCCAATTTATGGTCATGCAACAATTGGTAAAGCCAAAGAAGATTTAGACCGTGCCACTGCTGCTATTAAAGCTGCTACCCAAGATTTAAACGGTGAAGCCTACGTTTCATCGCTTAATGCGGTTGTTACTCAAGCAAGCTCGGCAATTCCAATTATGCCACTTTATATTTCTGCATTATTTAAAGTGATGAAGGCTGATGGCACGTATGAAGGCACTATTGAGCAAATTCATGCATTATTTAGTGAAAACCTATACGGTGATTCACCACGCTTTGACGAGGGCGGGCATTTATTCCAAAACTATAAAGAACTGGAAGATGACGTTCAATCTCGCGTTCAAGCTATTTGGGATAGTGTAGATACAGACTCAATTGATGAGTTAACCGATTACGTTGGTTACCATAATGAGTTTTTACGCTTATTTGGTTTTGGTATTGACACGGTTGATTATGAACAAGATGTAAATCCTGTTGCGCCCATTGCCAATATGATTGACTGATTAGTACATTATTAATGATTTTTGAAAAAGTCGCCTTGTGCGGCTTTTTTTATTTTTTAGCCTTGATTTGAAAAAATATTTGCTAAATATTGGCTAATTTACCACTTTGGTCTAGCTTGTATTTTATTAATTATGAATTACAAAACTAAATAAACGTTTCTCTCGTATAATTTTCATAAATACACTCGCATAGTCAGTCACAATAATGTTAAAATCAAAGCAATATGTGAGGAGTTTTACTGCGCTGCTTGTTTGGTATTTATAGCGAGTCATTTTATAGCTTGCAATAATACAAATAGCGGCGTGGTTGATACGATTTTTCAGTTTCTTTCCGTTAATGTAGTGCAAGTGCGTATGATCAATATAAAAAAAGGTCTGGATTTACCCTTAGAGGGCGCACCTCAGCAAGTTATTCATGATGGTTCTGCCGTCAAACGTGTAGCTGTGCTAGGTGAAGAGTTTATCGGTATGCGTCCAACCATGCATGTTCGTGTGGATGACCAAGTCAAAAAAGGCCAGGTACTTTTTGAAGATAAAAAGAACCCAGGCGTATTATTTACTGCACCAGCTTCTGGTACAGTAAAAGAAATTAATCGCGGTGCTAAACGTGTTCTGCAATCTGTTGTTATTGAAGTAAACGGCAGTGAGCAAATCACCTTTGGTTCTTTCTCGGAAACTGAGCTTAACAGCTTAGACCGTGAAAAAGCTAAAGAAGTACTAGTTCAATCGGGTCAATGGGTAGCACTTCGTGCTCGTCCATTTAGTAAAGTAGCAGCGTTGGATGCAAATCCGAGCTCTATTTTTGTGACAGCTATCGATACCAATCCACTTGCTGCAGATCCTGCAGTAATTATTGCTGAAAATGCGAAAGCGTTTGAAGCAGGTTTGGCTGTTGTGTCACGTTTAACCGATGGCAAAGTATTTGTTTGTAAGCAAGCAGGCAGTCAAGTTCCTAGTTCACCTATTGCTCAAGTAGAAGTACATGAGTTTGGTGGCGTGCACCCAGCTGGCCTTGTTGGCACTCATATCCATCACCTTGACCCAGTATCTGCTAGTAAGCAAGTTTGGCATATTGGTTACCAAGACGTTATTGCGTATGGTCACCTTTTCCTAACTGGTGAAATTTACACAGATCGTGTAATTTCGCTTGCAGGTCCGCGTGTTAAGAATCCTCGTTTAGTGAAAACACAATTAGGTGCTTCATTAGATGATTTAGTTGCAGGTGAATTAGAAGACGGTGATAACCGTGTTATTTCTGGTTCTGTACTTGCAGGTGCTACGTCGTCTGGTGTTCATGCATTCTTAGGTCGTTACCACGTTCAAGTATCTGTATTACTTGAAGGTCGCGAAAAAGAATTGTTTGGCTGGATTGCACCAGGTAGTGATAAATTCTCTGTAACGCGTACATTCTTGTCTCACCTTACACCGAGTCGTTTATTTAAAATGACAACGTCTACAGGCGGTTCAAAACGTGCCATGGTTCCACTTGGAAGCTATGAACGTGTTATGCCACTTGATATTTTGCCAACGCTTTTATTACGTGACTTATTGTCTCGTGATTTAGATGGTGCAATTTCATTAGGTGCGCTTGAATTAGATGAAGAAGATTTAGCGTTATGCACCTTCGTTTGTCCTGGCAAATACGAGTACGGCGCAGCCCTACGCGATTGCTTAACTACGATCGAGAAGGAAGGCTAAAATGGGCTTAAAAACTTTCTTAGAAGATATCGAACCACATTTTGAACCAGGTGGTAAGCATGAAAAATGGTACGCGCTGTATGAAGCCGCTGCGACTATTTTTTACACGCCAGGTTATGTAAACAAAGGTTCAACTCACGTTCGTGATAACATCGACCTAAAACGCATGATGATTTTAGTGTGGATGGCGACGTTCCCTGCCATGTTCTTTGGTATGTTCAACATTGGTCATCAAGCTGCAATTGCACTTGGCAATGGCTTTGAGCTAGCGAATATTTGGCAAGTAGGTTTATTCCAGTTACTTGGCGGTGAATTAACCGTTGATGCAGGCTGGGGCGCAAAAATGTTCTACGGAGCCTGTTTCTTCCTACCTATATATGCAACTACTTTTATTGTGGGTGGTTTTTGGGAAGTATTATTTGCTTCTGTGCGTAAGCACGAAGTAAATGAAGGTTTCTTTGTAACGTCGGTATTATTTGCATTAATTTTGCCTGCAACGATTCCTTTATGGCAAGTTGCACTAGGTATTACTTTTGGTGTCGTTATCGCAAAAGAAATATTTGGTGGAACAGGCCGTAACTTCTTAAACCCTGCATTAGCGGGCCGTGCGTTTTTATTCTTCGCATACCCAGCGCAAATTTCAGGTGACACAGTATGGACTGCCGTAGATTCATTCTCTGGCGCGACTATGCTCGGTCAAGCGTTTGCGGGTACGTTAAATTATGCTACAGACATGGAATTATGGTGGAATGCGTTTTACGGATTCATTCAAGGTTCTATGGGTGAAACATCGACACTAGCTATACTCATTGGTGGTTTGTTCCTAATTTATGTGCGTATCGCGTCTTGGCGTATCGTGCTAGGTGTATTCCTAGGTATGGTGGTAACGTCATCACTACTAAACACTATTGGTTCTGAAAGCAATGCAATGTTTGCTATGCCTTGGTACTGGCACATGGTATTAGGTGGTTTTGCATTCGGTATGTTCTTTATGGCAACTGACCCTGTATCTGCTGCATTTACTGATAAAGGTAAATTAGCATACGGTGCGCTTATTGGCTTTATGGTTATTATGATCCGTGTTGTTAACCCTGCATACCCAGAGGGCATTATGCTAGCAATCTTGTTTGCTAACTTGTTTGCACCTTTATTCGATCACTTTGTAGTGCAAGCTAATATCAAGCGGAGGTTGGCACGTAATGTCTAGTAATAACGAATCAATCGGTAAAACGTTAACCGTAGTTGTATCACTTTGTTTAGTGTGTGCAATTATTGTATCTTTCGCCTCAGTTCAGCTTCGCCCTTTACAGCAAGCAAACAAGACCAAAGATATTCAAAGCAATATTTTATCTGCTGCGGGTATAAGTAAAGTTGACGATGTTTTTGAAACATTTAACACCAATATTGAAGCGCGAGTTGTTGATATGTCTACGGGTGAATTTGTAGACACAGATCCAAGCACGTTTGACTTTGAAAAAAGCAAATATGACGCTGCTTTAAGTTATTCACTTAAAGAAAAAGGTATTGAAGACATTGCGGGTATTCAGCGCGCTACAACACAAGCACCTGTTTACATTTCTAAAAAACAAGATGGCTCTACTGATACTATTATCTTGCCAATTCAAGGGTATGGACTTTGGGGTATTATGTATGGCTTCTTAGCTCTAGAAAGTGATGGCGAAACTGTTAAAAGCATCAATTTTTACAAGCATAACGAAACTCCAGGTTTAGGTGGTGAAATTCAAAACCCGCAGTGGACCGCTAAGTGGGAAGGTAAAGAATTACCAATTCAAATTGTTAAAGGCACTGCTGGAAGTGATGAGCATAAAATTGATGGCCTTTCTGGTGCGACGCTAACATCAAACGGAGTTGAGTATGCGGTAGATTTTTGGACTGGTGAACATGGCTTTGGCCCTTTCCTTGCGAAAGTACGTGAAGGAGCATTAAACTAATGGCTGATACTAAAGAAATGAAGGCGGTCCTATTTGGTCCCGTTTTCGCTAATAACCCAATCGCATTGCAAGTACTGGGTATTTGTTCTGCGCTAGCGGTAACCTCTAGCTTAAAAAATGCACTTATTATGTCAATTGCTTTGACGTTGGTTGCGGGTTTTTCGAGTTTGTTTATTTCAACAATTCGTAACCATATTCCTTCGTCGGTGCGTATTATTGTACAAATGACGATTATTGCATCCTTAGTAATTGTTGTAGACCAGGTTCTGCAAGCTTTCTCCTACTCAACGGCAAAAGAGTTGTCTGTATTCGTTGGCCTAATCATTACTAACTGTATCGTAATGGGACGTGCTGAAGCATATGCAATGAAATCGTCGCCTGGTATGTCGTTCTTAGATGGTATAGGTAATGGTTTAGGCTATTCAGTAGTACTGCTTACAGTAGGCTTTATTCGCGAGCTGTTTGGTAAAGGTACTTTATTTGACGTTAGTATTATTCCACTTGTACAGGATGGTGGTTGGTATCAGCCTATGGGCTTACTCATATTACCGCCAAGTGCATTCTTCATTATTGGTTTATTCATTTGGGTACTCCGTACTTATAAGAAAGACCAAGTAGAAGCTAAAGCGTAAGGGGTGATAAGTGGAACATTATATTAGTTTATTTGTAAAAGCCGTTTTCATTGAGAACTTGGCGTTAGCATTCTTCCTAGGTATGTGTACATTTTTAGCGGTATCTAAAAAAGTAACTACTTCGATGGGTTTAGGTGTAGCGGTTATTGTTGTTTTAGGTATTTCAGTACCGGTTAACAACTTGGTTTACCATGCAGTATTAGCACCCGGCTCACTTGAGTGGCTTGGCTACCCAGAGGCGGATCTTAGCTTTTTACGTTTCTTAACTTTCATTGGTGTTATTGCAGCACTAGTGCAAATTCTTGAAATGGCATTAGATAAGTTCTTCCCACCGCTATACAACGCATTAGGTATTTTCCTACCACTAATCACAGTTAACTGTGCAATTTTTGGTGCGGTAGCCTTCATGGTTGAGCGTAACTATAACTTCGGCGAGTCTGTTGTTTATGGTATTGGCGCTGGTGTGGGTTGGGCGCTTGCAATTACATTACTTGCAGGTATCCGTGAGAAAATGAAATATTCAGACGTACCAGATGGTTTACGTGGTTTAGGTATTACCTTCATCACTGTTGGCTTGATGGGTCTTGGCTTTATGTCATTCTCTGGTATTTCACTGTAATAATAGCGAGGTCAATCATGGATATTTTCTTAGGCGTTGGTGTGTTTATCGCTATCGTTGTAATACTAGTTTTAATCATCATTGGTGCTAAATCTAAGCTAGTTGCAAGCGGTGACATCATCATAGGTATTAATGGCGATCCAGACAAAGCCATTAAAACATCAGCAGGTAGTAAGTTATTAGGTGCACTATCTGAGTCAGGTATTTTCGTATCTTCTGCGTGTGGTGGCGGTGGCTCTTGTGGTCAGTGTCGTGTGCATATTAAAGAAGGTGGCGGTGATATTCTGCCAACTGAACTTGACCACATCTCTAAAGGTGAAGCCCGTGAAGGTTGTCGTTTAGCGTGTCAGGTTAATGTTAAAAACGACATGGAAATTGAACTTGAAGAGTCAATTTTCGGTGTTAAAAAGTGGGATTGTGAAGTTATCTCAAACGATAACAAAGCGACGTTCATTAAAGAACTTAAGCTACAAATTCCAGATGGCGAGTCAGTGCCGTTCCGTGCGGGTGGTTACATCCAAATCGAAGCGCCAGCTCACCATGTTAAATATGCTGATTTCGATATTCCTGAAGAGTATCGTGGCGATTGGAATCATTTTGGTTTCTTCGACCTGGAGTCAAAAGTAGACGAAGAAACAATTCGTGCTTACTCAATGGCTAACTACCCAGAAGAAGAAGGCATCATTATGCTTAACGTGCGTATTGCTACGCCGCCGCCAAGAAACTTAAGCCTACCATGTGGTAAAATGTCTTCGTACATTTGGTCACTCAAAGCAGGCGATAAAGTAACTATTTCTGGTCCATTTGGTGAGTTCTTCGCTAAAGACACAGACGCTGAAATGGTATTCGTAGGTGGTGGTGCAGGTATGGCACCAATGCGTTCACATATCTTTGACCAACTTAAGCGTTTAAACTCTAAACGTAAAATTAGTTTCTGGTATGGTGCGCGCTCTAAGCGTGAAATGTTCTACGTTGAAGATTTTGACGGCCTAGCTGAGCAAAACGAAAACTTCGTTTGGCACACCGCGCTTTCAGATCCGCAACCTGAAGATAACTGGGAAGGCTACACTGGCTTTATCCATAACGTGTTATTTGAGAACTATCTTAAAGATCACGAAGCGCCTGAAGATTGTGAGTTCTACATGTGTGGTCCTCCAATGATGAATGCGGCAGTTATCTCTATGCTTAAAGATTTAGGCGTAGAAGAAGAAAACATCTTACTAGATGATTTCGGTGGCTAATACCCAAACTGATTAAATTTAGTTAAAATACCAGCCTAGTTACATTCTGTGTGACTAGGCTTTTTTATATTAATATTTTAACCTATTAATTAGGGTTGTTATGAATAAAGTAAATACTCCCCAAGGCATAATTGTCTTATTTATAATTATGCTGACTGTATTGTTATCTGGATGTGGAAAATCAGTCCCAGAGGAAACCTACTTAGAAGGTAAAACGATGGGAACAACTTACAACATCAAGTTTTACGCTGAGCAAGTTGATTCTAAAAAAGTACAAGCAGAAATAGATGCTGTGTTGGTCGATATTAACCAGTCTATGTCGACCTATATTGAGGATTCAGAAATAAACACCTTTAACCGTTTAGGTGCTAATCAAGTCATGCCAATCAGTGATGATTTTAGAGCGGTTATTACAGAATCTATACGAATTGGTGATTCAACTAAAACACTCGATGTGACTATGGGTCCGCTAATCGATTTATGGGGATTTGGTCCAGATAAAAAACCAACCAAACGCCCAACGGATGAAGCACTGGCAAATATGGTTAGTAAAATTGGCACAGATAAGCTGATTCTTAATGAGCAAGGGTTAGTTAAAACAGTGGCTGATTTAGAGTTGTCGTTTTCGGCTACCGCAAAAGGTTATGGTATTGATAAAGTGGCTGAGCTATTACAAAGTAAAGGCATTACAGATTACATGGTTGAAATTGGTGGAGAGCTTCGTGTGGCTGGGAAAAAGCCAAGCGGGCAAGATTGGCGAATAGCGATTGAACAGCCAGATGCAAACCCGGGTGAGCGAAAAGTACACCGTGTATTAACACCGGGTAATAATAGCATTGCCACCTCAGGCGACTATAGAATATTTTATGTCATGGATGGTGAAACCTATACGCATCTCATTGATCCAATGTCAGGCATGCCGATTAAGCACGACTTAGTCTCTGTAACAGTGTTACACCCTAGTGCCATGACTGCTGATGGTTTAGCGACTGCTTTAACGATAATGGGTATGGAAAAGGCACAACGTTATGCGCAGCAGCATGATTTGCCTGTGTATTTAATTGCGAAATCGGCGCAGGGGTTAGTTACCTATTCAAGCCCTGCGTTTAAGCCTTATTTATAGTTTTTAGGTTTATATCCTTATCATGGGGGTATATAATGCAATGAGCCCAGATATGATGTTTGGGTTCATTTTATTGCTGAACAATAGGGGCTAAGCAATGTCACTTTTTTTTCTAACTTTTGGCTTACTTATTTTAATTGTCGCTGCGATGGCGATAGGCATGATAGTACAAAGAAAATCAATGGCGAGTAGCTGCGGTGGCTTAGGCTCTGTAGGTATAGATAAAGCATGTGATTGTGATGATCCATGTGATAAACGCAAAAAGCGTCTGGCCAAAGAGCAAGTATGGAAAGAAAACCAAATTCTTTAAATAGATTTATTTCTGTTTAAACAAAAAACCTCTCGTAGCTCACTACGGGAGGTTTTTTTATTTATATCTTCAGCCAGTAAAATAATTGTGTTTTTATCTTGAACAGAAAATTCTCTTTGTTATACTCATGTTCGAACTTTCAGTAAGTTTTGAAAGTTCGATTGATGCGGATCAAAATCAGCTTAGCAAAATAATGCTAATGCGTTGAGATTGTATTTAATGCCATTGTATAAGGCTTTACGGCTGCAACCTTTTTCGTTGCCAGTGTTATACCTAATTTTGTTATTAGTCATTTTATAGGTTGATGTTTTTGAACTCACTTTCTTTTTTTCATAGCAGCGCTTTGCTTACTTTAGGTAAGTCGGTGTTGCCTGAGCGCTTGAAAAAAGCGAAGAAGGGCGTGAGTGTGGCTATAACATTATTAGTTTTTAATGCCGTTATGTTACTAAGTGGCGCTATTGAGGATGCTTTTAGGCTTGAAGCATTAGTGTGTGATGGTTTATTTATAGAACCGTTACTACACACTATTGTACAATTTTTAGCTCATCCTATCTTATCGTGTCAGTTACTTATTGGCCTTTGTTGGCTCTTGTTCCACATGTTTCCAGCGCGTCGTGCTGGAATAATCCTCCGTAAAGCAGCCTTTGCTTTTAGCGAGGCTAAAGTTCAGCAACCGGTGCAAGCTGCACATGGTTGTCGTGCTCCACCTAGCTTTACAGGTTGTCTGTTTACTCATTAATTTTATGGGTATAGGTTACACCTGTGGTATCTAATTATTTATTCTTGCTGTAAATAACGATTACTTTCATTGTAGCTTAGTGTTTTTACACACTCTCAGCCAACCACTCCTCACCCAAGTTAATTTTTATTGCGTTATATTAATGTGTTTAAAAAAGCTGGGTTGGTTCTGCTTGGTGGTTTTATTAAGCCAGTGGTCAATACTTCATGCTTGCATTCGCTCTGCATTATTGTAATTCAATCTTAATTAACTTGGGTTTTTATCAAATATCGTTGCTAACTATTTTTGGCAGCTAATAAAAACTCTTTAGGTTTTAGGATAGTCCCTTGTTAATTCGTAACCTTTTTAATATTGCTTTAGCTAGTATGGCGCTGATCTTATCAGGCTGTAATGGCGGGGTACTCGACCCAAAAGGACAGATAGGTATTGATGAGAAAAATCTGATCATCATCGCCACTGTGCTTATGTTGTTAGTTGTGATCCCCGTTATTGTGATGACTTTATATTTTGCTTGGAAGTATAGAGACACACAAAACCATGAAATTTACGCACCAAAATGGGCTCACTCAAATAAGATTGAGGCTGTTGTATGGGCGGTTCCTATCGTTATTGTTATTATTTTAGGTGTGATCACCTGGCAGTCAACTCAAGAGCTCGACCCTTATAAACCGATAGAGGGTAAGGGCGATCACCTTACCGTTGAAGTGGTGTCACTTAATTGGAAATGGCTATTTATTTACCCTGAACAAGGTATTGCTACGGTAAACGAATTGGTATTTCCAGCTAATGTTCCGGTTGAATACAAAATCACGTCAGAAAGTACCATGAACTCGTTTTTTATCCCTCAGTTAGGTAGTCAAATTTACTCTATGGCGGGCATGGAAACTAAGCTGCATTTAATTGCTAATGAGCCAGGTACGTTTAAGGGCTTTTCGGCTAATTACAGTGGCGCCGGCTTCACTGGAATGAAATTTAATGCCATCGCAACACCAACAAAAGCTGACTTTAACCAATGGGTTGAACAGGTAAAAACCAACGCTAATAGCCTCACTCATGCCAATTATGTTGAGCTTGCAAAGGCAAGTGAGAACAACCCAGTTACTTATTATGGCAAGGTTGATGACGGTTTATTTCATACCATAGTGATGAAATACATGCAGGCGCATGGCGATATGAACAAAAAACATCATGCTATGGGAAAGCATCAGCAGATGAGTAATGAGCATCAGACAATGGGTAGTCATTCAATGCCATCATCACACAGCCAGGGCGAGGAATAATCATGTCGTTTTTAGGTAAATTATCTATAGATGCAATTCCGTTTCATGAACCTATTATCATGGTTACCATGGCGGTAATTGCTGTTGTCGGGCTTATTATAGCTGGGCTAATAACAAAATATAAAAAATGGGGTGTACTTTGGCGCGACTGGATCACTTCGGTTGATCATAAACGCTTAGGCGTTATGTACATTTTATTAGCGCTAATCATGCTGTTTCGTGGTTTTTCTGATGCCATAATGATGCGTGCGCAGTTAGCGCTTGCTACCAGTGGTGCGCCAGGTTACCTCCCGCCAGAACATTACGACCAAATCTTCACCGCCCATGGCGTGATTATGATCATCTTTATGGCGATGCCATTTATGATAGGTTTAATGAATATTGTTGTACCATTGCAAATTGGTGCCCGCGATGTGGCTTTTCCATTTTTAAATAACTTAAGCTTTTGGTTTACTGCCAGTGGCGCTATTTTAATAAATTTATCACTTATATTTGGTGAGTTTGCAAAAACAGGTTGGGTTGCTTACCCACCGTTGTCGGAGTTGACCTTTAGCCCTGGGGTGGGGGTCGATTATTATATTTGGGCCTTGCAAATATCGGGACTCGGTACGCTATTAACTGCGGTAAACTTTCTAGTGACCGTATTTAAAATGCGTGCCCCTGGTATGACACTAATGAAAATGCCTATTTTCACATGGGCATGTACGTGGGCAAATATCTTAATTGCGGCATCATTTCCAATTTTAACCGCAGTGCTTGCCATGTTAACGCTAGACCGTTATTTAGATTTCCACTTTTTTACTAATGAAGCAGGCGGTAACGCCATGATGTATATCAACCTGTTTTGGGCATGGGGTCACCCAGAGGTATACATTTTAGTATTACCCGCTTTTGGTATCTTCTCTGAAATAGTATCGACCTTTACTGGTAAGCGTTTATTTGGTTATAAATCGATGGTATATGCCAGCGGCGCCATTTCTATTCTTGGCTTTATTGTATGGTTACACCATTTCTTTACTATGGGTTCAAGTGCTAATGTAAATGCCTTCTTTGGGGTGATGACCATGGTCATAGCTGTGCCTACTGGGGTTAAGTTATTTAGTTGGTTGTTTACTATTTATCGTGGTCGCTTGCGTATCACTGTACCCGTACTGTGGACACTTGGCTTTATGGTTACCTTCAGTATTGGTGGTATGACGGGGGTATTATTAGCAATCCCTGGTGCCGATTATGTATTACATAACAGCTTATTCTTAATCGCTCATTTTCATAACACCATTATTGGTGGCGCAGTATTTGGCTACTTAGCTGGTTTTGTTTTTTGGTTTCCAAAAGCAATGGGCTTTAAGCTTGATGAACGTTGGGGTAAAGCATCATTTTGGTGTTGGTTAATCGGTTTTTTCGTAGCCTTTATGCCATTGTACGTACTCGGCTTTTTAGGCATGACTCGTCGCTTAAATCACTCAAATAATCCTGATTGGAATATCTGGCTTTATATTGCTGCAGTGGGTGCCGTGATTATTATGTTCGGTATTATTTGCCAAGTTATTCAGCTTTATGTGAGCTTTAAAAACCGCGATGCGCTTGATGATACCACCGGCGATCCTTGGAACGGTCACACGCTTGAATGGTCAACGTCATCACCACCACAATATTATAACTTTGCTGAAATCCCGCATGTTGATGATATTGATACATGGACTGACATGAAAGAAAAAGGCCTAGCTTATCAAGGTAAATCTAGCTATAGCCCAATTCATATGCCAAAAAATACCGCATCGGGTGTGCTTATTGCTGCGAGTTTAACGGCGTTTTGTTTTGCCATGATCTGGCATATTTGGTGGCTAGCAGGGCTTGGTTTTATTGGCGCAATTGCGCTGTTTATTAACCGTGCTTACACCATCGATGTTGATTACTACGTGCAAAACGATGAAATATTACAAATTGAAGGCGTGCATATTGCCAGTAATACTAAGGAGGTAAGCGCATGAGTACGTTATCTGCAACTCAAGGCCATGTAAATTTAGAGCCTCATAGCGTAAGTCATACGCATGAACATCACGATACCTCTGGCGATACAATCTTTGGCTTTTGGCTTTATTTAATGACCGATTGCCTTTTATTTGCCTCGTTTTTTGCAACCTACGCAGTGCTTTATATGAACACGGCAGGTGGTGTATCGGGCAAAGATATTTTTGAGCTTGATTTTGTTGCCTTAGAAACTGCGGCGCTACTTATAAGTAGTATTACCTTTGGTTTTGCCATGATTGCCGCTCAAGGGCAAAAAAAGTCGCTGACGCTTGGTTGGCTCGCGGTCACTTTTTGTTTAGGCGCGGTGTTTATTGGCATGGAAATTTATGAATTTCATCATTTAATTGTTCATGGCAATGGCCCACAGCAAAGTGCTTTTTTAACATCGTTTTTCTCATTAGTGGGTTTGCATGGCTTACATGTAACTGCAGGCCTTATCTGGATGAGCATAATGATGATAGAAGTGATCAAGCGCGGTTTAGGTAAACAAACCGTCACGCGCTTAAGTTGCTTAAGCTTATTTTGGCACTTTTTAGATATTGTGTGGATTTGTGTATTTACCGTTGTTTATTTAATGGGAGCAATGTAATGAGCCATAGCGAAACGCATGCTTTAGCGCAAATGCAAAGCCAACATCATGATCAGTCACACGGCAGTGTTAAAACCTATCTTATTGGTTTTGTCTTGTCAGTGATTTTAACGGCCATTCCATTTTGGATGGTGATGGAGGGCGATTTTTCAAAAGTCACCACGCTTTGGAGTATCGTTACTTTTGCAATCGTGCAAATTTGGGTGCATTTAAAATACTTTTTACACCTTAATTTCACCACCGATGAAGGCAAAGCGAATACCTTTACCTTTTTGTTTAGCGCGTTGATCATCGTCATGGTGGTTGGACTGTCTGTTTGGATCATTTATGAATCAAACGCAATGATGATGTATTAGAGGTTTCAGATGTTTCGTCGTTATTTAGCTGTTACTAAGCCAGGTATTATTATGGGGAATTTGATCAGCGTTGCCGGTGGTTTTTTACTCGCCGCTCGCGGTGATATAGACCCATGGTTAATGTTGGTTACCTTGGTTGGTTTATCGCTTGTTGTTGCATCGGGATGTGCCATAAACAATGTTATTGATAGAGACATTGATGTTGCTATGGCGCGTACTCGCTCACGTGTAACTGTAACGGGCGAAATGTCTGCAAAAGCCGCTTTAAGCCATGGCGTGTTATTAGGGCTAATTGGCTTTGGCTTATTAATCGCCTTTACCACTCAAGCGGCGGTATTTTTTGCCGCCTTTGGCTATGTCATTTATGTAGGGGTGTACAGCCTCTACATGAAACGCAACTCTGTTTACGGCACCTTTATTGGTAGTCTATCGGGCGCAGTTCCACCTGTTGTTGGCTATTGCGCCGTTACGGGTGTGTTTGATATGGGCGCATTAATACTGCTGGTGATGTTTAGTTTGTGGCAAATGCCGCATTCATATGCGATTGCTATTTTTCGCTTTAAAGATTATCAAGCCGCTAATATTCCAGTATTGCCCGTGGCGCAAGGTGTTAACAAAGCTAAGCGCCATATTGTGCTTTATATTGCGGTATATGCTTTAGTGGTGATGCTATTGCCAATTAGTGGTTATACCGGTGCTGCCTTTATGGCCGTTGCCTGTATTACGAGTTTTTGGTGGTTATTAATGGCACTTAGAGGGTATCGCTACAATATAGATACCACCCGTTGGGCACGCCAAGTGTTTGCGTTTTCTATTATTAATATTACCGCTTTGAGTATTGCCATGGCGGTAGATTATCAAACAATTGCGCCACAATTAGTGGCGCTAAACTGATCTTATACGATCAATGAACCGAGTTAATTCCCAAAGTTAACCAAAGGCTCTGAGCATTGCGAGGAGCCTTTTTTCATTTCTAAAATAAAGCTAAATTATTGACTTAAGCTTTCAGCATCATAAAACATGGGTTTCAATGTGCCACAATTTATAAACTTATAATTGAGCTCACCAGCAGAGGGCACTTCAGTTGAGGTGCGAAATTTTTGTAAACAGGCGCCACTTAAATCAACAAACATAATATGATGATAGCTTGGCGGTTGAGTTATTTGGTGAATATAAATACGCTCATTATTTTTTAACGTAACCATATCGTACTGCTGCCATTTTGAGGCTGGGCTTAAATCAGTTAGTTCACGAGTAAATAACTGTTCGCTAAGCTCTATTAATTTATCACTGTAAACTAAGCTACCTCCTTGTCTATAATCTCCAAGGTACACATCTGCGGTAATCGCGACTTCTTCGCCTCGCATTAAGCGTTGAATATTAAACGGTTTGGGTTTTACTGTAACTAACTCAGCATCACGTACTAAGTCTAAAAACGGAATATCTGATACATCAACCTTGTACATAATGTGCATATTATAAGGAGGCTCATAGTCTGGAATACTAATGGCGTATACACTTGAACCACTGTTAACCAACACCATGGCATGCTCTGCTTCATATTTAGGGTCTAAAGGAGGGAGCTCGGGCGGCTCTTCTGCGGCTATCGGCGCAATTAAACCAAAAAACAATAATACTAATGTGAATAACCGCATAATAATCTCAACTTTTACCTTAAAGAGTAGCTTGATTTAGGTGTTTTTTATTTAAAAGCTAGCCGCTTGTTCTATGACAATACCATGGCGTTTTGCAAGTCGTTGGTGATCTCTGTCATAACCTCCGCCAATCACAGTGGCCACCGGGGTGTTATTTGCTAGGCAGCGCTTAAGTACTAAGTGATCGCGTTTTTCTATTCCCTGCCAGCTAATATCGAGTTTGCCTAAGCCATCCTCTTGCCAAATATCTACACCAGCATCATACAAAACTAAATCGGGGTTTAGCTCGTTTAGTAAAAATTGCAGCGTATCATCAACTATACCTAAGTATTCATCGTCTTGCATATTATTGGCTAAACCAATATCTAAATCGCTAGGAGACTTTCTAAATGGGAAGTTTTTTTCACAGTGTATTGAGCAGGTAAACGCATAAGGTTGATGAGCCAACATGGCTGCTGTGCCATCACCTTGGTGAACATCTAAATCAAAAATCAGTACGTTTGTGACTTCACGGTTTTGAATTAACGTTTGTGCGGTAAAAGCTAAATCGTTCACCATACAAAAGCCTGAGCCAAAATCACTATGGGCATGGTGAGTGCCGCCCGCTAAATGGCACGCAAGGCCGCTTTTTAGCGCTAAACGCGCGGTTTGCAATGTCCCTAATGGGGCGGTAAATGTACGATTCATAAGTTCTTGCGACCAAGGTAGGCCAATTCGGCGCATGGCTTTTTCACCTAGGCGGTTATGCCATAAATCGTGAATGTAGTTTTCACAGTGCACTATTTCTAACTCTTCAACACGACCATGTGGTGGCTCAATGATATTATCGCCAGCTAACCCAAGCGTTTTAACATGCTGGTGTAGCTGCGCAAATTTACTCATTACAAAGCGGTGCTTGGGATCAAAACTAAACGAGTAATTAGGATGATAAACTAAAGGTAGATTGGGATTTAAACTCATATCTGCGTCGTTTAATTATTTTTGATTATGGTAATCAACTTCACGCAGTGCGTCTATTTATGTTTGGTAAATAAGCGTTTCAAGCTCACGGTGTAATAATGTTTCATCAGCAAGGTTTAGTTCAACCAAGCGCTTTAAATGCGTAATGCTGTCTATATCAATGTTATGACATTTAAGACCAATATGATTTTCTTCTATATGACGAATAACCACCGGCATTTTTATTTCAATATCGCTTTGTGGCAAGGTAAAACGTAATATTGCTTCGTCATTTTTGTTGCCTGTAAAGGCATCGCTTTTAGTGATCAGTGCACCATGTAAAGAAATATCTAATAGGGTACATGCATACTGGGAGCTAGCCGTTTCCAATTGCGCTGCTGTAGAGAACATAATACGAGAAAATTGCCGACGGTTTTGCATAATTACCCAATAAAGTTTTTATTTATAACAATCATAGCTGGTAATGCTCAACACGCCAATTTGCTTAGAGATAAAATAGCTCGCATAAAAAAGCCCCGCATAAAATGCAGGGCTTTTAGCTTATTCAATGTGGCTGTTAGCCAATTTTTTTGTACTTAATACGCTTAGGCTGTGCAGCTTCTGCGCCAAGGGTCTTTTTAAGCCACTCTTCGTACTCAGTGTAGTTACCATCAAAGAAGTTAATTTGGCCTTCGTCGCGGTAATCTAAAATGTGTGTAGCAATACGGTCAAGGAACCAACGGTCATGCGAGATACACATTACACAACCAGGGAATTCTAAAATAGCATTCTCAAGAGCACGTAATGTTTCAACGTCCAAGTCATTGGTTGGCTCATCCAGTAGCACCACGTTGCCGCCTGCTTTTAACAGCTTAGCAAGGTGTAAACGGTTGCGCTCACCACCTGATAAGTCTTTAACAAACTTTTGCTGATCGTTACCTTTAAAGTTAAAACGGCTAACGTAAGCACGGCTTGGGAACTCAAAGTTACCAATTTTTAGTACATCTTGGCCATCAGAGATTTCTTGGAATACCGTTTTGCTTTCGTCCATGTTGCCACGGAACTGATCAACAGTTGCTAGTTCTACTGTTTCACCAATGATGATATTACCGCTATCTGGCTGCTCTTCACCGCTTAACATTTTGAATAGGGTTGATTTACCTGCACCATTGGCACCAATAATACCCACAATAGCGCCTTTAGGCATGCTAAAGCTTAAATCATCAATTAAAACACGGTCGCCAAAGCTTTTACGTAAGTTGTTTACTTCTAATACTTGGTCACCTAAACGTGGGCCAGGTGGAATAAACAATTCGTTGGTTTCGTTACGTTTTTGGTAATCAGACTGTTGTAGCTCGCTAAACTGTGCCATACGTGCTTTTGACTTAGCTTGACGACCTTTAGGGTTTGAACGCACCCATTCAAGTTCTTGTGCAATTGATTTTTGACGTGCTTTTTCAGATTTTTGCTCTTGCTGTAAGCGGGCATCTTTTTGCTCAAGCCAAGACGAGTAGTTACCTTCCCACGGAATACCTTCACCACGGTCAAGCTCTAAAATCCAGCCAGCAACATTATCAAGGAAGTAACGGTCATGCGTTACTGCCACAACGGTGCCTTCGTAGTCATGTAAGAAGCGCTCTAACCAGGCAACCGACTCAGCATCTAAGTGGTTAGTTGGCTCATCGAGAATCAGCATATCTGGTTTTTCGAGTAATAAACGACAAATAGCAACACGGCGGCGCTCACCACCCGATAGGTGCTCAATTTTAGCATCCCACTCAGGTAAACGCAGTGCATCGGCAGCACGCTCTAATACGTTATCGATATTATGGCCATCATGCGCTTGAATAATCGCTTCTAATTCACCTTGCTCTTTAGCCAGTGCGTCAAAGTCAGCGTCTTCCATTGCGTATTCGTTATACACTTCGTCAAGACGGTTAAGTGCATGCTTTACTTCGCCTACAGCTTCTTCAACAATTTCACGAACTGTTTTGCTTTCGTCCAAAACAGGCTCTTGCGGTAAGTAACCAATTTTAGTGCCTGGTTGAGGGCGAGCTTCACCTTCAAACTCTTCATCAACACCCGCCATAATGCGAAGTAATGATGATTTACCAGAACCATTTAAACCTAGCACACCAATTTTTGCGCCTGGGAAAAAATGCAACGAAATATCTTTTAAGATAGTGCGCTTTGGTGGCACAACCTTAGATACTCGACTCATCGAGAATATAAACTTATCAGGTAAAACCATGGAAGGAGCCTTCAAATAATAATAAAAATTTCAATGCTGTATTGTAGTGGCTCACAGGTGAAACAGTCAACGAATGGGGCTGTTTTAAAGTACATATTCAATTTGTACAAACCGCGTGAATAAATTCATTTAGACATCTATACATCTAGAGGTTGATATTTTTCACATTCTGTTCATAATGAGAGCGTATTAAATTTCAGTTTTTATGAGCAGGAGCTTTAAGGATGCCAATTACAGTAGAAGACGAATTGCCGGCTATTGCACGATTACGCCATGAAAACGTGTTTGTTATGCCTAAAACGCGTGCAAAAACCCAAGAAATACGCCCTATGCGTTTGGCTATTCTTAATCTTATGCCTAATAAAGTAGAAACCGAAGTACAGTTTATTCGCTTGTTGGCTAATTCTCCGCTGCAAGTAAATGTAGAGCTTTTGCGCCTCGATACGCATCGCAGCAGTAGCAACTCAGAGCAACACTTAGATACCTTTTACCGCTATTTCTCAGAAGTGAAAAACAATAATTACGATGCACTATTAATTACCGGTGCCCCTTTGGCACATTTAGAGTATGAAGAGGTGGCGTATTGGGAAGAACTCAAAGTGATTATTGATTGGGCCGAGCAACATGTAACCTCTACCTTGTTTTCGTGTTGGGCGGCTCACGCTGCTTTGTACCACCGTTATAATTTAAAGCGCGATTTAAAAGACAATAAACTGTGTGGGGTGTTTACCCATCAATGCTATTTTGCCCATGGTGCACTTACTCGGGGTTTCGACGATACCTTTTTAGTGCCGCACTCACGTTATGGCCACATAGATATTAATAAAATAAACGCCTGTGAAGAGCTGGTAGTATTGGCGGGCTCTGAACGAGTTGGCGCGTATTTACTTAAAAATAAATCGGGCAGCCAAGTGTTTATTACCGGCCACCCAGAATACGATGCCGACAGTTTAAAAGCCGAATATGAGCGCGATTTACAAAAAAGCCCTGATGCGCCAAAGCCCGAAAACTATTTTCCCGATGACGATGCCAGTAAACAACCGTCTAAAACATGGCAAAGCCACGCGTTTTTACTGTTTTCAAACTGGTTAAATTATTACGTTTACCAAACCACACCCTATGATATTAACTTAGTTAGCCAAGACGTAAGGACTAACAACTATGCCGAATAATTCTCAAAACAATAAGCATGAACAGCTGAGCGCTGCGCTCAAACAGCGCATTTTAATTTTAGATGGTGCAATGGGAACCATGATCCAAGCGCATAAGTTTGAAGAGCAAGACTACCGTGGTGAACGTTTTAAAGATTGGCATGTGCTTATTAAAGGTAACAACGATTTATTAAGTCTAACCAAGCCTGAAATTATTACTGAAATACACCGCAGCTTTTTAGCGGCTGGTGCCGATATTATCGAAACTAACACCTTTAACTCGACCACCATTTCGATGGAAGATTACGACATGGCAAGTATAAGCCGTGAAGTTAATTTAGAGTCAGCTAAGTTAGCTCGCGCTGTATGTGATGAATTTAGCGCTAAAACCCCAGAGAAACCGCGCTATGTAGCAGGTGTTTTAGGGCCAACATCTAAAACCTGTTCGTTATCGCCGGATGTAAACGACCCCGGCTATCGTAATATCACCTTCGATAAGTTAGTGACTGCGTATGTTGAGTCGACCCTTGCGCTTATGGAGGGCGGTGTAGATATAATTTTAATCGAAACCATATTCGACACGCTTAATGCAAAAGCCGCCTCATTCGCAGTAGAAGAAGCGTTTGAACAAGCAGGGCGTACATTACCGGTAATGATATCGGGCACAATTACCGATGCCTCAGGCCGTACGCTTTCAGGGCAAACCACCGAAGCATTTTATAACTCTATTCGCCATATTAAGCCGCTTTCAATTGGCTTAAATTGCGCCCTTGGGCCAGATTTATTGCGCCAATACGTTGAAGAGCTATCACGTGTGTGCGAAACCTTTGTCTCTGTTCATCCTAACGCGGGCTTACCCAATGAGTTTGGAGAATACGACTTAGAAGCAGACGACATGGCAAAAGAGATCATAGATTGGGGTAAATCGGGCTTTATTAATATTGTTGGCGGTTGCTGCGGCACTACGCCTGCGCACATTCGTGCCTTTGCCAAAGGGCTTGAAGGCACAGCACCACGAAAATTACCTGAGCTTGAAGTGCGTATGCGTTTATCAGGCCTAGAAGCCTGTAACTTAAATTAAGGAGCCGCCAATGACCCAACAAATTGCAGTATTTACCAATGTCGGCGAGCGTACTAACGTAACTGGCTCGGCCATGTTTAAACGTTTGATCATGGAAGAAGACTACGAGACCGCCCTAAATGTGGCCCGCGAGCAAGTAGAAAATGGCGCCCAAGTTATTGATATCAACATGGACGAAGCCATGCTGGACTCAAAAGCCGCCATGGTGAAGTTTTTAAACTTAATTGCCTCAGAGCCTGATATTTCTAAAGTACCTATTATGGTCGACTCCTCAAAATGGGAAGTAATAGAAGCAGGCTTAAAGTGTATTCAAGGCAAGGCCATTGTTAACTCCATTTCACTCAAAGAGGGTGAAGAGCCGTTTAAACACCAAGCTAAAATTATAAAACGCTTTGGCGCCGCTGCTGTTGTAATGGCGTTTGATACCGAAGGTCAAGCCGATACCGCCGATAGAAAATACGAAATATGCGAACGTAGTTACAGAATATTAGTTGATGAAATTGGCTTTGCGCCAGAAGACATTATATTCGACCCCAATATATTTGCCGTTGCCACCGGCATAGAAGAGCACGACAACTACGCTGTAGAATTTATTGAAGGCACCCGTCGTATTAAGCAAAACTTACCGTACTGTAAAGTGTCGGGTGGGGTATCGAATGTATCGTTTTCGTTTAGAGGTAATAACCCAGTACGCGAAGCGATTCACTCGGTGTTTTTATACCACGCTATAAAAGCGGGTATGGATATGGGCATAGTAAACGCAGGGCAACTTGCGGTTTACGACGACATCCCCGAGGAGCTTCGCAAAGCTGTAGAAGATGTAATTCTTAACACCGACCCCGGTGCGGGTGAGCGTCTTGTTGAACTTGCGCCTAAATATTCAGGCATGGCACAAGCTGAGCGGGTAGAAGATTTAGAATGGCGCACTTGGTCGGTTGAAAAACGCCTAGAGCATGCCCTAGTAAAAGGCATAACCACCTTTATAGATGAAGATACAGAAGAGTGCCGTGCTGGCGCAGATAAACCTATTCACGTCATTGAAGGGCCACTCATGGATGGCATGAACGTGGTTGGGGATTTATTTGGCGCGGGTAAAATGTTTTTACCCCAAGTGGTTAAATCTGCTCGGGTAATGAAACGCGCGGTCGCTTACCTTGACCCATTCATTGAAGCCGAAAAAGAAGAGGGCGCCACCAACGGTAAAATTGTTATGGCCACCGTAAAAGGTGACGTGCACGACATAGGTAAAAACATTGTAGGTGTAGTACTGCAATGTAATAACTACGAAGTAATCGACCTTGGGGTAATGGTGCCAGCAGATAAAATACTGCAAACCGCGATTGACGAAAAAGCCGATATTATAGGCCTTTCGGGCTTAATTACCCCATCGCTTGATGAAATGGTACACGTTGCCAAAGAAATGAAACGTCGTGGCTTTGAGCTACCGCTCATGATTGGTGGGGCAACCACCTCAAAAGCGCATACCGCAGTAAAAATAGAGCCGCAGTATAATAAAGGCGTGGTGTATGTAAATAACGCCAGCCGCGCGGTGGGTGTGGTGTCTAATTTACTTTCTAAAGAGCATAAAGCAGAATTTTTAGCTAAAACCACCGCCGAGTACGACAAAGTACGCGAACAACAAGCACGCAAAAAGCCGCGCTCAAAACCAGTTACCATACAGCGCGCCCGCGATAATGCTGCAAAGCTCGATTGGGATAACTACACACCACCCGTGCCGAAAAAGCTGGGTGTGACCGAGTTTAAAAATGTATCAATTTCGACTTTACGTAAATACATAGACTGGACGCCGTACTTTATGACCTGGTCAATCGCCGGTAAATATCCGCGCATATTGACCGACGAAGTAGTGGGCGAACAAGCACAAAGCTTGTTTAAAGACGCCAACGACATGCTCGATGAACTTGAAAAGTCAGGCAGTTTACAGCCATTAGGTGTTATTGGTTTATTCCCTGCAAACCGCGTGGGCGATGATATAGAAATTTACACCGACGAAACGCGAAAAGAGCTATTAACTACCTCATGTCATTTACGCCAGCAAACCGAAAAAACCGACTTTGCTAACTACTGCCTAGCCGATTACATTGCGCCAAAAGGCACACCCGATTACTTTGGTGCGTTTGCGGTAACAGGCGGCCTAGAAGAAGACGACCTCGCCAATGCGTTCGATGCCAAGCAAGACGACTATAATAAAATAATGGTAAAAGCGGTTGCTGATAGGCTCGCTGAAGCGTTTGCTGAATACTTGCACGAACAAGTGCGTAAAGAGTATTGGGGTTATGCACCCGATGAAAACCTGCCTAACGATGAACTCATTCGCGAAAACTACCAAGGTATCCGCCCAGCACCGGGTTACCCAGCGTGCCCAGAGCACACCGAGAAAAAGAAAATTTGGCAACTACTCGATACCGAAAAGCGCATTGGTATGCAGCTCACCAGCTCATACGCCATGTGGCCAGGTGCTGCGGTTTCGGGTTGGTACTTTTCACACCCACAAGCGAAATACTACGCCGTTGCTGCAATACAGAAGGATCAGGTAGAAGACTACGCCAAGCGAACAAATATGACGCTCGCAGAAGCCGAAAGGTGGTTATCGCCTAACTTGGGGTATGAGCCGGAGTAAAAGAGCAGCGCTCAGTTTTTAGCTGTTAGCTATCAGTAAAAAAAATCGAGCCCAATCAGGCTCGTTTTTCTATTTTAGGAACTTGGTTGTTTACAAATAGTTTGTTTAGTAGAACTATTAATCAATGTATAAACTCCCGTTTTAGGGGAGGGGCTAACTACAATAATGGGTCATGTTAAGCTATTAGCTTTTTTAAAAGGATTTACATGAATAAAAAAACTTCAAACTTAGTCGTTATATTTTTATCTGCAATCATTACATCGTTTGTTAGCAGCTATTTAACTGATTCAATAATAAACCTAAAAGATCTACCTTTTTATATAGAATTTTTACTTTTCTTAGCTATTTATTTGGTAATTTATTTCCCACTAAATTGCGTATTTGGAAAATTCGTTATCGAGCCAAAAAGGCATAGCTAACAAAGCACTATAGTAGAATAAAAGCTAACAGCCGTCAGGGGCTCTCTTTTTTTAGTTTTGGTAAAATACAAGGCCAGCTCAACTAGATTTTGAATAAAAAGTTGTAGAAAACACAGTTGCCTGTTTAATCGGAACTTTTAATGAATGCCCATACAAATTTTGACGATGACGGTTCAAATTTAACTGCTGTATTTTATTCAAAGCCATGTAGTTAAGTTAAAAACCTCTAAACCCTGTAAATGTTGCGTTTAAATATTGACCTGGCGTTTGTTGCTATGCATTAATGTTGTCATCGATGTATAAAAATAACCTAAGGATATGGTATGAGATCACTCTTTTCACCAAGCAAGTTAATTATCAGCACTGTTGTGATCATACAATTATGCTTTTTTAATCTTGCTGCCAAACAAAGTGCCGTTGCTATGCCTGATACTTTTAGCGCCGATGTTGCAAAGGCCGTGTTACAACAGGGCGGTAACGCGGTTGATGCCGCTATTGCAGCGCAATTTGTACTAGCCGTTACCCTTCCTGAGGCGGGTAATATTGGTGGTGGCGGGTTTATGCTTATTCATAAAGATGGCGAAGGTGATTTTATAGATTACCGCGAAACCGCGCCCAGTGCCGCGCATCGCGATATGTATTTAGATGAGCAGGGGCAAGTAATTGAAAATAAGTCTATTTATGGCATTCATGCTAGTGGCGTGCCTGGCAGTGTCGCAGGGATGTGGTTAGCCCATAAAAAGCATGGTACGTTACCGTGGAAAGCGTTAGTGCAACCTGCGGTAACATTAGCAGAGCAGGGCTTTATTGTGCCTAAGAAGTTGGCAGCGTTAATTGAAGACTACATAGCGCATCTAAATAATAAAAAAATTAATGTAAATTTTGCCAGCTATTTTGCAAGCGCCACGGCAGGTACGCTTTTTAAACAACCCGATCTTGCAGCGACACTAAAACGCATTCGCGATAATGGCCAAGACGGTTTTTATCAAGGTGAAACTGCAGCCATTATCACTCAGTTCATGAAGCAACATGGCGGGATCATTAATCAAGATGACTTAAAAAATTACCGTGCAAAATCGCGGACTCCCATAAAAGCGAACTGGAATGGCTACCAAGTGCTTACTTCACCGCCTCCAAGCTCTGGTGGTATTGCAATATTACAATGGCTGAAAATGTATGAGCTAAAAAAGTCTACAGCTACACACTCACATAATTCATTAGAATATGTGCACTTACTTGCTGAAATAGGCAAGCGAGTGTTTGCCGATAGAGCAGAATACTTAGGCGACCCTGATTTTTACCAAGTACCAACAACAAAATTACTTGCTGAAAATTACCTTAAAAACCGCAGCAGCAGTGTTGATGTAAAGGCTATTTCAATCACCGAAAATATTAAACCCGGTTTAAAAGAAAGCGAGCAAACTACTCACTTTTCCATTGTCGATAAAATGGGTAACGCTGTAGCTAATACCACCACCATTAATTTAGGTTTTGGTAGTGGTGTGGTGGTTGAAGGTGCAGGCTTTATTTTAAATGATGAAATGGATGACTTTAGCGCCAAGCCTGGAGTTATGAATGTGTTTGGTGCCATTGGCGGCAAAGCAAATGAAATTCAGCCGCAGAAACGTATGCTTAGCTCTATGACCCCAACCATATTACTAAGTAAAAACCAAGTAAAAATGGTAACAGGGTCGCCGGGCGGTACCACCATTATTAGCTCGGTGTACCAATCGATACTTAACGCGGTTGAATTTAAAATGAGCGCAGATGATGTAGTAAATAGCCCGCGCTTTCATCATCAATTATGGCCAAAAAATGTGATCAGAGCACATACAGGCTTAAAGCCGTCAGTAAAACAACAGCTGATAAAAATGGGTTACACAGTGGATGAACACCACTTTGGTGATATGCATGTGATTATTAATAACGATGGCAAATTAGATGCAGCGTCAGAGCAAAGCGGTCGAGGAAAAGCGATGGTATTTTAACTTTGGCTTTTTAATGGCAATCACCCCAAGCTGATATTTGGGGTGATAAATATTACTTATTATTGGGTATTAGCCTATTGCAGGTATTAGCCCAGCCATTTGGAGACATTGCGCACTAATAATTGAAATGCCACACAAAGCGGCTATAGCTAAACCAATATTACCACTACGTACCTTATAACCCTCTTTTTCAACACTTTGGCGTTGTTTATACACCATACTAACGGGTAAAAATACTGCCAATATTACTAAAGCAATGGCTGCGTAGCCTAATGCCATAATAAACCCCTGTGGGTAAAATAAAGCAAATCCAAGCGGAGGAATAAAGGTAATAAGCGCGGTTTTAATTCTATCAGCACCGGTGTCTGCTTGTTTGAATGTGTCGGCAAAAAAATCGAATAACCCCAAGCTCACCCCTAAAAATGAGGTTGCCAGCGCTAAATCAGCAAAAAGTTTAACCGCGGTAGAAACGCTCGCATTATTAGCAATACCTGCCACACTGGCTACAAAACCAGTTAATCCTTCACTTTGTAGTAATTGCTCTTGGCTCATTATGCCTTGGCTTAATATTTGCCAAAATATATAAATAACCAGCGGTAAAGAGGCACCTGCAATCATGACTTTGCGTAAGGTTTTTATTTCAAGGCCAACGTATTTAACAATAGAGGGAATAGAGCCATGAAACCCAAAAGAGGTAAACACCACAGGAATAGCTGATAATATAAGCCCCTTTTCAACCGGCATTTCCAGCAAGTGCTGGCCATGCACATAGGGCGTTAACATATAAAATAAGCTAGCTAACACCACTATTTTTATACTAAACAGCACACGATTAAGCTTATCGACTTTACTGGTGCCTAAAGTGACTACGCCTGCAATCACCACCGCTAAAATAATGGAGCCTAACTGGGGGGCAATAGTTAAGTTAAGCCCCGTATTAATTCGCTCTTGTAGTTGAGCACCGCCGCCAGCAATATACGCAGCACATAACGCATAAAATAAGAATATCATTGAAAAGTTTGCTACATATTGGCCGCGTTTACCAAGCCAAAGTTTAGCCAAGGTATTTAATGTGGCGTCGCGAGGGGCATATTGGTGTAGCTCAAGCATGAGCAACGCGGTGTAAGTCATAAGTAACCAACAACCGACAATTAACACCATCGCGGTATTAAAACCCAGCCCTGCAGAGGCGATAGGTAAGGCGAGCATGCCTGCACCTATGGTGGTTCCTGCAACAATTAACATGCTACCTATTGTTTTATTTTTAAGCACTTAATGATCCTGATCAAACGTAAGAGACACGCAAGATATAACTAGTTATGCAAAACTTAAATAGTTTTGTCATAAAAGAGACAAAATAAAATGTAATTTTCTATTTACAACTGTATTTAAAAAGCCCAAATTATCAATAGACCCTAATATAAATGGAAAAATAAAAATCTAAATGTTAATGACTTAATAACAAGGTTGTGCGCTATAAAAATTTTTGACGTCTCTTAAATGATAGGTGTTGACCGAAAGCGTTGTAAACTACACTGTCGGTCGAGGAGGGAGCGGCAATTTACATTTTTGCGATTTGAATCACTAAACGACGGTTTTTATCACGGCCTAAAATATTATCATTGGTATCTACAAAGCGCTTTTCACCAAAGCCTTCAGTAATCACCTTAGCCTCGTCTACACCTAAAGTCACCATGTAATCTTTAATTGCTTTAGCACGAGCTCTGGATAGATCTAGATTAGTCCAGCGACCACCGTAACTATCGGTATAAGATGCAATATTAATTGACTCTATGCTGGGATCGTTTTTCAAATATTCAGCAATTTTATCAAGGCGTTGCTGCGATGATTTGGTTAATTTACTGCTATTTGATTCGTAGTTCATTATAGTGAACGAAATATCTTCAAAATTATACGGCAGTAACTCGTCGCGACATTGTAAAAACGCCCAATATGCGTGCTTAAAGTTGATATTAGACATGCCCACGGCAATTTTATCGGTACTATTTTGCCAGTCTTGGTAATAAAAGGTAGGTTGATTGCCTTTTTCAAGCTCAGTGAGCATTTCCCACGCTGTTTTGTTGCCTAGTTCACCATCAAACTTTTTAAGTAATTTCATATCGGCAATATCACGGGCGGGGTGTCCCGCTCGCCAGCTTGGCGGGACAGCTTTTAAAGCGGCAATAGAATAATTCTCTGGGCGTACCACCATGTCTAAATTAAAAGTGAGATCTTTGTTTTTACTTGCAGATGCTTTAAAGATAGCCTCACCATAGTAGGGAACTTCATGATTTAATTGGCATTGTAAGCGAGTTGTTTTAACTAAGTTCCAGTTTGAATTATCTTGGTCAGCAGTATATTGGCGCATCGCCGCAGTTGTATTCAAACTATACAGTATACTGCTAATACTGAGGCTAATAAATAACGACTTATACTTCATAAGAACTCTCCAATAAGCTCTGCCAAAAAAGTGACAAAAACCATAAAACCTTACGCAACAGCAAATAACTTGGCGTAAACGCTAATTACTTAGCAAGTAACATGCCTATAGTTTAACTGTAATTAATCAATAAATCCCCTAGCCGACAGGCCCTCAATTTTGACATAATAGTCAGCTGATACCTATAAACCAAGAAGACTATGTCAAATACTGAGCAAACCCTTTTCGCACAACGCTTTCGCGGCTTTTTTCCCGTTGTTATAGATGTTGAAACCGCCGGCTTTAACAAAGAAACCGATGCACTATTAGAAATTGCAGCATCTGTTTTAAAAATGGATGACGAAGGATTACTTAGTATAGATCATACTGTTCATTTTCATGTGCAACCTTTTGAAGGGGCAAACATTGAGCAAGCCGCCATCGAGTTTAATGGTATAGAGCCTTTTTCAGCACTTCGCGGTGCAGTCCCCGAAGAAGAAGCGATTAAAGAAATTTGTAAAGTGGTGCGTAAAGCGCAAAAAGCAGCAGGTTGTCAGCGCTCAGTAGTAGTTGCCCACAATGCCGCTTTTGACCATGGCTTTTTAAATGCGGCTATTGAGCGCAATAATATCAAGCGCACACCATTTCACCCGTTTGTAAGCTTTGATACAACCTCGCTCGCAGGTTTAGCATTAGGGCAAACGGTATTAGCTAAAGCGTGTCGTGCTGCAGGAATAGAGTTTGATAACAAACAAGCGCATTCGGCGCTATACGATACAGAGCGCACCGCCGAGCTATATTGTTTAATTGTTAATCGTTGGCAGCAACTAGGTGGCTGGCCACTTGCCGAAGACGAAACACAACAAAACGAAGACGAAGTAAGCAACCAAGATTAGGGTCTGTTGACCTTTGTGGATTAAAATTTGTTCAAACTAGGAGCGGTTTAATCGCGGCGCGAGGTTTGTAACCTAGTGGGCTAAGTCAAAACCGAGCAACAAAGAGTAAATCGCCCCTAGGCAGAACCCGAAGGGCAGTGCCTGTTTGGTATTGATGCTGCGTTATCGCCTATTTATGGGGAATAACCACACCACATAGGCTCTGCCTTGCCTAAATACCAAACAGGCTGCTGCAAATTCAACCTTAAAAGGTCAACAGACCCTATCATAAACTCAGCTCATATTAGTGAGTGTTCACTTTGTGAGCTGAGCCAGTTTTAAATAAGTATTATTAAAACGATTGCGTTATTTTCCCTTCACTGTGGGTGATTAAATGCGCAGGGTAATTTCGTGAAAAGCTAATTGATTCCCTTGCAATTTTAAGCTCCACCCCTGGGTGCATAAGCTCATTAACTTTTAAGTGGCTGAGTGCTAAAAGCTGCGCCATTTTTTTCCTTATTAATTGCTTTTGCTGGCTAATACTCGCACTTCGCTTAGCCAAGTGTTCTTCGTTAATTTTTATTTTGTTTAAAAACTGTTGATGCTCTGAACATCCAACACGTTTGTTAATGCGTTCTCGTGCTTGCTGCAATTCAATTGATTTACTTATCAGGACCTTTTCAAAGTCGGTAATTTGTGCTTGTTTTTGCTTTAACTCATACCAGCGCTGCGCTATACAAACGCGCGTTTTTGTTCCTGCAGGCGCCCCTAATTCACCGGTTTCAATGCGCATAGCATCTAAAATATGACCACCAATGATCTTACCTTTAGAATCGCTAGCTTTACCCACTCTGATGAGGTTTCCAGCACTTAAGTTACAATGTAATGATTGGCGCTCTATTAATAAATTTTGCTGAGTTTTTATGTCGCAGTATTGAGTGTAACCAATGGCGATAGTTCGTTTAGCAAAAATAGAGCACGTGAAGGGATCATCGGCTTCTCGTTTTCTGCCAATCGCGCCTTTTCCTATTGTGATCGCGCTATCACTTTTTAACTGCGCCGATTCAACAAAACCTAAAACAGTAATATCGCCGGTAGCAGTCACGCGCATGCCATCTTTTATATCACCACTGACTATAATACTGCCATCAAATTCAACATGGCCCGTGCTTGGGTCAATATTATGAAAGCATAAAACATCATCAACGCGCATACCACGAGAGAGTGCCACCGGCACACCAGTACAGTCTGCTATTAATAAGTTGGAGTTATCGGGGGCAATTTTAGTGCCGTCAAAAGGTTGTAATTTATGCTCTTTGCCTGGGTTTGCCGTCAGTACATCACCAAAAACAGTAAAGCCATCAACCCCCAGCGTTGCTGGAATGCGCCGCATTAACTCATTGCCTGGTTTTACAGTAATAATATCACCTAGGTTTCTCATATCGACCTTACCACCGCCTTTAGCTTGCGGGCTGAGGATACGGTCTTGCGCTGTGCAGCAAAGGCGCACAAATTTTGCGTCATTGCCTACTTTAGGTGTTTTGCCAAAAGCGACTTCTGCAGTATGTAAACTACCGGATGGCTGTTCAAACTGTTGCGCTAATAATTGCTCTAACGCATGAGAACTAATACCTTTTTTAACGCCTGCTTGAGTTAAAACTTCAATTGCTTGTTCCATATTAAGCAGTTTGCCGCCTTTGGCAGTTACAAGGCTTGCTTCAACTAACATATTCTTTTCATCAATGTTGATAGTTAATTGGGCATTAATCGCTTTTGCAATGACTAAAGAGGGAGCAGCTTCGGTATTTGTTTGAGCAAATAGCTTACCAATATTACTAGCTATAATGTCACACTCACAATATTCTGACTGCCCAATTAATTCAATAAGCTGAGTTGCTGTTGAAGCCAAACCCGAAACGGCAGGGTGTTCAAGCAAAGATACGTTCCCTGTTTGCTCATCAAAGGAAAAAACCGACATGTATACATCCTCTAGGTAGCTTGTTATTATTTTTATAATGCATTAGACCAAAGTCTAACCCTGCATTTGAGCATAAAGCCTCTGTTTTGTTAAGTAATTGTTTATTTATTATTTAAAAATTTACATTTAAACGTGCGTGTTTGATGCATGATTAACCACCCAATAAAATAAAACGCCTAAGGTGTTGAGTATTGATAGGTTACTCGGTTATACTGCTCGCACGCTCTGAATGAGTTTACTAATTCAGGGGCTGATTAGGATTCGACGGAATTCAAGAAGCCCAAGGTGCATGTCGAGGTGCGGTTTGCCTCGTAAAAAAGCCGCAATTTAAAGTAATCGCAAACGACGATAACTACTCTCTAGCAGCTTAGGCTAGCTAGCGCTCCTTCCATGTATTCTTGTGGACTGGATTTTGGAGTGTCACCCTAACACCTGATCGCGACGGAAACCCTGGCCGGGGTTGAAGCGTTAAAACTAAGCGGCCTCGCCTTTATCTACCGTGTTTGTCCGGGATTTAAAGGTTAATTAAATGACAATACTAAACATGTAGTACCGACGGTCGAGGCTTTTCGGACGGGGGTTCAAATCCCCCCAGCTCCACCAATAACGGTTTTTAAATTCGTTTGTTTAAAAACCCTAAAAAACCCGCAACTTGAGCAATCAAGTCGCGGGTTTTTTTATGGCTAAAATTATTGAATTTATTGTGCTTTGATTTATCTTGCGCTGACCGCTGACCGCTGACCGCTGACCGCTGACCGCTGACCGCTGACCGCTGACCGCTGACCCCGAACCCCTTACAACTAATAGACTAGTCGCTTACTTGCCTATTTTTTGTATTATGAGCCAATGATTAACTGCGGGCATGGGTATGGATATTTTTACAGCTGAACACATTTCTCTTTTGATCTCGCTGTTACTCATTGTACTGGCGGGGTTTACTTCGTTTGTATCGGCGGCTTTTGGTGCGGGCGGCGGATTAATGTTGCTGGTGGTAATGGCGTCGGTTATGCCGATGGCAGTGGTTGTGCCGGTACATGGATTAGTGCAGTTAGGCTCTAATGCCAATCGATTATTGTTAAGTATTGCCCATCTTGATAAGCCGATGTTGTTGTATTTTACGCTGGGTGGATTAATTGGCGCGGGGTTGTCGAGCCAAGTAGTGAGCGATATTAACCTTGATAGCATGAAGTTGTTTGTGGCTTTATTTGTGATTTATTTACTGTGGGGAACAATCCCTGAATTTAATAAAGACTCACGATTAGGGCGTTTAATGGCGGGCGTAATTACAGCATTTATTTCTACTTTTGTGGGGGCAAGTGGGCCTTTGGTGGCGAGTTACTTACATATTAATCATTACGATAAGCTTAAATTTACCGCGACTTTTTCAAGTATTATGACCTTGCAGCATAGCTTAAAAGCCGTTGTTTATGGGGGGCTTGGTTTTAGCTTTTGGCAATGGTTGCCGTTAACACTGGCGATGATTTTAAGTGGAGCCATTGGTACCTGGTTGGGGATTCGATTGCTTAAGCGGCTCTCGGTGGCGCGTTTTAAGTTGATTTTTAAAGTGATTTTAACTCTGCTTGCCATGCAGCTTGCATGGCAAGGGGTGAGTGTAATGCTTACTTAATAGCGGCTTTTATTGGTTTATCGCCATCAAATAACTCAAAAATACGATTGCTATTAAATGAATTTATAGCAACGTGAAGCAATGCGTTGGCTACATTTTCGCGGCTAATTTTAGCCTTTGACTGATCGCTAGGGCGCTCTGTTGTTACTTCCAAAGAGGCACTGTCGTCGGTTAATGTTCCTGGGCGGACAATTGTATAATTGAGTCCGCTATTAATTAAATGCTTATCTGCCATATGTTTTGCTACAAGATAAGGCTTTAAGTCGCTATCTATTGCATCTGGATCGTCTGCGCCAATAGAGCTGACCATAATAAAGTGTTTTACATCGTGCTCTTTAGAATAAGTTGCCGCTCTTGTCGCTGCCCACAAATCAATAAGTACGGTTTTATCTGTGCCTGTACTTCCACCGGAACCAGCCGCAAAGATAACTTGGTCGCAGCCATTAATGGCATTTGAAAAGTCACCTTCTAAGTCCTGTTCAACAATACTTAAAAATGGGCTATCTAAATCACGCAGTTTGCTTTTGTCTCTTACAAGTGCAACAACATTTTGCTCATTTTCTAAAAGTAGTTTGGTAGCCATTTTACCAATCTGCCCACTTGCGCCAATAATTAAAGTCTTACTCATAATTAATTCCTTCTCAATATAGTGTAAAGATTGCTCGTACAAACAGACCTTGGGGTAGGGAATTATTTTTAAAGGGTAAATGGGATTTAAATGAGCTTATTAAAAAAAACATATTTGTTAAAAAGTCATTACTTAACTGAGTCTTAAAATTAGCTGCTTTAAAGATGTTTTTTAGAACTTTTTACTCGATCATTATACTTACTTCGGTTACATAGTTACGGTGGTATAAGCTAATACGTACATTGCGTTCTTGATAATTACAATAAAGGGTTTTGTAGGTATTATTACCTTTAAATTTTATTGCGAATAAGATCACGAACAATAAAACGTCCTGGATGAATTGCTTGGCTTACACGCTCGCTTAGTGGGCGAGGCTCATTGTTTAAACTACTAATTAAATGCTCGGCACACAGTGGTGCGCTACACAATGCCCGTGCGCCAAACCCGGTAAAAATATGTAAGCCTTGTTGTGGTTTTTTTAATGTTTGATATTGATAGCGTTTGCCCAAGCGTAAATTAGCAAATGCATGTGTATAATCATCTTGCTCCACCCATTCACCGGTCATAGGTAAGTGGTCAATAAAACTGCATCGAACAGCGGCTTTAGCCGAGCTAATATTGCCTAAGCTGGTGGCAAATTCAGTGTTGTTATAAAAACTCAGTAATTGTTCACGGTTAGTGTGGTTATCTTGCTCGGTTACTTCACGGCTTTTGCTATTTTTTTCAAAGGTGGCGCCCATACAATGGTGATCTAAATAGGCTGGGGTAAAATACCCCTTGTGACACAATACGGTTTTTAGCTTACGTGATTGCTCGCTTGCTTGAACATGCGACACCTGTCCGCGTACACCAACAATAGGAAGCGTTTTAGTTTGCGCAAATGCATCGCTGTGCTCACCGGCGCAAATAATCACATCGCTAAAGGGGCCAAATGTTTGTTTTTGCGTGGTTAAATACCAACCATCGGGTTGCTTACTAAGTTGCTCAATGTGGTAGTTAAATAGGCTTTCAAACGAATTTAATTGCTGTGCGGCATCTAGCATTGCACAGACTAACTGGGGGGGATTAACCCAGCCGCCTTGTTCAAAAAACACCCCTGAGTAACCTGTTTTTACGCCTGCAATTGCATCGCCTTCATCAGCGGTAACATTACGCATGAGCTGCTCTGGCCACAGTTGTTTATTGGCGAGATTTTGATGACGCTCTGTCAATGGCTGTTTTACTGCGTGTTGCAATACGCCACACCACTGGTGATCAAACAAAAAACCATTGTTGAGTAAGTGATTGTAAAGGCGCTTTGCATATAGAAAGCTGTGAGCAAACAGCTCACTGTGTGGCGAATTTTTTGCTTGTAAATGCGGATACACCGCCCCTTGCACATTGTGTGATGCACCCATTGCAGGTTTTTGATCTTGGCAAAATAATTGGCTCTTTATCCCACGCTTTGCGAGGCTATAAAGAACACAACTGCTGGCTATGCCACCACCTATTACAGCCACATTTGAAAGCGCTGAAGAATGGTGTTCAAAATAGCCAGGGGCTGACTGTTTTGGGTTAGCTTGAGCGAGTATACCAATGAGCATTTCACGCTTTCGGCCAAAACCTTTAGCTTTTTGCATGCTAAAGCCCGCTTCAATTAAGCCCCGACGAACAAAACCCGCAGCGGTAAATGTAGCTAATGTGGCATTACTTCTAGAAATATCGACCATGGCATTAAATACACTTTGCTGCCACATATCGGGGTTTTTACTTGGTGCAAAACCATCTAAAAACCACGCATCAACCAGCCCACTTTGCGGATAGCTCATACTATTAATGCATTCGAGCACATCGCCAAAGTATAAGTCGAGCACCACACGGCCATTGGCAAATTCGAGCCGATGACAACCGGTTAAATTAATCGGATAGTAGGAGACGAGTTGGTCGCTCAAATGACTTAAACTTGGCCAAGCTTGTAATGCTTGTTTTAAATCATTTACTGTAAGTGGGTATTTTTCAAAAGAAATAAAATGCAGTCGTTGTACGTTATTAGGGTGTTTACCTTGAACTTGTGAGCATTGCAAGTGGTCAGAAAACTGCTGCCATGCGTTTAAAAAATTAAGCCCAGTACCAAATCCGGTTTCGGCAATCACAAAGTGTTCACGGTCATGATTTTGTAACCGCACATCTATATTGTTTTGTTGATAAAACACATAATGCGATTCAGCAAGGCCATCGTCATTAGAAAAATAAACATCGTCAAAGTCATTGGCAACCGGTGTACCTAAATCGTTAAAGTGTATATGGGCGTTTTTTATCATGACTAATTCAATTTATAGATAATTTTTTTAATTATTTTACGTGTTTTCTTTGAAATAGTCTGGCGTTATTTATAAGCTGTAGCTTCAGAGTACAAGTGTACGCTAGAAAGCTGACCACTTAGGTGATTAAATTCGCGTAAAATAAAACACAATTAAGTATTAAGCTAAGGGAATTACCCATGAGAAGAGCCGTAATAACAGGCATCGGTGTTGTATCAAGCATCGGTAACAATAAACATGAAGTATTAGAGTCATTAAAAGCGGGTAAAAGCGGTATTGCTTTTAACCAAGAATTTGCTGATTACAAATTACGCAGTAATGTATCAGGTAAAATTGATATTGATGTCAAAGAGCATGTTGATCGCAAAGCAATGCGCTTTATGGGTGATGCAGCGGCTTATTCTTATATTTCAATGGCGCAAGCAATTGAAGATGCAGGTTTAACTGAGGAACAAGTATCAAATGAGCGTACTGGTTTATTAGTGGGCTCTGGTGGCGGTTCATCAAAATGGCAAGTAGAAGCAGCCGATATCCTGCGCGAAAAAGGCGTTAAGCGCGTTGGCCCATACATGGTGCCACGCACTATGGCGAGCACCACCTCTGCGTGTTTAGCAACACCGTTTAAAATTAAAGGTGTTAATTATTCAATTAGCTCTGCGTGTGCAACCTCTGCGCATTGTATTGGCCATGCCGTTGAGCAAATTCAACTAGGTAAGCAAGACGTTATTTTTGCAGGTGGTGGTGAAGAACTTCACTGGACGCTAGCAATGGAATTTGACGCTATGGGCGCGCTTTCTACTAAATATAACGACACACCTGAAAAAGCATCACGTACCTACGACGCTAACCGCGATGGTTTTGTGATTTCAGCCGGTGGCGGTATTGTGGTTGTTGAAGAGCTAGAACATGCACTTGCTCGTGGTGCACATATTTATGCTGAAATTACCGGTTACGGTGCCACCTCAGATGGTTACGACATGGTTGCACCATCGGGTGAGGGCGCAGTACGTTGTATGCGCCAAGCAATGCAAAACGTAGATACCATCGATTACTTAAATACTCATGGTACGTCAACCCCAGTAGGTGATGTAAAAGAGCTGGGCGCTATTCAAGAAGTATTTGGTGGTAACTCGCCAATGATCAGTGCCACTAAAGCAATGACAGGCCACGCATTAGGTGCAGCTGGCGTACACGAAGCCATCTTTTCTTTGTTAATGCTTGAGCATGGCTTTGTTGCACCATCTATTAATATTGATGAGCTAGATGAACAAGCAACAGGTTTGAATATTATTACTGAGGCAAAAGACGTTGAACTTAACACAGTTATGTCTAACAGCTTTGGTTTTGGTGGCACCAATGCCACGCTAGTAATGAGCAAATACAAAGGCTAAAAGCATAGCTTAGTCTGTAAAAGCCGAGCAAAATGCTCGGCTTTTTCGTTTGTGTAAATGGGCGGTTGTTCGTTACAATAGAGTCTCATTTTGCCAAACGGATTCACAATGAACATTCTTGCCGATCAAAATATGCCTTTAGTTGAGCAATTCTTTAAAGATATGGGTGAGGTTAAACGGTTTGATGGTAGGCAATTAACCCCTGAACAACTCATTGATGTTGATGTATTACTTACTCGTTCTGTCACTCAGGTCAATAGTAAATTACTCGCCAAAGCCAATAAGCTAAGTTTTGTGGGTACGGCCACAATAGGAGTTGATCACATAGATACTGATTTACTCAGCGCAAAAAATATTGATTTTACCAGTGCACCTGGTTGCAATGCGATTGCGGTGGCTGAATATGTGATTAGTAGTTTATTTGCATTAAGCCAAGAAAACGCCAGCCCATTAAGCGGTAAAACAATTGGTATTGTTGGTGTGGGTAATATTGGTAGTTGTCTTGCGCAAAAATTAAAAGCGCTTAACGTTAACTTACTACTGTGTGATCCAATTAAGCATGACCAAGGGCTTTTAACCGAGCATGTTGAGCTCGATGAGCTGTTAGCGAAGTCAGATATTGTCACATTTCATGTGCCATTAGTGAAAACGGGCCCGCACAAAACCCTGCACATGCTTGATAAAAAACGATTAGCCACACTTAAACCTGGGCTAACTTTGATCAATGCCAGCCGAGGTGATGTCATCGATAACCATGCTTTACTTGAAGTGATGGAAGCCGGTGCGCAGCTCGATTTAGTGCTGGATGTGTGGGAAAATGAACCTAACATTTTGACCGAGTTACTTGAGCACGTTCGCTATGCCAGTGTGCACATTGCCGGACATACGCTTGAGGGGAAAGCGCGGGGTACACAAATGTTGTACCAAAGCGTGTGTGAGCTAAACGGGCTCAAGGCGAACAAGTCACTCAGCGACTTTTTACCTCCAGCAGCCATTGCACGCGTTACTTTAGCGCCAAGCTTTACTGAAGCTGACATCGCTCGCTTAGTGCACTTAACTTATGATGTTCGTCGCGATGATGGCATTTTATTGCGTCACTTAGCCAATGAAGGGTTCGACAGCTTACGAAAAAACTACCCAACCCGACGTGAATTTAGCACCGTGATGGTTGAAGGTAATAGTACCGAGCTTGCCGCGCTTGCGCAGCTTGGTTTCACTACAGCAAACTAATTTAATTAGCACGGTTGTTTTAACCGTGCTTACAGAGGATAAACTATGTCGCAAAAATATAACGTTGCCGTACTCGGTGCTACAGGCCTTGTTGGTCGTCAAATCATTGAAACTTTGGAAGAGCGTAAATTTCCGGTCGATCAGTTGTTTTTATTAGCAAGCAGCCGCAGTGCTGGCGAAGACATAAAGTTTCGTGGTCAGAGTATAGAAGTACGAGATGTTGAAGGCTTTGACTTTAGCCAAGCGCATATCGGTTTATTTTCTGCTGGTGGCAGTGTATCTGAAAAATATGCCCCTATTGCCGCAGACGCTGGCTGTATCGTTATTGATAACACATCTCACTTTAGAAATGACTTTGAAGTGCCGCTTGTTGTGCCAGAAGTCAATGCAGCGAGCTTAGCCGATTTTAGAAACCGTAATATTATCGCTAATCCCAATTGTTCAACCATTCAAATGATGTTGGCGCTTAAACCTATTTATGATGAGTACGGGATTGATCGTATTAACGTTTCAACTTATCAAGCCGTATCGGGTGCCGGTAAAGAAGCCGTTGATGAACTGGCTAAACAAACTGCAAATTTAATGAATGCACGGCCAATGGAAAACGAGATATTTCCTAAGCAAATTGCGTTTAATGTCATACCGCAAATCGATAGCTTTGAAGATAACGGCTACACGCGCGAAGAAATGAAAATGGTAAACGAAACGCATAAAATTTTAGGCGATACAACTATTGCGGTAAACCCGACTTGTGTTCGTGTACCCGTGTTTTTTGGCCACTCTGAGTCAATTAATATTGAAACACGTATGCCTTATGACTTTGAGCACGTTAAGCAACTATTGAGCGATGCCCCAGGTGTTGAGCTAATTGATGATGCAGGCGATTACCCAACAGCTGTATCAGATGCCAGTGGCAATGATACTGTTTATGTTGGTCGTTTACGCGCGGATATTTCTCATCCGCATGGATTAAATATGTGGGTAGTGAGCGATAATACCCGTAAAGGGGCAGCAACTAATAGCGTGCAAATAGCAGAAGAGTTAATTGCCAATTACATGTAATTAGCTAAAAATTTAAGCCCCATTTAAAAACGGCAAGCTAAAAAAGTTTGCCGTTTTTTTATGCTTTTTTGCCATTTTTTTGCCACTTATCAACAGTGATAGTGTAAACATACTGATAAACAACATAAAAATACGTTTATCTTGATGTTTAAGGTATTTATTTTCAATGCGTTGCGATGGATATTATAGCTTAACTGGTTTATAGTTTGTTACTGGAATAGAGCTTGCAACAAAAATAGATTGTAATAAAAATGTGCGTTAGCCACTTGGCTAACAACGGCAAGAATAATCAATGTTTAAGCGCCAACTTTAAAGCGCTATGTTAACATTTAAACATTAAAGGATCAGCATGCGCGGTTTCGTTTCACTTATTTTATTAGCGTCTGCACTGATGGTAACGACTGTTTACTCTCAAGACAGTACCCAATTAAGAGGGCCTAAAGGCGCAGATTACGGCGAGCAAGGCCGCTCTATAGGGCCAATAAAACCAACCGATACACTATGGCGCATTGCCGCTAAAGTTCGTCCTGATGACTCCGTCAGCATTTATCAAGTTATGCAGGCCTTGTATAACAAAAATCCAAATTCATTTTTAGAACAAAATTTAAATCACATGCAAAGCGGTTCGTATTTAAAAATACCGACGCTGGCAGAAATTAGACGAGTAAATCCGCAATTAGCTAAACAACGTTCTGAGCAAGACGATGACCTATGGGAAAAAAAGAAAAATGGCACGCTAACGCAAGCAGAGATTAATTCAGCTCAAACACAAGTAACCCAAGCCCGCAAAGCAGACGTTGATGAAGCAAAAAAAGAGTTACAACAAGAATTAAAAGCGATAAAAACGGATCAAGGTAATAAATTAGTTGAGCTTCAGCAACAGTTTAAAAGTTCTGTTAGTAACGTAGAAGAAATTTTAGTTGAAAACAACAACCTAAAAAAACAGTTATCAGGTATTTCAAACGAGTTAGAGAACGTTCGTTTACAACTTGGGCAAGACAGTGAAATACAGCAACAATTAAAAGAACTAATCATTAAACAGAATGAAATTATTGCGCAGCAAAAACTCAAAGATGCACAGCAAGAAAGTGACGTTAGTTTTGCGCAGTTATTATCAAACCCTTTGGTACTTATTTTATTAATGACCATACCCGCCTTATTAATCATTTTTGCTGTTGTTATGTGGTTAAGAAAGCGCAGTAATGAAGAGCAGCAACTTACTGACGATGATGAATTTATTCCTCAAACACCCATAAATAGTTCCCCCGTTGATGAAGTCTCAGAGCCGGTTATTGATGAGACACCAGCCCCGGATCCGCTTGATGATACAAGTGTGCAGCTAGACGATAACCTAGACGATGTGTTACTCGACGATGATGTCGCATTTAGTGATGATATCGACGATGATAGTTTATTAGATCAAAATGAGCTAGAAAGCTTACTTAGTGATGATGTTGTTTTTGAAGACGAAAATACTGAAAACGACGAACTTGATGTTTTCATGCAACAAGATTTTGATAGTACAGATACCGATGACGCGGGTGACACAATTGACGTTGATGAATCGGATGACATTTTAAGCGCAGATGATCTCGACAGCCTGTTTGACGAAGACGTTGAGGATACATTGCCTGATTCTCCCGATTTTGAATCGAACGATGATATGGCGGCACTTAGTGAAGAGCTCGCAGAAGAAGGCGAAGACTTTGACATTGATGACTTACTTGATGAAAACAATGAACAAGCAACTGACGCTTCTGCAGACGAAGACGAGTTTGATATTGATGACTTGCTTGACGAAGCGCAACCCGCTACCGAGGCAAGCGCAGAAGAAGCGGACGTTGACAGCTTAGTTGATGAAGATGACGACATTGATATTGACGACTTGCTTGACGAAGCGCAACCCGCTACCGAGGCAAGCGCAGAAGAAGCGGACGTTGACAGCTTAGTTGATGAAGATTACGACATTGATATTGATGACTTGCTTGACGAAGAACAGGTAGATAAAGAAACTGAAGTAGACATCACTGACGCTCATAATTCTGAGATTGATAACGCCTTGGCTGATTCAATTGAAGACTTATCTGAGGCAGAAGAAGAATTAAATAGTGACAATATTGAATCTATAGCCTCATCTTTAGCTGATACACACGCAATGCCTGACACTGAGGCTGAGCTTGAATCCGCAGTTGCAACAGATCCAGAAGTTGAAGCTGAGCCAGAGCTTGAAACTGAATCAGAAACTGAAGATAAACCAGAAGCTGAAGTTGAGCCTGAACTTGAAGCAGAGTCAGAAGTTGAACCAGAGGTTGAATCCAAGTCTGAGCCTGATCCACAACCAGAGCCAAAGTTAGAAAATAATGATGATCTTTTGAATGAGTTAACTGAAGAAGATGATGATTATGTGGATAAACCTGATTGGCATGCTGAAAATAATGATGCAAAGCCAGAACTTGAATCTGAGCCAGAATTTGAATCTGAGGCAGAGCTTGAACCAGAGTCTGAACTTGCAGCAGAACCAGAACTCGCAGCAGAACCCGAAGTTGAAGACGAATCAGAGCTTGAAGTAGAACCTGAACTTGAAGTTGAGCCAGAAGCTGAGCTAGAGCTTGCAGCAGAATCCGAAGTTGAAGACGAGCTAGAGTTTAAAGCAGAGCCTGAACTTGAAGATAAATTAGAAGTAGAACCTGAACTTGAAGTTGAGCCAGAGGTTGAATCTGAGCCAGAAGCTGAGTTAGAACTTGCAGTAGAACCTGAGCTAGAAGTAGAACCTGAGGTTGAAGCAGAGCCTGAACTTGAAGATGAATTAGAAGTAGAACCTGAGGTTGAACCAGAAGTTGAAGATGAACTAGAAGATGAATTAGAAGTAGAACCTGAGGTTGAACCAGAGCCAGAAGTTGAAGATGAACTAGAAGCTGAGCAAGAGGTTGAATCTGAGTCAGAAGTTGAATCTGAGTCAGAAGTTGAATCTGAGTCAGAAGTTGAAGCTGAGCCAGAAGCTGAGCTAGAACTTGCAGTAGAACCCGAAGTTGAATCTGAGCCTGAGTCAGAAGTTGAAGCAGAGCCTGAACTTGAAGATGAACTAGAAGTAGAACCTGAGGTTGAACCAGAGCCAGAAATTGAAGATGAACTAGAAGCTGAGCAAGAGGTTGAATCTGAGTCAGAAGTTGGAGATGAACTAGAAGCTGAGCAAGAGGTTGAATCTGAACTCGAAGTTGAACCCGAGCTAGAGCTTGAATCTGAGCCAGAAGTTGAGCCTGAACTTGAAGATGAATTAGAAGTTGAACCTGAGGTTGAACCAGAGCCTGAACTTGAAGATGAACTAGAAGTAGAACCTGAGGTTGAAGACGAGCAAGAGCTTGAAGCTGAGCCAGAAGCTGAGTTAGAACTTGCAGCAGAACCCGAAGTTGAATCTGAGCCTGAGTCAGAAGTTGAAGCAGAGCCTGAACTTGAAGATGAGTTAGAAGTAGAACCTGAGGTTGAACCAGAGCCAGAAGCTGAGCTAGAACTTGCAGCAGAACCCGAAGTTGAATCTGAGCCTGACTTTGACCTAGAGGATGATTTTACCGATACGTCTTCAACGTTACTCGATCCTGAAGATGCATTAGATGAATACAACGATGAAAATTTTAAAAGTGTAGATGAGCTTTTAAACGAGCTTGAACAAACAGATAACGAAAGTGAGCAAGAATCCGATTGGACGCTCGATGGCTTAGATGATGAGCTTGAGGATGATGAAATTGATTTAGGTGATGATCCCCTCGCAGGCGATGTCCAAAACAATGATCTATCGACTGATGATCATGAGCTTTACGAGCCAGAAACAGTAACACCGAGTGAAGAGCTTGAAGAGTACCCTGAGTTAGAACTTGATGATGAGCTGCCTTTATCTGATGAGGAGCAACAGTCGCTCACTCCTGAAGAGCTTCAAGGTGATAACTTAGACGGTGATGCAACTGGGTTGTCACCTAGTCAAGCGGAACAAGATCTTGCCAATGCACTTTCTGCGGGTAATGACCTTAATAGCTTAGAGGACGACTTTGATGATGAATTATTGCTAGATAATGAGTTTTCAGAATTAGATGCTGCACAAGATCTAGACGATGATGCATCAGAGTCTGAAACGCTCTCAGCACCGACTGAAAATAGTCGCGATGATTTAACAGATAAACAAGTAGACGATATTGATGATGACTTAGGCGATGAACAACTTGATACGTTAGCTGAGTCGTCAGAGTTTGCTGACGAGCAAACTAATGCTGATCGTGAGGCTGATTTAACGCAAACTTTAACGTCGTCAGAGTCAGACATGATTTCAGATGATCAGCTTGATGATCAGTTTATAGATGAGCTAACGCATACTGATTTTGATGCTTTACTCAATGAATTAGCAGAGCCTGAAAACCTTGATTTGAGCGACAGTGATGATTTTGATGTTGATTTTAATAGTTTACTAAGCGAAGACTTAGCTGACGATAAAACATCATCGTCACAAGAGCCAATTGAGCAGCCAAAGGTGCCTGAGACATCAGAACAAGATGATTTTGTGGATATTGATGCATTGCTAGAGCAAAGCGATGAGGCTGATTTAGATCACGAACCTTATACCGACGTTGATATGGATGTTGGTTTAGGTGAGTATGATTCATTACTTGCCGGTGACAACCCTATGGATGTTGACTCCCAAAGTGGCGGTTATTCGGCGAAGCTTGATCTTGCCCATGCTTATATAGAAATTGATGATGCTGATTCAGCACTTAAAATCTTGGATGACATTATTAACAATGGCCCAGATGAGGTGCAAGAAGAAGCACAAAGTTTAAAAGCTAAACTTAACAACTAGCAATAGCGTACCTTATAGAGGATGACTAAGCTGAAAACCCGTTATTACTAATTCCAATAGCGGGTTTTTTGTATTGCATAGTCAGTTCGCTGCTTTTATTGGGACGCTATATAGCATAAAATGCAGCGTCGATTAGCACAGTAGGTAAAGCAGTAATTATGCGAGTAGCACTTGGAGTAGAATACAACGGCGCACGTTACAGTGGTTGGCAGCGTCAATCACACGTTAATAGCGTACAACAAGAAGTAGAAAAAGCGTTGTCGCGCATTTGTAATCACCCAGTTGAAATTGTATGTGCAGGGCGAACCGATGCAGGTGTTCATGGCACAGGACAAGTGGTGCATTTTGATACCCATGCTGAGCGTGAAATGGTGGCCTTTACACTCGGTATGAACACCTTACTACCCAAAGACATTGCTATTCGTTTTGCACAACCTGTTGTTGAAGACTTTCATGCCCGCTTTAGTGCAACAGCGCGTCGTTATCGTTATGTTATTTATAATTATGCGTTTCGTGGTGCGGTGTTAAATGAAGGCGTGACTCATTTTCATCATCCGTTAGATGAAGCGAAAATGCAGCAGGCTTGTCAGTACTTATTAGGTGAGCATGATTTCACCTCGTTTAGGGCACTTCACTGCCAAGCAAATACGGCAACGCGTACTATTCATCACTTATCAGTACAACGACAAGGTGCATATGTCATTATTGATATTAAAGCCAATGCGTTTTTACACCACATGGTACGTAATATTACGGGGTGTTTGATGGATATTGGCTTACATAAACATGACCCAATTTGGTTAAAAGAGCTACTTGATGTTAAAGAGCGTGCAAAAGCGAGCGCAACAGCAAAAGCGGCGGGCTTATATTTAGTGGATGTTGATTACCCAGAGCATTTTAATATTCCTAAAACGCCGCTAGGGCCTGTATTTTTAGCTGATACTGATATTTAATCGGTAAATTAGGTACGTGTTTTTATTCGCTGTTATTCACTGGGCTAACTACTAAGACCAGTTTTTTATACCGTGACAGCGTAATTCATGTTTTAATTGGAAAAATCTGTTTGCATGGTTAACATGTAGACTCGCGACACAGAACAGCATTAAGAGAGTTGCAAATGAGTTGGCTAGAAAAAATCTTACCAAAAACGACTAAGTCTTCAGGTCGTAAAGAAATTCCAGAAGGTGTATGGGCTAAATGTACGTCATGTGATTCAATTTTATATAAAGCAGAATTAGAAAAATCACTGAATGTATGTCCTAAGTGCGATCACCATATGCGTGTTAGTGGTCGTAAACGTCTTGAACAGTTTTTAGATGAAGGCGATCGCCAAGAGATAGGTGTGCAACACGAACCTAAAGATGTGCTTAAATTTAGAGACTCTAAAAAATACTCAGATCGCATCAGTGCAGCTCAAAAATCAAGTGGTGAAAAAGATGCGCTTGTCGCAATTAAAGGAAACCTAAAAGGTATTCCTGTTGCTGCGGTTGCATTTGAGTTCTCATTTATGGGTGGCTCAATGGCATCGGTAGTGGGGGCTCGTTTTGTTGACGCGGTTGACCAATGTTTAGCGCATAATATGCCGCTGATTTGTTTTTCAGCATCGGGCGGTGCGCGTATGCAAGAAGCCCTTATGTCTCTTATGCAAATGGCTAAAACTAGTGCATCGCTGGCTAAAATGACTGAAAAAGGCCTCCCGTTTATTTCTGTAATGACAGATCCAACAATGGGTGGTGTATCAGCATCATTGGCAATGTTAGGCGATATTAACGTTGCAGAGCCTAAAGCTTTGATTGGTTTTGCCGGTCCGCGTGTTATTGAACAAACTGTGCGCGAAACGCTGCCAGAGGGTTTCCAACGCAGTGAATTCTTGTTAGAGCACGGCGCAATTGACATGATTATTGACCGTCGAGAAATGCGTGATACGCTTGCGCGTATTTTAGCAAAATTTATGAACTTGCCTTCTACCGAACAAGAGCATAGAGTAGCGTAAATTTCAGCTTTACTGATTACATGCTATGACAAAAACAATCCCTAGCCAATCATCAAGCCTTGATGATTGGCTTTGTTATTTAGAGAGTGTTCACCCTGCTAATATAGAAATGGGCTTAGAACGCGTTGCTCGTGTTGCTAACAACATTGGGCTTTTAACCTCCTCAAGTAAAATCATTCTTATTGCAGGCACTAATGGCAAAGGCACAACTGCACGTTGTTTAGAGTCTTTGCTTTTAGCACAAGGTTTTAGTGTTGGTACATATGCCTCTCCGCATTTAATTCGTTACAACGAACGCGTACGTGTTAATGGCGCAGAGCTTGATGACCAATTCCATGTCGATGCGTTTAATTTACTCGAGCAAGGTCGTGGTGACACCCCACTGACTTATTTTGAATATGGCACCTTAGGCGCATTGGCACTATTTAAGCGTCTAGAAGTTGACTACGTGTTGTTAGAGGTCGGTTTAGGTGGGCGTTTTGATGCGACTAATATTGTTACCCCCTATGCTAGTATCATCACCACCATCGACTTAGATCATAAAGAATACTTAGGCGACACGCGTGAGCTGGTGGCTTATGAGAAAGCGGGTATTTTTCGAGAGAGCACGCCTGCCATTATCGGTGACTTAGACATTCCGCATACAATGACCGATTATGGCAAAGAAATTAACGCTAACATGGTGTTATCTGGCAGTGACTTTATTTTTAAAGAACATGCGCAGAGTTTTAGTTGGCAGTTTAAAGATCATAAGCTTGAGTTACCCAAACCTGCAATTCCATGCCAAAATGTGGCCACGGCATTAACCGCATTATCGGTACTAAATTTATTACCGAGCGATGAGGTGATTACTCAGTGTTTAGCGAATTTAGTGGTTGAGGGGCGCTTCCAACAATTAAACACAGAGCCATTAGTGTATACTGATGTGGCACACAACCCAGAATCCGCCCGCTATTTAGCGACAAAATTAGCCAGCTATAAAGATAAAGGCTTTAAAATTCATGCATTAGCCGCTATGCTTGCTGATAAAGATAAAGTCGGCGTGCTTAAAGAAGTCAGTGATATAGTAGATGAATGGTCGTTGGCAAGCCTAGACGGCCCACGTGGCGATAGCGCTGCTAATTTACAACAAGCACTGTTAAGCATTCCCAATAGTGACTTTAAACAGGGTTATAATAGCGTAGAGGCCGCATTAGATGCTATTTTGCCAAACCAGCCAAATAATACACTATTAATTGTATTTGGTTCATTTTTTACTGTGGCTGGCGCTATTCATTACTTTAAAAAATAGAGAGGATGTCGGTGAACTCAGGTTTTATTAATCGCTTAGTCGGAACAAGTATTGTGGTGATCGCAGCAATTGTGTTTATCCCAAATATACTTGATGGTGAAAAGGTGCACTATAAAGAAGGCTTTAAAGCGATTCCTGAACGCTCTGAGTTCAAAACCATTGATCTGCAACAATCAATCGATCAAAAAGTAGCTGATGCGCAACCATTAAAAGAGGATGAAATTGAAGATATCCAACCTGATGATACCGCATATGAGCAACAAAACAGCGTGACTCAAACAGGCAATACCGCGCAGCCAGCAATGGTTGAAGCGGTAATACCAGATACAAATAATACAGTTACTGTTAAAAATACACCAATGCGCCAAACTAACGAAAACTTAACGAGCATGGCGTATGTTATTCAGTTAGGGAGCTTTTCACATGCGGCTAATGTAAAAGCCCTGCAAGCTAAACTCAAAGCGAAAGGCTTTAAAACCTTTACTAGGCCAGTTAAAACGCCAAATGGGACGTTAACGAAAGTTTTTGTGGGGCCATCACTGAATAAGCAAGAACTGCAATCTCAACTTCCTGCATTGAAAGAGTTGACCAAACTCAATGGTAAAGTCACTCAATTTGAAGTAACTAAATAATTTAAGAATAGGTAAGTGTGTTTAGCCTCAGATATTATGCACCTGCCTAAGTTATACTTTATCAGCTTAAACTTGCTCTACATTTAGGTTTATACCTATTCCCATAGTATACCAACCCGCATAAATAGTTGAACAATTTAACGAATTAAACTCCCCAATAACTTAAAAAGTGTGCCTTGTTATAAAACAATTTTCTACTCGTTAATAATCTAAAAATAGGGCGTGTTTGCTCACCCGTCATCTCACGCTTATACTTGCATCACAAGGAGGTTTAGGTATAGAATGCGCCCAAAATTAGCGACTAATTGGTTCTTATGATCTGGGTTGATTACGCCATTATTGGCATTATTGCGCTCTCTACCATCATCGGTTTAATACGCGGCTTTGTTAAAGAAGCTATGTCATTAGCGGTATGGGCAGGGGCTTTCATCATCTCCAGCTTATTTTATCAATATTTAGCTTCCTTCCTAACATCCATTTCTGAACCCCTTTTAAGAAATGCGGCGGCCATTGCCATATTATTCTTTGCGACGCTATTGTTAGGCGGTTTACTAAACTATATTTTGGGTGAGCTTGTACAGCGAACCGGATTATCCGGCACAGACCGTGTTTTTGGTGTGGTGTTTGGTGCTCTTCGAGGCGTGTTGGTCGTGAGCGCGTTACTCTTCTTTCTTGATGCTTTTACTGGTGCGCCAAGTACGCATTGGTGGGGCAACTCTATTTTGATTCCAGAATTTGGCTTTGTAGTTGAATGGTTCTTTTCGTACCTAGAAAACAACTCTAGCTTTTTAAATTCAGTAAACCGTTAATCGGCGAGGATAAATTACATGTGTGGTATCGTTGGAATAGTCGGAACATCGCCAGTTAATCAGGCGATTTATGATGGCTTAACTGTTTTGCAACACCGTGGCCAAGATGCTGCGGGTATCATAACTATTGAGAACAATACATTTAGCTTGCGCAAAGCAAATGGCCTAGTGAAAGATGTATTTCACACTCGTCATATGAAACGTTTGCAAGGCAACATTGGCATTGGCCATGTGCGCTACCCAACCGCGGGCTCTTCAAGCTCGTCAGAGGCTCAGCCATTTTACGTGAACTCTCCATTTGGTATTGCGCTTGCGCATAATGGTAACTTAACTAATGCCGAGTCGTTAAAAGAGCAGTTATTTTCAGAGGCACGCCGCCATGTTAATACCACCTCTGATTCTGAAATTTTACTTAACATTATGGCGCATGAGCTAAGTAAATCAGACAAACTAAAATTAGACCCTGAAGATATTTTCACAGCGGTTACTGAAGTTAACAATAAAGTCAGTGGCGGTTATGCCACTATCGCCATGATTATTGGTCATGGTATTGTTGCGTTTCGCGATCCTAACGGCATTCGTCCATTGGTGTTTGGTAAGCGTGAATCTGCAAACGGCACTGAATACATGTTTGCCTCAGAAAGCGTGGCGTTAAAGCCTGACGGTTTTGAGTTTGTTCGTGACGTTGCCCCAGGTGAAGCTATTTATGTCACTGAAAGTGGTGAATTTCATTCATTAAGCTGTGCAGATAAAGTCGCTTATTCACCGTGTATTTTTGAATTTGTTTATTTTGCGCGTCCTGATTCAACCATTGACCGTATGTCGGTTTATGCAGCACGAGTAAACATGGGAACCAAGCTAGGTGAAAAAATAGCCAGAGAGTGGAGTGATAAAGACATAGATGTTGTGATCCCTATTCCAGAGACCTCATGTGACATTGCTTTGGAAATTGCACGCGTGCTTGATTTACCGTATCGTCAAGGATTTGTTAAAAATCGTTATATTGGTCGTACGTTTATTATGCCGGGCCAAGAAATGCGCAAAAAATCAGTACGTCAAAAACTCAACGCGATTGACCGTGAGTTTAAAGGTAAAAATGTCCTACTTGTTGATGACTCAATTGTACGTGGTACCACCTCAGCACAAATTGTAGAGATGGCACGCGAGTCAGGCGCTAAAAATGTTTACTTTGCATCAGCAGCACCAGAAATACGTTTTCCTAACGTGTACGGTATTGATATGCCATCGGCTGCTGAGCTTATCGCGCACGGCCGTGAAGTAGAAGATATTAACCAAAGCATTAGCTCTGATGGTTTAATTTTTCAGTCGTTACCCGATTTAATCACCGCGGTTAACCAAGAAAATCCTGAGATCACTAAGTTTGAAACCTCAGTGTTTGACGGACAATACATTACAGGCGATGTTGATCAAGATTACTTAAATCGTATTGATAAGCTACGTAACGATTCTGCAAAAAGTACTCGCGAAAATGCGATGTCATCTGGTTTAGAAATACATAATCAAGATGAAAACGAATCTGATTAATAAAGTAATGTCAGCCTGATTGCATTATCAAGGCTAATAAAAAAGGAGCTGTTAAGCTCCTTTTTTTGCGTCTATTATAAAAGAATATTTAAGTAAACATGGGGCTGATAATACCGTTGGTCCATAGCATAGCGGTAAGTGCTAATATAATAACCAGTAAAATTAATCCACAGGTAACAACAGAACTTGCGTAAATAAAGCCGCGCTCCTGCGGAATATGCATTAAAATTGGTACGCCGGTATACAGTAAATAAACAGAGTAGGCCAGTGCCACTAATCCAACACACACCACAAACCACAGCTCAGGCCAAAAAGCAGCCAATGCTGACATAAATACCGGTGTAGCGGTATACGCTGCCAGTTCAATAGTTTGGGTAAAGGTCGGCTTAGCGCCAAAAGTAACTGCCATCCAATGCGCTAAATAAGCCAGCGCAAATACTCCGCCAATTAAAGCAACATACATGGCTGCGCCAATCATCAACGCGCTTTCATGGGTTAAAAATACCGGGCTACCTGTGCCTATACTCCAACCTAGATACACTGACGAATAATATCCCATTACAGAGGGAAATAAAGCGATAAGCATAATGTGCGATAAGCTATATTTTAAGCTTTCGTGGCGGTTGTCAATTGTTTGCCATTCTTCGAGTGGGTGGGCGTATAAGCCCCATAAGTGATTTAGTATCATTGCGTGCTCTCCATAAAAGGATATATTACTGTTTGGTTATAATTGGTTTGTTTTTATACAGTCTATTTAGTTATGGTTCAGTAAGTATACAAAGTCAAGTTGTACACATGCATGGAATAAGGGCGAGTGTTTATTTTATTCATGGCAATATTTCATGTTAAAATGTCGCAATCGCAATTTTTAGCAATGAGTAGTCAGTGTGCCACATAGCCAGCTTTTAGAGCCAATTAACAATTTTTTATTATGCCGTACCCCCGATGAATGGGTTGAACAAGCAATCAAAAAAGAAAACTTACCCATCATATTAATTGATCACTTAATTTGTGAGCTAAAAGATAATATGTGCAAGTAATTAATTTAAATCAGGACTAGTTATGTCAAATGATAAATTGTCAGGTAACGTTTATTTGTATCAGCGCTTTAGTTCCCAAGCCCAAGAGGGAAATAGCTCCTTGTTTAGGCAAGGGGAAGCACAAAGAGAATGGCTTAGAAATCACCCAAATTGCTCGGTTGTTGAGCTTGAAGGTGAGCCGCTTATTGACTCTGGTCTTTCAGCCTTTTCTGGAAAACATTTGAGTTCAGGCTCTCTTGGAAGATTAGTTGCAGCAATTGAGTCAAAGGTAGTACCTAAAGGTTCAATTATTCTTGTTGAGCACTTCTCTAGACTATCTCGTATGACGATTACTGAAACAGGAAAGTTACTTGATAAAATATGGGATCATGACATCTCAATTGTTACAGCACGCGATCATACTATCTATTCACCGAGTATGCGTGACGATGTAGCTACACGCATGCGACTAATTTTTGAAATTGATAAAGCGCACTCAGACTCAAAATGGCGCTCTGAAAAAGTAAAAAGCTCTTGGAGTCGACGAGAATATAACGCTAAAGAAAAGAAAATAGCGCCTAAGATGCGGATGCCTTTTTGGCTAGATCAAGAAGGTCAGTTAAATGAATACGCTGATGTAGTACGAGATATTTTCAAATTGCATGCTGAAGGATTAGGTCAAGTTTTGATTGAAAGAGCATTGAGAAAAAAATACGGTAATATAAAGCCTCTTAAAAACATAAACCCGACAAAGATTATAAGGATAATTCAAAATCCTAAGTGTATAGGCCTGGTTTATAAAGAAAAACTTTATGAAGCGGTTGTTAAAGATGACGTTTTTTATAATGCCCAGCGGATATGTAAAGAGCGATTATTTACGAGCGTAAGACCTGATAGGAAGTGGCCGTTGCACGGCTTAGTTAAATGTGGGCATTGTGGCTCAGGAATGAGTATTCAACAATCAGCAGAGTCTTTACCGCTGCTTCGGTGCAGTAGAAAGCAGCGATCTGGAGGAGAAAGTTGTGATGCACCAACAACATTTCCATACGTTGTAGCTTATCATTTCTTTTCTGTTTATGTTGAACCTTTAATACTTGCTAAAATTAGCAATGTAAAACGCAGTTCTACCAGCCATGCGCAAAAAGTGGAACTAAAACATAAATTAAAAGAGCATCAAGAAAAGTTGGCTGATTTAAAAGATCACTTTAAAAATAGTGAAAAGTTGTCAGTAACAATATTTAGTTTGATGGAAGAGTTAGATGCTGAAATAAATGATATTGTAAATCAACTAGCTGAAGTACAAGCAGAAATTGAAAGAAACCTTAATTTAGCTGCCATTTCTAATGAAATAGTTGAATTATCATATAGCGACCCTTTACAGTATAATCTCGAGTTAAACCGAATAGGTAATAAGATTTTTTTAAAGAATAAAGAATTATCTTTTAGCTTAGAAGAGGATAACGTTGTAGCTAGGTTTAAATTTAGCCAATATGATCGAAAACGCAAAGCCTACCAATGTGTTTTTTATGGTTCAAAAGAGTATTATAGAAAAAGTGAATATGTTACTGAAGTACGAACTTGTGATTGGGATGTTGATAGATTATTAAACCCTCACAAAGACAGAGATTTTTCTGCTAAAGATGCAGCTCGTACTTTCTACTACAGTAAATTGTACTCAGAAAGTAGCAATTTAGATATATTATTGCAAGATGATAAGTAATGAACAAAAATGAAATAAACAAGCTATTAGAACCAATCAACAGTTTTTTAAAGTGCAATACACCTGAAAAATGGATTGAAAAAGCACAGAAAAATGAAAATCTCGACATAGTATTATTAGACCACCTCGTGTGTGAATTGAAAGCGGCGCAATCAGCGATGTTTTTGATTCGTAAGTATGCCGTAGATAAAGAGAGCGGTAATGCGCTACTAGATTGGCTTAAACCCTTTGAAACTCTAATATACAAGCGTCAGGGTGACTGGCGTGACCTTGCAAACAAGAACAAACTCACTAAATCAATGATCCCGAAGTCAAATACACCTTACGGGCAAAACTTGATAGACAAAATGGTTATGCTAATCAAAGAAGAGTTACATCATTTCTATCAAGTGCTCGAAATTATGGATGAATATGGTGTTGAATATAGAAGTATTACTCCATGTCGTTATGCTAAGGGCATGTTACGTCATGTCAAATCGTATGAGCCAGATGCATTAGTCGATAAACTTATTATCGGCGCTTACATCGAAGCCCGCTCGTGTGAGCGCTTTGCTAAATTAGCACCGCATGTGGACAAGCGTTTAGGTGACTTTTATATCTCATTACTTCGTTCTGAAGCTCGGCACTATCAAGATTATTTAACTCTAGCGCAAGATATCGCTGATTTTGATATAAATGACCGAGTTCATTTTTTTGGTTTGATTGAAGCTGAACTTATTTCAACACCTGATGAAGACTTTAAGTTTCACAGTGGTCTGCCTTCTTCTTAATAAATACTATATATCACAGTGCAAATTTGAACACTGAGTAACCCCCCTCAAATTTTAACCCACTAAAGCCTATGTCCATAGGCCGCTTCGCGGTGGGTTTTTGCTCTGCAAAAAAAATCTAAAAAACATTGAAAAAAATAAAATATGATATAATACGTTATAACGTATTAAGGAGGTGGTTATGAATACTTGGTAAGCGTAAATAGAACCACACATTCCTCAAAAGTCCAACACAATAGAAAATAGGGTTTTCAATCAACGAGAACTCAACATGATCAAACGCACTAAAAAACAATGGCAACACATCATGCAAGCGCATGCTGAATATACTGGCACGACTAAGCAATTCTGTGCTGAGCGCAAGATACCCATGCAAACCTTCTACTCGCGTCGGCATGCCATGGGGCTATCTGTGTCGTTGCAAAATAAAAAAAGCCCGTGTAAAAAAGCAATGGCAACAACCTCGCCTACGCCACAAACTGGACAATTCGTCAGAGCACAAGTAACAACAGCACCTAGTTCAATTGTGCTGCAGACAAAACATGTCCAATTGTCGTTGTCCACACAATGCGATCCGATTTGGCTGGCAACTTTATTAAAAGGACTCGCCGCATGAGAATGTTTGTTGAGCCAAGCGCTGTATATTTATATCCTAAAACGGTGGACTTTAGGCGACAATTTAACGGCTTAGCGTTAATTGTTGAACAAGAGCTTGATGTACCCTTGATGTCTGGCGCGTTGTTTGTATTTACGAATCGTACCCGCAAGCGATTGCGGATATTGTACTGGGACAGCACAGGCTTAGCCATGTGGTCTAAGCGTTTAGAAAAAGAAGTCTTTAAATGGCCTAACAGCAAGCAAACGGCAATCAGCCTGACCGAACAACAACTCAATAGTTTACTAGGTGGCTTTGATATACATGGTCACCAGCCCCTATTCTATGCCTCTGCTGGCTTATAACTTGCGATCATAAGTAGCGATTATTGATCACGATTTAGTCTAAGTAAAAACAACACCTTAGGAATGGTTTGCGGTAAAATACGTGTCATGAAAATACGTACCGACAAGCCTAACAAACGAATGGAATTGCTGCTGCAAAAACAGGTAGAGCAAGGCTTGTCGGCATGTGAAAAAGACACGCTTATTGCCTTGCAACAAGCTCGCTTAGATTTCCTAGAAGAGCAGTTCAGGTTAGCCCAGAACAAACTCTTTGCTAGCAAAAGCGAAGCACATTCAGGGCAAGGTGACTTGTTTAATGAAGTGGAAGAAATTGCCCAGTTTGAACAAGAAAAAGCCGATAGTGAAGACGAGCCAGCGCCAGAGAAGAAGAAACGCACACGTAACACCAAACCCTTTGCTGACCATATCCCGCGTGAAGTGATTGTGCACGATATTGATGAAGCCGATAAAGTCTGTGAATGCTGCCAAGGTGAGATGCACTGCATGGGCAAAGACGTGACTGAAAAGTTCGTCTTCGTGCCGGCCACTACCAAGGTAGAAGAGCATCATCGCTTAAAATATGCGTGCAGAGGCTGTGAGAAAAACGGCACCAACACACCGATTAAACAAGCACCGCCGGTAGCTAGCATATTACCGAAAAGTTACGCCACACCCAGCATCATCGCGCAGTTAATTACGGCCAAATACCAGCATGGGCTGCCCCTATATCGCCAAGAAGTCATCTTTAGCCAACTGGGCATTAATCTATGCCGACAAACGATGTCAGATTGGCTGATTAAAATCGCTAATGTGCTCCACCCAATCTTGTATGAGTATTGGCATAAGGTACTGCTGCAACAAGACGTGATTAAGGCAGACGAAACTACGCTGCAAGTGATTGAAGATGACAATATTAAATCCTACATGTGGGTATACTGTAGTGGGGCCGATACGCCTGCGGGTAATATTCATGGTGACACTGCGCCTAATATTGTTTTATACGATTACCAACCCTCACGGGCGGGTAAATGTGCGGCTGACTTTTTACAAAACGATAATCAGCAAGACTATACCGGCTATTTGCAAGTCGATGGTTATCCAGGCTATCACCAATTGCCTGCAACCCTGGTGGTGTGCATGGCGCACATCCGCCGCAAATTCAAAGAAGCCGATAAAGCACAAAGCAAACACAGTCAGAAAACCGGCAAAGCAACATGGGCGCTTAACCATATTCAGAAGCTTTATCGTATTGAAGAGGCTATTAAGACGCTGCCAATAGAAGAGCGCTACAAAATACGTCAAGAAAAGTCAGTGCCACTACTTATTCAATTTAAAACCTGGCTGGACAAGTCTGCGCCGCATGTATTGCCCGAAAGCTTACTAGGCAAAGCGCTGAACTATGCACTTAACCAATGGGAAAAAGCCATTCGTTACTGTGACGACGGTCGGTTAGACATAGATAACAATAGGTCCGAGCGCGCCATTAAGCCCTTCGTGATGGGCAGAAAAGCCTTCTTGTTCTCAAAAACCGCCAAGGGTGCTAACGCGAGTGCGACACTCTATTCGATTGTTCAAACAGCCATAGCTAACGGCTTAGTGCCGTATGATTACCTTATGCATGTGATGGAAAAAATTATGCATGGCGAGAATGATCCTGAGAAACTAGCACCTTGGAATGTCACATTAAGCTAGTGTGGTTCTCTTGACGCTCACAATACTTGCAAAGTAAATGATGAAAATCTTAAATTGGAGATCACTGATATTGAGCTTAAAAACCTTTTATTAAACACAGGGTCGGAAAAAGTTATTGCATATGTTTCTTCTTTGTATGAAGAAAAATTTACACAATTTCAGCGTCTCAATTCTACAAATGATAAACTTAAAAAAGGAGAGGCATTTTTTGAGTTGGTTGATTTCGGCATACTTCATCGAGAAATTTTTGATGATCTTAAATGCTATAGATTCTCTTCAGAGCGAGAGGTAAAAAAAATTAAACTCTGGGAATCTCTATTATTAGATATGAAGTTATCTGAACAAAAGAAACTGGAAATTACTACATGCGTATCTTTATGGGTTGATGAAAATGCAGAGGTAGACTTAGAGCAGTTAAAGAAAGTTTGTTATTCCTTAAAATTAATATCTACATGTTTTTTGTGTCAAAATGGTCAATTTTTAGGTGATGATGATTACAGTAATAATGAATTTGTTAATTGTTTAGCAGACATACCGATAGGTACTGAAGTTTATAAAAAATGCACTGCGTTTGAAATACGAGTTAGTGACAATGAATAAGCAAAACAAGAAAGCTTTTGCTTCTGTCAGAACTAAGTATTACAAAGCAGACAAAGCTTATAATGTATTAGATCACTCAAATGCGAACAGGAACGGGTTTACATGCTCAGCAAACGTAAACCCTAAATTTAGCCATGACAATGTCGGTTTGTATACCAAAGGCTGTAAGAACGGCGCTGAGGCTCTTAATAAAGCATGCGCTCGTTACAAGGGGGTTACGGGTAAAAAAACTCGGAAAGATTTTAATTTATTGTTTGAACATATTGTTATCTTAAGTGAGCAACAGTATGTAAAAATTGAAAAAAAATATGGAGATATTAAAGCGAAGCAGCTTTTAGTTAAATATTTACGTAAATACGCTGTGCAGATAAAAAATGAGTTTGGATTTGAGCCATTAGGGATCGATTTGCATTTAGATGAAGGGCGACATGAAGGAGGGCGTTTTGTTCGTAACATTCATGCTCATGTGTCTTTTTTTAATTATGACTTTAAAAACAAAGTTGCTCCTTTACGCCACCTTATGGCAAAAGGAAAAAACTCAAAATCAAGAACTAATCAGCTCAACCCTAATTTTGAAAAGATGCAAGATATTGTTGCTAATACATTTAAACCACTTGGTTTTGAACGAGGTGAGTCTAAAAATGTAACTGGCCGAGAACATTTACAAAAAGAGAAATTTGTAAAAGAAAAACTCAATGAAATGACGCAAACAGTCGAAGTGCTTAATAGTCGTAATCAAGAGCTTGAAAGCCAGTTAACATTACAAAAATATAAGTCAGATCAACTTTCAAATGAAATTCAGTTACAAGAAAATAAAAAGAGTTGGCTAGAAAATAAAATTAGCAATCTTACTAATATGGCCGATGAGCTTGAGCTGGCAATTAAAAAGCGCTGTAAAAGAACACTAAATTTTATTTCTAGGAAAGTGGCAAACTCCTACAAATCATCGGGTCTGAAAAGATAATTGTAGATATCTAAACTATATTTCAGACACAAAAAAGCCCGTGACAACACAGGCTTGTTTTACGTCGTGGTTATGCTTCAATAAGATTAGAGTCACTTCGAGCAAACGCACTAAAGCTATTCTTGAGGTCTGCCCTCAACAATTCTATTTCGGATTTCTTCAAAGCTTGGTTTCTTAAGGTGTCCTGCTTCACCTTGCGTGAGTTTGTCCACACCAAAGCCAACTTCTTTTTTCCACCATTCATCAAGTTCATCTCCATGCTTTCTACGTATTTTTTCAAGCATTGCTTCTTTAATATTAAGTAAAGCAGCGCCACAGTGTCCTGTCAAGGCAACGGCTAGTAAAACATTACCGCCTTTGTTCTCAATATAGCCCCTTAGTGAAGCTAATGTACCACCCATCGATAATGTGTCATCCAATATAACATAGTTGGATCCTTTTTGTACATCCCCATCAAAAAACGGATATTGAGATAAACGATAAAATGCACCTTTATCCGTTCTTTGGGGTTTATTTGCTTGTACGATGTCACTGCATAGAGGGCATTTAAGTTTTTCGGATAAATAATAGGCTAATGCGGCTGGAATCTTATTTGTTCCAAATTCTTCTATAGCATGAACAGGAAGAATTAAAGGGGTTGATTCGCCTAAAATATTTTTTAACTCATCTAACTTGTCTAGTGGAACAGTATCCTTTACTAGCCTATAAGCTGCCTCATTATTTCCATTCTTTTTAGCTTCATCATAATCTACATGTTCTTTAGCAGTCCCAAGAGGGCTAAAGATAAAAACAGGAGGAAAATCATTCCAAGGTACACGCGTTTCTAGTTTTTGTATTCTTTCTCTATATTCCGCGAGAGAAATAATTTTACCGGGCATTTATAAACCACTTATTATGAATTTTTTGTAGTATACATAAAGTTAAATTACCTACACAACATTATTACTTACTCTTACCCTTGTTTAAACAAGGGTAAGAGTAAGTAATAATTTTAATCTATATTGTAGTAGCTCATATCTGATCGTACAGTTTCGATAAATAAGTTTGGACTTCATCTGACAGGAAGTTATGAGCGAAGTACGGGCGGTCGGACAAACTCTTTTTTGGACAAAAACACGTTAGAGTATTTATTCGGCAACGCGCGTATTTGCGGCTGGTTTGGAGCGCAGCGGAAAATCAGTCCGACAACATGCGTTTATTATGACTTCTTTCCTTCTAAACTGTTCTCTGTTTGCTTTGGCATAAACATCCGTTTTGGTGTTTCATCGAAAAACTCAATATTAAATGACGAAAAACCTCCAGCAGGACGAACTCTAGCCCAAGGGTCTTTCAGTTCATCCTCACTAAAAACGACTGGTATTTCTGGGTCGAATTCAGTGAGATCTATTTCTATATCACTGGGAGAAAGCTCTTTAATCTTATAGCCGTTGGAATAGATGTGAATAGCCTTAATTTTTTCTGCTAAAGATTTATTGCAAAACGGTAATAGCATTGCCTCATCAATATCTCTAAGCGTAAGGCTGTCAGGATTTCTAATTAAGCTGTTCTTACTATATTGAATGGGAATAAACTCTACATGATCCATGCCTATGCTAGAAGACGAACCCACTTTAGTATATTCCTGTTCTTCGTCTTCAATGTCTATAATTTGCTCCCATTGCCCACCACCAATACCATATTTAATACCGCTTTCTTGCTTTGTGAAATCCGCTGCAACATCTTCCATCATTCGATTTGATCTATCTGTGCGGCCAAATAGTACTGAAAGGATCTTGTTTTTTGGTTCTTTTAAGTACAGGAAGCAAAAGAGTCTAAAATGTCCGATCTCTTCAGCGGCATACTTTTGGTTAAGCTCAATAGATAAAGTCAAATGAGATAAAGTACTTGAAGCTTCTTGGAAGAACAAAATTCGATTCAATGTATTTTCAACTCTTTGAAATCCAGTTGATATTACAGATTGAATATCATCACCCCACTTGGCAAAAAAGCTCGCTTGCTCTTCCTCGGACAAGGGAATATTTAAATGCTGAAATCTAATTGAAAACCCGTCTGGGCTATCAAGGGATATTCTTATTCTTTCCCTATCAATAATTTCACAATGAATCATTCCATGCGCTTTGGCTTTATCTATCAGCTGGTTTTTTTCGCCTATTGTTAGATTTATGTTTGTAAAAAACACAAATACCTCTGGCTTTTTATCAGCAGACAAAGCGCTGTTTAAGTCTTCCTTAAATTTTTCAGTAATGGTTTTCTTTTGCTCCTTAGAGTCATTTGCTTGATTCACAAATCCCACAGCACCAAACGCAACATGATCATTGCGATAAATGGCTTCTATATCACGACCACCGTCGGGTCCACCACGGGGATGTCTTGGGCGAACATCAGAAAATCTATTATCTAATGCAAGAACTGATCGACACAATTGTTCTCGACTTAGCTGATTTGTATCTAAATAGTTCTTTATTCTTTGATCAGTCTCGTAGCTCAATAGATAATCCCTGCCTTTTAGTCATAACATTTTATAGTGAGCACACCGCGTATCTTTCTGCCGATGTTACGCGCATGTATTAATAGATCTATTTTTAACAAATAACGTAATGCATTGCCAACTATAATATTTTTAATGACGCTAAAAGTATTCAGAAAAAGAAAATGCGCTCGTCGTCCATTTTCTTGAATATGGGAGCACAATAAAACCGTATATTAATGCAGTTACTCATATCATCACCAACATAAAAGTTAGTGGAATATCAGATTATGGAGTAGAACCAATATCATTAGATGAATAAGACTGTATCTGATAGCTCAAAGCGACCTATAGAGTAATTACGTTAACTCATCTTGGGGCAGAAATGAGTTAGGACGAATGCGTGCTTTGTGCTAATTGCAGTTGTTGAGCAGAAATTCTCTGACGGTCTGCTTTGAGCCTAAAAGCGGACAGTCGAACGTTAGACCTGACTGTTAAATTTGTGTCATTTGCAGATCATCATTCGACCTTGATTGAATTGGTGGTAATTGTAGTATTCCGGACAATCAGCTTCTTATTGGTGAATATACAGTTCAGTAATCATTTTCAGTTGTTTTAAATTTCCAGACGAAGAGCACCGTATTTTCTGCAATACGGTGCCCAACATTCACTCCTTAGTTAATTTCGAGTGCATCATCCGATATAAAATAGGCAAAACGACCAATGTTAGGATGGTGGACGAGATGATCCCGCCAATCACTACCGTTGCAAGCGGTCTTTGCACTTCAGCGCCAGTCCCGACATTCAGTGCCATGGGGATGAAACCTAAACTTGCTACCAGTGCCGTCATCAGAACCGGACGCAATCTTGTGATAGCTCCATCAACGATTGAGTTAATCAAGTCACCTGTTTCTAGTACTCGCTGTTTAATAAATGACAACATCACTAAGCCGTTTAGTACCGCAATACCAGAGAGCGCAATAAACCCGACTCCGGCAGATATAGACAGTGGCATGTCACGCATCCAGAGTGCGAAAACACCTCCTGTTAAGGCTAAAGGCACACCAGTGAAGATGATCAAGGCATCACGAAATGAGCCAAACACCACCACTAGTAACACAAGTATCAGGAAAAGCGTGGCCGGCACCACGATAGACAGTCGCTGACTGGCACTTTCAAGCTGTTCAAACGTGCCGCCATAATCCAGCCAGTAGCCTGCTGGTAGAGCTACCTGTTCGGTTATTTTGATTTTGGCTTCGTCAACAAAACTCCCCAAGTCGCGCTCTCTGACATTGGCGGTAACCACGACTCTGCGCTTACCGTTTTCTCGACTGATTTGATTGGGAACAGACGAGTACCCCAGCGTAGCGACTTCTGATAACGGCACAAATTCCCCATCCGATGTAATGATAGGAGTGCTGCCAATGGCATCTAAATCTGTGCGGATACCTTCACCAAATCGCACAAGCAACTCAAAGCGTCTATCTCCCTCAAAAATTAAGCCAGCAGTATTACCACCGATAGCTGACGCCAACCACTCCTGCAAATCGGCCACGTCCAATCCATAACGTGCCAACTCGACTAGCTTAGGGTTGATAGTGAAGATAGGGATATCATCGACCTGTTCAAGTCGTGCATCCGCCACGCCGTCAATTGATTGTAAAACCGTTAAGATGTCGTTTGCAGAAGCAACCAGCGTGGTTAAATCATCTCCGAAGACTTTTATACCAAGGTCAGCCCTTACCCCACTTATCAACTCGTTAAAACGCATTTGGATAGGTTGGGTAAACTCATAGTTATTGCCTGTCACCGCTTGTAAATCTCGCTCAAGGGTTTCCACGAAATCAGCTTTTGATAGGTTAGGATCAGGCCACTGCGCTCGTGGTTTTAGCATCACAAAGGTATCGGTTACGTTGGGCGGCATCGCATCGGTAGCTACTTCTGCGGTACCGGTTTTCGCAAACACTGTGAGTACCTGTTCGTATTCCATCAAGGTAGATTCAAGTGTTTTTTGCATTGCGACGGCTTGTTCAATACCTGTGCCCGGTATTCGCATGGCGTGCAGTGCGATGTCTCCTTCGTCAAGCTGGGGAACAAACTCAGAGCCTAATCGCGTTGCCAACCATAAGCTGCCCACTACCAGCACGCCTGAGCCGAAAAGCACTATCCAGCGTAATTTCAGTGCAAGATTAATGATAGGACGATAGGCGGATTTAGCTGCAACAATAATGAAGCTTTCTTTCTCACTGACTTTACCTGCCATAAACATCGCGACTGCCGCCGGTACAATGGTAATGGAGAACAGCATCGCTGCTATCAGCGCCATGATGACCGTTGCCGCCATTGGTTGGAACATCTTGCCCTCAACGCCTGTCAATGAGAACAGCGGGATATACACGACAGTAATAATCAATACACCGAATAAGCTAGGACGAATGACTTCGTTGGTCGCTTGAAAAACCAGTTCTAGCCGCTCTTTAAGTGGCAAGACTGTGCCTGTGCGTTTCTGAGACTCGGATAACCGCCTGATACAGTTCTCTACGATGATCACCGCACCATCGACAATTAATCCAAAGTCCAATGCGCCAAGGCTCATTAGGTTGGCAGACACACCTGTATTAACCATCCCTGTAATGGTCGCCAACATCGCCAGCGGTATAACTGCCGCAGTGATGAGCGCGGCGCGAATATTGCCAAGCAATATGAACAAGATCACTATGACTAATAACGCACCTTCTACTAAATTCTTCTGAACCGTTTCGATAGCTTTATCGACCAATAGGGTACGGTCATAGACTGGCTCAATGACAATACCATCAGGTAAGCTGGATTGAATGTCCTTCACCTTTTTGGCAACGGATTGAGCAACGGCTCGTGAGTTTTCGCCGACTAGCATCATTGCCGTACCTAAAACGGTCTCTTCACCCTCCTGCGTTGCCGCACCAGTTCTCAGCTCCTTACCAATAGCCACACTGCCAATGTCTTTCACCGCAACGGGGACAGTATTAATGCGTTTTATTACCACATTTTCGATATCGCTAAGTGTTTGAAGTTGACCTTGTGAGCGCACCAGTATTTGTTGCCCATTTCGCTCAACAAACCCCGCCCCCTGATTGGTGTTGTTTCGCTCCAGAGCACGATGGATATCGCTTAGACTAATGTCAAAATTCAGCATAAGCTGTGGTTCAGGATTCACATGGTATTGCTTAACATAGCCTCCAATGGCGTTGACTTCAGTGATCCCCTTAACCAGTGCGAGCTGCGGTTTTACAATCCAGTCGTGTATCTCGCGAAGCGCCATTGCATTGTAAGGCTCACCATTTTTTTGCATCGCATTTTGCTTGGCTCGCAAGGTATACATGTAGATTTCGCCCAACCCAGTAGCGATAGGTCCCATTTCAGGCTCTAACCCTTCTGGTAGCTGACTTTTGATTGCGCCTAATCGCGTATTGATGAGATTACGCGCAAAATACAGATCAGTGCCTTCATCAAATACCGCTGTTACCTGAGACAGGCCGTAGCGTGATAAAGAGCGGGTGTAGGACAGGTCAGGTAATCCCGCCAGTGCTGTTTCTACTACGAATGTGATCCGCTGCTCGGTTTCCAAAGGCGAATAGCCCGGTGCTTGTGTATTGATTTGCACTTGCACGTTAGTGATATCGGGTACCGCATCGATAGGTAATTTTTGATAACTGAATATCCCCATGCCCAGCACAAGGAAGATCAACATCAGCATTATCCCTCGTCGCTCTATGGATAAACGTAATATGGATTCAATCATATGTTCGTCCCCCAATAACTGAGACGCATGACCAAGTAAATAGCATTGAGTTATTAGTGGTCATGACCGGCCTCCGACTTTTCTAAATCGGCTTTAAACAGGTAGCTGTTCTGGCTGACAATCACATCTGCAATGTGCAGACCTGATAACACTTCAATATTGTAGTTATCTTGTTGACCTAAGGTAACGGGCACGGGACGGTATTCATCACCTTCTTTGACAAACACGACAGAAGCCCCTTCAAACTCTTGAATCGAAGCTTTAGGCACCATCATGGCGACATCAAGTTTGTTGATTGTGACAAGCCCTTTGATAGCCGCGCCAACCGGCCACTGACCTGAGGTATTAGCTATTTTGGCATACGCCAATACATACGGTTTTTCATCTGGCGAGGGTAAGATATGCTGGATAGTGGTTTCTAACGATGAGCCTGCCACACTAAGTTGAACACTTTGCTGCTCTGCAATATCAGAGAGCTGTTGTGGGAAGACTTTAAGCTGTGCCCACACGTCATCATAGTTTGCGATTGAAAATAACACTTGGCCATTAGATAACTCGCCTTCATTGGCATGTCTGGCAATCACGGTGCCTGAAAACGGCGCGGCAACGGGATAACTTTTCAGGCTTTCGTTGGATTCAACTACCGCCAGTGTCTCGCCTTTTTTAACTTTTTTACCTAAATTTGCATTGACCTTGGTCACCATACCGTCGAATCGTGCACGCACATGACTCAGTGAAGCAGGGTCGGTCACGATATTTCCGTAGACAGTGGTGGTAATATTGAGACTACCCGTTTGCACACTTTGCGTCATTACGCCCATTTTTTGCGCCATGCTATCTGACATGAATACGCGTTCATCCTTATGGGCTTCCTCTTTACCATGTTCGCCTTCTGATGCTTGTATTGTGGTGCTTGAAAAAAATCCCAACGCACTGCAAACAATGAAAACTAACAGAGCGTTTTGCTTCTTATTTAATATATTTTTGTTCATTTTGTTTTTCTCGAAAAAGAGGTGTTGATCGTATCCACAAGTGGCTGTGCAGTCAGTGATTCGATATCTGCACCGCGCTGATGAGCTTGCTTCGCTGATTGAATTAAGGCTTGTTTGGCATTGAGTAGTTCTTGACGTGTACTCACCCATTCAAGGTAGCTGAATCGACCGTTGATATAGGCTTGTTCTACTAATTCCAGCGCTTGAACTAAGGGTGGGATAATAGAGTTTTGCAGTGTATGTACATTGAGCAACGCATTGTTTCTGACCATCAAGGCCATATTTAGCTGATGGTATAGGTTTTGCGTCGCTGACTCTTTTTGTTGTTCCAGCTGTGCCTGAATTGCTCGCTGCTTTTGGTACTCGCCAAGATTTCGGTCACCGGCAAACAGAGGCATACTCACGCCTGCTACAAAGGCTGTTTCATCTATGCCATTCATGCGCCTGATACCGGCCGTCCAGCTTAAATCCGATTGATTAGCTGCTTGAGTAAGGCGGACTTGGGAAGCCTGCAATCTCGAACCTTGCGTATAGACCTCAAGATTGGGACTGTCCAATAGAGTGGTGAAAAGCGCGGTTAACGAAGGAGACGATTGCAGCGCAAATAAGTCACCCTCCACATCAGTAAAAGTGGGATCTTTTTCCCCCCACATAATAGCCAGACTATTTATCATGCCTTGCTTAGTTTGCTGTGCCGTCACCACATCCAGTCTAGCTCTTGCTAGCGCTGCTTCAGCGCGTTTCTGTTCAAATGCAGGGGAAGCACCTGCATCCACGCGTCTTGTGACAGCCTGATAGGTATATCGAGCAAGTGTTTCTGCCTCTTGTTGCGCGTCAATTAACGCTTGTTGCGCCAATACATCGATGTAGCGACGTGTCACTTCAGCCAGTACATCCAAGGTGTGCACTTGTTTTTGCGCTTCGACTAAGGTGGATTGCGCCTTAGCAAACTCCTTACGTGAGTTGAGTTTATTGCCCAATTCAATGACCGACGACAATGTGAGAGTCAACTCGGTGTCCTTAATGCCAGAGACCTCGCCTGTTCCTAAGAAGTTTTCCATTTCAATGCCTACGTTGAGGGCTGGTTTGAGAGAAGCAGTTTTAATTTCTCCCTCAATCGCTTGTTGCCTATATGTGAACTCATGCAACTCGGGTGAATTCGCTAATGTTCGCTGTATGGCGCTTTGCAAGGTCATTTCGCGATTGGTGATACTGTTTGTTTGTGCTACTACCACGGTGTGTGTTGTCAAAAGAACAAGCATCGTGGAAATCACCCAAGCGTGCACACGCATAGGGCGACTCAATGAAAAATGCATCATTGTTTTATTCCTAAATTATCAAAAAAATATATATCGCCAAACTGTTGGCGAACGGTGTTTGATTAGTTCAGGGTTATGCTTTAGGTGGGCGTAGTAATTGCGTGATCGGTGCATCTATTACTTTTGATAAGTAATAGAAATTGTGATGGGTGGCAACAGAATCGAGTTCGATACCATTGGTGCTTACAATCCATTGGGCATGGGTTCCGTGACAATGGCCACAGTGGTGGCAATCAGCAGGATTGTGAGATTTATCTACGGGGACGTTATCAGCATCAGGTTGTTCGCTAGATTTTAGTTGAACCTGCGCATGTTCAGTAGCGATGTTATCGCCCAATTGATGTTCGTGTATTTCATTTAGATGTTGTGAGTCGACAGTATGAGAATCCAATGTATTGGCGACAGCAGAAAACGACTGAAACAAAATCAGCGAAATCAGCAGGTAACTTGTCACCCTTACACTAAACATATCTATCTACTCTCATCTTTTTCATATTAACAGGTAATCGAACTAAGACCAATCGACCAACCTAAACAAAGTATTTCAATCATTACATTACTCATCACGACAATCTTCATTGGCAAATTCAATTTCAATGGTAGTGTGCACAAAATCAAACTCATCAAGACCTTGGCGAAGTTCGTCTTTAAGTGTTCTCAATTGAGAAACCGAAACATCTTGTTTCAACTCCACATGTGCCGTCATGACGCTATGTTCACCGTCCAAAGACCAGATATGAAAATGATGTATATCCGCCACATCATCAAATGACATGAGTACTTTACGCACTTCCTCCATCTGCTTAGCATCGGGCGTGGCTTGCAGGAATAACAATAAGGTTTCTTTTAGATTTCTAACTACATTGAATAAAATGAATAACGTGAAGCCAATGGATAAGATAGGATCTAAAATTGGCCATGGCTTAAACATCAGCACGATCGATACGATCAGCACTGCCACCCAACCCAAAACATCTTCAAGCAAATGCCAGTTTAAAATACGTTCGTTTAAGGAATTCCCTTCGCTAAGTTTATACGCAGCAAATCCATTAACGGCGATGCCAAAAATTGACAGGAGTATCATGCCTTCGACTTGCGGCATTTCGGGTGCAGAAAGCCTTGGGATAGCTTCGAATAAGATCCATATTGAGCCAGTCGTTAACACTAACCCGTTAATCAATGCACCAAGAAGTGAAAAGCGTTTATAGCCATAGGAAAATGTATTGGTTGCTTGTTTATCACTGAGTTTATTTAAGCCCCAAGCGGTGCCAATGGATAAACTATCGCCCAAATCATGCACTGCGTCGGCCATAATAGCCGTGCTGTTTGTCAGCCACCCGCCGATAAATTCAATGATAGTGAACACGACATTCAAGAAAAATGCCCAGCCAATACGTTTTGATGCGCTGTTATCACTGTGACTGTGGTTATGATTATGCATGGTTGATTTTGTCCAATATCGCTTGATTTTCAGCACTGATTGGCAGTCGCTTAAAGGGGCTGATGTCAGTGCCACCTGTATTCCCTTTAGGTACAAGGCCGATAGCTGTTTTGGTTGCAGCACCAACTATTCTTATTACTTGTCCAAAAACGGCTCTCCAATCTTTGTTTAGAAGACCGTGTCGCAGCATTTTACAATGAATTAAACAATGATAATAAGTAGAGTGCTGACCAATTACATGCGCATCCTCCAGCGCTGCAAATGCCTGCCTCTCATTATTGTTAGACATTGCATCTGAGTAATCTGTTAATTTGGAATCGATATGTGGCTTAACCGCTTTGTTGTATGTCATAGTGGATCACCCGCTTTACCTTTCTGTACTTCGCTATTAAGTACTTCCTGCTTGGCATCTTTGAGGATCATCCACGCTCCGCGCAGCACGACAATCGACACAATACAGCCGATAACCAAATCCGGTACTCTGCTATCAAGCCATACCACTAAAACTCCGGCGATAATGACACCCATGTTGGCGATGACATCGTTGGCCGAAAAAATCCAGCTGGCTCGCATATGTACTTCGTCGTTTTTATGATTACGAATGATCACCAAGCAAACGACGTTTGCAATTAGTGCAATGAACCCCATTCCTATCATTAGTGATGAGATAGGCTCACTGCCCAAGAATAACCTTCTGGTAATATCAATAAGAATAATTACGCCCAGCAATAGCTGAAAGTAACCACTGATTTTCGCAGCTTTGGCTTTGTGAAGTATAGATTTGCCCACAGCATAAATACCTATGCCGTATACAACTGCATCCGCTAGCATGTCCATAGAGTCTGCTATTAAAGCAGTAGAGTCAGCCAAAATACCCACGGTCATCTCAACGAAAAACATCGTCGCATTGATGCCGAGCAGCCAATACAGAACCCGTTTTTGTGAGGCATCTTTGATTTCCACTTCACAGCCGCAACCACTCATTGTTCAACTCTTATTCCCAAAACTATAGGTACAGTGTAAAGTCTATACCTAGTATAGAGTCAACAACACAAAGGCACGTTTATGAAAATAGGTGAGCTATCAAAAAAAAGTGGGTGTTCTATTCAGACGATCCGTTTTTATGAAAAACAGGATTTGTTTGAGGCTTGCAATCGCAGTGAAGGCAACTACAGAATTTACGACGCATCATCGTTGAGAGCACTGCGATTCATTAAACAATGTCGCTCATTAGATTTGACCATAATAGAAATTAAACAGCTGTTGGATACAAAAAATAATCCCGATAAAAGTTGTTCTAGTGTGAACAATTTGATCCATCAACATATGGTTGACGTCACGCATCGCATTGCAGAGCTTGAGGAGCTAAAGGCTACCCTATCTGAGATGGCCTCGGCATGCACAGATGATAGAAAAGTTAAAGAATGTGGGGTATTGCAGTTGCTTGAAGAGTGATACTTATATCTACAAGTCTTGTAGTTTACGTTTGCCTAAGGTTTCATAATTGTACATGGTTCGCTAATTGATATTAGATAAAGTAACCAATACACAATAAATAGCTATGTCCGCATTTTTGGGCTAAGCAGTCGTTCGACTGAGGTAGGTCGAATGTCCGTTGATCGCTCGAAGCGGCCCGTCAACATTCCAGTTTGTAAATCGTTTTGGGGCAGAAACGAGTTATACCTTAATGGCTCCTCACAGCACAAATTGGCTATTCACTGTCAGATTTGATTCAACTCTAAAAATCAAATCTGACAAATCAAGTTAATATTTATTCATCTGTGTATAAAAAAGGCAAAGTTACCTTTGCCTTTTTAAGTATGGAGATAAAGATAAAGCTATTCTGGCAAATCACAAGTTGCGAGTGTGTATGCTTTATTTCGCCCAGACTTCTGTTCTAGTATTTTACCTTCGTTTATTAATTCCCTACATGAGCAAGAGATATTTTTCTTTATAGTACTAATGTTTAATGTTTGTAGTGGTACAGTGATTTTGGCCACCCATTAAGAAAGAAATGTTATGCTAATAAGCATACAAATTTGGGTGAAAAAATGACGAAATTAAAACGCGCAACGTATTCTGCGGCAATCAAATTAGAAACAGCTCAGCTTGTAGTCGACCAAGGTTATACGCAAGAAGATGCAGCCAAGGCTATGGGTGTTGGTAAATCAACCGTAAGTAAGTGGGTTACTCAATTAAAACAAGAGCGTAATGGTCAGTCACCATCGGCTTCACCAATGACGCCCGAACAAATTGAAATTCGTGAACTTAAAAAGCAAATCCAACGCATTGAATTAGAAAAGGACATATTAAAAAAGGCTACCGCTCTCTTGATGTCCGACTCCCTGAACAATTCTCGTTAATCGAGAAGTTAAATCAACGAGAGCATTATCCAATTAGCGTGCTGTGTAGCGTATTCGATGTGCATCGCAGCAGCTATAAATATTGGGCTATACGCGATACAACGCCGACACCTGAGCAAGTAAGGTTAGAGGCTGAAGTTAAAGCAATACATAGAATGAGTGGAGGCTCAGCAGGTGCAAGGACAATTGCTACAATAGCGACAAACAATGATTTTGAATTGAGCCGTTATCGCGCCGCTAAGCTAATGGTTAAGTTAAAGCTTGAAAGTTGCCAAGTTCCTCAACATTCATATAAGCGCGGTGGTAATGAACACCTTGAAATTCCAAACCTGCTTGATAGGCAGTTTGATGTTATTGAACCGAATACTGTGTGGTGCGGTGATGTGACGTATATTTGGACAGGCAATCGCTGGGCTTATTTAGCGGTCGTTATTGATTTATTTGCGCGTAAAGTGGTTGGTTGGGCAATGTCGTTGTCGCCAGATACTAATTTAACACTAAAGGCGCTTGAACTCGCGTATGAAAGTAGAGGTAAGCCAAGTGGATTGATGTTTCATTCAGACCAAGGAAGCCATTATACAAGCTTGAAGTACCGCCAACGTTTATGGCGCTATAAAATTACACAAAGTATGAGTCGACGTGGAAATTGTTGGGATAATGCGCCTATGGAGCGATTTTTTAGAAGCTTTAAAACGGAATGGATGCCAAAGGTTGGATATGAAAACTTTAAAGAAGCTAAATATAGTGTAAGCGATTACATAAATGGATATTACAATAATGTTAGGCCGCATCATTATAATGCTGGTTTAGCGCCAAATGAATCTGAGGTTAGATACCAAGATTCTAAAATTGTGGCCAAAATTAGTTGACCACTACAGTTGGCATTTTAGATTTGAATGCATCATTTAAATCTGATTGTTCTACATACTCTTTATCTGAATCCTTTAAGAAAGAAACAATAAAATCTTTTGCGCAATTGTTCGAGCTGTTCGCTGTTTTTTGAACACTTGTCACTTTATCAAGTACTAAAGTTGTGAGTGTATTTCCAAAGTTATCTTCTATACCCAAAGATCTTTCACTAAAGTCTAGCAAATGAGACACATTTGTTGATGAGTCTTTTGATTTTGTTAAGCTTAGCTTTGTTGAAATTTTTTCCTCCGTGTCAGATGAATTACGCTTTTCTTTTTTTGTTTCCATAATGAAATCAACGTTCCCATAAAAAGCACTGCTACCCCTATATTTACCTTCTTTATTTTTATGATGAACATTTAGCACTGTTATATTGTGTTGTTCAGAGATTTCTTTGCAAGTGTTTATATACCTTGCGATATCCCCAGCGTTATTTTCATCAATACCAGCACTACATTGTGAAAATGTATCTATTACTAGTAGTTTAGGACTTTCACCAAGTGTGCTTTTTAATTTATCTAGTAAATCATGTAACATCTCTACTTCTTGCTGAATTAGCATTGCAATAGGGCGATTAACCGTAACTATTTTGTCTTCAACATTTATACTATGTTTATCTTCGATAGCTTTTATTCTTTTGGGAAAACTGTTTGAGCCTTCTGCGCATACAATGACAACTGGTCCTTGATTTACTCGAAGATCGCCAAATGGTTTTCCCGTAGCGAGATTAAATGCCCACTGTGCTACCAAAAAAGATTTTAAATCTTGTGAGTCACCAATAATAAAGCCTACAGAGCGGCAGGGAACATAACTTTCAATTAACCACTCAGTTCCATTTTTCCACCCTAAGCTACCAAAAGACAGAGCCAATGGAGTATTAATTCTTTTCCTTAAATTTAAGACTTTTGTCCATAAGCTGTACTCTTTTGAAGAGATTAATTTCTTGAATGCATTACTTACAAAACTATTCATAACGAATATCCTTTATTTGTTTAAAATAGTTGTGGTGACGAATTATATATATGTTCATTTGAAAGAATTACAAAGAATATTTTCTTCAAAAAAACACTTTTAATATAACTTATAGTTATCGTTGATTTAATACAATGCACTTTATGTTATAAGTGGTTACTTAAAAATCCAATATTTAATATATGCACATATTTACATTTAGTGAATTAAAAGCGGCGCAAAGTGCCATGTTTTTAATTCGTAAGTATGCGGTAGATAAAGAGAGCAGTGATGCACTGCTTGAGTGGCTTAAACCGTTTGAAACGCTTATTTATAAACGTGAAGGGAATTGGCGTGATTTAGCGGCTAAAAATAAACTCACTAAATCCATTATTCCTAAATCTAACTCGCCTTACGGGCAAGATTTAATTGATAAAATGGTCATGCTGATAAAAGAAGAGCTGCATCATTTCTATCAAGTGCTCGAAATTATGGATGAATACGGTGTTGAATATAAAAGTATAACGCCCTGTCGTTATGCCAAAGGCATGTTACGTAATGTTAAAACCTTTGAGCCCAATGCCTTAGTTGATAAGCTTATTGTGGGTGCATACATAGAAGCTCGCTCGTGTGAGCGCTTTGCCAAGCTTGCCCCCCATGTAGATAAACGATTAGGTGATTTTTATATTTCACTGCTGCGCTCTGAGGCACGTCATTATCAAGATTATTTAACCCTTGCTCAAGACATTGCTGATTTTGATATTACTGAACGAGTAAAAGAATTTGCTGAAATAGAAGCACAGCTAATTTTATCTGCTGACGAAGACTTTAAGTTTCACAGTGGTATGCCGTTTACTAAAAGCGCTTAGTTTAGGTATGCAGAGCACAGATTGAGTGCTTTAACTTACAGTGGTGTAAATATGAGTTGCTGAGAGTTGGCGGTTACTACTAAATAAGAACCTTGGGTATACCAATCACCTAATACCGTGCGGGTGAGTGTTTGCCCATCAACATTGTATTGATGCACATTAGGTCTGTGCGTATGACCGTGGATCATATTAGCCACGCCATGTTTTGCAAAGGTTTCTAAAACGGCACTTTCAACAACATCAAGTATTTCTGGCGGTTTATCGGCTTGGCTAAGTTTACTTTTTTCACGCGCATCGCGGGCTATTTTTTTACGATACCAGAGCGGCATTGCGAGCATTAATTTTGGCCACCACCATCCTCGGCTTTTTCGACGAAACTTTTGATACTCAACATCCTGGGTACACATTTCATCACCATGTAAAATTACAGTAGGTGTGCCGTAAAGGTCGATCACTGTTTGTTCATCGAGTAGAGTCATTCCTGCCATATTGGCGTATTTTTCACGCATGATAAAATCGCGATTACCGTGTACAAAGTAAATGGGGATCCCTGAGTCACTAACTGCTTTTAATTGTTTTGCCACTGCTGCTGAGAGTTCGCTAACATAATCGTCACCAACCCACACTTCAAAAAAATCACCTAAAATATATAGGGCGTCTACTTTTTGAGGAGTAATATGGGCGTGTAAAAATTTAAAAAATGCCGCTGTAATATCAGGGCGATTTTCACTCAAATGTAAATCGGCAATAAAGTAGGTTTGGCGAGTCATGGTGATTCCAGTTAAATAAAAGCGGGTGAATACCCGCTTTATGTATTCTGTGAAGAATAAGGGGGTTTTAGCTTACAGTTACACTTTCAATTACTACATCTTCAAGTGGTACATCTTGGTGAAAACCATTGCTACCTGTAGCAACACCTTTGATGTTATTGACAACGTCCATGCCTTCTACTACTTCAGCAAACACACAGTAACCCCAGCCTTGCGACGTTTCGCTGCTGTGGTTTAAAAAGTCGTTATTATTCACGTTAATGAAAAATTGCGCAGTTGCTGAATGTGGATCAGGCGTGCGTGCCATGGCTAAAGTACCTACTTTGTTAGATAGGCCGTTGTTAGCTTCGTTTTTAATTGGGTCGTTTACTTCTTTTTGTTCCATGCCCGGTAAAAAACCACCGCCTTGAACCATAAAACCATCAATTACACGGTGAAAAATAGTGCCGTTATAAAAGCCTGATTTTGCATACTCTAAAAAGTTTTTTACTGTATTTGGCGCTTCGCTTTCGTGCATTTTAATGGTGATATCACCAAAATTTGTGTGTAGAACAACCATGGGATTTCCTGTAGCTGGTTTAAATATTGGCAGTATTTTATCGTAGTTAGCTAAGATTAACAAAGTAGATGTTTCAAATACCTAAATTACCTCAAGATACAAAATTCAGCGCTTTACAGACCCTAATACCAACCTGCATAAATATTTGAACAATTTAACGAATTAAATCCACCTTATAACGTTGTTAATTTTTTTTCATTTAGAACAGCTAGATATCAAAAACCCGTCTAGTTATAGCGCCATTTTATTATCGTAAAAATAGATCCTATATCCAAGCAGATTGGTATAAGGCGTTATTTTGCAGTAATGGTAGTCTCTTTTAAGGTATAGCAACAATGAGAGTGAATTTCTGTCAAACGGCCAAAGGGGTGGCTTAAAAACACTGTATACTGCGTTATTGATTTTAACAATAGGGCGTCTGTTACTTGCAATCAATGCCTTGCTTAAATCGTTTTTAATTTTAACGCAAACATAAAAATTGCGGTGGTTTAGGTATAAAAAACCGCTAGAGCCCATGCTTGGCAAGTGGTAACATAGCTTTTTTGTTAATCGTGAAGGAAAGCAGCTAAATGGTACAAATATACAACACACTGACACGCCAAAAAGAACAATTTAAACCTATGGTCGATGGAAAAATCGATATGTATGTGTGTGGTATCACCATTTATGATTACTGTCACATTGGCCATGCACGTACATTTGTGGGTTTTGATGTCATTGTTCGCTACCTACGTCACTTAGGTTACGATTTAAAGTACGTGCGTAACATCACCGACGTTGATGATAAAATTATCAAGCGTGCAAATGAAAACGGTGAAGCGATTAACGATTTAACACTGCGCATGACCAAAGCCATGCACGAAGATTTTGATAGCTTAAATATGTTGCGTCCTGATGTAGAGCCAACTGTAACCGGTCATATGGACGAAATTATTGCTATGGTTGAGCGTTTAATTGCTAAAGGCCATGCTTACGTTGCAGCCGATGGTGATGTATTGTTTGATGTCTCTACTTTTGAGCAGTACGGGGCGCTTTCGCAACAAGATTTAAGCATGCTGCAATCAGGTTCACGTGTTGAAGTGGCGCAAGATAAAGACGATCCTCTAGATTTTGTTTTATGGAAAAAAGCCAAAGCAGGGGAGCCATCGTGGTCATCGCCTTGGGGTGAGGGGCGCCCTGGCTGGCATATTGAGTGTTCAGCAATGAGCTCTAAGCACTTAGGCGAGCATTTTGACATTCATGGTGGTGGTTCTGATTTACAGTTTCCCCACCACGAAAATGAAATTGCCCAATCATGCTGTGCCAATAACGGTCAATACGTTAATACTTGGATCCACACCGGTATGGTACAAGTGAATAAAGAAAAGATGTCTAAATCGTTAGATAACTTTTTTACCGTTCGTGAGGTATTAAAGCAATACGATGCTGAGTCGGTTCGTTACTTTTTAATATCAGGCCATTACCGCAGTCAACTTAATTACTCTCAAGAAAACCTAGATCAAGCACGCTCGTCTCTTGAGCGCATTTACACGGCGCTGCGTGGCGTTGAGCCAGTTGAATGTGAGCTTGAGGGGAATGAGTATGTGGCAAAGTTTAGAAAAGCCATGAATGATGACTTTAATTCACCAGAAGCATTACCGGTTGTATTTGAAGTGGCCAAAGAGCTTAATCGTATAAAAGATAGCGATGGCGAAAAAGCAGGACATTTAGCCTTTATTCTACGTAGCTTAGGTGAAATACTCGGTATTGCTCAACAAGCACCTGAGGCATTTTTACAAGGCGGTCAAAACGATGACGAAGTGGCTCAAATTGAGGCACTGATAGTCAAGCGTAATGACGCACGAGCGAGTAAAGATTGGGCTGCAGCAGATGAAGCCCGTGATGCGCTAAATGCATTAGGTGTGGTACTTGAAGATTCAGCGGGTAAAACAACGTGGCGTAAAGCTTAGTTACAACACGCGAATCAAAAAAAGGGTTGCCGTTGGGTAACCCTTTTTTGGTTATTGACCTCAATCATGGTTGAGGTTTTAAACTCGCATTCATCAATTTAAAAATGGAAAATTAATGAATATTTTACTTGCCATGATCCCCGCTTTTTTATGGGGCACAACTTACGCCGTAACTAAGTATGCAACGCCAGAATGGCCGCCAATCCTATTAGGCGCAATTCGTGCACTTCCTGCCGGTTTATTATTGTTGTTATTTAAACCTTCTTGGCCAACGGCTAAACAATGGCCGGGTATTTTTCTAATAGGCGCAATCAATATTGCGTTGTTTTTTAGCTTTATTTTTGTAATGGCGATTAATTTACCTGCTGCGATAGCTGGTGTCGGTATGGTATCTGTGCCTGTGGTTGCATTATTATATGCATGGCTCGTAAAGCGACAACAGCCAGCGCTAGTGCAAGGTTTTTGTGCCCTTGCTTTAGTGGTTTTGGCATGGCGCTTATTTGATCCACAGCATGTTGCACTTAATGTATTGGGAGTCGTAGCACTGATAGGGGCGCTACTAACGATTGTTATAGGCAGTACTTTGGTTAAAAAAGTGACGGCTAAAATACACTGGTGGACAGTATTAACCTGGCAATTAATTATTGGCGGTAGTTTGCTCGCACTTGCAGCTGCAATACAGGCTTTATATTTTGCTCCGCTGCAGTATCAATTTTTAACTGAGCAAATAAATACAACACAATGGTTGGCGTTATTTTGGCTGGTGGTACCTAATACTGCTTTAGCTTATATTTTATATGTGTGGTTATTAGGGCGAATGACGGTAGTTGAATTTACTTTTGGTACTATTGCCAACCCAATCGCTGGCATTTTATGTGCAGGTCTTTTGATAAATGAGCAGTATGAAAGTTGGCAGTATGCGATTATGTTATTGATGATCGTGTTTTCGGTATTGCCACAAGGCTTAGATTTATTAAAACGAAAAATGATGATAAAAAAAGCCCGTAATTAAACGGGCTCTATCACATAATAATACCAATTTTATTAAAAACATGACCATTCTAGCGTATTAAATAATCCGCTATCTGCGTTAAAAATTATTTATATAGAACAACTATGTATCATAATTTTCGCCTTGTTATCGACTTATTTCTTTGTCGCTATAATAGATCACTAATTTAATGCAATTGGTATAATTTCAGTATTTATTAGCTATGGTATTTCTCACACGCTTCTAACGTATTTTCAATTAAGCTGGCAACCGTCATTGGGCCTACACCGCCTGGTACTGGGGTAATAAAGTCAGCTTTTTGCTCTGCAACGGCGTATTCTACGTCACCGACTAATTTACCTGATTCTAAACGATTTATACCCACATCAATAACAATGGCGCCTTGTTTGATCCAATCGCCGGGAATAAATTCAGGTTTGCCCACAGCAACGACTAATAAATCTGCGCGGCGTACATGGGTTTCTAAATCTTGAGTAAACTTATGACAAACGGTCGTAGTGCAACCTGCAAGTAACAGCTCAAGCGACATAGGACGACCGACAATATTAGAGGCACCAACAACCACAGCGTGCATCCCTTTGTAACGCACACCGGTTGAATCTAATAAGGTGATAATACCTTTTGGCGTGCATGGACGCAGGGCAGGCATACGTTGTGCCAACCGGCCAATATTATAAGGATGAAACCCATCGACATCTTTGTGAGGGGTAATTCGCTCTAGAATTTTTTCTGCATCTAAGCCTTCGGGTAAAGGGAGTTGCACTAAAATACCATCAATTTCACCATCAACATTCAACTCATCAATCAATGCTAATAGTGCCTGCTCAGTGGTATCTGCTGGTAAATCGAAAGATTTGGAGATAAATCCTACTTCTTCACAGGCTTTACGTTTTGAACCGACATAAACTTGGCTTGCTGGATCTTGTCCAACGAGTACTACAGCTAATCCTGGGGCTCTAAGGTTTTGTGCTACACGTTCTGAAACTCGTTCAGCCACTGCGCTACGTACTTGTTTTGCTACTGCTTTACCATCAATGATGTTTGCCGTCATGGGTGACCTTTAATTAGGTTAATTAACTTGATACCGATACATTTAAAAAACGAGTGCATATAAAGGGGTTAAAATGCCGATAAAGAAAAACAACGCTATCTTACTCATTTTTAATATGACAGCTATTTTCGCAGAAAAGCGGTTGAGCGCCAAGTTGCTTTTAAAATATAAGCGCTCAAATTATAAAAAGGGTTTAAATTTTATCCCTGTATCGTAATATTTGACCATTATGAACTAAAAATGAGCAATTGATTTGTTTTCTTAAAAAAACGTTTGACCTAACCCAGCCAAATCACTATTATGCACCCCGTTGTCAACGAGGTCACTCGCAGACAATAGTAAGTATCGGCGATTAGCGCAGTTTGGTAGCGCACTTGGTTTGGGTCCAAGGGGTCGCAGGTTCAAATCCTGCATCGCCGACCATTTTTATATTATATATAACAATTTAACTTACTAGTGAACTATGAAGTTTTCGATGCGCCCATAGCTCAGCTGGATAGAGCAACGCCCTTCTAAGGCGTCGGTCGAAGGTTCGAATCCTTCTGGGTGCGCCATTTTGAAAACACTGTAATACCGTGGTGATTGTAGCTCAGTTGGTAGAGCCCCGGATTGTGATTCCGGTTGTCGTGGGTTCGAGCCCCATCAGTCACCCCAATTTACAAAAAAGAATATCGGCGATTAGCGCAGTTTGGTAGCGCACTTGGTTTGGGTCCAAGGGGTCGCAGGTTCAAATCCTGCATCGCCGACCACTTTCTTATAGGTGGTCTTAAATTCTAAGTTTAAGTATTCAACACCGTTTATATCGGCGATTAGCGCAGTTTGGTAGCGCACTTGGTTTGGGTCCAAGGGGTCGCAGGTTCAAATCCTGCATCGCCGACCATTCTCATCTAAAAAACATATCTAAACTCTACTTTTTTATTACTTAACATGCTCAATTTTATCTGTGTTAGTTGTATTTTTACTTAATTAGTTTGTTTTTTATTCGCTTGAGCGTTATCTAAGCTGTTCTACCTCAAATAATTTCCCCCTACACTCGACTATCAAAAATATTAGGTTATAATGCCGCGTCTATTTGTTTAATAATATAGTGCCCTAAGGGCAGAGCAGCAATGGTATCTCCTGGTAGGACGGATTTTTTTAAGCTCCAAAGCTTGAATTTTATCAAGACGCCTATAGTTACTTTGTTTGTAAGGAAGGCGAACAGTCGCCAAAATTGAATATTGAGGTAAATCATGCAAGTTTCTGTTGAGACGACTCAAGGCCTTGAGCGCCGTCTGACCATCACCGTTCCTGCAGAGAACGTTGAGACCGAAGTAAAAAAACGCTTACAACAACTGTCAAAAACGCAGCGTATCGACGGTTTCCGTGCTGGTAAAGTACCAGTATCAGTAATCAACAAGCGTTTCGGATTAGCTGTTCGTCAAGAAGTTGCTGGCGAAGTAATGCAACGTAATTACATTGAAGCAATTGTAGCTGAAAAAATTAACCCTGCTGGCGCACCTACATTTGCTCCTAAAGCACTTGAAGCAGGTAAAGATTTAGAGTTTTCAGCAACATTTGAAGTTTACCCTGAAATTGAAGTTCAAGGTTTAGAGAAAATTGCTGTTGAAAAACCAGCGGTAGAAGTGACTGATGAAGACTTAGCAAATATGCTAGAAACACTTCGTAAGCAACATGCTTCTTGGGCTGATGTTGATGCAGCTGCTGGCGAAAAAGATCGTGTAACAATTGATTTTGTTGGCACTATTGATGGGGAAGAGTTCGAAGGTGGTAAAGCTGAAGACTTCCCTCTAGAGCTTGGCCAAGGTCGCATGATCCCAGGTTTTGAAGATAACATCGTAGGTAAAAAAGCAGGCGAAGAAGTGGTTGCTGATGTAAACTTCCCTGAAGATTACCATGCTGAAAACTTAAAAGGCAAAGCAGCTCAATTTACTATCACAGTGAAAAAAGTTGAAGCGCAAGAGTTACCTGAATTAAGCGAAGAGTTTGCAACTAAGTTCGGTGTTACCGAAGGCGGCGTAGACGCGCTTAAAGAAGAAGTTAAAAAGAACATGGCACGTGAGCTAGACCAAGCGGTTAAAGCTAATGTAAAAGACCAAGCCATTAAAGGTCTTTTAGAGCAAAACGACGTTGAAGTGCCTAAAGCATTAATCGACCAAGAAGTTAACGCATTACGTGAGCAAGCGGCTCAACGTTTTGGTGGTAACGGTCAAAATATGCCTGAGCTTCCTGCTGAATTGTTCCATGAGCAAGCTGTAACACGTGTTAAAACTGGCCTATTATTAGGTGAAGTGATTAAAGCCAACGATATCAAAGTTGATGACGCTAAAGTTGAAGCATTGATTGCTACTGTAGCTTCTGCATACGAAGATCCAAGTGAAGTTGTAGAATACTACAAAGCAAATGATCAACTAATGCAGCAAATGCGTAATGTAGCAATGGAAGAGCAAGCTGTTGAAGCTATTTTAGCTAAAGCAACTGTGACTGATGTTGAAAAAGCATTTGATGACATCATGAATCCACAGCAAGGTGCATAATAAGTCATTGACTTAAGCGCTCGCTAACGATTAAATGGCTCGTGTTACTCTGTTTATGCAGTGTGCCCGGGCCATTTTAGTTTGTGGTTCTTAATTAGCTAAAAATGATCATTATGCTTTTCTTAGAATAAGTATAAGCGCATAAGGAATTAAATAAGTATGAACACTGGTATGACAGATCCCCTAAACGCATTAGTCCCTATGGTTGTTGAGCAAACAGCTAAAGGCGAGCGCTCGTTTGATATTTATTCGAGGCTATTAAAAGAGCGTATTATCTTTTTAACGGGCCAAGTTGAAGACAACATGGCAAACCTGATCTTAGCGCAAATGCTATTTTTAGAATCAGAGAACCCAGAAAAAGATATCTTTTTATATATCAATTCACCGGGTGGCTCTGTCACTGCGGGAATGGCTATTTACGATACAATGAATTTCATTAAACCAGATGTAAGTACCATCTGTGTAGGCCAAGCGGCTAGCATGGGCGCATTTTTACTGTCTGGTGGCGCGAAGGGTAAACGCTTTTGTTTACCAAATTCACGCGTGATGATTCACCAACCGTTAGGTGGATTCCAAGGTCAAGCGTCTGACTTTGAAATACACGCAAAAGAAATCCTGTCTATTAAAGACAAGTTAAATCGCTTAATGGCTGAACATACAGGGCAACCGCTTGACGTTGTTTCACGCGATACAGACCGTGACAATTTTATGAGTGCAAGCCAAGCTGTAGATTACGGTATTGTTGACTCAGTATTTACTAATCGCGGTAGCAAGTAAGTATGCCTGCAAGCAATAATGCTTGTTAATGAGAGTTACTATGCGAAAAACACTAAATTTGGTATAGTTAAAGCGTATTAAAATAGCCACCAAGACTTTGGTGGCCAACGTAATAAAATGAGGTAGCTGAATGTCTGATACTCCTACAGACGGCGACAAAAGTAATAAATTGTTATACTGCTCTTTTTGTGGCAAAAGCCAGCATGAAGTTCGAAAATTAATTGCAGGACCTTCAGTATACGTTTGTGATGAATGTGTAGAGCTGTGTAATGATATTATCAGGGAAGAAATTAAAGACATCGCGCCTAAGCATGATGCCGCTGATAAATTACCTGTGCCAAAAGAAATCCGTAACCACTTAGATGACTACGTTATTGGTCAAGACCATGCCAAAAAAGTGTTATCTGTAGCGGTTTACAATCACTACAAGCGTTTACGCAATCAATCAACAAAACAAGACGTTGAACTAGGTAAAAGTAATATTTTATTAATAGGTCCAACGGGTAGTGGTAAAACATTATTAGCTGAAACGCTCGCGCGTTTACTCGATGTACCCTTTACTATGGCCGATGCCACTACACTAACCGAAGCCGGTTATGTAGGCGAAGACGTTGAAAACATTATTCAAAAGCTTTTACAAAAATGTGACTACGACGTAGAAAAAGCACAACGTGGTATTGTTTACATTGATGAAATTGACAAAATTTCTCGTAAATCAGACAACCCATCAATTACACGTGATGTATCAGGTGAAGGTGTACAACAAGCCTTACTTAAACTGATTGAAGGTACAGTGGCATCTGTTCCTCCGCAAGGCGGGCGTAAGCATCCACAACAAGAGTTTTTACAAGTAGACACCTCTAAAATACTGTTTATTTGTGGGGGGGCATTTGCTGGTCTAGATAAAGTGATTGAACAACGTAGCCACAAAAACACCGGTATTGGTTTTGGTGTAGACGTTAAAGAGTCGGCAGCGAGCCGTTCTTTAAGTGAAACATTTAAAGATGTTGAGCCAGAAGATTTAGTTAAATATGGCTTAATCCCAGAATTTATTGGCCGTTTACCTGTGGTTGCTACTTTAACCGAGCTTGATGAAGCTGCGCTGGTGCAAATTTTAAGTGAACCTAAAAACGCTATTACTAAACAGTTTTCAGTGCTGTTTGGCATGGAAGATGTTGAGCTTGAGTTTCGTGATGATGCATTGCGTGCAATTGCTCATAAAGCGATGGAGCGTAAAACCGGTGCGCGTGGTCTTCGTTCAATTGTAGAAGGAGTATTGCTTGATACTATGTATGAGCTTCCTTCAATTGATAATGTAAGCAAAGTAGTTGTTGATGAAACTGTGATTAAAGGTGAGTCTGATCCTATCTTGATTTATGACAGCAGTAATCAAGAGCAAGCAGCGGCAGATTAAATTCTGAACGAATAATTTTAAAAAGGAGCCAACGGCTCCTTTTTTTATAATTAATTTAACCGAGTTGACAAAAATTGTTGAACTTTAATTAGGTTATCCCCATATACTTGAGTAATCTTTAAATAAATGAAGTGCAAAGAGAAAATACAATGACGCTTGAGAGAAACGATCGAGTCGAAATCCCTGTGCTAGCACTACGCGATGTGGTGGTGTATCCACACATGGTGATCCCGCTTTTTGTAGGCCGTGAAAAATCAATAAAATGCCTTGAAGCGGCGATGGATAAAGACAAACAAATTTTCTTAGTTGCACAAAAAGATGCAACCGTAGATGAGCCAGAAAAAGACGATATTTATCGTGTTGGGACAATTGCCACTGTACTTCAATTATTAAAGCTACCTGATGGTACAGTAAAAGTATTAGTTGAAGGCACGCAACGTGCGAATATTGAAGAATTTGTTGATAACGAAGACTTTTTTGTTGCAAATGCACAGTTTATTGAATCGAACTCAGTGAACGAGCAAGAACAAGATATTTTTATTCGCAGTGCATTGAGCCAGTTTGAAGGCTATGTAAAATTAAATAAAAAAATTCCACCTGAAGTAATGACCTCAGTCTCTGGTATTGATGAGCCTGCGCGTCTTGCTGACACTATGGCTGCACATATGCCATTAAAAGTGCCTGAAAAGCAAAAAGTACTCGAAATATCAAGCGTGACAGAGCGATTAGAGTATTTAATGGCGCTAATGGAAGGTGAAATAGATTTATTGCAAGTTGAGAAAAAAATTCGTACCCGCGTTAAAAAGCAAATGGAAAAATCGCAACGTGAGTATTACCTCAATGAGCAAATGAAAGCGATTCAAAAAGAGTTGGGTGAAATTGATGACGTACCGGATGAATTTGAAGCGTTGAAAAAGCGCATTGAAGAGTCTGGCATGCCATCAGAAGCGAAAGAAAAAGCCACAGCTGAGTTAAATAAGCTTAAAATGATGTCGCCAATGTCGGCAGAAGCCAGTGTTGTTCGCTCATACATAGATACGTTAATTAACGTACCGTGGAAAAAACGCTCTAAGGTGAAAAAAGACTTAGCCGGCGCGCAAAAAATATTAGATAGCGATCACCACGGCCTTGATAAAGTCAAAGAGCGCATTATTGAGTACCTCGCAGTACAACAGCGTACCAATAAACTTAAAGGGCCAATCTTATGTTTAGTTGGACCGCCGGGTGTAGGTAAAACATCACTTGGGCAGTCTATTGCGCGTTCAACGGGTCGTAAGTACGTTCGTATGGCACTCGGTGGCGTTCGTGATGAAGCTGAGATTCGTGGGCATCGTCGTACTTACATTGGCTCTATGCCTGGTAAGTTAATTCAAAACATGACTAAAGTGGGCGTTAAAAACCCATTATTCTTGTTAGATGAAATTGACAAAATGTCAGCGGATATGCGTGGTGATCCTGCATCAGCGTTATTAGAGGTGCTCGATCCGGAGCAAAATAGTCACTTTGCTGATCATTACCTTGAAGTTGATTACGATTTATCTGATGTGATGTTTGTTGCAACTTCAAATAGCTTTAATATTCCAGGCCCTTTATTAGATCGTATGGAAGTTATTCGTTTATCGGGTTACACCGAAGACGAAAAGTTAAATATTGCAAAAGAGCATTTAATTCCTAAGCAAATTAAACGTAATGGCCTCAAAGACAAAGAAGTTGAGATTGCCGACAGCGCCATTATTGGGATTATCCGCTATTATACGCGAGAAGCAGGTGTACGTAATTTAGAGCGAGAAGTCTCTAAGTTATGTCGTAAAGCGGTTAAAAACATCTTAATCGAAAAAGACATTAAAACTGTCACTATTGATGCAGATAATCTTGAAGAATACTTAGGTGTTCAGCGCTTTGATTATGGTAAAGCGGAAGATGGTGACCGCATTGGTCAAGTTACTGGCCTTGCGTGGACAGAAGTCGGTGGTGATTTACTCACTATTGAATGTGCTGCGGTACCGGGAAAAGGTAAGCTAACTTACACCGGCTCGTTAGGCGATGTAATGCAAGAGTCGATTCAAGCGGCAATGACGGTAGTACGTAATCGCGCAGATGAGCTGCGCATTAACAGTGACTTTTATGAAAAACGCGACATTCACGTACACGTACCTGAGGGTGCAACTCCTAAAGATGGCCCAAGTGCGGGTATTGCCATGGTTACATGCTTGGTTTCAAGCCTAACCGGTAATCCGGTACGTTCTGATGTCGCTATGACAGGTGAAATTACCTTACGTGGAGAAGTATTGCCAATTGGAGGCTTAAAAGAGAAATTATTAGCCGCTCATCGTGGTGGAATTAAAACCGTCGTTATTCCTAAAATCAATGAACGTGACCTAAAAGAGATACCTGACAATGTTTTGGCGGGTCTTGATATTCACCCAGTTACTTGGATTGATGAGGTATTAAAGCTGGCTCTAGTGCATCCGGTTGATAGTTTTTCAGTCGAAACATCGAAAAAGCAGTAAAAAAGCCAAAAAAAGTGCTTTTAGGGGCTTTTCAAATCTAAACGGTATGATAAGTTAAGCACTGGTTTTCAAGCCTAGCCCTTGTAGGGCCTAGGCTTAAGAAAAATATAATCATGTGAGCTTTAAAAAAATGCTCAAAATTTCAAAACAGTGATGTTAGTTTAAAAAAACAATCGCTCTTGATAACAACAATGAAAGAGGATGATATTGTGAATAAATCTCAATTAATCGATCAAATCGCAGCTGATGCTGACATTTCTAAAGCGGCTGCTGGTCGTGCTCTAGATTCATTCATCGAATCTGTATCTGGCGCGCTAAAAGATGGCGACTCAGTTGCACTTGTTGGATTTGGTACGTTTTCTGTACGCGAGCGTGCTGCTCGTGCAGGCCGTAACCCACAAACTGGTGAAACAATTCAAATTGCTGCCGCTAACATCCCTGCTTTCAAAGCCGGTAAAGCGCTTAAAGACGCAGTAAACTAATCACTGTATAAACAAATTAGTTATGGCGAGTTAAATTAACGCTTAATTATTCTAATTGATGAATTAAGTTACTTTACCGCCAGTTACTTCAAGTGAAAAAGCGTATCTGGTAAGATACGCTTTTTTTACATGTGACAAGGTAAAAATGCCTTGATCAGAAAAGAGATTAACAAATGCTTGAGAAAATCAGAGAAGGTTCGCAAGGACCGGTAGCCAAAGTCATTTTAGGCGCGGTGATTTTATCTTTTGCCTTAGCTGGGATTGGTAGTTATTTGGGTCAAACCCCAGAACAACCCGTTGCTGAAGTAAATGGAATTAAAATTAGCCAAACAGAATTTAGCCGTGCGTTTCAAAATGAACGTAGCCGCTTAGAGCAACAATTTGGTGAGTATTTTACCCAAATAGCAGCTGATCCAACCTACATGGCTCAAATACGCCAAGGCGTGATTGACCGTTTAGTACAACAAGAATTACAAAGTCAGTTAGCCTCTGAGCTGGGTCTTCGTGTGAGTGATGAGAGTATTCGTCAAACAATTTTAGAGCTACCTTACTTTAAGATTGGCGATCAGTTTAATAACGACCGCTACTTACAAGTTATTCGTCAAATGAATTTCCAACCGGATTCATTTAGAGAATATCTGCGTGATGATATGACACGAAGCCAGTTAGTATCTGCGGTTGCAGGGACTGATTTTGCGTTGCAAAACGAGCTTAAGTCAGCCATTGCACTACAACAACAAACGCGAAGCATTGACTATTTAGTAATTGATAAACAAGCAATGAAAGCTGATGTTGAAGTCACAGAGCAAGAAGTTGCAGATTACTATGAATTAAATGCAGGGCAATTTTTATCACCTGAACGTATTTCGGTTAATTACATTGAGCTTAATGTAGCCGATATTGATGTTGCATCAGTAACTGAAGACGATGTAAAGGCTTATTATGAGCAGAGTAAAGCCCAGTATGTTGAGCCTGAAAAACGTCGTGTATCGCATATCTTAATTGATAACAGCGAAGATGATGATATGGCAAAAGAGAAAGCGGAGTCTTTGCTAGCACAACTAAATGCTGGCGCTGATTTTGCGCAATTAGCAGAATCGTCGTCAGATGATATTGTTAGCGCCGAAATGGGCGGTGATTTAGAGTGGATTGAACGTGATGTTATGGAGCCTGCATTTGAAGAGGCTGCTTTTGCTCTGCAAAACAAAGGTGATTACTCGGATGTAGTTGCCTCTGAGTTTGGTTACCATATTATTAAACTGACAGACATTCAATCGCAGCAAGTTAAACCGTATGACGAGGTTAAAGCAGATTTACGTGCTGAGCTTGAGCAAGCTGAAAAAGTGGACGCGTTTTACGAGAAACAAACAGAAATGGGTGCGTTAGCATTTGAAATTTCTGACCGCTTAGACGATGCCGCTGAAGTTGCGGGTGTTGAGGTTCAATCTACACCATTACTAGCGCTTAACGCACTTCCTGAGCCACTTAATAACCCAGGGGTTATTACAGCCTTATCATCAGCTGAACTACTTGAAGATAAAGTAAATTCAGAAGTGATTGAGCTAGGTAGTGAGCACGTAATTGTGGTTCGTGTAAACGAGCATCAACCGGCTGCAACCAAAGCACTAAGCGAAGTAAGTGAGCAAATTAAAACACGCTTAGTAAATGAAAAAACCTCAGCGCTTGCTAAAGAAAAAGCCCGTACCTTATTTGCTCAGATTAAAGACGGTAAGAGCTTAAACGACATTGCTGCTGAGCAGTCACTGAGCGTGCGTAAAGAGTCGCAACTTACTCGTCAAAGCCCAGGTGTTTCACCAGCTATTGTAACTCAAGTATTTAAAATGGCGCATCCAAACGATGGTGCAGTTTATGATGTTGTTAATTTAAATAATGGTGATGCGGCTATTGTGGCACTTAATTCAGTCACAGACGCACCAGTGAGTGACACCATTGAGCCACAAATGAAGCAAAATATTACCATGGCCCAAGCACAGAAAAACTACACGGTATTTATTGAGTCACTCAAGCAACAAGCTGATCTCAATGTACCAAAAACAGCGCAACCTGTTGAATAAGGCATGAGCTAAATTAAAAAAGGCGCCATCTGGCGCCTTTTTTGTTTTTGTCTTAACAGCTTAGTAAGCGTTGAGTGATCTTTGATTGTGGGCTTTGAAAAATAGTTTCTGTGTCACCGTATTCAACAATTTCACCTTTGTTGAGCACAACTAGTTGGTCGCTAATATGACGTACTAAACTTAAATGATGAGTGATCAAAATATAGGTTAAACCAGTTTCTAGCTGCAGTTTGAGTAATAAGTTTACTATTTGCGCTCTTACAGAGGGGTCAAGCGACGAAAGCGCTTCGTCGAGTACAACAACCTTAGGGTCTAAAATAAGTGCACGAGCGAGCGCTACACGTTGTAATTGCCCAATACTAAACATATGCGGATAATATTGTTGGTGATCAACCAATAAACCCACCTTAAGTAACGTACTATCAATTTTTTCGCTGCGCTGAGCTTGATCAAAATCAGTATTAAATTTTAGGCAATCATCAAGCATTTCTGCAATGGTCAGTGCTGGGTTTAGTGAGGTGGCTGAATCTTGAAAAATCATCCGAATATAACGACACTGAGCATCGCGCTGACCGTTATTTTCAATGGTGTTATTTTCTAATAATATTTGTCCGCTGTCTGCACTATAAGCACCGACTAACAGTTTAGCAAGGGTACTTTTTCCTGAGCCCGTTTCACCAATAATGGCAATCGTTTCACCTTTACCAATACTAAATGAGATATTTTTTAGTACCTCAAATTTTTTACGGTTAAATAAGCCCGCACGTATGTTAAAGGTTTTTGACAAGGCCTGAACTTTTAACAGAGGTTGCATTATTTTACTTCCTTGATCAATGGAAAGTGACAGGCATAACTATGGCCATGGTGCTTAGAGAGTTTAGGGGCAACCACACACTCTTTTTGTGCTTGTGGGCAACGTGGGCCCAAACGGCAACCAATAGGTAGATGTTGTAATGTCGGTATGGTGCCCTTAAGCGCGTAAAAAGGTTCTTTATGGGCTAAGCCATGCTCATAATCAGGTAAGCTTTTTAATAGCGCTTGTGTGTACGGATGACGTGGTTGACTAAAAATGCGCTGCGTTGGTCCAGCCTCAACCATTTGTCCACAATATAAAACATGAATACCGTGCGACCAATTCACTATTTCTTCTAGCTCGTGAGAAATCATCAAAATAGACATGTTTTTTAGCTGATTCAGACTTTTTAATAACCTAAATACTTGCGCACGAGTGGTACTTTCTAGCGCGGTTGTTGGCTCGTCGGCGATCAACAATTTAGGTGTACGTGCAATGGCCATGGCTATCATGACTTTTTGGCAAACGCCCTCGGAGAGTTCATGTGGGTAGCTATCAAGTACCGCTTCATGATTTTTAATACCCACTTTGTGTATTAAGGCTTTAACACGGTCTTTACGCGCTCGGTTTCGTTTTAAGAAAAACCCTGTGGTGGCCACTTCGGGCAGTGTTTCAGCTATTTGATTAAATATTTTTGCGGTAGGGTCAAGGCAACGACTTGGGTCTTGATAAATCATCGCAATATCTTGGCTGACGGTTTTACGGCGCTGCTCTGGTGTTAGGCGCATTAAATCGACACCACGCCAATGCATTCTATCGGCGGTTATCACCCAGCGCTCATTCAGCACACCTACAATCGCTTTTGCAATTAAGCTTTTGCCTGAGCCTGATTCTCCCACTAGAGCGTGTACTTCGCCTTCTTTTAAACTAAAACTTACGCGGTCAACTGCGCGAATTGTCGTTTCAGCTGTTTGCAGCTCAATAGTTAAGTTTCGAATATCTAGTAAATGCATTTAATCAGCCTTACGCGCTTGTAAAACTTTGCGAAGTCCATCACCCACTAAGTTTGTTGAAAGTACGGCTAAAAATAATAATACACCCGGAAGCGCGACCGTCCATGGTGCTAAATAAATAAGCCCTAAGTTTTCGGCTAAAATAGCGCCCCATTCTGTCGTGGGGGGTTGAGCGCCAAGCTTTAAAAATCCCAGTGCGGCAATATCTAAAATAGCTGTAGAAAGTGCCATTGTAAAAATAACCACAATATACTCATACACATTAGGAAAAATACCACGGGATAAAATATGCCAATTTGAGGCGCCATCAAGTCGATACGCAGTGACGTAATCTTTACCTAGCTCATCAACGATTAGATTTCTGATGGAATGAATAAATTGTGGTAACAGTGCTAAAATAATTGCCCAAACGGTATTCATCAGTCCAGGACCGAGTATGGCAATAATAATAATGGCCAGTAATAATGACGGAATGGATAAAGTCACATCAAGTAAATGGTTCAAAAAACTAGCGCGTAGTCCTTTGCTAATACCAGCAAATGTACCAACTAATACACCAATCATGGTGGTAATTAGCGCAGCCACTACCGACAAACCAAAAGTATAAGTTGCGCCATTCATTAAACGTGAAAGTACATCTCTGCCTAAATCATCAGTACCTAAAATAAACCGCACATCGCCCATTTCATTCCACGAAGGAGGCAGTAACAAGGCATCACTGTGCTGTTGATTTACCCCATAGGGGGCAAGAAAAGGCGCTGTTGCGGCTAAAATACAAAAGGCAATAAACACCCATAGGCCAACCAATGCAGGGTGGTTATTTTTAAATTTTCGCCATAGTCTTGCTAATGGCGATTTATTTGCATCTTCTGAAAATAAATTAAACTTTGCCATGCGCTTGGTTCCGTGACAGAGGATCGAGTAGGGTGTATGTTAGCTCGGCCATAATGGTTGCAATAATAATAAATAAAGAGACGGCCATTAACCCGCCTTGTATGGCAGGATAGTCACGTTGGTAAATACTGTCGATTAACCAACGGCCAATTCCTGGCCATGAAAAAATAACTTCAGTGATCATAGCAAGGGTTATTAAGGTGCTAAACTGTAAGCCAATCTGCTTTATTACCGGTAGTAATGCATTTCTAAGGGCATGATGAATAATAAGTTGTCCACGATTAAGCCCTTTAGCTCGCGCTGTTTTTATATAGCTTTGATCCATTACTTTTAACATCGACTCGCGAGTAAACCTCACTAGTACAGTTGTTGGATACATAGCCAGTACAATAGTGGGTAAAGTCAAGTGATGAAGCGCATCAAGCATTGCCATGCCATTGTAGGGAAAATCAGCTAGTAAAATATCAACCAAGATAAACCCCGTACTGGCGGGTATTTCGTAAAGTAAGCTAACCCGGCCCGACATAGGAAACCAACCAAGCTTGAGAGAAAACACCATGATAAGGAGTAAAGCGAGCCAAAAAATAGGCATAGAATAGCCAACGATAGCTGTTGAGCTAATTAGTTTATCAGGCCATCTTTTGTAATAAGCCGATGCCAAAATACCTAAAGGTACGCCCACTACAACAGAGATGAGTAGCGCATAAATGCTTAGCTCCAATGTTGCAGGAATTAAATCAAGGATATGCTTAAATACACTATCGCCAGAAGCAAACGATACTCCCCAGTCGCCTTGCAGTATGCGGTCTAAAAATGCAATGTACTGAATAAAGTAGTTGCTATTAACGCGATATTTTTCTTCTAATAGCGCGCTTTGTGCGAAGTTAGTGTTTGATACTCCACTTAAGTTACTTAATACATCGCCAGGGAATAAATAGCTTAGCGAAAAAGTGAATATGCTTAGTAATAACACCATAAAAAACAACAGTCCGAGGCGGCGTAAAATATAATCTAATATCATTACTTTTTCCTCGCATTCGCTAATGAAATCGCGCCAAACGGACCTAATGTGATCCCTTCAACCTCAGCACTGCTAGCCTGGAAACGCATGCCATGCGCTATTGGATACAAAGGTAATTGGTCAATAATCATACTTTGTGCAGCGTCATAGTACTGTTTGCGCAAATTTAAATCGGTAGTATCCAACGCTTTGGTTAATAGTAAATCAAATTCAGGGTTACACCAGTTTGCTGGGTTTTTACCGCTAAATGTTGCGGTACAACTTAATAAAGGGCTAAAAAAGTTATCAGGATCGGGCGTATCAGCAGCCCAACCTAATAAAACGCTGTCGTGGCGATGCTCACCAATACGTTGAATAAAGGTGTTCCATTCGTACTCGACAATATTGACCTTAACACCAATTTTGCTTAAATCGCTTTGCATTAGCTCAGCCATTTTTCGCGCATTGGGATTGTAAATACGGCTGACAGGCATAGCCCAAATGCTCATATTAAACCCTTTTGGAAACCCAGCTTCAGTTAATAGTTTTTTTGCAAGTTGTGGATCGAAAGTTGGCATGTTCTTCTGTGGTTCAAACGCCCACGACGTTGGCGGCAACATGGATTGCGCTCGAAGCCCATTACCGTAGTAAACTGCTTGCATTATTTTATCTACATCAATGGCATGAACGAGAGCTTGGCGAACCTTGAGGTTATCAAACGGAGGGCGCTCGGTATTAAATGCCCAGTAACCAATATTTAAGTTAGTTTCTTTTTCAACATTTATGTCCTCACGCTGAGCTAAAATACTCAATTGGGCACTGCTAGGGTGCGCAGTTACATCGCATTCTTTAGTTAATATTTTTGCAATACGGGTGGTGCCATTAGGCGTAATATCGTAAACCAACTGCTCAAGTGCTACCTCATGCTTCCAATAATCAGGGTTCTTATAAAAGCGAACTAAATGGTCGCGCCGATACTCTTTGTAAATGAAAGGGCCAGTACCAACAGGGTATTGATCAAATAAGTTTTCTTGATTATTAGCTTTGAGCGCCATCGCGTATTCTTTAGAGAGTACGACGGCAAAGTCGGTGGCCATATTGGCTAAAAAACTGCTTTCAGGGTTAAATAATTCAAATCGCACTTGGTGATCAGACACTCTGACAATTTTACGGATCAGTTGGTCAAGACCGACGCTTTGAAAGTAGGGATAATTAGCATCACCGACAAAATGATAAGGATTGTATACATCAAATAAGCGGCTGAAAGTGAAAATAACATCATCAGCGTTAAACTCGCGGGTTGGAGTAAAATACGCGGTGGTATGAAATTTAACACCTTTGCGTAGTGTAAAAGTAACAGACTTACCGTCTTTACTAATTTTCCAGTCGGTGGCTAGTTCGCTTTTAAATTGGGCGGTTACGGGGTCAATACTAATTAACCGGTCGTATAACTGGTTAGCAATTATATCAATAGTCGACCCTGTCGTTGTAACTTGTGGGTTAAACGACACAGGATTTGCCTCGGCGCAATAAACAAGGCCTTGACTCTTCTCTTCTAAGATTTCTTCTTTACTATCAATGCAACCGAATAAACTCAATGATAGTAAAGCAAGTAATAATTTATGCACCCGCACAACCTCTATTGTTCAAGCAAATTGTATTTTTTCAAATAACCACGTAGTTGATGATACGTCAAACCCAGTACTTCTGCAGTCTTCTTTTGATTAAATTGGCTATGTTCTAATGCTTTTTTTATTAATGTTATTTCAAATTCATTAGAGAGCGTTTTTAAGTCACAAGGAAACTCTGGTTCTTGGCTATTTGAGCTTTGCATTTCAGGTGTGTGTGTAGGCTGAGTTTGAGTCGGTTCAGTGTGAACTGCAACAGGAGTTTGTGCATGTTTAATACGTGCTTTGGGTCTAAAACGACTTTCAAAAGGGTCTAATATAATTTTATGTACAGGAATATGCTCATTGCCATGGCGGTAAAGGCTGCGTTCTACTACATTTTTGAGCTCACGCACATTACCCGGCCACTCATAACTGAGCAAACTTTCTTGTGCGCTGCGCGTAAAGCCACTAAATAGTGCCCACTCTAGATCGCGTGCCATGTTCATTGCAAATTGCTCAGCCAGTAACATAATATCGTCTTGGCGTTCGCGTAGCGGCGGAAGGGTAATGACATCAAACGCGAGTCGATCGAGTAAGTCGCTTCTAAATTCACCTTGCTGTGCTAAATGGGGTAAGTCTTCATTCGTTGCACAGACTAAGCGAGTATCTACTTTAACTGTTTGTTTGCCACCCACACGCTCAAACTCACCGTACTCGATTACCCTTAACAGCTTTTCTTGCACTAAGGCAGAAGTATTTGCCAACTCATCTAAAAACAAGGTGCCGTTATTAGCACGCTCAAAACGGCCTTCATGGCGTTTACTGGCGCCGGTAAATGCACCGCTTTCATGACCAAATAACTCGCTTTCGAGTAGGTTTTCGTTTAATGCCGCACAGTTGAGTTTTATATAATTTTGGTCCCAGCGCTTGGATAAAAAGTGTAAACGTGCTGCAATAAGCTCTTTACCAGTACCGCGTTCACCAATAATAAGTACGGGTTTATCTAGGTGTGCTAGCTGCGAGACCTGATCAAGAACCGATAAAAAGCTATCTGATTGGCCGAGCAAATTATCCTGTTGGCGGTATTGACTCATATTTCCTAACTCTTAGTCATTTTTACTAACAGTTAGTGTATTTCATTATGGTAGATAACAAAAGTAATTTGTAGTTTTCATTTAAGTGCTTGAAACTTATTGCTATTTTTAAATTTTAAAAGTTGGCAAGCATATTGATACTAATAAAAGCAGACACATTTAGATTAAATAATAGAGGTATATGTTATGGGAATTTTTTCACGTTTTGCAGACATTGTTAATTCTAATATCAATGCCATTTTAGATAAAGCAGAAGACCCTGAAAAAATGGTTCGTCTTATTATCCAAGAGATGGAAGATACACTGGTAGAGGTACGCTCTACATCAGCAAAAACACTCGCTGAGAAAAAAGAATTAGTACGTCGCGTAGATACACTAAAAGCCCAAGTAAACGATTGGCAAGACAAAGCCGAACTGGCACTGAGCAAAGATCGTGACGATTTAGCACGCTCAGCCTTACTTGAAAAGCAAAAATCAGCCGATGCTGTCGCTGCCCTAGAAAGTGAACTTGATCATGTAGAGTCTCATATTGAAAAGCTTCAACAAGAGGTTACTACATTACAAGAGAAGCTAGCGGATGCCAAAGCACGTCAAAAAGCGATCATTTTACGTCAACGCTCGGCTGAGTCGCGCCTTGAAGTTAAAAAAGCGCTTGATAGTTCAAAAGTAGAGGATGCACTTAATCGTTTTGAACGCTACGAAACTAAAATTGATGGACTAGAATCTCAGATAGAGTCTTACGATTTAGGTAAAAAAACGTTAGCGGATGAAATTGCAGACTTACAAAAGAATGAAAAAATTGATGACGAGTTAGCTGAACTTAAAAAGAAACTCGCGAATAAATAAAAGTATATCAGGGGCCACGTGCCCCTGAGATTAACATTGAATACGGATTGTCAGGAGAGGATTATGTTTGATCCAGAGATATTAGTTGCCCCCTTTATCTTGTTTATGATTTTTGTTGCACCACTTTGGCTAATTTTACACTACCGAAGCAAAAAGCAAGTAAGTCAAGGGTTGAGTGAGCATGAACATCGCCAGTTATTAGAGCTTGCACAAAAAGCTGAAAAAATGGCTGATAGAGTAGAAACATTAGAAGCGTTGCTTGATCAAGAGTCACCTCAGTGGAGACAAAAAGTATGAACACTAAACGCGAATTATTCAGAGACCCACAACGCGGCAAAATAGCGGGCGTATGTGCCGGTTTAAGTGACTACTTTAATATGGAGTTATGGTTAGTTCGCATTATATTTGTTAGTGCGGTTCTGCTAACGGGTGGCCCATTATTTGTGGTAGCGTATATTGCAGCGTGGTTTATTTTAGATAAAAAGCCTGCCGCAACCCATAAAACGCATTCAACGTACAGCGATGACCCACTAGAAGTGAAGTTTAAAGTATGGCAAAAGGGCGAGCCACCTCGACGCGCATTACAAGATTTAAAAGAACGTTTAACGCGTGTGGATGTTCGCTTACAGGAAATGGAACGTTATGTTACTTCAAGCGAATTTACGGTCAGTCGTGAAATTAATAAACTTTAAGGATTGATAAGCACCTTGTTTGTAACGTGACTAATTACGGCAGATAGGGTGTAAAACACTTTATGAGCCAATCATTTGCAAAAAAGACCTTTAAAAGTGTTAAAGGCAAAGCACAAAAAGCCCTGCATCGTAGTTTAGATCAACACGTTAAGCTTGCCGTAACGGGGCTAAGTGGCAGTGGTAAAACCGCATTTATAAGTGCGCTAGTTAAGCACTTAACCTCTCAGGCCAATGACAACAACTTACCGTTTTTTGATGTGATGCGTGAACATCGTCATATTGCTACCAAAATTGTGCCCCAAGAGGCATTAAACGTCCCCACTTTTGATTATAACCGTGCCATAAATACCTTATTACCAATAGAAGGTGAGCCTGCTTGGCCGGCATCTACAGAACGAATAAACACCTTACGTTTGGCAATTAAATACCAAAGTAATGCGGGACTGCGAGGTCATTTTTCACCGCAATCAACGTTATACCTAGATATTATTGACTACCCAGGCGAATGGCTGCTCGATTTACCTATGCTTGAACAAAGCTATACTGCGTGGTGTGAACAGCAATACCCGTTATTAAATCAGTCTCCTCGCAGCGCTACCTCAGGCGATTTTTTACACGCCGTAGAGCAGCTTGATTTACATGCCCCTGTGGATGAAAGTGAGCTTGCTAACATTGCACAACTTTATCAACGCATGCTAGTAGGGCTAAAAAAAGACACCAAACTTGCGATGCTACAACCCGGACGAATGTTAATGCCAGGCGACTTGCAAGGTGCGCCGTTATTGTTATTTTTTCCAATTAACCCTGAAATGATGAAAGATGATGTGGTGGCGGGTTCTAATTTAGCGCATTTAATTAAACGCTTTAATGCATACGTAAAAGAAGTGGTTAAGCCATTTTATAATGAGCATTTTCGTCACTTTGACCGCCAAATTGTGTTGGTTGATGTACTCAGTGCATTAAATGAAGGCCATGACACTCTGCATGAGCAAAGTCGTGTTATTAATCAATTGTTGGCACATTTTAGTTATGGAGAGTCTGGCTTTTTTAAACGTTTATTCAAACCGAATATTGATAAAATATTGTTTGCAGCTAATAAGTCAGATCACATCAGCGCTAAGCATCATAAAGCGTTAGCCTTGTTACTCGATTCGTTAGTTAAAGAGCAAAGTAATCATTTAAAGTTTGATGGGGTACAAATTGAAACTATGGCTATGTCATCAATTACCGCAACCCAGCCTCGCCAAGTGGTTGATAAAGGTCAAACCCTTGATTGCGTTTACGGTAAACCTTTAAATGAGCATGAGTGGCTGACTTATTTACCACCAGAGCCGCCAAGTAGAATGCTTAATAAAAGTGAGTGGCCAGCGCAAGGGTTTGAATTTTTGTCATTTTCGCCGATGCCAAGCCCCGACAAGCAACTTAAACATATTCGATTAGATCATGTGATGCAGTACTTGCTAGGAGATAAATTAACATGAGTGAGTCAACGCAACAGTTTCAAGCAGGGCGTCGTATTAGTGCACAAAGTATTGAGCAAAACGAGCCTGCGTTAACACCCGCTAAAATTATTGAACACGGACAAAGTGATTACACCTCTGAGTTTGAGGATGATGCGCTTGAGCCTGAAGTTGATTTAGAGCCGGTGTATAAAAAGTCAAAATGGCAAACGCTCAAAGGTGTGTTTGCGCTCAGCTTTATTATTTTAGTACTGCTAGAGTTTGGGTTTTCTATTGTGCTTGCTTATCAGCAATCGCTTATTTTGGGCAGTGTTTATTTAACCGCCGTGGTAAGTGCTCTGCTATTAATAACAAGATTGTTATGGCGAGAGTATCGGATGTTGCGCAGTTTAAAACGTAATCAGCTGCATCGCCATGAAGCCGATAGGCTATTAAACAGTGAGCAAGTGGGTGGTGCACTCCCTTGGCTTGAAAAATTGAACAAGCACCAGCAGTTAGATAATTTTGAAAACTTTAAAAACCAAGTTGCTACGCACCATAGTGATAAAGAAATAATGACACTTTACGCTAATAGCTTACTGGTAACGCAAGACACCCAAGCTAAAAAGCTTATAAACCGCTTTGCAACAGAGTCAGCCTTATTAGTCGCATTAAGCCCTCTTGCGCTGGTGGATATGATAGCGGTGCTATGGCGCGGTACAAAATTAATTGAACAAATAGGTAAAATTTATGGCATTGGTTTTGGTTACGCCAGTCGCATTAAACTCTACCGAATGCTGTTAAAACAAGTCATGTTTGTAGGCAGTGCAGAGCTTGTATCTGATTTAGCGGCCACGGCACTTAGTGCTGAGCTATTAGGCAAACTTTCAGGGCGAGCCGCACAAGGCGTCAGTGCGGGTATATTTACAGCTCGTATAGGCTATAAAGCCATGGAATTAAGCCGACCATTACCGCGTCTTGAAAATAAACGCAGCTTGTTAAAAGAAACTGTTCAAGGGATTGCGAGTAAAATTATGAGTCGCACAAAGAGAGCCCAGAGTAAATAGTTGGCAATATTTGTGTACAGCTTTTTGAGTAAAGTTTGCACAAATAGCCATCTGAGCATCCGGCATGCTTGTGATTTAAAGTGCGGTGCGTTTTATTTATGTAATTGACACACATAATAAAAACGAGAGCACACAATGAGCAAGCATCATCCACACACCCAATGTATCCATGGCCCACAAAAAGCCAATGATCCCCATGGCGCATTAACCTCGCCATTATACCAAACATCGACATTTCATTTTGAAAATGCCGCCCAAGGTGCTGCACGGTTTGCTGGCGATGAGCCCGGTTATATTTATACGCGTTTAGGTAACCCTACCACCACTGAACTTGAACAAAAAGTAGCGCAATTAGAGGGCTGTGAGGCAGCGGCGGCAACAGCTACAGGTATGGGGGCGGTATCGGCTTCGGTACTGAGCTTTTTATCACAAGGCGATCACTTAGTTGCATCAAGTGCGCTTTATGGCTGCACCTTTGCCTTTTTTGCGCATATGTTGCCGCGTTGGGGCATTGAAGTCACCTTTGTGGATATGACCAATGAAGATGAGTTACGTGCTGCAATACAGCCTAATTCAAAAATGATATTTGCAGAGACACCGATAAACCCAACGATGGCCGTTATTGATTTAGCACTTATTGGTGATGTAGCAAAACAGCATAATTTAATAAGTGTGGTCGACAATACCTTTTTAACGCCGCTGCTGCAGTCACCTAAACAATACGGCATCGATATTATTATGCACAGTGCTACCAAGTATTTAAATGGTCACGGCGATGTAGTCGCAGGTATTGTGTGTGGATCCCTTGAGCACATTACACATATTAAAATGACGGTGTTAAAAGATATAGGCGCGACGATTAGCCCACACGATGCATGGTTAATTAACCGAGGTTTAAAAACATTAGCTATACGGGTAGAGCGTCATTGTCAGAGTGCGCAAACGATTGCTGAATATTTAGAGGCTCACCCTCAAGTGAGTAAAGTGTACTATCCTGGGCTTAAGTCACACCCAGGTCATCGGTTTATTGGTAAGCAAATGAAAGCCGCTGGCGGTGTTATTGCTTTTGAAATTAAAGGGAGTTTAACCGACGGTGAGCAGTTTATTGATAGCATGAAGCTATGTACCTTAGCGGTTAGCTTAGGCGATGCCGAAACGCTTATTCAACACCCCGCATCGATGACCCATTCGCCTTACACACCCGATGAAAGATTAGCAGCCGGAATTAGTGATGGTTTAATTCGTTTATCAGTTGGGCTTGAAGATGTTAACGATATTATTAACGATCTCAACCAAGCATTTACTAAAATAGCGTAAGGTGTAATTTATTATTTACGGTAATTTCGATCTGTAAGTGCTTATATATATAGGGTGTGTTTTTATCTTTGCTTTGGTGTAATCATAAATTTACGATCTGCGTGATCTGCGAAAGTATTGATCTAAGTCAAGCTATTAAACTTTTGTTCACTTTTGCATAGTATGGCTACATCGAATAGCCGAGCACGTGGCTATTATTTTGACACCGATTTAGGGTTTAAACCCAAAGAAGGTATTTATGGCTAAAGCAAGTAATTACACCTCTAAAACACCAGATGAAAATGGCGTTATACACTGGAGCGATGAAGAAAATAAAATTTGGTCTGAGCTTGTAGCACGCCAACTTGCGTGCATTGAAGGCAAAGCCTGTGACGAGTACATGCAAGGGTTAAAAAAAATCAATCTACCGCATGATCGTATTCCACAGCTAAGTGAGCTAAACGAAGTGCTATTGGCAACAACAGGTTGGCAAGTAGCCCCTGTACCTGCACTAATCGACTTTGATGAGTTTTTTAGACTACTGGCCAACAAGCAGTTTCCTGTTGCTACGTTTATTCGTAGCCGTGAAGAATTTGATTATTTACAAGAGCCCGATATTTTTCACGAAATATTCGGCCACTGTGCCATGCTAACAAATCCTGACTTTGCTGAATTTACGCATAAGTACGGGCAACTAGGTTACGCGGCAGAGAAAAAAGACCGCGTTTATTTAGCGCGCATGTATTGGTTTACGGTTGAATTTGGCTTGATGCAAACCGAAAAAGGGTTACGAATTTACGGCGGCGGAATTTTATCAAGCCCAGGAGAAACCCAATACGTGTACTCAAATACACCAGAAATCAATCCAATGAATGTGTTAGACGTGCTGCGCACGCCATATCGTATCGATATTATGCAGCCTTTGTACTACACCATTAATTCGATTCATGATCTGTTTGAAATATCGCAAATGGATATAATGACTTTAGTTGAGCAAGCTAAATCGCTTGGTTTGCACGACCCTAAGTTTCCCCCAAAAGAAAAATTAGCTAGTTAATTTTTAAAAAGTAACGCTAAACTAAGGATTTAAAATGTCTTCATTAAGTGAACAAAAATGTGAAGCCTGCCATGCAGATGCGCCAAAAGTATCAGATGCAGAACTGGCTGAATTAATAAAAAAAATTCCTGACTGGGTGCCAGAAGTACGCGACGGTATTATGCAATTAGAGCGCGTTTATAAGTTTAAAAACTTTAAGCAAGCCATTGCATTTACTAATAAAGTTGGCGATATGGCGGAAGACGAAGGCCATCACCCAGGTCTATTAACCGAATGGGGCAAAGTAACCGTGACTTGGTGGAGCCATTCAATTAAAGGTTTGCATAAAAACGATTTTATTTGTGCCGCTAAAACAGACGATGTATTTAACGCGCTGTAATTAATTAGATTAGAATAAACAAAAAGGCACTGCAAAGTGCCTTTTTTATGTGTGGTTAGTTACTTAGGTTTTATCTGCGTTTAACATGTCATCATGCTCAGCCATATCCCAAGGAAGTTCGCCTGGGCTATTACCTAGAAAGTGTAAGTAGTTCTCAAACTGATCAAGAATATCTTTCACAATACCATCTTCACTATAGCCATAAACATCGTATGACAGACCACCACGACGTAAAAATACATCAGCCTTATAATACATTTCAGTATTATCATTATCTGTCCGCAGCTCTGAGTAAGCAAAGCTCGGCATAGGGTGTTCAGTGAGGCGAATATCGTAAACAAAGTCAACATGTTCATGGCGCAGCACCGTTAAATGAGCGCGGCCTAAATTCGTATCAAATTCCACCACTGCATGCCATTTTCGAGACTTTAATTCAGCTTGTACGGCTTTCATTGCCTCTACCACCACAGTGCCAATAAATGTGTGCACTTTTTCTTTATTAGGGTAGTCAACCATGGCTGCTAAACGACGCTTCCAATGAGATAAATTAATGTTACGGTTACTTAGAGTATGTGCTTGTAAGCTGTTGTCTCGGTGGCCTTCAATTTTTAGAGCGCGCCATAGCCCCGTAGTTGCGATAAGCATAATAATAGCAAAGGGTAAGGCGCTGACTATAGTCATAGTTTGCAAAGCACTGAGGCCGCCTGCAACTAATAGAACAGATGCTACAGCGCCTTCAAGTATCGCCCAAAACACGCGTTGCCAAGCCGGCGTATTAATGCTTCCTCCAGAGGCGAGTGAATCAATGACTAAAGAGCCTGAATCAGATGATGTAACAAAAAAAGTTATGATCAAAATGACAGTGAGCAGTGAAATGAAAAATGACAGTGGTAACACTTCAAATAATTGAAATAATGCGACGGCATGATTTGCTTGTACATCGCCAATAAGCGTATCAAACCCCTCATTCATAATTAAGTTAAGTGCCGTATCACCAAAGACTGAAAACCATAAAAAGGTAAAAATAGTGGGAACTAACATTACCCCAACAACAAATTGTCGGATGGTCCTGCCACGGCTAATTTTTGCGATGAACATACCCACAAACGGTGCCCACGCAATCGTCCAGCCAAATATAAATAAAGTCCAGTTACCAATCCAATCACTGCGACTATAAGCTTGTAAATTAAAAGTACGCTCAACAATACCGCTTAGGTAGCTGCCGGTATTTTGTAAAAATGATTCTAAGATGTGAATAGTTGGGCCAATTAAAAACACAAAAGTCATTAGTGAAACCGCTATGGTCATATTCACAATTGATAATCGCTTGACCCCTTTATCCATACCGGCTACCACTGAGAGTGTTGCTGCCGCAGTAATTACGGCGATCGCGGTAATTTGCACTGTGGTATTAATAGGGATGTTTGGCCATAAGTAATGTAGGCCAGCATTTATTTGGGTAACCGAAAGCCCTAGTGTAGTGGCAATACCAAATAAAGTACCTAATATGGCAAATACATCCACAGTATGGCCGATTGGGCCATAAATTTTATCGCCAATAAGTGGATACAAGGCAGAGCGAATAGACAGTGGTAAGCCATGGCGAAATGCAAAATAAGCAAGCACTAAACCAACAATTCCATAGATAGCCCAAATATGAAATCCCCAATGGAAAAAGGCAATTTGCATTGCCTGCTTGGCGGCATCAACGGTTTCAGCCGCACCCGATGGCGGGGATGCGTAATGCAGCACAGGTTCAGCAACACCAAAGTAAAGCAGTGCCACGCCATAACCGGCAGAAAAGAGCATGGCAAACCATTCACCAAAGCTGTATTGTGGCTCTGCATGATCAGGGCCTAGTTTTATATTCCCCCAGCTAGAAGCCGCGACTGAGACAATAAATACCAAGAAAATAGCGACAGACAACATATAAAACCAGCCAAAGGTTTCTGTTATCCACGCAAGGGCGACACTAAATACCTGACCAGCGAGTTCAGGGTTACTACTTGTACCAATCACCAAAAGTAGAATAATAAATACTGCAGGCAAAAATACAGGTAGCAAAATGGTTGAGCGTAAAGCAGTTTTTGTCATATTAATCCTTAATATTAATTGCTAACTTTCAAGTATGCTTGCCTACCTTATTATATCTTACACTTGTTGGCTAATTCAGTTGCTTGTTTTATATACTTATATCGGATGAAGGTATAAAGTTTAGAGTAATTAGCTGAGTGCGATAAAGCCAGATGATGTTGGTCGTTATTTTGTGCTTTTACTTTTCCAGTTACAAAATGAAAGATTAGGTACTGTGAAATTTATACAATTGTTGAGTCTGATAAGGAAGTTAAATGTTACCTAAAGATAATGAAATGATTTTTATAGAAAAAAGTACAAGATGGGTATTAGGGTTTATCCTAATTTCAGTTTCAATTGCTTTTTATTATTATAATAATGCTTTTGGTTGGTTTAGCCCTGCAGCAAATCGGGGCGATTGGGGAGCTATGGGGGATTATTTCGGTGGTTTAGTTAATCCGATTTTATCTTTCGCGACTATTTTACTTCTCTTATTCTCTATAAAAATTCAAGTTAAAGAATTAAAAGCGACTACACAAGAATTAAAAGAGACTAAGGAGGTACATCAGGAGTCCGTTATAGCTCAAGATCGAAACTTGATGTTTACTCCCCTTACAAAAAGAATAGATCAAATTATTAATGATATTCAGGAGCTAAATGGTCAACCAATAATAAGTATGGACAATATAGAAAGTAACATCCAGTTTGTAGAAAAGCATTCAAATTTATTTGATTTAAATAAAAAAGGGCTAAAAGGATTTGAGTCCATGAATCACTCCTTCAAAGCAAAGTATAAAGAGGGCTTAGTTAAGAATTTAAACGAGTTAAAAAGAAGTCTTTTTAAAATGAATATGATTTTAAGTGAACTATATAGAGTTAGAACACCAAAGATAGCATTTATTACTGATGACTTAGAGAATTTAGCTAACTTTTTAATAGGACTAACTAGTAATTTGGAAGCTGAATTTGATGCTAGTTTAAAATACAATGATATAGACGTTATCGCAGGTTTAAAAAAGGATGTTTCAAAGCTAGATGAGTATTTATATTCAGAAAGATTTCAATAAGATTAAAAAGGTCCCTAAGGGTCCATTCCCTATCAATATACAATTAAAGTTTAACTAATACGCGTTTATTTTAAAATTTTTAAGGTCTCGGTATATGTATAGCCTACGTTTAACCCAGAAATACTCAGCGCTGACAACTTAAAGCTATAAACTTTTCTCCCAATCACATTGTTTTACCAGCTCAAACCAAGGGCTGTTAAAGTCTTTAGCGACAATAGGAGCGGGTAAGGTTACAGCTATATCTAGTTTGTTGGCTAAATAGCGCGCGACCAGTTGTTTCATTTTATCACTTTCTAATTGCTCATACGCTGTTTGTAACTGTTGTTTGTCTTTTTGACGTATAAAGCCCTCAGTCAAATTTTTGTAGCCTATTTCAAGCCAAAGAAGTAATGCTTGTTTTGTTTCGTTGGGAAAGGCATGGGTTAATGTGGCTGTTGGGCTATAGAGTCGCTCAAAGTTAATTTGCTGCTCTTGGATCAAAAAAACCATTAATAAATTAAGTCCGGTTGAGATTTGCCCCGCGCGCTTATCAATGTTTTGGTTATTATTTAATGCACTTCTAAAATAGCGTTCAGCGTCGGCTATATTGCCTTCATCAAGTGCTATATAACCTAAATTACTTTCTATGAGCGCAATTATATTTGTTAGCGCTAAGCGTTTAGCCAATGGATAGCTCTTTTTGTAAAGTGCCTTTGCTTCAATAAGATCGTTCTGTGATCTTGCCAAAAGAGCCATGCTGTTCGTTAAAGTTAACCGTTGGCGGTCGTTGTGTGCATATTGATAAGCACACTTAAACGAATGGTGTGCATCGGTTAGATACTCTGCATGGCGAAGCCAAATACCTAACGCGCTCAAAATAGTGGTCAAATTTTGTTTGAAGTAGTCAGTTTGGTGATAATTAAATACGTCCTCAATAGACTTGTAGAGTTGATCGTACTGACTTGTAGGTACAGCTGCTCTGGCATATAAAAGATGCCATCGAATGGCCAGTTTAGGCGGTAATTTATCTCGTGCTGAAAGACTTTCTAGAATTTTAATCGACTGAGCGGGGTTTACGATAAGATAATCTTCAGCTTCATCTAAGTGACGCTCAAAGTCAGCGAAATCACTAGCAATGACTTGTGTGCAAATTAATAATGCAAAGCAACAAACAATGAATAATCGCAACAGCGTCACCTTTACAGCATAGTATTGTACTTATAACTATAGTTATCGGTGTTGACAAAGCAATACTATTAAAAGGTACAGATGTTGAAAAAAGGTATTATAAAGCGACTAAAAAGCCCTAATGCTATAAAAGTTTAGGGCTTTTTTATACAATTAAGTTTTCGCTAACACATTTAACTTTAACGTGTCGTTGGGTTTCGTTTTACTCAACCCAACCTAGGTTTAAAATCAATCTGCTTAGTAGCGGATAGCTAAAAACAGCTCTTTAATCATCAATCGAGCGCAGTAGGGCATTAATGCCCACTTTTTCGCGAGTTTGTTTGTCTACTTTTTTCACAATAATAGCCGCATACAAGCTATGGCTGCCATCTTTTGAAGGCAGTGCACCTGGAACCACAACTGCGCCGGCAGGTACGCGGCCATAGTGAATTTCACCGGTTTCACGGTCGTAAATACGGGTACTTTGGCTGATGTAAACACCCATTGAAATAACGGCGCCTTCTTCAACAATTACGCCTTCAACAATTTCTGAACGTGCGCCAATAAAACAGTTGTCTTCAATGATGGTAGGATTCGCTTGTAACGGCTCTAAAACGCCGCCTATGCCTACGCCGCCAGATAAGTGTACATTCTTACCAATTTGAGCACATGAGCCCACAGTCGCCCATGTATCGACCATGGTGCCATCGTCAACAAATGCACCTATGTTTACGTACGAGGGCATTAATACGACATTTTTACCTACAAAGCTGCCTTTACGAGCAACGGCGTTGGGTACGACGCGCATGCCGCCTTGCTGAAATTGCTCCGGCGTGTAGTCGCTAAATTTAAGCGGTACTTTGTCGTAAAATTGGTTTACGCCGTCGTTCATTGGCTGATTTTCACGAATTCTAAATGAAAGTAGTACTGCTTTTTTAAGCCACTGGTGAACAACCCATTCGCCTGAAATTTTCTCTGCAACGCGAGCAGCGCCGCTATCTAATAGCTCAAGCGCATCTATAATCGCTTGTTTAACATCGCTTGATACTGTAGCAGGGCTAATGCTATCGCGGTTATCCCACGCATTTTCAATCATGGTTTTTAAATCTGACATAGTGTCCTCTTATTCAATTTCGGCGTTGAGTTTTTTACGTAATGCCTGATGAATTTTTGCTTGCTCTTCATCAGTCAGCGCTTGATATTCGTTATTTGATACCACAAAGAAATCTTCTGCACGTTCACCTACCGTGGTAATACGTGCGGCATGTATGTGGAGTAAGTAAGCTTGAAAAACCTCGGCTATTTTAGTTAATAGCCCAGGTATATCGACCGCTTGAATTTCTATTAAGCTACGATCCTTACGAGGGTGCGGGCGCAGTACAATTTTAGGTTTAATATTAAAGTCTTTAAAACGTTGTGATCGGCTCTTTTTAAAGCGTATTTTTTTACGTGGATCATGAAGCGCTTGCTCTAATCCGCGTTTAATCGATTGTGCGCGGCTACTGGCAATCGGGTCGCCATTAACTTCTAAAATAACAAAGTTAAATAGTACGTAGCCATCTTTGGTGGTCAGTACTTGGGCGTGCTGAATTTGCGCTTTTTTAGAGCCAATAACACTAACCAGTCGAGCAAAGAGCGCGCCTGAATAGGGGCTATAAGCAAACACTTGGGTACCGCCATGCATCGCTTTATTAGAAACGATAACACTGGGCTGGCTTAAATCAGTACACTTGAGTAAGTGCTCAGTATGCCAAGAAATTTGTTGCTCACTAAAAGCGGTAAAGTAATTTGCTTTAAAACGGCTCCAAATTAAGTCAATTTGCTCCTCGTGATAATGCAAATTAAGCAGGCGTTGCTTAGCTTGGTGCTTTTTATCACGAATTTGGTCGCGTTGATCCATTGGGTTTTCAAGCCCAAGGCGCAAGGCGCGCTGTGTGTGCAAATAAAGCTCGCGCAGCAGCGTGTTTTTCCAGTCATTCCATAGGTTGTCATTGGTGGCTCGAATATCAGCCACTGTTAAACAATAGAGGTAATCGAGTTGGCGTTCGGTTTTTACTCGCGATGCAAAATCTTTTATTACATCGGGATCGTTAATATCTTTACGTTGCGCAGTTACTGACATAAGTAAGTGATTGCTTACTAACCACGCTATGAGCTTACCATCTGAAGAGGCAAAGCCATGCAGCTTTGAAAACGCTATGGCATCAACAGCGCCCAGCTCTGAGTGATCGCCACCACGCCCCTTAGCAATATCATGAAAAATACCAGCCAAATACAGTAATTCGGGTTTATCCATGCGCGTAACTATTTCACTGCAAATTGGAAAGTCACTAATGCTGGTTTTATCGAAGTATTGGTAAATATTATTAATTAATTTATGGGTATGTTCATCTACGGTATAGGCATGAAACAAATCAAACTGCATTTGGCCAAAAATATTGCGCCACTGCGGAAGGTAAGCCGCAATCATGCCGTGCTTATGCATCAGCGTAAACGCACGGCCCATGCCGTTAGGGTGCTTTATAATGCGTAAAAAAGCTTCGCGGCACGCGGCGTAATCTTGTAAGTCACCTAATAAGCGACGACGTACTTGGCGGATAGTTCGAATGGTGCTTGGGTATATATGGGTAATTTCTGGGTGATCAGCAATGTGCTCAAATAATACAAAAAGTTGGTCACGCCTAAAAAATACTGACGGACTTTTTACCCGAATTTGATGGCCAACGCGTTCAAAATTACGATCAAGTTCTTCAACAGTGGCTTGGCTGCTGTCTGGTGAAATACTTTGCTCAAAGTACGAAAGTAGCATTTGATTAAGTTCACGAACCCGGCTCATTATTCTGAACAAGCGTTTCATCATGCGCTCAACAGAGGCTTTACCATCACTACCAAAACCCAAAATTTCAGCCGCTTGCGGCTGGTGATCAAACAATAAACGGTTTTCTGAGCGACCTGCGGCTAAATGCAAAGCAAAGCGAATATTCCATAAATTTTCAAGGCACTCTAACAGTTCTTGGTATTCTTCGTGAGTTAGGTAGCCGTGATTTATCAGCTCTTGCAGGGTTTCGGCTCTAAAGTGTTTTTTTGCAACCCAAATAATGGTTTGTAAATCGCGCAGCCCGCCTGGATTTTCTTTTATATTAGGCTCTAAATTATAAGCCGTACCATGACATTTTTTGTGGCGTAAATTTTGCTCTTGTACTTTTGCAACAAAGAACTCTCCAGAGCCCCATACAGGCCTTTCGATGAGGTGACTTTTGAGCTTTTCGAATTCAATATGGTTGCCGAAAATTAATCGGCTTTCTAGTAGGCTGGTGGCAAAGGTAACATCTTCACGTTTTTGCTCTATGGCTTGTTCAATGGTGCGTACACTGTGACCTATTTCTAAATTAAGATCCCACAGCATAGTGACAAACTGGCCAATTTTTTCGCAAATATCGTCATTGGGTTGCTGGGTAACAAGCAGTAAAAAGTCAATGTCGGAGTAGGGATGAAGTTCACCGCGACCATAACCTCCTACAGCAATTAAAGCGAGATCTGGCTCGTGGGCTAAATCGAAAACATGAAAGAGTTTAATCAGTAACCGGTCTATAAATTCTGCACGGGCGTTTATTAGATTACCAACGGGTTGTTTTGAGAATTCATTATGCAACCATTTATAAAAATAGGCGGAGCAATCGCGGTATTCGCTAAGTTGCTGAGCATCATTGAGCAACTTTTTTACTTTGTTAGGTAATGCCACTTAGGCTGGCTCCTATATATGGACTGCATTATAAGTCTTGGATTAAGTTATTTTTATACAGTGTTTGCTGCAAAGGGAATAAATCATGTTATTTCCCTTTGCAGCAAACCACTTAATCTGTACGCAGGCTAAAGCCTGTTATTACTATGATTAAGCACACACTACTATTAGTGCTCGATGATTCTATCGATAGTATCATCCGATCGTAGTGTTAAAATTTCAACACCATTTTCAGTTACCAGTAAGGTATGTTCCCACTGAGCTGATAAACTACGGTCTTTTGTTACCACAGTCCAGTCGTCTTTTAGTAATTTACATTGGCGTTTGCCTGCATTGACCATGGGCTCGATTGTTAAACACATACCGGCTTGTAATGTTTCGCCTGTACCTGGTTTTCCGTAATGCATTACTTGAGGTTCTTCGTGAAATTCTTTGCCAATACCGTGCCCGCAGTATTCACGTACGATAGAGTAATTAAAGCTCTCTGCATATTTTTGAATAGCTGCACCAATATCACCAAGGCGAACACCCGGTTTTACCATTTTAATCGCAAGGTAAAGGCTTTCTTGAGTTACCTCTGCAAGGCGTTTACCTTGAATGTTAGGTGTGCCAACATGAAACATTTTTGAAGTATCACCATGATAGCCATCTTTTATAACGGTAATATCAATGTTAACACTGTCGCCATCTTTTAGTGGTTTATCGTTTGGGATCCCATGACAAATGACATGGTTTACCGAGGTACAAATTGATTTTGGAAAACCATGATAATTTAATGGGGCAGGGACTGCATCTTGCACATTAACAATATAATCATGACAAATTGTATTTAGCTCATCGGTGGTGATACCCGGTACCACATGTGGTTCGATCATTTCTAGCACATCAGCAGCTAAACGGCCAGCTACACGCATTTTCTCGATTTCTTCAGGGGTCTTAATCACAGCGCTCATTGAGGCTCCAAAGTTGCGTTTTTAGATGATTATCGTCGCACAATTTTTGCACGAGACGTTGAGTATTTATTTTTAATATGGTATAAAGCGCGCCGTCTTTTTACAAATAAATTCTTTAATGATTTTTTGTATTTAAGGCAAACACAATTTTATTTTAACACACACACGTATCGTCACATACACTTGGGTGCATTTCAGTTTCATTTAACTGCGGTGTTGGTGCTATGGGATATGTGGAGGCCTAACCCTAAACAACTTAGAGGATTTACAAAATGGCAAACGTTTCAATGCGCGATATGCTTCAAGCTGGTGTTCACTTTGGTCACCAAGCACGTTACTGGAACCCTAAGATGAAGCCTTTCATCTTCGGCGCACGTAATCGTGTACATATCATCAACCTTGAGCAAACTGTACCAATGTTCAACACTGCACTTAAGTTTTTATCAAGTGCTGCTGCAAACAAAGGTAAAGTTCTTTTCGTTGGTACTAAGCGCGCAGCAAGCGAAGCAGTAAAAGAAGCTGCTTTACAAAGCGATCAATTCTTCGTTAACCACCGTTGGTTAGGCGGCATGTTGACTAACTGGAAAACAGTTCGTCAATCAATCAAGCGTCTTAAAGACCTTGAAGCTCAAAGCCAAGACGGTACTTTCGAGAAGTTAACTAAGAAAGAAGCGTTAATGCTTACTCGTGAAATGGAAAAGCTTGAAAAGAGCCTTGGTGGTATTAAAAACATGGGTGGCCTTCCAGACGCTATCTTTGTAATCGATGCTGACCACGAGCACATTGCTATCCGTGAAGCTAACAACCTAGGTATCCCAGTTGTTGCAATCGTAGATACTAACTCTAACCCAGACGGTGTTGATTACATCGTACCTGGTAACGACGATGCTATCCGTGCAATCAACCTTTACACTAGCGCTGTTGCAGCTGCGATCACTGAAGGCCGTGAGAGTAACATCGTTGCTCAAGCTGAAAAAGATGACTTCGTAGAAGCTGAATAATTAGCTGTCATCAAGTCTTCATCTTTTTAAGATGAAGACTTGCTATTCTTGTGGAGCGGGTAACCCGCTTATCTAAACCTGATTTCAGATTTGAGGATTTACTAATGGCTGTAACTACTGCCCTAGTTAAAGAATTACGCGAGCGTACTGGCGCTGGCATGATGGATTGTAAAAAAGCGTTAACTGAGACTGATGGTGACATCGAGTTAGCGATTGAAAACATGCGTAAGAGCGGTGCTGCAAAGGCTGCTAAAAAAGCAGGTAACATCGCTGCTGAAGGTACTATCATCATCAAGCAAAACGCGGGTGTTGCTGTACTTGTGGAAGTTAACTGTCAAACTGACTTCGTTGCTAAAGATGCAAGCTTCTTAGCATTTGCTAATAAAGTAGCTGATGCTGCGATTGCTGACACGACTTCTATCGAAGACTTACAAGCTAAGTTTGAAGAAGACCGTGTTGAGCTAGTAACTAAAATTGGTGAAAACATCAATGTACGTCGTCTTCAGTACATCACTGGTGAGCAACTAGTTGAGTACCGTCACGGCGAGCGTATTGGTGTTGTTGTTGCAGGTGTTGCTGATGAAGAAACACTTAAGCACGTTGCAATGCACGTTGCTGCTTCAAGCCCAGACTACCTAACGCCTGATGACGTACCTGCTGATGTTGTTGAAAAAGAAAAGCAAGTACAAATCGACATCGCGATGAATGAAGGCAAGCCTGCTGAAATCGCTGAGAAAATGGTTGTTGGTCGTATGAAGAAATTTACTGGTGAGGTTTCGCTTACTGGTCAAGCTTTCATCATGGAACCTAAAAAATCTGTTGGCGAAATTCTTAAAGAGAAAAATGCAACAGTGACTGGCTTTGTACGTATGGAAGTTGGTGCAGGTATTGAGAAGAAAGAAGAAGATTTTGCTGCTGAAGTTGCTGCTCAAATTGCCGCTGCTAAAGCTAAGTAAGATTGACTATTTGTGATGCAAAAGGAAAATACATGCAATTAAAGTACTATTTGCTTTTGCGTCACGCTTAGAAATTCTTTAAAATAACCGCGCTTTTATGTTTAACATAAGCGCGGTTATTTTTTATCCATAATTTAATAAAAGTTGGCCCCAAAACTATGACTATCAATCGCAAACCTATTTTTAGACGTGTTCTTCTCAAATTAAGTGGTGAAGCTTTAATGGGAGACGAAGGCTTCGGCATCGACCCTAAAGTTTTAGATCGTATGGCACAAGAAATTAAAGAACTTGTAGAGCTCGACGTAGAAGTGGGTTTAGTTATTGGTGGCGGTAACTTTTTACGTGGAGGCTCACTCGCTGAAGCGGGTATGAACCGCGTTGTTGGTGACCACATGGGTATGCTTGCAACCGTCATGAATGGCCTTGCTATGCGTGATGCGTTGCACCGTGCCTTTGTAAATTGCCGTTTAATGTCAGCCATTCCTTTAAATGGCGTATGTGATGCATATAACTGGGCAGAAGCCATTAGCTTATTAAAAACAGGTCGCGTTGTTATTTTTGCAGCCGGTACGGGTAACCCGTTCTTTACGACTGATTCAGCAGCGTGTTTACGTGGCATTGAAATTGAAGCTGACACAGTCATTAAAGCGACCAAAGTAGACGGAGTATTTAGCGATGATCCGGTTAAAAATCCAGATGCGACACTTTACCGTCACTTAAGCTACAATGAAATTATTGATAAAGAACTAAAAGTAATGGATTTAGCGGCATTTACATTAGCTCGCGACCATAATATGCCATTGAGCGTATTTAATATGAATAAATCAGGCGCATTAAAACGCGTAATAATGGGTGAAGAAGAAGGAACCCTTATTTCTTCACAAGCCTCAGATGAAGTTAGTAACTAGATTAGGATTAAACCGTGATTAACGATATTCAAAAAGATGCGCAAGCGCGCATGCAAAAAAGTGTAGCAGCACTTGGTAGTCAATTATCTAAAATTCGTACTGGCCGTGCTCATCCTGCAATTTTAGACGGCATCATGGTGTCGTACTACGGCGCACCAACACCGTTAAACCAAGTTGCAAATGTAACAATTGAAGACTCACGTACATTGGCTATTGGTGTATTTGATAAATCATTAGCGCAAGCTGTTGAAAAAGCCATTATGGCCTCTGATCTTGGTTTAAATCCAATGTCTGCAGGTACAGTGATCCGTGTACCACTTCCTCCATTGACTGAAGAACGTCGTAAAGATTTAATTAAAATCGTACGTGGTGAAGTAGAAGGCGGTCGTGTTGCTATTCGTAACATTCGTCGTGATGCAAATGGCGATATTAAAAACTTATTAAAAGATAAAGACATCTCTGAAGATGAAGCACGTCAAGCTGAAGATGCAATTCAAAAAATCACAGATAAGTTTATTAAAGAAATGGATACACAACTAACAGCAAAAGAAGCTGAGTTGATGGAAATCTAAGCGCGTAAAATTATTAGTTTTGAAACGCCGTCTGGGGTATACTAGGCGGCGTTTTTTTATGGAATACACAAAAATTTATGGTTCTAGACGCTGATACAATTTCACAGCAATGTTTACCTAAACATGTTGCCATCATCATGGATGGTAACGGGCGTTGGGCGCAAGCTAGAAATAGACCTCGTGTATATGGGCATAAAAAAGGCGTGGATGCAGTTCGTCAATCCGTGCAGTTTTGTACTAAATTAGGAATACAATCGTTAACCTTATTTGCTTTTAGTAGTGAAAACTGGCGCCGCCCTGAAGACGAAGTAAATACTCTTATGGAGCTTTTTTTATTTGTATTAAGCAAAGAAGTTAAAAAGCTGCATAAAAATAACGTAAAACTAACCATCATTGGAGATTTATCTCGATTCTCTGAAAGCTTGCGCGCTAAAGTACATACAGCTCAAGAACTAACAGCGAACAATACTGGGCTGCACTTAAATGTTGCGGCAAATTACGGTGGTCGCTGGGATATGACTCACGCTGCTAAGCAAGTTGCTTTACAAGTAGCGAATGGAGAAATTGACCCAGCAGATATTACAGAAGAACATATTGCACAGCATATGAGTATGGCAGATCAAGCTCAGCCTGATTTATTGATCCGTACCGGTGGCGATGTCAGAATTAGTAACTTTTTACTTTGGCAGGCAGCCTACGCTGAGCTTTATTTTACCAATACACTTTGGCCTGATTTTAATGAAGCTGCTTTTGCAGAGGCCATTGCATGTTACGTTGCCAGAGAGCGACGTTTTGGTTGCACGGGCGAACAAATAAAACAATTACTCGCTCAAACCTAAAATAGATTAAGGGTCATCATTTTGTTAAAACAACGTATTTTAACCTCACTCGTGCTAGCGCCATTAGCACTGGCTTTGGTTTTTTACACCCCACTAACGTTATTTAGTTATTTTGCGGGTGCTATTGTATTAATGGGCGCGTGGGAATGGTCTGCCTTTATGGGACTATGCGATAAGCTAAAACGTGGCGCCTTTGTGTTATTAGTGGCTGTATTACTAGGGTTACTCAATTTGCATTGGCCTATAGAGACTTTATGGCAAGATGGCAAGCTTGTAGGCGATGCTAATTACTTATTCACTTTATCGTTTTCGTGGTGGTTGGTAGCCAGTTATTTAGTGTGGCGTTACCCTGCTATGGCGAAAGGGTGGAACGAAGGGGTTGTGATGCGCGGCATTGCTGGTTTTTTGACCTTGGTACCGCTATGGCTTGCACTTAACACACTGCGTAGTGCGCAATATACGGAATCTACTCACTATGGCTCTATGCTCATTTTAGTTGTATTAGGTATTGTATGGAGTGCCGATATTGGCGCTTACTTTACAGGTAAAAACTTTGGAAAACATAAACTAATGCCTAAAGTTAGCCCAAATAAAACCATTGAAGGCCTCGCAGGTGGTGTGGTCGCTGCGGTTTTATTTGTACTGGCTTTTTGTTATTACACCGATGTTGATACTTCTGTATGGCCTATTTATGCTGTTATGACGGCATTTATTGCCTTGTTTTCGGCGGTAGGTGATTTACTCGAGAGTATGTTTAAGCGTGAAGCGGGGCTCAAAGATAGCGGCAGTTGCTTACCAGGACACGGTGGTATTTTAGATCGCATTGATAGCTTAACGGCAGCAGCACCCATGTTTGTTATTTGCTTTGCGTGGACACTTAGTTTATGAGTGCTGTGCAACAACTGGTTATTTTGGGTGCAACGGGGTCGATAGGCCTTAGCACGTTAGATGTTGTTGCAAGAAACCAACAGCAATTTCAAGTTTTTGCATTAGCCGCAGGGCAAAATGCAAAAAAAATGGCTGAACTGTGTATAGCTCATCAGCCTCGTTATGCTGTAATGGTATCTGAATCGGCGGCTAAGCAGCTTTCTGCGCTTTTAAAGCATGAGAGTAAAACGCAAGTAATGCATGGCGAGAAAGCCATGAGTGAGCTCTGTGCTCATGTTGATGTTGATACGGTTATGTCAGCGATTGTTGGTGCAGCCGGATTACTACCTACCTTGAGCGCTGTTGAAGCGGGCAAAAAAGTACTGCTTGCCAACAAAGAGTCACTGGTGATGTCGGGTCAGTTATTCATTGATAAAGTTAAAAAGCATCAAGCAACCTTATTACCCATCGACAGCGAGCATAATGCTATTTTCCAGTGTTTACCCAGTGCTTTACAAAATACGCAAGGGCAAGCAAGGCTTGAGCAACATGGGGTTAGCAAAATTTTATTAACTGGCTCAGGTGGCCCGTTTTTAAATCGCGATATCAATACCCTTAACACCGTTAGCGTCAGTGAAGCCGTTGCTCATCCTAATTGGTCTATGGGGCAAAAAATATCAGTAGACTCAGCGACGATGATGAACAAAGGTTTAGAGTTTATTGAGGCTAAGTGGTTATTTAACTGCAATGCAAGCGATATTGATGTGGTGATTCATCCACAAAGTATTATCCATTCTATGGTGCAATACCAAGATGGTTCTATTTTAGCGCAAATGGGCAATCCTGATATGCGTACACCTATTGCACATGCACTTGCGTATCCAGAGCGTATTGATGCGGGTGTTAAGCCGTTAAATTTTTCTGATATTTGTGATTTTTCGTTCACTAAACCTGATTTCTCGCGTTACCCCAATTTAAAGCTTGCGATTGCAGCCTGTGATGCAGGCCAAGGAGCCACCACGACCGTTAATGCAGCAAATGAGATTGCAGTCAATGCGTTTTTACAGGGGCAGATTGGGTTTACGGATATTTACAAAGTCAATGCGAAAACATTAGACGCTGCAGCGTTTTCCAATGTGCAAACTCTCGATGAAATTTTAGAGTGTGACCGTTTGGCACGTATGAGCGCAACCCAGTTTATAACCGAAATGGTGCACTAAGATGTTTGATTTTTTTTGGAATTTAGGTTCGTTTATACTCGCGTTAGGCATTTTAGTAACCGTTCACGAATATGGTCATTTTTGGGTTGCGCGCAAAGCGGGTGTAAAGGTGCTGCGCTTTTCAATTGGTTTTGGTAAACCCTTATTAAAATGGCACGATAAATATAATACTGAGTACGTTATTGCGGCAATCCCATTGGGCGGTTATGTGAAAATGCTCGACGAGCGTGTTGATGAAGTACCTGCCAGCCAACGTCATTTATCGTTTAATGCAAAATCTGTTCAAGCCCGCATAGCCATTGTGGCGGCAGGGCCTGTGGCGAACTTTTTATTCGCTATTTTTGCTCTAGCAGTGATGTACATGGTGGGTGTGCAAACCATAAAACCAGTTGTGGGCAGTGTTGTTGAAGGAAGCCGAGCTGAACAGGCGGGTATTATGCCGAGTCAGCAAATTATTAAAATTGGTGATGATGAGATTGCTAATTGGCAAGATGCGACCTTTTCTTTGATGTCTCATTTAGGTGATAAAAGCGTTGCCGTAACCTTACGCAACGAAAATTATCAGCAAACAGTGCAAACGCTTAACCTTGATGGTTGGAAGCTTGATCAACAAGATGTACCACCGCTCAGTTCGATAGGTATTGTACCGTTTCGTCCTCAGGCAACCTTGGTTATTGCCGCTATTACTAAAGACTCAGCTGCCGAACAGGCTAATTTACAAGTTAACGACGTTATTTTAGCTGTGAATGGTGAAACAATGAGCAGTTGGCAGCAATTAGTTAATCTTATTACTCAATCGGCTAACAAATCCTTACAATTTAGTGTAAAAAGACAAGATAGTATAAAAACAATAACAGTCACTCCAAAGAGCAGGGTCGTCAGTAATGGCATAGAGCAAGGTTTTTTGGGTGTTGCTCCGGTTGTAGAGCAGTGGCCTGATGATTTTGTAGAGACTAGACATTATGGGCCACTAGATAGTATTGTGCTGGGCACAAAAGAAACATGGCGTTTAATTACGCTGAGTTTTGACATGATAGGTAACTTAGTAACTGGTCAAGTGTCAGTTAAAAACCTAAGTGGGCCGGTCGGCATTGCAGTAGGCGCTGGTAATAGTGTTAGTTATGGTTTTGTTGCATTTTTAAGCTTTTTAGCTTTGATAAGTGTTAATTTGGGAGTATTTAATTTACTTCCTCTGCCAGTGCTAGATGGCGGGCACTTAATGTATTACATAATTGAACTTTTTCGTAAAAAACCAGTCTCTGAAAAGACACAAGAGTTTGGTTTTAAAGTGGGAGCCCTGCTACTCATTTTTCTAACATGTTTCGCTTTGTTCAATGATGTATCGCGCTTATAACTTTTTAGTGTGGTAACGACAAATTAGAACACGATTGTAAAGCTCGTAACTATTTAGTTTTCGATGCTAAGCGGTAATACAGTTGTAAAGGATATAGATAATAAAATGGCTATAAAAAAACATTTGGTGGTTTCAAGTTTATTGGGTGCAAGCTTTGCAGCCCTAGGCCAAAACTCCTTTATTGTTGAAGATTTAAAAGTTGAAGGGTTGCAACGTGTCGCACTAGGTGCTGCATTAACGCATATTCCTATTAACGTGGGCGACAATATTGATGAATATACAATTTCAAAAACAATTAAGTCACTTTATCGCTCAGGTCACTTTGACAATATAAAAGCGTTGCGTGATGGTAATAACGTTATTTTTAAAGTAACTGAACGTCCAACCATTAGCTTTATTGAATTTGAAGGCAATAAAGACATAAAAGATGAGCAGTTAAATCAGTCACTCGATCAACAAGATATTCGCCAAGGTGAGCCGCTTGATAAAACGGTTATTGATAACATTGAAAAAGGCTTAGTTGAGTTTTTCCACAGTATTGGTAAATACAATGCAAAAGTGGACATCAGTGTTACAAAATTGCCACGTAATCGCGTTAAGTTAAAACTTGAATTTGATGAAGGCGATGCGGCCTCTATCCGTCAAATTAACTTAGTAGGTAACGAGCTTTTCTCAAACGAAGAGTTATTGCAACTTGTTGAGTCTAAGCAAGATTTACCTTGGTGGCAGTTTATGGGTAGCGACCGCTATCAAAAACAAACCATTGAAGGCGATTTAGAGAAGATTCGCAGCTTTTATTTAGACCGTGGCTATTTACGTTTTAACATTGACTCAACTCAGGTATCAGTTAGCCCTGAGCGTGAATCTGTGTATGTAACGGCAAATATTACCGAAGGCGTTAAATACAAAGTCAAAGGCTTTGATTTTATCGGTGATTTACTCGGTCGCGAAGAATTAATCAAAAGTGTTATTCCACTTCGTACCGGCGAGCTTTATAACGGCTCAGTGGTAACTTCTTCAGAAGAATTTATCAAAAGCTACTTGGCGCGTTTTGGTTATGCCAATGCAGAAGTTCGTACGATTCCTGAAATTGATGATGAAAATCAAGAAGTACAATTGACTTTGTCTGTTGATCCAGGCAAGCGTGTATACGTTCGTCGTATCATTGTTAGTGGTAATCAAAATACGGCTGATGAAGTATTGCGCCGTGAAATGACACAGCTTGAAGGGGCATGGTTATCAAATCAAAACCTCGAGCGCTCTAAATTACAAATTCAACGCCTACCTTATATGGAAACAGTTGATTTTAATGTGGTGCCTGTCCCTGGTGTTGACGATCAGGTTGACGTTGATTTTAATGTAAAAGAGCAATCAGCTGGTAGCTTTAATGCAGGCCTTGCTTATGGTTCATACTTAGGTTTGCAATTTAATATTGGTGTAACTGAATCTAACTTTTTAGGTACAGGTAACCAAATTGGTTTTAACATCAATACCTCACGCGGTTCTGAACGTGTCAGTGTGTCTTATACCGACCCTTATTTTACGCCTGATGGTGTATCACAAGGTAGCAGTATTTTTTACAGTAACTACGATGCCAGCCAGTTTAGCTTGATTGATTATAAGTCAAAAAGTTACGGCTTAGGAACAAACATTGGTTTCCCAATTGATGCCATTAACCGTATTAACTTTGGCGCACGTTGGATAGAAGAAGAGTTATCAGACATTGCTGAATATGAGCAAACGCGGGTATTACGAGATACTTTTCGGGATCCTAACAACCCAGATAAGGGCTTTGAGTTTACAAAGTACGAGTTAAGTGTTGGTTGGTCACGTATCACAGTTAACCGTGGTTTATTCCCAACGGCAGGTTCACGACAAACACTAAACTTAACAGCGACAACACCAAACTCTGATTTAAAGTACTTTAAATTAAATTATGACTCGCGTTTTTACTGGCCGATTTCTAACGATCATCGTTGGGTTTTCTCAACGCGTGCTGCATTAGGTTATGGTAATGGTTATGGCTCTACCAACGGCTATGATCAAACTTTACCGTTCCAAGAATACTTCCGTATCACTGAAATGGAATTACGTGGCTTTGATAGAAATACCATTTTACCGCGTGCTGTTTCGCGTATACCGCAATCAATACCAGGTACGCCAGATGCAGATGGTGGTTCAACAGGCAACATAGGGGCAGCACCTGAATTTGACATATTAGTACCACAAGGACGTATAGGTGGTAATGCCAAAGCCGTGGCGGGTATGGAACTTATTGTTCCTACACCGTTCTTGGATGAAGAAAATACCAGTTCAGTACGAACCAGTTTTTTTGTTGATGCTGCTAACGTATGGGATACAGAGTTTAGCGTTGATCGTTATCAAAACTTAGATATCGATGAGCGCGCTAAATTAGATGACTACTCAGACCCGATGCGCTTTAGGGTTGCAACCGGTTTATCATTACAGTGGATCTCACCTATGGGTCCGATGCTGATCAGCTTTGCGTACCCGTTGCAAAAAGAAGAAGATGACGATACCAAGACCATCAGTTTCAATATTAGTAACACTTTCTAAAGGAGTTTTTTGTGAAAAAATTATTTAAATCAACAGCAGTTGTAGTTTTAGCGACACTTATGATGGGTACATCCGTTAATGCTTTAGCCCATAAAGTAGGTGTTGTGGATATGCAAGAAATCTACAAGCAGCTTCCACAAATGGCTAAAATTGAACAGTCATTACAAACTGAGTTTGCTGAGCGCCGTCAAGAGCTTGAAAAGCTACAAGGCGACATTCGTTTTGAAGCTGAAAAATTTAAGCGTGAAAGCACCACAATGAGCCAAGAGCAAAAAGATGCATTACGTGATAAAATTCAAGGTATGCAACAGAATCTTGCTGAAAAAGGTCGTCCTCTAGAGCAAGAAATTAAAGCACGCCAAAATCAAGAGTTAGCTAAGATACAAACTTTAATCATTGAAACTATTCAAGAGATTGCTAAAAAAGGTGACTTCGACGAAGTAAAAGTAAAAGACACAACAATTTACTTTAATCCTAAGAAAGTAACGGATCTTTCTGAAAAAGTTGTAGCAGCTGTAAGTAAGAAATAATAAATCTATGCAAAATTATACGCTTTCGCAAATTGCGGAACTTCTAAGCGCCGAGCTACAAGGTGATGGCGCTTTAGAAATTAAAAAAATAGCAACACTTGCAAATGCCCATACTGGGCATATTGCATTTTTAGCGAACAAGAAATATCGCTCTCAGCTTGAAACAACGAAAGCCAGTGCTGTGATACTGAGTCCTGAGGATGCGCCTTATTTTTCAGGCAACAAAATCATCGTCGCCAATCCGTATGTGAATTACGCTAAACTCGCTCAGTTAATGGATACCACGCCACGTAGTGCCATTAGTGGTATACACCCAAGTGCGGTTATACATGCCAGTGCGCAAGTCAGTAAAAGCGCAGCCATAGGCGCAAATGTTGTAATTGAAGCTGACGCTGTGATTGGCGATAACGTACAAATTGGTCCGAACAGTTTTATTGGTGAACGTGTTAAAATAGGCTCAGGCACCAAACTATGGTCAAGTGTGAGCGTTTATCATGATGTTGAGATTGGCGCAGACTGTTTATTTCAAGCGAATACTGTTATTGGCAGCGACGGTTTTGGTTATGCGAATGAACGTGGTCAGTGGCTTAAAATTCCGCAACTGGGCTCTGTGATTATTGGCGATAAAGTCGAAATTGGTGCAAGCACCACCATAGATCGTGGTGCACTCGATGACACTATTATTCACAGTAACGTTATTATTGATAATCAGTGTCAAATAGCACACAACGTTGAAGTTCAGTCAGGCACGGCTATTGCCGGTTGTACTGTACTTGCAGGCAGTGTCAGCATAGGTAAAAATTGCCAGATTGGCGGCATGACCGCAATTAACGGTCACATGTCTGTATGTGATGGTGTTATAATTACTGGTATGAGTATGGTGACTAAATCAATCACCGAACCGGGTATTTACTCATCCGGTATGCCTCATACGACTAACAAAGAATGGCGAAAATCAATTGCTCATTTGCGTAACCTTTCAGACATGAAGTCACGTCTAAAAGCGCTTGAAGCATTGAATAAGTCATGAACGTTGAACACTAATAAGGATGCTATTTTGGCAAACGAATTAAATAGCCTTGATATTCAAGAAATTTTAAGTTTATTACCACACCGTTACCCGATGCTATTGATTGATCGCGTTATAGATTTCACCCCAGGTGAATCGTTACATGCAATTAAAAACGTATCGATTAATGAACCCATTTTCACCGGCCACTTCCCAAATCAGCCGATTTTTCCTGGTGTGCTAATATTAGAGTCAATGGCGCAAGCAACGGGTCTATTAGGGTTTAAAACGGTTGAAAATCGTAGTGAAAACGAACTTTACCTATTTGCAGCCGTAGACAATGCTCGTTTCAAGCAGCCGGTTGTGCCAGGTGATACCATGCATCTTCATGTTAAGTTTTTAAAAGAGCGTCGTAACATATGGAAATTTGCGGCTGAAGCTAAAGTTGACGGCAAAACAGTGTGTAGCGCCGAAATCATGTGTGCTAGAAGAGAGTTTTAATTGTGATCCATGCTACGGCAATAATCGAACCGGGTGCAAAACTTGGTAACAATGTGTCAGTTGGACCATACAGTTACATCGGTAATGATGTTGTTATTGGTGATGACTGTATTATTGAGTCTCACGTTGTTGTTAAAGGGCCTGCTACTATTGGCTCTGGTAACCATATTTTTCAGTTTGCTTCTGTGGGTGAAGCCTGCCAAGACAAAAAATATAACAACGAACCAACAAGCTTAATTATTGGCGACAATAATGTTATTCGTGAATGTGCGACTATTCATCGCGGTACAATCCAAGATGAAGGTGTTACCAAAATAGGTAGCAATAACTTATTTATGGCTTATACTCACGTTGCACACGATGCAGTGATTGGTGATAACGTTATTTTTGCAAATAATGCCAGTGTAGCGGGTCACGTTCATGTTGGCGACTGGGTTATTTTAGCGGGTAACTCGGGGATACATCAATTTTGTAAAATTGGTGCGCATGCATTTGTTGGTATGTATTCAGGTGTTAATAAAGACGTCCCTCCCTTTGTTACCACCATTGGTATGCCCGCAGGGCCTGCTGCAATCAATACCGAAGGCATGAAACGTCGTGGTTTTGAGAGCGATGAGATAATGGCTGTGCGCCGTGCTTATAAAGCGTTTTACCGTAGGAGCTTAAGCGTTGATGAAGCGATAGAATCGCTTTCAGAAGACGCAGAAAAATACCCAGCGGTGCAGCTGATGATTGATTTTGTTAAAAGCTCAGAGCGCGGTATCGTGCGTTAATACAGAGCATTTTAATTTATAAAAAACCACCTCTGAGTAATCAAGGTGGTTTTTTATTAGCTGATATTTGATTAATAACTCAGCCATGAAGAGCGTGTTGCTATGTTTATTAAATTCAGTCTCTACTCAGGCTTACCTTATTACACTCCCTACACATTTTCCTATAAGTATAAACAATGAAACTGACAAAGTGGGTTCAATAGTGTCGGTTATTTTGATTGCATTTAGTACTCTAATAGCGAGCGCTTTAGTCAGCAATAAAACGGTTAAGGACTAAAAACGGACACGGCTAGCGCATTTTAATTCCAAATTCTAACAGGGTTGAGCGATAATCATCGTTTAGCCTGCCATTTTCTTTTTTCTCGCCATACTGGCTGTTTTAGTTATATTTCGTTTAAATAACGCCATGGCTAATTTTACGTGACTAAGGTGATTACTATGCCTTGATCTGGTCACTACATGTTCTATAAGTTCAATTTATAATGATTTTGCCGTGATAACGCTATGTTTTTAAAAACGAAAAGTGTAGCAGCAATAGTTGTACTGCGCTAAAGGGTATCTAGCGCGGCAAATACCCCTACTTAAGTGACAGTCATGAGGTTAGGTCAGTAAAACTAATGAGCTGCGTTAAAACGGCTAATTTAAAGCGTTTAACCTAGCCTTAAAACACGGTAAACTAACCGGTATGAACGCCGGGTTTACTTGTGAAAAAATAGCAAATGAAAAAAGATAAAAAACAACTACGAATTGGTATTGTGGCAGGTGAGCTGTCGGGCGATATTTTAGGTGAAGGCTTAATTAAAGCACTCAAAATATACTTTCCAAATGCTATTTTTGAAGGAATAGCTGGGCCTAAAATGCAAGCACAAGGCTGCAAAACGCTGTTTGATATGGATGAGTTGTCGGTTATGGGCTTGGTTGAAGTCCTAGGCCGTTTACCGCGTTTGCTAAAAATCCGCAAACAGTTAGTACAGCACTTTATTGATAATCCTCCTGATGTATTTATAGGCATTGATGCGCCGGATTTTAATTTACGTGTAGAAAAACCGTTAAAAGACGCAGGCATCAAAACCGTGCAATACGTAAGCCCTTCAGTGTGGGCGTGGCGTGAAAAACGCATTCACACTATAAGTGCAGCAACTAACTTAGTATTGGCTTTATTGCCTTTTGAAAAAGAATTTTACGACAAACACCAAGTACCTTGTACTTTTGTAGGTCATACATTAGCTGACGACATTGCACTTGAGCACGACGATAGCCAAGCCCGCAGCCAACTAGGCTTAAGTGCTGATGACAAGGTGTTAGCGTTATTGCCCGGGAGCCGTGGCTCAGAAGTGGGCTTGTTAAGTGAAACTTACATAAAAACAGCGGCGCAGTTACAAGCGCAGAACCCAGCGCTTAAAGTCGTTGTGCCACTGGTGAACGAAAAGCGTAAAGCCCAGTTTATTGCTATTTTAAATGCCACAGCGCCCTCACTTAATGTTAACCTACTAGATGGCCAATCAAATTTAGCCATGCAAGCTGCCGATGCTATATTGCTTGCATCAGGCACAGCGACCCTAGAGGGCATGTTATATAAAAAGCCAATGGTGGTGGGTTATAAAATTAAACCCATGAGTTATTGGATTTTTAAAACCTTATTTACTTTTAATATTAAATATTTTTCGTTACCCAACTTATTGGCAGACGAAGAGTTAGTACCAGAGTTTTTACAAAGTGAATGTAATGTGGCTAATTTAACCGCGGCGCTCACTCCTATGCTCAATAGCGATAATACAGAATTAAAAGCCCGCTTTTTAGCCATACATGAAAAAATTAGATTAGATGCAAGTAAACAAGCAGCAAATGCCGTGGCGGAGTTAATAAATGCAAATTGAACGACCTAATGTAACCTTAATAGCTGGTGTAGATGAAGTGGGTCGTGGACCGCTGGTAGGCGATGTGGTAACTGCTGCTGTTATTTTAAACCCTGCTAAGCCAATTGTAGGCCTTGCCGATTCTAAAAAGTTAACGGATAAAAAGCGTCAATTATTAGCCATTGAAATAAAAGAAAAAGCGCTTTGTTATGCTATTGGCCGTTGTAGCTCCAGTGAAATAGATGAGCTAAATATATTACAAGCCACCATGCTTGCCATGAGCCGCGCAGTGGAAGCACTTAGCACGGTGCCTGAGTTTGTGTTTGTAGATGGTAACCGCCTGCCTAAATTAGCTATGCCTGCGCAAGCGGTGGTGAAAGGCGATAGCCTAGTAGCTGAAATATCTGCAGCCTCAATCTTAGCTAAAGTTGCTCGCGACGATGAAATGATTGAACTTGATGCGCGCTATCCACACTATGGATTTGCGGGGCACAAAGGCTACCCAACTAAAGCCCATTTTGCAGCGCTTGAACAATACGGTGCGATAGATGAGCATCGCAAGAGCTTTAAACCTGTGCAGCGTGTGCTTGCGCTTTCGGGTAAGGAGTAAGTATGGCGGCTCCTGAATTTGTACATCTAAGAGTTCACTCAGACTTTTCAATGGTTGATGGTTTGGCAAAAACCAAACCAATAGTCGCTAAAGCACAAGAGCTTGAAATGCCAGCGTTGGCAATTACCGATCAAATGAACTTTTGTGGTCTGGTGCGTTTTTATGGCGCAGCGCATAATGCGGGTATTAAGCCGATTGTTGGTGCGGATTTTTGGGTACGTAGTCCAGAATTCCCCGACGAACCAAGCCGATTAACATTATTAGCCAAAGATAATATTGGCTATAAAAATATCACTTTATTGATCTCGAAGGCTTATCAACGCGGCCATGTGTTTCATCGTCCGGTTATTGACCGTGAGTGGTTAGTTGATTTAAAAGAGGGGCTTATCATACTCTCGGGCGCCAAAGATGGCGATTTAGGAAAAGCCTTAATAAAAGGTAACCCCGCTATTGTTGAGTCGGTGGTCAGTTTTTATAAGCAGCACTTTAGCGATCATTATTATATTGAACTTATTCGTAGTAACCGCGCTCAAGAAGAAAATTATTTGCACATGGCGGTGGAGCTTGCAACAAATGAGCAATTGCCAGTAGTGGCCACCAATGAAGTGGTATTTTTAAAACCTGAAAACTTTGAAGCTCATGAAATTCGAGTGGCTATTTTTGATGGTTACACGCTAGATGATAAACGTCGACCAAAGCGTTTTTCACAAGAGCAATACCTGAAAACGCCTGAGCAAATGGCCGAGTTATTTAGTGATATTCCAGAGGCACTGCAAAACACCGTAGAAATTGCAAAACGTTGTAATGTTACTGTGCAATTAGGTGAATACTTCCTACCTGATTACCCTACAGGCTCACTAAAAATTGATGAGTTTTTGGTTAAAGTCTCACAAGATGGCCTTGAAGAACGATTACAATTTTTGTTCCCTGATGAACAAGAACGCCAAGAAAAACGTGGCGAATACGATGCGCGTTTAAAAACTGAACTTGACGTAATTAACCAAATGGGATTTCCGGGTTACTTCTTGATCGTTATGGAGTTTATTCAGTGGAGTAAAGATAACAATATTCCTGTAGGCCCAGGGCGTGGTTCAGGTGCGGGCTCGTTAGTGGCTTATGCGCTTAAAATTACCGACCTCGATCCGCTCGAGTTTGACTTACTCTTTGAGCGCTTTTTAAACCCTGAGCGTGTTTCTATGCCCGACTTTGACGTCGACTTTTGTATGGATAGACGTGATGAGGTAATTGATCACGTATCGGCCTTATATGGCCGTGATGCAGTATCGCAAATTATTACCTTTGGTACCATGGCAGCAAAAGCGGTAATTCGCGATGTGGGCCGTGTACTTGGCCATCCGTATGGGTTTGTTGATCGTATTTCTAAGCTTATTCCGGGTGACCCTGGGATGACACTGGCAAAAGCATTTGACGTAGAGCCCCGCTTACAAGAAGCCTACGACGGCGATGAAGAAGTTAAAGACTTAATCGACATGTGTCGTATTCTTGAGGGCTGTACCCGTAATGCCGGTAAACACGCCGGGGGTGTTGTTATATCGCCCACCACGATTACCGATTTTGCGGCGCTTTATTGTGATGACGAAGGTAAGTTTCCAGTTACCCAGTTTGATAAAAACGATGTAGAAACTGCAGGTTTGGTTAAGTTTGACTTTTTAGGCTTACGAACGCTCACCATATTACAGTGGGCGCTGGATATGACCAATGAGCGCTTAAAGCGTGAAGGCAAACAGCCGGTTGATATCAACACCATTCCATTGGATGATAAAAAAAGTATTGAGTTACTGCTGCGCGCTGAAACCACCGCGGTATTCCAGCTAGAATCACGCGGCATGAAAGACCTAGTTCGCCGATTAAAGCCCGATTGCTTTGAAGATATGATAGCCCTAGTGGCCTTGTTCCGCCCAGGTCCACTGCAATCAGGCATGGTAGATAACTTTATTGACCGTAAATTGGGTCGAGAAGAAATTTCATACCCCGATGCGCAATATCAACACGAAAGTTTAAAGCCCATTCTTGAGCCGACATACGGCATTATTTTGTATCAAGAACAAGTTATGCAAATAGCGCAGGTGCTGGCCGGTTATACACTGGGCGGTGCCGATATGCTACGTCGTGCTATGGGTAAGAAAAAGCCCGAAGAAATGGCAAAACAGCGTTCAACCTTTGAAGAGGGCGCACGTAATAATGGCATTGATGGCGAGCTGGCGATAAAAATATTCGACTTAGTTGAAAAGTTTGCGGGTTACGGGTTTAACAAATCTCACTCAGCAGCTTATGCATTAGTATCGTATCAAACGCTGTGGATGAAAACGCATTATCCGGCCGAGTTTATGGCGGCGGTAATGTCGGCTGATATGGACAACACCGACAAAATAGTAACGCTGGTGGATGAGTGCGAAAACATGAAACTCACCTTGTTACCGCCTGATGTAAACGCGGGTGAATACAAGTTTACTGTTAACCTTCAAGGTGAAATTGTTTATGGCATAGGGGCAATTAAAGGTGTGGGTGAAGCCCCCGTTGATGCCATATTGGAAGCACGAGCAAAAGGCGGTCCATTTAAAGACCTATTTGATTTTTGCGCCCGTGTTGATTTAAAACGCTTAAATAAACGTGTCACTGAAAAATTAATTTATGCAGGTGCATTAGACCAACTAGGGCCTGAAAAAAATCAACCTGGGCGAGCAACGCTACTTGCCAGTTTAAAAGATGCGATGCGTGCTGCCGATCAGCACAACAAAGCTGAGTTATTAGGACAAAGTGATTTATTTGGCTTACTTGCTACAGAGCCAGATGAAGTAGAGCAAGCGTTTATAAAAGCCACACCGCTTACGGATAATCAGTGGCTAGACGGTGAAAAAGACACCCTAGGCCTTTACTTAACAGGTCACCCTATAAACCAGTATCGACGAGAGCTTGGGCATTACACCAGTGGTCGACTCATCGATTTACAACCGACTAATCGCGATGTGGTCTCAACTGGTGCAGGTTTAGTGATTGCAGCGAGAACCTTAATTAATAAAAAAGGAAATCGTTGGGGGCTGATAACTTTAGATGACAAAAGCGCCCGAATTGATGTACGCTTGTTTCCAGAACAGTTTGAAATGTACCAAGATATGTTGCAAATCAACAATATTTTGGTGATATCCGGACAGGTCAGCTTTGATAACTTCTCTGGTGGTATTACAATGACCGCCAGAGAAATAAACACCATTGCTCAGGCGCGTGAAAAGCGTATAAAAGCGATTAAGATGACGCTGAATATGGTGCAGATCGAGGCTGGTTTCTTCGATAAATTACAAAAAGTACTCGAACCATACAAAATGGGAACGTGTCCGATCAAGGTATATTATCAACGCCCCGATGCGTTGGTGCAATTAACCCTAGGGATCGAATGGTGTGTTACGCCAAGTGACGACTTAATTCATAAGTTATCGCTGATGGCAGCGCAAAATGTAGAACTAGAATTTAACTAATTAGGTAGTTTAGAGCATGAGCCTCAATTATCTTGATTTTGAGCTTCCAATTGCAGAATTAGAAGCAAAAATTGAAGAATTACAAAATGTAAGCCGCGCTGGCGAATTAGACCTTGGATTAGAAGAGGAAGTCAGCAAACTTAAAGAAAAGAGCGCACAAATGAAGGAGAAAATTTTCTCTGAACTAGGCGCTTGGCAAGTATCACAGTTAGCACGTCATCCGTTGCGTCCTTATACTCGAGATTACATCGAGCGTATTTTTACGGAATTTGACGAATTTGCTGGTGATCGCACGTTTGCTAACGATCCTGCAATTTTAGGCGGCGTAGCCCGTTTAGATGGTGAGCCAGTAATGGTGATCGGTCAGCAAAAAGGCCGTGGTACTGCTGAAAAAATAAAACGTAATTTTGGCATGCCAAAACCTGAAGGTTACCGTAAAGCATTGCGCTTAATGGAAATGGCTGAGCGTTTTAAAATGCCAATCATGACCTTCATCGACACCCCGGGTGCCTACCCAGGTGTGGGCGCTGAAGAGCGTGGTCAGTCTGAAGCAATTGCACGTAACCTAAAAGTAATGGCTGCACTTAAAGTACCAACAATTTGTACTGTTATTGGTGAAGGTGGTTCAGGTGGTGCATTAGCCATTGGTGTGGGCGACAGAGTAAACATGTTGCAATACAGCACTTACTCGGTTATTTCACCAGAGGGTTGTGCGTCTATTTTATGGAAAAGTGCTGACAAAGCGCCATTGGCTGCAGAGGCAATGGGTGTAACAGCAGAGCGTGTTAAAGAGCTAGATTTAATTAATAATTTAGTTGAAGAGCCTTTAGGCGGCGCGCACCGTAATTATGATGCCATGGCACGTAACTTAAAAGTACGCCTTAAGCGCGATTTAGCAGACCTACAAGCGTTGTCGCTTGAAGAGATGCTTGATCAACGTTACAAGCGTTTAATGTCGTTTGGTTATTGTTAAAAATAGCTAAATGTAGCTAAATATAGAAAAAAGCCGCCTATGCGGCTTTTTTTGTTTTAAAATACCGTAACGTAGAGCCTTTATTGTTCGGGTTATTAGCAATTTACTCATTGGGTATATTAATGCACAAAACACCTATTTATCTGCAGGTAAAAAAAGCCCTTAATCACTACTTAGAAAATGGGCAATTCACATTTACAGTAGCCTTATCTGGTGGGGTAGACTCGGTGGTGCTGTTGCAGGTAATGCATGCGTTAAAAGAGCAGTGCCCACATTTAAATTTAAGTGCAATTTATGTCAATCATGGCTTAAGTGATAACGCCCATCACTGGCAGCAATTTTGCCAAGCACGCTGTGAGCAGCTTTCAATTGATTTTAAGGCGGCAAACGTCATTATTGAGCCGAAATCGCGCACCAGTATTGAAGCGCAGGCTCGCGAAGCGCGTTATCAAGCGCTTGATGAACACAGCCCAAGTGATAGTGTTATTTTGCTAGGCCAGCATTTAAACGACCAAGTAGAGACATTTTTACTTCGATTAAAGCGCGGTTCAGGCTTAAAAGGGCTCGGCGCTATGCAGCAAACACGCGTGCTTGAAAGTGGCCGTGAGTGCTATAGGCCATTACTTGCGGTAAAACGCAGCGACATAGAAGCGTTTGCTCAGCAATTTAATATTAGCCATATTACTGATGAATCAAACTCCAATGAACGCTTTGATCGTAATTTTTTGCGTCAACAAATAGTGCCTAAGTTGGCAGAGCGTTTTACTGGGTTTGAGCAGTGTACAGCCCGTAGTATTGAATTATTACAGCAGCAACAAGCACTGCTTGATGAATATACCCAGCAAGATCTCGCACAGTGTATTAACCAACATCAGTCGCTTAATATACAAAATATGGCTCATTACAGCGCTATTCGCATTGCGAATCTTCTGCGCGCATGGCTGGCTTTATTTACCCATACCATGCCTTCGCAAAAACAGTTAATGCAAATAATGAGTCAGGCTATTCATGCCAAAGCTGATGCGCAAATGGTTATTGAGCTCACCGATGGGCAAATACGCCGCCATCAAGGCTTTTTATATTTTGTGCAACCAAGGCCCCAAGCCGTTGATATTGAGCATGTAACAAGTCATGAATTAGTTTTGCATAACGGGCTAACACTGAGATGCCTGCAGGGAGAAGGTGTACGTGCACCTAAACCAGATGAACGCGTCAGCGTGCGTTTTAACTGCAATAGTGCGCGTATTAAACCATTAAACAAACCCGGCAGTAATACGCTTAAACATTGGTTAAAAGATGCAAAGGTTGCACCTTGGTTACGTGCTAATATTCCATTAATTTATTACAATGATGAGCTAGTTCAAGTGGTTGGTTATTTTATTAGTGATAATCACAAAGATAAGAATGGTGTTTTTTGGGAGTATAAATCATGAGTCAACAACCCCATGTTGGGCTTTCACTTGTTAATAAAGCGCCTATTGGCATGTTAATAACGTTTTTAATTAGTGTATTAGTCAATGTCTTTTTAACACTCAACCTTATTACCTTGGCTTACGCCGTGTTTGGGGGGATATTATGTGCTGCTATTTTACTTGCATACTGGTTGGGTAAAGGAGGAATATTTTTCATTATAGGGCTAAGCATGCCCTTGCTGCTAGTGCTTTTTACTCCGCTTGCCACATTAGCAGGATTACTTAACTTACTCAGTGGCTTCTTTTTTGGCTTTTTTGCCATGTTGCTAATTTACAAGTACTTTATATTAAATAAAAAAGTAGCATAAAAAAGCCCAGCGGGGGAGGCTGGGCTTTTCAAATATTATGCTCTTTTATTGCTTAGTAAGCTTTTGCGCAGTTTCGCCCTGATGCCTTTGCTTTATATAACCCCTTATCCGCGCGAGAAAATATCTCGTTTTGGCAATCACCGCTGTTAGTTAGGGTAAAACCAATGCTGGTTGTTACATTGTACTTAGACATAATCGGTGAGTTTCTTACTAAACGCATAATACGTTCAGCGATCACTTTATTGGTGGTAAAAGCGGGGTCTTCGACTAGTATTGAAAACTCATCGCCACCAAAACGAAATACCGAATCTGTGCCTCTAATACTACTAGATAAAACCGAAGCGAATTCTATTAAAACGTCATCGCCAATTTTATGACCATAGTTATCATTCACTTGTTTAAAGTTATCTAAATCAAGCAGCATCAAACTAAACGGATGGCCGTTACGTCTATGATTTTCAAGCTTTTGTTGTAACATGTCATTAAATTGACTTCGGTTGTTTAACCCCGTCAAAGAGTCTTTAGTTGCTAGCTTTAATACACGGTTGTACATTATGGCATTTCGCAGTGGATATATTAATACGCTGTGAAAATGCTGCAGCTTTTTTTCAATAGCCGCACTAAGCGGATATTTGGTGTAATAAGTGAGCGTGCCTAGATGCTCATTTTCAACTTTTAAGTCAAACGAATACGCTGGATTTTCAACATCACTATTGGGTGTTTTTACATCAATATGAGCTGTTTGAAAGTGCACCCCAGAAAAATTAAGCAGCTGTTTTGCAAAGCTTGCAAATGTGCCTAAAATATCTTCTAAAACTAAGCTCGTTTGTAGTTTAGCCGCCAGCTCATGCAGGGCTGTCGGTGCATTGCTATTATATTGCTCTGCTGAGAACGGCAAAAATTCGCCGCGGCCAGAGATGCGTTGTGTCAAAATATGAACGTTTTCCACTATTTATTCCCCCTATAGTATTACTTTTTATAACTAAGCAGGTTGTATGCCATATTTATATTCAGGCTGAAATTTATGCGGTTGCTATAGTTAAGTCACATTCCATTGATTGCTTATAAGGATTGCAAAATATTAATGCTCAGGTTTTTAGATTTTTAGTTGCTGCGGTTCTATTTGTATGGCTATTTAAGCGAATAGGGTTCCCCCCTGTGTTAGCTTATTTAGCGGTAGGCGTTTTAGCTGGTGGATATAGCGTTGGCTGGATGGCACAAAGCCATGAAATGGACTTTATTGCTGAGCTGGGTATTGTGTTTTTGTTATTTAGTTTAGGGCTGGAGTTTTCTGTATCGCGCTTAATGGCAATGCGCAATATTGTATTTGGTTTAGGGTCGTTACAAGTATTCGTTAGTAGCCTTTTACTAATTATTATGCTGTTTTTATTAAATTTTAATTTATTAACCAGCTTTACTCTAGGCATTATTATTATGCTTTCCTCTACAGCGGTAGTTGCTAAGTTATTGAAAGAAAATGGTGATTTAAATAAACGTAGAGGGCAGTTAGCAATCGGTGTTTTATTATTTCAAGATATTGCGGTCGTACCATTGCTCATTGTTTTACCACTATTCGCTACAAGTGATCCCAGTAATATTGGGTGGACATTATTTTTTGCCCTTACCAAAGGTGCGTTTGTATGTGTACTGCTGTGGGCTATAGGTAAGTGGATTTTACCTAAAATATTTAAAGAAGTTGCGCTAGTGCGAAGTGATGAACTGTTTGTGTTAACCACATTACTAGTGTCTTTGTTTGCAGGGTTACTTACGTATTCTTTTGGCTTATCGATGGCATTAGGGGCTTTTTTAGCAGGCATGATGCTAGGTGAGAGTCACTATCGCCATCAACTAGAGGCTGATATTCGCCCGTTTCGCGATATTCTAATGGGATTATTTTTTGTAACAGTGGGCATAGAGTTAGACATTGCTTTTGTTTTTAATCATGCGGGTATGGTTGTTGCAGCCTTAATAGCCATTTTAATTCTAAAAATTGCCGTTGTGGCTCTATCTGCTTTATGCATGGGGGAGCGAAAACAAGATGCTTTAGCGTGCGCTATTATGGTGTGGCAAATGGGCGAATTTGGTCTTGTGTTAATTGCACTTGCCGCACAACATAATTTATTAACCAGTGAGCAAGTGTCCTTTTTAATTGCCATGGCCGTAATATCTATGGCACTAACTCCCTATTTAATTGATAAAATCCCTTTTATTTTAAAGCGATTGGGGATGTTAGAACGCGCTAAATTTGCATTCGAAAATGAGTCACAAAGTAGTACGCTTTATCATAACCATGTGGTGATATGTGGCTTTTCTCGAGTGGGGCAAACTATTGCCCGCTTTTTATCTCCAGAGGCAATTGATTATGTGGCAATAGAGAGCGACCCTATTTTAGTAAAAGAGGGAAAAGCGGCAGGCGAGCCCTTAATATTTTGTCATGTTGAACAAAAAGATATTTTAAAGTGTGCTGGGTAGAGCGAGCACGGCTAGTGATTATTACTTTTACCGAATTTCAACAAACTCAACGAGTCATCAATGCCATCAAACAGGGTGTGCCTGAGGCGCTTGAAGCAAGCTTAATGTTGGTGTCGCACGTGTTGTCTATGTCTGGGGTGCCAATGAGTCGTATAATCCGCCGTGTTAGTAGTGAGCGACGAAACCGTTATAAACTATTGTACAGCTTTTTTTGCAGGCGAAAATATTGACAGCGATATTAACTTGCCAGAGCGTTTAGAGTATTTACATGTAATAGTCTTACCAAATAAAGCATTTGCAGTTAATAAAGCAATTAGCGAACTCAACCTAGCCAACAGAAAAGTGTTAATTAAGGCACTTCGCCGCGAGGGCGAAGAAATAGATATGGCACAAGGTGATACCATATTACACGCAAACGATATTTTAGTGCTGCAAGGCAAACCTAGGCGAGCAGAGTATGTTGAACACTACTTACTCGATGGCATTGAGTAAGAGTGGCTTCTTAGTCTAGCTCTAAAAATTTTCTTATCTCAGGCAGTTGAGCCATTGCGTCGTCATAACCAATTTGAATTAAATGTTGGGTGTAACGCTTTTCAAATAACAAATAGCTGGTCAAACTCGACTGAGAGCGCTTTTTTACCCCGATCATACGTAATAAAACTTTTATCGCCCAAGGCATATCATCGTAATACTGCGCGGCAATGGCATTGAAGTTTTGCGAAGGATTAATAATAAAGCTATCTATTTGTTTCAATTCTTGATGCTTATGCTTATTGGGCAATAAACCGAGTGTGCGGTTTATTCTGTCTAAGCGCTCTAGATCAGATTGCATGGTGTCGGTAAATACACTGTCGAGTAAATGCCCTGCCACTGCTGAAAGCCCCGGGAAATGTGCAGAGTATCCTGGAGGATGTGGCTCTTTGGGTTGATCAACCCCAATAATAAATATTTTATTTGCCCCTAAGTGAATAGAGGGACTCAAAGGTGAAAGCTGATGTATTGAGCCATCGCCAAAGTAATGGTTATAAATATTCACACTTGGAAACACCATAGGAATGGCACTTGAGGCCATTAGGTGTTCAACATTAATACGAGTAGCGCGCCCTTCGCGCTTTGCTCGTTGCCAAGAATGCTGCGTATTTGACTGAAAAAAAGCAACAGAATCGCCAGTAGTATAACTGGATGCAGTAATAGACAGTGCCTCTAAATAGTCACGGTGTAAATTACGCTCAATACGATGTAAATCCAGTATATCGTTTAACAATTTTCTAAGTGGTCGGTTATTTAACAAGCTTGCTGGTGGATGGTTAATATGTTCTGACTGGAAACTGGTTAAAATATTACGGGTAATATGACCAAACACACTTAAAAAGTCGCTTTTATATACCATCGAAGTTGAAAAGTTTTTCCAAACTGTTTCTAGTTTTCTTACCGCTAAATGCATACATGAGGCGTAACATGCTAAGGCCGCAGAATTAATTGCACCGGCAGAGGTGCCATTTATCACTCTAAAGGGCAGCGGGGCGGTTCTGGGCATACTTTGCGCTAACGCTTTCAAAACACCCACTTGATAAGCCGCTCGGGCACCACCACCTGTTAGTAATAGGGCAATTTTAGGTTTACTAGGATCGACTTGCTTAATTTTCATGTTAGGTATTTAAACTGTTCGCTGTCTTTACTTTATTTATTCACTGTAAGTCTTTAAGCTAGAAGAATCAAAGGATATGTTAGAGTCTATTTATCTTTCGAGGTTGAATTTTTAGTAGTGTGTTTGTTTTTTTAGGCAAGGCTGAGCCTATGTATTGTGGTTACTTCCCATAAATAGGCGATAGCGTAGCTTAAAAACTAAACATCCTCTGCCCAAGGGGTCTGAACAAATTTTAATCCTGAAAGGTCAACAGACCCTACTTATTAATGAATATTAGTGTAAGTTAGGAATTAAATCTGTTTAGAGTACTCTAGACAGTATCGCATTTTTATATTTATGGAGTTCGTATGTCAGATAAACCATCAGAATCAGATGTTCAAAAACGTCCACCGAATAACAACCTTATCTTCGCCGGGGTTATTTTATTAATCATTATCATTGCCGCCGCGTTTGTATTATTAAAACCAAGCGAAGCCCCAGAAACAGTTATGCAGGTTGAAGAACCCATAAAAGAGCAACCCGTTATGGAGCTAAAACCTGAAAATGATCCTGTAGTGGGAGCGCCATCGGTTGAGCCAGAGAGACCTGAGGTAGCAGTACCAGCAAAGCGCCAAGACGTTGAGCCAGAACCTGAGATTGTACCTTTACCAACGCTAAACGACAGTGATCCCGTGGTCATCGCCAAATTAGATGAGTACTTAGGTGATGCAGCAATGAGTCTAGTATTAAACGATGATGTGATTCGTCGTGGCGTGGTGTTTATCGATAACTTAGCAAAAGGTAAGGTAGCTAACAAACATACCCCAGTTGCAAAGTTAGAAGAAGGTTTTAGCGTAAACGAAGGCGATATTTTAACCATTGACCCTAATAGCTATGAACGCTACACCCCATATGTAAAAGTATTAACAAGTATGAGTGCCGCACAAGCCGTGCGTTTATACGAAGAATATAAACCGCTAATCAACAGTGCATACACTGAAATTGGCTATGGCGATGATGAGTTTACACAAACACTTGAAGATGCCATTGACTTGCTACTTGATACTCCAGAGCCAAAAGGCAGCTTACCTTTATTGCGTGACTCGGTTACTTATCAGTATGCATTTTCTGAGTGGGAGCAATTACCCGCTGCGCAAAAACAACTTTTACGCATGGGCCCAGAGAACATGAAAAAGATAAAAGCAGCGCTACGTAATATAAAAGCGCAGTTAGAGAGTAATTAATAACCGCTTTAATAACTAAATACCCTGCGATTGTATATGAAGTATGCAATCGCACTTTCTTTTTTGATTATCCCTTGAATAACAGAGTAAAAGTAGAGATAATCTTAATCGCGCCAACCAAGGCCCTCAATGGTAGTCTTATTGGTCCTCTCGCAACACTAGCAGGCGAACCTGGTCAGGCCCGGAAGGGAGCAGCCACAGTTTGTGACGTGTGTGCCGAGATGTGGCTGGTAAGACTGCCACCCAAATTCCTCATTTGGGTGTTTATATCCTTTCAAATATTAATTCATGTGTTTTCAGTAATTTTTACTTAAATTTTATAGCAGAATTACTCTTTTTCATTCAATTTGCTTATGAAGCAAAACTAACCGACAACGTTTTGTTTTTTATAAAATACTGAAAGTGTAAATGTCATAGAAGATCAATTTAATAATTATGGTTTTGCTACAAAGCAAACATTTCAAGGTACGGTTTCTTCTTTAAATATTCTTCAAAAATTGCATAACAGAATGGTGCCTACTAATTTAAAAACCAAAGTAAATAAGCTCGATTTCATAAATGCATTACGTGGCGTGAAAATAAAAATTAAAAATCATATGATGCCAGCCAGCGTAATGATGCGTAAAAATGCTAATTGGGATGGTAAATCATGAAGTTGTTCTCGTTAAAGCCTGTTACTAATTCTTACGACATGGTTGAGTGGGACATACTTTCATTCGCTGAAAAAATACAACCAATGTTGCCATCTAATCAAGATGCTTGCATGTTTCTACTTGATATCCATATGAATAATGACTCTTTATTAGAGTATTGGCCTGAAGGTTATGAGTTGTCTTTTTTACCTGGTTATCTAAAAGATAACTACGATATAAGTATCATGGATGGGTTTATCGCTCTTCGGATGAATGCTTATGAGGCTTTAAAAGATTTATTAGCGCCTCTAGGTGAGTTTATTGAAACAAAAGCTGATGGTGAACCTATTGTAATCTTTAACTTGCGTACATTTGGACAAGAAGATGAAGCAAAATGTGAACGCGAATATTTAGACGGTTATCCTTTAGATTGTATCAAGATTGCTTTCATAAATGATGATGTAAAAAATAAGCCTGTTTTTAAGAGTAAATTGACAGGTGGTTCTCGTTTGTATTGTACAGATAAGTTTAAATCTGCTGTAGAAGATAATGGATTAACGGGTGTTTATATTGACGAAGATCTGGATAATATTTTTTCTAATTAAGTTAATTTAGATAAAGAAAACATTATTTAGGCAGTGTTATATAAAACGAAAATCAAAACTACCTTTTAAAAACCACCTATTATATTTTAGTAATTTCAATACCCACATGGATGTGGATATTTTAATGCCTCCTAAATTCGGATAATAAGTGCAATTTCTCAGATTATATGGCCAGCTGTTATAATTCGGCCATTTTCTCGCCAAAGGAAATTGCTTTAATGAAATATAAACAGCTGACACAAGAAGAAAGATACCAGATTTACGCGTTAATAAAAGCAGGAAATAACCAAAAACAAATTGCTGATGAACTAACTCGTTCACCGTCATCTATTTCCAGAGAGTTAAAACGCAATAAAGGGCTTAAAGGCTATCGGCCTAACCAAGCCAATAATTTTGCAGAGCAAAGACGCAAATCATCTTTCAAAGCAAGTAAGTTAACAGATGAAGTTACTGAATGGATTAATAAATTGTTGCTTAACGGACTTTCTCCAGAGCAGGTGGCAGGTCGCTTAGCTTTAGAGAAAAAGGTCGTTTTACATCATGAAACGATTTATCAATATATTTACAGGGACAAGGCGCGTGGTGGTGAACTACATAAGACACTCACTCGTGCATGTAAAAAGTATAAAAAACGCTATGGAAGCTACGATAAACGTGGGCAGATAGTTAATCGAGTCAGTATTGATGAACGCCCAAGTATTGTGGATGCAAAGTCTAGGATTGGTGATTGGGAGGGTGACACAGTGATAGGCAAAGGGCGTAAAAATGCCTTTGTCACAATGGTTGAACGTAAAACGTTATATACAATCGTTCACAGAATTGAAAGCAAACATGCGCAAATAACAGCCGATGCGCTGATAAAGTGTATGACACCATATAAAGATAAGGTTATTACCGTGACTTTAGATAATGGAAAAGAGTTTGCTTACCATGAGCATATTGCACAAAAATTAGAAGCGGATGTGTATTTCGCTCACCCATATTCATCATGGGAAAGGGGCATAAATGAGAATACCAACGGCTTACTCAGGCGCTTCTTCCCCAAGGGAACTGACTTTTGTAATGGTCTAATGAAATTGGAGAGGTTTATAGCGTAAAATAAGCTAAACCGAAAAGGTATCAACATGACCAGAAAATCAAAAGTTACACTCAGTGCACAGCAAAAACTTGAATATGCCAAATTAATGGTAGAAGAAGGCTATACCAATAAGCAAATTGAAGAAATCTCTGGCGCAGGAAAGTCAGCAGTATCACGTTGGAAGCAACAATATTTATCTGAGCTAGATGGTAAAAGCCCGGAGAATGTTCAAGCACTCACACCTGAGCAGCAACGTATCCAGTCGCTAGAGAAGCAGCTACAGCGGGCTTTAAGGGATAATGAAATATTAAAAAAAGCCACCGCTTTCTTCATTCGCGACAATCAAAACTTATAGTAATAAAAGAATTGAAGAAAGCAAACGTAGATTACACTATCACTGAATTGTGTCGTATTTTAGAGGTCAGTATGAGTAGTTATTACTATGAGCCTGTCAAACCTGATGAGCAAGAGCAGGTGCTTTTAGATGTAATTGAATCGATAGTTGAGGACTCTGGTAATACGTATGGCAGGCGTAGAATGCACGCTGAACTGAATGCGCGTGACCACACAATAGGGGTATATAAAACGGCCGCACTGATGAAGAAGCTGAATATACAAGCCATTGTGCCGAAGAAAAACATTATTACCCCAATTCAGGTGATGAGCATCACTATGCACAAAACCTTTTAAAACGACAATTCAACCCCGATACACATAACACACATTGGGTCGGTGATATTACTTACATAAGGAACCAGCAAGGATGGAGTTATTTGGCTTGCGTATTAGATTTATCAACGAAGGAAATAGTAGGTTATGCTTTATCAAAAAGCCCTAATGCTGAACTGGCTAAGACAGCATTAAATAATGCAATTAAGCGCCAACAGCCGGTTCTTAGTCAACTGATGTTTCATTCAGATCAAGGCTGTCAGTATTCAGCGGCCTCGTTTAGAGAGCGGTTATCACAACTGACTATAACGCAAAGTATGAGTCGCCGAGGTAATTGTTGGGATAATGCTGTTATGGAACGTTTTTTAGAAGTTTAAAAACAGAGCGTTTAAATGGTCTTTCATTTATAAATCATAATTCAGTGATAAGTGAAGTAGATAATTACATTCAGTTTTATAATTACAAACGTAGGCATTCAGCGCTTGATTATATGACACCGCATCAGAAATATAATGAATTAAAAAATGCCGCTTAGAATCTCTCCTAAATTAGTTGACCATTACAATTTACGGAGCGATTAGGAAGCACTTAGGTGAGATGTTTCATGAATTAGCTAAAAGAAAAGGGGTAATAATCGAAGAAGGGCACTTAATGAAAGATCACGTTCATATGTGTTTGAGTATACCTCCAAAATTTGCAGTTTTTAATGTTGTCGGTTATTTGAAAGGAAAAAGCGCAATTTCGAGAGCAAAAAACTTCCGAGGGCGACAACGAAATTTCAATGGGGAAAACTTTTGGGCTCGAGGTTATTTTGTATCGACAGTTGGTTTAGATGAAAATATGGTTATAGATTATATTCGAAACCAAGAAAAGAATGATGAACACCGAGATCAATTAAAGTTTCAAGTGTAGTACGCCTTGGGCGTTTTCTTTAGCCCTTTGAGGGCGTAATCAAATAAGCCTCCGGCTTTGCCGGAGGTCAGTTAACTGTTATAAAAATTGATTAAGCTTGTTGTTTTATTTTTTAAGTCAGTATTTCGAAGAAACGAATCTTCAGGCCTTTTTAGTTAGTAGCTATTTTAAGAGAACCCCTGATTAGGTGCTTAACTCAATTATAAGTTTAAGTTATTATGTAAAGTTATAAAACTACAGATCTCAGAATATTATATTTTGGTAAAAGGAAATAAGGATTGTTATGGAAAGCCACTTTGATGATGCATTATCTGAAGGTGAACACTATAAGGCTCAAGGTTCGTCTAACTCATTTGCTAAAAAAGTAGTGCCAGAGACAAATAAAAAGTTGGAAGGGGTGCTTTATTGGAGCAACGAATCTAACCGGAGTGAAAAACGTTTAAAAGATTCATTAAAGCGCTTATTTTTTAAGTATCCAGCATTAAAAGAAAAATATCAAAAGCAAAGTGAAGGTTTAGAAGAGCAACTAGATAAGTTCTTAAATGATTTTTTTATAGAAAATATCCCGCTGCCGTACTTTGTAGCAAACTTATCGATTAAAGATGCCGCCAATGAACGCATTAACCTCGCAATTCGTATACCTAATCATGGCGAGTTTTTAGGGTACCTGCCGCCTACCAGTACTATTTGTATTCGAGGGTTTTGGGGTGTTAACCAAAGAAATCCAGTGTTTATCCCGGAAGATATTTTTACGAGTTTTAATGATGAGAATGCGACCAATTATGAGGTGGAAACGCTTACATCTGCTAGCTCTATTCGCCCTGAACATCGCTGCACTAATAATATATTAACGAGGTGTAATGGTCTAATGAAATTGGAGAGGTTTATAGCGTAAAATAAGCTAAACCGAAAAGGTATCAACATGACCAGAAAATCAAAAGTTACACTCAGTGCACAGCAAAAACTTGAATATGCCAAATTAATGGTAGAAGAAGGCTATACCAATAAGCAAATTGAAGAAATCTCTGGCGCAGGAAAGTCAGCAGTATCACGTTGGAAGCAACAATATTTATCTGAGCTAGATGGTAAAAGCCCGGAGAATGTTCAAGCACTCACACCTGAGCAGCAACGTATCCAGTCGCTAGAGAAGCAGCTACAGCGGGCTTTAAGGGATAATGAAATATTAAAAAAAGCCACCGCTTTCTTCATTCGCGACAATCAAAACTTAAAGTAATAAAAGAATTGAAGAAAGCAAACGTAGATTACACTATCACTGAATTGTGTCGTATTTTAGAGGTCAGTATGAGTAGTTATTACTATGAGCCTGTCAAACCTGATGAGCAAGAGCAGGTGCTTTTAGATGTAATTGAATCGATAGTTGAGGACTCTGGTAATACGTATGGCAGGCGTAGAATGCACGCTGAACTGAATGCGCGTGACCACACAATAGGGGTATATAAAACGGCCGCACTGATGAAGAAGCTGAATATACAAGCCATTGTGCCGAAGAAAAAACATTATTACCCCAATTCAGGTGATGAGCATCACTATGCACAAAACCTTTTAAAACGACAATTCAACCCCGATACACATAACACACATTGGGTCGGTGATATTACTTACATAAGGAACCAGCAAGGATGGAGTTATTTGGCTTGCGTATTAGATTTATCAACGAAGGAAATAGTAGGTTATGCTTTATCAAAAAGCCCTAATGCTGAACTGGCTAAAACAGCATTAAATAATGCAATTAAGCGCCAACAGCCGGTTCTTAGTCAACTGATGTTTCATTCAGATCAAGGCTGTCAGTATTCAGCGGCCTCGTTTAGAGAGCGGTTATCACAACTGACTATAACGCAAAGTATGAGTCGCCGAGGTAATTGTTGGGATAATGCTGTTATGGAACGTTTTTTTAGAAGTTTAAAAACAGAGCGTTTAAATGGTCTTTCATTTATAAATCATAATTCAGTGATAAGTGAAGTAGATAATTACATTCAGTTTTATAATTACAAACGTAGGCATTCAGCGCTTGATTATATGACACCGCATCAGAAATATAATGAATTAAAAAATGCCGCTTAGAATCTCTCCTAAATTAGTTGACCATTACAAGGGAGCTTGCAGCAGCTCTCCCTGCTATTTCAGTAAAGGCCGCAGAGAGGTTAGAAGCTTGGCAGGAGTTCTTAACCTTTAAAAAGCAATTAGTTGATCGAAAAACAATTGGCTTAAGGTATCTGGAGTGTACAGTTACGCCTGAGAATAACTTAGCATTCCTTGTTGTTAGTGAGGATGCTCAGTTAATTAACCAAGCAGGGCATTTATTTAAAAGAAAAAGCCTAGAGGCGTTCGAGTTAGGGATCTCCCAAAACAAATGGGACTTTACACTCGATGCTAATAAAAAGTCTACTCGTATCCCCCGAGGTGAGGAGCTTGGTCAACTTAAAGGTAAGATAAATAAATTAGATTCCAAGACACTCAAAGAAAATACTAGCCATATTAACTATTTGAATGAGAGTGGTATTAAAGATCCTACTTTAGCATATTTAGTGGTTGAACCATCTGAAGATTGGAAGAATAAACTTGATAATGCGCAAAGGCACTTTGAATTAATTGAACATGACGGTGAAGCTGAAGAGACACTGAAAAGTTCTGATAACGAGACTGAATTTGACCGCGTTATAAACGCACTACTTAATGCTATCCCTAAACAAGGTTTTATCTCTTTCCCCTCTGTAGGTGATCTGGCTCTCATCAAACGCCATGAACAAACTGTAAAAAACCTACGTCAAAATGAAAGTTGTTATTCTCCCTATTTATCGAGTTACCTATTTGATATCACGCAAGCTAATCAGTCAACAAATGATGCTCATATTGCGTCGTGGTTTAACGAGCAGTTAAACGATTCTCAGAAACTTGCCGTTAATAAGATGATGTCTGCACCAGATTTGTGTTTAGTGCAAGGCCCACCAGGGACAGGGAAAACAACTGTAATCGCAGAAGCTATTCTTCAATTAGCACGCAGGGGGGAAACCATTCTACTCGCGAGCCAGTCACACGATGCCATCGATAATGCTTTAAGTTGTATTAAAAACCGCCCTGAATTAAGGGCCATTCGACTTGCGCGCGGACAGGGGAAAATCACCGAAGAGGGAAAAGGATTTGCTGAAGATAAAGCCTTAGAGCGCTATTATTCCAGTTTGAGCACATATGTATCGCAGCAGTGGCTTGAGCCTAAAAAGCAACGCGATAAAGAGTTTACACAATTGCGGCTATGGATTGATGAAGCTGATTATGTAAGCGCTGATTTAGAGTATGTTCAAACCGAGTGCAACGACCTGCGACAGCAAAAAAGTATAGCTAAAGCGCGCTTGAGCACAGAGCAGCAAGCTTATAGAGCAGCGGTAACACATTATGAAGCATTGGCTAAACAAAAAACAGCAACAAAGAGCTCTTTACTAAGCATTGAAAGTCAAAAGTGGGAATTGGCACATGATTCATTTCTGCCAAAAGTTAGTCAAAACCTGCTTCAAGCATTGCAAAGTATGTCAATACACAATATTAGTGTAGATCCGACTTTTTTAGAGTTTAATCAATTTGATAATCAAAACTCCTGCTTATTGGTATTTAACGCGTTACTCGATACGTGGGCTAATGTTAAACGTATACTCCCAACTATCGGCACTGACTTATTACGCCTTCGTGATGCTGGGGGTGGTGCATTACAAGACAATGCTATTAGAGAAGAGTTAGCGTTACTTAAAATACGAGAAACTGAACTCGCTAATCGTATGGATGAAGATGATACCGAGGAGCTGGCTCAGCAGTGGCGTGAAGTCAGAAGGCACATCAAAAAGCTAAAAAAACAAGCCACAGGATTAGATGCTTCAACGTATAATTGTTTTGTTGATTGTACAAATATCATTAAGGTCAACGACGCTTCGAAAACGTATGCATTGTTGGCAACTCGCCTCCATGATTTAGAAGAGCTCGATAAAGAAATTAACAACGCACTAAATATAGTCGCCGATCAATTAAAGCAATGGTTAATTGAATATGATGCGATTAAAGCACCTACTAATGAACAAATAAAAGAGATAGAAGCATCGCTTTCACAGATAGAGAAAAAGTTAATTTCACAAACCCGCCGTCTTGAGTCACTTCAAGCCAGTGCTTCTAAATTAGTATCACAGCGTAATGATGATACAACACTTATCTTAAGTGATTGTTTAATAAAAGCTAAAAAAGATTATGAGGAACAAATGTATGTGGCGATGGAGGAAGATAAGCGCCAGGCACCGATGCAAAACTTTTTAAGTGATTGGAAAGAAAACTTATCGAGGGAGAATTCAGCGCAATACGACTGGGAGCATGTTAGTGAAACGTTCGTTGAAAATTGTAACCTCGTTGCTATTTCGTGTAATGAGAGTGATAGAACGCTTAGAGATGCGGGCATGGAAAGCTTTGATATGGTCATTATTGATGAGGTATCTAAAGCAACCCCCGTTGAGTTATTACTCCCTTTGATGCGAGCTCGACGAGCGGTATTGGTTGGTGATCATCGTCAATTACCACCTGTTTTTCAAGAGAGCCAAGATGCGCAGGCGTTTACGGACAAAGTTGAAGAGTCTGAAGATGATGACGCCGAGACACTACTAACAAAAGCAAATTTGCAGCGCTTCGAAAAAATGGTGACAGCATCACTTTTTAAAGAGCACTTTGAGAATGCGGATGAGTCAATTAAAGAAAGACTAACCACACAATATCGTATGCACCCGCAAATTATGAGTTTTGTAAATCATTTTTATGACGGTCAACTTATATGTGGCAATAAAGATAAAGATCGTTCACACAATATTGTTTTGAAAAGCCGCGATAATAGACTTTTATCCGCAAATGATCATGTATTGTGGATTGATACATCTCTTGATTTAAAGCGAAAGCCATTTAAAGAAAGTGAGGATAGAACCAACCGTTTAGAAGCTGAGCTTATCGCTAAAACACTTGTGGAGATCAATCAACAATGTTCACAACAAGGATTTGGTAAACAAGGAAATAAAAAACAAGAGGTTGGTGTGGTGTCTTTCTATGCTGCACAGTGTCGCGTTATTCGAGAGGCAATTAAAAGGCATAACCATGGTAAGGTTCAGTTTAATGCTATCCATCTTGAGATCAATACGGTTATAAGGTATCAAGGCAAGGAAAAGCCCATTATTTTAATGAGTCTAGTACGTAATGATGGTGGGCCAAAAGAAAGGCGTAGATCGGCTAAGGCAAATATCGCACGATATGAATTTATTAATGTGGCGATGTCACGGGCACAAAATTTACTGATCGTCTTTGGTGCACGAAATATGCTGGAAACCAGGGACATATGGCTTCCTAATATGGACAAACCTGGGAAACAGAAGAAGCAGGTTTACCGGCAAATATTTGCTCAATTAGATCGGGAGGCAGGCATTTTTGATGCTGCTGAGTTTGCGGAACAATTTGCTCATACAACACCGTTAGGTAAAGGAGTACAACGATGATTTACGAGCATAATATACGAATAGATGTGCCTGTTTTTATTATAGAATCTAAGGTTGCCTACCAAACGGTACGCCGCCCTACGGTATTTGAAAAAAGTGTATTGCAGTTGTTTGCTAAACACGCTGAGCAACTGGGACACTATCGTCTTGAAGATATAGCAAATCAGTTAAAGGTTAACTCGGTCTTTTTTGTAGAAGCACTTAAATATTTGAGTGGATTTAGGGCTGTGGAATTTTTATATGGCTACACAATATCAGATGGTGCGGCATTAACATGCAATAGTATTGTAATTACCGCTGAGGGACGAGAATTTCTCGAAAAAAACGCATTGCCGAGTAAAAGCAAAAATACAACGGAAACGGCGTACTATCATCCTTTTTCCGGTAAGCTAATTGGAAAAAACCAAATAAAAACGGATTCCTACTCAGATGTGAAGTGTCTTCCTAGTGAAGAGATGGACGTTACGCTTTCTGCGGTAAAGCCGCTGGTGGATGAGAAGCTGCATCAACAATGGGAAAAAAAGCCGAATGAACGAATTAAAAGCATAGAATCTGCATTTCGTGGTGCGCTTCGTGATAGAAAAACTTTTAAAATAGATATTACTCATAATGGCAACATAGAAATCATCGCTAATGATAATGATTTTTCAATGTGGCTTGACGCGGCTGATGCGGAATATCTGTGGCAGTTTTTGGTCTCTCCTACTTTTACCACAGAGTCTAGTAACCCACCTTTTAGGGTGGACTGGAGCCAAGTACGCGATTTAGCACCTATTAAGAAAACAAGCGATTTAATTGTAAAGCAAAAGCCTTATTATCTTTTTTCTTTAGTAAACACGATTAAAACTGATGACGTACTTATTGTTTTAGATCCAAGTGAAGAAACGTCATTGGTCGATAAGGTCTTAACGCTCAAAGAGTCTCCAGTTGAATTGGATAGTGGTGTTGATGCACTAATAAAAACTAAATCTAAAGAAGGGAGTGTTTTAAAGCGTGGGCTCTGCGAGGTTTCTTATCGTGGTCAGCCGCGGCTTGTTGACCTGGCCTTACTGGTTGAGTCGAATGAAAAAATAAATGAGTTAGAACACTTTTTGCTAACAAGCAATGATATTAACATTATTATTTTTTCTGCCGTTATCGGTGTTCAGCAAGCCATTGAGCGCTTACCTAGTGTATATATGCCACAGGTAGTCGAGTACTACGAAAAAATGAAAAAACTTAATACTGAAGTATCTCCTCATCACTTTAGAAAGAAAGTTAAGCTATTGATAAATAAAGAAGAAGTAGTGAGTTATGCCCAGTTATTTAATGAGCAAAATATACAGTTAGATGCATTGACACCTGAGTGTGCGGTTACGCTTATCAACAACGCTATTATAAAACGTGAACCTACATCTAGTTTATCTATTTCTAAGACTCTTGCAGAGTTGGCTGATGTGTACGCGTCACTTAGAAATAAAACAGGGCAGGATTTATTAAGCTTAAATAACTTTGACTTGTTAAAGCTTAATGTTGCACGCTATAAGCTCTTACATAGTCTTCACGATCACGTTAATGTGTTTCGCGAAAGTCTTAACCCTTCTATTTTTAGCTGCTCAGATTTAGCGGTATTAGAAGATAAGCTAACAAAAGCCCTTGCCCACTTTAGTATCCAATATGAAGACCCTCAGAAAATTAATAAGCGTATTATTATTATTGATACGAACTGCCTCATGCATAGCCTTCATCTCCTCGATAAAATTAAACCCTCAGACGAGCTCAAAATCCCTGTCACAGTAACACACGAGCTTGATAGGTTAAAAAATGACAAAAATGAAGAGGGTGAGTGGACTGATACAGCTAAGCGCGCCAGAGCAGCAATTAATCGATTAAATGAACTGAATAGTTATGAGCCTTCTCATATCGAGCTGGTGGAGAAAATGGATAGATCTTCATTAGACTCACCAGATATTCATATTCTCTCGGTGGCTGTTTATTTTAGATTGTGCAATTCATTACTGCTCACCGATGATAAAAATTTAAGAAATATGGCTAATGCAGAAGGCATAGTAAATAAGTCGACACAGGAATACCTAACGAGCTCGGCAGGTAAAAAATCGAAGAAAAGGAAGAGAAAATGAGCCAAATACATTATGCACGTTATAGGTTAGAGCGTGAGCAGCGCCAAAGAGTAGCCAAGGAACGGGTCCGTAATACCACACATTCATTTATCGAGCGTTACCATAGTGAGTTAGCAAGTATACATCAGCAAGGTTTAGCTGAGTATGTACAGGAACGTTATAACAGTTGTTTATCCTTGCTTAGGCAAATAGAAGCAGAGCTTGCTCATGATCCATTTAGTGCTAGAGAAAGATCTAAATCGTTGGGTAATGACATTTTTGCTCTGCGTAATGTAGCGCGACGTATTAAAGTACAAGTTGAAGAGGCACAGTATCAGCAACACCGAGATGAGCTTGAGGCAAAAGCCAACGCAGTAAAAGAAAGAAAAGCACATATAAGTAATGCGTGGTCAGAAGAGCTACGTAATTGGACTGATAAATTATCACTGAATTTAATGCTAAAAGAAGTTAAAGAACTTGATCAGCAAGTGTTCGCGGAGCAATCATCAGTAACACTTCAGAATTTATTAGATAAATTTAAGCAGCTTAAAACCAGAGGGTTAGCAAAAGCGGCGGAGCATCGAGCTATCATCGAAAAGCAAACACAGCACACGACTAATTGTGATGTCGTCCAAGCTGTAGTCGACATTGTTTCACCAAGCTTGCCAGCTGATGAGTCTAAAAAATTGACTGAACAAGCAAACACAATTATTTCTGCGAATTCTAAAGATGCAAGTGAGCAGCTTAAAGAAATAGATCATTTATCAGATAGAGCAGATAAAATAATCGAAAATGAAGCGGTGAGAAAAGAAACGGTAAAAGCCATTTTTACCACGCTAAAGAGCACTGGTTTCACAGTACAAAAACCGAAAGTGGTGGAAACGAAAGCTGGCGTTAGCGAGGTCGTTATTGCTGCAAGTAGGCCTGCTGGAAACAGAGCAAGATTCAAAATACGTTTGGATGGCAGTTGCACCTATGAGTTTGATAATTATAAAGGCCAAACTTGTAAAAAGGATATTGATCAAGTTCTACCAAAGCTGAGTGAAGTATATGGAGTCGACTTATCCGATTCGCGGGTAGTGTGGAGTAACCCTGATGATGAAGATGCACAGATGAAACCCATACCATCGCAGACGATGAATAAAAAAGGGTAAGGACATGAACAAACATAAGTTGTCAGAATGGATTGAAGATCTTTCGCGCCAGGCAAAGTTACGCCGCGGAATTGTTATAAGTGGTAATATTAATAATAGTGTTTTTACTCAAGAGGGAACACAGCAACCTTTTAAGCAGGTGTTAAACACAACGTTTGAAAGGCTGGGTTTTAAGCACGTTATTCATTACTCTAGGGTAGGAGGGGTTTGCGGTATATCGCCAGAAGATTGGAACGAATTACAGCTATCATCAGCTCCACCCTCTGAACTAGTAGAGGGCGATGATTATGACTTTGATGATGAATCAGTGGTTGATCAGCAACAAGTGCAAACAGGTCAAACAGAGCTGACACCACAGGATTTTTTTACAGTTGCTCAACGTGTAATGTTAAATCCTCATTTTCCGAAAATCGCATTTATTATCGACTGGTCCAATTTACTTTTTGGGCAGGTAAATGCACTTTCGGAGCAAGAGCGGGGATGGTTAACGCAATTACTACATAACCTACGAGACTCAGCAGATGAAATGTCGCGTGCAGAAATCGATAAAGTACAAAGTTTAATGGTTTTTGTTTGTGAGGGCGCGAACCAACTGCCACCACAGTTGACCGTAGGTAACCCTCAGTTTGCTGAGATCGTTGTTCCGCTACCAAACCGTGCTGAACGCCAACAAGCGATACTAGGTCTTTCTCCTATCTTTAACCTTGAAGGATCCTTAACAGTAGGATCTCGTTTATTAGAAGATTTTGTTGATTTGACGGATTCGTTAACACTGCGTGAGATAAACCAACTCGCTCGGCTTTCACGCCATCAACAAGAAGCTTTATCCTTAGAGGCGCTAGTCTCGTTATATCGTTACGGTAAAAAGGAATCGCCGTGGGAGCAATTAAACTACGACAAGTTAAAAGATGTTGAGAGTACCTTAAATCAGCGAGTAAAAGGACAAGAAGAAGCCATAAAATTAGTTAGAAAAGTGCTTGTTAGAGCGTTTACAGGTTTATCAGGTCTACAGCACTCGGCAAAATCTAGAATGCCAAAAGGGGCGCTTTTTTTTGTTGGCCCAACAGGTGTGGGCAAAACGGAACTAGCAAAATCATTAGCCAGTTTTTTATTTGGTGATGAAGATGCCTGTATGCGTTTTGATATGTCTGAATTTAACCATGAACATGCAGATCAGCGTTTGGTAGGTGCTCCGCCTGGATATGTTGGTTATGAAGAAGGTGGCCAGCTAACTAACGCTGTCAAAAAAAGGCCGTTTTCATTGTTATTATTTGATGAAATTGAAAAAGCCCACCCGCGTATTTTAGATAAATTTTTACAAATTCTAGAAGATGGCCGTCTTACTGATGGCAAAGGCGAGACCGTTAACTTTTCTGACACCTTCATTGTCTTTACTTCGAATATTGGTGCGAGTGAAATTGAACCCGGTGAGCAAGCGCTCGAGCAGTTCAAAAGTCACGTTACAAAGCACTTTGTGCAAGAACTTAAGCGCCCAGAGCTGCTGGGCAGAATAGGAGAAGCAAATATAGTGCCTTTCAATTTTATGACGGATTTAGATGTTCTGGTTGCAATCGCGAAGGCAAAGTTAGAGCCTCTAAAAATACGTTTAAAAGAAAAGTGGGGCATATCGGATCTTATTTTTGATAATGAAAGCAAAGCCCTCACCACAATTGTCGCGCAAGTTGATAAAACGGCAGGTGGGCGAGGCGTGCTTAACGCGATGGTGTCGGCTCTGTTTGACCCTTTAGCTGAGTTTCTATTTGAAAATATTTCGGATTTTTCGGGCTTTAATGGCCGGCCAATCAGAGTAGTACAAGCAGGTAAAACCTTTGGTTTTGAGGTGGACTAATGGCGTGGTTAAACGTAGCTGCAATCGTAGATGATACTGATGCAGAAGGGCCTGGTACCCGCACCGCTATTTGGGTGCAAGGGTGTTTAAAGCGGTGCCCATCGTGTTGTAATCCTGATTTTTTAAAGCTTGAACCGGCTAGTGTAATTGCAGTCGAACAATTGAAAAAGCAAATTGAGTCAAACAAAGAGCACTTTGGCATCGAGGGGATAACTTTGCTAGGCGGTGAGCCTGTGCTCCAAGCGCCAGGGTTATCGGAGCTTGCAGAGTTTGCACAGTGTATAGGCTTATCAGTGATGTTGTTTACAGGGTATAAACTTGAGGAATTAAAAGAGCAGCAATTTAGTGGTATAGATAAGTTATTACAATACGTGGATATTGTGGTTGATGGAGAGTTTGAGCTTGATGATATTGAGCAAAACCGAAACTGGGTTGGCTCTGAGAATCAACAGTTTCATTATTTAAGCCAGAGGTATAATAGTGCTATTGAACCTATTAAAGAGGGGGTAATTATTGAGTGGCGTATAGATCCCGATGGGCTCGTTTCAGCAAATGGGATACCGTTTGTTGTTAAAGTTTGAACTAAGAACGTCAGTTTTTTAATGAGTTCGAGCCAGCCTAAGATGCGCAGCACTGGCTAATAATAGGGCCTATATCTATTATTAAGCTAGTATTATTTCACTACGTGTAGGTTCGAATAAACTGATAGTTATTATCTAATATTCGCAGATAAAAAAGGCAGTATTTGCACTGCCTGAAATGGTAATAGCACTTTTTATGTACCTTGCTCTAAGTTGCAAAGTAGGTAAAGCTGGGGAGGTTTTCAATGTCATAGTTGCAATAGGGTTAGCGCCTAAATTTATTTCTTGCAGCTTGTCGCAATGATTTAGCTCTAAAGTTTTACTGCTGATTTTATTTCTATAAAAAGAAATACGCTCAATCGATTTTGGGAACTTAATATTGGATAGATCAGTGATATGGTTTTTATATGCCAATAAAGATTTCAAATTATGTAACGAATTAATTGAGTTTGGCAGCCCCGTTAAAGAACATGCTGATATATTGAGGCTCAACAGTGCTTTTGCTGTAGCTAATTCGTTGAAATCTAGGTGCGGGTTTCCTCGAAGATCAAGCTTTTCTAGATGGATGAGCGATGAAAAGTCTGGCAAAAATGATAACCCGTTAAAGCGTGCGTTTATTTTTTTTAAGTACCTTAGCTGAGAAATATTATGCCATAGTTCTAGCATCTGTTTTGTAGGTAAGTTGTTAGTGAGCCCTCTTGGGTATGACTGATTATCAGTTAGATCAATTGTCACAATTTGATTATTTTTAACACCCACATAAACAGGGAAGCTAAGCAGCTTACATATGTGCTGATAAACTTTCTTCTCGTTGCTACTCACAAGGTTAATATTGTTTACCAATGACATATCTTTTTTATCATCAGTCCCATTATTTGGTAAATAAAACGCATGCCATTTTATAGTTTGGTGTAGATCAGGTGCTATGTCTGCACCGCTCACCCAGCCTACGTTGACTTCTTTCAGATTAGATTGCGTTAGTATTAGTTTTATGGCTTCATAAGAAGCGGGGCTTTCCTCTTTTGATGGAGGAAGTATCATAAAATCACCAACGATAAGTAAATAGTCAGGCCCATTTTGATTTCGTAAGTGCTCCTCTAGCCCGTCTGGCAAACGTTCATCAGAGCATATCGAAAACACCAGAAAACCCTGTATGTGTTTCTCAAACTGCAGCGCCACTTTTTCGCATGTGTGCCCACCAAATATGTTATTCACGTTCTACATCCCGTTTAATTTTATTAAGTACAATAAAATAAGACATTAATAATTCATCAGATAAAAAGGGGTCCCTGAAACTTTGAAGGATCATGGCTACATGCTCTAATATCGTAGGATACTTTTCATATAGAATGTCGGCGCATTTCTTTGGTGAGCGCGTATACACCCCTTCTTTTAGTTTTAACAGGCCTGCGATACGCAAAATTGCCTTAGACAAATGAGGGATGCGTTTATTTTGAATTTCTTTATTAGAGGTTTGAATTACTGAGCTCAACTTTGACTCAGCTTCATGTAGAATAAAACGTATAATTTTATGCTGCTGCTCCATATAGAGCGCGGTAGAGGCAGATAAATCTTTTCCATGCAATAACCTACCTGTTTTTGTCACTAATAAAGTATTAAATAATAACTCAGGACTTTCTTCACAACAGTGGATGACTTTAATATCAAGGTAGGGAGTTAAAGGAGTAACCTTATTTGCATGGTTTGTTATATCGGTTGCTATTGATCTTATTCTATTTATTTCGCCATTCACGAACAATAAAAAATCGATATCAATAGGCTGAGCTAAATTCGGCTCTATGGGCAATAGTGATGAACCTCTAACATAGAGAGAAACATTGTTTGAACTAGCGCGCCAAAGCTTATCAATAAATGGGGTTAACGCTGCTTTCGATGAATCAAAAAAACTAATCATCGTTTACCGACGCAAGCAAAAGATCACAAATTATTTTAATATCGCTTTTTCTTAGCTCGCTGAAAGTTAAGCCGACCTCTGTGATAGAGAATGGCTGGTCGGCTCTCAGTTCTGGGTGTCGGGTAACCGTTCTATCGACTAAGTCTGAGATAGAATGGAAGCATCTCGGCGTATGTACGCCAATAGCTATATGTATAGAGTGTTTCTCCGTCTTTACAGAATGTGTTCGCCCTGGTGGCAGATACAATATTTCGTTTTCATTGAGTATTAACCTACGTGACGATACCTCTGCGGTATCATTGAGAATTGTGACTGCCTTATGCGGGTAAAGCTGAGACTGCTCCTTGCCTAGAAACCACTCTTTTTGACCGTACAGTTGAACTGCAAATATATGATGAGGATCGAAATGAATAGGGATCCCGTTGCTAGGACCAAATGAGAAATAGCCGTTTAGCGTTATCCTAGATGAAAAAAGCGTTGCTAGTAAGCTATCCCAAAGCGCGAACTCTGGTAAAAGTGAAGCAAGGTTTTCCACTTTAATTGTATTTGGCTTACAAGCAAGGCGAGCCACTTTTTTAGGATCGATCGTTTCATCTAAACCATGTTCGCTCGACTTTGTGTATAAGAGTGGACTTAATGCGCCTCCTTCACTTAATACTCTAACTTGTGGGTATTTTAATCGGGGTAACTCTAATATTTTAGCCAATAAATTAGAGGGGGCGTTTATCGTTAAAGCTGATGGAATATTTGCTATATGCAAATATTCTTTACCCCAGTAACCTTGAAAGAACTCGCGTGTATCTTCTTGAAAAAGAAATTCTTTAAATTTCATGACATATAATACTTTTCAGTGCATGTGAGCACCTAGGATCGCCCAAGTTAGGAAACTTTGCTCTACTTGATGCGCCAGGGCAGCCACCATGGCATAACTCCCAAGCTGGGCATGTATGGCAGATCGCTTCTAGTCTGGGTTGGATGGTCAGAGTACTCAATCTATTTAAAATTTCACCTGCCGTATCCACTTTAAAATCGCCAGTGATGCTCTCCTCCATACAAGCGCATGGGTATACTGTACCATTGGGGTTTATATAAAGTTTAGACCTCCCTGTGCCACAGTTTTGTGCCGACAAGTTCGCGTACTTAGCCGGTGTAGTGATGCTGGTTGCGTTGCAGATAGCTGATTCAGAAAACATCGATGCTATTCTTAAGCGCTGAGAACTTAAAGCGGCTGACTTCATTTTAGAAACAAACTCGTTCCATACTTGTGTAGTTACGTCATCTGCATCATCAGCCCTTCCAGAGCCGACGACGCGCTTAACGTTCCAGTAAAGAAAGTTCACATTGTATAAGGCTTCATCAAGCTTATGCATAGCGCTTAAGTTGTGTTTTGTAGCAGTAGAAGCAACAGTTACATTGATACCTAGCTGAGATAGTTTGTTGATATTAATAAGTGTTTTTTTAAAGGTGCCTTCGCCTCTAATACGATTGTGGGTTTCTTCGTCACCATCTAAAGAAATTTGTATAGAGACATTTTTAAAATCAATGACTCTCTTTAGTTGACTAAGTCTTAAACCATTTGTATTGACGACCACCTTTTTAAAGTTTTTAGCACTTTTTTCAACAATTTCATAAAATGAAGAGTGTAGAGTAGGCTCACCCCCACTAATTAACATGACAGATTCTTTTTTTATAAGGGCGAGTTCGTCAATAATCTCAAATGCTAAATTTCTGTCTATCATCTCGGTAAAATGAGGTGTGGAAGAGCGTATGCAATGGCTGCAAGAGAGGTTACATTTTCGGGTGAGGAGAAGGTATGTTTGCTCAAGCTGAAACCTTCCATGTTGTGTATTCAATACATGTCCTTATGAATTATAAATTTTGATGTAGCTTTTAACTGCAATGGTGGCGATAACTATACGTATTTCGCTAATTATCGCTTTGGAGTAGTTAATAATTACCGTGTTAAATCAATCCCACTCATACCAACTACCGAAACTATCAGCCAAGTCTGCTTTTACAGGTTCATTTGAAGCTGAAGCTTCTTTATTTATTTCTCTTTCTAAAGCTGAAGCAAAATCTGGTTTAAATTCATAGTTTGAATGTTGAATAATAGTTTTTTGCGTAGAGTTATTTTCCATATTACCACCCACCTGTATTTTTATTTAGGAATTGAGAATACTGTTGAAGGATGAAAATTTCAAGCCTTGCTTGCATTTATTACGTGGTCTGGGCAGAAAAACTATTGATTGTCTCCCTTAGTTTGAAGTCTTTTTCTGGCTCGAGCTTTGCTGTACTTCATCAATGCGAACGTACTCGTCTTCCCATTGCCGGTTTAAAAGCCAGTTATGTGGCATAGGGGTCTTAGTCCGCTCTTGATACTGCAATCGGTTGTCTCGTTGCTCTTTCCAGCGTGTGTAGTGGTACAGTGATTTTGGCCACCCATTAAGAAAGAAATGTTATGCTAATAAGCATACAAATTTGGGTGAAAAAATGACGAAATTAAAACGCGCAACGTATTCTGCGGCAATCAAATTAGAAACAGCTCAGCTTGTAGTCGACCAAGGTTATACGCAAGAAGATGCAGCCAAGGCTATGGGTGTTGGTAAATCAACCGTAAGTAAGTGGGTTACTCAATTAAAACAAGAGCGTAATGGTCAGTCACCATCGGCTTCACCAATGACGCCCGAACAAATTGAAATTCGTGAACTTAAAAAGCAAATCCAACGCATTGAATTAGAAAAGGACATATTAAAAAAGGCTACCGCTCTCTTGATGTCCGACTCCCTGAACAATTCTCGTTAATCGAGAAGTTAAATCAACGAGAGCATTATCCAATTAGCGTGCTGTGTAGCGTATTCGATGTGCATCGCAGCAGCTATAAATATTGGGCTATACGCGATACAACGCCGACACCTGAGCAAGTAAGGTTAGAGGCTGAAGTTAAAGCAATACATAGAATGAGTGGAGGCTCAGCAGGTGCAAGGACAATTGCTACAATAGCGACAAACAATGATTTTGAATTGAGCCGTTATCGCGCCGCTAAGCTAATGGTTAAGTTAAAGCTTGAAAGTTGCCAAGTTCCTCAACATTCATATAAGCGCGGTGGTAATGAACACCTTGAAATTCCAAACCTGCTTGATAGGCAGTTTGATGTTATTGAACCGAATACTGTGTGGTGCGGTGATGTAACGTATATTTGGACAGGCAATCGCTGGGCTTATTTAGCGGTCGTTATTGATTTATTTGCGCGTAAAGTGGTTGGTTGGGCAATGTCGTTGTCGCCAGATACTAATTTAACACTAAAGGCGCTTGAACTCGCGTATGAAAGTAGAGGTAAGCCAAGTGGATTGATGTTTCATTCAGACCAAGGAAGCCATTATACAAGCTTGAAGTACCGCCAACGTTTATGGCGCTATAAAATTACACAAAGTATGAGTCGACGTGGAAATTGTTGGGATAATGCGCCTATGGAGCGATTTTTTAGAAGCTTTAAAACGGAATGGATGCCAAAGGTTGGATATGAAAACTTTAAAGAAGCTAAATATAGTGTAAGCGATTACATAAATGGATATTACAATAATGTTAGGCCGCATCATTATAATGCTGGTTTAGCGCCAAATGAATCTGAGGTTAGATACCAAGATTCTAAAATTGTGGCCAAAATTAGTTGACCACTACACTGTTTAGTGTTGACCATTTGATGTCTGAGCTTTTATCTAGTTCAAGTTTCCCTGTAGCGAATGTGAACACATTGGTATTTAAACTACTAAACTCTTTGTCAATAGAGGAGAGAAAAAGAAGCATTAAGTTAAACTTGTTTACAGGCATACCTATTTCAATTTTATATAATGATATAATAGAGCTAAGTCGCTCGCCAGACCCAAATGACACATTTTTAGTGTTTAAATTCATGGATAAGTACGGTGAAACGATCGATGCAGCAGGGTCTCCATTGAGTTTCTTAACAGCTATAGTGAGAAATGTGACTGCCGTAGCGTATATTGATGGATCTTTTCTGGCGGGAGGTAGGGCTTGCAACCCACGTTATGATGGTTATGCTGAACACGTTTTTAATTATTGTTGTCGTTCAGCTATGAGGGTAGTTTCAGGTGTTACAGCGGAGCAAAAATTCGCGAAGTTGATTTACAGCGTTATTGATACGCCAAGCCAAGTAAGCAAATACGTTCAGTTGATATCGGTGCTTGCTTCAAACTTTGCTTCGGGACACTTTCTGGATTTTGATGCATGTAATGAAGCTTTGGCCTCTTGCCAGAAAAACGCTACGATGCAGGAAGATAACTAAACTCGCTGGCTAAAGGTTAATCTATATCATAGAGTCAAAATAATTTTCTGATCGCATTAGTACCATTGCACTGATGCGATTTTATCCAAAACGAATTAGTTGAACGTCCGCTATTTTAGTTCTATTAGTTGTGTAAATGTGTAGCTGAATGACTCTTTATGGCACATTGCAGCTAATGAAACTAGTCAGTATTCTTGTGGGGTTGGTTTTAAAGAGCTCGTATATGGTAACTTTATGCCATAATAAACTTCAATTTTATGCCAACTTATACTTCACTTGCAGTGCTGTAGGTCAATAAAGTCGAATGTGGTTATGTCAGCTTATACTTCAAACAACATTGGGTGTATTAAAATTCCATTTTTCAATATTTCTTATTTCTGTTATTTGTAAACTAATTCTAGATCATACCCACTTAGCTAAATTTTTACCTTTATAGACAATAGCTAATGAGTGAGCAATAATTAAAACTCGTGATTATACTTTACGCCGCAGGTGTTTAATAAGCTATTAAGGGTCAATATGACGTCTCAGAGGAATAAGTGGGCGCTTGCTATATTATTAGGGCTTTTAGGGGGATGCGCTAACCTTTTACCTCTGTATTTTTTTGATAGCTCTGAATTTTTATTTGGTCAGACGTTTGTAATACTCAGTTTAGTGTTTGCTGGGCTTCGTTATTCCCTCCTTAGTTTAACTATTGTCACTGGTTTTTTATTTTATCGCTGGGGGCATAGCTGGACCAGTATTGTTTATGTGCTTGAGCTGTTTTGGCTTTATACCTTTTGCTTAAAGCGTTCTAAGCCAATACTTCCTTTAGGCGCAGTGTTTTGGTTTTTAGTCGGCTTACCACTAGTGTGGGCTTTGGGTCACTTTGTTATAGGCCTGCCTTGGCTCACGCTTGTTGTGGCTGCCTCAAAATACTTTATTAATGCTATGATAGCGTTGGCTTTGGTCGACTTAGTGAGTGTGTTTGTTCCCCACGCAAGCCGGGCTTATCAAGGGCAGCCTCTGGCCCGTATATTAAGTTATGTTGTCAGTATCATTATTGTTTTGGTGGTTTTGATCACCAGTGTCTTTTTGGTTAATCAGCATTACTCGCGCTTAGAATACGGAGTAAATACGCAACTTAAAGAAAAATCACGCTCGATTAGTGCCCAGCTTAGTGACTATTTGTTGTTTCATAAAAATGCAATGGTAATAACCAGTGATGCAATGAGCGCCGGAGCACCAATACAGCAGCAGCTTGAGCGGCTAATGGTTTTATACCCTGGTTTTGCAACTAGTCTGTATGCGAGCTCCGAAGGTTATGTTGAGAAAAGTATACCCAGTGAATTGCTCAGTGGTTTAAGTCAGAGTCAGCGTTATGTTAATGATCGTCCTTATTTCGCTGAGGCTCAGCAGTTCCCGTTAGGCTACAGCAGTGGCGTTTTTCAAGGCAGAGGATTAGGCGATCAACCTATTGTTGCGCTTTCGGCTCCCATTTATAAAAATGATGAGTTTTATGGTGTAGTTGAGGGGTCGCTCAAGCTAGACCAGTTAGAGCGGTTTATTCCCAATTTATTTGAGTATAAAGGGGATTTACTTGTTCTTGATGCCGATAAAAAAGTAGTATTTAGCTCGTTAAGTCAGTTTACGGTGCTGACTGATTTTAAGCAGCTGGATCTTAGTATCCAACGTTTTAGTGGTAATCAGCTTTTTCGCTCAAACGATAACGAGGTGTACCATACAAATCAGTATGTTGACGACACTACAGGGTGGCAGGTTATATCGCTCTACAATCGTAAATATTTAAGCTTGGTGGTAGTGGCTGCTTGGTTGCCCACTATGTTGCTGGGGCTATTTTCTATTGCACTGGTGGTATTATTTATTTATAAATTCACCCATTTGCTGGTTAAACCCATCATAGAGTTAACTCATTTAATCAACAGCTTTAGTAAAACTAAAAAACACGTATTTAATACCGATTCTAGTTGGTACGAAATACTGCAATTACAGCAACAATTTGAAATGTTGGGCAATGCACTTCAGCATTCAATCAAAAGTTTGCAAGCCTCTAATGTAAAAAATGAAGACCTTAATAAACAACTTAGTCAATTTAATCAGCAACTAGCAGATAAAGTAGCAGAACAAACAACTGAGCTAACACAAGCCGTTAAACTCGCTAATAATGCAAATATCGCTAAGTCACAATTTTTAGCTAATATGAGTCACGAACTTCGTACACCTATGAATGGCATATTAGGTATGGGAGAGGTTTTGCTTCGAGATCAGTCTTTAAGTAATGAACAAAAAGAGTTGTTGCTCACGCAGCAAAAAAGCGCAAAAAATTTGCTTGATATTCTTAACGATATTTTAGATTTTTCTAAAATTGAAGCAAATGCCATGGAGCTAAATAGTAGACCCACGCAGCTAGCTCCATTTATCGAAAATATACGCTCTTTATTTACGCCGATTGTTAGTACTAAAGAGGTGGAATTTAGCATAATTCAAACCACAAATTTACCACTGTATATTAGTGTTGATGAATTACGCTTAAATCAGGTGATTATTAATTTACTCTCTAATGCGTATAAATTTACAGAGCAAGGCTTTGTGCGATTATCGTTCGATTATAACGATAATAAACTTCAGGTTAGCGTTGAAGATAGCGGTATTGGTATTGCAAAGGCACAGCAATCATTATTATTTAGTGAGTTTACTCAAGCTGATGTGGGCGTTGCTCGTAAGTATGGCGGAACAGGGCTGGGGCTGGCTATTTCTCAAAAGCTAATAAAAATGATGGACGGTGAAATTCATTTACACAGTGAAGAGGGTAAAGGTAGTACGTTCACCTTTAGTATTAGTGCGCCAGAATCAGCAGACGTTCCCTCAAAGTTACCTAAAAAAACAGCCTCGCAGCCCAGTCTTTTGGATAAACGCATACTGTTGGTAGAGGATAATGCGATTAACCGACAGGTGATTGCAAAAATGCTTGAGCCTACTAAAGTGAGTTTAACAATGGCTGAAGATGGCTTAAAGGCGCTTGAAGTCTTGAAGGGTCAGTCGTTTGATTTGATTTTAATGGATTGCCAAATGCCGAACATGGATGGCTATGAATGTACACGTGTCATTAGAACCACTGAAATTAAAACCGGCTTACGAGTACCTATAGTGGCGATCACTGCAAATGCTTATGAAGAAGATAAGCAGCGCTGTTTAATTGTTGGTATGGATGACTTTATAGCCAAACCCATTAATAGCGATGATTTATATACAGTGATTGGTAATATACTCAGTTGAGCAGCAGTTGAAGAGCATAAAGCATAGTTCAGGGTTAGTATGCTAAGTGGCCGAGGCGTGCTCGGCGACTCATATTATACTTTTTTAGTCAGCCACATACCGCCAAGTACGGAAGCAAAAAATAACCAAAACTCTGTTTTAAGTGATACCAGTTGTACAAGCCCGGGGCCCGGGCACACGCCGCTTAAGCCCCAACCTAAACCAAATAAAATAGAGCCAGTAATTAAACGCGTATCGACCTTTTTTAAATCGCTAAGGCTTAGTTTGTCGTTAAACACCGGCGTGCCTTTTTTAGTGAGCCAAAACCATGCGCCCATCATAATGGTCATTGCAACAGCCATAACAATAATTAAGCTACCGTCCCATTGCTGATTAAAAGTGAGAAAGTTAAGCACTTTATCTGGGTTGGTCATGCCACTAATAATTAGTCCCAAACCAAATACAAACCCTAAAATAAGCGTAATAATTGCGTGCATGATTTACCCTACTATATTAGCCGTGATAATGGCGATTGTCATAAACGTACAGGTTGATACCCATGAACGGGCCGAAAAGCGCGACATACCACATACGCCGTGACCACTGGTGCAGCCATTCGCTAACGTGGTCCCTGCACCGACCAAAAACCCGGCAATAATAATCATCCAAGGCGATAGGCTTAATTCACCTACTAACAGCTCAGGGGCAAATAATTGTATAAATATACCTGCTAGTAATAACCCCATCACAAAACACAGTTTCCAACGAGAAGCTGCTGCCAGTGGATTAAAAATTGATTTTATAAGCCCTGAAATTCCCGCTACTTTACCAAATAAAACCAGTAATAACGCGCAGGCTAGACCAATTAAACCACCGCCAATAGCCCCAGATAGTGGTGTGAATTCGGTTGTCATCGTTTAAATTCTCCAAGCAAGGGATACACCCAATCCTGATTGTTCCATTGAGATTGATAGTTGTTGATTAGGTGCTAAGTAGTTTGCACCTGTTACATTTTTAGAGGGTGAATAAAAAGCCATTGCGTTAAATTGCACCGCGTCACTGAGTGCATGACTAATACCTGCTGTAAAATGCCATTCTTGCACACCGGGCGCTAAAATATTAAATAAAATGTCAGATGATGGAATGGGTTGCTCGGTATAAGAAGCACCAAACCTAATTTTTTGTTGCTCAGTGCGTTGCCATTGATAACCCAGTTTATAAATACTCATATCGTGCCAACCAAAGCCTGCTCCGGCTTCAGCCCCTAGTGGCGCTGACATTAAATTAGTAATAGGGTTGGCGATACTTTTTACTTCACTGTAATTTATTTTTTGCCAATCAAACACCACTTGGTGCGATGGTAAAAACTGCCAAGCGGTACCGAGCTGAATAGAGCTTGGTAAATCAAACCCGCCTTGCTCTGCAAACAGGCCGCTGTAACGGTCAAATTCATCCATAGACACTGATGAACGGTAACTGGCGCCCCAGCTAAATGACGAATTAATAATGTGGCTGATCCCAAGTTGCATTCCAATGCCTGTGCTGGTATCAACGCCATTATTAGACAGCGCTTCTGGCGCTTGCGAAAAGGCGGCAAAATTTGCCAAACCTTGCGCTTCAAATTGTTGCACTACATAAATAGCAGATACACCCAGGCGTATTTGCTCATTTAATTGATAGCTCATGGTTGGGCTAATAAATAACTGTTTTAAGTCAACGCCAGTGGTGCCGCCATAAAATGTGCCTTGAGGGGCAGAATCAGCCACATATTCTGTGTTCATTCCGCCGTTACCGTAAACTAATAGGCCAATATTAATGCGTTCATTTAGTTGATGGCCAATAGTAAATTCGGGAATTGCAAATAAGCTGTTATCACTTTTTTTGGTGGTTGCGTCCAAATACAGTGCATTGGGAAAGTATTCATCGACCTTTGCAGCAGTGTAGTTACGCTCAGGAGCAAATAATTCTATGCCTACCGACATTTGCGTGCCATTAGCTGAAAAAGTAGCCGGGTTATTTGCACCCGACATTAATTCTTCTGATAACGCTACACCAGCACCTGCCATGCCTTTGTGAGTCATACCGTAGCCATGAGTAAAATAGCCATTCGTTGCAAATACATTAAATGTGCTTAACGCAGAGGTGAAAACAAGGCCTGAGAGTAACAGTTTTTTCATTTAAATAGGTATTATGTAGAGAAAGTTGGCGAACAATAGCTAACTTTTTATATTCCAAAAAAGAACTTTAAAAGATTATATATACTAAAAAAGCATATTGTTTGTGGATGAGGAACAAGCAAATGAAAGGGCTTACAAAGGAGGGTTAAATACGCTGGAGTAAAATAGCATTATTAGGCGCTATTTACTCCAGCCAAGTAATTACATTGACTCTAATTTCATACCGCGTGTTTCTTTAATGTATTTAACCACAAAGAACACACTAATAAACGCCGAGAGAGTGTAAAAACCATAGGCGCCTGCTAAACCAATACTACCTAGCATGATAGGGAAGGTCATAGTAATAGCAAAGTTAGCTATCCACTGCGCACTAGCAGCAACTGCAAGCGCGGCGCCGCGAATTCGGTTATTAAACATTTCACCAAGCAGTACCCACACAATTGGGCCCCAGCTTAAACCAAAAAATACCACAAACAGGTTAGCCATTATTAAAGCAAAGGTACCCATATTTTCGCTAAGTGCTAACTTGCCCGCTTCATCAAGGCCTGCACTGCCAAAGGTGTAGGTAAGTGCACTTAAACTAATAAACATACCTATGCTGCCTACTAGCAATAATGGTTTACGGCCTACTTTATCAACTAAGGCAATGGCAATAAAAGTAGACAAAATATTAGTGGTACCCGCAAGCACATTTATAAACAGTGATTGTGATTCATCAAAACCAGCGGCTTGCCAAAGTTCTGAACCGTAATAAAATACCACGTTAATACCAACAAATTGTTGAAAAACTGACAAAGCAACACCGACCCAAACAATAGGGTGTACTTTTTTACTGCCATCGATAAATAAATCGCGAATACTTGGCTTTTTATCGCTTTTCAGAGACTGCTTTACGTCATTGACTTGCGCATCAGAATCATCATTTGAAATTTTATTAAATACAGTTTTAGCGTGTTTAAGTTTACCCTGTGCAACTAAGTAGCGCGGTGATTCAGGGATAAACAAGACCCCAATTAAAAACAAGCCTGCAGGAACCAGTTCAGCCCAAAACATCCAGCGCCATGCAGCTAAGTCTAACAGTAAAATACCCTCGGCACCGCCTGCGGCATTAGCAATCAGGTAGTTACTTAAAAAGGCAGCAAACAGACCCAGCACAATAGCAAGCTGCTGCAGTGTCGCTAAACGGCCGCGTAAGCTGGCAGGAGCAACCTCTGCAATATAAGCCGGTGCTAAAACAGAGGCTGCACCTATGCCTAATCCGCCAAATAAGCGGTAAAAAATAAACTCAGCTGAGCTATCAGCAATACCAGAGCCAAAAGCGCTGACTGCAAATATAATGGCAGTAACAATCATGATAGCGCGACGACCAAATTTGTCAGCTAATGGGCCAGCCGCTAAAGCACCTAATGCACAACCCAATAAAACAGACGCAACATTAAAACCAGTTGCGACACTGCTTGAGTTAAATGTATTACCCAATGCCGATACAGTGCCATTTATAACGCCTGAATCAAAACCAAATAAAAAGCCACCAATGGCGGCAACAGCCGATATAAAAATAACGTATAAAAGTGAGCACTTTGTCTGTGCGCTTTGCTCACCTTTAGTTGCATGCTGTGTTGTCATGTTGTTCAATCCTAATTTTTATTATGTGTAATGAAGTTAAAGTACCACTAATAATTTGCGGGCAACCTTAGCACAGAGTAATCACGCTAAAAAAGATATTTCAATAGTAATACGTATGCATAAATAAATTAATTGAGTTGCGCGAGGGTCTGTTTATCTTTTGAGATTGAAGTTTCAGCAGTGTGTTTGACTTTTGAGCAAAATAGATCTTTTGCCATGTGAATGCCCGTAAATAGGTACTAACGCTTCGTTAATGTTAAACACGCACTGCTTGAAGGGTTCTGCTATCTACACAGGTGAAGATAAGGGCCTGGGTATAAAAAGGGTGCTCGGTTTTTACTTAGTTTATTAAGTAACAAACCTCGCTGAAATTAAAGCGCCCCAGATTGAATCAATTTAAATTCTAAAAGACTATTAACTCTTAATTGGGTTGCTAAAAGCGCTCAAATAATTATACTGTTTTTATATACAGTATTGGCGGTTTTTATGAGAAAAGAGTTACCAGCAAAATATTATTTGGCACATTTTAAAGAGTTAATAGACTTTGTGAGCGATAAATGTATGCATTTACTTGAACAAAAGCACATTACATTTATTAATAAAATAAACACGCTCGACGAGCAAAGCCAATGCATGCTAGCGCGTATTTATTCTCGTAAGCCTTATTTAGTGCAAATTCAGTCATTAAACTATGAAGAGATTATTTCGCCTTATCAGGCACTTTTTAATTTAAAAACAGCCGGGTTAGTATGTGAACCCTCACCAGCAGACGCTAAGCAACTGCTTAGTCACCTAACAAAGCCGGCCTTAATTGAGTTGCTAGCTCAACAAGAGCTGCCACCATTATTTAAAAAAAGTGCGGCTAAAAGTTGTTTAGTTGAAGTCGCTATTTCATTTTTTGAATCTAAGCCTGAGCGTCTTTCGCATTTATATAATCAGTACGTGATCAATAATAGAGACGAGTGTTATCAGTATTTTGAGTTTTTGTATATTGGCAGGCTCAGTGCCGGTGATGTTAATCATCAAAATCGGTTTGTACTAAGAGATTTAGGGGTAACTCCTGTTAGGCAAGGGCATAATGAAAGTTTGTCTCGCTTTGACTCAATTGAGGAAGCGCAATCTAACTATGTGTTAAACCGTTTTCGGTTAGCCGTTAAAAACGCGAAAGATGACAATGAAAATGAGACGTTAGCAAAACAGTTAATAAATGAATTAGCAGTAGGGGTTGTAGCTCGAAAGCTAAAGAATAAGTTATTGGTCATACTTTATAAGCAACTAAAAACAACTAACCCTGTATTAGCGTTTGATGTACTTAATGCCTGCGAAGACGATGCGCACGCACTAGAAATTCAAATAAGAGAGCAATACCGTTTAGGCAATAAAGAATGGGTAAAGGTGCAACTTGAGAAAATTATAGAAAATCCACTCACCGATGAGTTACTGTACTTTGCGGATGACTTTTTAATGCGCAAATTTAACAAGCAAACACGCTCACGGCTTAGTGAAATGTTAGCCAGTACACGCTGTATTATAGAAGTTGATGAACTTTACCGTGGCGATGTTGAGTTAGGTGTAAGTGATCACTACACTCGTCAAGGTAAACACGTTTTTTATACTGAGAATACTTTGTGGCAAAGCTTATTTGCGCTGGTTTTTTGGCAGGAACTTTTTATTGAAACCCCAACCCCACCCTGCAATGAGTTTGATATTTACCCGCAAGCCTTAAAAACAGATACATTTTATTTAAATCAATCCTCGCAAGTAGAGGCGCGGCTGGCTGCGTGTAATAGTACCCAAAAATTGCTGCGTTTAGTGTATAACCATGCAGCGAAGTATTATGAGCAACCAAATGGCTTATTTAGATGGCACAAAGATGTATTAAAGCCATTAGAGATGCTTATTTTAAACAGCCCGATAAATGCGCTATTAAGCCATTTAAAAAACATGGCAAAAAACTACCGACAATTAAAAGATGGTTACCCCGATTTAATGATTGTTGATAACAGCACAGTTCATTTTGAAGAGGTAAAAGCGCCCGGAGACAAGCTTAAAAGAAACCAGCTAGTGAGCATCGATAATTTAAAAAACAGTGGTTTTAAAGTCAATATTGCAGCGGTGAAGTGGTATGTAGACCCTAACCGTATTTATAGTGTGGTAGATATTGAAACTACAGGAGGCCTCAAAGGCGGTAACCGCATTACCGAAATTGGTATTGTTAAAGTAAAGCAGGGCGAAATAATTGATACATGGACCACATTGATAAATCCAGAGCGACCCATCCCGCGCTTTATTACCTCGCTTACAGGCATTAACGATGCCATGGTAAGCAATGCGCCCATATTTAGCGATATTGCAGAGCCGTTACTGAATCAGCTCTCAGGCAGTATTTTTGTGGCGCATAATGTTAATTTTGATTATGGCTTTATTAAAAAAGAGCTTGAGAGGGTGGGAATTAATTTTAAAATGCCAAAACTGTGTACAGTCGTTGAATCACGCAAAGCATTTAAGGGATTAAAGTCATACTCACTCGGTAATTTATCGGCACACTTTAATTTAAATTTAACTAATCATCACCGTGCATTAGACGATGCTAAAGCGGCCGCGCAGTTATTGTTACTGGTTCAGCAAACGGACAGCCAGTGATAGATTTACGTCAGTTAAAATGTATTTTGCTTAAAGTGGTAAAGTGCCTTGTGTATAAATAGAGGGTATTAAAAAATTAGGTTTATTTATTTTTAATGGGCGATTAAAACTGCGCTAATAAAATAATCGCTGTAAGCTTCGCAATCCCATGATAATATTAAATTTATGTTAACATCTTTTAGGGCGGGTGTTTTAAAAGTGGTGTATGTTTCTGGGCAAAAACAATAATAAATTAAGGATAATAATGAATCATCGACAATTGAGTGCCACTTTGCTGGTATTGATGGCTTTAATAACTGGCTGTAATTCGTCACCAATAAGTCTTTACAGCGATAATAACATGAAGAAAAAAGAATATAATGGTGTTAAGGCATACAGAAAAGGGGAGTTTGAAGAGGCTTTTAACTATTTAAAAGAGCCCGCTGCATTAGGTTATAAAAGTGCACAATACACCCTAGCGTTTATGTTTTTAAAAGGACAATATTTAGAGCAATCAACTAAGCTTGGTATGGGGTGGTTGGGTGTTGCTGCAGAAGCAGGCGTTGAAAATTGGTCACAACAATATGATACTTTTTATGCAGCTGCGACAACACACGAGAAGCAACAAATAGATGCAATTGTTGCCGTTTATATTGAGCAGTTTGGTGTTAAAGCTCAAAACATGACCTGCCGTAGGTCAACATCACCTAGGCGCACATTCGGCGAAATTAAAATTGATTGTAATAAACACGATGGTGTTGTCACCGTTCATGAAATACAAACAATAGAGTAAAGCTAGTTACTAACTAGCTTTTTCTCAAAGTCGCTTTTTACAATGTCGAGTGCTTTTAAAACCTCTTCGGGCTCTACGTCGTGTTGTTCTAATATCATAATTAAATCAACAGCCAGTTTTATGTGCGTAGGGGCGTCTTCTAGCGGGTTACTCATTAATATCTTTCTTTTTAGCAATCTGATCAATGGCATAGTCAATGGCCGCTTCAACGCGTTGTTCCATATCTAAACGATCTGTTTGAGTTAAATAAAACGCCATGTCTACATCGTATCGAATATAACGTGGGGGTAATTGATTGAGCACGGTACAGCAAAAGTCAGCCATTACATCGTCGTTGTAACGCTCATTAAGTTTACGTTTTTCTATTTCTTCTAGAACGAGTTTTTCGTAAAAATTGTGTATGTCGTCATCTAATCGCATATTCCTGTCACTCTTTGTTATTGTCTTTGATGAGTCTATACCAAGGATTGTTATAAATCGAGAGCCGCTTTAAATAGTTGCTTATGGACACTGACTAAATTATTGATGTTACGCTGATAACCACCACCTAAAGCGCACATAAGCGGTATGTTTCGCTGCTTACAAAAGTTAAGAACCTTAAAGTCGCGCTCATATACACCAGCTAAGGAAACATCAAATAAGCCGAGTTCGTCTTTGATGTAAATATCGGCGCCCGCATTATATAAAATAATATCGGGCTGGTGGAGACGAACACATAACTCAAGAGCTTGCTCTAGTGTTGTTAAATACTCTGCATCTGTGGTGTTTGCAGGTAAGCCAAAGTCGTAGTTTGAGTGCTGTTTTTGCCGAGGAAAGTTTTGTTCACAGTGAATTGAGCAGCTAATTATATGCTCGTGATGTTGGGTTATTTGCGCGGTACCGTCACCTTGGTGTACGTCACAATCAAATATTAATACGGTGTCGGCTTGCTCCGTTGCAATAAGGTGCGCTGCCGCAATGGCTAAATCATTAAAAATACAAAAGCCACTGCCGTAATTGCTATAAGCATGATGATAACCGCCACTTAAATTAGCCGCTAAACCACTTTTAAGTGCTGTTTCAGCGGCTTGAATACTGGCACCAACAGAGTAAAGTGTTCGCTTAACAAGTTCAGGAGAGTGAGGGAACCCCATTTTCTTAACCGCTTTGTCAGTTAACGACCCGTTTAAAAAGTCAGTAATATAATCTGAGTTATGGCATAAGTTTAATTGCGCTGTAGTTGCTGGCGAAGGTGATATAAATTGGGTGTAGCCTAAACATTCAACTTCATGCTTGAGCTGCTGATACTTTTTAATTGGAAAGCGATGGCGTTCAGGTAACGCTAATTGCGAGTACAGATCGTGATAAAAAAGCTGCATTAGCGTAGCTGTTGTTTTTCTACTTGTTGAATTTTGTCTTCGGTGGCAGAAATTGCTTTTCTACAACGGCCGAGTCGCGCATGAGTGGTTAAAATTTCCTGGTTAAGCTTTTGTGCCTGCGCTGGTGATGCTTTTTCCATTTGCAATTTACGCTCTTCAATCATCAGTATTAGTCGGCGTTCAAATTCATGGTTTTGTTTAAGCTCATCATATAATTCATGGGACGACTGCATGATTTTTTGCACTGCTTGCTTGTAAACGGGCTGTTTGGCACGAGGCTTGTAATGGCTTTTATTTTCTTTTACCCAAATAGGGGTCGATTTAATTACATTAAACACCGCTTGTACCTGACTAGCAATGCGCTCAAGTGCGTAAGTGTAGGCATGGCGGTGATCGCTCGGTGGTAGGCTGGCTATTTCATCTTCTATTTCTACTACGTAATCAACCAAGTTCATGCTTTTGGTGCTAAATACGGCTCTGTCAAATAAGCTTGGCTGTGCCTGCATATAACGGTTTTTAGAAAAGAGCTTTGCTTTGTCAAATTGCTCTGCCTGTTGCTTAAGCGTGGCAACTTGTTGGCGTAGTTTGTCTAAAGCAGCAGATTGCATATTAAAAGTATGCCTCGTAAATTAGTTTTAACGCTAAAAGTATAACCACAGTATTAAATACTGGACGAATAAATTTACTACCAAAACGAATCGCTGAATGTGCGCCAAACCACGCACCAAGCATGATAAAGAAGCCCATTGTAATTCCCAGTAAAAAGTTAACATGGCCAAGTGCAACAAAGGTAATGAGCGAAATAAAATTAGAAACAAAATTCATTGAACGGGCTAAGCCACAGTTTAGTAGTAAGCTCATTTTATAAAGCATACCATTTGAGGCTGTCCAAAAGGTGCCCGTACCGGGGCCGGCTAAGCCATCAAAAAAGCCTAAGCTTAATCCTTGTAGCCACTGCTTTACTTTTATTGCTGGGGTTAATTTAGGTAATTCGTCACTTTGTGTGGTGCTTAAATTGCCAAATAAGCTGTAGCAAGCCACCAAAATGATAATAATGGGTAAGAGCTTATTTAAAAATTCAATACTTAAATGATCAACAATAAGTGTGCCAATTAAAGCACCTATAGCGGTGGCTATAATAGATGCAAACCAAAATCGTGGGTTAAATAGTTGTTTTTTATAATAGGTAATACTAGCCGTTAAAGAGCCAAAGGTTGCTGCCAGTTTATTTGTACCCAGTGTTAAGTGCGGCGGTAAACCCGCTGTTAATAGTGCAGGTACGGTAAGTAAGCCACCACCGCCGGCAATGGCATCAATAAAGCCTGCCAAAAGTGCAACGCCACATAAAATAGCCCATGTTGTTGGGTCTAGTGCAAGTTCAAACATTAATAATCTATTTGTCTTTTAAAGGGTGGTAAGGTATCAAGCATGGCTTTGCCATATCGTTTGGTGATTAAGCGTCTATCTAAAATAGTAATTGTGCCACTATCACTTTCTTTACGCAGCAGTCTACCACAGCTTTGTACCAATTTCTTTGCTGCGTCTGGCACAGTAATCGATAAAAACGGATTACCGCCTTTACTTTGAACAAACTCCGCTTGTGCTTCTTCTATTGGTGATGTGGGCACCGCAAAGGGAATTTTTGTAATAATCAGATTCTCTAAATATTTACCAGGCAAATCAAGCCCTTCAGAGAGGCTTTGGGTGCCAAATAAAATACTGCCCTTGCCTTCATCAATATTTTTAGTGTGTAACTTTAGCAAAGCTTCTCGTGACATTTCACCTTGTACTAATAAGTTAAATCCTTTTGTTCTAAGAAACTTACTTACATGGTCCATTTGCCAGTACGAGGCAAATAACACTAAATTGGCCTTTTTAGTGTTGAGATACTCGGGTAACGTTTTAGCAATATGATCGCTAAACTCTTTATCGGTTGGCTCTATACTTGATGCCGGAATGCGCAAAGTAGCTTGCTTAGGGTAATCAAAAGGAGAGGGCACTTTAATAAATTTCACCCCTTCTTCTTTGGCAAGGCCGCTTTCATAGGCAAAGTGATCAAATGAACCGAGTGCGCTCAGGGTTGCTGAGCATAAAACAGCACCAGCACATTCGTTCCACAGCTTATCTTTTAAATAGTAACCGACCTCAATCGGGCAGTCGCTAAGCAAGTGATCATGATGGCTTTTATATTCAAGTCGTTTTATCCAACGCGCATGCGGTGTGCCTTCGCCTTTAGTGGCGTAACTAAACCATAATTTATTAAGTTGCTCTAATCGGTTTATGTATTGCCCGCTTTCAGCCAGAATGGGGTCGGCAACATAAGGTTTAATATCACCGTCGCTTACATCTTGGGTGAGGGTGTCGTGCATTTTATTTAAACACCGTAATGCATCAAGCGTGGCTTCGCTAATATCTTTTGCCTTAGCGTGTAACGATTTAGGGATTTCACCATGTTCAAAGCGATAGGTATCGTCTTTAGAATATTCAAAATCGGCGTTGTCGAGTATATCGCGCACCACTTTTAAATCTTTGTTAGCATCGTTAACGCTATCGCATAACTTAAAGTTTTGCCCAATACCTTTTTGACCCACTAACACTTTAGCCATTTTGCCACTGAATTTAGTGAGTTTGTCGAGCCAATCAATCGTGCCTTTTATTGTGGCGGCGGCAGATGAAAAATCACGTGTTATATGGGCAAGATGATGCGCTTCATCGATTACATATATGGTGTTGTCGGGCTCAGGTAAAATTTTTCCGCCCCCTAAGTCTAAATCGGCTAACAGTAACGAATGGTTTATAACCAATACGTCCATTTGCATTAACTGCTGGCGAGCCAGTTGAAACGGGCATGTTTGATGTGCTTTCATCTGGCGTTGGCAGGCATGTTTATCGCAGGCAATAAGCCCCCATACTCTATCAGGAATGGTATCTGCCCAGCTGTCTCTATCACCTTGCCATTTTTTATTTACGTAAGCATCATAAAGTTGCTTTAAGCATTTTGTTTCCATATCGCTTAATGGCGATGTAAGGGTAGGCATAAACTCCATTTGCGTTTGGCTATCGCCGTTAACCGCATTATGAAGTTTGTGTGCACAAATATAACGCTGGCGCCCTTTAACTAAATCAAATTTAAAATCGAGCCCTGAATGTTTTTTAAAAAACGGCAGTTCTTTTGCTATTAACTGCTCTTGTAAAGCCACAGTAGCCGTCGAAATAACGAGCTTCTTTTTTTGTGCTAATGCCAGTGGTAATGCGCCTAGGCAGTAAGCTAATGACTTACCTGTACCTGTGCCAGCTTCAATAACACAAATACGTTGCTTTTTATGGTACTCGCCAGCTAAGGTTTTGGCGATTTCGGCTACCAGGTAGTTTTGACTACTGCGAGGGCGGTAATCGCTTAGGTTATTTGCAACATGCTGGTGTACTTGTCTAATTGTTTGTTTTAGTGAGCTCGATAGCATGAGATGATTAACCTAAAATATGTATATAATTACAGTGCATATATTAAGTGGGATCGAACATTGACACAAGCAATCTATCAGGGCTTTATTTTATCAAGGCAACAATATGCGGCTAAAAATGCGCAAGGTATTACTTTATGCTATTGGTTAAGCTCTGATCAGGGGCCGATAAAAGTGGTTATTGAAAACCAGCAAGCGGTGTTTTTCATCCCATTGGCAGAACAACATACTGCAAATACATTATTACAACAGGCAAGTATAAAAGTGCAGTTTAATAACGTTGAGCTGTACCATTTCAGTGGCAGTGAATGTGTGGCATGTTACTTTGAGGATATAAAAAGTTTATATACTGCACGAGCTCTTTTAGAGCAAGCAATGCCTATTTACGAAGCCGATATACGTCACAGTGACCGCTTTTTAATGGAGCGCTTTATTAAAGGCGGAGTATGGGTAACCGGTAACGCCATCACTAAAAACGGCTTTATTGAAATTAATGACGCAAAATTAAAAGCAAACCCAGATTACACACCAACGCTTACGTCTGTTTCTTTGGATATAGAATGTAATGGCGATGGGGTGCTTTTTAGTGTTGCGCTTGTAGGAAATGGTCTAGATTGTGTGTTGATGATAGGTGAGCCGCAGCAAAGTGATTCAACATTTGAAATAGACTGGTGTTATGACGAAATTAACCTGCTCGACAAGCTGCAGCAATACATTATCAATAACGACCCCGATGTTATTATTGGTTGGAATGTTATTGATTTTGACTTTAGTTTATTGCAAGAGCGAGCAGAGGCCTTAGGACTTACCCTTAACTTTGGCCGAGATAATCAACCTTTATATATTAATAAAGGCCATTACACCCGGTTAACGCTTCCTGGGCGCTGCGTAATAGATGGCATTGATACACTAAAAAATGCCACTTACCGATTTGACAGCTTTTCGTTAGCTAATGTTGCAGAGCGGGTGCTTAACGAATCTAAATTAATAAAAACCGATAACCGATTAACAGAAATTGTACGCCAATTCAACGAAGATAAGCTCGCGTTAGCGGCTTATAACCGCCAAGATTGTATTTTAGTTAATCAAATTTTCGAAAAATTAAAGTTATTTGAATTTGCCATAGTCAGAACCCAAATAACAGGGCTTGAACTGGAACGCATGGGTGGCTCGGTTGCCGCATTTACAAACTTATACTTACCGTTATTACACCGCAGTGGTTATGTTGCCCCCAATTTAGGCGATCATGGCCTCTCATTTGAGAGCCCCGGTGGCTATGTGATGGAGTCGACTCCAGGGCTGTATAAAAACGTTTTGGTATTGGATTTCAAAAGCTTATACCCTTCAATTATGCGTACGTTTTGTATTGACCCGCTAGGTTTAATCGCAGGGTTAAATGCACCAGAGCATGCGGTTGAAGGATTTAATCAGGCGTTATTCTCAAGAACGCAGCACCATCTCCCCAAATTAATTGCACACCTCACCCAAACACGCCAAGAGGCAAAAGACACTAATCAACCTATGCTCTCGCAAGCGATTAAAATTATTATGAATAGTTTATATGGCGTACTCGGCTCTAAGGGTTGTCGGTTTTACGATCCGCGTTTATCGAGTTCTATTACTTTGCGTGGCCATGAGATAATGCAAACAACCCGTAAATGGATAGAAGCGCAAGGCTTTGAGGTGATTTACGGTGATACCGACTCAACGTTTGTAAAACTTTGTGAAGATAAAAGCCCAGCGCAGTGTAACGAAATTGGCTGCCAACTTGTTCGACATATTAACGAAAAGTGGCAGGTAGACTTAAAGCAGCGTTATGACTTACAAAGCTATTTAGAAATTGAATTTGAAACCCATTACAGCCCGTTTTTTATGCCAACTATACGAGGTAAAAAAACAGGTTCTAAAAAACGTTATGTTGGTCAAGTAAGCAAAAATAATGAAAAAAAACTGGTATTTAAAGGTATGGAAACCGTTCGCAGTGATTGGACTGAGTTTGCGCAGGAGTTTCAAACCGAATTATTTGAGACGTTATTTACTGACAACTTCGAAATACAACAACTGCACGATATTATAAATAGCTACACTCAAAAACTTTATAATGGTGAGTTCGACAGTAAATTAGTATATAGAAAGCGGTTAGGGCAGCACCTTAACGATTACATCAAAAATATTCCTCCTCATGTTCAAGCTGTTAAAAAATATAAAGCGAATCATCCTGAGTTTGAAATAAAACGCGGGCAGGTGATTGAATATGTTTACGCAGTAACCGGCGCTGAGCTTAATACCGGTAAAAACACCCTCAATTACCCCCTATATATTCAAAGACAGCTCGACCCTGTTGCGCAAATGATATTAAGCGCATTAAACACAACATCTGAATCTACACAAGCCTCATTGTTTTAAATTAACTATGAGCTTAATGCATGTTATGTAGTTAATTATTCGGGCAAAAATAAATAATACGAATAAAATATTTAAAATTTAATTAACAAGAGCGGCACTTGTTACATTTTCATTCAAGAACGACAAAAAATAAAATTGCGATAATAATTAAAAATAAATATTAATAATCAATTGCTTGATTTTTATTTTACGGTTTAGTTACAAAGTGATTGATAAAACTTACTTAAAAAATAAGATTAAAAAAATAATAAAACATCGTCAAAAATGATAACAAAAACAACTTAAAGTACTTTTAAAGTTAATTTAATGTTGACCACCCTGCATTCATAGTATTATCATCGAATACGTGATCACCAATCCATTAACAACTAAGTGGTCAAAAACAAAATAACAAAGAGTATTCTAGGGAGAATCAAATGTTAAATAATAAAGTTTCAAAAGCGGTTCGTTTAGCGATTGCTTTTGGTGCAGTTTCTACCGCTGCTTTTTCAGCAAGTTCATTTGCTGCAGAAGAAGGCGTAGATGAAGTTGAAAAAATTGAAGTGACAGGTTCACGTATCAAGCGTGTTGATATGGCTGGCGATTTACCAATTACAGTTATTGACCGTGCAGCAATTGAGTTAAGTGGCGAGTCTTCGGTTTCTGATTTATTGCGTAACACAACGTTTAACAGTCTGGGTTCGTTCCGTCCGCAATCTGGTAGTTCAGCGCAAGGCGCTTCATCTGTTAGTTTACGTGGTTTAGGTGCAGACCGTACTTTAGTACTCGTTGATGGACGTCGTTTACCAAAATCAACGCTTACAGGTTCTAGCCAAGATTTAAACTTTATTCCTATGGCAGCAGTTGAGCGTGTTGAAATATTATCTGACGGTGCATCTGCCCTTTATGGTTCAGATGCAATCGGTGGTGTAATTAACGTTATAACACGTAAAGATTACAATGGTGCTGAAATAAACATCGGTTCAGGTCGAATTGAGCATGAAGGCGGCGACCGTGAAAACGGATCAGTAGTGTTTGGTTCGTCTTCAGACAACGCATCAGTACTTGCAGGTGCTTCATGGAATGGCCGTGATATCGTATATCAACGTGACTTCCCATGGGTAGAGCCAGGCGGTTCTGTATATTCAAACAACTTTACTACCATGGCCCAAGATGAAGACGGTAATTACATTCCAGGTGCCAGTAACTTTGATTTCTTCTCGCCAAACGCAACTTGTGAAGGCATTGGTGATGAGAACTTTTACCGCATAGGTGACCGTTGTGGTTTTAACTTTGCTGCTGTAGCAGCAGATGAAGCGTCAATTAAAAACCGCTCGGCGTTTGTAAAAGCTCGTTATGACATTAATAGCGATTGGAGTGTATTTACAAATATTAACGTTGCTCAAACTAAGTCATTTGGCCGTTATGCACCGGGCTTGGATGAGTCTGCATATGGTCCTGATCAAATTGATGCAGATAGCCCAAATAACCCTACCAACCCTGACAGCCCTTTATATGATGAATCATTAGGCATGGAGCAACAGCCGTTAGATTTTTGGCACCGCTTTGCTGCTTTAGGCAACCGCGATAATAATCTTTCTACTGAACTCAAAGATATCACTTTTGGTACAAACGGTATGTTTGGTGATGTTGCCGTTGAATTTGGTGGCCGTAAAACGATTAACGAAAGCCATAACGTTGGTGAAGGTTACATTTTACGTAGCATAGCGCGTCAGTACATTAACGATGGTACATACATGCTAAATGACCCGTATGGTGCACCTGATGAAGTTAAAAATGCAATGCGTGTAACCACTTCACGTACTGGTAAATTTAACCAAGAAGAATTTTTTGCCAATGCATCGTTTGATGTTATGGAAACAGATGCAGGTGCAATCCAAGCATTTGTTGGTTTTGAATACAGAACTGAAGATTATGCCGACAAGTACGACTCGTTATCAGAAGCTGGTCAAGTAGGTGGCTCTTCAGGTAGTAGTGCTGGCGGTGACCGCTCTGTACGTAGTGCGTTTTTCGAAGCATTAGTACCAGTTACTGAGGGATTTGAACTTAACTTTGCAGGTCGTTTTGATGATTACTCTGACTACGGTAGTGACTTTTCTCCAAAAGTATCTGCACGTTACGAGTTTAACGATGACTTAGTACTTCGTGCATCATGGGGTAAGGGTTTCCGTGCTCCATCGTTACCTGATTTAACGCAGCAGCCTGCTGAATCTGCTGACTCAGTAACAGATGATAGAACTTGTGAGGCTATTGGCCAAGACGCTGGTTGTTCGTCTCAAATCAACGCAATTGTTATTTCTAACCCTGATTTACAGTCTGAGCAGTCTAAGCAAATTGCTTTAGGTCTTGTTTACCAGCTAACTGATAACATTGATTTTGAAATTGATTACTATGACACAGAAATCACTAACCGTATTCGTGCTTTTGGCGCGCAATACATCATAGATGCGACAGACCGTGGTGATTCACTACCGCCAGCATTTACTGTAAGCCGTGCGCCAAATGGTGCAATTACAGAGCTTGTGCGTGGTTTTGGTAACGATGGTAGTTTAGAAACATCGGGTATTGATTTTAAAGCGCGTTCAAGTTTCGATTTTGGTGATACAGGGCGTTTAACAACTAACTTCATGTTATCGCATATTATTGATTACAGTACCGATGGCGGACGTAACTTTGTGAGAGACCCAGAAGTTCCACAACGTCGTATGAATTTAAGTAATGTATATTCGGTTGCTGATTTTGACTTTACGTGGAACCTTAACCTAATTGGTCACCAGTATGAAGACGTAGAAATCACAAATGGTAACCGTGTCGGCGAAGGGCACATACCTACTTGGATAACGCATGACTTGCAAATTGCATACAACACTGAGTGGAATGGTAAGTTTAGCTTTGGTGCGCAAAATGCATTTGGTAAAGAGCCACCACTAGTTGCGTCAGGTGGTCGTCCGTACAACTTTGACCTATACTCTGGTTTTGGTCGCATTATGTACTTTAACTATAAACAATCTTTCTAAACAATTAGTTAGCTTGTATAAAAGAGCGACAATGCGTCGCTCTTTTTTTTTGCAATAGCAACTCGCTAATTTATCGAGTTATTTTAAGGCAAGAAGAGACTTACTATCGACACGATTTCCCCTCTCTCAAAATAGCTCACTTAATTAAGCAAATAGGGATTATTTAATTCGCTACAGTGTGTTGCCTGCCAGTAAAATTGCATTGCAATCAAATAACTAAATAAAGCTACATATCAGGTTTTAGATACGTTTTTACTACTATTAAAAAGTTTAAATAAGGTATTTGTTGAATATAAATAACGTGGGTGATGTTATAAATACCAATCTTCCTAGATAGGGGCTCTGATTTAACAATAAGAAAGTTGCTCTATAATGACGCAGAGCTTTTGATATATGTTTTTTGGTAGGCATAAAACTTAATACTTTGAGGTAGCTCAAGTATTTTTATTTAACGAGTTTAAAGCTGTAAGTAAATATTTGCTACTTTTGTTGTAAACATGGCAAGGAACTACTCTGGCTAATTTTTAATACTACATTCTTAACAGGTGGAACAAAAAATATGCATTGGGATCAGTACTGGGATGCAACAACTAGCTTATCTAGTTTTGCAGAATTAAATAATCAATTTGGTTACCCTGATGAAGTATTGCTTTTTTGGGAAAAGATAATCTTAAAACAAAATAAAACCACAATAAAAATACTCGATTTAGCAACAGGAAGAGGGGCTCTGGCAATTTGGCTTCAAGTTGTTTGCGATAAACACGGTATTGACGCTGAAATTTATGCTTGTGATTTTGCAAAAATCGATATAAGCAGCATTAAATCAGATGATAAACAGGTTTTAGCCGCCATTAGCAAAATAAACTTCGCGTTTTCAACTGGGCTGGAGTCACTTCACTATGATGATGATTTTTTTGATTTAGTAGTAAGTCAGTTTGGTTTTGAATATTCAAACTGGGCTGAGTCGTTGGCGCAAGTTCATCGCGTATTAAAGCCGCATGCAGCATTAGTTTTTATGATGCATCATCATCAATCTGCAATTGCTATTAACTCTGCTGCGGGTTTGTCAGTGTTTGAAAGCGTTATTAAGACGGGGGTATTTACTACCCTCCAAGACGCAATTACTGAAAAGCTAGCGGGTAATGAAGCACAATTTACACACCTTAATCAACAGGCCATTACTAAGCTTAATGCTTTAAAAATTGATCAAGATGATGAATTAGAGTGGTTTTTAGATTTAGTAAATCACATAGCGAGTATAATGAAAACGATTAATACTCACTCAGAAGATAAGCTGTTAAGGCTTAAAACTAATGTTGATCATCAAGTTATGCGCTTGTCAGAGCAAACAAGTGTTTCATATACCAAGAAGCAAATAAATGAGCGTATCGCGTGCAGTCATAGTCAAATTGAAGTCGTTGATTTAACACAATGTATTGTAGAAAATCACCCATTTGCATGGGTGTTAAGTGCTAAAATTTAATCTTTACAGGTGAATATGAAAGTGATCACTGTTATAGGGTGTTGGGTATTTTATACCGGCTAATACTAACTCACTATAGTACATATTTATTCTTTCAAGGTATATCAGGCGCTAGTTGTGCTAAAAAATTCGTTGTTTAGAACAAGTACATAACAAACTTTCTGCCTTGCTATAACACGATTTCCCTCTTTCAAAATAGCTTATTTTATTAAGCTATTTTGAACAATTTAACGAATTAAATCCCTCTATCATGTTGTTATTTTTTATCTGTAACAATTGCTTAGCTATAGATCAATGTTCTTATCGTTAAAATAGACTGAAGATCCAAGCGGATTACTATAAATTATAACGATAAAGAAATGCTTCAGTAATGAGGAGGAATTAGGATATAAATGTTTTACATAGATAATTTAAAAAACAATTGGGGGTTGTTTAATTTGTTAGCATGGTGGTGCTTTTAATAAAGTTGCTGTTAATGTGTATAGAGCGAGTTTTTTGCTGCAACGTGGTTGCCAATAACAGTATATAACCCCAAACAGCTTTAATATAGGTTTTTAAAGTTGCTTGGGGCTAAGTACACATGCTGTATTTATACAGCGCAGATTATAAAAAGACTATTGCAGACTTTCGTGTAAAAAAGTCTTCATTTTTGAATAAAAGTCGTGACGGTTTTTAGGTTTGTGGTAACCGTGACCTTCATCTCTTACCATTGATTCGTAAGGGTAGTTTATTTTATCAAGTGCATTAGTTAGCGCGTGATATTGCTCCATAGGTACACGTACATCGTCAGAACCATGTGCTATGAATAACCTTGCTTTTATTTTATCAACATTATATGCCGGAGAGCGGTTCTGTTTATCCGCTAAATCTTCTCCAAGTACCGTGTTTAAAAATTTTCTACCTGATTCGCTCTTTGGCGAATCGCCACTTTTAAGCATTTCGGGTAATGAATATACGCCAACATAACCAATGGCACATTTATAAAGGTCTGGCTCTCTAACAACTCCCATTAAGGCAGCGTATCCACCGTAGCTGCCGCCGTAAACACAAATTTTATCGCGGTCTATGATGTTTTGTTCAATTGCCCAAAGTGTTGCATCAGTTACATCGTCTTGCATTTCACGACCCCATTTTTTAAAGCCACTCTCAAGAAATGCTTTTCCGTAGCCACCAGAGCCTCTAAAGTTAACTTGTACTACGGCATAGCCTAAGCTTGCTAAGTACTGAGCCTCAGCGTTAAATCCCCAAAAATCTCTTACACCATGTGGGCCACCATGAAGCATAACAACAGCAGCTAACGGCTCTTTAGCGTTATTTGGTAATGTAAGGTAGCCATTTAGGCTTACTCCATCACGGGCTAAAATTTTAAAGGGTTCAACAGTGGCAAGTTGTTTTTTATCTATGTTTGCATTTCTAGAAGCGATAAAGGTTGCTTGTTTTGATTTTAAGTCATAGAGGTAAAATTCAGTAGGTGATTTATCTGCTGATACCTGAAAAACGGATAAACTATTTTTCTTAGAATGGCTGGTGTAAGTAAGACGATATGATTTAAACGTGTCACTTAGATTTTTAAAGACGGCGTTAGAAGACTTATCGTCGAAATAATAGAAATCAGGGTAGTGAGGATCATAGGTAACACCTATTACTTCACCATGCTGCCCGTAGATTGGATTATTGATATCAACATGTTCATTTGCGAGGATCTCTTTTAGCTCATCGGTTAATAAATTAAACGAATATATAGCTGAATTGTGCCTGTTTGAGTCACTGGATAAATAGGCTAAGTTGCCTTCTTTATTCATACCTATAATATTAAGTGAGTCTCCTTTTTTATACCCTAAAGCATCTAAATTAAGTTTATCCCAATTTGACTTAGCTGTTTTTTTATAAAAAATACTGAGTTCACCTTCTCCGAGCTTGTGGTGTTTTTCTTCTTTGTAACTAAATGCAATCCTTGGATTTCCTTCGATGTCTGCTACCATGCCAAATACATCATCTTTAGGTTGATCTGCTTGGTAGCTTTCTCTGCCATTATAAATATTTAGCTTATGTACTTTTGCTGCAAAGTCATCAGCGAAGTGTTGTTTTGTTACCAATATATGTTTTTTGTCATTTGGTAACAAACTAAGCAAGCGATAGATAGAACGTTGTGATGCCATTATCTCGCGGCGATTAGAGCCATCAACATTTGATGCAACATAATAAGGTTGGCCGCTTTTTGTATCTAAATATCCCACTGTTTTTTGCACTGTCATTATAAAACGTTCGTCATTAGCCCAATCTACATTGACTATTTTTTGATATTCACCAAAAGCATAACTACTCATTACTTTATTAGATTTTCTTTCAAGAATAACAAGCTTTACTTCAGAACCCTCTTCAATTGTTATTGAATAGTATTTACCAGAGGGAGAAATTTTTACTTGCTGGTATCCACCACTGTTAAAAAAATCTTCTATGCTATTTTTTGCATAAGTAAGAGGAGTAAAGAGTAATAATAAAATGATTAACCTGATTAACATTGGCTGCTTTCCTTAGGGTGTTGATTAACATGCCATTAAATTGTGTATTCTAATAATAACATGATTAACTAAATTGGAAACCAATGCAGAAGACGTTTGATAGTATTTAAACTTAAAATCGCATATTTTATTTTAAAAAATAAAGGGCTAAAAAATAAAGGAAATGAAAATAAAGGACAGGCATATAAATCTATGTAGTTTTTTATGAAGTATGGCGAGTTCGGTGGAGGGCGCTGATAGTTTTATTAAAGTGGGTACAATTATTTGCTAAAGGGTACTTTTATCTTTATCAATGCCCTTTACCTTTTAAAATCCCTCAGAGTATGCACTGAGGGAGTAAAATTAGGCCGTATTACTGTGTTAAAACCCTAAAGGGATCCCAAAGCTAAAGAAGCCTACGAGCATAACGAGCCAAACACCTAAGAAGGCGAGAGAGTAAGGTAGCATCATTGCAATCATTTCGCCAAAACCAAGATCAGGATTATATTTACGCATAAAGGCCAATATAATTCCGGCATAGCTCATCATGGGGGTAATTATATTCGTCGCAGAATCTGCCACACGAAAAGCCGCCGCGACTAAGTCTGGGGTCATAGCAGGGTTTACAATATACAGCATAGGGATAAAAATTGGCCCTAATAACATCCATTTAGAAGTTAAACCACCCACAAATAAATTAATTAGTGCAGTTATTAGCACAAAGCCAATGAGAAGTAATACCGGGTATTCCTGCAGCCCTAATAAAATAAGCGCATTTGCACCTAGGTATGTAATGTAAGCACCTAATCCACTATAACTTAATATACCTAAAAAGTTATAACAAAAGAAGGTTAAAACTAAGATGTAGCCCATGGTATCCATTTGTTTTACCATGGCTTTTACTATGTCTAACATGCTCTTAAATTTGCCACTGGCGACGCCAAATGCAATACCAACTGCCGCAAAAACAAAGGTAATGACTAAAATAATATTGTTTAAAAAGGGCGTAACGTGTTGGCCAGCTTCATTGGTAAAGCTGGCTAGTGGGCCTAATGCTAATCCAGTGATGGCTCCCAGCGCCAGGATTAAAGCAATACCTGAAGCCCTAAGACCTCGTTTTTCTTCTGGGGTTACGTCAAAGTCAGATAATTGTATATCGCTCGGAATAGTATAGGGTTTGTGTTCTAACCTAGGTGCTACAAATTTAGCTGTTACCCACGCACCAACGCCGGCTAGTACAAAGGTCGAAACAAAGATAAAGTAGTAGTGCATGGTAGCCGGTGTGAGTGCCTCGCCAGCAGCATTAACAAAGGGGATATTTTGCGCTTGCGCAAAGACTTGTGCATTAACACCGATAATAACATCTATAGGTGTTGCGGGGATCAGGTTGGCACTAAAGCCAGCAGATACGCCAGCAAAGGCTGCGGCCATGCCTATAAGCGGGTTTTTACCTAACCCTGCATACAACAGCCCCGCCAGTGGTATTAAAATTAAGTAGCCGGCATCGGTTGCAATAGAGCTCATTATGCCTATAAATACCAACAACAACGGTAGCCATTTAATTGGTAAGCCGCGGCTAACTTTTTTCAAAATGGCATTAAATAATCCTGAACTCTCAGCAATACCGACCCCAAGCATAACAATGAGGATCACGCCAAGCACCCCCCCGCCAAAGCCTAACCAGTTAGCTAATAGAGCATTATCAAATAGCCAAATTACATTTTCAGATGCCAACATATTTTTGATTTCGTGAACGACTGGCTCACCCGCAGCGCCGTATGTTTCAAAGCTCAACCCGCCCATTACGGTTGTAAGCGCAAGTGCACCAACTAAAAAATATATAAATATAATTACAGGATCGGGGATCCGTTTGCCCATACGCTCAATAAAGGCAATAAAGCCTACGTTTTGATCTATTTCTTTTTGTGTCATTTTTACCTCTTTATAATACTTACAAGCACTTGTGGCTTGTTGCTCAATGCAAATAGTAAACGTTTTTACTGCTTAAAAGGAAAGTTTTTAAGTGTAAATGCTCTAGAGTATTTAAAACGGTGATGTGATTTTATAAGGGGGGAACACAGGTTTTCTAGTTGTTTGCGTTTTACGGTAATACTTTGATATAAAAATTTAATCGACCGTATTAAAATAGCTAAATAACTCATTCATCATCTTTAATAAGTATTGATAGCATGACCTACACCCTAAGACCCTACCAGAGCGAGGCGGTTGAACGCACCGTTTTACACTTTAGAAAAACCAATGATCCTGCTGTCATTGTGCTGCCTACAGGTGCGGGTAAAAGTTTAGTGATTGCTGAACTTGCGCGTATTGCTAAACAAAAAATATTGGTGTTGGCGCACGTAAAAGAATTAGTTGAGCAAAATGCTCAAAAGTATAAAAGCTTTGGTCTTGAGGCGAGTATATTTTCCGCAGGATTAAAAGAAAAGTCGTTAACCCATCAGGTCACTTTTGCGAGTGTGCAGTCGTTATCGCGTAATTTAGACAAACTTAATGAGCACTATTCATTACTCATTATTGATGAGTGCCACAGAGTGAATGGCGAAAAGAAAAGCCAATATGGTAAGGTTATTAATGCACTTAAATCTCACAACCCTGAATTAAAAGTATTAGGCTTAACAGCAACGCCTTACCGCCTTGGGTTAGGCTGGATTTATCATCATCATTACCATGGGTTTGTAAGAGGCAATAAAGAGAGTCCATTCAAACACTGTATTTTTGAATTACCTTTGCGCTATATGATTAAGCATAACTACTTAACTCCCCCTAAAGAGGTTGATGCTGCGATTAGCCATTATGACTTTTCATCATTAAGTAGCAATGCATTTGGGCAATATACTAATGACGACATGAATGCTTTACTTAAAAAGTGTACCCGCGCAACTCAAACAATCCTGCAGCAGGTTATTCAATACAGTGAGAACCGCCACGGCGTGATGATTTTTGCAGCTACGGTTATGCATGCACAAGAGATAATGACTTATCTACCAGAGGATCACAGTGCGCTGATCACCGGAGATACGCCAAATAGCGAACGCGATAAAATAATTAAACAATTTAAAGCTAAAAAATTAAAGTATTTAGTGAATATATCGGTTCTTACTACCGGCTTTGATGCCCCCCATGTTGATTTTATTGCTATTTTACGCCCCACAGAGTCGGTAAGTTTATACCAGCAAATTGTCGGTCGAGGCTTGAGGTTGGCAGAAGGTAAAAACGATTGTTTAGTGATTGACTATGCGGGTAATGGCTTTGACTTATTCTACCCAGAAGTGGGAGATAAAAAAGGCGATAGCGATAATGAACCCGTGCAAGTGCTGTGTCCTGGGTGTGGCTTTGCCAATATATTTTGGGGAAAAACAGATGCTGATGGCAAAGTAATCGAGCACTTCGGCAGGCGTTGTAAAGGTTTGCTAGAAGATGATAACGGTTTAAGCGATCAATGCGATTACCGCTTTCGTTTTAAAGAGTGTGAGCAGTGCGGCGCACAAAATGATATTGCTGCTCGAAAATGCCATGATTGTGACGCTGTGATGGCCGACCCTGATGATAAGCTGCGCAATGCGTTAAACCTTAAAGATGCATTAGTCCTACGTTGTAGCGGCTTGAGTGTGGTAAAACTTAAAGAGCAATTGTTAAAAATTACTTATTTTGATGAAGACGGAGCAAGTTGTGATGAAATTTTTGATTTAACACACAAAGGGGCTCGGTATTATTTTAATCAGCAGTTTGGTAAGCGTGTAGGTCAGGGCCAATCCCCCATTGAATTTGTCAGTGCAGAGCAAGTTATAAAAGCGCAACTTAATTTAACGCCACCGGATTTTGTGATTGCGCGAAAAAGTAAAAAATATGGCTGGAAGGTGGCCGACAAACTTTTTGATTATAAAGGCAGCTTTAGAAAAGCAAACCAGCTAAGCCGATAGACTTAACTGGTGTTGAGGTTATTGCTTATTCTGCGTCTAATCCCCAGCCGTCGCCGTAGCCATTAAAACTATTAGCAATACTTTCAATGTATTGTTCTGCTTGGCCTAGTAATGCGTGTTCTGGCACCATTTGTACATGGGCAATTACTTCCCAAACACCGGTGTCTTTACATTTTTCCATGTCAGTAGTTTGTACTAACGCATCGTTTACAATCTCAGTTGCAAATTTTTCGGCATCAACCTGTTGTTCAAATAAAATGTAAAAATCAATTTGTTGCATTTTACTTAAATCTACACCAGCGGCGGAAATTTCAGCAAGTAGCTGGCCATTGTCATCATCAGGGAATTGCATTAAAAAACTCATTAATTTTATTTTGTACTCGTTATAGCTATTGTAACCAAAATAAACCGTTAACGCGTACTAAATTTTGACTGCATCTTTGAGTGTTAATTGCGATTAAGTTAATGTTAGGCTCATTGTGGCTATGGTAGTATATCTCTGTTTAGCGGTTTATTTTATGGATACCACAGTAAGGATATTTACTTGTTCAATCAGCTTTTAAAGTTTTTTTGTTTTTTTTGCTTATTAGTAAGCCTGTCTTCTATTGCCTCTGAAAATATAATTGAAGATTATGAAATTAAAGGGATCAGTGGCGACTTAGAAAATAACGTTGCACTTTATTTAAAACAACTTGTTGGTGAAAAACCAACCCGTACACTTCGTCGGTATGCAAAAACGCAAGTTGAGAACAGTATCAAAGCCTTAGGTTATTACAGTCCAGTAGTAAATATTGATTTTGATAAAGACGAGCGTGAACTCATTGTAAACATTGAGCGAGGCCCAGCCACACGTATTGCATCATTCACTATAACCGTTAACGATGAGGCAAAGCAGGATCCATTTATTCTAAAAGCCATTGAAGGCCTTAATTTAAAACAAGGCGATATTCTCAATCATGGGGTTTATAACAGCGCACATAAAAAAATTGAATCCGTGTTGTTAGAGCATGGTTATTTTGATGCAAAATGGCCTGTTAGACAATTTGAGGTATCGTTAAAAAAGCACAGCGCAGCAATTACGTTTGTTATAAATAGCGGGGTGCGCTACCAATTTGGCGATATTTTAATCGCAAGTGATACGCCTGCACAAAAATACATCCGCTCTTTGGCACCATTTAAAATGGGTCAGCCTTATATCGCTTCGCGTATTTCTGAATATAATCTTGATTTATCAAGTACCCCTTATTTTACCAGTGTGCGTGTATATGCTGACATTACAGCAAGAGCAAAGGGTCAAGTACCCATAAACGTAGACGTGTTGCATAAGCCAGACAATAGTTACGAAATTGGTGGGGGATTTAGCACAGATTTAGGGCCAAAAGTACGCTTTAAATGGAGTAAACCGTGGATCACCGATAATGGGCACTATCTTGAGAGTAATGTAAATGTTTCTCAGAAGCAGCAAGATATTTCTATGGCTTATACTGTGCCAGTGAACGATCCGAACGATGATTTATGGCGTTTTTCAGTGGGTTATAAATTAGAAGATGAATTGAGTAATAATACATATAGCGAAATTCTAACGGGTCAGTTTCAGCGGCAATGGTTAACTGAGCACAAATGGGTGCGAACCGCTTTTTTGAAACGTGAGCAAGAGACCTACCGCATAGGTGACGCTGAAGAAAAAACAACCGAAATGTTAATGCCTGGGATCAGTTATGCCCGTAAACATGCCAAAGGGGGCACCACACCTTATTGGGGAGAACAATGGTCAATTTCAGCTGAATTTGGGCTTGAGAGTGCTCTATCAAGTACAAATTTGGTCAGATTACAGCTGCAACATGCTTGGTTACGCACTTATCTTGACCGCCATCTGCTGTTTTTAAAAGCAAATGTAGGGGCAATGATTGTTGATGATATTAATAATGTGCCTTTTTCTTTGCGATTTTATGCCGGTGGCGATCAGAGTGTGAGAGGGTTTGCTTATCAGTCTATTTCTCCGCAAAACGAGCAAGGAGAACGCATAGGTGGTAAATATTTATTAGCGAGCACCGTTGAATACAATTACCAGTTTGCAAAAAATTGGCGAGCTGCACTATTTGTTGATGGCGGTACAGCTACTAATGATTTTTCAGAGCAATTTGAAGTGGGCGCGGGGTTTGGTTTTCGTTATTTAACACCGGTTGGGCCAATAAGAGTTGATCACGCGTGGGGGCTCACAAAAGAAAGTAAAAGTACCCGTTTAAGTATTACCATAGGGCCTGAAATTTAATGACTGTATTTAAAAAAGTGACGGCGATAATTAGCGCTGTTTTAGTTTCGCTTTTAGTTACCCTTTTTTGCATTTTGTTTACCGCTCCAGGGAATCAATTGCTTGCTTACACAGCGAATAAATGGGTTGATGGCTTAACAATTGAAATAAAAAATGGCCGATTTTTATACAATGACGCGTTTAACTTACAGTTCGACCAAAATGGCGTAAGCGTTAATGCACAGCAACTAAAGATAGATTTATTTTGGTGGCAATGTGATGGTATCTGTATTGATAATTTAAGTGCTAAGTCGATTAAATTAACCTTGCCACCAAGCACTGAAAATAAAAGCGATACACCAACCGCAGCATTAGAAAAAATAACCTTACCCTTTAATATTGCATTAAAAAACCTCACTATTGATGAATTTATTTTAGATCATTCAAGTGCAAATGTAGCACTAAATACCCTGCAATTGTCGGCAAAGGCAGAAGGGTCTGATATTACAATTAAACGTTTAACCATTCCTCGCATTAATGTGGTATTAAAAGAGCAAACCGCAGCTCAAAAAGCAGCGGCTAATCAACAAACAACAATGGCTATTAATGAATTGCCAGCGTTACCCAATATCGATTTTATCTCACCACTTAACATCAATGTTGAGCAGTTCAATATCACCAACGTAACAATAAATCAGGGCGAGCAACACTATTCAATTGATGATATTGCCCTGCAAATGAGCGTAGAAGATGCCACTGTTAAGGTACAGTCACTATCGGCAGGTTATCAGCAGTGGCAGTTAAAAACTCAGCTTGATGCAACACTTGAAGGGGCTATGCCTATTAACGGCAACATTAGCTTAAAAGGGAATGAACATGGAGCTGCGCTTAATATAAATGGTGATCTAGCCAAGCTTAACATTGCGCTTGATACCACAGGGTTGTTTCCTTTAAATTTAAAAGCAACAGCCAACCTCAAACAGAAAAACTATCCCTTTAGTGTTAATGGCAAAATTAATCAATGGCTTATTAATACACAAAATAAAGAGCTAAAGGTTAAAAACGTCAATTTAAACGCCCAAGGTAATGCAAACGACTATCAACTAAGTTTAATGGGTAATACTCAGTTAGATGCTTACCCAAGTGTAGATTTAAATGCTCAGCTAAAGGGCACACTAACAAAAGCCACACTTGAAACGCTTGCTTTAAAAGCCAACGATAGCGCTGCGAATATTCAGGCACAGCTTGATTGGCAACAGGGAATCAAAGCAGACTTTAGCGGCGTATTATCAAATTTGAAAGCGCAATACTTAACCGATGCACTAACTAGTGATGTTTCAGGGACGTTTAAAGGCGTATTTAACGCCCAAGCCGATACCTGGCAGCTACAAATGAACAAGACTAAGTTAGCCGGCTTATTAAACAACGTCCCCTTAGCGTTTGCTGCAAACTTTAAGTTAGATAATCAATTAAAAGCGGATATCGATAGTTTTTATTTAAGCAGTGGTGCTAACAAGTTAACTTTGAATGGGCAGGTAGATGATACATGGCAAGTTGACGGTGATATTACGCTTAATAGTGATGAGCAGGCTAATCTGCCTTTTATTGCTAACGGTAAAGCGGACTTAAAAGTACGCGGCAACAGATTAACTCCTTCGGTTGACTTAGTTGTTATGCTAGAGCGCTTTATTTTTAATGAGATAAACATTAATAAACTCGCTATAAAATCTCAACTAGATACGGCCGCTGATTGGCAAACTGATCTCAGTGTTAATGTTGCATCTGCACTGGTCGCTGGGCAGCAAATTAATAATATAAACATAGCGGCCACTGGTGATAAAACAGATCATCAACTGAGTGCGTCGATTGATGCCGAAAAAGGCGCGGTAGAACTTGAGCTTACTGGCAAAATGAAAAATGCCATTTGGAATGGTGAGCTAAGTGACATAACCCTTAGTGATAAAAAGCTGAGTTTTAATAATACTAAAAAAATATCCGTTATGGTGAATACACAAAACGGGGATTTTGATGTAAGCGCTCATTGTTGGCAGTCAGCTCAAAGCAAGCTGTGTATAGATACCTTGTCACAAGTAAAAGCACTCGGGAAGTTTAATGCACAGCTTACTAACCTCTCGCTTGCAGAGCTTAACCATTTATTACCTGATAATATTCGCACACGTGGAGAGTTAACCGGTGATTTTGCTGCTAATTGGCAGTCGGGTGCACTTAAAACGCTCAGAGCGAATGTCAATTCTAATGGGCTCAATGCGATACTCACCTCTGAAGAAGCGCGACTTAAACTTCCTATAGAAACACTCAGTATAAGTGCTTTTTCAGATGCGCAGGTTGGTATGATTGAAGCTAACTTAGCATCCAGTGTGCTAGGCAAAATAGCAACCGAAATAAATATTGACGACATTCAAAATACGCAAACGCTCTCTGGTAATGTCACTATAGATAAAATTTTACTCTCAGATATTCAGCCTTTTTTAGACACGCTTGAGCAACTAAAAGGCACAATTAGCGGCCAGATTGCATTAGCTGGAACGCTTGAAGACCCTCAGTTAGACGGAGATCTCAATATTGCAGACATTAATTTAGAGGGCGAGCGATTACCTATTGCACTTAAAAATTCTAATCTTAATGTATTGTTTAATAAAACAACGGCAACAATTAAGGGGGATTTAAACGATCCTCAAGGTGGGCAAATAAAACTTGTCGGCGATATTGATTGGCAAGGCGAGCAACCGTTAATTAATGTTGATGTTGTTGGTAATGACTTTTTTGTTAAAGCACAGCAAGACGTTGTATTTAAAATATCGCCCGAACTCAAAATTGGTTTGTCAGGTAACGTACTTAATGTTGAAGGAGAGGTTGTTGTACCTTATGGGCGTATTGAAGTTGAAGAGTTACCTGAGGGGGCGGTGCAAGTTAGTGATGACGAAATTATTGTTGATCAAAAAACGCAAGCATCCAAAAAAGTCCCTTTTGATTACGACATAAATTTAAAAGTAATAGCAAAAAATGATGTAAAAGTGGAATCGTTTGGGCTTAAGTCTAAAGTAGTTGGTGACTTAGCACTTAAAATGAACTCAGGTACGCCGATAATTGCCACCGGAGAGCTTAATTTAATTGAAGGAACCTATTTAGCCTTCGGGCAAGACTTAATTATTAGAACAGGGCAAATTGGTTTTAGTGGTGCTATAGATAAACCATATTTAAATATTAAAGCTATTCGTAACCCAGAGAATACGGCCGACGGGGTTATTGCAGGGGTTACTTTAACAGGTAATGTTGATCAACCTAAATTAAAAATATTCTCTGAGCCGGCGATGGATCAAGCCCAAGCATTGGCGTATTTATTAAACGGTCAACCACTCGGTGAAGGAGATAGTTCTACCGATGCGATGTTAACGCAACTTTTACTTTCGCAAGGCGTAAGCCGTAGCGAAGGGATTGTGTCTAAGTTAGGTGAAACCTTTGGGTTGTCTGATGTTAGCTTGAGCTCTAAAGGCAGTGGTGATCAAACAAAAGTAGAAATATCAGGTTATTTAGCGCCAAGTTTACAAGTAAAATACAGCGTGGGTGTGTTTAATTCTTTGAGTGAAGTGGCAGTGCGTTATCAGTTACTCTCAAAGTTATACATAGAAATAACCAGTGGTTTGTATCAAAACGTAGATGTACTGTACAAGTTTAATTGGGATTAATTATATCTATTAAAAAAGGAATGGTATGAAAAAGTGCGTGGTTACACTATTAGCGGCAACTTTATTAGGTGGCTGCGCCCAGCAAAGTGCCCAATCACCAGCCGAACTGACAACAGGTTTAACAAGCAGTGAGATTATTGCCGCGGCAAAAGATGAGCAATGGCGGTGGGTAAATCCAGAGAATATTTTAAAGTTAACCCTGCCCACAGGCGCTGCATATATTGAGCTTAACCCACAGCTTGCGCCTGAGCATAGTAAGAATATTAAAAAACTGGCAAGACAAGGCTTTTATCAAGGTACCCACATTTACCGTTTTGTTGAAGGGTTTGTAGCTCAAGGTGGCGATAGTACGGGTAAAAAGTTAGCCAAAACTAAAGATAACACGGTGCCAGCGGAATTTTATTTAACCACCACTGAGCCACTTTCAATAACCGAGATGGGCAGTGATGGTTATGCACCGGTAACGGGATTCTTAAATGGCTTTGCTGTTGCACAAAACCAAGCGCACACACAAACGTGGCAAATTCATTGCCACGGCATATTTGCAATGGCGCGCAATAACGGTATAAACAGTGCTAGCAGTGAGTTTTTTGTCACTATAGGTCAAGGGCCGCGTTATTTAGACAAAAACATTACCGTGTTTGGGCGGGTGCTAACAGGCATGGCACATTTTCATCAGCTAGCGCGAACGCCAACTGAGAACACCGAATTTAACCCCATTACGGATCTACAAGTATTAGCTGATGTAACAGACGATAGTAGTCGATTTAAAGTAATGAAAACAGACTCTGATGCATTCAAACAATTGATTGCTGCTCGGGGGAACCGCAGTGAAGAATGGTTTGTGCATAGCCCCAATTATATTGATGTGTGTGGCATGGCGGTGCCAACTAAGCAACTTAATGACTAAAAAAGGAGCCTCAGGCTCCTTTTTTGTTAAGGTAACGCGACACTTATTGACGGTTTATTTTTACCGAAAATGGGGTTTCGTTATAATGAGTTGAGCGATATGGGTTTATATCTAGCCCGCCACGGCGCGTATAACGCGCATACACTTCAAGCTCTTTCATATTAAGCTGCGTGGTTAAGTCACTATAAATACGCTCCACACACTGCTCATGAAACTCATTATGGGTACGAAACGAAATTAAATAGCGTAATAATGACTCACGACACACCTGCTCACCTGTGTAGCGAATAATAATACTCGCCCAATCCGGTTGCGACGTGATTAAACAATTAGATTTAAGCAGGTGGCTATGCAGAGTTTCGGTGACGAGCTTTTCACTTTGCGATTTTAGCGAGTGCGCATCAAGGTGATAGTTATCAATTTCAATATCTAAATCATCAATACACTCACCTGGAAGCGGTGTGCAAGGAATACAATCGTAGTCATCAGCGTTGTATAAGGTTACCTTTACAGGGCTGTTTACCGCATTGGATAAGTCGTCAATTAAATGTTGTTTAACAATGTCAATACTCCCAAAACGGCTTTGATTAAAGCTGTTTAAATAAAGCTTAAACGACTTTGATTCAATAATATGACTACTTTGACAGTCGAAAGTGAACAACGCCACCGCAACTTGAGGCTTACCTTTAGTATTTAACCAAGACAGTTCGTAACCTGTCCATATATCTTGGCCTTTAAACGGCAGCGCAGTTTCATCAATACTTAATGCATCGCGATTAAGCTTGCGAGCAATAGGAAAAAGCAAGCTGGGCATGTATTGATCGACATACTCAGTAGATTGACCAAGTACGCTGCCTTTAAGATCGGGAGAATTGCTGTAATCTGTCATGTTTGCTCTTAAATAGTTACAATGGGGACATTATATATAAATTAAATGAGTTTCATAGTATGTCTGTTGCAACGCAATTAGCTCAACTTCACGAAAAATTTAGTGAAAAAACCATTGCTAATACACAAAAGCGCCCACTTATTGCTCACGATGAGCAATGGCCAAGCCCATGTGAAATAGGTAGCGCCGATGAACATGGCATGATCCAATGGCAAGCGATAGTTAGAGAGCCTACAGGTTCATTAACCGATCTCGCTAACGCATTGGAGCTTGAGTTTCCAGAGGCGTTGAGTCAATTTTATGGTCATATGTTTGCTGGCAGTGTTGTAGCCAATATTGACGGACACCAAGTGGAATTATTACAAGCATGGAATGAAGATGATTTTGACCTACTGCAACAAAATATCACCGGTCATGTTTTAATGAAACGTAAACTCAAACAAGCGCCAAGTGTATTTATTGGGTTAACCGACCAAGACGATTTGCTTGTTACCGTATTAGTAGAAACAGGTGAGGTGTGCCTAGAGTATGTAGGTAAAAAGCCACATCATGTACTTGCCAAAAACCTCAGTGAATTTATAGCATCGTTGACAGTATAATTATAAGGTAGTTTTAAGGTGTGATGTTTTTAGACATAGCACCTTAAGTGTGGGATTTATTGAAAATCCCACGAAATATTAGAGACTAAACCACACGGTTCACACCTAAAATCAAACAAGCCAAACCAAGGCTCGGGTAATTTCCATTCACTATGGCAACTCGGACATTTGCGTTCAAGTTCAGAGGCTTTATCAACACCCCCTACACGGTATAAATAATAGTAAACAGGCTTTTTAGTTAAAAAACTAATCCGTTTAGTTATATCTTTACCACGGCGGTATAAATCACTTTGCGTGCTGGCTATTTCTTCAAGGGCTGGAAATTCACAGCGAGTTGCACCATTAATTTGAATTTGATCGCACGCTTGCCAATCTTCTTGCCATTTTATTAGTGTTTTATAGTCGCCATTTGCAATTGCTGGAATATTAAATAATGGCACAGGCAAAAAATCATCCCCGCAATACAGCGGGCTACAGGTATGTACATAGGTGGTATATAAAATATAGCTCGAGGGCGCTTTACAGCTATCGGCACCATTAGAATGTATGTCTTGGCCTATTATTTTTACTTTAGGAGCAAGCAAACCAGCATCATGAAGTTTTTCAATACTGTGTTTAACAAACGCACTATTATTAAGTGGGTGCATGGCATCTTCGGTTGGGCACATTACACGAGTAATAAAATAGCCATCTTTTAAAACCGTTGGAAATTCCTCTCCAATGATTTGGCCATTAAAGCGTAATGCATTCACTAAGCGGTTTATTGCTTGCTCAGCTTGCTCTAGGGTTGTGTCTTGGTAGCAATCAAATGTTAAATCAACAACAAACATTTATAGTCTCAAATTATTTTTGCTCTAGCAAAGCAAGTAATCGATCAAGTTTTTGCTCAATTCTATCTAACTGAGTTTTTTTAGGATCTGAGTTACTTGCTTGCTCGGGTGTTTTCATTAAATTATAAATTGAATCGGGATTATTTTTATATTGACTCACTGCTGCAATAATAACCGGCATAGGAAGTGGTTTTACTAAACGGCTTTTAGTTAGTGCAACAGTGGGGACTTTGCCTTCATCAAGAAGGACTTTAATAGCTTCAAATACAGCAGCATTCATTCGATTTATAACTCTTTAATAAAGTAAGCTCGCAACATGGAAGTTGCGAGCAGGTATGGTAACAATAAAGTGGCTCAGACACATTAAAATGCGCGATTTAATTATTTTGACGAAGGCGAGAGTCGAGTTCGTCAATTACCTCACTCCAATCGCCATCAACCGCCAGCGATTCAGCAATAAAGTGTTGTTGGGCTTCATCCCAAAAGGGAGCATCTTGCAATAATGTGGTATCCGAAATGGCATGCGATGCAATAAATGCATCTATTTCTGCTTCTGTATTAGGTAACCCTAATTGTGCGAACAATGTATTTATGTCGTGCTTAGTCGTATCCATAATCGTGCTCCTTAATGAATTAATACTTAATACTTATTAACTCTAGGGGGGAATGATATATCTAGCCAGTTTAACCCTTACTGAATTTACGCTTTATTTATTGTTCGGCAAGTCGTTAAAGCATGATCTGACTCAACGCAGCAGATTAGAGTACTCACTAAAATGTAAATTCGCTTATTTGTTCCACTTAGGTATATAGTTATATGAGCATTTGGTCATCGTTGTAGTTCAAAATTAATCCCAAACAAGTTACGCGGCGTAATGACAAAGGGTATAAAATAATAAAGGAAATAAAATGACAGCCACAGCAGAATCAACAGACACATATAGCGTGCAACATATTGCGCCTGAAGATATCAGCACTGCAGCAAGCTTAATATATCAGGCTTATCAACACGATCCCATTTTACAAAGTTTGCTTGGGTATAAAGAGCAGAACCCTTTGGAGTATGAGAAAAAACTTCGAGCGCTTATTCGCGAAGAGCTCAGTAGCTTTTGGCAAGAAAAACAGCCTTTAATTGGCCTTTATCGTAACGATAAGTTAAAAGCGGTTGCCTGTGTATTTGAGTCAAGTAGTCAATTACACGCTGAGCGTTATTGGCACTGGCGATTAAAGCTGATGTTAAGTGCGGGTTATTTGCAAACCAATCAGTTAATTGAAAAAGAAAAAACTATTCGTGATGCACTAAAGCCGCAAGGCAATTACTACTTTTTAGCGTTTATCGCCGTTGACCCACATTTTCATGGTCAAGGCTTTGGTCGCAAACTACTTAAAGGCTTAGATGGTTTATTACATGACAATCCTGAGTCCTCTGGTATAGCGGTATTTGTGACTCGTGACGAACATACGCAATTTTTTAAATCACAAGGTTTTGAGCATTTTAAGCAGCTCACATTTAACCGAGTTGAAGGTGAAATACTATTTAAAACTGCAACGCCAGAATAAATGTCAGGATTTAGCGAATCACTTTCCCAAGCAAACATTCCAAATAGGGCGTACCTACGTAAGATATATCTTACATTAGCGTGCGCCTTATCAGTTTAAACACTAATTTTATCTCCTTTAAAATATTAAGCGACTGTTATGTATAGCTATTTTTATTTTTCAATTTTATGACAGCCACTTTTTTTGTTTTTCTTACTATCATAGTAACGCGTTTGCTTTAAACTTTACTTTGTCAAGACGACATAGCCCAACGACTGAGCTACTGCCACGGATAAGGAATCAGGCAACTAAGTAGTTACTAGCAGGAAGCACAAAGGACAAGTTAACACGGATGCAGGGATGAAACAGGAAGTACACGGAGTACTAAAATAGCTGGGAGCTATTTAAAGGACACCAAGGATGATGCGCGCAGGATAGCCAAGGAGGCAAGTGGATATTGCAGGCTGCAATGGAGAGTAAACACGGTAGTTTGCTCGTTCAGAGGATGATAAACAGGGAACAGGTAAAGGATACCTTACAGGATGTTTGCAATTGGGGCGTAACTGAGGTTACGCCTTAGTTTTTTGTGCTAAGAAATTATATTTTATGTGGCGGCACAACCACACTTTTTAGTTTTTCATCTTCCATGATCAATACCCCTTGGTAGGCGCTTTCACCATCACTTGAAAATTCAAATATAAATTCGCTTTTCATTCCGGGTTTACCACTTTTTAAAATGCCAAACCGGCGCTTGCTGCAAGCTACGCTCATAAGTTGCACTTGCAATTGCTCGCTTTGGCGTTTGGCATGGACGTTCGCTGCTTCGGCTATTTTGCGATTAAGCCAAAAAAAATAAATAACAACACCAATAAGTATGAACGTCCATAAACTAGCCATTTAAGAGAATAACCTTCCAATTGCGCGAGCCAATGTCTCGCTTCTGTTTTCTTCACGTAATAAAGCTAATAAGTGTGGGCGAATAGTCGCAATTGCAACTAAATCCGCAAAAACGCTAGGAAATAGCTCAGCTATTTTTTCATGATGGGCGCAGTTTTCCATAAATATATGTAAGCGTTTTGGCTCTTCTAACTGTTTAAAGCAGCGACCCGCAATAGTTAATAATACATCGGAATCGTGTTTTAAAGGTGAGTTTAGCGCGCAGTCAACAAGTTGCGCACTTAGCCCTTTAGCTTGTGCTGATGATATTGCCCGCAGTGCAGCTGTCGCCGCTATAGCATCCTTATTATTAAGCGCCGTTTGCCCATAACTTAATAATAGTTCGCTTAAAGTGGGGGGGATCTCAATGTGTTCAAGCATTGCGCTTAATGGTTGTAATACTTCAACAGGTAACTGAGGCCACGCTGCTTGTAGGTGCTTTAAGTTATCAGCACTGTTAAGACGATACGCAAAATCGGCAATGCCTTGTAATGCCACACTTTGCCAATTATCAAAGCCAATTTTGCCACTAAAGTAAAGCTGGGCGTGTTCGTAGTATTGCGATGCGGGTTGTTTTAGCAACACTTTAATTTGTGCATTAAATGCCGCTAATTTATTCGCGTTCGGAGTAAATACATAAGGGTTGTTATCGAGTGTGCCATCGGCTTGCTCGCCGGTAATTTCTGTTCCTAGTGCCTGAATAACCATATCTGCAAAGTGATCACGGCTCGCGCTTACTAATTTACTTTGCTCATCAAGTGGGAATTTTAAGAACCAAACATAAGGTTCTTTACTGGCTTTGCTATCCCAAAACTGAATCGCTAACCATGCATGACCTGCTAATGGGTAAGGGTAAGGAATTTGCGCTTGTTCAACGGCTAAAAATTGTTGTTTATCAAGCTTGGTGATGTGCCTGCCAATATCAAAAGCACGCCATTGAGTGCCTGCACCATCTAAAAGCTGGCCTAACGTAGCTATATGTTCACTCATGGATTTCCAACTGTTTTTACTACAAAATTACCTAATTATACGCCATAGCGACTGTTGTGGGAACAGGGTATAATTGCATAATACAACGATAAAAGGGTGATTATGTACCAGCAAACCCACATATATTTACAGCAATTAGCGGCGCTACTTAAAAAGTATCAACTGTGGCAGGTTGAGCCTATAAACCCCGACTTATTAAGTTCCAGTGTACCATTTTGCCACGATACACTGGCATTTGAGCAATGGTTGCAGTTTGTATTTATTGAAAAGTTACAGCAGTTAATTGACAACAAGCAACCGTTACCGCGCAATTTTGCAGTTGCCCCGATGGCGCAAATGACACTCACTGATAAATCAGGCAGTGAAGAGATTATCGCTTTACTGACCCAATTAGATTCATTGCTAGGAGAGTCAGATGGCTGAACGTCCGGCGCCAATTGAATACGGTGAATTGAACATTCTCTATCAAGATGAGAACTATGTAGCGATTGATAAACCATCGGGCTTACTTGTTCATCGCTCATTTTTAGATAAACACGAAACCCAATTTGCAATGCAAATGCTGCGCGATCAAATCGGTCAGCATGTGTTTCCTGTGCATCGCCTTGATAGGCCAACATCCGGCGTGCTGCTATTTGCGTTAAGTTCAGAAGCGGCCCGAGATATGAACCAATTATTTATTGATGGCACTATTACAAAGCGTTACTTAGCATTGGTACGTGGCTTTGCCCCTGAATCTGTTTTTTTAGATAAACCATTAAAAGAAGAGCTCGACAAAATAGCCGATAAGTTTGCAGATCAAGATAAAGCCGCACAAGAAGCGCAAACTCAGTTTAATTGTTTGTACCAAGCAACGCTGCCTATCCCAATAGGAAAATACCCAACTGTTCGTTATTCTTTGGTAGAGTGTTTTCCTAAAACGGGTCGCAAACATCAAATACGTCGGCATTTAAAGCACTTGTCTTTGCCTATTATTGGTGATGTAAATCATGGCGATAACCAGCATAATCAGTTTTTTAGGGAGCATTTTTCGCTTCGCCGTCTAATGTTGTTTGCATCAGCGCTTAGCTTTGTGCACCCTTATAATAATGAACTCATAACAATTAAAGCGCCGCTGGGTGATGCAATGTTAAACATTTGCAAACAGCTGGGTTGGCCAGAACAAGAAGAGGATTATTAAATGGCACATATTAGTATTTTTGTTGGCAGCGTGTATGGCGGTGCAGAGCGATTAAGTGAGCAGGTTAGCGACACGCTAGATCAAGCTGGCCATCAAGTTAGTGTGTTCGAGCAACCTACTTTAGAAGATATAAAAAATGCTTCGCATATTTTAATTGTTACCTCGACCACTGGGCAAGGCGATATTCCTGATAATTTAGCCGACCTTTATCATCAATTAAATAGTACTTTTCCAATGCTAACAGACAAGCCTTTTGGTATTGTTGCCATGGGTGATAGAAGTTACGGTGATACGTTTTGTGGGGCAGGGCGCAGCTTTGATGAGTTATTGCGCGATTTGCAAGCTAAACCTGTTGGTAACCGACTCGAAATCGATGCCTGTGAAGACTTTGAGCCATGGCCGGTCACTGAGCCTTGGTTGCAAGCTTGGCTTGCTAAATTACCCGCTTAAACGTGTAGATTATAAATGAAAAAACATAAACTGAGTTTGATTGTGCTTGCGGGTGGCTTAGGTAGTCGCTTTGGCGGCAATAAACAAATAGCAGAAATACCTGGGCTAAATTGCACGATTATGGAGTTAAGCATTATTGATGCGTATCGCGCCGGTGTGACACAGGTTGTGTTGATCATTAATCAAGCCGTTCGCAGTGAGATAGAACACACTATTTTACCTCGCTTACCTAAAGCCCTTGACGTGGTATTAGTAGAGCAACATAACGCGCTTGTTCCTGATGCATACAAAGCACCATCACAGCAACGTATAAAACCATGGGGCACAGGGCATGCGTTACTGTGTGCCAAAGCATATATTAACAACCCTGCAATTGTTATTACCGCAGATGACTATTATGGTGCGTCTTCATTTTTATTGCTTAGTGAGCATTTTAAAAATAGCCCCGAATGGGCAATGGTGGGGTACCCGATTATCAACACCCTCTCTGAGCACGGTGGGGTTAATCGCGGAGTATGTAGTATTGCTGATGGAATGCTTGTTGCAGTGACGGAATATTTAAATATTCAAAAAGAGTCTGCACATATTGTTGGAAATAATCCGCAGGGCTTGCGTGAAAAAATTAGCCGAGATGCGCTAGGATCTATGAGTTTTTGGGGGATCACGCCGTGCTTTTTTGATTATTTGCAACAAGGTTTTGAGACGTTTTTACAGCAATATAACGCTAATACTCAGCAAGAATATTACTTACCTGATCAAATCCAGCAAGCGATTAATGACAAAGCTCAGCCTGTATTTGTATACACTGCAAAAGAGCCTTGGTTTGGTGTTACCTATAAATCAGAACTGACAAGCATTGCGGCTACTTTGTGCGCATTGCGTCAAGCGTAAAGGTGTTAATACCAATTTTATTAAAAATATGATCAATCTAGCGTATTAAATAACCCGCTTCCTGCGTTAAAAATTATTTATATAGAACAACTATGTATCATAATTTTCGCCTTGCTATCGCGTTATTTCCTTGTCGCTATTTAATGCAATTGATATAAATTATTGTCGCCTTGGGCGAAAAGAGTGAAGTAGAAAATGAATTCAATTCCTATAGAAGTTTACTTATCTGAGAATTTTGGCCTTGACGATAAGCATGCGAGTATAAAACCCATTGGTAGTGGGCATATCAATACTACCATGTTATTGAGCACACCTAAGCGGTCATTGGTTGTACAAAAGCTCAATACGGTGGTATTCCCAAAACCACAGTTACTTGTTGATAATGCAAGATTAATAGAACGACACTTAAGCAAAAAGCAGCAAGTCGGTGAGTTCAACTTAGCCATTGTGCGGCATGTAGCAACAACTCAGCATGACTATTTAGTAAATAATAATAACGATACTTGGCGAGCCCTTGAGTTTATTGGTGGCAGTTACAGCGAAGATGTGGTTAATACTGTTAGCCAAGCGCAAACCGCGGCTAATGCATTTGGCCAATTTGCTGCAGCATTAGAGGATTTTGACGCTAACAAATTACATGCAGTTATCCCTAACTTTCATAATTTAGCCATGCGTGCAGAGGTTTTTAAGCAAGTTATTAACGCCGATCCTCATAAACGTGTAGCTCATTGTCAGGAGGAGGTTGATTTTTGCTTGTCGCAGTTCTCACTCATTGATGAGCTCAATGCATTAGCTGGAAAAGTCCCTATTCGCGTGTGTCATAACGATACTAAAATAAACAACATGCTATTTTGTTCAGATTCAAATGATGCAAAAGCGGTGATTGATTTAGACACCTGTATGCCAGGTTATTGGCTTAATGACTTTGGCGATATGGTCAGAACATTCTGCTCTGCAGAGCAAGAAGATTCAACAGCGCTTGAAAAAGTAGGTGTTCGTGAAGACATTTTTGCAGCAATTGTTAAAGGTTACGTTGAACCATTAAAGTCAGTATTAACGGCCGCAGAAAAACAAAGCTTTTGGTTAGGTGCTAAAGTAATGCCTTTTATGATTGGCTTACGCTTTTTAACCGACTATATAGACGGCGATAATTACTTTAGTGTTAAATATGAGAGACACAATTTAGATCGCGCAAAAAATCAATTTGCGTTGTACAGGGATATAGTAAGTAAGCAGCAGGTATTAAAGGCGATGTTAACTAAGATATAAGCCCAATCGGTTATATTGCTCAAAGTGTTAAAGTTAAGCTTTGAGCAATATAAAGCGAGGTTAAACGCTGAAAATACGTATAAACTTCCAACCCCTCAATCGTTATTAAGCATCGGCTAGTTTTACACGGATTTTGCTTTTATCAACGGTTGTTTGATTAAGGGCTTTAATAGCGCCTTTAACTTCAATGTCGTTTGGCATTTCTACAAAAGCAAAACCTTTTGATTGGCCAGTTTCTTTATCGAGTACTAAGTTACAGGTGGTCACTTTACCGTGCGCTGTAAATAAAGTACGAAGCTCATGCTCAGTGGTAGCACGAGATAAGTTGCGAACTAATAGTTTCATAATGAACCTAATTAAGGGTATCAGCAGTAATTATCTCAAGTAACCCCGCTTTAGCCTAACTTTATTTTACATTTGCTGAAAATAACGCCCATAAACAAAAAAAGCTGCTCGTTGGCAGCTTTTTGTTTATCAGCAAGGTTTATTTTACTTCTTTACCCGCTGCTTGTTGATCGGCGTGATAGCTTGAGCGTACAAACGGGCCAGAAGCCGCGTGTGTAAAGCCAATTTCATCAGCATACTCTTTTAGTGCATCAAACTCAGCAGGCGGCACGTAGCGTTTTACTGGTAAGTGATGCTTAGAGGGTTGTAGGTATTGGCCTACGGTTAGCATATCAACGTTGTGCTCACGTAAATCACGCAGCACTTCTTCAATTTCGCTAATTTCTTCACCTAAACCAACCATTAACCCCGATTTAGTTTTAACCTCAGGGTGCGCTTCTTTAAAGCGGCGTAATAATTCAAGTGACCATTTGTAATCAGCACCTGGACGCGCCAATTTGTACAAACGGGGGGCTGTTTCTAGGTTGTGGTTAAATACATCAGGCGGCGTTTCAATTAAAATTTCCAACGCTCTGTCCATACGACCACGAAAGTCGGGTACTAATATCTCAATCGTAATTTCTGGATTGTGCTTACGAATTTCACGGATACAATCGGCAAAATGTTGAGCGCCACCGTCACGTAAATCATCACGATCTACCGAAGTGATCACTACATAGCTTAGCTTCATGTCTTTAATGGTCAGTGCAAGCTTTTCAGGCTCTGCTGCATCGGGCTTTAATGGACGGCCATGTGCAACATCACAAAATGGGCAACGACGTGTACAAATAGCCCCTAAAATCATGAAAGTGGCGGTGCCGTGGTTAAAACATTCTGATAAGTTAGGGCACGACGCTTCTTCACATACCGAGTGAAGGCCATGTTTACGCATTGCTTGTTTTATGCCGTCAATCCGCTCAGTTGACTTGGGTAAGCGGATTTTAAGCCACTCTGGCTTACGGAGCATTTCAGTTTTTTCTGTGGGTAAAACTTTAACGGGGATCAACGCCATTTTTTCTGCGTCGCGTAGTTTTACACCTGGTTCCATTTTGACTGGTTTATTCATTCGTTTTCAAACCCTTCAGTATGCTTAACCTGTGTTGCATTAAGCTTTTTGATCATGTGTTTTACCAGCCCTTGGCCTGCAGCTTCAAGGTTTTGAGGGCCATGTAATTCTTTAGTTTGCACCATATTCATGCCCGCATAGCCACAAGGATTAATACGTAAAAATGGACTAAGATCCATATTAACATTTAATGCTAAGCCATGAAATGAGCAGCCACGGCGAACCCTCAAGCCTAAAGAGGCAATTTTGCTGTCGTTCACGTAAACACCGGGTGCATCGGCTTTTGCGTATGCATCAATACCGTACTCAGCAAGGGATTCAATAATACATTCCTCAAGCCATGTTACTAGCTCTCGTACGCCAACTTTTAAACGGCGTAAGTTAAATAATACATACATCATTTGCTGACCAGGGCCGTGGTAAGTGACTTGTCCGCCACGATCCACTTTAATCACTTCAATGTCACCTGGGGCGAGCAAGTGCTCATCTTTACCGGCTTGGCCTTGGGTAAATACACTTTCATGCTCTACCAGCCAAATTTCATCTGGGGTATTTTCATCACGGGTGTCGGTAAAGTCTTGCATTTTTTGCCAAATCGGCATGTAACGCTGACGACCCAGTTGGCGTACGATTAGGGTGTTTTCGCTCACAAAAAATCTCAACTATGGATTAAAGCATATGGCGTACGTCATCGATGTTGCTGATCACGTTGTAAATTTCTTCAATGTGTTTGCCGCTTGTTACAGTAGCTACTAGCGTTACAGACTCGTAATTACCTTTACTGCTTGGTTTTACTTTTGGCGCATAATCACCTGGAGCAATAGGTTGTAATTTAGCTAAAATTTGATCAGTTAAGTTTACGTTAGCTAGACCCATAATTTTAAATGTAAATGGGCAAGGGTACTCTAAGTACTCATCAAATTTAGTGTCTTTAACAGGTTCAACCACGACGGGAACTCCTCAAACAAAAGTGTTGGCTTTGCTAAAACGCGAAGCTTAAAACTGACAGGCTAATGGCAATCTTGAAATGATGCTATTGTTGACCGCAGTCAATGATAGTCATTCAATACGATTGGTATATATGGGGCGCATTCTAGCACTTTTCAAGCAAAAAAAAACGCCTCACAGTGGAGGCGTTCATATTACTTTACTCGCGTTTACATAATCTGTAAGCGTAAGTAGTCATATATTTTACTAAAGAAACTACCTTCTTGTATTTCTTCAAGTGTAACTAGCGGATATTGTGCAATATCTTCGCCTTCAAGCTGTAAAAATAAAGTACCTACTTTAGTGCCTTTAGCTAAAGGTGCCTCAAGGGTATCGTCTAGCTCAAAGTTTGCTTTAAGGTTTTTATGCTGACCACGAGGAATAGTAATAGGTGTATCTTCTAAAATTCCTAAAGAAACGTTCTCTTTATTACCCATCCAAACACGTTGCTCAGCAAAGCTATCGCCGGCTTTATACGGGGTAATTGTTTCAAAAAAGCGAAAACCGTAGTTTAGTAGTTTTTTACTTTCTACTTTACGCGCGCGCTCACTTGAGGTGCCCATTACAACGGCAATTAAACGCATATCATTTTTAGTTGCAGAGGTAACAAGGCTGTATCCTGCTTCTGAGGTATGACCTGTTTTTATCCCATCTACATCTAGGCTTTCATCCCATAATAATGAATTGCGGTTGTACTGTTTAATACCATTAAAAGTAAATGACTTTTGTGCATAAAGTGCATATTCATCAGGGACATCACGGATAAGTGCAGTGCTTAGTGTTGCCATGTCTCGTGGTGTTGTAAATTGATCATCACTGTCTAAACCGTGGCTATTGGCAAAACGCGAATTATCCATACCTAATTTTTTTGCATGCGCGTTCATTAAATCGGTAAAGGCGCTTTCACTGCCTGCAATATGCTCAGCCATGGCGACACACGCATCATTACCTGATTGAATAATAATGCCATGGTTTAAGTCATCAACACTTATTTGTTTGCCAACTTCAATAAACATTTTTGATGATTCAGGGAAGTTTTTTGCCCACGCTTTTTCACTCACAGTCACCATGTCTGTAGGCGCAATATTACCGGATTTAATTTCTGTACCAATAACATAACTGGTCATCATTTTCGTTAAACTTGCAGGGGCTAATTTAGTGTCTGCTTCACCTTGCGCGATGACTTTTCCGGTTGTAAAGTCAACTAAAAAGTACCCTTTTGCGTTAATTTGTGGGGGCTCAGGAATAATTTGGGCAGTAGCTGAAAACACGGCGGCAGAACATAATATGCCGCAAACACCCGTAAGAATTTTATATTTAATAGATTTCATCATACTCATTTATGGTTAAAGTTAAAATTTATGCTGCACACATTCTAAGGTGCTTACTGAGTGTAAAGCAAGAACGCGTTCTGAAATTGATTTTGCTTCAATGTTTTTAATACCTGTTGCGCATGTAAGGCATCTTTTATTGGCCCTAAATGCAACCTATAAATAGCGTCTTTTTCAACGATATTGGTTGGTAAGTTATACTGATCTCGCAATGTGTTTGCTAACGCTTCTATGTTGGCTAAAGTACTGCCTGCGGCAACTTGAACGTAGGTTTTCCGTGCATGGCTGTCGGCAAGCGTAATAGCTTCTAGCTTAACCTCTGCTGTACCGTATTTGTGGTAACCAAGTTTGTATGCAGCAGCATAGGAAAGATCAATAATTCTGTCATCATGAAAGGGGCCACGATCATTAACTCGAACAATGACTGATTTACCATTTTTAATATTTGTAACACGCAAAAAACTAGGTAATGGTAAGGTTTTGTGAGCGGCCGTCATTGCGAACATGTCGTAAATTTCACCGTTAGATGTATGATAACCATGAAACTTTCGGCCATACCATGAGGCAATACCCGTTTCTGAATAACCTGTTTCATCGAGCATCGGGGTATAACGTTTGCCAAGCACTTCGTAGGGGCGCGTAGTACTCGCACTTTTAATAACTTGGATAACAATGGCATCTTGCATTTCTAATTCGGTCGGTGCACGAAGCGGCGCCGCATCATGGCGCATGCTGTAACGACTATTTGAACTGCTGCAAGCACTTAAAAAGAGGCTCACGAGAATAATAATTATAAGTTGTTTGTAAAGGCGCATTATTTTAAGAGCATCCTTTTATCTGTGGCAATCGACATAATAATGCCAAATGCAGCCATCAGGGTCACCATTGAGGTACCGCCATAACTAATTAATGGTAACGGTACACCTACAACAGGCAGCAAACCCGATACCATGCCAATATTTACAAAAATATAAACAAAAAATGTGAGCGTGAGTGAGCCGGCTAATAGTTTACCAAACGCGTCTTGTGCGTTAACCGCAATATACAGTCCACGGCCAATAATAAATAAATATAAACTAAGTAAAACACACACACCAAATAAGCCAAACTCTTCACTCAGTACTGAAAAAATAAAGTCAGTATGTCGTTCAGGTAAAAATTCTAGTTGCGATTGCGTACCTTGCAGCCATCCTTTGCCTTCAATTCCGCCTGAACCAATGGCAATTTTTGATTGAATAATATGATAGCCAGAACCCAGCGGATCGCTCTCAGGATCTAAAAAGGTCAGTACTCTTTGCTTTTGATAATCGTGCATACCGTAGTGCCAAAATGGCCATGCTGCCAAAGCAACAACCGAGCTTAAAAAGCCTATTAAACGCCAACTCAAGCCAGACAAGAACAATACAAACACACCCGAGCTGGCAATTAAAATTGAGGTACCTAAATCGGGCTGTTCTTTAATAAGTAGGGTTGGCAACATAACAACGGCAAAGCCAATAATTAAATGTAGCGGACGCGGTGGTAACTGGTTACGACCAATATACCAAGCGACCATCATAGGTACGGCTAGTTTCATTAATTCTGAGGGTTGAAAGCGGGTAATACCTAAATCTAACCAGCGTTGAGCCCCTTTAGAGCTTACACCAAATAGCAGTACTCCTACCAGCATAAGTAGTCCAAAGCAATACATGGGAATGACTAAGCGTTTTAACGTAGCGGGTGGGATTTGCGCTAACACAAACATGCCGATAATTGCGCCTGCCATACGGGTTACATGGCGGATCACCATAGCAGAGTCTTGGCCAGAGGCACTGTACACTATAGTGATACTGCCGGCCATCATCAGTAATAAAGCAATTAAAAGTGGCAAGTCGATATGCAGGCGCAGCCAAATAGAACGTTTATCATGTAAGGCCGTCATGGTGCTTTATCCCCTGTTGATTGAATGGGATTCGCTGCAAAATAATAATCCATTAATTGGCGCGCGATGGGAGCACCTACTGAGCTGCCCCCACCGGTATTCTCTACTACGATAGAGACGACAATTTGTGGGCTATCAAAAGGAGCAAAACCGACGTAAATTGCGTTATCACGTTGGCGCTCTTTAAGTGCATCGGCGTCGTAACGCTCGCCTTGAGCAATACTTACTACTTGAGCTGTCCCCGTTTTACCTGCTGGGTCGTAAGTCGCTCCTTTAAACGCACGATGTGCTGTACCTGTACTCTTTTTGACTGTGTTATGCATAGCATCAATAGCGATGCGCCAGTTATCCTCATTATTGAGAACAACAGGTGGCTTTTCTTCATTATTGAGTTGGGTGATCTGGTCTTCTTTTTTAGCTACTTGCACTAAGTGAGGAGGGTGATTTATTCCTCGGTTAACTAAAATATTAGTCGCATTAGCTATTTGAATGGGGGTGGCAGTCCAATAACCTTGGCCAATTCCTACAGAAATAGTATCGCCACGCCACCAGTTTTCTTTAAAGCGTGCTTCCTTCCATTCTTTTGAGGGTAAAATAGCGGTTGTTTCTTCATGTATATCAATACCGGATAGTTCACCAAAGCCAAAGCGGGCCATAAAGTTACTTATTTTGGTGATCCCCATGCGATACGCTACATCATAAAAATAGGTATCACATGACTCTTCAATTGCTTTGTAAACATCAACATGACCATGGCCCCAACGTCGCCAATCTCGCCACCTATGCTCTACGTTTGGTATTTGAAAAAAACCTGGATCCCACATGGTGGTTTCTTCTTGCACTATATTTTCCTCTAATGCCAAAATTGCCATATGGGGTTTAATAGTCGAGGCTGGAGCATAGCGTCCTTGAGTGGTACGATTTATAAGCGGGCGATCTGGATTAAGCAGGGCTTTGTAGTCTTTACTACTAATACCGTGCACAAATAAATTTGGGTCATAACTAGGGTTTGAATAAAGCGCTAAAACGCCGCCATCCTTTGCATCCAGAACCACAATAGCGCCGCGCATATCTTTAAGTGCATGTTGAGCTATTTGTTGTAAACCAATGTCGAGAGTAAGCACTAAATCGTCACCCGGTTGCGGTGGAACCATGCTTAAGGTACGAATAATTCGACCACGGTTATTTACTTCAACCCGTTGTGAGCCTACCTTACCATGCAACATAGGCTCGTAATATTTTTCGATACCCAGCTTGCCAATATCATGGGTCGCTCTGTAATTAGTAGCTTCATCTTGTTGCTCAAGCTTGTTTAACTCTTTTCTATTGAGCCTTGCAACATAGCCTAAAGCATGGGTTAAAGTATCACCAAACGGGTAATATCTCGCTAGGCGCGCCTCAATACTAAAGCCTGGGAACTTATGTTGGTTTACTGAAAACATCGCTACTTCGTTTTCATTTAAACGGGCTTTGAGGACTTGGCTTTTAAAACGTCGGGTATGTTTTATATCATCAAGAAAATCAGCTTGTTGTTGCTCGGTTATTTCAATAATTTCGCTGACAGACTTCAAAGAGGCAGTTAAATCATCAACCTCTTCGGGGATCACTTCAAGATTATAAACGGGTTTATTTTCGGCGAGTAAAACACCGTTACGGTCGTAAATTAAACCGCGATTGGGGGCTATGGGTATAACTTTTATACGGTTGTCGTTAGAACGAGTTTGATAATCTTGATGATCATCAACCTGGATTTTATATAAGTTAGACAGCAATATTGCTACAAGGGCTAATATAAAAATAAAACCCACGAATGCACGCCGAGCAAATAAATTAGCTTCTGCTGAGTGGTCGCGAATGGTGGGTCTTCGTTTTAGCATGGCAAGAAACTACTCGCGATGATAAGGGTGGTTGTTATTTAAGCTCCAGCCTCTGTAGAGGCTTTCAGCAACGATAATACGTACTAAAGGGTGCGGAAGCGTTAAATTAGACAACGACCACTTTTGCTCAGAGGCAGCAATGCACTCTGGAGCTAAGCCTTCAGGTCCGCCAATTAATAAACTGACATCGCGACCATCAAGCTGCCACTTTTCCATGTTTTTCGCTAGTTGATGAGTATCCAGTGCTTTACCGGTTACTTCTAGTGTGATAATACGATTGCCCTTAGGTATGGCGGCTAAGGTTTTTTCACCTTCAATGTGCAAAATACGCTTTATATCGGCATTTTTTCCACGTTTACCAGCAGGGATCTCAATGAGTTCCAATGCCATATCTTTGGGAAAGCGGCGTTGATACTCTGCAAAACCTGTCTCTACCCATGCTGGCATTTTTGTACCAACAGCAATCATTTGTATTTTCACGACGTTACTTCCAAGCGTTGTCTAAAATAGGGAGCAATTAGCCCCAAAGCTTTTCTAGATCGTAATAGCTACGTGCTTGATCTTGCATAACGTGAACAATCACATCACCTAAATCAACGAGTGCCCATTCGCCATCGCTTTGGCCTTCATACCCTAATGGCTCTTCACCAGCGTGGCGAGCTTCTTTTGCTAAGTTATCAGCAATTGACAATACATGACGTCTTGATGTGCCTGAACATACAATCATGTAATCGGTTACGTCTGAGCTGCCAGTTACGTCAAGTTGAATCACATCACGTGCTTTCATATCGTCAATTTTGTCTAGTGCAAAAGCGAGTAGTTGTTTCGAATCCAAGGTTTTGTCTCAATTTAAAATTTAATAGCGGTTATTTTAACACGCTGAGGGGTTTATACCAATCACTCTTGATAAAGCTGGTGCTGCTTAATATAGTGACTCACGGGGTCGGGTAATAGTTCACTCTTTTTAGTACTTTTTTTAAGGGTTTGACGGATCTCGCTGGATGCGGCGTCCAGCTGTTCTCCCTCTAAAAAGTAAAGGTGTCCGGCATTTTTTTTGTTGAGCAAAGAAATATCGTTGGTCACAGCCTGCTGTTTGTAGTCTTTAAGTTCCCCCTGTACATGGCAGCTTTGACCTGGGCGTTGATACACCACTATATGGCAAAGGCGAGTTATTGTTTGCCATTGATACCACTTATCAAGATTGTTAAATGAGTCCATGCCAATTAAAAATAAAATAGGGGTATCAGGGTTTTCAGCTTTTAACTCCTGCAAACTTAATAAAGAATACGACGGGCCGCTACGTTGCAGTTCTCGTAAATCAAGCTTGAACTGCGCATAAGGTGTAATTGCGGCTTTAAGCATTGCTATACGATGCTCGGTGCTGATCCCCGGTGCCGCTTTGTGTGCGGGTATTGCACAGGGCATAAAATAGAGTGAGTGTAATTTAAAGGTCGCAACGCATTGCTGTGCCATATTAAGGTGCCCCAAATGAACGGGGTCAAAAGTACCACCAAAAATTGCAATCATGTATTTTCCCTTTACTGACGGTTAGTATGGCACGGCAGTGGAATATCGAGCGGTTGGCAAAACTTAATACAAATATGTGCCAATGCTTGATAAGGGGCAATCAATGCGCCTTGTTTGTAGCTTACATCAAACAATGCCAGTTCACTGCTAATATTCTCTAGGGTATGAATGTTTAGCCTGTTAATGGCTGTTTGTACTGGCGCTTGTTGATTTTTCCAAATCGCTTTTTGCTTAAATAAGGCCGCTAATGACTCACCTTGCAATAACCCCTTCTGCACACTCAATAATGTATTTAGGTCTTTATTGATGGCCCATAAAATACTCACAATCTCAGTGTTATCACTGGCAAGTTTGTTAAGTACTTTTATAGCTTGAGCGGTGTGGCCGTTTAACAAGGCGTCGCTTAAATCAAAAATATCAAACTTGGCTTGGTTCAGCAGCCCCTGCATCACCAGTTGTTGCGTGATGAGTGCATTACCGTGTATTAACGCTAGTTTTTCGAGTTCTTGATAGCACGCAAGTAAGTTGCCTTCAGTGGCATTCATTAAACTGAGCTTGGCCTCGTTTTGAATATTTAGTGACAAACGTTGACACTGCTCATCGAGCCAGCGCTTTAAGTGATTTCCGCTAAGCGGGTAGCAGGGGACAAATAAACCACGCTTATCAAGTGCTTTAAACCACGCACCGCGCTGAACATCTTGACTGGCTTTGGCGCCTTTTACGATTAAGATCGTATCAGGGTTTTCAAGCTCTACTATTTTTTTAAAGGTATTTGCGCCGGGTGTCCCCGGTTTTTGCTGGTTTAAATCAAGCTCAATAATAGTGCGTGCGCTAAACAACGACATACTTTGGTATTGCGCTATTATTTCTTGCCAATCAAAGCCCTGAGCTAAAGTGAATTTAATTACTTCATCAAAACCTTGTGCCTTTGCAGTATCGCGAATGAGCTGTACACAGTGCGCTTCTTGAAAGGGCTCTTCACCAAAGACTAAGTAAAAAGGTTTTAAGCCTTTTTTTAATTCGCTCGGTAACTGATTTGCATAACAACGCATTATAGTTGCGACAACTCTCTAACAATACGACGACTCGCTTGTTGGCGAATTTCGCTAATTAGCAGCTCAAGCTCTTTTGCTTTTGCTAGTGCGTTATCTGGATCGTCTTGGTAGTTACGGTATAACTCAAAGCGTTTTTCGATGGCTTTTTGTTTCGGGCGTTTGACTACATAACTTACGCTGTATGCCAGTTCGTACTCAGCTACTTGTCCATTTTGGAACAACGATAAGGTTTGACGCTCTAATTGTTCTTTAAATAAATATAGCTGCGCTGATTGTTTACTTGCAGGCACTAAAGTGACATCGCTCATAGCCAGTTCGCTTTGCAAATAGCTAAATAAAGCAGATTTTTGATCATCCCCCACAAGCGTTAGCTGTTTTAAATCATCGGGTAGGCTTGATGCTTTTTTAAGATGAAAGCCACAGCTCGATAACAAAAAACAGACTAGCACTAAGGCTAGTCCGTTTTTAATGGCGTTTAAAGCAGCCATATTAGTTAGCTACCACGTTAAGTAATTTACCTGGTACATAAATGACTTTGCGTATCGTTGCACCCTCAGTAAATTTAGTCACGTTAGGCTCTGCAAATGCCAAAGCTTCTACTTGCTCTTGCGTAGCATCAGCAGCCACTGTTAGTTTTGCACGCAGCTTACCGTTTACTTGTACGATGATTAGTTTTTCATCTTCAACAAGAGCAGATTCGTCAACTTTTGGCCATGCCGCATCTAAAATATCACCTTCTTTACCTAGGTCTTGCCATAATTGATGCGATAAATGCGGTGTAATAGGTGCCAGCATAATGATTAATGCTTCCAGTGCCTCGTTAGCAATGGCAACATCTTGTGTGTCACTTAATGGCGCTTTTAATAGCTTGTTAGAAAGCTCCATAATTGCGGCAATAGCGGTGTTAAAGGTTTGACGACGTTCTACATCATCGCTCACTTTTGCGATTGCTTTGTGTAGCTCACGACGTAGTACTTTTTGTGGGTTAGTAAGCGACGATTTATCAAGTGCTTGGTAACCTACTGTTTTAACATCTACCGCATATTTCCACACACGCTTTAAGAAACGATGTGCGCCTTCAACGCCTGAATCTGACCATTCAAGTGTTTGCTCTGGTGGTGCAGTAAACATCATAAATAAACGCACTGTATCTGCACCGTATTGGGCAATAACTTCTTGTGGGTCTATACCGTTGTTTTTCGACTTAGACATTTTGCTCATGCCAGATGAGAACACCGGTTCACCATCTTTTTTATGCCATGCTTTAGTTACGCGACCTTTGTCGTCGGTTTCGGTGTTTACATCACTTGGCGAAATCCAAATGTCGCCACCTTTTTCATCTTTACGATAAAATGTTTCGGCCAGTACCATGCCTTGGCACAATAAGCGCTCGAATGGTTCATCTGAATTAACTAAACCAAAGTCACGTAATAATTTGTGGAAAAAGCGCGAGTATAACAAGTGCAGTATAGCGTGCTCAATACCGCCTATGTATTGGTTTACAGGTAACCAGTAGTTAGCCGCAGCAGGGTCTAACATGCCTTCATCATGGCGCGGGCTACAGTAGCGAGCGTAATACCATGATGATTCCATAAAGGTGTCAAAAGTATCAGTTTCATGAGTGGCAGGTACGCCGTTTATAGTGGTTTTAGCCCAATTTGGGTCGGCTTTAATTGGCGATGTAACCCCATTCATTACCACATCTTCTGGTAAACGCACTGGGAGCATATCTTCAGTGGCGGCAAGCTCGTTACCGTTTTCATCGCTCAGCATTGGGATTGGAGAGCCCCAGTAACGTTGGCGACTTACGCCCCAATCGCGAAGACGGAAGTTTACTTTACGCTCACCTACACCCAATGCTTCTAGTTTGTCGGCAACAGCGTTAAAGGCGTTTTCAAAGTCAAGGCCATCAAATTCACCTGAGTTGACCAGTACGCCTTTTTCGGTGAATGCTTCTTTGCTTAGGTTTACTTCAAGCTCAGAACCTTCAGCAGGGGCAATAACTTGTTTAATATCGAGGCCGTAAGCGGTGGCAAATTCAAAATCACGTTGGTCGTGCGCTGGTACTGCCATTACTGCGCCTGAGCCGTAATGCATCAATACAAAGTTTGCAACCCAAATAGGCACTTGCTCGCCCGTCAATGGATGAGTGGCGTAAAAGCCCGTTGCAATGCCTTTTTTCTCCATGGTTGCCATATCCGCTTCGGCAACTTTAGTGTTTTTACACTCTTCAACAAACATCGCAATCGCGTCGTTGTTTTTAGCCGCTTCTTGCGCGATTGGATGGCCACCGGCAACGGCTAAGTATGTTACACCCATAAACGTATCTGGACGAGTGGTGTATACACTAAACTTTTCGTTATTGTCGGTACGTGTAAACTCGATATCTAACCCTTCAGAGCGACCAATCCAGTTGCGCTGCATGGTTTTAACTTGCTCAGGCCAATCTTCTAGTTTGTCTAAGTCGTCCAATAGCTCTTGAGCATAGTCGGTAATTTTTATAAACCACTGTGGAATTTCTTTTTGTTCCACTACTGCGCCTGAACGCCAACCACGACCATCAATTACTTGTTCGTTAGCTAATACTGTTTGATCCACAGGATCCCAGTTAACCGTTGACATTTTTTTGTACACTAGGCCTTTTTCGTACAGCTTAGTAAAGAACCATTGTTCCCATTTATAATATTCTGGGTGGCACGTCGCAATTTCGCGATCCCAGTCGTAACCAAACCCTAATTGCTTAAGCTGGTTACGCATGTAGTCAATATTTTCGTAAGTCCACTTTGCAGGGGCTGTTTTATTTTTAATAGCCGCGTTTTCTGCAGGTAAACCAAACGCATCCCAACCCATAGGTTGCATTACGTTTTTGCCTTGCAAGCGCTGAAAGCGAGAAACCACATCACCAATGGTGTAGTTACGCACATGACCCATATGCAGTCGACCACTTGGGTAAGGAAACATTGAGAGGCAGTAGTATTTTTCTTTGTTCTCGTCTTCTGTGACTTTAAATACTTGGTTTTCTTCCCAGTAGCGTTGGACTTTTGACTCTATGTCTTGTGGGTTATATTGCTCTTGCATTTACGTTTCCAAACTTCTTGCATACTAATAAAAAATTGTCGATAGGATACCCCAAATAAAGCGTTATTCACAGCGCCAAAGCGGCGCTTTTTACAAATTTGCCGCTAAATTAGTTTTCAGTGCAGATTAACCTATAATCAAGTAGAGTAAACCTAGATTTATAATCGCTTTTAAGGAGTAAAAAATGGCAAATTACAAAACGTGGTTAAATGACTTTACCGATTGGTTAAAAGATGTAAAAGAGCATGAAGTTAAAGCAGCAGTAAAGCGATTTATTGAATCTGAGCAGGCACTTAAAGATTTAGGTGAAGAAAAATATTATCTTTATCGTAATTACCTAATGCGTGACATTTCTCATCTACAAGAAAATAACAACTACTATAATTCGCTTGCATGGCAGGAGCTTAAAGAGTCATTGTGGTTTGAACTTTCTCATATTGAAGACAAAACACAGCTTGAATGGCAGTCATTAAGTGAAGATTTTAAGCATAATGGTGTTTATCGCGCAGGTGAATGGATAGCCATGGGCACATTAGTATGTAAGAATTGCAACCATAGTTACGATGTTTATCATGCAACGCAAATTATTCCGTGTACACAGTGTGATGGCATCTATTTTAGCCGCCAGGCTTTACAACCTTAAATATGAATATTGAGTGGCTTACATAGCCACTCAATATGCCCAAATCTAGCAATTAAGCTGGTAAAAAAAGAAGTTAGAATGACGAAAAAATTGCTACCACTACCCGTATCAAATCTTGCACCGAGTATTTCATCGAGCCATGTACATACTTGCATGAGCAATCCATACCCTGAGCAACTTACCTTTATAGGCCAACAACGTGCGCAAAGTGCATTGGACTTTTCTTTAGGAATGGACCTACCCGGTTATAATGTTTATGTCATGGGAGAGGCGGCTCATGGGCGTTTTACCTTAGTAAAAGATAAACTTAAACAACATGCTAAAGCGCGCGCAACACCGCATGAATGGTTATATGTTAATAACTACGACGATCATCGTGAGCCTATTGCGTTATTTATGCATGCAGGGCAAAGCAAACAACTAGCCGATGATATTGACTCATTTATTGATGAAGTACTCGACACTTTTCCTGCTGCATTTGATAACCCAGCCTATCAGCGTAAGAAAAAATCGATAGACCGTGAATTTAACGATGCTTACGACGGTGCAATTACCGCAGTAGAAATAGCAGCACTTGAACAAAGCGTGGCATTAATCGAAGAAAAAGGCGTAGTCGGTTTTGCACCGCTGATTGATGGTAAACAACTTACCGATAATGAATTTTCTGATCTTGAAGATGACTTACGCGAGATGTTTTTTGAGCGCATAGAAAAATTAGAAGATGCCCTCATTGAGGCGCTTATTGAGTTACCGCGCTGGAAACGCGAGTCGAAAGAAAAGCTCCGTAATCTTAAAAAGTCTACTGCTGAGCAAGCCACTAAACCGTTATTAAAAGATTTAGAACATAAATATGCCAGCCATATTGGTGTACTGCGTTATTTAAAAGATATACGTGTAGAAATTATTGATGCCGTTCTTGAATGGCTTGATGATGAAGGTGAAAGCGAAGAAAACAAAGAAGACTTTGATCGTAAAGGCATGCTTACCGACTTTTTTGCGCCTAATATTTTGGTCGAATATAAAGAAGGCGATGCGGCACCGGTTGTTTACGAGCCGAACCCAACTTTTGGTAATATTTTTGGTAAAATTGAATACGCCACATCGCAAGGGTCGTTAATTACTAGCTACCGCTCAATTCAACCTGGTGCGCTGCACCGCGCGAATGGCGGCTATTTAATTATGGATGCTGAAAAAGTAATGGCTCAACCCCAAGTGTGGGATGGACTCAAACTGTCGTTAAAAACGCATCAAATTAAAAATGATTTACCTTATCAAGACAGTGTTGTTGGCAGTAGCTTTACGCTTCGCCCGCAGTTAATACCGCTTGATGTGAAAATTATTTTACTCGGCTCACGTGAACTCTATTACACCATCGGTGAATACGACGAAGAATTTGCCGAGTTATTTAGAGTACTTGCCGATTTTGATTATTACTTACCAAGCAGCGATAAGCTGCAGTATCAGTTTATTACTAAAGTAAGCGATTACTGCGAGCAAACATTAAAGTGCACGTTAAACGAATCAGCAATGGTGCGATTGCTTAAGTTTAGTTATCGCCAAGCTGAGCACCATAATAAACTCTCAGCCCGTTTTGCTGATGTACTAGAGCTTGTGGCTGAGGCCAGTTTTTACGCTAAGCAAGACAAACTGACGGTGATTGATGCTCGCCATATTGACGAAGCGATTGAAGGCAAACAATACCGTACGGGGCAAATTAGTGAAAATATGCTCAGCGATATAAAAGAAGGGCACACCTTAATTGCGACAGACGGGCAAGCCGTAGGTAAAGTAAACGGTTTAACGGTACTGCACATTGGTGACACCTCATTTGGTACACCTGCACGCATTACCGCCACTGTTTATGCGGGTGCTGATGGCGTTATTGATGTGGAACGCGAAGCTGAGCTGGGTAAAGCAATTCACTCAAAAGGGGTAATGCTGCTTACCGGTTATTTAGGTAACAAATATGCGCAACACTTTAGCTTAACACTCAGTGCGAATATCGCTATTGAACAAAGTTATGGCTACATAGATGGTGATAGCGCCTCTCTTGCTGAACTTTGTGCGCTAATTTCGGCGATCACCAGTTTACCAATAAGCCAATCTATTGCACTAACCGGCTCTATTAATCAGCATGGTGATGTGCAAGCAATCGGTGGCGTAAATGAAAAAATAGAAGGCTTCTTTAAGCTATGTAAAATGCGTGGTTTAACGGGCGAGCAAGGCGTTATTATTCCAAAATCAAACCAAGTTAACTTAGTACTTGATGATGAAATACTGAATGCGGTTGAACTGGGTAAATTTAATATTTTCGCCGTTGAAACAGTTGACCAAGCGCTAAACTTACTAATGGATATTGACGCGGGTGACATGATTGATGAGCAGTACCCAGAAGATTCAGTGAATGGCATTGCATTAGCACGATTAAAAGATATTGCTGATATTGTTAACGGCGATAACAGCGACGATAAAGACGACTCAGAAGATGAAAAAGGGGAGTTATGATCAATATTATTTTACTGATTGTTATCGCTATTTTTTGCGTTTTGATTTTTAAAAACAGTAAAAAAGCCAAGCAGCAAGCAATCGCTAACGCGCAAATTGAAAGTGATTACTTAATTGCCAATGCAAAGGTAGAAGGCGTTCAAGAAACTGCGTCTGGCTTGCAATATAAAATAATCCATAAAGGGGATAGCGAAAATACACCTAGCCCAAAGAGTATGGTGAAAGTGCATTATCACGGCACTTTAATCGACGGCACTGTATTTGACAGCTCAGTAGAGCGTAAAACCCCCATTAGCTTTGGCTTGCACCAAGTTATAAAAGGCTGGACTGAGGGTCTGCAACTGATGAGCCCGGGCGATAAATTTCAGTTTTATATACCGCACCAGCTTGCCTATGGTGAAAAGCGGGTAGGGAGTATACCTCCTGCGTCATTGCTTATTTTTGAGGTGGAATTACTGGCTATTGAGTCGTAATTTTAAGGTAAAAAACACTTTAAGCTCTACTTTAATCAAGTAGGGCTTTTTTATTTGCTCTTATCAGTCAATCCTACTCAAGAATTTAAAATATCAGTCGATACCTAAAATAGTGACAAATTTATTTTAGGGATAAAATAATGAAGATTTCAACCGCCTCAATTCAATATCAAGCATCTAATTATAACAATCAGCCTTTAATAGAATCAGAACAGCAACACATTGATGATAAATCAGAGGAAGAGCCTGACTATGTTTTATCAGAGTTTTTAGATGCAAAGGTTCAAAAATACAGCGAAGATAACGCAACATTTGCTGAGCAATATCAAAATTTAGAAAAGGCATATAAATATTTCACCCAGCAAGTGGTTGCATTACAAGAGCAAGTAAATAAGCTTAAGCAGAGCACGGTACAACGTAGTTTAACCATTGATAATAGCCAATATGGGCCAGCTGAAGAGGGCTATCAGTTGACTATGGATGCTGAGCATATCGGGGCTAAAAAATATAAAACCGAGCAACAACAAGAAGAGATGAATAGATTGCAGCTGCAACTTAGTGAGGTGAAGTCTCAGCAGGCAGCAATAAAACAACAAATTATTGAGCTAGTAATCAACGAAATGAAAAGGCGAGGCGACGACTTCACTGTTTAGCCTTGTAATGTAAGCAGAGAAGTTAGTTTTTAAACTCAATTTTTCCTATTTCAAGCCTAAATTCCCCCGCCTGCTTACCAGCAATCATAAAGCCAAGCTGCTTTATCTCTTTAAAGCTAATTGTAGGCTGTTGTTCAAGTAAGCGGCCGCGATAAGTAAGCTGAAAATCTTCAGGTAAAAACTCAATATTAAGCCACTCGCGCTTTGTGGTACTAAACGAGCGGGTATAAGCCGCACCATCCATGTACTCATTGGTTCTTAAACGTAATTGATAGGTTTGACCATCGCCTTTAATACGCAGTACTATTTTACTAATATTTTGGCTTTTTACATCTAACAGCGTTCGAATAGAAGCAAATCCGCCATTGTTTGCAAGTGATACGTTGCCTGTAAACACTAAATTGTCGTTTTCATACAAAACCTGACTATTAGAAATGCCACCCATCACCGAATCATTCACTACATACCAGCGAGCATTAGCGTTTGCCTCGGTTGTGGCAAGCAGTAAGTTAAAAACGAAAAGTGATGAGAGTTGTTTGGTGGTCATGAGTAATTCCTTAAAACCATTATTAACAATAATACGTTTTGATGTAATAATCGTTCACTTCATTATTTTAATACTGGGATAAGGTAATCCTTAATTAAAATATCAGCTAAATTAAAGATGTCATAGAGCATAAGGATATTAATTCTTGAATTCAAGTATTAAGTGCAATCATTATGCAGCCACCAGAACTTCTGATTGCCCGGTAAATAATTCATGAGGAGTTTTATACCCTCTTGTCTTTCTTGGCCGATGGTTGAGCTTATCAACTGCCGCCTGTATTTCTGACTCACTTAGCGCCATAAAGTCAGTTCCCTTGGGGAAGAAGCGCCTGAGTAAGCCGTTGGTATTCTCATTTATGCCCCTTTCCCATGATGAATATGGGTGAGCGAAATACACATCCGCTTCTAATTTTTGTGCAATATGCTCATGGTAAGCAAACTCTTTTCCATTATCTAAAGTCACGGTAATAACCTTATCTTTATATGGTGTCATACACTTTATCAGCGCATCGGCTGTTATTTGCGCATGTTTGCTTTCAATTCTGTGAACGATTGTATATAACGTTTTACGTTCAACCATTGTGACAAAGGCATTTTTACGCCCTTTGCCTATCACTGTGTCACCCTCCCAATCACCAATCCTAGACTTTGCATCCACAATACTTGGGCGTTCATCAATACTGACTCGATTAACTATCTGCCCACGTTTATCGTAGCTTCCATAGCGTTTTTTATACTTTTTACATGCACGAGTGAGTGTCTTATGTAGTTCACCACCACGCGCCTTGTCCCTGTAAATATATTGATAAATCGTTTCATGATGTAAAACGACCTTTTTCTCTAAAGCTAAGCGACCTGCCACCTGCTCTGGCGAAAGTCCGTTAAGCAACAATTTATTAATCCATTCAGTAACTTCATCTGTTAACTTACTTGCTTTGAAAGATGATTTGCGTCTTTGCTCTGCAAAATTATTGGCTTGGTTAGGCCGATAGCCTTTAAGCCCTTTATTGCGTTTTAACTCTCTGGAAATAGATGACGGTGAACGAGTTAGTTCATCAGCAATTTGTTTTTGGTTATTTCCTGCTTTTATTAACGCGTAAATCTGGTATCTTTCTTCTTGTGTCAGCTGTTTATATTTCATTAAAGCAATTTCCTTTGGCGAGAAAATGGCCGAATTATAACAGCTGGCCATCTAATCTGAGAAATTGCACTTATTATCCGAATTTAGGATTTATATGACAAAAAAGCCTGTGATTCTCATTATCCTAGCATTTATTGTTATGATGCTCGCGCCTGTTGGCCTATATGAGTGGTACACTTCAATCGACCCCTCCTTTATCCCTAACCGTTTTTATGACTTTTTAAGTTTTTGGATTTTAGGCTTTATTACTATTTCTTTAGTGTGTACCTTTCTATTTCATTTAATAAAAACGCCAAATGCAAAAGAACAGTTTAATACCCACTTTGATCAAGAAGGGGTTATCCTTAAATATTTAAGTATCATTATGATACCTATTTTGCTGTATGCATATCTTTGGGCTGTCATTTGTGCACCGATTCAACTATGGGCGCATTATCATTTAGGTGATTATTGGTCTGAAGAATATACCTTAGTTGAGTCTAAAGCTTGTTATAGCGATTATGAGCCGAATTGCGTTCGTTTACTCTTTGAAGATATATCTACAAACAAACAGCACACCATCAGGTGGTATTTAGATAAGCATAAGCTTTTAAAACTTAAAAATACAAAAGTGAACTTAGTTGGCGAAAAAAGTTACTTTGGCTATCTTGTTAACGAAATACAATGGTAAAACTAAAAGGGAATTAAATGAACAGTAATAACTTTAATGAGAGCATAAAAGGCTTTTTTTGGGGAGTTGGGTTTGTAATAGCAATGCTTGGTGGTATTAGTGTGTTCGCCCTAAGAATCGCCGCTGATGTTGACAGTGGATTCAAAATAATGGTTTCAAATAAAGCATTAGAAACAAGTGATGAATTTAATAATGACTATAAACTTACTCTTTCTGAAATATACAAAGAAAATGGTCAAGTAAGAATAGCGGCTGAATTAAAAAATATTACTGATGAGAGCATTTATACGGGAACCGTTATTGCTTCTACATTTGACGAAAGTGGCAAGTTTATTGGTAACTGTGTAGGCAAAGGCACAGACAGCTTTCTAGAGCCTAACCAAATTAGCTATGTTGATATTAAATGCAATTTATTTAGATCACAAGCAAGTAAAGTCCACTCGACAAAGCTTAAAATTAAGTGGTTTTAGAGGATGTATTCGAGCTTTTTTAGAGTAATTATAGATGCCAAACAAGTTATTTAGTTGGGAACGTGGGCGACAAAAGTCAGGCTACGACAAAATGCTACTCTGCCGTATTTTCGCTCCTTTTAAGTTTGATGCCTACTTAATTAAATTTCCACAAGGGAGTGAAATAAAATCGCATACCGATAAAGTGAGAACTGGTAAGCACTTCAGACTTAACATTGTGCTAAAACATGCGGAAGAAGGCGGTGAATTTATTTGTGAAAATCTGATAATAAATTACAGTCGTATTAAACTTTTTAGGCCTGATGTAGAACAGCACCAAGTATTAAAAATAAATAAAGGGACTCGTTATATTTTAAGCATAGGCTGGATTAAAAAATAGATTTGCGTAGGTTGGTTAGATACCAGAGCAACTTTTCTCTTACTGATAGCTGACCACAAATAGCTATCAGCTATAATTTACTTCCTAAACCTAATCCCAAACCCAGCAACACCCAGCAGCAACACAAATCCCCATACAAACTTATTGCCGTATTGGCTGTATACGCTGTCTCCTTGTATGAGTTTTATATTGGCTTTAAGTGTTGTTGCTTCAAACTGTGGCATAGTTTGGCGTGTTTGGCTTATGGGGTCATATACACCGCTTATACCGTTGTTGGTAACACGTACTAGTGGACGTTGTAGTTCTAGGGCGCGCATGCGTGCAATTTGCATATGCTGGTGGGGGCCAATAGAATCACCAAACCAAGCATCGTTGCTTACGGTAAATAGTAAATCAGAGTCGCTTTTGTAGTTACCCCGCACTAAATCGGCAAAGACTATTTCATAGCAAATGGCGGGCAGTAGATTAAAGCCATTCGCGCGTAAATTATTTTGTACTTTATCACCGCGAGAGAACGATGACATGGGTAAATCAAATAACGGAGCTATAGGGCGTAATATATCTTCAAAGGGAACAAATTCACCAATAGGCAATAACTGATGCTTTTGATAGCGGTTACTATCTAAATAACGGTAGTGGCCGTGTTCATCATTTTTCTCTTTATTACCGACCACAATAAGTGTATTAAAAATGGTTCTTGTATCGCGTTGATAATCGACAATACCCGTTACTAGCGCGGTTTTATTAAATGAGGCGGCACTGTCTAAGCCTGCTAAATATGAATCGGCAAGCGCTTCTATTTCCGGCACTGCGGCTTCAGGCCACACAATTAAATCGGCATTCCAATGTGGGCGTGTCATATCCTGATACGTGCTCATGGTGGTCCAAAACTCACTGGGGTCAAAGCGCAAGTGTTGTTTTATATTACCTTGTACAAGCAGCACAGAGAGGTCTTTGTTGGAGTAATGGGGTGCCTTTGTAAAATGTGCACCCGCAAAGGCTAAAACAACCACAGCAGCGGTAATAGCAGGCACTTTATATTGTTTTTGAGTTAAACAGTAAAGTGCAAAACCAATGGCTATACATAATAGTGTCAATCCAAACTCGCCAATAAGGGGAGCCAGAGCATTAAGCGGGCTGTCTGTTTGTGTGTAACCAAAGCTAAGCCAAGGAAAACCGGTTAACAGGTTGGCTCGCAAATACTCACTAATCGCAAAACAAGGGAGTAGTAGCGCTGCAAAGCTTTTGGAACCGCTTGAAAAACGAGTGGTCGCCCACAGCGCTAGCGCAGGAAATAAGGCAAGATAACTACACAGTAGCACCATTAATGCAATAGAGGCTATCAGTGGTAAACCACCAAAAGTGGCAATGGAGACATGCACCCAGCTTATACCTGCACCAAACCAGCCTAAACCAAATATAAAGCCATATTTAGCAGCCGTTTTAGCAGGTGGTTTTCCATTAAGTTTTGCAGGGATACAAAAAAATAGTGAGCCTATGCTAAAAAATACAATTGGCCAAATACCAAAAGGGGCGTAGCTAAAAGTCAAAACAAGGCCCGCAACCAGTGCGAGCCATGCTTTTTTATCTTTTGCTAGTAAGGTGAGACTAGTTAGCAGTTTCTTCACTGTCTGTATCATCAGCCTTAGGAATAGTGACTTGCAGTTGCAAAATACGACGGTTATCTGAGTTGGTCACTTTAAATTGAAGTCCGTCTATATCAATAGTTTCTCCACGACTTGGCATATGGCCAAATGCGTGCAACACAGTCCCTCCAATAGTATCTGCATCTTGTGAACTATATCCTGTTTTAAAATACTCGTTAAAGTCATCTACAGGGGTAAGTGCTTGCACTACGTATACATGTTTAGCGAGTTGACGAATATCTTGTTGTTCTTCTTCTTCATCGTGTTCATCTTCAATTTCACCAACGATAATTTCAAGAATATCTTCAATAGTCACTAAACCAGATACACCGCCATATTCATCTATAACTATTGCCATATGATAACGCTGTTGGCGAAATTCATTTAGCAAAGTATCTACTCGTTTACTCTCAGGGACTACCATAGCGGGGCGTAAATAGTCACGAAGAGAAGGCAGATGATCATCTTTATTAAGGATTAACGGTAATAAATCTTTTGCCAGTAAAATACCCTCTACATGGTCTTTATCTTCACATACCACCGGAAAACGAGAGTGGGTAGAGTCAACCATCATAGGTATTAGTTTTTCAAGGGGGCTATCAATCTCCAAAGTAACCATCTGTGAGCGCGGGATCATAATATCACGCACTTTAAGCTCAGACACACCAAGCACACCTTCGATCATTTCTTTGGTTTCAGGATCAATGACATCCCGTTCTTGGGCATCGGCAATTACCTCAACCAGCTCTTCTCTATTCTGGGGTTCCCCTTGCAACATCTGGGTTATACGGCCCAGCCAAGTTTTGCCAGAAGAACCCTGGCTAGATTGCGAGTTATCGTCGCTCATTACGTCTAAATGCTCCGTTTATTTAAATATCGTCCCGATATGGGTCTGCTATGTTTAGTTCGAAAAGTATTTTTTTCTCTATACTTTCCATTTCTAACGCATCATCACTCTTTATATGGTCAAATCCAAGTAAATGCAAGCATCCATGAATAACCATGTGTGCAAAATGGTCATGAAATGACTTTTCTTGCTCTTGCGCCTCAGCCAAAACAATGGCTGGACAAATAATTAAGTCACCCACAAGTGGGATATCAATACCCGGTGGCGCTTCAAATTCAAACGATAACACGTTGGTTGGCTTATTTTTACCACGATAATCGTTATTAAGCTGTTGTGATTGTGCTTCATCACAAATAACAATGCTTAGCTCAGATTCATCACGGTATTGACTAAGCACTTTATCCGCCCACATAGCAAACTGCTCAAGGCTGGGTAAGTTGTCAAACTCACACGCTATTTGTAAATCAAGTTCTGTTTTCACGATATTACTCTTTAGTTGCAAGTTGCTCTTGAGCAACGAGCGCTTCTTTGGCTTGTTGTTTTTCTAATCGCCTGAGGCGTTCACGCTCATCGTTGCGCTCATAGGCTTCTACTATACGTGCTACTACAGGGTGGCGAACTACATCGTGCGATTTAAAAAAGTTGAAGCTAATTTCCTCTACGCCATCTAATACCTCAATAGCATGACGAAGGCCAGAGCGCGCGCCTCGAGGTAAATCAACTTGAGTGATGTCGCCGGTGATCACCGCTTTAGAGTTAAAACCAATACGGGTTAAGAACATTTTCATTTGCTCAGTGGTGGTATTTTGGCTTTCATCTAAAATAATAAACGCATCATTAAGTGTGCGTCCACGCATGTAAGCAAGCGGGGCGACTTCGATGATGTTTTTTTCAATCAACTTTTCAACGCGTTCAAAACCCAACATTTCAAATAAAGCATCGTAAAGTGGGCGTAGGTAGGGATCTATTTTTTGGCTTAAATCACCGGGTAAAAAGCCGAGTTTTTCACCCGCTTCAACCGCAGGGCGAGTGAGCAATATACGACGTATTTCTTGGCGCTCTAGCGCATCAACAGCGGCTGCAACAGCAAGGTAAGTTTTACCCGTACCTGCAGGGCCAATACCAAAAGTAATATCGTGATGTAAAATATTAGCAACATACAAGCCTTGATTATCGTTACGCGGTTTAATAACGCCACGACGGGTTTTAATCATCATTTCTTTGCCGTATGAACTACTTGAGGTGTCTTGTTCTAGCGCTTTAGACTCAGTGATGGCTAAATGGACGTTGTCAGGTTCAATTTCCCCAATTTCCCCACGTACAGGCTGAGTATCAATGTAAAGGTTTTTTAAGATCTCTACCGCGGCGGCGCTACTTTGCAGCTTTCCGGTAACTTTAAAGAAGTTATCACGATGAATAATTTCAACACCTAGTCGGCGTTCAATTTGTTTGATGTTTTCGTCAAACGGGCCACATAATGAAGAAAGGCGTTTATTGTCGGCAGGTTCTAAATAAATCTCTAATGTTTTTAACTGATTACTCAAAATTACTTCCTATTACAGTGCGCCAACGTTAGCTGGCGCAATGAATTTTTGCAACTAAGGTACGAAAGTAGCAACGCCAATTTCGTTAGCTGTCTCGGTTTTTTGCTCACTCGCTGCTTTGGTTAAAATAGCAGAAGGCGCAATGTCGCGGCGTAAGTTCATTTCTGATTCTGTACGAATTAAATCGCCACGTAAAGAGTTAGGTAATGCTTCAGTAATACGTACGTCAACAAATTGGCCGATCACTGTATGTGGGCCAACAAAATTAACGACACGGTTGTTTTCAGTACGGCCACGTAATTCCATTGGGTTCTTCTTAGAAGGACCTTCAACTAAAATACGTTGTTCGGTATCAAACATTTGACGACTAATTTGCTGCGCCATTTGTGTAATACGGTTTTGTAATAAGTATAGGCGCTCTTTTTTCTCTTGCTCACTGACGTCATCTGGTAAATCGGCCGCCGGCGTACCTGGTCGAGCACTGTAAATAAAGCTAAAGCTCATATCAAAACCAATATCGTTAATCAGGTTCATTGTGGCTTCAAAGTCCGCCTTGCTTTCACCTGGGAATCCGATAATGAAATCTGACGACATACTCAAGTTAGGACGAATTTTACGCAGCTTACGAATTGTTGATTTGTACTCAAGGGCAGTATGGCCGCGTTTCATTAAGTTTAAAATACGGTCTGAGCCACTTTGAACTGGTAGGTGTAAATGATCAACCAGCTCAGGTACATCGGCGTATGCATCAATAATGTCAGGTGTAAACTCAACGGGATGCGAGGTGGTGTAACGAATACGGTCAATGCCGTCAATCGCAGCCACCAAACGAAGCAGATCTGAAAAATAACAAATATCCCCATCGTGTGTATCACCACGGTACGCATTTACGTTTTGACCTAGTAGGTTAACTTCACGAACGCCTTGCTCAGCTAACTGTGCAATTTCCAATAACACGTCATCAACAGGGCGACTTACTTCTTCACCGCGCGTGTAAGGTACAACACAGAAGGTACAGTATTTAGAACATCCTTCCATAATCGACACAAACGCAGAAGGGCCCTCAGCTTTTGGCTCTGGTAAGCGGTCAAATTTTTCAATCTCTGGGAATGAAATATCAACTACTGATGACCCTTTGTTACCTTGCACTTGTTTAATCATTTCAGGTAAACGGTGCAATGTTTGTGGGCCAAAAATAACATCGACAAACGGAGCACGTTGACGAATTGAATCGCCTTCTTGCGATGCAACACAGCCGCCAACGCCAATAATCAGGTCTGGTTTGTCATCTTTTAATAACTTCCAACGACCTAGTTGGTGAAATACTTTTTCTTGCGCTTTTTCACGAATTGAACAGGTGTTAAGTAATATAACATCAGCATCAGCAGCTTCTTCAGTTAGCTGATAGCCGTTGGTCGCATCTAGAAGATCAGCCATTTTCTGTGAGTCGTATTCGTTCATCTGACAACCCCAGGTTTTAATATGCAGCTTTTTGCTCATTGAAATATAGCCTCGTGTTCAATTCGATAGTCGCACAAACATGTGCTAGAAACAGGTATAAGTGGCGCAATTATTAAATTTTGCTCGACTTAAAGGACGCGTATTTTAGCTGGATACACGCGCAAAACCAAGTATAGATTTCATGTTTGTGATCTGAAATCAATATAGTGTGGGTTTAATAAGAGAATTAAGCGAAGCGCTCACACAGAGCAAACTAATTACGATACAATTAAAACAGAGTTAAGTCAGAATTTAAATGATGAAAAACATGGCTAAAAATAATGTAATAATAGTAGGCGGCGGCATGGTTGGTGCCGCTATGGCGATTAAATTAGCGCAACAAGGCAAAGCCGTACGTGTGATAGAAAAACACCCAATAAACGCGCCGCAAGTTCTCAGTAATAATGAAGTTGCTATACGTGTATCAGCCATTAATCGTTTTTCTGAAAAACTGCTTGATCAGCTCGGTGCGATGACACTATTGCGAGCAAATAGATTGGCTCCCTATGAACAATTAGAAGCTTTTGAGCGTGGTAACGATCATTTATTATTTGATTGCCATGCTATTAATACCACTCATTTAGGTCATTTAATTGAAAATAAGCTAATTCAAGCAAGCTTATGGCAGCAATTTGAACAGCATCATATTGAAATAATTAATCCGTCATCGGCTTTAACTGCGATTGAGCAAAACCTTGATAGCATAACCTTACATTACAACGAACAAAGCTATACGGCCGATTTAGTAATTGCAGCCGATGGTGGGCAATCACAATTACGCAGCAAAGCTAATATTGGTATAACTGGGTGGCAATATCAGCAGCATTGTATGGGCGTGTTAATAAAACTCGATGCACCACAACAAGTAAAAACATGGCAGCAGTTTACCCCTTCGGGGCCGGTTGCGTTTTTACCTATGCAGGCACCTTACGCTAATTTAATTTGGTATGACGATGCAAATACCCTCAAGGCATTTAAAGACCTGTCATCGAGTGCACTAAAAGCACACATTGTTGAAAAGTTTCCTAAGCTTGCTGGTGATTTTGAAGTACAAAGCCATGCTATATTTCCTTTAGCAAGGCAGCATGCTAATACTTATTCACAGGGAAGACTCGTTTTAGTGGGTGACGCGGCGCACACCATTAACCCACTGGCAGGGCAGGGCGTTAATTTAGGCTTTCAAGATGTGGCTGCCTTAGCTGAAGTGTTGCGTACAGCTGATGATGTAGGTTGCCCGCTAATGCTTAAAGAGTACGAGCGTAGTCGCCGTAAAGCTAATTTATTAATGATGAGTATGATGGATGCTTGCTACTTTGGTTTCTCAAACCAAATAGCCCCATTAAAATGGGCGCGCAGCACATTTTTAAAGTTAGCTAATAATACAGGGCCGGTAAAAAACTGGGTCTTAAAATACGCAATCAGTGGTGAGTTTAGTTAGTTGTTGAAAAGGCTCAAATTTGGGTCTTTTTTTATGTCTATGAAAAACGCTATTAGTTTATAAAGATGAAGAAAACAATAAAATATATAAATTAAGGTGTTTTTAGATAGTAGGAGAGTGTAATTAAACAAGTGTGTAAATTGGCTGGGATACCAGGATTTGAACCTGGGAATGCCAGGATCAAAACCTGGTGCCTTACCGCTTGGCGATATCCCAACGCTAAATTTGGATGAGTTTTAGTTCTAATTAAGAACATGGTGCGGAAGGAGAGACTTGAACTCTCACATCCTAAGATACTGGAACCTAAATCCAGCGCGTCTACCAATTCCGCCACTCCCGCAGTGCTTATTCTTATACAACATTCTTTGGTAGAAGAAGTTGGCTGGGATACCAGGATTTGAACCTGGGAATGCCAGGATCAAAACCTGGTGCCTTACCGCTTGGCGATATCCCAACTAAGAAATTGCTGATAATTTTAATTCTTATCAAAGAATATGGTGCGGAAGGAGAGACTTGAACTCTCACATCCTAAGATACTGGAACCTAAATCCAGCGCGTCTACCAATTCCGCCACTCCCGCATCGCATATACAGGTATTAACATCTTAGAATCTAAATCCAGCGTCTAATACAAAACACCTGCCAATTCTAACATTCCCGCATACAAATTTATATTTATACTCCTAACAGAGTATTTCTTAATTCAACATTCTTTGGTAGAAGAAGTTGGCTGGGATACCAGGATTTGAACCTGGGAATGCCAGGATCAAAACCTGGTGCCTTACCGCTTGGCGATATCCCAACTAAGAAATTGCTGATAATTTTAATTCTTATCAAAGAATATGGTGCGGAAGGAGAGACTTGAACTCTCACATCCTAAGATACTGGAACCTAAATCCAGCGCGTCTACCAATTCCGCCACTCCCGCATTGCTTTAAACGCAGATTTTATTGTCTTGGAACTAAATCTAGCGCCTGTTTAAGACACCGGCTAATTCCGCCACTCCTGCATTATTACTTTGAATTAATCAAAGAAATGGTAGTTATTTTAAACTCTTCATTGAGTTGCAATTTAACTCTTGCAGAGCCACTTCTAGAAAAGAAATGGTGGCTAAGACGGGATTTGAACCTGTGACCCCATCATTATGAGTGATGTGCTCTAACCAGCTGAGCTACTTAGCCATTGTTGGCTGGGATACCAGGATTTGAACCTGGGAATGCCAGGATCAAAACCTGGTGCCTTACCGCTTGGCGATATCCCAACAATAAACAATTGATAGTTTTAATTCTTATCAAGAATATGGTGCGGAAGGAGAGACTTGAACTCTCACATCCTAAGATACTGGAACCTAAATCCAGCGCGTCTACCAATTCCGCCACTCCCGCATTATCGCTTTGAATTAATCAAAGGAATGGTAGTTATTTTAAACTCTTCATTGAGCAACAAAAAATAAATGGTGGCTAAGACGGGATTTGAACCTGTGACCCCATCATTATGAGTGATGTGCTCTAACCAGCTGAGCTACTTAGCCATCTTTTCTGTTAACACTTCATCGCTGAGTGCGGGGCGTATTATGCTGATATGCCCCAAATTCGTCAACATATTTTTTGCAAAAAAACACTTAAGTTGGTTTGTTTGCAGGAAAAATAGCCTAACCGGCTACTTTTTAATTAAAACGTTGCTTTTTTAACACTCTTTATAAGCGTAGCATTGTAATTTTGGCTTTGCCTTACAATTCTAAGTCTATAGTAAGGGTAGACTAATTATTACTTTTTTCGGCTGAAAATAAAAAAGCTCGTACAAACGAGCCTTTAAAAACAATTAGCCACTTAACGTGGTGCAATGTTTGATTATACGTTGAACAAGAAGTTCATTACATCGCCATCTTTAACAATGTACTCTTTCCCTTCTTGGCGCATTTTACCTGCTTCTTTTGCACCGCTTTCACCTTTAAATGCAATAAAGTCATCAAAAGCAATTGTTTGTGCGCGGATAAAGCCACGTTCAAAGTCGGTATGGATTTTACCCGCTGCTTGTGGCGCTGTTGCACCCACAGGGATAGTCCATGCACGTACTTCTTTTACACCGGCGGTAAAGTAGGTTTGCAAATGTAGTAGCTCATAGCCACCACGTATAACAAGGTTAAGTCCAGGCTCTTCAAGACCGAGATCCGCCATAAACTCTAACTTGTCCTCTTCGTCAAGCTCAGAAAGCTCAGATTCGATAGCTGCACACACAGGTACAACAACCGCATCTTCAGCGGCGGCTATTTCACGGACACGATCAAGTAGTGGGTTATTTTCAAATCCGTCTTCAGCCACGTTAGCAATATACATAGTTGGCTTAATAGTTAAGAAGTTAATAGGCGCAATGGCTGCTTTTTCTTCTTTTGTTAGCGCTAAAGAACGTAAAGTTAAGCCTTCATCAAGATGCACTTTTACTTTTTCAAGTACCGCATTTTGCTCTTTAGCGTCTTTATCGCCACCTTTTGCTTTTTTTGCATTACGGAACATTGCTTTATCAGCACTGTCCATATCAGCAAGAACTAGCTCGGTGTTGATCACGTCAATATCGTCAGCAGGGTCGATAGTACCAGCAACGTGAATAACGTTTTCATCTTCAAAACAACGAACTACATGGCCAATCGCATCTGTTTCACGAATATTTGCTAAAAACTGATTGCCTAGGCCTTCACCTTTCGATGCACCTTTAACTAAACCTGCAATATCCACAAATTCCATACTGGTTGTAAGAATACGTTGCGGGTTAACAATTTTAGCAAGTTCGTCTAGGCGAGGATCTGGCACCGGTACCACACCTGTATTAGGTTCAATGGTACAAAAAGGAAAGTTAGCGGCTTCAATACCCGCTTTAGTCAATGCATTGAAAAGTGTTGATTTACCAACATTAGGCAAGCCAACAATGCCACATTTAAAACCCATAGTAAGATACCTTGTATAGTGTCGTTTAATACGTGCTTACGTATACCCTAAAAATTAGGGCTTAAACGAATGTAGTCTGTTTTGTGCTTTTAACACACCATCTTTGGCAAGTATTTCCATACAACGAACTGCTTCATCAACTGCGGCATCCATTTTTTCTTGATCGTCCTTGGCTGCTTTACCAAGCACCCAGCCGGTGACCATTGCACGATGTCCTGGATGACCAACTCCTATGCGTAAGCGCATAAAGTCTTTTTGATTTGCCATTTTTGCAATAATGTCTTTTAAGCCATTATGACCGCCATGTCCGCCGCCTTTTTTTAATTTAGCAACGCCTGGGTCTAAATCCAATTCATCATGGGCAACAAGTATGTCTTCCACGGGGATTTTAAAAAAATTGGCTAAACTACTCACCGCTTTGCCACTTAAGTTCATGTAAGTGGTGGGGATCAGTAATTTGAATTCTTTGCCTTGAATAATCACTTTACCAGTAAGGCCGTGATATTTAGGGTCGTGTTTTAGCGTGCAGTTGTAGCGTGCAGCGAGCTCTTGAATGAACCAAGCACCTGCGTTGTGGCGTGTATTTGCGTATTCGGGGCCTGGATTAGCCAGGCCCACAAGCATTTGAATAGAATTCAAGGTGCGAGACCTTAAATATTATTCTGCAGCGTCTGAAGCGTCGTCTTCAGTTGGAGCTGCTTTGTTAGCTTTGATAGTAACGATAGACTGATCGTGGCCTTCGCCTTTACCAAGCTCAACAGATTGAACACCTTTAGGGTACGCAAGATCTGTAAGGTGGATTGAATCACCAACTACAAGATTAGACACGTCTACTTCGATGAATTCTGGTAATGACTTAGGAAGACAAGTAATCTCAACTTCAGTTAACTGATGAACAACAGTTGCACCTAACTTAGTTACTTTCTCTTCACCGATGAAGTGTAGAGGAACCTTAGTTACTATTTTATGAGTTGCGTCTACACGTTGGAAATCAAGGTGAGTAAGCTTAGGCTTGAAAGGGTGACGTTGGATATCTTTTAAGATAGCTTCAACTTTCTCGCCACCTACATTTAATGTAAGAATGTGAGTGTAAAAACCTTCGTCTTCTTGTGCTTTGATCATATCTTTATGAGCAAGAGTAATCGATAAAGCATCTTTGTTTGCTCCGTAAAGGATCGCCGGCACTTTGTCTTCGCGACGTAGGCGGCGGCTCGCACCAGTACCAGTTTCTACGCGAAGTTCAGCGTCATAAGTATAAGTTGTGTTAGACATAATGTCTCCAATAATTAAAAAGTGTTAGGGCCTTTGCGACCAAGGTCCCTAGCCAAAAGGCGCGCTATCATACCACTGCGACTGTATAAAATAAACATCGCTTACAAAAAAAGCGCCAAAAGGCGCTTTTATACCCATTAATGTTTAACTTTAGTGTTCAAACATTGCCGAGATAGATTCTTCGTTGCTGATTCGACGAATAGTCTCTGCTAACATATCTGCAAGCGTTAATACTTTAACAATATCAAGTGCTTTTAGTTCGTCAGACAGTGGAATTGAGTCAGTTACAATCACTTCGTCAATCACAGAGTTACGTAAGTTTTCTGCAGCTGTACCAGAAAGAATAGGGTGAGTAGCGTAAGCAAATACACGTTTAGCACCATGCTCTTTAAGAGCTTCAGCAGCTTTACACAATGTACCACCGGTATCAATCATGTCATCAACAATAATACAATCGCGGCCTTCAACGTCACCAATAATGTGCATTACTTGAGAAACGTTAGCTTGGGGGCGACGTTTATCGATAATTGCTAAGTCGGTATCGTTTAATAGTTTTGCAATTGCACGGGCACGCACAACGCCACCAATATCAGGTGATACAACAACCACGTCATCAAAGTCGCGAGTTTTCATATCCTCTAATAATACAGGGCTACCAAATACGTTATCCACTGGTACATCAAAGAAGCCTTGGATTTGCTCAGCATGTAAATCAACCGTAAGAACGCGGTCAACACCTACACTTGATAAGAAATCCGCAACCACTTTAGCTGTAATTGGTACGCGGGCAGAACGTACGCGACGATCTTGACGAGCATAACCAAAATAAGGGATAACAGCAGTGATACGACCGGCTGATGCACGGCGTAGTGCATCAACCATAACGATAAGTTCCATTAGGTTATCGTTAGTAGGGGCACAGGTTGATTGCAAGATAAAAACATCCGAGCCACGAACATTTTCATTAATTTGAACACTGATCTCACCGTCACTAAAACGGCCAACAACAGCATCGCCTAATTCAATATATAAACGTTTTGCAACTTTTTGAGCTAGGTCAGGTGTTGCGTTACCAGCGAAGAGCTTCATGTCAGGCACGGTAGGGTTCCTCAGGCACTGAATTTTTGGACTAACTTACATTGAGTGAACAAAGTAAGTTAACTTATGATTACTTGTACGTTACTTCATTTATCAATGATGGCGGCTAACTCCGTATGAGCAGGAGAAGTACTAACGCTGGATGCGATAAAACCCTGCCAATTATGGGGGAGGTTAGCAAGTACATCTTGTGCTTGAACTTGGCTAGCAAATTCAACAAAACAACATGAACCTGTTCCGGTCATCTTTGATGGAGCGTATTTTAGCAACCACTGCAGGGTTTTTTCAACCTCGGGGCATAGCTTTTTCACTAAAGGCTCACAATCGTTGGTTAAAATTTGCTGTTGCCAGTCGCCAGAAAGTTTTGGCGTATCACGTTTTAAATCTGGGTGAGTAAATATTTGTGCTGTGCTGACATGTTGATTTGGAAAAACAACACAATACCACTTCGGCGGCAGTTCTAGGTACTCTAATTGCTCGCCAATGCCATGTGCTATGGCACTTTTACCTTTAATGAATACAGGCACATCAGCACCGAGTTTCAGGCCTAAATCAGCCAGTTCATCTAAAGATAGGGCTGTATTCCAAAGCGTATTAAGGGCTAAAAGCGTTGATGCAGCATCGGATGAACCGCCTCCAACACCTCCCCCCATGGGTAAGCGTTTAGTTAAATTTATTTTTGCACCCATATCCACTTTACAGTGGGTTTGTAATAATAACGCCGCTTTGTAAATCAAATTGTCGGTTAGCGCAATGCCATTGGTGTCGCCGCTAATACTTATAAGAGTATCCGTGCTTAGTTTAAAATGGAGCTCGTCACCATAATTTAAAAACGTAAATAAAGTTTCTAATTCATGGTAACCATCATCACGGCGACCATTTATGTGTAAAAATAAATTCAATTTAGCGGGGGCAATAAGCGAAAATTCACAGAGAGTATTCATAGTTAGTTAAACTGCCAGTCATAGAGTTTGATTTTAATTTTAATCTTTTCATGGGTTAAGGTTAAAGCATTCGGTAACCAAAAACCGTGTTTTTGTTCGTAACTTGTATAGTTTATTTGCCATTTTTTACCGTTATTATCAAACCACAGTACGCTTTTAGCACGTTCTAGTTGGTCAACTTTTAAGGTGTGATCATCAATGGTGGCTTTTAACCACTGATCGGCATTATTAACCGGTAAGGCAAACCCCGTTAAACGCTGTAAAAGTGCACTGGCGTTAGTGTCAAAATACTGTTGGTCATCAAATGTTAATTCAGCGCCGACAGCAGTTTGTTTGAGCGATAAAATGCGTGTGCCAATAAACGTGGTTAACACTAAATGATTATTATTTTGTGTTTGTTGCCAATTTAAGTTGGCAGATTGGCGCTCATCTGGGCTAATAAACGCAAGTTTACCGTTCACTTGCCAAGTTTTTTGTTCGCTAAGGCGTAACTTCCAATTCTCATAAGGTTCTGTTTTATAGTTATTTTTACTTGCGCAGCCGGTTAAAAAAGCAAATAGCAGTGTTAAAATCAGATATTGTCGAGTCAAATGTTGTTCCTTACTTTCCATATTCCTGAGATTTTTGATAAAATTGCCGCCTATGTAGTAGGGCTCAGCAATATTTGGCAGATATGACCATAATAGCACTTGGTATTAATCACAAAACCGCTTCCGTAGAATTACGAGAAAAAGTGGCCTTTTCGCCTGAGCAAATTTCAGAGGCGCTACAACAATTAAGTGGCCATGCCGACTTTAATGAAGCGGTTATTGTCTCTACCTGTAATCGCACTGAAGTGTATTGTAGCCTTGCGCAGCAAAATTCCCAAACATTGTTGCAATGGTTGGCCAGTTTCCATGGTTTAGATGAACATGAACTGAGTAAAAATATCTACTGTCATGAAGACAGCGCTGCAATAAACCATTTGATGCGTGTAGCCTGTGGGCTTGACTCGCTGGTGTTAGGCGAACCACAAATTTTAGGGCAAATAAAACAAGCCTATAATAGTGCCAAAACTCATGATGCGGTGGGCGTTACGTTTGATCGTTTGTTTCAAAAAACGTTTTCGGTGGCAAAAGAAGTTCGGACCGAAACCAACATTGGTGCCAGTGCAGTATCGGTCGCCTTTGCGGCAGTTAATTTAGCAAAGCATATTTATGGAAAGCTGGATAAAACCAAGGTGTTACTCATTGGTGCCGGTGAAACTATAGAGCTGGTAGCAAAACATTTATACCAAAATGAGCCGCAAAAAATTACTGTTGCCAACAGAACAATAGAAAGAGCGCGCAGTTTAGCCGATGAAGTATCAGCCGATGTTATTGCGTTGGCACAATTGCCTGAACGTTTGCATCAAGCTGATATTGTGATTAGCTCCACCGCCAGCACTTTGCCCATTATTGGTAAAGGTATAGTTGAGCAAGCACTTAAACAACGCCGCTATAAGCCGATGCTGTTTATTGATATAGCTGTACCACGCGATATTGAAAGCCAAGTCGGTGAACTCGACGACGCCTACTTGTACTCGGTCGATGACTTACAAGCCATTGTTAGTGAAAACATGGCTGCTCGTGAGCAAGCGGCAGAGCAAGCACAAATTATTATTAGTGAGCGCACCAAAGAGTTTTTTATGTGGTTGCGCTCGCTTGATTCAGTGGATTTAATTCGCCACTACCGTAATGATGTACAAACAACAAAAGCAAAACTTGTAGATAGGGCGCTTAGTCAGCTAAATACAGGTAAAGATGCAGAAAAAGTAATTTTAGAGCTGGCCAATAAATTAACCAATCGCTTAATGCACGCGCCTACCCGTGCCATCCAAGATGCAGCGAAAAAAGGTGAAGTGGCTCAGTTAAACCAATTGAAAAAAATGTTAGGTATAGATCAGGAATAACAGTTAAATGAAAGAGTCCGTTTATCGTAAATTAGAAACCTTAGTTGAGCGTTACGAAGAAGTTCAAGCGCTACTAAGTGACCCATCGGTCATTAGTGATCAAAACCGCTTTCGTACTCTTTCAAAAGAATACTCTGAGCTTGAAGAAGTTGTGAAAACGTTTTTAGCATACCAACAAGCACAAGAAGACTTGAGTAGCGCTGAAGAAATGCTAAAAGATTCAGATCCTGAAATGCGCGAAATGGCACAAGAAGAATATAAAGAAGCAAAAGCACAAATTTCGACTTTAGAAGACGACATTCAAGTGCTTATGTTGCCTAAAGATCCGAAAGACAATAACAACGTGTTTTTAGAAGTTCGCGCCGGAACAGGGGGCGACGAGGCCGCTATTTTTGCTGGCGACTTATTTAGAATGTACAGTCGCTACGCAGAAACAAAAAAATGGAAAGTAGAAGTTGTGACGACCAACGAAGGTGAACATGGCGGCTACAAAGAAGTCATTGCTAACATCAGCGGTGAAGGTGTGTATGGGCAATTAAAATTTGAATCAGGCGTGCACCGTGTACAGCGCGTCCCAGAAACTGAGTCACAAGGGCGCGTACATACCTCAGCATGTACTGTTGCTGTAATGGCTGAAGTGCCAGAAGCAGAGGCCATAGAAATTAATACCGCCGATATTAAAGTTGATACCTTTAGAGCATCGGGCGCGGGTGGTCAGCACGTTAATAAAACCGACTCTGCCATTCGTATTACCCATTTACCAACCGGTGTTGTGGTTGAATGTCAGGATGAGCGTTCTCAACATAAAAACCGTGCAAAAGCGATGTCGGTATTGGCGGCGCGTTTGCAACAGGCTGAAGATGAAAAACGTCATGCTGCTGAGGCGTCTGAACGTCGTAATTTAGTGGGCAGTGGCGATCGTTCTGAGCGTATTCGCACATACAACTATCCGCAGGGGCGTATTACCGATCACCGTATTAACTTAACGCTTTATCGTTTAAACGAAGTGGTAGCTGGTGATTTAGGGGCTGTTATTGAACCGCTTATGCAAGAGCATCAGGCTGACTTATTAGCTGCGATGGGCGACGATTAATCGTGAGCCTTACTGTTGAAAGCGCCATTATTACAGGTGCTAATTTATTAGCATCAAGTAGTGATAGCGCAAAGTTAGATGCGCAAGTGCTACTGCTTAATATTTTACAAAAGCCACGCAGTTACTTATTTACTTGGCCAGAAAAACAATTAACGGATGAGCAAGCTCAGGCATTTGAACATGCATGCGAACGTCGTTTAAATGGCGAACCGGTATCACATATTACAGGGTATCGTGAGTTTTGGAGTTTGCAGCTTGAAGTAAATCCAACAACGCTCATTCCTCGCCCTGATACCGAAACCTTAGTTGAGCTTGCGCTTGCATGTGATGTGCCTAATGGCGCAAAAGTACTTGATTTAGGAACTGGTACAGGCGCAATTGCACTGGCGCTGGGTAGCGAAATGCCAGGATGGGATATTATTGCCGTTGATCGTATTGATGATGCAGTGGCACTGGCCAAGCGAAACCAAGAACGATTAGCCATAAACAATGTAAGTGTTGAACAAAGTGACTGGTTTAGCGCGTTAAAAAATAAAAAGTTTGATCTAATTGTAACTAATCCTCCCTATATAGAATGTGACGATGAACACTTACAGCAAGGCGATGTGCGTTTTGAACCTTTGTCTGCATTAGTTGCAGGTGATTCAGGACTTGCTGATATTAAACAAATAATTACACAATCGCGTGACTATTTGCATTCTAATGGCTATCTTTTAATTGAACACGGATTTGATCAAAGTGCAGCTGTTCGCCATATGTTTACCGAAATGGCGTTTATAAATGTAAGCACAGTGAAAGATCTTGGTAATAATGACCGCGTAACTTTCGGACAATGGCCCTAAATAAACTTAAATAGCTCCGTTGTTTGTTTGCATAAGGTTTAAGGAATTCTATGTGATGGAAGATTTTTTATTTTCAAATGAACAACCAGCTGAAGTAGCAACCGAAGAGCAAGGGACATGGAAAGTGCTCATCGTTGATGATGAACCTGAGGTTCATGCCGTTACTCGCCTTGCGTTAAGTGATTTTAAGTTTCAAGATAAACGTTTGGAATTTATAAGTGCCTATTCAGGCGCAGAAGCGAAAAAGTTGATTGATGCTCACCCCGATGCCGCGATCATTCTACTCGATGTTGTTATGGAAACAGACGACGCCGGTCTACAAGTTGCAAAGTACATTCGTGATTCAGTAAAAAATAACTTCATCCGTATTATTTTACGAACTGGACAGCCGGGCCAAGCACCCGAGCGCCAAGTTATCGTAAATTACGATATTAACGATTACAAATCAAAAACAGAACTCACCGCGCAAAAATTATTTACAGTGATGATGGCAAGCCTTCGCTCATATCGCGATATCATTTCGATTGAGCAATCACGTGAAGGGCTAGAAAAAATAATCACCGCCTCGCGCAATATTTTTGCAACTCATTCAATGGATAATTTTATTGAAGGAGTAATGCAGCAGCTTACTTCTTTACTCAACGTTGCCGATGAGGCTATGTATGCCACAACACTGGTTGCACAAAATCCACCAGAAGAGGTAAATAAAAAACTTATTGTTTGCTCTGGCACAGGTGAGTTTGCTAAAAGTGAAGGTAAAGAGCTAGAAACAGTACTTGCAAAAGATCAGCTTTTGGCATGCCAAGAAGCGCTTACAAACAAAACTATTGTTTACAAAGATAATTATTTATTTGCCTATTGCAGTAGTAAGTTTAACCATAATTCAATGCTGTTTGTCTCAGGCGTACCATCAAAGTTGACGGATACACAGCGTAATTTAATCGAAATCTTTTCTCAAAATGCCCAGTTAGCATTTGAAAATGTACAATTACACACTGAAGTTGAAGCCACACAACAAGAGCTTGTTTATCGTTTAAGTGAAGCGGTTGAACAGCGCTCGTGCGAAACGGGTAATCACGTAAAACGGGTTGCTCATATTTGTTATGAGTTGGCATTAGCGTATGGGTTATCTGAAGAGCAAGCTAATTTGATTCGCTTTGCATCGCCATTGCATGATGTGGGTAAAATAGGTATTCCTGATGCAATTTTAAATAAGCCAGGTAAGCTAGACAGCAGAGAGTGGGAGGTGATGAAAACTCACGCAGGTAAAGGGTACGCTATTTTGAAAGATTCACCGCGTAAAATAGTCAGTGTAGGCGCATTAATTGCGCAGCAGCACCACGAAAAGTGGGATGGCTCTGGTTACCCTGGTGGATTAAAAGGTGAGCGAATTGATATTTTTGCCAGAATAGTTGCATTGGCTGATGTGTATGATGCGCTACGCCATAAGCGTTGTTACAAAGATGCATGGTCAGTTGAAGACGCGGTTGCAGAAATCAATGCCAACAAAGGAACGCATTTTGATCCTAAACTTGTTGATGTATTTAATGATAAACTTGAAGAACTTGAGGCGGTACTTTTGCGCTTTCCTGATAAAACAAATAACTAAGAGAAGTAACTTTACATTATGGATTATTTAGCATTAAAACATTCACACATGGCTATTGCGCTGGTGAGTATTATTTTATTTTACGTACGTTCTTTTTCTCGTATGGGCAATGGCAGCCTTGCCAAAAATAAAGTGGTGTTTATTGGCAGCCACAGCATAGACACTTTACTGATCATCTCAGCTATTGCTTTAATGGCGATGGCTAAAATTAACCCGTTAGAGCAACTTTGGTTATTAGAAAAAATTATTCTAGTTATCGTCTATATTGCTGTGGGTATTATTAGTGCTAAACAAACGACAAATGTACCAAAAGTCGTATTTTTAGTGCTTAACACCGCCGTTATTTTAGCGATTGGTTATTTAGCAACGGCTAAAGCCCCGCTGTTGTTATAATTAACAATGCCTATTTAAGCTTTGCACACCAAAGGTGTAAAGCTTATCTTCTTAATTCATTTCTGATTATTGGTATCTAGCTTTAAAATTAGGTAAACTACGTCTTCGTTTTCTAGAATGTTGTAGTATGAATGACCACCCTCGGGTTTGATGAACACGATGAATCTTATATAGAAGATGCTTACGATGATTTTTTGCCGCCGGCTATATATCGTTGTATCAAAGCGGAAGCTAAATGGGACCCTCAAATAGACTTAACACCAAGTCTTGAAATACTCACCACGTTTGAGCAGCAAATAGAGTCTATTTGTCAGCAGATGCCGGACGAACATGATCGCCTAGATAAACTACTTGATAGCTTTTATAGCGAGTGGTTATTTAGTGCATCAAGTTTGAAAGTCCCTGAATACAAGTTAAATAACATCAGCTATACCTTGTCTATGCGCAGTGGCACACCGACGACTTTAGCTATTTTATTATGCCACTTTTTACAGCATGCTAAACTTGATGCCAGTGTAAGCATAACTCAAGGCGAAGTGGGCATTCACGTCGCAATGAGTGATGAAGAGGGCTATCTTGTTGACCCTAGCAGTGGCCAACAAAGCTGGTACATCATTCCTGAAAATATTGATGAAGAAAATCCTCAAGAACAAGAGCCTTTAGAGCTTATTTTTGAAGACGAAGTGTATAAGTTATTTTTAGCGCAGCAAAAATGGTCTTTTATTAGTGAAAATAAATTTGGTCATGCGCTAACCTGCGTCGATTTATTAATGGAAATGTTAGGGGATGACCCTTATGAGCGACGCGACAGAGGTTATTTACTAAATCAGCTTGGCTGTCCTAAAATGGCACGAGATGATTTACAGTTTTTTGTTGATGAATGTCCTGATGATCCAGCGATTGAAATCATTCTACATCAAATTGAAGAACTTGAAGACAATCATAAAACTCACCATTAAAAATAAAAAATAGGAAATATTATGGCTGTTCCTCAAACAGCACTCATTACGAATGATGCCGTTGTACTTGGCTTGTTGGCGGTTATTTTAGGGTTTATTTTTAAAACCTCAAATAGTCAACGTCCGGGCCTTGTGGCATTTTATAAATATGTACCAGCGTTATTATTATGCTATTTTTTACCGTCGTTGTTAAATACCTTTGGTGTTGTTGATGGCTCTCAATCGAGTGTGTATTACGTTGCTTCGCGATACTTATTGCCAGCGTGTTTAGTTTTATTGACCATTAGCATTGATTTAAAAGCGATTATTAATTTAGGTCCCAAAGCTTTAATTATGTTTTTAACCGGGACCATAGGTATTGTAATTGGTGGCCCACTCGCTATTTTAATTATGAGTGCTGTGTACCCTGAAGCCGTTGGTGGACATGGCCCAGATGCTGTTTGGCGAGGCATGACAACCATTGCAGGTAGCTGGATTGGGGGCGGTGCAAATCAAGCGTCAATGAAAGAAATGTTTGAAGTGGGTGGTGATATTTTCTCAGCCATGGTGACTGTTGATGTGATTGTGGCTAATTTATGGATGGCGGTATTATTATTAATGGCGGCTAATCATAAAGCCATTGATGCTAAAGCGGGGGCCGATACCACTGCGATTGAAGATTTAAAGCAGCGTGTTGAAAAATACCATGCAGAGCATGCGCGTATGCTAACGTTGAATGATTACATGATGATTATTGCGATTGCTTTTGGTATTACCGGTTTGGCGCACTTTTTTGCTGATATTTTAGGGCCTTTCTTTGCTAATAATTATGCCTGGGCAAAAGAGTATAGTTTAAATAGTAAGTTCTTTTGGCTAATTGTTATATCGACCACTATAGGGATCAGTTTATCATTCACTAAGGTGCGTCATATTGAGGCGTTTGGTTCGTCTAAAGTGGCGTCAGCATTTTTATATATTTTAGTAGCATCGATTGGCCTGCATATGAATGTGATGGCGATTTTTGATTCACCACTGTACTTTGTTATTGGTGCAATTTGGATGCTAACCCACGCCAGTTTAATGCTGATTGTTGCTAAACTAATTAAAGCGCCGTTGTTTTATATGGCTGTGGGCTCACAGGCCAATGTGGGGGGCGCAGCGTCTGCCCCTGTCGTTGCTGCTGCATTTCACCCACCACTGGCACCGGTCGGTGTGTTATTAGCAGTGCTTGGCTATGGTGTAGGTACATATATGGCGTATATTTGTGGATTAATGATGCAAGCAGTTGCACCATAAGGAATTAAAATGAACAACCAAGTTATTAATATTAATGAAATAGAGCTGGCAAATAATAAACCTTTTGTGTTATTTGGTGGCATGAACGTGCTGGAATCACGTGATTTAGCAATGCGTATTGCCGAGCATTATGTTGAAGTGACCACTAAATTAAATATTCCTTATGTATTTAAGGCGTCATTTGATAAAGCAAATCGCTCATCAATTAATTCTTATCGTGGTCCTGGCATGGAAGAAGGTTTAAAAATATTTGAAGAGATTAAAAACACCTTTAATATTCCTTTGATCACCGATGTGCATGAACCGCACCAAGCAGCACCGGTTGCAGAGATTGTTGATGTTATTCAGCTGCCGGCATTTTTGGCTCGTCAAACAGACTTAGTGGTGGCAATGGCTAAAACAGGCGCGATTATTAATGTGAAAAAGCCTCAGTTTTTAGCCCCGCATGAAATGCGTCATATCATTACTAAATTTAATGAAGCTGGAAACAACAATGTGGCTTTATGTGAACGCGGTTCAAGCTTTGGCTACAACAACCTAGTGGTTGATATGCTAGGTATGGATGACATGAAAACCATGGCACCAGTTATATTTGATGCAACCCATGCATTGCAGCGTCCAGGCGGTCGAGCCGATTCAGCCGATGGTCGTCGTGCTCAGGCAGCCGAACTTGCTCGTAGCGGTATGGCGCTGGGTATTGCTGGCTTATTTATAGAAGCGCACCCTAATCCAAACGAAGCAAAATGTGATGGCCCGTGTGCATTAGCGTTGAGTAAGTTAGAAGGGTACTTATCGCAAATGAAAGCGGTTGACGATTTAGTTAAAAGTTTTGCGCCACTTGATACCAGTGCTAGCGACTTATAAAGTTAATTAGCACTTTAAAAAGCGACTTAGGTCGCTTTTTTTATGGCTTGAATATACTCTTTCCCAGCATAGGTATATAATTCACCGCATAAGAAAAACTAATTCTAAGCTTGGTTGCCATGTCAAGACGAGTTCCTCCATTAAACGCGCTGAAAGCTTTTGAAGCTGCAGCACGTCATTTAAGCTTTACTAAAGCCGCAGAAGAATTGTATGTAACGCAAGCTGCGGTAAGTCATCAAATAAAAACACTCGAAGAACACTTAGGTTTAAAGTTGTTTTTACGTAAAAATCGCTCGTTACTTTTGACCGAGGAAGGCCAAGGTTACTTTTTAGATATTAAAGAGATTTTTACTCAGCTTATAGATGCAACCGAAAAGCTATTAGCCCGTGGTGCCAAAGGCTCGTTAACTGTGAGTTTAACCCCTAGCTTTGCGATTCAGTGGCTTATTCCTCGATTAAGCTTATTTAATGAATTGCACCCAGAAATTGATGTGCGAATTAAAGCCCAAGATCAGGATGAAAACTCGTTAACAGACGATGTTGATATCTCAATTTATTATGGTCGCGGTCATTGGAGTGGGGTGCAAGCCTATAAACTGCATACTGAGTATTTAGTGCCGTTATGTAGCCCGTTACTGTTAAGTGGCCCCAGAGCGCTTAACCAACCGAGTGACTTGGCAAACCATACCTTGCTGCATGACACCACCCGTAAAAACTGGAAAACCTGGATGAAAACCGCGGGTGTACGTAATGTACAAGTTAACCAAGGGCCTATTTTTAGTCATTCTTCTATGGTGCTGCAAGCTGCAGTTCATGGTCAAGGGGTTGCAATTGGTAACAGCGTACTAGCAAAACCCGATATTGATGCCGGACGTTTAGTGATCCCGTTTAATCACAGCTTAGAAAGTAAAAACGCCTATTATTTAGTGATCCGTGAGTCGCAAAATGAATTAGGCAAAATTGTATCGTTTAAAGACTGGATGTTAAGTTTAGTTGAGCAGGAGCAAGAATATTAATGAGTATTGAATGGGTTAGAAGTTGCCATCAACCTGCAATCGCACAGTTTATATTTGCTCATGGAGCAGGAGCGGGTAGTGACTCTGAGTTTATGCAAATAATGGCGAAACAGCTCAGTGAGTACAGTATTGATGTTGGACTGTTTGATTTTGAATATATGCAAATTGCTAAACAATCCAATAAACGCCGCCCACCAGAACGCGCACCAAAGCTTCTTACTTATTTTGAGCATATTCTTACCCAAGCTGATACGAGTTTACCGCTATTTATAGGGGGTAAATCAATGGGTGGGCGCATGGCATCGATGCTTGCCTGCTCGACTTGTCATCCTGTTTTAGGCGTGCTTGCGTTTGGTTATCCGTTTCATCCTCCAGGCAAGCCGGAAAAGCTCCGTACAGATCATTTTGCAGACATACCCTGTCCTTTTTTGGTACTACAAGGGGAAAGAGATACATTTGGTACTCGCGAAGAACTTGCAACAATAACAATGCCAAAGCAGCCAGAATATATATGGCTGACTGATGGGGATCATTCATTAAAACCGCGTAAAAAAAGTGGTGTGACTGAGCAACAAAACTTAGATGTTGCTGCAATGCAAGCCGCTTGTTTTATAAAAAACACCATCGAGAATTTAAAGCAGGATAAACATGGTTAAACTATTTTTACTCGCAGGCAGCTTTTTTTGTTTATTTTCAGTGATATTGGGCGCATTTGCTGCTCATGGCTTAAAAAGCCGTTTATCTGAGTACGCTATTGGTATTTTTAAAACCGCCGCCGAATACCAAATGGTGCATGGGCTGGCACTGATTGCCGTGGCAATTTTAATAAAGTGGGGTATTAACTTAAGCGCGGCGGGTGGTTTTTTTGTAGCGGGTACGTTGTTATTTAGCGGCAGCTTATACTTATTGGCCTTAACAGGGTTAAAATGGCTGGGCCCAATTACCCCGTTGGGTGGGCTGTGCTTTATTATTGGTTGGATAGTTATTTTAGTGCAAGTTGCACGATTTAAGTTTTAAAGAGTTTAAGGGTTAATATGTCTAGTGTTGTGATTTACTGTCGTAGTGGTTTTGAAAACGATGCCGCTGCTGAAATAACGTTTCACGCCGCCGAGCAAGGATTTGCTGGGTATGTAAAAGCAAAACCAAATACCGGTTATGTTATTTATGAGTGTTTTGAAGCGCAGCACAGCGACGAAATAATCAAAAAAGTTGATTTTAAAAATATGGTATTTGCACGCCAATGGTTTGCAGGTAACTTAATTGAAAATATGCCCGTAGAAGACAGAGTAGGCGCCATTGTAGATGCGGCTAAAGATTTTACTCTGTGTTCTCAATTGCGAGTAGAAACACCCGATACCAACGAGGGCAAAGAGCTACTGACTTTTTGTAAAAAAATATCAACCCCACTTAAAAAAGCCCTTGAGAAAAAAAATACCCTCTCGCGTGAGCCAAAAGCAAATCGTCCAGTCATGCATGTATTGTTTTTAGCAAACAACACGGCTTATGTTGGTTATTCCTATAGTTTTAATAATTCACCTTTTTTTATGGGTATTTTACGCTTACGTATGCCAAGCGATGGCCCAAGTCGTTCAACGCTTAAGTTAGATGAAGCGTTTAATGTGTTTATTCCTGAGCAACAGCGTGAGTCGCGGGTACAAGCTGGGATGCGCAGTGTCGATTTAGGGGCTTGCCCAGGTGGCTGGACGTATCAGTTAGTGCGCCGCGGTATGTTTGTAAGTGCAATAGATAATGGCCCAATGAACGAAAGTTTAATGGAAACGGGGCAGGTAAAGCATTTTAGAGAAGATGGTTTTAAATACCGCCCAGAAAAAAGAAATATTACTTGGTTGGTGTGCGATATGGTAGAAAAGCCGACTAAAGTGACTAACTTGATGATTGACTGGGCGGTAAATGCCTATGCAAAAGAGCTTATTTTTAATCTAAAATTACCGATGAAAAAGCGCTTTGATAGTGTGTATGAATGTTTAAAAATGATTAAAGAAGAAATGGCGAAGTACGGCATAAGCTACGAGTTACAAGCCAAGCATTTATACCATGACCGTGAAGAAATAACAGTGCACTTGAATGTCATTAAAGTACCACAGAGTTTATATAGCTAAAACGCATAATAACAATGGGCCAACTGGCCCATTGTAATTTTAACTACGATATTGTGGACGGTAATGTTCAACCCATAACCGTGTGGCACCACATACCGCCACAGGCATAACAATTAAATTTACAAATGGGATAGCGGTTAGCAACATCACGGCAAAGCCAAACCCATAAGATAACCCTTGTTTGCTTTTTAAGTCATTTTTCATTTGTGTAAAGCTGATTTTATGATTATCAAAAGCATAATCTTTATATTGCACCGCATACATCCAGCAGGTAAATAGCACCCATAGCACTTGGCCTATTACCGGTAACACCCATAATAAAATAAAAAATCCAATAGCGCGCGGAAGATAGTAACAAAGCTTGGTCCACTCCCGGCCCAGCATTCGAGGTACATCTTTTACTAAGTCTGCTAATCCGTCGTCGTTAATTTTTTGACCCGTTAAATAGAGTTCAACTTTTTCGCTTAAAAGACCATTAAAAGGCGCGGCGATAAAATTAGTAATAACGGTAAATAACATGCTGTAGGTAAATAAGACGACGAGTATGGCTATAGGCCACATTAGCCATTCTAGCCAGCTTAGCCACTGTGGGAGCATAGCATTTAATGCATTAAAGCCATCACTGAGCCAACCGAATAAAAAGAATAACGAGCTACCAAAAAGTAAAATATTCATAAGCAAGGGGATAAGCACAAAACGCTTAAGTCCTTTTTGGCTAATAAGTTTAAATCCGGAAAAAAAATATTCCATACCTTGTGTTATTTGCACACTAACCTCACAGATTATTTATATTGCCCTTAGTATAAATAGCTTGATGATTTAAAACAGTACTTTTAAGTAACAAAGTGTTTAATAAAAGGTATTCACAGGCTGTATGCGAAGACGTTATTCGTGAGTGGAAATATTTCAAACCACCAATTTGTGTTTAACATCAAAACATGGGCGAAAATAGCATGGATGGTAATTTTAATATTATGTATAGTCGTGTCTATAATAAAATATTATAAACAGCAAGCTATGAGAAAGTGATGATGTATTTCTCATAAGTGATTGTTGAGGAATATAATTTGATTGAAACAATAAGAGTACGGAAGCTTCTATCTCACCAACAAAGTATATTATCGAAAATAGCGCTAGGTGCTGCACTCGATGAAGTGCTTGAAAATATTTGCATATCAATAGAAGAGATTATTGAAGATACCTCTGCAAAATGCTCTATTTTAACGCTCAAAGAAGATCAGTTGTTCCATAGCGCAGCCCCTAATATTTCTGAAGGTTATTGCCAAGCAATCAATGGCGTTAAAATAGGACCAACTGTTGGCTCATGCGGGACAGCCGCCTATGAACAAAAACGCATTATTGCTGCTGATATTGCGACATCACCATTGTGGGATGACTATAAAGAATTAGCCTTAAGTTACGGCTTAAGGTCATGTTGGTCAACCCCTATTATTTCAACAAAATCAGAGATACTCGGTACGTTTGCGATTTATCATGGCTGTGTAAAATCGCCCTCATTAGATGATTTAGAGCTCATAGACTATTTTGTCGACTTTTCAAGCATTGCTTTAGAAAAACATCGTGAGTCACTTAAATTGAAACAGCTGTTTTCTGAGTTACAGCAAAGTAATGAAAAGTTTAAAGCCTTTACTAAAGTATTGCCCGACTTAACACTTATTTTGAGTGAAGAGGGCGAGTATACCAACATCTACGGCACTGCGAATGAAAGCTTGTACTTAGCCCAAGAGCACGTTATTAACAAGAATGTGCGAGATATCATGCCGCCTGTGGATGCTAATCCTATTATGGCGGTAATTGACAAAACCCTTCAAACCAATGAAGTCCAAGTGTTTGAATATGAGCTAAACATCGAAGGAAAAAATCTGACATTTGAAGGGCGCACAGCCCCACTTGAAAGTTACCAGCCTAACAACCCCTCGCTTCGTCATGTGGTATGGATGGCAAGAGATATTTCTAATCGAAAAGCCGCAGAAGAAGAGGTACAACGACTGGCATTTTTTGATCCACTCACTAACCTGCCTAATCGACGATTACTTAGTGATAGATTAAATATGTACGTGGAGCGAATTAAGCACTCTGAACACTATGGCGCATTATTATTTATAGATTTAGATAACTTCAAACGGATAAATGACTCCTTAGGACACAATGCAGGTGATGAGATATTAGTTGAGTTGTCGAAACGATTAACCGCTATTTTAAACTCTGCAGATACACTTGCACGCGTAGGGGGGGATGAATTTATCATACTCACTGAGTATGTGGGTGATAGTTATGGCCAAGCTAATGATCAATCTGAATTAATAGCTAAAAAAGTGCAAAGTGTATTTTATGAAAAATTTGAAGTGGGCTATTTGGCGTTTCAGGTCAGTTGTAGTATTGGTATTTGTTTAATTAACAATAGTAATGCCATTACTGCAAATATCCTAAAATTTGCAGATACCGCTATGTATCGCTCTAAAGTGAAAGGAGGTAATAGCTGCAGCTTTTACGATCCGGCACTGCAAACCTTGCTGGAAAATCAAACTGAGCTTGAAGCGGATATTACCAGAGCTATTGCGTGCGATGAGTTTTGTGCTTATTTTCAGCCACAATTAGCAATTGATGGAACCCTTGTTGGTGCGGAGGCGCTAATACGATGGAACCACCCAACTAAGGGGATAATTTCGCCTAATGCATTTATTCCAATTGCTGAGCAATTTGGCTTAATACAAAAACTACAAAATAACGTATTACGCGATATTTGCATTTTACTAGAAACGCTTCGCGATAATAACTTACTCGATGACAGCTTTAGTGTATCAATTAACATTAGCCAGTGTCAGTTTAATTCTTCTACTTTAAAAGGTGAACTATTTAAAGCGATTGAGGCGTTTGATGTATCGCCAACTCGAATTAAATTAGAGATCACCGAATCAATGTTAGCCGGTGACTTGATGGGGACCGTAAAGCAAATGGAAGAGTTAAAATCGCAGGGGTTTGTGTTTTCAATTGATGACTTTGGTACGGGCTATTCGTGTTTAAAACACTTAAGTGTTTTCCCAATTGATGAACTGAAAATAGATAAAAGCTTTATTGATAACTTGTTAGATGGTGCGTCGGGTCAGACTATTGTGCAGTCTATCATTGGCCTAGGTCATAGCTTAAATATTAACATTGTGGCTGAAGGCGTTGAAAATACCCAGCAACTAGACATATTAAAGTCTATGGGGGTGAACGCAGTGCAGGGTTATTTATTTGCAAAGCCATTAACGCGCAGTAATTACATACAATGGCATAAACAGCATAAACAGTATCTATAAGCGTGTGGGTTTCTATAATTAGCGGTGATTGGTTTCGCTACCCTAGTCAATGAGCTATTTTGGCGCTAACGTTTATAACATTAAGCGCTCTAGCTACGAACACAAGTGTATATTTTTTTGTGTGTTTGCTAGCTAAATGTAATGTGTTTTTTATTATTGTGTAACTGTTGCATAAATCCCCCCTGTGGCATTGGTTTAGGATTTTTAACGCGTTAAACTAGTCAGGAATTGGCAATAAGTCTACTTGTTGTGACATTATTTAAACGTGAACACAACAGGTACTTAAAACTCGCTTTTGAGTTGCTTTATTGTTTGTTGAAACTAAGGTTTAGAGTAATGTCATGGTACGTCGCTATGTCGGTAACTTTAAAGAACCATTAGGAGCGATAAATGAATACCACGAAAGCAACTTTAAAGTCGGGTGAAACCCATGCTTCCCGGGTAAAGTTTCTGCATGGGGTTGATATACCCGTATTTTTAATCAGTGGCGGTATATTAGTTTTATTTGCCGCGCTGGCCCTTTACGACATTAAACTTATGTCGAACTGGATAAATACTGCCTTTGCCTTGTCTACCCAAATATTTGGCGCCTTTTGGCAAGTCCTGCTGTTATTAACTTTTATGATTGGCATTTTCTTAGCTATCGGCCGCACCGGCTCAGTGGTACTGGGTGGCTTAAAAACCCCTGAAATTTCTACCTTTAAGTGGATAAGTATTATTATGTGTACTTTGCTTGCTGGTGGCGGCGTATTTTGGGCCGCAGCAGAGCCAATGGCACATTTTATTTCTCCGCCACCGCTATTTGGTGGTGAAACAGGCACTAACGATGCCGCCTATAACGCCCTTGCACAAAGCTTTATGCACTGGGGTTTTTTAGCCTGGGCTATTTTAGGCAGTTTGACCGGCATTGTTTATATGCATCTCCATTACGAAAAAGGCTTACCACTTAAACCTCGTACTTTGCTTTATCCCGTATTTGGCGATCGTGTTATGAAAGGGGCGCTTGGTACAATTGTTGATGCATGTTGTGTACTCGCTGTGGTTGCTGGCACTGTGGGTCCAATTGGTTTTTTAGGCTTACAGGTGAGTTTTGGCCTAGATAAATTGTTTGGCATTCCTGACACCTACACCACACAAGTGGTTATTTTATTCAGTTTAATTGGTATTTATACACTTTCAGCGGTAAGTGGCGTTACTAAAGGTATTCAGCTGTTAAGTCGTTTTAATATTGTATTGGCTGTAGTGCTGATGTTGTTTATATTATTAATGGGGCCCACTGCGTTTATTATTGATAGCTACATCCAATCGTTTGGCTTGTACTTAGATAACTTTATACCTATGGCTACGTTTCGTGCCGATAAACCATGGTTAGACTGGTGGACTGTGTTTTTTTGGGGTTGGTTTTTAGGTTATGGCCCTTTAATGGCGATGTTTGTTGCGCGTATATCGCGTGGCCGAACTATTCGTGAAATGATTTTACTCATCTCTGTAGTTGCGCCAGTGATCACCTGTTTTTGGTTCACCATTGTGGGTGGCTCAGGCATATTTTTTGAGTTAAATAATCCAGGTGTTATATCAGAACCTTTCGCAGGGCTTAATTTACCAGCAGCATTGTTAGCCATTACTGAGCAGTTACCCATGGGGTTTGTTGTGTCTGTATTATTTTTAGTGCTGACCACCATTTTTGTGGCAACAACCGGTGACTCAATGACGTACTCGGTGTCTATGGTGATGACCGGTACCGATCACCCACAAACGTCAATTCGTGTTTTTTGGGGAATTATAATGGGGGTGATGGCTGCATTACTGATTTCTATAGGTGAGGGGGGAATTTCAGCGCTACAGTCGTTTATAGTGGTAACAGCAGTCCCTGTATCATTCGTGTTATTGCCATCATTGTGGACAGCCCCTCGTATTGTAAAACAAATGGCAGATGAGCAAGGGCTCTGATAGCAGATAAAAAAGGCGCTCGTTAGCGCCTTTTTCTATTTTATACATCACTTAAATTTTAACAAAAAACAGCCACATTTCTTCAGGCCACACAGACTCTACCGGATTAAAATAATTCACTAACAAGCAGTTTAATTTGTTGATTGAGCAAGTTTGTTAAGTTTTTTCAAACTATTTAATTATTTTAAAAATGAAGCAAGCTCGTCAACGTGCGTTTGAGTTTCATTTATTAAAAGTCCAATTTGTGCCGCTGCTTCGTTTGACGTTTTGGCAAGGTTACGTACTTCGTCAGCAACCACGGCAAAACCTCGTCCAGCTTCACCGGCTCTCGCAGCTTCAATGGCCGCATTAAGAGCAAGTAAATTAGTTTGATCTGCCACGGCATTAATGGTGGTGACCGTAGTTTGAATTTTCCCTAATACGGTTGACATTGATTGATGCGTTCCAGTAACTAATTTGTTTCTAGAAGAGACATTACTACCAAATACAACGTATTTAGAAACCTTACCGTTAAAATCGGTAATAGAAGAAATAATGCAATCTAGCGTTACGTCTTCATTTTGATGCGTCAATGACATCATTACTTCAGTCGGCTTGCCTTGGTTGAGTATTTGAATACGTGAAGCGTCTAAATGATCCCTTAAATTACCAAACACACTCGCTATGTTTGAGCTCTCAGATATGTTTAATTGCTTTTTGGTATACTCATTGGCAGATAGGAACTGGCCATCTTCATTAAACTCAATGACAGCCGAGTGGCTACTTATTGCATCTTTTTGGTTTATTTGTTCAAGTACTTGGCGCTTAATTTCGCGAATATCTGAACTGACGCCCACAAACCCTGTGTGCTGGCCATTATCATCAAATGTTGGGTTTACCGACAGAACAATCCAATATGGCACACCATTTTTATCAAAATTTAGTATTTCTTCATAAAATGGTTGTTTGTTTTTAAGGTTTTTTGAAATCCGCTTAACGGTTTCTTTGTCTGTTTGTTCTCCCTGCAAGAAATTGCCTGGTTTTTTGCCTTTTACTTCTGCAAGTGTATAACCTGAAAGTACTTCAAAGCCAGGGTTAACATATTCTACTAAGCCATCTTTATTGGTAATAAGTACACTAGTACTGGTATTGCTGACCACTTTAGATAACAGTTCAAATTGCTTATAGTCTTCAACTTGTGATTGTTTTGATAATACAAATGCAGACAACAAGGTATTATTGAAGTTAAAAGTAGTGTGGGCAACATTATAATAAATATTGTCTTTTACAGATAAGCACAGTGAACCGTGTTCGCTATTTAAAGCATCTTGTAAAACGTTTAGCAATTTAGTGTTTTCTTTGGGCAGTAGTGCAGCGTCGGCACTGTTCGACGTATCTAAATTATTCGCAACAAGCTTTGAATTATCATCAAAGACTGCGTAGATATCTTCACCTAAGCTCAGCAGTGTTTGCCAAGCTTGCTCATCTAACACTCTTATCGGCTCAGGCTTAAATACATGAAGCGAGCATGTATCAAGCTCTTTTAATGTAAGTGGGCTAATATGTTGGGTTAAAAACAAGTTATTTCCACAAGCAATGGTTTTGCTTATTGGATTAGAACGTTTATTTAAATAAGTTAATGTATTAGTGTCATTAGTTTGGTTAAGTGTCTTACTTAGCGATGTAAACTCGTCATTCACTGCAATAACAGTGTTGTCGTTGTTAACGATAATCGCAGCTGCTTCGTGTGTACTAACTAGCTGTTTTGCAAACGCCTGTTTTCTTTTTTTTGGGCTAAACCACATTATTTATTCCTAATTTACACTCTAATTGATTGCATTATACGCCCGTCATAGTACATCTAGGTCAAACTATTGTTTTTTATTTTGCAATAATAATTTTGTGTCGGTATTTTTTAAAAGTAATGACATAAAACATAGTTATTGTTCATTTGTTACAATGCGTTATAGTTTGCTAACAAATAAGAAAATAAATTAGAGATAACCTATGCAGTTAATAGATTTAACCCCTGATGATCCCGATGTGATTAATGTTTTTTCTGATATCGACAGACTTATTAATTCTTTATATCCAGTAGCGACAGCACAGTCATTGTCTGTTAGTCAATTGGGTCAACCCAATGTCTATGCAATAGGCTTGAAAAATGAAGAGGGGATTATTGCTTGCGGGGCGATTGTTATGCAGTTTGATACCAAGCCCTATGGCGAGATACGCCGTTTATATGTCAAACCTAGTTATCGCGGAAAAGGCTTATCGCGCCGTATTATGCAAATATTATTACACCATGCTGGCGAAGAAGAAATCCCAATCATAAAGCTAGAAACAGGGCCAAAGCAAAGACAATCAATCCATCTTTACGAGAATTTAGGGTTTGTACAATGTGAACCTTTTGGTGAATACACAGAAAACCCGAACAGCCTATTTATGGAGCTTGCGCTCAGCTAATAATACGCTATTTACTGTTTTTCTTTATCAATTTTAATCCTCACTCGTTACGAGTAGAAATACTTGTTGGACATGAATCGCTATTTTTCTTTTAATGCGCGCAACTAGCCGGTTTGGCATTCATAAATAAAAGAGAAAGATAAATGAAAGAGACAACATCACTTGAACAAGCTCGTACGAGCTACAACGTTCGTCATTGGAGCCAAGGTTTTTTTGGTATTAATGATCAAGGTGATGTGTATGTTGCGCCCAAGGCTGATGCCCCACAGCAAACCATTGCATTAACAGACATTGCTAAGCAACTTGAAGAAAAAGGCTTAAGTTTGCCAGCGTTAGTTCGCTTTCCACAAATTTTACACCATCGCGTGCATAGCTTATGTGGTGCATTTAATACTGCTATAGAAAGCTATGGTTATCCAAAAGACTATTTATTAGTTTACCCAATTAAAGTTAACCAACAACGCGAAGTAGTTGAAGAAATTGTTGCCAGCCAAGCACAAGTAGAAAAAAAACAGCTGGGTTTAGAAGCAGGCAGCAAGCCAGAGTTATTAACCGTATTAGCGCTGGCTGAAAAAACCAGTGCGGTGATTGTGTGTAATGGCTACAAAGATAAAGAATATGTGCGCTTAGCGTTGATTGGCGAAAAGCTGGGCCATAAAGTGTATATCGTACTTGAGAAACTGTCTGAGCTGGATATGGTACTTAGCCAAGCTAAAGAATTAAATGTAAAACCACGCATTGGTATTCGTGTGCGTTTAGCATCGCAGGGCAAAGGTAAATGGCAAGCCAGTGGCGGAGAAAAATCTAAGTTTGGTTTATCTGCTTCTCAAGTGCTGTATGTAGTAAACCGTTTAAAAGCAACAGATCAGCTGGATTTAGTTCAACTGGTGCATTTTCACTTAGGTTCGCAAATGGCCAACATTCGTGATGTGCGCTTAGGTGTAAGCGAGGCTGCGCGTTTTTATTGTGAATTACGTAAGTTGGGTGCACACATAGAGTGCCTTGATGTGGGCGGCGGTTTAGCGGTTGATTACGACGGCACGCGCAGTCAATCACACAACTCAATGAATTACAGTTTAGCTGAATACGCAAATAATATTGTGTACACCATCGGTGATATTTGTAAGCAGTATGAGCAGCCTTTCCCTACCATTATTTCAGAGTCGGGAAGAGCATTAACGGCGCATCATGCGGTCCTTATTTCCAATGTAATTGGCACCGAAACGTATACACCAGAAGAAATAGAAGCACCAGCTGACGAAGCTCCGCAGCTACTTAAAAACATGTGGACGTCATGGCAACAACTGCATGTGCTTACTGATGACCGTGCATTAATTGAAATTTTTCACGACAGCCAAGGTGATTTAGCCGAAGCGCATAGTCAGTTTGCGATGGGATTATTAGATTTAACCCAGCGTGCATGGGCAGAGCAAATAAACTTACGCGTTTGTTATGAACTCAATAAATTAATGGATAACAAAAACCGTTTTCATCGACCGATTATAGATGACCTAAATGCGCGTTTAGCGGACAAGTTTTTTGTAAATTTCTCATTGTTTCAGTCATTGCCTGACGCGTGGGGAATTGATCAAGTGTTTCCAGTATTGCCATTAAGTGGTTTAACGCAAGCACCGCAAAAGCGCGCGGTGTTATTGGATATTACTTGTGACTCAGATGGCGCTTTAGAGCATTATGTAGATGGCCAAGGTATTGAAAGTACGTTACCAGTACCTGAATACTCAGCCGATAAACCGTATTTAATGGGATTTTTCTTGGTGGGTGCCTATCAAGAGATTCTAGGCGATATGCATAACTTATTTGGTGATACGCACAGTGCTATTGTCAATATGGATGAGCAAGGTGTTGCCAGCATTACAGAAATTAACCTCGGTGATACTGTTGCTGACATGATGCGTTATGTACATTTAGATGTTGAAGGTTTTCAGCAGTCTTACGCGCAGTTAGTCAGCGCAAAAATTGCAGTAGATGAACAGCAAAGCGTCCTCGACGAGTTGCAAAGCGGCCTTGATGGCTACACTTATTTAGAAGAGTTATAAGCAATGTCTAGCTTGTTTGGTCATGTTGACCACTCATTATACTCAAATGGGATGACGTTTTTACGCCGTCCTATGGTACAAAACATTAACGCCATAGACGCTGATGTAGTGGTACTAGGTTTACCGTTTGATTTAGCCACCTCAGGGCGCCCTGGTGCCCGCTTGGGGCCAGATGCAATCCGCAGAGCGTCGGTGCATTTAGCATGGGAAGATACTAAATACCCGTGGACGTTTCCTTTGTTTGAACGGCTAAAAGTAGCGGATGCTGGCGATTTTACCTATCCGGTAGGCGATCCTGAATATTTTACTGCGCAGCTAGAAATGGCGGCAGAGCAAATACTTCGCCAAGGTAAAACATTATTAGGACTAGGGGGCGATCACTTTGTTACGCTACCACTATTGCGCGCGCATGCAAAAATTCATGGCAAAATGGCGTTAGTGCATTTCGATGCGCACACCGACACCTACAGTAATGGGTCGCGTTTTGATCACGGTACTATGTTTTACCATGCGCCAATGGAAGGGTTGATTGATGTTAATCACAGTATTCAGCTCGGCATTCGTACCGACTTTGATCAAAGCAATCATGAGTTTGCAGTGATTGATGCCATGCAAGCCAATGATCTTCATGCGAATGATATTGCAGCGCAAATTATTGAGCGAGTGGGTGATTTACCGGTTTACTTAACCTTTGATATAGATTGTTTAGACCCTGCCTTTGCGCCAGGTACAGGTACACCAGTATGTGGTGGTTTAACTTCTGATAAAGTGCTGAAAATTTTACGTGCACTCAAAGGCATTAATATGGTGGGTATGGATGTAGTTGAAGTATCGCCTTCGTACGACCAAAGTGAGCTTACCGCCATTGCCGCAGCAACGATTGCCAGTGAATTACTGCATTTGTGGGCACTTAAGCATAAATATTAATATGTTTTAATTCAGCTCAAAAAAGCGCCAATTTGGCGCTTTTTTTGTATAAAAATAAGAGTACTATGAAAACTGCATATTGTGCTTTTTAGCATAAATAAAAAACACCGGAATTTCGATTATTACATAAGTTAACAAAGTAAACCAAAACCAATTAACTTCAAATAGTAACCAGCTAAATTGTACGCCCGAGTTGTAATAAAGGCGAGATGCAATTAATAGCGTAATGCCTGTTGCAAATAAATCTTGTACCGATACCTTTTTAAAGCTGCTGCCTGCAAAGCGCGGATAAATAAACCCGTAGCCAAGCGTTATCATAATGATGACTAATAACAATAAATTCAGTTCAGGGGTCATAGTGGTTTATATTGCCTCGCATATTCTATTCGCTTTTGAGAGCTTGGGTGCGTTGATAAATACTTTAACCAAGTATCATCAAGGGTCGCCTCTTGTGCTTTTAAATTATTTTCCAGTGCTTCAATTGCATCAGCAAAGTCGTGGTTAGAATATCCTAATTTTAAAAGATTTTTAATCGCATATTCATCGGCCTCTTGTTCCATATCTCGTGAAAACGCTTGTTGTAAAAAAGATGAACCAGAGCCAAGCACGACCTCTAATATCCCTTCTAAATCACCAAAAATAACTGCAAATACAACGGTGCTCGCTGCAGCTTGTGCTGCAAGGCGAATGCTGTGATGGTGCTGAACATGACCAATTTCATGAAGTAAAATAGCACGCAGGGCATCAGGTTCATTCTTTAATAGTTCAACAAGTTCGTCAGTCACAACAACCCGCCCATTAGGAAGAGCAAACGCATTAGCTGAAAAATAATCTGACTGATAAAAAGAGAGTCTAAATTTTGCACTGTCTAAATTGAGTGAGTTAAGCATTAAACGCCATTGCTGCTGTATTTGTGTTTGCTTTTTAGTAGAAAGTTGAGAAGGTTCTAATGCGACTTTTTCTATCACACTGAGGGTGTGTTCCCCCATCGTTTCAATTGTCGAGGTAGGTGCTAAATTAACGCTATAAACGGCTGCTGACGGTATTAAGCGGTATAAAATTAACCAAAGCAATAGGGGAATTAGCAGCACAGATGCAACAATAAGGACTTTATTTTTTTCTAAGCGTTCACTCAGTCCATGCTTTTTAAGCGACAATGGCCACCTAAATTCTACATCTTGAGGAATAAATCGACCACCGTTAGCAAAAATTAACTCAGACGCCATGCCCGGTAGCGGGCTATCAAGTTGGCAATCGTCTATTGTTGATGCAAGTAACGCCGTATTCTCAGAGTCAACAAGCGTTATTTGCTCATGGGAAAGGTGTGCGTAGCTTTTAATATGTTGGCTGCTATTAGGGTAATAATAACAGCCAAAAATAGGATAATTACTCATTAGGTGAGTGAAATATCAATATCAAACACATTGGCAGCTTCTTCAGCAAATGATGACTGCTCATTTTGTGCAACATCAATCAACGAAAGTACGCCGCTATAAATAGTGACTTCTGTAACTGATGCTAATAGCTTTGCTCTGCGTACTTTAGCCCAAGGGTAGGCAAGTCCTAAGGTAAATATAATTGCCAGTACATTGGTAAATAGTAAGATGGCATAGTCAATGGCTTTTAAGTTCGAATCAAAGGTAGCGACTTCTGTAAATTCACTGTTATTAAAAATATGATTTCGAATAAGCGAATGATAAACAGCGCCTACCAGTGTTAAAAACGCAATATACAACGCAGCAATTAATAGCGGCACTACAATTGTCGAAAGGCTAAAGTTTTGTGTGTTTAAGTTATCGATCGTTAAGGCACTTGCACCAGCAAAGAAGCCAAAAATAACTAAGCCACCTATTGCAACTCCTAGGGTAATAAGTGCTGCGATGTAATAGCGTTCGCCCTGAAGATTTACTGTAAGTGGTTTATTTCCATAGCTGATGTTTTCATGCATATATTGATCAATTCGCTTTAATACATACGGCAGTAATAGGTGTAATGTGAATACACTTGCAATAGGCAATAAAACAAAGTTAATAAATGCATCGCCGTAATTACCTGAAAAAGCAAAGCGTACATTACGATGGCGGGTCATACGCATGTTAAAGCGCAAACCTTGGTTAATGATCCATGGCAACAAAAATAAAAAACCAATAGCAAATAAAAGGCCTATCGCCGGTGCGAGGCTGCTTAGTATGGTGTAAATTAAAAACACGATTACCGCTAAAATGCGGCCTTTTAGAATTTGTATAGGAGTGGCTAGGTAGTCAAAGCTATGGCCGTCGATACGCGTATGACCGTAAAAATAACGGTAGGTGCGTACTTTTGCCCATGCAGAATAAATTCCTAAAGTAATAATACTTAGCAGTATATTGACACTCCATATGCCAAAAAATTCGCCGCTTTTGCCGCTAAATTGTACTTTACCGCTAAAAATAGAGGAGAGTGTGTGGTTTGACTTAGGTGAAGTTGGGTGTATTGATTCCATTTAAAAAAAGTCCTTGTAATTTTTTGTAAATTTACCCTTTTTAGAGAATAAAAACAATCTTTATGATTAGCTAGCTTATTGTAAGTAGGCTAATTTTATTGCTTTTGCTGTTTATAGGGCTGCACTTTAAGTCACCTCTGGTATACTGTGCAGATAATTTAACGGGGCTGACATGATTTCAAAAAACCAACTTAAACTAATTCGCCAGCTTGGCCAAAAGAAGTACCGCAAGCAACTTAATCAATACCTTGTACAAGGCGAAAAAAATGTACTGGAGTTATTAAATAGCCCATTAAAAGTAACCGATGTGTTTGCAACGCAAAACTTTATTGATAATAACCAAAGCGCATACCCTCAAACGCATTTTATTACAGCAGATGAAGAGCAATTAACAAAGGTAAGTACTTTGGTCAGTAATAATGCGGCTATTGCCATTGTTGATATGCCAAGCACCACATTACCCGATGAAAGCAGCTTAATATTGGCCTTAGATGGAGTATCTGATCCGGGTAATTTAGGTACCATCATTCGCGTGGCTGATTGGTACGGTATAAAACACATTGTTGCCAGCACCGACAGTGCCGATCCGTATAACCCAAAAACAATTAGCGCCACTATGGGGTCATTTGTTCGTGTATCGGTAAGCCAAGTTGATTTACCTAGCTATTTAACATCTTTGGATGTGCCTATTTATGGTGCATTTTTAGAGGGCGAGAATGTTCATCACTGTCAGTTTGCTGGGAAAGGGGTTTTATTAATGGGCAGCGAGTCACATGGCATACGCCAGCAGTGTGCCGCGCTTGTGAGTAATAAAATTACTATTCCCGCCTTTGGCGGTGCTGAATCGCTTAACGTGGCAATGGCAACGGGCATTATTTTAGATAACTTTAAACGCCAAGCTTAACCTTTTGCCTAAAAATAGGTTAAATTGTAAAAACTAACAAAAATAATAAAAATTGGTAAAACAAACAGATGCGCTTAAGCACTATAAAATTAGCGGGCTTTAAATCCTTTGTAGAGCCCACTAAAATTCCATTTCCGGATCAAATGACGTGTGTTGTCGGCCCTAATGGCTGTGGCAAATCGAACGTGATTGATGCGGTGCGATGGGTGCTTGGTGAAAGCTCAGCTAAAAATTTACGTGGCGATGCCATGACAGATGTTATTTTTAATGGCTCCACTAACCGCAAGCCCATCTCACAAGCTTCTGTTGAACTCATATTTGATAATATCCAAGGTAAATTACCCAATACCTTTGCTGATCGTAACCAAGTGGCTATTAAACGCTTGGTAACCCGCGATGGGCAATCACTGTACTTTTTAAATGGAAGCAAATGCCGCAAACGTGACATTACCGATATATTTTTAGGTACTGGGCTTGGGCCGCGTAGTTATGCCATTATTGAACAAGGGATGATCTCGCGTTTAATTGAGAGCAAACCACAAGAGTTGCGTGTTTTTTTAGAAGAGGCGGCGGGGGTTTCTAAATACAAAGAGCGCCGTCGCGAAACACAAACACGCATAAAAAGTACCCGTGAAAACTTAGAGCGACTACTTGATGTGCGCCAGGAATTGCAAAACCAGCTTGATAAACTGGCGGTACAATCGGTCGAGGCTAAAAAATACCGTGAATTAAAAACCCAAGAGCGCACCTTAAAGGGGCAAATAGCGGTATTAAAATGGCAAAAGCTGCATCAGCAACAAGTTGATAAAAACGCACAGATAAAAAAACTGGATGAACAAATCAACTTTTTTAAAATTGCACACTCAGGCCATGATGACATACTGGCAAGTCTGGAAACTCAAGTGCAAGCTCAGCAGGATAAACTCAATGATGCGCAACAACAACAACACCATACCCATACCGAATTGACTCGCAGTGAACAGCAGCAAATTAGTATTAAACAACAAACGCTTTCACTTAAACAAAATTTAGCCAAGTTAGCACAACAAAAACAACAAAGCGAAGAAGTAAAAACGCAGCAACAAAGTCTCTGCCAAGAGTTAGATGACAGCTTACAACAGGCTGTAGAGCATAACTTAATGTGTAGCGAGCAGGTTATAGAGCTTACCGATGAGGTTAATCGGCTGCTGGAGATTAAAAATGCCGACACATCACACTGGCAATCGCTAAAAGAAGATTATCAACAATTGCATAATCAGCAGTTAGCGCATACCAACGCAGTAAAACACACAGAACAGAAAATCAGTTATGTTAAGCAACAACTAACGCAGCTTGATGAGCAAATAGATGAGTTAAAACGCAGTGAGATAGAGCAGCTATTAACTCAGCAACAACAGCACAGACAAGCCCTGACTGAGCAGCTAGCGAAAGCGCAAACGGCTCACAGTAAAGGCCAAACTGCGCAAACTACTCAGCAGCAACAGCTAGATGATGCACAGCAAGATTGGCAGCATTTATCTCAGCAAGTAAATGAATTAAAGGCTGGTATAGCGGGACTTAAAACAACGCTAGGGTTTGAAAAAAACACTGATGAAAGTGTAACCTTGTTTAAGCAATTAACTGTAAAGTCGGGGTATGAATACTTAGTAGAGCAGGCGCTCAAATCACTTGAGCATATATATGTTTCACAAGATAAAGCAGAAAATAGTACGTGGAAGATTGCATCGCAGTCAGCAGCTAAGCACAGTATTGCCGCGTTTATTACCTCAGGCGTGTATCCTGAGTTATTAAATCATATTGCCTATAATGAAACAGGTGACACACACCTGCTCAATGATGTTAGATATATTGCAGTTATAGACAAGCAAGGGGCATTACATGGCCGAAATTGGCATGTCAGTGGCAATAAAAATGTAGAAAATTCTTTATTGTTGATGCATAAAAAGCTCAAGCAGCAAGAAACCTTACTTGAGCAACAACAACAGGCATTGACGAGCGCACACTCCACGCTTGAAGACCATAAAGCGCAGGCTGCATTGTTAACTGGCAAGCAAAATGAGCGCAAAGAAACCATTCATCAATTAGCGCAGCAATTAGCCGTAGCCACTACCCGCGGCGATATGCTTAAAGCGCAAGCCAGTCAGCATCAGCAACAAGTAACTAAATTACAGCAGCAACGTCAGCCATTGGATGAGCGACTTACACAGTTAAGCGAATTATTGAGCGAAGAGCTCGATAAAAATGAACAGCTTGCACAGCAATTACAGGTATTAGCTGAAGAGCTTAACCAAGCCGATAGCACACGAATAAATAGTGATGAGCGTTACAAACAAGCTTTGAATAATGCTGAACAATATAAAACGCAAGCACATCAGGCAAATCTTAATGAGCAAAAAGCGCGAAGTGAATGGCAACTTAGTCAAACAAAATTGAGTCATGCTGAGCAGGCGCTTGCAACTGCGACAGAGGGCGCGCAAGCGCTATTAGAACAAATTGAAGCGTTACTGATCCCTGAGCAAGAACTTGCAGAGAGTATTGAGCAATTATTAGTACAGCACCAACAAGGTGAACAAACGCTTATCGCTTTACAACAACAGCTGGCTCAAGCAAAACAAGAATTACAAACCAAACAAGCGAGTTTAAAAACGTCACAAACTGAGCTGGTGGCATTGCAAGAGCAGCATCAAACGTTGAGTATTGAAGAACAAAGCCTGTTAATAAAGGCGCAAGCGGTGCTTGAACCACTTGAAGAGCTAAATCAAAACTTAAAACAGGTATTAGCAGAGCTTCCTGCAGAGTTGTCATTAAATGCAGCGCAAAATCAACTCGCAGGAGTCAGTAATCAGTTAGATAAACTAGGCGCTGTAAACCTTGCAGCCATTGATGAATTTGAACAAGCGAAGCAAAGAAGAGATTATTTAAATAATCAGCTGGACGATTTAACCCAAGCATTAACAGCTTTAGAAGGCGCTATTCATAAAATAGATCGTGAAACAAAAACGCGCTTTAAGTCTACGTTTGATCAGGTAAATCACGATTTTGGCCAGCTTTTCCCCAAAGTGTTTGGCGGCGGCAGTGCTTACTTAGAATTAACCAGTGACGATTTACTCGAAAGTGGTGTTAGTATAATGGCAAGGCCACCAGGTAAAAAAAATTCGACAATTCATTTGTTAAGTGGTGGAGAAAAAGCGCTGAGCGCATTATCATTGGTGTTTTCTATATTCAGGCTCAATCCAGCTCCATTCTGTATGCTGGACGAGGTAGATGCTCCATTAGATGATGCCAATGTGGTTCGTTTTTGCCGTTTGGTTGAAGAAATGTCACAATCTGTGCAGTTTATTTATATAAGCCATAATAAAATTGCAATGGAAATGGCAGGTAGATTAACGGGTGTAACCATGGCAGAGCCCGGCGTGTCACGCATGGTTGCTGTGGATATTGAACAAGCAGTGCAACTTGCACATGCATAATTTTATAGTCATTTGCTAGTTATTTTAGGTAAAATGATGGCTGTTAGGCATATTAATAATAAAAGGTGAGGGGATGGCCGAAGAATTAAGATGGGTTTTAATTGTGATCAGTGTGTTTGTCATTGGTGGCTTATTAATACACGGTTTATGGTCAGTAAGAAAAAAAGAGAATGCTGAACTCCCTGCAAGCGAGCGAGTTGAACCTGTTCAAGAACAGCAGCCTTCATCTTTACATACTGAGCCGCAAGAGCCTATGTTAGCGCAACGAGAAGAGCCACAAATGAGTGAGTTAAACTTCAGCGCTGATGAGCCACAAATAGACGTTAGCCCAGCTGATACAGCTATTGAGGATGACCTTGAAGCAGCAACAGAAGAGGCCGCAGACACACAACAAGATACCCCTAAAGACATTGCTGACTTTGTTATTGTGCATATTCAAATGCCAGAAGGGCTCACTATGCAAGGCAGTAAATTACTGTCTGCTGTTAACACGCTAGGTTTTAAATATTCAGAAGAAGGCTTTTTTAATCGCCACCTAGACCCAGCAGGTCAAGGGCCGGTGTTATTTAGGCTGGTAAATATGTATAACCCTGGCACGTTCGATATTGATAATATGGAACAGTTCAGCACCGCAGGCGTTAGTTTATTTATGACTCTGCCATGTGATGGCGATGGCCTTGCTGCGTTTAATATGCTGCATAGCGCCGCTAAAAAGCTAGCCGATGAATTTGGTGCCGATATTCTGGATGCAGAGCGCAACGAAATGACGGTAGAGCGTATTCGTCAATATGTTGAACAGGTTCGCGCATTTTCAGCGTAACATGTATAAGTTAAATTTAGTAAGCCACTGGGCGTTCACTCGTCAAAGTGGCTTTTTTTATGTTTTTTTGAGGTCTACATGACAAGCAGCATTAGTGAGCAAATTAATCATCTTCGTACCACGCTTGAGCAACACAATTATAATTATTATGTACTTGATACACCAAGCATACCTGATGCCGAATATGATCGCTTGTTACGGACACTGAGTGAATTAGAGACTCAGCACCCTGAGTTTTTAACTGCCGACTCGCCTACGCAAAAAGTGGGGGGGGCTGCGCTTGCCAAATTTGAGCAAGTAGCGCACCAAGTGCCTATGTTATCCCTTGATAATGCTTTTGGTGAGAATGAATTTAGCGGTTTTAATCGTCGTATTAAAGAGCGCTTAATGAGCACCGACGAGCTTACATTTTGTTGTGAGCCTAAACTGGATGGTTTAGCGGTATCGATTATTTATCGCGATGGAGTACTGGTTCAAGCGGCGACCCGTGGCGATGGCTTTACTGGCGAAAACATTACTCAAAATGTAAAAACAATCCGTAATGTGCCATTAAAATTGCGCGGTGATGATTACCCTCGTGAACTTGAAGTGCGCGGTGAGGTATTTATGGATAGCGCGGGCTTTGAAAAATTAAATTCAGAGGCACAAAAGCGTGGCGATAAAGTCTTTGTCAATCCACGAAATGCGGCGGCGGGCAGTTTACGCCAACTCGATTCTAAAATTACCGCAAAACGCCCATTGATGTTTTATGCCTACAGCACTGGATTAGTTGCCGATGGCACCTTACCTGAAGATCACTACCAACAACTTGCTAAACTGACAGACTGGGGTTTGCCGCTGTGCCCAGAAACCAAATTAGTTGAAGGCCCAAAAGCCGCGCTTGCTTATTACAATGACATTTTAACGCGCCGTAGCGAGCTAAAGTACGAAATAGATGGCGTGGTAATAAAGGTAAATAAAAAAGCCTTACAAGAGCGTTTAGGCTTTGTAGCTCGCGCACCGCGTTGGGCAATTGCTTATAAATTTCCGGCGCAAGAAGAAATAACGCAATTATTAGATGTTGAATTTCAAGTAGGGCGCACTGGGGCAATTACTCCCGTAGCACGACTAGAGCCGGTATTTGTTGGGGGTGTTACGGTATCAAATGCAACGCTGCATAATGCCGACGAAATAGCTCGTTTAGGCGTTAAAGTGGGCGATACTGTGATTATTCGCCGCGCAGGGGATGTTATCCCGCAAATTACTCAAGTGGTACTTGAGCAACGCCCAAGCGATGCAAAAGAGATTGTATTTCCAACTATGTGCCCCATTTGTGACTCGCACATTGAACGGGTTGAAGGTGAAGCCGTTGCACGTTGTACCGGTGGTTTAGTGTGTCAGGCACAGCGCAAACAAGCAATTAAACACTTTGCATCGCGTAAGGCATTAGATATTGACGGTTTGGGCGATAAAATTGTTGATCAATTAGTTGATCGCGAGCTGATAAAAACTCCCGCCGATTTATTTATTTTAAAGCAGGGACATTTTGAATCTTTGGAGCGCATGGGGCCTAAGTCAGCTAAAAATTTAGTTGCCGCGCTTGATGATGCAAAAACGACCACGCTAGCAAAGTTTTTATATTCACTGGGTATTCGTGAAGTTGGTGAGGCCACCGCTCAAAACTTAGCTAATCATTTTTTAACACTTGAAAACGTTATTGAGGCCAGCATCGAACAATTGATTGAAGTAAGCGATGTAGGTGAAATAGTGGCAAAGCACGTGCGCGGCTTTTTTACTGAAGAGCATAATTTAACCGTGGTGAATGAATTAATAGCCCAAGGCATTAATTGGCCACAGTTGACTGCGCCATCAGAGCAACAACAACCACTAGCGGGTTTAACTTATGTGCTAACAGGGACGCTTAATACGCTTAATCGCAATGATGCTAAGGCGCGCCTGCAACAATTAGGTGCCAAGGTTTCTGGTAGTGTTTCGGCAAAAACGTATGCGCTGGTGGCGGGGGAAAAAGCTGGCTCTAAGCTCACCAAAGCGCAAGAACTCGGTATAGAAATACTGACAGAGGATGATTTAATTACTTTGTTAGAGACTCATAATGGTTAGTTTTACAAATATACTTAATACGCTGTTAATTGATCTGGGCCAGTGGCTGCAAGGTTATTTATCGCATTTATCATTGCTTTTAATGGTGTGTCTAATATCGCTTTATGCAGGCGATATTTTAAAAATAACTAAAAGAGTGGTTGCTAGGCGTCACTTTATTATTAGGGTAACGTGTTTTGTGTTGATCACCGCGTTTGGGTTTGGTTTATTAGTGGTGTGGTTAAGCCCACTGCTAACTAAAGCCTTACTCTTTTTTGGTGCTAAGTGGTTAGGGCTCACATTATTAGCTGCATTTTTTATTTTGGGCACTATTGCCGATAGGAAAAACCAGTTGTGAGCCGTTATGGACCTGAATACTGGGATAAATATGGTAGCTATCGTACGCCAATAGCGTTTCATTTGAGTATTTTAGTGTTACTGCGGGCCTATTTCATTTGGGTGATTGCCGCGCTGAGCCGTCGTCCCGAACTTGATTTAATGTCATTGTTTTTTAAATCAAAAAATGATTTTTTTATTGCCATAGCAATTGGTGCCGTGGCAATTGTACCCACTATTTTGTTTTGTTTACGCAGACCCAGAGACTCGCATCAAGCTACGAAACGGTTAGCGCGTATTTGGCGATACATGCGTTGGCCGCTTATTGCTTGCGCGCTAATAGACTTGTCGTGGTTAAGTATCCAGGCGGCCCATAGTCATTATCGCTTTTCACTGTTTTTAGCCATACAAATGGTGATTGTATTGTGGGTATTGTGGTATTTGGCAAAAAGTCGTTATTTAAGTGTTTTTTTTAGTGATTGGCCCGAGCCGACAGAAAAAGCAACCGATAAAAAGTAAGAGATTATGCACACTATTAATAAAAAAATAGCGCAAGTAGTGGCCTTTATAGGGCTGATTATTATCTGCGTTGGCTATTTTTTATCATTAGGCGAACATATTTGGTTTAAAGGGATATTGCTATTGTGGATAGTGGTATTTTGTTCGTGCTGCTACCGATTAACGCCGTTATTTAAAATGCGTAATCCACTACATAACTTTATTCAGCGTGACGCGCAGCATTTGTTTGTTTTTAGTTTAACCGGGTTGTTTGATAAAAAGAATGGCCCACATTGGTTAGTCATCAGCAATATTGAGTCAATAGAGATAAAAGACGATGAGCTAATAGTGCATAGTAATAATGACAGGCAATTAAGCGTCAGTATTCCTGGTAGTCAAGCTCAATTACACGCTTATGTAAGCCGTATACTTACAGCATCGGAGAGGCAGAGTATCGTATTTAGGTATTGCTGATCGTGACATTGGTCACTGACGTAACAGAGATTAGCTAAAAGAAATGCCTACCAATTGAAATAAAATAGGCCAATAACGCAATGAGGTTGTTATGTTGAAGTGGAACGATATTGTTAATTTTGCCAACCATAGTAATCCAACACCGGTTCGAAAACTGGTTAAAACAGACCAGCAATGGCGCGAACTGTTAAACGAAGAGCAATATTATGTGACCCGTAAAAAGGGGACTGAACGACCAAATAGTTCAACTAGTTGCACACTATTAGAACCGGGAAAGTACGTATGTGTGTGTTGTGACAACCTACTGTTTGATGCGGATGAAAAGTTTGATAGCGGCACCGGCTGGCCCTCATTTACCCAACCGGCGACTGAGGAAGCAATTAGTTATGTAATAGATAACAGCCATGGCATGGAGCGAGTTGAAGTTGTTTGTAATGTGTGTGATGCGCATTTAGGGCATATTTTTCCAGATGGCCCATCTCCTTCCGGATTGCGCTACTGTGTAAACGCGCTTGCGATGAAAAAGCGCTAAAGCTCTAATTTCATTTCTTTAGCAGTTTGGAGTAGTATGTCAAATCGGGCTGACTGCTCTTCTGGTAAGGCTGATTTTTTTAATAGCTTAAGGCACTTTTGAGCCAATAAACTATTGAAAGAGCCACCCTGTTTTTTTGATTTATCCACTAAACACTGTAATAAATTAAGTGCAATACTTGGATTGTGCGGCATGACTCTAAAGGCTTGGCTAAATGCCTCTAAAGCTACATTTAACTGGCCACGCTCAAACTGTTTAACCGCATGGTTGTTAAGTTCTTTCGGCCCCATTTTTATATCACGTCTTTCACTTTGTTGTTGCTGTATATAACGCAAGTAAGTCGCATCACTTCTACTTGGATGGCGCTCACAATGATCGATAATGTGTGAGAATAGCACTTGCGCCTTTTGGTGAAAACCTAATTCATGCAGCGCTTTTGCTTTATCTAGGGCACCATCAATGGAGCGTATTTGGTTATCGCTGTCATCAAGTTGCTCAATCAGCTGTTTCGCTTTTTTATGTTCATCTTTTAAATAATAAAGGCGCGCATTGAGCACATCAATTTGAGTTTGCGCGGTATTGGATGGAAATTGTGTTTTTAGCTCGTTGATATATTTATTTGTTTGACGGGAGATTCTGTTTATTTGGTCTGTTTGATCTGTGGTTAATGCAAAATCAATCCCAGCACGAGCGGCATTTAAATAAATATCAGGGCTATCATGCATAGAGTACTTAGCATAGTTCGCAATATCTTTTTGAGTTAAGTAGCTAGTTTCGTAGTCTCTGTTAATAAGCGATACGCTGTTCAATGATTTTTGACGGTCTATATTACGCGGAGCAATATGGGCTGCTTGACTTAAAAATTCTTGAGCTAACTCAAACTGGTTTAGTTTTATCTCTAAACGCCCTAATAAGTCTAATGCAATTAGTCGTGTTTCATTACGTTCAAGCATCGTTTTAAGCATGCGTTGAGCCAAAATATGCTCATTGTTAGCAATTAAGGCTTCTACTAATCCTACTTTTGCCCAAGCAAATTTTTGAATATTCAAAACTGATTTAAAAAAGTCTTTCGCTTCTTGGTTTTGTTTTAATGCCAGTAAAATATTTCCTTTTAGCCTAAGCAGAATAGGGCTGTATTTATTACTTTTATCAAGCTGAGCATTAATTTGTTTTAATGCTTTAGATTGATTATCGTCATCGATTAATGTGTAGATAGCACTAAGATCATTTTTGCGCTTTAGAATGCGTTCTATGCGCACTCTTAGGTCTTGTACGGTAAAAGGCTTTACTAAAAAATCATCAGGCTGAAGTTCGAGTACACTGTGAACTAACTCTCCGCTAGTCTCTGCAGAAGTAAATATAAACCCAGTAGAGTGTTTAATTAACGCTTTAGCACGCAATTCTTCATAGAGTTGGTAGCCATCTTGGTGTTTACTTAAATTAAAAGAGCATATAACCAAGTCAAATTGTTCATGAAGGCATTGTTCTTTCGCAGCAAGCGCATGATCAGCAAAACGCAAATGTCCAAAGCCAATCTTTTCGAGCGACTGTTTCATGTAGCTTTGAGCTAGTGGCTGCTCTTCTACAATCAGTATTTTGGCTTCTGAGAAAATATTTTTAGACATTGGCTTAAGCGTTATTAAATTTAACACAGACTATAATCAACAGTTTAGACGCTTACAAGGTAATTTAAAGATTAGCCTTAAAGATGAAGGGTTATTAAGCTTATTAATTTAAAAGGATTATATTTTATCTTAAAAGAGCTAAATAGCCATTCAAAGTGAATGAATCGCACGCTTCATAAAGTAAGTTTAAACAAAATGATTTTGAAGGTTATTAGATTCGGAATATATAAGGTTTTAATATCTGATGGGTAAAAAACACAGAAGTTGTTTAATTAGTAATATAAGAATGGTGTGTAATAATGGAGTATTTAGATTTTTGTAATATGCACCATTCTAAGAATGGTGGGTCGTACTGGACTTGAACCAGTGACCCTCGCCTTGTAAGGGCGATGCTCTCCCAACTGAGCTAACGACCCATATTACAAATTTAAAACATGACTATTAAATTAATAGCACTGGACTTTAACCAGTGAATCTCGCCGTTACTTGTAAATAGCGGTGATGCTCTCTTTTCTTGTAACTGAGCTAACGACCCATATTACAAATTTAAAACATGACTATTAACATAGTAATAGGTTTTATATGTGGTGGGTGATACTGGACTTGAACCAGTGACCCTCGCCTTGTAAGGGCGATGCTCTCCCAACTGAGCTAATCACCCACATATAAATCAAACTATTATAAAAATAGTACTGGACTTTAACCAGTGAACTTCGCCGTTACTTGTAAATAGCGGTGACGCTCTCTTTTTCTAACTGAGCTAATCACCCATTTAGATTTTTGCAATATGCACCATTTTAAAAATGGTGGGTCGTACTGGACTTGAACCAGTGACCCTCGCCTTGTAAGGGCGATGCTCTCCCAACTGAGCTAACGACCCATATTACAAATTTAAAACATGACTATTAAATTAATAGCACTGGACTTTAACCAGTGAACCTCGCCGTTACTTGTAAATAGCGGTGATGCTCTCTTTTCTTGTAACTGAGCTAACGACCCATATTACAAATTTACACATGACTACTAACATAATAATAGATTTTATATGTGGTGGGTGATACTGGACTTGAACCAGTGACCCTCGCCTTGTAAGGGCGATGCTCTCCCAACTGAGCTAATCACCCACATATAAATTAAAACGCTACTATTAAAATAAATAGTACTGGACTTTAACCAGTGAACTTCGCCGTTACTTGTAAATAGCGGTGATGCTCTCTTTTCTTGTAACTGAGCTAACGACCCATATTACAAATTTACACATGACTATTAACATAATAATAGATTTTATATGTGGTGGGTGATACTGGACTTGAACCAGTGACCCTCGCCTTGTAAGGGCGATGCTCTCCCAACTGAGCTAATCACCCACATATAAATTAAAACGCTACTATTAAAATAAACAGCACTGGACTTTAACCAGTGAACTTCGCCGTTACTTGTAAATAGCGGTGATGCTCTCATTTCTTGTAACTGAGCTAACGACCCATATTACAACTTTAAAACATGACTATTAACATGATAATAGGTTTTATATGTGGTGGGTGATACTGGACTTGAACCAGTGACCCTCGCCTTGTAAGGGCGATGCTCTCCCAACTGAGCTAATCACCCACATATAAATTAAACGCTACTATTAAAATAAATAGTACTGGACTTTAACCAGTGAACCTCGCCGTTACTTGTAAATAGCAGTGGGCCCTCTTTTTTCTAACTGAGCTAACGCCCCATGTAGAATATTAGATACGACACATTAACATGTGGTGGGTGATACTGGACTTGAACCAGTGACCCTCGCCTTGTAAGGGCGATGCTCTCCCAACTGAGCTAATCACCCGTATCTAAATAACAACACATTGCTGCGTTGTTGTGGGGCGCTATTATAGATAGAGTTGCAAATGTGTCAACACTTGAATGATAAAAATGTGCTGAATGAAGCTTTTATAAACAATACAGTGCGAGCGGTGTTCACTTTATCAACAAAGTAATATTAAACGAACAATTGTTAAGCTTAATGTTTATTTAAAGTCGGCGGTGTAGACTAAATAGATGTCATTAGTGGTCGGATAAACAATAAAATATTTATGTAATAAAAGGCTAACTTTCAATAATTGTATTGCGTGATACAAATTAGCGGGTAATAAAAGTTATTTAAAGTTTAACATGCCAATGAACAGCGCTTTTTTAGTAGTAAAACAGCATCAAGCTAATTTGCATATAAATGTATACCCTTTAAATCATATTCAAACTCATATTATCGGTTGAATAGGGTACTCAGTCGTATACATGTGGCGAGTACAACAACGTAAAGCGCAACGTGACATCTAAATTAGTATGAAAATCTGTTTTTTAGCACGTATGATAGCCAGTTTGTTGAAATTTAAACCATTTAAATAATGTCGCATAAAAAACTGTTGACTTTATTTTGGGGGGTGCATAGAATGCGCCCCGCACTAAGCGATACACGACGTGATTATCACCGAGCGTATTGAATAAGTTGGGGCTATAGCTCAGCTGGGAGAGCGCTTCGCTGGCAGCGAAGAGGTCTGCGGTTCGATCCCGCATAGCTCCACCAATTTTTAGTGTTTGTCCTAGGGTAACAGTTTTCTGTGTCCCCATCGTCTAGAGGCCTAGGACACCGCCCTTTCACGGCGGTAACAGGGGTTCGAATCCCCTTGGGGACGCCACTTAACTTTTTAGTTAAAGGCGGTTTTACCGAGAAAATAGCGTAACACATAAAGCTCGAGTCTTTATTTGTACTATACGCCATTACCTTAAAAGCTCAGGATGTGAGTAAAACTAATCGATTGTCCTAGTGATACATTTATGTGTCCCCATCGTCTAGAGGCCTAGGACACCGCCCTTTCACGGCGGTAACAGGGGTTCGAATCCCCTTGGGGACGCCACTTGCTTATTTTAAAATAGGGAAGTGCAGTGTTATTAAGCAGCTCGCCTGAAACGAGTCAAACCATTCAGTTGTCCTAGTGACACAGAAAATGTTTCTGAGAAGATAAGCCACTGCCTCGCAGGCTCGGCTCATCTTAAGCAGAAATAGCAAATCAGTGATTTGCAAACCAATTTCTGCGTCCCCATCGTCTAGAGGCCTAGGACACCGCCCTTTCACGGCGGTAACAGGGGTTCGAATCCCCTTGGGGACGCCACTTACTATTTTCATAGTCAGTGCAGTGTTATTAAGCAGCTCGCCTGAAACGAGTCAAACCATTCAGTTGTCCTAGTGACACATATTCTGTGTCCCCATCGTCTAGAGGCCTAGGACACCGCCCTTTCACGGCGGTAACAGGGGTTCGAATCCCCTTGGGGACGCCACTTACTATTTTCATAGTCAGTGCAGTGTTATTAAGCAGCTCGCCTGAAACGAGTCAAACTATTCAGTTGTCCTAGTGACACATATTCTGTGTCCCCATCGTCTAGAGGCCTAGGACACCGCCCTTTCACGGCGGTAACAGGGGTTCGAATCCCCTTGGGGACGCCACTTGCTTATTTTAAAATAGGGAAGTGCAGTGTTATTAAGCAGCTCGCCTGAAACGAGTCAAACCATTCAGTTGTCCTAGTGACACAGAAAATGTTTCTGAGAAGATAAGCCACTGCCTCGCAGGCTCGGCTCATCTTAAGCAGAAATAGCAAATCAGTGATTTGCAAATCAATTTCTGCGTCCCCATCGTCTAGAGGCCTAGGACACCGCCCTTTCACGGCGGTAACAGGGGTTCGAATCCCCTTGGGGACGCCACTTACTATTTTCATAGTCAGTGCAGTGTTATGAAGCAGCTCGCCTGAAACGAGTTAAACTATTCAGTTGTCCTAGTGACACAGAAAATGTTTCTGAGAAGATAATGCCACTGCCTCGCAGGCTCGGCTCATCTTACGCAGAAATAGCAAATCAGTGATTTGCAAACCAATTTCTGCGTCCCCATCGTCTAGAGGCCTAGGACACCGCCCTTTCACGGCGGTAACAGGGGTTCGAATCCCCTTGGGGACGCCATTTACTTTTTTAAGTAATGTGTAAAGAAGTGTTACATCACACTCTCTATACATAACGTTAACAAAAGACTAATATCTTTCGTACGCCACTTACTATTTATTAGTAATATAGCTTTTAATAAAAAGTATCTAGAATCAGTTTACCTGCATTTCCATCACTATTTCAAAATTATCCAGTGTAGTTAAAATCTAAAAATTAAGTATTTTATATAATAACTCCTAAATATTATTAGTTTTTTTCCTTTCTTTATATTCAGCTTAAATATACTTCGCCTATGTTAGGTTATACCAATTCGCTTAATTAAGCGGTCTATTTTGAGGCAGGAAAAACGGGGTGATAGCTAGGCAAAAAATTCGCTATTTAGTTGTTCTAAATGAGAATTTTTTAACACAGATAGCGACACGTTTAGCCCCGCAAAATGATTGAGTATTATTGCGGATTGGTATTACATATAAACGTCCAAATAAATAGGAGGTTATATGGCAAGTGGATGGGCACGCGATGGTGCAATTCAAGATCAAATCGACGCCAGCGTTAATGATGCTGTGCAATATGCTAGAAGTAATTTAGTTTCTGGAGCCAGTGCCGAGCTATGTGAAGAATGTGATGAACCAATACCACAGGCACGAAGACTTGCGTTACTAGGTGTTAAATATTGTGTAAGCTGTCAAGTTGAACTAGAAGGTAAAGGCGCGCTTTTTAAAGGGCTTAATCGGCGTGGCAGTAAAGATAGTCAATTACGATAAAAAAGGTGCATACAGCACCTTTTTTAATATCGTATCAGAGTGGAGCTTAAATAATTAAAAGGGTTAGTAAACCTATTAAATATATTTACTAAAATTTATTCATATTTTCTTTTTTCTGAATAAGTTCAATTGAGTAGCCATCTGGATCTTTTACAAACGCTATTTCTGTCGTGCCGCCTTTAACAGGTCCAGGCTCACGGCTAACATTGCCGCCAGCGGCCTTGATATCAGCACAGGCTTTATAGATATCATCAAACTCAATCGCGATATGACCATAGGCATTGCCTAAATCGTAGCTGTCGGTATCCCAGTTATAGGTCAGCTCTAGTACTGCTGTCTCTTTTTCATCGCCATAGCCTACGAAGGCTAGGGTATAGCGATACTCTTCGTTATCAGCACGGCGTAACTCTTTCATACCAAGTACTTGAGTATAAAACGCAATTGATTTATCTAGATCAGCAACCCGTAACATGGTGTGTAGTAAACGCATTTAAATCCTCTTTAAAATTCATATAAATTTTTATAACGCAGCTAGTTTTAACTACTACTGCTGCGCTGTTAAAATATCAATAATCCGATTATAAATTATTTCTGTGAGCATCACAGTATCATCGCCATTAGTATTTATAAACTGCACAACGACTTTATTAAAGTATATTTTTACTTTTGAACTTTGCCCTTAAGAACATAGATTTCACCATCAAAACTCCCTTGAATAGTCAAACCTTGTCCTGCTAGCTCTTTAAGGTACTCTATATGTTCCTCTGTAATATGCTGCCCAGGCACTAAAAGCGGAATACCTGGCGGGTAAGGCGTCACTAAACCTGCACAAATGCGATTATTACTTTTGCTAATAGGCACAGATTCTCGCTCACCATAAAAGGCGTCGCTTGGAATACAAGCAAGATCGATAGCGGGTAAATTCTCGGGTAAGCGAGAGCGTCTCATCGATGTGGCTAGTTTAACTCTACCACTGTCGAGTTTTTTGAGCGCATTGTAAAGACGAATTATTTTTGAGCGCGTACCACCAAGCGTCAGTAACACTAAAATAGTGCTGTGAGTGTACTTCTCTATTTCTAGGCCAATTTCATCCAGCAGGTATTTATGAATATCCTTTAATGAATAAGGTAATTCGCTAATATCGATGAGAATTTTTAGCGGATCGTGACCCATGTTATCACCACTAAAGTGCGGAAATATTTCCATAAAGTCTTGCTTACCTAGTACTTTAATTTGTTTGAGTGAAGCCATCTGTTGTTTAAATTCTTCCACATGGTTCAACAAAGCATTGAGTAACTTATAGCCTTCCATCTCTAATTGCTTTTGGCACACATCAAGCGACGCTATAAGCTGATATTTTGGCGATGTACTGGCGTAAATACTGTAAATCTCACGAAAGAAATCAGCATCGAAATCAGGGTCGTTAACATGAATATAAGACGCTTGAGAAAACGCCGATACCACTTTATGCGCCGAATGAGTGACGTAGTCAGCGCCAGCATGAATGGCGGAATAGTATCGTAGGCTTGGATGAAACAGCGAGTAAGCAAACCATGCCTCGTCAATAAATACTTTAATACCATGTTGATGGGCAAAATCGACCACCTGTTTCAGATCGCTCAGTAGGCCATCGTAAGTACAACCGGTGAGAACCAGCAATTTTGCATCGGTATTTTGTTCTATCGCTTGTTTTATATCGGCCAACGACGGCGGCGCAAAAATGCCATATTTAGGATTTAAAATACTCGACAAATAAACAGGTAAACTCGCTGATTGCAAAATGCCATAGTGCACAGATTTATGACAATTGCGGTCGATGATCACTTTATCGCCCTTACGCAGCAATGTCTGCAAGATGATTTTATTTGAGGTAGACGACCCATTGGTAACGAAATAGGTATGCTTGACTTCAAACGTCGCCGCTGCTGACTCTTGCGCACGGCCAATGGTATTGGTGCTATCTGATAATGATCCTAACGAATCAACAGAAACCGACAGATCGCCCACGAACACATTACGACCATAAAACTGATAAAAATCTTTAATATAAGGAGAATTTCTAAAGCTCGAGCCGCCACTGTGACCTGGTGTATGCCAAGAATCGTTTGCTTCGCCAACATAACGGCGATACGCAGTCCAAAATGGGGTTTCTGAGCGGTCATCGAAATCGTTGATCATATAGCCTAAAATTGCTTCAGGATCAGAAATTACCTCATCTTTAAAAAAGAAAGACTCAATCTCCTCCGACTCATTAACGATTTCTAGCCCCTTCGTATCATCGCCAATAACATAAACAGGCAGCTCAAGGCGGATCCCTTTTAACTGCTCGATAAAGCGACTATAAGTGCGTTCGCCAACCTTATTTTGCAAATCCCAGCTAAGCACTACAGCCTGAATATCACCATCTTCCTCTACAATGTCCAACGCTTGTTTTAGCTCAAGACGCTCAATAATATCGATATGAATATCATCTCGCTCAAAATTGACAATGGTCTTCGATAGATTCGTTGAAAGCTCTTGTAAGGTGACTGGATCTTGCTCAATTAACAAGATACGAAGTATTGGTAGCATAGGAATTCTCGTAATAAAATTTCATAATGCTCAACAGCATAACTAAAGGACTGACGCTTGTGAAATTAATACGTTGAAAATGTTCCAATAATTACGCCAAATCTCGAATAAACAAGAAATAATATTGAAATGCGAATTAATCATAGAGCTTATTTTTATAGGCCTAATAATGGCAAATTTATCATTAATAACTATCCAAAATGAACGTACTTTATCTACAGAGTCTAATCTGCTTTATCTTTAAACTCACATAAGTTTTCAATAATACAACTGCCACGCTAAGGTTTACATGCTACGTAGGTTTAACGGTCATGCAAAATGTTGGTAGTTACAACCCTAAATATCAAAGATAGAATGCTTGTATTAGGCTTCAGCGTAGCTTTTAGTTACAAAGTTAATCTGGTAACTCATATTACCTTGTGTTGTAGTCGCTATTAATTACAACACAAGATGGCGAATTATGTATGAAAGAAGATATTGCTGAGTTTAAAAATGAACTCCATGTAAAACTTTTACTCTGGAATAATCTAAAAAGTAAAAAAATTAAAGTCCTATTTATATTAATAATTTCCGCCTTAATCGGATTAAAGGTTTTTACCACTATGTTAACTTTTGATTGGCTTGCAGGGTTAATATGACCATTACTTTTCGCCCACTTAACAAACATGATTTTAACTATTCAAAAGTTATAGACCTTTTTTTCGAAGCTTTTCCAAAAGTTCAAAAACTACCAGAATGGGTTGTTAAATATAGGATGAGGAATGGAAAAAATGGCTTTGATGTTATTTATGATCATAATAAATGGGTTGGTTTTCTCTATACTAAAGAATATAAAAACATTGTCTGTGTAAAGTTTTTTGCGATATCTGAATTGCTCCGCTCAAGTGGTTACGGAAGCAAAGTAATGGATGCTATGAACGAAAAGTATTCGGACAAAAGAATTGTTCTAACTATTGAAGAGCTTGATGAAAAGAAAGAAAACTATCAACAAAGAGTCAAGCGCAAAGCGTTTTATGAAAAAAATGGGTTCAGATCTACCGGGTTTATTACAAAAGAGCCAGCTGAGCGGCAAGAAGTGCTTATACGTGGTGGCACTATCTCTCAAAAGGAAATAGAAGCTATGTACAAGCATTTTTTAGGAAGCTTATTGTTTTCTTTACTTAAAATCGAAGTATTAAAAATTGAATAGGAATACCGTCATTGGAATCTTGAATTCAAGTATTAAGTGCAATCATTATGCAGCCACCAGAACTTCTGATTGCCCGGTAAATAATTCATGAGGAGTTTTATACCCTCTTGTCTTTCTTGGCCGATGGTTGAGCTTATCAACTGCCGCCTGTATTTCTGACTCACTTAGCGCCATAAAGTCAGTTCCCTTGGGGAAGAAGCGCCTGAGTAAGCCGTTGGTATTCTCATTTATGCCCCTTTCCCATGATGAATATGGGTGAGCGAAATACACATCCGCTTCTAATTTTTGTGCAATATGCTCATGGTAAGCAAACTCTTTTCCATTATCTAAAGTCACGGTAATAACCTTATCTTTATATGGTGTCATACACTTTATCAGCGCATCAGCTGTTATTTGCGCATGTTTGCTTTCAATTCTGTGAACGATTGTATATAACGTTTTACGTTCAACCATTGTGACAAAGGCATTTTTACGCCCTTTGCCTATCACTGTGTCCCCCTCCCAATCACCAATCCTAGACTTTGCATCCACAATACTTGGGCGTTCATCAATACTGACTCGATTAACTATCTGCCCACGTTTATCGTAGCTTCCATAGCGTTTTTTATACTTTTTACATGCACGAGTGAGTGTCTTATGTAGTTCACCACCACGCGCCTTGTCCCTGTAAATATATTGATAAATCGTTTCATGATGTAAAACGACCTTTTTCTCTAAAGCTAAGCGACCTGCCACCTGCTCTGGCGAAAGTCCGTTAAGCAACAATTTATTAATCCATTCAGTAACTTCATCTGTTAACTTACTTGCTTTGAAAGATGATTTGCGTCTTTGCTCTGCAAAATTATTGGCTTAGTTAGGCCGATAGCCTTTAAGCCCTTTATTGCGTTTTAACTCTCTGGAAATGAGATGACGGTGAACGAGTTAGTTCATCAGCAATTTGTTTTTGGTTATTTCCTGCTTTTATTAACGCGTAAATCTGGTATCTTTCTTCTTGTGTCAGCTGTTTATATTTCATTAAAGCAATTTCCTTTGGCGAGAAAATGGCCGAATTATAACAGCTGGCCATCTAATCTGAGAAATTGCACTTATTATCCGAATTTAGGAATGTAATGATTAGTCATTAGCAGTTAAATAATGCATACAAACAACAAAGATAAAAACTTAAAGTTTACTTATTGGCTCAAAAAAGAATAAACATTACTCAGTCTTATCTTTAAACTCGCACAAGTCTTCAATAATACAGCTGCCACACTTAGGTTTTCGGGCAACACAGGTATAGCGACCATGTAAAATAAGCCAGTGATGTACGTCTACTTTAAATTCTTTAGGGACTACTTTTTCGAGCTTTTGCTCAACCGCGACTACGTCTTTACCCATGGCAAGCTTAGTACGATTAGAAACACGGAAAATATGGGTATCTACAGCTATTGTTGGCCAGCCGAAGGCGGTATTGAGCACTACGTTAGCGGTTTTACGGCCAACGCCAGGGAGCGCTTCTAGGGCTTCGCGGTTTTCAGGCACGATGCCGTTATGCTGATCAACCAATATTTGGCACATTTTGTATACATTGGCGGCTTTGGAATTAAATAAACCGATGGTTTTAATGTAATCACGCAGTGTATCGTGGCCAATATCTAAAATAGCTTGCGGTGTGTTAGCCACTGGAAAGAGTTTTCGGGTGGCTTTATTTACGCCTACATCGGTGGCTTGTGCAGACAATGTAACAGCAACTAGCAACTCAAACGGGCTTGAATATTCAAGCTCCGTTTCAGGATGTGGGTTGTCATCGCGCAAGCGCGTGAGTATTTGGTGACGTTTTTCTTTATTCATCTAACTTAAAACGCATTAGCTTTATTAAGTTAATGCGTTTTCCCCTTAAGTTAAGCTAGTAACACGCGCTCGCGGGCCTTTTTCAGCTTCTGGCGGCGTTACTTGTTTTGATTTTATTTGTGCATCAATGACGTTTTTAGCGGCGATCAACAGCCCAAGTCCTAAAAAGGCGCCGGGTGGTAATATGGCGAGTAAAAACTGGCTATCAAAGCTAAACACTTCGATACGTAAAACACTAGCCCAAGGGCCGAGTAATAAATCAGCGCCATCAAATAAGGTGCCTTGGCCAATCAACTCGCGCATTGCGCCAAGTACAACCAGTACCAGCATAAATCCTAAGCCCATCATTAAGCCGTCAAAAGCAGATAAATGTACTGGATTTTTAGATGCATACGCCTCAGCACGGCCAATAATGGCACAGTTGGTCACAATTAATGGAATGAAAATTCCTAGAGATTGATAAAGGCCAAAAGTGTAGGCGTTCATTAACAGCTGCACAATTGTTACAAAACCTGCAATAATCATCACAAACACAGGTATTCTAATATCTTTAGGTACCCAGTTACGCACAATTGATACGGTAATATTAGAGCCCACTAACACTAATAAGGTTGCTAATCCTAAACCGAGCGCATTAGTAATTGTGGAGGTAACAGCGAGTAAAGGACATAAACCTAGTAACTGTACTAAAGCGGGGTTATTTCCCCATAAGCCTTCTTTATAAAGGGTTTTTAATTCACTCATGGTGTTACCTCAGGGCAAGCATTCGCTGCTGCAAAAAGATCATCAAAGTTACTTTGTGCATACACTACCGCATTTTTAACTGAGCCAACTACAGCGCGAGGCGTAATGGTTGCGCCAGTAAACTGATCAAACTGACCGCCATCTTTTTTAACGGCCCAACGCGCGTCACTTTCGCTTTGTACTGTTTTTGAATTAAATGAGGTGATCCAGTCTGACTTTTTAATTTCTACTTTATCGCCCAAACCTGGGGTTTCTTCATGCTTAGTAACCCTTACACCAGCAACGCTGCCATCGCGATATACCGCGCTAAGTAAGTTTATATCGCCACTGTAGCCGCTAGGAGTGACATGACGAATGACTAATGCAACGGGTTCGTCATCTTTACGTGCACGGTAAATTACTTGGTTGTCGTATGGCCCCAGTAAAGGGTCTGATATGATCACACAATCTTGAGAAAGTTCATTAGTGTACTTACTGTGCGGTAATACTTCTTGTAACTGGTTAGTTAATTGCAGTTGCTCTTGCTCTGCAATTTTATCGGCCGTTAACGAGTTTATAGTGGCCACTAATCCTGTTGTAAGGAGTGCGAAACCGCATAATATTGCGCCATTTTTTACCATTGAAGAAATAATCATTTTACTGCTCCATGGCCATAAGTTCTTGGTTGTGTGTAGTAGTCGATAAGCGGTACTGCAATGTTGATCAGTAATACCCCAAATGCTATGGCATCTGGGAAGCCGCCAAAAGTACGAATTAAATACACAATTAAACCAATTGCGGCACCATAAATAAGGCGGCCTCGATTAGTGGTTGCAGCTGATACAGGGTCTGTGGCGATAAAAAAGGCCCCCAGCATAGTCGCACCACTAAATAAGTGAAACACTACACCCGGCTCTGTACCTGGCGAGGCAATATAACCAATTGCAGCGCATAGGCTTAAACTGGCAATAAAACTCACCGGTATATGCCAGTTAATCACTTTTGTTTTTAATAAATAAAGTCCACCGAGTAAAAAGGCTAAATTTACCCACCCCCAACCTAGGCCTACCCATTGATCAAATACAGGTTTTTGCATACTTTCAGAAACGGTTAGGCTATGAGCAATATCTGTTTTTAATGTATCAAGTGGGGTAGCCATGGTGCTGCCATCAATGCCCACCCTGAGTTGATCTAAGCTGTAACCTAATGCTGTAAAATCGCTAAATATTAGGCTTAGTTGCTGGCTAAAGGTGATATTTGTATCAAGTAACTCTGTAACTGGTAACCAGGCCGTCATTTGCACAGGGAACGACACTAATAAAAGTACATAGGCCGCCATTGCAGGGTTAAATAAATTAAAGCCCAAACCACCGTAAAGTTGCTTAACAATAACAATGGCAAATAAACACCCTATAACAATAATCCACCAAGGCGCTAAAGGCGGAATACTAATAGCTAGTAGCACGCCCGTTAGCCACGCACTACCATCGCTTAATGAAGGCCAAATAGAGCGCTTACGCATTAGCATAATGGCTGCTTCAAATGCGCTCACACACACTAATGCTAATAATAATTGGATAAGTACACCGGTACCAAAAAATATAACTTGTGCAATAACACCAGGAATACAGGCCGCAATCACAGTTAACATTAACCGTGTCACAGACTTGTGACTATGATTGTGGGGTGAACTGGCCATGGTTAGTTTCATGACTGATCGTTTCCTTCTTTTTGTTGCTTTTTAGCTTTAGCACGGGCAATCGCGGCAGCGACGGCAGCCTTTTTCTTTTCTTGAGCGGTTTGCTGTGAACCTTCTGAAGATTCATCGTTACCTTGTGGTTCAGCGTTTTCATTCTGTTGTGCTAATTCACTCGCTTGGGCGGCTTTTTTAGCTTTAGCACGGGCAATGGCGACAGCTACGGCCGTTTTTTTATCATCTGTAGTGACTGGCGATTCACTTACTGTGTCATCACTTGGCGCTTGCTCACTCGCTTGGGCGGCTTTTTTAGCTTTAGCACGGGCAATGGCGGCAGCTACGGCGGCTTTTTTATCATCGGCAGCCGGTGCTGGTGATTCACTTTCTGTGTCATCACTTTGTGCTTGCTCATTGGCTTGTGCTGCTTTTTTGGCTTTAGCACGAGCAATAGCAGCAGCTACCGCGGCTTTTTTATCATTGGCAGCGACTGGCGATTCACTTACTGTGTCATCACTTTGTGCTTGCTCATTGGCTTGTGCTGCTTTTTTAGCTTTAGCGCGGGCGATAGCAGCAGCTACCGCGGCTTTTTTATCATTGGCAGCAACTGGCGATTCACTTACTGTGTCATCACTTGGTGCTTGTTCATTGGCTTGTGCTGCTTTTTTGGCTTTAGCACGGGCAATAGCTGCAGCAACGGCTGATTTTTTATTATCTACAGGCTCGTCATCACCATTATTTTGTGCCTTTTGCTCTTTGTAAAGGCGAGCTTGTTCTTTACGTGCTGCGCGTTCTTTTGCAACTTCACTGTTATCTGGCTCGAGTTCGCCGCCTTGTTTTTTAGCTTTGGCGCGAGCAATTGCCGCTGCAACGGCTGATTTATTATCACTGTTACCGGCTTTGTCTTTAACCCGAGCAAGCGCATCAGCTACTTTTTGCTGTTCATCTGCGGTTTTTGCAGCAGGTTTGCGTTTGTGACGATTTTTTCGCTCTGCCTGTTCTTGCTCTAAACGGGCTTTACGTGCATCAAAGCGCTCTTTAGCGCGATCAGATTTTATCTTCTCGGCAATTTGCTCTTTAATCTCAACTTTTGCAACGCGATAATACTGCACGAGTGGAATTTCACTTGGACAAACATAGGCACACGCACCGCATTCAATACAGTCAAATAAGTTGTGTTCCTGAAGTTTGTCGTATTCTTTTGATTTAGCAAACCATTGTAATTGCTGGGGCAATAACGAGGCAGGGCAGGCATCTGCACAGGCACTACAGCGAATACAGGCTTTTTCTGGGCCAGGCTCTGCTAATTCATTGTGATCTGGGGCAAGTATGCAGTTTGTTGTTTTAACAACTCCAATACGAACCGTAGGTAAGGTAAAGCCCATCATAGGGCCGCCCATAACCACGCGCTGTTGTGGCACAGGTGAAAAACCTTGGTAATCAAGTAAGTGCTTAATTTCAGTACCTAGTAAAGCCCATACGTTGCCTGGATTATGTATAGTATTGCCCGTTACGGTAACAACACGTTCAATTAATGGTTTACCTTCGTATACGGCTTGCGCAATGGCGTACAAAGTACCTGTGTTATGCACTAAAATACCGATATCCGCGGGAATGCCCCCATTAGGAACTTCACGATTGGTGAGTAGTTTTATCAGCTGTTTTTCACCGCCAGAAGGGTAAACAGTAGGCACGGTTTGTATTAAAATATGCTCGTTATGCTTCGCCGCTTCTGTCATGGCTGTGATAGCCTCGGGCTTATTGTCTTCAATGCCAATAATACACAGCGTCGGATTGAGTAACTGCTGCATTAGCTCAATACCTTTGACTATTTCAGCGGCGTGCTCACGCATTAAGGTATCGTCAGCCGTGATATAAGGTTCACACTCAACCGCATTAACAATCAAAAATTCAATAGGTTGTTTAATATCAGCTTTTACATAGGTTGGGAAGCCTGCGCCGCCCATGCCAGAGATCCCCGCATTATGTATAACATCAACCAGTTCATCATGTGATGCTGTTGCTGGATTTGTAACAGGCGATAACTCACACCAGGTATCGTTGCCATCGGGTTCAATAATAATGCTTAATTCAGGTAATGCCGAAGGATGCGCTGATGGCATAGGCGTAATATCAATAATAGTACCTGATGTAGGTGCATGTATTGGCACCGACCAATTAGCTGATGGCTTTGTTAACGCTTGGCCTTTTAACACGTGCTGGTTTTTTTCAACTATTAATTTACCACTAGCGCCAATGTGCTGCTTTAAAGGCAGAACAAGTTTTTCAGGCAAAGGGAGTCTGGCTATAGGCGCACTATTAGATAATGATTTCTGCTGAGGAGGATGTACGCCGCCAGGAAATGCCCAAACGGTGCCTTTTTTTATTTGTTCAAGTAACTTTTCCACTCAAACCTCTAATCTATTTGGGTAACAGGAATAGCGTCTAATTGCCATTTCCAGGTTTGTTTTGTTGGTGCAACAGGTAGCATGTCAATACAATCGACCGGACAAGGTTCAACGCACAAATCGCAGCCAGTGCATTCGTCAATTAGAACGGTATGCATTTGACGTGTTGCACCCACAATGGCATCAACAGGGCAGGCTTGAATACATTTGGTACAGCCAATACATTCGTCTTCGCGGATATACGCCACTGTTTTAACCGGATCTGCTTGTTCGCCGCCGGCTAACGGTTTCGCTTCAACACCCATCAAATCGGCCAATTTTTTAACTGTGGCATCACCACCGGGTGGGCATTTATTTATTTCATCGCCATTGGCAATGGCTTCTGCATAAGGACGACAGCCAGGGTAACCACATTGGCCGCATTGTGTTTGCGGTAAAATGGTGTCGATTTGTTCTACAACAGGATTACCTTCAACTCGAAAGCGTACTGCTGCAAACCCTAAAATTAATCCGAAAATTAACGCCAGCAAACCCAGCGCTATTAAAGCGTACAACAAGGTCATATTAAAACTTCACTAATCCAGTAAAACCCATGAAGGCCATTGACATTAAACCTGCCGTTATCATTGCGATTGAGGCACCTTTAAATGGGGTTGGTACGTCTGCTGCGGCTAAACGCTCGCGCAATGCAGCAAATAAAACCAATACTAATGAAAACCCCACCGCAGCACCAAAGCCATAAACGGCCGATTGTAAAAACGTGTGATCTTCTTTGATATTTAATAAAGCAACACCCAATACCGCACAGTTAGTAGTTATTAAAGGTAAAAATATTCCCAGTAACCGGTAAAGCGTTGGACTGGTTTTTCTGACAACCATTTCAGTAAATTGTACAACAACAGCTATTACTAAAATAAAGCTCATTGTTTTGAGATAGGTAATATCCAATGGTAATAAAATATACTCATTTACTAAATAGCTGGTCACAGAGGCAAGCGTTAGCACAAAGGTAGTTGCCAAAGACATACCTATGGCTGTGTCAAGTTTCCCAGACACACCCATAAACGGGCAAAGGCCTAAAAATTGTACTAATACAAAGTTGTTGACTAACACTGTTCCAATTAATAACAAGACGTATTCTGTCATGTGTGCCTCACGCTAATAAAATCCCGTGTATTATCCTTTTTTCTACTGTGATTAACAACACGTTGAGTGATTATCAGTTAAATAAACAACGTTAAATAATGGGCTAATTGTAAAGGGTTAAAATCAAGGGACATTGCAATTAAAAAACTGTCAGCATTTTAACGGCTGATGGCTGATAAAAGCACAGTTTAGAATGTAAAAAAGAGCATTTATGCTCTTTTTTACATTCATAGGGGAGGTTAGATATCTTTGGGTTTTTCAATGTAGTAGCCTTGAACACCGTCAAGGCATAACGTTTCGACAATATGTTTTTCTTCTTGGCTTTCGACGCCCTCAGCAAAAACACTCACGCCAATTCGGTGAGCAAGGTCAACCATTAAACGCATAAAGTACTGGTTATTTTTATCGTCTTCTAAACCTCGGGTGTAACTTGCATCCATTTTAATAAAGTCTGGTTTTAAGTCCCTGAAAAACTTAAATGAGGTGAGTCCAACGCCAAAGCGCTCAACAGTGACTCTGGCGCCTACGCGATGCACCATATCAATAAAACGTTTACTCGCTTTAATATTTTGTTGCAGACCAAATTCACTTACTTCAAAAATTAATTTTGAAGTGATGTGGGTGTCTTTGAGTAAACGGCGCTCCAACCAGATCATAAACTGATCACTGTGTGCACTTGAAGGGGTAATATTTAGGCCAAAATATTTTTCAGATAAATTACTCGATTTTATTTTTTCTAAAGACGAGTCTATGATCAACTTGTCAATTTCTATCGCCATATCAAGCTTTTCAGCCATTGCTAAAAATGAAGCTGTTGGTAGAGCTTGCTTTTCTTCTGTTTTGAAACGAGCTTGAATTTCAGCGTAGGCTTTAATGCTTTTGCCTAATGGCATAATGTTTTGAATTACTAAATGAACGCTTTTAGATTCAATGACTTCATTAATCACTTTTCGCCAGTTTTGATTACCAAACCCTGCGCTTACATTATTAACAAGATCAGTATCACGTTGTACATGCCACGCATTAACTTGTTTTGATTGGGCCATACTCATCGCGTTATCCACAATAGAAAGTAACTCTCCTAGTGGTTTAGCTTTTTCGTAACCCACAATACCTGTGTTAGCAACTGAGGTAAGTTCTTGGTTTTGCATGTGTTGGGTAAAGCGAGATTGTAAGTTTTCACCAAACCTTTCAGCTTCTTTTAGCGGTGTGTTAGGTAAAATTATAATAAAATCAGAACTGTTAACCCTAAAAACTTGACTGTTTGAATAGGTCCCACTGATATGTTTTATTATATCTGCCACTGCTTTGATGTACTCGTCGCCTTTTTGATAGCCTCGGCTTTGATTAATTGATTGTAATTCACTACAGCGAACCAATGCTAAAGAACCAAACGTACTTACTTCGGCGTTTTCAATATTTTTTTCGTAGTAATCAACAAACATATTGCGATTACCCAAACTCGTGACACCATCTTTGTAAGCCTCACGTTTAATACTGTGTGCTGCATTTTTCATATCGTCGTTTTTATTTTTTAAAAAATACGACAAACGGTTAAAACTAGGAACTAAATTTTTCCCTAATTTTTCTAATTGGCTTGGATCAAATTGGGTTGCAAAATCATCGTCAAGTTGATTTTGGTTTATATATATATCAATTGCATCAGCAACTGCCATGTACACATTGTCGTTAATGTTTTTAACAATAGTTTTCATTAATAAAATAGGTATTAATGTAAGTAAAGTGCTAATTGTAAAAAGGATAAAAAAGTAGGTTTGAAACTGCTCGCCCAAATGAGTCATATTTAATTTAAACGCAACTTTTATATCAGCATTATTATTAGTTGCGTACTGCAGACGGACAGAGTTTAAATTAGACTGGACAAACTGAGCTAGGAAAGGGAGCTCGTGTGTATTGCTAACTGAAAACACTTCAGTACCTTGGTAGTCACTTAAGGTAAAACTTGAAAATGTTTCACTAACGTTAAGGGTACTTTTTAGGTTTTCTATTGGGATATCTGTTGCCGAAAGGTTTTTTATATACTGCTCAACAGTTGCTTGTGCATTTTTTTGAGCATTGCCAATGGCATTATCAAAATTTTGGCTAATAAAATAACTGCCGGCGGCCATGAGTGCCAACCAAGCAAGCAGTTGTATAAAAATAAGTTTTTTGAAAGCTGCCATTATTTAATCTTTTTATTTCAAATGGGGGAGGACAGAACCTCATGATTAATAAAACTAATTATAACCCGATATAAACAGTTATAAAATGGTTAGTTTTTTAAGCAATAAGTTTTTTATTATAAGGATGGTAGAGTAAATTAAAGGGTATGTCTATGGGGTTACAGTAAATTGGCTCCCCCTCCCCGACTCGAACGGGGGACCTGCGGATTAACAGTCCGTCGCTCTAACCAACTGAGCTAAGGGGGAACTAAAATAAACTTATTACGACTTGGCTCCCCCTCCCCGACTCGAACGGGGGACCTGCGGATTAACAGTCCGTCGCTCTAACCAACTGAGCTAAGGGGGAACTACATCGTAAACATAAACTTGGCTCCCCCTCCCCGACTCGAACGGGGGACCTGCGGATTAACAGTCCGTCGCTCTAACCAACTGAGCTAAGGGGGAATCGTTTATGGCTGAAAAACTTGGCTCCCCCTCCCCGACTCGAACGGGGGACCTGCGGATTAACAGTCCGTCGCTCTAACCAACTGAGCTAAGGGGGAAGCGTCTTGCCTTTCAACGGGGCGAAATATTAATGACCGCATAGCAAAGTGTCAACATATAAAAGATCATAAATTCAAAAAAGGGGGCTATTCGTTGTTTTTATGTGCAATCTGCGCGTTTTGTAACACTATTTAAGTAAAGCGCAGTGATATTGTTTTATAAAAACAGGGTAATATTTGAATGAAGTTTGTAATTTGAGCTAATAAGGAGATGAGTAAAATTTAAGAAAACGGCTTTTAATAGCAAAAATGCGTTCTATTTCCTGTATTTTTATAAAGCGATAATTAAGTTCTTTAAAAAAAGGGCTCCTTTTTATTTGTGGTACTCTAAAACGGTTGAACTAAATATGTATTAGTTACGTAAACTAAAGTTAGCGCTAAAACATAATACAAATGTTGACTGCAGTAGCAATGCTTTGTACAAAAATAAAACAATCAATGAGTTACCTACCTGTTTGAGTGTGTTACTTACTGATATTTGCCTAAGAAAATATTACCTTCATACACATAACAGGGGCATACAATGCTGTTTGCATCTTGGTAACAGAAAAAACCAAATAATCTGATAATTTAACACCCCGTTGTAGCCCTTTATAAACGTGGGGTTGATTGAGTTATCCACGGTTTCTGTGGATAACTCTGTTTATGAAACTTTAAGAACATCAGCACCCCCAGCATTGTAGGGCGCTACAACGATTTCAAGTATTTAAAAGCTTTTTTTTTATATATTTAAAAACAATAGCTTACGATTCAGCTAAGTTACTCACTTAATCGATAAATAAAATTTTTCGTGACGATAAATCACAGTCTCTGACTGTGTGATAAATCAACAAAACCTAAAAAATAAATGTTGCAAAAGTTGCATAAATGTATTCTATTTGGTTTTTAGTGTGTTAGCGCGAAATTTGTTTACAAAGGCATAAAAATAACAGTTTGTAGATTAAACGTTTAATTAATTGTTTAGATTTAATAAAGCATGGCTTGAACAGCTAGGATGCTTTAAAATATGCCGTTCAGTAAAAGAGGCTTATTTATTTTATGCGCGCACATTCTCAATCACATACTCGCCCTGATTTACTCACCGCTCCAATCTTGCCTACACTAAAGAAAATGACCATTCCGATGATCTTTGGGATGATAACCCTAATGATGTTCAACATAGTTGATACTTTTTTCATTAGCTTATTGGGTACAGAGCCGCTTGCTGCAGTGAGCTTTACATTTCCCGTCACTTTTACCGTTATTAGTTTAGCGATTGGTTTAGGTATAGGTACCTCAGCGGTAATAGCAAAAGCATTAGGCAGTAACAATATTGAAGAAGCGCGTTTTGATGCCAGTATATCGTTGTTGATTGCGGTGGTATTAGTGTTGGTTTTATCTACGTGTGGCTATTTATTAATTGATCCTATTTTTACTTTACTCGGAGCTGGGGAGCAAGTATTACCGCTCATTCATGAATATATCAGTATTTGGTTTTTAGGCAGTGTATTTTTAATTACCCCGATGATTGGTAATTCTGTACTGCGTGCCAGTGGCGATACTAAAACACCGAGTATTATTATGGGTGGAGCGGGGCTTATTAATGCGGTACTCGATCCTGTACTTATTTTTGGTTTTGGCCCCATTCCTGCGTTTGGCATTAAAGGAGCCGCCATCGCCAGTGTTATAGCATGGGCAGTTGCTGTGGCAATTATTTTATACTTATTAATTGTTAAAAAGCGCTTACTGAGTTTAAAAGCAGGGTCGCAAACGGTTATTGGAGCGATCCGTAAAATATTAAAAATAGGCTTACCCGCAGCAGGTGCTAACATGCTAACACCGGTTGCTATGGCAGTAATGACGGCATTGGTTGCACATCATGGTCCAGAGGCTGTGGCTGCTTTTGGAGTAGGGAGCCGAATAGAATCAATAGCGAGTTTGGTGGTGTTAGCGCTTTCTATGACTTTGCCGCCATTTATTAGTCAAAACTTTGGAGCCAGTCATTTTTCTCGCGTAAAGGATGCCTACCTAGGAACCTTAAAATTTGTGATGTTATGGCAGTTTGTTATTTATATTTTATTAATTATGTTATCTGGCGTCATTAGTGAAATATTTGGTAAAGAGCAAGCCGTTGTTGATGTCATAAAACTGTTTATTTATACCATTCCATTAAGTTATGGCTTGCAAGGAGTGATCATTTTATCCAACTCCTCGTTTAACGCTTTACACAAACCCATGAACGCCTTAGTTTTGAGCGTCATTCGGTTATTTATTTTTTATGTTCCCTTTGCGTATATCGGGAATGAACTGGCAGGCTTAATTGGCTTGTTTATTGGCGCGGCCATTGGTAATTTATTCACAGCCCTTGTAGCTTACAGGTGGTTTATGAAAGAAATTGAAGCGTTAAGTAGTCAGGCATTACAGGAGTGTAGTCATTGAGCGATCATTTTCAGTTAGTATCAAAATTTAAACCCGCTGGGGATCAGCCTACCGCTATTGCTCAGTTGTGCGAAGGTTTAGAGGCAGGGCTTGCTCAGCAAACCTTATTGGGCGCAACAGGGACCGGTAAAACCTTCACTATGGCTAATATCATCAGTGATTTAAATCGTCCTACTATTATTATGGCGCATAACAAAACCTTAGCAGCACAGCTATATGGTGAGATGAAAGAGTTTTTCCCACACAATGCGGTTGAATACTTTGTATCTTACTACGATTACTACCAACCTGAGGCTTATGTGGTAGCCAGCGATACGTTTATTGAAAAAGACGCATCCATTAATGAGCATATTGAGCAAATGCGACTCAGTGCCACTAAAGCGCTTTTAGAGCGACGCGATACCATCATTGTTGCCTCAGTATCGGCGATTTATGGTTTGGGCGATCCTGATTCATATATGAAAATGATGCTGCTTTTAAAAGTAGGTGAAAAGGTTGATCAACGTGACATGTTGCGTCGCCTAGCTGAGTTGCAATATACACGCAACGATATTGATTTTAGTCGCGGTACGTATCGTGTTCGCGGCGAAGTGGTTGATATATTCCCTGCTGAATCAGATACCTATGCAGTTCGTGTAGAAATGTTTGATGATGAAGTTGAACGCCTAAGTATTTTTGACCCGCTAACCGGTGCAGTAGAAAAGCACATAGTGCGTGCGACCATTTACCCTAAAACTCACTATGTAACACCACGAGAAAAAATTCTCGAAGCCATCGAAAAAATAAAAGTTGAGCTTAAAGAGCGCAGAGCACAACTACTCAGTGCTAACAAATTAGTTGAAGAGCAACGTATTGCCCAGCGTACCCAATACGATATAGAAATGATGACCGAGCTCGGTTATTGCTCAGGCATTGAAAACTACAGCCGTTACTTATCGGGGCGCACGCCAGGCGATCCACCGCCAACATTGCTTGATTATTTACCTGACGACGCATTAATGATTATTGATGAATCGCACGTAACCGTATCGCAAATTGGTGCAATGTATAAAGGCGACAGAAGCCGTAAAGAAAATCTTGTTGAGTATGGTTTTAGAATGCCCTCGGCAATGGATAACCGTCCACTGCGTTTTGAAGAATTTGAGGCCATTGCACCGCAAACTATATATGTATCGGCCACACCAGGTGATTTTGAATTAGAGCGCAGCAATGGCGAGGTTGCTGAACAAGTTATTCGTCCAACCGGCTTACTTGACCCATTAATAGAAGTGCGCCCGGTTGGCGATCAGGTTGATGACTTACTCTCAGAAATTTATAAATGTGTTGAAAAAGGCGAGCGCGTGTTAGTAACAACACTGACCAAACGCATGGCTGAGGATTTAACTGATTATTTAAGCGAACATAATGTAAAAGTACGCTACTTACACTCTGACATAGACACCGTAGAGCGGGTCGAAATTATTCGTGATTTACGTGCCGGTGTATTTGATGTGTTAGTAGGCATTAACTTACTACGTGAAGGCTTAGATATGCCAGAAGTGGCACTAGTTGCTATTTTAGATGCCGATAAAGAAGGCTTTTTACGCTCAGCTCGCTCGCTTATTCAAACCATAGGCCGTGCTGCGCGCCACCTTGATGGTCGTGCTATTTTATACGGCGATAGAATTACTAAGTCGATGGCTAAAGCCATTGATGAAACCCAGCGCCGCCGCGATATACAACATGCTTATAATGTTAAGCACGGAATTGAGCCTAAAGCGCTGATCAAAAAGATACTCGATGTGATGGACGTAGGCCAAGATGCTTCAGCACAAGATAACTTACAGCTTATTCGTAAAGAGTCTAAAAAAATGCTTAGTGCGAAAGAAATTGCTACGCAAATTAAGCAGCTAGAAACCAAAATGCATGCCTACGCCAGTGATTTAGAATTTGAAAAAGCCGCCTCTGTACGCGACGAAATACATGAGCTACAACAACAGTTGATTAATTAAATGACAATCGATTTTACTCCTCTTATTAATGCATTAGCAGACACGCCTTTTGCAGATAACGAATTATGCCGCGTATTTCATGGTCGCGGCCACAGCGTAGAAGCGCTAAGCCATCTTAACTTAGACTTTTATCCACCGAGTTTGTTTTTGGTGTCATACAGTGAAATTGATGAGTTAACACTCACTACGCTCACCGATACGTTATGGCAGTGGGCACAACAACATCATCCAGAGCTAATTACTGCATTGGTGTATCAGCAGCGAGCGGGGCTACAAAGTCATAACACCCTAGTGCATGGGCAATTGCCCGCGCGCCATAGCGTAGCCGAAAATGGTGTGCGTTTTTTGGTTGATTTAATGAGTAAGCAAAACACCGGTATTTTTCCTGATATGCGAAAAGGCCGTGAGTTTGTCATGCACAATAGTAAACATGCCAAAGTACTTAATCTGTTTTCTTATACTTGTGGTTTTTCGGTAGCGGCTATGCACGGCGGTGCCGATCATGTGATGAACATGGATATGAGCAAAGGCGTGTTAAAAGTCGGTAAGCAAAACCATCAACTAAACAATGTTGATAGGGGCGTCAGTTTTTTACCGCATGATATTTTAAAGTCGTTTGGTAAGCTAAAAAAAGCCGCACCGTTTGATTTAATCATTGTTGATCCACCCAGCTTTCAAAAAGGCAGTTTTATATTAACTAAAGACTACCAAAAAGTGTTGCGCAGACTTCCTGAGCTTTTAAACGATACTACACAGCTGTTGTTATGTGCTAATAGCCCAGAGCTTTCAGAAAACGACTTTAAAGCACTTATTCAAGAACATACTCAAGGTGCTATAGAGTTTGTTAAACGCCTAGAACCGACTGATCGCTTTATTGAAATTGATAGCGATAAAAGCTTAAAAGCATTTGTGTACAAAACAAAAACATAGTGAGTTAAATGAAACTGAGTAAACGTTTAAACGCCATCAATTCATTAATTACAGAGCCTTACGATATTGTTTGGGATTGTTGCTGCGATCATGGCTTTTTAGGGATGGCGTTACTTGAGCGCGGTATAGCAAAACATATAAATTTTGTGGATATTATTCCAACGTTAATGGAAGCGCTCGAACAGTCGCTGCAACACTTTGAGCAAGGTAAATTTTTACCTTCATGGCAAGTGCGCTGCGAAGATGTTGCGCAAATTAAATTGCCAACAGCTGCAAAGCAAGTGGTGGTTATTGCTGGTGTGGGGGGCGATTTATGTTTAAAGCTTATTGAACAAATTATTGCCAACAACCCGCAAAGCTTGCACCAACTCAGTTTTATTATTTGCCCCATTCAGCATCTTTACAAAGTGCGCGCAGGTTTAAAAGCCTGTAATTTAAAGCTCGAAAACGAGCAAATTATTGTTGAAAACAAACGTTTTTACGAAGTATTACACGTTAGTGTAAATGCCAGCCAAACACTCACTCAAACCGGTGCTCAAATGTGGGATAAACACAATCCACAACATCATCAATATCAGCAGCAATTGCTTAACCATTATACTCGAATGCTCAATAAAGATAGACTTTACTATCAAAAAGTTATAACAGAGTATCAACGAGTATTTGAATGCTAAATACTCCTGTCAGTGTGATCGGTTTTTGTGATTAACTACGTAAAGTGCTTCATAGTTAATATCTTGCCATCAGGCGGATTTATTTGGTTTAAATATGTCAGATAAAAATATAAAAATTGAGCCATTACTAGGCGATGGGCAAAAGTGGCAACACAGTTACGAGCAACCGATTTCGTATGCGCCGTTAGTACAACTGGCCAATAATAATTGGATTGTTCCCCAGCATTTTTTACGTTACAAACATACGCTAGCCAGCGTTAATGAAGTGCTTAACGACATTAGTTTTTCTACTCACTTTAGTGTGTTAGCTGCAGAAAAAAACAGTGATATTTATCTGCAAGTGGCGGTACTTAGTCCAGATAATTACCGTGCTGAGAACAAAGCAAAAAAGTTACTGTTTGGTCGTCGCTGGCCGGTAGAGCAAAATTTGCCAACCTCAGAGCTTATTCAAACAGCATTTTTAGCTCTTAAAGTGGCACGTGAGCATGAAGTAAGAGAGCTTTTTCAGCTGCAACACCAAGAGGCAACTAGCACGCCGTTTAACAATCATCATGATTTACCCGTTATGGCGCAAAACCCTGAACTTGTTAAAAGCACATCGTTTAAAAATATTCCATTGAACGACCTGATAGAGCGCCTGGTGTTTGCGGATAATAAAATTGCGCTAATTAACTGCCAAGCCATAATCACCGGCGAGCAGGTGTATACGGTTAAACTGCATTGCGATAGTTGTCAGCTAAGCGAATTTAATAATAAAACCTTGTCATTTTTAGCACCTGATGCAACAACCAACAGCTTTTTACATAGCTTTATTGCCGCACTGGTTGCTGTAAGTAACGAGTATGTGAGTGAGCATTTTAAATACCAAGGCTTTGCGCGCTTTAGTAAACATGTTCAAGCTGAGCTGGTAGGGGAGCTGAGTATTGCCATGCGTTCACCTAGTTCAGTTAGTTTGTGTTCTATGGGTAAGCAAGAAGCGAATCAGTTAAACTTTGAAATAGACAGTGGCAGAGCACCTCAAGGGTGTGGTCAAGCCATTGGCGGGTTTTTAGCTGCTCATGGTATAGAACAGCCAGAAAACGCCCATTTATACCCTAATTATTTATAACTAAGGTATGGCTATAGTTTGTTTATTTCTTGTTTTACGCTATAGCTTGAGTCGGTAACAATCGCTTCAAGTGTTTGTACTCGCTGTTTGAGTTCAGTCACTTGCGCGGTTACTTCTGCTAATTGCTTATGAGCATCTTGATTGTTGTCTTGAACTTTATGTTTAAATTCAAGGTGCTTTTTGTACATATCGTAAATAACCCCTGAGCCCACAGAAATAAGCACAATAAGTACAATCATTGTAGTGCCAGACATAATCACTTCCTTTATTTTGTATTAAGGCTAAATTATAACCATAATTAAGCGCCAATAAAGCTAATTAATTGTAACTTTATTTGTATTTATAATGATAAACCATTGTTATTGTTTGTGCCGCCACCATATACTAGGTAGTTATTTTGTAATCGTTCCAAAGGATAGGTATGTTAAATAATAAAATTCCACCGGTTGTCGTTGTGGTATTTTTCGCTGCTGTTATGGCACTGATTGCGCATTACACGGTAATAGACTTTACCGCCTTCATAACTTACCTAGCATTAGGATTAGTCGCCATCGGCTGTTTTTTTTGTATTGCTGGGGTCGTCAGTTTTCGTTTAGCTAAAACCACGGTATTACCCAATAAACCTGAGCAAGCAACAAGCTTAGTTACCTCAGGGGTATATAAACTCTCACGTAACCCTATGTATTTAGGCTTTGCTTTTATACTGGCGGGGTGGGGCGTGTGGCTAAGCTCTATTTGGGCTTTTTTAGGTATTGTGGGCTACGTTGGTTATTTAACGCTGTTTCAAATCATTCCCGAAGAGCGGGCGTTACATCAGTTATTTGGTGAGCAATTTGAGGATTACAAATCGCGGGTAAAACGCTGGCTTTAATGTTTTTTTCATACTATAAGGCTACCCTTGGTAGCCTTATAGTGTGCTTATTTTAAACTTTACTCGTATTCAAGCGGGTCGGTTACGTTGTTCAGCTCAAAGGCTTCTAAACGTTCTTGGCAAGCGCCACATTTGCCACAGGCCTTATCACGACCGTTATAACAGGTCCATGTTTGGCTGTAGTCTAATCCCATTTTAATACCATCGGTTAAAATATCGATTTTAGTATTATTTAAATACGGACTAAAAATTTCTACCGCATCGTAATTAGCAATACGACACACATCATCCATCTTTTTAACAAACTCAGGGCGGCAATCTGGGTAAATAGCATGATCGCCCGAATGCGCACCGTAATATACTTTGCTTGCTTTAAGCGACACCGCATAACCTACCGCTAATGAAAGTAAAATCATGTTGCGATTAGGCACAATGGTGCTTTTCATGCTTTCTTCTTCGTAATGGCCTTCTGGCACATCAATATCGTCCGTTAACGACGAGCCACCAATAAGCTGATTAATTGCCGATATATCAACAATTTTGTGCGGTACATTTAGCTTTTCACATACGCTGGCGGCTACTTTAAGTTCTTTAACATGACGCTGACCATAATCAAACGAGAGGGCATAAACATCATGGCCTTGCTGCAGGGCTTTATTTAATACAGTAAATGAGTCCATACCGCCGGAATAAATAACAACTACTTTTTGCGTCATACGTGGTTTGCTCTTTAGTTTTGATAGAGGTTTATATCAGGGCGCGATATACTACACGGCCAAGGCATAAATGACAATTTTTGCACCGTGCTTTGCGTTTTCTAATAGTAACAATTTTGCCGTCAGGTTGTAAGTGAGATTTCTTTTGTACAAAATTAATGAAGTGTTTGAAACCATTCAAGGTGAAGCGAGTTTTACTGGTACGCCGTCTATTTTTCTACGCCTGCAAGGTTGCCCTGTGGGATGTTCATGGTGCGACACAAAGCAAACCTGGGATGTTGATAACGTATATAAAGTATCACTTGATGACACGGTAGAAAAAAAAGCCGACTCAGATCATTGGGCCGAGGCCAGTGCTGCGCAGGTACTTGAGTTATTTAAATCCCGTGGCTATACCGCCAAGCATGTTGTTATAACTGGTGGCGAACCCTGCATGTACGACCTAAATCCTGTGTGTAATTTATTGCATGATCATGGTTTTAGCACACAAATAGAAACCAGTGGCACCTTTGAAATACTCGCCCCTGCACAAACCTGGGTCACGGTATCGCCAAAAATCAATATGCGCGGTGGCTACAAAGTACTCAGTAGTGCCATGCAACGCGCCGATGAGATTAAACACCCAGTTGCTATGCAAAAACACGTAGAAGAACTGGAAGAGCTATTTGCCGCCACCAGTGTAAACCCAAAACTGGTATATTTGCAGCCAATCAGCCAAAAAGCCTCAGCGACTAAATTAGCCATTGATACTTGTATCGCCAAAAACTGGCGCTTATCAATTCAAGTACATAAGTATTTGGGGATTAGTTAAAGAGCAGCTGTAAGCTGCTCTGCGTTAAGTTATATTACGTAGATACAAGGTTGGGTGAGTAAACCCAACCTAACTAAACACATGTCAACTCATAAAGTTAAGCTGGCTTTAAATATAATTATCATCAATAAATTGACACCACTGTTGTGTATTTAATTCTGGTACATTTGGCTTATCTCTAATACCGAGTTTAAACATGATCACAGAGCGCCATTCTAAAGAGCCAATGTCTGGCCCATGTCCATAACCGTCACCGGTATTAACTTGCTGTTCAACATAGTTAAACCACGCCTCAGAGCACGGCGAATATTGTTCATCTTTTTGTGCAACACTACTGCATCCAGCAATGATGAGTAATAAAGGAGCCATTAGGGTCTGTTGACCTTTCAAGGTTAAATTTGCAGCCGTCTGTTTGGTATTTAGGCAAGGCAAAGCCTATGTGGTGTGGTTATTCCCCATAAATAGGCGATAACGCAGCATCAATGCCAAACAGGCGCTGCCCGAAGGGTTCTGCCTAGGGGCGATTTACTCTTTGTTGCTCGGTTTTTACTTAGCCCACTAGGTTACAAACCTCGCGCCGCGATTAAACCGCCCCTAGTTTGAGCAAATTCTAATCCGCAAAGGTCAACAGACCCTAAAGTTTCATATTTTACCTATGTGTTTATTTTGCTAATAGCTGCTGTGTTAAGTTTAAACGCTTATGTGAGCTGTATACTTGCAACTTTTAAAAACGCATCCATTTCTACAGATATTAAAGCAGATATGGGGAAAACCTCTAAAACACCAAGGCCAGCAAGTTTAGCTGAAAGAAGTGCCGTTTTGCCATTAGCAATACTTATACTCTTGTTTATTTAATACTTGCCCTTAGTGAGCGATTTAATAATTTTATAGTGCGCGCGTCGTGCAAATCTCTACCTACGACGCTACGCTCACTTATCTAGTTTTAACAAATTACCTAAGATATTACTATCACTAACTTTTCTATGACTTTTAAGCAAAGCTAATATTTAAAAGCGTTGTTACTAAGCAGCGCTTTTGTTTTTATTTTGTTGAACCTTGAACCTTGAACCTTGAACCTTGAACCTTGAACCTTGAACCTTGAACCTTGAACCTTGAACCTTGAACCTTGAACCTTGAACCTTGAACCTTGAACCTTGAACCTTGAACCTTGAACCTTGAACCTTGAACCTTGAACCTTGAACCTTGAACCTTGAACCTTGAACCTTGAGCCTTTTCAAAGTACCAAACTAAAACCCAAGTTTGCAAAGTACACTGGTGGTGCATATATTAAACTAAGTGATTGGGAGAATGCGCTTGGCTAAATACCTACTACTGTTGTTTGTTTTTTCTTATGTTTTAATAAGCTCGGCTTTCGCTAGTGTAAAAGTTGGCGTGACTCACTGGGTTGATTACACCAATCCGGATGAAACAGGCGTTTATATTGAATTATTAAAAGAAGTTTATGTGGATGAGCAGCTCGAGTTTGATTTTAGTACTTACAAACGAATTACCAATTTATTTGAACAAAAACAATATGATATTGTTGTTGGTGTTGCTAAAGAGGATATTCCTTTAGCTTATTATCCTAATTGGTATTTAGACTACGATTACCCAATTAATGCGTATTTTGTAGATTCTGCTCATAAGTTTAATAAACTGTCTGATTTAAACAACAAAGTATTAAGCTGGCTCGATGGCTACAATTTCGATAAGTTTATTGAATACCCACACGATTATTACCCGGCTTCTACTATTGAAAACGCAGTGGCACTGCTACTCAATAAACGCATAGATGCTTTCGTTGATTTTGACTACAACATTCCCAAAGAGTATAAATCAAAGCTTAATTATGTAGAGGTTGTGCCAGCAAGGCCTATTTATTTAGCCTTTTCGAATAATGAAAAAGGGAAAGCCTTGGCGAGAAAATTTGACCAAACAATGCCAAAATTAAAATCATCGGGACGGTTGCAGGCATTATATAAATCAGATTATGAAAATACGCGTTTTGCAGAATTTGACGCAAATAAAACAAAAATCGTATTAAGTAGTAACGATGAGTCTTTGCTACGAATGAACTCAGTTACCGCAGGAAAATCGCTCGACGCGCAGCTTTATAAGTTAATTTTGGCTGAAATGCGAGACTACAGAATTGAGTTTGTAAAAGCGCCAGATACCAATGCTGAGGTGCAATTTGGCATTAATCATTGTTTCGCCAATAAAATTAACACGGCAGAACGAGCAAGCCGCTATTTAATATCAAAGCCGTTCTCTTTGTATCTCGCACCGCGACTTTATTCTCCAAATAGCTTGGCTCAATTTAAACATATAAAAAATTTAGACGAGTTGGTGTCACAAAGTGAATTAAGGTTAGGGTTATCAAAATTCAGAATATTCTCCGAAGACATTATGTCTCTACTTGAAGAGGTAGATAAAACTAAAATAAAACCAGCTCCCACTAATATATTCTCTAGATTACAACAATTAGCGCAGTTGCAAGAGTTTGATGCGTCTATTGAATACCCCAGCGATGTAGCCACGTATTGGCACGATATAACAGACGCTGATATTCACTCCTTTGATTTGAAATTAAAAATATCGTTTACTGTTGGGCATTTAATGTGTGAGCGCAGTGAAGAAAATATAAAATTTATGCAGGACTTTAATAATACACTCTCAAAATTAATTCAAAGCGATGAATACAAAGCGCTTATCTACCACTTTGCGGCTGACTTACCTGCTGAACAGTTTAATAAAATTTATCAGCAAGCACTGTTGGATGAAGAGTGAGAACGCAAGCATAACGTGGTTTTTTAACCGCTAGTGTAGGCATATTTATCATTGAAATAATAAGCCGATGATAAAAATAAAGCCGCCTTTGTAAGGTAGATTTGTATAACGCTGAATACTTGGCTCTGAAAATTCAAACAATGGCACTAACAAGTGCACCTGCGTCAGTAATACCTGCGTCTTTCATAGCTTGGCTAATCATTTGTACCAGCGCGACTACTTGAGATTGTGTTGATGAAACGATATTTGCCTGTGCTTCAATTTGTGCTTGTATGACCTCGTCTTCTTGGTCGGATTGAGTTTTTAATTGAGATAGTTGTTCTTTTTGTTCTTCAAGCTGCTGTTTGAGCTCTTTAAGTTGCTCTATCATTTTTGCAATATATTCAGGCATTTCTGAATTTGCTGTTTTTTCAGCGTTTTGCTCAGCCTCTTTTCCTGAGAGTTTATTGCGTTCTTTGTCTGATAATTGATAATCAGTGTTGTCCTGATTTTTTGTTGTGTCTTTTGTTTGTAGTGCAATATTTGTTTTTTCGGCTGTAATTTTAACGTCAAAGGCTGAGTGTTTATTTAGCTGTATCACGGTTTATTATCCATAATATTATGTTTATTGATGTTGTTATCGGCCGCGATGCCAAAGTTTAAAGTGCTAAAGCAATAAAAAACGTTGCCTTTTAGCGTCGTTTTTTAGGTTTATACTACGATTTTTTGTCTTCAACTTTACCGCTTGAATAAATAAAAAATAATGCAATGGCTAAACACACTAACGCCGCTAGTCGACTGGGTGACAATGCAATAGCCTCATTACCAAGCCAGCCAAAATTATCAATTAATACACTCATGGTTAGTTGACCAAAAATAACCGCGACGGTTGCCACCGCTGTGCCTATTTTTTGCACCGCAAGCACCATAATAACAATGTATGGTACGCCACACATGGCACCAAGTAGCTGCCATTTTGGTACATCCATTAAGGTTACAGCATGATTTGGTTCAAAATAAAATATGAGCAGTGCGGTTACTAGTGCACCAACAGAAAAGGTTAAAAAAGCACTTTTAAAAACACCGACGTTACCGCCTAGTCGTCCGTTTAAGGCTGCTTGAATGCTTAATGTTGCGCCACCAATTACAGCTAGAAAAATCATAATAATAGTCATAGTGAGTTTATCCTTGTGCCATAAAAACCAGAGAGATAATAATAAACGCCAAAGCAATAATGCGTTTAACATCGATTTTGCGTTCAGTGGTGCCAAACAAACCGTAATGGTCAATAATTAAGCTTTTGAAAATTTGCCCTGCGAGTATGCCGATCATTGTCATGGCTATACCGATGTTAGGCGTTGCAATTGTTAAAATAACCACGTAAACAGGACCAAGCACGCCACCTAATAATAAAGAAGGGGGCTGGCTAAAAAATGAAGGAATATTACGAGGGCTAAAAAACAGCATTAACAAAAATGTTAAGGCGGCACCAACCGCAAATATACTAAATGTGGCCCACAGTTCACCCACTTCACTACCCAAAGGCCCTAATAACCCAGCTTCTACGGACAAACCCATACCGCCCATAAAGGTCAGTAATATTAATAGAAATTGCATTTATATCCTCCAAATAGTAATTAATACCATTTTAACCCAGCTAATAAGCCAGAAAAACGCTACAATCCAGAAATGACTTTTGCAGGAATTGCACAAATGAATGACATAAATACAGTGAGCATTAAAACACTCGTTACGTTTATAGGTGTTTTTAATACCCATAGTTTTTCAGAGGTGGCTAGGCGGGAGGGGGTGTCTGCGTCAAATATTTCACGCACTATTCAACAATTAGAAGATGCACTAGGGCAGCAACTTTTTTATCGAAATACCCGTGCTGTTGTGCCAACAGAAGCGGGTCGGTTGTTTTTAGATTATGCACAAACAATCACCGAGTAAATGAATGACGCGAGAAAAGAGCTGCAAGACAGAACGCTCGAACCAACCGGGTTAATTAGAATTAATGCGCCTGTATTTTTTGGCCAAAGGCACATTGCTCCTTGGTTGCCTGAGTTAAGTATTCGCTACCCAAACTTACAAATAGAGTTAACACTTACTGATGACTTTATTGACCCGCATCGAGATGCCACCGATGTTATATTTCGTATCGGTGCGTTAACCGACTCTTCGTTACATGCGCGCGTATTTGGTACTCAAGTGTATCATTTAGCAGCCTCACCAGCGTATTTGAAAAACAACCCTAAAATTACTAACCCATCTGCACTTAAAAATCATCAATGCTTAATTTACAAAGGTTCTTCAGGCGCGAATCGTTGGCTGTTTAAAGCTAAAAATGCATCATGGGCTCATTACTCTGTTGCACCATTACTTGTCTCAAATAACGCTGATACATTATTAACTTGTGCATTAAAAGGCATGGGTTTAGTGCTGTTTCCTGATTGGCTTATTGGTGAGCATTTAAAGGCGGGTACTTTAGTAAAGGTGTTACCTAATTATGATGCAGCAATTAAAACAGAGCCTCAGCAAATAGCGGCTATTTATCCACACACACGCTATGCCCCTTTAAATGTTAGGGCGCTTATTGATTACTTTGCCGATGTTTTCGGTGAACCGCTTTATTGGCAACAATAGCTTAATTGATTTGGTACTTTAAAAACCAAAAAAGCGTTGCCCTTGAGCAACGCTTTTATTTTCATCTTGTTTAGCGTTTAGCGTTTAGCGTTTAGCGTTTAGCGTTTAGCGTTTAGCGTTTAGCGTTTAGCTTTTAGCCTTTATTCAGCTGCTAAATAATCTAATACCACTTGGTGGTGATCTTTGGTTTTGAATTTATCAAACAAGTGTTTAATTTTACCGTCTTGGCCTACTAAGAAAGTGAGGCGGTGGATACCGTCGTACTCTTTGCCCATAAACTTTTTATAGCCCCACACCCCAAATGCCTCAGCAATGGCATGATCTTCATCTGAGAGTAGGTCAAAGTTAAGCTCTTTTTTAGTTTCAAAGTTTTTAAGACGCTTAATCGGATCTGGGCTTATGCCAACTACGTGAGTGTTAAATTTAGCAAGCTCAGCTTGTTGGTCACGTAGGTTTTCGGCTTGTACGGTACAGCCAGGTGTTGACGCTTTAGGGTAAAAGTATACCAGCACTTGTTTTTCTTTTAATAGCTCGCTGAGCACGACGGTTTCGTCATTTTGGTTTTGTAAGCTAAAAGCCGGTGCTGTGTCGCCACTTTGTAATGGGGTAATTTTGTTCATGCTAAACTCCTTAGCGAATACGTCGAAAGATGTAATCTACGTTTAAAACGTGCGAAAGGTTTTCAAAACTAATTTTAAATTGGTCAATATCAACGTCAACGGGAATATTAAATTCAAGTTCACAGCGCATTTTTAGCTCAGTTTCTTCTTCGTAGGTGTCTGATTTTAATGAGCAAATATTAATATTATTATCTGCAAAAAAACGCGTTACTTTACTTAATGTGCCAGGGGTGTCTATGCCGGTATATTCTAAGGTATAGCCTGCACAAAATTCGCTTTGATTATGGCTTGAAGTACGCTTCATCATAGTGAGCAGTCCAAGCTCCATTCCTTTGGTCGGTAATGTATGCTCTATGCGGCTAATGGCTGACATATCACCGCTAAGTAGCATAATAAAGGTGAATTCGTTGCCTAAAATTGCAATACGGCTATCTATAATATTACAGTGGCAATCGCTTACGAGTTGCGTAAGTTCACTGACGATGCCCGATCTATCCTCGCCAATTGCGGTTAAAACAATTTGATGATTTGAAAATGCAGTCATGGGTTTTAAAGTACCTAAGTTACTTGGATGAAAACAACCGACTTGGCAACAAAAAAATAAACACGTAGCGTTGCACGGCGGCAAAGTTTAACACAAAACCCGCGTTAAACTATAGCAGCGGTTAATTTTAGGCGGTTAATAGTGCAGTGTTTCTTGTTTTTACAAGCTTGTGAAAGTACCATAGCAAAAATGTGTCTATTTGTAGCCTAGTCCGTTTGTTATCTCATAGGCTGAATGCAGTTAGGCAAGCAAATTATAAATGTAAAGTTAATATTGATTTTACACTGAACCAAATCGGCATTACCCACTCATATATTTGTTAAAACAATTAAGGGTATGCTAAGGAGAATTATCTGTGCAGTATTGGATCCCAAAAGCACTAGCAGTAAGTGTATTGGTAAGTTTGTCAGGGTGTAGTGTATTTACAAGTGATGCTCATAATGAGCGTAATTACCGCGCCCATGAGCCGGTTAAAGCGCCTGCATCGTTATCTCAACCCGCTCAAGATCCTGTTTATAAAATGGATGTGGGTCAATATGATAATAATCCGGAGGCAACAAACTATCGTCCGCCGGCGCAAGTTTTAACCATTGCTAAAGGCAGTTGGGTTGAGGAAGCAGATAAACAAGCGCGTATTTATTTTGATAAAAATGACGGCATTGAAGATTTAGATGTGTTTATTTGGGATTCGATTCAAGCGGTGCTTGCTGATAATAACATTAGTGCAACACAGCAAGATAAAACGCAAGGAACACTCGTAACCGATTGGTACGCTATTGTAAAGCCTGAAGAAAGCTGGTTATGGGGCAATGATGAAAACGTTGATTTAGAGCGTTTTAAATTTACTATTGAAGAAAAAGATCACCAACGCACAGCATCATTGACTGCTGAACTTATTGACTTTAAAGGAGATAAGCCTCTTACTGATTTATTAAAACAGCAGCTTGAAGTACGCGCACTTAATCAAGTAGTGAGCGAGTTTGATTACCGCTACCGTCAGCTTGAAGTTGATATGCGTAAGCGCCAAGGGATCATCTCGTTAGAACTCGGGTTTGATAACAAAGGCAATGCCGCACTTGTTACTGAGCAGGCTTACGATACGGTATTCGATCGCTTTTCTGGATTCTTAGAGCGTTTATCTTTTACTATTGTTGAAATAAACCAAGAGACAGGTTTAATAACAGCAGATTACGCGAAAGTAGAAACCAGTGTATGGGATTCAATTTGGGGCGATGAACCAACAGCGCTTCCAATTGATGAAGGTCAATACCAAATTTTGGTTAGTAAAACAGAACAAGGTGGTACCAGTCTAACGTGGATGGATGATCAAGGTGAAATACTTGAACCAGGTACGATGAATGGGTTACAGCAAGCATTAGAAGCGGCGTTAATTAAGCGCGGTATTAAAATTTAATAACTATAATAAGTTACCACAAAAAGAGCGCTTTGCTCTTTTTGTGGTTTTTACAGGTTGAAAATATGTCTCAGAAAGATCCATCACGCCCAGCACCCGTCCAAAAAAGTTATGATTTGAAAGTGTGGTTAGTGTTTTTAATTCCTTCTTTAATCGGTGTGTTTTTGTTTATGACGCCAGTCCCATCTGGCGATATAATGACCATTCCTATCGCGGTAATGGCAAAAGCTATTCAAGCTTTACTTAGTAATATAGCGCTTGGGCTAATAGCCACGATAATTTGCATTACTGGCTTAGCGTCGTTGGTATTTAGTGTGTTTAAACCGAAAAGCTTAACCAAATTTCGCTTATTAAATCATTTATTTAATGTGAGTTGGATTTGGTTAGTAACACGGTTATTTGGAATGGCGTTTGTGCTTTTAACTTATTTTCAAGTGGGGCCACATGCTATTACCTCCGAAAATACCGGTTTATTAGTATTAAAAGATTTACTACCGGTGTTGTTTTCGGTATTTATTTTAGCGGGGTTATTACTGCCATTATTACTTAATTTTGGTTTACTTGAGCTGGTGGGTACCTTGCTAACAAAAGTAATGCGCCCGTTATTTGGCGTGCCCGGACGCAGCGCAGTTAACTGTGTTGCCTCATGGTTAGGCGATGGTAGTGTCGGTATTTTGATGACTGCGCGCCAGTATGAAGATAAATACTATACTCAACGTGAAGCTGCGATTATTGGTACCACTTTCTCTGCTGTTTCAATTACGTTTTGTTTGGTGGTGATTGGCCAAGTTAAGCTTGAATACTTATTTGCTCCTTTTTATTTAACCGTATGTTTAGCGGGTATTGTAGCGGCTATTATTGTGCCAAGATTACCGCCATTGCGTTTTAAAAAGGATGTTCTCATTGATGGTGAAAAGCCTGATGAAAACGCTGAGTTAGTGCCTGAAGGTAAAACATTATTTAAGCATTCTTTAGATGTTGCACTCACTAAAGCAGAAAAAGCACCTGGGCTCAAGGGCACTTTAGAAGAGGGAATACATAACGCATTTGATATGGTGTTTGCGGTATTACCAGTGGTAATGGCTGTGGGTACATTTGCGTTAATTATTGCCGAATACACGCCAATATTTCAATATTTAGGTATGCCGTTTATTCCATTTTTAGAATTGCTACAAATACCTGAAGCCGAAATGGCGGCACAAACGATTATGGTGGGGTTTGCAGATATGTTTATTCCATCTATTCTAGCCGCAGGCTCAATTGAAAGCGATGTAACACGCTTTATTATTGCTGCCATGAGTGTAACGCAACTAATTTACATGTCTGAAGTGGGCGCACTTTTATTAGGTAGTAAAATACCTGTTAATGTTTTTGAGTTGTTTGTTATTTTTATTCTCAGAACTTTAGTAACTTTACCGGTTATTGCTTTAATGGCACATTGGTTAGTTGGCTAATGTATTTAACTAAAAAGCCTTGATTATTCAGGGCTTTTTTTTGCCTTTTTTCCAGTAGATAAACTCGGTTTTGAGGGTTTAAATTCGCTTTTTGCACTCAACCGTAGTAGTGCCAAATTACCAATAACAATAGCCAGTACAATTACAATAATTAGTACGATTTGCCAAATTTGCATTTTGCTACTCCGATGATTAATTAAGCCGTGATTATGACCAGTTTAAGTTAACGCTGCAATGTTCGAATATAAGTAATTAAAATCCTTGTGCCATCGATAACGTTAAAAAGTTGATACCTGGGTTTGGCGCTTTAAACCCGGCGTTTGAATAGTGAATAATTCGCAGCGCTAGATTGATTGTTCCAAAATCGGAAACTAGGCCTATTTTATCCTCAAACTGATAATGAGTACTTAGGTTTTTACCAGCAAAATAGCGCTCATCAAGTAATGAAAAACCAATACCTGCCTCTACATAAAAGGGGGGTGTTGTACACACTAAATGCTGGAAATTGCACTACCGGTGACATAGCTAATACGATGTTGGATTGCGATTGTTGATTATAGCGGTATTGCCATACGTTAACGCTGGTCTCTAAATAAAAACGAGCATCGCCGACAAAGTTTTGCATCCCTTGGGGGTGATATTGATACGCAAGCTTTGCCCCAGTTACATTGTCTTCTCCTTTTAATAAATCGACGGCATAACCATGGTTAGAGGATGCATAAGCGGCTTTGGTAGCCAATATAAACAGTGTAAAAACAAGAACTAAAAGTCTGCTGTATGAGGTTTTCATAACGGCCAACTAGGGTTTAAGTCAAAATAGTAAAGGGATAATAAGGACGGTGAATTAGTGTTTTCAATGAGGACAAAAAGCCGCTTGTATATGGCTTGTTAACTGATTTATTTAACCAATTGAATTTATTTAATTAATTCAATTGGTGCCGATATGGCATTAATAAGGTGCTTATTTATGCCTTTTTTGTTGCCTGTTATTTGCGTAAATTGCGCTTAAATTAATTATTTAAACTATGCATTTATTATGAAACTTATAAAGCTTTTAGTGGTTATTGCTGTTTTTTTCAGTAGTACCTTATATGCACAAACACAGCCATCACCTAAACAGTTATTGCAAACTGTCGCTGAATCATTATTCAACGATATTGGACAAGTAAATGCGAAAGGCGATGCCAGTAAAGAGACTATGTCTTTAATTGTTCAGCAGCGTTTGATGCCGCATATTGATATTAAATTTGTGGCGTTTAAATTATTAGGTAAGCATATTAAAGGCATTAACCGTGAACAGGGTGTTGCGTTTATTAGTGCTGTAGAGCATTACTTGACAGGCACTTATGCTGGTGCGCTCATTAAGTACACAGGGCAAGATGTAATATTTGAGCAAGACTCTGCTGCAAGCGACTCTAAGTTTGCTACGGTGAAAACGCAAATTATTGAACCTAATAAGCCAACCATTGATTTGCATTTTAAACTGCGTTTAGGTAACGATCAGCAATGGAAAGTATACGACATAGTTGCTGAGGGAATTTCGTTACTCAGTGCTAAGCAAAAAGAGATCATTCAACGTATTTCTGATGTAGGATTAGAGCAAGTTACAGCAGAACTTCAGCAAAGTTAGCACTTTTACAATTAACAGCTCCAACCTTAAAAGCAGCTAATGACGTATGTCGTTGGCTGCTTTTGTATTTTGGCCTATATTGCATGAGTTTACGCTAGCTTGGCTACCTAGCTGTGTTAGAATATCGGCTTCTTTGATTAAGCGTGGTGTCAGCTAAATACTGTTATAACTGACTACTCACCCGAGCTACACTGGAGTTGTGTTGTTTTAATGGAAAATGTACTAATTTGGCCAAAGGAATACCCGTTACTGGTCAAAGGGCTGGTTGAACAAAACGGTGCCTTCATTTTAGATGCTTTAGAAGCTTGGCCTGCCTGTCGCTCTACTGAGGAAGATAATGGTGTATGTACCACTGTTTTACCCCCCATTTATTATCTAACGTGGTTAACCCCTTTAGAGCCGTTTGAAGAATGTTATTTTCAACATATTTGCGAATATGATGAAGACGCGCAAGCGTACATTGCTGCACTTAAGGCGCATTACTTTGCCAATGACTACAGCATAGAAAATATTGTGCTAATGCTGTGTCAGCGACTTGAAAAGTACGCAAGTGTGTCGGCGCAAAATAACATTGAAACGCCACTTTCTTTAATTAGCTTATTCTTTAGTAAACGTTTTTTTACCTTGATAGAGTATGCACTAGAACAAGGTGCAAAGCTCTCAGCTGCAGATACCTTATCTGTTTGGAAAGAGGTCGATTTTAGAGAGCGTTTAAGTGCACATATCCCTCAGTCTATTGCTGATATTGAACACTTAGCAGAGCTTGCTAGCGAAAAAGTGGCTGCTGGCAAAGACTACTTTACTTTGTTAACTCAGGTGTCTCCTGATGTTGACTCTATTGTGCTTTTGGAAAATGCCTTACTTGCGCATTTAAACAAGAAAAAAGCCAAGCAAACCATGGCAATGCGTTTTATTGAGCAAGGCGCTACTGGCACCTTGACCGATGCAGATAATAAAACAGCATTTATGTGGGCGGCAGAAAAAGGCTATGTAAATGTAGTAGAAATACTGCTGCAGTACCAAGATAAAAAAGCGCTAGACGCGAACGGTAATACGGCGCTACATTACGCAGTGATGAGTAAAAACGAATCGTTGATGATTTTACTGCTCAAAGCAGGGTATGACTTTAGAGCGCGAAATAACGAGGGGTTAAGTTGTTACCGGTTAGCGGTTAGTATAAAAGCCAGTAACTTAGTTAAGTGCCTAGAGCGCGACTTTGGTATTAAAGAGTTATCACCAGAAGGGCAGCTAGAGCGAATTAAAAAGGTGCATGTGTTACATGCGGTTGTGGCTTTATTATTACCGCTACAGTTATTTTTCTTTTTTGATGAAAACATCACTATAAAAAGTGAGCTTACCCTTTTTATGACTATGACGGCGGTGGTGTGTTTTTTCTTTGCAACCAATTTAAAGCGCTGCTCATTGTACCCGGATGTAAAGCACCCTTGGGGATTGTTTTTAGTAAGAATGATGTCGGTTTTTAGTCTTGTTGCACAACTAGGTTTAGCCTGTATTGTTGGGCTGGCAGCTTTAAGCGAGTTAGTTTAAAACTTATGCCTTACTACAAAAAACGCGCTAATTAGCGCGTTTTTGTATTGTTGGACATTTATTGCGAATTATTTTTATCATGCTCGTGGGCGGCTTTCTCTTCAGCGAGTTCATCTTTAAGTTTACGAATTTTAAGCCCTAGTTCTTGGCCTCTATGGCGTGCATAATAAGTACAGCCAATAAACATAGATGAAGCAAATAATAACTCTAGCAATACCCATATTAGCTCATCTTGTGCGACCCATAGTAATGTAAAGCCATGCAAAAAATAAAGCATGACAATAAAATTGGCCCACGCATAGGTGTAAGTTTTATCTTGAATTATGCCTTTTAAAGGCAGTAATAATGGCAACACATACACCAAAAAAAGAAAGGCGTTGCTGTGGCCGTCTCTGGGCGCTAATACAAACATCCATAATGGCATTAAAATAAGCAGGCCAATATAACCAAATAAGGCTAGGCGCTGAAATTTAATGGTAATTGGCTTTTTAGCAGGCTCGCTTGCTTGAATCATTTAAGTTTACTCGCAACTTGAGTCAGGCGTTTTCCAACACTCTGACATATTTTAATTTCATCTTTACTTAGAGTTGAGCTGTTATTGCTACCGGCAACATGTGAGGCGCCATAAGGTGTACCGCCTGTTTCGGTGCCTAGCAATTCGGGTACATCGTAGGGTACGCCCATCAACATCATCCCATGATGCAATAAGGGTAATGATAAGTTGAGTAGAGTTGCTTCATTGCCCCCATGCATACTGCTTGATGATGAAAAAACACAAGCAGGTTTATCTATAAGTTGGCCTTTGAGCCAAAGATCGCTGGTGGTTTCCCAAAACGTTTTTGCTTGTGAGGCCATCATGCCAAAGCGGGTCGGGGTACCAAAAGCCAGTCCATCACAGGCGACTAAATCGTTTTTGTTTATCACTATATCATGCGGATTTTTAGCCACAAAAGTACGCAATAATGCGGTTGCACCTTGTTGCTCTATGGATTCTGCAATCTCATGTGCCATCGCTTCTACAGAGCCATGGCTTGAGTGATACAGCACCACGATGGTTGTGCTCATTATAGAACGCTTAATACGTTTTCAGGCGGGCGACCTAGGGCGGCTTTATTGTTGTTTACTACAATAGGGCGCTCAATTAGTTTTGGGTGATTGACCATGGCATCAATAAGCACTGACTCGCTGTTTTCATCTTTTAAATTAAGCGCTTTGTATTGCTCTTCTTTGGTACGCATTAGACTTCGTACCGAATCAAACCCCAGCTGAGAAACTAAAGTACTAATTTGCTCATGAGAAAGCGGTGTTTTTAAGTATTCAACAACATATGGTTCAATGTTTTTACTTTGTAATAGGTTAAGGGTTTCGCGAGATTTTGAACAACGCGGATTATGATAAATAGTAACTGACATAAAATCATCCAAAGTATAAATTGTGGCTATTTTAGGTGAACTCATCCCAGACTTAAAGCCTAGCAAGTTCTTTTTGTAATAACCGATACTGTGTGAGTAACGCTTTTAGGCGTTGTTGCTTTACATTTTCATTTGGCTCTACAAAATTAAGCGCTTTTTGTATCTCGTCGGCTGCTTTTAAATACGCACCATACTGAGATAATACATCTGCATTGGCTTCATGGTAGGCCGCCAATTTTTCTTGTTTTTTGTAGGCGTCAGTTAAAAGCTGTTTGCCTAAATTGTGATCGGGTTTTTCTAGTAAAAACGACTTTAGTACATTTTCAGCTAATTCATATTGCTTAGCCTCTAGTGCTGCATTTGCGTAATTTAAGGTGATCACTTGGTTATTTGGCCGATAATTATTTAGCTCGCTCAAGTAAGTCACAGCCTCTGCGGCTTTTTTTTGTGCAATGAGTAAATCTGTTTTTGTATCAATATAAAATAAGTTTTTAGGATCCTCTGCCAGTAACTCATCGAGAATAGGCTGAGCTTCATCTGTCTTTTTTTGATCAAGCAAACTAATAGCTAAACCGTACTGTAATGCTACGTTGTTATAGGTGTTTTCGCGCATTAATTTTCTAAATAAGGCTTCTGCGGTCTCGGGGGTATTATTGTAACGCGCCAACACACGACTTTTAGCTAAGTTAAAGTCAAGGCTTGAGCCTATCTGGCGTTTAGGGTACTGCTCGGCGCGAAGGCGAACATCTGACACACGACTTTCAGGAAGAGGGTGAGTGAGTAAAAACGCCGGTGGCTTATATTTATAACGAATTTGTGCGGCAAGTTTGGTTAAAAATTCGCTTGAGGCTCTGGCATCAAACCCTGCATTGTTGAGAGTTTGCATGCCCATTCTGTCTGCTTCTTGTTCGGCAGAGCGGCTATGCCTAAGTTGACTGAACGCTGATTGTGATTGGCTTGCTGAGATAATAGCCATACCAGCGTCAGGAGCTACAACCGCGGCTAAAATACCAGCAATCATGCCGGCAATGGTAAGCCCGCTATTATCTTGTTGCTGCTGAATGCGCCTTGCTAAGTGGCGCTGTGTTACGTGTGCAATTTCGTGGCCAAGAACCGATGCAAATTGGCTCTCGTTATCGGCTTGGGCTATTAATCCTGTGTGTACACCTACATGGCCGCCATAAAATGCAAACGCATTGATTTCGGGATTATTTAACCAAAAGAATGAAAATCCAAAACGCACATCATTGGCGTTAGCAACTAACTTTCGGCCTAAGGTTGTAAGGTATTCATCAAGCACCGGATCGTTAATTAATGGCGATGAGCCTCTGATCTGCATCATCATCACTTCACCAATTGCTTTTTCTTTTTCGAGCGGCAAAGCTTGCAGTGCAGACGTGCCTAGGTCAGGCAGTTGGAGATTTGTTTGTGCCTTTAACGGCTCACTTATTAGTAGGCTAAATGTAAGCACTGCACTGCATAAAATGATAAAGGCTGATTTTAGCTGCATTATATTCCTTGTTTATTTTTTATCAGGGGCACTAACGGTATCATCTGTGTATAAACGGCTGTCTTTTTCACATAATTGATAAAAAGCCTTAATTGAGACCCCATCAACCTTAACAATGTTCAATTGAGTTTGTAAAAAAGCAATAATCTCATGAACCACTTTATGTGAATGTAATATAAGCGCTTTGTCTGCTTCATCCCCTTGGTCTAAGTAAAAGCCAATAAATTTATGTAACTGATTAATGCGAATAACGGTTTTCATGGTCAATGGATCCCACAGCATAAATTCCATTGACTCATCATGTCGTGCGTATCTATCAATGGCAGTATCTTGAGAAAAAGGAAAAGCTTGCAATTCAAAACCACGTTCAGTAAATACCTGATGCAGTGCAATTCGTGGCTTGTTATTGCTCTCTTTCTCAAAAAGCTCATTAGGGTCTATTCCCAACGCTTTTAGGTTCCAATTGCGTTTGTCGGTAATACGCTTTATGGCATTATCAAATCCATGATCAAAAATGCTTTCACTCTCGCTTACTGACGAAGCCACTAAATGATAAAAATGCGGCAGCTCCCCCCAATTAATTTGTTTTTTAAACCAATTAATTTCTTTGAGAGTTGGATTGCTGGGCAATTGCGCTTTATTATGCGAATCAGGCATTAACGTATCCTTATAGCTAACGATACTATAAGCATAAACCATTGTGGAGGTTGTTTTAAGAAAAAGTTAAACTTAACTCGGTTAATCTCAATTTCCCCTGTTACAGGACTGATTATTAATGTGAATAGGTAGCAAAACGAGTATGCTAGAGCTAAATTTACGCATTTATAAATGCCCACAGCAATTTATTCAGTTTAAATTAGGGCTGCGTGATGCAATATCGTTAAAACAAGCAATTACCTTTAATATCTCACAAGAACAAAACACTGATGATATTGAACGATACTTGCAAAAAAAAGCGTATTATTACAAGTTAAATAAACAACAAGGGTTGTTACTAGTGGAGCCGTTACGTGTTTGAATATGTAAAAGCATGGTATGAAAAAAAGTTTTCTGATCCCGATTCAGTCACTTTACTTTTTTTATTGTTGGCACTGGTTGCCATGTTGTATTTTTTTGGCCCATTAATTGTGCCTGTGTTAGTGGCACTAATCATTGCTTATTTATTAGATTGGCCAGTGGTTCATCTTGAGCGGATTGGTTTTAAACGGTTTACGGCTACAACCATAGTGATGCTGATATTTATTGGCATTATGCTCACTTTAATTTTAGTTATAGGGCCTGTGCTTTGGCAGCAAAGCAGTAACTTAGTGCAAGAAACACCTCATATGATTGAACAGGGTAAATCATTCCTACTCGATCTTCCTGCTAAGTACCCCAGCCTTATTAGCGCAGATCAAGTGCAGTCGATTGTAGCAAGCGTTGAAACAAAATTACTCGACTTTGGCCAAGTGGTATTGTCTGCTTCGCTTAATTCATTAAAAGACGCTGTTGCGTGGTTAATATACCTTATTTTGGTACCTTTACTGGTGTTTTTTATGCTCAAAGATAAAGCAGAGTTGAGCACAAGTATTGCTAGAATGATCCCTAGCCAACGTCGCTTAATTTTACAGGTGTGGCATGAAATGAATCAGCAAATAATGAATTATATTCGTGGCAAAGTATTCGAAATTTTAATTATTGGCTCTGTGTCTTTTATTGCATTTACCGTGCTGGACTTACGCTACGCGGCGCTTTTAGGCGTACTCGTAGGCTTTTCGGTGCTTATTCCGTTTGTGGGCGCAGCGTTAGTAACTATACCAGTGGCCGCGGTGGCGTTATTTCAGTTTGGTTTAGACACCCAATTTTGGACCATTTTAATTATATACGGCATTATTCAAGCCCTTGATGGCAACGTATTGGTGCCTTTATTGTTCTCTGAAGCGGTTGATTTAAATCCGGTATTTATTATTGTTGCGGTGTTGTTTTTTGGTGGGCTATGGGGTTTTTGGGGAGTATTTTTTGCCATTCCACTCGCGTCATTAGTTAAGGCATTGATTAATGCATGGTCATCCACACACGAAGAACTCGCGCAAGAGCTCGACAACTAGTTTAAAAGCATAGTAAACGCATTTTTAACACGAAAGATTATTACTCATTCTCGCTAAAGTTATGTATTATTGGGAATAAGATATATTTTTTAGTAATAAGGTGCGTTTTTAATGTCAGATTTCTTATTGCACGATGAGGCCAAACCCCAAGTTTATTTAGATGCCAATGCGACCACCCCTGTATTGCCATGTATTGCAGAGGTGGTTTGTCATGCCATGCAAATATGTTTTGGTAACCCGTCAAGTCCTCATATAACCGGTATTCAAGCCAAGCACTTATTAGAACAAACTAGGCAAAAAGCCCGTACCGTCATTGGCGCGCAGCAGGGCGATATTTTGTTCACCTCGGGTGCTACTGAGGGGATTCAAACCGCTATTGTATCGACGTTAATTAACGCAAAACACCATACTAAGCCAAACCCCGTTTTATTGTATGGGGCAACCGAACATAAAGCGGTGCCTAATACGCTAAAGCATTGGAATACAGTGCTTGAAATTAACGCTGACATAATTGCTATTCCGGTTAATCGTGATGGTATTTTAGATTTAGATTTTATTGCTCAGCATATTGATAACGCTTTGATGATTTGCACGATGGCCGTTAATAACGAAACCGGTGTTTACCAAGATCTAAGCGCCATAGAAAATGTGATCCGTAGTCGCAATAGCCAAGTCACTTGGATGGTTGATTGTGTACAAGCGCTTGGTAAGCAGCAACTCAACCTAAGTGAAACAACGATTGACTATGCGCCTTTTTCAGGGCATAAACTTTATGCACCTAAAGGCATAGGCTTATTGTATATTCGTCAAGGCAGCCCATACACTCCGTTTATAGCCGGTGGCGGCCAAGAAAGTGGCATGCGATCGGGTACAGAAAACCTGCCTGGTATAGCTGGGCTCAATAAGCTATTTAGTTTGCTGCTTGATAAACAAGACGAGACATTTAAATCAATAGATGTACTTAACTTGTATCGAGATAAGCTGCATAGCGCCTTAGTTGATACTTTTGGAAGTATTACCTTTAATCATGACTTTGCCTGCTCAGTGCCCACAACGCTTAATTTTGCGGTTAACGATTTAACCAGTAAAGAAGTTATCGATTTATTTGACGCTGCAGGTATTAGGGTCAGCGGTGGCTCTGCATGCAGCACGGGAGCTACTCAGAGCTTTGTGCTTGATGCGATGGGAGCCTCACAGTGGCAAAGTGAAAACGCTATTCGTTTGTCATTTGGCCCTGCTGCCACTATGGCGCAAATAGATGATGCATGTGAACAAATTAGAGCGCTTAAAACGGTATTACAAGCTAACTGTTTAGTGATTTCTGATAGCAGTTTTCCTGTGCAAGAAGTATGTGCTTTAGGGCTTACCCAATTTAGACACCAAGGTGCATGTAGTTGGTTGTATGTAACAGATGATCAACATGCATTTATTATCGATCCGATTATTGAACTGATCCCTCGCTTTGAAAAAATAGTAACTACGCAAAATTTAACTATTACCGCTATTTTAAATACGCACGAGCATCAAGAACGTCAATGCGCACTTGATTTAACGCGCAGCGCACTTAACGAAAACCTAGTAGCTGGAGAGGTTGATAAATTAGGCTGGCCAACTAAGAGCGACAAATTGCAATTAACCACTCATGTACTCGAAAAGCTAGCCACACCAGGGCATAGCCAAGATAGCGTGAGTTATTTATTAAAAGCGAATAATGGAGATGTTCAGTACTGTTTTTGCGGTGATTTAATTTTACCTGCAGGGCTTGGAAATACCGCGCTTGATGGCGGGGATGCAATGCAAATGGCGTATTCCTTGACGAGGTTAGCAGCAGAGCTTAATCCGCAAAGTGTTGTGTGTTCAGGACATGATTACCAACAGTGCTTTGCAATGAACTGGGCTGTTCAACAGCAGCAAACGCCATTGTTACAAGCCTTACTTAAAGGTGATATTGATGACGCTGAATTTGCCGCACAAAAACAACAAGCAGATTTACAACAGCACACACAAGCTAACACGATCTGTGGTTTTGTTAATGCCAAGCCTGCTGAAGAAACTTCGCAATTAAGTTTTAACCAAGCAAAAGAAATACTGGTAAAGGGCAATGCGTATTTAATTGATACCCGAGAACCTTATGAACACGGCGCTAATAATTTAAGCGCATTGCTGAACGTACCCATGGCTAAAACCTTAAATATTCCTTTAAGTCGAATGGCTCATGCACTTACACAAGGCCAATTGGACAAAAACAACCAGTATATTTTAGTGTGTCGCAGTGGTAACCGTTCAAAAATTGCGGCAGCAAATTTGACTGAGCTTGGTTACAGCGGTGTTTATAACTTATCGGGTGGTTTAGCGTTAACCGGTTAATTGTATATTCAGAGGGCAGGCCGACATTTGTCGGCCTTTTTTTTGCTCGCTTTAATTTGAATCAGTTAGAAATTAATAAAATCTTCATTAAAGAGAGAGGCTGATCAGTTGTTAAATTCAATTTTTAATTTTATGATACCGGTGTCAAAAGCAAAAAATTGCGCTATTATCTGCATCAAAGCTTATAAAAATAACGCAAATTAGACTTTTTAAGCTATAATATTGGGCTTTGTTTTTTACAAAAATCGGTTATTTTGCGTCGTAAAAAATTAAATAAAGCGCTTTAAATCAATAGATTAATAAATTAGGGGATGTTTACATGGCGAGCCGTTCTGAGTTAGCAAGTTGGCAAGCACTAGAAAATAGTGCACAAAAGATGGCACAAACACATCTGAAAACTTTATTTGCACAAGACGATTCTCGTTTTTCTCAGTTTTCAACGTGCATTCCCGGTGTATTGTTTGATTATTCAAAACAACGTATTGATGAAAAAGTATTTGCCCAATTAATCTCATTAGCTAAAGAGTGTGACATTGAAGCATGGCGTGAAAAAATGTTTGCCGGTGAAAAAATAAATATCACCGAAGACCGTGCAGTATTGCATACCGCACTTAGAAATCGCGACCATACACCGCTTATTGTTGACGGTGAAAATATTACTGAGGCGGTCGATAGCGAACTTGCTAAAATTAAAACCTTTGTTGAAAAAGTACGTAGCGGGCAGTGGTTAGGTTACACCGGTAAAGCGGTGAAAGATGTAGTGAGTATTGGAGTAGGGGGATCAAACCTAGGCCCTCAAATGGCAACTGAAGCTCTTAAAGCAGTGGTTGATAAGCCGTTAAACGTTCATTATGTTTCTAATGCTGATGGCGTACAAATCGCATCGGTATTGAATAAAGTTGACCCTGAAACAACGTTATTTGTTGTTTCGTCAAAAACGTTTACTACATCAGAAACCATGACTAACTCAAAAACAGCGGTTGATTGGTTTTTAAATAGCGCCAAAGATAAAAGCGCCATAGCAAAGCATTTTGTGGCAGTAAGCACTAATTTAGAAAAAACCGCGGCATTTGGTATTAGTGACGAAAACGTATTTACCATGTGGGATTGGGTTGGCGGTCGTTTTTCACTTTGGAGTGCAATCGGTTTACCTATTGCTCTTTATGCCGGCTTTGAGGCGTTTGAAGCTATTTTAGAAGGGGCGTTTGAAGTTGACGAGCACTTTAAATCGGCGCCTCTTGAACAGAATATTCCTTTAATTATGGCGCTGTTGAGCGTATGGAATACCAGCTTTTTAGGCTTTAAATCGCAAGCTATTTTACCCTATGACCAAGCATTGCATATGTTGCCTGCGTATTTACAACAAGGGGAAATGGAAAGTAATGGTAAGCATGTCAGTTTTGATGGGCAAACCGTACCATATACTACCGCACCTATTATTTGGGGTATGACGGGAATAAATGGCCAGCATGCGTTTTATCAATGTTTGCACCAAGGCAATGTAATTGTCCCTGCGGACTTTATTGGCTCTGTAAAACCACAGGTTAACGTTGATAAGCATCACAATATTTTATTATCGAACTTTTTTGCACAAACCGAAGCATTAATGAACGGGGTAGATGCACAGCAGATAACCGCTGATTTAGCAGCCAAAGGCAAAACGCCTGCGCAAATTGAAATGCTGCTTAATCATAAAATTCATCAAGGAAACCGCCCAACAACGTCTATATTATTAGACACGGTTGATGCAAAAGCGGTGGGTCGTTTAATTGCACTGTATGAACATAAGATTTTTTGCCACGGTATTCTTTTACAAATATGTTCCTTTGATCAGTGGGGCGTTGAGCTTGGTAAAGGTTTAGCCTCTAAAATTGAAGCTGAATTAACCGACGATAACGTGGTTAATGAGCACGACAGCTCAACACAGGGCTTGATGGCGTACTACAAACAACACCGTACGCAGTAACACATTCACTTATTACACAATAAGTAACCAAATACCTTTGAACGGGTAGCGCTGGAGTCCTAGGGCCTGTATTTTTGTGAGAGGAATTACAGTGTCCCTAGACCCATTTTTTTATGGCGCATATAACGAACAACATTTGTAGGCTTTGTGCTAAGGCCTGCATATCCAGATAATAAACCGCTATAACTGATTACCAATATGGTAGTGGCAGGTAGCATAAACGTAGAGAGTAACTATGCTTAATCCTTTTGATATTATAATTTTTGGGGGCGGTGGTGATCTTGCGTTACGCAAATTACTTCCTGCAATGTATCGAGCATATCAAGAAGGTAACTTACCGCAAGGCTCACGTATTTTGCCTACCGTGCGCGAACAGAGTAAATGTGATGAATATATCGATACTGCGCACAAAGCATTACAAGAATTTTTAAGCGAAGGCGAGTATAACGCTAAGGATTGGAAATCGTTCTCAGCGTTTTTAGTGCCTGTAGTGAGTAATGTTACCGAAGCGGATGATAACTGGGATGTACTGAAAAAGATTCTTGATGAAGACGACAGCGATAAATCTCGTGTGTTTTACTTATCTCTTCCGCCAGCTGTGTATGGCACTTGTTGTGAAATTCTATCTACTAAAAAATTAATAACAGCCAATTCACGTGTTGTTGTAGAAAAGCCAATTGGTTATTGTGGCGAGTCTGCAGAAGTTATTAATGCGAAAATTGCACAGTACTTCGACGAAGATCAAATCTTCCGTATTGACCACTACCTAGGTAAAGAAACCGTTCAAAACTTAATGGCATTGCGTTTTTCAAATTCATTATTTGAAAACATGTGGGATGCTAAATCGATTGATAACATCCAAATTAGCTTATCAGAAACGGTAGGGCTTGAGAGCCGCGCTGGTTTTTATGATAAAGCCGGTGCCTTGCGTGATATGGTGCAAAACCACTTGTTACAGCTACTTTGCTTAGTCGCAATGGAGTCACCGCATAAACTTAAAGCCAATAGTATTCGCAATGAAAAGTTAAAAGTATTAGAGGCATTGCGTCCATTAGAAGGCGAAGATGTTGATGACAATATTATTCGTGGGCAATACGTACCGGGTGATTTAAACGGTAAAATAGTCCCAGGTTACCTAGAAGAGCTAAACGAAGGGGCAAGTAAAACTGAAACCTTCGTGGCTATTCGTGCGCACATTGATAATTGGCGTTGGGCGGGTGTGCCTTTTTACCTGCGTACCGGTAAACGTATGGCAAAGCGCTGCGCTGAAATTGTGGTTGAATATAAAAAAGTATCTCATAACGTGTATGAGGACAGCGTAGGTAATATCGAGCCAAACCGTTTAGTGATCCGTTTACAACCACAAGAAAGCATTCAATTAACGCTGATGTCGAAGCGTTTAGATAATTTAGACATGCAACTTGAACCTGTAACGATGAATATTGAGTTGTCGCAAGCATATAGTAATGGCTTTCACTCAGATGCTTACAAACGCTTAATGCTTGATGCTGCAGCGAATAATCCATCATTGTTTATTCACCGCGACGAAGTACGCCAAGCGTGGAAATGGATTGATCCAATAATTGAACGTTGGCAAGAGAAAGGTAAACCAGCACTTTATAGAGCCGGTAGTTGGGGCCCTGAAGATGCGGATGAATTATTAGCAGAGAATAATCATTTTTGGTTTAACACTGGCGATAAGGCATAAGTGATGGCAACAATAGTAGAAAAGTTTTTTGACGATAAAGCTGCGCTGACTGATGAATTATCTCAGTCACTAGAGCATGTTTTACGTGATGGCATTGAACGTGATGGCCGTGCAGTATTAATGGTTTCAGGCGGTTCTTCACCTGAGCCGGCTTATAAACATTTATCGACCCTTGATTTAAACTGGGAAAACATTGATGTTGCTATGGTTGATGAGCGCTGGGTTGAGGCAAGTCATGAAAAGAGTAATGAAGCATTTATCAAGCGTACTTTGTTACAAAACCATGGTGCAGCGGCTAATTTTATTAGCATGAAAAATACAGCAGCCACTGCAGAGCAAGGGGTTGATGCCTGTGAAGCGCAGTTTCAAGCATTAAAACGTCCTTTTGATGTGACTATTTTAGGCATGGGCCCAGATGGCCACACCGCGTCATTATTCCCACATGCACAAGGCCTGAAAAACGGCTTAGATTCAAGCCAACTTGTGTGCGCTATCAACGCGATACAAAGTGACGTAACAGGCAGTATTACTGAGCGCATGAGCTTAACGTTAAATGCGATTGCACAATCTAAAGTGGTTAAATTGCTAATTAGTGGCGATGAAAAGTTGGCTGTTTATAAACAAGCTTTAGCGGGGGGCGATGTGAATGACATGCCGTTACGTGCGGTATTAAATCACCCAGAGATCAACATTGAAGTGTATTGGGCGCCCTAATTTTAATATAAATTAGATGTGCGCTAAACCTCTTTGTATTGATGGTTTAATGAAAGGTCAGTCGCTTTTGCTACTGACCTTTTTTATTGCTGCTATGTTTTACTCTTTGCTGAATTAAACAAAGCAGCGCAGAGATAAAGATGAAATGCTGAGTATTGCCTCCACAATTAGCAGTATAAAATAGGCTTTTACACCGGTTGTAAATACTGAATAAATTTTACTTATAGCCAAAAAATCAAATGGTTAAATTTATTAAACACTAACTCACAAGCATGTTTTACGGTTTGAAAATTCCTACTCACCACGTCGTTTTAAACAAAATCAATTTAAAAATGCTTCAAGTACATGCTGGAAATGTGAACGAATTAAACAAATTTAATTCGGCTTTTTCATGCAATAATTAATTTCTTTAAAATCATTTGCTTAATGTTGAATTAGCTATTTTTCATACAAAAAGAGCGGGAAAATGTAGCAAAATTGTAATTTTGCATGTATGGTTTGTTACTACTATGACAGCGCTGTCATGGCGGTAGGCAAAATGATAAACAAAAACCAACAAAATGATTCAAGGGGAATCCTGTGTTAGCTAAAAATTTTAAAAAAAGCTTATTAGCAGTAAATATCGGCTTAGTAATGGGAGCCGGGTTCACTGGTGCTGCATTCGCAGCCGATGAAACTAAAGTTCAAGAAGATGTTGAAGTTATTGAAGTACGTGGTATTCGTCGCTCTTTAGAGGCATCTTTAAATACTAAACGTTTTGCAGATTCAGTAGTAGATGCCGTATCTGCTGAAGATGTAGGTAAGTTTCCAGATAGTGATGTAGGTGAAGCATTAGGGCGAATTTCAGGTGTTGCGGTGAATCGCGCATTTGGTCAAGGTTAACAAGTGTCTATTCGTGGTGCATCAGCGCAGTTAACTCGTACTTTACTTAATGGCCACTCAGTTGCTTCAACAGGTTGGTATGATCAGCAAAATATTGATCGTAGCTTTAATTACACATTACTTCCGCCAGAAATGGTTGGCAGTATTGAAGTATATAAATCATCACAGGCTGATATTGTAGAATGTGGTGTTGGCGGTACTGTCATTGTAAAAACGCGAAAGCCATTGGATTTAGACGCAAACACTGTTTTTGGTAGTGTTAAAGCGGATTATGGCTCAATTTCAGAAGAAGTAGATCCAGAAATATCTGGTTTATATAGCTGGAAAAATAACGATGAGACCTTTGGTGCGCTGGTATCAGCAGCATTTTCAGAAACAAACTATCAACGTAATGGCATTGAATCGTTAGTTGGCTGGGGTGACATAGTCCCTTCAACATTCCAACAACAGCGCGAGCGTACTGCGTTAAACGCCACATTCCAATACAGACCGAGTGATGAGCTAGAGCTGGGTTTGAACATTATGAGCTTAGATTTATCAGCGGATAATGCAAATACTTCACTTTTTACTATATTCCCTGATGATAAAAGTGTGGCGTGTGAGCAGGTAAATGTAGATGGTACATGTACTTTTTATCGTCGTTCAGGTGATGGCGCTAATCCAGGTTGGGCACAAACGTGGGCGCGTGCTGGTTCTATGACATCGGATACGGTTGATCTTGATTTCAAATATATAGGCGAAAATTTTGAAGTTAAGGGTCGAGTTGGTAATACCCAATCAGATGGGGGGACTGACTTAACCGCTAATTATGGTTTTTGGCTAGGAACTGCTGCAGATTATGCGGGTATATATGATGCCACTGGTGACGAAATTAAAATTGATGTGGCAAACAAATCATTTACCCCTGATGATTTTCAAGGTCAATTATCATCTGCGGGTTGGGCGCTTAAAAAGCAGCCAAATACAGATGAAGAGACCTATGCACAGCTTGATTTTACTTTCCCTGTAGACCTTGGCGCTATTACATCAATAAAAACAGGCTTGCGTTGGGCAGACCATGAAGTCAAGCAAGAAACCTATACAGCTAATGTAGTTGATACAATTTCAGCTTATGATGCCTCACGGTATTACTCTGGTACGGTCACATCAGGTGCAGGCTATGTACTACCTGAACCAAATCTAGATCAAATGATAAGCGATGGTTACGCCGCGATCACAAGTTTTGACAACACATCAATTGCTTATAAGTCGGGCTATGGCACCATTAAAGAAGAAAACTTATCGTTATATGCAATGGCTGATTTTTCCGCGGAGGGTATGCGTGGTAACTTCGGTATTCGTTATGTTTCGACCGATGCTGAGTCAGATTATTATGCGCTTGATCCAACAGGAAATTACGGTAATGGCTTAAGCACCGAAAAAGCCGATTACAGTGAGGTCTTGCCAAGTGTAAATGTGGCCTTTGACTTAACTGAAGATGTTATTTTACGCTTTTCAGCGGCGCAAGTAATTTCACGAGCAAACTACACTGATATGTTCGCGGCATCTTCGCTTTCAGGTTATGAAGACGGCACCGTAGGTAACGAAGTTATTAGTACAGGTAATATTGGGCTTGAACCATTTAAAGCGACACAGGTTGACTTAGGTGTGGAGTATTATTTTGATGGCGACGGTATGATAAGTGCTACCTTTTTCATAAAAGATATTTCATCGTTTACCAAAGTTGACCAAATTTTGAATCAAAGTATTGGTATTGTTGATCCAGATTCAGGTGTAGATAACTGGACGGTAGCGACTAAAGGTACTGGCTCAGGTGGAGAAATCAAAGGGATAGAGCTGCAAGTTCAAGATGGGTTCGATAATGGCTTTGGTTATCAAGCAAACTATACATGGGTTGATTCAGAAGCACCCGCAGAAAACTTCCCAGACCGTATCGAGTTATTCTCAGATTCATCTGAGCACACTGTAAACTTAGTTGGTTACTACGAAGCAGATGACTACAGTGTTCGTCTTGCATACAATTGGCGTTCAGAATATATGGTTCGTGAAGCACCTTATTTTTACGGTAACCGTGAGCATCAAGATTATGGAACACTTGATTTAACTGCGAACTACGCCGTAACTGACTATTTAGATCTAACATTTGAAGCGGTCAATTTAACAGAAGAAGATAGCATTCAAGTAGGTACAGCCACAGGCGCCGCTGAAGTTAAGCCAGAGCTTCGTAACGGCTATCCTGCATGGAGTTTTGAAGGTGAAGCACGCTACAGAGTAGGTATCGCTTTGCGTTTTTGATAAAAAATAAATAGCACAATGAAAGCCCAGAGATGACTGGGCTTTTTTTAGCGAATGAATAAAGTGGTTTTATTATGATAAAAAAATAGCCATTGTTGGTGGGGGGACGGCGGGTTGGTTAACCGCTAATCATTTAGGTCAAGCCTTACTGGGCAAAAATACAGAAATAACCTTGATTGAATCCCCGACAATTCCCACTATTGGTGTAGGTGAGGGAACGGTTCCTTCAATTCGTCATTCGCTTGAAAAGTTTGGTATTCGTGAAACTGATTTTATTCGAGCGTGTGATGTTACCTTTAAACAATCAATAAAGTTTGTAAACTGGTTAGATAAAACGAAGCATGGTGAGAATTACTATCATCATCTGTTTGATCATCCCTACATATTTGGTGAAGAAGTGACCCAGCAATGGCTAGCAAACGGGTCTCAACATCGCTATGCCGCTGCTGTGTCTAAACAAGAAATTTGTTGTGAAGAAAACTATGCGCCAAAAACGATAGCGACCCCAGAGTATGTAGGAGTTAACGGCTATGCTTATCATTTTGACGCAAGAAAGTTTGCCACCTTTTTAATGAAGCATGCACAAACTACTTTTGCAGTTAAACACCTTTATGCTGATATTTTAGATGTTTCGCTTGATGATAACGGCTTTATTACTCATTTAATAGATAGTAATAATAACCAGTTACCTTATGATTTTATTATTGACTGTTCCGGGTTTAGTGCTGCAATTATTGGGAAAAAGTTAAATATTGGGTTTATCGACCGTTCAGAGGAATTACTCACAGATACGGCAATCACATTACAAGTACCTACATCATCAGAGGAAGAAATTCCTCCCTATACTATTGCGACTGCGCATCAAGCAGGTTGGATTTGGGATATCGCATTAACACAGCGCCGTGGAGTAGGTTTTGTTTATTCATCTAAACATATGGACGAAGCATGCGCGGTAAAAAAATTACACCATTATCTTGGTAATAAATTTACCGATTTAAAGCCACGTAAAATTCCGATAAAAGTAGGGCGCAGAGAGGTTTTTTGGCATAAAAACTGTGTTGCTATCGGTTTATCTCAAGGGTTTGTTGAGCCACTTGAAGCAACGGCTATTTTATTAACGGATTTTTCAGCGGGGTTATTATCAAAGCGATTTCCTCTACTAAAAGCGGATATGGAATATTTAGCCCCTGATTTTAATCAACGGGTGACGCATGTCTGGGAAAGTACGTTTGACTTTATTAAAATGCACTACTGTATTTCAGATAGAAATGACTCTTCTTTTTGGCAAGATAATCGTCAATTGGCAGGCATATCAAAGAGACTTAAAAGTAATTTAGCGCGTTGGCAACACTTTGCACCACTGCGAGAAGACTTCGATAGTAAGTTTGATTTGTTTGATTTAGAAAATTACCTCTACGTACTTTATGGTATGAATTATTTGCCTCGTAAAGACGCTATAACCGAACCGGTGGCAGCCATTGCTGACAAGCAATATGCGTTTAAGGCTAATCGTATAACACAGCTATTGGCTGAACTGCCAAAGCATAGAGATCTAATAAATAAAATACATCAGTTTGGTTTGCAAAAAAACTAAGGGCTAAACAATCTAAAAACAATCATGGCCATCAGTTAATCGATTCTGAAAAAAGAAGAGATAGATAAGCGGCCATTTTTAATATTACTTGTATAGTTATCGTTATTATCTAAGTTAGCGCAATGCAGTAAGTTACTTTTGTATAAAACAATGCGATTTGGTTTGGCTTTAATATTGATAACTTGTTCGAACAGTACGGTATTGCTATTTAAAAACCCTTGATGTTGGGATTCATTACTTTTGGTTTGTTTAATAATATCTCTAAAAAGGTGTTGATTTTTTTCAGTGATTTTAATTAAGTTTTCTGGGATGTAGCGATAAATTGAGGTCCCATTAGACGCTTTTCCTGATATATAGTGGACAGCTGCAAAGGTATTGTCATCAGTTGAATCTATGTGTGGTATACGTTGTAGTAGGCTCAGTTCAGTTGCATTTTGGGTCACTAAAGATAATTTGCAGCGATGTAAATAAAGCGCTTTTTGTCCATGATTAAATAAATTACTCGCTTGTAAAGACGCTATTAGCTGCTTAAAAACGCGATAATAGGGCTCAGGCATTATGTCCCGTTTTCCAGGAAACAAAGTACCATCACTGCCAACGGACTCTAAATAAGCAACATGGTTGGCAAAATGAACGATAGGTTCAATACTTTTCAAAAAGTTATCAACGACAATAACATCTTCGTTTTCAGATTCAAGGTGAACTATTTCAACTTTAAAATCAGGGTTTAATTCGTAATTTTTCATTATAGATTTAAATAACTCACGGTAAAGATTATTAAATATATTAACAAAATTCTATTATTAAGAAATAAAAAACAAAAAAGTGTTCAGCGTACTTTTTATACATGCTCAGCATGTTAATTAATAATGTACAAACTGCCACAAAATTTTCACTTTCTTTTTGTTGGCAAAACCTTTAGCCTTAGCCCACTAATAGTAAAAAATCAAATTTATAAAATAACGGAGCAGTAACATGGCGGAGCAACAAGTACAGCCTTTACATAACGAAAAACATGCCAACACTAAAATTAAAAATGGCATCAATATCGAATTTATGAAAACTCAACACTTAGTGCCAGTTGTAGCACACGAGTTTGCGCGTATCGCCAATGAGTTTCCAATGTCTTTTGTTAAAAATAACGAAACAGGTACTTTTCAAGCGGTTGCTATGTTTGGCCTAGAGCCAGGTGAAAACTTATTTGTTGATGGCGACAAATGGACAGCTGCGTTTGCACCTATGGCAACGACTCGTTACCCATTAGGTTTAGTAAAGCACCCTGAGCAAGATCAATTTGGTATTGTAATTGACGAAGCGAGCTCATTAGTTGGTGAAGAAGAGGGTAATGCATTATTCGAAAACGGTGAAGAAACTGATTACCTTAAGCGTCGTAAAGAAGCGTTAGTATCGTTCATTGAGTTTTCACAAGTCACTGATGCGTTCACTAAATTCCTTGCTGATAAAGAATTACTAGTAGCACAAACGCTAACGGTTGATATTAAAGGCGAGAAAAAAGACATTAACGGTATTTACCTTATCGATGAGAAAAAACTAAATGAGCTAAGCGATGCAGACTTTCTAGAGCTTCGTAAACGCGGTTATTTAGCACCTATCTATTCTTTCTTAACGTCTACTCACCAAGTAGCACGTTTAGCACGTTTAAAAGCGCAACAAGCGTAATTTTTAAACAGAATTTTAAAAGCGCCTCAGGGCGCTTTTTTTATGCCATTAAACTCAGTTCACTTGAAAAACCCCACGTAACCATTCACATTAGTTTTAATCTTAACTAACAAAAGAACGCACAATGAAAAAATCACTATTACTAGGACTGCTTTGCGGTAGTTTAATGAGTGTGAGCTCATCTGCATTGAGTGCGAGCACGCCGTTTGCCATTGCGATTCATGGCGGGGCAGGCACCATAGAAAAAAGTAAATTTACACCTGCTCAAGAGCAAGCTTACCGCGATAAATTAGCTCAAGCTGTTGAGACTGGGTATAAGGTACTTGAACAAGGCGGAGAAAGCCTTGATGCAGTCACAGCAGCCATTGAAGTGTTAGAGCAATCGCCTTATTTTAACGCCGGACGCGGCGCGGTATACACCTATGATGGTAGCCATGAGTTAGATGCTTCTATTATGGATGGTCGTAACCGCCAAGCTGGAGCGGTTTCGGGCATTAAGCACATAGAAAGTCCAATTAAACTTGCCCGTTTAGTGATGGAAAAATCGGTGCATGTGATGTTAAGTGGCCAAGGTGCAGAAGAGTTTGCTAAAGAGCAAGGCGTTAGCTTAGTAGAGAATAATATATTTGATACAAAGCATCGCTATGAAGCTTTATTAAAAGCAAAGGAAAAACTAGAGGCGAGCAAAAACACCAATAAAGATTATCAAGCAGCGCACAAGGCGTTACCCGCTAATTATAAAATGGGGACTGTGGGGGCGGTGGCACTGGATAAACAAGGTAATTTAGCCGCGGGTACGTCAACTGGCGGAATGACCGCAAAACGTTTTGGCCGTATTGGTGATGCACCAGTTATTGGCGCGGGTACCTTTGCAGAAAACGCCTCGTGTGCGGTATCGGCAACCGGCCATGGCGAATATTTTATTCGTTATAATGTGGCAAGCGATATTTGCGCACGAGTAAAATATCAAGGTAAAACCATTGCCCAAGCGGGGGATGAAGTAATAAATGGGGTGCTTAAACCGATTGGTGGCACAGGCGGTGTTATTATTGTTGATACAAAAGGCAATATTAGCCTGCCGTTTAACACCACAGGCATGTACCGTGCGAGTAAATCGAATACGCAAGCGACTTATGTAGGTATTTTTAGCGACGAATAAGCGTTTTTCTTTAGTGGCTGGAGGTTTATATAATAATTCCCTGATTGTTATGTCCTTTACAGGATTAACCCCAGCCATTTAATTTGCTACAATCGAGGCTCTTTGACTAATTTTTATAAGGTATGCAGGTGGTAAACCTAGGTCAGTTGTTTGGCGAGCTTAAAACGTGCTTAAAAAAAGATCAATTCAGTTTTAAAAAGCGCCTTCATGGTGTTAAAAAAATTACCGACGAGAAAAAACTTGCCAATGCGCTTGAAAAAATTGCAGCCGATATCACTCACAGTCAATCGCTTCGCGAGCAACGCTTAGCTGGTTTGCCTAACGTTACTTATCCTGAACAATTACCGGTCAGTCAGAAAAAAGACACCATTAAAGAGGCGATTGCGAATAATCAAGTGGTGATCATTGCTGGTGAAACCGGCTCAGGTAAAACCACACAAATTCCTAAAATGTGTTTAGAGTTAGGACGTGGGGTTGATGGGTATATAGGCCATACTCAACCTAGACGTTTAGCTGCACGTAGCGTTGCCAATCGTATAGCAGAAGAAATGCAATGCGAGCTTGGTCAGCAAGTGGGTTTTAAAATTCGTTTTAGCGATCAGGTTTCTAATAACAGTTATATAAAACTGATGACCGACGGTATTTTATTAGCTGAAATACAACAAGACCGTTTTTTGAATCAATACGACACCATTATTATTGATGAGGCGCATGAGCGCAGTTTAAACATTGATTTTATTTTAGGTTACCTTAAAAATTTACTTCCTAAACGTCCTGACTTAAAAGTTATTATTACCTCAGCGACCATTGATCCAGAACGTTTTTCTAAGCACTTTGATGATGCGCCAATTATTGAAGTGTCAGGTCGGACATTCCCTGTGGATGTACGCTATAACCCCATCAGTGATATCCAAAAAGAAGACATGGAAGCCGAAGGCGACCAGTTACAGGGGATTTTTGATGCGGTCGATGAACTTTGCGCTGAAGGCCCCGGTGATATTCTGATCTTTTTAAACGGTGAGCGAGAAATACGCGATACCGCCGATGCGCTAAGTAAGCGTAATTTAAAACACACCGATATATTACCTTTGTATTCAAGGCTATCGAACGCTGAGCAAAATCGTATTTTTGCGCCGCATTCGCGCCGCCATATTATTCTCTCAACCAACGTGGCTGAAACATCGCTAACAGTGCCAGGTATTCGTTATGTTATTGACCCGGGTACGGCGCGTATTAGTCGTTACAGTTACCGTACAAAGGTTCAACGTTTACCCATAGAGCCTATTTCGCAAGCTAGTGCTAATCAGCGAATGGGGCGTTGTGGACGTGTTGAAGCGGGTATTTGTATTCGCTTGTATTCAGAGGACGATTTTTTATCACGTCCTGAATTTACCGATCCTGAAATATTGCGTACTAACTTAGCGTCAGTTATTTTACAAATGCTGGCATTAGGATTGGGTGATATGGCGCAATTTCCTTTTGTGCAAGCCCCAGATAGCCGCAACATTAACGATGGTTTAACACTGCTTGAAGAGTTACAAGCGGTAAAAGAAGCTAAACGTCATCAAAAAACCAGTTTAACGCAATCTGGTCGAGAGCTGAGTCGTTTGCCAGTGGATCCGCGTTTAGCAAAAATGGTGCTGACTGCGCATAAGCTGGGTGCATTGCGTGAGGTGATTATTATTGTTGCTGCGCTCTCAATTCAAGACCCACGAGAACGACCACAAGAAAAACGCCAGGCAGCGAATGAAAAACACGGTCGCTTTGACGATCCAGACTCTGACTTTATCGCCTTTTTAAACTTGTGGAATTACCTCGAAGAGCAGCAAAGTGAGCTGACTAACAGCCAGTTTAGAAAGCTATGTCAAAAAGATTTTTTAGCGTATATGCGCATTCGTGAATGGCAAGATATCGTTTATCAAATCAGCACTGTGTGCAATGAAATGAAAATGAAAGCCACCACGAATGTTGCAGACAGCGAGCTTATTCACAAAGCACTGTTAAGTGGCATGCTTAGTCATATCGGTTTTAAAGACGAAAAGCAGCTGTATAAAGGCGCACGCAATAGCCAATTTCATATTTTCCCAGGCTCGGGATTATTTAAAAAGAGCCCTAAGTGGATGATGTCGGCTGAGCTGGTGGAAACCAGTAAACTCTATGCACGTATTAATGCCAAAATTGATGTGAACTGGGTAGAGCCGTTTGCTCAGCATTTAGTAAAACGCAGCTACACTGAACCACACTGGGAGAAAAAGCCCGGTGCAGTTATTGCCTTTGAGCAACAAACACTTTACGGCCTGCCTATTGTTAATAAACGCCGGTGTGTGTACAGCAAGATTGACCCTAAAGTAAGCCGTGAGTTGTTTATTCGCTCGGCGCTGGTTGAACAAGAGCTCGGGCTCAATGAAGGGTTTTTAGCGTATAACCGCGAATTAATTGAAGATATTCAAGTACTCGAGAACAAGTCTCGTAGACGCGATATTTTAGTTGATGAGCAAACCTTGTTTGAGTTTTACGAGAAGAAAATACCCAGCGATATTAACAACCGTGCTGCGTTTATCAAATGGTATAAAACACAAAAACAACAAGACAAACACTACCTGCATATGACGCGCGAAGAGCTCATGCAGCATGGCGCCAGCAGCATTACCGAATTTGACTACCCTGATACTTGGCAGCAAGATAATTTGATGCTGCCGCTTACCTATCACTTTGATCCAGGCCAAGCGGTTGATGGCGTTGCCGTACAAATACCCGTTGCACTGTTAAACCAAGTGCAAGAAAGTGGCTTTGATTGGCATATACCGGCATTTCGTCATGAGCTAATTTGTGGGTTAATTAAGTCATTACCTAAGTCATTGCGTCGTAACTTTGTTCCTGCGCCTAATTATGCCGATGCGGTGTTAGCGGCTATAGAGCCATTACAAGGCTCGCTAATCGACTCGCTAAGTAATCGGTTACTACGCATGACTGGCGTCCGTGTAGACCCTGAGGCGTGGGATTTAACTGCGCTTGCTCCGCATTTAAGGCTACAATTTGAAGTGCGCGATGAACACGACAAGCTACTAGCACGTGGACTCGATTTAGCTAAACTTAAAGCGCAGCTTCAAGGCAAGGTCACCGACACCTTATCTAAAGTGGCTGACAAAGGCATAGAAAAAACCGACTTAACGCAGTGGGATTTTGGAGAGTTACCAACATCTTATGTGAAAAAGCAAGGTCAGTACGAAATTAAAGCGTACCCTGCGCTGGTGGATAAAAAATCAACGGCGGCAGTGGAGTTATTCGATAACGAAATTAAAGCGCAATTAGCGCACCAGCAGGGGTTGCGTCGATTGGTATTGTTAAACGTGCCATCACCCATTAAATACCTGCAGCAAAATTTACCAAACAAAGCGAAGTTAGGGTTGTATTTTAATCCTTTTGGTAAAATTGCAGACTTAATTGATGACTGTATAGCCTCAGGCGTTGATAGCCTATTAGTTAAATATGGTGATATTCGCACAAGTGATGCATTTGAAACGGTTAAAGAGCATATTCGCGGCGAATTAGGCGACACTGTGGTGGCTATTGCCACGCAAGTAGAGCAAGTACTGAGCATTGCCCATGCGCTGCATAAAAAAATGAAAGGGCGCGTTGATTTAACCATGATCACTGCCCATGGCGATATTAAATCTCAGTTAGAGTCGCTTATTTTTAAAGGCTTTGTGAGCCAGCATGGGGCGGATAAACTCGGCGATTTAATTCGTTACTTAAAAGCGATTCAAAAACGACTAGAAAAGCTACCTGTTGACCCAAATCGTGATAGATTATGTGTGCTCGAGCTTGAAAAAGTGGCGCAAGAATATAAAAAGCTAATTAATAAAGTACCTAAAGGAATGCCGTTACCTGATGATGTTGAAGCAATTTTTTGGATGCAGCAAGAATTACGCGTATCCTTGTTTGCACAAACATTAGGAACGCCTTATCCAATTTCAGCAAAACGTGTGTTAAATGCGATAAAAGAAATTGAATAATTTTTGTATTCTCTATTAAAGTAAGTTATCAGCGGGATTGACTTGAGAAGGAAATGACATCGTTATGTCCTCATTACTGAAACACACCACGCGGCAATTGTTAGTGGTTGATGATGAGTATTTTAATTTTGAAATACTCAAAGCAGGATTAGCATCAACATTTAATTTAAGCTATGCTGATTCAGGAAAAAGTTGTTTAGCATCTGCCATTGCTGATCAACCTGATATTATTTTGCTTGATGTGTGTATGCCAGGGCTTGATGGTTATGATACCTGTCGTATTCTCAAGCATACACCAGAGACAAAACACATACCGGTGGTGATGCTATCAGGACTTGAGTCAGTGCTTGAGCAACAGGCAGGCTTTGACGCAGGGTGTGATGCTTACGTTGTGAAACCTTTTTCTATGGCTGTACTACGAGAAAAAATTAATAATATTGTAGAGGGAATTATGTATACCGAAGATAAACGAAACTATAGACGTATGCAGGTTAATACACCAGCTAAATTAACGTCAATAGAACCTATTGCTGGGCTAAGTTATAACGCAACCTGTGTAGATTTAAGTGCAACAGGCCTTTCTTTGCAGCTTGATGACTTGTTGGAGCTTAACTCAATTTTATCGGTTGATATTGCATCAACACATCCGAGTATTGCGCCTTTAAAAGCCACAGCTAAGGTAATACGTGCCAGCAAAGAAGAAGATGGCACGATAACCGCAGGGCTAGAAATTATTGAGCTTAACTAACCTTAGTAAACCTTACAAATTAGGCCTTTAAGATAAAAGCCTTCAGGGTAGCTGCCTGCAATAGGGTGGTCAGCTGCTTGATTTAAGCGCTCCATGATCAGCAGGTCTTTACCTGCATCAAGTGCTGCATCTGCCACCACTTTTTGAAACAAATTTTGTTCCATTAAACCAGAGCACGAAAACGTAAGTAAGGTGCCGCCTGGTTTTAAAATTTGCATTGCTATCATATTAATATCTTTGTAACCCCGACACGCCCCAGTTAACTGCGCTTTATTATCAGCAAATTTAGGCGGATCCATCACAATGGTATCAAACATCACGCCGTCTTCACGGTATTGGCGCAATAACTTAAATACATCTTGTTTTACAAAGTCGACTTTATTTAAATCAAGGTTGTTATGTTCAACATTGCGCTTTGCTGTATCAAGAGCCGGTTGTGAAACATCGACATTGGTTACATGCTTACAGCCTCCGCGAAGGGCATAAAGAGAAAATGTCCCCGTATAACTAAAGCAATTTAATACGGTTTTATCTTTTGAAAAACGCTCCAGCGCAGCACGGCTATCACGTTGATCTAAATAAAAGCCGGTTTTATGGCCTTCAAGAATATCAACTTCAATTTTTAAACCATTTTCTTCAATGATAACTGGCGCTGTGGGTTCATTACCCCAAAGCACGCCTTTAATTGGCTCCAAGCCTTCTTTAGTGCGTACATCTACATCAGAGCGCTCATAAATATTAGAGCCTGGGAAAATAGCCATTAAGGCGCCAACAATGTCACCTTTGTGGCGCTCAGCACCGGCACTGAGTAACTGACAAACCAAAGTGTTATCAAATTTATCTATGGTAACACCCGGTAAATAATCTGATTCAGCGGCGCAAAGCCTAAAACCGGTCAGTCCACCTTCTTCAATCGCATGGCTTCGAGCTTCTAAAGCACGACGTAGGCGACGCTCGAAAAAATGCTGATCTATGACTTCTTTTTCATCAAAGCTCCATACACGCGCGCGAATTTGTGAATGCGGGCTGTAAGCCGCGGTGGCTAAAAACTTACCTTCACTGTCGTGTATGGTTACCGTGTCACCTAATCCAGGTTTACCTTTAATTTTTTTGATGGCTTTAGAAAATAACCAAGGGTGTTTTCTTTTTAATGATTTATCGCGACCAGCTTGCAGGTAAACGGTAGATGACATAGGGCTTCTCTGTAGTAATAAATAAGCGCTGTATTTTAGTCAAGGCACGCGCAACATACAATGAATGTTTTGCAAGGGCCTTATAAATCGCGTTAAAGTAATGCTTATTCACTCTTATTAATAGATTTTTGGAAATTAGGTGTACAATTCAACTCTTAGCCCTTCATTAAAGCAACTTGATCAGCAATGCAGAGAATTTATAACAGCGCTTATCCACGCTGATGTAGCCCATGATATTACCCATATTGAACGCGTTGTCCGTGTCGCAGTTAAATTGTGCAATGCTGAAAAAGCCAATATGCATGTTGTTTTACCTGCTGCGTGGTTACATGATTGTGTGGCCGTAGCAAAAAATCACCCCGATAGGGCAAAAGCTTCAACGATGGCTGCCGATAAAGCGATTAGTTTTTTGGCGTCTATTGGCTATGATGAAACACTATTTGATGAAATTCACCATGCCATTGCCGCGCATAGTTTTAGCGCCAATATTGCTATTAAAACCGTTGAAGCACAGATTGTACAAGATGCTGACAGAATGGATGCCTTAGGGGCTATTGGTGTTAGTCGTTGTATGAAAGTGGGGGGCTCAATAAGCCGACTTTTATACAATCCTAATGATCCATTTTGTTTAGAGCGTGAACCTGATGATAAACAGTACACCTTAGATCATTTTTTTATAAAGTTGCTGCATATTGCAAAAAGTATGAATACACCTTCAGCTAAAGCTGAAGCACTTAGAAGAACAGATTATATGTATGACTTTTTAGAGCAGTTAAAATCTGAAATTGGAGGGTAAGACAGTGAGGCCAAAATTGAACGGTATTGATCATTGTCATTTAAATGTTCAAAGCCTCAGCCAAGCCATTGATTGGTATGAAAAGGTGCTTGGTTTTACCGTAGTAGAGGAATTAGCATTTTTCAATGAAGAAGGCAAAGGCCCTTTAACGCTTGAAGATGAGAACGCATCGACACGTTTAGCTTTATTTGAGGCACCAGGGCCAAGCAAAGGAATCGCTTTTGCTGCAACCGGTGAGCAATTTATAGCGTGGTTAGCACATTTTGAGCAGCTTGAAATTAAAACGATACTGGCTGATCATGGGGTGACTTTTTCTATGTATTTTAAAGATAACAGTGGGAATAGCCATGAGATCACTTCCCATGACTACCGCATTATAAAACAGCATTTTCCGGCTGTAGCGTTAGGCTCTCACAATGCCAAAAGAAGCTAGGCCCTGTTGAACTTTGCACAGTAATATTTGTTCAAAAAAGAGGTGATTTAATCGCGTTCTTGATGAGCCTTTTTTATTGCTAAAATAGCGTCTATTTTGCTAATAAAAAGCTCAACCAGCTGAGGGTCAAAATGTTTTCCTGCTTGTTGTTGCATATGCTCTAGTGTTTGCTCAATGCTCCAAGGCTCTTTATATGGACGTTTTGATGTAAGTGCATCAAATACATCAGCAATCGCCACAATCCGTCCCTCAATAGAGATTTCCTCGCCTTTCAATCCATTAGGATAACCTGTGCCATCCCATTTTTCATGATGTTCAATAGCCAACACATGGGCAAGTTGTAGTAAGGGGGAAGGTGAGTTAGCCAATATTTTAGCCCCTATAGCGGCATGCTCTTTCATGTGTGCAAATTCGTTGGGGGTCAATTTGCCAGGTTTTAACAGTATCGAATCAGGAATACCTATTTTTCCGACATCGTGCATTGGCGCAGCTTGGCGTAATAATTCTGCGTGTTGTTCGTTCATTCCCAGTGCCAGAGCAAGTACTTTGCTGTATTGGCTCATTCGTGCAATATGCTCACCCGTATCGGTATCTTTATACTCTGCGGCACGACCCAATCGCTCAACTAAGTCTACATGTGCTTGTTTTAGCTGCTCGGCTTGTACTAAAGAGAGGTGAGTTTTAACACGCGCTCTCACTATAGCTGGGCTTATAGGTTTGGTAATGTAATCAACGGCACCTAGTTCAAACCCATTAAACTCATCGTTTTCATCATCAAGAGCTGTCACAAAAATAATAGGAATGTGTGAAAGGGCGGGTGTACTTTTTACTATTTTACACACTTCGAAGCCATTCATATCGGGCATCATAATGTCGAGTAAAATAAGCTTAGGATATTCTTTTTCTAGTAAAGAAAGTGCTGCAACACCAGATTTGGCAAAAGACATGCGATATTGTTCGCCTAAAACTTTACGCATGACTTTTAAGTTTGCAGGTTCATCATCCACGATGAGAATACGTGGTTTTTCGTTGCTAAATTCCATTGAATATCCTCATTGTTGACTAAGCTTTTTAATTAAATTCTCTAAAATATGTTGAGCATGATCAAAATCAAACTCATCAAAAGCGCATACAATTTCATTTATCTCATCATACAAGTGCGGGGGGGCATTATTTTCAAGCTTAGCAAGTTGGTCGTCATTAAGCTCGGCGCTTTGTGCTTGAAGGTAAAGGGTTTCACATAGTGATTTTAATTCATCTAGCCCCAATGTTTTCTGCTCGGTTGTTACTTCTTTAGGGCAACTTATTTGTGCACACTCATCGCCTGATATTAAGTGAGCGATTGTAGCTAATTCTTCCTTTATCTGTTTTACTAAAGTTCCAAATTGTTCATTGGTTTTAGCGGCATCTAGGCTTGTTAACAGTCCCATTAATGTTGTTAAGCCTAGATTGCCTGACACTCCTTTTAAGGTATGTATTAGGCCATAAACTTCTTCAGTTTCAAATAAATTATTATTAAACAACGCATCAAACCGTTTATTACTGTCATTAATAAATTTTGCTATTTCAGTTAATTGTTTGCATTTATTTCCCCAAAGTATAACCCCTTTTTTAAAATCTATATGTTTTGACTCTGGGTCTGATTGGCTAATAATCATTTCTTTTGCTGCGCTGAGTCCAAGGACTTGTGAAATCTCTTGGTTCAGTTGATTAATATCTATAGGTTTATTAACAAAACCGTTCATTCCTGCGCGTTTTGCGATGAGTTTATCTTGCTGTAGTACACTAGCGGTAAGCGCGATAATAGGAGTATATTTTAGCTGTCTTTGCTTTTCTATTTGCCTGATTTTAGTGGTTGCTTCTATACCATCACATTCAGGCATATGAATATCCATTAAAATTACGTCAAAGTCTTGCTGCCCAAATATTTTGATGGCTTCTATGCCATTGCCAGCCTTACTCACTAAATGTTGATCTCTAGATAGTAATAAAGCAAGTAGTTCGGTATTTTGTTCAATATCATCAACCACTAGTATTTTTAATGACGGAAGCTGAGTGTGCAGCCCGTCAAAATGATCTATTTTCTCGGCATCGCCCTGTTGTAGAGGCAAAGAGAAATAAAAACAGGTTCCCTTTTTTTCTTCACTTACTAAGTTTATTTTGCCCCCCATAAGCTCAACTAATTGCTTACTAATAGTTGTACCCAAACCAGTTCCGCCAAAGCGGCGCGTAGTTGTTCCATCTGCTTGAACAAATGGCTGAAATATAGCTTTAACCCGATCTTTGGCAATACCTATACCGGTATCCTGTACTTCAAAGAATAGTTGACCTGTTTGAGTGGTACTCACGGTAAGTTCAACATAGCCTTGCTCGGTAAACTTTATCGCGTTGCCAATTAAATTGGTTAAAATTTGTCTTAACCTATCAGGGTCGCCATAGTAAGTTGTTGCAACAGAGTCTTTTATAGTTAGCTTTAAGTGCAGATCTTTCTTTTTTGCCTCTAGCCAAAATGTTGAAATAATAGTGTCTAATACCTGTTTTAAACTAAAGTGTATTGGCTCTATTATTAGTTTACCTCGTTCGAGTTTGGCAGTATCTAGTACTTCGTTCAGCAGTCTTAGGAGTGAGCGCGCAGCATTATTGACAGTAACAAGGTGTTTTTGTTGTTCTTGATTAAGTGGAGTATCCATAAGTAGATCACTGAAACCAATAATTGCATTCATGGGAGTGCGTATTTCATGGCTCATATTTGCCATAAAAGACTGTTTGGCTTGTGCCGCTGCTTCGGCTTCATATTTAGCTTGTTTTAAGCTTTGCTCGTATTCATGACGTTTTGTTATATCAACCAGTACGCCATCAATCCAGCGAGTATTATCTTTTGATTTGGTTACAATGCTTGCTTGGTCTAGTAGCCAAATAATATTGCCGTTGCGATGACGAATACGATACTCAACTGAATATTGACTCGTAGATGCAACTGCTTGCTCAATTGCTAAAGAAATAGCTGCCTGATCTTCTTTGACAATCAGATCGGCAAAGGTAATACGCTGCTCAGTATATTCTTCAGCGCGGTAACCGGTTAGTTCATATATGCTAGGGCTGACAAACAGCATACTCCAGTGTTCATCTAGCAAGCAGCGAAATACGACCCCAGGCATATTGTTCATTAAGGTGCGGTATTGTCGCTCTTTTTCAATTAAGCTTTGTTGTAATGCTCTTTGCTCAGTTAAATCGGTAATAAAGCCCACAAACAATGTTTCAGTTTGTAATTGCTTTACTTCACCAATCCCCAAGCGAATTGGAAATTGATGGCCATCTTTATGTTTTGCCCACACATCGCGATTAATACCAATAACACGTTTTACTTCATGGTTTGTTGTATTTTTTAAAAAAGCATCGTGTTGATTAGCAATTTCATCAGCCATTAATATTTTTACATTCTGGCCAATGACCTCATTATCTTGCCAGCCAAAAATTGTTTCTGCGGCTTTATTAAAAGTTAAAATAGTGCCTTTGATATTTATAGTGATAATACCGTCAATGGCAGTTGATAAAATGGCATCAAGGCGAGACTCTTCCGCTGATTTTTTATCAAGCAGCATACGATATCGAACCATGCCATTGATGATAAATATGATAGCGCTCAATAGTAGCGTGACAAAAGAGATACAAATAGCAATGAATGTTAAGTGAGATTGTGACGTAGGTTCACTAATTATTGGGGTGGTTGCAATAAATCGCGCAGCGGCCATGCCCATATAGTGCATTCCCGCAACAGCTAGACCAAGAATAAAAGCAGAAATAATTCGGTTGTGAAAATCGGTTAATTTTTTAAAGTGTTTGGGCAAATGAAAACGTGCATAGAGGCTTATAAAAGACAGCAGCACTGCAAAAACAATTGAAGCACTAAACCATATTAGATCATAACGAAGTAACGGACTTAACTGCATTGCGGCCATACCGCTGTAATGCATAGTGCCAACTCCAGCCCCAAGCAATATAGAGCTTAGGATTAAGTTTAAGATACTAGGATTAGCGTTGTATGTTCTTAAACAATAAAAAGCAACAGTACAGGCTAATAAAGCAGGTATAAATGATAAAAAGGTGAGCGCCGGATCATACTCAATGTTTGTACATAAAGAAAATGCTAGCATAGCAATAAAATGCATGCTCCATATACCCCCAGCAAGCACTACAGCTGCGGTTATATTAGCTAACTTACGATAAGATTTAAAATGAGTACGGTTTGCTACATCGATAATATGTAATGAAAAGTAGGCTGCAAAAATTGCAGTTAATATTGATAGTGTGACTAAACCAGGGTCGTATACGCCATTTATAACTAGACTTGGATCTACTTGGTTTATAAAAAAATTATCTAGCATAAATCGTCCACTCAACTACTCTTGAACTTAGTTTAATATAAAATAAAATAATAATCACAAGGTATTGAGTTATAAATTACAAGAGCAACGTAAGTGTTTTAAGCTCTAAACCATACTATTTATTGAGTAGCACTAAATGCATTGTTATTAAAATGGCATTTAGTAGGGATTATTTATAGAACAGCCGTTATGGTACAAGGTAAAATAAAGCTCAGTGGTTAATTATAAATAGGCAGCATTCATTGTTGGATTACACTTTAAAGCGTAGTAAGCGCAGAAAAACAGTGGCTATCAAAGTCGCACAACGTGAGCTTACGGTATATGCGCCCCATTTTGTTACGAAAACACAAATTAATGAATGGCTGTTAAGTAAACAGGACTGGATTGATGCTCAGTTACATAAGCAACAAATTCAAGCCGATACACGACAGTTTCCACTCAAAACCCATAGCATTAAATTATTTAATGAAGCTGTTAATGTGCAATTTGAAAACGCAGCACGCACTCAATGGCAGCAGCACAATGAAAGCCAAACACTGTTACTGAGTATTTCTTCACGTGTGAAGCATCAAACGCAAATGTATCAAAGTTTGCTAGAACAGTTTTTGCATGAGAAATTAGAAAGCTATATTGAAATGCGAGTTAACTACTATTGTCAGCTGATGGGTGAAAAGCTACCGAGTAATATTCGTATTCAATTGTATAAACGTCGCTGGGGTAGTTGTAATCGCAGGCGTGAACTGACCTTCAATTTGCACTTGGCAAGCGCACCGACATGGGTAATTGACTACGTGATTGTTCATGAATTAGCACATTTAAAATATTTAAATCACAGCGCTCAATTTTGGCAACGTGTGGGATTATTTTATTCAGATCATAAACAAGCAAGTAACTGGTTAAACAATCATGGTTTGAGTTTACAATGGGTATTTGAATAAAAAAATAAGGTAGAGAAGAGAAGTGGTGGAGGGAGCTGGATTCGAACCAGCGAAGGCTGAGCCGTCAGATTTACAGTCTGATCCCTTTGGCCGCTCGGGAACCCCTCCACACTAATTGTTATTGCATTTGGCCCCACTTAACTTAGCCTAAGAAAAGTGGTGGAGGGAGCTGGATTCGAACCAGCGAAGGCTGAGCCGTCAGATTTACAGTCTGATCCCTTTGGCCGCTCGGGAACCCCTCCAATGCAACGCGGCAGATAATAGCAAACTTCTTATTTAAGTAAAGAAAAAAGCTAAAGAAAATGCAAATTTAGCCGATAAATACTTATTAATTAATTAAATAGGCTAAAGTCTATGCAGGTTGGTGATTTGTTAATCACGGAGAGCCAGTTAAAAACGAGGCTCAATGAAAGTGTTCACGAAAACCGCCGAGGCGAGTTTGCACTATTATTAGCAATGCTCTCTCACGATGCACTCGATTTTAGTGAATTCCACCTACCCAAAAGTGACACTAAGCATTATCAAGCTGATGAAGATGCCCTGCGTAAACAATTTGGCGCAGGTCCAAAGCAGCCATTAGCGCCAGATACCTTTAATATGTTAGTTGGCAAAAATAACACAGAGCTTTTAGCAAAAATGGGAAGCGCGGTAGGGATGAGTGATATAAAGTTAACTCAGTGCTTAAAGCCTGAGCCATTTAATATTCGTGATGATAAAAACCATATTCCGCTTAACGTAATTGATAACTGTGAATTAGCGGTACGTCGACGAATTCAAAATACCAACACCGAGCTATCAAGCCCTCAAATGGATGCGGTGGCATTTTATGATGATTTACAAAATGAAGCCATCCACCAGCCATTACACTTGTTTAGTGCCTAATTAAATACTGTTTCATACATGCCATTGAGTTGCCCAGAAAAGTGCAATACAAATTCGCAATAACGCTTAATAATTGTTAGGGGCAGATTCGGCGTTAACTGCGTTAAAGCATCTCGTTTACAAGTGCGTTGATGCAGGCGTTAGGGCAACGTAGGAGCGATTACTGAAAACAGCTAAATAACAATATTTTTTCCTTGCTATCGACATTATTTTCATCTCTCAAACTAGCCATTTAATTAAGCGAATGAGTATAGGTAACTATGAGTTTATAGGTGCTTTATTTTAATAACTAATTTAATATAAAAAAAGCATCCAAAATTTAAATGCAATTGCTATAATGGCGCAAATGGTATGACATTAAATGCCATTATCATTAAACCAAGGTAATTAGGAACGTAATGAAGAAAACATTCACGCTGAATCACGAGAAAATCAAATACCCTCGTATGGTTGATGCTGCAAAGCATGAAGTGAAAAAATATTTGAAAAGAGAACGTAATAAAACTTTACCTGTTGATGCCGATTATTGGGCATTCGATTGTAAGTTTGGTAACACAGCAGAAGAAGCCCAAGTGGTTCACGTTGCTGAAATTAACAATCACATCAGTGAAATTGAAAAGCAAGGTTTAACTTCTTTTTACTTAGAGATTTTAGCAAGACCTGCACAGCGTCAAGATTTCGATGAAGATGATGGCGAGTAAAACGCTAATTTGCGTTTAGTGTAGTTTTTGAAAATGGGCCTTGTGGCCCATTTTTTGTAGCCGAAGCTTATACACTATGACATTTTTTGTATTTTTTATTACTGCCACAAGGGCAGGTGTCATTACGTTTTACTTTAATATCGGCAACCGGTGTAATCTCACCATCAAGGTATCGCCATTGTCCATCTTCTTTAATAAATCTTGAATTTTCTGCCAGCTCGCAATACAAGTCTTGATAAAAGTAATGGGCTTTAAATGTTACAAACCCTGCTTTATCATCATAACCAGAATCTAATACGGTTAAGTTTATAAAGCGGCAACTATTTGCAAAGTCTTTAATTTCTGAAATTGAATTTTCAGCTTGTTTTTCTTTTGCGTAACTTTCACGAACAAAAGCCGCGTTTTTAACAGCATAAGCACTGTAGCGCGCACGCATAAGTTGCTCTGGTGTTTGTGGCTGTTTGGTTTTTAAATGAAAAGGCTCGCAGCAATCAGCATAAAGTTGCTGACTGCCACAAAAGCATAGTAGGGCGTTAGAAGTCATGGTAAATGTACTGTGTATTAAAACGCTAGTTTATCAAGCTTATTGCGTAAGTGAAATCTCAGGGTGAGCGCTTTTTTTGCTAAAGCAATACAACTTAGTGCGCGTATGGCTCAAGTTTAATGATAACTGTGACAGTTGTTGGTTATTTATTATGTCAGTCCAGGTGATCACCGCTGCAAAATTACCATTGTGTAATGCAGAGCTTAAAACATATTCTAAATTAACTAAATGCTTTTGACGAATAACCAGTAATTTACAGGTATCAATTGAGCATGAATCAAGTAACGCTTTACTTGGAACGTTGTCGGGCGCAATTAAAAGCGTCCATGCATTTAAACTATTATATTGGTGTAATACTTTTAATAACTCAAATGTTGCGGAAATTTCATCTTCAATTTGTACAACGTTAACACAATCTGATTGGTCATCTTGTTGATAGCTTTTAACTGTTCTTATGGTAATTGGCTGTAGCATAGGTCTCTCACTCACTGGGTTTTTATACAGTACCCGTATACAGTAGTTTATACAGTTGTTTGGTGCAAGTGTTTTTTGCTATTTTTTTGTACAGTTATCCATCTTAAAACGCGATAGTTACTATAAATATATAAATAATCTATATATAACAATGGTTTAATTTTTATTGAAAGTTAATGCCCACAGAATTAATTTTAAGGCTGGGAGCAAATAAATACAGATGAACAGGGGGTATACAGTAGTTTAAATTAATTAAGCGAGCTTGTGTTGAGTGTATAAGCGCTTAATTAATTTACTGATGAAATGAGTTACGCAGTAGTGAGATTATTTTTCGTGACTTAAAGGGATTAAATGTGAAAATTGCAATTGATGAATTTGTTCATACAGGCTTGCGGCGTAGCATTGAGCGTCTTTAAGTCGTTTAGTACTAATATGTTTGCGTATGTCGTTCATTGCCTCTACTGCAGGCTCATACCCTTGGCTACTGGCGAGGCTAAGCCATGCGGCACCATGAAATATACTTTGTGGTACACCTTGTCCTTTGATAAAAAACAGCCCTAAATAAAACTGTGCACGGTGATTTCCTGCCATTGCAGCTAAACGCATCCATTTTGCTGCCAAAGATCCTTGTTCATTTTTAAGATAATAAAGTGCTTTGTTTAATGTGTCTTGCTCTGTGTTTTTAGAGCTTGCAGGGAGGTTTGCATCGCTTGGTTGCGTTACAAAAGAAAGAATATTGTCTAATTGTTGCTCTAAGTCTTGGCCACTGGGTGTCGTTTTGATCATGCTACTTCGTTTGTTATTTTAATCACTTAGCTAGTTTAGTATATAGCAAGGTAAAATGTCCTGTAAAAAGTTATTTTTATGCTAAAATCTCGCCACTTTTTACAACCACAAGTTTATTATGCTCGAAGCCTTATTCAAAATCCGTGCAAATGATTCTTCGGTTCGCCGTGAATGTATTGCTGGTATGACTACATTTATTACGATGGTTTATATCGTATTCGTTAACCCAGCCATGCTTGCAGAAGCGGGTATGGACCAAGGTGCTGCCTTTGTTGCAACGTGTATTGCAGCTGCAATAGGGTGTTTTATTATGGGTTTGTGGGCCAATTATCCACTGGCGTTGGCACCAGGTATGGGATTAAATGCCTTTTTTACTTATGGCGTTGTGTTAGGGATGGGCTATAGCTGGCAAGCCGCGCTGGGTGCGGTGTTTATGTCAGGGTGTATATTTTTAATATTAAGCTTGTTTAAGGTGCGAGAGTGGATCATCAATGCCATTCCTTTGGTGCTCAAACAAGCAATAGCTACTGGTATAGGCGCATTTTTAGCACTTATCGCGCTTAAAAGTGCCGGTATTATTATATCAAGTCCTGCAACACTGGTGCAGTTGGGGGATATCACGTCGCCTGGCCCATTATTGGCTATTTTTAGCTTTTTTATAATAGCTGCGCTGCTTTATCGTGATTTTAAAAGTGGCGTGCTTATTAGTATTTTACTCGTCACTACAATTGCTGTGTCTATGGGGTTAGTGGAGTATCATGGTGTTATTGCTATGCCTCCCTCTATCATGCCGACCTTTATGCAACTGGACTTTAGTGCCGCGTTTGAACTGTCGATGTTGAGTGTTATTTTTGCGTTTTTATTTGTTGATTTGTTTGATACCTCAGGCACGTTAGTTGCGGTAACTCAGAAGGCTGGTTTAGCAGATAAAAACGGTAATATGCCACGCCTTGGAAGAGCATTAAGTGCTGATAGTACAGCAACCATTGCAGGTTCAATGCTCGGTACTTCAACAACTACATCATATATTGAGTCTGTTGCCGGGGTATCTGTTGGTGGTCGAACTGGTTTAACGGCTGTGGTTGTAGGTTGTTGCTTTTTACTGATGATGTTTTTTGCGCCTTTAGCTCAAATGGTACCGGCATACGCAACCGCGGGAGCTATTTTATATGTATCTGTATTGATGCTACAAAACTTAAAGTTTGTAAATTGGGATGACATGACCGATGCAATTCCGGTGAGTGTTGTATTATTAATGACACCGCTGACTTTCTCAATTGCACACGGTATTGCACTTGGTTTTATTTCTTATACGGCGGTAAAAGTGCTGTGTGGCAAAAAAGATCAGGTAAGCATTAGTGTTTGGATTTTAACTGCCTTGTTTATTGTTAAGTTCGCATTTTTATCTTAATGCAGGCAGCTTGTTAGAATATGTATATGTCCTAGTATGTAAACACAAAGTGGGGCAAAATCCTATTCAAAAAAAAGCCCATGCAACTGCATGGGCTTTTTTATTTAGAAAGGAGTTACCATTTCTTTTTAGGTGCAAAGAGTACATCTAAATCGTCTTGTTCTTGTTCGTTCTTCTTCTTCAAGGCACTGGCATTAGATGCTCTCAGTTCTGTACTAATAGCTTCAAGATAACCTTCAACTTCAGCACGTTTTTCACTGATATAATCATCATTAAAAGAAACACTGCTAAGCGTCGCTAGTGCTTTTTCAAAGTACTGTCTTGCAGAGCCAACCATACCCGCAGTTTGTGCCGATAACCCGCGTTTTATTTGACTTTCTATGTTGATCCTTAACTGTAGCTTTTCAAGACGTTTGTCTTCTGCAATAAATACTTGGCTGTCTACTTTCCCTTTATTATGCTCAGAGCGAATGATATTACGAAGTTTTTTAATCCCTTGTATTAAGGATATAAGCTGTTTGTCATTGTTTGGTAAAGCAAAACTTTCAGAGCCATCTTGAATCGGCTGTTCTAATCGTTCTTTTGCTTCTTTTTGGCGGTTTTTTAGTCCATTGTTACCGTTTGAAATTGGTACCATATTACTGATTGCATCATGAATTCGTCGTTGCAATACGCGTTGAACTGCCTCTGAAAGTGGAATGTTAGCACTATTCATTAATGCTTCTTCGGTTTCTTCGATTATCGCTTTATGTTTAGCTAACTCTTTGCGTCGCTCAGCTTCTTGTTTTTCTTTGTGCTGTTGAACAGCACTTACCCACAATGCAATGATGATAAGCGCAACAATTAATATAATTATAATGGAAACTATCATGTTATAATTCTCAAATTCTTAACCTTCTTGTCTAATCTTACATTAAATATACAAGGGTAGGGAAACTTTGGGCTGATTATCTAAAAAAACTATTACTACAAAGCATTTAAATCTTAATATGTTATGCTTCAGTTGCTGATAATCATTGCTACCTCAACCTTATTTAATATGCTAACCTAAAATTTCAATAAATTAATTGTTACATTGTGTAACTTTAATCAGCCTTTTATATAATTGCCTGTTAATTATAGGGTGCGCTTTTATCTGTCAATGTGAATTATAACGAAACTACATAGCCATGAAATTACAACAACTTAGATATATCGTAGAAGTTCAAAATCATAAATTAAATGTTTCAGCTACGGCTGAGAGTCTATTTACCTCCCAACCTGGTATTTCTAAGCAAGTACGTATGTTAGAAGATGAGCTCGGTGTACAAATTTTTGGCCGCAGTGGTAAGCATTTAACTCATGTTACAAGCGCTGGTGAGGAGATCATTAATATATCGCGAGAAATACTCTCAAAGGTAGAAGGTATTAAAGCGGTCGCCAATGAACATACTTTACCAGATCAAGGTAAGCTTAATATTGCCACTACGCATACCCAAGCACGGTATGCGTTGCCGAGCGTCATTAAAGGATTTACTCAAAAATACCCTGCGGTATCATTGCATATGCACCAAGGCACGCCTCAGCAAATATCGGATGCAGCCGCCCGCGGTGATGCTGACTTTGCCATTGCCACAGAGGCGCTTCATTTATATTCAGATTTAGTGATGCTGCCTTGTTACCACTGGAATCGCAGTATTGTGGTTGCTAAAGACCATCCGCTTGCGGAAAAAATAGATAATTTAACCGTGGCTGACATAGCTCAATATCCACTGATCACTTATGTGTTTGGTTTTACAGGCCGTTCAGAGCTCGATAAGGCATTTAATGCTTACGGTCTTGAGCCGCATATTGTATTTACTGCTACCGATGCCGATGTCATCAAAACATATGTGCGCTTGGGGTTAGGTGTCGGTGTGGTTGCATCTATGGCAATTGATCAGGTAAACGACAGCGACTTAGTGTGTATAGATGCTAGCCATTTATTTGAGGCGAGCACGACTAAAATTGGCTTTAGAAAGGGTAGTTTTTTACGTACCTACATGTATGACTTTATCGAACGTTTTGCACCGCATTTAACTAAAGAGCGAGTAGAGCGAGCAAGTTTGCTGCGTAATCAAGAAGATGTTGATAAGTTATTTGCTGATATTGAACTTCCAGTAAAATAACGGCCATAAACAGCAATGAAAAAGCCGCTTAGTTTTGCAACTAAGCGGCTTTTTTTGTTTGCCCAGCGAAGCTGGCAAACCCGATAGGCTGAAAGATGCCTTATCACCCTGACTAAGGGGAAGATAATCTGAATGGCAAGGGCGTCACTGGCCAACGGTGGGGTCTGAAGGAAGCCATAAGAAGTTAGAGGTACACAACTAACCGTAACCTGTTTCGGCAGTATTGGTGGGTCAGCGTGCAAAATAGCGCAACGCCCTATACTTAGTCAGACCAATGCTGTGTTTGAGGGTGGGATTTCTAACAGGGAGCCAGAGCAGTAACTGGGGAAGCCTGGCATCTAAACTTAGTGTAAATAAGTGGCCTAAACTCAAGGGGAAACCCAAGGTTTAACGTCGGTGTGAGGTGGCAGATGAACCCGTAGTAGTGAATAAGGCTAGGCCGATGAAAGCCAGTAATGGTGTGGAGGACAAAACCAAGCCGACTATCAGCAGAATGTCTGATAGGGTCAATTTCAATCAAAAGTTTTAATTGATTGCGAAGGGGGGAAGTATTCTTTAAGTGTATGAAAATCAGGAATATCGGCGTATAGGCTCACATGTATTTCGACGGAAATAGGCAAAAGATGACGGCTAAGCAGGAATGTGGACGCTGAGAATTGAAGGCCGAGCACGGGAGTAATGACTGACCACTTAGGCAGATTGCCATTCGGCTAGCACACCTAATGTCATCATGAAGAACCCGACTATACATCAATGTGAAACGACAGACATACCGCAAGCAAAGGCAATTGATGACAGTTTACTACAGCTTGTATGGGCAATTATTAGATATTAATAACCTGTACAAGGGATTCAAAAAAGTGAAAGCAGCGAAAGGAGCAGCCGGAATCGATGGGCAGTCCATAGCCGCGTTCACCTTGAATTTAGAAGAAAACTTGAAACAACTGCAACGTGAACTGCACACCAAGCAGTATCGCGCGCAGCCAGTCAAACGGATAGAAATACCGAAAGACGATGGCGGCGTGAGATTGCTGGGTATACCAACAGTTCGCGACCGCATAGTACAACAGACACTATTGAACATTCTCCAGCCGATCTTCGACATCGACTTTCACCCATCAAGCTATGGGTACAGGCCGACACGAAGCTGCCATGATGCCATCAGTAAAGCGACGGTATTTATTCGTAAATATCACCGTGAGTGGGTGGTTGATATGGATCTGTCGAAGTGCTTTGACCTACTTGATCACGATTTGATTATTAGCAGCGTCAAACGCAAAGTGACAGACGGTAGCATTTTAAAGCTGCTCAATCAGTTCTTAAAAAGTGGGGTAATGATAGGCAATAACTGGGAAGCGAGTGAGCAAGGAAGTCCACAAGGTGGGGTTATCAGTCCATTGTTGGCGAATATCTACCTAGATGCGTTTGATCAAGAAATGAAAAAGCGACATCACAGAATAGTGAGGTACGCCGACGACATTTTGATCTTATGCTGCACAGAAAAAGCAGCCAAGAATGCACTCACTGTAGCAACCCATCTACTTGAAAAAGACTTGAAGTTAACAGTCAACCAAAAGAAAACCCATATAGCGCATAGCAGTGAAGGGGTAAAGTTTTTGGGAGTGGAGATAGGCAGTAATTGGACGCGGATCCAAGGGTCAAAACTCAAAGGCTTCAAACAAAAAGTTAAACGATTAACAAAACGAAATAGCGGCATGAACTTAGTTGAAGTAATAAAAAGACTAAACCCAGTGGTGCGTGGTTTTGTAAATTATTTCAGTATAGCCAATTGTAAACGGGTGCTAGAGGTGTTGGCGAGGTGGGTGAGACGACGATTAAGGGCAATTCAGTTAAGGTTGTGGAAAAATCCAGCGAGGTTGCATAAACGACTAAAACAATTAGGGAAAAAGCCGCCATTTAAGTTCATCAAAATGAACTCATGGCGAAACTCTCTAAGTCCATTATCGAGTGTAGCGATGCCAAACCAATGGTTTGAAGAGCAAGGTTTATATTCAATGGAAAAAGTAAGTACAGGGTGGCTTGCTCAATCGGCGTTTAGAAAATAAGCCGAAGGGATAAAAGAATACAGGAGCCGTATACGAGGCCCGTACGTACGGTTCTGTGAGAGGGATGAGGCAAAAGCCTCACCCTACTCGATGTGCTATGTAATTAACCTGAACTGTGGATAATAAATCCATCTCAAGCAGCTATTTTCAGCGCTAATAACGTTGAATTTACTTGCAATAGGCTAGCTATTGACGCGTAATTTCGCCTTGTTTTCACTACAAATCTCTAGCTAGAGAAAATAAACATAAATATCATTTTGATTCAATATGTTAGTAAATCTCTTAACCAGAGTTCAGGTTAATTAACACTCGATAATATTTACGGCTAGTCCACCGCGAGCGGTTTCTTTGTATTTTGTTTTCATATCGTTACCCGTATCGAGCATGGTTTTTATTACTTTATCCAGCGATACTTTTTGCTCACCACTACCGCGAATAGCAAGGCGCGACGCATTAATTGCTTTAATAGCGCCCATTGCATTACGTTCAATACATGGCACTTGCACTAAGCCGCCAACAGGGTCACAGGTTAACCCTAAGTTATGTTCCATACCAATTTCAGCGGCATTTTCTACGTGTACAACGTTACCACCAACAATTTCTGTTAGTGCGCCTGCAGCCATTGAGCAGGCAACCCCCACTTCCCCTTGGCAACCTACTTCGGCACCAGAAATAGAGGCATTCTTTTTATATAAAATACCTATTGCAGCGGCAGTTAATAAGTAGCGGGTAGCAATATCGCGGTCAACTTCTTTAATAAAAGTATGATAATACATTAATACTGCAGGTAAAATTCCGGCTGCGCCATTTGTGGGTGCAGTTACCACACGTCCTCCTGCTGCATTTTCTTCGTTTACAGCTAATGCGAATAAATCAACCCAGTCCATGGCGCGCAGCGGATCGTTACTAACTTCTACGCTCAGCTTTAAATATAAGCTTGGCGCACGGCGTTTTACTTTTAATCCGCCAGGTAAAATACCTTCGGTGCGCATACCTCGTTCAATACAGGCTTTCATTACTTGCCAAATATTAAATAGCTCATCTTTAATGGCTTCTTCACTGCGTAGCGTTTTTTCGTTTTTCATCATTAACGTTGATACGCTGTAACCCGATTCTTTACACATTTCGAGTAATTCTTTAGCCGACCCAAATGGGAACGGGGCAGGGTTTTCTTCACGTATATCTAAAGCGGCTTGTTTTTCTTTTTCAAACTCTTCATCAGTAACAATAAATCCGCCACCAATAGAGTAGTAAACTTTGCTATATACTTTTTCGCCGTTGTTATAAGCAATAATTTCCATTGCGTTAGAATGTTTAGGCAATGTTTTTCTGCGGTGAAAAACAATCGCGCCTTGTTTGGGGAATTTAGCTTTATGAGTTTGGTTTAGGTAAATAACCTGTTCTTTTTCAATTTTAGCGAGTATGTCATCCACTAAATCGGCATCAATGGTTTCAGGATCATACCCTGCTAAGCCAAGTATCACTGCTTTACCAGAGCCGTGGCCAACACCTGTTTGGCCAAGCGAGCCGTAAAGCTCTACTTTTACATCGGTCACATTTGCTAATAGTTGTTGCTCTTTTAGGTCATTAACAAATAAGCGTGATGCACGCATTGGGCCAACGGTATGTGACGATGAAGGGCCAATACCAATGCTAAACATATCAAATGCACTGATCATAATGTGTGTCTCTACTTAGTTTTCTCAGCAATAAGCTGCTGTTTGAACGGTCGGCTATAATAACGCGGAAACGCAGGTGTGTAACCCTTATTAGTAAAGATTTAAACTGGTATGGCGAGTTGTTTTGTAAAGTTTTTAATAATGCTGGCTGTGGCTCCCCACAAAAGCCCATGCGGGGTGATAAAGCCATTTAAGGTAATGATTTTTCCACCTCGTTCAAAGGGCAAAGGTTGCCAGTTAGCCTCGTTATTCAGCGCTTTTATAGAGAGTAAAAAGCTAGCTTGCACTTCGTTGTGGTCGTTTTCCCACACTGTTTCTTTTTTAATTAAGCCTACAAAAGGGCGTATAGTGAAGCCAGTGAGGGTAGAATATTCAGGTAACTGACCTAACACTTGGACATTTTGCGGGGCAATATTAAGCTCTTCATGTAATTCACGCAGTGCGGTGTTGCGCAGGTTAACATCATCAATTTCAAACTTACCACCCGGTAAACAAATCTCCCCTGGATGGTGATGTAAATAAGTTGGTCGCTTACACAATAAAATATGTGCTTTGTTGTCTATATCAATCAATGGCAGCATTACTGCGCTTGCGCGCTTTTTTTTATTATCTTTGAGTTGATCAACGGCTAAACTGCGGTTTAATTGAAAACGAGCCGAAATGGTTTCACTATTCAAAGCGACCTTCATTTAATATAGGAAGTATTTTATTTACTTTATCGTAAGTTTCTTGATATTCCAATTCGACTTTTGAATCAGCAACGATGCCACCGCCAGCCCAACAATGTATTTGTTGTTTATGTGTGATTAAAGTTCGAATGGTTATACTGGTGTCCATATTACCGCAACCGCTAATGTAACCAATAGAGCCACAATAAATGCTGCGCCTATGTGGTTCTAGCTCCTCTATTATTTCCATGGCACGTACTTTTGGTGCACCTGTAATTGAACCACCAGGAAACGCAGCTTCCAGTTGATCAACCGCTGTTTTTCCCTCATCAAGGATTGAGGTGACCGTACTTACTAAATGGTGTACTGCCGGAAAACTTTCAATTGCAAATAACGAGGGCACTATAACGGAGCCTGGTTTAGCAACTTTTCCTAAATCATTTCTAAGCAGATCAACAATCATCACATTTTCAGCGCGGTCTTTGCTGGAATTTGCCAGTAAGGTCGCTTGTTTTGTATCCTCAAGCGCATCTGCTTTGCGAGGTAAAGTGCCTTTAATCGGTTTTGTTTCTACTTTGTTGTTGTGTACTGCAATAAAACGCTCGGGTGAAATTGATAAAATAGCGCCCTGAGGATGATTAATAAAACTAGAAAAAGGCGCTTTATTAGCCTGAGTTAACTTTACATAGGCCATCCAAGGAGAGCCTTGGTAATGCGCGCTAAAACGCTGCGCTAAGTTAATTTGGTAACAATCACCGCTTTTTAAGTACGCTTCAATGGCGGCAAACTTTTCGCTATAGCTAGTCTGACTCATATTTGACTGCCACGGCGAGGTAAGCGAAAAGCTTTCGTGTTTAGTTGGTTGCGCTAAATATTGCTCATACAGCCAAAGGCGATCTACATTGGGCTGTGAAACATAAAACCACGTGCGAAGTTGTTTATCGTAAATCAGTGCATCGAGGTAAAGTCCAACCGCCATTTGCGGTAAATCAATGTCGTGTAAAGCGCTGCTTGGTAGTTGCTCTATAGTACGGCCTAAATCATAGCCAAAATAACCCAGCCAGCCACCATTAAAAGGTAAGTTGTTGGCGGCTTTAGTGCTGTCTAACTTTGCCAGTTCATTATTCATTATTTCAAAGCAGCTTTTTATGTTGGGCTGGTCATTAAAAACGCTTTGATTATTGTCGACTTCAAGGGTGCTCTGGGGGTCAATCGCAATAATGTCAAAACGACTGTTTATATGATCACTATCACCCGAATCCAATAAAATGGCGTAAGGTAAATGAGCAAAATGCGAAAATACCTCAATACAATTTTGCGATATGGCTAATTCAACACAATTTTTTTTATTGTTTAGCATTTACTACCCCTATAAGAACTGGCTCCAAAACGGCTGGGAGGGTATCATAAGTCAAATTTATTTGGCAGCGTTTAGTGAGCGCTGTAGTTGAAAACAGTTCGAACCACCGTCACGGGTTTGATATCGCTTACGTGCTGCGTGAGTAACAACAACTTAAGGAACCACTATGAGTACAATTCGTCAGCAAGACTTTATTGATAGCATTGAAGATGCCTTGCAATACATCTCGTTTTACCATCCTCTTGATTTTGTTCAAGCACTAGAGAAAGCGTATAACAAAGAACAAAGTAAAGCTGCTAAAGATGCGATTGCGCAAATTTTAATTAACTCGCGTATGTCGGCAGAAGGTAAGCGTCCACTGTGTCAAGATACCGGGATCATCACTTGTTTCGTAAAAGTAGGTATGGATGTTAATTGGGATAAAACCGACTTAACAGTACAACAAATGGTTGATGAGGGAACGCGTCGTGCGTACTTAAATCCAGATAACCCTTTACGTGCATCGATTGTTGCAGATCCTGCGGGAACACGTAAAAACACTAAAGATAATACGCCATCAGTGGTTCACATTGACTTAGTTGCAGGCGATAAAGTCGAAGTGATGGTCGCTGCTAAGGGCGGCGGCTCAGAAAACAAAAGTAAAATGGTGATGTTAAACCCATCTGACGATGTAGCTGAGTGGGTAGAAAAAACGCTACCGACTATGGGTGCCGGTTGGTGTCCACCAGGCATGCTAGGTATAGGTATTGGCGGCACAGCAGAAAAAGCAGCGGTAATGGCTAAAGAGTCATTAATGGATCCGGTTGATATTCATGAACTTATTGAGCGCGGTGCAGAAACAACAGAAGAAAAACTGCGTTTAGAAATTTTTGAACGTGCGAATAAATTAGGTATTGGTGCGCAAGGCCTTGGTGGTTTAACCACGGTTGTTGATATTAAAATTAAAACAGCGCCTACTCACGCAGCGTCAAAGCCAGTGGTTATGATCCCAAATTGTGCTGCTACGCGCCACGTTCACTTTACCCTTGACGGTTCAGGCCCAGCGAATTTAAAAGCCCCTAAACTAGAAGATTGGCCAGAAGTAACCTTCGAAGTCGGTGAGGGTACGCGCCGTGTTAATTTAGATACCCTTACCAAAGAAGACACTAAAGAATGGAAAATGGGTGAAACCGTTTTACTCTCAGGTACTATTTTAACAGGGCGAGATGCTGCTCATAAACGTCTTCAGGATATGATCAATTCAGGGGAAGGTTTACCTGAAGGTGTTGATTTTGATAACAAGTTTATTTATTACGTTGGCCCTGTGGATGCAGTAGGCGATGAAGCGGTAGGCCCAGCGGGTCCAACAACGGCAACACGCATGGATAAATTTACCGACATGATGTTAGAAAAAACCGGCATTGTGGGAATGATTGGTAAAGCTGAACGCGGCCCTGCAACGGTTGAGTCTATTAAAAAGCATCAATCAGTGTATTTAATGGCTGTAGGCGGTGCGGCTTACTTAGTCTCTAAAGCAATTAAAAAAGCACGTGTTGTTGCCTTTGAAGATTTAGGTATGGAAGCTATCTATGAATTTGAAGTAGAAGATATGCCAGTAACAGTTGCCGTAGACAGTGAAGGAGCAAATGCTCACACGCAAGGCCCTGCTATTTGGAAAGCAAAAATAGAAGAGCTAGACAGCAAATTGAAGTAATACCAGTCTGATTGGATATGGGATCTATTTTAACGATAGGAAAATTACTCTATAACTAGGCAAAATTTTTGATATCTATTTGTTCTAAATAAAAATTTTAACAACGTTATAGGGTGATTTAATTCGTTAAATTGTTCAATTATTTATGCAGGTTGGTATAAACCTTTTACTTAAAAAGCAATCATATTAGCGAGCACTGTGTGGTCGCTTTTTATTTTCAGCCCCTAAACCACCTACTTCAGTAGGTGGTTATCATCAAATAGGCTTTGCCTGTAAAAAGTACTCATGTTAATTCCTAGGTTGATTTTTAGCGAAGTCACAAAAGGAAAAAACATGAGTAGATACGAGAAAGCATCGCATGTGTATTGGCGATGTCAATATCATATAGTTTGGACACCGAAATATAGATTTAGGATCCTTAAAAACAAAGTAGGCAGGGATGTATACAGATGCATTCAGGTCTATTGTGAACAGCTTGGGTGCAAAGTTGTTGAGCTGAATGTACAAATAGATCACGTACACTTAGTAGTAAAAGTGCCACCAAAGCTGTCAATTTCAAAATTAATGGGGGCATTGAAAGGTAAAATAGCGTTAAAAATGTTTAGTAAATATCCGTACTTAAGAAAGAATAAGTTATGGGGTAATCATTTTTGGCAGCGAGGGTATTTTGTTGACACGGTAGGCATAAATGAAGAAGTAATACGGAGATATGTCAGGCATCAGCAGAAAGAAGAGAGACAAGAGCAAGCTCAGTTAACACTGGAGTAAACAACGCCCCCTTTTAGGGGGCTAATTCAAAGCCACCTTCTTTAGAAGGTGGATCTTTTACTTGTTTATGAGTGGTTAGTTTGATTATTAAGCAGTTAAAAGCGCAATGTTAAAAAGGCCTTGCACCAAGCAAGTGTATTTCATACTATAGCGCGCTGTTGCAACGCAACATTGTGGAGAGATGGCTGAGTGGCTGAAGGCGCACGCCTGGAAAGTGTGTTTAGGTTAATCCCTAACGAGGGTTCGAATCCCTCTCTCTCCACCATTATTCAATATTAAGACGCCTCAAGGCGTCTTTTTTGTGCCTGTAATAAATATAAATCACTATTGCCCACCCCCCGCCAATATCATTAACGTAGGTCGGATAAGCCAAAGCGCCATCCGACGATGTTGGATAAACTTAAAATAAAAACCATGAGATTTTTAATTTTTTATTAGCTAATTCATAGGGTTTAAACAAGTTTCATTAATTATGTAATTTATGTACTATAAGAAATTCTTCCATAAAGGGACAATTAATGAAGAATGTACTACTAATAGTTACCGGTGCAAGCCCGCAAGTGCTAACCGAAACGCTTTTTGCACTTCACCTGCAGGGTAAGCCTATGCCTGAAGATGTTTTTGTTATTACTACAAAAAGCACCAAGGCTATGCTTACTTATGGGCTATTTACGCAAGGTCACTTAGCTAAATTAATAGCAGACTATGAGCTGCCTGCTATAAGCCTTAAAGATGAAAACATATGGCTTATAGAAGACGATAAAGGCCAACCTATTAATGATGCTAAATCTGAAATAGAACAAACCTACATGGCCGACTTTATCACCCGCAAAGTATTTGAACTAACGAATCAACCCAATATTAGCATTCATGCATCAATTGCCGGTGGTCGTAAAACCATGGCATTTTATTTAGGTTATGCAATGTCGTTACTAGGTCGTGAGCAAGATTCACTTAGCCACGTATTTGTTAACGACGAATTTGAATTTGTAAAAGACTTTTACTATCCAACGCCTTACAGCCAAGTTATTAACGGTAAAAACGGCACTCAAGTAGATTGTATTAATGCAGAGGTAACGCTGGCTGAAATCCCATTTGTACGGATGCGCCAATCAATCGACGAAACCCTCATTGCTAATATGCAAAGTGCCTCGTTTAGCCAAACAGTGGCCAGTTTAAATGCTGCACATAAAAAAGAGTTAACCCTAGAGGTAAACGCAAAAGCAAAAACACTCACCTTTGCAGGTATCGACATTAAACTTACCGCCAAAGAATGCGCCTTTTATTTATGGCTAAACCAATACAGCCAAAGTGAACAAGCAGCATTGATAGTGGGCCGTGATTTTGAAGAAACATTGCGCTACAGCACAGAATATTTAACGCTTTTACAGCAAAATAGCAGCGATTTACGTGTTTTTCGTGATACATTTGCAATAGAGCCAGAAGATTTTAGAGATGGCCTACACAGCACGTTAAAATGTATGGAAAAAACCTTTGTGCAACAAACACGTAGTCGCATAAACAATAAAATAAACAAAGTGTTACCAAATGAACTGGCCTCTAAAATAGAGATCAGCTCTAATAAACAAGGCATTACAACGCACTATGCATTGAGTGCACAAAAACATAACATAAAAATAAATATAACGGCTTAAACTTCACAAGCTTGTAAACGCATAAAAATAAATAAGTTTGGTAAATTAGTTGATAAGGAAGTAACTGAGAATGAAGCAATCAATGAACTTTGAACACATAAAGCAACAATGGCCAGAGTTACACCAACTTGCCGCCTTTGCAGAAGGCTATGCTATTAGCGATCCACAAAGCTCATTGGTAAAATTACGTTGCTTTGCAGAAAAAGTAGTAGGGTATTTATATACCGAATTACGTTTACCTGTTTTACCCACTTCTAATATTTTCGATAAACTCACAGCCGACGACTTTACCAGTGCCGTTCCGCGTTTAATAACCGATAAGCTTCACGCCATACGTAAAAGTGGTAATCAAGCAGCCCACGAAGGCAAAGTTGATCAACAACAAGCTATTTGGATATTAAAAGAAAGCTACTTTGTAGCCTCGTACTTATTTATGGCTTATGCCAATGGCACACAACAAGAATGCCCCGAGTTTAAAGCGCCTGAGCAAACACAGCCCACTAATCAAAGTGATGCCGAGTTTGCAAAAAAGAACAAGCAACTCACCAAACAACTAGCCGAGAACCAAGCCCGTTTAAAACGCGCACTTGACGAACTAGAAGCCGCAGAGCTTGCGCAAAAACAAGCCCAGCAGCACGCTGCAAAACTAAAACAAACTATTGATGCTGAAAAGCTGACTCTGGTTAAAACTCGAAATGAGCAAATTGTTAACTCAAGTTTTAATTTTAACGAAGACGAAACCCGTAAACGCATTATCGATTTAGATTTACGTAATGCAGGTTGGAATGTAGCACTTGACGACGAATCAACAGAAGACGTAGGCAAAGAAGTAAAAGTAACAGATCAACCTACAACAACAGGTGTAGGTTATGTTGATTACGTTTTATGGGATGACGACGGCAAACCACTTGCGATAATAGAAGCAAAACGCGCCCGTGAAAACATCGAAAAAGGTCGCCAGCAAGCAACGCTTTATGCCAACGCGCTCGAAAAACAATATGACCAACGCCCCATTATTTTTTATTCAAATGGCTGGGATATAAAAATCTTAGATGATGCCCAAGGCTATAATAGCCGTGGCTTATACGGTTACTATTCAAAAGATTCTCTGCAGTACTTAATCAAGCAGCGCACGCTTAAAAAAGATCTAAACACTACGCCGATTGATACAAATGTAGCAGGGCGCTTGTATCAAATGGAAACCATAACCCGGGTGTGTGAGCGCTTTAGCGACAAACACCGCAAAGCCCTTATTGTACAAGCCACCGGTACAGGTAAAACGCGGGTATCAATTGCCCTTGCCAAGCGCCTGCTTGATGCCGGCTGGGCGAAGCGCGTACTGTTTTTATGTGACCGAAAAGAGCTGCGTAAACAAGCAGGTAACGCCTTTACCGAATTCACCAAAGAGCCCGTACACATTGTAGGCAAAAGCGCTAAAAACACCGCAGCCAGTGCGCGGGTCTTTATCGCCACTTACCCAGGCATGCTGCGCATAATGAACACGTACGACGTAGGCTACTTTGACCTAATAGTAGCTGATGAATCACATCGTTCAATTTACAATATTTATGGCGATATTTTTAAATACTTTGACGCACTCGAAGTCGGCTTAACCGCCACACCGGTTGAAATGGTATCGCGCTCAACCTGTGATTTATTTGGGTGTGACTACAAATTACCCACAGCCAACTACCCACTTGAAGACGCCATAGAGCAAGGCAACTTAGTGCCTTACAAAATTGTAAGTTACACCACACAGTTTTTACGCGAAGGCATTAAAAAAGACAACCTAACCGATGAGCAAATAGCCCAACTAGAAGAGCAAGGCATTGATCCGAACGAGCTCGACTTTGACGCAAAACAAATAGACGAAGCCATTAAAAATAAAGACACCAACAGGCTAATACTACGCAATTTAATGGAAAAAGGCCTGCGCGATAAAGACGGACAGCTCCCAGGTAAAACAATCATATTTGCTCGTAACATAGCCCACGCCGAATTAATGGCGCAGTTATTTAGCGAGCTATACCCGCAACACGGTGCTAATTTTTGTCGCGTTATTCACTCAAAGTACGAACGCGCTGAAGAGCTAATAGACGACTTTAAATCAAGCGACGAAAACAGCGTACGCATAGCCGTATCGGTCGATATGCTCGACACCGGCATCGACGTCCCCGAGTGCGTAAACCTGGTATTTGCCAAACCCATAAAATCAAAAGTAAAGTTTTGGCAAATGATTGGCCGAGGCACACGCCTATGCGAAAACCTCTATGGCCCAGGGCAGCACAAAACCCACTTTTTAATATTCGACCACTGGGCAAACTTTGAATACTTTGACGAAAACCCAGAAGAAGAAGACGTAAAACAAGCTAAATCATTACTGCAAAAACTATTTGAAGCGCGGGTAACCCTTGCACAAATCGCGCTTAAAAAAGCCAATTTGGATGTATTTGATCAAACAATTAAATTAATTCACGATGATATTTGCTTACTGCCAATGGAGTCAATATCGGTGCGCGACAACTGGCAAGTAGTCGAAACTTACAAAAATCTAAAACGTCTTGATAAATTTGCACTACAGGTCGTGAGCGATCTGCTCGAAAAAATCGCACCACTTATGCAATGGCGTAACATAATGGGGCAAAGTGAAGCGTATAAATTTGATTTTGAGCTAACCACCATTCAAACTTTGTTATTAACCGATTCGTCGCAAATCGATTTAGCCAAACAAAGCGTTATAAACAAAGTAGAATCGTTACAAATGCACTTAAACGAAGTGCGCGCAAAAGCGCCAGCAATAGCCGAAATACAAACACAGCAATATTGGCAGTACTTAACCCATGCAGCGCTTGAACAAAGCCGCACTAATTTACGCAGTATTATACACCTGCGTAATAAAGACATAACGCCGCCGCCAATACCGTTTGTGCTCGACATAAAAGAAGACGCAAACCAAATACGCGAAACCGACAGACCCACTAAAATAGTCTCTATTGATTATCAAATATATCGCCAAGAGGTAGAAAAAACACTCACCCCGTTATTTGAAACCGATAGCGTGCTGCAAAAAATTCGCAACGGCGAACAAGTAACCGAAGCCGATTTAGCGCAATTAAGCTCGTTAGTGCATACGCAAAACCCAAATGTAGATTTAAACACCTTAAAAGAGTTTTTTCCCGAATCAACCGCGAGCTTAGACAAAATATTGCGTACCATAGTCGGTATGGATAAAAACGCCATAGAGCAGAGCTTTACAACCTTTGTGCAGCAAATACACACCCATGTAAATGCCAAACAACAGCGCTTTATTGGTATGTTAAAAAACCACTTGATTCGCCACGGCGCAATCGAAATAGCCCAGCTTTACGAGGCACCTTTTACCCAAATACACGACATGGGGCTCGATGGCGTATTTAGCCAACAACAAGCCGACGTAATAGAGCAATTTATTAAACAGTTTGACGTAAAACTAGGCAATAAAAATCAATCTGTTGAAAAAGAGCTGAGGCTGTAAATGGCTAATCAAGTAGAAATTTATCAATCTGATGATGGTGCATTACAATTATCAGTTTCATTAAAGAACGAGTCAGTATGGCTTACTCAAGCAGATATGGCTGTACTGTTTGATAAAAACAAACGTACAGTGTCTGAACATATTCGTAATATTTTCAAAGATGAAGAGTTAATAGAAGAGGCAGTTGTCCGGAATTTCCGGACAACTGCCTCAGATGGTAAAAGTTATACAGTAAGCCATTATAATCTCGACGTTATTATTTCTGTGGGTTATCGCGTTAAATCTAAAAATGGGGTGCGCTTTCGCCAGTGGGCAACTAAAACATTAAAGCAGCACTTATTAAAAGGCTACACCTTAAATCAAGAGCGATTAGCGCAAAATGCAACAGAGTTAGATAACGCATTACAACTTGTTAAACGTATTGCTGTTTTGCCACAAAATAGTGAGTTTGGTGCAGGGCTTGTCGATATAATTGCCAGTTACACGCAAACCTTTTTATGGCTACAACAGTACGACGAGGGGCTACTTAATTCCCCTAAAGGTGAATTAGGCGGGTCACTTACACCACTTGATGATGCAAAAATCGATATTTGGGGGGCATTATATCAAACCGTATTCGGTGAACCTGCCTACCCAAGCATAGAAAGTAAAGCGGCTCATTTATTATATTTTGCTGTTAAAAACCAACCGTTTAGTGATGGTAATAAACGACACAGGCTTAGCGGCCATTACTTTATTAGTCGCAGAGTCAAACCCAAAAGAAAAAGACACCATTATTCGCTTAATTGAAAATTTATTAAGCCAAAATTAAATAGCACAAAACGTAGGTCGGATAAGCGAAGCGCCATCCGACGATGTCGGATAAGGCAAAGCGCCATCCGACGATGTCGGATAAGGCAAAGCGCCATCCGACGATGTCGGATAAGGCGAAGCGCTATCCGACGATGTTGGATAAGGCGAAGCGCCAGCCGACGATGTCGGATAAGGCAAAGCGTCATCCGAGGATGTTGGATAAGTGAAGCGCCATTCGACGATGTTGGATAAGGCAAAGCGTCATCCGACACCATGATATAAAATTTAACCAATACAACGAGCGTAATAAAGCGCTCATACTAGGAAAACTATGATCACCGGACCTTTAAAAAGTAAAATCGACAAACTATGGGAAGAATTTTGGACAGGCGGCATCACCAACCCGCTAACTGTAGTAGAACAAATTACCTTTTTAATGTACGCCCGTATGCTCGACATGAACGAGCAAGCCGACGAAAAACGCAGCGCTCGCACAAACAAGCCATTTAACCGCCGCTTTAACGACGCCGAACAACATATTCGTTGGCAAAACCTGCGCCATTTAGGGGCAGAAGAGTTATACAAACGGGTTAAAGACGAGCTGTTTCCGTATTTTTCAAAAACCTCAGACGACGTATCGCCAGAAGGCGCGATATTTAACGAGTTTATGAAAGACACACAATTGATGATCCAAAAGCAAAGCTTATTGGTAAAAGCGGTTGAAATGGTAAACGACCTCCCGCTTGAAAACGCCGACACCAAAGGCGATTTGTACGAATATTTATTAAGTAAACTCACCACCGCCGGCATTAACGGCCAATTTAGAACCCCGCGCCACATTATACGCGCCATGGTTGAAATGATGGATCCCGATGTCACCAGTCAAATTTGCGACCCATCAACCGGCACTGGCGGCTTTTTATCGGTAAGTTACGAATACCTGTTACAAAAATATACCTCACCTGAGGGCATCGACCGCGAGCCAATGCTCGATGTAAATGGCAATATACAGCTTGATGACAGCGGTAAACCGCTCGAAAACTTACTGTATTCAGGCGATTTAATTACCCCAGAGCAGCGCAGCCATATAGATACAAACATGTTCAACGGCTTTGACTTTGACGCCACCATGCTACGCGTAGCTGCCATGAACTTAGTAATGCACGGCATTAAACAACCGGGCATTCATTATCAAGATACCCTAAGCCAAAATTTTAAAGAGCACTACCCGCAAAAGGCCAAAGAAGGGTACGACATAATACTCGCCAACCCGCCATTTAAAGGCAGCCTAGACGAAGAAGACGTATGCCCCGAGTTATTACGTAAAGTAAAAACGAAGAAAACCGAGCTGCTGTTTGTCGCCCTGATTGAGCGCATGCTAAAAGTAGGCGGCCAATCGGCAACCATCGTGCCCGACGGCGTACTCTTTGGCTCATCAAAAGCGCACGTACAACTGCGCCAAATGCTGGTGGATAACAACCAGCTAGAGGCGGTTATATCCTTGCCAAGTGGTGTATTTAAACCCTACGCTGGCGTTTCAACCGCTATACTCATATTCACCAAAGGCGGCAGCACCGATAACGTATGGTTTTACGACGTGCAAGCCGACGGTTTTAGCTTAGATGACAAACGCACGCCAATAAAAGCCAACGACTTACCCGACCTAATAGCACAGTACAAACAATACGTAGGTCGGAAAAGCGCCGCAGGTGCGCCTTGCGACGAAAAGCCCGACGAAAAGCTTTCCGACAAAAAAGCGACCCAAACAAATGCGTCAGCCGAAAAAAACGCATTAAATACATGGCAAGACAAAACCCAAAAAGCGTTTCTCGTCAGTAAAGATGAAATCATCGCTAATAAGTATGATCTTTCAATCAACCGCTACAAAGAAGTGGTATACGAAGAAGAAACGTACGAACCGCCAAAAGAGATTTTAAGTAAATTAGTGGATTTGGAGAATGAAATCTTGGCTGATTTGAAAGAGCTGGAGGGCATGTTGTGAGTTGGCCTTTAGTTAAGTTGGGTGAAGTAGTCACGATAAAAGGTGGTGGAACACCAAGTAAAAAAATAGAGGGCTATTGGAATGGAAATATTCCATGGGCTTCTGTAAAAGATTTAAAAAGCAACAAAATATCTAAAACTGTAGATACAATCACTGAATTGGGTGTAAATAATTCTGCTACCAATATTATCCCTGCAGGAACTATTCTGACTGCAACAAGAATGGCTCTGGGTAAGTTTACAATTAACACTGTAGATATGGCGATTAACCAGGATCTTAAGGCATTATTTATTAATGATGAGGCGAAAGTTGATCGTGACTTTTTAATTCGTTTCTTAGAGTCTAAGTCTCAATTTATTGATTCAGAAGGTAAAGGGGCAACAGTAAAAGGAATCACATTAGATTTTTTGAAAAGTTTAGAAATCCCCTTACCACCACTGAACGAGCAAAAACGCATAGCCGCGATTTTAGATAAAGCCGACGCCATCCGCCGCAAACGCCAACAAGCCATCCAACTCGCCGACGACTTCCTCCGCAGCGTATTCCTAGACATGTTCGGTGATCCGGTTACAAATCCTAAGGGATGGGAAGTTAAATCGTGGAAAGATGTATTAAGTATTGTTAATGGAAAAAATCAAAAAGCAGTATTATCAAAAAATGGTGCATACCCAATCATGGGCTCCGGCGGAGAAATGGGACGAGCATCAGATTATTTAACACCGCAGAATAGTGTGATTATTGGACGTAAAGGTAATATAAACAAACCGATTCTAGTTAAAGAAAACTTTTGGAATGTGGATACAGCATTTGGTTTAGTACCTGAACCATCAATGCTATCATTTAATTATTTATATTGGTTTTGTAAGTTTTTCGATTTTGAACGATTAAATAAAGCAGTAACGATCCCGAGTTTAACTAAAGTCGATTTATTGCAAATCTCTATTCCACTGCCAGATATTTCTAAGCAAATTAGCTTCGATAAGATAGTAAATAAAATAGAGTTAATTATTAGTAAAAATATTCATTCATCGCAAAGCACTAATGATATTTTTAACTCACTAAGCCAAAAAGCCTTTGCTGGTGAACTATAACGCTATTTATAAAAATAAGAACAAGGATGTTAAATGGCCCAAGGTAAATTAAATAACAACCTAACCGAAAATGAAGTTTTAAAACAAGCCGCTGACTTAGTTGGAAAAGCTGATGTTAAAGGCGCGATTAAGTTATTAGAGCACTGGCAGAAGGAAATGCCATTTTCGCTTGAGGTACTTAATACACTTACCCTGCTTTATTATAAAGTGGGAGACTTTGACCGTGCTGGTAAAATATCGTTTAAAACACTTAGCAAAGAGCCCGAACAAGAAATAAAAAGTAACCTTGATGATTTCCCTGCATCAGCAGACTTAACCTTTTTGGAGGAACAAGAAACTAACTTAATGGAGGCCGAGTATTCGTTTGATGATGAAACGCCATTAGAGCCTGTTAAAAGAAAGGTATTGAGCTTAAAACGAGATAAGACAAAAGAACCTAAGAACAAAGTAACGTTTAAACATAAGTTAACTGATCAAGCACCTGCTAAAAATACAACAGTAAGTGATGTCATAGCAGCAGACCATATTGAGAAAAATAACAATCTAACTACCATCCACCAACTGAGTGGTCTCCAAAAAGTTGAATTAGTAAGGCCTGTATTGAGTTTAAATAAAAATACTGGAGAGCCTCCTAAACAAACATTTGGTGCAAATAACTCAGAGGCAGAAAATGTACAACCAATCGTAAAATCTGATCTTACTAACACTCAGCCTTCTATTGAGCACGCACCTGAAGAAAAACCTAAGCGAGCTGTTTTAACTTTAAAGGGTAAATACACATCGCAATCTGCAGATACTCAGCAAATACCTAAAATAGTTGTTAAATCAAAAATTAAAAGCCTTGATAATAATGGTACCTCAGCGCTGAATGAAGAAACTAAACGTGAGAGTTTAAGCGCTTTAAAAGAAGAGGCAGGTAAGCCATTACGACCTGATACTAGTGAGCTGCAAAGTAAATTACAACATGCCAAGCAGTCGGCTACTGATGAAGTGAGTAGTCAAAATAAAATAGTAGAGCAACCTGTTAAAGAACCTGTTTTTACTGAGGCCATGAGTACGGTTTTACTTACGAAAAGCAATGTTAATTTTATTAGTGATGAACCTAGTGAGCTTGAAGGTAAGGATCTAATTGAAGGTGACCTAGAGATTGAAGGCTTTGGTGATTTAGTTGACTTTGATGGAAGTGTTGAATTAGAACAAGATAGTTTTGATACATTTAATGATGACCTCTATGGGTTATGGGATGACTCATTTGCTGATGAAGTTGAAGATGTTTCTGATAGTGGCCCACTCGATAATACGCTTACTCAAGAAGATCGCGCTGTAGCGTTGGCTGCAGAGCTGATAACGTCTTTTGATTGGGAGCGCAGTGCTTTGCCTTTTTTAACCGAAGTACTTTGCATAAAAGGATGGGTTAATGCAAAAAGGGCATTAGAGCGAGAAGTTGCAGCAGGTGCAACGTTAGATGAGTTAATACTTGCATTCGAAGTTAAAAATTTATGGCTAGACTCTCCTCGATATTGGATTGCCTTTTCTAAAGCTTATGTATCTGGCGAGTCAACGGATGCAATATATCGTCACTTTAGCTGGAGACAGGCACTTCGTTTAATTAGAACTTTTAATGACTTACCAAGCTTTGAAGAAGTATATGATTTATTAGAACAGGAATTTGACTATTGGTACGACCATAAAATCCTTAGATTGTGTTTTCCTGCTTTTATAAAATATTTATTTAATTATCGGTTGAATGAAAGAAATATTACTTCCTCTATTGGTGGCTTTGGTAATGCACAAGATTATGATCATGTTGATGAGCTTTGGGCGAGTCAAACGCATTCTGAAGAGATGCAAAAATTAAATGAGTATGGTGTCGATTTATTAGCTAAAAATGCGCAACCAAGTTACTACACCTCTGATACATACACTCGAGAGTATTTACTCGAGTATTTTAGAAGCTTCTTGCCTGAAGATGAAAAGGATAAAAACTATGAATAAATATAATGGACTAAAGCCCGTAAAGCGTTGTTGGGTTAGGCATGAAAAGTTGGGTGATGGGTTAGTGCAGCAAGTTATGGAAGGTTTAGATGGGGTTACTTTAAAAATCCATTGGCCGGCGCTGGGTCGTCAAACATTAGAATTACTTTCATCAGTTGGTTCAGGTTTTAAGGTTGGTATGGAAGTGCAGCACGTCCCAGTTTCGAATAGTGAAAAATCACTAGGAGAAGGTGTTGTTCTTAAAACACAGGAAATTGCAGGCTTTCATCAAGTATTGGTTAGTTTTTCAAACACAGGCACAACTCTATGGCTACCTTTTGAAAGACTAGCCTGGATAAAAGGGGTTAAGCACCGCTTCTGCACACAAGATTTTGGTGATGAGACCTCACCTGAAAAGTTTAGATTAAAAGTATTGGCGCACGCTATTGAAAATTGGAATGAGAATACTGGTTCTTTATCCCGTATGCATATTGATCCTTTACCGCATCAGGTGCATTTAGTGCATCATATTTTAGCATCGGGCCACGCTAACTGGCTCATTGCTGATGACGTAGGCCTAGGTAAAACTATTGAAACAGGCATGCTAATTAATGCACTAAAGCAGCGCGGCCTAGCAAAGCGTGTCTTATTAATTACCCCTGCAGGCTTAACCACTCAATGGAAAGAAGAGCTATTTCATAAGTTCGAATTAAGCGATTTCAGAATATATGACACTGACTTTTCAATTGGAGAAGCCCGTGAATGGGGTATGTATAAATATGTTATTGGCTCAATAGATAAGTTTAAAGATGAGAGACATTTAGATAAATTACTCAGGGCTGATGACTGGGACTTGGTGATATTTGATGAAGCGCATAGGTTAAGTAGACGGCAGTATGGATTACAGTTTGATGTATCCCATAGGTTTCAATTAGCAAATTTTTTACGATCAAAAACAAGGGATATGCTGTTATTAAGTGCAACGCCTCACCAAGGTAAACCAGATAAGTTTCAAAGTTTATTAATGTTACTTAACCCAGATAAAAAAGAAGAAATACAGACTCTTTCATTAAACCCTGAAATTCTCTCAGAAATGATGATTAGAAATAATAAATCTGATGTAACTGACATTGAAGGGAATTTTATTTTTAAAGGTAAAACGACTAGAGCAATTAGAGTTCCTCATGATGATTCAATGAGGGCATTTGACGAGTCGCTTCAGTCATATTTAAGAAAGGGTTATTTAACTGCTAATGAAATGGGGCAAACCGGTTATGCGATTGGCTTTGTTATGACTGTTTATAGAAAACTTGCTGCTTCGAGTGCAAAGGCTATTAACAAAGCCCTTAGGAATCGAAAATTGCGCCTAATTGAAGCATCAAAGTCATTTTATGAAGATAGTGAGTTTTTTGAAGATGAACGCTATTTGGGCGAAGTAGAAGAAAATGAAGTTTTGAGTTTAAAAAATAAAGAGTTTTTTGCAGGTGAGCTTGAACAACTCGATGTATTAATTGCAGAAAGCGAAGAAGTACTGCAATGTGATCCTAAACTAAAAGAATTTACAGATACTTTAATACCTTCAATTTTAGCCAGTAATAGGGCTGAGAAAGTTTTAATCTTCACAGAGTATCGCTCAACCCAAGAATATTTAAAAAATGCTTTAGAGCAGAGTTTGGGAATGGGATGTGTCGACTTAATTAATGGATCTATGAAGCATAATGACCGGAGAAGTGCCATAGAAAGGTTTGAAGGTGAAGGTCAATTTTTAATATCGACTGAAGCGGGCGGTGAAGGTATTAACCTTCAAGAAAAATGCCACATTATGATCAATTACGATTTACCTTGGAACCCAATGCGGTTAGTGCAAAGAATAGGTCGGCTTTATCGATATGGACAAAAACATCGTGTTGTGGTTTTTAACTTGTATTCGCCTGAGTCTATGGATGACCAAATAATGGAATTAATGCAAGAAAGAATAGAGCAAGTGGTTGGCGACTTATCAACGTTGAGCGGAGAATATAACGAACGGTTGGGCGAAGATATAATGGGTGAAATTGCAGACCTTGTTGATGTTGAAAGTATTTTAGAGGATGCGATTGGAGATGGTATTACACGAACGCGTGGTCGTATTGAAGAGGCGTTGAATAAAGCAAAAAGTTCAGCATATAAACAGCGTGAATTATTTGAGCACGCTGCAGGGTATGACCCAAATGAGATGAAAGAGGAGCTAAATATAACCTCTGAACATGTGCAGTCTTTTACGGTGGGTATGTTTGAATATTTAGGTGTTGAAATAGTTGATACAACGCATAAAAACTTAATATGGAATATAAAGTTACCGGAAGAATACGCTGCGGAATTAGGGGTAAGAAAGACACGGTGGGAAATTACTTTTGATAGAGCCTTGTACGCAAGGCGTGGTAATTGTGAAATGATGGATTTAGATAATTTTATTTTTAAGTATTTATTAAAAAAGGCTAAATCATATGAATTTGGAGGCTTAACCGCAGCTGTAAAAGGTCTCGAAGATATTGATGGCGCAATACTTTGCTCATATTTGAAATGGCAAAATACAGTTGGTTCAAGACAAAGGCAGGAGCTAGTTGCTACTCATTTAAATGCTAATAATGATATTGAAATTAATCCACAAGCGTTTTGTGATTGGCTTAAAACACCAGCAAGTTATTCAGCACTACAGGTAAGCGATACCACTAGCAAAATGGCATATGCCAAACTTGAAAAAGTAGTGTTTAGTATTTTAGCTAAAAAAGCAAACAGACTACTGCATCCCGAAGGAGTTCAAGATTTAGCTGCTGGTAAGTTTGGTTAAATCTATGAAACTCCAACTTTGCGCTTCAAACGCACTTAATAAATACTCAAAGGCTGATTTACCTCGCTTGCCATATGACTCTGGTAAACAAGCGGGGGTAAATACCCTAATTAGTGACGGCGATAATTTTAACTGGCAATTGCAGATTATTGATGACAGCTATAAGTCCCGTGAAAAAACAATCATTGTTTGTGAGGCGAATAGCCGTTTTACGTTTATACCCATTAGTTTAAAGATGAATATTAAAAAATAAAATAAGGAATTTTTGTGATTTTTAAAGATATAAAACCGGATTTAATATATGTAGAGCTGCAAAGTGTGATTAGGGATTTGATTAACACAATTGATGCATCGGAAGTTGAAACTACAGATAAGGAAATAGCCACATTTAGCCGCAATTTACTTAATGAGTTAGATGCTAATATTGCGAGCGAATTAGATAATCTAAAAGCTAACTCAGAATGGGATACGTTTACAGTCGCATTTTATGGTGAAACAAATGCAGGTAAATCGACTATTATTGAAACGCTGCGCATTTTACTAGCAGAACCTCAAAAAGTTTCCTCACAAAATAAGTTTAAAGAGCTTGCTAAAGCATTAAATATCGATAGCGTGTCATTTGAACAAATTAACCAAGAAATAGCCGAACTTAAAGATAGGAAAATTGTATTAGAGCAAGGTTTAAATAGTGTTAAAGACAAAAGTGCTGAAAAACTTGCCTGTCTTAATAGCGAACTAACTAAGCTTAATAAAGCTATAGATTCTAAGCTTGCAGCGTTTAATATTTTTCAAAAGATTTGGCACTTTTTTAGTAAGCTCCCTGAAGAGGCACAACTAGTTACTAAACAAGAGCAGTTTGAAAGTACAAAGTTAATACTTGAGGATAATGTTGCCCGAGCAGAAAACGAAGTGTCTGATAATAACGAACGTTATGACGCTGCATGTTTGAAACTAGAGCATATGGAAGGCGAGTTAGAAAAGTTAGTGCCTTATGCTGACGGGGCTATTATTGGTGATGGCCGTTCTGATTTTACTTTAGACAGCCAATCTTACTTAATGCAGGGAGATGAAAGCCACTTTACTGTTTTAGATGTGCCAGGTATTGAAGGTAAAGAAGAAAAAGTAGGAGAAAGTATTTGGAGTGCAGTACACAAAGCGCATGCTGTATTTTATGTAACTTCTAAAGCGGCTGCACCTCAAACAGGTGATGATAAAAACAAAGGTACGTTAGAAAAAATAAAAGAGCACTTAGGTGACCAAACTGAAGTTTATAGTATTTACAATAAACGTATTACTAACCCTTTGCAGCTGCAAAAAAGTCAACTTGTTAGCGAAAGTGAACTAGCCAGTTTAGCTGAGCTTGACGTTAAAATGACGGAGCAATTGGGCGAAAACTACCAAGGTACTAAAAGTGTATGTGGTTTAGTGGGTTACCTTGCTGCTGCAAACTGCTTAGTAGCGGGCTCAGCAGATCATAAACGTCAAGAAAAATTTTTGAAGGATAATAGCGAACAGCATTTATTGGATTACTGCGGGTTTACTGACTTAAAACAGTTTTTAGTTAGCGATTTAATAAAAGACTATAAAGTTAAAATCATTAAAGCCAACTTTAACAAAGCAAACCAAGTTTTAAAGGGAGCAAGTAGTAGTATTTCGGCTTTACGTGATGAAAAATTTGAACCATTACACACTAAATTAAAGGAAGAAATAGGCTCTGCTTCAGAACAATTAGATATTGCTTTAAGTAGCTTAAAAAGTAGGTTACTCACTTCAGTTGGTACGAGTGTTGATAAATTTAAATCATCAGTGCGTAAATCTGTTTATTCAGAAATTGAAGATGATATAAGCAATGATGATTTTAAATATGAACTTAAAAGAGCTATTAGTCGATCGCAAAGTCAGTTCGATGAAAGCCTACCAGAGGCAATTAATATTCAACTTAATGAGTTTGGTGAAGAGGTTAAAGGCATTGTGGAGCGTTTTCAAAAGCATGCAGGTGAATTATTAGATGCTTATTCATCTTTTGAAACCAATACAATTGCAAGCAATTTTAGTATATCTGTAGATATTGATAAAGGATTTAACGTAGCTGGGATAATTGGGTCAGTTGTTGGTGCGGTTGCACTAGCCTTGTCTGGCGTTGGTATAGCTGCGCTTGCTATAGGAGCTGTTGGAGTAGTAATTTCATTCGCAAAATCAATAGGCAGCTTTTTTAGTTCAAGCTATAAAAAGTCTCAGCAGAAAAAGACAACGGATGACAATATTTACAAAATTGCGCGCGAGCTTGAAAGCACGGCAAAAACAAATATAGACGAAGCGTTTAAAGAGCTTGAGGAAAATATTGATACCATAAAGTTTTCTTTAAAAACTCCAATTAAACACACTGCATTAATTAATAAGATACTTTCAATTTCAATTGAAAAACTTCATAAAACATCAAGACAATTAGACAAGGAATTATAATGGAAGCAACATTAAAAACGTTTAATACTCAAAAAGAGAGCACGCTTAATATATTAAACCAGTTGCATGCTTTTTTACTTCAGGGTGAAGGGTTGGGTATAAATATTGACTCATCTTTAGTTAATAAATTAGATACGGCTATTAAGTCACTTTCTGATGATAATTTAAAAATAGCTTTAATAGGTGGCTTTTCAGAAGGCAAAACATCAATTGCTGCAGCATGGATGGAGCGCTTAGATCAATCAACAATGAATATTAGTCAGCAGGAGTCGTCTGATGCGGTGTCTGTTTACAATGTTAGTAATGGTCTTCAATTAATTGATACTCCTGGACTTTTTGGTTTTAAAGAAAAAATAAATGCAGATAGCTCCGCAATAGAAAAATACAAAGATATTACTAAAAAATATGTGAGCGAAGCGCATTTAGTTTTATATGTTATGAATTCGACTAACCCTATTAAAGACAGCCATCAAGAAGACTTACAGTGGTTATTTAGAACGCTTAATATATTACCGAGAACGGTATTTGTATTAAGTCGCTTTGATGAAGTGGCCGATGTTGAAGATATAAATGAATACAACGAAAACTTAAATGTAAAAAAAGAAAATGTTGTTAACCGTTTAAAAGACTTAATAAACCTTGATGAAAGCGAAGCTGATAGTTTGTCTGTTGTTGCAGTTGCTGCTAACCCTTTTGATATGGGAACTGAGTATTGGCTTGATAATCTTGAAAAGTTTAAACAGCTATCTCACATTGAGTCGCTGCAAGCTGCTACAAATGAAAAAGTAGCCAGTAATGGGGGCGTTGAAAGTATTGTTGTTGAGGCAAAAAATAGCATTGTTAGAGATGTACTCAATGAAGAGTTACCGCTGGCCATTGAAAACGACAAAAAGCTAGGCCAAGAGGTTGAAAAAATGCTTGATGTCGTAGATACAATGAAAACAAAGTTAACTAAAACACAAGGTTTAATTTCAGATTCTCGTGTAGGGTTGCGTGATTTTGTAACAAGCTATTTTGCAGACTTGATTTTGCAAGTTCAAGGTACTGACTTAGAGACATTTAATCAGTTTTTTCAACGAGAAGTAGGTGATGGTGGGGTTGTTATTTCATCAAGATTACAAAGTGAATTTGATCGCTATTTACGCTCTGCAAACTTAGAAGTAAAAAGTATGGCATCAAGCTTTACACAAGAGGTAAACCATTTTAATGATGCTGTGCTTGGGTACGGAAAGCAAGGTGTGGATTTACTTGTAAAAAGCAATGTAATTAACAATACGTCTATTATTGCAGCTAGAGATGGAATAAAAAGTATTGCTGGTTTGGTCGGTATGGATTTGTCTAATTTACTTAAATTTAAGCCTTGGGGTGCAGTTAAAGCAGCTAATGCTATGAATGGTGTATTTGCTGCTGTTGGTATCGCCTTTGAAGCTTGGGACAGTTACAAACAAGTTCAAAGAGAAGAAAAATTTCAAGCAGCAGTAAAAGAGATGGTTAATAACTTTAATAGCCAGCGTGCGGAGCTTTTAGAACTAATAAATGGCGATGAATTTGTTTCGAAGTTTTTTCAGTCGTTTATCGAGCTTGAAAAAGGTGTAACTGAGCTTGAAAATAATTTAGCTGGGCGTACCGAACAGCGTGATAACTTTCATAAATGGCGCATGACTGGTGAAAAGATTAAGCAAGAATTTGAAGCGGTATAATTGTAAAAAATTTAGCTGATTGCAAAAGCATATCAAAAGCGATGTATTATATGCATCGCTTTCTTTTTGTCTTTTGGATGAAAACACCTAACTTGGGTGTGTTTTTATTGGTTTTTTAGATTATGTAGATTCGCTATTAATGTCGGGTGGCGTGGCTTTGCCACTTAACCGACCTACGTTTGGTGGGTAATATGTTTTGTTTGGGTGTATGTATTGGGGGGTAAAAAAGCTTGATAACGATACGTTATCAAGCCTTTGTATAGCTGCTTGTTACTCAACAGTTGTTGTTAAGCCTCGGCGTTTTAATAGTGCAGAGGTGTCTGGCTCTTGGCCTCTAAATGCTTTATAGGATTCCATAAGGTCACGCGAGTTGCCAACTTCAAGTATTTCTTTACGGTATTTGTCGCCTAGTTCGCGTTTTAAGCCCCCTCGCTCTTGTACATAAGCAAATGCATCGGCCGCTAAAATTTCACTCCACATGTAAGCGTAGTAGCCTGCTGAGTATCCGCCGCCCATTGAATGAGAGAAGAACGCAGATTTATAACGAGGCGGTACAAATGGTACGTCAACACCATGTTTTTTTAGTACGTCTTGTTCAAATTTTTCGATGTCTTGCAATGGTGCGTCTGCTGGTAATGAGTGCCATTCCATATCTAATAGGGCAGCAGATACATATTCTAATGTATCAAAACCTTGGTTAAAGCTGCGCGATTTAATCACTTTTTCAAGCAGTTCATCAGGGATTGGCTCACTTGTTTGGTAATGTTTAGCATAGTTTGCAATGACCTCAGGGTGCATTGCCCAATCTTCTTCAAACGTTGATGGAAACTCTACAAAGTCTCTTGAAACCGATGTGCCAGATAAGGTTGGGTATTTAACTTTAGAAAGCATACCGTGCAAGCCATGACCAAGTTCATGGAAAATAGTGGTTGTTTCATCGTAACTAATGAGTGTTGCTTCACCCTTAGGGGCTTTTTGAATGTTCATTACATTCACGACAACCGGTTTTTGCTCATCCATGCCAGATTGCTTAACAAACGAGCTCATCCATGCGCCACCACGCTTGCCTTCACGAGCAAAGTAATCTGCAAAAAAGATCGCAAGGCTTTCACCATTTGCATCAAATACTTCATACGCTTTTACATCAGGGTGGTACACAGGTAAATCGGTACGTGGTTTAAATGTAATGCCATACAAGCGATTCATAGTAAAGAACACACCGTCTTCTAAAACACGGTTAAACTCAAAATATTCTTTAACTGCTTTTTCATCAAGGTTGTACTTATCTTGACGTACTTGCTCTGCGTAATATAGCCAATCCCACGGTTTAAGCTCAAATTGTTCGCCTGATTGGTTAATTTTTTCTTGAATATCGGCTGCTTCTAACGCTACATTTTGCGTTAGCCTTGGCACCATGCTTGCAAACATATCAAAAACAGCTTGTGGTTTTTTAGCCATTTGCGATTCTAAACCAAAATCAGCCCAGCTGTCGTAGCCTAATAGCTTTGCTTTTTGTGCTCTTAATTGAACCAGTTGTGCAACAATATCACGGTTACTGTATTCACCATCAAGTGCACGCTCTGCAGATGCTCGCCATATTTTTTCACGTAAATCACGATTTTTTAATGACGCTAAAACAGGCTGACGAGTTGTGTTGGTGATTTTTATTAAATATTGTCCATCGTGACCAGCTTCAGTGGCTGCATTGGCAAATTGCTCAATTTGACCTGCTGATAACCCGTCTAACTCACTTTTGTCTTTCACTATAACCACGTTACTTTTGCTCAATGCTAATAAGTTTTGTGAAAATTGTGTGGTTAGGCTTGATAATGACGCGTTTATATCACGTATTTGCTGTTTTTGATCGTCATTAAGCTTAGCGCCAGAGCGTACAAAACGTTTGTAGTAAACGTCTAACAGTCGTGCTTGTTGTGGGTTTAATTCAAGGGCGTCGGCTTTTTCATATAATGATGCGACTTTTTTAAATAATGCATCATTTAAAAAGATGTTATCGCTGTGCGCGGCTAATTTAGGCGCAAGTTCTTTTTGAAGTTCACGGCGCTCAGGGTTTGAACTAGAGCCTGCAAGGTTGTAAAAAATGCTGCTTGCTCGGGTTAATAATTCACCACTTTGCTCTAATGCTATAATTGTATTTTCAAAGGTTGCAGGAGCGATATTATCAATAATAGCCTTAACTTGGCTCATTTGCTGCGTCATGCCTTGATTAAAAGCAGGCAGAAAGTGCTCATCTTTAATCGCATTAAAATCAGGTGTTTGGTACTGTAATGTACTTTTTTCTAACAATGGGTTTGTAGCATGTTGAGCGTGTGTTGATACCGTTTGTTGTTTGTTTTGTTGTGTCGTATCAGTGTTTACATTTGGCTCTGAACACGCTGTTAGTAAAAGCGCAGAGCTGATCGCCGTAGCGAGTAAAGTTTTCATATGTACGTTCTCTTTTTGTTTACTTTTAATTTGTTGGCTAAAGAATACGTTGACTTAAAAGCAACTACACTTAGGTTGCGATAAACTTGAGGTTAGCTGCGATAAACAGGTTATTTACTTTTTTGATTCAACGATAGTAAGTTTTTAACGCCTCGGTGCAGTGCAATTATTTTTAGCGATGCATGGTAGGCTTTTACTTATTAAAAATTAACTTTTCATTATTTGGTGTGATAATGAGCTCAGTATATCGACGACTTTAAAGCTTGCTTGCTCCATCATTGATATTTTTTCTATGGCCGTGCTCAGATCTCCCGATTGATAAGCCGCTAGAGCAGCAAAGCCGTTTTTATGGACGTCTTCGTGGGGCGTTTCTAATGCTTTAAAGTCATTTATTTTTGAGTATTTTAATGCCCCTTCACCTTGGTAGTACCATTGTCCTAATCGGCACATTGTATGATCTGAGAAGTCGTCTGCGGTTTTAGTTGATTGCCCTAATATAACCTTGTAAATATCGTACTTCCATACGATATGATCCATCTTTACTGTTTGAATAAATGCATCTGCACTTGAGTTAATAATAACCTGATACATATTTTGTGATAGCTCAACCACTTTTTTAGCTGTCGTATCAATTTCTGAAGAACTGTTTGCAATGCCGTCGCTTTCTTCACTTACGTTTGTAATGCTAGTAACAACACTTTGCATTTGTTCGTTAACTTTATCTATTAAATTAGAAATTTCGTTAGATGCATCAGAAGAACGTTGAGCAAGTGTTCTTACTTCGTCGGCAACGACCGCAAAGCCTCGGCCTTGCTCTCCGGCTCTTGCGGCTTCAATAGCAGCATTGAGCGCGAGTAAATTTGTTTGATCAGAAATCCCTTTGATAATATTTACAAAATCATTAATTCCGGTGGTAACTGATTGTAATTCTTTAACAGACTCAGAAGCTGATTTTGTGTCTCGCGAAATATTATGCGTCGACGATGATGTAGTAGCTAGCATAGTTAAAATGGTATCAAGTAACTCTTGAGATGATTTAAATGACGCAATATCATTTATTAACTTATGCGAAGTAGATGCTAAACTTTCTCTTATTTCACCAATTAAATCAGATGATTGTAATGACAATGTGTTTAATTCACGCTGTTTTACATAGGCTGTATTATTTGTTACTTCACTGTCATGTAATTGTGTTTTTTCGGTATTTGCTGCTAATAATTGTGCTTCAAGCACTTGATTGGCTTTTTTTAATTGGTTTAACTCGTTATTTAAATCGTTAATTTTATCTTTATATTTTGAACTAAAGAGCATGAAAGCCTCACTTTAAACGCAGGGGATTAATTACAACTAATTATTTTGAGGGGACAAATATGAAAATGGCACACTCAATTAAGCGAATAAGTATAAAGTTGCATTTTTGTAATAATAAAATGTAGATTACTTAATTTTGTTTGTTAATGCGAGTGGAATTTATGCTCGTCGGTGATTAAATAGTAAGTTGTAGCATGTCTTAGTGGTTACTTTATACCTTTGGTAAATCAAACTTTTCGTCTTAATGTGGACGAAAAGTTTGCTCAGGGCGGCCTTAGTACTTTCTAATTGGTTTAGTTAATTGTGCTTGAAATTCATCTGGGAATAAAATAGTGCCGTCGTCGTCTTCGGTAGGGAACACGGCAATCAGCAAATCGTCCTCTTCAAGGCCGGGTGTCCAGCGGCTAAACCAATCGTTAGTTGGAATTGCTTTAGGTGTACAGCCTTGCCATTCGCCCGTTGCCCAGGCTTGTGCGAATTCTCGTGTTGGCCATACTGGCACGCAATCGTCGTCTTCGTTTGTGAGCATTACGCAGCCGTCGTCATCGTTTAAAATCCACACTTGCTTAAACTGCTGCACGGTTTCGTACATGTATGCGAGTCGTTTTTTTGCGCCAAGGCCTAAAATTACGTCGTCTTGCTTTGATAAATTGTCGGTGGTCATTTTTGGCTCTCTCTCACGGTGGAGTATACAAAGAGCAGCGAGCTGCTGCGCTTTAAAATTTAGTTTAGCTGATGGCTGCTAGTAGCTCATTGGCTAGTTGGTTTAGTGCGTCGGGGTCTTGGTTTGTTAATGCGTAGGTGCGTAATCCATATATACCCATAACACAAAATCGTGCCAGCTCTATGGCACTGCGGCCATTGGTAATTTCTTTATTATCAATTGCTTTTTGTAGCTGCTGCGCAAAGGCATGCTCGTATGCAGTTAAATTAGTACGCAGTACGTGGCAAATTTGGGGGTCATTACCCTCTACCTCGCTAATGCTTTTTGTGAGCAGGCACACTTTGGTTGCTTCACCGTCAATGCATTCTTGCACAATGATATTAAGGTATTGTTTCAGCGTCTCTAAAATACAACTGCTGTGCTCAAAAAGAGCAGTAAATTGAGTATTACGATCGGTTTGGTATTGCTCAGTAGCGGCTAAAAAAATGCCTTTTTTACTTCCAAATGCCGCGTATAACGAGCCCGGATGTAAATGGGTTGCTTGAGTCAGTTTTTGCATACTGGTTTTTGCATAGCCGTGAAGCATAAACATCGCCATTGCTTGGCGCAGTACAAACTCTGTATCAAATTCTGCAGTTCTCATAATGACTCTTTTGGTTGGCAGAGTAGGTAAAGCGAACTCTCAACAATAAGCCTACCTTGCGTTGAGCTCAAGTAAAGTAGTTTACGCAATCTTGAACAAAGTTTCAAAATTATACTTGAATATTCATTCAAGTGGCCCTATCTTGAATGTACATTCAACAAAGGATAAATATTATGTCGACCGACTTACTTTCACCTTTTAAATTAAATAACAGCATTGAACTTCAAAATCGCGTACTAATGGCACCACTAACTCGTTGTATGGCAGATGATAACTTAGTGCCAACACAAGCGATGGTTGATTACTACGCTCGCCGTGCTGATGTAGGATTAATTATTAGTGAAGCAATTATTATTCGTGCCGATGCGCAAGGTTACCCAAATACACCGGGGATCTTCACTAGTGAACAAATTCAAGGTTGGAAAAAAGTCACTGATGCCGTGCATGCCAATGGAGGTAAAATATTTGCGCAATTATGGCATGTTGGTCGTGTTGCACATCCTCACTTTTTTGGTGGTGATGTTCTGGCGCCATCGGCAATAGGGGTTGAAGGTTCAGTACCGCGTATGCGCGAGCTTACTTACGTTACACCTAAACCGGCAACTAAAGATGATATTAAAGGCTTAGTGGCTGACTACGCAAAAGCGGCCGAAAACGCGATGGAAGCCGGGTTTGATGGCGTGGAAATTCACGGTGCAAACGGTTACCTAATTGACCAATTTTTGCATTATGCAGCCAATGAGCGGGATGATGAATATGGGCAAACTCCAGAGAATATGTCGCGTTTTGCCCTTGAAGTTACCGATGCCATTATTAAAATAGTAGGCAATGAGCGTACTGCTATGCGCTTAACACCCGGTGCTTATTTTAATATGAGTGAAGACAGTCGCGATAAAGCGGTATTTGATTACTTACTGCCTGAGCTTGAAAACCGTAAATTAGCCTATTTACATGGCGGTATTTTTGATGACAGCATGCGTTTTGATTCACTTGATGGTAAATCAACGTCTGAATTTTTACGTGCAGGTTATAAAGGCACGTTAGTAGGCGTAGGGAGTTACAGCTTTGAAACCGCAAAGGAAGCGATTAACGATAATAAATTTGATTTAATTGCCATTGGCCGCCCACTTATTGCTAATCCAGATTACATTAGCAAAATTAAAAATGGCGAAGAAGTGATTGCTTATAATGATGAAATGCTGGCTAAGTTAGTTTAAGTTTTAAAGAGTTCTTAGTATAAGCCCACAAATGTGGGCTTATTACTTAAAAGCGGATTTATGAATCTATTTTTTTAGATAGCTCTGCTAGTTCTTGAATTTTAGTAACGGTTTCTTTTATATAGCCGTTTATTTCTTCAGAAGAGGCCTTTGAATTACCTGCTAGGGTCCTTACTTCGTCAGCAACAACGGCAAAACCGCGTCCCATTTCACCGGCTCGAGCGGCTTCAATAGCGGCATTGAGTGCAAGTAAGTTTGTTTGCTCTGAAATAGCATTAATTGTTTCTACTATTTTGCTGATGGTTTGGCTTATGTCTAATAATTCTTTCATTGATACTTGAGTTTGATTAACCGCTGTTTTTCTTTCTGTTATATTTAAGCCTATAAACATATAGCTGGTAGTTTCACCATTAACATTACGAAGAGCGCATATTCTTGCGTCAAAGGCAACATACTGCTGGTGTTTTTCAAGCTCATAGGTTTTTGAGATATGTTTGTTTTTATCTAAAAATGCTTTTTCTTCAACGCTAAGATCAGAAATCAAATTTTTAGCAAATTCCTCTACAGAAAAATTGGGTTTTAATGCTGTTTTTAATAATACGTTACAATCGAGCACTTCACCTTGAAGAGAAACTTGTAGCATAGCAATGGACTCGCCGATAGTTTCTAACTTGTTGGTGAAATCTAGCGCCATTTGCTTTACTTCAGTTATATCAGCTTGAACAGCAATGTAATTTTCTAATTCACCCTCTCTTATAACTGGGTTGATAGACAGCGAGGTCCAGTAAGCACGTCCAGATTTTGTATAGTTTAAGATTTCTCCGTAAAAGGCTGTCCGATTTTTAAGGTGTGTGCGAATAATGTCTATCATATTTTTATCTGAATCTTTACCTTGTAAAAAACTGCCTGGCTTTTTACCTTTTATTTCACTTAAAGCGTACCCAGTTAAACGCTCAAAACCATTGTTTACATACTGAATATAGCCGCTAGGGTCAGTAATTATTACAGCGTTGTCTGTTTCGTTTGCAACAAGTGATAGCATCCGCTGTTCTTCCCTTGTTATCACCTCTTGGGTTACGTTTTTAATAAACGCAGTGTAAATAACGCGATCAGCTAATTTTATTTTCGATAGCGATAATCTCCCCCATACAATTGTTCCATCTTTGCGTTCAATTTCAACTTCTCTACTGGTGCCCACTATTTTATCTACACCTGTTTTTCTGTTTGCGTTTACAAGCTCATCATGGTTATGTTGTATTGCATGAGGTACTAGCATTTTTACATTTTTTCCCATCACTTCTTGTTTAGTGTAACCCCACAGTGTTTCAGCAGCTTTGTTGTATAAGGTAATACAATTATTCTCATCAATGCATACAACGGCATCAAGAGCTTGCTCTAACGATTGCTCGTTAACCTCTTTTGCTTCACGCTCTGCTGTTATATCTCTAATGAAAGCGGTGTAATGTTTGCTGTTATTTACTTTTACCTGCGAAAGGGCTAGCTCGACCCAAATTCGATTCCCTGATTTAGTTTGTAATTCTACTTCTCGGTGGCTGCCAACAATTTTGTCTTGTCCGGTTTCTCTGTGGTGATTTACATAGTTGTCGTGGTTTTGTTTATGTTCGTCAGGTACTAGTTTACGTATATTTTGACCTAATACTTCATCTTCTGTGTAGCCCCATAATTTTTCTGCGGCTTTGTTATAAAAGACAATATTATTTTTTTCATCTATAGAAACAATTGCCGTAATAGACTGTTTTAATGCTTGCTCAGCGCTATTAGCGAAAAAATTAAACAACATAGTGCAACTACCTATAATTAAAGAGTTAATAAAAAAGATAGTCTAGAAAAACCTAATTGCAAAAGAAGCACTTAACTTTGTGTTAAACCGCGCTTTTAGGCTAAATATTGTTATTTTACGAATCTTTAATTATTTTTGCTTACTACTTTAACGTCATAATTAACTCATGTTTTTTTAATTATTCTGTCAATAAATTCCATTTTTTTTGTCATATTAAAAACCTAGACTGTGCCCGTTTTATTAATAACTTTTTATAATTAAAATCAAACGGGACAACAATGTACGCTTTAAAAAATAAATCGATTTTGAGCATGGCTATTGCCATGGCAGTATCAACATCTGCTTATGCCAGTGACAAAGAAATAGAAGAAGTCACAGTAACAGCAAAGCCAACAAGTTACGCAAGTAATGTTATTGAGCCTGCAATGATGGAACAACAAAGTGCAGTATCTAGCGTACTTTCGGTTATTGATAACTTACCAGGTATAAGCATAAACGAAGGCGATGCGTTTGGTGGCGATGACTGGTCTACCACTATTACTATGCGTGGTTTTAGTATTGATGGTAATCAACAGCAACTAGGTATGACAATTGATGGTATACCTAATGGCGGCTCTAATTATGGCGGTGGGGCAAAAGCCAACCGTTACCTAGACAGTGAAAACTTAGCCACCGTTGAAGTGGGTCAAGGCACCTCAAACATTGGCTCGGCATCACTTGAGGCGTTAGGCGGTACATTTAATTTTGTAAGTAAAGAGCCAAGCACAGAAAAAAGCACCACATTTGCTTACACAACGGGCGATCACAACGCGAGTCGTTTTTTTATCAAACAAGAAACGGGCACAATTTTTAATAACACCCAAGCGTATGTGAGCTATTCACAAACTGATACGAGTCGCTGGATTGGCGATGGCAGTAATGGGGGTAAAGATAACCAGCACATTGAAGCAAAGTTTGTGTCTGATTTTGACAAACTGACTGTTACGGGCCGTATTTCATACGATGACGTAAGTGAAACTAACTACAACAGTGTGAGTGTTGAGCAATTTGAGCAAAACCCAGACTGGGACCATTTAACATGGAACTGGACAGGTGTGCCGCATTTTGACCAAATGTTTGCAGAAGGCTGGGGTACACATCGTGAGAATACTTTAGGGTATATTAAATTTGAGTATGCACTCTCGCCTACTGCTTTATTAACAATTAATCCTTATTATCATAAAAACTCAGGCCGTGGTGATTGGATCCCACCTTATTTAGCCTCACCGGTTGATAGTAACGGTAACCCAACAAAAGAAGGCGGCAGTAACGCGGGCAGCTACGGTTTTACTGATGGCCAAGGTAACCCTCTTACACCTGATGCAAACTGTACTGAAACATTAAGCTGGCCGTGGGATTCAGGCACAGGGCTAAACCCAGCGTGTTATCCAGATTCAGCAACGCCGGTTATGTCTTATCGCCATACGCACTATAAAAAAGATCGCTTAGGTGTGTTGGCTAATTATGCTGCCACATTTGGTATGCATGATATAGAAGCAGGTTTTTGGTTTGAACGTTCTGATCGTGATAAGTCACGTGATTGGCACAAAGTAATTGATGCGCGTGTTTATCATCACTTTGATAGCACACCATACTGGGTGCAGTTTAACAATACATTCGAAATGGATACGTTTAAATGGTACGTGCAAGACTCGATTACATATAAAGACTTTACGTTAAACCTAGGTGCAAAGCAGTACTTAGTCGAGTTAGATAAAACGGATCATTTTGTAGCGAGCAATTCAAATAAAGTAAACAGTGACTCTGATGTATTGTTTAGCGTTGGTGGCTTATACCAGCTTAATAATGATACTGAATTGTTTGCTAGTTTTAGCGAAAACTTTTCAGCAATTAAAGATGGCATATTAGAAACTGGCGGTTCTGTGCTTGACAACATTGAGCCAGAAACAGCAGAAAATATTGACTTTGGTGTTCGATATAAAGCAGATCGTTTAAGCTTAACCGCCACCGCTTACTCGATAACATTTGATAACCGCATTACTTTTATTGCCCCAGGTAGTAGCACAGATGGCATTGATTACACCATAGGCACTGATGGCTCTTACATTAATGTGGGCGGGATTGAATCACAAGGTATTGAGTTGTCAGCAAGTTATATGTTGACCAATGAATGGAATATTTATACCTCGTATACGAATAACAGTTCAGAATATGCCTCTAACGATCCTGCATCATACGATTCAAAAGGCGTACTGCTAACTGATGAGCAAGGCAATAGTGCATCGCCAAGTTTTAAGAAGGGCGATACCGTTATTGACGCGCCAAGTGATATGTTTGTGGTATCGACAGACTACTACAGTGGTGATTTCCGTTTTGGTATTTCAGCTAAATACACAGGTGAGCGTGAAGGAGCATTTTTAGATGAGCAAACCCGAGCGCGTAGTAAAGCAGATGGTTACACCGTCATTGATATCAATGCCGGCTATGCTGCACAAGTAGATGCAGGGCCATTTAAGTCAATTGATATTGCCTTTGCAGTAACAAACGTCACCGACAAGCGATACTTAGCTGGGGGAACAGGAAACGGGAGCACCTATTATATTGGTGGGCCACGAACTGCGGCATTAACCTTTACAGCAAACTTCTAATAAATAAAAAAGCCCATTTTTATGGGCTTTTTTAATAAGGTAACTTTTTAATGAGGTAACCATGCAAAAAACAATACAAACAAGCCTACTCGTATTAACCTTGTGCGTAAGCTCAATGGCTGTGGCTGCTGAAAAAGTCGTATTAGTAACCCTTGATGGTGTGCGTTGGCAAGAGGTGTTTAATGGCGCCGACAAAAACCTAATTAATAACAAAGATTTTGTAAAGCAGCCAGCGCAATTAAAGCGCCAGTTTTGGGATGAAAACTCGCAAAAGCGTCAGCAATTATTAATGCCGTTTTTAACGCAAACGCTGGCTAGGCAAGGGGTAATTATTGGCGACAGAAACAAGGGATCAATGATGTCGGTGAGTAACCCGTGGTATTTTTCATACCCAGGTTACAATGAAATTCTTACAGGTGAAGTAGATGAAAGCATTAATAGTAACGATAAAGTATTTAATTCAAATAAAACCATTTTAGAGCGTTTAGATGCGCAGCCTGAATTTAAAAACAGCACCGCGCTATTTGGTAGCTGGGATGTGTTTCCTTACATTGTAAATACTAAGCGTAGCAGTGTGTATGTAAACGCGGGGTTTATGCCCATTGCCGAAGATTTATTTGCCGATGCGCCTCTGTTAAACGCATTACAAACAGAAATACCTAGCCCATGGCATAATGTGCGTTTAGATAGTTTTACCTATCGCTTTGCCAAAGCTTATATGTTGGCTAAACAGCCAAAATTACTGGTTATTAGCTTAGGAGAAACTGACGATTTTGCCCACGATGGCCATTATGATGCTTATTTAAAGTCGGCTAAGCAAAGTGATGCATTTTTAAAAGATTTATGGCAAACCATTCAAAGCACGCCCGGTTATAAAAATAATACTACGTTAATTGTTACTACCGATCATGGCCGTGGCAGCATCGCGAATGATTGGCAACATCACAGCTCTAAACGGGCATTAGCAAAGTCGGAGCAGGGTAAAAAGGCTTTTCCTGAGGGGATTATTGGCTCAGAGCATATTTGGCTTGCTGCCATTGGCCCTACAATTAAAGGTAATGGCTTAATAAAAACCGATAATGAGCTTAAACAAGCGCAAATTGCCGCCACCGTTTTAAAGGCACTTGGGCAAAACCCAGACACGATTAACCCTAATATGGCACCGGCTATTAGTGAGATTTTAAAATGAAAAAGTTATTACATGGGTTTAATTACTCAGCGTTGTTACTTGCGTTGGCACTAAGTGGTAGCGCAATGGCTGCGCCGTCTAAAATTTTATTTGGTTCATGTGGGCATCAAGATAAAGACATTGCGATTTTTAACGCGATCAATAAAGAACAGGCTGATTTATTTATATTTTTAGGTGATAACATTTACGGTGACACTAACGACATGGCTGTGCTTAAAAATAAATACCAACGATTAGGCGCAAAGCCCGGTTTTAAAACCTTAAAAGCAAATACACCAATCATAGCCATGTGGGACGATCACGACTATGGTCAAAACGATGCGGGTAAAGAGTATCCGCATAAAGAAGCATCACGGCAAATTATGCTCGATTTTTGGGGAGAGCCAAAAAACTCAGAACGTAGAACACGCCCCGACGGTATTTACACCTCGTACATGTATGGCGAAGGCGAGCAAACCGTACACGTGATCATGCCTGATTTACGCTTTAACCGCGATGCACTGAACCCCGTTAGTGAAACACAATACAAGACTGAGCGTACAGCCAATAATCAAGGGCCTTATAGCCCAAGTGAAGTAAAAGGCGCATCTATGCTAGGCCAGGCGCAGTGGCAATGGCTTGAACAAGAGCTTAAAAAGCCCGCGGCTATCAAGTTAATTGCATCAAGCTTGCAGTTGCTGCCTGATTTTACTGGCTGGGAATCGTGGGCAAATTTTCCAGAAGATCGAAACCGTTTATTGGCGCTAATTAAAAAATATAAAGTAAATGGTGTGGTGATCATTAGCGGCGATACCCATTGGGGCGAAATATCAAGGTATGAACAAAACCTTGATTATCCACTGATTGAAATGACCAGCTCTGGCCTGACTGAAAAGTGGAAAGACGTTAGCCCTAACAAGCACCGTGAGGGTGATTACACGCATAATGTAAACTATGGTGATTTAAGCATAGACTGGCAACAAACAGATCCAGCTATTTCACTTAAACTAAAAGGTATTGATGGCAAGGTTATTATGCAAAGCCAATTTAGCTTATCAAGTATTAGCCCATATTAATAATGACCGCTCTGAAAATAAAACGCACAGTAGTTATACTGTGCGTTAAAAAGTGAGTTAATTATTGTGCTAACGTGCTGATTTATTAACGCCAATTTCTCCTTAGCGCTACCCCTTAAATTGAAAATATCTTACACTGGCTTTATCTCAAGTAAGGCGGGTATCGTATGCTCAATATTATTCAATCAAACCGAATGGAAGCCCTGCAAGCGCAGTTTCATCAACTGTTAAAGGTAAACCCATTGCAAAGCCCCTTTGACAAAGAAGTGGTGTTAGTGCAATCGCCGGGTATGTCGCAGTGGCTAAAAATTGGTTTAAGTGAAAATTTAGGCGTGGCTGCGCAGGTAGACTTTCCGCTGCCGTCGAGCTTTATTTGGCAGTTGTACCAGCAACTATTGCCAAACGTGCCTAAAGAGTCGGCGTTTAATAAACCGAACCTTGCTTGGAAACTGTTTGCAATTTTACCTACTTGTATTGACGAGCCACTGTATTTACCCCTAAAAACCTATTTGGAGGGCGATATTGACGGCCAAAAAACGTTTGCCCTATGTGAAAAAATAGCCGATGTGTATGACCAATATTTAATGTACCGCCCCCATTGGATAGCGACGTGGGATAAGGGCATTGATGAGCTTGATGATGTTGATGTTAGTATTGCGCCTTGGCAACCGGATTTATGGCGCCGCCTTGTAAAATTAAGCAAAACACTTGGGCAAAGCCAATTTCACCGCGCCAACATGCAAGGGCAGTTACTCAGCGCCCTTGAGAATATGGATAGCAGCTTATTGCCAAAGCGTATTAGCCTGTTTGGTATATCGGCCATTGCCAGCTCGCAGCTTGAGGTGTTTGTCGCTTTAAGTAAAAAAACACAGGTGTTTTTATTCTTTTTTAATCCCAGCGAGCATTATTGGGGCGACATAATTGATGAAAAAACAGCGGCTAAAATAAACGCTAAATATGCCAAAATGCCGCTGGTGGAAGCGCAGCAAAAAAAGCACACTAATCCCGATGAAGAATACTATTTTATTGGTAATCCGTTGTTGTCGTCGTGGGGGAAGCTAGGCCGCGATTATTTTGAGCAACTGGTGCAGCTTGATGCCCGTTGGATTGATGGCTTTATTGATGCGTTTGACGACTCTTTGCTTGGTCAAATTCAAAGCGAAATTTATCAACTTGCCTTTAAAGGTGAATCGCTCACCGATAATAAAGCTTGGTTTATCAACGATGAAGGTAAGCTGCCTATTAGTGCAACCGATACCAGTATTACCTTAAGTGACTGCCATACGCCACTTCGAGAAGTAGAGCGCCTGCACGATTATTTACTTAATTTATTTAATCAAAACCCAGCGCTGACCCCCAAAGATATTATAGTGATGATGCCTGATGTAGGTACATACAGCCCTTACATAGAGGCTGTTTTTGGTGGTGCACAGGGCAGTCGATTTATACCGTATGCGCTAGCTGATTTAGCCATAGAGCAAGAAAAACCAGTACTGAGCTCGTTTGCCAGTTTAGCTAATTTACCGTTTTCGCGTTTTGGGGTGTCAGACATACTGGATTTATTACAAGTTACGCAAATAGCTGATAAATTTGGCCTAGAAGCTCACGAGTATGAGCAAATACACTATTGGCTAGAACGTGTTGGCGTAAAGTGGGGGATAAACGCTGAGCATAAAAGCAGTTTTGATTTACCCGCGATAGAATTAAACACCTGGCAACATGGTTTAAACCGCTTATTACTCGGTATTGCCCAGCGTGATGAGCAATGCCCATTTAACGGCATTTATAGCGCCGACGAAGTTGAGGGCATGGCGCTCGATACGCTCAATAAATTAGTACATTTTATTGATGTATTGCAAGACTTTAAAACGAAACTCACCCCAGATGACACACTAACCAATAAAGCCCATATTTTAAGTGAATTGCTTAATGCTATTTACGAGCGCGAAAGCGAAGACAGTTGGGATTTACTCGTGCTGCAAAACGTACTTGAAGACATTGCTAAGCACCATGATAACGGCGATTACAGCAAAGCGGTGTCGCAGCGCATAGTGAGTTATTTAATCAAGCAAGGCATACAAGAAAAAGGGGTAGGACAGCGTTTTTTAGTCGGGCAAGTGAACTTTTGTACATTAATGCCAATGCGCGCCGTTCCTTTTAAAGTAGTGTGTATGCTAGGTTTAAACGATGCTGATTACCCGCGCACGGTGCAACCGATTGGTTTTGACTTAGTACCGTACTCTAAAAAACAAAAAGGTGACCGTTCACGTAAACTCGATGACCGTTATTTATTTTTAGAGGCGCTCCTCAGTGCCCGAGAAAACCTGTATATGAGTTACATCGGTCGTTCGTGTTTTGACAATCAGCCGCGTATGCCATCAACGCTTGTGAGCGAGTTGCTTGAATATATTGGACGTAGTTTTACTCTGATTGAGCCCAGTAATAAAAGCCTGCCAGACTGCCTTATTAGCCAACAGCATTTGCAACCTTTTAATAGCTTATATTACTCACCAGCTAGCAATAATGAACAAGTGGGCGTAAATAATCACAGCTATAACCCTATTTGGCTGCCTAGTGAGGCTATTGAGCCAAAAGCAATGACGGCACTTAATATACCGGCTCCTGAGCTACTTGATCTTGATGTGTTTATTCGTAGTGTGTGCCATGCCCAAGAAAGTTTTTATCAGCAAAGCTTAGGGTTACGCTTGCCGCAATTTAACGATATAGCGAAAGATGAAGAACCGTTTAGCCTAGATGCACTGCGCCGCTATTTTTATCTTGACGAAATACTTGAGGCAAACATTAACAATACGCCGCTTAGCACCGAACAAATCCTGCAGCGCGGTGAGTTGCCGCAAGCTAATGTTGGCAGCCTAATTTATGAGAGTATGCAACACCGAGTTGATGCGCTTGCAGGGCAAGTGAAAGAGCAAGTAAAACATGGTAAAAGTGAGCCAGTAGAAGTGCTACTTAAAATTGCGGGTACCACAATAGAAGGCTGGCTAAATCATATTTACATACACAAGCAAGTGTTTTACCGCAGCGCCAGTATTAAAGCCAAAGACTTAATAAAAGGCTTTATTTATCACCTTGTAGCGCAAAGCATGCAGCAAAATGTTGAAACCTTATTGCTGGGTTTAGATAAACAAATTAGTTTTGCACCTATGAGTAAAGCCGATGCCGACGTATTGTTAGCCGACTGGTTTGAGTTATTTAAAGCGCTGCGTCAAGCCCCCGTTGCGTTTTTTCCGGTGAGCGGTTATGAATACGTTAAAACAGGTGGCGATATGACAAAAGCCAACAGTAAATTTAGCCCTCAATATATTGGCCGAGGCGAGGGAGAAAACCCCTATATTCGCTTAACGGTGCAATCGCTTAATGATTGCCAAGACGAATTTATACACTGGAGCGAAAAATTACTCGCCCCGTTATTTGAGCACGCCAAGGAGAGTGACTATGCAAGCGCTTAATCCACTCACTATGCCACTAACAGGGCAAAGCTTAATTGAAGCCAGTGCAGGCACAGGAAAAACCTACACCATTACTGGTTTGTATTTACGCTATTTATTGGGCATGCAAATACCGGATGAGCGCAATACCCCATTAAGTGTTGAGCAAATTTTAGTGGTGACCTTTACCGATGCCGCCACTCAAGAAATTAAAGACAGGGTGCGCAGCCGTATTATTGCCGCACGTGATGCCTTACTCGGGCAAGCGCCAAACGATGAACTTATAGAAGGCGTGATAGCCGCGGTTGATGATAAGCACCGCGCGTTTGATTTACTCGATGCCGCAGCCAAATCAATGGACGAAGCGGCTATTTTTACTATTCATGGTTTTTGTCAGCGAATGCTAAAACAGCACGCGTTTGAGTCGGGAGTGGCGTTTAACTTAGAATTTATTTTAGATGAACGCGATATTCTGCTTGAAACCATAAAAGATTTTTGGCGCGCGTTTGTATACCCGCTTAATAAAGAAAAAACCGATGCGATTTTAGCGGTATTTGCCGCGCCCGAATCACTATTTAGCCACGTAAGCAGTATTTTAAATAAAACCAATGCTGAAATCACACCGCAGGTTAATTTAGAGCATGTATGGCAAGCGAGAGATGAATACTTAGATCTTATTCCTGTCTTTAAAAAAGCCTGCTTGGAGCAAGAATTTATTGGTGCTGTGAAAGCATCAGATTTAAGTGGCTCAAAAACACCCGCTCGAAAAGGCAGTTTAGCGGCGCTTGAAGCGTTTTGTTTAGGTAATGATGACTTTTTTGAATTTGGCACCAACAAATATTCGTTTGAGGTTTGGAGCAGCGAAAATTTAAGTAATACGGCTAATTATAAAAAAAATGGCACATTACTGACTCATCCACTTATTAGCCAATTTGACACACTAGCCACACTTAACAACACCATTAATCAAGGGCTTAAAATAGCGGTTGTGCAGCATGCTGCGCGTTGGGTTAAAGCGGCGATAGTTAAACGCAAACAAGAGCAAAGTGTAATAACCCCAGATGACTTACTCACTAATTTATACAGTGCTTTAAATAGTGAACAAGGGGATGTGCTCGCGCAAAAAATAGCGCAGTTATTTCCGGTGGCAATGATTGATGAGTTTCAAGATACCGATCCGATTCAATACGGTATTTTTAGTAAAATTTATAGCCAAATCAATACTACGCTTGCCATGATAGGCGATCCAAAACAGGCTATTTATGGGTTTAGGGGCGCAGATATATTTACTTATATAGGTGCTAAAAAGGCTGTAGAGCAGTCGCAACAATTTACCCTAGGCACTAATTTTCGTTCCAGCAGCGATATTGTTCGCAGCGTAAATAGCTTATTTAGCAAATACGACAACAGCTTTATTTATAACGATGCCATCCCCTTTAATAAGGTAAAAGCCAAGGGTAAAAAAGCAGAACAGTCATTTTTAATTGATGGCAAACCGGCCACCGCCTTTGAATTTAATGTGTTTGTGGATGAAGCGGGCGATGAAAAAAATAAACCGACCAATAAAGGTGTTGGGCAAGCCCATTTAGCCACCCATTTTGCTAATAAAATAGTCACGTTACTTGAGCAAGCAAATCAAGGCATAGCCTGTATTGGTGCGACCCCTGTAAGCGCTGCCGATATTTGTATCTTGGTGCGTGACCGTGTTGAGGCGCAAATAATGAAGCAAGCGCTGAGTAAAGCCAATATTGCCAGCGTGTATTTGTCGCGCGACAGTGTCTTTAGCCAAGAGCTAAGTCACCATTTACTCAATTTTTTAACTGCGCTGCACGGCCAATACGATGAGTCGCTGCTTCGTGGTGTGCTCGCGGGGCCGTTATTTTGTTTAAGTTACAACGAAATTTTTGCCTTAGCCGAGGATGAAAATGCATGGCAAGAGCATTTAAACTTTTTTGCCCAACTTAGCCATATTTGGCACAAGCAAGGGGCTATGGCGATGCTCGAGCGCTTACTAAGCCATAATCAGCTCAGCGCTAAATGGCAAGGTTTAGGTTATAACGTAGAGCGTTGGCTCACCGATTTTAGGCACCTTGGCGAAATTCTGCAGCAAAAACAAATAGAGCTTGAAGGGACACTGCGCTTATTACGCTGGTTTGCGCAAAAGGTGAGCCAGCAAGAGGGTGAAACTGTGCAAGTTCGCTTAGAAAGCGACGCTAACTTAGTTAAAATTGTTACTATGCATGCTTCAAAAGGGCTTGAATACCCGCTGGTATTTATGCCATTTGCTAGTGGTTATCGTGAAACTAAAGAGGCACTTTATCATAATAACGGCAAGTTAATTTTTGATTTAAGTAAAGACGAAGCTGCCTTGCAAAAAGCAGAAAAAGAACGCCTAGCAGAAGACCTGCGTTTATTATATGTAGCGCTTACCCGCGCGGTGCATTTTTGTGCACTGGGTGTATATAACATTGGACAAGGGCAAAGTAGTCGTTTAGCGATTCAAAGTTGTGCGCTGGGGCATGTATTGTTCTCGAACTTAGACATAACCAGTAGCCAAACATGGCGCACTCATTTGAGCGAGTTTTGTGATGCCAATGATGCAATGGCGTACCTGCAATTTACCTCGAGTGAATTATTAGAGCAGGGTATACTTTGCCTAAATAGCAGTAACACTCAACAGCAAAGCTTGAGTATTAATACAGTAACTGCACACATTGAACGCGATTGGCGAGCAACCAGTTTTAGTGCGCTAAGCTTTAAAAAGCATACTGACCAACTAGCCCCCGGGCGTAGTGATGAAGATCATCAAAGAGATGAGTTTGCCGTGCAACAAGATGAACTTCCCTCACCGTATAGCTTTCCAAAAGGCGCAAAACCCGGTAGTTGTTTGCACGAAATATTTGAGCAACTTGATTTTACCAGCCCGGTTGTTCACCCCACTAATGCGGAGCAAAATCTTGCAGCTGTGGTTAAGCGTACCTTTGAAAAATACCATATTGATGAGCAATGGCAGCAAATTACCGAGCAATGGGTGCTTGATGCGCTGAGTTGCCCACTAAACAGCAAGAATAATTTAAGTTTGAACCAATTAGCGCCAAGCGATTGCCTCGTTGAAATGGAGTTTAACTTGCCTCTTAGTAGCCTAAGCGCTCCTAAACTTAATGAAATACTGGTGAAGCATTTTAGTTTTACACACAGCAACCTTGAATTTGCCCATGTTAAAGGCTTATTAAAAGGCTTTATTGATTTAATATTTTGCTACCAAGGTAAATATTATATTTTGGATTATAAATCGAATTATTTAGGCAGCACCTCCGCAGATTATGAGCCTGAGCAACTAGAGCAAGCGATGACGAGTCACCAATACCACTTACAGTATTTAATTTATACCGTAGCGCTGCATCGCCTGTTAAAACAGCGTATCCCCGATTACGCAATAGAGACGCATTTAGGCGGTGTGTACTATACCTTTTTGCGTGGTATGCCAGCAGGTGAGGGCGTGTACTTTAAACAATTAAGTGCAGAACAAGTGGTTATTTTAGATGGCTTATTTAGCCAAGGAGCGATGCTATGAGCGATTTAAATCAACAACCCGGTTTGTTTGATGAGCTTGACGATGCGCTTGAAGAAAAAACAGCACAGCGTAATCAACTGCAAGTTGAACCTGTAAATACAACCACGAAAGTTGTGCCGCTGATCACTTATTTAACTAATGAGCACCGAGTGCGTGTGGTTGATGTAAAATTAGCGGAATTACTCAGTGGCACAAACGCCCAGCAGGGGTATGACGAACTCTTTTATCTTATTTTAATGCTGTGTTTATCGCAGCAAAGCCAGCATAGCTGTTTAACCCTAACAGAGGTTGACTGGGCTAATCCGTTTAATTTACGTCAAAGCGACTTTACTCAATTAGAAAGCACCGCACCTGACACTCTTAGCCCATTTAATGACGGTTTTACTACCGAAACAGCAATAAGTTACTTACTCTCGCACCATAGTGTGGGGGATCAAAAGCCGTTGCAATTGTTTGATCAGCGGTTGTATTTTTCTCGTTTAGCCGAATATGAACATACCCTTGCCCAGCGGTTGCTGGCAATGAGTGAGCGACAACTTAATATTGATGATGAAATTCTTGCTCAATTACTAACGCGCTACTTTCCTGATGATCCGAGCATTGATATTGATTGGCAAAAAGTAGCCTGTGCCATTGCCGCCACAAAGGGCTTTAGTGTGATCACGGGCGGGCCAGGCACGGGTAAAACCACCACGGTGACCAAGCTATTAGCGATTTTACAGTCCTTGTATCAAGCAGCGCCATTGAGCATAAAATTGGTAGCACCAACAGGTAAAGCAGCGGCGCGACTAACAGAGTCAATTTTAGGGGCAAAAAATAAGCTTAGTATGATTCCTGCTGAAATTAAATTACTCATCCCAGATACGGCTCAAACAATCCATCGCTTGTTGGGGGTAAAGCCATTCACCAATAAATTTAGGCATGATAAGGCAAATCCGTTGCACTTAGATGTGTTAATTATTGATGAAGCGAGTATGGTTGATTTATCACTTATGGCTAAATTAATTGAGGCCCTGCCAGCGCATGCTCGATTGATTTTACTCGGTGATAAAGACCAGCTTGCTTCAGTCGATACCGGCAGTGTTATGAGTGATTTATGTCAAGGTTTAACTCTTGGTATTACGCCAAACTATTCGCAAGCACGATGTGATGAGTTAAATAGCGTGTGTTTTAATAATAAACCAAAATTACTGACGCAAAGTAATAGTAAATTCAAGCTTGCTGACTGCATTGCTTTTTTACAACATAGCTATCGGTTTGACTCACAAAGCGGTATTGGCCAACTAGCGCTTGCGGTTAACAGTAATAATAGTGGTATTTTAAAGTATGTAGAGCAACAAGCTAGTGAAGGGCATTTCAGCGATGTTATTTTAGATTATAATTTTGCCGCCCAACCAATTGAGAAACTCGTTAAACGTGCCGCCAGCCAGTATGCCCATTATCTTAATTTAATTGCCAAAGGTGAAGATGCGGCACAGGTACACGCTGCTTTTGCAAACTATCAATTACTTGCTGCGGTAAAAGAAGGGGATTATGGCGTAAATAGTTTGAATCAGCGAATTGAGCGGGTATTGCAACAGCAAGGGTTAATTAGCGTTAACCCTAATCAGCGACATTACACGGGTATGCCTATTATGATTAGCCAAAACGATTATCAACTTAAACTTTTTAACGGCGATATAGGTATTTTAATGCCTGATGACAGTGGCCAACTCAAAGCACTGTTTATTGATGAGCAGGGTAATGAACGTGCATTTTCACCTGCACGACTCCCAGCGCACGATAAAGTGTATGTTATGACCATCCATAAATCGCAAGGTTCAGAGTTTAGTTACACTGCTATGGTATTGCCACCACTTAAGCAAGCGAGCGTCGGTATTAACCGGCAATTAGTGTATACCGGTATTACCCGCGCAAAGCAGACCTTTGAGCTGGTAGCAGATAAAAAAGTACTGCAACTGGCGATGGGTAAAAGTGTGTCACGGGCATCAGGACTCTATGAGCGATTAGTGTAACCCAATGCTTATACTAATCGTTTATTTTTGGTGTTCTTTTTCTCTTGAATTCAAGTATTAAGTGCAATCATTATGCAGCCACCAGAACTTCTGATTGCCCGGTAAATAATTCATGAGGAGTTTTATACCCTCTTGTCTTTCTTGGCCGATGGTTGAGCTTATCAACTGCCGCCTGTATTTCTGACTCACTTAGCGCCATAAAGTCAGTTCCCTTGGGGAAGAAGCGCCTGAGTAAGCCGTTGGTATTCTCATTTATGCCCCTTTCCCATGATGAATATGGGTGAGCGAAATACACATCCGCTTCTAATTTTTGTGCAATATGCTCATGGTAAGCAAACTCTTTTCCATTATCTAAAGTCACGGTAATAACCTTATCTTTATATGGTGTCATACACTTTATCAGCGCATCGGCTGTTATTTGCGCATGTTTGCTTTCAATTCTGTGAACGATTGTATATAACGTTTTACGTTCAACCATTGTGACAAAGGCATTTTTACGCCCTTTGCCTATCACTGTGTCACCCTCCCAATCACCAATCCTAGACTTTGCATCCACAATACTTGGGCGTTCATCAATACTGACTCGATTAACTATCTGCCCACGTTTATCGTAGCTTCCATAGCGTTTTTTATACTTTTTACATGCACGAGTGAGTGTCTTATGTAGTTCACCACCACGCGCCTTGTCCCTGTAAATATATTGATAAATCGTTTCATGATGTAAAACGACCTTTTTCTCTAAAGCTAAGCGACCTGCCACCTGCTCTGGCGAAAGTCCGTTAAGCAACAATTTATTAATCCATTCAGTAACTTCATCTGTTAACTTACTTGCTTTGAAAGATGATTTGCGTCTTTGCTCTGCAAAATTATTGGCTTGGTTAGGCCGATAGCCTTTAAGCCCTTTATTGCGTTTTAACTCTCTGGAAATAGATGACGGTGAACGAGTTAGTTCATCAGCAATTTGTTTTTGGTTATTTCCTGCTTTTATTAACGCGTAAATCTGGTATCTTTCTTCTTGTGTCAGCTGTTTATATTTCATTAAAGCAATTTCCTTTGGCGAGAAAATGGCCGAATTATAACAGCTGGCCATCTAATCTGAGAAATTGCACTTATTATCCGAATTTAGGTCTAAATAGATTGGGTTGCCAGCCAAAATGCAGTGCGCCTAATCTTAAAAAAACACTGACCAACAGCGAACCAAGAATGCACCATAAATAAGGGGCTTCTAACAAAAATAGCGTGGCATAGGTTAAGCCTCCTGCAAAACAGGCGGTGGAATAGAGCTCTTCGCGCATCACCAACGGCACTTCTCGACAGATCACGTCGCGTATTAAGCCACCAAATATCCCCGTAGTCATGCCCATTGTAAGTGCAACCATCATGGTGGTGCCTTCAATTAATGCTTTTTCAATACCGACCACATTAAAAATAGCCATACCAATTGCATCAACTAACAACATGTAATAGTTAGACACATCGGGTAAGTGGCGAATAAACATAACAGTGACAAAAATAGCCACATAGGTGACATATAAAAAATCTGGGTTTGCTATCCAAAAAACGGGTTGGTTAAGAAGTATGTCTCTGAGCGTGCCACCGCCAAGCGCGGTGACTGAGCCAACCACCACCACTCCAAATCCGCCAATATCTTTATCATGGCCTAATAACGCACCTGAAATTGCAAAAAAAGCCACACCAATTAAGCTTAAAAAATTAAAATATTCTGCTGTCACTGAGGCGTCCTTTCCAATTTGAGAGTTTATACCGCTCATTAAAAGGTAAGCGAGAGGGGATTTATATTAGCTGAATAACACTCTCTAATAAAACAAGCACAGGGTTATTAGCCCTGTGCTTGTTATGTTGAGTTGTTATTGTAAGTAGTCAACAACCAGTTGAGATAATGATTCAACGCCGAGTTGTAAGGCGCTTTCGTCGACATAAAACTGAGGTGAATGATTACTTGGTGCCGTTTTAGCGTTTTGATCTTTTGGAGTGACGCCTAAAAAGTAAAATAGCCCGGGGGTTTCAAGCGCATAATAGCTAAAGTCTTCTGCACCGGTAATTAAATCGGTGGTAATAATGTTCTCAGCACCAGCAATACGGGCAAGCGTTGGGGTCATTTTTTGGGTGAGTGCTACATTGTTTACTGTGACAGGGTAGCCGTGATCTATATGCACATCGGCTTTTGCCCCCGCGGATTCGGCAACCAGCTCAGCGGTTTTAGCTAAACGTTTTTTAATATCGGCACGCATAGTTTGATCAAAGGTTCTAATGGTACCAATCAGCTCTACATTATCGGGGATAATATTTGAGCGTATGCCACCGTTAATCGCGCCAAACGAAATGACAGAAGGCGCTTTGGTTACATCAACTTGGCGAGAGGCGATAGTTTGGGTTGCCATTATAATTTGCGATGAAGCAACAATTGGGTCTACGCCATTCCATGGACGTGAACCATGTGTTTGACGCCCAGTTACGTTAATTGTGAAAGAATCTTCACTGGCCATTAGTGGCCCTTCACGAAAGCCAATTTGCCCTGTATTGAGTGAGCTGGTGACATGTAAACCAAACACGGCCTCAGGCTTTTGCTTAAATAAGCCTTCTTTTAACATCAGCTCAGCGCCACCTTCTTCGCCCTCGGGGGCACCTTCTTCAGCCGGTTGAAATACAAACAGTACTTCGCCCGCTAACTGATCTTTTATTTTTACCAGTGACTCTGCCACGGCCATTAAAATAGCAACATGGGTATCGTGACCACAGGCATGCATAACGCCTACTTCATTGCCACGATAGGTTGATGTTTGTTTTGAGGCAAAGGGTAAATCAACTTGTTCGGTAACCGGTAAAGCATCCATATCAGCACGCAATGCGATTAAAGGGCCTTTTTTACCGCCGCTTAATTTAGCCACAACACCGGTATGCGCAACGCCCGTTTGCACTTCAAGACCCAGTGATTTTAAATGGTTAGTAATGTACTTAGCGGTTTCAAATTCGCGATTACTCAGTTCTGGATATTGATGTAAGTGACGACGCCATGTAATGACTTTTTCACTCACACTTTGTGTTGCTTGTTCAAGTTGGGTGTTAACACTCGCGGCAAAACTAGGGGCGGAAATGGCGGTTAATAAAAAGCCACCACACATTATTTTTTTTATCATTATGATTCCTTGGTTGTTCGTATGTAACTAACTTACGCTATTACGCTGATAAAAAGTAGTGCCGTGCGATAGTTAACAAAGAAGTTCACGGTGTTTTTAATGGCGGTTTATAAAGCCCATAAACTGTTCCAAATAGCACAATAGTTTAGCGCTTTTGTCGTATTTTAACGCAGATATTTAGGCTTAACAGTGAAAATGATAACAAAATGTTGCATTTTTTAACTTTGTTCCCAATACTGGTCAATGCGTTGCTTTTACCATGCACCGACAACAGCGTGTAACAAGCTAAGCATAATAAAAATATTGAATCAGTTAAGGATTAATATGAACAACACACACATATTTAAACGCGTCTCTTTATTTGCAGCAGCATTAAGCCTGCTAATGAGTTTTTCTGCGCTCAGTAAAGAGTATAAAGTAATTTTAATTCATGGTTTGCAGGTATCACAACTTACCAATAGAGCAGTCAGTGATGTGGTAAACGATGGACAAAGCTATTGGCAGTCTTATTGGGTGAACCGCGCAGACGAGCGCATCGATTGGCCTGCATATGAACGAATAGAAGGAAAAATCACCACCGATTGGGTATGGCCTAAACTACAGCAAATTTCTCGCTCAAATCTATGCGAGCCAGGCTGTGTATTTGTGACTCATTCAACCGGTGACTTAGTTGCCCGATATATTATAGATAACCAAGAAAACTGGCTTGAAAATGCCGGATTACAGCCGCTTAATATTATTGCCACCTTTGATTTAGCCGGTGCTGGTGGCGGCAGTGAATTAGCCGACTTAGCGGTGAGTACATTAACAGGCGCATCGTGGAATTTTGCTGTAGATGCCGCACTAACGTGGTGGTTAGGCAGTGAAGTTAATGAGGCGGTAGGTGTATTACACGATTTAAAAGTAAATAATGCACGCAGAATTGCGCCATTACCTGATGCACGCACACCTCGTTTACGTTTTGTAGCCGATGGTAATGCTTACTTAGGTTTAACGGCTGGATTTTTACGCGGTAATGACGACTCGGTAGTGGCTACTCACTCATCATGTGGTGCAAGCTCGGTAAACTCATTTGGTAGCTGTAGCACCAATATTGACACTAATGGGCGTTTAAAATCGCAAGGTGATGCTGTTAATAGTTTTATGCCATATCATTATCCATTAATGATGACTAACAGTTACAGTCATAATGAGATTCAACAAGCGCAGCGACAAGGAAATGTAACGATTGCGATGAATAACATTACGGTAGCTGGCGACACGCTAGGGTTTGAAACCGTAGATGAAACCACAGGTAGTTGGTTTTGGAAGAAACAATATCGTTATGTAAAAGACTCAGATAATTTGAGTGCATCGGCACTTATATATAATGTGATCCCATAAATGTGATTGTGCGTGTGGCTTTTTATGTTGCACGCTTTGATACTAATTCGCTTTATGCAGTGACTTATTTTTAGCCAAAAAAAGCTTAATGCAAATTGCATCAGGTTTACGTTCTAAAAGTGATTAACTGCTTGATGTTATAGGATAAATAACAATGAAAAAATCCTACGTTATAGTTTTAGTGATTATAGTTGCTGGCTTGGTATGGTTTTTAGGACAAGGCAATGCCAGTTATTCTAATTTGCAACCAACACCGACTAGTAATAAAAACACACCTAAGCATCCTCCTTCGCCAGCTAATGTAACGACGTCGAGCGCTCAATTACCAGTGCAAAATACTTTACCCGCTGAGCAACATGAGTTTAATGAAGATATAGCCAAAGCGGCATCGGCGGTGGCACAACAGTATCAACAAAGTTTGGCGTTTCCGCCTTATTCACAACCATTAACGGTATATGATGAGGACAGACTTAAGCCAAATCAGTTCTTTCCTGTTAGCAGCCCAGTGGGTGAGCAAGGAGGGGCGTTAACAGTCAGCTTGTCTCAATATCGGTATGTGTATCCACAAGCTGTAGAGCTAACCGTAAGCGCCCCAAATTTAGGTAAGGCGGTAGTAACACTCAGTGATACAGACACCAAAAAGTCGCTAAAAACGCAAAGCGGTGTGGCTCGTCAAAACGAGCTGGCAATGACGTTTAAAGGTGAAGAAGACTATCCACGTAATTTACAATTATTAGTTGAAGCCGATATCGCGGGCAAAATAGTCCCTGTGGTGGCACAAATACACTATATGCCGCCTAGTGCAACCCTCACTGGTTTTGAAAACGCCTATCCACGTAATGAAAACATGATAGTACCGGCCAATCTAACGGTTATAAAAAGTGGGTTATATCGTTTAAGGGCTAACTTATACAGTGGCACCTCGCCATTGGCGCACTTAGTCGCTAAAGCGCGTTTAAATGAGGGCAGTCAGCAAATTGACTTTAAAGCGCATTGGTCTGTTTTGCCCAAGCAAACGAATGACTTACGGTTGAGGGACTTTGTTGTTGAGCGTATGTCGCCAAGCCCAGGTGAGCTTAACAGTTTTGGTGAAAGTGAAATTCGCGAGTTTACTATTGAAGATTTTGCTTACGACAGCTTACAGCAGTTGCCTTATCAGGCAAACAAACAAGAAATGCAGAGTTTAGAGTTTTTACAAGGATTAGCTGCTGGTCAGTAGCAGCATAGAACAAAGTGAAGGGTTTGCATTACTGCAAACCCTTAAAAATTAGCTTAAATTAATGGTAACCACGTCGGCTTGGTTTGTTTCATCTTGTTCATGATTAACTGGCACTTTTGGAATATCTGGTTTATCGAGCGCGATATCGCCCCCATCAATAACGTCACCCGTTTGCAAGTTGGTAAAATCAAATAATTGATTATCAGCTAAGTGTGAAGGCACAACGTTTTGCATGGCGGTGAAAATACTTTCTATACGTCCTGGGTGCTCTTTATTCCATTGTTCAAGCATATTTTTAGTGTGCTTACGTTGTAAGTTTTCTTGTGAGCCACATAAATTACACGGAATAATAGGGTAACCTTGGCTAAACGCATATTTACTTATATCGGCTTCTTTACAATAAGCCAGTGGGCGAATAACCATGTGCTCACCGTTATCGCTCATCAGTTTAGCTGGCATACTTTTTAGTTTGCCGCCATAAAACATGTTTAAAAATAAGGTTTCGATCATGTCATCACGGTGATGACCAAGAGCAATTTTGGTCGCCCCTAACTCTTTAGCCGTGCGATATAAAATACCACGGCGCAAGCGAGAGCAAAGTGAGCAGGTTGTTTTACCTTCGGGGATAATATCAGTAACAATACTGTAGGTATCTTCTTCTACAATTTTGTATTCAATATTTAAACTATCTAGATACTCAGGGAGTACATGCTCAGGGAACCCTGGCTGTTTTTGGTCTAAATTCACTGCAAATAAATCAAACTTGATAGGCGCAACACGCTGTAAATGTTGAAGCATGTCGAGCATAGTGTAACTGTCTTTGCCACCCGATAGGCAGACCATAATACGGTCACCTTCTTCAATCATGTTAAAGTCCATGACAGCCTGACCTGCAAGACGACGTAAACGCTTTTGAAGCTTATTAAAGTTGTACTGAGCTTTGGCTTGAGCAGAATGAGACACTACGCCCCCTATAAAACGGTTCGGCAAATTTAATTGCTAAAAATAAAGGGGCGTATTATATACCTAAAACGTTATGTAGCAAATGCTAACTTTCTGCTAGCGGGCTTACGTACCCATCGGGTTTAAGTGCAAGTACATCACAATCAAGGCTGTCAATAACATGCTCAGCAGTGTTGCCTACTAAGGCAGCGCTTAAGCCAGTCCGTCCCACAGTGCCAATAACCACTAATTCGCTATTTAGACGTTTTGCAACATCCGGTATTACATCTTCTGGCAATCCCTCTTCAATAAAGCACTGCTCAGAGGTTAAGTTAAACGTATTAGCCAGCTCATTTGTTGATTCAATATGATGTTTTTTAACTGATTCGTTATATAACCCTGGGTTAAACTCAGGGATCTCTATGGCTATATTAACCGGTGTAGCAGGGTATGCATTGACTAAGTTAAGTTTAGCATTAGCCAGTTCACATAAAAATTGTGCATCTTTAATTATGCGTTTATTCAGTGACAGGTGCTGTTCGTTTTCACTGACTGCATTCACGGCCGCTAAAATATTTCCATTTGCCGGCCACGCCATATCTTTTACAAATAATACAGGGGTTGGGCATTTTCTGACTAAGTGCCAGTCTGTTGGCGTGAAAATAACCGCTTTAAGAGCACCATGCTGATGAGTACCTTTGATCACTAGGTCATATTTATCATTAATAACGGTATTAATAATTGCCTCGTAAGGGCGGTTATGCCAAATAACTTGGGTATTAATATTGATATTTTCATAAGGAGAGACAAGATCTTTTAACCAGAGTTCGCGATCTTTTAACACCGCTTTACGCATTGCTTCACGTTCATCACCAGAAAGCATGGTGGTCATTTCGTAAGAGAAATCGTAAACCGTCATAAAGGCAGTAATACTCGCGCCTGACTTTTTAGCTAAATCTATTGAACGCGCTAAGGCATTTTGTTCATCTTTTGTTGGGTCAATAACCGCAATAATACGTTTAATCGTTTCCATTGTGCTGCTCCATTCACTTAACAGTTATGTACTAAGTGTAACGCAAATACACAACTGTTAAAGGGGTAGCACTAATATTCTTGTTCTATGTCAATTTATTAATTTAATTATCGGGGCTTTACAATTGCTGCTGTGCTAGCAAGTGCGTCATTGTCTAAAATGGTAATAAACTTACCTTCTACTTTGATCAAATCGGCTTTTTGAAAACGGCTTAATAAACGGCTAATGGTCTCAACGGTTAAACCTAGGTAGTTACCAATCTCACCACGCGTCATGGTAAAGCGAAACTCTTTACGAGAAAACCCACGCTCACCAAAGCGCTCTGATAAGTTATAAATAAAACTGGCAAGGCGTTCTTCTGCTGATTTTTTATTAAGTAATAAAAGCATTTCCTGATCGTAGGTTATTTCGCTACTCATCAAACGCATTATCTGTTGGCGTAATTTTGGTAGTTTACCAGCTAACTCGTCAAGGGTTTCAAAAGGGATTTCACATACCATTGAAGTTTCTAGTGCTTGAGAAAAACTTTGGTGCTGCATTTTGTTAATGGCGTCAAAACCAACAAGGTCTCCAGCTAAATGAAAACCTGTAATTTGCTCATCACCTTGTTCAGATAAAGTGTACGATTTAAACGATCCAGAACGCACTGCATAAATTGCATTTAAAGGTGCACCCGATTCGAATAAATAGTCACCTTTGTGTAATGGCTTTTTTCGCTCAATGATCTCATCAAGTTTATCCATTTCTTGGCCATTTAAAGAAAATGGTAAACATAACTGGCTAATACTGCAGTTATTACAACTAATGGCACAATTACCTTTAGCACGACTTTGAGAAAAATCCATAAGTTCAATCCGTTAAATTTTTATGCACGACATTTACCAATGTTAATGCACTAGCTTATCTGTTGCAATGATTAGGAGATAGATACCATACCAAATAAGCATACTGCCTAATATTATGCGTGTCCAAGGGTGATTAAATAAGGTATTTAGTTTTTGTGCGACAATACCCAGTGAGATCATGGCGGGAAATGTGCCTAAGGCAAATGCTAGCATAACGAAGGCTCCATCAATAGCGCTGCCACTGGTCATTGCCCAAGTTAAGGCTGAATAAACCAATCCGCATGGTAGCCAGCCCCATAAAGCACCATAACCAAGGGCTTTGAAAGGCGAGTCAATTGGCATTAAATATCTATTAAGTTTTATTAAATGTTGCCAAATGAGGTTTTTACCGAGTTTCTCAAGCCATTGTAAGCTTGCTGCTAAGCGCATAATATAAACACCTACCAGCAGCATAAAAATACCTGCTAAAAAAGATAAAAATACCGAAAAGGTTGTGTTTTGCGATGCAAATTGACCACTAATACCGGCAACAAGCGCGCCAGCTAGCATATAGCTTATTGCTCTACCGCTGTTGTAGGCAAACGAATACAACCAAGTTTGGCGTTTATTACTGGCTAATTGTAATGAGCTTGCAATACCGCCACACATAGCAATGCAATGTCCGCTGCCAATAAGCCCCATTAAAAAAGAACTAATAAAGAGAGGTTCAATCATTACTTTTATTATGTTGCTCTTTGTCGTCTTCAAACAAAATACTATGGCCTTGTTTGTTTAAATCGGAGAATTGCTCGCCTTTCACTGCCCAAAAAAATATGCCAATGGCAATTAATACAAACAAAATAGCAATAGGAACTAAAATATAAATTATGCTCATAATTTTAATAACCTTAGTGAATTACAAATCACTATAATTGAACTTGTGGTCATGCCAATGGCGGCCATCCAAGGTGCCACTAATCCCATAGCAGCAAGCGGTAATATAGACCCATTGTATAGCAAAGAGAGTGTTAAATTTTGCTTAATTATTCGCCGCGTTTGTTTGGCAATCGTTAATAAATGCTCGATAGAGGCTAAATCACTGTTAAGTAACACAACATCGGCGCTATTTTTAGAAATATCTGCACCGCTTTCCATGGCAATAGATAAATGCGCACTGGCAAACACTGGGCTGTCATTGACACCGTCTCCTACCATAGCCACTATTTCACCTTGCTCAGACCACCTATCTACCGCTTTTTGTTTGTCTTCAGGGCTACAACTGGCTTGTACTGAATCGAGTTTAAGTGTTTTAGCCAATTTTGCGCCAGCATCAGAAGCATCTCCAGTTAGCATATGGCAGCTAAGATTAGCTGCTTGCAAAGTGTTGATGAGTTTATCAGCACGTGTTTTCACTTTATCTACAAAGTAAAAACGTGCAATTGGTTGCTTGTTTACATAAAGCGTAGCTTGCGCATTGGTTTTTTTGGTATTGAACCAACCACTTTTACCTATGGCATAATGAGTATTATTGTGTTGAGCGCTGATCCCAACACCTGGGTGGAGTTGCACATCGTCAAATTTACGCTGACCTTTGAACTCGTTAAAGGCACTGGCAATTGGGTGCTCAGAGTAGCTTTCAAGCTGTGCGGCAATATCAAGCACTTGCTCTTTGGTATAATTTTCGCTGAGAACATCTACGGCATCGAGACTAAATTTACCTTGTGTGAGAGTCCCTGTTTTATCAAAGGCAAATAAAGTGAGTTTTGAGAGGGTTTCGAGCACATGGGCTTGTTTAATTAGTATTCCTTTACGGGTTAAAGTAGCCACAGCACAGGTTAATGCGGTTGGAATGGCTAAACTTAATGCGCATGGGCAAGTGGCTACCAATACAGAAATAGTGATCCAAAAAGCAACATCAGGGTCAATTTGATACCAGCCAAAAGCAGTGAGGGACGCAAATATGAGTAATACGGCAACAAACCACTGCGCTACTTTATCGGTAATTTCTACTAATCTTGGGCGCTTTGTAAGCGCATTATGCTGCAAGCGAATAATTTGGTTAAGCAGGGTATTTTGGCCTAGCTTATTTATTTTTATTTCAATAACACCGTCATGGTTAACGGTTCCAGCATAAACATTATGGTCAACATACTTACGTACGGGCTGATGCTCGCCGGTCATCATCGACTCATCAACACTGGTGCTGCCTTTTATTAATACGCCATCGGCAGGAATCGTTTCGCCTGCCTTTATTAGCACAACATCATTAAGTTTAAGTTTTTTAGCGGCAATTATGTGCTCTTTACCGTTTTCATCGAATGTTCGGGCAGTAAGTGGTAATAGCTTTTGTAAGTTAGCTGTAAATTCACTGGCTTTTAAACGTGCTCTAAATTCTAAATATTTACCCAACAAGAGTAAAAAGGTAAACATACAAATAGATTCAAAATACACCTCACCCACTTCCATGACCGTGGCATAACAGCTGGCACTATAGGCGCCAAAAATAGCCAGTGACACCGGTAAATCCATGTTCAGTTGCTTTGCTTTTAAACCATTAATCGCGTTACTTAAAAAGGGCAGGGCGCTGTATAAAATGACTGGAGTGGCAAGAATTAAGCTGATCCATCTAAAGTATTGCTCAAAATTGCTATCCATCCCAGAAAACATGCCAAAGTACATAGCAAAGGCAAACATCATTACTTGCATAGTCATTAAGCCTGCCACACCTAGGCGACGAATATAGGCTTTTGCTGTTTGTTGTTTTTGCTGGGCTTCTAAATCGGATTGGAATGGGTAGGCTTTATAACCTATTTCAGCCAGTGAAGTGATTAGTTCACTTAAAGGAGTCTCGCTTTTATCCCACTGGATCATAGCGCGATTTGTTGAGGTGTTTACATCAACACGCTGTACCGATTTTAGGTTGAGTAACTGCTTTTCAATAAGCCAAGCACAAGCGGCACAAGTAATGCCTTCAACACTGAGAAGAACTTCTGAGCTATTGTTATTTGTGCTAATAAACTCATCTTGAATATCTTCATTGTCATAGCTTTTAATAAACGCGAGCTGCTCAGGGACGAGTTGCTCTACTTTACCTGCACTCACAGTACGGTACTTGTAGTAGTCGGTCATCCCTTGGTCAATTATATTTTGTGCAACCGCTTGGCAGCCAATGCAGCACATTGGCTGCGCTATATTGTCTATAACAACATGTGCGCTAAATCCTGCTGGCACACTTTCAAGGCAATGAAAGCAATTTTCAGACATACTAATTACTACTTATAGTTAGGAGTCACTAAAACGGTGGTTGTGGTCGGTAAACTAACGTTTTCTTTCATTTTCCAGTTTTTATCGACGGGCTCAATAAATATCGAGTAAGCGCCTGGAGTATAGTTTTCTAATAGTGCTGTAAACTCTTGATTTGCATTAGGGGTAAGTGTTGCCTCAAAGTCATGCGCTTTAATAGTGCGATGATAAAACGATAACTTTAATGCATGGATATTACTGGTGTCACCTTTGGTAAATTTAAAGCTTACTCGTTCATCCGATACATTAAGGTCGCCATGTAAATACAACGCTTTTGCTTTATCAAACTTAACAAGCTCTAAGTTAATTGCTTTGCCATTTTTATAGTAGTCATCTACCACCATATCAGGGCCATTACCAATGGCTGTGATAAATAAAGAAATACAAAGGATAATTGTGATCAAAGGAAAAAAAACTAAAACCCAAGGCCAAAAATGTTTATACCATTGTGTCTGTTCCATAGTAACTCTTTAGTTAAAAAAATGAGCGCCCATAATATAATAAATAAAATAAAAAGACTAAAAAAAAGCCTCCAAGTGGAGGCTTTTTTGATCTAAATTAATCTGTTGAAATAAAAAGATTAAAACAGAAACGTTCTGTTAACTTTATCGTTATTTTTCTTGCGATAAGCTGTAAACGTAAGCAGTTAATAAGTGAATTTTATCTTCGCCTAAAACTTCTTTAAATGCAGGCATTACACCAGCACGACCGTGGTTTAGTGTTTCTTCAACAGCACGCTGAGAGCCACCGTATAACCAAATGTTATCAGTTAGGTTCGGCGCACCAAACGGTAGGTTATGTGCAACTGAACCTTTACCATCAGCACCGTGACACGCAGCACACATAGCAAATTTTGCTTTACCTGCCTCAGCATCTTTTTGGTTAACAGTACGACCAGACAAACTAAGTACATAAGCCGTCATTTCCTTTACACCTTGCTCACCTAATGCATCACCAAATGGAGGCATAGCTGCAACACGACCTAAAAGTAATGTTTCTTTAATTTTGTCAGGAGAACCACCGTATAACCAATCGTTATCTGTTAGGTTAGGAAAGCCAGTTCCACCACGAGCATCTGAACCATGGCATTGTGCACAGTTTTGAGCAAATAAACGCTGACCTATATCAATCGCTAATTGACCTTGCGTCTTTTCGTGCTTGGTACCATTTTCTAATGCAATTTGCTGTGCTGCCTCACCAGCAAACTTAGATTCTACTAAGTCTAAAACAGGTATTTTTGCCAATTCATTAAAGATTGGGCCAAAACGCTCTTCAGCTGCGCGGTATTCAGCATCTAGTTTTACAAAACGGCCATCTTCTTTAGCTTTGATAACTGCTTCTTTTGATTCAGATAAAGAGGTAACACCTTGGTTTGAGCTTGTCCATTTAGCTAAACCTTCCCAGTTACCTAAACCAGGGTAAGCTGCTAGGTAATAAACCGACCACACAAACGTCGCGAAGAACATGTAGGTCCACCATTTTGGTAGTGGATTGTTTAATTCTTCAATGCCGTCAAATTCATGCCCACAGCTTTCACCTTCTTTTACGCCTACGTAGTTTTTTAAGTTCCAAACTAGTAGGCCAAAGATAATGATTAAGCATGCAAGGGTTAATACAATAACCCATATACTCCAAAAGCTAGTCATTTCTCAGACCCCTTTTCCTCGTTAGAGAGTGTATTGTTGTGTTTTTTTTCATCATCAAAAATAACATTCGCGGCATCTTTAAAACGCTCTTTGCTACGTTTACTGTATGCCCATGCAACAATCACAATAAATAATACTAAAATAACCAGAGTTAAAATGCCTCTGTATGTTCCGTAGTCCATAATAATCTACTTCAAATGTGTGCCAAGTTGTTGCAAATAAGCAATAAGGGCTTGCATTTCTGTTGCACCTTTACCGTCATTCATTGCATCAACTTTGGCTATGTCAGCGATTAATTCTTCGTCATCCCCATATCCTAAACCTGGGTGGTTTGGGTTTTCAGGATTGATGCCGAAGGTGTCACGGAAAATTTTAAGTTTTTTCAGTGTTAAGCTGGTATCAACCGTATTCTCTGCTAACCAAGGGTAACCAGGCATATTTGACTCAGGTACTACTGAGCGTGGGTCAACTAAGTGTGCATAATGCCAATCATCAGAGTAGCGTTTACCTACACGTGCTAAGTCAGGACCCGTACGTTTAGAGCCCCATTGAAACGGGTGGTCCCATACTGACTCACCCGCGACAGAGTAGTGACCATAACGTTCAACTTCATCACGAAATGGACGGATCATTTGTGAGTGACAATTATAACAACCTTCACGTACATAAATATCGCGACCTTCCATTTCAAGAGCATTTAAAGGACGAAGACCATCGACAGGCTTAGTGGTATCGTCTTGGAACATTAGCGGGGTGATCTCCACTAATGCACCAAAGCTAATTGCGAAAACAGTCAAGATAGCCATAAGGCCAATGTTTTTCTCGATGATTTCGTGTTTATTTTGTGATTTTTTATTGCTCATTATCCGGCTCCGTTATGCTAACTGCGCTTGTTCATCAAGTTCGAGTGAGTTATTTTTCGCTGAAACTGTACGATAAACGTTATAAGCCATAACTAGCATACCTACAACGATGAATACACCACCAATGAAGCGCATAACATAGAAAGGGTAAGATGCTTCTAACGACTGAACAAAGCTGTACATCAATGTACCGTCAGAGTTTACTGCACGCCACATTAGGCCTTGCATTACACCTGAAATCCACATTGCAACAATGTATAAAACAACACCCACAGTATGTAACCAGAAGTGTGTATTGATTAGTTTAATGCTATACATACGACCTTGTGAGAATAACGCAGGAATAAGGTGGTAAATAGCACCAATAGAAATCATCGCAACCCAACCTAATGCACCTGAGTGAACGTGACCTACAGTCCAATCTGTGTAGTGCGATAATGCATTAACAGATTTAATTGCCATCATCGGGCCCTCAAAGGTAGACATACCATAGAAAGACAACGATACAACTAAGAAGCGTAAAATAGGATCGGTACGTAGTTTGTGCCATGCACCTGATAGAGTCATAATACCGTTAATCATACCACCCCAAGACGGTACAAATAAGATAATAGACATAACCATACCTAAACTCTGCGTCCAATCAGGAAGCGCCGTGTAGTGAAGGTGGTGAGGACCTGCCCAAATGTAAAGCGAAATAAGAGCCCAAAAATGAACAACCGATAAACGGTATGAATAAACAGGACGACCCGCTTGCTTTGGTACAAAGTAATACATCATACCTAAGAAACCTGCAGTTAGAAGGAAACCTACTGCGTTGTGACCATACCACCACTGAACCATAGCATCTACAGCACCTGCGTAAATCGAATATGATTTAGTCAGTGATACTGGTACAGCCATACTATTTACAATGTGCAATACTGCAACAGTAATAATGAAGCCAGCATAGAACCAGTTAGCTACATAGATATGAGACACTTTACGTTTTGCAATGGTGCCCATAAATACAATCGCGTAAGTGACCCAAACAACAGCAATTAAGATATCAATTGGCCATTCTAGCTCTGCATATTCTTTAGAGCTTGTAATACCTAATGGCAAAGTAATAACTGCTAGAACAATAACTAACTGCCAGCCCCAAAAAGTAAAGGCGGCTAATTTATCTGAAAGAAGGCGCGTTTGACATGTACGTTGTACGACGTAATAAGACGTCGCAAACAAAGCACTTGTACCAAATGCGAAAATTACTGCGTTCGTGTGTAACGGACGAAGTCGAGAGTAAGTTAACCATGGTGTGTCAAAGTTAAGTGCTGGCCAAGCTAACTGGGCAGCAATTAGAACCCCAATACCCATGCCAACGATGCCCCAAATCACTGTCATAATAGCGAATTGGCGTACAACTTTATAATTGTACTCAGTTTGTGATGCTACTGTTTGGCTCATTTTCTGGCTTCCGCTGCAATAAATGCGTTTAGAAATGAATTACCTACCTATAAAAGTAGGACCTACTATTATTCCAAAGTATACTATCTAAAACCCACAATATGTGGTTGTTAAAGATAATAATCTCAAGAAGTACTTGTTTTTTTTGCGGTTGAAATGATAAATTTTTTGGCCTTAAAAAGATAGGTCAATTGAGTAATAATATGACATCAATCAAACTTTATTAAATTGCTGTCTATTTTTTGAGATGATTTGTACCTTACTTGCCTATTAAAGCCGATAATCAACCAAGTTGCCCTAAACGTTGGGCGCATTCATTAGATACATTGAGAACCTGCATGTATATATATAAAATATGTTTACTTTCTTTCCTTCTATTTTTACTAGGTTGTGACTTTTCTGGATCAACGTCAACACCAAAAGTATCTCAATCGCAAACAGAGTGTGAAAATAACAAACCGTGTGTTTTTGCAAATCAGGTTAAAGTATGGCTAAGCGAAGAAACCCTATCACCAGAAACACCGTTTTCAATTTATACTCAGTTACCTGCCAACTTAACATCGATAAAGGCTAAATTAGAAGGAGTAAGTATGTACATGGGTTACATTCCTTTGCAGTTTAAGAGGCAAGGAAATACATGGGTAGCCAATACGATGGTGGGAATTTGTGCAGAAAAAAATATGGTATGGAAACTTGTTTTCACAACTACTGATAAAAGTACTTCAGCCAACCAAACGGTTGAATACTATTTTAATGTTACTTATTAAGGGTTTAAATCATTAAACCGAGTCTAACACACTCTTAAATACTTTCTCGAATTTGCTACGAGTCACGCCAAAGCCCTCAAGCTTAGTTTACGAGCCTATTTTTGATAAACGCTATATTATTTATCCCTGTAACGTAACCTACCTCATAACTTGCATTAATTATACAAAGGTCAACAGACCCTAATTAAATAAATTACTTACATAAAAATAGTTAGTAATTCACATCGAGTTTTACCGTTTTAATAACGCACTGTGATTAACATGTTAACCTACCTATTAAAGGTACATTATCCCGATAATTACATTTAATTACAAACTACACTCATTTGATTTCATCTGTGCTTTTTATGTGTCTATTGCTATTTTAGTAACTGATTATTATATGTTTTTATTAGTTAACAATGAAACAATGCGTAACGTTTGTCCCTTTAAGTAACCCAGTTAATTATTGCTGTATTTTTAATAAACCCACGTTAAGTTTTCGTTCAGTTAAAGGCGCCTAAGTTGCTTCCTCTCACTCAAAATTCTCATAAAAGTGAGCATTACCAATTTTGGTAAATTTTCAACAAGTAGGGTTCATCCATGAAAAAATCAACTCTTGGTTTAGCTGTAATCGCAGCGATCCCAATGTTCTCAAGTGTTCAGGTTTTAGCTGCAGACGAAGCAGCAAAGTCAATTGAAAAAATTCAAGTAACGGGTTCTCGTATTAACCGTACTGATATGGAAACGGCTAGCCCAATCACTGTAATTGGTGATGATTTTATTGCTAAAAGTGGCTACACCTCAGTTGCTGACGTGCTTTCAAACCAACCGTCAGCGGCAGGTATGAGCTTAGGTGGAACGAGTAACAATGGCTCTGGTGGTTCTGCTACAGTTAATCTTCGTGGTATGGGTGCACAACGTACTCTGGTTCTACTGAACGGCCGCCGTATGGTTTCATCAGGCACAGGTGCTGATTCTTCTGTTGATTTAAACACGATCCCTGTTGCCATGATTAAATCAATCGAAATCTTAAAAGATGGTGCATCAGCTGTTTACGGTTCAGACGCTATTGCTGGTGTTGTAAATATCATCACGAAAAAAGATTTTGAAGGCTCTGAAGTAAACGTTGAAGGTAGCCAAACTACCAAAGGCGATGGCACAAACTATGGTGTTAGTTTACTTCATGGTATGCAAGTGGCTGCCGGTAACCTAGTATTTGGTGCTCAGTACACAAACCGTGGCGATATCATACAGTCAGACCGTAAATTTGTTGAGCCAGGTTGTTCTTCTTATATTCCAGAGGGAACTTTAGGTGGCAAAGCGCCAAATGGTCAAGGTGGATTCAAAGACCGTGACACATGTTATGACTACACACCATCAAGCTACGCACAAACACCAAGTGACTTATACAGTGTATTCAGTAGCTTCAATAAAGAACTTGATTCAGATACAACGTTTAATGTTGATTTAATGTACACACGTCGTGATTCAAGCCAGCAGTTAGCGCCACAGCCTGCAAGTATTGATTTAGATACTACAATGCTAAGTAATACATACACTAATGCATTTATCAATGAAGATGGTGTATTAGCCGATTCATTAGAGTACCGTCGTAGAATGGTTGATGCGGGTCCTCGTATCTATGAGCAAAAAACAGATACATATAGAGCATCTGTTGCATTGCAAGGCTACTTAGATAACAACGCAAGCTGGGATGTTAGCGCAACTTATGGTCGTAATGACTCGAAAGATAAAGTTCAAAATTCAATCCATGCGGGTAACATGGAACAAAGCATTTACGGTGACCAAGCACTTTGGTTCAGTGGCGATGCGATTAATCGTGATCTTTTAGTATCAAGTAACTCCCTTTATACAGAGTCAAACGAAGGTGGTAATGAGCAGTTCATCCTATCTGCGGGATACAGTGCTGTTACAGAAAGTGACATTGGTTACGCAATTGGTGTAGAAAATAGATTTGAAAGTGGTTTTTATACGCCAGATCTAATTACTCAAAGAGGCGAAAGCACAGCGGCGCAGCAAGACCCGACAGACGGTGATTACTCTGTTCAATCTGTATACTTTGAAGCGTCTATGCCTGTGCTTGATTCAATTACTCTAGAAGGTGCTGCACGTTACGACAACTACTCAACATTTGGTGGTGAAACAACGTGGAAATTAGGTGCTACTTGGAATGTAACAGATAGCTTTATGGTTCGCTCTGTACTTGCTACTGGTTTTAGAGCCCCAAATGTTGCTGAACTATTTGGTGGTAATACAGGTTCATTCGATTACCTAGAAGATCCATGGGGTAACGAGCAAGATCCACAAATCGAAGTTAATTACACAAGCGATGATAATCTTCAAGCAGAAGAAAGCAGATCATTCACATTCGGTTTAGTGTGGGAAGTTGCTGACGGTTTATCAACTACATTAGATTACTGGAAGTTTGATATTACTAATGCAATTACGCGCTTAGATGTACAAAACGAAATGCGCAACTGTTTTGCTGGGAATACGCAATCATGTGCAGCAGTAAATATTACAGCGGATGGTGACTTATCTGAATTAAGTTCTGCATTAACTAATGTAGGTGCACAAGATACATCAGGTATTGACTGGAATATCTCTTATACAGCTGATAATTACCGCATTAACCTAGATACCACTTATTTAATTGAATTTGAGCAAGACGAAATTGATTACACTGGCACTATTGATGGTAACATTGGTGGTTACTCTGAAATTAAGTCAAACCTTTCAGTTAATTACGATATTAATGACGACATCAGCGTGCTTTACAACGCGCGTTACATCAAAGGTATGGACGGTGAGTACTATGGTGAATTCTTCAGTACAGGTGATACTGTTTATCATGATATTTCTATGAGCTATAACTTAAACGACGATGTTCGTTTAACCGGTGGTATGAATAATATCTTTGATAAAGAGCCTGAGTCAGTGCTAGGTGGTAACGACATGGGGACTGTTCCTGAGCTTTACGACGTAATTGGTTCTCGTATCTTTGCAAGCGTAAACGTTAAGTTCTAATTTTAACTAATTAGCAATGTTAAAAGGCCTAGTTTTTACTAGGCCTTTTTTGTTGAACAAAATTAAAGAGGCACGTAAACTCAGACAGATAACCAAAGGAGGCATCATTGTTAAAGCAAGACGAAAATTTATCGTTTGTTATTGAACCGCAACTATCACCACGTGCAGAGCAGCGGCTCGATCTTTATTTTTCTATCCCAAACGAAATGGGTATCAATGCACAAACACTCAGCGAAGAGTCTTACTTTAATAACCAATTTAAATCTTTTGTAGCCTATAACGCGAATAACATTCATCTTCCATTGGTACGAAGCCGTTTTGTTAGTAAAAACAAAGGTGAGCAGCAAGATTACCGACAAAATTTAAATTTATATTGCTATCAAGTGCGCCTGGCGATTGATGCTGATATGAAAGATGCATTAAAAATTCAAGAAAGCGATGAGTTTTATCAACGAGCCATGGAGCTTTGCGAGCAAAGCCAAAGCCTACTTAGAAAACTCAGACGTTACACCCCAGATAACGAAAAGTTAATCCCGTTTTATACCAATGCTGATAACTACCTAAGCTGGCAAATTGAACAAACGTTTTTAAAGCTACTTGATGAAGGCCCGCGTAGTAGCGATCACGCTAAAGAGCGAAATGACTTATTAAACTTTTGTAAGTCAGAAAGTGAATACCGAGCAGATAAGCAATATAACTCTGAGTCAACGCTCAAAGACGCCAACAGAATTACCAATAAAATGCGGCTATTACAGCGTTTAATAGAGCATGGAGTGATTTTACAACGTCAAACACGCTATCTTAATAGTTATTTAAAGCGGTTGGTTAAAGGCTCGGTCACGGCCGTTATAATGGCTTTTGTGATGGTGGTTATTTTAAATGCGCGTTCTACCTTTACTGAAGTAACCGCCACGCTTATTTTAATTTTAGGGGTTATTTACGGACTAAGAGAAATATTTAAAGAAGATATTACTCGTATTATTTGGCGTACTATTGTACGGGGGCGGCCAAAATGGCGCTTTATTTTTAAAAATAGTATTACTAAAGATAAAGTAGCGAGCCAGTTTATTTGGTTAGAATACACACGGTTTAAAAAAATCCCCAAAGAAGTAAGAGTAATTTTTTCTAAGCGTCGCCAGCAAAACAAACAAGCGGCACAATGGCTGCATTTTGCTAGTGAAACCCGGGTCAGTGCCAAAGAGTTTTTGCCAGGTTACGATAGTTTGCAGCAAACGCTGCAATTTAATCTTGCACCATTTGCACGTTATTTAAAAAAAGGGGAAGGCAAGCTTTATCATTTAGAAAATAATAAAATCTCTAAGCAGGGAGTAGAAAGGCGCTATCAATTAAACATGGTTTTGGTGCTCACCGAATCGGATAAAACGCTCTATCAGCGTTACAAAATCACCTTAAACCGCAGTAAAATAGTCAACATAGAGCTTATTTACACCAGCGATGCAAAAAAAGAGGAATAACATACGTTATTCCTTTGTTGTTCTTATTTATCCGTTAGCCCTTTTTTGCTGAACAGCGTTACTTTATTTGATACTAAGGTAATTTCGATGTTTTTAGTGTCATCACCCCAGATACAGTTAGTATGTAATGTTTTTTCAACACAATGATCAGCGCCGCCTAAAAGTGCTTCAACCTCGGTTTTGTCCATACCAATTTTAATTTTTTCGTAATTTTCTAGGTTGACTTTAGAGCAAGCTGCAAGACTCAGTACTGCTGCAGCAATTATTAGAAGCTTCTTCATGGTTTTTTCCTTAAATACTGTTAATGGTTAAATTTTCGAATTTGCACTATCATTCCCATACGTGGATGATCAAAATAATGAATATCTTCGCTGAAAACGCGTCTAAATTGTGAAAAGCGCGCAGATTCTAGCTCACCATTATCTTGTTTTTCAGTGATATCAAAGTTTGCATTAATATATAAATAATGACGTAAATGTATTTTCAATAAGCCATCTAACTCCCATTTCATGGTCGGAGACTGGGCTTCATTAAACAGTGGCTCAGGGGTATCAAGTAAGCTAATAAAGTCGGAGTTGGCGTAATTAAAAGCGGTGTTCATATTGTTTTTTAATTGGTTGCCTGCAAATAAGTGCATACTAGGTGAGCGTGATTTACTTGCTCCTTCAAACCGCCAGCCGGTATGTAATAAAGGGGTGAGTCCTTTGCGGTTTAAAGCTTGGCGTTGTTGTTCAAACTGCAGTTGCTCAGGAGCGAGCAGGTAAGTTTGCTCCATCGTCTCTTGTACTGGTGCTTGAGGGGTTACTGGCAGCACATCGTAACTTTTTACATAATCTATGCTGTCGTTACACGCTGCAGACTGCGGGTTTGAATTAACCAAAGTATCAGCAAAAGTGCGTGTTTGAAAGCGTGGATCGCCGTTTATACACGCGTCCATTGCTTGGTTTTTATAAGCAGATGCCAATAAATTTAAGGTGTTTTTATCTTCAATGGCGTCATGCTTTAAGCTAAAGTCTTCTTGTAAGTAAGGAGCAGGGCGCTGTTTAAATATTAACACCTCTACTTCAAACCAGCGCTCTGCAAATGCAGTGCTGCTAAATAAGCAGCATAAAATAACCAGCGATCTTTTCAGCAACATTAATGGCTAACCTTTTTTTCGAAATCTGCAATCATAGCAGTGATCATTTTTAAGCGTTCACGGGCATTCGCCTCGCTAATGGCAAAGCGTAATTTATTTGCGCCATCCATTTTATAAATGTGTGGCGCACTTTGTATCAAACCAATAATGAAGCTAGGGTTAACCTTGGTATTTTGACTAAACTCAAAGTAGCCTCCTTTAGGGTTTGCCTCTATTTTGGTTATGCCCAAATTGCTCGCCTGCATTTTTAGTTGTTGTAAACTAAATAGGTTTTTAGCTGCATCAGGTAATAAACCAAAGCGGTCTATCAACTCTACCTGCAGCTCATCAATATCAGCAAGGTTAGCACAACTTGCTACACGCTTGTACATACCTAAGCGCGCGTTAACATCATGAATATAATCATCAGGTAGCAACGCCGGTAGTTTTAAGTCCACCTCAGTTTGCTTTTGCAATAGGTTTTCAAGGGTTGGCTCTTGACCGTTTTTAAGTGCATTAACGGCTTGCTCAAGCATTTCCATGTATAAATTAAAGCCAATGGTTTGCATTTGCCCAGATTGATCGTCCCCTAAGAGCTCACCGGCACCACGAATTTCTAAATCGTGGGTTGCTAATGCAAAGCCTGCGCCTAAATCTTCTAATGAGGCAATGGCATCCAAACGCTTTTTCGCATCTTTAGAGAGTGCTTTAGGGTTACCTGTGAGTAAATAAGCATAGGCTTGGTGATGGCTTCTACCAACACGTCCGCGTAATTGATGCAGCTGAGCAAGACCGAGTTTATCAGCTCTGTCCATAATAATGGTATTTGCTGTGGGCACATCAATGCCGGTTTCAATAATCGTAGTACATACCAGTACATTGTATTTTTGATGATAAAAATCGGTCATGATCTGCTCAAGCTCTTGCTCTCGCATTTGTCCGTGGGCTGAGGTAACTGTTGCCTCAGGCACCCATTCGCTAATTTCTTGAGCAACACGTTCAATCGTCTCTACATTGTTATGTAAAAAGTACACTTGGCCGCCGCGTTTAATTTCACGTAAAACCGCTTCGCGAATAAGCTCTTCGTCGCGTTGGCGCACAAAAGTTTTAACGGCTAAGCGTTTAGCCGGTGGGGTAGCAATAATAGATAAATCGCGCATACCACTCATGGCCATATTTAAAGTACGGGGGATAGGCGTAGCGGTAAGGGTGAGTATGTCAACATCTGCTCTCAGGGCTTTAATTTTTTCTTTTTGGCGCACCCCAAATCGATGTTCTTCATCAACAATTAACAGGCCTAAGTCTTTAAAGTTGATGTCTTGTTGAATTAGTTTGTGGGTGCCAATAACTACATCAAGCTTGCCATTACTCATTTTTTCAAGGGTTTCTTTTTGTTCTTTAGTTGAGTTAAAACGAGACAATACGCCCACTTCAATCGGAAAATCAGCAAAGCGGTCTTTAAAGTTATCGTAGTGTTGTTGAGCAAGTAAAGTGGTGGGCACTAAAATAGCAACTTGCTTATTATCGTTAACCGCAACAAACGCAGCACGCATTGCTACTTCGGTTTTACCAAAACCTACATCGCCACACACTAAGCGATCCATGGCTTGTTTTGATTGCATATCACCAAGTACCGCTTCTATAGCGTTACGTTGATCATCCGTTTCTTCAAACGGGAAGCTATCACTAAATTGACGATAAGCTTGGCCATCAAGCGTAAATTTATTACCCGGCTTTGCTTGGCGCTGAGCGTAAATATCGAGCAATTCAGCAGCAACATCGCGTACTTTTTCAGCGGCACGTTTTTTTGCCTTATCCCACGCATCAGAGCCGAGCTTATGCAGTGGGGCACTGGCTTCTTCACCGCCAGAGTAACGGCTAAGCATATGCAGCGCAGACACTGGCACATAGAGCTTTGCTTCACCGGCATAAATAATGGTTACAAATTCAGTCACCACACCAGCGGCATCAATTGTTTGCAGCCCTTGATAACGGCCAACACCATGGTCAAGGTGCACAACCGGTTGGCCTTCTTTTAACTCGGCTAAGTTACGAATTAGCGCATCTTGGCTTGCTTCATACTTGTGCTTACGGCGTCTGCGTTGTGATACTTTAATTCCAAGCAATTCTTGCTCAGTAATAATGCTCAGGCTAGGTTTTGTGCTAAGCACAACACTTTGTTCAAGTGGGCTTACAATTAAACCAACGTCACTACTGCTGTTGGTAAATTGCTCAAAAGTATCAAATTCTTTAAATTTTAAGCCGCTGGGTTTTAATATACTCAGTAATGATTCACGTCGACCATCCGACTCAACGCTAATGATAACTCGGCCTTTTTTCTTTTTTTGTTCTGCCACATAGCTAATGAATGCGTTGTAGGGTTCATGTTGTTTATGATCAATGCGGACATTAGGTAATTCATTCACGGCAAGGTTTTTATTGCCCGCTTTAGTACCTAATTTTGCTTGTGATAAACGAATACGGCCATAATTGCCCAGGTTTGAAAATAGCTCATTGATTGGCTGATACAACTCATCCGGCGGTAAAAGTGGGCGTAAGGGATCCACACGGCGGTTTTCATAGCGTACATTAACATCGTGCCAAAAATTATCCGCCGCATGTTCTAAATCGCCTAATTGCATCACGGTCGTTGATTCAGGCAAATAGTCAAAAATAGTCGCCAAGCCATCAAAAAATAATGGCATGTAGTATTCAATACCTCCAGGCCAGTTACCTTTACTAACTTGCATGTAGACAGAGTCTTGCTCTGCGCTTGCGCCAAACTTTTCACGATAGTTTATTCTAAAGCGTTCAATATCCGTGTCGTTAGTGGGGAATTCATGGGCAGGAAGTAACTCAATTTTTTCAACTTTTTCGTCTGAGCGTTGTGTTTCCACATCAAATAAGCGAATGGTATCAAGCTCGTCATCAAAAAAATCGAGCCTAAATGGGTGTTTACTGCCCATCGGGTATAAATCAACAATAGAGCCACGTATTGCGTATTCGCCGTGCTCCATTACTTGTTGTACGTGCATGTAACCCGCTTGCTCTAAGTTTTCACGCAAAGCGTGGGTGTCTAATCTATCGCCCACTTTAAAATTAAGCGTTGAACCGTATATAAACGAAGCAGGGGCTGTGCGCAGCATCAGCGTTGATACAGGCATAATGAGCACGCTTTGTTGCTCGTTTTTCAGGGTATTAAGCGTTGCTAAGCGCGCGGAAATAATATCTTGATGGGGAGAGAAATGATCATAAGGCAATGTCTCCCAATCCGGAAATATCATTACCGGGTTATCCGGAAGCAAATACTCTAATTCGGTTTCAAGGCGCAAAGCACTTGGTGTATCTGGCGTAACTATTAACACTAGGTTATCTTGTTGTTTTACACCTTGTGCAATGGCAATGCTTAAGCCACTGCCTAAAAGCTCGCCCCATTGAATTTTATCTTTCTGAGATTTTACCCAAGGCAAGGCTGCCCATTGCTCAAACGCCATTAATTACTCCATTAAATTAGGCTCTTAGCAGCTAAGAGCCATACTATTATTTAGTCGCGATAGATTTTTGTTAAATCTTGATAATGATCAATTCTGCGGTCGCGTAAATACGGCCAGATACGTCTTACGTTCTCGCTGCGTTTTTGATCAAGTTCAACCATTAAAATTTGTTCATTTTGGTTATCGGCCTCAGCTAACATTTCGCCTTGAGGGCCTGCAATAAACGAGTTGCCCCAAAATTGAATGCCGTCACTTTGTCCACTCGGGTCATGCTCATGGCCCACCCGATTACAGCTAATCACAGGGACGCCATTGGCTACCGCATGGGCACGTTGGCTAATAACCCAAGCATCTTTTTGACGGGTTTGCTCGTCTTTATCATCGCGTGGATCCCAGCCTATGGCCGTTGGGTAAATTAATAGTTCGGCACCTGCCATTGCCATTAAACGCGCCGCTTCAGGAAACCACTGATCCCAACACACCAGTACGCCAAGTTTGCCCACTGAGGTTTGAATAGGCTTAAAGCCTAAGTCGCCAGGAGTAAAGTAAAACTTTTCATAAAAGCCTGGGTCATCCGGTATATGCATTTTACGGTATTTACCGGCAATACTGCCGTCTTTTTCGAGCACCACTGCGGTATTGTGGTAAAGGCCTGTAGCACGCTTTTCAAATAAAGACGCGACAATCACAATACCAAGCTCTTTAGCAAGTTCACCTAATGTGTTGCTACTCGGCCCAGGTATTGTTTCGGCTAAATCAAAGACATCGACATCTTCAGTTTGGCAAAAGTATAAACTACGGTGTAATTCTTGTAACACAACAAGTTGTGCACCTTGACTGGCTGCATCGCGGATGCCAGCAATTGATTTTTCAATATTGTGTTCAGCGTTGTCGCTGTTGCTTTGTTGCACTAAGGCAACTGATAAATGTGCAGGTCTTGTCATTGTGCTGCTCCAGCTAAAAATCCACGAGGTAATTGCATTGTAATGCAGTGAAGACTGCCAAATTGCTCAATAATAGGTAAACAATTTACCCCAATAATTGTGTGATCTGGGTATGCTTTTTGAACCTGTGCCAACGCGCGTTGGTCGTTTACATCGTTATAAGTAGGCACTAATACTGCATTATTAATAATTAAATAATTTGCATAGGTGGCGGGTAAGCGCGTGTTTTCATCATCGTACACGGCTTTTGGCCACGGTAATTCAATTAGCTTATATGGGGTGTGATCGGCAGTTTTAAAGCTTTTTAGTTGTTTTTGCATTGCATCAAGCGCGCTGAAGTGCTCATCATTTTTATCATCGCATTGCACATATACAAGGGTATTATTTGGAGCAAAGCGCACTAAGGTATCAATGTGGCTGTCGGTGTCATCACCCGCTAGATAGCCATGATCAACCCATAAAAAATCTGTTGCGCCCAAGTGCTCTTTTAAAAGCGCTTCTATGTCACTTGGGTTTAAATCTGGGTTACGGTTTTTATTAAGCAAACATTCGCTGGTTGTTAGCAACACACCATGCTCGTTTATTTCAATACCGCCACCTTCAAGTACCATATCGAGCGCTTGATAGTGGTTGTTTTTGCTACTTAACTCTTTTACCAAAGTACGATTAATTTGATTATCTAATGCGCTTTCAAATTTATTGCCCCAACCATTGAAAGTAAAATCATATACTTTTAGTTGCTCGGGTGAGTCAATAGCGCCGCAAGTAAGCGGGCCATGATCGCGCGCCCACGTATCGTTGGTAGGCGTTACTACAAAATGAACACGATTCAAAGAGATGTTAGCGCTATTTAGCAATGCTGTAATATGCCTTTTTAAGGCACTATTATGCGCCACAATAACAAGCTTTTGCTGCGTTGTTATATGCTTAGCAAGCTCAACATATACAGGTTCTACACGGGCTAAATTATCAGCCCAATCTGTGTCTTTGTGAGGCCATGTAAGCATAACAGCGTCTTGCTTGGCCCATTCAGGTAAAAGTCTAAAGTTCATGGATTTTTAATACAAATAAAGATGGGGCTAGTTTAGCAGTTCAATTACTGCTAAGTCACTTCTAAATGAGCGTTTGGCTCACAATTTTAGAGCGATTTGAGAAGTAAATAAACGCTAGCTTTTATCGTTTGTACTCTCTTTGGCTTTTTCAAGTTGTTGGCGCTTTTTAAGCTGGCGAGTTTGCGCATGTAAGCTGGCCCTTACAACTAGCTCTTGGTCGCTGTCTCTTATTGATACAAATAACAGGGTATATTGGTAGTGCTCATTATCTTGTTTTTCAATGGCAACCACTTCGCTATAACAATACACCGCAGAGGCCTCGTGTTGTAAAAAAAGTTTAGTACGAAACGTTTGCCCTAATGTATACAAATGTTCACTGGTAAACTTAATGCCGCCACCGCCGTAACTGTCGCAATAGATAGAGTTATCTTCTGGTTGTTCAGAGGCTAAAATATGACTCATGATCAAATCTATTTTGCGCGACTGAGCTTGTAAAAAAGTAGTTAGTTCTTGGGCAATATCACCTAAATTACGCAAAGGGCCTAAGGCGCTTTGCTCTAAACTGCTTACTTCGTTAGCAAGTTTAAATAAAGGTGGAATATCAGCCTCAAGTTCAGCTAAGCTTTTTGGCACAGCCGAATCATCTACGGCAAACAGATTGACGCGATTACTTTCATCAATTTGAAAATAAAGCTCAAAATCTGCTAATTTTTGATTATTCATATGTAACTCCTAACCACCATCCGTTAATAGTAGCCTTGCGAGTATTAAATTACTACACAACAAGCTAATAAAAGTAAGCTAAATACATGTTTGTTTTGATTATAAAAAGCTAAACCACATAATATTGCGCTCATTTGCAAAACAGGCATAGTGATCAAAAATTTTGAAAGGTATACCCTTTATATTACAGCATGTAGGTTGGCAACCAATAAATAACCAATAATTAACAAAATACCTTGTAATTAACCCTAAAACTCGTAATCTTACGGTAATAATAATAACAAGGGATTACCCACGTGGCTCAAGGACTTAAACTTGCCAGTACATTTTCAGAGATATCTACTCAGCTACGGCGCTTTGTGTCTAAAATCGTGTCCCAAGACGATGTTGATGATATTGTTCAAGAAACCTTTGTTAAAAGTTATGAAGCTGACCTAAAACAAGATATTCAATATACCCGCAGCTACATGTTAAAAACAGCTAAACACTTAGCACTTAATCATGTAGCTAAATGGGATAATAAATTCAGTACCCCTTTAAACCACGAAACCGAACTCCCCAAATTGCTTAAATCGATGCAATTAGAAGACGAATACACCTCTAAAGAGCGCTTCCTATTATTTTGCCGAGCTACTGAGCAATTAAGTCCTGTTGTAAGAAAGTGCTTTATTTTAAAAAAAGTCTATGGAATGAGCCAAAAAGAGATCGCACAGCAAATGCAGTTAAGTCAAAGTACGGTAGAAAAACATATCGCCAAAGGATTGCTAAATACCATGCTATATATGCGCGAACAGGTGCAAGATGAAAGTGAGCATTGCCAACAAAGTGCGCCTAAAGTGAGGGCAGCAAAATGAATAACATCCATCAATTTACCTCAAAAGAATTAATATTAGAAAAAGCATCGCAATGGATCAGTGCTATTGACCGTGGCTTAACAAAAGCAGAGCAAGAGCAATTTAAACTGTGGATGCTACAAAGCACAGCTCATCAAAATGCAGTGTATGAATTAGCTCAGCTTTGGGATGACCTGAGTGTGCTTAATGAACTCAGCGTATTATTTCCAAATAAACAACCGGCTCACAGCAAAACAAAGCCTGCGTATGTATTTGGTATGGCAGCAAGTATTGTTGCTGCATTAATGATGTGCAGCTATTTATTGCTAAATATAGATAGCAATTTCAACAAAAATTTAGCCAAGGTAAATTATACAAAAATTTATAAAACAAAAGTTGGCGAGCAAGCAACCTATGTTTTACCGGATGGCACAATTGTCCAACTTAATACCAATAGTTCATTGGAAGTCGCTTATAGCCAAGGCCGTAGGCAATTGTTACTAAGTCGTGGCGAGGGGCGTTTTAATGTAGCTAAAGATGCATCACGCCCATTCAGTGTGATGGCGGGTGATAAAAGCTTTACCGCTCTCGGTACCGTATTTAATGTGCAGCGCAATAGCTCGTCAGATCTCGAGCTGGTTGTTACTGAGGGTAAAGTGATGATCACCGATCCTAGCGTTGCTGTTAATGCTGACGATTTTAAAGCGTATCAACAAGCTGATAATAACAATCATGAAATTCGTCAAATTAATGCCAATATTGTGATTTCCGGTGAAAAAGCCATTATTGAACAAAGCGTTACCAAACCAATCACACAGTTATCGGTTGATGATGTGCAGCGTGACTTAGCTTGGCAAAATGGCATGTTGATATTTAATGGCGAGCAACTGGCTGATGCCTTAAACGAAGTTAGCCGTTATACCGCCACGCGGTTTGAACTATCATCTGATGAGTTAGCCCGTATAAAAGTGGCCGGTGTTTTTAAAGCGGGTGACGTGGCAGGGCTGTTAGAGAGCTTACAAAATAATTTTTCGATTGAACATGAACGTTTAGGCGAGCATGTTGTTAGCCTAAAATATCAAAAAAAATCATAGGTAATCGTAATGAAAATCACACCATTGTTAATCAATGTTGCTCATAAGGGTGTAAAAAGTAATTTAAAGATTAAAAAAATGATAAAAAACTATAGAGGATTTTTGTTTGCTAACTGTTTATATAAGTTGCGCAGTAACCATACGTGCCATTTAACTCAATTTGGCCTTGTTGCACCGCTGTTTTTAAGTATCAGTGTGTATGCAAGTCAAACCGAGGGGCAAATGATGCAATTTGATATAAAAGCGCAACGAGCAGACAAAGCCTTAATAGAATTTGCTAAGCAAACAGAACAAACTGTGGTTTTTTCGTATGAACTTGCCAAGCAATACGAAGCAAATTCGTTGTATGGATTTTATTCTCAACTTGATGCACTAAAAGCATTACTGGCTGAGACACAGCTCGATGCGGTTGTTGATCAAAATGGTTTACTGAGTATTAAACTCAAACAAATCAATAGGAAAGATAACAACATGATGAAGCTTTCAGGAGTTAGTGCAGCTGTATTACCTGCTTTACTTGCAGTTAGTTCACAAGGAATCAATGCCGCTGAACAAAGCGCAGAACAAAACATCGAAAAAATTGCTATTGTAGGTAGTCGTGTGGCAGGGCGCTCAGTTGAAGACTTACCTGTCCCCGTTGATATTTTAAGTGCAGAAGCACTCGAAAATACCGGCCAAACAGAAGTTGGCCGCATGCTTCAAGCTATCGCACCTTCTTTTAACTTTTCAAGTTCATCTATTAGTGATGGTACTGACGCATTAAGACCAGCAACGCTACGTGGCCTAGGGCCAGATCAAACGTTGGTATTGATCAATGGTAAGCGTCGTCACCAAGCCAGTATTATTCATATTAATACTTCGGTGGGGCGTGGTACGGCGGGTACCGATATGAACGCTATTCCAGCCTCAGCAATTAAACGTATTGAAGTACTGCGTGATGGCGCTGCGGCTCAATATGGTTCTGATGCAATTGCCGGTGTTATAAATATTGTACTCAAAGATGGCAGCGAAGGTGGTAAAGCCGCTATTAACTACGGTAAGTACTCAGAAGGTGATGGCGAAACTGTTAACATCGACTTTAATAAAGGCTTTGCTTTAGGTGACAATGGTTATTTAAATACGACTATAAACTACCGTGACCGCGCACCAACTAACCGTGCAGGGCTTCATGGTTCATGTCAATTTTATGGTTGTACTGAGCTCAGTGACGGCACGTTACTGGCAGGCGACCCGCGTGAACTAACCGCGCCACGCGATACATTTAGAATTGGCGATGCCGACTCTCAACAATTTGGTTTAACCGTTAACACCGGCTACGAATTAGGAGCGGGTGAACTATACGGTTTTATTACCTATTCAACGCGTGATAACGAATCAGCAGCATTTTTCCGTCATAATGCCAATGCAGGTGGTAACCCAGTATTACAAGATGGTGATGCGACAGTTCCGGCTGGCTTTTTACCAAAAATAAACACTACAATTGACGATATTTCATATAACTTTGGTTATAAAACGCAGTTTGATAACGACTCAAGCTTAGACTTATCGTACACCTATGGTGAAAACAGCATTGATTACACCACTAGCGATACGATTAATGCCTCTTATGCCAACTTCTTACGTTACGACCAAGGCTTAAGCGCTGCAGATATTCGCGCCACTATTCCACGTGAAGGTTACGCGTATGGTATGGAGTTATCACTGCAAACGATTAATCTTGATTTTACTCAAAATTTTGATGATTACTCATTAGCAATGGGCGCAGAAATACGCACCGATGAGTACCGTATTTTAGAGGGCAGCGAATACGCATACCGCGATTACGATACCAATAATGGTGTTAATATTTATGATGGACTGAGCGGTGGTATTGGTAGCGAAAATGCATCAGGTGGCACACAAGGCTTTGGTGGTTCATCGCCAGCATCGTCGGTTGATGAGTCGCGCGATGTGATCTCGTTTTATTTAGACGCTGAAGCTTACGTTATTGAGGATGTGATTATCTCAGGGGCGTTACGTTACGATAATTACAAAGGATTTGGCGATACAGTTAACTTTAAACTCGCGGGTAACTGGTCACTAACCGAAGATATTTCACTTCGTGGTGCATTAAGCTCAGGATTTAGAGCGCCTTCAATGCAGCAGTTGTACTTTAACAACATCAGCACGCAGTTTGTTGTTGGCCCTAATGGCAATTTAGTGGCTGAAGAAGTTGGCACGTTTAGAAACGATTCAACCCTGGCGCAAAGTTTAGGTATTCCTAAGTTAACAGAAGAGAAATCGCAAAACCGCAGTTTAGGTATTGTTTATAATGTAAGCGATAATATTAATGTAACGCTTGATTACTACTCAATCGATATTGATGACCGTATTGTAATTAGTAATCGCTTAGGCAAAGGTTTATCAAACAGTCTTGATGCCGCGTTACTAAGCTCGGGTGCCGGTGCAGGACAGTTTTTCTTAAATGGGGCTGACACAGAAACGCAAGGTATCGACTTTGTAGCTACATGGAATACAGAAGGCCTAGGCGGCACGCTTGATTTTACATTAGCAGCCAACTTTACCGAAACTGATGTCGTGTCGTTATTTACACCTGCAGGTTCTGGTCTTGAAACCGTGCCAGTCGATGATGTGTTTTCTGATCAAGAAATTTCTATCATTGAAGAATGGCAACCAGAAGATCGCATTAACTTAAGTGCGCTTTATCGCCGTGACGATTGGACTGTTAATTTATCACTTAATCGCTTTGGTGAGTATACAGTTGAAGATGGCGGCCGCCAGACTTACGGTGCTGAAATTTTAACTGACATTAAAGTTAATTACTTTGTAACTGATAATTTATCGGTAAATATTGGCGCAAATAACTTATTTGATGTTTATCCAGATGAAAACACCATAGGTAATTCACGTTCAGGTACTATTGTAGATGCTCAAGGTAATACCATTGTCAGCAGTGATGGGGTATTTAAGTACTCTCGTCGTTCAGCGCCATTTGGGTTTAACGGTGCTTACTATTACGTAGGTGCAGAATACCGCTTTTAATTAATAACTCTCCTATTGTTATTTAACAACCAAAGGGCCGTAAGGCCCTTTTATAGTTTTTAAACTTAATGTTTTTGCATTTTACTCATTTCAGCATGACAGCTTTGCATGGTAAGCAATACCTTTGACAGCGCCGCTTCACAATCATGTGATTGAGGCTTTTTTAACGCTGTTTTGATTTCTTCTAAGGTTTTATCTTCTACTTCTTCAAGCTCTTTAATGTAGGTTTGGTCGTTATCGCTAGTAAATGTACTAAGTAAAGCGGTAAATGCTCTGCGTGCTTCTACCGCGAACGAAGAGCCATCTTCACGTGCACCTTGTTGATTAATTGCATAGGGTTGTAAGCTTTCAACACTTACTTTGCGGGCGTCGATCATGCGCTGAAATAATGCACTTACGCTAGGATCTTGTACTTTATCTTGTGCTTTTTCGTAAAAGTCGATACCGCTATTCATTACTTGGATAATGTCGGTGATATGATTTATCTCTTGTCCTTGATGGGTGCTCATAATAATGACCTCTGTTAATTTAAAATACATAGATAACTAAGCAAACGGCATTCCAACGCGGTTTTATTTTTTAACTAATTGTTTTTCATGGCTTTATTATTGTGAGGGGTCTAGGCAAGCTTGCTAACATGCTGCTAGCAAGCAAAATTTACATAAAAGCATGTAAGAAGGTTATTTAAGCTCTTCAGCTACTTCGGCTACTTTTTGACGTAACCAAATATGGCTAGCATCTCTGTGTAACAAAGGGCTCCATATCATATCAAGTTCAAATGGTGGAATAGGAAAGGGTGGCTCAAGTATTTTAAGCCCCGGATCGTCTACATAAATATTGGCCGCTTTTGAGGGTAAAGTCGCCACGAGGTTTTTTTCTTTCGCTAAATGAATAGCAACATGGTAGTTACGAGTAAAGGTGGCAATATTTCGATGCTTCCCAAAATGTGCGAGCGCTTCGTCAACCCAACCCAGCTTTTGCACATCTTTTGGATCCATGCCAACCCCAACACCAAAGCCTGTTTTACTTACCCAAATATGACGGGCTTTTAAATAGCTATCTAGGCTAAAGTTTTCAATAATAGGGTTGTCGGATCTTACTAAACAGCAAAAGCTATCTTTCCAAATTCGCTTATGATGAAACGATTGCGGTAAGTTCTCAAAGCGGTTAATTGCCATGTCTACTTTACCGTTTTCTACATCATGAAAGGTTACATCGCTGGGAGTTAAAATATCTAAGGTGGTGTCAGGGGCTTCTTCATGCAACTTACCTAGTAAGCGTGGTGCCATAGTACTAGCTGCATAGTCACTGGCCATAATTCTAAACACCCGTTTACTTTGTTTTGCTTCAAATTCGCGGTTAGGCGCGAGTGTTTCTTCTAGCGTCATTAAAATACCGCGAATTACAGGCTGTAACTCTATAGCGCGCTCAGTTGGTACCATGCCATCGCTGGTGCGCACTAAAATAGGATCGTTAAAAAGGTTACGTAGGCGTTTAAGTCCATTACTCATTGCCGGTTGAGTAATACTAAGCTGGTTTGCGGCACGAGTAACGTTACATTCGCGTAATAACGTATCAAGATAAACCAGTAAATTTAAATCTATTTTACTTATATTCATTGTGTGTCCTTAACGTTTACCAGTAATGGATAAAACGCTGTGCTGTAGGATAAGGATAAATATGACTCACCTTTCCATTTTTTATATTTTGTTGCGCTTGTTTCCAAAAATTTACATCAAGCAACTCAGGATGTGTACTGGTTAAAAATTGTTTATATGTTGGATTAGGCATTACAAAGGTACATAATTGCTCTGGAAATACGTCTTGCGGGGCAACTGAGTAACTTTGTTCGTCCATTAAATAGTCATCATAACTTTTTGCTTTGGGTAGTGCTCTAAAGTTCATGTCGGTTAAATATTGCACTTCATCGTAATCATAAAAAATAATACGTTTGTGCTTACTTACTCCAAAGTTCTTTAACAGCATATCGCCAGGGAAAATATTCACGGCAATCATTTCTTTAAGCGCCTGACCATATTCTTCAATGGCATCAGCGGCACTTTTTTCGTCTGCATGTTCTAAAAACAAATTAAGCGGTGTCATTCGCCGTTCAATGTATAAATGTTTTATGATTAACCAGTCACCCTCAATCACCATTGATGAACCAATGGTTTTATGCAACTGTGCTAACAAGTTACTATCAAATCGTGCTAAAGGAAATACGACGTTTGAATACTCTATGGTATCGGCCATTCGGCCAACACGATCATGACTTTTAACCAGTTGGTAGCGTTTTAATACTGTATCGCGACCAAACGGCTTACTTTCGCCAAATTTGTCTTTGATAACTTTAAATACATAACCAAATGAGGGCAGAGTAAAGACCATCATCACCATACCCGGTGTACCCGGAGCAATGGTAAATTCGTCATTAGAATGGGTTAAATGATTTAAAAACTCGCGATAAAACTCGGTTTTCCCTTGTTTATGAAAGCCAATCGCGTTGTAAAGCTCCGCCAAGGTTTTATTAGGCATAAGTTGATTTAAAAAACGTACTAGTGCAGAGGGTGCATGGGTTTCTACCATAAAGTACGCACGCGCAAAGCCAAAAATAACGCGCATTTGCGACGACTTTGTCAGTAAAGCATCTAAATAGAGACCTTTATCTTCATGATGTAACACAGCGATTATAAAAGGCTGAACGCCACTTTGCGATACCACACGCCCGACAATATAAGCGGCTTTATTACGATAAAACGGGGTATGTAATATATCAAAACGCATTTGCCAATGCTGGTGGTGTGTATCGGGAGCTTGTTTGTAAAATGCTTTAACTAATAAACGAATATCGCGCTCAAGGTTGAAAAAATCGGCTTTAAAATCAAAGTGATTAATAATGCGTTTAATGGTGGGCTTTAAGCCATCTACAACGGGAAAGTAACTACGGTACTGCGCTTCAACAGGCACCGAAGGAGCGTCTTTTAAAGTCGCTTCTACAAAAATAAAGTCATTATGAAAATAGCGGCGATGGTATAGGCGGCAAAAAACTGAATTATAAAATGTCTCAGCAAGCTCAGCTTGTGGATGAAAACATAAAAAATGTTGGTATATTTTTTTAACTTCAAGCCATAAGTTTTCGTTTAGTTCGTCTGTTTGCTGGCGTTCTCGCAAGGTTTTTGTGGTTTCGTTTACGCGGTCATCGTAATAACTGATACGCAGGCGGCTAATATCATTAATTGCTTGCCAGTCTCTTTTAGCAAAAGCATAAGGCGCCTTGGCTGTTGTTCTTTGAAACAGCAAATAGTGCTTTTTAAAGCCCTTTAAAATTAATTCAGCAATTTGGCGTGGTTGCATCAGTACTCCTTAATAGACGCCTTTAGGTGTTTAGGATATTAGTATTAAATCCGAAAAAGGTGGACAAAGGAAATGATCACTAAACACCCAATAGAGCTTATACTCTACAATGTTGTTAAGGGTATGTTATTTTATATTTAAAACCAAGCTAATTAAGATGATATTTATTGAAGTTAGCCTGATTAAGGCTGGTAGGTTTCAATCTCTTTTTGTAATGTTTTAATTCGCTTTTCAATCAATGCTTTATCTTTTTTATATTGTTTATCTAGCTCTTTTTGTGTATTTTTAATGTCTTTATTAATACGCTTTTTATCATCCTCACTTAATATACGGTTTAAGCGTTGTTGTTGTTTAAAATCCGCTCGGTCTTTCTCCCGTGCAAGAATGGCTAACTTTTGCTGATTACTGCGCAGCTCTGCCTCTAAGTTAGAAATAATAGCCTCTCGCTCAAGTGCGTTTAACTGTTTACTGTAATTTATTTTTTTACCCGTTTGCTTAGGCTCAGTGGTTTTTATTATGTGTGCGGTGGCATTATCACTGCAGGGAAACTGAGAAAAAGTAGTACCTTTAGGAGTAACGCACTTGTAGTAGGTTGCTTGCGCTGCAGCATAAGGACTAAAGTTAAAAAGACAGACAGTAACGATCACATTAATAACTTTACACATAGCGATTATCCTTAATTTGCGCTGTTCGGGTTAAAATTTTTGATGATAAAAACTATAACCTAGGCAGGGAGGATAGCAAGTTGAATAAACAATAAGAAATTAATAAACACTGCGTTTTAAAGCGAGCTATTACCGATAGCCCGCTTTAAACTAGCTATTGGCTGAATGTTTTAAGCTTTTTGATTCCATGGACTAAAAATGGAATATCAAGCCCTTGTTCAATTGAAAACCCTTCAGCGGCAGAGATATTTCTAAAATTTCCATCACGATCAATAAGCGTGATTCTATCTTTTTTGTAAGCAATCACCACGCCTTGCGAGTAATTAACCCCAATATTATTACTTTTACTGTACAAGTTTTCGCCCAGCATAGTTTGCTGCGCAAGCGCATTACAGTTTAAGTATTGGCCAAGGCTTGTAGCGATAATATCGCTAGGCTGAATTAAACCGTTCACCTTAGAAATAAATTTATCAGAGCTGTACAATGTTGACGTGGTTACAATTTCATTGCTATTTTGCGAGATACTAAAAGCAAAAAATTCAGTAGCGTCATCACGTACAGTGGCGTTTTCAGCCCCTTTGACAATTCTTATTGCACTGTCTTTGTGTGCTTGCTCGTTAATAAAGCTCAGCTCATCAATACCGGCCACTTCCACACTACGGCGTTGGCTTTGCCAAACGGGTAAAGTTTGCTGATCAATAATGTTCGTTTTGTAAAATGCTGGCAAGCCGTACACAAGCCCAAATAACATATCACTATGATCGGTGGGTTGTAAAAATTGCGTGTTTTTATAAATACTTTGTTGGCTGGCAACAAATTTTGCTAGCTGCTCGTCATTATCAAACACCAATATATCAACTTTTGCTGCGCTGTAATCTTCACATTTTTCTAATGGAGCAGGTGCTTGATAATTAATACCTTGGTTATTAATTTTAACGTTGTGCGCTTGCTCGTAGCTTTCAATATCCAGCAAATCGTTTTTAGCGAGTAAGCTTTTTGCCGTAGTCGGGTACGAAAGTGGTAGTACATTATCTTGTTTAGTGATATCAAATTTTAAATTTGCATCAGCCCAAATATGAATGCTGTGGCTTAGCGCAAAACAAATCACTAAAAATGAACCAGCATAACGGGCAAATTTAAACTGTTTTAAACGCCCTAAATGATGCCAAGTAAAATTACTAACAGTCAATTGAAACGCTAATATTGCTAACACTATGCTGCCTGCTAGCAAGGTAGTAAGTGCGGGTGAGTTTGTTACACGATGCCACAACAGTGAAATAATTTCAGGCAGTGCAGAGGCATTTAAGTGATAACCTAAGTTAAAGTAGACGTAAGCGTCTAAAGTAAGGATAGAGGCCCCGACAGTTGCAATCACTGCTGCCATACCACGTATATGCCGTGGGTAGGGGAATACTAAACTCAAAGGGAAAACCGTCAGCACAAATGCTAAAAATGCAATAAAGCTAGTGTGGCTTAGCCAAGTAACCATCATATAGGTTATACCCATAAATGTGGTAGGTGGCGAATCGGCAAATAAATAGCTTAAGCTAATTAAAAGCGCTAAGCCAATATTGGCAAATGTAAACCAATGACCCCAACTTAATAATTGACTCGCTTTCGATGAAAACTGGTTGTGCTGCGATAAATTCATAGAGTTTACTTAACCGACTGCGCGAGTGCTTTTGCAAAGTTCTCGGTAACGGCTTGTCTTTTCCCTGTTGGTACATGCTCTTTTAAGATATGCGTGATAGAATTTCCTAAACACATAAGACTTAAATCAACCGGCGCATTGTGTTTTGATAAAACATCAATAAGCTGATCGACGATTTGTTCTACTTCTTCATTAGAGTATTTTGATAAGATTGGCATCAGTTGGTTCAATAAAAAGAGTTATATTCCCGTATTTTAACACCAGAGGCGTGAAAAACAAAGATGGCAATAGATGTTAAAAAATTAGTCGTACACTATGTAGACAAAAAAGACGACGACACTCAAATTCACCTTCGTAACGACGAAATGACTATCAACGATAAAGTGGCTGTATTCATTGAGCAATTACACCATGCCTACAATGGCAAGCCAGGTAAAGGGTTTTGTGCTTTTAGTGGCGAAAAAAACAGTATTGTTGCCTCTACCATGCAAAGCTATCGCAATAATGAGCTTGGCTTTTGGCATATGACCGAGCAGGCATCAACGGTGTTAAAAGAAGAGTTAGATAAATACGCCTTTAACGAAACCGGCTATTTAGTATTCTGTCACTATCAGTACGTGGCGACAGATTATATGTTGATTGCCATGATCAATATTAAAGAGCATTACTCAATGACTTCTGAGCTTGATTTAGCCGCATCGCGTCATTTAGATATTTCGCGTATGCAATTGGCTGCTCGTATTGATTTAACCGCATGGGATACCCAGGCAGACGACAATCGTTATATTTCATTTATTAAAGGTCGTGCAGGGCGTAAAGTCGCTGACTTTTTCTTAGACTTTTTAGGTTGTGAAGAGGGCATTGATCCTAAGCAGCAAAGTCAAGTGATGCTCAATGCGGTAGAAGACTACTTATCAGAGCAAGAGTTTGATAAATCTGAAAAAGACGAGTTACGTAAGCAAGTATTCGATTACTGTAACGACTGTGTTACCACGGGTGAAGAAGCTAATGTGAGTGAACTTTCAGCAACGCTTACTAAAGGCGACGACAACCCGTTTGAAAGTTTTTGTAAAGAGCAAAGCTATGACTTAGAAGAGTCATTCCCGGTTGATAAAAAAACGGTAACCAGCATGGTTAAATTTTCAGGCTTAGGCGGTGGAGTCAGTATCAGTTTTGAGCGTAAGCATTTAGGCGAGCGTGTAACTTATAATGAAGCCACCGATACGTTAGTGATCAAGGGCATTCCGCCAAACCTAAAAGATCAGCTACAGCGCTTTATGGAACAACAGCAAGATTAAACTCACAGCGGGCTGCGAGCTACGGGTTTCGGGATCAGGCTCGTAACCCGCACCTCTTAGCCCGCTAACTTTTTTGACTCTAATCTTTGGTTTTTTAATCACAGAGAACACCGAGGCGCTGCGCGCTGCACCGAGAATACAAAACAAAACCAATACCCTGTACTTTTTAATTTCATAACATTTGTATTTAATCATTTCCTCTTTTTTCTTCTATCCTCTGTGGTAAATAAATCACTAAAATCTTATTGTCATGCTTACGGCAATTTGCGGGCTACGGGTTTCGGGATCAGGCTCGTAACCCTAACCCCGCAGCCCGCTAACTTTTCTGCCTCTAGTCTTTGATTTTTTAACCACAGAGAACACCGAGGCGCTGCGCGCTGCACTGAGAATACAAAACAAAAACCAATAATCTGTTATTTTTAATTCTCATAACATTTGTATTTAATCATTTCCTCTGTTTTCTCCTATCCTCTGTGGTAAATAAATCACTAAAGTCTTATTGTCATGCTTACGGCAAATTGCGAGCTACGGGTTTGGGGAACAGGCTCGAAGCCCGATCCCCGCAGCCCGTAAATTTGTGAATGCATTTCTTAAAGATCTTATTGCACTGAGAGAAGAGAATGAGGAGTAAATGAGAAGATAAAACAGGTATTAGCAGATAACTTGTAGACTTAGAGCTTGATCTCGTGTGAAGCGAAGCTTCGAATGTTTTAACCTTTAACCTTTAACCTTTAACCTTTAACCTTTAACATCCAGTCTTTAATCCTTACCCGATCCTCGCAGCCCGAACCCCGTTGCCAGTTACATAAATGCCAGACAATAAAAAACCGCGTTAAAATTAATTAACGCGGCTTTTTTATGCTTTGAGCTAAACTTAGTGCTTAGTCAGCACTCAACGTTTTAGTCATTGCTGAGCTTGCACGACCGGCAGGTTTTACCGAGCCAGGGCGAAGGCCGCTGTCAGGGATTAACTCACGTTTGTCATGTGCCATTGCAACCGATATATGCTTGGTTTCGCTATCGGCTACAGCCGTAGGCTGTGCCATTGGCGCACTTGCATGTCCTGTTGTAATCACAGTTTTAGCGTTTACATTAGCTGAACTCGCTTGCGAAACTGTATTAGGTTGACTTTCAACCACAGGCGCTCCTTCAGCTTCTACAGGTGTTTCAGTAGCGCTAACTGGTGCTGTTTCAGCTTCAACAGGAGCTTCTTCAGCCGGTACTGATTCTTCAGCTTTTACTGGTTCTTTAGCTTTCACTGGTTCTTCAGCTTGCACTGGTTCTTCAGTTTGCACTGGTTCTTCAGTTTTCACTGGCTCTTCAGTTTGCACTGGTTCTTCAGCTTGCACTGGTTCTTCAGCTTTCACTGGTTCTTCAGTTTTTACTGGTTCTTCAGCTTTCACTGGTTCTTCAGCTTTCACTGGTTCTTCAGTTTTTACTGGCTCTTCAGCTTTCACTGGTTCTTCAGCTTTCACTGGTTCTTCAGTTTTTACTGGCTCTTCAGCTTTTACTGGTTCTTCAGCTTTTACTGGTTCTTCAGCTTTTACTGGTTCTTCAGCTTTTACTGGTTTTTCAGCTTTTACAGGCTCTTCAACTTTCGCTAATTCTTCTTCAACAATGTTTTGTTCAACTGCATCAGAGGCATCAACGGCCGTTTTATGTGCTTTTGCTTTTAGCTCTGCTTCGTATTCAGCAGCGGCTTGATCCGCAACTGGAATGAAAGCAGGCGCTTCATCAGACTTCTCTTGCGCGTTTTCACTTTCAGGGCGACGACGACGTTGGCCAGATGCACGAAGATGACGCGGTGAACGACGTGAGCGAGTACGTGTTTGCTCTTGCTCTTCATCTTGTGTTGCCACGTTATCGTTTGCATCAACAACAGCCTCAGCTTGTTCTTTAGCAGGTGCAGGTGCTTTTTCATCAGATACCGGCGCTTGCTTTTCAACAACAGGAGCTTGCTCTTTCACTTGTGGCTTGTCTTCTTTAACCACTGGTTGCTCAACAGTTTGCTCAGTTGTTTGAACTTGCTCTGTGCTTTCGTCTTGTACGCGAACTTTTTTACGTAAATTACGACGTTGACGACGTACCTTAGGCTTTTGCTCTTTTGGCTCAGCATTTGCACTCTTACCCGATTTAGCCGTAGTATCCGCGTTTTGAGTTTCCTCTACTTTTACTTGGGTTTTATCTTCAGTTTTATGCTCAGGACGTTTACGCGTATTTGAATTACGACGGCGCTTATTGCGATTCTCATTCTTGTCTTGCGTATCAGCTGCAGGCGCTGACTCATTTTTAGTTTCAGTGTCTGCAGTACGTTCGTTACGTGGTTTATTACGTGGGTTGTTATTACGACGACGTTGGTTGTTATTACGACGACGATTATCATTGCCACGGTTATTATTTGCGCGCTCTTGCGATTGCTTTTCAGTCTGTTTTTCTGATTCTTGCTCAGTGTCAGACCTAAATAACGATTTAATCCATTTACCTAATGCGGTAAATAAACTGATTTCAGCTTTAGCCTCTACTACCGGTGCAGCTTTTGCTGCTTGTGGCGCAGGCGTTGAAGGCATAACGACGCCTTTAAGCTTCGGCTCTTCACGAACAGGTGCCGCTGGCGATTTAGACATTTCAAATGCTTCAGGCTCAGGCGCAACAACTTGCTCGTAGCTTACAGTTTCAAGTGTTTCGTCTTTACGTAAACGCATTACTTCGTAGTGAGGTGTTTCCATGTGTTGATTAGGAATAATCACTACATCACATTTATGATGCTTTTCAATACGGTGAACGCTACGACGTTGCTCATTCAATAAATAAGCGGCAACAGCAACAGGCACTTGAGCATTAACTTGAGCGGTGTTGTCTTTAATCGCTTCTTCTTCAATTAAACGAAGAATAGACAATGCGATTGATTCGTTAGAACGAATAGTACCTTGACCACTACAACGTGGACAAACACCTTGGCTTGCTTCACCGAGTGAAGGGCGTAGGCGTTGGCGCGACATTTCAAGTAAACCAAAGCGAGAAATTTTACCAATTTGAACGCGCGCACGATCTGGGCGAGCAGCATCTTTTAAGCGGTTTTCTACTTCACGTTGATGACGTGGAGGTGTCATATCAATAAAGTCGATAACAATTAAGCCACCTAAATCACGTAAACGAAGTTGACGTGCAATTTCATCTGCCGCTTCTAGGTTGGTGTTAAGCGCTGTTTCTTCAATATCGCCGCCTTTTGTTGCTTTTGACGAGTTGATATCGATAGAAGTCAGTGCTTCAGTAGGGTCAATTACAATTGAACCACCTGAAGGTAAGCGTACTTCACGTTGGAACGCAGACTCAATTTGGCTTTCAATTTGGTAGTGTGTAAATAAAGGTGTATCACCTTGATAAAGCTTAACGCGGCTCATGAAATCAGGACGAAAACGCTCTATGTGCGCTTTAGCTTCTTCAAAAACACGAGGCTTATCAATTAAAATTTCGCCAATGTCACGACGTAAATAATCGCGAATTGCACGGAAAATCACGTTACTTTCTTGGTGAATTAAAAATGGTGCTTTTGCACTGTCTGCCGCTTGTTGAATGGCTTCCCAGTGGACTAATAATGCTTTTAAATCGTAGTTTAGTTCTTCAAACGACTTACCAACACCTGCGGTACGTACAATTAAGCCCATACCTTTAGGTAGTTCTAAGCGGCTTAGCGACTCTTTAAGTTCAGTACGCTCATCACCCTCAATACGGCGAGAAATACCGCCAGCGCGAGGGTTGTTAGGCATAAGCACTAAATAACTACCTGCCACGCTGATAAAGGTAGTCAGTGCAGCACCTTTTTGGCCGCGCTCTTCTTTATCAACTTGTACAATAACTTCTTGACCTTCTTTGATCACGTCGCGAATATTCGGACGACCATGGAAGGTGTAACCTTGTGGGAAGTAAGTACGAGCAATTTCTTTTAAAGGAAGGAAACCATGACGATCAGCACCGTAATCAACAAATGCTGCTTCTAAAGATGGTTCAATACGTGTGATTTTACCTTTATAAATATTGGCTTTTTTCTGTTCGTGACCTGGGCTTTCTATATCTAAATCATATAGGCGCTGGCCGTCAACCAGTGCTACGCGCATTTCTTCTTGCTGCGTTGCATTGATTAGCATACGTTTCATAATGTTACTCTACTAGTTTGTGTCGCTGACATGACGATGTTTTCTCGCCTGTTCAGGTGTTCCTATTTTTAGAATGTGCAGCCTCACGACTGGGTCTTTAACGGAACGGCTCTGTATTTAGTAAGCAGTATTTTAAATGCCGGCAAACAATAGGGTGTAATCACGCTATTAAATTCTAAGGGGATACAAACGTGTCGGCTGTTTAGCTCAATACTCGTTTTATCCAGAAGTTGGCCTGTCATAACAATCTTATTAAATGCATTCATATTAGGTGCTTAGGGCTCTTTAGCTTCAAACCATAGTTTCGTTTTTAAAACTACCGTTATCGTTTTTATGAGCAAAAATCGCTACCGATGTTAATGAACGCTTATTTATTAGATTTTTTTAGTTCTAAATAAGCTGCTGTACGGTACTACAATATTTGAGCGAATTCTGAACGGCGTTTTTTTACGCCGCCACTATCAGACAAATTATCTGTTCATTGCTTTTACTATCACTTTAAAAATCAATTCATGTTCAAACTTAAGCAGCAATATATTACGCGCATTGCCGTTAGTTGTGCGCACGTGTTAACTGGGTATGTATAAAAGCTTTGGAAAACTTAACTCGGATCTGTATGATCGGTTACCCAGAATGTGCATCACGAATGTTTTAATGTGTTAAAAAGCACCGTTGTTATTTGCAAATACTAAATATTTGCGCTGCTGATTATCCCACTATTATAACTGTGTTAGCAACTAAATTATTTTACTTAAATCAGTGATTAGGCAATGTCAGAAAAAACCGGCTTACAAGTAACTTTTGTCACTATCAACGAAGACCACCTAGGTCAGCGTATTGATAACTTTCTTATTACCCATTTAAAAGGGGTGCCTAAAAGCGCAGTTTACAAAATTCTTCGTAAAGGTGAGGTGCGTGTAAACAAAAAACGCATTAAGCCTGTGTATAAATTGCAGCTAGACGACGTTATTCGTATACCACCAATCAGAGTGTCAGAGCGTGAAGAGTTTGTCCCTTCAAAACTCGATAAAGTAACGCGCCTTGAAGACGATATTCTATTTGAAGACAAATACCTGATGGTTATTAACAAGCCATCGGGTATGGCTGTGCATGGCGGCAGTGGCCTAAGCTATGGCCTTATTGAAGCATTACGTGTTTTACGCCCAGAAGAGCGCAGCCTTGAGCTTGTGCATCGTTTAGACCGTGATACATCAGGTTGTTTACTCATTGCTAAGCGCCGCTCTGTGCTGACTGCCTTGCATGAGCAATTGCGTGAAAAAACCATGGAAAAAAATTATTGGGCACTTGTTGAGGGTCAATGGGACTCTAAAACAAAAAATGTGACTGAAGGCTTGCGCAAAAACACCCTAAAATCGGGTGAGCGCGTAGTACGTGTTGATAACACTGAGGGCAAACCGTCGCATACCCGCTTTAAAGTGCTTGAGCGTTTTAACGATTGCTCATTAGTACAAGCATCTCCTGTAACCGGTCGTACTCACCAAATTCGTGTGCATACTCAGTGTCAAGGTCATGCTATTGCCTGTGATGACAAATATGGCGATCAAGGGTTTGACGAGTCAATGCGTAAACGTGGTTTAAACCGCTTATTTTTACACGCCCATGATTTAAGTTTTTACCACCCTAAAAACGAAACCACTATGCGAGTAGAAGCACCGCTTGATAAAGCACTATCAAGTTGTTTAGTTAAACTTAGAGCAGCAAAAGCGTGATCTCACCCACCATGAAAAACTACAAGCTGGTGATTTTTGATTGGGACGGCACCATTATGGATTCAATTAGCAAAATAGTTAATTGTATCCGCAAAAGTGCGCAGTTACTCAATATTGAACCGCCGAGCGATACTGCCAGTAAAAATATTATTGGCTTGTCGCTTGAAAACGCAATAGCGAGCTTGTTTCCTGATTACAGTGAGCATCACGAAGCGCTTATTGCAGGTTATAAACAGCAGTATGCGCTTGATACCACCCCAACACCGGTGTTTGAGCACGTTGAACAGGTGCTCACTGAGTTAAAAAGTCAAGGCGTAATATTGGCGGTTGCCACAGGTAAAAGTCGGGTAGGGTTGGAGCGTTTACTAGATAAAAGCCAGCTGCGTCACTTTTTTAGTGCTACACGCACCAGTGATGATGCACAATCTAAACCTGCCCCCGATATGCTTTATCAATTGCTTGAAGAGCTAGGGATAAGTGTTGATGAAGCGCTAATGATAGGCGACACGCAAATAGATATGGCAATGGCAAAAACTGCAGGTATGGATAGGCTAGGGGTAACCATGGGCGTGCACAACGCTGCGCAATTAAACGAGTTTACGCCTATTGCAACCGCTGACAACTATCAGCAGTTGCAACAACTTTTACTTAGTTAGTTTGTGCGCTTAATACATCTAAGCCAAACTCAGCCAATAATTGGCTGAGTTTAATGAGTGGTAAACCAATTAAACTATTTGGGTCATCACCACTGAGCTTTTCAAATAAACAAATACCTAAGCCTTCACTTTTAAAACTTCCTGCACAGTTATAAGGTTGCTCTGCGTCGCAATAAGCACCTATTTGCGCTGTTGTTAACGTTTTAAAAGTGACATTAAAGGGCTCAACAATAGTTTTGCTTTGTCCAGTTTGAATATTGTGTACGCACAGCCCCGTTAAAAAAGTAACAGTTTGCCCGCTAAATAAGCTGAGTTGGTTTACAGCATTTTCTTTATTGTGCGGCTTGCCTAAAATTTGGCCATTAAATACAGCAACTTGATCGGAGCCAATTGCTAACCCTTGGTCAAAATGATCGGCGGCAGCTGCGGCTTTTAGTTCGCTTAAACGCTTAACAAGATCGTTAGGTGCTTCGTTGCTGTGAGGCGTTTCGTCAACATCGGGCGAAAAGGTTTCAAAAGGCAGATTAAATTTTTGTAATAAAGACTGCCTAAAAGGCGAGCTTGAGGCTAATATAAGAGAGTGCTTCATGGCATGTTTTCCTAACGTAAATCAGATTGAGTTAGGATAAATCAGATCCGTAAGTAAAACACGTGAAAAACAACGTAAAATTGGTTTTTTACTTTGACTAACCCACTAACTATCTATATGATGCAGCCCCTATGCAAAAGGTGAAAATTCCCATCACTCTTCATCCGGGCAAAGCAGCGCAACACCGTTTAAAGTATGACGGCATTGTACCGCTTGAGAAACTTACTCGTTTACGAGAAGTTATCCAGGAAGAAGTAGGTGAAATAGCGGTAAAAATTCATTGCAAAAACGATGAGCAAGGTTTAGTTGTGATCAGTGGCAATTTGTCCACACACGTAACTGTTACTTGTCAACGTTGTAATGGTGATTTAGGGTTGGATTTGGATCAAGACTTTGTGTATTCGCCAGTCGGTTTGGATGCAGAGTCAGATGATCTTCCACAAAGCTACGACGAAGTAGCACTTGATGAAAATGGTGAAATAGACGTGTTTGAGTTAATCGAAGACGAACTTATCTTAGCCGTGCCATTAGTGCCTACCCACAACGAAGCTTCATGCAGTTATACAGCAGAGCCTGCCAGCTTTGGTGTTTTAAAGGCGGAAGATGATAAACCAAATCCATTTGATATTTTGAAACAACTTAAGAAAGATTCTTAGGAGAAGACTATGGCTGTACAAAAAAGCAAAAAGTCTCGTGCAAGACGCGGCATGCGCCGTTCACACGATGCGATCAGTGGTCCAACTTTAACTGTAGACCAAACATCTGGTGAGACTCATCGTCGTCACCATGTGACTGCAGATGGTTACTACAAAGGCGTTCAAGTAATTTCTAACTAAGAGATTGCTATATGCTGACTAATCTAACCATAGCGTTAGATATGATGGGGGGCGATTATGGCCCCCGTTCATCTATCCCCGCAGCCGTTAACGCGGTAAATGCTAATGCCAACTTAAAACTTATTTTATGTGGCAACGAGCAAGTAATAGCTAAACAATTAGAATCACTCGATTCACTTTCTCACCCCAGATTAATTATTCGCCATTGCAATGACGTGGTCACCAATGCCTGCGAACCCGCTGTTGCTATACGCTCAAAAAAAGATTCCTCAATGCGTGTTGCCCTCGATTTAGTTAAATCGGGTGAAGCGCAAGCCTGTGTTAGCTCAGGCAATACAGGGGCGCTATTTTTTATGGCGCATTACGTATTAAAAATGCTGCCAGGGGTTAAACGTCCCGCACTTATATCAGCCGTTCCCACAGAGCAAAAAAATCCCGTTTACTTACTCGACTTAGGCGCTAATGTGCACTGTGATGCGCAAATGTTGTATCAGTTTGGCATTATGGGCTCTGTAGTGGCAGGCCAAGCACTCGGGTGTGATAACCCAAAAGTGAGTTTATTAAATATTGGCGCCGAAGACATAAAAGGCCATGAAGAAATTAAGCAAGCCGCGCAATTAATGCAACAAAGCGAACTGATTAATTATATTGGTTATAGCGAAGGGAGTGATATTTTTTCTGGCAAGGCCGATGTTATTGTTTGTGAAGGCTTTGTTGGCAATGTAGCACTTAAAACTTGCGAAGGCATTGCCAAACTTATCATGAAAAAGTTTAGCCGTGCGCTTGAAAAACACGTTGTTTATAAATGTATGGCATTTATATTAGCGCCAATTATAAAAAAACTCTACAAAAGGGTGAACCCCGACCAGTATAACGGCGCTTCTCTGGTAGGATTGCGCGGTATTGTTGTTAAAAGCCATGGAAATGCCTCAGCTAAAGCATTTCATGCCGCAATCGACGAAGCAGTGAAAGAAGTAGAGCGTCAACTTCCTGATAAAATTGCTGCTATCTTCGAAAAAACACATTCTAAAGACACGGCGGTTGAATAACGTAGTTAACGTGCCGTGTTATGTATTATTTTATTTTGTTTAATTAAAGAGCAAACTATGGCACAAAAAATTGCACTTCTTTTTCCAGGTCAAGGCTCGCAAACTGTGGGTATGTTAAACGAGCTACTTGAAAGCTCAGACATAGTAAAAGCCACATTTGCAGAAGCATCAACGGCACTTGGCTACGATCTGGTCGATCTTGTACTTAACGGCCCAGAAGAAAAACTAAACCAAACACACCGCACTCAACCTGCATTATTAACCGCAAGCGTAGCTATTTATCGCCATTGGTTAGCTGCAAACCCAGATACAGACGTGATCATGGCAGGCCACAGCCTAGGTGAATACTCAGCTTTAGTATGTAGCAATGTAATTAGCTTAAGTGAAGCCGTAAAACTGGTTGAAAACCGTGGTTTATACATGCAAGAAGCCGTACCTGCGGGTGTGGGCTCTATGGCCGCTATTATTGGTCTAGGTGATGACGAAATTAAAGCAGCATGTGAAGCGTCTGCACAAGGCGAAGTGGTTGCTCCGGTTAATTATAACTCGCCAGGCCAGGTGGTTATTGCGGGTCATAAAGACGCAGTAGATAGAGCATCTGTTGCGTGTAAAGAAGCCGGTGCAAAACGTGCACTTCCTTTATCGGTAAGCGTCCCCTCGCATTGTGAGCTAATGAAACCGGCTGCTGAAAAATTAGCAGCCGATTTAGCGGCTTTAACATTTAATACACCTAAGTGTGATGTAATTAATAATGTTGATGTAAAAGCTGAAGGTTCAGCGGATGCAATTAAAGATGCATTAGTGCGTCAGTTATACAGCCCAGTACGTTGGACCGAAACAGTACAGGCACTGGTTGCACAAGGCGTCACACAAAGTTATGAATTTGGCCCTGGTAAAGTATTAACCGGACTTGCAAAACGTATTGATAAAGCAATGGTATGTGGCTCAGTAAACGACCTTGCTACAATCGACACAGCTAAATAAGAGTATATAAAAATGAGTAATTTATTTTCTTTAGAAGGCAAAGTTGTCCTGATCACAGGCGCAAGCCGAGGCATTGGTAAAGCCATTGCAAACACCTTAGTAGCTCAAGGCGCAAAAGTAGCGGGTACAGCGACGAGCGAGTTGGGCGCTGCAAAAATTAGCGAATACTTAGGCGATAACGGTAAAGGTTATGCGCTTAACGTTACCGATCCTGCGTCAATTGAGGCGACATTAGCGGCAATAAAAGCTGATTTAGGTGATATTGATGTATTAGTAAATAATGCCGGTATTACGCGCGATAATTTATTAATGCGTATGAAAGAGAGCGAGTGGGACGACATTATCGACACTAACCTAAGCTCTATTTTCCGCTTATCTAAAGCGGTACTTCGCCCAATGATGAAGAAAAAGAACGGCCGTATTATCAATATTGGCTCAGTGGTAGGCACTATGGGTAACGCAGGCCAAGCAAACTACGCGGCGGCTAAAGCGGGCGTAATCGGTTTTTCTAAATCGTTAGCGCGTGAAGTAGCATCGCGTGGTATTACTGTAAACGTGGTTGCGCCAGGCTTTATTCAAACAGACATGACAGATGATTTGACAGATGAGCAAAAAGCAGCAACGCTTGCAAACGTTCCTGCGGGTCGTTTAGGTCAACCAGATGAGATCGCTGCAGCCGTGTGTTATTTAGCATCAGACGCCGCTGCGTATGTATCAGGTGAAACCTTGCATGTAAATGGTGCGATGTACATGGTTTAAGTTCGCAATGCGAATTAACGAATATGGCCAGTTTTATAAAAAATAATGAATTTTTAGCAAACTTGCTTTAAACATACTTGAAATCGCTGTGAAAATAAGCGATAAAAGGTAAAATAAACATTCAACAGGTTTGACCAGCAAATTATTTATGGTCAAAAGATTGAATCAGAGATTTATCGGACGTAAACTACGCCGCAATCTGAAAATAACGCATTGGCGTTTTTTAATAAAGGAAAGAAGAATGAGCGATATCCAAGAACGCGTAAAGAAAATTATCATCGAACAGCTAGGTGTTAAAGAAGAAGAAGTTAAAAACGAAGCTTCATTCGTTGATGACCTAGGTGCAGACTCTCTTGATACTGTTGAATTAGTAATGGCTCTTGAAGAAGAGTTTGACACTGAGATCCCAGATGAAGAAGCTGAAAAGATCACAACAGTACAATCTGCAATCGATTACGTTACTGCACACGCTGAGTAATTAATCGTAAATTAAGGGCAGCATTCGCTGCCTTTAATCTTTATATCCAAACCACCTCAAAGTACATGATTCAACACCACACCCATACTCACCATCAGCAACACAATTGCTATGCGTCGGTTTTTGGTTTGAGACTCGCACTTTGAGGTAGCTTGGGTATGATCACCTAACTATAAAAATAATACCTTATTGGAGGCAAACCGTGGCTAAACGTCGTGTCGTCGTAACTGGCTTAGGAATGTTGACGCCGCTGGGCAATGATGTGCAATCAACCTGGCAAGGCTTATTAGATGGTAAAAGTGGTATTCAAAATATCACCCACTTTGATACATCAAAATTTGGTACTCACTTCGCTGGTTTAATCAATGATTTTGATGTATCGGCTTATATGTCACCAAAAGATGCTAAAAAAATGGATTTGTTTATTCAGTACGGCACTGCAGCAGGTGTTCAAGCTTTTCAAGACTCAGGCCTTGAAGTTACTGAGCAAAACGCAACCCGAATTGGTGTAGCGGTAGGATCAGGGATTGGTGGTTTAACCCTAATTGAAGAAAACCACATTAAATTATTAAATAGCGGCCCACGTAAGTTATCGCCGTTTTATGTACCTTCTACCATTATTAATATGATCTCAGGCCATTTATCAATTATGCATGGTTTACGTGGTCCCAATATTTCAATTGTAACCGCATGTACAACCGGTTTGCATAATATTGGCCATGCCGCCCGTATGATTGCTTACGGCGACGCTGATGCTATGGTTGCCGGTGGTGCAGAAAAAGCCTGTACACCTATTGGTATGGGTGGCTTTAACGCCGCACGAGCGCTCTCAACGCGCAATGACGACCCACAAGCGGCGTCTCGTCCGTGGGACAAAGACCGTGACGGCTTTGTACTTTCTGATGGTGCGGGTGTCATCGTATTAGAAGAATACGAACACGCTAAAGCACGTGGCGCTAAAATATATGCTGAGCTTGTTGGTTTTGGTATGAGTGGCGATGCCTACCACATGACCTCACCACCAGAAGACGGTGCAGGTGCAGCACTGGCTATGGAAAACGCATTAAACGATGCGCAAGTAAACGCAGAGCAAGTTGGTTACATTAACGCACATGGCACGTCTACTCATGCGGGTGACAAAGCCGAAACGTCAGCGGTTAAAACTATTTTTGGCGATGCCGCTAAAAATGTTATGGTAAGCTCATCTAAATCTATGATGGGGCACCTACTAGGTGCTGCGGGCTCTGTTGAATCGATAGTATCTATTTTGTCGTTAACCGATCAAAAAGTAACACCCACAATTAACTTAGATAACCCAGATGAAGGCTGTGATTTAGATTACGTACCGCACACTGCGCGTGACGCAAAGTTTGATTACGCACTGTGTAACTCATTTGGTTTTGGTGGTACTAATGGCTCGTTACTATTTAAAAAGGTATAATCTTTTTTAAACAACAAACGACAATAAAAACCCAGTTGTTTAACTGGGTTTTTTTATGTGTAAAAAATTATGCAAACAATAATAACAGCAAGTGAAACCAGCCAAATAAGTACGCGTGATAGAGGCTTAAACTATGGCGATGGCTTTTTTACAACCGCCATTGTAACGCATGGACAGGTGGAGCATTGGGATTATCATAAAGCGCGTTTAATTGAATGTGCTCAGCGTTTAGGGTTTCCTGCGCTTGCGTTTACCCCACTTGAGACCCATATTAGCCAGCAAATAGCTTCTAAAGTTAAAGCGGTACTTAAAATAGTTATAACACGCGGTGAGGGCGGGCGAGGTTATGCGCCACCAAGCGAATGCAACCTAACTATTATAATGAGTGTTTTACCTTACCCAAAGGACTACCACACCTTAACAGACACTGGAGTAAGCTTAGCGATTAGCCCGATTAAATTAGCAATACAACCACATTTGGCAGGGCTTAAAACGCTAAATCGCTTAGAGCAAGTACTAATAAAAAATGCCTTACAAACCCAGCAAAGCGATGACGCTCTAGTACTTGACTACAACAATAATGTAATAGAAACCTCCGCTGCGAATATCTTTGCAATAAAAAATCAAAAAATATTTAGCCCTATGCTTGATGAGTGCGGGATCAAAGGTGTTTTTCTGCAATCTTTATGTGATAAATTAGCAATTGAATTTAAACGCGTTAGCTTAAGTGACCTCACCCAAGCAGACGCGGTATTTATATGTAATAGCTTAATGAAAATTGTGCCCGTAAACAGGATAGGCGAACACCGTTTTGATCATGCTCATAGTCAATTACTATTAAAAGAATTACTAGCCAAGGAGGCTTAGTGTTAAAAGTTATATTATCAGTATTATTTCTGGCTTTATTTAGCTCAGTAATTGGCTATCAGCAACTACAGGCCACAATTAAAACGCCATTAAAGGTAGCTAACAATACCCAGTTTGAAGTTAAAAAAGGCACCGGTTTTAACCAATTATGCCGCCAATGGCAGCAGCAACAGTGGGTAAAAGACTGCTGGCGATTTCAAATATTAGCTAAACTTGACCCAACCTTGACAGATTTAAAAACTGGTTTGTATGAGCTAAGTTCAGATAGCGTCATTAATAACATCAAAAAAATTAATCAAGGTCAGCAAGTTAGTTTTAGTTTTACCATTATAGAAGGCCAATCTCTTAGAGAGGTTTTAAACACACTCAGCACAGCGTCACATTTGCAAAACGATTTAAACCTTGAGCAACTTGGCGAGCAAATAATAGGTAAGCAAACCCATCTAGAAGGTTGGTTATTCCCCGATACCTATCATTATCACAGCAATGATACCGCCAGCAGTTTACTCAAACGAGCAGCGCAAAAAATGCAGCAAACATTGGCAGATACTTGGCAGCAACGAGCAAGCGATTTACCTTACAATACCGCTTATGAGGCACTGATTATGGCCTCTATTATCGAAAAAGAAACAGGCCTTGCCAGTGAGCGACCGTTAATTGCCTCTGTGTTTGCAAACAGATTAAACACCAATATGCGCTTACAAACCGATCCAACTGTTATATATGGGCTAGGCGAAGAGTTTGATGGTGATATTAAACGTAAAGACTTGAGAAATTACACCCCGTATAATACCTATCGAATTAACGGATTGCCGCCCACACCAATTGCCATGCCATCAAAAGAAGCAATTTTAGCGGCAATAAATCCGCCTCAAAGCGAGTATTTTTACTTTGTAGCAAAAGGCGATGGTAGCCATCAGTTTTCAACCACATTAAAGCAACACAATGCGGCGGTTAGAAAATACATTTTAAATAAAAAGAATTAGTGTTTATGAAATCAAAATTTATAGTTATAGAAGGCCTAGAAGGCGCAGGTAAATCAACTGCTATTGCCCTATGCCAAGACTTTTTAAACCATCACCATGTTGACTTTATTAATGTGCGCGAACCCGGCGGTACGCCACTGGCTGAGTCGTTACGTACCTTGGTAAAAGCAGAACATGAAGAAGAAATCGCCTTTGAAACCGAACTGCTCATTATGTATGCAGCGCGATCACAGCTAATGCATAATGTAATAAACCCAGCACTAGAACAAGGCTTGTGGGTATTAGCCGATCGCCACGATTTATCGTCACAGGCGTACCAAGGCGGCGGACGAGGCATTAGTGCAAACACCTTGGCGTCGTTATCATCTATGGTGTTAAAAGGGTTAAAGCCCGATTTAACCATTTACCTTGATATTGACCCTGTTATTGGCCTTGAACGAGCAAAAGGCCGTGGTGAGCTTGACCGAATAGAACAAGAAGCCATTGAGTTTTTTCAGCGCACTCGTATGCGTTACATTGAACTGGCAAACGACGACGACAGTATAAAAACCGTTGATGCTAACCAAAGTATTGATAAAGTACACCGTGATATTACCAATGTACTACGCACGTTTTTTTCAGGGTTAAAATAATATGGCATTGCCATGGCTTAACAATGTAGAGCAACGCTTAGCCCAAAGTTATAAAGCGCAGCGCTTTCATCATGCACAGTTATTTTGTGGCCCGATTGGGGTAGGCAAGTTTGAGCTTAGCGAAAAATTAGCTAACAGTTTGCTATGCCACAACACACAAACACAGTTAAGTGCCCCAAATAGTGTGTTAACACCTTGTGGGCAGTGTAAAAGCTGCTTGCTAAACCTAGCACAGACACACCCAGATAAACGCGTTACCCAAGTAGAAGGACAAAGCATAGGGGTAGACGACATACGTGGCATAAGCGATTTTATGCACCAGTCGGCAGCGCAAAATGGCAACAAAGTAGCGATTATTCAAAACTGCGAAAAAATGACCACCGCAGCCGCTAATGCTTTATTAAAAACGCTTGAAGAGCCAAGTAACAGCCGGTTTTTAATTCTTACAACCAGCCAAACAGCGCAATTACCGGCCACTATTTTAAGCCGCTGCGCCAAAACCGAAGTAAAAGTAACCAATAGCCAGTTAGCACAACAGTGGCTTGAATCATTAGCGATAGAAGCTTACCCATGGTTGCCACTGTTTTACAGCCAACCGCTGCAAGTAAAGCAATGGCAACAGCAAAATCAGCTACAGAGCATAGATACACTCTATAAATTTGCAACTGAGTTTAAACAAAGTCATAATTTTGATGCGCTAGTCGAAATAATAAATAAACAGCCTGAGCTTGTTCGTATTTTTACCTTATTCTTAAGCGAGCAACTAAAGCAGCAACTATTAAACGGTATGAGTTTTGACGCTTACCAAATTGCACAGCAAGCCCTAAATGATTTTTTACAAAACAATATACAAATTTTGGGGCTAAACTTACCGCTTGCGGTATCACGACTAGCGTATATATTACGAAACCAATAAAAAGGATTAGATATGCAAGAGCTATTAGTTGATATAGATGATCTTGACGAGTTATATCGCTGTTATATGCCTTTTTTAAAAAAGGGGGGGCTATTTGTACGCACCAATATGCGCTATGAGCCTGGGCATTCACTCGCTTTACGCGTAACACTACCTGACGCCCTAGAAGACGACGTGGTCACCGGTAAAGTTATTTGGATCACTCCGCAAGGCGCACAAAGCTCAAATCCACCAGGGATCGGTATTAGCTTTTTAGATGATAAAACAAACCTAAACGCGAAGATCGAAAAACTGCTGGGGACTATGTTAAACTCCGGCAATCCAACTTATACCATGTAGTAAAAACAGGCCTTATTTTGATTGTAGATTCTCATTGCCATTTAGACCGTCTTGATTTTGATAAACTCGATTTAAACCTAGACCAAGTACTTGATAACGCCCGCGCAAAAAAAGTAGAACACTTTTTATGTGTGAGCGTCACACTTGATCAGTTCCCCAATATGCTAGAGCAAATTAAGCATTACGACGACGTATCAGCGTCATGTGGTGTACATCCGCTTGATCAAAAAGACGCGCTCAACAAACAGCAATTAATTGATTTAGCCTCGCACCACAAAGTAGTGGCTATTGGCGAAACCGGGCTTGACTACTATTATGCAAAAGACACTCACGCAGTGCAGCAAGCAAGCTTTGTTGGCCATATTGAAGTAGCCAACGAATTACAAAAGCCACTTATTATTCATACCCGCGACGCACGTGCCGACACCATTGATTTAATGCGTGAACACAAAGCACAAAACTGCGGTGGGGTATTACATTGCTTTACCGAAGATTGGGATATGGCCAAAAAAGCCATTGATATGGGTTTTTATATTTCTATTTCAGGTATTGTAACCTTTAAAAATGCGGTAGAACTTAAAGAAGTCGTAAAACAAATCCCACTTGATAGACTGCTTATTGAAACCGACTCGCCGTATTTAGCCCCAGTACCGTACCGTGGTAAAACTAATCAGCCAGCGTATGTGGAAGATGTTGCTTATTACATTAGTGAACTAAAAGGCATTAGCTTTAACGAGTTGGCAAAGGCCACCACCGATAATTTTTATTCTTTATTTAAATTAGCAGCTAAAGGCTAACCTCATGACGACTCTCTCGGTGCATCACCCGCTGTTACTTATGGGACCTATGGTGCGCCGAGCAGAAAAAACCGCAGTTTGTATTCAGTTTGCCACTTCAAAACGGGTTAATTGCCGTATAGAACTCATGGATCATGAATGTTATAGCGAGCAGCACACAGTCGCCCTCGGTGAGCATTTATTTTTACAGTTTGTGGTTATTAAACCGATAAACAGCCAATTCCCACGGGACACCTTATTACATTATCAGCTATTTTTAGACGACAATGCAGCTGACTTATCAGCATTTAGTTTTAATAAGCAGACGACGCCAGCGTTTGTGATCCCCAAAAAGCTAACACAAATTTTGCACGGCTCGTGTCGTAACGCCCATCACCCTGCAAAAGACAGCCTAGTCAGTTCAAGCCAATGGCAAGGTTTTCAACGCAGCCATAATCAGCAAGGAGCGCAGTTATTACTGCTTTCGGGCGACCAGGTGTACGCCGATGACGTAGCAGGGCCCATGCTATTAGCGATTCACCAGTTAATAAAACAGTTAGGTATTTATAAAGAGCAACCACTTGAACTTGATTTACCTCAAGATATAACCGAGCAGCTTTATGGTCGTCATCATTTATTACCCACCACCTCATGGAAAAAGCGCTCTAAATTAGGTATAGGTTATTGGTTAAAAAAAGACGAGCCGCATTTTTCCAGCGTAAAAGCGTATAATCACCTGATTCACTTTGAAGAATTTGTTGCGCTTTATTTACTTAATTTTAGTAGCACCGCGTGGCAATATGTTGATTTAACAAACCTTACTTACTCAAGTAGTAACGAAAAAAACCAAACACTGTTTAATACCGAAAAAACCGTACTCATTGATTATGTGCAAGGTTTAGCTGAAGTAGAGCGATTATTTGCGAATGTGTCGACCTTGATGATGTTTGACGATCACGATGTAACCGATGATTGGAACCTCACCGCCGGATGGGAGCAAGCAATTAACCAAAACCCGAGCAGCAAACGCATTGTTAACAATGGTCTAGCAAGTTATTGGCTGTTTCAGGGAATGGGTAACGACGCACTACAAAAAACCGGCGCCTTATTAACCCCGTTTATAACCAGTTTAGCGGGCAACAAGCACTGGCAATTTAAAGCGTTTGATAAACACCTAAACGATTTTAACCATTGGCATTATGAGTTAACTACCATTCCCAAAGTGGTGGTGCTCGACACCCGAACACATCGCTGGCGTAACGAGCAAAACTTTAACGAACCCTCAGGCTTATTAGATTGGGAGCGCCTTACAGAGCTTGAAGAAAGCCTACTTAGCCATGACCAAGTCATTATTGTATCGCCCGCTCCTGTATTTGGGGTTAAATCAATAGAGGCCATTCAAGCCGTGTTTAACATGTGTGGGCAACCGCTGATGGTTGATGTAGAAAACTGGATGGCGCACGAAGGCTCAGCAAAAAAACTGCTCGACACATTTAGACGCACCGACACCCCAAACGAAACACTGATTTTATCGGGCGATGTACATTATTCGTTTTGTTTTTCAGTACAAAAGCGTTTTGGCGAACACCACAATAGAATTTGGCAACTAACCGCCAGCGGGATCAAAAATGAGTTTCCCCGTAAGCTAATAAATGTGCTTGATAAACTCGACTCTATTTTATATGGACCTAAAAGCCCACTAAACTTTTTTACCAAACGCTGGCACATGGAGGTAGACAAACACCAAACCAATGGCAAAGGGCAAAAGTACCTAGTAAGTGATTCAGCAATAAGTTTAGTTACCCTAAAAGCTGGGAATTTAGCTCGTTATCAACTTATACACGGCGACGGCCACACCACCGAATTTGATTTAAAAGAACAGTAATTTAAATACAAGAATTAGGTCGCTATTATTGCCGACATGTAGCAGCGACTTCATGTCGCGTCATTTTTTAATGTCGTGAGCGACGGGCGACGAGGTGCAGGTTCCACCGAAAAAACCTCGGGGTCAACCTTATCCGTAGGCGAGAGTTTACCTCGCGCTTATTTTAAGGTTAGGCTCGTAACCCGATACCCGTAACTCATTTTAAAGACAAAAAAAGACCCAGAGCTATAAAACTCTGGGTTATAGGGGGCTCATGTGGTGAGCCCTGCGCTAACTAAAAACACTTTCAGATTCTTAGGGAGAAGTTGAAAGTTATTTAAGTATAGTCAAAAGTGCTAAAAACACACATTTTTGTTCGTTTTTTATACTGTCGTAATTACAGCAAGTTACATTTGTTATGCACATCTTTATTAGAGTTTACACCCAGTTTATTAACTGCGTATTTTGTACTAAATCTCGTGGTAAAGAATTTTTAACTTTATTTTTTTGCCATTTTCCTAAGCCAATAGGGCAGCCACATAAAGTTAGGATCACTTCGCCGCTGGATTTGGTTATCTCTTCTAGGCGTATATCTTTACCATTAAAGTAATCGTTAGCCTGTTCATTGGTTAATGCCAGTACATTACTTTTACACTGCTTACCAAATACGGTGGCAAATTCGTGCGTTAGGCGTACCCCATTTTTATGAATAACGCCTACTTGTATGCCTAATCGCGCATATTTAATTTTGTTTTGAATAGCCTCAAACTCATCAGGAAACAGCCAAAGCTCTTTGTCGCGCTGTTTTAACGTACCTGGCAGACTTGTTAAACCAAATTGCTTTTTAAGGAAGCTCATAAACGCAGCACTTTGTTTACTATCAAAGTCACTAAAGGGGAACGCGCCTTTTTTAACTTTTAATGTTTGGTTTTCGCAGCTGCTGTGCTTTTTAAATTTGGCAATAAAAAAACCTTCGCTGTCGAACGTTTGCGGCCAAACATGTAAGTAGCCCTCTGCGGTGGTGGCTTTATCAGCCCCTGGGAATAAGTCGCTTAATGACTCAGAGCTTATATATTCGCCAAACTCATCTAATAATGCGCTACATACTTGCTGGTTTTCGAGTGGGGTTAACGTACAGGTTGAATACACTAATGTGCCACCGGGTTTAAGTGCATAAAACGCACTTTTAATCAGATCTTTTTGTACTTGGGCAATGGTAATATTTGACTCGATAGACCAATTTTTTAGTGCGTCGGGATCTTTACGTACCGTGCCTTCACCCGAGCAGGGGGCATCAAGCAAAATACTATCGAAGCATTCAAACATGTAATTACCAAACACCACGCCATCAAAATGCGATAACGCACAGTTACCAACACCCATGCGCTTTAAGGTGGCGCTAAGTACTTTTAAGCGTGACGACGACAGCTCATTGGCGACCAGCACGCCTTGATTGTTCATTAACGCTGCGAGCTGTGAGGTTTTTGACCCCGGTGCCGAGGCCATATCGAGCACGGTTTGACTGGTTTGTAAGCTTTGTTTAAGTGCCATAGGTGGCAACATTGAGCTTGCCTCTTGTACGTACATGGCGCCGCTTAGGTGTAAATCGGTGTTACCTAGGGCTAGGTTTTGTTCTTCATCACTGGGGCGCTCTAACCAAAAACCCTCGTCGCACCAAGGAATAGCGCTAAGCTGCCAGTTTTTTTTAGCCGCTTGCTGCTTAAATTCCTCAACACTCATTTTTAATGTATTAACGCGAACCGATTTACGCAAAGGGCGACGACATGCATTTATAAAGTCATCTAAGCTTAGGTGCTCAGGAAGATAGGTTTTTACATCGTCAATAAAGTGTTTAGGAATATAAGTGTTTGCGTCCACGTTTTGGCTCATACAATAAAATTAAAGCAGTATAATAGCATTTTTAATGCGATTTTTCAGTTTGAAAGAGCAAATTAGAAATATAACCAAGTGTCGACAGTTTGCTGTTTATGCAGCTATAAAAATGTGTTTTTATGCGACTAAAGTTTAATGATGTCGACAATTTGTTGGTTTTTTATTCGTTTAAAAGGGGTTTAGGGTTGACAGTGTTGAACAACTAGCACATAGTTAAGCCATAAATTGTCGACAATATAAAAATACTTTATGACACAGCCCCTTTTAAATGAAACATCTATAACAACCGCTTCAGATAAAGTGTTTGTAGATATGCGCCGTGAAATTGTAGAAGGCAGCATTGCACAAGGCAGTAAAATATCTGAGCCAGAGCTGGCAAAGCGTTATGGTGTAAGCCGTGCAACGCTTAGAGAAGCACTTAATCGTTTAGAAAGTTGCTATTTAGTTGAGCGTAAAGCCAATATAGGTTGCCGTGTTGTGGCTTTAACTGCCGAGCGATTAATTGAAGTATACCAAGTTCGCAGTGCACTTGAAGGGCTTGCATGTAGGTTAGCTGCCGACAATATGGAACCAGATGAAGTACAAGGCTTGAAACAATTACTTAATCAGCATTTGCAAACTCAGCGTGTTAAAGAAGGTGAATCGTACTATCAAGAAGCAGGCGACTTAGATTTTCATTACAGAATAATCAAAGGCAGTAAAAACGCTCACTTAATTCATTTGTTATGCCACGACCTGTACCAATTAATAAGAATGTACCGTGTACAAATGGGCATGGTAGGGCCACGGGTATCGAAAGCGTTTGACGAACATTTAGCCATTATTAACGCCATTGAAAACCATGATGGTGAGCTGGCCGAAATGCTAATGAAGCGCCATATCAGTGCATCACAAGCAAATATACAAACAAAATTTGATAGATATCAATCAGTACAAGCCGTGCAAAATCACGTGGCTAACTAGTACAGGTGTAACATTTTTAAAAAATACTAAGTTGCCAAAGAGCAGCCCCGTTCAAAGTTAGGAGAAGGTAATGTCAGCAGGATTAAAATTTAAACAGGCAATTGCAAATAACCACCCGTTACAAGTTGTGGGTACTATAAACGCGTATACCGCGATGATGGCTGAAAAAATGGGTCATCAGGCTATTTATTTGTCGGGTGCGGGTGTGGCTAATGCCTCATTTGGTATGCCAGATTTAGGGATGACCAGCCTTGATAACGTACTTGAAGATATTCGCCGTATTACCGGTGCTAGCGATTTACCTTTGTTAGTGGATGCCGATACAGGTTGGGGTGGGGCGTTTAATATTGCCCGTACCGTTAAAGAAATGACTAAAGCAGGTGCAGCCGGTTTTCATATTGAAGACCAAGTGGCGCAAAAGCGGTGTGGCCATCGCCCTAATAAAGAAATAGTTACCCAAGCTGAAATGGTAGATCGTATTAAAGCGGCGGTTGATGCTAAAACCGATAGCGATTTTTATATTATGGCGCGTACCGATGCGTTTCAAAAAGAAGGCTTAAATGCGGCGATAGACCGTGCAGCTGCGTGTGTTGAAGCGGGCGCTGATGCGATTTTTGCAGAAGCGGTTCATGACCTTGCTGATTACCAAGCATTTAGTAAAGCCATTAATGTGCCTATTTTGGCTAACATTACTGAGTTTGGCCAAACCCCAATTTACACCAAAGAGCAACTGAGTGATGTGGGCGTAGAAATGGTGCTTTACCCATTAAGTGCGTTTAGAGCAATGAATAAAGCAGCACTTAATGTGTATTCAGCTATTTTGAATGAAGGTTCTCAACAGAGCCAAATTGAAAATATGCAAACTCGTGCAGAGCTTTACGACTTTTTAGATTACCACTCGTACGAAAACACGCTAGATAACCTTTTTTCAGCAAAATCTGACAAATAATAAAAATTCAATAGGAGAGAATCATGGTAGATAAAGCATTAGGCGGCGCAGGCTTACGCGGACAAGTAGCAGGCCAAACAGCATTGTGTACAGTAGGGCAAACGGGTTCTGGTTTAACGTATTGTGGTTACGATATTAGCGAGCTTGCTGAAAAAGCACAGTTTGAAGAAGTGTCGTTTTTACTTTCTCGTGGTGAGTTACCAACATCAAGCGAACTGGCAGAGTATAAAGCTAAACTTAAAAGCTTGCGCGGCTTACCCGATGCATTAAAAACAGTGCTTGAGAACATTCCTAAAGACGCACACCCAATGGATGTAATGCGTACAGGTTGTTCTATGTTAGGTAACCTTGAAATGGAAAATGATTTTAGCCAAGCAAACGATGCAATTGACCGCATGGTGGCAATTTTCCCAAGTATTATTTGTTATTGGTATCGTTTTACCCATGACGGTGTGCGTATTGAAACGCAAACCGATGACGATTCAGTAGGCGCACACTTTTTAACGTTATTACACGATAAAGCGCCAAGCGAATTATTTGCACAAGTAATGAATGTATCGCTAATTTTGTACGCAGAGCATGAATTTAATGCCTCTACCTTTACCGGTCGTGTGTGTGCATCAACGCTTTCTGATATCCATTCTTGTGTAACTGGCGCAATTGGTACCTTACGTGGTCCACTGCATGGCGGTGCCAACGAAGCCGCCATGGATATGATTGAAGGCTTTACCAGCGCCGATCAAGCTGAAGATGCATTAATGGGTATGCTTGCGCGTAAAGATAAAATTATGGGCTTTGGCCACGCTATTTATCGTGAGTCGGATCCGCGTAATGTGATTATTAAAAAGTGGTCTGAAAAACTAGCGGCGGAAGTGGGTGATGAGGTGCTTTACCCGGTGTCTGTTCGTTGTGAAGAAGTTATGTGGCGTGAGAAGAAGTTATTCTGTAATGCTGATTTTTTCCATGCATCGGCGTACCACTTTATGGGTATTCCTACCAAGTTATTTACGCCTATCTTCGTAATGAGCCGTGTAACTGGTTGGACAGCGCACGTAAAAGAGCAGCGTGCTAACAACCGTATTATTCGCCCAAGTGCCGATTACACAGGGCCAGATGCACGTAGTTATACGCCAATCGAATCAAGATAATTATATAGTCCATACAAAGGTGAGTTACTAACTCACCTTTTACGGCTTTAGCAAATTATGCAAACAATACATCTTCTAATCTAAAGCCTGTCTTGATCAACCACGTCACCAAATTAGCGAATTTATTATGACCATTATTAATAACACCCAATACCGTAAGCCATTACCAGGCTCAAATGTTGATTACTACGATACCCAAGCCGCGGTTGATGCGATTAAGCCAGGCGCATACGCTACATTACCTTACAGCTCGCGTGTATTTGCCGAGAACTTAGTGCGCCGCTGTGAGCCCGATATGTTAACCGATGCGCTTAGCCAAATAATTGAGCGTAAACAAGACTTAGATTTTCCGTGGTACCCAGCACGCGTTGTATGTCATGACATTTTAGGCCAAACCGCACTGGTTGATTTAGCGGGCCTGCGTGATGCTATTGCTGCAAAAGGCGGCGATCCTGCAAAAGTAAATCCGGTTGTACCAACTCAACTAATTGTGGATCATTCATTAGCGGTTGAGCACGCAGGTTTTGATCCCGATGCATTTGAAAAAAACCGCGCCATTGAAGATAGACGCAACGATGACCGTTTTCATTTTATAAACTGGACCAAAACAGCGTTTAAAAATATTGATGTGATCCCACCGGGTAATGGCATCATGCACCAAATTAATCTTGAAAAAATGTCGCCGGTTATTCAAAACCGTGACGGTATTGCCTTCCCAGATACCTTAGTGGGAACAGACAGCCATACCCCGCATGTTGATGCTTTAGGTGTTATTGCTGTAGGCGTAGGTGGCCTTGAAGCCGAAAGCGTAATGCTAGGGCGCGCATCATACATTCGCTTGCCAGATATTGTGGGTGTGGAGCTTACCGGTAAACGCCAACCTGGCATTACTGCAACCGATATTGTACTGGCGATTACCGAATTTTTACGCGAGCAGCGTGTGGTATCGACTTACCTTGAATTTTATGGTGAAGGAGCTGATGCACTTACGCTTGGCGACAGAGCCACGATTTCAAACATGACCCCAGAATTTGGCGCAACGGCCGCTATGTTCTATATAGACGATAAAACCATTGATTATTTGCGTTTAACAGGTCGTGATGAAGAGCAAATTGCCTTGGTAGAAAACTACGCGAAAACAGCAGGTTTATGGAGCGATAGCTTAAAAACCGCTCAATACGATCGCGTACTTAAATTTGACCTATCAAGCGTAGGGCGCAACATTGCAGGGCCTTCAAATCCGCATCGTCGTGTATCTACTAGCGATTTAGCTGCGCAAGGTATTTCGGGTGTTGTTGAGAACGAAGAAGGCTTAATGCCAGATGGCGCCTGTATTATCGCCGCTATTACCAGTTGTACTAATACCAGTAACCCGCGCAATGTCATTGCGGCAGGTTTATTGGCACGAAATGCTAACGCTAAAGGACTCACACGTAAACCATGGGTTAAAACGTCATTGGCACCGGGCTCTAAAGCGGTGCAATCGTACCTTGAAGATGCAAACTTACTTACTGAATTAGAGCAACTCGGTTTTGGTATTGTGGGTTTTGCCTGTACTACCTGCAATGGCATGAGTGGTGCGCTTGATCCTAAAATTCAACAAGAAGTGATTGATCGCGACCTATATGCAACGGCTGTACTTTCGGGTAACCGAAATTTTGATGGCCGAATTCATCCGTATGCAAAGCAAGCGTTTTTAGCGTCACCACCTTTAGTAGTTGCTTATGCAATTGCGGGCACCATTCGCTTTGATATAGAAAAAGATATACTCGGTAAAGATCAACAAGGTAACGATGTAACCTTAAAAGATTTATGGCCATCTGATGAAGAAATAGATGTGGTTATCAAACAAAGCGTAAAACCAGAGCAATTTAGAAAAGTATACGAGCCAATGTTTAACTTAACCGTTGATTACGGCGAAGATAACGACCCTCTATACGATTGGCGCCCAGAGAGTACGTATATTCGCCGCCCACCTTATTGGGAAGGAGCATTGGCAGGTGATCGCAGTATGACAGGTATGCGCGCGTTAGCAGTACTTGGCGATAACATTACAACCGATCACTTATCACCTTCTAATGCGATTATGGCCAGCAGTGCGGCAGGTGAATACCTGACTAAAATGAATGTGCCAGAAGAAGACTTTAACTCATACGCTACGCACCGAGGCGATCACTTAACCGCGCAACGTGCCACCTTTGCTAACCCTAAACTACTTAATGAAATGGTACTTGATGAAAACGGTGACGTTAAGCAAGGATCGTATGCGCGTATAGAGCCAGAAGGTGAAAACACCCGTATGTGGGAAGCTATCGAAACTTACATGCAGCGTAAACAACCACTTATTATTTTGGCAGGCGCTGATTACGGCCAAGGCTCTTCGCGCGATTGGGCAGCAAAAGGCGTAAGACTTGCTGGTGTTGAGGTTATTGCAGCCGAAGGGTTTGAGCGTATACATCGTACTAATTTAATTGGTATGGGCGTATTGCCGCTTGAATTTAAACCAGGTACAACGCGTAAAACACTTAACCTAGATGGTAGTGAAAGCTATGACGTGAAGGGCGAGCCCACACCAGGCGCAACCCTAGAGCTTGTTATTACCCGTAAAAATGGCGAAGTATTAAATGTACCGATGAAATGCCGATTAGATACGCAAGAAGAGCTCTCTATTTATGCCGCGGGCGGTGTATTGCAACGCTTTGCGCAAGACTTTTTAGAAGCCACGCAAGCATCATAAGGACACACGTTTATGTTTAAACCACAAATTAAAGTGCCAGCAACTTACATGCGCGGCGGCACCAGTAAAGGGGTGTTTTTTAATTTAACCGATTTACCTGCACCTGCCCAAGTGGCAGGTGCGGCGCGCGATAGCTTATTATTACGCGTTATTGGTAGCCCAGATGCGTATGGTAAGCAAACAGACGGTATGGGCGGAGCAACTTCAAGCACCAGCAAAACAGTTATTTTAAGTAAAAGTGAACAACCCGATCACGATGTTGATTATTTATTTGGCCAAGTCGCCATTGATAAACCGTTTGTTGATTGGAGTGGTAACTGCGGAAACTTAACCTCTGCCGTGGGCGCGTTTGCCATCAGCAACGGTTTAGTTGATAAATCTCGCGTGCCTGATAATGGCATTGCTGTTGTACGCGTATGGCAGGCAAACATTAAAAAAAGCATTTTAGTGCATGTACCTATGACTCACGGTGAAGTACAAGAAACCGGTGATTTTGAGTTAGATGGTGTGACGTTTCCTTCGGCTGAGGTAAAGCTTGAGTTTATTGACCCAGCTGATGGCGACGGTGCGCTATTTCCTACAGGTAATGTGGTTGATGATTTAGAAGTACCCGGTGTAGGTATACTAAAAGCAACCATGATCAACGCAGGTATTCCCACTATTTTTGTAAATGCCAGCGATATTGGTTATACCGGTACTGAGCTACAAGATGATATAAACGCTGATGAAGCCGCACTCACTAAGCTTGAAACCATTCGTGCCTATGGCGCGGTAAAAATGGGACTAATTAATACGATTGATGAAGCGCAAGCACGCCAACACACACCTAAAGTGGCGTTTGTGGCTGCACCGCTTAATTACAAATCATCAAGTGGTAAGCAGGTTAATGCAAGCGATATAGATTTGTTAGTACGTGCAATGTCAATGGGTAAGTTACACCATGCAATGATGGGCACCGCAGCGGTAGCTATTGGCACAGCAGCCGCAATTGACGGAACATTAGTTAATTTGGCCGCTGGTGGCGGTGCTATTAACGAGGTTAACTTTGGTCACCCATCGGGCACACTTAAAGTAGGTGCAGAGGCGGTTGTTACAAATGGTCAATGGCAAGTGACTAAAGCGAGTATGAGCCGCAGCGCACGTGTATTAATGGAAGGCTGGGTAAGAGCGCCATTTGATTATGACTAACTAGCACCCAAAATACGTACTATAGTAAAATAATAAGCCGCGAACTTAACTTAGTTTGCGGTTTTTTTATTCAGTCATTCAATAGGTTGTAAAATACACTTTGTTGAGGGTTATTCAATAAATAGCAGTATTTTTCTGTTATGTCGGTAAATATTCACTTATATTAAAAACGCTTACCTACATTTATAGCTGTTTATTAGAAGTACGTGTTTACGGAGTTGTTAATGGATTTATCAAGGCTAAATGCAGAAAGGTTGATACAAAATTTACAAACCGGTGTGGTCGTGCATGCACCAGACACAGGAATTTTGTATGCAAACCCTGCGGCTTTAAATATTTTACGTTTAACAAAAGAGCAAGCGTTAGGGCGCGACTCATTTGATAGTAAATGGAAATTACTGGATGAATTTCGTCAACCACTGCAGAGTTCTCATTATCCTGTTAGTGTTGTTATTAAAACCCAAAAACCACTGATGAATGTTGAAATAGGTATATGTGATAGCTCAAGCGACGAAATTACATGGGTGCTATGTAACGCTTATCCAGAGTTTGACGAGCAGAACAACATTGCTGAAATAGTCGTCACTTTTATCGATATTACTCATCAAAAACAAGCTATTCCATTTAAAGAAATTGTTGAATTAGCCAGCGACGTTATTTTAGTAACCGAGGCAACCCCTATTACTGATGATGGCCCTAAAATTGTTTATGCAAACCAATCGTTTACTAAAATAACTGGTTATCATTTAGATGAAGTTAGAGGTAAAACGCCGCGCATTTTACAAGGCGCTAAAACTCAACAAGCGACACGCGATAAAATTAGGCATGCGCTAGAAAATAAACAGCAAGTATCTGAGCAAATACTAAATTATAAAAAATCAGGTGAGCCTTATTGGATTGATATGAATATTTTTCCATTAAAAAATGCGTTAGGTGAGTTGGCTTACTATGCTGCGATTGAGCGCGATATTACTAAAATGAAGCAGTATCAAGCACAGCTAAAAGATTTAACCATTAAAGATCCGCTTACTAATTTACTCAACCGAAGAGGGTTTATGGAAACAGCTAAGCTTGCACTTGATGCGTGTATTAAAGACAGCCAGCACTTAACCCTTACGATGATAGATATAGACCACTTTAAGCGCATTAACGATCGATTTGGCCACGAAGGCGGAGATAGTGTGTTGCAAAGCATAGCTGCTACGTTTAAATCATTTTGTGACAGTGACGATATTATAGCCCGTTTAGGAGGAGAAGAGTTTTGCATTGTTTCGCCTACCAAATGTGTCAGTACCGTTGTTAAAACCTTAGCAAAGTTGCAAGATCATTTAAAAGATAACCCAGTGCAGTTATCAAGTGGCGGGCAGGTGAGTTATACAATAAGCAGTGGTGTATCAAGTTTGACTTCTGAGTCGTGTTCGCTGCAGGGACTATTAAGAAATGCCGATACAGCACTTTATAATGCAAAAACAACCGGACGGGACCAAACGGTGGTATTTAACCAAAGCCTAGATTATGAGTAGATAAAACTGAAACAGGGTCGCTTAACTTTAGCTGCCCAGGGTTTAATCGAGGTTATAACACTGCAGTTTTTTGCTTTTTATAAAGGGTTCTAATTCATTATTTTCACGCATACTTGCTATCTCTGCGTTAATGTCATCTAGGATAAATTGCCAATTAGGCGTGCTTTTGCTGACTTCGTAATACAAGGCTTTGTATTCTATGCTTGGCGTTAATGCAACGAGGGCATTAAGCATCATTTTTTTATTTTTGTTTGATAAAGGCGATTTATAAATACTGGCTTTTAGTACTTCTAAGTCGGCAACAATAAGCTCAACGCGACCATTTAAAAGCAAATGAATAAGCTGATACTCACTGTTAGCAACGATGGTTTTTATTTCGCCTTGTTCAATAAGTTGATCTAATTCTTTACTATTTTTATATGAACGTACCACCCCCATAACCCTGTTTTTTACAGACTCAATACTGCCATTGTAATTAATACTGTGATCTCTAAGTGCCACAAATGATAAGTCGCCACCAGGAATGGGCTCAGATAACGCGAGTAACTGATTACGTGTTTTGGTTAAAATGTTTTCTGACATTACATCGTCACTAATAAAATACTCAGGAAATAAAATATCAGCTTTGCCTAGTTCAGCTTCACGCACTGCACGCGCCCAAGGGTAAAACTCTATATGTACACCATAGCCGCGTTTTACTAACATGCTTACTGTGAGTTGATATAACCAGCCCTTATTGCATAAGTTATCGTCTATGTAGGGGGGCCAATTGAGTGTAACTAAGCGAAGAACTGTATCGGCTTTTAAATTATAGCCATAGCCGCTTTTGTATTTTTCGCCAGGAAGCGTGATGTTTTTATTGTCGACTGTATAGGTCACTGGCGCAGGTTGTGCGTAAGTGAAAAATGATAGTACTAAGGCAGCGATTAAAAAAATTCTCATAAGGATAATGCATTTTTATCTTTAATTTTAAGTGTAGTGCGTTATTTGGAATAAACAACTCAAATAGTGAGGTTCTTTTAGTATACAAACAATTAAATATAGCCTTAAAAAGCGATAGCTATTAACATGTAAAGATGAGTAATTTAACTTTGATACGACATAAAACTAAAGGTCTTTTTACTAGAAGGAATTTTTATGGCTAATAAGCCAATAAGTGAAGACAATCCGTTTGCTAATTTATCTGATGTGCAGTGTGAGCAGATCCAACATTGGTATCAAAAGCATATTTCTAGAACTTTAAATTCTTTACTTAAAGGCAGCCAGTCAGGGAAAGTAATAGAAAGCAAGCTAGAAAATTCTTTAAACCAAGCATTTACTCATAGCAAGCAAATAACAACTTATACTGTTGACGGTCATTCTAATATTAAATTAAAAAATGCCAGTGTAATGGCTGAGCTTAATGATACCCGTGATTTGTTTCATGGTGCGCAACTGAAAATAAATAAGCTAGAACAAAAAATAACAACAAGCGCTGAAGAAATACAATTACTAGAGGCACAAAAAAGCGAGTTACAGTTAGAAGTACGTAGCTTAAAGCAACGTTTAAACCATGTACTATCGCGATTAGAGTCACAAGGTGTCTCATTCCAAAAAAGCCATTATGTAGGGCGTATTTTGGTACACGCACTGCGTGTAAGCTTTCATAGTTGGCAGCAAACTCCCTCAGGAGAGCCGTTCAAAAATCATGACTTTTATAAGCTTTTCCCGCGTGTTTTGTATTCAAGCTTATTAAAAGAAATTGAAAAACTATTAGGTGAGCACGATTATAATCAAATAGAGCGTTCGCTTAGTGACTTTGTATTTAAACAAAAAGGCTCACCTGTAGAGAACTGGCCAGACGAAGACCCGATATACGATACGCGATTAATAAATCAAAAACAGTCTGAGTTGTTAATAAAGCTACATAGCCAAAAACAGCAGCGAAAAAACTTTACTGCCTATCTAGAAAAACGCCTTTCTAATACTGGCTTTACCCATAAACACAGTGATTTATTGATGACTTTAGTTGAATTTGCTACTGGTAATGAAAATAGTCAGTTTTCTAATTACAGCCATTAATTAATCATAAATGATTAGGGGACTTTAAGATAACTTGTATGGTTAGCGTTGTGCTGTTGAAGTCCTAGCTGTTTTAACCTAGCTGATAATTTGTTTTGTGAAAGTGCTTTTATTACCAGCTCATACAGTGTGTTTATATTAAGTTGGTGTGTTGGGCGAATTAACAGCTGGTGCTTGTAGGTTTGCGCAACGCGCTCTGATATAAGCAATAATTTTTTATTTTTTGGATAGTTATTAAGGTATTGATTTAAATAAGAACGAGTGACAATAGCAGTATCGCTACGTTTTTTTAGGACTAATTCAATGCTTTTTTTGTGGTTGCTTAGTAACCTCATCTTATAGTCTTTTTCAAGTATTGAAGGGTTACTTTCAAAGTTTGCTAACTCATAGTGATAACCCAAAATGCCAATAATGGTTTTATTATCTAAGTTATCAAACCAAGTTTGTGATTTTGCAAACTGCTTTAAGGCAATAAAGACTTCACTATCTGTTGCGATGACAGGAGAGTTATTTATTACATGATTGTCTTGCAGCCAACCCCAGTTTGGATCTTCAAAAAAGACCGCATCGAACAAACCTTGCTGATAATCTTTAAAGCGCCGAATAGGTGTGGTGAGCACAAGCTCAAAATGATAGTCAGACTGTATTTTATTAAGCTCTAAAATAAGATCTACAGTAAACCCGGAGGCTTGACCGTTAACAATTTCTACATAAGGAGGAAATTCATAGCCACCCACTTTAACCAGGGTTTTAGCTTGTGCTTGGCTAATCAAACAAATTAGCAGTGCTAATGTACTAAAAAAAGATAACTTCATAGGTATAAAAGCCTTCAATATTTTCTATGACATTTTAGCTTACATACTACTTATTTAGTAACAAAATATAAATTATCAAACAAATATCTGTTGGAGTAATTTTTTCTAGCGTTATAAGTAGGTTTTATGCTTTTGTTTAATGTTTGGTGGTTATTCGATGTCGGGTGTTTACCCAACGTCGGGTAGTGTGGCTTCGCCACTTAACCGACCTACGTTCCCAACAATCAACGTAGGTTGGATAAGCCGGAGGCGCCATCCGACGATGTTGGATAAGCCAAAGGCGTCATGCGGCGATGTTGGATAAGCCAGAGGCGTCATCTGACGATGTTGGATAAGCCAAAGGCGCCATCCGACGGTGTTTGATAAGTCAAAGGCGCCATCCGACGGTGTTTGATAAGTCAAAGGCGTCATCCGACGATGTTGGATAAGCCAGAGGTGCCATCCGACGATGTTGTATAAGCCAGAGGTATTGGTCGTTCATTATAAGGAGATTTTTTATGAGGTATCGTCGAAACTATCAACCAGGAGGAACGTATTTTTTTACGGTTAATTTGCAGGATCGTAAAAAGTCATTATTGGTGGAGCATATTGATTTATTGCGTGGGGCTGTGCGCTGGGTAAAAATGCATAAGCCATTTTATATTGATGCGTGGGTGGTGTTGCCTGATCATATGCATGCAGTGTTAACTTTACCAAAAGGTGATAGCGATTATTCTGGTCGTTGGCGTGAAATTAAAAAACCTTTTTCTAAAGGGTTACCTAAAAACGAATATTTATCACTCGCACGCGTTAATAAAAATGAACGAGGGATTTGGCAGCGCCGTTTTTGGGAGCATACTATTGTTGATGAACGTGATTATTGGCACCATGTAAATTATGTGCATTTTAACCCGCTTAAACATGGCTTGGTTGAGCGGGTGATTGATTGGCCTTATTCAAGCTTTCATAAAGCGGTCGCATCAGGAATATACAGCCGTAATTGGTGCGGGGAATAATTAATACGTTTTATGTAGGCGTTTTTTGATGTTGGGAGTTTATCCAATGTTGGGAGTTTGTCCAATTTTGGGAGTTTAACCAATGTCGGGAGTTTATCCAACGTCGGGTGGCGTGGCTTCGCCACTTAACCGACCTACGTTCCCAACAATCAACGTAGGTTGGATAAGCCGGAGGCGCCATCCGACGATGTTGGATAAGCTCGGTGCGTCATGCGACGATGTTGTATATGTGGGTGCTTTTTGATTTTGGGATATTACCCAACGTCGGGTGTTTATCCAATTTAGGGAGTTTATCCAATTTAGGGAGTTTAACCAATTTAGGGAGTTTAACCAATGTCGGGTGGCGTGGCTTCGCCACTTAACCGACCTACGTTCCCAACAATTAACGTAGGTTGGATAAGTTCGGGGCGCGCCATCCGACGATCTTTGATAAGCCAGAGGTGTCATGCGACGGTGTTGGATATGTGGGTGCTTTTTGATTTTGGGAGATTACCCAACGTCGGGTGTTTATCCAATTTAGGGAGTTTAACCAATGTCGGGAGTTTATCCAACGTCGGGTGGCGTGGCTTCGCCACTTAACCGACCTACGTTCCCACAATCAACGTAGGTTGGATAAGCCAAAGGCGTCATCCGACGATGTTGGATAAGCCAGAGGTGTCATGCGACGGTGTTATATATGTGGGTGCTTTTTGATTTTGGGAGATTACCCAACGTCGGGTGTTTAACCAATTTAGGGAGTTTAACCAATGTCGGGAGTTTATCCAACGTCGGGTGGCGTGGCTTTGCTACTTAATCGACCTACGTTCTTTTTATGAGTTGGTACGACTGAGTGGATTCGAATCATCGACTCTTGGACCGGGTGATTAAGAGTAGGTAGTGCTTTTTCTTGAGGTGTTTTTTGAATTGGTACGACTGAGTGGATTCGAACCAATGACTCTTGGACCGGGTGATTAAGAGTGGGTAGTGCTTTTTCTTGAGGTGTTTTTTTGAATTGGTACGACTGAGTGGATTCGAACCACCGACCTCTGGACCGGGTGATCAAGAGTAGGTAGTGCTTTTTCTTGAGGTATTTTTTTGAATTGGTACGACTGAGTGGATTCGAACCACCGACCCTTGGAGCGGGTGATTAAGAGTAGGTAGTGCTTTTTCTTGAGGTGTTTTTTTGAATTGGTACGACTGAGTGGATTCGAACCACCGACCCCTACCATGTCAAGGTAGTGCTCTAACCAACTGAGCTACAGTCGTACAATATGAAATTCTTAAACTTTGTTTGGTACGACTGAGTGTATTCGAACCACCGACCCCTGGACTGGGTGATCAAGAGTAGGTAGTGCTCTTTCCTTCAACGTACTTTAAATACAGCATTTACTCATTTTGGTACGACTGAGTGGATTCGAACTACTGACCTTTGGACCGGGTGATCAAGAGTAGGTAGTGCTTTTTCCTTCAACGTACTTTAAATACAGCATTTACTCATTTTGGTACGACTGAGTGTATTCGAACCACCGACCCCTGGACTGGGTGCTCAAGAGTAGGTAGTGCTCTTTCCTTCAACGTACTTTAAATACAGCATTTACTCATTTTGGTACGACTGAGTGGATTCGAACCACCGACCCCTACCATGTCAAGGTAGTGCTCTAACCAACTGAGCTACAGTCGTACTGTAAGTTTACATACTATTTAATTCATCCATGAAGCTTCATCCTGTCGGCGTCCTGCCTCCACCTCGTTAGGCTGCGAAGCTTCGCTTCGGTCCAATCTCGCCCAACTGAGCTACAGTCGTACTTCTGTATTTAAGAATTGTTAATTGCTTAACAACGGTCGCTAATATATAGCGTGATGAGTGGTGAATCAAGCATGTTTATGGTTTTTAAGTTTATTTGCCGTTTTTTTATTCATATTGGACTGATTTCGCACGTTTTATAAAATTTTTGCCACCAGATAACATGCTCTTTTGCTGACGCTTTTAGCTGAGAGAGTAAGTTGTTAGAGTTTGGGTCAAGTAGGGCATTTATCGCTTCACTGCTTACTGCTTGATTAAACCATAGTTGCATATACAGCGGCTGCAATGTTTCTAAATAACCGCTCAGCTGTGCTTGATAAGGCTGTATTTGTTTTAAATAATATTTATTAAATATATTACTGACAATTTTAGCCTGCTGCTTGTTTTTCCCTTTAGGGCAAATATCTTCTACTACTAATGAATTTACAAACTGGGTTGCTGTATGATTTAAGCTAATTTGTTCTCGCGCAGCTTGAATAAGCTGTTGGTCAAATTTGTATCTGTTGAGCGGTTCAAGCGCTGACAAAATATCATCGCTGTTTATTGCCATACTCTTTTTCGTTTCTATTTGGTGTTTTATGGTCGTTAGCTTTTTAAGCGCCTCAACTGTGTCGCTAAACCCAGCTGGTTGGGTGCTGAGTTCTTGGCCAGTGAGCTGCCAAGTGCTGCTCAGTTCAGGTTCACTATATAAAACATTATTAAAATAATGAGCGAGCTGAGTTTGTTTCTGGGTTTTTGCCGCTGCAATTTTACTGTGAACGTTGCTTTGTTTATTTAAGGTGTTTAAACAGTTTTGCGCGCTTTGAATAAAATCTATTTGGTACTTCAATTGGCTAGCAGCGGTGGCTGTTTTGCCTAATTGATTATTATGCTCGCTTATCAGAACGTTAAGTTTACATTGGCTAATACCAGCTAGTTCAGTTATGCCAATTTTAATGGCAGGTTGCAACGCTTCAACTGGCTCTACTAAGGCTAATTGTTGCAGTGGCTTTGTGTGTGGCTTAGGCGTTTGTAAGGTATTACTTAAGCGAGACAAATAGGTTTTATTTGCCTCACTGGGCTGCTCTGAGCAGCCCAAAAGCACCATACAACATGCCGCTAATAACCAATTAAGCGGCAGTTTGGTATAGATTGATTGTTTAAGTGAGAATAAATGGTTCACGTTTAAATCGCCTATGAACGGTCAGCATCAGTAGTATAGCTGCAACTGATAAGCCAACGATAATGCCTATCCAAAAACCATGCGGGCCCATTGCTGGCACTATCATGTCTGTTCTTGCTAATACGTAGCCTAAACTAAAGCCGATTAACCAATAAGAAATAAAAGTAATATACGAAATCGGCGCTGTGTGTTTTAAACCACGTAAAATACCGTTTGCAGCTACTTGTAATGCATCAGGAAGTTGGTAAATACAGGCTAAAATCATAATTGATGAAGCAAGCGCAAGTACCGCAGGGCTATCGCTATATAATTGGCTAATCACATCACGCCCTATAAATGTAATAAAAGCGATAAACAACGCAACCATAGCCGCCATAATATAACTTGTTGATACTGCAACTTTTAATTGTTCTAAATGATTTTGACCAAATAAATTACCAATGCGTATGCTAATGGCAATTGAGAGGCTCAATGGCATCATAAATAAAAGTGCAGTCACACTGGCTGCAATTTGATGGCCAGACACAGCCACCGCACCCAAATGCGCAATAAACAGGGGAATACAGGCAAACAAGGTCACTTCAAAAAAAGTAGCGAGTGAAATAGGAATACCGAGTTTGGTAATAATACCAATGGTTTTAAAATTGGGTTTTTCAAAGCCAGTTAATAAGCCTTTGGCATCTATTTTTTTACTCAGCTGGCAATAAGTAACTTGCGCAATAGCCATTACAGTAAATACCAGTGCGGTGGCAATACCACAGCCAGCGCCCCCAAATGCGGGTAGACCAAATAAGCCCTTAATAAAAATATAATTGAGTGGGATATTTACCGCAAGCCCGAGTAGGCTGATATAAAACGCAGGCTTGGTCATCCCCATGCCTTCGGTCATATTTCTATACACGGTAAAAATTAAAAAACCAAATACACCCCATTTAACAAAATGAATGTAATCAAAAGCAAGTCCCGCAATCGCCGGGCTAGTATCAAGTTGTAAAATAACGGTGTTGGCAAGCTGGGCAGCACAAAAACCTGCAATACTCAAAAGGAGCGTTAAATAAAGCGCTTGCTGAAAATAATGGCTAATGCCGTTGCGGTCTTTAGCACCCGCAAATTGAGCAATGACTCCCGTTAGGGCTAATAAAATACCTTGTATTGCTAATAAAATTGGGTTCCATATTCCTGTAGCAATTGACAGTGCAGCGAGATCGGTTGGACTCACTTGTCCGGCCATAATGGTATCAACCACTGACATTAATACTAAGGTCACTTGTGCTAAAAAAACGGGAAAGGCGAGGGAAAGTAAACGTTTAGCTTCCCAACTACAAAAAGTCATAAAAAACAGCTATTCAGAAAAACATAGCCGCATTGTAATCTATTGTGATTGCTCTATCTATGTAGACAATCAGCGAATCTATTAAATTGCTGCATAAGCTTACTTTTGTTGCTAATAAAAGTGCTATTAAGTGAATTATTTTAGCGATTGATACGTTAAACTAGCACTTTGTTAGAAAGAGAAGCGATTTTTATGTTTACCGGTATTATTCAAACTCAAGCAACAGTAGTCTCTAGAACCCATACGCAGGGTGTATTACGTTTAGTCGTTTCTGTTAATGAGCAATACGTAAAGCATTTAGACTTAGGTGCTAGCATCGCTATAAATGGTTGCTGCTTAACGGTAGTTAAAGTAGAGCGTATTAATCAAGATGTAGTGGCTCAAGTGCATTTTGATGTTATTGACGAAACTTTGCAGCTTACTAACCTTGGACAACTGGAATTGGGTAGTTTAGTCAATTACGAGCGTTCTGTGTCGTTTGGTACTGAGCTGGGTGGGCACATAGTCTCTGGTCATATTCATTGTACTGCCAAAATAGTGCAAATAGTTAAACTAGAAAATAACTACAAAATGCAGCTTAGCCTTCCAAAAAAATGGCAAAAATATGTGTTATACAAAGGGTTTGTATCTATTAATGGCGCCAGTTTAACGGTTGGCAATATTGATGAGCATGGCTTTTGGTTACACTTAATACCAGAAACACTCGATATTACTAATTTAGGTGCAGCCGTTGTAGGTGATGAACTTAATATAGAAGTTGATCAGCAAACATACACTATTATAAACACTGTCGAAAACTACATGCGTCAACATAGCTAAAATATTTGTTCGTCATCGCTGTCCACGTGTAACTCTAACTTATTACGTGCATAGTCTATATGCATATTTAAATGAATTAGATTACAGCAAGCACTGCATTCTTCATAGTAGTCTTGATCGCCCATACTGGCATCAAGGTCTAAATGAATATGGTGTCCACAATGTGGGCAGGCGATACGTTGTGATAAAAAGTCTTTCATGCTTAACGGCCTAAAAAATTTAGCTACCGTTAAGTATAGTCTTTATGATTTGTTTACTGCATTTATTTAAGTTTAGTCGTTTAGTAGTTTATCAACGTGCTCTTTGGCCTGATTTAGATAATGCCCAGCATAAATGTTGGCGTTGTTTAAAATAGGGTAAAGCTGGTAAACAAGTTTACGTTGCTCATAACCCTGAGCTAAAGGATAGTGTTGGTTATAAGCACTGTAAAAATCGTCAGGTAGGGGTGCAAAAAGCTCACTCATGGCAATATCGACCTCCCGATCGCCATAATAACAAGCAGGGTCAAATAGAGTTGGGATCGTGTTAACAAATCCAATATTACCGCGCCAGAAGTTACCGTGTAATAATGATGGTAAAACAGGGTGGTTATGCAGTTGCTCTTTTACTTGGTCTATTAGTTGGTTTGGCTCTGCCAGTACAATGCCTTTTTCTGCCAATAGTTGCAATTGCCAACCAATTCGCTCTTCTGCAAAAAATACATCCCACTTTTTATGCCACTGATTTGGTTGAGGTGTGGAGCTTAAATAATTGTCAGTATCAAAGCCAAACATCGCTTGCTCATGCTTTTGATGTAACATAGCAAGGTGTTTGCCCATAGTTGACCAATGGGTGTGAGGAAGCTCATCAAGTGTTAACCACTCTAACACAATAAACGCATATTCTATATTGGCGCCAGTAGTAATACAGTCGGGTATCATAAACACACTGTTTTGAGTAAGTTGTTTTAAACCTTGAGCTTGTGCTTCAAAGCGCTCAAGCTCATGTTTTTTTGCTATTTTAACTAAGTAATTGTGCGTGCCATTACTTAAATGAAATAACTTATCGGTTGATGAGCTTTGCAACTGACGTTTTTGAGTGTGTTTAAATTCGTAATGGATAGCTTGGCTGATCTGTTGATTAACTGTATTCCACATAACAATTGCTTACCTTTTAAACCTGTAAATCAACTATGGCAAAAAGAGATTAAATTAACAAATTAATCAGTGTAAAATTAAATCCTAAAGCTATAAATCACTGTTGTGGAATAAAAAATGAATAAAAGTTTTATTACTAATTCTTTAGCAGCATGCTGTGTTGTTATTGGTGTTGTATTTGAGCAAGCCCTAGTACTTTCTGTGGGCTTATTTGCACTTTCTGGTGCGGTTACAAACTTACTTGCTATTCATATGCTATTTGAAAAAGTTCCGTTTTTATACGGCTCGGGTGTTATAGCGCTTAAGTTTGAAAGTTTTAAAGTGGCGATACGAAACTTAATTCTTACCGAGTTTTTTTCTGAGCATAAAATAGACAAGCTTCTAAGCAAGGCGCAGCCAACAGTTGATTTTGAGTCGGTTATTTATAAAGTGGATTTAAATCCGGCGTTTGATAATTTGTTAGTAGTGATAGAACAATCTCAATTTGGTAGCATGCTGGCCATGTTTGGCGGTACACAAGCCGTTGAGCCAATGCGAGAAAAGTTTATTGAAAAAATGCAATCATCATTGGTACAAATAAGCGACACCGATGATTTTAAAGCATTACTAAGCGATATGCTTGCGAAAGGCAATAACGCAGAAAGTTTACATAATACGGTGCTTAAATTAGTTGATGAGCGTTTAGATGAGCTTACACCTAAAATGGTGAAAGAAATTATTCAAACCATGATCCGCGAGCACTTAGGTTGGCTCGTTGTGTGGGGTGGTGTATTTGGTGGTTTATTTGGCTTAATTGCAGCAATTATTTAGGCTGTTAAGCCGCTTAAAAAGAGTATAAGGAGCAAGGGTGCGAAAAACGTTAGCAAGTTACTATCAGCAAGCCTACGCGTGTGAGCAACAGCATTTTAATCAGTGCTTTTATTGTGGTTGTGAGGCAACAGAGCGCGATCACTGTCCGCCATTGCATATGCTGCAAAGCATTATAGATTTAGGTGAAGAGGCTGATTTTATAGCCATAGCAGCATGTTATGAATGCCATGCGTTACTTCATAATGAACGTTTAATGACCATTGATGAGCGTTTTAGTAAGCTTAAAAAGAAATTATCTAACAAGTATGCCAAGCCATTACGTGTTTATAATATGTGGGAAGAAAGCGAGCTTAGTGATATGAGCGATGAATTTGCACACAGCATTCAAGCAGGTATGAAGCTCGGCAAAGAGGCTGCACAGCGTCTTGCATTTACAGGGTTTAGTTACGCCACAGAAGAGGCGCGTGTTACGGTGCGTGAAAAAACCAAAGAGTTTGATGTGGAAGGCACTGTATTTACTGATTTTAAAGAAGCGCTTAACTATTGTATTAATGTATTAAAGGTGCAAAAAAGTGACTTTTATAAAATTTTAGTAGAAGACTATCAGGGGGACTTTAATAAGGCATTAGGTCAATACCGACATCGTCATAATAAAGTCACCGCCGCTAAAGATGGCAACACATTGATTAAAGACTTTTCGAAGTTACATAAGCAAAATTCGGATTTTGTAACCCGAACGGTTAAACATTTTATTAGTAAAGATCCATCGCTCACCACAGAAAGGGCACTGGATAAGCTTTATAACAATTATATAAAAAAATAATGACAGAAACTCACCTTAAATAACTGCCTTTTCAGCTGTTTTTTTAGCTTTATAGGTTTACATTCGCTACAGTGTTGAAAAAACAGGAGAACCAAAAAACATGCAAAAATTTGCTCCCTCATTGTTAGCTGTTGGTTTAGCAGCGGCACTTGTTGGTTGCCAAGAAAGCGGCCCACAAGATACAAAAATAACCATAAATAAAAACCCATATCCAAGTACGTATCAACCAATTTCTGCATCAAGCACATTGATCACTAATGCGACTGTATTAACAGGAACGGGTGAACGTTTAGATGAAGCTGATGTGTTTCTTGTTGATGGTAAAGTACAGCAAGTAGGTAAAGATTTAACAGCCAAAGCAGATATTACTATTGATGCCCAAGGTAAATGGGTAACGCCAGGTATTATTGATGTACATTCGCACTTAGGGGCCTACCCAAATCCGTCAGTAGATTCACATCAAGATGGCAACGAAATGACCAGCCCAAATACGGCAGAAGTATGGGTAGAGCATTCAATTTGGCCACAGGATCCCGGTTTTAACCGCGCACGTGAAGGCGGTATTACCTCATTACAAATATTGCCGGGTTCAGCTAATTTATTTGGTGGACGTGGTGTTACTCTAAAAAACGTCCCAGCACATACTATGCAAGGGATGAAGTTTCCTGATGCGCCCTATGGTTTAAAAATGGCCTGTGGTGAAAACCCTAAGCGCGTTTATGGTCGTAAAGGCGAACTGCCAATGACGCGCATGGGTAATATGGCAGGTTATCGTACTGCATGGATTGAGGCGCAAGAGTATAAGCGTGCATGGGACAAATACGATGCCGATTACGCTGCGGGTAAAAACCCTCAAGCGCCGCATCGCGATATTCAATACGATACGCTTCGTGGTGTTCTTGAAGGCGAAGTAATGATCCATAACCACTGCTATAAAGCTGAAGAAATGGCGATGATGATTGACCTATCGAAAGAGTTTAATTACCACGCGGGTACATTCCATCACGGTATTGAAGCGTATAAAATTGCAGACTTACTTGCTGATAACGGCTCATGTGCGGCACTTTGGCCAGATTGGTGGGGTTTTAAAATGGAAGCTTACGATATGGTGCAAGAAAACGTAGCCATTGTTGATGCCGTTAAGAATTCATGTGCGATAGTACACTCAGACTCTGACACCACTATTCAACGCTTAAACCAAGAAGCAGCAAAAGTAATGTACAGTGCGAACCAAAATGGCTTTGATATTTCTGAGCAACATGCGATTAAGTGGATCACGGCAAATGCCGCTAAATCACTCGGTATTGAGGATAAAACAGGTTCTTTAGAAGTGGGTAAGCAGGGAGATGTGGTTATTTGGAATCAAAACCCATTTAGTGTTTATGCTAAAGCAGAGCAAGTATTTGTGGATGGTGCAAAAGTTTACGATAGAAACGACAGCGCTTTTCAGGCAAAAAGTGATTTTATGTTAGGTCAACAATAAGGAGCACCCAGAATGAAAAAATTATCACGTTCGTTTTCGCTTTCTCTGGTTGCTGCAGGGTTACTGGCATCAGGTGCGGTAAGCGCGCAATCACTGGCTATTATTAATGCAACATTACATACAGCCACAGAGCAAGGTATATTAGAATCTGCCAGTATTGTAATAAATGACGGCAAAATAACGGCGATAAATCCTGATAATGTTAAAGCGGATAAAATTATTGATGCACAGGGTAAAATAGTTACCCCGGGTTTTATTGCCAGTATTAATCAATTAGGCTTAGTTGAAGTGGGTGCGGTTTCGGGGTCGCGAGATGCCGGTGATGACAAAGCGGGTATTGATTTTGATCCAAGCTTGGCTTTTAACCCGCGTTCAAGCTTAATTCCTTATGCTCGTAAAGGTGGGATCACCCGTGATGTGATCACTCCACACGGTGGTGATAGCATTTTTGCAGGTCTTGCAAGTGTTGTTGATTTAAGCGGGAGCTTTGAAAGTGTGTTGCAAAACCAGGTTGCATTAGTAGTGCATTTGGGTGAACGCAATAAAGGCTCGCGTGCTTTAACATTGCAAAGACTTATTAATAAACTTGATGAACACAAGACCAAGCAGAGTAAAAAAGCTAAAAAAGACGACGCTAAGCCAAGTGCTGAAGATACAATAATGGCCAAAGTACTTAACGGTGACATGCCATTATTAATTAGTGTGTCGCGCGCGGCCGATATTGTTGAACTGATAAAAGTGAAACAGCAGTTTGGGGTAAATATTGTACTCAATGGTGCACAAGATGCGGTTGTTGTTAAAGATCGTATCGCAAAGGCGGGTATTCCTGTGATCATCAGTGCAATGGATAACTTACCAGGCAGTTTTGATTCATTACATGCAAGCTTAAATAATGCCGGCATACTAGAAAAAGCAGGTGTTAAAGTACTGCTAACTGTGGGTGGCGATGCCAGCCATAATGTTTACCAGCTTCGCTATGATGCCGGTAACGCAGTGTCTTACGGTATGAGCCAGCAAGGCGCATTAAAAGCACTGACCTCACATGTTGCTGATGTATTTGGCATTAATGCCGGTAGCTTAGAAGTAGGTAAAGCCGCTGATGTTGTAATGTGGAGTAACGACCCATTTGAGCTGAGCAGCCACGTAAATAAAATGTTTATTAATGGTGTTGAGGTTAGTACTGAATCTCGCCAAGATAAACTGCGTGAGCGCTATACAACAGAATCAAACATGCCACGCGCATACACAAAGTAAACTTTTTAAGTTGAATTTAAAAGGCCGCATTAGCGTAATGCCGATCAGTTAAGGAAGAAAAAGCTTGACGATCGGTAAAATGAGATCAAAATCCTATGATCACAGGTCATAGGATTTTTTTATGCAACTTGCTCATGAATTAGCTTCCACTCTCGATGCATGCAACACGTTTAACACATTTGAAAAGTATGCCGAAATACTCTCCCCAGAATTAATTGAACACGCTTTTCAACAAGCTGGCGTAGCAACTGTTAGAAAGCGCCGCCTCCCCTTAGAAGCTGTATTATGGTCAATCATTGGCATGAGCTTATTTAGGCAACGTTCGGTTTGGGATATAGCAACTCAAATGGACATTATGTTACCTGATAAAAAACCTTTATTAGCACCCAGTGCAATCGTGCAAGCTAGGCAACGTCTAGGCTCAGAAGCTGTTAAGCAAGTATTCTTAGCAATGGCAAAGCAAAGTTACCAGAGCGATAAATTTGAAACATGGGCGGGGCTCAATTTACTCGCTGTCGATGGTGTTGTTTGGCGGACAACAGACACACCTGAAAATCATGAAACATTTAAAGCCCAAAGCAATGGGCACAGTGAAAATATCTTTCCTAAAATACGTATGGTCTGCCATATGGAAGTCACCAGCCACCAACTCATCAACAGTGCATTTTCTGATTATAGAACGAGTGAAATGCGATTAGCTGAGCAGCTCATTGAGCAAACGCCAGATAACTCGTTAACGATATTTGATAAAGGGTATTATTCCCTTGGGCTACTGAGTCGCTGGCAACAAGCAGGAAAACAAAGGCACTGGATGATACCCGCCCGCAAAGACCTTCAATTTGAAGTGATAAAGAAAATAAGCCCTAATGACTTACAGATACGACTGACGTCTACCCCGCAATCTAGAAAGAAATTCAGTGACTTACCTACTCATGTTGAGGCTCGCTTAGTTACAAAAACAATTAGAGGAAAAACCTATCGCATTTTGACGTCTATGATTGACCCAATGCGCTTTCCAAATGAGGAAATGGTTGAATTATATTGTTATCGCTGGGAAATAGAGCTGGGCTTTAGAGAAATGAAACAAACACTATTGAACAGTAAATATACCTTGAGAAGCAAGCGGCCCGATATGATAGAGCAAGAATTGTGGGGGATATTACTCGCATATAACCTCATAAGACAAGCGATGACAGAAGCTGCGAGTAAGCTTGATAGTGTAATACCAAATCAACTTAGTTTTGCGAGTTGCTCAATGGCAGTCACCCAATATTTTGCAACGATACCACTGACATCAGCGGGGAATATTCCAAAGCACTACGCGCTATTAATAGAGCAGTTAGGTTACTTTAAATTGCCAAGGCGGCGCGAAGATAGGTGCTATAAACGGTGGGTCAAACCCAAGCCATCTAAATACCCATCTAACAAGAGAAAAAATACCAGTCAGCTTAACTGACTGGCATTACGCATTAGCGGCCTTTTTTACGATTACCTTTTACTTATACCAATTCGCAAAGTAAACCACTTAAATAAGCGAATTGGTATTAGGCACAAAAAAGACGCTCTTTGGAGCGCCTTTTAATTCATTTAATTGATTTATACCAGTTTAGATAAAATCTCGTTAAATGTTGCGCTTGGGCGCATTGCTTTAAAAGCTGCATCGTCATTTGGCTGGAAGTATCCGCCAATGTTCATTGCAGGACCTTGTGCATCGTTTAGCTCGCTAACGATTTGCTCTTTGTTAGTTTCAAGGTCGCTAGCAATTTGTGTAAATTGCGCTTTAAGCTCGCTGTCATCATTTTGCTTGGCAAGCTCTTGTGCCCAGAATAAAGATAAGAAGAAATGAGAACCACGGTTATCAATCTCTTTTACTTTACGTGAAGGCGACTTGTTTTCTGCTAAGAATGTGCCGGTAGCTTTATCAAGCGTATCAGCAAGTACTTGCGCTTTTTTGTTGCCTGTTGTGGTACTTAAGTGCTCAAGCGATGCAGCAAGTGCTAAAAATTCACCTAAAGAATCCCAACGTAAGTGGTTTTCTTTTTCGAATTGTTGAACGTGCTTAGGAGCAGAGCCACCAGCGCCTGTTTCAAATAAACCGCCGCCATTCATTAACGGCACAATTGAAAGCATTTTAGCACTAGTACCCAATTCTAAAATTGGGAATAAATCTGTTAGGTAATCACGCAATACGTTACCGGTAACAGATATTGTGTCTTTCCCTTCTTTGATACGTGCAAGTGATAGCAAGGTTGCATCCATTGGCGATAAAATTTGAATATCTAGGCCAGCTGTATCGTGATCTGGTAAGTACTTGTTTACTTTTTTGATTAGCTCAGCATCGTGTGCACGCTCTGCATCTAACCAGAAAATAGCCGGATTACCTGTTGCGCGGGCACGGTTTACTGCCAGTTTAACCCAATCTTGAATAGGTGCATCTTTAACCTGACACATGCGCCAGATATCGCCTTGCTCAACACTGTGCTCAAGTAAGGTATTACCCTTTGTGTCTACAACACGAATCGTGCCGTCAGCTTTTGCTTCAAATGTTTTATCGTGTGAGCCGTACTCTTCTGCTTTTTGAGCCATAAGGCCAACGTTTGGTACGCTACCCATAGTCGTAGGATCAAATGCACCGTGCTCTTTACAAAAATCAATGGTTGCTTGGTAAACGCCTGAGTAACAACGATCTGGAATGACAAAGCTTGTGTCTTGTAATTTATCGTCTTTATTCCACATTTGACCGCTTGAACGAATTGCAGCAGGCATAGAAGCATCGATGATCACATCACTTGGTACGTGTAAGTTTGTAATACCGCGATGAGAATCAACCATTGCAATTGCAGGGCGGTCAGCGTAAACGGCGTCAATGTCTGCTTCAATTTCAGCGCGTTTTGCATCATCTAAAGTTTGAATTTTAGCGTATACATCGCCTAAACCGTTGTTTACATCAACACCTAGCTCTTCAAAAAGTGCACCGTGTTTTGCAAATACATCTTTGTAGAATACTTTTACAGCGTGACCAAAGATGATTGGATCAGATACTTTCATCATAGTCGCTTTCATATGAAGCGAAAATAATACGCCTTTTTCTTTAGCAGCGTTAATTTCAGCTTCTAGAAATGCTTGTAATTTTGCAGCGCTAATACGTGATGCATCAATAACTTCACCAGCAAGTAGCGGAGTGCTTTGTTTAAGTACAGTGATATCGCCGTTTGCAGCTACGTGCTCGATACGAACATCCGTCGCTTGCTCAACAGTTAGTGATTGCTCTGAACCAAAGAAGTCACCTTCTTCCATGCTTGCAACATACGACTGTGAATCTTTGCTCCATGCCCCCATTGAATGTGGGTTATTACGTGCATACTCTTTTACTGAACTTGGTGCGCGACGGTCAGAGTTACCCTCACGAAGAACTGGGTTTACTGCGCTACCTTTAATTTTGTCGTAAGCGGCTTGAATCGCTTTTTCTTCATCGTTTTTAGGCTCAACAGGATATTCTGGAAGTGCATAACCTTTTTCTTGAAGCTCTTTAATTACAGCGCGAAGTTGTGGAACTGAGGCACTGATATTCGGTAATTTAATGATGTTAGCTTCTGGTGTTTTTGCCATTTCGCCAAGTTCTGCAAGTGCATCACCAATGCGTTGTTCTTCTGTTAGGTAATCCGGGAAGCTCGCAATAACACGACCAGCGAGTGAGATATCGCGTGTTTCAACCTCAACACCTGCCGCATTTGTGTACGCTTGGATAATTGGTAACAACGAATACGTTGCTAATGCCGGAGCTTCGTCCGTTTTTGTATAGATAATTTTTGATGTCATCATCATTCCTAGATAGTAGGCCGCATTGGCCAAATTCAACAATGCAAAGAAATCATCGCCTAATACCTTATAAATAAAGTATTAATGTATGCAATGAGTAGTCTGTTAGGTGTTGGTACTCGTATAACCTAAACAAGGTAAGAATAATCACACCTGACGGACTAGTGTCTTTTATAACTAAAATTTATGTAAATACAAACTAGCCATTAGGCTAAAGTAATTACGTTTTACAGGATAAAGAGTGTAACAAGCTTGGCTAAAAAGGGCTAGGATTACGCGCTAAACGCCAGCAGTTAAACATCTAATAGTGAAATTATTGGGGTAGATAAAATAAAATCAAGGAGTAGGGTTGAATTTACAAACAATGAGGCAATTTAAACGTAGGTGATAGGGCGTTTTTGGGGAATTAAGCGAGGATCTAAATAGGTCGCTCGCTTTAGTCTCATATTTACAATCACTCTAAAATATCACCGTTGGGGGCAATATTAGTAGCGTGTAGACCTTTTGGGCCTTGTTGTAATTCGAAGGTAACATCTTGACCAGCTTTAAGTGTCTTGTATCCGTCCATTACAATAGTGGAGTAATGAGCAAAAATGTCGTTCTCGCAACCGTCTTCTACGATGAAACCAAAACCTTTGGCGTTGTTGAACCATTTGACTTTACCACAAGCCATACTTCTACATCCTTCTATAAGTTGACTAATTTAGTTATCCTAAACTGTATTGTTTGCTAGACTGACTAAGGTGTAGCCAATCACTATTTGACTGTAGTTTATTTAATCACTCAGTCAAGTGTTTAGTGTTATTTTTTTAACATTTTATTTATTTTTTATTCAAGTTTGCTTGAGTTATAAAGACAAGACTATATTTAATTATGAGTGGTATGAAAGATTCTGGTGTTATAGACACCGTTCGCGATAGTGAAAAGCAAAAGTTGCAGCCACCGCGAAAATACAAAGTTGTGTTAAACAACGATGACTACACGCCGATGGACTTTGTAATAGAAGTCTTGATGACGTTTTTTAATATGGATAGCGATAGAGCAACTGATGTGATGCTGCAAGTACATCAGCAAGGTAAGGGCATATGCGGTGTTTATAGCGCCGACGTAGCGCATACCAAGGCTGAGCAAGTTAACCGCTACTCAAGGGATAACGAGCATCCACTGCTATGTAGTTGTGAGCAGGAATAAATACCACAAAGGTGAACTTTTGCCTTTGATGTGCGGTATAAAATTATTATCTCTGTAAGGGGTTGCCAATGCTAAATAAAGACTTAGAACTAACTTTGAACACTGCGTTTCGTGAAGCGCGTACACGTCGTCATGAGTTTATGACTGTAGAGCATCTCTTATTAGCTCTACTCGACAATCCATCAGCGGGTGAAGCGCTCAACGCGTGTGGTGTTGACGTTTCTGGACTAAAAACAGAGTTACTTGAATTTATTGATGAAACCACGCCGGTTATTCCTGATTTGGAAGAAGATCGCGAAACCCAGCCGACACTTGGTTTTCAGCGTGTGTTACAGCGTGCGGTATTCCACGTGCAATCTTCGGGTAAAAATGAAGTAACTGGCGTGAATGTGCTGGTGGCTATTTTTTCTGAACAAGAAAGCCAAGCAGTGTATTTACTTAAAAAGAACGATATTTCTCGCCTTGATATTGTTAACTTTATTTCTCATGGTATCGCTAAAAGTGATGATGAGCTTGGAGATGACGCTGACGATATTCACGAAGAGGTACAAGAAGTCTCTAGTGAAGAAGCGAGCAAACTTGATAGTTTTACCACCAACCTTAACATTCAAGCCAAAGAGGGCAATATTGACCCACTTGTTGGTCGCGACAGCGAAGTAGAGCGCACAGTACAAGTGCTGTGTCGGCGCAAAAAGAACAACCCACTACTGGTTGGTGAAGCCGGCGTAGGTAAAACCGCCATTGCAGAAGGGTTAGCGTATCGTATTGTTAACGAACAAGTGCCTGAAGTTATTGCTGATGCGGTTGTTTATTCATTAGATATGGGCGCTTTGCTTGCCGGTACTAAATACCGAGGCGATTTTGAAAAACGCTTTAAAAGCTTATTAAAAGAGTTACAAGCTAAACCGGGCTCTATTTTATTTATAGATGAAATTCATACCATTATCGGTGCAGGTGCTGCATCGGGTGGGGTGATGGATGCCTCAAACTTAATTAAACCACTGCTTTCAAGTGGGCAATTACGTTGTATGGGTTCTACCACCTATGGCGAATATAAAAACATTTTTGAAAAAGATCGCGCTTTGGTACGTCGTTTTCAAAAAATTGATGTGCTTGAACCTAGCGTGGAAGACACCACTAAAATTCTTAACGGCCTAAAAGAGCGTTATGAGGCACATCATGGTATTCGTTATACGCAAAAAGCGTTAAAGGCAGCTGCTGAGCTAAGCGCTAAGTACATTAACGAACGCCATTTGCCGGATAAGGCGATTGATGTCATAGATGAAGCAGGTGCAAGCCAACGTTTACTACCTACATCTAAGCGCAAGAAAACCATTAATGTTTCTGATATCGAAATGATAGTGTCAAAAATGGCGCGTATTCCGCCGCAAAATGTGTCGTCTTCTGACAAAGAAACGCTGAAAAACTTAGACCGTAACTTAAAAATGTTGGTGTTTGGACAAGATCAGTCTATTGATGCATTAACCTCTGCCATTCGTTTATCGCGCTCTGGCTTAGCGAACGAGAACAAACCGGTAGGGTCGTTCTTATTTGCAGGCCCAACAGGGGTAGGTAAAACAGAGGTCACTAAGCAGCTAGCTAAGTGTATGGGCGTTGAGTTTATTCGTTTTGATATGTCTGAATATGTTGAGCGCCATGCGGTGAGCCGTTTAATTGGTGCGCCTCCTGGTTATGTTGGTTTTGAACAAGGCGGCTTACTAACAGAAGCTGTGATCAAAAACCCACATGCGGTAGTATTGTTGGATGAAATTGAAAAAGCCCATCCAGATATCTACAACATTTTATTACAAGTTATGGATCACGGTACGCTAACTGATAATAATGGCCGTAAAGCCGACTTTAGAAACGTCGTTGTGGTAATGACAACCAATGCGGGCGTACAAGAAACCACACGTAAGTCGATTGGATTTAGTGAGCAAGACCATACACACGATGCAATGGGTGAAATTAACAAAGTATTTTCACCAGAATTTAGAAACCGCTTAGATAACATTATTTGGTTTAATCATCTCGATAAAGACGTTATTTTACAAGTGGTTGATAAGTTTGTTGTGGAGCTTCAAGCGCAACTAGACAAGAAATCAGTTAATCTTGAGCTGACGTCTAAAGCACGTGAATGGTTGGCTGACAAAGGCTATGACAAAGCAATGGGCGCACGTCCTATGGCACGTGTTATTCAGGAAGACCTTAAAAAGCAATTGGCTAACGAAATACTGTTTGGCGAGCTAATTTCTGGCGGTACGGTAAAAGTATCGGTTAAAGATAAAAAGCTGCGTTTTGATTACGAAAGTGATTTAACCCCTGCCTAATGGTCGATATACAAAAGCCTGCTTCGCGCAGGCTTTTTTATTTGCCAAAGAAATAGACAACAAAAAACCCAGCAAAGGCTGGGTTTTTTGTTTATTAAATGTAATTACTGGCGATTATCCATTAATTACATTTAATAAACGCTTAAAGCTAGTTTGCACTAGCCAAAAACTAAATCTCGTTTACGCACTTACTTAGCGAGCACGGAATACGATACGACCTTTCGATAAATCGTAAGGAGTCATTTCTACCGTTACTTTATCGCCGGTTAAAATACGGATATAGTTTTTGCGCATTTTACCTGAAATATGAGCCACAACTACGTGACCATTTTCTAGCTCAACTCGGAACATTGTATTTGGTAAAGTATCAAGGACTGTCCCTTGCATTTCGATTACGTCTTCTTTCGCCATGTTTAGCGTAACACCTCTTTAATAGTTAAACGCTGCAGATTTTGCCCAAAATACGCCAATAAGTAAAGGCGCAGGGGCTATTTTTGTAAATTAAATAGCCAGCCACTGGTCATTGCACTGTTTTTGAGCAGGTAAAAACTGCGTTTTATAGTTCATTTTGTCGCATTCATCTATTTGGTAGCCTAAATAAACAAATTGTTTTTGTTGTAGTTTAGCAAATTTAAGTTGCTGTAATATCATTACAGTGCCTAAACTAAAGTGTTCATAGTCAGGGTCAAAAAATGTATAAATTGCCGAAATAGCGTTGTCCATACAATCAGTTACAGCAACAGCCACTAAGTTATCTTGATCCCAAAGTTCAATAAAAGTAATGGTTAACCAACTACAAAACAAAAAACTTTGAAATTGTGATTTATCAGGTGGGTACATAGAACCGTCTTGATGACGTAAACTAATGTATTTATTGTAAAGTGGGTAGTATTGTTCGCGTTCAACTTGAGAATATTTTACCTCAAAGCGGTTTTTTGCTTTGTTAAGTTTACGTTTTTGCGATTTTGTCGGCATAAACTCGTTTGCTAAAACGCGCACAGAACTACACGCGCTGCAAATAGGGCAGTGCGGACGGTAAATTTGGTTACCACTGCGACGAAAGCCCAATCCTAATAATGACTCAAACTTATTGCTGCTGTAACAACTTGGATCGAGTATGACCAACAGTTGCTCTTGGCGGTTAGGCAAATAACTGCATTCAAATGGTTGGCTTAGGCCAATACGAGCGGGAAGTTGTTCATTCATAAATCGCTAATAGCTCCTGTGGTTGCCACATGCTGTCAGGTGGGGTGTAACATTGTGCTTTATTAAGTTTAGTTAAAAATTCTTCACGTGGAATAACGCTAGCACCTAACGACATTAAATAAGGATTTTCTAATTGGCAATCAATAAAATGCGCATTATGGCGTTTAAGCCAATTAACCAGCGCCCACATAGCCAGTTTGGAGCAATTTGTTTGATGATGAAACATTGATTCACCACAAAAAACACCGGTTTGCATGATGCCATATAAGCCACCTGCAAGCTCTCCCTCGCACCAAACCTCTAAACTATGAGCTAGGCCATTGTGATGGGCATTAATGTACGCCTGTTGCATATGCGGAGTGATCCAGGTGCCATCGGTATCAATACGTTGATCGCGACATGCTTCTATCACTTCTTCAAAGGCATGGTTTATGGTTACGGTGACCGGGTGCTTTTTTAAATGCTTACGTAGGCTTTTACTAACATGAAAGTCATTGAGCTCAACAATACCGCGTTCACTAGGTGACCACCACATAATTGGCTCGTGCTCACTAAACCACGGAAAAATACCTTGGCTGTAGGCATTTTTTAATCGCGCTACCGATAAGCATCCACCAATGGCAAGTAAACCATCGGGATCATCTAATGCATGGTTGGGATCAGGAAAAGCAAAGTGGCTTTGAGCGAGTTGATAGAGTTGTTTAGTCATAACACCGATTGAATAACTGCATGGTCAAGATAAAGTGTAACCTGTTGCTTTAAAATCACAAACCACAAATTATTGTGTCACTACATAGGATTTACTTTCTAAGCGCTATTTTTGTTAGGCAAAAAAAAGCGCGTTTAAAACGCGCTTAATTGAACCATTAACTAATCGGATTAGCTAACCACTTTTACAGGTACTGCTTGTCCAGCGTTAAACTTAGTTGTCATCGCTTCTTCAACAGGTACAAACGATGTAAGGTCAATGCCTTCAACCGCAGACTTATACTCTTCGATAGTCGGGAAACGACCAAGTACTGTAGAAAGTACTACAACCGGCGTAGAACCTAGTAGTGACTCACCTTTTTTCTCAGATGTATCGGCTACTACACGGCCTTGGAACAGACGAGTTGATGTTGCGATAACAGTATCACCAGGTTCTGCTTTTTCTTGGTTACCCATACATAGGTTACAACCAGGGCGTTCTAGGTATAAGATATTTTCATACTTAGTACGTGCCGCTGTTTTTGGTTTTTCATCGTCAAATTCAAAACCCGCGTATTTAGCAAGAATATCCCAGTCGCCTTCCGCTTTAAGCTCATCAACAATGTTGTATGTTGGTGGCGCAACAACTAATGGTGCTTTGAATGAGATAGAACCGTTTTTCTTTTCTAGGTTACGCAGCATGTGAGCAATAATTTTCATATCGCCTTTGTGAACCATACACGAACCAACGAAACCTAAATCAACAGGTTTGTCGTTGTAAAAAGAAACAGGGCGGATCACATCGTGAGTATAACGCTTAGAAACATCGTCGTTATTTACGTCTGGATCGGCGATCATTGGTTCAACGATTTGGTCTAAATCAACCACAACTTCTGCGTAGTATTTAGCGTTGTCGTCTGGAGAAAGTGCTGGCTCTTCACCAGATTGAATACCTGCAATACGCTTGTCAGCTAAGTCGATTAGACCTTGTAGCGTTTGCGCTTCGTTATCCATACCTTTGTTGATCATGATTTGGATACGTGATTTAGCAAGTTCAATTGACTTAATTAGCGTTTCATCATTTGAAATACAGATTGACGCTTTCGCTTTCATTTCTGCAGTCCAGTCAGTGAAAGTAAACGCTTGGTCAGCCATAAGGGTACCAATATGCACTTCAATGATACGACCTTGGAATACGTTTTCGCCGCCAAATTGCTTAAGCATTTGCGCTTGCGTTGCATGGACAACGTCGCGGAAATCCATGTGCTTAGCCATTTTGCCTTTAAACGTCACTTTAACTGAATCAGGAATTGGCATCGCTGATTCACCCGTTGCAAGTGCAACAGCAACAGTACCTGAATCGGCACCAAAGGCAACGCCTTTAGACATACGTGTATGCGAGTCACCACCAATGATGATAGCGCGATCATCAATTGTAATGTCGTTCAATACTTTGTGAATAACGTCAGTCATTGCATGGTAAACGCCTTTCGGGTCACGTGCAGTGATCAAACCAAACTTATTCATGAACGCCATTAGTTTTGGAATATTTGCTTGTGCTTTGCTATCCCATACTGATGCAGTGTGACAACCAGACTGATAAGCACCATCAACAAGTGGTGAAATCGTTGAAGCCGCCATCGCTTCTAGTTCTTGTGCTGTCATTGGACCGGTTGTATCTTGCGAACCAACGATGTTCACTTTAACGCGAACATTTGAGCCTGCATGAAGTGGCGTATCTGATAGTACACCTACTGCATTACGGTTAAAGATTTTTTCAACCGCTGTTAAGCCTTGGCCTTCGTGTGAAATTTCTTTTGAAGGTGCATACACAAGTGGAGTTTCAATGCCGAGCGTTTCAGCAGCAAACGTTTGTAGTTTCTTACCAAATACTACAGCGTAAGAACCACCGGCTCTCATAAATTCAACTTTTTGCGGTGTGAACGCTGATGAAATATCAACAAGTTCTTTATCACCGTTATAAAGCTTTTTCTCTTTTGTATTGATTGTTAATACAGTACCTGTGGCAACTGAATAAGCTTCTTCAAGCACTGCATCGCCATTTTCATCAGTTACAGTATTGCCGTCTGCATCTACTTTCTTAACCCAGTTTTTAAGATCAAGACCAATACCGCCGGTTACATCAACCGTCGTCAAGAAGATTGGTGCGATACCATTAGTACCTGCAACAACAGGTGCAATGTTGATGAAAGGAACGTATGGACTTGCTTGTTTACCCGCCCAAAGTGCAACGTTATTTACACCAGACATACGAGATGAACCAACGCCCATTGTGCCTTTTTCAGCAATAAGCATTACTTTAGCATTAGGGTGTTTCTTTTGAAGTTCAACGATTTCTTGTTGTGCCTCTTCAGTGATCATACACTTACCGTGTAATTCACGGTCAGCACGTGAGTGTGCTTGGTTACCTGGAGACAGTAAATCAGTTGAGATGTCGCCTTCACCAGCAATGTAAGTTACTACTTCGATTTTTTCTTCGATGTCAGGTAGTTTTGTGAAGAATTCAGCTTTTGAGAAACTCTCTAGTAATTCTTTAGCAATTGCGTTACCTGCTTCGTAGGCCGCTTTTATGCGCTCCATATCAGCATCGTATAAGAATACCTGAGTTTTAAGTACTTCAGCGGCTTGTGCTGCGATTGCTGCGTCATCACCAAATGCTAAATCAATTAGCATTTCAATTGACGGGCCGCCTTTCATGTGTGAAAGCAGTTCAAATGCAAATTCTGGAGTGATCTCTGCAACGTGCTCTTCACCTAAAATGATTTCTTTTAGAAACTGTGCTTTAACGCCCGCAGCACTGGTTGTTCCAGGTAAAGTATTATAAATAAAGAAATGCAGTGAATCTTTACGGTGCTCGTTATTAGTATCTTTAATTTGATTAATTATTTCTGATACCAGTTCAGCGCTATCGATTGGTTGTGGGCTTAATCCAAGCTCCGTTTTACGGGTTTGGATTTCTTCCATATATTTTGTATACAAACTCATAGAAAACTCTCGGTAATTTACTTGATATGAAGTTAAGCATTTTAACTGATTTTACAGTCTCTAGTAATGCCTAAATGAATAAAGCTTTTATTCCTGACGATAATTATAGCTAGTTTTACTTATATAATTTGACGGTATTCGTTGCTCACCCTTAGATCCTATCGCACCTAAGCCATTAATTGTATAAATAAAACTAATTTCAATTATAAGTACAATGAATTTTGGTGTGAGTACAGTTATGTTTGGGCACAAAAAAGGGCTGAAAATTCAGCCCTTTTCTAATTTAGATTCTAAATTACAGATTATCTAAAAAGCGTTCTGCATCAAGTGCAGCCATACAGCCAGTACCCGCAGAAGTGATTGCTTGACGGTAAATATGATCAGACACATCACCGGCAGCAAATACGCCTGGCACACTAGTTTGTGTTGCATTACCGTTAAGACCAGATTCAACCACTAAGTAGCCGTCTTTCATTTCTAGCTGACCTTCAAACATATCGGTGTTTGGCTTGTGGCCAATGGCAATAAACACACCCGCTAAATCAAGCTCTTCAGTAGCATCTGATGCTACATCTTTAATGCGAACGCCAGTTACACCCATTTGGTCGCCTAGAACTTCATCTAATGTACGGTTGTAGTGCATTACAACGTTACCGTTTGCCGCTTTTTCAGCAAGGCGGTCAGCCAGAATTTTTTCACTACGGAAACTGTCACGACGGTGAATAACATGAACTTCATCAGCAATGTTAGACAGGTATAACGCTTCTTCAACCGCCGTGTTACCACCACCAACAACCGCTACCTTTTGGCCTTTATAGAAAAAGCCGTCACAGGTTGCACACGCAGATACACCACGACCTTGGAAATTAGTCTCAGATTCTAGGCCTAAATATTTAGCTGACGCACCCGTTGCAATAATTAATGCATCACACGTATAAGTACCTTGGTCACCGGTTAGTGTGAAAGGGCGCTTAGATACGTCAACTTTATTGATGTGGTCGAACACTATCTCAGTTTCAAAGCGTTCAGCGTGCTCTTTCATACGATCCATTAATGCGGGGCCCGTTAAGCCGTGCGCATCACCTGGCCAGTTTTCAACTTCAGTAGTGGTTGTTAGCTGGCCACCTTGTTGAATACCTGTAATTAAAACAGGGTTTAAATTGGCGCGAGCGGCGTAAACTGCGGCTGTGTAGCCTGCAGGGCCTGAGCCTAAAATAAGTAACTTACAGTGTTTTGCTTCAGTCATGATCTTTTCCTAAACGTTTAATACGATTTTAATGCGCCCGATTCTAAGAAAAACAAGTAAGAAGTAAATAAAAGATGAGATTATTTTTTTTTGCAAATTACTAAGCTGTTCATTAATGTGTACTAAAAGCAACACCCGCCTAATAAATAGACTGTTAGATAATAAAACGACGTTTATTCATGACCAGTCTGATTTTTTTTGTTATCTTTTAATTAATTTTGATTTGTCACTGCTTAATTATGTGACCTAAGTGAATAGGCAACTATGTTATTTTGGCAAGAGAAACCCGCATTTGGGTTGACTTCAAAAGACGTTAACGTCTTAACCAATGCGCAAGAATACCGTACGCAATTGTTAGATTTAATTGCCAACGCAAAAAAACGAATTTATATCACCACACTTTATTTACAAGATGATGAAGCGGGTCGTGAGATTTTAGCCGCACTACACAGTGCATCGTTAGCTAACCCTGCGCTTGAGATAAAAGTATTGGTGGACTTTCACCGTGCGCAACGCGGTTTAATTGGTGCACAAAAGTCAGAGGGCAATGCAAGCTTATATTGCGACGATTTAGAAAAATTTAATTCAAACGTTCAAGTGTATGGTGTCCCCGTAAAGGCAAAAGAACTGTTTGGGGTGTTGCATTTAAAAGGCTTTGTTATTGACGACACACTGCTCTACAGTGGTGCCAGTTTAAATAATGTGTATTTGCAATATAGCGACCGATACCGGCTCGATCGCTACTTTTTAGTATCGCAAAGCGAATTATGTGACTCGATAGTTGATTTTATAGAATCGACTTTGCTTAGCTCTGCAGCTGTGCCACGCCTCGATCAACGACCGCTTAAACGTATGGCTGACTTTAAGCTTGAACAAAAGCAACTTATGCGTGAGCTTAAATCGGCAAGCTACAAAAATGCGCAAGAGTTTAATTCACATGCATTGGGTATTCGTTTATTTTTAGGCTTAGGGCGTCGTAATAACGAGCTTAATCGCTTAATTAAAGCGCTGTTTGATACCACCGAGCAAGAGTTGGTGTTGTACACGCCGTATTTTAATTTCCCAGCGCCATTAATGCGCTCTTTACGTCGCTTATTAAAGCAAGGTAAAAACGTCACTATTGTGGTGGGTGATAAAACCGCTAACGATTTTTACCTGCCACCTAGCGAGCCATTTAGTAAAATAGGCGCATTACCGTATTTGTACGAAACAATTTTGCACAAGTTTGTAAAATCGCAAAAACGCCACATAGATAATGGCAACCTAAACGTATACCTGTGGAAACACGAGAGTAATTCGTTTCATCTAAAAGGGATTTGCTGTGACCGTAAAGTGCATTTACTTAGCGGGCATAACCTAAATCCGCGCGCGTGGGGGCTGGATATCGAAAATGGCATCCTGATAGAAGACCCTGAACAATCTATCATGCGCGATATTGATAATGAACGCCAAGAAATTTTAAAGCATTGCCGTCGTTTAACCGGCCCAGATGATTTAGAAACCATGGACGATTACCCGCAGCCGGTGAAAAAACTGCTTGGTCAAGCTAAGCGCGTAAAAGTCGATTTTATTATCAAACGGTTTATATAACCCCAGTGTATAAATCTAAAATTTAGATACAAAAAAAGCAGCTAGTTAGCTGCTTTTTTAATGCTTATACCTAAATAATGACTTAGGTATAAGCGGTAACAATAATAGTTAAGCGTTTTCTACTGCAGTGCGTGGGTCAACATATTCCATGTTGAATGCTTCAGCTACTTCTTTGTAAGTTACTTGGCCTTTAATTACGTTTAAGCCTTTTAAGAAATGAGCGTCATCTAGTAGTGCTTTTTTGTAACCTTTGTTTGCAAGGTTAATGATGAACGGTAATGTTGCATTGTTAAGTGCAAACGTAGATGTACGTGGTACAGCACCTGGCATGTTAGCAACACAGTAGTGAACAACTTCATCAACGATGAAAGTAGGATCAGCGTGCGTAGTTGCTTTAGAGGTTGCAATACAACCACCTTGGTCAATCGCAACATCAACAATTGCAGCACCAGGCTTCATTGCTTTGATGTGTTCAGCAGTCACTAGTTTAGGTGCAGCAGCACCTGGGATAAGCACGCCACCAATTACTAGGTCAGCTTCTAGTACGTGCTTTTCAAGCGCGTCAGCTGTTGAGTAAATAGCTTTAACTTTGTTACCAAACTGTGCGTCTAGTGCACGTAGTACGTCGATGTTACGGTCAAGTACAACAACCTCAGCACCTAAGCCAACCGCCATTTGTGCAGCGCTACGACCAACCATGCCGCCACCAATAACAACAACTTTAGCTGGCTCAACACCTGGTACACCACCTAGTAACATACCACGACCGTGGTTTGCTTTTTCTAGCGCTTGTGCACCTGCTTGAATAGACATACGACCCGCTACTTCACTCATTGGTGCCAATAGTGGTAAACCGCCGCGTGCATCAGTCACTGTTTCATAAGCAATACAGATTGCTTTACTTTTAACAAGGTCTTCAGTTTGTGGAAGATCCGGTGCAAGGTGAAGGTAAGTGAAAAGAATTTGGTCTTCACGTAACATTGCACGTTCAACAGCTTGTGGCTCTTTTACCTTGATGATCATTTCTGCTTTTGCAAAAACGTCAGCAGCTGTTTCTAAAATTTCAGCGCCTGCTTGAACATAATCATCATTTGTAAAACCAATGCCCATACCAGCATTCGTTTCAACAATCACTTGGTGGCCGTGATTTACAAGTTCGCGAACACTCGCAGGAACCATACCTACACGGTACTCATGGTTTTTAATTTCTTTAGGTACACCAATAATCATAATTTTGCCTTGTTAGAACGGGATAAAAATTTTTCACTATTATATTCATGCTAGGGTAGTGTGTCTCACCTTTTTTTAATGTCTTTGTAGTGTTAATATCTGTTAAATCAATTTTATTAGAATAAAAAACTAAAAAGCTATGCATAACTTATTAGACCGTATTGATCGCAAGATTTTAGTCGAATTACAACTCGATGGCCGCTTGTCAAATGTTGAACTGGCCCGACGAGTTGGCCTAAGCGCCACGCCCTGTCTAGAGCGAGTGAAAAAGCTTGAACGAGAAGGGTATATTTTAGGCTATAAAGCAGTGGTTGATCCCGCCAAGCTTGGCCAAGGGCTTTCTGTGTATGTGGAAGTAACCATTACCAAAACATCACCTGACGTATTTGAAGAATTTAGTGCTGCTGTGAGAAAGCATGAAGAGATTATAGAATGTCATTTGGTTTCGGGTAATTTCGACTTTTTATTAAAAACCCGGGTTAACGACATGTCAGAATACCGAGGCGTGCTCGGCGATATACTATTAAAATTGCCCAATGTGAGTGAAAGCCGCACCTATGTAGTCATGGAAGAAGTAAAAGGTGAAGAGGGTGTGGTGATCCGTCCTTTTGTTGCTTAATGATAGAGTAACAGCAGTAAATATACTTTTATTGTTGCAGCCAATTTTGCTTTGCTTAAGTAAAAGCATGATTAAATAATAAAAACGTGTTCATAATCAGGCCATCATGGTTAAGATAAAGTGCATCAAAATACATTTCCTGCTAAGGTATTTCATTGCTTTATATGCGTGTAAGTAGAAGTGTAAAAAATAATAATGAGGGATAGCTAATTATGCGCCTAAACGGTGTACAAAGACTATTAGAAACAGGGCTGATTGTCAGTACCTTTGCGGCGGTATTTATTTTATGTGCTTTAATTAGTTTTCATCCTGCCGATCCTGCTTGGTCGCAAACGGGTGAGTTTACCAATGTAAAAAATATTACAGGCACAGCAGGTGCATGGATAGCCGATTTACTGCTGCTCACTTTTGGCTGGCTTGCTTATTTTGTTCCTGTGGCCATTCAGCTGCTTGGCTATCTGGTATTTAAACAGCCACATCGTATTTTGCAACTCGATTACACCACACTTGGATTGCGTGTTATTGGTTTTGCGTTATTTATTACCTCTGCCACTGCTATCAGTAGCATTAATTTTGATGATATTTATAACTTTTCCTCTGGTGGGGTAGTGGGTGATGTGGTTGCATCGGCCATGATGCCGGCATTTAATTTTACCGGTACCTCTATTTTATTGTTGTGCTTCTTTTTTGCAGGATTAACCCTGCTAACAGGGGTGTCGTGGGTTCAATTTGTTGATTACTTGGGAGACTTAGTTGTTAAGTGCTATTTATTTTTATTGAATTATGTGCGCGGTTGGATGCAACGTGAACGTATGGCAGGTAAAGAGCAAAACGATCAGCCAGATGCCTATTTTGAAGACGATACGCGCCAACAAGAACCTGAGGGTAGCGACAAAAAAGTAAACAAGCCAAAAGCACTCGATAAACCCACAAGTAAAGTAAATGCACCGCAAGACGACGAATTTATGCCGTTTGAGGAGCTTGACCAAATACTCGATCAAGAAATTAGCTTTAGTGCTATAGATGATGAGCCTATGGATACAGAGGCTGCACTCAATGCGCTTGATCAAAGTCCCGTTGTTGAACCTGAAAAACCAGTGACTACTGTGGTATCGCCAGCTAGGCCAATTAACAAGCCAAAACAAGGGTTTCAACCGCCACCTACCGCCAAAGAAAAGTTTGAACAATTGTTAGAGCAAGAGCCACCACCAGGGCCATTGCCATCACTGGATTTACTTGATAGGCCCGATAAAGCGAAAAACCCAATTTCACAAGAAGAGCTCGACAGTGTATCGCGTCTTGTAGAGACAAAACTACTTGATTTTAATGTACAAGCAACTGTGGTTGGAGTTTACCCAGGCCCCGTTGTAACGCGTTTTGAGCTTGATTTAGCACCGGGTATTAAGGTGTCTAAAATTACAGGGCTGTCAAAAGATTTAGCCCGTTCGCTTTCGGCGATAAGTGTCCGTGTGGTTGAAGTTATTCCGGGTAAAACCTATATAGGGATTGAGCTGCCGAATAAGTACCGAGAAATAGTGCGTTTATCAGAAGTTATAAATGCGCCGAAGTTTGAGCAAAATCCATCGCCATTAACCATGGTGCTAGGTAAAGATATCGCAGGGCAACCTGTGTGTGCCGATTTAGCAAAAATGCCGCATTTATTAGTTGCAGGTACAACGGGTTCAGGTAAGTCAGTGGGCGTTAATGTGATGATATTAAGCTTACTGTATAAGTCGGGGCCTGAAGATGTGCGCATGATCATGATTGACCCGAAAATGCTTGAGCTGTCAGTATATGAAGGTATTCCGCATTTATTGTGTGAAGTGGTGACCGACATGAAAGAAGCCGCTAACGCGCTGCGTTGGTGTGTAGGTGAAATGGAACGTCGTTATAAGCTGATGTCGGCTTTGGGTGTACGTAACTTAAAAGGGTACAACCAAAAAGTAATGGAAGCTAAAGAAGCGGGCTACCCCATTATGGATCCATTATTTAAAGACACTGATGGCATGAAAGAGGGCCCAGACGAGCTAGATAAACTACCGAGTATTGTGGTGGTTATTGACGAATTTGCTGACATGATGATGATTGTGGGCAAAAAAGTTGAAGAGTTGATTGCTCGTATCGCGCAAAAAGCTCGTGCTGCTGGTATTCATTTAATTTTGGCAACACAGCGCCCATCGGTGGATGTAATAACCGGTTTAATTAAAGCGAATATACCTACACGTATGGCGTTTCAGGTATCAAGTAAAATAGACTCGCGCACTATACTTGATCAACAAGGCGCAGAAAATTTATTAGGCATGGGTGACATGCTCTATTTACCGCCAGGCACCAGTGTACCTGAGCGTGTGCATGGCGCGTTTGTAGACGACCATGAAGTACATGCTGTGGTAAACGATTGGAAAGCCCGTGCTAAACCCAATTATATTGATGAAATTTTAAATGGCGATGCCACTGAAGACATTTTATTACCAGGGGAAGCCAGCGAGAATGGCGATGAAGAGTCAGATCCGTTATATGACGAAGCGGTCGCCTTTGTAATAGAAAGCGGTAAGGTATCGGTATCATCAGTGCAACGTAAATTACGTGTAGGCTATAACCGTGCTGCACGATTAGTAGAACAAATGGAAACATCAGGTATCGTGAGTGCCCCAGGACACAACGGCGCGCGCGATGTATTAGTACCTAATGGAGCAAATTAATGAAAAAATTAAGTAGTTTATTATTGGTATTGGGCAGTTTAGTGGCGATGCCAAGCTTTGCTGACGACAGCCAAGCATTACAAGATAAGTTATCGATCTTAAAAAGCTTTAAAGCGCAATTTAAACAAAACGTAACCGACGGTGAAGGCCAAGCAGTAATGCAAGGCGAAGGAACACTGGCATTGCAGCAGCCTATGATGATCCGCTGGCAGCAAACTAACCCAGACGACACCTTATTTGTTTCAAATGGTGATAAAACCTATTACTTTGATAGCTTTGCTGAGCAAGTAACCATTATGAAAACCAGCGGTTTAATTGACTCAACGCCGTTTATATTGCTCACCTCTAAAGACCCTGCGCAATGGGAAAAATACAGCGTGCTCGCTACCGATTTAGGCTTTAGTATTACGCCTAATAAAGGGGTTGAAAGCCAAGTAGAGCAGCTTGATATTAGCTTTGCTGATAACGAGCAAGGGCTTGCAAAATTGGTAGTTAAAGATAACTCAGGCCAGCTGTCTGCGTTTACATTTAGCAATGCACAGGTTAATACTGAGCTTGACAAAACAACTTTTGAATTTACCCCGCCAGCGGGTGTAGAAATAGACGATCAGAGTAACGGTGAGTAATTTAGGATTTAACTTTGGGCCCGATGTGCGCCCACTCGCTGCGCGTATGCGCCCTTTATCGCTTAACGATTATATTGGGCAGCAACATTTACTCAGCGCTGATAAACCTCTTCATCAAGCTATAGTGGCAGGGCGCTGCCATAGTTTAATTTTATGGGGGCCGCCGGGGGTAGGTAAAACTACGCTGGCGCAAATTATTGCCAACCATGCCGACGCTGAACTAATTCAAATGTCGGCAGTAACGGCGGGCGTAAAAGATATACGCGACAGCGTAACCCAAGCGCGCGATAACTTACAAAGCCGTGGTCAGCGCACTTTGATGTTTGTTGACGAGGTACACCGCTTTAATAAATCTCAGCAAGACGCGTTTTTACCGCATATTGAAGATGGCACTTTTATATTTGTAGGCGCCACCACCGAAAACCCCTCGTTTGCGCTTAATAATGCGATTTTATCTCGCGCAAGGGTGTATGTCTTAAAATCCTTGCAGGAAAGCGATTTATACACAGTAATAGAGCGTGCACTTAAACAAGATGAGCAATTAAGCCAAAAGCAAATCGTGATTGCAGATAACGCCAAACAAGCGCTGTGCCAAGCAAGCGGTGGCGATGCTCGTAAAGTGCTTAATTTACTCGAGCAAGCAGTAGATTTAACCACTGAGCAAAACAGCAAGTACAACGTAGACGAACAGGTACTGAGCCAAGTACTCCCTACGCATTTAGCTAAATACGATAAAGGCGGCGATGAATTTTACGATTTAATTTCGGCGTTTCATAAATCAGTACGGGGCAGTTCGCCCGATGGTGCGCTTTATTGGTACTGCCGTATTTTAGCCGGTGGCGGCGACCCGCTTTATGTTGCAAGGCGCTTATTAGCAATTGCCACAGAAGACATCGGCAACGCCGATCCACGAGCGATGGAAGTGGCTTTGAACGCATGGGATATATTCCAACGTGTTGGCCCAAGCGAAGGTGAGCGCGCCATTGCACAGGCCACTTTGTACTTGGCTAGTGCACCTAAAAGTAATGCGGTTTATATGGCGTTTAATCAAGCCAAACAAGACGCTAAAAACGAGCCGAGTTACCCCGTACCTGAACATTTACGTAATGCCCCCACCAATTTAATGAAAGACTTAGGCTATGGCGCAGAGTATCGTTACGCGCATAACGAAGAAGGCGCATTTGCTGCTGGCGAAAAGTATTTACCGCCAGAAATGGATGGCAAACAATACTACCAGCCAAGTGATCGTGGACTTGAGCAAAAAATTAAACAAAAGCTCGATTATTTAAAAGAGCGCGACGCACAAAGCCCAATAAAACGTTATGAGCATGATTAAACTTTACATGATGATAGCCCTTGGCGGAGCGTCAGGAGCCTGTTTACGGTTTTTTATTAGCGAAACCATGCTAAAACTCCTCGGTAGGGGATTCCCTTTTGGCACGTTGACGGTTAATATTCTGGGTTCATTGTTGATGGGCATTTTATACGGTTTAATAGATAAACAAGTTATTGCCGTCAGTCCTGCTAAAACCCTCATCGGAATTGGCTTTTTAGGTGCGTTAACCACCTTTTCAACATTCTCAATGGATTCGTTGTTGTTATTACAACAAGGTCACTTTATTAAAATGGCCCTCAATATCATCTTAAACGTGATGGTGTGTATTTTTATGGCTTGGCTGGGCCTTCAGCTAGTAATGCAAAAAGGTTAAAAAACTAACATGTTAGATTCTAAATATTTACGTCAAGATGTCGAACAAACTGCAGCACGTTTAGCCGCACGTGGTTATGAGCTAGATGTAGCGGTAGTGACTGAACTTGAAGAAAAACGCAAAACATTACAAGTACAAACGCAAGAACTTCAAAGTCAACGTAACGCCAGTGCTAAAGCCATTGGTCAAGCAAAAGCAAAAGGCGAAGACGCACAGCCATTGCTTGATGCAGTTGCTAACTTAGGCAGCGAATTAGACGCAGCTAAAGCTGAGCAAGACGAAGTGTTAGAAGCAATTAAACAAATTGCCTTAGCAATTCCAAACTTACCGGACGAGTCGGTACCAGAAGGCGCTGACGAAGACGACAACGTAGAAATTTTAACGTGGGGTACACCTAAAAAGTACGACTTTGAAGTTAAAGACCACGTTGACGTGGGGCAAGACCTAAACGGCCTAGACTTTGAAATGGGGGTTAAAATTAGTGGCGCACGTTTTACCGTAATGCGCGGCCAAGTAGCGCGTATGCACCGTGCACTTACCCAATACATGCTAGACACCCACACAGATAAAAACGGCTACACAGAAATGTATGTTCCGTACTTGGTTAATAGTGCAAGCCTTTACGGTACGAGCCAATTACCTAAGTTTGCCGGCGATTTATTCCACACGTTAGGCCTAGTGAACGATGATGGCGAGCAGCAAGCTGGCTTTAGCCTTATTCCTACGGCAGAAGTACCGCTTACAAACAGCGCACGTGATGAAATTTACGAAGAGAGCGATTTACCTATTCGCCTAACAGCGCACACGCCATGTTTTAGAAGTGAAGCAGGCAGCTACGGTCGCGATACCCGCGGTTTAATCCGTCAGCACCAGTTTGATAAAGTAGAGCTTGTACAGCTTGTAAAACCAGAAGATTCAATGCAAGCGCTCGAAGAGCTAACAGGCCATGCTGAGCAAATTTTACAAGCGCTAGAATTGCCATACCGTAAAGTGATTTTATGTATGGGCGACATGGGCTTTGGCGCAGCAAAAACATACGATTTAGAAGTATGGTTACCAGCGCAAGACACCTATCGCGAAATTTCATCATGTTCAAATATGCATGATTTTCAAGCGCGCCGTATGCAAGCACGTTTTCGTCGTGAAGGCGCTAAAAAGCCAGAGTTACTTCATACACTAAATGGTTCAGGTTTAGCGGTAGGGCGTACACTAGTTGCGATACTTGAAAACTACCAACAAGCCGATGGCTCAGTAGTAGTACCAGAAGTATTACGCCCATACATGGGTGGACTTGAAGTGATTGGTAAAGCTTAAAGTACTAGCTGTCAGCTTTTAGCTATAAGCTTTAATTAAAAAAGCCGCTGTTTTAACGAACAGCGGCTTTTTTTGTTGTGGGTAAATGGGAAAAGGTGAAGGAAAGTCTAAAGAAAACATTTCAAATATTGTTGTTAGTCAACTAGTTGATGCAAACTATGGAGTGTCATGATTTATTTAAAGACTATTTGGTTGAAGACCAATATAGGCAAATATTAACCTCATATATCAGAACTTAAATCTTATTACGGCTTAATTTAAGCCGCTATTTTGCATATTAAGCACAGCGTGATAAGTCGGGTTGTCCCAAGTAAATTCATCATTTTTGTCGGATGGCGTGGCTTCGCCACTTATCCGACCTACGTTAAAAGGTAGGTTGGTTAAGCCGAAGGCGCCACCCAACAGAGTTTTAACTCTCTTTATTAATTAATCGCTTTAAACAACATCAGCTTAGCCTCTTTTCCATCCGTTAATATCGCTACATTACCTTCAGCAGTGACAAACACATCTCTGAGCCTGCCTGTGGCTTCTGGGAAAATATGCGATTGGGTGTATTCACCATTTGCTAAATTAACGCTGTAGAGCTTTTTATCGACCAGTGTAGTGATAAGGACATGGCGTTGCAGTGAAGGGAAGGCTGTATGGTTAGAACCATAATACGCCATGCCTGATGGAGCGATGGAGGGCGTCCAATCTACGGTTGGTTTAGCCATTCCGGGGTAGTCTCTAAAGGGCGAAATACGTGCTTGTGAATAATCGTCACCGTTGGTTATTACTGGCCAGCCATAATTGGTGCCAGCTGTTAAATAGTTAAGCTCATCACCGCCTGCGGGGCCGTGTTCGTGGCTAATAATTTGCTGTGTATCGTAATCATAAACCAAGCCTTGCAAGTTACGGTGCCCGAGTGAATAAATGGCATGCGCGTTAGCGTTTTTATGACTAAGAAACGGGTTATCACTTGGTATTGTGCCGTTTAAGTTTATGCGTAATGTTTTGCCAAGTTGACTGGTAATAACCTGTGCTTGCTCGCGGTAGTCAAAACCATCACCACTTGAAAATAATAAGGTATTATCAGGCAGCACAAGCGCGCGGCCAGAATAATGCTGCGGTGTGCCTTTATCGGTGGCGACTTTATAAATAATTTTTGGCGTTGAAAATTGCGCACCATCAAACGTGGCTTTGGCTATTACTAGCCTGTTTGCATCAAGCTCACCTTGGGCGTAAGTGAATATTATTTCTTTTGACTCACTGTAATTTGGCGAAAGCACTACATCAAGGAAACCACCTTGCCCTGCAACGTATAAGCCCTCGAAGTTTATTTTAACTCGGGTTTGTTGGTTGTTTTTAATGATAACAACATGGCCATCACGCTCGGTGATTAACCAGGTATTGTTTGGGAGTTTAACCATACTCCACGGTGAATTGAGCCCTGTTGCTAAAGTACTAGCTGTGTATTGCTGTGTTGGTAGCTCGGCACTAGCGTGACAAGAAAACGCTAAAAGTGACAGTAGCGTAATACAACGTAGAGATTGTTTACCCTGCAAGCCTTTGCTAGTGTAAGGAAAAAGTTTCATTTTAAGTTGAGATAACCATGCAGTTTTTAACACGTATACTCCCGTCATTTTTAGTTTCTTGGTTACTTACATTCACTCTTGCTAGCTTGTTTCATAGTCAATACGTTGTCAATCAATTAGTTAATGTAGGTGTTGTAGTGGGCTTTAATGATCGTGTTAACGTAACCCTTGAAGATTGGCTTGGCTTGCTACCGACCTATGGCGCTATTATTGCTGTAGCACTTGCCATCGCGTTTTTGGTTACTTGGTTTATTGCTAAAAAAATGAACAAGCAAGGTACACAACTATTTGTTATTGCTGGTATTGTAGCATTTGCTACCGCGTTAATTGCGATTGAGTCAATTATGAATATTACTATTATTGCAGGTGCAAGAGGTTGGGGTTTTTATGCGCAATTATGTGCAGGTGCAGTAGGGGGTTATGTATTTGCAAAACTTATTAAGGAAAATAAGCACAAGGCAGCGCATCACGGCTTTTAAGTCAGTATTGGTCTGCAATGTAAAAAGCCGCTATTAATATAGCGGCTTTTGTGTGTATAAATTGCGTCGTGATATCAAAAAATCAAACTAAACAGCTTGTAACCACTTAAGCCAAAAATAAGCACTAACACTGGTAAGATAAGTAAGTTTATCAATACTGAGTTAGTGTATTTACCCATTACAGAGCTTTGGTTAACTAGCCAAACAAGGTAGGCAGTTACAATTGGTAATAATAAGCCATTGGCGGCCTGTGCAAAAATTATCACGGCAACAGGGTCTAACCCCAGAGATGCCACCGCTGCACCAAATAATAAAATAACAATCGCAACGCTTTTAAAGCGGGTGTTATCCATTTTATTTGGCCAACCTAACATGCCACATACTGCATATGCACCGGCAAGGGGAGCTGTTATTGCGCTGGTTAAACCTGCTGCAAATAAGCCAATAGCAAAAAAGTAATGGGCGGCATCGCCAAGTAATGGCTCAAGTTGTACCGCCATGTTGGCAGCGCTAATTTGCCCTGCATCTGTGCCATAAAATGCCACTGACGCGGTTGATAAAATAGCCAGCGTGATCACGCCACCTAAGGCGATAGATACGCCAGTGTCTACATTAGTTTGCTTGATGACTTTTTGTTTATCACTTTTGCTGTCGTGCCTTGCAGCTAAAACACCTGAGTGTAAAAATAAGTTATACGGCACTATGGTGGTGCCCACTAATGCCAATACGGTGGTAATTGAACCCTCAGGCATACTAGGAATAAAGCCTGCTAACACATCACTCAGCGAGGGAGCAGCCATTACCAGCGTAGATATAAACACTAGGCTCATTAAAATAACCAGTAAAATGAGTGCGTTTTCAACCACTTTGTGTTTTCCGCTATACAGCAATGCCGCACTTAAAAAAGCAATGAGTGGCGTCCAAAGCTGGGCATTTACCTGAGGAAATATTTCAATTAATCCCATGCTGGCACCACTTAAGTTACCTGCCTCATAGGCTGCACTGCCTACTCCAATAGCGCTTATTACTAAAAATATAGCAAGGGTTTTAAATAGGGGCGTTTCAATGTGAGCTCTTAGCGCTTGCGCTAAATCTTGCCCGGTGGCTACGCCTAGGCGTGCCGCCATAGATTGTAATAATATAGTGGCTAAAACTGAAAACAGTAATGTCCATATGAGTGCAAAACCAAAGTTTGCACCTGCCACGCTGGCGGTAGTAATAGTCCCTGGTCCAATGAAGGCAGCGGTGACAAGTAGTCCTGGTCCTAATCGCATAGTTGACCTTAATAGTACTTTTGCATATTGCTATTTAAAGTTACATCTAACGTTTTATAACGCGATGCCTGTATTATTGCTGCCACTTATATTAAGTGCCTTGCAGCGATAGCCGCCCCTTGGCAAACCTTTTTTTGATGATAATCATATGTTAAAAAAGGTCGCGTAGCATACCAACTTATATATAAATTTAAAGGGGGTGTAGTGCGTTTGCGTAAAAAACACTCAAATGTTTATCGGTAAGCTTACTTAATGAACGAATAACTGCCTATCTGAACTTTTGGTCAACATTGCATCTAAAAATAATTCTTTTGAGGGCTTTGTTATCTCTTTTGTGATGCTAAGGGAGCTCTAAATTGCAATGTCGTTTATTTTAGCCAAAACAGAGTAAACAAATGGTGCTTATTTCTAATCCTGAAATTTGCAAAATGCATATGTTGAGTTGCATTTTGCAAATCAATTAAATAAATAAAAGTAAAAAAATAAAGTAAAAATCATAAGTAACTAATATTTATAGTTTTTATTTTGTTGTGTGTGTTGGCACTCATTATGCTACTTAACAGTGAACCAAAAGCAATATTAATAAAGCGACACTGAGGTGGAATATGAAAAAATCAAATTTAGTAATCACTATGTTAGCAGCTTCATCAATCACTATTAGCTCGTCATTTGCGAGTGAAATACGTGGTGATGTTGATGTATCTTTAACTATCGGACAGGGTTGTGCTATCAACGGTACCACTGATGCCGGTGCAGGAATCAATAAATTTGCATCAGTTGACTTTGGAGAGCAAAGCAATTTGGATTTATTTATTGATGCAGAATCAACTGGCTCAGCAGGTGCAGGTAGTATCGAACTAACTTGTAACTCTAGCCTTGCTTACAATGTTTCACTTGACGATGGCTCGAATCCGCAGTCAGGTCAACGTCGTGTATCGAGAGGTGGATTAGATTTTGTGAGTTATGAACTTTATCAAGATGCTGCTCGCTCGGTACGTTGGGGTGAAGGTCCAGAATCTTTTGCACTAACAGGTACAGGCGCGGCACAACCACTGACTATTTATGGGCGTGTATTGGCAGGACAAACTACACCTGCTGCAGGTGATTACTTAGATACAGTGCGTATGACTATTTCATGGTAGTTCACTGGGGCGTCATTTAATCATTGAGAATGACGCCATAATTTCATCATTACGGGGATATGAGGTATGAAAACTAACTCATTACTCGCGCTACTCGCTATCACTCCTTTTATTTTGTTTGCTGCTCAATCTGAAGATACCAGTGAGATAAGTATCCAAATAGAACAAGGTTGCATTTTAGATAATGGCAGTGGTGCATCCTCATTTGGTGTAATAAGTTTTGGTGAATACAGTAGCTTAACTTATGGCGCTCAAACCACATCGAACCAAGGTAGTGGTTCTATAGGCTTTCGTTGTTCACCGAATTTAAGTTATCGAATCGAGCTGGGTAATGGATTAAATGCAACAGATAGCAGCGGCCGAAAATTATTAAATAGCTCTACCGGAGAATTAGTCCCATATCAGCTTTATCAGGATGTTGGACGGTCTCAGGTTTGGGATGATGCAAATGCGGTTAGCGGAACTGCTAGTGGTTTGTTTGAGTGGTTGCCTATTTTTGTATCAATTGCGCCTCAGCCAGTTACACCTTCAGCCGGGGTTTACAATGACAATATTGAAGTTGTACTTATCTTCTAAGGAGACACACAATGAAGAACATTAGCCTAATTGTTTTATTTGGGATGCTTGCGTTCTTTAGTATCTGCAGACTTAGCGCAGCTGAATTATTAATTTCACCAGTTAATATTGATATCCCGTCAGGTGAAAAAGCGGCAATATTGAAACTACAAAACAACAGCAACTCTCCAATGAAAATTCAAATACGTATACGTAACTGGGATTCAAGCGATACAACACAATCAAAACCTAAGGTTATTGCCAGTCCAGCGTTTTTAAATATCTTTCCTGGAAAGCAACAAGTTGTTCGTATTGTTAATACTGGTCTTGCAAGTAATATCGACCAGGAACGCTTATATCGTGTGTTCTTAGACGAGATTCCTAGTAATGACAAAAAATCAGAACAAGGCCTGTTATTGCAAGTACGTTACGCTTTGCCGCTTTTTATCGGGGGGCCTGATCTTTCGGTTGCTCGTACTAACAACTTTAGTCAACTAAAAAGTATATGGAACCGGGCAATTAGTTATTCACACAACAAAGCAATTAATCAAATTGGATTTAACAATCAAGCTAACGGCCATGCCAGGATTTCAAAATTACGCTTTAGTGACAGCACGGGTAAAGAAACCGTTATTTTTGGCGGATTATTAGGCTATGTGCGAGCAAACAGTCAAGAGTTTTTTAATATCCCACCAGTTGCATTGACTACATCATCGACATTGTATGCAGAAATTAATGGTGTTGATGTGGAGATTGAATCAGATAAGAGGTAGCTATGAATACACCAATGAAAGTAATATTTGTTGCCGCTGCTTGCTGCTCTTCAACCTTATCTGCTGAGACACTATTTTTAGATGTGTACTTAAATAGCGTATTAGTTAATGAACTTGTAGAGTTTGATCATACTAATGATCATTTTTGGAGTACTGATAAAGTACTTGATAATTCACCATTAAGTGACTACGCAAGTGGGCTAACTGGTAAGGTTGATTATTGTGGTTTGCAACGAATTAGTTGCAAATATAGTTATGAGACACAGCGATTATATTTAACAGCAGACTCAGATATGTTCCCAACTCAAATCATTTCTAATAAAAGAGAAAGTATGCTTCCTATAACTAAGTCTCGAGGAGCTTTGTTAAATTACGACATTTACTATCGCGATTATGAATCAGGTACAGCTACAACTGATATCTTACAACAATGGAGAGCATTTTCTGAAGTAGGTATTTTTGAAACAACCGCAAACTTGCGCAAAGAGTGGAATAGCAAAAATAACAATGCAGTCTCTGAAGGGGTAACTCGTTATGACAGCTTTTGGCAATACAATGACGAAAAAAAGATGCGTTACTGGCGTGTTGGCGACATGATTTCAGGCGGAAGCTCTTGGGCGAGGCAAGTTAGAATGGGAGGAATAAAACTATCTCGTCGGTTTGAGTTAAACCCAAAATTTGTCAGTTACCCATATCCTGAATTCATTGGTAGTGCGGTTTTACCTTCTGATGTGGAGGTATTTATTAATAATTACAAAATGTTTAACGGTAACGTTGAACCTGGCAAGTTTGTCATAGATAGCGAACCTAAGATAAATGGTTTTGCCAGCGCAAGCATAATAACAACTGATATAAACGGTCAAGCAGTCACTCGCGACTTACAGTTTTATGTTGCTCCTGAATTATTAAGAGAAGGGGTTTATGATTACGACCTTAACCTAGGTGTGTTGAGGCAAAACTTCGGTATAAGATCTTTTGACTATGATTCAAATCTAACAGGCATAGCCGATGTCCGTTATGGCCTAACGAATAGTATTACTCTTTCAAGTCACCTAGAACTCAATGAAGGTATTTACAATTTAGGGATCGGGACTGATTTTACTTTTGCCAATGTTGGAGTTTTTTCGTTTGCTTTATCCCATGGTAAAGATAGCGCTAATAGTGGTTGGCTAGGTTCTGCAGGATATCGTTTTCAGGCAGACAACTGGGGGTTTTCGGCACAAGTAAAGCAGCAACAATCAGGTTATCGTGATATTGGTACTACTCAGTTTGTGTTACCAATAAAGCGAGAGGCTCAAGCTAATGCTGCATACTCATTTGGTAATGGAGTTTCATTAGGAATTGGTTATTTTGACATTGAAAAGTTCGATAATGACAATCGACAACTTGTATCGGGTTTTTATAATCAATCGTTGGGGAGCTCATCGTTATCAGCTAGTGCTAATTTTGATCTGAATACTAAGGATGTTAGTTTAGGTCTAAATTTATCGATCCCCTTTGGTCAACGCTCAAGAGCGAGTATTAGCCATGTACACAATAATCGAAGTGAAAACCGTACTGTTGCATCGGCTTCTATTTCACGTATTGGTAACCGTGGCTTTAAGGGATCGATGAGTAATGTAGTAGGTTCTAGTGAGTTGTCAGCAAATGGTAGTTGGAGAACAGATAAAATAGAGCTAAGTTCGGGTTATTACAATCGCGGTGGTTCGAGTGGTTATTGGGGACAGCTTTCTGGATCTTTAGTGCTTTCTAAAAATAGTGTGCTTATGGGGAATCGCATTGCTGATACATTTGCTGTTGTCTCGACAGGTGGAATTGCAGATGTCCCCGTATTAGTAGAGAATCAGGTTGTGGGAGAATCGGATGAAAATGGTGTTTTATTAGTTACAGGGCTAGCATCATACAACCCCGTTAATATTAGTATTAGTACTAAAACCTTACCAATAGATACCAATGTGATAAACGATAGAGTGCAAATCATGGCAGCTGAAAATCATGGCGTAGATGTCGATTTTGAACTTTACCAAACTAAAGCTGCCATTATTATTCTCAATGATAAGAGTGGGCAGCCGATTCCCGTTGGTACAGTCGCTAGTTTAAATGGGGAGCAGGGTGATAATTTTGTTGGCTGGGATGGTGAGCTATATCTAGAAAAGTTACAAGACAATAACACCCTAATTTTAAAATGGGATGATAAACAGTGTACTTTAGAGTTCCCTTATGTGAAAGAAAGTGAAGATATACCTATTATTGGTCCGCTACTTTGCCAAGAAAGTGCAACAGAAACTGCTTTTAAGCAATCTGAGAGACTGAATGAGAGCGCAACTCCAGAAGCAATAAATATAAATAATGAAGGCTGTGAAGCTCACTATGTTGATCTAAAGAATGAAGAGTATATCTGTGAGGTACATTTGATAGAGGCTTTTTTTGAAGATAAATTTTTAAAAGAAGGGACAATAACACTTATCACACACTTGGATCAAAAAATAAAGGCTTATGCCGACTCAACCGTTACACTGCCTCTCATATCATCTTATATATTTAAATACCCAACAACTTTACCTAATCCGCAAAATATAAAGAGCGGCCAAGTCTTACAATTGGACTATTCTGATTACGAACATCATTACTACCCGCTACCAACTACTTGCATGGTAAACAAACAATTGAGGCAAAGTTTATATTCAACACATAAATCGGATAGATTAGTATATATTATGACCCGAGGAGAGTCAGTATGAATACCATAAGTAAATTGTGCTGCAGCGCTATACTGTTCATGGTCGGTGAAACGGCAATTGCTGGTTGTGTCGTTGGAGGAAACAGCAATCAAAATTTAGGTTCGTTTAGTTCAAACTCAGTATCAATAGGGGTGATCGAAACATCATTTAGCTCTGACTTTGCCTGTTCAGGCTTTGTTAATTTGTTAGACTACAGTAAAATTGATGCCACTTTAGTGGGTGCTAATTTTCAATTGAACTCAACAAGTGGAGACTCAATCCCTTATACCCTTTATACCTCGCCAGAACGTACTGATCCATTTACTCTAAATGAGACCGTTAGCTTCGGCTCATTTAATTTATTGGACCTGTTAGGACTATTTGGCGATGATGGTACTATCCCAATTTATTTATCAACTGCTACAGCAAATGTCGGTGTTGGTTCATATAGTGATTCGATTACTATTTTTTGGCAATGGGATTATTGTTCAGGCATTGGTTTACTTGGTATTTGCCTTGGACGCGATAAAGGTTCTTCGAGTGTAATTATTAATATACAACTCGATGTAACAGCTAGCTGTAGTGTGAAGACATCAGATGTTTCTTTAGGTATGGTGTCTTATTTAGGTGATATCCACAGTGCTATTTTACCTTTTGATGTAAACTGTACAAAACAGCTTAGTTATCAGTACTTTGTTGACGGAGGCGATAATTTTATTAATGGAAGTCGAAACATGGCTCTTAACGGTGAAAACATTGCTTATAAGATCTCTACTACTGATGGGAATACTCTTATTGGTCCAGATGTTGGCGCTAGTGTTGCCGGAGTTGGTATTGGTAATAACCAAGCATTTCAATTTTTAGTGGAAACATTGGTAGATGATAGATTCCCAGTCCCAGGGTTATATAAAGATCGTGTGAGAATAATAGTGGAGTTTTGATAAAAAAGTTCCTGAATATAAGTTACCAATAGATTACAATGAATATATCAATCTTTTGTCGAATTCTTACATAATAAGGTTTGCATTGAGTTACATTTTTTGTTTTTCGATATTCACTAACTCACGCCATTTGCTAATATTGTTAATGCATGTTTTGAAAAGACCTATATGATATATATTAGCATAAATAATAAAGAATAACTTAATTATCAATGGCTTAAAGGGGTGGTTAATTAATAATAATGAAGTGAAAATTGCAACGTTTAACCTGTTTAACTACCTTGAGCCACCTAATGCTTACTACGAATTTGAACGTATTTATACCGCAGAGCAGTGGGCTAAAAAACAGCGATGGATTGTTGATTACCTAGCAGAGCATCAGCCAGATGTGATTGGTTTTCAAGAGGTATTTAGCATTGATTCGCTTAAAAAATTATTAAAAGAGCAAGGCTATGCATACTTTGCCGTGGTAGATGAGGCCCAGGTAATCGACAACTTTATTTACAAACGCCCTGTAGTAGCGCTTGCTGCTAAATACCCCATCGTTGAAGTGACAAGTGTTGAGCACGACCATGAGCTTGCCAGCACCCTTGGTTTAACTGAGGATTTTACATTTAGCCGAAAGGTGCTTAGAGCTACAATAACCTTACCGCATATCGGCAACACGGATTGTTATGTGGTGCATTTTAAGTCTAAGCGCTCAATGATAGAGCTTGATGAGCAAAACAAAGACCTCACACCCGAAAAAAATATTATCGAGCTATTAAAAGCCGATATAGCTGGGAGTTGGGGCTCAACTATTCAGCGCGGCAGCGAAGCTACATTACTGATGATAGACATCATTGCACGCCGCGAATCTACACAAAACCCAATGATTTTAATGGGCGATTTTAATTTTCAGCCCCTAAACCACCTACTTCAGTAGGTGGTTATCATCAAATAGGCTTTGCCTGTAAAAAGTACTCATGTTAATTCCTAGGTTGATTTTTAGCGAAGTCACAAAAGGAAAAAACATGAGTAGATACGAGAAAGCATCGCATGTGTATTGGCGATGTCAATATCATATAGTTTGGACACCGAAATATAGATTTAGGATCCTTAAAAACAAAGTAGGCAGGGATGTATACAGATGCATTCAGGTCTATTGTGAACAGCTTGGGTGCAAAGTTGTTGAGCTGAATGTACAAATAGATCACGTACACTTAGTAGTAAAAGTGCCACCAAAGCTGTCAATTTCAAAATTAATGGGGGCATTGAAAGGTAAAATAGCGTTAAAAATGTTTAGTAAATATCCGTACTTAAGAAAGAATAAGTTATGGGGTAATCATTTTTGGCAGCGAGGGTATTTTGTTGACACGGTAGGCATAAATGAAGAAGTAATACGGAGATATGTCAGGCATCAGCAGAAAGAAGAGAGACAAGAGCAAGCTCAGTTAACACTGGAGTAAACAACGCCCCCTTTTAGGGGGCTAATTCAAAGCCACCTTCTTTAGAAGGTGGATCTTTTACAATAACTTAGCCGATGGTGTATTAAGTCATTTACTAACGAATACACTTCGATTTGCTCCGGCTTTTGATTGCAAAAACTACCTTGCCAAATATTGTTTGAATGATGCATGGCATTTATTCAAAAGGTTGCAATTAAACTTGGTTAGTCAAGATGATGAAAATACAATGGATTTAAAACGTAAGCCTACTCATTATTTTGGCGCGAGCAGTGCAGTGCTTGACTATATTTTACTATCTTGCGAGTTTGATCCACGTTACGATGACAGCTTTTTTGAGGTGAGCCATTACCATACTTATGATCGCCATTTAATTAACCCTGAATTTGAGCGTGATGATTTAAGTACTGATCACGCCGTGATCTTGATTACTTTATCATTAAGGTCGTAACGTGTTTTGTTACTAGGCATTGTCAGCTGCTGGCATAATTAATATCGAGTCGCTCAATAGGTGTCTTGATGTACTTCCCTTTTTTTATTCTCGTGTTTTAAGGTTAGTGTATTAACCTTAGAGTTGTTGACCTTTTTGGATTACAATTTGTTCAAACTAGGGGCGGTTTAATCGCCCCTAGGCAGAACCCGAAGGGCAACGCCTGTTTGGCATTGATGCTGCGTTACCGCCTATTTATGAGGAACAACCACACTACATAGGCTCTGCTTTGCCTAAATACCAAACAGGCTGCTGCAAATTTAACCTTGAAAGGTCAATAGACCCTAGTTAATGGCCTAAAAATAAGGGGAAGGAAATACTAACCAAATAGCTTTCTTCTGACTACTTTTCTGTATTCGCTTGGGGTTTGGCTCAATACCTTTTTAAACACACGAGTTAAGTGTCCTTGATCGTTATAGCCAACTTCTAACGCCACTTCTTGAATTGATAAATTCGATGAAGCTAATAATTCTTTAGCGCCTTCTACGCGCAACTGCTGCCAATATTCTATGGGGCTTTGATTGGTTGCCGCCTTAAAGCGACGGGTAAAGGTTCTGTAGCTTAAGCTAAATTGTGCTGCGACTTCTTGTAAATTGAGTTCACTCGACAAATTAGTTTTTAGCCAAAATTGAATTTGTGCAATAAGTTCATCAGCATGTCGGTTAACGGCTCCTTCTAAATAGCGTTGGTCTTCGTAGGGTTTACGTATTTCATGAGAAAAGTTGCGCTCTACATGTTGCGCAGCTTCTTTACCATAGTATTGACTAATAATATGCACAATTACGTCAGCTAAGGCGTTTAAACTGGCTACGGTATAGATACGCTCAGATTGAGTGATAAAAAAATCGGGTTTTAAGCTGACGTTTGGGTAATCTTGTGAAAATTGCCTAGCGTAATGCCAATGCGTGGTTGCAGGGTGCCCATCGAGCAAACTGGCTTCTGCTAGTAAACAGTTGCCGGTACCAACCCCAATAATATGGCTTCCCATGGTAAAACTCTCATTAAGCCAGTTAACTATTAGTTGATTCGATTTAACAACCGGGCGGGGATTACGCCAAATACCGGGTACGATAATTAAATCGCAATAAGGGGCATGATCACTGCTGCAATCAGGCACGATGGCTAAACCTGTTCTGGTTGTAATAGGAGCCATGTTTTTTGCAATTAAATGGATATTCAGTGCTCTGAAGTTTTTTTTACTAGTATGCCCCTTGTCAAACGCTTCACCTGCTCTGAGCATTTCAATTGGCAGGGTTAAACTCGTTACCAGCAGGTGTGAGTAAACAGCAATGGCGATATTTAACGGTGGGGGTGTTTGATTTTTGTCCATTTCAATGCTCCGACCAGTTAAATGTGGCCTTTTATGCTTAATATTTGGCTATTAAAGCACAAAGCTATGTGGGTAATCCAATTAAACTGAGGTCATATTGTTGTAACACGTTTTTTAAAAGGTAAATTATGACCGCATTACCCGTCATTGTAGGTATGGGAGGCATTAATGCCGCTGGCCGTACGTCTTTTCATCAAGGTTATCGTCGTATCGTGTTAGATAGCTTAGCGTCACAAGCGCGACAAGAGACATTTTTAGGCCTTGCCACATTAATGAATTTAGTCAGTGTTGTGAATGGGCAACTTCAAGACATGCAAGGCAATCATGTTGAGCAAAGCGACATTGAAGCACGCTTTGGTGAGCAAATTATTGCAGGTACATTGATTCGTAAAATTGAAAAACAACACTTTGATGTTGATGCCACACCTTGGCAGCAAAAAATGACCTTAACCGCGTCTGATGAAAACGCGATTGTGTTTGTAACACGCAGTCGTGATTTACCTTCGCCAGTACCTGAAAGTTGGCACGTAGAAGCGCTTGATAATAAAAAAGTGAAAGTAACTATTGCTGCTGAGCTTAGCGTAAAGCACGATTCTACTCGCGACAACCCAATAAAGTCAGCAGGGCAATTTCCTACCGGGTTTGATCCGTCAATAATGTACAATAGCCGCTACCAGCCTCGCGGTTTACAAGCGACCATATTTGCTGCCACCGATGCAATTAAATCAACAGGGCTTGATTGGCAACACATTATGAATAGCGTAGAGCCTGATAAAATTGGTACCTATTCAGCATCGGTTATTGGCCAAATGGATGATAAAGGCTTAGGTGGTTTAGTTAAGGCTCGCCAGCAGGGCGATCGTGTCAGCACTAAACAGCTTGCACTGGGTTTAAATACAATGTCGACCGATTTTATTAACGCCTATGTGACCGGTAATGTGGGGACTACTTTTTCAACTTCAGGCGCATGTGCCACCTTTTTATATAATTTACGCGCAGCGGTAAACGATATTCAAGCAGGGCGTACACGCGTTGCAATTGTGGCAAGTGTAGAGTGTGCTATTACCCCTGAAGTGGTTGAAGGTTTTGGCAATATGAGTGCGCTGGCTAATATTGAAGGTTTGCGCCGCTTAGATAATTTAAGTAATGACGATGAACCTGATTATCGTAGAAGCAGCCGCCCATTTGGGGAAAATTGTGGCTTTACTTTAGGTGAGGGCGCACAAGTTGCTATTTTAATGGATGATGGGCTGGCACTTGAACTTGGTGCAGACATTATGGGCTGCGTGCCTGATGTATTTGTTAACGCCGATGGAGTAAAAAAATCAATTACCTCACCTGGGCCTGGTAACTATATAACCATGGCGAAATCGGTTGCACTTGCTAGTAGTTTGTTAGGAAAAGAGGCACTGCAACAGCGTAGCTTTATTTTAGCCCATGGCTCAAGCACACCACAAAACCGTGTTACTGAATCATTAATTTATCATAAAGTAGCGCAATCGTTTGCTATTAATAGCTGGAAAGTAACCGCCCCTAAAGCCTATGTTGGCCATACTATAGCACCTGCCAGTGGCGACCAGCTTGCCATCGCCTTAGGTGTATTTAGCCACAATATCATGCCAGGTATTACCACCATAGATAAAATTGCTGACGATGTTTATGCCGATCATTTAGATATTCGTAACAGTCACTATGAGTGTGGTGATATGGACATTGCCTTTATAAACTCAAAAGGGTTTGGTGGTAATAATGCAACGGCCACAGTGCTTTCACCAAAAGTAACATTAAAAATGTTGGCTAAGCGTTATGGTGACGCTGAAATAAATAATTACGCTGAAAAACATAGCCAAGTAAAAGCAGCGCAACATACATACCAAACACAAGCAGACTTAGGGAAATACTCGTTAATTTATCGTTTTGGTGATGGTTTAATTGATGAGAATGAAATTGTTTTAGATGAGCACAGCATTCAGCTGCCAGGCTTTGAAAAAGCAATTACCTTTAGTGCAACAAACTCCTATCAAGATATGTTCTAAGCACACATACTTGTTAGCAAGGCGCTTTTTAAGCGCCTTTTTTAATGACTAAAAATCTAAATATATTTAGCAATAAGGCTGTTTTTATTACGATACTTCCAGTTTAAGTAGCGCTTAGCGAGTAAGGCGGTAAGCACAACCACTACAGCTATCATCGCCATAGTTGCAATATAACTCATACCATACCCTGCAGGCAGACCAACAAGGGTTTCACCATAGGTCATATCACTAAAGTTAAAACCAAGAGCAGGTATTAAAAGCCAACTGATAGCATGCAGTAAATACAAGTGAGCGAGGTAGGAAAACATACTGGTTTTACCAAGCACTTGTAGAAAGTTTTGCGAAAAACTAGCGTTTAAGTGGCTCAACAGTTTTAGCGCAATCAAACCAAGCCCTACAGTCAATAACATAAATTGTAGTGACAACGGATATTTAGTTGGATTTAAAAACGACATAATAGTGTGCAATGGATCTGTGTATACAGAAAACTGTGACATATCACCGTATACATTAAAGCCACGTAATATTGAATAAAGTGCTAGGCAGCTTATACCCATAATCAACGCGTAATTCATCACTTTTTTACTGTAATGCTGGGATTTGTAATAAACACCTGCGCAATAAGCCAAACACATGAGTCCAACAATGGGCGCGACAGGGTAGGTTGTTCTAACAGAAAAACCAAATGGCAGTGCTAATACATTTTTTTGATGAACGATAGACCAGAGTGTATGCGCGATGGTGTTGCTTTCAAAGGTAATGCCATCAAAAAGGTTATGACCAAATACCAGTAAACCACCTACAATCATCACAGAATAAATACCCGTTAAGCGAAGCAAGCCAAGCACCACAAAGCCCCAGCCAATTGCCCATATTACTTGAGCATATAACATTGGAAACGCGGGATTGAAACTCCAAGACCATGACACAATAGTAAACTCAAATAAAATAAGCACTAAGCCTCGAACTATTAAAGCGTTAGCAAACTGACGAGTACTCGCGTATTTATGTTCAGTTATTGCTGCAGATAGACCCGCTAAAAAAACAAATAATGGTGCACAAAAGTGTGAGATAAAGCGTGTAAAAAAAGTAAGCGCATCTGTTGCGGGTATGGTCATGGGATCGGTCACTGAATAATGTAGACAATAATACATGCCGTGGTCTATCACCATAAATATGATGATAATGCCGCGCAATAGATCAATATGATGCAAGCGACTTTGCGATAAAGATAATGACATAAAATACAATTAACAAGAATGAAAAAATGAACTTGATTATATGTTATATTATATCAATTTGCGAGGATGTTAAGGCAGTAATTTTGCGTGAGCTATCACTGTTTATAATTTCGGTTGCTAACATATTTTTACAGTTTAGTTTTTTTGATAGGTTACTATATTCACTTACAGAACAGTACATCAAGAACGTAATGATGTACACAGTATTAAAAGACTAAAAATGCAAAAAATACTCATTTTATCGGTATTAACTATGCTCAATGGTTGTACCTTTTTTGGTGCTGTATTGGATGGGCAAGCTGTTTCAAATGCAGATTATAACCAAAGCATGAATAATCCTGCTCGTTTCACTCCTTATAAAAAACCACTAGAGCCTGTTCCTGTAAACAAAGAGGGATTTTCTTTTACCGAGCTTGGTTTAAAAATAGACTCTGCAGTATTTGATTTAGTAAAAGGAGATGACGGTACTATTAGAAAATGCCGACAGATCACAAAAAATCTTAAAGAGTGTGTAGAGGTCGATAAATCGTCACCACACACTCATACGCCTAAGCCGATAAAAACTGATGATGAAATAATAAGTGTTGGTCTATAAAGCTACTAATAAAAAAGTAACTATGATCGTAGCCAGCGTGCATTTCGAGCTGCAGCGGATACGCTTTTTTATTAGCGATATCGACCAAGTTTTGTGGCTTAAGTTGCTCTTCTAAAAAGTTATCAGCATCACCTTGGCTGACCAACATAGGTAAATAATCAGCTTGTTTGGCTTGTTGCATTAATTCGCAGCTATCGTATTGTGCCCACGTTGTTTTGTCGTCACCTAAGTAGCCAGTAAAGGCTTTAATACCCCAAGGGCAATCTATTGGGTTAACAATTGGGCTAAATGCCGAAGCGCTGGTATACGCTTTAGGGTTTTTAAGTGCAATCATTAATGCACCGTGGCCGCCCATCGAATGACCACTAATTGCTTTTTTATCTGTAACAGGAAAGTGTTGCTCAATGAGAGCGGGTAACTCATTAACAACATAATCATACATATTAAAATGGGTGTTGTAGGGCGCTTTTGTGGCATTAAGGTAAAACCCAGCACCTTGTGCAAAATCGTAGCTGTCTTCGTTTGGCACGTTTTCACCACGTGGGCTGGTATCTGGCGCTACAATAGCGATACCCAGCTCCGCTGCTTTTTTAAATGCGCCCGCTTTTTGCATAAAGTTTTCATCGGTACAGGTTAAACCTGACAACCAGTACAGTACCGGCACCTTATTGGTTTCACTGGCGCCTGGTGGTAAAAAAACTGCAAAACGCATAGTGCAACGAGTGCTTGAAGCGCTATGGCTGTATTGCTTATGCCATCCGCCAGCCACTTTTGCTGTTGAGATATTTTCTAACATAACAATCCTTAAAAGCCGTTACTTAATAGCAACGGCTTGTGATGGTAATTTAATAAAATTTGCGTATTAGTAATGAATTACAGTACGAATACTTTTACCTTCATGCATTAAATCAAAGGCATCGTTAATTTCTTCTAGGCTCATGGTATGAGTGATAAAGTCGTTTAGCGCAAATTCACCCGCCATGTAACGCTCAACAATTTCAGGAAGTTGTGAGCGGCCTTTAACACCACCAAATGCGCTACCACGCCATACACGGCCAGTAACAAGTTGGAACGGACGAGTTGAAATTTCTTGGCCAGCACCGGCTACACCAATAATCACCGACTCTCCCCAACCCTTATGACAACACTCAAGCGCAGAGCGCATTACATCAACATTACCAATACATTCAAATGAGTAATCAACACCGCCATCGGTCATTTCAACAATGACTTCTTGAATTGGCTTGTCAAAGTCTTTTGGATTAATTAAATCGGTAGCACCGAGTTTAGTCGCTAAATCGAACTTAGAGGTATTAATATCAATACCAATAATACGGCTAGCACCAGCCATTTTAGCGCCAATAATGGCAGATAAACCAATACCGCCTAAACCAAAAATAGCCACCGTATCGCCCGCTTTTACTTTAGCCGTATTTGTTACAGCGCCCATACCGGTAGTGACACCACAGCCTAATAAACAAATTTCTTCTAACGACGCTTCTTTGTTTACTTTAGCCAATGAGATTTCTGGCAATACTGTGTATTCAGAAAATGTAGATGTACCCATATAGTGGTAAATAGGCTCGCCATCTTTGAAAAAGCGAGTGGTGCCATCTGGCATTAAGCCTTTACCTTGCGTTTCGCGTACTGCTGAACACAAGTTAGTTTTACCTGAAGTACACATTTTACATTCACCACATTCTGCGGTGTATAAAGGAATAACGTGATCGCCAACTTCTATACTTGAAACGCCTTCGCCCACAGCGTAAACCACCCCAGCGCCTTCATGACCTAAAATAGCGGGGAAAATACCTTCAGGATCTTCACCTGATAAAGTAAAAGCGTCTGTATGGCATACACCAGTGGCAGTGATTTTTACCATTACTTCGCCTTTTTTAGGCATCATCACATCAACTTCTTCAACGCTTAAAGGCTGATTAGGGCCCCAGGCAATCGCTGCTTTTGATTTTATAAATTCAGACATGTGTATATCCTTTGTAGTGGTTTGAATATGAATTGTAGACCCATACTGTTTGGGTGATGAGGTTATTGTATTTGTTTCTCAGATAATGATAATCTTCAATTTAATAAAACACTTTTACAGTATGGTAATAATTATGCGTTGGGAAGGTATTGATGAGTTTATTGCTGTTGGCGAAGAGGGAAGTTTTACTCACGCTGCGCAAGCGTTAGGTTTATCGGTTGCTCATATTAGCCGCCATGTTACAAAGCTTGAACAACGGTTAAATACGCAATTATTAACACGTACCACTCGCAAGGTTGTGTTAACCAAAGAGGGCGAGCAGTTTTTACACCAAGTTAAACATTTACAGCACGCAATGGACGAGGCCACTCAAGGCTTAGCATCGGTACAAACCTCACCTAAAGGTAAAATTAAATTAACAGCACCGGTTATGTATGGTGAAAGTTTTATTATGCCGATTGTGCATTCATTTATGCATGATCATCCCGAGGTAGAGGTGATTGCAACGCTCTCGAATGAGCAAGAAAACTTATTAGAGGGTGGCTTTGATTTAGCCATTAGATTGGGTCATTTAAAAGACTCAAGCTTAAAAGCGCGGCGTTTGGGCTCACGACGATTTATTATGTGTGCTGCACCTACTTATTTAGCACGTTTTGGCGAGCCCCATACGTTAGGTGAGCTTAACCAGCATCAATGTTTGATAGGCAATAGTAGTTATTGGCGGGTAAATGAAAATGGCCGTGATAAACATATTAAGGTAGCAGGGCGGTTGCTTTGTAATAGTGGTTGGGCATTAGTAGACGCCGCCAAACAAGGTTTGGGTATTGTTCAATTGCCTGATTATTACGTTGATAATGAAATTAAAAACGCTCAGTTAGTGCCTGTTTTAACAAATTATCAGCCTCAACAAGAGGGAGTATGGGGGCTTTATCCTGCGCGACAGTTTGTTGCAACCAATGTACGCGTATTACTTGATTATTTAATGACAGGGCTGAAAACTTAGTAAAGAACACTTGCGTGTTTAAAATATAGCCAAGTATCAGATTTATAAATTATTTCTTACATTTATGGTGATATTCAATTGCGCTGAGTTCGTGCTACTATAACGCCACACTTTTGGCATTAATGTTTTAATTAATATGTTTCAACCTGTTAGCCTATTTATCGGACTCAGATATAGCCGCTCCTCTAAAGGCAATGCGTTTATTTCGTTCATTTCGTTTTTTTCTATTGCAGGTATAGCGATTGGTTTAATGGCGCTTTTTACGGTCAGTAGTGTAATGAACGGCTTTGAAAATAGTTTAAAATCTAACATGCTTGGGCTCATTCCCCACCTTGAAGTGCAAGCCAAAGATCAGTCTAAAGTGAAAATGAATACGCTAAAGTCTGCGCTTGAGCAGTCGTCATATGTTAATCATGTAAGTTTGTACCGCCACGGTGAAGCGATATTACAAACCAATAAAGATCTTCACGGGGTGTTATTGCAGGGCTTGTACGATAACAGCGGGTCCTTGTATAAAATTACCGAAAAAATAGTGCAAGGTAATTGGCACAGCGTATTAAACGATGATTACAACATTGCAATAAGTCGTTATTTAAGTCGCAAACTTGGTGTTGGCTTAGGTGATAAATTACGCGTTATTATGCCTAACGCGTCAACTTACACCCCACTTGGGCGCATGCCAAGTCAACGTTTATTTAAAATTACTGCTATTTACGAAACCGGTTCTGAAATAGATATGGGGTTGGCCTTTACCAGTGGCGAGTCACTGCAACGGGTTTTAAAACTTAGTAATAACACAGCACCTAACTTAAGCGTATCACTGCATGAGCCGTTTGCACTTGATCAGTTTATTCAAGACAGTCAACTTATCCTCAATGATTTTAAATACACCGATTGGCGTAGCAGCCAAGGCACTTTATTTGCCGCTGTGGCGATGGAAAAACGTATTATGTCTATGCTCCTTGGCTTAATTGTGCTGGTGGCGGTATTTAATATTGTATCGGCACTGACCATGATGGTCAGTGAAAAACAAAGCGAAGTGGCAATATTGCAAACATTAGGACTCACACCCAGCCAAGTGCAAACCGTATTTATGGTGCAAGGACTTTATAACGGCGTGATTGGAACGGCTGTGGGTGCCTGTTTAGGTGTTTTATTGAGCTTATATATTAATGAACTGCTGGCTTTAGTTGGTTTAAATTTATTATCGGGGATATCACTGCCGGTCAAATTTGATGTAGTTAGTTTAAGTGTTATAGCTGTTTTAAGCTTAGCAATGAGCTTTTTAGCGACTTTATATCCAGCGCGCCAAGCCGCTAAAGTAAACCCAGCAGAGGTATTACGTTATGAATGATTTAGTAATTAGTTGTGAAAAAATAAGTAAGGTGTACCAAGACGGGCAAAATCAGGTTGAGGTATTAAAAGGGGTTGATTTAGCCCTAACGCAAGGTGAAATGCTGGCAATTGTTGGCAGCTCAGGTTCAGGTAAAAGCACCTTGTTACATATTTTAGGCACCTTAGACACGGCCAGTGCGGGTAGTGCAAAAATAAAAAATCAAGACGTTGCTAAGTTATCTCGCTCGCAGCAAGCAGCTTTCAGAAATAAAAACTTAGGGTTTATTTATCAGTTCCACCATTTATTAATGGAATTTAGTGCGGTTGAAAACGTTGCCATGCCATTACTCATAAAAGGGTTGAGCGCAAAAGAAGCCAATAAGAAAGCGCTTAACATGCTAGATAAGGTAGGCCTTGCACATAGAAGTAGCCATAAGCCTTCGGCTCTTTCTGGTGGTGAACGTCAGCGTGTTGCCATTGCACGCGCTCTAGTGACAGAGCCTGCGCTGGTGCTTGCTGATGAGCCAACGGGTAATTTAGATAAGCAAAATGCGATTAAAATTTACGATTTAATTAATGAGTTAAATAAAAGTTTAAACACCAGCTTTGTGGTGGTTACTCATGATTTAGAGTTGGCTGATAAGCTGGGTAAAATAGCGTATTTAGATGATGGTAAACTATCAATAAAAGAGTCAAACCATGTTGCTTAGTGCCTTTATAAGTAAACGTTTTAGAGCCTATTCAGGCCATAAAGATGAAAAAAACGCGTTTGTTAGTTTTATTGCTAAGGCATCCACTATTGGCATTTTACTTGGTGTTGCCGTGTTAATTGTGGCGTTATCGGTGATCAATGGCTTTGAACAACAATTAGTACATCGTTTATTAAGTGTAGTGCCGCAAGTTGAATATGTAGCACCAAGCAGGCCGATTGCCGATTGGCCTACTAAAGTTAAAAAGTTAAAACAGCAACCACAGGTAACAGGGGCGGCCCCATTTATAGCAGTAAATGGTATGGCGCAATTTAAAAGCCAATTAAAAGCGGTTGAGATTCGAGGTGTTGAGCCTTCGTTGGAAGGTGATGTGTCAGCCATAAACCAATTTACACAAGGTAAATTAGTTAGTCAGTTAGTAGGCGATGATGTTATTTTAGGCAAGCAAATTGTTAAGCAACTTAACATCGCATTAGGTGATAATGTGACCTTGTTAATCCCGCAAATTAGTGAAAAAGGCCAGTCATTACTCGCCCCAAAACGCGTTACCCTCACGCTTGCGGGCATTATAGAAATGGGCGGACCAATCGACAGCAGCGCTGCTTTTATTCATCTTAACAAAGCACAACAAACCTTAGGCTATGATCAAAGCCAAGTAACAGGGTTACGCTTGCGTGTTGATGATGTGTTTTCGGCGCATCAAATAGCGCTTCGTGTTGGCCAGACTATTACCGATTATGTGTATATTTCGAGTTGGCTTAGAACGCAAGGTAGCTTGTATCAAGATATTCAAATGGTGCGCACGATTGTTTATATTGTGGTGTTTTTAATTATCGCGGTGGCGAGTTTCAATATTGTGTCATCCTTGGTAATGGAAGTGCGTGAAAAAGAAGGCAATATTGCTATTTTAAAAACCATGGGTGCCAAAGACAGTACCATATTGGCTACTTTTGTCATGCAAGGCTTAACCCAAGCATTTGTGGGTGTACTTTTAGGCTCAATTGTTGGCGTGATTTTAGCAATTAATATTAGTGAGCTATTTACTTGGCTGAGCTTATTACTGGGTGAAAACCCGCTAGAAGGGGTGTACTTTATCGAATTTTTGCCCAGTAAATTAGTTTGGCAAGATATTGTGTTGACCGTTATAGCCACCTTTGTGCTTGCGATATTGGCGACGCTATATCCAGCATGGCAAGCTACACGCGTAGATCCGGCAAAGGTATTGGGTAATTAAACACAGTATTTAATAGGGCACTTAGCCTAATTCTGATAAACTGCGCCGCTACTAAACAGATTTTGTTTGCTGAGCGTTTATTTACCTTGGGATTTACTTTGACAAATAACGATATTTTACGCCGTATTCGCTACACCTTTGATTTAACTGATTCAGCTATGGTTGATGTTTTCGCCGCAGCAGCGCAGAGCATAAGCACTGAGCAGGTGATTGCATGGTTAACTAAAGAGGGCGAGCCTGGGTATACCCCAATAAGTGACACTGAATTTGCGGTATTTTTAAATGGTTTTATAAATACCAAGCGCGGCAAGCGTGAAGGTGAGCAGCCAGAGCCTGAAAGTAAATTGAACAACAATATTATTTTTATGAAGCTACGTATTGCTTTAAATATGAAAGCAGAAGACGTGATCGCGACCTTGGCGTTGGTTGATTTTGATTTAAGTAAACATGAGCTAAGCGCATTTTCACGTAAAATTGAAAACAAGCATTACCGTGTGTGTAACGATCAAATCTTGCGTTTATTTTTAACCGGTGTACAGCGTACTTTTCGCCCAGATGGCGAAAAAGCTTAATGCATTTTATGGAGGTTGAATACAACCTCCATTTTGACCTCTCCACATTTACTCAATTATCAGTCTATCCTTCTACAACTTCAGTCTCATAAAGCAGTATATTTTGTCGCTCTCGTAAAAATGTAGAGTCGTATTTTGTTTTACTATTTTTTTAATACTTTTAACGTGTTATTCATTCAAATGGGTGCTTTTAGCATATAAATTCTTTTTTAATGGGTTTTTATACAAAAGAAACAGCAATTTAATTCAACATCAAGCACGTGCATCCAGTTTATCTATGATGTTAAAGTGTGAAAATAATGATCGGATAATTAATTTCTTCACTAACAATAGCATTGATCATTTTTCCTATTTCAAATTAAAAAATACCTACATGGAAGAATAAATATGAATTATATACACACAACCATTGCGCAGTTAAAACAAACGAGCCCTGCGCAATGTGAGTTTTATCAAGCAGTGGAAGAAGTGCTTGACTCACTTGAACCTGTATTTGCGCAAACAAGCCATTACCAACAACAAGCAATTATTCAAAGAATGGTAGAGCCAGAGCGTCAACTAATGTTTCGTGTGCCTTGGGTTGACGATGAGGGCAATATTCAAGTTAATAAAGGCTACCGTATTGAATTTAATTCGGCGTTAGGGCCTTACAAAGGCGGCTTACGTTTTCACCCGAGTGTAAATGCCAGCATTATAAAGTTTTTAGGCTTTGAACAAATTTTTAAAAATGCATTAACGGGCTTACCTATTGGTGGGGGAAAAGGCGGTGCGAACTTTGATCCTAAAGGACGCTCTGATGGCGAAATTATGCGTTTTTGCCAATCCTTTATGAACGAGCTATACCGCCATATTGGCCCGACTACCGATGTACCTGCCGGCGATATTGGCGTAGGTGCCAGAGAGATTGGCTATATGTTTGGTCAATACAAACGCTTAACAGGGCGTTATGAAGGGGTGCTAACGGGTAAGAGTTTACTTTGGGGTGGATCGCTTGCCCGTAAAGAGGCCACAGGCTACGGCGCTGCCTATTTTGCTAATAATATGCTTGAAGAGCGTAACGATAGCTTATCGGGTAAGCGCTGTTTAATTTCAGGCTCTGGTAATGTGGCTATCTATGCCATGGAAAAGTTATATCAACTTAATGCAACACCAATTACCTGTAGTGACTCTAAAGGCACTTTGTACGATGAGAGTGGCATTGACTTAAAACTCATTAAGCAATTAAAAGAGCAATCACGAGGGTGTTTGAGTGACTACCTAGATACTCACCCTCAGGCAAAGTATACGCCTCGCGATGAGTACCCAGAGGATGGTCATGCTGTATGGCGCTTCAGTGCGGATGCTGCGTTTCCTTGTGCCACGCAAAACGAGTTAACTCAAGCTGATGCAAAAGCGCTACTTGATAATGGCTGTAAATTAGTATGTGAAGGTGCCAATATGCCCTCAACCAAAGAAGCGATTGATTGCTTTATTGAAGCAAAAATAGCTTATGGCCCGGGTAAAGCGGCTAATGCCGGTGGCGTGGCAACTAGCCAACTAGAAATGGCGCAAAATGCCAGTATGCAAAGCTGGACGTTTGAAGAAGTTGATGAAAAGCTCAAGCAAATAATGAAAGATATTTTCACAACAGCAAGCGACACCGCAAAAGAATTTGATCAGCCCGGTAATCTATTATTAGGCGCTAACATCGCTGGATTTAGACGTGTAGCTGATGCAATGATTGAACAAGGCGTTGTATAGTAGCGCCTCGGCTATTTAATTAACTCTCTACTTTTATTCGTTATATTCTGGATAGGGATTGTTCAGGATATAGCAAAAATAATGTATATTATTATTTAATAAGGTAAATTTAACTCGCTAATTAATAACAATAAACTATAGTGTGGATAAGGATAAGTGAGCTTATTAAGGAGAGTGCAAGTGCGTCTTATTCCCGCAATTTTTTATTTTTCAAGTGCGACAGAGCACGACTTCCAAAATCAACTTAATAAAAGCTCAATGCGTCTTGCTGATGCATCACTCTACCTTGTAACACTTTTTTTATTGTCTTTTATTTTTATGTCTTGGTTTAATCAACAAGAGCCTGCCAATTCAACCATAACAATTTTACGTGTAGTCATGGTGTTGTTATCGATAGTTCTCATTATTATAAATAAAACACTAAGTTCAGAGTACTTACATTCGCGCTTTTTTAGTTATGCGGTTTTATTTTGTTTTTTATTTAGTTATTTCTTCTGGGTATATGTTCAGCGTTACGGTGAGTTGAAAGAGGGAGGGCCTATGCTTGTAGCGGCTGCATTTATAGCCATACCGATGCTGCACTTAGGACATAAACTGGTTTTATGGTCAATAATCGGCATTGCCTTGATATTTATTGAGCTTTTTTCTTCTACTTCGATTATATGGACACTTTATTTTTATTTTAGCATGGTTATTGTATTGGCTATTGTGCAATATCAACTTGATACGTTATTAAGAAAGCAATATAAAGCGGAGTTATTTGAAACGGAAAAAGCCAACACCGATCAGTTAACAGGTATGCATAATCGGCATAGTTTTGATCGGCGCTGTAAAGCATTAATTAACAAGTTAGCGCCATCACAATATTTAGGGTTAGCCATGATTGATGTCGACTATTTTAAAAAATATAACGATAACTACGGCCACTTAGAGGGAGATAACGTACTAATAGCAGTAGCAAACCGATTAAAGCATTGTGACGCTGATATTGTGGTGCGTTTTGGTGGTGAAGAATTCATATTGGTAAAAACATTGCAAGCGAATGAGCTAGACTGGTTGAATGACTTACCTAAGCGCTTCGCAGACGACCCCATTGCACACCAATATTCACCTTTTAACCGTATTACTGTCTCTGCCGGTATTGCAATTGATCAATACACGACATATAGACCTTCAATAAAATCATTGTTAGCAACAGCTGATGTAGGGGTTTATAAAGCTAAAAATGCAGGACGAAATATCAGTATTACCGATTTTGTTGACCCTAAACAACCTGAAATTGAGTAAGACAATGCAAAGCACTAAGCTGATAGTGCTTCGCATTGAATCGGATTACGAAAATGCAGATTCGGCGAGCTCTTCTTGCATTTGTTCACGCATTTTAAATTTTTGCAATTTGCCGGTTACCGTCATCGGGTAATTTTCAACAAAGCGAATGTATTTAGGTTGTTTAAAGTAGGCGAGTTTGTCCTTTAAAAACAGACGAATTGCTTGCTCATCAAGCACTTCACCTTCTTTAGGCTGGATCCAAGCACAGACTTCTTCACCGAATTTTTCATCACTAATACCAAAAATAGCGGCATCTTGTATACCGGGGTAGGTGTAAAGCACTTCTTCAATTTCGCGTGGATAAATGTTCTCCCCGCCACGAATGATCATGTCTTTAATTCTGCCAACAATGCTGACAAAGCCCTCACTGTCCATTACCCCTAAATCGCCCGAGTGCAGCCAGCCTTCATTGTCGATGGTTGCTTTGGTTTTCTCTTCATCATTCCAGTAGCAACGCATTATGCCGGCTCCACGGCTACAGACTTCACCAGGCTGCCCGATTTTTTGAATGTCACCAACCTCATCAATAATTTTTACTTCGGTGTGTGCAAGCGCTCGGCCAACCGTAGTGACTTGACGCTCAATAGAAGAGTCGGTTTCGGTAATGTTATTAATTGGGCTGCATTCTGTTTGCCCATAGGCAATTACCACCTGATTCATATTCATGAGTGTTTGTACTTTACGCATCACCTGTTCAGGACAAGTTGAGCCTGCCATTACACCCGTTCGCAGTGTACTTAAGTCATACTCGTTAAAGTTATTAAGCTCTAACTCGCTTATAAACATAGTGGGTACACCATGAAGGCCGGTGCATTTTTCTTGTTGTACCACCTCTAATGTAGTTTTTGGATCAAAAGAATCACTTGGATAAATTGCAGCGGCCCCTTTACTGACACACAATAAACTGCCTAATACCATACCAAAGCAGTGATATAGCGGAACAGGAATACAGAGCTTATCGTGTTGAGTAAAGTGCATAGCTTGTGCGACTAAAAGCGCATTATTCAGTATGTTTTTATGTGTCAGTGTTGCACCTTTAGGGTTTCCGGTGGTGCCAGAGGTAAATTGAATATTGATATCTTGATTGCAATCGAGGGTTTTAGCCACCGCTTGCAGTTCTAATTTATGTGCATCGGTGGGCATGCTCATAACCTCATTAAATGAAAACATCCCATCGACGGGTTCATCACCAATACAAATTACATTTTTTAAAGTGGGTAATTTGGCTGCGGTTAACTCACCTTTACTACAACGGCTAAGCTCAGGTGCTAAACTTTGCAGCATATTAATATAGTGGCTGCCTTTAAATTCAGTGGCGGTAATAAGCGTAGAGCATTCAACACTGTTTAGTGCATATTGCAGTTCACTAGGGCGGTAAGCGGGGTTAATACACACCATGATTGCGCCGATTTTGGCCGTGGCAAATTGAGTTAAGCACCACTGTATATTGTTCGGTGACCAAATACCGACCCGTTCACCAGGTTTTACCCCTAAAGCCAGTAACCCCATAGCAAGTTGATTAATCTGCTGTTGAAATTGCTTATAGCTTAAACGTATATTTTGATGGGCAACGACTACGGCCAGAGCGTCTGGATTATTGTCGACAATGCAGTCAAAGTAATCGCCTATGGTTTGTTCTACTAATGGTGTGCTCTGAATTCCTTTAAAATAGCTGTTTGATAGCGGTATAGTGTTTATTTGCTCTACTTCTTTTATCACTTTTTGTGTCGCTTTCATGACATACTCCATGTTTTTATTTTTGAGAGGCCTACTGTTTAAATAAACACGAATTGTCGACAAAGGAAAGAGGGTTAGACTAATGTATTATACCAATCGGCAATAATACTTAATCATTTTGAGGGGCCAAATCAGACGCTCGCTGCGTTAAAAATTTCTCATTTAGAACAATAAATAACGAAACTTTTGCCTTGATATCGACTCGATTTTCCTCCCTAAAATTAGCTCACTTAATTAAGCGAATTGGTATTACTATTTTTATATAGAATTTAAACACAAAAAAACGCGTATTCTCTAGCGAATACGCGTTTTTTATAAGGGTGTAATTAATTTACAGTTCGTCGCTGCGATACGTTTTTTTCATGATGTAAACGTAAGCATTAACAAATGCATTTTCTTGATACTTTTTAAGACCGGTGTCTTCAAACGCGATGGGTATTGGATTACGTTTTACTTGTTCTTTTATTTCAGTGGTTGAAAACACGCGTACATCGAGATTATCGATTAACTGAATAGCGGTTTCCATTTTGAATCCTTTAGCGCTGCCAGCAAACTTACCTTTAGGCTGGCGTTCGCGAATGGCAACCGAATCAATTTGGTAATCTTGCATTAACTTGGCAAAATCAAACTGAAACTTACGCATTACTTCAGTGTCGTTACCGTTACCTAAGGTAAAGCGTGTTTGGCGCACATCACGAATATCAAAAACGTCATTATCTTTACTTAAAATACAAAGTAGTACATCACTACCGGTAATTTCTACACCACATGTTCTCATTGCTAATCTCTACTATAACTTAATTACCCGTTATTATACGCAACACGTATTAAAATGCGAGTTTAAGCACTTACAGTGGTGGTTTAATTGGCGCTTAACGTTCATTCGTCACTTTGATGCTAAAGGGTCTGTTTATCTTTGCGGCTAAATGTGCAGCCCTCTGTTTGTTTTTTTAGCTAAGACATGCCTATGGTGTGTTTATTAATCATAAATAGGCGACAACGCAGCATTAGCAATACGCATAAGCTTTGATCGATTTTTACTTAGCCCACAAGGTGACAACTCCCGCGCCTTGATTAAATCGCTCCTAGATTGAACAAATCCTAATACTGAAAACTCAACAGACTCTTATTAAACGTTATTAATTGCTCTTTTATGGTAAATTTGGGTGGTTTTTAATAGCTTAAAACTTGTAATTAATGCTGCAGCACGCGACAATAACTTTCTTGTAGTTGAGCAGACTCAGCATCTACATTAGCCATTTACGGCGAAAAATAGTCAATGCTTATTCGTAAAAGCGTTGTCGAGTCATTCTCATTTAATTAATTAAAAATACACGTGATACATTGTAGGTGTCACCACTGTATGTAAGGATTTATAATGCCAGTTATTACTCTTCCTGACGGTAGTCAGCGTAGTTTTGAAAACCCTGTAAGCACACTTGATGTGGCAAACGATATAGGCCCTGGTCTTGCTAAAGCCACCATTGCGGGTCGTGTGAATGGCGAACGCGTGGATGCATGTGATTTAATTTCAGCCGACTCTCGTCTTGAAATTATTACAGCAAAAGATGACGATGGTTTAGAAATTATTCGCCATTCTTGTGCCCACCTAATTGGTCATGCTGTTAAGCAACTTTTCCCAGACGCTAAAATGGCGATTGGTCCTACTATCGATAACGGTTTTTACTATGATATCGATATGGAACATTCGTTATCTCAAGATGATCTTGATGCTATTGAAAAGCGTATGTTACAGCTTGCAAAAACAAACTACGATGTAGTGAAGAAAACCGTTAGCTGGCAAGAAGCACGCGATACGTTTGCGGCGCGTGGCGAAACATACAAAATTGAAATACTAGACGAAAATATCGCACAAGATGATCGCCCAGGTTTATACCACCACGAAGAATATGTAGACATGTGTCGTGGACCACACGTTCCTAACATGAAATTTTGTCAAAACTTCAAAATTATGAAAGTCGCCGGCGCATACTGGCGCGGTGATTCTGAAAACAAAATGCTACAACGTATTTACGGCACAGCGTGGGGCGATAAAAAGCAACTTAAAGCGTATTTAAAGCGTTTAGAAGAAGCTGAGAAGCGCGATCACCGTCGTATCGGTAAAGCGCTTGATTTATGGCACTGGCAAGAAGAAGCGCCAGGTATGGTATTTTGGCACAACGATGGTTGGAGCATTTACCGCGAGCTAGAAGAATTCGTACGTGAAAAATTACGTGAGTACCAATACGAAGAAGTGAAAGGTCCAATGATGATGGATCGCTCTTTGTGGGAAAAATCAGGCCATTGGGAAAAATATTCAGAGGCGATGTTTACCACTGAATCTGAAAAGCGTGAATACGCAATTAAACCAATGAATTGCCCAGGCCACGTACAAATTTTCAATCAAGGTTTAAAATCGTACCGTGACTTACCACTGCGTATGGCAGAGTTTGGTTGTTGTCACCGTAATGAACCATCAGGCGCGCTTCATGGCTTAATGCGTGTACGCGGCTTTACCCAAGATGATGCTCATGTATTTTGTACAGAAGAGCAAATCATGGATGAAGTATCGGCCTGTATTAAAATGGTTTACGATACCTATGAAACATTTGGTTTCGAAAAAATTGTTGTTAAACTTTCAACTCGCCCAGAGCAACGTATTGGCGAAGATGAAATGTGGGACAAAGCAGAGCTTGCACTTGCTGACGCACTTAAAGCAAATGACATAGAATTTGATTATTTACCAGGTGAAGGGGCGTTTTATGGCCCTAAAATTGAATTTACTTTGTACGATTGCTTAGACAGAGCGTGGCAGTGTGGTACAGTGCAACTAGATTTTGCATTACCGGGTCGTTTGGGCGCTACTTATGTAGCTGAAAATAACGAACGTCGCACACCTGTTATGATACATCGTGCTATTTTAGGCTCAATTGAGCGCTTTATCGGTATCTTAACAGAAGAGTACGCTGGTTTATTCCCAACGTGGCTTGCGCCTAAGCAAGTAGTGATTATGAATATTACTGATAAACAAGCGTCTTATGTGCAGGAAATTGTACAAAAATTAAATAAACTTGGAATTAGAGCCGCTGCTGACTTGAGAAATGAGAAGATTGGCTTTAAAATCCGTGAGCATACACTTAAGCGTATTCCTTACTTACTGGTTGTTGGCGATAAAGAAGTTGAACAGCAAGAAGTAGCAGTACGAACTCGCACAGGTGAAGACCTAGGCAAATTTAATGTTGATGATTTTATCGCTAAAATCAGTGAAGAAATCAAAAATCGACAGTAAAAATCGAGCGTGTAGGGCAATAAAAAACAGCCAACTGCACGCTTATATTATTGATATTCTTGGAGGAACGTACCATTAGAGGCGGCAAGAAAGGGCAACAAACAGCTCAAAAAAATCGTATTAACGAAGAAATTACAGCGCAAGAAGTTCGTTTAATCGACATCGACGGCGAACAAGCTGGAATTCAGTCATTAAAAGACGCGCAAGCTATGGCTGATGCAGCAGGTGTTGATCTTGTAGAGATCAGCCCAAATGCTGAGCCGCCTGTTTGTAAGGTTATGGACTACGGTAAGTTCATCTTTGAAAAAAGCAAAGAACTAAAAGAGCAGAAGAAGAAGCAAAAGCAGATCCAGATTAAAGAAATCAAATTCCGTCCGGGAACGGATGAAGGCGATTATCAGGTTAAGCTGCGCAACTTACGTAAGTTCTTAGAAGCCGGTGATAAAGCGAAAATAACTATTCGCTTCCGTGGTCGTGAGATGGCTCACCAAGAAATTGGTATCGAATTATTAAACCGTATAAAGACCGATTTAGAAGAGTTAGCAGTTGTTGAATCTTTCCCTAATCGCGTTGAAGGCCGTCAAATGGTTATGATGATGGCGCCGGTTGCTAAAAAGTAATAATTAAGCGATAATACGCACCGAATTTAGCTCAGGTTCGCAAGTGGTGTGAAAATATCCACCTGAGTTAACCGGTTTTAAAGTAAAATTGCAGTATTTATACTGAGTTTTCACCGGAACATAGCAGTAAGATAGGCCTTTAAAGTGGAGCTATAGCAATATATCTCACGCCTTCTTGCTAAATTTTAAGCAATACAATTGGAGTTATTGCAATGGCTTACAAGCTAAAAAGTCACAGAGGCGCGGCTAAGCGTTTCAAAAAGACTGCTTCTGGCGGTTTCAAGCGTAAACAAGCGCATCTTCGTCATATTCTGACTAAGAAAACTTCTAAGCGTAAGTTACACCTACGTCCTAAGATGATGGTTCATAAAAACGACCATGGTCTAGTTTCACGTATGTTACCATTCGCTTAATAGGGGTTTTTAGAAATGGCAAGAGTTAAACGCGGCGTTGTCGCACGTGCACGTCACAAAAAAGTTTTAAAACAAGCGAAAGGTTACTACGGAGCACGTTCACGTGTTTACCGCGTAGCTTTCCAGGCTGTTACTAAAGCGGGTCAATACGCTTACCGTGACCGCCGTGCTAAGAAACGTACTTTCCGTCAATTATGGATTGCACGTATCAATGCTGCTTCACGTCAAAATGGTCTGTCTTACAGCCGTTTTATCAATGGTCTTAAAAAGACATCTGTAGAAATCGATCGTAAGATCCTTGCAGACATCGCTGTTTATGACCAAGTTGCATTCGCAGCGCTTGTAGCAAAAGCAAAAGAAGGCCTAGCGGCAGCTTAAGTTTTTGTATAAGTAATGAAAAGGAGCCTATGGCTCCTTTTTTTGTGCCTGTAATTTATTATCATTTTTACGCGCTATTTTAACAGGGCAGTATCGTTTTTTATTAAACACATTTTATGCGCTTATAGATTGTTTCCTCAAGTTAATTGCCGATGTGTGTTTCGGTTGTTTTAGGTATTTATTAGCCCTTTTTATTCAGTAGATTTTGATAGCTTAGATGGAGCAGCAAGTAAAAATGCAGTTGGCTGTATTTTTTTGTTGAACCACCGCAGTTTTGGCAACTAGAAAAGTTTAATTGCTATAATTTTTTTAATTAATGGGTTTGTTAGAGAAGTATATGTTTATAAGTTTATTGGTTTTATCTGCAAGTATGGCAAATAGCAATCATTTACCGCCATTATTACCATGGGAAGGTAGTAGTACTTCACTACTACAGCAACAGGGACCCTTAACCACAGACTTTGAAATTTCAGCTGGGACATCATCACCTAATTATGCCGATACCATGGCATTTGTAGATAGATTGGTTGCGGCTAACCCTACTCAGTTCAAATCAAAAATAATAGGTCATAGTAACAGTAAGCGCGCTATAAAAATGCTAATTGCTAGTGAGCAAGGTTTTTTTGATGCGGGGCAAATGGCTAATAGCACTAAACCTACCGTACTTATACAGGCAGGTATTCACGCTGGTGAGATTGACGGTAAAGATGCGATGTTTATGCTGCTTAGAGATATTGCGATAGGTAAGCGCCGTGACATTTTAAAAAAGGTAAATATTTTATTTATCCCAATATTAAACGTTGATGGTCACGAGCGTAGTAGTGCGTTTAATCGTATTAATCAGCGTGGCCCTGTCAAAATGGGCTTTAGAACAAACGCTAATAACCTTAATTTAAATCGTGATTACACTAAGCTTGATACCCCAGAGGTTAAAAGCGTACTTCAAGTAATTAATGACTATAATCCGAATTTGTATATTGACGTACACGTGACTGATGGGGCTGATTACCAATACGATGTAACGTATGGCTATAATCCTGTTTTTTCCAGCGAGTCGCCAGCCATTTCAGATGCGCTTAATCGTTATTTTAAACCTTTGATTGATCAAACCCTTGCTGAACAAGGCCATATACCGGGCCCATTAGTATTTGTTATGGATAAGCAAGAATTTAAATCAGGGCTGGCCGGTTGGGTTGCCACACCACGGTTTTCAAATGGGTGGGGTGATTTAAAGTCATTGCCTACCATTTTAGTTGAAAACCATTCTTTAAAGCCATACAAGCAACGCGTTTTAGGGACTTATGTGTTTATAGATGGTGCTATTGAGGCATTATCAGCGCATAAAGATAAACTCGCTAATGCAGTAAAAAAAGAACAAGAATTTGTTCCTAAGCAATTAATTGTTAAGCGTGGTTATTCGCAGCAGCCAGAATATATTAAGTTTAAAGGTATAGCATACTCTAAAAGCTTGAATGCACTGTCAAATCAGCAAGAGGTAAGTTATTTAGGAGAAAAGCTTGAGTATGACAAACTGCCTATTTTTTGGCAAAAAGAGGTGAAGCACACGGTTGAAGTACCAACATCATTTTTTATTCCACCTGTTTACACCGATATTATTGAGAAATTAGCCTTGCATGGTGTGTCAATTAATAAGCTCAGTGGTGCCAACACTCAACCCTTAAAAATGGCAAAAGTGGCGCAATATAGTTTTGATAAAGCGCCATTTGAGGGGCGTTTCAGAGTGTCGGCTAGTTTTGATTATGTACCGGCTACAAATGTGGATTTAGATGGTTGGTTTGAAGTGAGTACGCAGCAAAAGGCAGGGGAGTTAGCTGTCCACTTATTACATCCTGAAGCGCCTGATTCATTTTTTGCATGGGGAGAGTTTAATACGATTTTTCAGCGCACTGAGTATATGGAAAATTATGCTTTGATCCCGTTTGCTGAAAAAATGCTTGCTGATGACCCTAAATTAGCCCAAGAATTTGATAAAAAAGTGAAGCAGGATAAAGACTTTGCTAAGAACGCTGATGCACGTTTAAATTGGTTATATGAGCATAGCCCATTTTATGATCAAGCTTATTTGAAATACCCAATTTTAATGTCATATGAAGAGAATATAGTTATTCCAGCGCAAAAAGATAAAGAAATATAAGATGAAAATAATCACTATTCCCGTAACCCCGTTTATGCAAAATTGCCGCATTATAGTATGTGAACAAACCCAGCAAGCTGTGGTTGTTGACCCTGGCGGTGATGCTGACAGAATTAATGCAGCACTCAAGCAGAATAATTTATCATTGGCAGCGATTTGGTTAACCCATGGGCATTTAGATCATGTAGGCGCTGCGCATAATTTACGCGAGCAACACAAGGTAAAGATGATTGGTCCCCATGAGGATGAATGTTTTTGGTTTGACAATTTACCGATGCAAGCCACTATGTTTGGTTTTAAACCGATTAACTCCTTTTATCCTGATGAATGGTTAGCCCATGGTGATAGTATCAAGGTTGGGCAGCTTGAGTTTAAAGTACTTCATTGCCCGGGGCATACGCCAGGCCATGTTGTGTTTTATCAACAAGAACACAATACGGTTATCGTCGGTGATGTTATTTTTAAAGGTTCAATAGGGCGTACCGACTTTCCTAAAGGCGACAGCAAGCAGCTTATCGATTCTATACTGCAACATATAATGACATTACCACCGAACACCGCAATTTTAAGCGGCCATGGTGACAACACCCATGTTGCTCATGAACAGGCTACTAACCCATTTGTAAGTGGCCAGTTTGGTTGATGTGTATATTTGTTAAAAATAAGCAGACTGCTTTTTAAAAAAGCTGTATAATTTAACCAATTTATTAGATAAATAAGAAATAAAATGTCTCTAAATCACGTAGATCGCCAGATATTGGCACTTTTACAACAAGATGCAAGTTTATCAACCGCTGAAATTGCAGATAAAGTAGGTTTGTCTCAGTCTCCGTGTTGGCGTCGCATTGCCAAACTAGAACAAGATGGCTATATCAAAAGTAAAGTCGCGTTGCTTGATGAAAAAAAACTCGGTTTTGATATGTTAGTCTACGCTCATGTTCGCTTATCAAATCATGGCAAAAAGAATTTAGCTGAGTTTGAAAAGCTGATTCTTAGCTATGATGAAGTGACTGAATGTTACACCATGGCAGGCACCATGGACTTTATGTTACGTATTATTTCTCAAGGGATTGAAGGTTATGAGCACTTTGTGCGTGACAACCTCCTTAGCTTAGAGTACGTGCAAGAAGTGCACTCAAACGTGACCATGACATGCGTTAAACGTAGCACAGCGCTGCCATTATAAGAATCCTAGAAACGTTATGGTAGCTGCTCTTTAATTACGTCCATACCATAATTTGCACGACTTAGTTCAAATATGCTTACTTTAAAAGTAAACATTGATAAGCGAAAGATGTATGCCTTTCGCTTTTTAATGCACTTCTAGGGCCTTATATGGACTCCCCGAAAATGTCAAAAAGAAAAAGTTAAAATAAATTTAGATGCTAGCTTATATACGGGCTCAAATTGAGGAGCTACCTCTGGCCTCTTATGTATTCGCACCTTCATGACTTTTCTGTTGAGCAGTTTATGAAACTTCAGACCCTAACAGTCTATTGAAGGTTGGTCTTACCTATTTTAAGCGCTCTTTTTTGACAAATTTTAAGCCGCAAGTAATTTCGGCTGATATTCTTTATTATGCTTTTGCATTGCAAAAGCCGTTCTTATCGTTTTATTCGCTAAAGCAATCGCTGCTACTTTTTTTCCTCGACGTTCGGTTAATGCTTTTAACCATACATCTTTTTCACTGCGACTTTCTCTTTTTTCTAGTTGGGAAACAACAGCTAATGCACCTTTAAACAAAGCACTTCGCAGCTTCTTATTTCCTATCACTTTAGATATCGAGCCTATTTTTTCTTTACCACCACTGCTATGTTGTACAGGTGTCAAACCAAAGCAAGCGGCGGCTTCTCGACCACTTTTGAAATGTGTCGCATCACCTAGTGCTATTTTTATCAAGACTGCACAGACTGGACCGACTCCCTCCAAGGCTTGTAAGCGATTACAGGTTTTATCTTCTTTAACTATTTCATGCAGTTGTTTTTCAATCTGCTTTGCTTCTTCAATTGTCTCCTTAAAGCGTTGAAAAAGGAGGTCAATTGAAAAGCGAAATGAGGATGTTAAACTATTTTCTGCGTCTTCTAGTATCTCTGGTATAGCGCGAATTAATGGGGTATCACCTTGAGCTATTGGGTACCCTAACTCCAAAAGCAAACCTCTGAGTTGGTTACTTAAACTTACTTTTTGTTTGACCAATAAATCACGCATACATTCAATGCCTTGCAGGCATTGCTCCTGCACTGAAAGTAATCGGCTTTCTTTAATATGAGGCTGGCGAGCGGTAACAGAAATAGCCAGCGCATCATTAGCATCTGTTTTTTGTCCTTGACGAAACGCTTTTACTTGTCGTGCATTAACTGCTTTTACTTGGTGACCAGCTTGTTTAGCAAAGCGTGCCCAATAATGTGTTCCGTCACACGACTCCATAGCAACTAAAGATTGCTTCTCTTTAATTAATAATTCTTTAAGTTTAGCTCTTGTGATTGCTTTTTGAATTCAAGTATTCATTGTTTGCGATAGGCTTATTAAAAAGTAAGACAGTTGGTAGTGCTATAGCTGATGATAACTCGATATAATAACTGCAAATTTACAAGGTAATTATTAATTTTGAATTGGCAGTCTTTAATTGATAACAGGCAACGTTTTTTCTGGCTTTTGCAAATTGCAGGTTGGATAGGCTATGCGTTAGTTAACTACATTGGTTCTAAAGTATTCGAAATGCGTGATATTTACGTATTCGTTATTTTACTAAACGCCTATGCGGGCTGTTTAATGACTGTGCCTTTGCGTTATATATATCGCAAAATTTGGAATGCCTCACCTTGGGTATTAATTATTGTTGTATTTGGCGCCTCTTATATAACCGGTACATTATGGGCCGTGGTGCAAAAGTTTAACCTGTGGGAAATTTATCGCCACGGATACCGTCCTGAAGAATGGTTTTACTATTTACAACAAGGGTTGGATTCTGTTTACATTATTTTATGTTGGAGTGGTTTGTATTTTGGGGTGAAATATTACCAATTACTACAAAGTGAACGTCAAAAAGCATTAAAAGCAACCACAATGGCGCATGAAGCACAGTTAAAAATGCTCAGATATCAGCTAAATCCTCATTTTTTGTTTAATACACTCAATGCTATTTCAACTTTAATTTTGGTGAAAGAAAATAAAGATGCTAACTTAATGGTGTCTAAATTGAGTGATTTCTTGCGTTACACACTCAATACTGATCCAATTAAAAAAGTACCCCTAGAGCAAGAGTTGCACGCATTAATGCTTTACTTAGAGATTGAGCGAGTACGCTTTGACGAACGCTTACAAGTTAATGTAGAGGTATGTGAACAGGCTAAGCAAGCTTTAGTACCAAGCTTAATACTGCAACCTATTATAGAAAATGCCATTAAATACGCTATTGCTCACATGGCACAAGGGGGCGTTATTGATATAAAAGCGCAAGTATTTGCCAATGAATTATTACTTGAAGTAGGCGATAATGGTCCAGGCACTGATATTGAAAATGGCCAGTTAGTTAATGCACAAGGCGTAGGGGTGGCAAACACCCAAGATAGATTAAAAACGCTCTACGAAAATAATTACTCGTTTGTATTATCACATAATACGCCAAGTGGATTAAAAGTTAATCTGCGAGTCCCGTTTGAGAAGGCTGTGAAGAAATGACAAGAATAAAAACGCTTATTGTTGATGATGAACCATTAGCACGTAAAGGTTTAGCCGTCAGGCTTGAAGAGTTTTCTGATATTGAAGTGATCAAACTGTGTAGTTCAGGTTTTGATGCGATTGAAAGTTGTAAAAACGAAAAAATTGATCTCGTATTTCTTGATATTCAAATGCCTGGTATGAACGGTTTTGAAGTGGCACGTGCTTTAAGTGAAAGCAGTAAAGATTTACCTGCCATTGTGTTTGTTACGGCGTTTGATCACTTTGCTGTTAAAGCATTTGAAATTCATGCTTTAGATTACATTTTAAAACCCGTTGATGATAACAGATTAAAACAGGCGGTAGAAAAAGTGCATACCTATTTAAAAACTCAGCAGGATAACGCCCATAAGAAAAAACTAGCGAGTTTCGTAGCAGGAATAACAGGCAATAACTGCGAAGAAATTTTAAAGAAATTAGCCACTGGCGATACTTTAACTGATCGTCGCTATCCTGAGTCATTGGCCGTGAAAGAGCAGGGCGAAATTGTCAGAGTACCCGTTGCCACGATACAGTGGGTAGATGCGGCAGGTGATTACATGTGTCTGCATTGCCAAGATGGGCAAACGCATATATTACGTAAAACCATGAAAGAGCTTGAACAAGAATTGGATCCAAGCCTATTTGTACGTGTTCATCGCAGCGCGATTGTTAACACCAAACAAATTAGCAAGCTGGTAACTCAGGTTAGTGGTGAATATTTATTAGTGTTAGATAACGGACAAGAGCTTAAAGTAAGTAGAAGTTACCGTGATAAAGTAAAAGCAGCATTAGCTAGCTAACTTTAATAAATAGCATAAAAAACGCGAGCTTTTAGCTCGCGTTTTTTATGCGTGTTACGATTACGAAACCGTGACTATTTTCATCGTGTTGGTTGCACCAATCGTTTCCATCGCATCACCGTGGGTAATAATCACGGTATCGCCTGCTTGTAATGAGCCTGCAGCTACGAGTGTGCTTAATGCATCTTTAACCATGCTGTCTTTTTCACATTTTGTAGAGTCAAAAAACACAGGGTAAACACCACGATACAGTGCTGTTTGACCTAATGTACTTGCATGACGTGAAAGTGAATAAATAGGAAGTCCAGAGCTAATACGCGACATCAATTTTGCCGTGCTACCCGACTCAGTTAGGGTGATAATCGCTTTAACTGAGTCTAAGTGGTTAGCTGCATACATAGCTGATAAGGCAATTGATTCGGCATTGGAAGAAAAACGGCTATCTAAACGATGTTTAGAAACGTGTGTTTCTTTTTGCGACTCAGCACCTAAACAAACACGCGCCATAGTAGCAACGGTTTCTTCCGGGTAATCACCAGCGGCTGTTTCAGCAGAAAGCATCACTGCATCTGTGCCATCAAGTACTGCATTGGCAACATCCATAACTTCTGCGCGTGTTGGCATAGGGTTATCGATCATCGATTCCATCATTTGCGTAGCGGTTACAACGGTACGATTTAATGAACGAGCACGACGAATAATGAGTTTTTGTTTACCCATCAGTGCAGCATCACCAATTTCAACACCTAAGTCGCCACGGGCAACCATAACAGCGTCAGAGGCTAAAATAATGTCATCAACTGCTTCTTGTGTTTCTACTGCTTCAGCACGCTCAATTTTAGCTAAAAGCTGTGCATTAGAACCTGCTGCCTCCGCTAGTGAGCGCACATAACGCATATCATCGCCACTGCGAGGAAAAGAAACCGCGATATAATCAACACCAATTTCAGCAGCGGTGATTAAATCTTCTTTATCTTTTTCTGTAAATGCAGGTGCCGTTAAGCCACCACCTAAACGGTTAATCCCTTTATTATTAGAAAGTACGCCGCCAACAGTCACAACGGTGTGAACTAAGTGACCTTCAACACTTTCTACAGTAAGTTGAATTAAGCCATCGTTTAATAGCAATAAATCACCTGGGGCAACATCTTGTGGTAGCTCTTTGTAGTCAATACCGACGGCCTTAATATCGCCTTGGCCTTTTTCCATTTTGGCATCAAGAATAAATTTTGCACCAACAGATAAGGTCACTTTGCCTTCTTTGAAGGTTGAAACGCGAATCTTTGGGCCTTGTAAGTCAGCGAGAATCGCGATGTGCTTACCAAGTTTAGTTGCAATATCTCGAACAGCTTGTGCACGGTCTTTATGATCTTGTGCAACACCGTGTGAGAAATTTAATCGAACGACATTTGCGCCTGCACGAATAATTTTTTCTAAGTTATTATCTCTATCTGTTGCAGGTCCAAGTGTCGCGACTATTTTTGTACGTCTTAACATTAAATTCTCCTGTGTGCTTTTTTTAAGCAAGTTGACGGTTATTTTGTTTTTAGCGATTACTAATAAAGAGCAATCTTTAGTTTTCTGCAATTTTTATAACATTGCGACTATTATATACAAAATGAATATGTCATCATTATGACACCGGTGTCAAATAGCGTCAATGATCTAAAAATTTAATTAGCATTGCTATTTCTTCCCCTGTTAGGGCGGTTGTTTGATATAATTGCGGCGTTTATATTAACTGTAATAAATGCATGTGGCTTTGCTCATGGCTGCGGTCTGAGTATAATGCATGCGGTATTATTTTAATTTACTAACCAAATAGTTGTTACCGAGGAGGGCACTAAATGCAAGTTGCATTAGTAGGGTTAGGCGTTATGGGGAAAAATCTTGCCCTAAACTTGATTGAAAAAGGGATAACGCTGGTCGCTTATGACAAAAACCCAAATGCGGGTGAAGAGTTACTAAGTTGTGCTAAATCACAAGGCATGGCTGATAAACTTCACATTGTCTCTGATTTAGGGGATATGGTTAGGCGTTTAGACACACCGCGTTCTATTTTATTACTTGTCCCTGCGGGTGAGTTGGTTGATGCTGTTTGCAACGAGCTTATTGAAGCGGGAGTTCAGTGTAGTGACATTATTGTTGATTGTGGTAACAGTAATTACAAAGACGGGATTAACCGTAAGCTCAAATACCAAGATAAGTTTGAATTTGCCACTATGGGTATTTCAGGCGGTGCAGAGGGTGCACGTCATGGCCCAGCTATGATGGCCAGTGGATCTGAAGGTGGTTGGGAGCGTGTTGAGCCATGGTTTACAAAGGTTGCTGCAAGCTATAAAGGCGAATCGTGTTTTGCACGTGTAGGCCAGTCGGCCAGCGGCCATTTTGTAAAAATGGTTCATAACGGAATTGAGTATGCACTTATGCAACTGATTGCAGAAGTATATCAGCTATTGCGTCACGGTACTAATCGCTCACCTAAAGAAATTGCAGAGATATTTAACGAATGGTCTCAAGGGCAGCTAAATAGCTATTTACTGTCAATTTCAAGCCATATTTTATCACTTGAAAATTCGCATAATGTGCCGCTTGTAGATTTAATTGACAATAAAGTAGGCGCAAAAGGCACCGGTTTATGGACAGCACAAAACGCCCTTGAATTAGGTATTGCGGTACCGTCATTAGTGGCTGCTGTACAAGCTCGTCATTTAACCAATGCGTGTAATACGACTGCCGCACAAGAGATGACGTACAGTGCACAAAATACCACGCAAGTTGATATTGATTTAGATGAATTAAAAGATGCGTTTACCCTTGCGAGCCTGTTGGCATACCGTCAAGGACTTGCATTAATTAAAGGCGCTTCACGTACTCATCAATGGAAAGTTGATTTAGCTAAAACGCTACAAACATGGCGTGCAGGGTGTATTATTCGTGCTGATTACCTAGATAGTGTAGCGCAAGGCGTTGAGTTTATTGATACCCTTGAAAAAGAGTCATTAGCGATGCGTAAAGTGACTGGCCAAGCTATTATGACTGGTCTGGCGTTTCCTGTGCTTAGTGCAACACAAACCTACTTAGCAACGCTAACAACACCAAGTAATGGGCACTTAGTTCAAGCCCAGCGTGATTACTTTGGTGAGCATGGCATTAAAACCCACAGTGGTGAAACGTGTCATTTAACTGACTTAGTTGATATTGACGCAAAAGTTCGTTAATAAATCTAAGTAAACTAAAAGGACGCTAGGTAGCGTCCTTTTTTGTTATTCGCATAACTGATCACTTAACGTGTCAGCTCACCGCGCAGATTATCTTGCATTAAATGGCGAATCGTTTCGATTTCAAGATTTTGACTAAACAGGTAATGCAACTTAGTTAAGCATGCTTCTAAAGTCATATCAAATCCGCTAATAACGCCTATATTTAACAAAGCATTGCCCGTGGCATAGCCGCCCATGTTTACTTGGCCTTTTAAACATTGGGTCAAATTAGTAATAATAACGCCCCGTTTACTTGCTTCATCAAGAATATCTAAAAACTCAGGGTCTTGTGGCGCATTGCCTACGCCAAAGCTTAGCAATACGAGGGCTTTAATATTGCCATTAACTAAGCTTTTTACTACTTCTTTGCTGATCCCTGGGTATAAATACAGCACACCAATAGCTTGCGGTGTAATAGGGGTAACTTGGAGTTCATTTTCTACATACGGGCTTAATTGCCCTTTGATCAGCTGAATATTAATACCTGAAAGCGCAAGCGGCTCTAAGTTAGGTGAAGCGAACGCATCAAAGCCATCTGCATGGGCTTTAGTTGCACGATTGCCTCTAAACAACTGATTATTAAAAAATAAGCTAACTTCTGCAATCGGGTAGTTAGCCGCTAAATACATAGCATTTAACAAATTAACCTGGCCATCTGAGCGTAATTGAGACAGCGGAATTTGTGAGCCGGTAACAATGATAGGTTTAGTTAAGTTTTCAAACATAAACGACAGAGCTGATGCAGTATAGGCCATAGTATCGGTGCCATGTAGCACGACAAAGCCATCGTAATCTTGGTATTTACTTTTTATGTCATCGGCGATTAGTTGCCAATGAGCCGGTGACATATCTGAAGAGTCAATGAGTGGGCAGTATTCATGAATATCAAATAATGGCATTTCTTCACGATTAAACTCTGCGTTATTAACCACGGTTTCGGTTAAAAACCCTTCAGCAGGAATATAACCGCGAATTGATTTTTTCATTCCTATGGTACCGCCAGTGTAAGCGATATAAATGCGTTTACGTTTCATAAAAAAGCCCAGTAAAAAAAACTGGGCTTAGTATAACGCTAACTGCTAATCAATACAGCCTGTTAAGGCACTATTGTGCAACTGTACACTCTAAACAGCGGGCATAAACACCTTGTGGATCGTTATAATCTTTTAGGTTTTCTATTTCACTGCTTAATTGTTTAATAACACTTTGCAGATTAGCTTGGCTGGCTAATACTGCTGTTTTTTGTGTTTCAAGCCCAAGTACTGATTTAACGGCGGCACTGCCGAAGATATCTTGGAGTATTTTTTCTTGTGGGCTAAGCGATTGCTTAATTGTTTTAACGTCATAGTAGTTAAGCTTAGCAAGCTCTGCAGCTGCTTTAATCGCATCTTGTTTATTACCAAGTTTATCAACTAAACCAAGTTCTTGTGCTTGCGATGCAATCCAAACGCGACCTTGGGCAATTTTGTCTACTTGCTCAGGGGTCATATTACGTGCCTCAGCAACAACATCTAAAAAGCGTCCATACGCTTCTTCAACACTCATTTGAATAACTTTAGCCATTTTCTCGTTAAGTGGGCGAGTGATTGAAAAACCGGCCATTTCGGTGGTGGCTACGCCATCTGAATACACGCCTATTTTAGCTAAGGTATCTTCAAATGTCATAAAGGTACCAAATACGCCAATTGAACCGGTAATTGTACTTGGTGCTGCCCAAATTTCATTGGCCGCCGATGCAATCCAATAACCGCCTGATGCAGCCACTGAGCTCATTGATGCAATAACGGGTTTACCAGCAGCTTTAAGTGCCAATACTTCGGCACGAATTACTTCTGAGGCAAACATGCTGCCACCGCCTGAATCTATACGTAAAACCACCGCTTTAACCTTGTCATCAAGTCGGGCTTTGCGAAGTAGGGCTGCAGTTGAATCACCACCAATTTCACCAGCACGGCGTTCACCATCAACAATAGTGCCTTTAGCAACCACAACAGCGACTTTTTCAGTCATAGGGTTATCAAACTCAATAGGCGGTTTTACTAAACTTAAGTATTCACCAAAAGAGACTTGTTTGAATGTTTTTCCATCTTCATTTTCTCCAACCAATTCAATTAATTGCTGGCGAATTTGCTGATTGGTTTTTAGTGAATCAACCCATTGGTTATTCAGTGCATATTTACCGGCATCACCATTAGCGGCTTGCATTTTAGCTAAATAAACATCCATTGTTTCATCAAAGTTTGACTCATCAAAAGGACGCACAGCACTAACGTCTTGCTTATATTCATTCCATAAAGCACCTAGCCATTCGCGGTTTGCTTCTTTAGCTGCCTCTGACATATCGTTTCTGATAAACGGTTCAACGGCTGATTTAAAAGTACCTACACGGAATATATGCTGAGTGACTTCTAATTTTTCTAGTGCTTCTTTGAAATAAAGCTGGTACATACCGTAGCCTTCAATAAGCACACTACCATAAGGATGCATCGCAATTTCGTCTGCATGTGCGGCAATGTAATATTGTGCTTGGGTGTAGTAATACCCTGAGGCAATTACTTTTTTACCGGTTGCTTTAAATGTTTCAAGTGCTTGCGTGATTTGTTTGAGCTTATTTAAATGTGCTTTTGGCATTTCTTGCAGATCAAGCAAAATAGCACTTATACGCGAGTCTTGTGCTGCTTGATTAATTACTTCAACCACATCGTCGAGCAATATTTCACTGGGTGAGTCAGCACTGGCCGTTGCATCATTAATAGCGGCTTCAACAGGATCTATATAGGTTTTTTCTTCTACAATAGGGCCATTAAGGTTAAGTCTAAGTACAGAGCCGTCTTCGACAATAATTTTGTCACCGTCACTTGATACCGATACGATAAAAATGACGACCAAAAATAAAAACAATAAGTTGAGTATTAAACGACGTGAGAAGTTGATCCCCGTCCATATACCTTTAAATACCTTTGCTATCAAAATAGCTCCTTAAATTGGTACAGCTAAAACGTTATTGCCATCTTAGCGTAGAATATAAATAAATTTAACTGCTAAATCGTAACGAAACATTTATAAATTCAATTACACTTGAGATTAAACACGTGTTTATTTAATAAATAATTACTGAAATTATGGCTGTAGTCACTACTTTTAACTCACGCTAATGGTCAAGGTTATCGCAGTTAACAGATTTTAAGTTAAAAAATTATTAAGTTTAATCTGCTCATATATTGCTTATTGTTGGTCATTAAAGCAGAATTGACTAAATGCACACAGGTTAGACCAGTTATTGGGGCACAGGATGTTAGAACAAAAATTAGAACTAAAACACACACAATTACGCAACCGTTTAGTAATGGGATCAATGCATACCGGCCTCGAAGAGGGATGGCATAATCGTAAACGCCTACGTGCCTTTTATGAAGCACGTGCTAAAGGTGGCACAGCAATGCTCATTACGGGGGGATATAGCCCTAATCTTCGCGGCAAGTTAACGCCTATTTCATCATCATTTAATAGTTATTATGATGTATTTAAACACCGTGCTTATACGCAAGCTGTTCATCAACATGGTGGTAAAATTTGCCTGCAGTTATTGCATGCTGGGCGCTATGCCTATCATCCATTCAATCAAGCCCCAAGTGCTATAAAAGCACCGATCAACCCTTATAAACCTAAGGCTATGTCTTTAAGTTCGATCAAAAAAACCATTAAAGATTTTGCTCACTCTGCATATTTAGCAGAAAAAGCAGGTTACGACGGCGTTGAGGTGATGGGCTCTGAAGGTTACTTAATTAATGAGTTTATGGCACCGCATACAAACAAACGAGACGATGAGTTTGGTGGTAGCCTTGAAAACAGAATGCGTTTAGCTGTTGAGATTGTAAAAGCAGTAAGAGCTAAAGTTTCAGATAAATTTTTAATTATTTTTAGACTCTCTGTGATTGATTTAATCCCTAATGGCTCAACTCCTGAGGAAGTAACACAACAAGCTATTGCACTTGAAAAAGCAGGTGTTGATATTTTTAATACCGGTATTGGTTGGCATGAAGCGCGCGTACCGACAATTGCCAGCATGGTACCTCCGGGTGCGTTTAAAGAAGCGTCAAAGCGTTTGAAAGATGTTATTAGCGTGCCTGTTATTGCGGTAAACCGCATTAATACACCAGAGATTGCCAATGATATTTTAACGGCGGGTGAAGCTGATTTAATCTCTATGGCGCGTCCTTTACTTGCAGATCCCGAGTTTTTTAATAAATACCAAGCGAAGCGCTCTGAACATATTAATATTTGTATAGGGTGTAATCAGGGCTGTTTAGACCACGTATTTAAAGGTAAACGTGCCACTTGCTTAGTTAACCCACAAGCGGGTTTTGAACTTGATTACCCTCTAGAAAAAGCCGCAACAGCTAAAAATGTATTAGTGGTTGGAGCGGGTCCTGCGGGGCTTTCTTCAAGTTGTTACTTAGCGCAAAAAGGTCACAATGTAACGCTTATTGACCAAAAGCAGCATATGGGTGGGCAGTTTAATTTAGCCATGCAAATACCAGGTAAAGAAGACTTTAATCATACATTGGCTTACTTTACCAATGAACTTAAGCGTTTAAACGTCACCATTGAATTAGGCAAAGCATTTGATGACGGTATGCTGAGCCAGTTTGACGATGTGGTTTTTGCCACGGGTGTAAGGCCACGTGAAGCCTCTATAGAATGTAGTGATGACAAACGTGTTTTTGCCTACGATGAAGTAATTCGCGGTGAGGTTGAACTTGGTAATTCGATTGCGATTTTAGGCGCAGGCGGTATTGGTTTTGATATGGTGGCATTTTTAAGTGAACATAAATCACAAAGTATCAGCGACTTTAAAACCCAGTGGGGAATAGAGTGCGATGCTCAGCCTCATAAAGATGAGCGTCAACTTTATATGCTTAAACGCAGTGAAGGGCGCTTTGGTGGTGATTTAGGTAAAACAACCGGTTGGATACATCGTCAAGTTGCTAAACAACATGGCGTTAAGCAAATTGCCAATTGCCAATACCATCGTTTTGATAAAAACGGTCTAACGATCAGTGTTTCTGGCGAAACGCAAGTATTGCCAGTTGATACTGTGATTGCTTGTATTGGCCAAGTGTCTAATGACGAACTATTTAAGACGCAAGCAGAGAATGCCAAGGTTCATGTTATTGGTGGCGCTAAACTGGCAGCGGCTATTGATGCCAAGCGCGCTATATTTGAAGCTTTACAAGTTGCACGCAGTATCTAACATGCAATTTAAGTAAGTACACGGGTCTGATTATTTTTTAAAGATAGTTAACTTATAATCAGACCCTTATATTGTTGATTTTTACTTTCCCCCATTTCTTGTATAGCTAATAAATACGCTATTGCGACTTTCAATGGTGCCTCGGCTACAACGCTTAACTGGCAAAATTAAATCTATAAAGCCCCTCATTAGTTCGACCTAATTATTTATACCAATTCGCTTAATTAAGTGATCTATTTTGAGGCTGGAAAAACGTGTTGATAGCTAGGCAAAAAATTTGCTATTTAGTTGTTCTAAATGAGAGTTTTTTAACGCAGATAGCGACACGTTTAGCCCCATAAAATGATTAAGTATTATTGCGGATTGGTATTACACAAAAAAGGCGAGCGTCACTTTGTAATGGCACAAATACACGGTTATTTGGTTTGCGATATTATTCAGTTTACTTTTTAACCTAGGTATTTTTTAATACTCAAATAATAACAGCGGAGTGTCCATTATATTTTAACCTAAGGGTTTCAATGGTATGCTAACGTTTTGTCTTTTGAGTATTATAATGGATGCTATTGAGCTTTTATTAACCCGCCAGTCAGATGCAAAACTGACAGAGCCAGGCCCTAATGAAGAACAACTAAACATTATTCAGCAGGCTGGGCTCAGAGTTCCCGATCATGGCTGTATTGCGCCTTGGCAATATATTATTGTTCAAGGGGATGCACGTCATAAGTTGGGTGAAATTTATTATCAAAGCGCTTTGGCCGAGCAGCAAGCTGAAAAAGTAATTAATCGTGCTAAAGAGTTACCCCTTAGAGCACCCATGATCATTATTGCTATTGCAAAATATCAACAACATCCAAAAGTACCAAGAATAGAACAAGTTCAAAGTGCAGGCTGTGGTGTGCTGGCTATGCAACAAGCCGCATTTGCACAAGGGCTTGGCGGTATTTGGCGCACAGGTTACTTTGCACAAAGCCCTAGTGTTAAACAAGCGCTTAACTTAAACAATGATGATGAAATCGTGGGTTATTTGTATTTAGGGACGCCAGCAGTTGAGTGTAAAAAGTCACCGCGCCATAAGCCAGAAAACTATTTTAGTTTTTTGTAGCAAGAGGATGAACTTTTTAACCTCAATATAGTCATAATTCATTAAGTTAATCGTGTTACACTACTGCGGTTAATATTGTAGCTGCGAGAAGCGCACGGAAGCACCATACGCAATAAATCTTCTTCAGTTTGTTTTTTAATCGGTTGTTTTTTGGTAATGTATGGAAAGTCTTACCAATAATAACGATAAAGAAGACGAAAATGATGGGAAATTTATTTTTACGTGAAAAAGAAAACTGGTTTGCTTGGTCAATCTGGGGTGTTGTTGGCGCGCTTGCAACTTTTTATGTTGCAGTGAATACACAAACAGCCCACTTTATTGCTGCAACTGCGATGGGTGTGCTAGTACTGCTAACTTTATGGATGCAGCAGTCTCGACGATTTGATTTTGGCAGAGCCTTTAAAATATGCTGCTATGTTCTACTACTCACTGTGCTGCCTTCGTTTGTGTTAGTTGTGATCCCAAGCGATGATTTAAACCGCTTCGATTTAATATTCCAAAGTATTGCATTTTTAACTGCCAGCTTATTGGTGTGTTTGGTGTGCTCTTGGATTGCCCGCAGACCTAAACAATATTACTAGGGTTTATGACTATCCTGATTAATATTTAACTATTTAACCGGTTTTAGTAAAATAGGGCTTTACAAGCTACGCGTATGATCTTATTATGCGCGCCGTACGGAGAGATGGCAGAGTGGTCGAATGCACCGGTCTTGAAAACCGGCAGGGGTTTATAGCCCCTCTAGGGTTCAAATCCCTATCTCTCCACCATTATTTAAAAAACCGCCTTATTGGCGGTTTTTTGCTATCTGGAGCTTTATTATGTCACAGTCCCCGGAGTTATCCTTTGCTAAACGTTTACTGAAGCACATCCTATTGTGGACTGTGTTTGGTTATTGTTACCAAAGTGCCATATCCCTATTACAGAAAATGGCCATTGATGCATACCCAGATAATGCGCTGATGATGACCTTGTTATATGGCATCGGGTTTAATCTTTTATCGGGACATTTAATTACAAAATACGATCATTATTGGCCCGTGTGGGGCGCGTTTTATATTGGCTTTATTGGTTTAGTGGCTGTGCCTATTTTACTGCTGGGTGTGGCTGGATTGTTATCAACAAGTTTACTTGTTGGAATTTTGCTCAGTTTACCCGTATCTACCTTTGCTATTGGTTTAATTAAAGAAAAACTCAATAAAAACTAGCCCCAAACGGCTTTTATTTTGTGATAGCATATACGGGTCTTTTAACTAACAAAACGTGAACAACACATTATGTCAGATAATTTTACTACAGATGCTGAAAAAGCAAGTTACGGTATTGGCTTACAAATGGGTGAGCAGCTTAAGGCTAACCCTTTTGAAGGTTTAAACTTAAATTCAGTATTTGAAGGCATGAAAGATGCGTATGCAGGCAGCGCTTTTCAAGTAGAGATCCCTGAGATCCAAGCTGCGTTTGAAAAAATTAACGAAGAGATCCAAGCTCGTCGTGAAGAAGAAGCAAAAGTATTAGCTGCTGAAGGTATTGCTTTCTTAGAAGAAAACGCAAAACGTCCAGAAATCACAGTAACTGAGTCAGGTCTTCAGTATGAAGTACTTGCCACAGGTGAAGGCGAAAAGCCAACAGCTGAGTCTACAGTTCGTGTTGATTACCACGGTACATTAGTAAATGGTACTGTTTTTGATAGCTCATACGAGCGCGGTCAACCTGCTGAATTCCCAGTGGGTGGCGTGATCAAAGGTTGGACTGAAGCATTACAAATGATGCCAGTAGGAACTAAGTGGCGTTTATATGTTCCTCATGAGCTTGCTTATGGTGAACGTGGCGCCGGTGCTGCAATCGCACCTTACTCAACACTTGTATTTGACGTTGAGTTACACGCAATTCTTTAATTAGAATTAGTTATAAAAAACCGCATTCATTGCTATGAATGCGGTTTTTTTATTGCCTCTTTAAACTTATCTCTGCTTAAAAGTAGCCTCTAATCCCAAATTGGAAGTTACGCCCAGGAAGGGGAGCTTTGTCTTTAATAAACGAGCTATGTACAAAACCAAGTTCGTCGGTAATATTATCAATACTTAGGTAAAGCTGCGTGTCAACGGCACCTAGATCAAGCTGATAATTGGCTTGTAAGTCAACTAATGTATAGCCATCTGTTGCTGTTTCGTAAGCACTAATATCGTTTTGTTCAAAGTAATGTGTTCCTGTTAAGGTAAATTGCGTATTAGCAAACGTATATTGTAGTTCTGAGCCTAATTTATTGGCTGGAATACGCGGTAAATTACCTTCATTATCTTTTAGTTTGGCGCGTGTCGAGTCACCAAATACTTTTACCATAGCATTGGGATTAATTTTATAATGTACATCAAATTCAAAACCATAAAGCTGCGCATCTTTACTGGTAAATTGATAAACATCAATTGCGTCGCTGTGTCCATTTGCAGCAGGCTCGAAGCCATCCATCTCATCAAACACTAACCCCGTGTTTTGTTGATAATAAAAGTTTTTTATATCGTTATAGAAAAAGTTGACGGTATAACCAAAGTCACCGCTAAAGCGACGTAAACTGATATCAAGATTCGTTGAGGTTTCTTGTTTAATTTCTTCAGGTTCAAAATGTGCTTCTGATCCCTCAATATGATAACCCAAACCAAGCTCGTAAGTACCTGTGGCAATATGCATACCATTAGAGAGCAACTCTGCTGAAAGTGGCGCACGCTCTGAATGTGACAAGCTAGCCGCTAAGCTATGACTTGGCATATACTCCCAAATCGCACCTGCTGAGGCACTAAGATTAGTAAAGCTTTGAGTGTAATGTATTGTCTCATCTGATGATACAGGTTCGTCATCATGGCTGTGTTGATGCGTATCTATATTACTTTTAATATCATAATCTTCTATGCGGGCGCCAAGCTCTACGGTGACATCGCCAAATGTACGTTCTTCAAGTAAATATAACGCATGGGTAGTGGTCACACTTGCAGGTGTAAACGCTTCTTCGCCAATTGCATCATAATCAGATTCACTATAATGATAGCCAATCATGCCATGCCATTGGCCTAATTGATGCTCTAGGTTCAAGCGTGCTTCCGTTGTTTTATTACTAAAAGTGGTGCCAATGGCGCCATCTTCAATTTCACTATGCGTATAGTCAGTATAACCAAGGCGTAGGTTTATAGATTCAATCCAGTTATCATGAAACGCATAACTTACTAGGCCTTGCCAACGATCTTGCTCTAAATGCGCATAAACAGGGTTTTCTTCATGTTGTTCGCCTGCATGAGCGTCATGTTCGCCTTCTTCTTCGTGATCATGACCGTGATCATGATGGTCATGTGAATGTCCTGGAATACCGTAATCTGTTTTAATATTGCCATATGAAAAGCCAACGGTTAAATGCTCACCGACATAACTTGTACCAAAATTAACTGTTTCACTGTCTATAAAGGTATTTTCAACTGAAGTGGCTGTTTCTTCATCACCTTCAACATGTACTTCACCTTGTTCATGCTCATCAGGCAAGTTAAAACGAGGTGTTTGGTAATCGTCACCACTGCGTTTTGTGCCATCAAAATGGAAGTTAAAATTATTGCTACCAGTTTCTAGTTTTGCTGCATAGGTGTTTGCATTTGAGACGGTATCGTGGGTATATTGTGCAGATCCTGATAGTGAGTCAAGGTTATCTGTTGGAATACGGTTATCAACTACATTGACGACACCGCCAATAGCACCCGAGCCATAAAGTAAGGTGCTTGGACCACGTAGTACTTCAATTTGCTCCGCAGCTAAACTATCACTTGAGGTTGCGTGATCAGGACCAATACGTGAGGCATCGCTGCTATCTAAACCATTTTGAGTAATTTTAACTCGAGGACCACCTAGGCCACGAATAATCGGACTTGAAGACACAGGGCCAAAATAACTCGCATTTACCCCAGGTAAACCTTTAAGTGTTTCGCCTAGCGTTGGCTTAGCTTTATTTTTTAGTTCATCTGCTGATAATACATTCACAGGTGAAATCATTTCTAAGCTATTTTTATGTAGTGCAGAAGCATACACAACAACAGTTTCTACCGATGTCGGCTTTAAAGTCACATTAATTGTGTCGTCTATATTTTCAAGCGATATACGCGAATCTATGTAATTATCTTTACTAATATGTAATTGGCTTTTAGCGTCTATATCGATGCTAAACTGACCCTGTTCATTACTCTTTACACTTTGTGATTTGCCATGCACATGAATAGTTGCATTGGCAATAGGTTGCTTGTTGGTATCCGTTATGGTGCCATTAATTGTTGCTGCTAGGGCAGAGTGAGAACACAAAACAGCTACTAGTGCTGAGGATATGAGTGTTAGCTTAGTCATAATTACTTCAATTTGCAGTTGTTATATTGTGATATAATATAACACCACAAAATTACGCTATCAATAATGTTATACCGTAACTTTTAAATTTGCGTTGAATGACACAATACAGCGATAGATTTAATTTAGCACAGCATTATTGCAGTTAAGTTTAAGTTCGGCTGTCTATCATTAATATGTTTAACGTCTGTTGAGCTTTAAAGGTATTTTGCACATCGATTGGTTCAAGCATTTCACAGTCATCGTTTATCATTTCAGAAATTAAACTTGGGTAGTGGCGACAATCTTGCGGGCGATCATGATAAATACTACATGTATATTTATTTTTTTCTTGAGAATTTTTTTTACTGCTAAGTACTAAAAATGGGCATTGCGTAAGTTGTTCGCCCGTTTTTGGGTCAAACCATAACGCATCGTTTTTAACATATTGAAATATATCAGGATTGAATAGCGCCCATAGTTCAATCTCTTGCTGATTGGTAGCTAAATCTGCCGCACCATATTTAGTGCAACATTTACCACATTGATTACAATTTTGCATAGGGTAGGTATTTACTATTGCTACTTAAATTAAGCGTTAAGTGTAGCATCTTAATGTTGGCGTAAATAAATTAAATAGCTCTTTTATCGCTTATAATACTTTTGTAACAACGCTGTACTTAATAATAATGTACTATTAAGTATATTTTGAATACGGTGCCTTTAATAAATTAAAAGGCGCGTTAATAAGGTAGCGAGTAATTATGAATACTAAAGTATACAAAGTGGTTCACGATTTAGCTGAAAAGCTGATGATAGCGGCTAATAAAAATGATACTAAACAGTTCGAATCTTTATATGCAGAGCTGAAAGCTATTTGTATTGAAAACGAAAATACAGCGAAAGATCACCCTGTGCAGTGGGAAACATTGGCTGATTTCACCGAAGAGCTAGAAGAAGCTATCGAGACTTACGAAAAAGCGTTACAAAAGTCGATTGCAATTAACAACAAAGATCATATGTCGTCAGTTGCTTTTTCTATGGCTACATTGCAACTTGAACTGGGTGATAAAGAAGCGGCCATTAAAAACCTGCAAGATGCTAAAATCAGTGCAAATAAGATTGCAGACAAAGAATTAAAATCAGAGATCCATGAGCTATTAGAGTCACTGGTTGAAGAGGAGGGTTAATAAATACCCTAGTAATACTAATCCGTAATAATATTTAACCTGAACTCTGGTTAAGAGATTTACTAACACATTGAATCAATGAAAGATATTTGTGCTTATTTCTCTCTAGCTAGAGATTTTTAGTGAAAACAAGGCGAAATTACTCGTCAATAGCTCGCCTATTGCAAGTAAATTCAACGCAGTTAGCGCTGAAAATAGCTGCTTGAGATGGATTTATTATCCGGAGTTCAGGTTATTTAATCTTTTAATTAAATGAATGGATAGAATAGCGCAGTAATAAGACGTATATATTTTATTACTGCACTATAAAGTGTGTGTATTATTTTAGTTTAATACTGATATCACCGTTGGGTTTGCAGCAGCACAAAAGTATTTCACCATCGCGAACAAACGCCAGCGGCTCTTCATTGTAATTTACTTCACCTGATACAAGCGTAGCACGACACGCGCCACAATATCCCTCACGGCATTGGTATGCAGCATCAATCTTATTTGATTCTAAACAACGTAAAAGGGAAGGGCAGTCAGCGGTAAAATCTAACCGCTGGCTGTTATCTGCAAGTGTAACACTTGCAGTGGTTCTGTCAGTCATTATAAATCAAAGTCACCGAATTCAGCAGCATCAACTTGTGAATCAATTTGACCTACAAGGTAAGAACTTATTTCTGCTTCTTGTGGAGCAACTTGTACGTTATCAGACACTAACCATGAATTGATCCAAGGAATAGGATTACTCTTATTATCAAATTGCGCAGGTAAACCAATTGCGGTCATACGTGCGTTAGTAATGTATTCAACATACTGACATAAAATATGCTTATTCAAGCCAATCATTGAGCCATCTTTAAATAGGTATTCGGCCCATTCTTTTTCTTGCTCTGCAGCATCAACAAACATTTTAATTGCGTCTTCACGGCATTGTGCAGCAACAATTGCCATTTCAGGGTCGTCTTTGCCATCCTGCATAATATTTAAAATATGCTGAGTGCCTGAAAGGTGAAGCGCTTCATCACGGGCAATAAGCTTAATAATTTTAGCATTACCTTCCATTAGCTCACGCTCTGCAAACGCAAATGAACACGCAAAGCTGACATAAAAGCGAATAGCTTCAAGAATGTTCACTGACATCATCGCCAGATACAATTTCTTTTTCAGCTCGAATAAGTTAACCACCACGGTTTCACCATTAATGTCATGTTTGCCTTCACCGTACAGGTTGTAAAGCGACACTGAGTTAATTAAATCGTCGTAATAAGTGGTTACTGCATCGGCACGTTCACTAATTTTGTCATTGCTAACAATGTCGTCAAAAATGAGTTCAGGGGCTTGAGTTACATTACGAATAATATGTGTGTATGAACGGCTGTGAATGGTTTCACTAAACGCCCATGTTTCAATCCATGTTTCAAGCTCAGGAATTGACACAATTGGCAATAGTGCAACGTTAGGTGAACGGCCTTGAACACTATCAAGCAAAGTTTGGTATTTTAAGTTACTTAAAAAGATATGCTTTTCGTGATCAGGAAGCGCTTGAAAGTCTAAACGGTCTTTACTTACGTCAACTTCTTCAGGACGCCAAAAGAAAGACAATTGTTTTTCAATCAGCTTTTCAAAAATAGGGTATTTTTGTTGATCGTAACGTGACACGTTAACGGTTTGACCAAAAAACATTGGCTCTTGCATTTGGTTATTATGATTTCTGCTAAAAGTAGTATAAGACATGTTTATCACTCAAAAAACTATCACTAAAACTATCAGGACAAAGCGGGCAAGGCGCCCGCTTTAAGTTTAACTATTAAATTTTACACGCGCCGCCTGCACAATCATCATCTTCCACTTCTGGAGCGTCTTCTTGTGCATCTGATGCGCCATCACGGGTATTATGGTAGTACAGCGTTTTAACACCTAGCTTGTAGGCACCAAGTAAGTCTTTTAATAAGACTTTCATAGGTACTCTACCGCCTTCGTATTTATTTGGATCATAATTAGTATTCGCTGAAATCGTTTGGTCGATAAATTTCTGCATTATGCCTACTAATTGTAAGTAACCATCGTTAGATGGGATATCCCACAGTAACTCATAGCTATCTTTAAGGCGTTCGTACTCAGGGACAACTTGCTTTAAAATACCGTCTTTACTTGCTTTAACACTAATATGGCCACGCGGTGGCTCAATGCCATTGGTTGCATTAGATATTTGCGATGATGTTTCTGAGGGCATTAATGCGCTCAGTGTTGAGTTACGCATACCGTGCTCTTTAATACTGGCACGTAACGCATCCCAATCAAGGTGTAGGGGTTCATCACAAATTTTATCTAAATCACGCTTGTACGTATCCGTTGGCATAATTCCTTGTGAGTACGTTGTTTCGTTAAATTTAGGACAGGCACCACGTTCTTTCGCCAGCTCATTAGATGCTTTCATTAGGTAGTACTGAATCGCTTCAAATGTTCTATGCGTGAGCGCATTTGCGCTGCCATCTGAGTAACGCTTACCGTTTTTAGCTAGGTAGTATGCGTAGTTAATAACGCCTATGCCTAGCGTACGACGTCCCATGGTTGCATTTTTAGCAGCAGGTACAGGGTAGTCTTGGAAATCAAGTAGGTTATCAAGTGCGCGTACTGCAAGCTCAGCTAACTCTTCTAGTTCATCTAGAGACTCAATGGCACCTAAGTTAAACGCAGATAATGTACAAAGTGCAATTTCACCTTCTTCATCATTTACGTTGCTAAGAGGCTTAGTCGGTAACGCAATTTCTAAACACAAGTTAGATTGACGGATCGGAGCCACTTTTGAGATAAACGGGCTGTGTGTATTACAGTGATCAACATTCTGTAAGTAAATACGCCCCGTGCTAGCACGTTCTTGAGCAAACATAGAGAACAGCTCAATCGCTTTAATTCGTTTTTTACGAATTGATTCGTCTTGCTCATACTTTACATAAAGTGCATCAAACTCATCTTGATCTTCAAAAAATGCATCGTAAAGACCAGGCACGTCTGATGGACTAAATAAGGTAATATAGTCGTCTTTAATTAAACGTGAGTACATGAGTTTATTAAACTGTACGCCGTAATCTAAGTGACGTACGCGGTTATCATCAACACCACGGTTATTTTTAAGTACTAATAAATTTTCTACTTCTAAATGCCAAAGCGGGTAGAATAATGTGGCTGCACCGCCACGTACACCGCCTTGCGAACAGCTTTTAACCGCTGTTTGAAAGTGCTTATAAAACGGAATACAGCCAGTGTGATACGCTTCACCGTTACGAATAGGGCTACCTAATGCACGAATACGACCAGCATTAATACCAATACCCGCACGTTGAGAGACGTATTTAACAATCGCTGATGATGTAGCGTTAATTGAGTCTAAGCTATCGCCACACTCAATAAGTACACATGAGCTAAACTGGCGTGTTGGTGTACGTACGCCCGACATAATTGGCGTAGGTAAAGAAATTTTAAATAATGAAACCGCATCATAAAAACGTTTGATGTAATCAATACGCGTGTCACGAGGGTAATCAGAGAATAAGCTTGCGGCCACTAAAATATATAAAAACTGCGCGCTTTCGTAAATCTCACCCGTTACTCGGTTTTGAACTAGGTATTTACCTTCAAGTTGCTTTACCGCTGCGTAACTAAAGTTAAGATCGCGAGAATGATCTAAGTACGCATCTAGCTCATCTAATTCTTGCTCTGTGTAGTCAACAAGCAAATGTGCATCGTAACGTTTTTGTTCAACCATGTTAGTAACATGGTCAAAAAGACGCGGTGGCTCAAACTGGCCATAGGCTTTTTTACGTAAATGGAATACAGCTAAACGAGCAGCAAGGTACTGATAATCAGGTGATTCTTTTGAGATCTGATCCGCAGCGGCTTTGATAATTGTTTCGTGGATGTCCTTAGTACGAATACCGTCATAAAATTGAATATGCGATTTAAGTTCAACTTGTGAAACCGAAACGTTATTTAAACCTTCGGCGGCCCATTCAATAACGCGATGGATCTTATCTAGATCAAGTGGCTCTTTACGACCGTCACGTTTGCTTACAGATAACTGTTGGTTCATAGCTTTGCCTGTATTCCTTGGGAATTAAATATTTTTGACCAATGCGTGCACCTAAAAAAGCCCAGTGCTTATTCGTTTATTGTTATTTTCACCGGTTTGGTGAATTTAATTGAATAACATTTAGCCACAATATCTGGTGTTGTTCAAATTAGAGATCACAAGATAGTGTGGTCTGGGATCTTTTGCAAGGGACAGAAACCGCTCTCATTGTGGATAACGTTGGGATAACGCAATTGTGTTAGTAGGCATTAACCTTTGATCATTCGGTTAAGTTGAAATTTGTAAAAATCAACTAACGAAAGATTAAATTTACGCTTTTTAAAAATAAATTTTGTCTGCTTTTTTTATCATCAAGCTTTGCGTAAAAACTAACACAATCACAATATGTAGTGTTTATTAATTAACATGGCACTATATGTGGTTAAATACATCTATAGGACTGTGCCAATTAAAATCCGCATTCCAAGCCAATGCCTCGTCAACACTCGGTACATATCCCCATAAAGCGGTAGCGGTGTGCATATTGGCTGCTTTACCTGCTTGAATGTCACGCTGCGCATCGCCTATATATAAGCAATGCGAAGGATCAACGTTCATTTTTTCAGCGCAATACAATAAAGGAAGGGGTGAGGGCTTAGATTCAGCTAAGGTATCACCGCTTATCACAATACGTGCACTTTTTAATGCAGGAATCGCCTTGACTAAAGGATCAGTTAAAAATCCGGGCTTATTAGTCATAATTCCCCAGGGTATTGCTTTGTTATCAAGTGCGATTAGTAATTGCTCTATTCCTACAAAACATCGGGTATAAGTGGCAATATTGGCAGCATATTGCGTGACTAGCTCTTGTAAAAGTTGCTCTTGCGGTTGTTGCGCCCAGCTTTCTTTAAAACCAGCAGCCAATAAAGCGGCAGCACCGTTTGAAGCCGCTGGTCGGTATATATCACGACTTACTTCAGGATGCTGATGATTACGCAGCACAGTGTTGAGTGCTGCTCCTAAATCATCGGCGGTATCGAGTAAAGTGCCATCTAAGTCAAATAGCAATGCTTGATATTCCAGTGGGGCTATGGGGGGTTGAGAGCTTGCCATTACGCTAACTTCTCAAAATGCAGCATATAATTTACGCTCACATCATCATTCATTGTGTATTGCTTAGAAAGCGGGTTGTAACTTAAACCAGCACTGGCACGTACTTTTAAGCCTGCATGTTCTGCCCATGCAATTAATTGCGCAGGTTTAATAAACTTATTATGATCGTGTGTACCTTCTGGTACCATTTTTAACAGTTTTTCAGCGCCAACAATGGCGTATAAGTAAGCTTTAGGGGTTTTATTGAGGGTAGAGAAAAACACGTCAGCCCCCGGTTTTGCCAATTTAGCCACCGCACAAATAATCGAAGCGGGGTCGGGAACATGCTCTAACATTTCCATACAAGTGATCACATCAAAGCGCTCAGGGTGCTCATCTGCAAACTGCTCTGCAGGTACTTTTATATACTCAACGGGGACGCTTGTTTCTAAGCTGTGTAATTTAGCTACGGTTAGAGGCTCTTGGCCCATATCAATGCCAGTTACTTTAGCGCCCATTCGCGCCATGCTGTGACTTAAAATGCCACCACCACATCCTACATCGAGGGTTTCTTTGTCAAATAATCCTTTAGTTTTGTCTGCGATGAAATCTAATCGTAATGGATTAATTTCGTGTAAGGGCTTAAATTCGCCTTCTAAATCCCACCAACGTTCTGCGATGGCTTCAAACTTTGCTATTTCTGCGTTATCTACATTTTGATGTTCGGTCATAAAATACTTCCTCGTCAATCTGAGGCCATTATATAGGCCTAAATTGATAAATCGCAAAGTTTTGCGCCTGTAAATTAAAATTAATTGTGATAGCATGGTTACTTAGAAATAATAACAAACACTCTTAATACCTAATACTGGGTTGTTGAGAGCTGATACTGAAGGAATGTGATATCAAATGACTGATCTCGCCAATGAAATTCTGCCAGTCAATATTGAAGACGAGTTAAAAAACTCCTACTTAGATTACGCCATGAGTGTAATTGTAGGACGTGCATTACCAGACGTACGTGACGGTTTAAAACCTGTTCACCGTCGCGTTTTGTTTGCAATGAACGAGCTTAGTAATGACTGGAACAAGCCTTACAAAAAATCGGCCCGTGTGGTCGGTGACGTAATCGGTAAATACCACCCACACGGCGACAGTGCAGTTTATGACACCATCGTACGTATGGCTCAGCCATTCTCACTGCGTTACATGCTAGTAGATGGTCAAGGTAACTTTGGTTCGGTTGATGGTGATTCAGCAGCGGCAATGCGTTATACAGAAGTACGTATGGCAAAAATGTCGCACGAATTATTAGCCGATCTTGAAAAAGAAACGGTTGATTTTGTGCCTAACTACGATGGCACAGAGCAAATTCCTGATGTGTTACCCACTAAAATACCTAATCTATTAGTTAATGGCTCATCAGGTATAGCGGTTGGTATGGCCACCAATATTCCGCCACATAACTTAACAGAAGTCGTGAATGGCTGTTTAGCGCTTATTCAAAACCCTGAATTAACCATAACAGAGTTGATGGATTACATTCCTGGGCCTGATTTCCCAACTGCGGCGATTATTAACGGTAAAAAAGGTATTGAACAAGCTTATCAAACCGGTCGTGGTAAAGTGTACATGCGTGCGCGTGCTGACATCGAAACCGATGAAAAGACGGGTCGCGAAACCATTATTGTTCATGAAATCCCTTACCAAGTTAACAAAGCACGTTTGATTGAAAAAATCGCCGAGCTAGTTAAAGATAAAAAAATTGAAGGGATCAGCGCACTACGTGATGAATCAGATAAAGACGGTATGCGTATCGTTATCGAGATCAAACGTGGTGACGTAGGTGAAGTTATTTTAAACAACCTTTATTCACAAACTCAGTTACAAACTGTGTTTGGTATGAACATGGTTGCGTTAATTAATAACCAACCTAAGTGTTTCAACTTAAAAGAAATGCTTGAAGAGTTTATTATTCACCGTCGTGAAGTTGTTACCCGTCGTACGGTGTTTGATTTACGCAAAGCCCGCGATCGTGCGCATACGCTAGAAGGTTTAGCGATTGCACTGGCTAATATTGACCCAATTATTGAACTTATTCGTAAGTCGCCAACACCTGCTGAAGCAAAAGTTGCATTAACTGCGCGTCCATGGGAATTAGGTAATGTTAAAGCCATGCTTGATAAAGCAGGCGAAGACAACGTGGCACGCCCAGATTGGTTAGCAAGCGAGCTTGGTATTCGTGATGGTCAGTACTATATTTCTGAGCAACAAGCTCAAGCAATATTAGACTTACGTTTACACAAACTGACGGGTCTTGAACACGAAAAAATTCTTACCGAATATCAATCATTACTTGAGTTGATTGCTGAGTTATTATTCATTTTGGCAAGTCCAGATCGTTTAATGGAAGTTATTCGTGATGAGCTCGTTGAAATTAAAGAGCAATATGGTGATGAGCGCCGCACTGAAATAAATGCTGCAGCACACGATATTAGCCTTGAAGATTTAATTAACGAAGAGAACGTAGTTGTTACGCTTTCACATGAAGGGTACGTTAAATATCAAGCATTAACTGATTACGAAGCGCAGCGTCGTGGTGGTAAAGGTAAGTCAGCAACTAAGATGAAAGATGAAGATTTCATTGAACGTTTATTGGTTGCCAATACGCACGATACTATTTTATGTTTCTCTACAGCGGGTCGTTTATATTGGCTTAAAGTATACCAGTTGCCACTTGCCAGTCGTGCAGCGCGTGGTAAGCCAATTGTTAACTTATTACCGCTTGAAGCAGACGAACGTATTACTGCAATCCTGCCAGTGCGCGATTATGAAGATGATAAGTACATCTTTATGGCGACAGCATTTGGTACAGTTAAGAAAACGCCATTAACGGCATACAGTCGCCAACGTGCAAGCGGAATTATTGCGGTTAACTTAAACGAAGGTGATAGTTTAATCGGTGTTGATATTACCGATGGCAGCAACGAAATTATGTTGTTCACTGATGCGGGTAAAGTTGTTCGCTTTAAAGAAGCTGAAGAAACAGCTGTCGTTGATGAAAATGGTAACCCAATACTAGACGAAGAAGGTAAACCTGAAATTCGTTTTAAAGGTGTACGTCCTATGGGCCGCACGGCAACGGGTGTCCGTGGTATTAAGATGCCAGAGGGGCAACGTGTTGTATCACTTATTGTACCAAAGAATGATGGCGCAATATTAACAGTGACAGAAAATGGCTATGGCAAGCGTACTCAACTTGAAGATTACCCATCTAAGAGTCGTGCAACACAAGGTGTTGTATCAATCAAAGTGAGTGAGCGTAACGGTGCTGTTGTTGGTGCTGTACAGGTTGATGACAACGACGAAATAATGATTATTTCGAATCGTGGTACCTTAGTGCGTACTCGCGTTAATGAAGTTTCTACGGTTGGACGTAACACCCAAGGTGTTATTTTGATCAGAACTATTGACGAAGAGCAAGTAGTTGGTTTACAACGTATAGAAGAAATTGAAGTGACTGAAAGTGACTTGGTTGATATCGAAGACGTTGAAACAGTAGATACAGTTATTGATGAAGTGGCGGATGACAATCCTCCTTCAGAATAATTAGATTGAAAAAAGCGGCCTTGGCCGCTTTTTTTATGTGGTTGAAAAAAATTAAATTAGTTTAATTCAAGTTAAATTACTGGAATGAGGAAAAGGTAATGAGTATATATAATTTTTGTGCAGGCCCTGCAATGTTACCACCGGCTGTTATGCAAAAAGCGCAAAAAGAGTTTTTAAACTGGCAAGGTCTAGGTGTATCGGTGATGGAAATAAGTCATCGTAGTCATGAATTTTTAGCATTAACCGCTAAATGTGAAGCCAGCCTGCGTCGTTTAATGAATATAAGTGACGAGTTTGAAGTGCTATTTATGCACGGTGGTGGTCGAGGTCAATTCAGTGCGGTACCTTTAAATCTTCATGTTAACGGTAAAAAAGCGGTTTATTGTGAAAATGGCGTTTGGTCAAAAAGTGCAACCAGCGAAGCAGATAAGTTTACTCAAACTCACGCTATTGATGTACGTAATGATGATAACGGTTTGTTTTCTATTAAGCAGATAGCCGACTGGGTTTTACCGGCTGATGCGTCTTATATTCATTATTGTCCGAATGAAACGGTAGACGGCCTTGAAATATTTGACATACCCAGTCATCCAACGGCGCCGATTGTAGCCGATATGTCATCGACTATTTTATCGCGCGAAATTGACGTTAATAAATTTGATTTAATCTACGCAGGTGCACAAAAAAATATCGGTCCATCGGGCATTGCTATTGTGATTGTTCGCAAAACGCTACTTGAGCGTGAAGGGCTCGCCAAGCCGGGTATTTTAGATTACGCCCTTGAAGCAAAACAAGGCAGCATGTTTAACACCCCACCGACCTTTGCTTGGTATTTAGCGGCTGAAGTATTCGCATGGCTTGAGCAAACCGGGGGGGTAAAAGCCATGGAAGCACACAATATTGCCAAAGCGCAGCTGCTTTATGATTTTATTGATGGCTCAGACTTTTATACCAATAAAGTGGCGAAGCATTGCCGTTCACGTATGAATGTGCCTTTTTGGCTGGTTGATGAAAACTTAAATGATAAGTTTGTGAAAGAGTCAAAACAAGAGGGCTTGTTAGCGCTTGAAGGTCATCGTATTGTAGGTGGGATGCGCGCCAGTATTTATAACGCGATGCCATTGGAAGGCGTACAAGCTCTAGTTGACTTTATGGCTAACTTCGCCAAGGAGAATAGTTAATGGAGCAACTTTCCCTAGCCCCTATTTCACACGTTAATGGTACTGTGACATTACCGGGCTCAAAAAGCTTATCAAACCGAATTTTATTATTAGCAGCATTATCTAACGGCACCACTGTTGTTGAAAACTTACTCGATAGCGACGATATTCGCCATATGCTGGGCGCTTTAGAGCAGCTAGGTGTGAATGTGACACTTAATAATGCGCGCACTGTAGCAACCGTAGAGGGCGTGAGTGGCGTGTTTAATACGCCAACGGAGCCGTTGTTTTTAGGTAATGCAGGTACTGCGTATCGACCATTAACAGCCGTACTTGCAGCCACTGCGGGTGAATACGAGCTCATTGGTGAGCCGCGCATGGAAGAGCGACCAATTGGTCATTTAGTTGATGCCTTACAAGCCTTGGGTGGTAATGTCAGTTATTTAAAAAATAAAGATTACCCACCACTTAAAATTATCGGTGGGCAAATTTCCGGTGGTGAAGTCGAAATTGACGGCAGTATTTCAAGTCAATTTTTAACGGCGCTGCTCATGGCTGCGCCGTTATTTAAAGGTAATACTCAAATTAAAATTAAAGGCACGTTAGTCTCTAAGCCTTATATTGATATTACTCTGGATGTGATGGCGCGCTTTGGCGTGACAGTTGAGCATAAAAATTACACTACCTTCTTCGTTAAAGGTGCACAACAGTACCAAGCTGTTAAGCGTATTATGGTAGAAGGGGATGCTTCATCCGCTTCTTACTTTATTGCTGCAGCAGCAATTGCCGGTGGCGAAATAGAAATAAAAGGTGTCGGTGCTAAATCAGTTCAAGGTGATATTGGTTTTGCTAAAGTGATGGAGCAGGTTGGTGCCAAAATTGATTGGTATGACGAGCGTTTAGTTGTTCGTAAAGGCGAGCTTAACGGTATCGATATAGACGCAAATGCGATACCTGATGCTGCAATGACTTTAGCTACTGTTGCTTTGTTTGCAAAAGGGCCAACTGCTATTCGCAACATTTATAACTGGCGCGTAAAAGAAACGGACCGTTTACATGCGATGGCTACTGAGCTTAAAAAAGTAGGGGCTGACGTGGTTGAAGGGCACGACTTTATTGAAATCACACCGCCAAAACAATTTAATAATGTCGCAGTTGATACCTATGACGATCACCGTATTGCTATGTGCTTTGCACTGGTAGCTGTGGGTGGAAAACCAATCACAATTAATGATCCAGCTTGTACATATAAGACATTTCCAACATTTTTCAAAGTGTTAGCATCTGTCAGCAAATAGGTTGTTTATAAGTATTTATAAAATTTTACATACTAAAAGCAGATATATTGAATTAACTAACGTATAATGTGGCGGTTTATTTTGGTGTGCATTGAAGGAGATTTTAAATGCAGGCGTTATTAATGCCCGTAATCACCGTAGATGGCCCAAGTGGTTCTGGTAAAGGAACTGTTTGTCGCCTATTGGCTGAAAAATTAGGCTGGGATGTGTTAGATAGCGGAGCAATTTATCGCGTACTATCACTGGCAGCACTTCATCACCAAATTGCGTTAGATAACGAAGAAGCACTCGTTCCATTAGCTGCCAATCTTGATGTGCAGTTTTTGATAGACAGTGACACTAATGCAGGAAAGATTATTTTAGAAGGCGAAGATGTAACCACCACTATTCGAAATGAAGAAGTGGGAGCTGCAGCGTCTAAAGTGGCCGCATTGCCCCGTGTTCGTGAAGCATTGCTTCGCCGCCAACGTGCATTTAGAACAGAAAACGGTTTAATTGCCGATGGTCGCGATATGGGTACTGTGGTATTTCCAGATGCGCCATTAAAGATATTTCTAACCGCAAGTGCACAAGAACGTGCTCGCAGACGTTTTGTTGAGTTGAATGAGCGCGGGCTTGATGTTACACTAGGTGGTCTATTACAGGACATTCAAGCACGTGATGATCGCGATATGAATCGCGCCGTTGCGCCGCTTGCACCTGCAGAGGATGCGATTGAGATTGATACTAGCGAACTCAATGCGCAGCAAGTCTTTGATAAGGTTATAACTTTATTAGATGCGAGCATCTCAGAAGGTAAGCTTCCTAAACGAAGCTAAACACATTTTATGCACCAGCAGGACGCCAGTGCTATTTTAACAACCCCATGCAGCATGGTTGCTTATTGGTATTAATATATGAGACGTATATTCGTATGTCAGAAAATTTTGCGCAGTTATTTGAAGAAAGCTTAAAGGGTTTTGAAGCAGAGCAAGGCTCTATCGTTAAAGGTACAGTAATCTCAATCGAGAACAACATTGTACTTGTAGATGCTGGTCTTAAATCAGAAAGTGCTATCCCTGCAGAGCAGTTCAAAAATGCTGCTGGTGAACTAGAAGTTGCTGTTGGCGACGAAGTAGATGTTGCACTAGATGCAATCGAAGACGGTTTCGGTGAAACTATCCTTTCTCGTGAGAAAGCGAAGCGTCACGAAGCATGGATCCGTCTTGAGAAAGCATGTGAAGAGCAAGAGACTGTTACTGGTGTTATCAACGGTAAAGTTAAAGGCGGTTTCACTGTTGAAGTTGATTCAATCCGTGCTTTCCTACCTGGTTCACTTGTTGATGTTCGTCCAGTACGTGACACAACTCACCTTGAAGGCAAAGAGCTTGAATTTAAAGTAATCAAGCTTGATCAAAAACGTAACAACGTTGTTGTTTCACGTCGTGCAGTTATCGAATCAGAAAACTCACAAGAACGTGAAGAACTTCTTGCTAACCTTGTTGAAGGTCAAGAAGTTAAAGGTATCGTTAAGAACCTTACTGACTACGGTGCGTTCGTTGACCTTGGTGGTGTTGATGGTTTACTACACATTACTGATATGGCGTGGAAGCGTGTTAAGCACCCTTCAGAAATCGTTAATGTTGGCGACGAAATCGCAGTTAAAGTTCTTAAATTCGACAAAGATAAAACACGTGTATCTTTAGGCCTTAAACAGCTTGGCGAAGATCCATGGGCAGCTATCGCTGGTCGTTACCCAGAAGGTTCTAAACTTTCTGGTCGTGTTACTAACCTTACTGATTACGGTTGCTTCGTTGAAATCGAAGAAGGCGTTGAAGGTCTAGTACACGTTTCTGAAATGGATTGGACTAACAAGAACATCCACCCTTCAAAAGTTGTATCACTAGGTGACACTGTTGAAGTAATGGTTCTTGAAATCGACGAAGAACGTCGTCGTATTTCTCTTGGTCTTAAGCAATGTATTGCTAATCCTTGGCAGGAATTTGCTCGTCTACAAAACAAAGGCGACCAAGTTACTGGTAAGATCAAATCAATCACTGACTTCGGTATCTTTATCGGTCTTGACGGTGGTATTGATGGTCTTGTACACCTTTCAGACATTTCTTGGAATACACCTGGCGAAGAAGCTGTACGTGAATTCAAGAAAGGCGACGAAATCACTGCTATCGTATTGCAAGTTGACCCAGAGCGTGAACGTATCTCTCTAGGTGTTAAGCAAATCGAAGCTGACCCATTCAATAACTACCTTGATGCAAACAAAAAAGGTGCTATTGTTAAAGGTAAAGTGACTGAAGTTGATGCGAAAGGCGCAACTGTTGAACTTATCGAAGGCGTTGAAGGTTACATCCGTGTAGCTGATATCGCTCAAGAGCGCGTTGAAGATGCAACTACTGTTGTTTCTGTAGGCGACGAGATTGAAGTTAAATACGTTGGTGTTGATCGTAAGAACCGCACTTTAAGCTTATCTGTTAAAGCTCTTTTCGAAGCAGAAGAGAAAGAAGTACTAGAGAAGCTTAAGAAAGAAGAGCCAGTGTTTGAAAACGCAATGGCAGCTGCTTTCGCAAATGCACAAAAAGACTAATTAATTATAGTCTTTTAATTGGAAGGGCAGTTTATGCCCTTCCACTATTTCTTTTTAAGGAAACGCTATGACTAAGTCAGAACTGATAGAAACACTTGCTGAACAACATTCACATATTCCTGTGAAAGATGTTGAGAATGCTGTAAAAGAAATTCTTGAACAAATGGCCGGCTCATTATCTTCTTCAGATCGTATTGAGATCCGAGGTTTTGGAAGTTTCTCTTTGCATTACCGCGCGCCGCGTACAGGGCGTAACCCTAAAACAGGTGAAACTGTAGAGTTAGATGGTAAGCATGTACCTCATTTTAAACCAGGCAAAGAACTACGTGACCGTGTAAACGCAAGTATTGCTTAGTAAACTTATTGGAGTAGTTACTTGTTCAAGGTATTAAAAATTATTCTGGCGGCACTTTTTTTAATTGGTGCGTTTGTATTGGGTTCTCAAAATCCACAATTAACACAAATTAACTACATAATAGCCAGTAATACATTACCTTTAGCCGTTATAATAAGTATCTGCTTTTTGCTAGGTGTTGTAGTGGGTTGTTTTGTGAGTTTTAAATTGTTCACGCAATTAAAGTGGCAAAATTACCGTTTAAAAAAGCAATTAACGCCTGAAAAAGATAATAAAAAGCGTATTGCCAACAAAGACACCTAATTATGATTGAGCTGTTGTTTTTACTGCTTCCCGTTGCCGCCGGTTATGGTTGGATCATGGGAAAAAACAGTGCTAAAAATCAGGCTCATCAATTTAATCGTCAAATTACTTCTGAATACAGTAAAGGGTTAAAGTTTTTACTGGATAGGGAAGAAGATCAGGGGCTTGAGCATTTAATTAATTTGCTCGAAGTAGCTGCTGACTCTGTTGAACATTATTCTACTTTAGCAACCATGTTTCGCCGCCGTGGTGAGCTTGACCGTGCAATAAAAATTCACGAACTGCTGCTAAAACACCCAAGCCTTAACGAAAAACAAGCCGCTAATAGCCGTTTAGAACTAGCTGAGGATTATATTTTAGCGGGGTTGCTCGATAGCGCAGAAGAGCATTTGATCTGGCTAGTTAAAAATAACCATGCTGAAGCCCTCGACCCGATTATTTCTTTGTATTCACAAACTCGTGAATGGGGAAAAGGCATTAATATGTTTGAAGCGCATACTGAACTTTTTTCTAAAGAACAACAGTTTAAAGCAATTGCTAATTTTTACTGTGAGCATGCGATTGCCAGTAACAATCCCCAACTTATGCATAAGTCCATTGGCCTAAACTTTAAAACAATTAGGCCTTTATATGAGCTTGGTCTGATAGCCTATACTAAAGAAGATTACGTAAAAGCAATTTATTATTGGCGAGAATTAATTTGCCAGTTTACTTTTTTTGCGCCACTGTTTATTGATAAGTTAGCACACAGTTATAAGCAGTTAAAATTAACTCACCAATTTCATGAACTCGTGAGCGACTTATTAGACAAAGGCGGGGTGATGATAAAAATACAACATTGCCAAGCTTTACTAGAGCAAGGGCATACAGAGCAAGCATTTGAATTTTTAACCGACAGCCTAAAGCGTCAACCGACCATACGTGGCTTTAGTTTTTTACTACAATTAATGAGCGCAGAAAATAAAAATACCAAAGATGTACTTAATCAAATAGATAAACTTGTTACCTCATACATCGCCACTAAACCTGATTTTCAATGTCAGCATTGTGGCTTTACAAGTTACACCATTTATTGGAATTGCCCTTCGTGTAAGCATTGGGAAACCATTGTGCCTAGCAGAGGCTTAGACGGATTTTAATCTCTTAGCATTAAATTATACTTTTCGCACACTAGTAGGATAGTTATGTCTTTCGAACAATCAAAAAAAATTCTTATTGCGCTTGATTATGATGATCAGCAAACTGCGCTGGCATTTGTTAAGCAGCTTTCCCCGGATACTTGCCGATTAAAAGTAGGCAAAGAAATGTTTACTTATTTTGGCCCTGAATTTGTTAAAGAGCTAGTTGATTTAGGTTTTGATGTTTTTTTAGATTTAAAATTTCATGATATTCCAAATACCGTCGCTAAAGCGGTTACTGCTGCCGCTAAGATGGGTGTATGGATGGTCAACGTGCATGCATCTGGTGGCTATGAAATGATGTATAAAGCCAAACAAGCACTTGAACAGTTTGGTGATAAAGCGCCCTTATTAATTGCTGTTACCGTATTAACTAGCATGGATGAAGCAGAGCTTGAACGTTTAGGTATAAATAAATCCCCACAAGAACAAGTTATGCACCTAGCAAAACTAACAAAACAAGCTGGGCTTGATGGTGTGGTTTGCTCAGCGCAAGAGGCACACAGTTTAAAAGCCGCTTTAGGTAAAGAGTTTAAACTTGTTACACCGGGTATTCGTCCTGCGGGCAGTGATGCGGGTGACCAAAAACGTATTATGACGCCAAAAGAAGCGATCGAAGCTGGCAGTGACTATTTAGTAATAGGTCGACCCATTACACAAGCTATGGATCCGGTTACTGTGTTGGCTTCAATAAATGAATCTTTAGAAAATTTTAATGCGTAATAATGTTTAATCATTTTGAGGGGGAAACTTGACGCTAGCCGCGTTAAAATTTCTCATTTAGAGCAACCAAATAATGAAATTTTGCTTTGCTATCGACACGGTTTTCCTACTTCAAAATAGCTCACCAATTTAATACAATTAGCATAACGCAATATTGCTTTTTTTAAAATAATCTCTTACATAGCGCGTTGTTTATGTTACATTAATGTTGTTTTTGTTGAGGGGTCCGCTTTGCGTATAATATTTTTTTTAGGTGTGATTGGCATTAGTGGCTTTGCTATTAATAAATATGTGCTTTCAAGCAAAATGTACGATAATGTCTCTAACATTACAGATTTAGTGAGTGATTATCCTGTTGACTTATTCAAGTTTAAAAAAATGGCTCAAGATTATTCGCGGCATTTATGTTACAAAAATGAAGGTGTATTAGCAGGTGTTGATGTTAGCAGCAGTGAGTGCGTTGTTATACACGATAAAATGCAAAATCAGTGCATAGAAAAAGTATTTAGATTAGCACCGTTAAATATAGAGTCTAAAAAAGAATTAATTGAATACTCAAATGAATATTCTCGCTGTACCTTACCTTATAAAAATTTTAGGTTATAAGCTTGAGGGACTAAACAGCCACTTAGCTTTAAAGCGTAAGTGGCTTTTTATTGAGTTATTTTAAACGAATAGACTTAGCTTCAATATCAATTAAACCTTGTTTAAATAAACCACCAATGGCTTTTTTATAATTCGCTTTACTGGTTGAGAACACTTTTTTGATAAGTTCAGGCTCTGACTTGTCACCGATAGCGAGTATGCCACCCTCATCTTTAAGCTTTTCCATAATCTTTTCGCTAAGATCACTGACCTTACCCATACCAGGTTTTTCAAGTATAACGTCAATTTTTCCGTCTTCGCGTACTTTTTGAATATACCCTTTTAGTTTCTGACCAACAAACAGGTTTTTAAATACCATGTTGTAAAATACAACACCAAAATGAGATTCTTCAATAAGTACCTTGTAACCAATATCGGTTTTGCCTGCCACAATTAAGTCAACTTCTTGTAAGTGACTATACTGAGGCTCATCTTTTGATAAAAAACGGTTAAAGTTGGTTGAGGCACAAATACGCTGACTGGCGTTATCAAGATATAAACGTACTAAATACGAGTAGCCTTCTTGCATACGTGGTTTTTGTTCATTAAACGGTGCCAGTACGTCTTTTTCTAAGCCCCAATCTAAAAACGCGCCTATGCTGTTTATTTCTTTAACACGCAGTAGGGCATATTCACCTACTTGTGCATGGGGTTTTTTAGTTGTCGCCGTCGGTAGGTTTGCATTGTCTAAAAATGTGAATACGCTTATGCTATCGCCAGCTTCAAGTTCATGTTTTATTTCATGTTTAGGTAAAAAAACTTCACCTAAGTCATGCCCGTCTAAATAGGCACCTTCATTACTGACTTCTTTAACAAAAAGGGTTTGGGTGGTTCCTAGGTAACTCATAATTATTCCTGCTCAGGCTTTTTTTTACGACGCATCGGGGTGTCACCATCAATATTAAGAGGTGCTTTAATTGGGGCTGCTGGCTTTTTCGGTTTTGCTTTACGTTTTGGCTGTGGCTTATTCGTGGTCACTGCTTTTTTAGTTGGCTTTATTGGCGCTACTTGTTTCTCTTTAATACCTTTAAATTTCGCTTTTAAACCTTCAACAGTCGCAAACGATAATTCGTCATTTAAAAATGATTTTATTGCCAAGTAACTAGCCCAATCTTTAGGGCCAACGAGTGATAATGCATTTCCTTTAAAACCAGCACGACCAGTACGACCAATACGGTGAACGTATTCTTCTGCGTGTTTTGGTAAATCAAAATTAATAACATGAGTAACACTGAGTAAATCTAAACCGCGCGATGCTACATCAGTCGTAATTAATATTTTAAAGTTTTCACGGCTAAACGCATCCATAATATCAAGGCGCTTACTTTGCGTTAAATCACCAGCCAATGCCACAGATTTAAAGTCTTTGCTATTTAGTGATTCACTTAAACGGCTAGTATCTGCTCGTGTGGCAGTAAATATAATGCACTGGCCTACGTTATCTTGATTTAAAAAATGCTCAAGCAGTGCTTCTTTATGATCAAGGTGGTCGGCTAAATACAAAGTTTGTTTAATATCACTGTGTTGCTCATTGGCTGCACTGAGCATAATTTGTTTTGGTTTTTTTAATAAATTACGCGATAACGCATCAACTTGAGCATGATCCAGCGTTGCGGAAAATAATAAAGTTTGACGAAGACGGTGATCAGCCAGTTCATTAATTAACTTAAGCTGGTCGGTAAAACCTAAATCTAAAATACGATCTGCTTCATCAAATATAAGTAGCTCTAAACCGCTTAACTGTAAAGAGCGTTGATTTAAATGATCCGCCAAGCGACCTGGTGTGGCGACCACAAAATGGGGGTCGTTACGCAGCGCTTTAATTTGGTCGTTAAAATTTTCGCCACCGAGAATCTTAACCGCTTTTATATTAGTACCGGCAATCAGTAATCGTAGTTGTGTGAACACTTGAGTTGCAAGCTCACGGGTTGGAGCAACAATAAGTACACGAGGATCACGTTTACTGAGTGCTTTTTGTTTCATTACACGCTGCACAGCGGGTAGTAAAAACGCTAAAGTTTTGCCTGACCCCGTTTTTGACTGAGCGAAAATGTCATGGCCTGCCAGTGCGGTTGGCACAGCATGGGCTTGAATATCGGTAGGCTGGGTGATCCCTTGATGCGCTAATTGTGTTTCTAGGCGAGTATCAATCCCAAGATCAGTAAAGTGCAATGTATATTTCTCCAATATCGGCAAGTTTGTATCAATTTATTCGCGCATTATAGCCCACAGGGCTACTGTGCTAACAGTAAAAAGCGCATTATCATCCATTTTTTTGCATTTAAACAAAAAAAGCGTAAAATATGCGCCCCATATGCGCCGGATTTACGATTCGGTAACCGCCCCAAGCGGGGTTTAAAAGCAAAATAGGAATACCATGACTGCTGTCCATAAAGATAATGTAACCAGCGAACACTTTGTTGTGTGCGCTTTGTATAAATTTGTTTCTCTGCCTGATTTTGAAGCACTTCGCCAACCATTACTTAATGTAATGGAGCAAAACGAAGTACGCGGCACTTTGTTAATTGCTGCAGAAGGGATCAACGGGACCGTATCAGCAAAACGCCAAGGTATAGATAACTTACTTGCGTGGTTAGATAGCCAACCTAATTTAGACAACATTGTTACCAAAGAATCATTTGATGACGAATGCCCGTTTTACCGCACCAAAGTAAAGCTTAAAAAAGAAATCGTGACTATGGGTGTTGAAGGTATTGACCCATTAAAAGTCGTAGGTAGCTATGTAAAACCAAGTGAATGGAATGCATTAATTTCTGATCCAGAAGTCATTCTTGTTGATACCCGCAATGATTACGAAATTGAAATTGGTACGTTTCAAAACGCAGTAGACCCAAACACTAAAACATTCCGTGAATTCCCTCAGTGGGCCAAAGAAAACCTAGACTCATCAAAACATAAAAAAGTAGCCATGTTTTGTACTGGTGGTATTCGCTGTGAAAAATCAACAGCCTATATGAAAGAGCAAGGTTTTGATGAGGTATATCACCTTGAAGGCGGCATATTAAAATACCTAGAAGAAGTGCCAAAAGAAGAAACCATGTGGGAAGGCGAGTGCTTTGTATTTGATAACCGTGTAGCGGTGAATCATGACTTACAAAAAGGCTCATACGATCAGTGTCACGCATGTCGCATGCCTATCACTGAGGAAGAAAAACAAAAGCCAGAATACATGGAAGGGGTGTCGTGTCACCACTGTATTGACAATGTAACCGATGAACAACGCGCTCGTTTTGCAGAGCGCCAGAAGCAAATAGAGTTGGCTCAAGCGCGCGGCGAAGGCCACATTGGTAATGAAGCACAAGCTGTTTTACAACAACGTAAAGAAGCCAAAAAAGCCCAAAAAGACGCACAGCGAAATAAATAAGCGGTGCATTTAGTTTGTACGTTATTAAAAAAACCTCAGTTTTAACTGAGGTTTTATTTTAAACTCTTTTCACAATTGCTTGCGTCTGTAGTAGAGAGCGTAATTTTATTGGCAGCATTGATGAGCAGACAATTTGTGTTTTTATCGAGTTTTTGCTTTGAATAACGGTAACTTCACCTTCATCAGCAGCATATAAATTATACTGATACGCACTATTACTCCCTTCAAATAAAGCAGTAAATAATCTAACGACTAATCCACCAATAATTGCTCCACCAATCATTTCTTCTTTATTGCCAATTAAGCTATCTACAAAGGCATACCCTTCACCAGCAGCTATTCAAGTCCCTGCTTCAGAGGAGAGAGTTACTTTTTGTATTGATTCAACAGACGCATAATAACGTTTAACGACTTGATTTTGATCGGCCCGCTCAATCCCTTGTGTTGCAGAGCCTGATAGCAAGATCACTATAATTAAACTCTTTTTCATAAATGTACTTTAGGGATGTGTGGATTTCTGTATGCGGCTATAAAATACGCAATAGTGGTTTACTTGTTTAATTTCAGCTTATTGTTTTGCTAATTTATCGTACTTAGCTATTTATTGATCATGGAGCTGTTAAACTACGTAACGTAATGGAAATAATAATTAATTAGGGTGATACTTTGAAATCGCAAATTCTTTTGTCCAGTGTGTTTTTTTCTTTAATGTCGTTAAGTTTGTCAGTAAATGGTGCCAATGTAATTGTAGAGCAGGTCGCGATGGAGCGCGCAAAAGAGCAAGTTCAGGCCGTGGGTAACGCCGAGGCTATTCATTCGGTTATTTTATACCCAGCGGTGGGAGATAAAGTAACAGCGGTACATTTTAGACCTGGAGACAGGGTAAAAGCAGGTGATGTGTTGCTCGAGCTTGATTCACGCCGACAAAAAGCAGCCCTTGATGAAGCGAAAATTAAGCTTGCTGATAGCCAAAGAACCCTTAAACGTTTAAAACAAAGTCAAGCTAAAGGGGCCGTTCCTCAAAGTGATGTTGATGATGCAAAAACGGTTGTTGAACTTGCAAAAGTAACCCTTACTCAAGCAGAAACAGAAATTGAAGACCGCCAAGTTCGCGCCCCATTTAACGGCACAATGGGGCTTACCGATGTTGAGGTTGGTGATAGAATTACGCCACAAACAGCAATTGCAAGCATTGATGATACGCGTGCTTTATATATCAATTTTAATGCGCCAGAGTCTGCGGTTTATATGTTACGCAACCAAGGCAGGGTAAAAGTATATCCTTGGCAATCATCAAGTGCCGTGAATGCAAAAATTGCTTATTTAGATTCACGGATTGACCCACAAACTCGCACTTTACGTGTTAAGGCCCAGCTTGAAAACCCACAGCAACAGTTTTTACCTGGTATGAGTTTTCGTGTTCACATTGAAGTAGAAGGACAGCGTTTTGCCGCAGTCCCTGAAGCGGCATTACTGTGGGGAGCTACAGGTCCTTACGTGTGGACAAGTGTTGATAAAAAGGCCACTCGAATTGACGTTAAAATTGAACAGCGCCTAGCAGGTCGTTTATTAGTGTCAGGTGAGTTAAAAGAACAAGATAACTTGGTGGTAGAAGGCGTACAACGCCTGCGTGCCAACCAAGCGCTAAGCTTCTCAGCGCCAATTGCTAATACGCAGGAGTAGCTATGAAACAGCAACCTATGATGCAAGACTTGCCATCAATGGCTATTCGTCGCCCAGTACTGATTGTTGTTCTTAATTTACTAATTATTATAGCCGGTATTGCCGCTATTGCGGGCGTTGAAGTGCGTGAGCTTCCTGATGTTGACAGACCCCGCATTACCGTATCAGCTTCATTTCCAGGAGGTTCACCTGAAACTGTCGATACTGAGGTAACCAGTAAATTAGAGGGAGCCGTTGCTCGCGTAAGTGGGGTTAAATCGATTCGAGCTCAAAGTGAGGAAGGTAGTTCACGTATCGTAGTTGAATTTAGACCCGGCGTTGACCTTGATGATGCAGCTAATGAAACACGAGAGTCAGTTTCTCGTGTGCAAAGAACCCTCCCTGATGAAGTTGAGCGTGTCTCTATTATTAAAGCTGATAACGATGCTGAAGCCGTGGTGTCTTTAACCGTATCGAGCGATAGCTTATCATTAGAAGCGTTAACCGAGCGAGTTGATGTTGATTTAGCGCCGCAGTTTTTAACTATTCCGGGTGTTGCCGATGTGCGCTTAAATGGCGATAGAGAGCGCGTTCTACGGGTGCGTATTGATCCATTAAAGCTCAGTAGTTTTAACTTAACTATCCCTGATGTAGCTGATGTACTTAAACAAGCTCCATTTGATGTTCCTGCCGGTAGTTTAAAATCGGATGATCAACAAATAATAGTCCGTGCCGATGCCACTTCAGTTACCCCTGAACAAGTAGGTGACATTATTATTCGTGATGATACGCGTATCAGCGATATTGCTGCGGTGTATTTTGGTCCTGCCGATCCACGCTCTATGGTAAGGCTTAATGGTAAACCTGTTATTGGTATGGAAATTATCCGCCAAGCACAGTCTAACACCATCGAGATTTCTGATGAGGTATTAAATCTCATAGAGGGGATGCGCGAACGCTTTCCTGAGATGGAATTTACCCTAACCTCAGATGATGCGCAATTTATTAGAAGTTCAGTAGATGAAGTGATTAATTCACTGGTACTTACGGTATTACTGGTGATCATCACTTTATGGGTATTCATTGGCTCATGGCGCGCCACATTAGTGCCTGCATTTGCAATTCCTGTTGCGCTTATTGGCTCATTAGCACTTATATGGGCACTTGGGTTTTCAATTAATATTTTAACCTTACTTGCATTAGTGTTGGCTACAGGATTAATTGTTGATGATGCTATTGTGGTCAGTGAAAATATTCAACGCCAGCGTGGATTAGGGCTTGGCAGGCGAGCAGCTGCAGTTGTCGGCACTCGAGAAGTGTTTTTTGCAGTTATCGCCACAACAGCAGTATTAGCCGCTGTATTTGTGCCTATTGCATTTTTACCCTCTACGGCAGGGCGGTTATTTAGGGAATTTGGCGGTGTGCTAGCTGGTGCAGTGATTATCTCTAGCTTTGTTGCATTATCTTTAGTACCAGCGCTCACCTCAAAATTAAAGCTCAAACAAGGTGGTTTTCATCCCTTTGCTAAATTGGGCAATGTGCTTGCTAACATTTACACTAAAACAATTCATAAAGTGCTGGATCATGCTTGGATCACCTTTATTGTTTGTTTATTTGTTGCAGGCGGTTCGGGTGCTTTGTACATGAGCTTAGATAACGAATTACTTCCTACTGAAGATCGCGGTAAAATTAGAATATTTGCCCGTGGACCTGATGGCGTAGGCTTAAACTTTATGGATAGACAAGCAATAAAAATGGAAGACACTTTACTGCCTTTCGTTGAAAGTGGTGAAATAGAGTCTATTTATACGGTAGTTGGCCAATGGGATCCCAATATTGTGTTCATTACTGTGCCATTAAAGCACTGGGATGAACGTAACTTTAGTCAACAAGAAATTATTAATAAGATTCGCCAACCTTTAATGAATATTCCAGGCGCACCTGCATACCCGGGTGGGGCAAACAGTTTAAATTTACGTGGCCAAGGAGGGGGTATAGAAGTTGCCTTACTAGGGCAAGATTACCTAGAAATATTTAAGGCTGCACAGCAGTTCTCTGCTGATCTTGAAAAAGCTGTACCTGAGGTTGCACCGGTAAGAGTATCGTATCAGCCATCACAGCCGCAATTGCGTGTTAATATAGACAGACGACGAGCAGAAGAGCTCGGTGTATCACTCAGTGATATTGCAATCACTCTAAGAGCCGCAATTAATGGTGACGATATTGCAGATTTAAATATTGGCGATCAGTCTATTCCTATAATGTTGCAGGCTCAAAATCAAACCATTAACGATCCAAGTGATTTGGCAAATTTGTTCATTAGAGCCCGTAATAATCAATTAGTACCGCTTAGCAGTGTATCTAATATTTCTGAAGAAGGGGTCGCTGCTGAGCTTGAACGCCATGCACAGCGTCGTGCTATAGAACTAAGTATGGAGTTACCTGAAGGTTTAACAATTGCTTCATTAGTGGAACAAATAAAGCAAGTGTCTGAACAATCATTGCCTGCAGGCATTACCCTAGCCTTTAAAGGAGAAGCACTGACATTTGAAGAAACCTCAAACGAAGTATTATTAACGTATATATTGGCATTTTTAATTGTATTTTTAGTACTTGCAGCGCAGTTTGAAAATGTTAACAGTGCAATTGTGGTGATGATCACCGTGCCATTTGGTATTACATCAGCTATTTTAGCGCTGTATTTAACCGGTACATCATTAAATATATACTCGCAAATAGGTTTAGTGATGTTAATAGGTTTAATCGCTAAAAACGCTATTTTATTAGTTGAATTTGCAGACCAATTAAGAGATCAGGGGCTTAGTGTACGTAAAGCCGTCGAGCAAGCGGCATTAATACGTTTAAGACCAATCACGATGACTTTAATTTCGACTTTGCTAGGAGCGTTACCACTTATATTGTCAACGGGCGCTGGCGCTGAAGCGCGAAATGCCATTGGCTGGGTGGTATTTGGCGGCCTAGCATTAGCAGTGCTGTTTACACTTTACTTAACGCCTGTGATTTATTTAGGATTAGCACGTTTTACTAGTCCTCGTGGCGATGAATCAAAGCAATTAGCACAGGAGCTAGAGCAACTGGACTAACTAATTACGCTAATTGGCTATTTTTCTTTGAAAAAATAGCCAATTAAGCCCACAATTCAACTAGATTAAAGTCACAAGGATTACCTATGCAGGCCGAGCAAGTTGAAATAGCTCAATTTTTAGCTGAACATCCCCCTTTTGATACGCTTGAGAATGAAGCACTAAACGAATTAGCAATGCAAATTGAAGTTGCTTATTTTCGTGCGCAAACTGATATTCTACATTTAGGGCAAGATATTAGTGACTTATATATTATTCGCAGTGGCTCTGTTGAAATTTCGCGCCGTAATGGCGAGCTTTATAATCGTTTAGCCACAGGCGGTATTTTTGGACAAATGGGTTTATTGATGAACCGCAAGGTCCGCTTTCCTGCTCGTGCCTTAGAAGATACGTTAACCTACTGCATAAACGTTAATACCTTTAACGAATATTGTGATAAATACGAAACCTTTGCTGATTTTTTTGAGGTGGACGGCAACGTACGTTTGCACCAAGCCATTGTTGAGCAAGCAGACAGCAATGATCTAACTACTGCTAAAGTAAAGTCACTATTACACCGTGATGTTGTTACCGTTACAACTGAAACGGCAATTCAAGAAGTCGCGTTTTTAATGACTCAAGAATCGGTGTCTTCAGTGTTAGTCACCGACATAGAAAAACAAATAAACGACGATCCAGAAGAAGATGATGGACAGGTTGTCGGTATTATTACCGACAGAGATATCCGCACTAAGGTGGTTGCTCAAGGATTATCATTTGATACCCCAGCTAAAGAGATAATGACCTCAAGTTTGGTCTTGCTAGATAGCAATGCCTATGTGTTTGAAGCCGTTTTAGCCATGCTCAGAGATAACTTACATCATTTGCCTGTCGTGTATAAAAAGCGCCCAATAGGGGTGATATCGCTGTCAGATATATTGCGTCATGAATCACAAAGTAGTTTGTTACTCGTACGCGGTATTTTAGCGCAGCAATCGGTTGAGGACTTAGTTCATTATGCGCGCCAATTACCTAATGTGTTTGTACGCATGGTTAATGAAGATGCTAATTCACATATGATTGGCACAGCGATGGCCGTAATAGGGCGTACCTTTAAACAGCGCTTATTGGCTTTAGCAGAAGAGAAGTTTGGTGAATCACCCATTCCCTATTGTTTTATTGCCTTAGGCTCAATGGCGCGTGACGAGCAGTTAATTGTTACTGATCAAGATAATGCACTTATTTTAGATGATAGTTTTGATGAAACACACCATGATGAATATTTCCAAAATTTATCTGACTTTGTGTGTGATGGCCTAGCCAAGTGTGGCTATACCTATTGTGACGGTGAAATTATGGCGTCATTTAAAAAATGGCGTATGACTCGCACACAATGGAAAGAAAAATTTGCGAGTTGGATGGCGGAACCTAAGCCACAAGCTTTATTAAATAGCTCAATATTTTTTGATTTAGATGGCGTTTGGGGAAGGCTAAAATGGGCTGATGAATTAAAATCTTTTGTGGCAAAAGAGAGTAAAGGTAATAAACGCTTTTTAGCTAATTTAGCCGCTAATGCCCGCAATAGAACGCCACCTCTGGGTTTCTTTAATGGTTTTGTACTTGAACATAATGGCCAGCACAAACGCTCAATGAACTTAAAGCGCCGTGGTACAGCGCCGCTATCTGACGTAGTACGTGTGCACGCTTTAGCCGTAGGCTCTCGTAAACAAAATTCGTTTGAACGCTTAGAAGACATAATAGAGGCAAATTTACTGCCTAAAGGTAAAGCACAAGACTTGCGTGATGCGTTTGAATATATTGCCACGGTGCGTATTCGTCACCAGGCGTGGCAAATAGAGCAAGGTGAAGCACCCGATAACGATTTAGACCCGCATTTACTTTCACCCTTTGAACAAAGTAATTTAAAAGAGGCCTTTGCAATTTTAGAAAAAGCACAGAGCTTTTTAAAATTTAGCTATTCTGCTCACTCAGGTGTTAAATAAACTATGGTTAAATCAACATTTGATTGGTCACGTCGTTATGAACAGCTATTACAAAGTGTTCAAAACCCGTTACTTAAAGATTTTTATCAACAGGCATTTACGGATCAAGCTGCGCCACTCAAAGACGTGCCCTTTGTTGCACTTGACTTTGAAACAACCGGACTTGATGCCAATACAGATGATATTGTGAGTGTGGGGTTAGTCCCATTTAATGTAAATCGTATTTATTGTAAGGATAGCCGCCACTGGGTTGTACAACCACGTCGTGATTTAAGCGAAGAGTCGATTGTTATTCATGGCATTACTCACTCAGAGGTTGACGAAGCGCCCGATTTAAATCGTATACTGGCGCCTTTATTAGCTGCTTTAAAAGGTAAAGTTGTAGTGGTACATTACGCGGCCATTGAACGTCATTTTTTTTATAATGCACTACTTATGCGCATTAAAGAGGGAATTGAGTTTGCGTTAGTCGATACCATGGAAATAGAAAGGCGAGCGCTTAAAGCCCGTCAGGGGTTATTAGGTAGATTATTTAACTCAAAGCTAGGGTCGCTAAGATTAAGCGATACCAGAAAGCGTTACTCACTGCCGCTGTATCAAAACCACAATGCACTTACAGATGCACTAGCAACAGCTGAATTACTCCAGGCCCAACTCAGTTATCATTATCGGTTAGATACGCCTGTGCGCGAAATTTGGCTTTAGTGATCTGCAAACGGCATAAACTAGTTGAGCAATTTAACCATAAATCCTCCTATATCGTTGTTAATTTTTTTATTTAGAACAACCATAGCTAAAGATCTTGCCCCGTTATAGAGCATTTTTTACTGCTACAATAGACTACATACCTAAGCCGATTGTATTAATGCATACTCAGATAAAAATAGCGTATTAAAAAAGCCGCAATTTGCGGCTTTTTTAATGTTTACTGTGTTATTTAACTGGGCGAGGCTCAGTTCGTAAGCCTAAAATTAAGCTTACACACATCAGTAATAATACAATAGTAAATGGCAGACCAGTTGAAATAGCACCCGCTTGCAGTGCTTCAATCGCTTGTGTACCACCAATCCAGAGTAAGGCAGCAGCAATTGCTCCCTCAACCGTAGCCCAAAATATGCGCTGCGGTACAGGTGCATCAACTATACCACCAGCTGTAATTGAATCGATTACAAGGGATCCAGAATCAGAAGAGGTAATAAAGAATACCAAGACCAAAACAATAGCAATAAAAGATAAAACACTCGCCAAAGGTAATTCATCAAACATTTGGAACATGGCCATAGGCACGCTTGTTAAACCATCCGTACCTAGCGCACCAATGCCTTGCATTACTTGATCAATCGCGATGCCACCATAAATTGACATCCATAAAATAGTAACCGCTGTGGGAATAAGTAATACCGCAGTTAAGAACTCACGAATTGTCCGGCCACGTGAAACTCGGGCAATAAACATACCTACAAACGGAGACCATGAAATCCACCAAGCCCAATAAAATACAGTCCAACCATGCATCCAAGTTTCATCTTCACGGCCGTGGGGGTTACTTAATGGAATAATATTCTCTACATAACCCATCACTGTATTTGGTATATTACCTATGGCAACAGCAAAACCTACTAAACATACAAATATCAGTAACACCAAAGCAATCAGCATGTTCATGTTACTCAGTAGCTTAACGCCACCATCAATTCCTCGAATGACCGATACAATGGCTAATAATGTTACGCCAACAATAACTAAAATTTGCGAGCCAATACCACCCTCAAGGCCAAATACGTGGTTTATACCAGCTGAAGCCTGTTGTGCGCCTAACCCTAAAGACGTTGCCAAACCAAACAAGGTAGCAAGCACAGCTAAAATGTCGATAATATGACCTGGCCAGCCCCATGCTTTATCCCCTAAAATAGGGTAAAAAATTGAGCGAATAGAAAGCGGTAAGCCTTTGTTGTAAGTAAAAAACGCTAAAGAGAGTGCAACAACAGCATAAATAGCCCAAGGGTGAAGCCCCCAATGGAACATAGTTGCTCCCATTGCAAGTTTTGCAGCTTCAGGTGTATTAGCGGCCACATTAAGCGGTGTTTCATACCAGCCGGTGTAATAAGCAACGGGCTCAGCAACCCCCCAAAACATTAAGCCAATCCCCATACCTGCCGCAAATAACATTGCAAGCCAAGAAACACGAGAATGTGAGGGTTTAGCATCGTCCCCGCCTAGGCGGATATTACCATAAGGCGAAAAAATTAAAGCTAAACAAAAAAGAACAAAGAAATTGGCAGCCCACATAAACAGGCCATCAAAATTATTAATGATGTCGTTTTTAACACCATCTAACGCTGTTTTAGCTACTTCGGCATCTGAAACTAATACGGCAACTAAGAACAAGGCTATTAATCCTGCGCTTATTCCAAATACAGGGTTATGTATATCAAACCCCCATTTTTGTACGTTGTCTTGACCTACGGTATAGTCCGTATTGTCAATACTGTACTTGTCATGATTCTTGCTCATGCAATACCTCACTGGTTAATGAAACAGGCTGGCTTTATACCAGTTTTATAGCTCACTGTATTCGTCTTATTAGATTTTTAGCAAAGAAGCTAATAACATGAATAGTTAGAAGACTAACTAATTTAATTGCCCATCATACCTTTCCTGTTAGGGGAGTTAAATATGAAATACGAAATAATTAACATTTTGCTAAAATTTTAAGCTGCTTTGTTTATTTATTAAACAAAGTGTTATGCTGATTAAGTAATGATACCTTTGTTAATTACTTAGCTTTTAGTCGTAAATTACAGTGAATGCAAGGATTATGTAAACGAAAATGCAACGTATAAAATTTTAGTGATTTTGTTTACCACAAAGGGCTAAGAGACGCTTCAATAAGCCAAACCACCGATGAAGGCGCAACCATCCGCTACACCCACCGTGACCGCCTAGGCAGCGCGCGGGTATTTACCGATCACAACGGGCAAGTAGAAGCAGAGCGAAACTTTGACCCATTTGGCAAACCACGTTTAGTTAGTGGCGGGTTAAAACCATTTGGGGCTTCAAAGCTCAGTGATGTGGCGGATGCTAAAACACGAAGAGGCTTTACCGACCACGAACATTTAGATAATGTAGAGCTCATTCATATGAACGGGCGGGTGTACGATTATAACCTTGGGCGGTTTATGTCGGTTGATCCTGTTATTCAAAGCTCAACGAATAGTCAGAGTATTAACCCCTATTCGTATATTATGAATAACCCGTTAAGTGGAACAGACCCGACTGGTTATACAAGTTGTGATGCAGATAACCCTGAAAACTGCCAAGAGGTTGCAGAAGAGCTAGGTAAAGATAAAAAGGCTGATATTACTCAGAGGCAATCTGTCACAGGTTCCCGCATAAAACGCGATGTGAAAGTCGGCACCATGACAGGCAATGGTACGGTTAATATTCAGATAGGTAATATGTCTGCAACAGCCGATATTGGCGCACCATCAACAACTGCAAAAGGTGTAAATAGTAACAATCTAAATAGTGAACAAGAAAGAACTTGGGGTAGTTACTTACCATTTTCAGGTACAGGGGGGTGAATCTGCACAGTTTTGGGCTAATAGGTTAGTTGATGCTGGTGGAGGGTTCACCGATGACCCAGTTGCATCTACTGGATTATTTTTCTCTGTATTATGGACACCTAATACAGCCGCAGACACATCTTTCGCTTTATTAGGTGGAGAGTTCTTTGCATTAGGTGGAAAAGCCTTTTCTTACGCTAGTTCTAAGATAATTGGTACTGCTCAATCTACAGGTACATTAGGGCACGCCACATTATCAAATATATATGCTTATGCTTATTCAATGAACCCTAGAGTAACTAGAGTCACTATGGATTTGGGCTACAAAAAACTGATGGATGGAGTGAAAAGTATGAGACTAAAGTATGGTCCACGCCCAGATGTTGCAGCAAGGTATAATGATGGTTCAATAAGAGTCAAAGAAATAGCATCTAAAACGGATAAACCTGCTCAGTTAATTCAGAAAAACGTGAGTAAGATGAGAAATGAGGGTATTAGTGGTAATGTAAGTGTTAGTAATGTAGCTGCTCAATTACAAAAATGGTTTGGTAAATAATTATGTTTTTCAAGAGTAAAATTAAATATAACGTTACTAAAGCATATTTCTTGGTAACAGAAACAAACTCGATCAATCTTGATAGTTTGTTTGATACTTTTCTCAAATATAGTGATTCTGAAGTTGTACAATTTTCTTTAAACTATGAGGAAGTAAAGGAAATAAAGTGTTTTTCACAAAAGAAGGTAGCGTTATGCACTGAGCATTTAGAAAATTTGGATTTTTATGACGTAAAAAGCAGGACGATCTTGACAGTGAATAAGGTCTTCACATATTTAAACTTTAAGTTTACAGTACTCGAATTTACTGTTGCAAATAGCTTTCGTAAAGATTTTAAAAAAGAAGTGCAACTGTTTAAAGATATTTCAAGTGCTGGGGACTTAGTATATGGTTATAGTCGAGTTTTGCGGAGTGACTATTTACCAATTACAGAAAACAAAGTACAAAGAAGATTATTTGGCGGTATATCGGCAACAGTTGAAAGTGAAGAAGCTAAGTGGTTAGTACACCCAGAAGGCATAGAACAAGGAGCAATTAAAGGCTTGTATCCTCTAAATTATTTGAATGATCAAGCTTTTAGTATCTTGCAGGAATATTCAGGCGGCTTTTTTGATAGTCATGACAGAGCAGGTAATATCATATTAATAGATCAGCAATCTCAAAAAAAGTTGTCTAATATATCGTCATTGGAAAAGTTCATGCATTTTTCTGAAACATAGTAACCAATGGGGTCGTGTCTTGCCTTTTGCCTGTCAACGATCTTCACGCTGAAGGTAGAGTAAAGCGGGTCTACCGCAGCGGTAGTTGGAAAACGTTTAGCTATAGTAACCAATGGGGTCGTGTCTTGCCTTTTGCCTGTCAACGATCTTCACGCTGAAGGTAGAGTAAAGCGGGTCTACCGCAGCGTTAGCTGGAAAACGTATAGCTATGATGCTCGTGGTAATATGACGCGAGGTGATGGGCTTACTAGTTCAACCTACAACGCTATGGACAAACCCACGCAAATTATAAAAAGGCGCCAATGGGGTCGTGTCTTGCCTTTTGCCTGTCAACGATCTTCACGCTGAAGGTAGAGTAAAGCGGGTCTACCGCAGCGTTAGCTGGAAAACGTATAGCTATGATGCTCGTGGTAATATGACGCGAGGTGATGGGCTTACTAGTTCAACCTACAACGCTATGGACAAACCCACACAAATTATAAAAAGCGGCAAAACTCTCAATTTTATCTATGGCCCGCAGCATATGCGCTTTAAACAAGTAAATGGCAGCGTGACCACGTACTATAGTGACAAGCTCTATGAAGAAGAAATAAACGGCATAAAAACCACGTGGCGAGCTTACATAGACGACATTGCAGTAATAAGCCAAACCACCGATGAAGGCGCAACCATCCGCTACACCCACCGTGACCGCCTCGGCAGCGCGCGGGTATTTACCGACCACAACGGCCAAGTAGAAGCCGAGCGAAACTTCGACCCATTTGGCAAACCACGTTTAGCCAGTGGTGGATTAAAATCATTTGGGAATTCAAAACTTAATGATTTGGCGGATGCAAAAACGAATCGTGGCTTTACTGACCATGAGCATTTAGATAGTGTAGAGTTAATCCATATGAACGGTCGGGTGTACGATTATAACCTTGGGCGGTTTATGAGTGTTGATCCGTTTATACAAAGCCCAACGAATAGTCAAAGTATTAACCCTTATTCTTATATAATGAATAATCCTATGGCTGGTATTGATCCGACTGGGTATTTAAGTGTTTGTGATACGTTTATTGTATGCACCAATGAACAAGTAAGAGATAAAAATTTTAATAAACAGATTAAGCTAGGTAATTCTGGAAAAGTTTCTAATGGATATAATAAGGGTGAAAATAAGAATAATAATCAACAGAATGTCGAAGATATAGGAGCCCCGTCTACAACTGAAAAACAAGCTGTAACAGATATTAAGGCTAACGCTGAAAAAGCTGTTTCGGATGGTCACTATGAGGGTGAAGAATTAATAATTCATAAGTCTACCGGAAATAACTCACCTGATTATTATAAAGATGATGGTACTCCTGTATGGATAACTAATCCCCATAGCGAAAAAAATAGTAAAGTGAGTATGCGGAGTGCCTCAAGAACTGAGCCCAGAGTTAAAAATATTAAAGGGTACTGGAGGGAAATAGGGCGTGTTTACGGGAAGGGCAGTAAGGGGACATTTATTGGATCGCGGAAAGTTAAATTAAATTTTTTTGATGAACAAGGACTCGCTCTTGCAAATGGTATCTATTTCAGTATTGATTATCAGCAATTGGGTAAAGATGGAAAGCCTATACCAACAATATCAAGTAAATCCCATGGGCAGCTAATGAAGGCTCTACCCATGGGGTTAACTTACGAGTTGTATGGTGGAAGTGTTGAGAGGTTTAGTTGGCACATAGAGACTAAAAGTTCTGCGGCTTCATGTGATAATTGCGGTGCTGGTGGAATAATAGTGAGTGAGTTTATTTATGAATAAGTTAGTGATAATTATTTCTTTATTGTTATTATTTGGTTGTAGTGATGATGAGACTTTTACTGCCTCAGATTGTATTACCAGAATTGAATTTGAATGGCAGAATGAGTCTGACCGAGAGAAGGCGAGTATAACTACAGAGTTTATGGATAGTTTTATCAGTTATTTTATATCTAGTTACGGGACTGAATTTCCGCCGCCAAGCTCTGCGGTGCAAGGTGAAAATCGTGAATTTATTTTTCTACAATTCACTGCCAACTGCAAGAATAAGGTTGAGATGACTAAGTCAATAACCGAAAAAGTTTTAATGAGCTCTAGTCACCTTCCTACAGTTCTCTTTTCCAATGAGTCGTTCAAGCCTAGTTATAATACGATATTGGTGGATGGCCCTTACTGGAGAGCAGAATAACTAGTAACGGGCTCACATCTTACTTCTTTGTAATAGTTATTTTATTAGAGTAAACCATCAAGTGCGCAATCACCCCCAGAAAAATTGCGCACTAACTGCCTGTCAAGTTACTTTTTAACGAGACAAAAAACGTCAAGACGGTCTACGCTTAATTTTGTTCTAAAACTTTGAGGTTGCCATGATGAATCATTTTGCGCTTTTGGCTAAATCACTTCGGTTGGCTGCCCAATACCACGCTCAACAACAGCGTAAATCAGATGGCTCACCCTACATTAACCATTTAATCGAAGTTGTCGATATGCTTGTTAATATCGCTCATGTTCAAGATGAAAATGAGTTGTGCGCTGCTGCTCTTCATGACAGCCTAGAAGATACAGAAATTACCAAGGAACAAATTGCGAATGAATTTGGTATTTGTGTGCTTGAAATGGTGCAAGCGCTAACAGATGACAAATCACTGTCATTAACAGCACGTAGGGCTAGTATGCTCGAACAGCTGCCCACTAAAGCCACCTCAGTCCAGCGTATTAAGCTTGCTGATATTTGCTCAAACGCTTCGGCCATTCCTTGTGGTTGGTCACGCGCCAATGGGGTCGCGTCTTGCCTTTTGTCTGTCAATGATTTTAACGCTGAAGGTAGAGTAAAGCGGGTCTACAGTAGCGGTCTTATGGGGTCAGGTCTTGTTTTTTGCTTTTTAGCCGATTAGTGCTTAATCTTTAGTTATTAATTTACTAACATAGATAGGTGAAAAGGTGGCTAGGCCACTAAGATTAGAGTTCGAAGGTGCTTTGTATCATGTTACGTCGCGAGGGAATGAGCGAAAATCGATTTACTTAGATGAGTCTGATTTTGAAGGGTTCTTAAAAGTATTGGGCGACGTGTGCGAGCGTTATAACTGGACTATCCACTCTTTTTGCTTAATGCATAACCATTACCACCTATTAGTTGAAACTCCAGACGCTAATTTAAGTAAAGGTATGCGTCAACTAAATGGTGTTTACACACAATGGTTTAATAGGAAACATCAACGTGTAGGGCATTTATTTCAAGGGCGCTATAAGGCTATTTTGGTTGATAAGGATGCGTACTTATTAGAATTAAATAGGTATATTGTTTTAAACCCAATAAGAGCGAAAATGGTCAAAAGCTTGTCGAAATGGCCTTGGAGTAGTTGGCACTTTATGATGGGGCTAGGACAAGTTCCAGAATGGTTTGAAATCGACAAAATGTTACTTCAATTTGGAAAATATAAAGCGATAGCAAGGCGAAAATTCGCCCAATTTGTTGAGCAAGGAGAGGGTGTGGATCCTTGGACTAATATTTCGAATCAGGTTTTTTTGGGTGATGATGAATTTGTTAAAGAGCATTTAGCATTACTTCAAGAGCAAGAAAGTGACTTATCTGAAGTGCCACATAAACAAATACAAAAACAGGTATTATCACTAGAAGAATATGCTCAAAAATTTGATAATCGAAATGATGCAATAAAAGCGGCTTATGCATCTGGCGGATATACACTAAAAGAAGTGGGTGGTTATTTTAAGTTACACTACTCACGCGTGAGTAGGATAGTGGCAAAAAACAAGACCTGACCCCATGTATTTCCGTATGTTTCATCCAAGTATGGCACTGCGAAATTTCGAGGTGTTGATTACAACAAAGCTAGAATAGCCAACTCTGACGTGTACAAGCACTCGTATCAAGGGCGAGTTCGGACGCACTATATAGAAAGAGGTCCAGCCATAAATCGCGATGACTTTTACTCTATCACTGAAAGGTAGTACGCATGAGAATATCAAACCTAATGACAAGAGTTTTAACGCTGGCGCTAATGTTATTTGCCAGCAACTCCTTGGCAGCTACAACTAAGTGCTCCAAATGGACTGAACTTGACCCAGAGACAAGCTGCGCCGCTTCAATTGTGCAGCTAATGATGTCACCCTCATCATATGAAAGTAAAGAAGTCAGGTTGGCGGGAGTGGTTTATTTTGAGCACGAGAGAAATTTATTATACATAGACAGGTACTCGTATAAAGAAGGGGTATATGAAAACGCTATCAACTTAGCCGTTGGCGTTGAGGACATTAAACCACTTACACGAGTAAATGGTGAAGTTGTTCGGATTTATGGTCGATTTCAAAAACTGAATGACGGGCATTACTATTTAGCTAAAATATCTCACATTAAACTCAAAGAAGGTGGGTTGATATTATTTGATGACTCGAGCGGCAAGGTAATCCCGACCATCATCAATAAAGCAAAATAGAAACAACCTAAGCTCACTTTGTGGGGTCAGGTCTTGTTTTTTGCCTGCTGGCACAAAAACCACCTGGCGGGCTTATATAGACGACATTGCCGTGATAAGCCAAACCACTAATGAGGGCGCAACCATCCGCTACACCCACCGTGACCGCCTCGGCAGCGCGCGGGTATTTACCGACCACAACGGCCAAGTAGAAGCCGAGCGAAACTTCGACCCATTTGGCAAACCACGTTTAGTTAGTGGCGGGTTAAAACCATTTGGGGCTTCAAAGCTCAGTGATGTGGCGGATGCTAAAACACGAAGAGGCTTTACTGACCACGAACATTTAGATAGTGTAGAGCTCATTCATATGAACGGGCGGGTGTATGATTATAACCTTGGCCGGTTTATGTCGGTTGACCCAGTTATTCAAAGCCCAACGAATAGTCAGAGTATTAACCCGTATTCGTATATTATGAATAACCCGTTAAGTGGAACAGACCCGACTGGTTATACAAGTTGTGATGCAGATAACCCTGAAAACTGCCAAGAGGTTGCAGAAGAGCTAGGTAAAGATAAAAAGGCTGATATTACTCAGAGGCAATCTGTCACAGGTTCCCGCATAAAACGCGATGTGAAAGTCGGCACCATGACAGGCAATGGCAATGGTACGGTTAATGTCCAGATAGGCAATATGTCTGCAACAGCCGATATTGGCGCACCAGCTAGTAACAATAAAGGGGCTAATAGTACCAGTGGAAAGCTGAAGTCAGGCACTACCGATGGTGCTGGTAACTCTTCTGATGGTAGTTCGGGGGTATCATCCACGAAAGAGTGGTCTCAAATTTCAAAGCTCATGAAGTCAAAAAGTGGTAAAGATAGGCAGCTAGCTATCGATATGGCAATTGAGTTGGGCGGTATTGACGTATCCCAAGTAAGTGGAAAGGTTACTTATCGAGGAGGTGATAATGAAACCACTCCGGACGGAGAGGTCAGTATTGGTACGGGGGCGTTTATGAGTAATAAGTATTTTAGAGCCTCGCCCGGATGGCTGATGTCGACCATAGCTCACGAAACAGAAGTGCACGTTAATTTACAGGCCAGAAAAAATAGATGGTGGGCTGATGCTGATGGCACAGCAATGCAAGAAGTCCAAGCTTATTATCAACACGAAATTAACAACACAGCACGATTCGGACTCTCAAGCAAGGAGGTTAACATATTAATAAGGCGTCGAGATAAGCATATGGATAATATCTACCATTACCGCAACGTAGACAGGGTTAAGCAGGGTGACTTCTCAAGTCATACGGTGTATTAAAATGATAAATAAAATAAAAAGCAGTATAATTCTTTTGGGGCTTACCATGGGTATCGCTAGCGCTTCTACTTCCGGGTTGAACTTCTCAGCCCAAAAGAAAGGTAGCAATCTGGACTTTACTATTTCAAATAATAGCTTAGATGTCATTTCTTTGAACAAAAGAATGTCACTAGGGCAACTAGGTGAGCTAAAGCTAGTATTTCGGAATGGTAAGGCATTTGAAAACCAATGTAAGATAAACTCTGACCTACCAACTGCTGCTGATTTTATAGAGTTGCACCCAAATCAAATTACTGGCTATTCAATCCCGCTGCAAAGATTAAAAAAGTGCTTTAATTTAGCTTCTGATACGTACGTAATGACGGCGAATTATAAAGGATTCAAAGGAGGTCAGACTGAATTAAATGGTTTATTATCAAACTTTTCTGCTTCCGATATAGTATTCACTGGTGAGCTAAAGGTCACTGGCGGCATTGAAGTTCAATAATTTAAGATGACTTGTGGGGGCAGGTCTTGTTTTTTGCCTTTTAGCCGATTACTAACGCGCCAATGGGGTCGCGTCTTGCCTTTTGCCTGTCAACGATCTTCACGCTGAAGGTAGAGTAAAGCGGGTCTACCGCAGCGGTAGTTGGAAAACGTTTAGCTACGATGCACGTGGTAATATGACCCAAGGCGACGGGCTAACAAGCGTCAGCTATAACGCGATGGACAAACCCACACAAATTATAAAAAGCGGCAAAACTCTCAATTTTACCTATGGCCCGCAGCATATGCGCCAATGGGGTCGCGTCTTGCCTTTTGCCTGTCAATGATTTTAACGCTGAAGGTAGAGTAAAGCGGGTCTACCGCAGCGTTAGCTGGAAAACGTTTAGCTACGATGCACGTGGTAATATGACCCAAGGCGACGGGCTAACAAGCGCCATCTATAACGCTATGGATAAACCCACACAAAAAGTAAAAAGCGGTAAAACCCTCAACTTTACCTATGGCCCGCAGCATATGCGCTTTAAACAAGTAAATGGCAGCGTGACCACGTACTATAGCTATAGGCTCTATGAAGAAGAAATAAACGGCACAAAAACCACGTGGCGAGCTTACATAGACGACATTGCAGTAATAAGCCAAACCACTAATGAGGGCGCAACCATCCGCTATACCCAACGCGATCGCCTAGGCAGCGTACGGGTATTCACCGACCACAACGGCCAAGTAGGAGCCGAGCGCAACTTCGACCCATTTGGCAAACCACGTTTAGTTAGTGGCGGGTTAAAACCATTTGGGGCTTCAAAGCTCAGTGATGTGGCGGATGCTAAAACACGAAGAGGCTTTACTGACCACGAACATTTGGGTAATGTAGAGCTTATTCACATGAATGGTCGGGTGTATGATTATAATCTTGGCCGGTTTATGTTGGTTGACCCCGTTATTCAAAGCCCCACGAATAGCCAAAGTATTAACCCCTATTCGTATATTATGAATAACCCGTTAAGTGGGACAGATCCGACAGAATATGCAAGTCGTAGTGTAGATGATGCCGCAGGGTGCCAAGACGTTGCAGAAGATCTGGGTAAAGGCGAAACAGCCGATGTAACACAAAAGCAATCTGTCACAGGTTCCCGCATAAAACGCGATGTGAAAGTCGGCACCATGACAGGCAATGGTAATGGTACGGTTAATATTCAGATAGGCAATATGTCTGCAACAGCCGATATTGGGGCACCATTACACTCGAAACTTGGGGCACTTATCATGGATACTTTATGAAGGTTACTTACCAGCACAGCGCCAATTTAATGGCATCGGCATTATTAACGTATACTAATATGCGCACATATTATGAGCATTACGGCGTTGATTGGCAGCAACATAAAATATATGAACAAATAGTAGGCCTTGAAAACTGGGATATTGTGGTAAATGGCGATGTAGTGGGTGCAATGCGTTTAGCTTATGATGAAAGTGGCTGTTACATTCGTGATTTACAAGTAGATGCCACGTTTCGAAATAAGGGGATTGGTGCTGCAGCAATTAGTGAGTGTTCTCATTTAGCTATGCACCGAGGTGCTATGCAACTTAGGCTTCGGGTTTTTAAAATAAGCCCTGCGCACACGCTTTACACACGCTCAGGTTTTAGCATAGAAAAAGAAGATGATAGATTTTACTATATGTCTAAACGCATCGCTTAACAGCTAATTGCCCCGATGTTATGCGTATGCAAGGGTAACTTAATACCCTATTCAGTCACTCTCAATTACTGTTTTTTGCTTTGCCTAGTAAAATATCGCGTACGCAGCCACCCCCAATGACTGTTGCACTGGCTACTAGCATAACCCCAAACCAATCCATGTTTCTGCGCCCAGCGCTGAGTGCACCGGTCATGGCTTCTGCTGTAATACCGATAATATAAACAATAGTGAGTAGCATCAAATAGTCACTTAACTTTAAGAGCAAAAATAAAAGTGCGATTGTAGAGATAAAAGTGTGCATTGACGAGTGAAAAATTACGTTAAAAAAGCGACGTTTACATTACTAAAACTAATCTAATAGTGAAGTGTTAATAAACGTTAACTTAAAGGGTGCTTGCAAAAAAAGAATAAATGACTGCCAAAATATAATAAAGTCTGACTAAATTTTAAAGGTAATAGGAGCATGATATTGCTGCTTATAAAGAGCGATTATATAAAGTGAATTAACTTGAACCACGCGAAATTAATCGCGGTGGCAGTAAGGTACTTTGTACTTGCTCACCACGAATTAATTTGAGTAAGTTTTCAACTAACATTTGCCCCGCTATAGTGGTGTTTTGCTCTATGGTTGTAAGTGGCGGATTAATGTAACTGGCAATAGAAATATTATCAAAGCCTATTACGGCTACATCTTTTGGCACGTTAATATTGGCTTCTTTCAACGCGCGTATAGCCCCTATGGCAATCAGGTCGCTGGCAGCAAAAAGTGCATTAAAAGTAATGTTATTAGCAATTAAAGAGCGAGTAGCATGGTAGCCGGATTCTTCAGTTGAGATTGCATTGGCAATTTTACGTTCATTGAGTGTAACGCCGTTTTGCTGTAACTCTTCTTTAAAGCCATTAAAACGGGCAAAAAACTCAGGGCTGTGATCAGATGCATCACCAATAAATGCACAATCAGTTCGGTTATGCGCCAGTAAATGCTCAGCGGCAAGTTTACCACCGCCATAATTATCGCAACTTATAGTTAAATCAGGGCGGTTATCAACGCTTGCTCCCCAACAAACAAATTTGGTGTTTTGCTCAAGCAAGGTATTAAATTTTGGTTGAAAATCAATGTAGTCGCCATAACCTAATAAAATGATGCCATCTGCTCGATGGCTGTCTTCGTAGTCTGCTTGCCAATCAGCGCTGGCTGATTGAAATGAAACAAGTAGATCATAACCTTCTTTTGCGCAGGCACGGGTAATGCTGCCCAGCATGGCTAAAAAAAACGGATTGATTTGTGATTCATCTGAGGTCGGGTCTTCAAACAACAGCAATGCTAGGGTACTGCTTTGTTGAGTGCGAAGGTTACTGGCGTTTTTGTCTACTTTGTAATTAAGTTTTTTAGCAATATCGTGAACACGTCTTCGGGTTTCGTCATTTACCAGTGGACTATTTCGTAAAGCACGGGAAACTGTAGATTGAGACACCCCAGCATAATGGGCTATATCAAACGAGGTGGCTTTACCTTTCATCACGATTACTTACTTAAGAGGACAATAGGGGCTTATTCTCGTTTATTAGTGATTTTTTTCAAGCTTATTTGTCAATAAAGGCATTTTTTTATTGATTTTTTCATGACACCGGTGTCACAATAAGGGCGTTTTATCATTTTGTTGTCAAAACGTATTAGCTACCTTTATTATTAAAGGTAGCATTTTTTTACAGTGATAGCTGCTTTGAGGTGATAGCTCAAAGTAAATAAGTATCAATGATACCCCATTAAAATAATAAGTACTCATTACTTAAACAAAAGAGATAATACTATGGGTTTACACTCTAGCACACACTTTGATCCTATTCTGGTTGCCGATATTGGCGGCACAAATGCGCGTTTTGCGTTGATCACCGGGTTCGACGAATCAAGTAATCAATTTACCATTGAGCATAATCATACTTTTCCAAGTGCTAATTACGGGTCGCTCGAAAGTGCTACCGAGTATTACTTATCAACAGTGTCTCATCTTACCCCTAAACGTGCATGTCTTGCGGTCGCAGGTCCTATTAATGCGGGGCAAGTTCATTTAACTAATTTAGGCTGGCACTTTAGCGTTAATGACTTTAAACATCATTTTGATCTTGCTCAATTAAGCGTAATTAATGATTTTGCTGCATTTGCCTACGCAGCACCGTATTTAGACCCTTCACAAAATGTCACCGTTAAACCTGGTCAAGCCGATGAGTCTGCCAATATAGGTGTAATGGGGCCAGGCACCGGTTTTGGTGCGGCTTGTTTAGTTAGAACAGCCCATTCATGCGCAGTGATGAGCTCTGAAGGCGGGCATATTTCGTTAGCAGCCGTTAATCAACTTGACGCTCAACTTATTCAAGAACTTAAAAAAGATCACCCTCATGTATCGGTAGAAACGGTATTTTCGGGCCCGGGCATTGCTCATTTGTATAAAGCCATGGCTGCGGTTAAAGGGGTGGCTGCAAAAAACTTAGATGCCGCACAAATTAGCAGCTTAGCCAATAGCGGTGAATGCGAAGTGTGTGATGCAACGCTTAATCAATTTTGTGACTGGATTGGCAGTGTTGCAGGCGATTTAGCGCTGGCCTACGGCGCCTTAGGCGGGCTTTATATTGGCGGGGGGATATTACCACGCATGCAGGCTCGTTTACTTGGAAGTCGCTTTGTTGAGCGCTTTTCGCAAAAAGGTATTATGTCGCAGTATACAGGCCAAATTCCGGTGACGTTAGTAACACAAGATAACATCCCTTTGATTGGGGCTGCTGCATGTTTGCATACGAGCCAACAGGTTTAATCGTTTCGCATAGGTTTGGAAATAAATAGATGAAAAAAGTCACCATAAACAGCGTTGCCAGTTATGCAGGTGTATCTAAAAAAACCGTATCGCGAGTACTCAATAATGAGCCTAATGTCAGTGCTGCAACACGCGAAAAAGTGTTAGCCGTATTTAAAGAGCTAGATTACACCCCAAACCCAATTGCACGCGGCCTTGCACAAAATCGTAGTTTTATTATTGGCTGCATTTACGATAACCCTAGTAAAAGTTATATCACCCGTGTGCAAACAGGCGCACTGGCTGCCTGCCAAGAGAACAACTATAACTTGCTTATTCATCCTTGTGAGCTCAGGGGCGATGCACTCATTAACAATATTGAGCAGTTATTGCAGTCATCACGCCTTGACGGTTTAGTATTAACCCCGCCATTTTGTGATTTTGGCGAGTTGGTAGATTTTTTAAAGTCGAAAAAAATCCCTTATGCTCGAGTCGCTTCTGCGATTTTAGATGATGATTCTATTTCTGTGACCAGCAATGACGAGCAGGGTGCGTTTGAAATTACCGAGCATTTGATAAACCTAGGACATACGTCTATCGCGTTTATTAAAGGTCACCCAGATCACAGTGCCACTGAGCAGCGTTTTAAAGGTTACAGGCGCGCGTTAACAACTCATGGCATTGAATTTAACGAACGCTTAGTTGAAGAGGGTAACTTTAGTTACCATTCAGGGGTAGACAGTGCGCGTAGTATTTTAGATTTATCGCCACGTCCTACCGCTGTATTTGCATCAAACGACTACATGGCAGCGGCAGTGCTCAAATTAGCCACGCAGCGTAATTTACGTGTACCTGATGATATTTCTATCGCTGGGTTTGATAATGCACCAATAGCGCGCCACATTTGGCCTGGGCTGACCACCATAGCACAACCTGTAGAAGAAATGACAAAACAAGCCGTTACGCAATTGATCACCCATATTATTGAGCCGCAAGAGTCGCCATATAAAGTGATTTTAGAAGCAAAATTAATCACGCGAGAGTCAACTGCAGCCGTAAAATAAAACCCTTTTTTCACAGTAGCCCGAGTATGAGTGACGCTTACTCGGGCTTTTTTTTGTCTGTACTTTTAATTTTCATTATTTGCTTGCTGGTATTTCACTAAAAATTCACGTTTATTTATTGTACATGTTAAAAAAATTGGCTATTTTTATGACTCAGGGTTGACACCGGTGTCAATGTCATGCGTTAATACCCTGACACCGGTGTCAGGGTTGTTGTGAGAGGCTCCCTGGTAGCGTACCTTTGAACGGGTAAGTCAAAGATGCTCAGTACAGTTATTTTCGTGGAGTCTATAATTGTTACTGAGCCTTTATCCTCTAACGAATAGAGATGAGTAAAATTATGTTGCACCCTCGAATTCAAGAAGTCACAGAACGCGTTATTGAGCGCAGTAAACAAACCCGTCAAGCCTATTTAGATCGTATTTCGCACGCAAAAAAACAAACAAGAGTTCGTGCTGGATTAGGCTGTGGCAATATTGCTCATGTAATGGCTGCGTGTAGCAGCGATGACAAAGCGCGTTTAAAAGCAGATGAGGTGCCAAACCTTGCAATTATCAATTCATATAACGACATGCTATCTGCGCATGTACCATATAAAGATTATCCCGATTTAATTAAAAGCATTGCCACTAAATTTGACGCCACCGCCCAAGTTGCTGGCGGTGTACCTGCGATGTGTGATGGTGTTACGCAAGGGCGTGACGGTATGGAACTATCGCTTTTCTCACGTGATGTAATTGCTATGTCTACTGCGGTTTCGTTATCGCATGATGTGTTTGATGGTGTGTTTTGCTTAGGTGTGTGTGACAAAATTGTCCCAGGCTTATTAATTGGTGCCTTGTCATTTGGCCACTTACCTGTGTATTTTTTACCGGCAGGGCCTATGCAGTCAGGTATTCCAAACAAAGACAAAGCACGCATTCGTCAAAAATTTGCGCAAGGCTTAGTATCTCGTGAAGAGCTACTAGAAGCTGAAAGCGCTTCTTACCACAGTGCGGGTACCTGTACGTTTTATGGTACAGCTAATTCAAATCAAATGTTGATGGAAATAATGGGCTTACACTTACCAGGTAGCTCGTTTATAAACCCATACACAGAACTGCGTGATGGCTTAACCGGTAATGCGGTTGAAACCATGCTTAAGCAGCTTACTGAAAACAAAGATGGCCCGTGTTTAGCGGATGTGATCAGCGAAAAAACCATTATTAACGGCTTAGTTGGCTTGTTATCAACAGGTGGCTCAACCAATCATGCAATCCATATTGTGGCGATTGCTAAAGCGGCCGGTATTCAAGTTACATGGAAAGACATGTCTGATTTATCAGCGGTTGTTCCATTACTGACGCGTATTTACCCAAATGGCTCAGCAGATGTTAATCACTTTCAAGCAGCCGGCGGAATGGGCTTCTTAATGCGTGAATTAGCAGGTGCTGGTTACCTTCATACAGACGTAACCACTATTTTAGGCGAAGGCCTTGCACCTTACATGTGTGAGCCACTACTCGATAAAGACGACAACCTAATTATGAGTGATGCGAACGGCCCAAGCAAAGTTAAGTGGGTAGCGTGTCCAGAAAACTCACATGATGAAGAAGTACTTCGCCCAGTAAGTAACCCATTTAGTAAGCAAGGTGGTTTACAGCTACTAACGGGTAACTTAGGTAAAGCGGTTATTAAAGTCTCTGCGGTTGCAGAATCTCATCAAGTGGTGTCGGCACCGGCTAAAGTATTTAGCTCACAAGGTGAGTTACAAGATGCCTACAGCCGTGGCGAACTTAACCAAGATTTTATTGCTGTACTTAAAGAGCAAGGGCCAAAAGCCAAAGGCATGCCTGAGCTTCATAAGCTCACACCGGTAATGGCAACATTACAAGATCAGGGCTACAAAGTGGCCATTGTTACCGACGGTCGTATGTCGGGCGCATCAGGCAAAGTGCCTGCGGCAATCCATTTAGCACCTGAAGCGGTTGAAGGTGGCATTATTGCTAAAATTCATGAAGGCGATATTGTTACTTTAGATGCGCCAAATGGTATTTTAAAACTGCATGTTAGCGATGAAGAGCTTGCACAGCGTGAGCTACAAATTAGCCAAGCAAGCCAAACGTTTGGTACAGGTCGTGAATTATTTACTGGATTTAGAAACATAGTAAGCAGTGCCGATTTAGGTGCAAGTGCTTTTGGACTTGAATAATAATTAGCCATATTGGGTAATGAGGAACAAGTAATGAGTATTGAAAAAATCTTAGCATCGGCACCGGTAGTGCCAGTGGTGGTAATCGAAAAATTAGAAGATGCAGCACCCCTTGCAAGAGCGTTATATAACGGTGGCTTAAAAGCACTTGAAATTACACTGCGTACACCCATTGCAGCTGAGGCTGTAAAACTAATGAAAGCAGAAGTGCCCGAAGCTTATGTTGGTACAGGTACTGTGGTTGATAAAGCAAGCTTTAACGCATCAGTTGAAGCGGGCGCTGACTTTATGGTAAGCCCTGGTGTTAGCGATGAGTTATTAGCGCTGGCAAAAGAATCGACTATTCCTTTTTTACCCGGTGCAGCAACCCCAAGTGAAGTGATGAACTTAGCTGCTCATGGTTTTAACTTTTTAAAGTTTTTTCCTGCAGAGGCTGCAGGCGGTGCTGCTATGCTTAAGTCTATTGGCGGCCCATTACCTGATATTACTTTTTGTCCAACCGGTGGCATTAGTTTAGCAACCGCACCTGATTACTTAGCACTTAACAATGTTATTTGTGTAGGTGGTACGTGGATGTTAGATAAACAACTGATTGAAAATAAAGACTGGCAAGCTATTGAAACGCTTGCTCGCCAAGCATGTGAAGTTAATAGGAGTCAAAAATGATTAATGTAGCAATTAATGGCTACGGCCGAATTGGTCGTAATGTATTGCGTGCACTGTATGAATCAGCGCAAAATAATGAAATTAAAATTGTGGCTATTAACGATTTAGCACCCGCTAATGTAAATGCTCATCTGACTCAGTTTGACTCAGTGCATGGTCGTTTTTCACAGCAAGTAACGCTTAAAGACAACACCATGTTAATTGGCGATGATGTGATCACCTTAACGCAAGAACGCGACCCTGCTAACTTACCGTGGAAAGCGTTAAACGTTGATATCGTACTTGAATGTACAGGGTTATTCACGTCACGCGAAGCGGCTAATAAGCATATTGAAGCCGGTGCTAAAAAAGTAGTGGTATCGGCACCTGGTACAGATATGGATGCAACGGTAGTTTATGGTGTAAACAGCGATGTAATTAATGCCGATAGCAATATCATCTCAAACGCGTCGTGTACAACTAACTGTTTAGCGCCAGTAGCCAAAGCAATAAACGATACGGTAGGGATTGAACAAGGTAGCATGACTACCATTCATGCTTATACCAACGATCAAAATTTATCTGACGTATACCACCCAGATTTATACCGCGCGCGTAGTGCGACTCAATCTATGATCCCAACTAAAACGGGCGCTGCAAAAGCGGTTGGTTTAGTACTGCCTGAGCTGGCAGGTAAATTAGATGGCATGGCGGTACGTGTACCTACAATTAATGTGTCGTTAGTTGATTTAACGTTTATTGCTAAACGTGACACAACTATTGAAGAAATTAACCAAGTGGTTAAAGCAGCCTCAGAAGGGCCAATGAAAGGTATTTTAGAGTACAACGAGCTGCCGCTTGTTTCTATCGACTTTAACCATAACCCAGCCTCATCTATTTTTGATGCAACGCAAACACGTGCTGATGGTAAATTAGTTAAAGTAATGGCGTGGTACGACAACGAATGGGGTTTCTCAAACCGCATGTTAGATCAAGTTAAAGCGCTGGGTGCCTATTTATAAATTTTCCGTGTAGTTAATTTAGCTTTATCCAGCCAAGCCACGCATTGCGTGGCTTTTTTGTATTTTATAAATTATTAGAGCTTATGAATATAGGGTAAGTTCATAAACAAGCCGCCAAATATTCAAACGAAGGGCGCTGTGCAATATTTTCACTCATGCATTGCTGCGCAATATGTTGTAAGTGCATTACTTCAGCACTTTGCTCTTGGCAAGTTGTGAGTAGATCTTCGATTAAACATCCCAAAGCGCGTACTTCTATTAGCTGCATTTGTTGGCGTTGATAGTCACTGAGCAGAGCAATATTAGTGGCTGCACCAAAATCTCCAAATAGTACACGTGCGTGCGGGTCAACCATGATATTGTGCGCATAAATGTCACCATGGCTTATGGTGTGCTGGTGCAAGTGGGCCACAGTGCTAACCATTTGCTGCGCTATGGCATAAATTACTTGGGTAGAGTAGTGGCAATCGCTTTCAAATGTATCTCGAGTACAGGTATCAAGGCTCGGCGGTAAACCAAGATTTGTAAAGCTTGTATCAATTAACTCCATCACTAAACCAAGCTGTTGCTGTTGTTCAATGTAAGCCAGTACTTTAATTAAGTTTGGATGCTCAAGCGCTTGCAAGCAGCAATTAACTTCATCCAGCGGATAACCATCGCTTGTAATAGTCCCTTTAAATAACTTAACAGCAACCGGCTCTTTATTCGTTGAATAAGCAAGATGGATAATCCCTGATGCGCCTTGGCCTATTACTTTACTGAGCGAGTAGTCACTCAGTGGTTTATTGGCTAAATTTGATTGGGTAAGGCACTGTGATTTATTAAAGCAATTACCTGCAAATGCAAGCCAAGTCAGCTTTGGTAGTTCAAATAGCCAATTATCAATATGAGTTAACTGATTTGCAGAGAGCCTAATTAATTCTAGGTTATGGCAGTTTGCCATGCTTATTGGTAGCTCACTGAGCTGATTACCTGCCAATGCCAGCTTTTTAAGCGCAGTGTATTGGCCAAATGTTGCAGGCAGCTTAGCTATTTTATTATCTGTAAGAATAAGCCATTCAATCGCTTTAGGTAGGCAGTGATCTGCAAATTCAGTGATGTGATTACCTTTAAATGCAACCATAATCAAAGCAGGGCACTTAGCAAGTATTTTAGGTATATGTTTAAACTGATTAAACGATAAAAACAGTCGTTTTAATTTTGTTAAGCAGGCAAATTCATCAGGTAACTCAGATAAGTTATTATTAGATAAATCCAAGACTTCGAGGGTATCCGCGAGGGCAAAAACTTCCTCAGGAAAATGGTTTAACGCTTCAACTAATTGTAGCTGTGTTGCACCAAGTAATTGGCCGCTGCGAAGTTGTGAAAGGGTATTCAAAATTAATAATCCATTTTAAAATCAACAAAAAGGCCAACTAAGTTGGCCTTTAAACACGATTAATCTTTAACGCTTAAAATTGTGCGTTGTGGTACACGTTTTGTACGTCGTCACAATCTTCAAGCATGGCTAAAAAGCGTTCCATCACTTCTACATCTTCGCCTTCAATAGGGGCTTCCACTTGGGGTACAAAGGCAATTAAGTCTTCGTCAAATTCTGTAACACCCATTTCTTCAAGTGCGGTACGGGTTGTGTTGTATTCAGTGTGCGGAGCAAAGACGGTCACTTTACCGTTTTCTACTTCTACATCGGTTACATCAACGTCAGCCATCATTAGTGCTTCAAGTACGGATTCATCGTCGTCACCGTCAAATACAAAAATTGCTAGGTGATCAAATAAGTGTGATACCGAGTTTTGTGCGCCAATTTTAGCGTTTGCTTTGGTAAAACATACACGTACGTCGGCAAAAGTACGTTTGTTGTTGTCGGTTAAACAGTCAACAATAATCATGCAATTACCTGGACCATAACCTTCGTAACGCGTGGCTGCATAGTCTTCACCACCCCCGCCTTTCGCTTTATCAATAGCGCGTTCAATTACGTGAGCCGGTACTTGGTCTTTTTTAGCGCGCTCAATTAAACGACGCAGTGCTAGGTTACCGTCAGGATCAACACCGCCATTTTTAGCGCAAATATAAATTTCTTTACCGTATTTTGAATAAACTTTAGTTTTAGCACCCGCAGTTTTAGCCATTGAATCTTTTTTGTTTTGGTAAGCTCTTCCCATCTGCGTTTCGCCTTAATATGTATAAATAATTGAAAAAATTTGCAAGCCCATATTCTAAAGGTAAATGCGGGACAGAGCTAGTAAGTATTGTTAGTAGCCAAAAATAAAACAACCCGCCGAAGCGGGTTGTTTAATACCTTACAATCAATGAAGGGTTGTCAGAGTATTACCAAATACGAACGCGTTCGTCTTCTGGTAAATACAACTCATCACCTGGTTTTACATCAAATGCTTTGTACCAAGCGTCATGGTTACGAGGAGCTTGTGCTCTAAAGCGACCTGGCGCGTGCGTACCGCCACGTAATTGGTTTAACATGCTTTGCTCAGTACGTTTTTCTTTCCATACTTGTGCCCATGCTAAGAAGAAACGTTGATCGCCGGTTACACCATCAATCACAGGGGCTTCCTTACCATTTAGGCTGAGTTTGTAGGCATGATAAGCCATGGCTAAACCACCTACATCACCAATATTTTCACCTAAGCTATTACGGCCATTTACAAAGTTACCAGGAATGGGCTCGTATTTGCTGTACTGAGCCGCCAATTTGTCAGCTTTTGCATCAAAAGCCGCACGGTCTTCGTCAGTCCACCAGTTACGTTGTATGCCGTTAGCATCTGATTTTGAGCCTTGATCATCAAAGCCATGGCCCATTTCGTGGCCAATTACGGCGCCAATACCACCGTAGTTTACCGCCGGATCGGCATTTGGATCAAAAAATGGCGGTTGTAATATAGCGGCAGGGAATACAATTTCATTAAATGAGCTATTGTAATACGCATTTACTCGTTGTGGTGTCATACCCCAACGATTACGGTCGGTCTTTTTCAGCTCTTTTTCTACGCTATCGGCTTGGAAAAACTCACGCATATTTTTTACATTAGCCATTAAATCATTTTTGCTAATACTTAAGCCTTCGTACGATTGCCATTCGTCTGGGTAACCAATTTTTGGCACAAACGCCGCTAGTTTTGCGCGCGCATTGACTTTTGTTTCTTCGCCCATCCAATCTAGGTTATCAATACGCTCGCCAAGCGCTGTGCGTAAGTTTTCAACCAGCTCAGACATTTGTTGTTTCGATGATTCAGGGAAATAACGATCTACATAAATTTTACCAATCGCAAAACCGAGTGAGCTAGTGCCTGACATTTGGCTGATCGCACGTTTCCAGCGAGGGCGTGGCTCTTGCTGACCGTTTAACTCTTTACCAAAAAAGGCAAAACTGGTGTTAAATATGTCTTCTGACAACAGCCCAGCATTACCATTAATGGCATGGTAGGTTAGGTAGTCTTTCCATACGTTTAAATCTTCGTTGTTGATTAAATCAATCATGGCCTTTACAGGTTCAGGCTGCGACACATTTAGCTGCGGTACTTTGTAACCTGTTTGCGCAAAGTATAAATCCCAATTAAATCCAGGGTACTGGGTACTTAACTCGTCGCGTTTTATTTGGTTTAGTGTTATGTCACGATTACGGCGTTTTTCACGTGGCCAATGACCTTCTGCAATTTTTGTCTCTAGCGCTAAAATTGCTTGTGCACGTTCAGTGGTATTTTCAACACCGGCAAATTTAAGCATGTCGGCAATATGTGCAACATATGCTTCACGGGTTTTTACAAAACGTTCTGCATCTTCAAGATAGTAAGAACGATCAGGTAAGCCTAAACCACCAGCACCTAACGACATTTCGTATTTATTAGGATCTAAGCGGTTAAACCACATACCACCACCAAGAGGGGCGCTAACACCTGTGAGCCATGAATTACCAAAGATTTTTGCTAAGTCATCAGTTGAGTCGACAGCATTAATATCGTTAAGCAATGGCTTAATGGGAGTCACACCGAGCTTATTAAGCGTGTCGGTATCCATATACGAATTATAAAAGTCAGCAACTAGTTGCTCTTCTGCATTTAAATTTTCACGCGCTGCAATGTCTTCAATAATTTCTTTTACGCGGTCTTCACTGCGTTCAGCTAACGCAGAAAACGCACCGTAGCGTGTTTTATCTGCTGGCATTTCGTAGTTGTCGTACCATGTGCCGCTGGCATACATAAAAAAGTCATCGCCTGGTTTTACCGCTTCATTACGCGCGCTTAAATCAACACCAAATGTGCCTAATTCTGCTTTAGTCGTTACATGTGGCTTTTCAGCTGTTGCTACTTGTTCAGTTTTTGTTGTTTGTGGCTCTGAACAGCCGGTAATAAATGTAGCGGCGAGTGCCGCTGCAATTAAACTTTTTTTCATTACTTTCCCCTATGAATTCACGTTATTTAATTCGTTATATTTTTGTTATAAAAATAGCCATTTGATTGTATTGATAACTTCACTGCAAATAAACCTTTTGAGGTGAATAACCGTACCGGTCGATAAGATGAATAAAATACTATCAAAATAGCAAAAAAACACTCAACTACTTCAATCGTTCTTGAGCGGCTTAATTTATTGCGCCTTTGACTGCTTTTGCTGTAATGCCCACATACGAGCATATTCACCGTTTTGATCTAGTAGTTCTTGGTGTTTGCCTTGTTCAATAATTTCACCAGCTTTTAAAACAATAATTGAGTCTGCATCGGTTATGGTCGAAAGTCGGTGTGCAATAACAATACTGGTGTGATCATTTGCCACTTCACGCATCGCTTTTAAAATAGCTTGCTCTGCATGAGAGTCGAGCGCCGAGGTTGCCTCATCAAAGATTAAGATGGGTGATTGCTTTAAAATAGCACGGGCAATGGCAATCCGTTGTTTTTCACCCCCTGAGACTTTTAACCCACGCTCACCCACGAGGGTTTTATCGCCTTTGTCTAAGCTATTTATAAAGTCGGTTAAGTGCGCCATGTTAATTGCTTTATTTATTTCATCTTCAGTTGCTGAGGGTCTGCCATAGGCAATATTCTCACGGATGGTGCTATTAAACAGCACAGTATCTTGGGGGACTATCGCAATGGCTTTACGCAAGCTTGCAAGGGTAACTGTATTGATTGCTTGTTTATCTATGCTAATAGTCCCAGATGACAGCTCATAAAAGCGATACAGTAATCGGGCTAATGAGCTTTTTCCTGCACCACTTGCACCTACAATCGCGACTTTTGAGCCGGCAGCAACATTAAAGCTAATGCTTTTTAAAATAGACCTTTTACTGTCGTAGTGAAAGCTTACTTTATCAAAGCTAATTTCACCTTGTTTAATGACCAATTCTTTGGCCTCATGAGCATCCGCCACTTTAGGTTGTGTATTAAGCAGGCCGAGCATGTTTTCAAGGTCGGTGAGGGCACGGCGTATTTCGCGATACACAAACCCTAAAAAGTTGAGCGGTAAAAAGAGTTGAATCATATACGCATTGATCATCACCAGTTCACCAATCGTTAACTCGCCCGTGACCACCTCACTTGCGCCAAGCCACATTAATGCGGTTATTGCACAGGCAATTATGAGTGCTTGCCCTGAATTTAGCGCCAGTAACGAGAGTCTGTTTTTTAATCGTGCTTGTTCCCAGGTTGCTAAAAACGTATCGTAAGTTTTAGCTTCATACTCTTCGTTATTAAAGTATTTAACGGTTTCGTAATTTAATAAGCTGTCGATGGCGCGGGTGTTACTTTGGTTGTCGGCGGCATTTGACTCGCGAATAAAGCGGTTTCGCCATTGGGTAACTGTCACGGTAAAAAAGATATAAATAGCCACAGCAAGTAGGGTGATCAACGCAAACCAAATAGAAAACAAGGTGCCAAAAATAATCGCCACGGTAATTATTTCAAACAACGTGGGCACAATATTAAACATTAAAAAGCGCATTAAAAAGCTCAAACCACTGGTGCCGCGCTCTATGTCTCGACTTATACCGCCAGTTTGCCTGTCTAAATGAAAGGCTAAATCTAACGAATGCAAATGTTTAAATACTTTAAGGCCAATATCACGCATGGCATGCTCGGTGACTCGAGAAAATACAGCATCGCGTACTTCACCTAAAAACACGCTGGCAAATCGCAGTGCGCCGTACATAACGAGTAATAAGGTTGGGACGAGCAGTAGCGGGTTAATTGATTTATCAACCGCATCAATTATTTCTTTTAAAGCCCATGGCATAAGCAATGTCGCGCCTTTGGCACCTACTAATGCCAATATAGCAATGAGCACACGGCCTTTAAACTTAGTTATGTAGGGCCACAACGTATGAATGCTTTGTTTTAAATTCATAGCATCGGGGCGTTTTACTGAACTTTGTCTGGAGCGCATCGAGGATCTCAGTATTTGTTTTTATATAAATGAAATAGCTTAATGTTGGCTATTGTATTTTAATTAGCTGCCCTTATATACTAGCTATCCTTTATTTTAGTTTTAAATGACAGATGTTTAAATTTCGCGTTTTTTTAGCTACATGCTTGTTTTTTGCCGCACTATTTAGTGTGCAAAGCCATGCTATGGGCGTAAAACACGAATTAAACAGTAACCAAAGCAGTTATAGCCATGTTGGTAATGTCGAAAATTTAACTAACGCTCCCACACCTATAAAATCGCTAGGTAATTTACAGCATAAAAACTCAAAGCATTCTGAGTTTGCTGCGCATCAACCTAGGCTAACAGCCAATAACTCATTTTTATTTTTACACAGTGCGCAGGGCGATCCTGAATACGATGTAGTGCATGAGTTTTTTGCCCTAAATGGGTGTAGGCATATTTTTTTGCGACCGCAAGCAGTCACCATAAGTCAGCCTTGGTATACCTGGGTATTTAAAAGTAAAAAGTCGCGCTTGAGCGGCTGGAAAGATGCGAATCTGTTATACACCGCTGTAACCACCTACCACGCTTAAAGTTCCTTAATTATCGTAAATTGGTTTTAACGCATCGCGTTTTGACCTTAAGTTTAATTGTGCCTAATAGGTACGTTACTGGGCTATGCCTAGTAATAAGGAACAACTATGTTAAGTTTTAAAAAACAAAAAAAGCCATTTATGGCTAAATTTAAATTAAGCTATGTAGCCATGTTGGTTGTATTGGTTTTACTGGCAATAAGCGCTTTACCTAATTTATACCCGAATAAATCGTGGTTGCATATTAGTGCCGCACCTGAGGTTAAAACACAAGCAATACCAAGTACTGAAAACATAGTGCGCTTTTTAAATAGCCAAGGTTTTGAGGTCAGCCAAGGGGTAGAAAACCAAGCAACAATTAATGTGCTTTTAAATACACCTACGCAAAGTGCCCAAGCTCAAGCGGCTATAAAATCGAATTACCCAAATACACAAGTTAAAATTGTAGAACATGCAACCAGCCCTATTTGGTTACAAGAGTTTGGTTTATCGCCCATAAAGCTGGGTCTTGATTTAAACGGCGGGGTATTGTTTGTACTTGATGTTGATTTAGATAAAGCCATTGATGAGCAATTACTCAGTGCTTACCAGCAAACGAAAGCCATTATTGTTAAACAAAAAGCCTATGGTGTTAAAGCAAAGCAAACTAAACAAGGCTTTGAAATAAGTGCATTAGAAAATGCAGCCGAAAAGCTAACCTCAGTTATTAACGACCTTAAAAGCCGCTTTGAAAATCTAACTATAACCACATCAACTCATGGCAACTTACAGGTCGTTAAAGTGAGTTATTCTGAGCAAGGGCGCAGCGCATTTGATAAACAAGTCATGAGCCAAACACTCACTACGCTTCGCTCACGCATTGAAGAGTTAGGAATTACCGAGGCGGTTACACAGCGCCAAGGTAAGCAGCGCATTCGCATTGAGCTACCCGGCGTACAAGATCCAGCCGAGGCAAAACGTATTATTGGTGCTACCGCGTCACTTGGATTTTATCAACTTAAAGAGATTGGCGGGCAAAAATTTAATTTGCAATCGGGTGGGACTATTAAGCTCGACCCTGTGCCTATTTTTACTGGTGAGCACATTAATAATGCCAATATTGGCCGTGATGACTGGGGTAAACCTTTAGTACAACTGAGCCTAGATAGTCAAGGTGGCGATGCTATGTCGGCGTTTTCTAAGGCGAATATAGGCAAGCCGATGGCAACGCTCTATTCAGAGTATTCACAAAATGCTAAAGGTGAAGTGGTTAAAAAAAGCGAAGTCATTAATGTGGCGAATATAGCCCAGCATTTAAGCTCGCGCTTTAGTATAACCAATATGAAAAACCAGCAAGCGGCAGCCGATTTAGCGCTATTACTGCGTGCAGGATCGCTTACTGCGCCAGTGACCATAGTACATGAACAAACTATTGGTCCAAGCCTTGGTCAAGACAACATTAACAATGGGTTGGCGGCGTTAATGTTAGGCATGGGGTTAACGCTTGCCTTTATGGCGCTGTGGTATCGTCGTTTAGGGCTTATTGCAAATGTTGCGTTAGTTTTAAATTTAACGTCTTTAGTGGGGTTAATGTCATTATTACCTGGGGTGGTTTTAACACTTCCTGGTATTGCAGGTTTGGTACTAACCATAGGAATGGCGGTTGATACTAACGTGATTATATTTGAACGCATTAAAGAAGAGCGCCGCAAAGGACGCCCTCCATATCAAGCGATACAAGAGGGCTATAAACAAGCTGCGAATACGATTTTAGATGCCAATATTACCACGATGATCACCGCGATTATTTTATATGGCATAGGTTATGGCCCTGTAAAAGGCTTTGCTATAACGCTGGCGCTAGGACTTATTACATCGGTATTTACTGGTGTGTATGTATCGAAATATTTAAGCCTTGGCTTATATTTAAAGTTTGGTAAAAAAGCAGGAGTAAAAACGCATGCTTAACACTTTTTTAAACTATGAGTCAGGGACTCGTGTGCGTTATACAGGTATGTTTATTAGTGCCATATTTGTGGTGTTATCTGTGTTTACCATTGCCCAAAAAGGACTTAATTTTGGCCTTGATTTTACTGGTGGTTATTTAACCGAATTTACCACCAGCCAAGGTGTTGAACTAAAACAGCTTGAGCAATTTATTGCTAAAAATCATCAGGGTGAATTTGAACTAACAGCACAGGGCAATAATCATTTTCAACTAACACAAGGCCCCAATAATACAGGCAATAACGATGACTGGAAAACGGCTATTAGCCAAAACCCAACTATAAATGCTGAGGTTTTATCATCGGCTTATATTGGCTCTCAAGTGGGTGATGAACTATTTGAACAAGGCTGCTTAGCATTATTTGCTGCGATGGTCGCGGTAATGATTTATTTAGCTGTTCGTTTTGAATGGCGTTTGGCATTAGGCTCTGTGGTGGCTTTATTTCATGACTTAGTGCTGGTGGTTGGCTTATTTGCATGGTTACAAATAGAGTTTAACCTAACTGTTTTAGCCAGTTTGTTGGCGATTATTGGCTACTCATTAAATGACTCAATAATAGTTGGAGATAGGGTGCGCGAGCTGTTGCGCATACCAACAAACATCACACTCAAACCAAGCAGTATTATCAACAGTGCTATTAAAAGCACCTTAACTCGTACGCTTATTACCTCCGGGACTACGCTCGCAACGGTGGCAAGTGTTTGGCTGTTAGCAGGGGCTCCGCTTCAGGGATTTGCAATTGCTCTGTTTGCAGGAATAGTCGTAGGCACGTTATCGTCCATTTGTATTGCTGCAACATTACCCGAGCTACTTGGGTTAAGTGCTAAAAACTACGATAAGCAAGTGGATCAGCAAACGCAGGCATTAATGGATATGCCATAGGCTTAAATCAGCATTGTTGTTACACAGCAAAGGGATAGTGTTAGGTGTAGCAACAATGCTAAAATGGCAAAATTATTTTTACCGTATTTAGTGAATTTCCAAATGAATAAAGCCCATGTTACAGAGCACCTGCGTTTTGCCTTAGAAGAGCAGCTCAATACTGCGAAAATTGCAGCTAAAACAGCCCACGATACCGCGACCCACGAAGAAAGTATTGCAGAAACTCAATATGATACGCTCGGGCTTGAAGCTGCGTATTTAGCGCAAGGTCACGCTGATCGGGTGAATGAGTGTTATAAAGAAATACAACTATTTGAAGCCATCTACAACGACGCCGTTACAGGCACAATAGCAGTCAGTTCATTGGTGTGTTTAGAAGATGATGCAGGCACACAAAAATGGTTTTATTTAGGCCCAGCAGCTGGTGGATTAACCGTTGATATTAAAGGCACAACTATTCAAGTACTTACCTCTGGTGCACCATTAGGCCAACAGTTATTAGGTAAACAAATTGATGATGAAGTTAGTTTAACACTCGGTGATGTAAAACATAGTTATGATGTGGTTGAGATTTTATAAAGTGGTTTTATAGGTAGGTCGGATAAGCGAAACGCCATCCGACAAAACCATACCAACGAAATATGCATTTATCGTTATTCATAAATTAATTGTCGGATGGCATAGCTTCGCCATTTATCCGACCAACGAGTTAGGCTTTTTTAACAAATTTAGCCGTCACCATCATTTCACCTATGCCATCTACTTTACAGTCAAGCTCATGATCTTTTTTATCAAGTACACGTCTTACTAAGGCCTTGGTGCCAATTTTAATAACTTGCGAGCTACCTTTAATTTTTAAATCTTTAGCTACGGTTACTTTATCGCCATCAGCAAGCAAAGTGCCGTTTGCGTCTTTCACTAAAATAGCATCTTCGTCATCAGTAATACTCGGGTTCCACTCATAGGCACATTCTGGACAAATAAGCAGCTGTTGGTCTTCGTAAACGAATTCACATTGGCATTTAGGACAAGCGGGAAGAGACATGATGATCACTTTTAGTATTAAATTTTGGCTATTTTAAAACACAAATTAGCAATAAAAAAGTTCATCAAAAATTTTTATCTTTACGCTAAAAATATCTCGTTTGTGCGTATCTGAAAAAGGGCATATAAATTACTTGTCGCTTAAGCAATTTAAGCGCTAACGTTTATAGTAGATATTCGTTAAAGCACCTATCGTATTAAGTGATTTGCTAAATGCTGCACTTAGTGCGATAGGTGTTTCTATTTGCTGTTTTATTCGCTGAGCTAACTGATTAGCAAGGCTGCTTTGTATATTTTGACTTAACTAGGAAAAGTCGTGTTTAAAACCTTAATTGTGGTTGATAACAATGAGCAAACGCTTGCTCTTTCATTTGAAAATGTCATTACCTTTAACACCTATTTGCGTGACTACCCAAAACGCAACGAACCAAAAACCCGCATAATAAATCTATGTGATGCTAGCCAGTATTTAAGTAAAGGTTATTACTGTTCGTTACTTGCTGAGGCGCGTAAGCATCAAGTATTACCGAGTGTAAAAACAATTAACGCGCTTCGAAGCAATCAAGCGTCATTACAAAACATCGGGCATATTGATGGTGCTGTTTATTTTGGTCACGCGGGAAATGATCAACAAGTTAAAGCCGCTAAATCGGTATTTAAACAATATCCGGCACCTATTTTATTTGTTGATGAGCAAGGCCTATTACAACAAGGATCATTGGCGTCCTTGAGCGAGCAGCAACACACTGATTTTGTAGAAAAACTAAATGAGTTTACGCAAACACAGTGGCGAATTGGCAAGGTTGAACGTCGTTTTCGTTGGGATATGGCTATTTTGGTTGATCATAACGAAAAAGTACCGCCAAGCGATAAAGATGCAATTACACGTTTTATAAAAGCAGCAGCGAAACATGGTATTAATGCAAAAGCACTCAGCTTTGAGGAAATAGACAATATTGCCCAATTTGATGCGTTGTTTATTCGCCAAACAACAGCGATTGATCACCCAACGTACCGCCTTGCAAGTAAAGCGCAAAGCCTAGGTTTAGTGGTGATTGACGATGCGGAGTCTATTTTACGATGCTGTAATAAAGTGTACTTACATGATGCATTCAATTATCAAAAAGTACCGAGCTTAAAAACCGTGGTGGTGGCAGAGCAATCAAAAGACACAATTGAGCAACTAGAAGCGTCATTTACTTATCCACTGGTATTAAAAATGCCTGAAGGCTCGTTTTCAAAAGGCGTTTACAAGGTTGCTAGTCGAGACGAACTTGAAACTAAGCTCAGCGAACTATTTTCGTTAAGCGCGCTAGTGTTGGCGCAAGAGTACATGTATACAGAATACGATTGGCGAGTGGGCGTGCTCAATGGCCGTGCTATTTATGCGTGTCGTTATTTAATGGCACGTAACCATTGGCAAATATACAACCATGACGCAAAACGATTTTTTTCAGGTGGGTTTGAAACATTACCGACCTTTGAACTACCAAAAGCCGTACTGGATGCTGCTTTAAAAGCATGTAAAACCGTGGGCAAGGGCTTATACGGTGTGGATGTAAAAGAGCATCAAGGCCGTGCGTATGTGTTGGAAGTAAACGATAACCCAAGTATTGATCACAAAGTAGAAGATGGTTACTTAGGTGATGAGTTATACATGATCATTATGGATGAGTTTAAACAGCGCCTTGAAGCACGAGGCCGCGGCTAATGCCTAACGCATTGTCTGATATAACGATTTTGGCAGGAGCGGATATTAGTATTCGCCCTGCAAGCGCGAGTGATTTAAAAGCCTTAGTGGCGCTTGAAAATGCCTGCTTTAGTAACGATAAGCTAAGTGCGCGAAGTTTAAAGCGTTGGCTTAGTGCTAAACATGGGATTTTATTAGTCGCCGAGCACAATGCGCAATTATGTGGTTACGGTTTGGTGTGGTGCCATAAAGGCACGCGGTTAGCGCGTTTGTATTCTTTAGCCGTATTACCGACGATGCAAGGCAAAGGAATCGCTAAAACGCTGCTTAAAGCCCTTGAAAAAGCCACTAGTGAGCGTGGGCGTATTTATTTGCGTTTAGAAGTGGCGGTAAATAACGACAGCGCCATAGGGCTTTATAAAAGTGTAGGGTATCGTGTTTTTGGTCAATACAGTGATTATTACGATGATCACAGTGATGCCTTACGCATGCAAAAAAACATCCGTCAAACCAGCGAGTTGCAAGTTGAGCGTTTAACGCCATGGTATCAGCAAACCACCGAGTTTACCTGTGGACCTGCTGCGTTATTAATGGCAATGGGCTCGCTTGATAACAGCACAGAGCTGAGTCAGTCACATGAACTAGCATTATGGCGTGAAGGCACCACCATTTTTATGACTTCTGGGCATGGCGGTTGTCATCCGTTTGGCTTGGCACTGGCTGCAAATAAACGGGGGTTTAAAAGTGAGGTCATTGTTAATACCTCAGAGCCATTATTTTTAGATGGGGTACGCAGTGATAATAAAAAAACGGTGCTGGCGACGGTACATCAGCAATTTGTTGAAGGCATAGCCTCGGCTAATATTCCTGTTACCTATAAAGATGTTGAATTAACCGATATAGAAACTTGGTTAAACCAAGGTTTTAGCGTGTTGCTGTTAATAAGCACTTATCGGTTTGATGGAAAAAAATCACCGCATTGGGTATGTGTTACTCATTTAGATGCGCACTGTGTGTACGTACATGACCCGTTTTGCGAACCAGGTAATGACAATCAATTAGCGATTGACTGTCAATATGTGCCAATTGCACGCAGCGATTTCAGTAAAATGTCGGCTTTTGGTAGTCAAAGGCTTAGAACGGCAGTTGCTATTGGTAAAAAATAACAGATTAGGATTTTAAGTGACATTTTTAGATTTTATCGATGTAGCCCCATACTCGTGGGCAGCTATTGGTACGGCGGCTTTTTGTGGCGCTATTATTGGTATAGAACGACAATTGCGTGGCAAACCTGTAGGGATCCGTACCTCTGCGCTGATCACCTTAGGTACTTACTTGTTTTTATCGACTGCGTTTAATTTACAAGGGGATGTAATTGATCATTCTCGCGTAGTCGGGCAAATAATTACCGGCATTGGCTTTTTAGGCGCAGGCGTAATGCTAGCAAAAGACGGTGCGGTAGTCGGTGTTACCTCTGCTGCCACCATTTGGGTACTGGCCTCCATTGGCGTGATGATAGCAACCGAGAATCTAGGGGCTGCTATTAAGCTTTCGGTACTTGTGGTGGGTATTTTATACGGCGTTGACGTGCTAGAGGCTAAGTTTAAAAGCTTAAGTAAAGGCGTGCATGCTAAAGTGAAAAGTTATCATAAACGCTATTATCGAAAAGACAGCATTAATAACGAGCGCTACTAATGAGTGGCGTTTTATTGCTTATTTGCATTGTGTTTGATGGAGCTAATCCAAAGTGTTTAAAATCAAGCCGTAGTTGAACGTAATATGGAGTTGATATTATTACCAACTTGCATAACTATTTTGCTCTGTTTAACGAATTAAATCACCCTATAACGTTGTTAAGATTTTTTCATTTAGAACAACTAGGGTCTGTTGATCTTTCAAGGTTAATTTGCAGCAGTCTGTTTGGTATTTAGGCAAGGCAGAGCCTATGTAGTGTGTTATTCCCCATAAATAGGCTATAACGCAGCATCAATGCCAAACAGGCGCTGCCCTTCGGGTTCTGCCTAGGGACGGTTTACTCTTTGTTGCCTACATGGATGTAGGCAAGGGGCGTGAGCAGGACGCGGAAGCTTTGCTCGGTTTTTACTTAGCCCACTAGGTTACACACCTCTTGGGGCGATTAAACCGCTCCTAGTTTGAACAAATTTTAATCCGCAAAGGTCAACAGGCCTAGATATCAAAAAATTTGTCTAGTTATAGAGCAATTTTCTTATCATTAAAATAGATCCCATATCAAAGCAGATTGGTATAAGACCTTCCTTATTCAAAATAGCAAATTAAATTAAGCGAACTGGCATAAAAGTAGAGAAAAGCTTTAGAACGAGTCTTTTGGATAGTGCATGTTGGCACTTTCAATGCGTTATCAATTAGTAATGGTGCTATCTAAACAGCATAGGTTTGTACTGCCTAAATACCAAGCATACTGAAAATTTATTCACTAATGGTAATTAAAGAGCGGTTTTAAGCTGCTCAATAAATTGCTCTATCAGTGCAATTTCACATTCTTTATAAGCAATTGCAGCTTGTGGTGTATTGGGTTGCTTTAACATGTAACGCCATTGGCAGCTTTTTTGAATATACTTGTCTTTGGCAGTAATGCTTTGCTTAAACAATGAAGAAACGTGTGTGTTGCCTGTTTCATTCACTAATTCAGACAGTTCAAAAGTACGCTTTTGTACCCAGCTATCTTGTTGTTGCTGTATTCTATTTAATTTAGCGTCTAGGCATTTTGTATATGCTTTGAGATGTTCTGGTTGAGGGTTATCTTTAAGGGTACATTGTAGCTTTGTAGCCATGCTTGGTTGGGCCCAAAAAAACAATAGGGTTAAGAAAAAACAAAGGGCAGATTTATTTTTTTTCATGGTAATTAAACTCGAGTGTAAATTTTGCGCCGCCTAAACGTTGCGACTGAGATATGGTCAATAAGCCGTGATATGACTTAACTAGGTCAGACACAATAGCCATGCCCACACCATGGCCACTTTCGTAAGTATCAAGTCGGGTACCACGTTGAAGTAACGACTCACGTTTATCTGGCGCGATACCTGGGCCGTCATCACAAATGCTAATACTGAGAGTTTCACCTTGAGAAACTTCTATACTTACTTGGGAGCGACAGGCTTTACAGGCATTATCTATTAAGTTGCCTAACAACTCCATTAAATCGGTTTTATCGCCTAAAAAATAGTCTTTATCATCAACGTGACAATTAAATATGATGTCTTTATCGCGATAAACCTTACCCATAGCATTTAAAATAGAGTCGAGTACTGGTTTGATTGGGGTTTGCCTTTTCCACGTATCTGAAGCCCCAGTAGCTGCTCGTTTTAATTGGTGCTCGATCATCACATTTATTCTGTCTAGCTGCTCTTGTGCATCAGCATCATTGGCAAGGGGGCTGGATTTCAATACCGCCAACGGCGTTTTAAGTGCGTGAGCTAAATCACTAAGTGAAGCTCTATAACGTTCTTTTTGACGCTGCTGAGACTCTAGCAATAAGTTTAAATCGGCTTTAATTGTTTGTAATTCAATAGGGTATAAGCCTTTAATTTGTTGAATATCACCCGATTCAATGGCTTTTATTTCTTTATCTAGTCGCTGTAGCGGCCTTGCACTCCAAATAAAACCAATGGCCATTAACCCTGCAATGGCAATCCCCATTATAAACATCCAATCAACCAAGGTTTGCTTAAACCCATTCATTAAACGTAGTAGGGCATCATTGCGTTTGAGTAGAATAAATCGAGCTTGCTCGGATTGATCAATATTATTAAGAATAACTGTTAAACTTAATTGCCAATAAACGGTGTTGTTATAAACGACTCGCCTAAAGTCTGCAGCACCTGCTTTGGGCTCTATATATTCGGGGACAAAATTGACATTAACCGCAGACTCAGAATGCCAAATAGGCTCATCATCACGATAAATCATCGCGTAGGTATCAGATTTTAAGTTATTGAGTTCAGGCGTTAAGATTGAGCTAGGCATGACAATGCCTCGCTCAGTAAAATCAACTTCAGAAATAAGTGAATAAAGATGTGCTTCGAGATTTTTTTCGGTGGCGTCAACAAGTGACGCATAATACGCTTTACCTATTGAGTAAAACAAAATAGGTAAAGCAACTAACAAAACAAAGACAAGAATAAACCCTTGTCTTATTTTTAATGATGTTTGTGCTGTTACCACTGGCTTTTTAACCTGTAACCACGCCCGCGCAATGTTTCTACTGGGTTAAGCACTCCATCTGGATCTAATTTTTTACGTAACCGCAGCACAAACACTTCAATCACATTTGAGTCAAGATCAAAGTCTTGGTCATAAATATGTTCTGTAAGTTCAGATTTTGATATTACTTTTTGTGGATTAACCATTAAGTATTCTAATACTTTGTACTCGTATGCTGTCAGACTTAACTCCTTGTCATTCACCCACACTTGCTGTGAGCGAGTATGAATTTTAATAGGACCTGCAGTCATTTCAGGGTTAGCTTTACCTGCGCTGCGACGAATAAGCGCGTTACAACGCGCAATCAGCTCTTCTACATGAAATGGCTTGGTTAGATAATCATCAGCACCTGCATCTAAACCTTCCACTTTATCTTGCCAACGATCGCGCGCGGTTAAAATCAAAATTGGGATGGTTATTCCTTGAGCTCTTGCTTTATTAATTAACTCAATCCCGTCAATTTTTGGTAAGCCCAAATCAACAACCGCCATATCTAAAGGGTACTCGGTTATATGAAAAAGACCAGCTTCACCATCGTGACATAAATCAACACTATATCGCTCTTTTTCTAATGCATTACGCAGGTTGTCTGCTAAGTGTAAATCATCTTCTATTACTAAAATTCGCATTGGTTAATCCTTTTTCACTTCGCCAGTTTTTTTGTTTATTTTCAAATCGACGACGTGGCCGTCAGCTTTTAAAATTCGTACAGTATAAAAAAGTGTTTCTTCAGTAATTTTTAATGTCGTACCGTCTGTGTTTTGTTTTGCAAGAATCACTGCTTTCTTTTTGCTTATCTCAACTTTATCGGTTGTATAGCTGGTATTGTTTGCATGCACTAAATTAGCCAAACAAACAAACGCGATTACATTGAGCATTAACAATACACGCATTACGAAACTCCTAGAATATACCTGCTTAGCTTACAAACTAAACCACTAAAATTTAAATATTATGCTGTGTACTTAAATTTTTTATAAGGTAAAGTTTAATTAAAAATGAGTGAACAAGCCCTGAATTGCAGCTTGCAGTTAAATAAATCACCCCATTAAGCAGGGAACACTTTTTTAAATGGTTTAACAATTGAGTTTTCATATACGCCACCTGAAACGTATGGATCATCAGCTGCCCATTCTCTGGCATCCTCTAAAGAATTAAACTCAGCGATCACTAAAGAACCAGTAAAACCTGCATCTTGAGGGTCTTCGCTATCAACCGCTGGAAGGGGACCTGCGGTGAATAATCTGCCATGCTCTTCTAGCGTTTGGAGGCGTGCTAAATGAGCTGGTCGAGCCAGTTTACGGTGCTCTAAACTATTTGGGACGTCCGTTGAATAAATCATATACAACATAAAAATACTCTCAAAACTTGTTAAATTTAATTAACTGCATACTAGCATAGCGTTGATAAATGGTGAATTAAAAGTGTTTAAGGCGTTGTTTACGTCAAGAATGTTTTTTTACGCGGTAATTGCTTGAAAAGCGTTATACAACACTGGTAGAGTTCCTCGGATAAGATAAATAATAACAAGGTTATTACATGAGTGAAAATAGAGAGCATTTTAGCTCCCGCTTAGGATTTATATTGGCAGCGGCAGGTTCTGCTGTAGGTATTGGTAACTTAGTAGGCTTTCCAGTTTCTGCGACTAAGAATGGCGGTGGTGCATTTTTGCTCGTCTATGCTTTATTTGTCGCATTTATTTGTTTACCTGTAATGATGGCCGAAATGGCAATGGGTCGAAAAGCACAAAAGGACCCCCATGGCGCATATAAATTGTTATCGGCAAATGATACTAAATGGAAGTTTGCTGGCTTTTTAGCAGTATTAACACCATTTATGATTGCTGTTTTTTACATGGTGATCACGGTATGGATTTTTGGTTATTTAAGCCAAACTGCACTTGGCAATTTGGATATGCTGGCAAATCCGGGCCATTTTGACAAGTTTATAAACAGCTATACCGTATTTGGCTACATGGCTCTGGTTGTGGTTATTGTTAACTTAATTCTGGTCGGTGGCGTAAAAGATGGCATAGAAAAAGCGGCTAAATTTTTGATGCCTGCATTATTTATCATGCTCATTGTACTGGTCGGTTACGTACTCACCCTTGACAACGCGATGGCGGGTGTTAAGTATTATATTGTTCCTGACTTTAGTAAAATGAATGCTAGTGTGTTGAATGGCGCATTGAGTCAAGCATTTTTCTCATTGTCATTAGGCATGGGTATATTGATCACGTATGCATCTTACATATCTAAAAAAGATGATATTGTTGGCAGTGCAAAAATGGTTGCCATTACCGATTCCTTGGTGGCCTTTGTTGCAGGCTTAATGGTGTTGCCAGCTATTTTTAGCTTTGATCCGAATACCGATCCGGCTAAGTTATCTGACTCGTCAGTGTCAATGATTTTTGTTTACTTACCAAAAATTTTGTTAGCGTTACAACATGATATTGGCTACTTTGGCGCATCAGCCGTAGCATTTATTTTCTTCTTGCTGGTATTTTTTGCCGCAATTACATCATTGGTATCCATTGTAGAAGTTCCGACTGCCACACTAAGCGACCGTAAAGGTATTAGCCGTAAAAAAGCGCTAGGTATACTCACCTTATCAACCGGTGTACTCACCATTATGTGTATTGTATCGTTTGGTATGGTTGACAGCTTTACAAATTTTGCCAATTACGGCAGTGGTAATAAGAGCTTTTTCGATATTGTGTATGATGTATTTTACGATACTATTTTGCCATTAAATGGGTTAATGGTATGTTTATTCGTAATGTATAAATGGAAAAAAGTGCGTTTGAGTGAAGAGTTAAGGCAAGGCTCTCCTAGCTATGCAAATAGCCTTATGGAAAAGTATGTTAACTTCTCACTGCAAACATTCATTCCAGCTATTCTACTGGTTATTTTTGTAAATACCGTTGCGACCAAGTTTTTTAATATAAGTATTTTTGGTTTTTAATAAAATTAAACGTAATTAAGTTATAGTTGTTACTAATACCATTTAGTTCATTACGCTTTTATTTAATTATGGTCAGCTTTTGAAAATACAAACGGCCCTACTCTAGGGCCGTTTTCTTTTAAAAGGGATGTAGCGTTTCACTCACTCTCCCATTAACCTTAAATTCTTTGAATTGAATTGAATTGAATTGAGTTGAATGCAAAGGCGATGGCTCGCTAGAATATTTTATCCAATACGAAGAGGCGTTATGAAAAGCCAATAATACTATACCGTGCTTTTGCATTACAAAAGCAGTTCTTAGCGTTTTATTCGCTAAAGTACCTTCTGCTATTTGTTTGCCCCAAGGTATATTAAATACTTTTGACCATATACCTTTTTGGCTACGAATTTGTTTCGGCAAAATCATTATTAATTGAATTTATAGAGCATGTAGTGATCAGATCAAGGCATAGTAATCACCTTGGTCACGTAAAATATGAGCGCTACTTTTTTTGAAACACTTTAATTCAATTACCGTTCCTCGCATTGAACGCTGTAAAAAAGCATGAGCTTATCGATATTCTTCTTGATATCATTGATTTAACGGAAAAACTGCACGTCGCTCACTTACAACCAAAGATAGAAAAAGTGCCTTACATACCGTCAGTGCATGTAGCTGCCAACACCAGTTAGTTTTAGGGCAAACAGCCGTTGATAACAAAACAAATGAAATCACAGCCATACCTGAGTTACTCATCATGCTAGATATTGAAAATAGCATCATTACATTTGATGCTATGGGCTGCCAGCAAGAAATAGCGAAACAAATAATTAAACAAAAAGCTGATTATATCTTAGCGCTCAAAGTGTAGTGGTACAGTGATTTTGGCCACCCATTAAGAAAGAAATGTTATGCTAATAAGCATACAAATTTGGGTGAAAAAATGACGAAATTAAAACGCGCAACGTATTCTGCGGCAATCAAATTAGAAACAGCTCAGCTTGTAGTCGACCAAGGTTATACGCAAGAAGATGCAGCCAAGGCTATGGGTGTTGGTAAATCAACCGTAAGTAAGTGGGTTACTCAATTAAAACAAGAGCGTAATGGTCAGTCACCATCGGCTTCACCAATGACGCCCGAACAAATTGAAATTCGTGAACTTAAAAAGCAAATCCAACGCATTGAATTAGAAAAGGACATATTAAAAAAGGCTACCGCTCTCTTGATGTCCGACTCCCTGAACAATTCTCGTTAATCGAGAAGTTAAATCAACGAGAGCATTATCCAATTAGCGTGCTGTGTAGCGTATTCGATGTGCATCGCAGCAGCTATAAATATTGGGCTATACGCGATACAACGCCGACACCTGAGCAAGTAAGGTTAGAGGCTGAAGTTAAAGCAATACATAGAATGAGTGGAGGCTCAGCAGGTGCAAGGACAATTGCTACAATAGCGACAAACAATGATTTTGAATTGAGCCGTTATCGCGCCGCTAAGCTAATGGTTAAGTTAAAGCTTGAAAGTTGCCAAGTTCCTCAACATTCATATAAGCGCGGTGGTAATGAACACCTTGAAATTCCAAACCTGCTTGATAGGCAGTTTGATGTTATTGAACCGAATACTGTGTGGTGCGGTGATGTAACGTATATTTGGACAGGCAATCGCTGGGCTTATTTAGCGGTCGTTATTGATTTATTTGCGCGTAAAGTGGTTGGTTGGGCAATGTCGTTGTCGCCAGATACTAATTTAACACTAAAGGCGCTTGAACTCGCGTATGAAAGTAGAGGTAAGCCAAGTGGGTTGATGTTTCACTCAGATCAAGGGAGCCATTATACGAGCTTGAAGTACCGCCAACGTTTATGGCGCTATAAAATTACACAAAGTATGAGTCGACGCGGAAATTGTTGGGATAATGCGCCAATGGAGCGATTTTTTAGAAGCTTTAAAACGGAGTGGATGCCAAAGGTTGGATACGAAAACTTTAAAAATGCTAAATATAGTGTGAGTAATTATATCAACGGATATTACAACAACGTTAGACCACATCATTATAATGCTGGTTTAGCGCCAAATGAATCTGAGGTTAGATACCAAGATTCTAAAATTGTGGCCAAAATTAGTTGACCACTACAAAGGTAACCATTCAGGTATGCAGAGTGAATTAGAAGCTTGGTGGCACAAGAGTGAGCGCGAAGGATTTACCAATTCTACCAATGGTCTGGCTTAAAATGTGTTATTCAAGTAACCGCTGAGGTTCACGACAAATCATCAGGTACAGACACGATAGAAACGCGTTGGTATGTTAGTTCGTTAGCGTTAGGTGCAGAGCAAGGATTTAATGCGGTACGTAGCCACTGGCAGGTTGAAAGTATGCATTGGATGTTGGATATGAACTTTAGGGAAGATGAATCAAGAATCCGTAAGAAGCAAGGACCCTTTGTTTTTAACGTAATGAGAAAAATAGTTATGGCGTTATTTAAACAAGATACAACTAAAACAGCCAGTATGGCGAAAAAAGAAAATGGCAGGGCTAGACGATGATTATCGCTCAACCCTGTTAGAATCTGGGATTAAAATGCGCTAGCCATGCTTTGTTGATACAAAGGTATGAATTTTGTTGTGTAGTTGCTTTGTGCAATTGTAGCGGATTGATGAAATGGACTCTCTTCACTACCCATCGGCGTCGTAATGCGCGATAGTAGTAAGGGCAGTTTTGTATAAACATAATTGGAGTGAGTAAATATATGGTATTAATTATCAAGTGAAAATACCCTTAGAATTGAGTTATTCTAAGGGTATCATGAAGCGATTAAAGGTAAGTTAACAGGTTTAATATTAACCCCCAAAATTGTTATTTTTTAGATTGCGCATCGAGCGATTGACCATTAATATTTTTTGAGTCATCACTCATTAAATACAAGTAAGTTGGCATGAGATCTTCAGGTGTTGCAAGTAAATCTCGGTCTTCACCTGGAAATGCACTTGCACGCATTGATGTACGTGTTGCGCCCGGGTTGATACAGTTAACACGGATTGGTGTTTTTTCGACTTCACATGCCCATGTTTGCATCATACCCTCTACCGCAAATTTAGAAATTGCATAAGGTCCCCAGAACTCTCTTCCTTTGCGACCTACACCTGATGAGGTAAATACCACAGAAGCACTTTTTGACTTGCGCATTACAGGGAACAAGGCTTTGGTTATCATCGCTTGTGCCGTTACGTTTACTTTTATAACGTTTTCGAATGTTGATGAACAAAAATGCTCTAACGGCCCTAAAGACCCTAAAATACCGGCGTTATTTAATAGTCCATCAAGGCGGCCAAATTGGCTTTCGATTGTTGCAGCTAAATCACGATAGTTTTGTTTAGTTGCACCTTTTAAGTCCATAGGCACAATCGCTGGCTGTGGGTAGCCTGCATTGACAATTTCGTCATATACACATTCTAGTTTATTAGTTGTTTTTCCTAATAAAATAACGGTTGCACCATGTTTTGCATAGGTAATAGCAGCAACACGGCCAATACCATCACCTGCGCCTGTTATTAAAATTACTTTGTCTTTAAGTGTGTTTTCAGTTGCTTGATAGGTATACATAAAAGTACCAATGTTTAAATTTTTTTTGATTTTAACATAGCAAATCGACAAGTAATCGAATTTATTACAAATTTAGGTGGCGAAACTAGAAAGTTTACGTTAAGTTTAACTGGTCTAATGTCTCATTAATACACTGGCTACATAATTTTAACTTGATTACACTGACTATAAACACACTATAAAAATAAGATTTGTGCGGAGAACACTATGAAAAAAATGCTACTCTCGCTCTGTGTCGCAGCTGCATTAGCAGGCTGTGGCGGCGAAACGTTAGAAGATGTTAAAAACGATTCAGTTACAGTTATTCCAAAAGCAACGGTAAAGTTTGACCCTGCAAATGGTGTAATTTCGGTTCCTAATGATTTGTTAATGAGCGGCACACGAGACGGCACATTAAATATACCGGGGGAGCTTAATGATGAGAATGTTTCTATTACCCGAGATAAATACGCAGACCCTCAGTTAGCTTTAGGTGCACTTGATGGCTGGTCTACACAAACTCCTTTTAAGATAGACTTAACGTTTCCACCAGGTGTCAGCCTAGATACCACATCAGCTGCTTCACCAGGCACTGTGCGCATTTTTGAAGTGATAATGGGTGCAAGTCTAACCGATGCCGAATGCTCACAAGCACCAGCCGGTGCTGCATGTAAATTAGTGGGCGAATTAACCTTTGGTGTCGACTTTGTTACACAAGGCTCTGGAGACGCGGTTGCAATTATTCCACTTAAGCCATTTAAAGCCGGTAGCTCGTACATTAATGTATTAACGACTGGGCTTAAAGATTCAGAAGGTCGCTCAATTGAGCCATCATCAACATATGCGACTGTTAAACAAGAAGCGCCGTTAGTAACGCCATCACAACTTGCGCTGCAAGGGGCTGTTAACAGCTACGAAAACGTAGTGGTAAGCTCAGGAAATATCACCAAAGACGATATTATTTTCTCAGCTGCCATGACGATGCAATCGGCAGGGCCAGTACTTGATACAATTAAAAAGGTCTTAGCAGCAAGCTTAACAGAACCAACAATTCCAACACCGGCGCTGCAAATCCCAGAACAGCCTATGGCTAACGTACAGCAAGTGTTTGCATCACAAGGTGTTGAAGTGTCAAATGCATTTTCAGGTGTTCAATATCAAAAAGGCAGCATTCAGCTACCTATGTATTTAGGTACGCCTACAGGTAAAGAAATCAGTGATTTAAATGATACTTACTGGCAAGGTATGTGTGATAACGCGGTTGCTATTATGGGTTATAAAGCGCAGGCTGGTGAAGCATTCCCTACAGATCCTATTAGTCCTAATGATGCAATGTGTGCAGCCCTAAGTAATGGGCAGCTGCGAGATTTAGGCCTAGATAGCACTCGTCATTTAACTAAATATAACTCAATACCTAAAGTGCAAAGCATGGCTAACGTGCCAGTGCAGATCACAAAACCAATTTTGCCAGTTATTAATGGAATTCGTGCACAACTTCAATTACCGCCTATTGCTATGCCTGAAGGTGGTTGGCCAGTAGTTATTATGCAGCACGGTATCACTACGCAAAAAGAAAGTATGCTTGCTTTAACGGCGCAGTTATCAATTCAAGGATTTGCAACGGCAGCCATTGACCACCCACGTCATGGTGAACGTGGTATAGATGTTGATGCTGATGGTATTGATGATTTTAATGCGACAACAGGATCTGTGCTTAGTTACATGAACTTGAGCTCGTTATTGGTTGCCAGAGATAGCCTTCGCCAATCAAGTGCTGACTTACTTGGCTTACGTTTAGGTTTAAACTTCAGCGGTGATAATACGTTAAATGCAAAAGAGGTATCTTATATTGGCCATTCGCTGGGCTCTATTGTAGCGCCTGCATTTATTGCACAAGCGAATAACCCAATTGATGATCAAGTAGACCCATTATTTAAAGTTAATGCTGTTGCATTGGCAAGTGGCGGTGGCGGTATTGCTAGCTTCTTATTAGATTCAGCAGCATTTGGTCCGTTTATTCAAGGGTCCGTTTTATCACAAGCAGGAACAACAGAAGCTGACGAGTTTAATGCATTTTTAAATGCCGGCGCGTTATCAAACTGTGGTGTCTTGTTACCAGACATGCAGGATTTCTTAAGCTGTGGCTTTACTGAATTTGCAACATCGCTAACGATGGCCGGTGAAACAGATAAACTTGAAAACATTAAGGGCGTGATGACACAGTTTGTTTTTGCAGCACAGACCGCTTTGGATAGTGGCGACCCGACTAACTATGCCGCAACAGTAAAAGCACTTGAAACACCAGTATACATGAATGTTGTTGTGGGTGATGGCACTGATAGTAACAAGCCTGATCAGGTTATTCCGCCAATGACTGCTAACAATCCAATTGCAGGAACACTTCCTCTGGCTAACTTTATGGGGTTAGAAACAGTCAGTACTACGCAAGACTTAACAGAGGCGGGCGCTAGTTATTTAGTTAAATTTAACACAGGTCATCATGGCTCAGTATTAACACCAGAACAAGATGAAAGCGAGTCGACTACTGCTGCAGGCAGTGCAGCTGCAAATGCTGAGATGCAATTGCAAATTGCAACTTACTTAGCGTCACGAGGGCGTTTATTAATGGTAACAAACACAGACGTTGTGACTAATTAACAATCAACCATTCAATTAAGTACAAAAAGCCACTGTTTAGTGGCTTTTTTTTGCTTTAAAGCATGTTAAATTGAGTTAAATTTATAAACGGAGAACACAGTTGGAATTTTTATACGAGTACGGTTTGTTTTTTGCAAAAACCATTACCTTTGTTATTGCAATCGCTGTCATTTTAACTTTAATTGTAAGCTCGGCTGTTAAGCCAAAAGCAAAAAAAGGTGAGATAGAAATTGATGACCTATCAGAGCAATTAGCCAATATTAAAGAAAGCTTTTTAAATAATACGCTAGGTAAAAAAGAACTAAAAGCGTATCAAAAACAGCAAAAAGTAGAGCAGAAAAAGTCACAACATGAAACACCTAAGCCACGACTCTACGTTATTGACTTTAATGGCAGTATGGATGCACATGAAGTTGAAAGTTTACGCGAAGAAGTAACCGCAATAATTTCAATTGCTGATGCTAAAAAAGATAAAGTATTAGTTCGACTTGAAAGTGGTGGTGGTGTAGTACATGGTTATGGTTTAGCTGCTTCACAATTGCAACGCTTCAAATCAGCAGGCATTGAGTTAACTGTATCAATAGACAAGGTAGCAGCCAGTGGCGGATACATGATGGCGTGTGTGGCTGATCATATTATTGCAGCACCGTTTGCAATTGTTGGCTCTATTGGTGTTATTGCACAAATTCCAAACTTTAATAAAATTTTAAAGAAAAATGATGTTGAGTTTGAGCAAATTACCGCCGGCGAATTTAAACGCACGTTAACCTTATTTGGTGAAAATACCGATAAAGCCCGTGAAAAGTTTCGCGAAGAGATAGAGCAAACGCACGTACTATTTAAAACGTTTGTCAGTACTCAGCGTCCGAGCTTAAATATGGATTTAGTGGCAACAGGTGAACATTGGTTTGCAACCCAGGCAATTGAAAAAGGGTTAGTCGATACTATTAAAACCAGCGATGATGCGTTGTTAGAGCAACAACAGCAATATCAAATTTATAAAGTGCAATACAAGATTAAAAAAGGCTTAAGTGACAAGCTGGCAATAGGTTTGAGCCATGGCGTGAATAAAGCGGGTGTAAGTTTGATGTCAAAATTTAAGGCGTTAAACCCTTAATAATTTAAACTCAATAAAAAGCCTTGTTACTTAATGAAGTAGCAAGGCTTTTTTTATAACTAACGATATAAGCTGTTAGCCAATTGATTTGTGGTAGTCCTCTAAATCTTTAGCTGCATTAGGGTCGTTAAAGACACTTTCATCTAGTTCACCCTCACTTTTAGCAACGACACAGGTTACCATACAGTCACCGGTCACGTTTACCGCGGTTCGGGTCATATCAAGAAGCCTGTCTACACCAATGATAATGGCGATGCCCTCAACAGGTAGGCCTACTTGGTTAAGTACCATGGCTAGCATAATTAAACCAACACCAGGTACACCCGCCGTGCCAACAGAAGCAAGCGTTGCAGTTAGTATTACCATTAAGTAGTCAGAAATAGTCAAGTCGACGCTAAATACCTGAGCAATAAATACCGTAGCGACACCTTGCATGATTGCAGTGCCATCCATGTTAATGGTTGCACCTAAGGGAATAGTAAACGAAGCGACCGAATTATTAGCGCCAAGCTTTTTAGTTGCCGTTTCGAGTGTAATAGGCATAGTCGCGCTTGAACTTGAGGTACTAAAAGCAAATAAACAGGTGTGCTTCATTTTAGCTAAAAAAGTGAGCGGGTTTAGTCCGGTGAGTATTTTTAGAAGTAGCGTGTAGTTTATAAATGCGTGTAGTAATAAAGCTAAAACAACCACGCCAAAATACTTAGCGAGACTGACGATTAAATTAAGCTCAATGGTGGTAAACAATTTAGCCATTAAGAAAAATACACCGTATGGGGCAATGTTCATTAGCAAAGTAACCAGTTTTAAAATAACGGTGTTTAGGTCTTCAAAAACAGCAGCTACCCGTTTACCTGTTTTACCGCTAAGTGCCATTGCAATACCAAATAACAATGCAAATACAATAACTTGTAACATGTTGCCCTTTGCCATCGCCTCAAATGGGTTGGTGGGGAACATGTCAATAATAACGCGCGCTAGGGTAGGTGCTTCTTGTGCATTGTAACTTGTTTCAGAAGGTAGCCCTATTCCTTCACCTGGATTAAATAATAACGCCAAAGTAATAGCTAGGGTTATAGCTATTGAAGTTGTAACTAAGTACAAACCAATTGATTTACCGCCTAAGCGTCCTAACTTTTTAGGATCACTTAAACTACAAGTACCACAAACCAGTGATACAAATACTAAAGGAACAACTAACATCTTTAAGCTAGCTATAAATATTTGCCCACCAACGTGAAAAAGGCCATCAACAAAAAAGGCTTTAATTGGCAAAGAGAATAACCCAAGCGGAATTAGGTAATCGTCTTCACCAGCTAATATAGCCTGAAATATAAAGCCTACTGCAACACCAAGCACCATACCAATCATGATGCGAGTAGTTAAACTCATTGAACGGATTTTAGACATATTTCCAATCTATTTTTATAAATTTGGCATAGACTAACAGCATGTAATTTTTTTTACAGAAAAAACGTCAACTTTTTAAAAATTTTTGTAAAAAAAAGAAGTAAAAAACTGAGATTTTAGGCTAAGTTATAGGTTAATATTAAGTGAATAACGCAAAGTTAATAATAACACTAGGGAGAAGTTTATGCCTTCAATAAGGGTGCTCTGCATCATAATGCTCAGTTTTTTAGTAACAGCCTGTGGTGGCGGTGGCTCATTGGAGAAAGAGGGCAGCATAGGGGGGGGGGATGGAACAACACCTGATACACCTACATACACCTTAACAATTAATGGTTACTCACAACTTGATGGAACACAGTCTAATAAAGTTACGGCAGAATCTCCTTTGGATATAAAAGCCACGCTAAAAAAAGACGACGTTATTGTCACAGGCAAGCGTATTACTTTTTCACTGATTGACGAGGTAGGGGTACTGAACCCTAGTTCTGGCTCTGCTTTAACTGATAGTAATGGAGTCGCTAAAATTAATCTTACAGCAGGTACAGTTCAAGGTGCTGGGGAGGTAGTCGCTACCTATTCCGTTGATGGAATTACTTACTCAAAAAGCTTTGCATTTGAATCTACTGGGGATGCAGATAGAGATGACACTAGCTCTTTTACATTATCGCTTGAAGGATATTCCAGAGCTAGTGGTAGTAAATCAAATACGGTGACAGCAGATGCGCCATTAGACTTAAAAGCAACGCTCACTAAAGAGGGCGCTCTTGTTACTGGTGAGCGTGTTATCTTTACATTGGCAGATGATATAGGTAGGCTAAAACCAGATTCAGGTTCAGCAATAACAGACGATATAGGTGTTGCTAATATAGAACTGACAGCCGGTGATACGGAGGGTGCTGGTGAAGTTACAGCTAGTTATACAATTAACGGATTAACTTACACTGATACATTTTCTTTTCAATCAAGCGGTGACCAAGTCGCTTTCACGTTAAATATCCAAGGCTTTTCAACACAGACCGGTGATCAATCAAATACAGTAACAAGTACAGAACCACTCAGTCTAAAAGCGACTGTGTTTGATGATACTGGTGAACCTGTTGTTAATAAAAGCGTTAATTTTATACTTGATGGCGATATTGGTGCCTTAAACCCGGAATCTGGTAGTGTTTTAACAGATAACTCAGGGATAGCAGAAATTGAGCTAACTGCAGGTAATATAGCTGGCGCATCAAAGGTCGTAGCTACCTACAGTAATCAAGGCCAAACATATTCATCAGCACCATTTGACTTTAATGCAGTCATTGTTGAAAAAGCTCAATTAATAGTGAGCTTAGTAAATTCTGATGGTACTCAAACAAGAAATGTTGATCATGAAAACCCTGCAGTCGCTCAAGCTAAGCTTCTTGTTGATGGCCAACCTGGTGCTTATCAATTAATTCAATTTAATGTATCAGGTTTTGGTAAGATTAATCCGTCAAATGGTACTGCTATGACCGACAGTTCAGGAGTCGCCAAAGTTGACCTACTAGCAGGCACAGAGGAAGGAGCTGGTACCATAACTGCAACTTATAAACTTGAAGAAAATATGGTTTATGATTCAAATTCTTACACTTATACGTCAGCTGGTGATGCGCCTTCACCTGGGGCGTCAAATGACTTTACCATAGATTTAAGCTTAGTTTCGTCTACAAGTTTAATGCAAATAAGCGAAATTAGTGCTAATGACAGTGGCTTAGTTAGGGCGACAGTTTTGGACGTTGAAGGCAATCCTGCTGTAGCTAAAGTAGTTACATTTAGCTCAACGTTAGGTAATTTGCTTCCAAGCTCAGGCACTGCTTTAACTGACTCGAACGGAGTTGCAACACTTAACTTAACGTCAGGGACAATTGAAGGTGCGGGTATCGTAACTGCACAATTTGAAGCAGTAGAGAAAAAGCTAGGGTTTTATACGCGTGGTGATGCAATTGACCCCAATCAAAGCAGTGCAGATATTAGATTTAGCATATTAAAAGATTGTCCTACAGATTTTAAAACACTTAGAGATAAAAACTTATGCCAAGAGACGGCTAGTATCTCAGGTGATTCTACAGGCATACTTTTTATAGAGGTAGACAAGAAAGACTCAACTACACCGCTAGCGCAAACGTTAGTGACGGCAACAACCACGATCGGTTCTATCTCTCCTAGTACCGGGACCGCAATTACGGACGAAAATGGTATAGCTCTGTTAGATATTATTCCGGGTCGCGATGTCGGCGCTGGTGAAATTACAGTATCCGTTTTAAATAGTAATTTAACTAAAGCATTTCAAATTGCTGCAGTTGATATTGATATTGCAATATCTAGTTCTGTAGCAAACAACCAATCATTAACAGCTGGTTCAACAGCACTAGTTTCAATAGAAATCACGAAAGATGGTGATTTATATACTGCACCATTAAATGTTGAGTTTTCATCTGGGTGTGTTGCTTCAGATTTGGCCGTTATGGACAAAAGAGTAACCAGTATAGGCGGTTTTGCTCGTTCAACTTATAGACCATTAACATGTGTAGGAGGCGATGTTGTTACTGCTAGCGTTATTACTGGGGGGGATACTGTTTCTGCTAGTACAACAATTCATGTATCACCAGCTAATGTTGGCTTTATTCAGTTTGTTGATGTAACTGAGCCTGTAATATCGCTCAAGGGTACTGGTGGAGAAAATCGAAACGAAATATCGGAAGTGATTTTTAAACTTGTTGATGCTAATGGTAATAATTTGGCATCTAGAACAGTCGACTTTGCATTATCAACTTCAGTAGGTGGTATAACATTAGGTGCCAATTCAGCAATAACAAACGCACAGGGTGAAATTAGAACGACAGTACAATCTGGTGTTGTTGCAACTCCCGTCCGAGTAATTGCATCAATAAATGAAGTAGTCAATGGTGATACGGTAACAGTTTCTGCACCATCAGACGTTTTAGTTATTAGTACAGGTATTGCTGATCAAAATAGCTTTTCACTATCACGCTCTATTTTCAACGTCCATGGACTTAATGTTGATGGCAGCGAGGTATTAGTTAACGCTAGGCTTGCTGATCATTTTAATAATCCAGTACCTGATGGTACCGCAGTTAGCTTTATTACAGAGGGCGGCGTTATTGAGCCTAGTTGTACTACGTCAAATGGGGCTTGTTCTGTGACTTGGCGAAGTAGTAATCCACGACCATTCACTGATTCTATTTATGCAAATACTATTGCTGAAAAATGTGATAGGGGCTTACCGTGTCCTTTAGGAGTACTTAATAATGACTTGACTGTTGATCTTCCATTAGGTGGGCGTGCAACTGTATTAGCCTATGCGATAGGGGAGGAGACGTTTTCAGATTTGAATGGTAATGGTTATTTTGATGGTCAAGACTTTTTTAGTGATCTTTTTGATATCCCAGAAGCATTCATAGATCATAACGAAGATGGTACTTATGGTGGGAAAGACTGCAATACTCCTACAGATGATTGTTCAGGCAATAACTCTAGAGGCGATGAATTTGAGGAGTTTATCGATTTTAACGGTGATGGAGAGTGGACTGAAGGTAATGGTATATACAATGGTTTATTATGCCGACCAGAAGATGCTGCAATAAATTTGTGTAGCCGTGACTTGGTCAATGTTTTTCAAAATCAGGAAATTGTAATGTCTGGTGATGCTGCATTTTTCAGAGTCGTTACTTTTGCCAACGATTGTGCTGCAATACCGGGAGTAATAGCGTCAGAAGTTCGTGTAAACAGTGACCCTGAAAGCCCAATAGTGCGTAGGGTACAAAGCGATATTACGAGCGATAAAATGTGTCAAATTTCACAGATTGATTTAACCGAAGCAACAGGCGTTACAAGTGCTTCTGCAACTGTTTATATTGCAGATATATACAATAACCCCTTACCAATAGACACTGAGGTAAAAATTAGTACAGATCAAGGTAGGCTAACGGGAACAACTGAATATATTTTCCCAAACACAACAACTATCAGGCCGATTAACTTTTCATTTGGTATTTTAAGAGTGCCCGTCGATGATAAAAATGCTGTAGTTAGCGGTAATGTGACAATTACTTCAACGGCAACTTCAGGGCTAGTTTCTTCAGCCTCGATTGCTGTTTTACACGACGCTAAATTATAATTAGATAATGATTAAGTAAAAATGCCAACCATAAGGTTGGCATTTTTGTTTCTATTCTATATATTCCACATCAATTATCCAAAAAACACCAGTTTGTTTAAATTTACAACAAAAATTGTTTGTTTATTCAGTAAATACTGAAAAGTTTGTATTAAAAGCTTGTAAGAACTAGTGTTTGTAGATATACCTATAAATATTCGCGCCGCATGAGTCGGCTAAACACATTTAAAGAACTAGGTTAGAAATAGGCAACTATGGGCAAATCGCTAGTAATTGTAGAGTCACCTGCTAAGGCTAAAACAATTAATAAATACTTAGGTAATGATTTTATCGTTAAGTCCAGTATTGGGCATGTACGAGATCTACCTACATCGGGTTCTGGCAAAACTAAAGTACCGGCAAGCAAAACGCCTGCTGAGGTGCGTAAAATGCCCCCCGATGAGAAAGCAGCGTATAAACAGCAACGTGATTACACTAACTTAGTCGCGCGTATGGGAATCGATCCTGAAAAAGGGTGGGAGCCACATTACGAAATTTTGCCGGGTAAGGAAAAGGTTGTTCAAGAATTACAAAAGCTTGCCCAAAATGCTGATAAAATCTATCTCGCAACGGATTTGGATAGAGAAGGAGAAGCCATTGCGTGGCACCTTCAAGAGATAATTGGTGGCGAACCTGAAAAATATAAGCGCGTTGTATTTAACGAAATCACTAAGAATGCAATACAACAAGCATTCGAAACCCCAGGTGAATTAAACACCGATATGGTTTATGCACAGCAAACCCGCCGTTTCTTAGATCGTGTGGTTGGCTTTATGGTATCACCTTTATTGTGGGCAAAAGTCGCGCGCGGTTTATCTGCAGGGCGGGTGCAATCTGTTGCTGTACGTTTATTAGTTGAGCGCGAACGTGAAATAAAAGCATTTATTCCTGAAGAATTTTGGGATATTCATGCAGATGTTAAAAATAGCGAGTCTGACCTACGCTTAGAAGTCACTAAACAAGCAGACAAGCCATTTAAGCCAGTAAATGAAGCTCAGGCTAGTGCAGCAGTTAAAAGCCTTGAGAATGCCGAGTATAAAGTTGTCAGCGTTGAAGAAAAACCCAGCAAGAGCCGACCAAGTGCGCCATTTATTACTTCAACAATGCAACAAGCAGCAAGTACTCGACTCGGTTATGGCGTCAAAAAAACCATGATGCTTGCCCAGCGTTTATACGAGGGGGGTTATATTACTTATATGCGTACCGACTCAACCAACCTATCAAAAGATGCGGTTGAAATGTGTCGCGAATATGTAACCAATGAGTTTGGTGCCAAATATTTACCTACTGATCCGATTAACTATAGCTCTAAAGGTAATGCACAAGAGGCACACGAAGCCATTCGTCCTTCCAGTGTATCAGTGCTTTCAGGGCATGTTGAAGGCGTGGATGCCGATGCTAAAAAGCTTTATGAGCTTATTTGGCGTCAGTTTGTGGCCTGTCAAATGGTGCCTGCTGAATACGATTTAACCACGTTAACCGTTGCTGCTAATGACTTTACATTAAAAGCAAAAGGCCGTGTTTTACGTTTTGATGGTTGGACTAAAGTGCAACCTGCAGTGCGTAAAAAGAACGAAGAAGATCAATCACTTCCTGCGGTTAAACAAGGCGAAGTGCTGACTTTAATTAAACTTGATCCTAAGCAACATTTTACCAAACCACCAGCTCGTTTTAGTGAAGCAAGTTTAGTTAAAGAACTTGAAAAACGTGGTATTGGTCGTCCTTCTACGTATGCCTCTATTATATCAACGATACAAGATCGTGGTTATGTTCGCGTAGAAAATCGTCGCTTTTTCGCTGAGAAAATGGGCGAGATCGTCACCGATCGCTTGGTTGAAAACTTTACTGACCTAATGAACTTTGACTTTACCGCTAAAATGGAAGGTCGTTTAGATGATATCGCCGAAGGTGAGCGTGTTTGGACACAAGTGCTTGATAAGTTTTACGCTGATTTTTCAACCCAGCTAAACATTGCTAAAGGCGAACCAGAACAAGGCGGTATGCGCCTTAATCAAATGGTAGAAACCGATATAGATTGCCCAACCTGTGGTAGAAAAATGGGTATTCGTACTGCTTCAACGGGTGTATTCTTAGGCTGTACAGGTTATAACCTGCCACCTAAAGAGCGCTGTACTACCACTATGAACTTAGTGTCGGGTGATGAAGCGGTGGCTGCTGATGTTGAAGATGTTGAAACAGAAACACTCATGCAAATGAAGCGCTGTCCAATTTGTGAAACAGCGATGGATTCTTACCTTATCGACGAAACCCGTAAACTGCACGTGTGTGGTAATAATCCTGCGTGTCAGGGGTATGTGGTTGAAGAGGGCACCTTTAAAATTAAAGGGTACGACGGTCCTATTATCGAGTGTGATAAATGTGGTGCTGATATGGAGTTAAAATCAGGTCGATTTGGTAAGTATTTTGGTTGTAACAATGATGAGTGTAAAAATACCCGTAAGTTACTAAAAAATGGCGAAGCTGCGCCACCTAAAGAGGACCCAGTTCATATACCTGAATTAGAATGTGAAAAGTCTGACGCTTATTTTGTATTACGTGATGGTGCAGCGGGTATTTTCTTAGCAGCTAATACCTTCCCTAAATCACGAGAAACACGCGCTCCTAAAGTAGAGGAGTTACAGCGCTTTAGAGATCGTATTTCGCCTAAGTTTTACTACTTAGCTGATGCACCAGCAAATGACCCCGATGGTAATCCTGCGGTTGTGCGTTATAGTCGTAAAAATAAAGAGCAATACGTTATGACTGAAGTTGACGGTAAAGCAACCGGTTGGACGGCGCATTACAGTAGCGGTAAATGGGTAGAAGAGGCAAAGAAAAAAGCCGCGCCAAAAAAGAAAGCCGCCGCTAAAAAAGCCCCGGCTAAAAGTAAGGCAAAAGCTAAAAAAGTCGATGAATAAGTAATTATTCACTGTTTTAAATAATAAAAAACCGGAGCGCACAGCCTGTGACAGTTCCGGTTTTTTTAGCTAAATTAAACCTATCGCAATGGCAATGTAGCCTAAGTTTAATCCGCTTTAATGATTAAATTTTTACAGCAGTCACTGTATTATAGCCCTCAGCTGTAAGTTCATCATTCACACATTTTAAAACATAGTTATACAGCTCTTCATTGCTTATATCGTCTTCTTTAGCCCAACTAACACACATTTCTGTGAATTCCTGAATTATCTCAGCTGAAGCGTCTGTAGCATCGTTTGCAACTACATTGGCAGCAGATAAAACGAAAAATGGTGCAACAATCAACCCAAGTAATAATTTATTCATTTTTTATTCCTAAAAATGGAGCAACAAACGAATTATGCAGTTATACAATGACTGCATAAAACCAATGTAACCAAGCCAGAACATTTCTGCATCCTGATTTTTAATCGAATTTACAATAAAGAAAAACGAAATATTTTTATCGTCAGGATGAACGTATCACGTAAATAAGTTTAACCTTAACTGATTGTGTTACAGCTAAATTTAGGCTAATGTCGCGTTTTAATTTTTAGGTCCCCCTATGTCAGAGCCACACACAAATAATATAAATAAAAAAATACATCCTGTTCACAAAGTAGAGCAGGTACTAGAGTCATTTATATTTAAAGGGCGTTGGTTATTGGCGCCATTTTTTGTCGGTTTACTATTTGCTGTGGTTTTATTGCTAATAAAATTTTTTAAACAGCTGTATTTGATGGGGGTAGCGACGTTTACTGCCAGTAATCAAGAGTTATTGGTGGGTATATTAACTTTGGTTGATACTGCTTTGTTAGCAGGTTTGCTGCTAATTATTATATTTAGTGGCTACGAAAACTTTGTCTCTAAGCTTAATATCGAAAATCATGAGGATCGTCCCGTATGGATGGGAAAAGTGGGGTTTTCTGGTTTAAAAATGAAGCTGATCAGTGCAATAGTCGCGATTTCAGCCGTTGAGCTTTTGAAGGTTTTTATAAGCTCTGCGTCTTACTCTAATGATGAACTGCTTTGGAAAGTGTTGATACACGTTACCTTTGTAATATCGGGTGTATTATTTGCATTTACTGATTATTTAAACAGTAAAACAATTAATCATTAAAAAATGCTATAAAAAAACCCGAGCTCTGCTCGGGTTTTCTTTTTGTAATATTAACTGCAGCGAGCGTAATAACAACCAAATGGCTCAACTGTCAGTGTTTTGTTATTAAGGTTTGCGTTGTGATGAGAAAGGCCGTTATGTTCTTTTTCAACACTTACATTAATGGCAAGCTCTGCTTGTGAAGCACTCAAATTGAATACGCACAACATTTTTTCTTCGTTTAATGTGCGGTAAAACGCTAAAATTGGCTCTGCAGTTTGTATAAATTCAATGTCACCTTCAAGTAACACTTGTTGGTTTTTACGCCATGCCATAAATTCACGATACGCATTTAATATCGAGTTTGCATCATTTTCTTGTTCTGCAACCGCTTGTGATTTATGTTGTTGATCAACAGGTAACCACGGTTTCACTTCACTAAAGCCTGCATTGTGTGCATTGGCATGTGAATTATCAAGGTTTTCCCAAGGCATTGGGGTACGACACCCATCGCGGCCTTTAAAGTTTGGCCAAAATGTAATGCCGTATGGGTCTTGTAAATCTTCAAACGCAACGCTTGCTTCACCGAGTCCGAGTTCTTCACCTTGATACATACACACGCTGCCTCGCAGTGAGGCCAATAGGGCGGTTAACATCTTACATTGCGCAGGATTTACTTCACCCGTTTCGCTCCAACGGCTTGCAACACGTTCCACATCGTGGTTACTAAATGCCCAGCAAGGCCAGCCTTCAGTCATTCGCTCTTCAAGTGTGGTCACTGTGTTACGAATATATTCACTTGAGTAATCATCAGTGAGTAATTCAAAGCTATAACCCATGTGCAGTTTATCGCCGCCTTGGGTATATTCTGCCATAGTAGCTAATGAATCTTCAGATGAAATTTCACCTAACGATACTGTACCCGGGTATTTATTAAGTAAAGTGCGAATATCACGCATAAACTCAATGTTTTCTGGCTGTGTGTTGTTGTAGTAGTGATACTGAAAAGCATACGGATTGTCTTCACTAAAACCACGGCCCTGACGTTTTTCTTTTGGTTTTGCTGGGTTATCACGAAGTTGTGCATCGTGATAACAAAAGTTAATGGCATCTAGTCTAAAACCATCTACGCCTTTTTTAAGCCAAAACTCAACATTATCCAGTACAGCTTGGCGAACATCAGGGTTATGAAAATTAAGATCAGGCTGCTCTGTGAAAAAATTATGCAAATAATATTGCCCACGACGCGGTTCCCACTGCCATGCACCGCCACCAAAAATAGACAACCAATTATTAGGTGCTGTTCCGTCCTCTTTAGCATCGGCCCATACATACCAATCAGCTTTGTCATTGGTTAAGTTTTCACGACTATCAATAAACCATTGATGTTGGTCTGATGTATGGCTAAGTACTTGGTCTATAATAATTTTAATATCGCGTTGATGTGCTTGCGCAATGAGCTCATCAAAGTCGTCTAAATTACCAAAAATTGGGTCAATATCACGATAGTCGCTAATATCATAACCAAAATCTTTCATAGGTGATTTAAAGAAAGGTGAGATCCAAATAGCATCAACCCCTAAGCTTTTAATGTAATCAATGCGATTAATTATCCCTTTTAAATCACCAATGCCATCGTTGTTGCTATCTTGAAAGCTACGCGGATACACTTGATAAATAACCGCACCTTTATACCATTGCTTTTGGGTCATGCTTTTCTCCGTTTTCACACTGCATCTGTGTTGTTCTTTTTTAAGAGGCTATAATCCTCGTTTATTTCAAAAAGCATACTTGAAGCCTGTCATACTGTAAAAAGTCTGCATACGTATGCACTATTTTATGGCTATTAAAATTGGTTAAATACAGTGTTTTTTTCACCTACTTTAGCTATGACTTATTAAGTTTTCCTTTACCAATTATAAAGAGTGAGTTGTTAATTTATTGTTTGCATTATTTAGGTGCGCATAAATAAAGGGCTGCACTAAAGTGGTGTTTTTAAATATTGGTCTTACCAATGTTGTTTGAATAATTAGTGCGTTGAATAATAAATCAAAAAATAAAATAGCCTTGTGTCACTTTATTTATGTTTAATGACGAGCTTGTTTCATATAAAAATAAATAATGACTATCATTAAATTTATAAATTTCTATTGCACCAAAATATCTCAAAATAAAACAGTTACTTACAAAATGAAGTGTAAAAATATTGTTAATTTAATGTCTGTGCTGTTGTTTTGAATACGTATGCATAAAGTTGTTAATAAAATAATACGAGCGTTAATATAAATGCTGACAACAAAATAAGCTCGCAAGCTTAACTATCACTTAAGCAAGCAAGCGGGTATCACATTATGGGTAACGGGAAAACATTATGGCTATGTTCAAACCAAGTATATTAACGCTGGCATTAACGGCAGCCGGATTATCAAGCTTTGCCACTACCGCGGCACAAGAACAAACAATAAAAAATGATGATGTAGAAATCATCGAAGTAAAAGGTTTTCGTGGCAGCGTTGTAGAATCTATAAACACCAAACGCTTTTCTACGCAAGTTGTTGAGTCTATCTCGGCTGAAGATATTGGTAAATTACCAGATTCTTCAATTGCAGAGTCAATTGCACGTTTACCCGGTTTAACAGCACAACGATTAGATGGCCGTGCAAGTAGAGTGAGTGTGCGTGGTTTTAGCGAAAACGAGAGTGCAACTACTTTTAATGGCCGTGAGCAAGTGTCCATCGGTGACAACCGTGGGGTTGAATTTGACCTTTACCCATCAGAAATCATGAGCGGCGTAACTGTTTATAAAACGCCAAGTGCTAGCATTGAAGCAGAAGGTATTGCTGGTGTAATCGACATGCAAACCGTAAAGCCGCTAAGTAAAGGCGAGCGCGTGATCATGTTTAATGGTCAATTAGAGCAAACTGGCTTTGATAAATTAAACCCTGACGGTGACGATAAAGGTTTTCGTGGTACAGTTTCATACATTGACCAATTTGCAGATGACACAATCGGTGTGGCATTTGCGTACAACACAATGAGTTCTCCAAACCAAGAAAAACGATGGAATTCTTGGGGCTACCCTGAATTTAACGGTGGTGATGCTCAAAACTATTCTATTTTAGGTGGTGCAAAACCATTCGTGCGTTCATCAACCCTTGAACGAGATTCTGCAATGCTAGTAGTAGAAGCTGCACCAAATGATCGTTTAAACATGACGTTTGATGCGTTATACGTTGATTTTAACGATGAAAAAATCCTCCGTGGTATTGAAGTGCCATTTGCTTGGGGTCAGGGTAGTATCGACCCAAATAGTGTCACTGTAGATGAGCAGTCTGGCTTTATTACCAGTGCCACAACACAAGGTCAGCGTGTTGTTGTACGAAACGACTATGAAGAGCGAAAAGCAGAGCTATCACAATTTGGTTTTAACGCTAAATACGATATTAATGATGATTGGTCAGTTGAATTCGATGCAAGTCGTGCAGAAGTCGATCGTACTATTTGGAGTATAGAAAGCTACTCTGGCACTGGTCGTGGTGATTCAAATGGTATAGCTGATAACATTGGTTATGCGTTTGACGGTGGTAATACAGGCGCACAATTCACTCATGAACTTGATTACAGCGACTACAATTTAATTCAATTAGGTGGTCCATTATCTTGGGGTGCAAGTAAAGCCTTAAATGACAAATATGGTTTGTCAGGTACGCCTTATGAAAACACTGCACAAGATGGTTTCATCAACGCACCAGAAATAAGCGATGAGCTTTCAACACTAAAGTTAGCAGCAAGCAAAGTGCTTGATAACGAATATTTTAGCCGTATTAATTTTGGTATGTCTTACCGCGACCGAGAGAAAACAAAAGTGTCTGAAGGTTACTTTATGACATTAAAAGGTTTCTCTTTGAATAATCCCGGTATGGTAACAGTACCTGAGCAGTATCGCTTAGGATCAGCAAGTTTAGACTTTATTGGTATGGGCGACATGATTGCTTATGACACCAATGGGTTAGTGAATGATGGTTACTATGATTTATTACAAGAGAGCTTAACGGATCAAAAACATTTAACGCGTTCGTGGACAGTGCAAGAAAAAGTAACCGCTGCGTTTATTCAAGCTGATATTAATGCAGAGATTGGCGGTATCCCTGTAACCGGTAATGTGGGTGTACGTTACGTTCGTACAGAGCAATCATCACAAGGTTTTGAAGCCTCAAATGTTAACGATTTAGTCGTTGCATCACCTACCGATATTAGTCATGACTATTCAAATGTATTACCAAGCTTAAATTTATCGTTTGCAATTGACCAAGAGCAAACCATTCGCTTTGGTGCGGCTAAAACAATTTCACGTGCTCGTCTTGATGAAATGCATGCATCTATCGAAACGAGTTACAACAACGAAAAACCAGATGACAGCGGCAATTATTGGTCTATCTCTGGTGGTAATGCAGAGCTTGAACCAAAAGAAGCAACGGGCTTTGACTTAACATACGAAAATTACTTTAACGCAGAAGGTTATTTTTCAGCAGCTATTTTCTACAAAGATATTAATCAATGGACTTTTGATGAACGCTACGATGTTGATGTAACAGGCAAAGTGGATCCTGCAACAGGAGAAGTTCCTCCAGCAGACAGAAACACGGCAACACGCTCAAGTAAAGTTAATGGTGGCGATGGAAGCTTATGGGGATATGAGCTGTCGCTTTCGTTCCCATTTAGTATATTACATGAGTCTTTAGAAGGTTTTGGTTTAATTGCCAGCCATACAGGTGTTGAGCAAGACCTAACAGATCAAAATGGTAATGACTATGAGTTACCTGGCCTATCAGACAAAATTGATAGCTTAACTGTGTATTACGAGCGTCACGGCTTTCAAGCACGTACCAGCATGCGTAAACGCAGCGACTTTAAAGGGGATATATACGGTTCTGGCTTTGCAACACAGCAAGTAGATATCCTTGGTGAAACAATTTGGGATGCACAAATTGGTTATGACTTTAGTGAAGCGGGTATCGCTGGCTTAGAGGGATTGTCAGTACAATTCCAAGTACAAAATATCACTGAAGAACCATTTACATCATTGCAAGGTGATAACGCATTACAAGTGCGTGATTATCAAGATTACGGGCGTACTTACTTGTTAGGTTTTAGCTACAAGTTATAACAACTAACGCGATATAACAGCCCTTGTGATTTGTTTTACAGGGGCTTTTTTATAATGATTTTACCAAATAATTTAATCTGCTTATTACAAAGTAAATTGTGGGGAAAATATGCAACCAATTAAACACGTTGTGATCGCAGGCGGAGGCACAGCAGGGTGGATAGCCGCATCATTGCTTAATAAAGTATTGGGTAAAGTCATTAATGTTACCCTGATAGAATCAAGTAGCATTGGTACAGTCGGGGTAGGAGAGGCAACTATTCCTCCTATAATGCAACTAAATAATGCATTGGGTATCAATGAGCAACAATTTATAAACGCCACTAATGCAACGATTAAGTTAGGTATAGAGTTTGAAAACTGGAAAACCCCATTACACAGCTATATGCATGCATTTGGCACCTTAGGTAAAAACTTTCCTTTTTGTGACTTTTATAATTTTTGGTTAAAAGGCCAAGCACAAGGCAACAAAGATGACTTTTGGGATTTTTCTTTAAATTATCAGGCTGCAAAATACAATAAATTTGCCCCGATCAACACTATTCCCAACACGTCGTTGCCAGGATTAAGCTACGCGTATCACTTTGATGCCAGCTTATATGCCGAGTTTTTAAAGCACTTAGCCACTGAGCGGGGTGTAAAACACCTAGATGCTACAATTAGTGAGGTTAAGCAGTGCCCAAGTAGTGGTGATGTTCAAAGCCTAATCCTTGATAATGGCAGCAGTATTAGCGGCGATTTATTTATAGATTGTACAGGCTTGCGTGCCTTACTGATTGAGCAAACACTCAACACAGGGTTTGTAGATTGGTCGCACTACTTACCCTGCGATAGTGCTATTGCAGTGCAAACTGCCTCAAATAATGAGCTAAAGCCTTATACACGTTCAATTGCGCACAGTGCTGGCTGGCAGTGGCAAATTCCATTACAGCACAGAATGGGCAACGGCTTAGTTTATGCTAGTCGCCACTTATCTGACGAGCAAGCGAAGCAACTATTGTTAGAAAATCTCCCCGCTGAGCCTATAACAGAGCCACGATTAATTAAGTTTAAAACCGGTCGTCGTGTAAAACAGTGGCACAAAAACGTCGTGGCTGTTGGCTTATCGAGTGGGTTTTTAGAGCCCCTTGAATCAACCAGTATTCATTTAATACAAAGTACGGTCACTCGTTTAATCAAGTTATTTCCTCATAACGGTATTAGCGACGCATTAGTAAATGTGTTTAATCAGCAAAGTATCACTGAAATTGAACATATCCGCGACTTTATTATTTTGCATTACAAGTTAACCGAGCGAACCGATAGCCCGTTTTGGCGACAATGCCAACAAATGAGCATTCCTGATTCACTGAAAAATAAAATCGAATTGTTTAAACAAACAGGCAAGCTCATCCGTGAAGATGACGAATTATTTGCTGAAGTGGCATGGCAACAAGTCATGATAGGCCAAGGATTAATACCCGATGATTATGGCGCGTTAGCCGACTCATTAACCGATGAGCAATTAACAGAGCTATTTAATAATTTAAAAACATTAATAAATTCAACAGTGGGGCAATTACCTAATCACGCAGTATTTTTAAGTAGTTTAAAACCGAGCTAAAAAATAATTGCCCTGTTGAGCAGTTCAAACCTTGGGTTAACAGGGTCTGAATATAGCGGTGAATACGTATGCAGTTACTGTAACCAAGCGACAGTTAGCTTTAGTATAAACCAATAACAACACTGAAATAAAAATGACACACACAATGAAAAAAAGAGTTTATATACCACTGCTGTTATCTAGCCTATTACTTGGGCAAGGCTGCAGTGATGATGATAAAAACACAGCAGTAAACCCAGCTGTTGCTCAAACTGAACCAGTAAAGCCAGTGGTTTATCAAGTATTCACCCGTTTATTTGGTAATACTAAAACCGCAAACATTCCGTGGGGTACTAAAGAGCAAAATGGCGTGGGTAAGTTTGCTGATTTTAACGATGCTGCGCTTCAAGGCATTAAAGAGTTGGGTACTACGCATGTTTGGTATACCGGCGTTTTACATCATGCCTTAGTGGGTGATTACACCGAATATGGTATTAACCAAGATGATCCTGATGTGGTTAAAGGTCGTGCAGGCTCGCCCTATGCAATTAAAGATTATTACGATGTAAACCCTGATTTGGCCATTAATGTAACTAATAGGCTTGAAGAGTTTAGTGCGTTAATTGAACGTACTCACGCGCAGGGAATGAAAGTGATAATAGACATTGTGCCAAACCATGTAGCTCGTAATTATCATTCAACAGCTAAACCTAAGGGCGTGAAAGACTTTGGCGAAGACGACGATACCAGCGTAGAGTATGCGCGCGATAACAACTTTTACTATGTTACTGGGCAGTCATTTGCCGTACCAACCAGCGTACACTACCAAGTGCTAGGCGGTAATGCCCACCCATTAGCCGACGGCAAATTTAATGAAACCCCAGCAAAATGGACCGGTAATGGTGCGCGTGCCCCTAAACCCGACATAAACGACTGGTACGAAACAGTTAAAGTTAACTACGGCGTTAAACCTGACGGCAGTTACGACTTTCCCACTTTACCTAAGGCACTCGAAAACCAAGATTACCGTGCCCATTACGCCTTTTGGCAAGATAAAGCGTTGCCTAATAGCTGGTACAAATTTAGAAATATCGCACTTTATTGGTTAGACAAAGGGGTAGATGGCTTTCGTTATGATATGGCCGAAATGGTGCCAGTTGAATTTTGGAGTTTTTTAAATTCATCAATAAAAATGCATAAACCGGATGCGTTTTTACTCGCCGAGGTTTACAACCCATTAATGTACCGTGCCTACATTCATCAAGGGAAAATGGATTACTTGTATGACAAAGTAGGCTTTTACGACACCTTAAAAGCCATAATGCAAAACAAGCAACCCGCCAACACCTTGTTTAGTGCCCAGCAACAAGTGGCAGACATTGAGCAACATATGCTGCACTTTTTAGAAAACCATGACGAACAACGTATCGCAAGCCCTGATTTTGCCGGTGATGCTGCATGGGGTAAGCCTGCTATGGTGGTGTCTCATTTAATAAGCCGCTCACCAACGTTACTTTATTTTGGCCAAGATGTGGGGGAAGACGGCTCAGAAAACGCAGGGTTTGGGACGGCAACCCGGACCAGTATTTTTGATTACATAGGTGTGCCTGCGCATCAAGCATGGATGAATAACGGTAAGTTTGATGGCGGTCAGTTAACAACTGAACAAGTGCAATTACGCCAATATTATATTTCAATTATGGCGCTTAACGACTTACCAGCGATTGTGGCCGGTGATATGAGCCCATTAATGGTGACTGGCAGCGATAGCGTGATTGGTTTTGCGCGCACGTTAGGCCAACAATCACTTTGGGTACTAAGTAACTTTAGCCAACAAGCTCAAACCGTTACCGTTACATTAACGCCAGAGCAGGCAACAACATTTAAAGCGAATTCAACATTACATGACCTTTTAGAGACGCATAACGCTGTTTTGGTTAGTGCCGATCAACAAAATACCACATTTACTCTGACCCTTGATGCACTTGGCAGTGCGGTTTTAACGAATAAGGCTGAAAATGAATCACAATAAAAACAAACCGGATTTAAGCTTTTGGCAAATATGGAATATGTGCTTTGGCTTTTTAGGCATTCAATTTGGTTTTGCACTACAAAACGGTAACGTAAGCCGAATATTTCAAACCCTTGGTGCAAACATTGATGATATTCCTATTTTGTGGATTGCCGCGCCGTTGACGGGGTTAATTGTGCAGCCAATTATTGGTTATTGGAGCGATAAAACCTGGGGTAAATTAGGTCGACGTCGACCATTCTTTTTATACGGCGCTATTTTAACCACGCTATCATTATTTATTATGCCAAACTCACCCACGCTTTGGATTGCAGCGGGAATGTTATGGATAATGGATGCCTCTATCAATGTCACTATGGAACCCTTTAGGGCGCTGGTTGGCGATAACCTGCCAAATAAGCAGCGTGCCAAAGGCTATGCCATGCAAAGCTTTTTTATTGGTGTTGGTGCTGTGGTTGCTTCTGCACTGCCTTGGATGATGACCAACTGGTTTGATATTGCCAATACCGCAGCCGCTGGGCAAATTCCTGATTCTGTAAAGTATTCATTTTACTTGGGTGGGGTTATTTTATTTATTGCCGTGGGTTGGACCATTTTAACCACCAAAGAATATTCACCTGAACAACTCGCTGCTTTTAACGAGCAAGACAACCATCAAGCACACGAAGCTGTAGCCAATAACGTTAACTTTAATAAAGGAGGCGTTATTTTCACTTTATTAGGTTTAGCTGTACTAGGGCTTGTAACAGGGCTGAATCTCGAAAAAGAGCTGTACTTACTGGCTGCTGGTTTAGTGAGCTTTGGCGTTATTCAATTTATTGCCGCGGCATTAAAAGCTAAGCAACACACCGCTGGTGGGTTTTACCAAGTAATAAACGATGTGTTCACCATGCCAGATACCATGAAGCAACTAGCGTGGGTGCAATTTTTTAGCTGGTTTGCGTTGTTTGCTATGTGGATTTATACCACCTCAGCGGTAACCAGTTTTCATTATGGCAGTAGCGATACCAGTTCAGCGGCATATAACAACGGTGCAGACTGGGTCGGTATTTTATTTGCCGCTTATAATGGCTTTGCTGCTATTGCTGCTTTATGTATCCCGATCATCGTTAAACGTGTTGGTATAAAAATAGCGCATGCGCTTAACCTTATTTTAGGTGCGTTAGGTTTAGCCAGCTTTATGTTTATAAACGATCCAAGCTTACTGATTTGGCCCATGATTGGCGTGGGGTTTGCGTGGGCGTCTATTTTGTCATTGCCTTACGCCATGTTAAGTACCTCAGTACCGAGCCACAAAATGGGCGTATTTATGGGAATATTTAACTTTTTTATCGTCATCCCGCAGCTCTTAGCGGCCAGTGTACTGGGGCTTATTTTACGCCATTTCTTCGATAATCAACCTATTTATGCACTGATACTGGGCGCGGTGTCTTTGGTACTTGCTGCTGTTGCTGTATTGCGTGTTAAACAGTCTTAATTTAAGGGTCTAAAATGAAAAAATATAACCTCATTACCGCGACTTTATTAGCTGTGGGTTTAGCTGCCTGTGGCGCGCAAAATACGCAAACCAATACTGGGGTGCAAACCTCAGTAAGTGCACCTGGCGCACCCGGCGTAGAGCCATTTTGGGCGTATTCGGGCAAAACCGGTATTGGTACATCGTTTGAGCAATACCAAGATGGCCAATACAGTGATAGCGCCGCCACTGGCACAGTGTCAAAAGTATGGTTTTCGATTGCCAAAGGCATGATCACCGAAACCATGTTTGGGCTTATTCACCAAGCACAAATTAAAGACATGCAATTTATAGTGGTGGGCAAAGATTTTACAGTCACCGAAGCGGACGATTTAGACGTTACCATTGACTACTTGTACAAAGACGACAAAGGCCGCCCGTTATCATTGGCTTACAAAGTAACAAGCAAAGACAAACAAGGGCGCTTTAGCCTCGAAAAACACATATTTACTGATCCAGACGGGCAAACGTTATTTGTGCGCAGTATTTTTAATACCGAGCTTGAAGGCGTAAACGCTTTTGTTACCGTTAACCCTTACATAAACAATAACGGCTTAGATGATTTTGCAAAAACCACCGAGCAAGGCTTGGTTGCATGGCAAGATGATAATTATTTAACATTACAAAGCGCACAGCCATTTAAACAAACAAGTGTCGGTTTTACGGGCGTAAGTGACGGTTTAAGCCAGCTTAAAACAACTCAGCAGCTTACCCAACTTTATAAAAATACCGGCGAGCAATCGGGTAATGTGAGTTTATTGGCAGAGCTAGGTGAAATTGGCAAAAATACGCAGTTTGATTTAACCCTGAGTTTTGGCAACAGCGAGCAAGCTAGCTTTAAAGAAGGCCAAGCAAGTTTAGCCCGTGGTTACCAAACTGTGCTTGATAACTACAATGGTAAAGGTGAGGCGATAGGCTGGCAGGATTACCTCAACAGCCTAGCCCCGCTTGAAAGCCTAGTTAGCAGCACCACAGATCAGGGTAAATTACTCTACACCAGCGCCTTGGTACTAAAAGCACAAGAAGATAAAACCCATGCAGGGGCGCTTATTGCGTCTTTATCTAACCCATGGGGCGAAACCGTATCGGCTAAAACCGGCTCTACCGGTTATAAAGCAGTATGGGTACGCGACTTTTACCAAGTTGCCATGGCCTTTATGGCAATAGGCGATACTGCAACCGCTAAAACCGCATTTGAATATTTAGATAAAGTACAAGTAAACAGCAAAACCCCGGGCAATAAAGGTGATACAGGTTGGTTTTTACAAAAAACACACGTTGACGGCGAGCTTGAATGGGTAGGCGTACAGCTAGATCAAACAGCCATGCCTATTATGCTGGCGTGGAAGCTTCATCAAGCTGATGTATTAACCGATGGCGAACTAACTGATTGGTATACCCGTATGTTAAAACCCGCAGCTGATTTTTTAGTGGATGGCGGGCGCGCTAAAATTTTGTGGAACGACACACAAATAACGCCACCGGCCACGCAACAAGAGCGCTGGGAAGAGCAAGAGGGGTATTCGCCATCAACCACCGCTGCGGTTATAGCCGGATTAATTACCGCCGCCGACATAGCCAACATGGCGGGTGATGAAGCCAATGCCAAACGCTACCTTGCAACCGCAAAAAGTTATAATGCCGACATTGAAAACACCATGTTTACAACCCAAGGCAACCTTGACTCAACAGCAAGCGACGGCGAATATTTTATTCGTATTGGCCAAGATAAAGACGCCAACTCAAACACTAAAATTAATGCCAATAATGGCCGTGAAGGCTTTAATAAAAAGCAAATTCTCGATGGTGGCTTTTTAGAGCTGGTACGTTATGGGGTGCGCGATGCACTTGCCCCCAGCATTGTTAAAACTTTACCTGAGTATGATGATCAAACCTTAGAAGATAACTTGCAAGTGCATTACACATTTGAGTTTGCCGACGGCTCAGGCACTTTCTCAGGCTATCGCCGCTATGGCAACGACGGTTACGGTGAAGACGAAATAACGGGCACAAACTACGCGCAAGGCGGTATAAAAACCCCAGGGCAACGTGGGCGAGTATGGCCGTTTTTTACCGGTGAGCGAGGTCATTATGAAATTGCTGCTGCCAATGCCACAAATAGCCTTGATACCGCTAAGCAAAACGCCATTAAAAATACCTATGTAAAAGGCATGGAAACATTTGCTAACCAAGGATTTATGCTACCAGAGCAAGTATGGGATGGCGTAGGGGTTAACAAAGCAGGGTATAAACTAGGCGAGGGCACTAACTCAGCCACACCACTGGCGTGGACCCATGCTGAATACATTAAACTACTTCGTTCATTACACGACAAGCAAGTGTGGGATCATTACCCAATAGTTGAACACGCACTGCAATAACCTTTATCAGCAAATGACTAGCCGTAGTAACGTACGGCTAGGCGCATTTATTAAAATAATAACGGAGATGCAATGAAAACTTTTACCTTGAGTGCGTTGGCCCTCGCTTTAATGTTAACGGGCTGCCAAAGCGCACCCACAACCAACACACAAAATACGAATACAGCCGCTACGGCGCAAATCAGTGGCGAACAACACGCCACACCATGGTGGCAAAGCGCGATATTTTATCAAATTTGGCCACGTAGCTTTTATGACAGCGACGGTGACGGCCATGGCGACTTTAACGGCATGACTAAAAAGCTGCCGTATTTACAAGAGCTCGGCGTTAATGCTTTGTGGCTAACCCCCATGTTTGAAGCGCCGTCGTACCATGGTTACGACTTTACTGAGTTTTACCAAGTAGAAAACGACTACGGCAGCATGGCAGAGTTTGAAGCCTTTATAAAAGCCGCTGACGACAAAGGCATGAAGGTGATACTCGATTTAGTGATTAACCATATTTCAAGCAAACACCCATGGTTTAAACGCTCAGCAAACGGCGAGCGCCCATACAGTGACTACTTTGTGTGGCGTGACGACTTGCCAAAAGCCGGAAGTGGTTGGGGACATGCTTGGAGTGATAACGACCAACCCGATGCCGTATGGCATTGGAGCGAAACCCGCCAGCAATATTACTATGGCGCGTTTGGTGCCAGCCAACCTGATTTAAATTTACGCCACCCCGACGTGATTGCTGAAATGGAAAAAATGGCCAAGTTTTGGCTCGATAAAGGCGTAGCAGGCTTTAGATTAGACGCCGTACGCTTTGCCATGGAAAGCGGCGGCAATGCGCAAGCCGACACAGACGAAACTATTGCCTACTGGCAGCGCTTTAATCAGTATGTAAAAAGTGTTGATCCAGACGCGTACTTAGTCGGTGAAGCATGGGCCGATATTCCTGTTGCAGCAAAATATTACGGCGATGGCAAAGGGCTCGATCAAGGTTTTGACTTTGAAGTGGGCTATAAAATTCTTGGCTTATTAAAGCCAGACGCCAGTGGCGAAGCGCAATTTGGCACCATGCAATCTAACCAGCAAAAAAATACGGTTGATGCCAATGTGCTCAAACAAAATTTACAACAGCGTATAGACTCGAGCGCACCACTTGACTTTTTTACACCGTTTTTAACCAATCACGACCAAGAGCGAGTGGCGTATCAACTAGCAGAGCACGACGAAAAAGCAAAACTTGCCGCCGCCATGTTATTTAGCTCACCGGGCACCCCCTATATTTACTACGGTGAAGAAATTGGCTTAACACAAGGTGGCACAGGTCACGACGTTTATAAACGCGCGCCAATGCAGTGGGACAACAGCAATCAAGCCGGCTTTACCACAGCTAAAACGAGCTGGGTTGAACACAGTGAATTATTTGGTAAAGACTTTGCCAGCTGGTGGCCAGCATTTTTAGCCAAGCAACTTGCAGCAGCAGATCGCAGCGTAGCCGCCCAGCAAGCAAAGCCAGACTCTATTTGGCAGCTATATAAATTATTAATCACGCAGAAAAAACAGCGCCCAGAGCTCGGCATTAAAGGCAGTTATACGTTAACTCAGCACAACAACGGCCTAGTTGAAATAACCCGTGAGTTAAACGGCAGTAAAAGTGTGTTCGTGCTTAATTTAACGGCTAACCCACAAACTGTTGCTAACATCGCTCGTGACGGTTTAACCGCCAGTTGGCAACACGACCTCAATGGCGAGCAACTCGCCGCCTATGGTTTGTTGTTGCTAAACAACACACTGTAAATAAAACACACACAAAAGGGGCTAACATGCGTTAGTCCCTTTTGTGTAAAAGTGCCTTAATTGAATTACCTCAAAATTATAGCGCACTTTTAAAGCTTATTAGATTAGATAAAAAATCTTTTAAATTAATACTTTATAATATTTTACTTAGTGGGCTAATTACCCCGTTCGCGCCTTGTTGTAAAACATGAGTGTATATTTGTGTGGTGCGAACATCGCTATGGCCAAGTTGTTCTTGCACGGTGCGTATATCTGCACCAGATTCAAGTAAGTGGGTAGCGAACGAGTGCCGTAGTGTATGGCAGGTAACATTTTTTTGAATTTTTGCCAGCTTTGCTGCCTGTTTAATTGCTTTACGAACCGTTGTTTCATCAATATGGTGGCGACGCAGCTTTTTACTTTCTGGGTCCATGCTTAACTGGGCAGAAGGAAACAAATATTGCCAGCTCATTTCATAAGGAGCCGCTGGGTATTTTCTAGCTAATGCATTCGCAAGCCAGACACCGGCATAGTCTGTTGTTTGTTTGTCTCGATGCCAGTAGTCATTTACCAAGTGACTTTGGCTGCGCAACAACGGCAGTAGTTCGAGTGCTAATATTACTCTGCGGTTTGTATTGCCTTTGCCCTGCCAAATCATTAATGAGACATAGTCATAATCGACATCTTTTACCCGTAGCCTTACAGCTTCCATTAAACGTAGACCACTACCGTAAAGTAACTGAGCGATAAGTTTATACTTTGGATCCATTGCCAATAATAAACGCTGCATTTCTTCACGGGTCAGTACTACAGGTAATTTAGGTGGCACGAGTGATTTATTAAAATTCATCTTAAGTGATAACGGCCGATTAATAATATGACGGTATAAAAATACCAAAGCATTTAAAGCCGTTGCCTGAGTTTTCATTGCAACATTACGCTGATTACTTAAATAAGATAAGAATTGCTCAACCTCCAACTCTGCCAATTGCGCCGGATGTTTTTTAGCATGGTATAAAATGTAAAATTTTATCCAATATTGATAAGTGTCTATAGTACACTTGGCATAACGACGCGTTATCATAAAGTCACGGATGGATTCTAAAAATACAGAAGCCATAATCTGTTCCATTTATTGCTGTATATATAAACAGTAGTTGTATTTAGTTTTTTTCAACAACTCGCGGGATTATTTCTTGTATTTTACAACAACAAAAAAACAACAAATATAAATCCCTTGATTTACATTAAGATACAGAGTTAAACTTAAAATATTAAAAAACTCAAAGGATTTTATATCTGCAACTTGCGGGTTTAGATCCTTTGAATAAGCTGTTAAGCCTCTATGAATATTGAGCATTATCATAAATTCCTGATTTTCCAAGACTCAGGCCTAAAGAAGAAAGCTACCGAGTCTCTACGTGGTTTTATCTCTTCTTTTGAGAGCAGTGGGGATATTGATGATTGGGTTTGGGGAAACCTCGCTGATCTTGGATCTAACCCCAGCTCACGCGTAAGGCACGAAATATTTCATGAGCTGGTTTACCCAGTTCTTAAAGCTGGCTATATCGAAGGTGACTTCGCTTCAACACTTTGGCTAGCGAAGCTAATACAAAATATCTACCAAGCACCAAAAACTCACGAGGAATTGGCGTGGGTTTCAGAAATGGAATTGCTCCGTAAGTGTCATGCACTTAAACCAGAAAACGACGAAGCTAGGCTGTTGTTGCTTGAATGCATAGTGAAGTGGCTTCAGTATAGTGAGCACGAGTGGCCGAGCGGTATACTCTATGGCAATGATGGTGCCACACTGGAGCAATGCGAGGAGATTACTCAAGAAATTGAACTGGTTCTAAGCTTAGATAAAGAGTACCAATATAGTGAGTTCATCAAACAATACACAAAAAAGCTGGTTCAGTACCGGGCCAGGCTTAACAAGTAAAGCAAGCCGACGCAAAAAGACGCGCGGCTTCTTTAGGCGTTATATTTTTTCTGCACAACTTGTGCAATTTTTAGTTTCACTACCAACAGGAGTTATAATGAAACTTAGTAGTAAATTAGTCCTAACCTTAGGTCTATTATCCTCAGCTGTAATCGCAAGCGAATACAGCTCTCCATTAGAAAATGTCGAAGTTTATAAAACTGAATTATCAACTTTATCAATTCAAAACTTTTCAAATGAAAAAATTGAGGTTGACCTTTATGGTGAAACTTTCAATTTAACTCCTGCGTCTGGAGTTCAATTTGAGTGTTCTGGTTACGACAATCTTGAACTTCAAATTAAGAACAACGACCACGAATACTTTGAGGTACCTTGCAAGTCCCGTGTAGTGTTCACGGAATCATTTACTAATCAATATGCGCAAGGAGAATAACATGAGAAAACTATTAATCTTGTCAACTATCTTTGCATTATCTGCATGTGGTGGCAGTAATGATGATGGCTCATCTAAATCTACATATTCATCTTGTAAAATCACCAGCTCTCAAGCTTTATTTGCCGCGGATCGTGACAATGATTTAAAACAATGCTGGAATGCGGGTGGCAACGGCTACGAAAGTCAAGGTGATGCCATGCAGTGGTGTGAAAGGCAAGTAAATGCTTATATTGCTAATCAGTATTTAGTAGGCCACACAGTTAGTTATGCAGTAGAATCAACTAACTGTAAATAACAAAAATATAACAAGTTGCTTAATTTCGTTCCGGCCACAAAAAGCGTGGCCTACACTGGACTGCCTACGCTACGCTGCGGCAGCCAATTAGCAAAGCGTTATGTTCTCTAAAAGGATTTTGTGCATTGAACAAAAGCAAAAAATTTAAGCTCTCGCTTGTTGCATTAATTGTCTGCATTATTGGCTTTCAGTTTTCTACGCCGAGCATTAATTTTTATACTAACCCGTTCTATATAGGTTCTTTCATTTTCGCTATTGCTTTGTTGGTTATTGCGGTTAATTTTACCTGCCCCAATTGCAGGAAAAATCAGGTTGCGCTCTCTTTAAAGCAGTTTAGGCTTCCGAGTAATACATGCTGCAATTGTGGTTACAGTGTTGGTAAAAATGGCAGTGAATAACATCGGTGGTAAGAACATAACAAACAAATATTATCGCCAGCAAAAAGCGCTGGCTGCGACTTCAACCCGCTGCGCGGCTTTCCGCGCTAAATTTGGGCGTTAGGTAAAAAGGAATCCATATGTCAGGGAAAATAGCAGGGAAAATAGCAGGGAAAATAGGACAGGCACATTTTTTGCAAAATCCATAGTATCAACTACTGTTGCTATATACAGTTAAGCAGGAGTTGCTATATATGACCCGGGCAAGAAAAAAGCTTATTGATTTAGCAGTCACACTTTGTTAGCACTTAATCTCATGATGCGTTAGGCGAGCGTTTTTGTGTGGTGACGATAAATACTCAGGTAAAAACTCCGATCATCGTTAAGCAAATAAAGTTATATTTACCATAGAAATAGCGGCCTACGCGATTATGAGCAAGGTTAACTGCAACAAGAGAGTTGTTAGTTTAGTTGTCACAAATATGTGCCTGTCCCTTTTTCTGTTAGTTCCTGTCCCTTTTTCTCGTTAGTTATTCTACAGCCTCGTTATGTGTTTTAATCATAATTTGCCAAAAGTAATCCATTGGCTTACACTTCAACTATGCATACAATCGTTGAATTACCCGAATATAAGAAACGAGTTGAAAAACTCCTTTCTGAAGACGAGAACAAACAAATCATCAGCTACTTAGCTGAGCACCCGAAAGCAGGTGTGCTAATGCAAGGTACAGGTGGAGTTCGTAAGCTTAGGTGGGCAAAAGAGGGCGGTGGTAAAAGTGGTGGTGTGAGAGTTATTTATTACTACCATAGTGAAGAAACCCCACTGTTCATGCTTTCTCTATTTGGTAAAAATGAGAAAGCAAACCTATCTAAAGCTGAATGTAATGTTCTTGGTAAACTAACCAAAATACTTGCAGACAGTTACAGGAGGCAATCATGACTAATGCATTTGAAAGTATCCAGCAAGGACTAATGGAAGCCATTGAGTTTGCTGACGGTGAAATGAAAGAGGCTACTGTTCATAAGTTTGAACCTGTTGACGTTAAAGCTGTACGCAATAATGTGGCAATGACACAAGCTGAGTTTGCATCTACTTTTGGCATCAGCCTTGGCACATTACGTCATTGGGAGCGTGGAGATAGAACTCCAAGAGGTCCTGCATTAGTACTTCTTAATGTGCTAGCTAAAGACCCTCAAGCAGTGATCAGGGCTCTTGCGTAACCAAACAGATAAAAAACAATTTAAGAGCGATTCCTAACGCATGGCATTTCTCATTCCATCGTTGGGTTTTGTGTTTAAGGTGATACGGTTAGGGAAAAATAGGACATAGGGAAAAATAGGACAGGCACTTTTTTTTGCAATTTTTTTTGCAAAATCCATAGCATCAACTACTGTTGTTATATACAGTTCAACAGGCGTTGCTATTTATGACACGGGCAAGAAAAAAGCTTATTGATTTAGCGTCCACATCTTATTACCACTTAATTTCACGATGCGTTAGGCGAGCGTTTTTGTGTGGTGACGATAAATATACAGGTAAAAACTTTGATCATCGTCGGGAGTGGTTAGTAGAGCGAATAAAATTTTTAAGTAGTGTATTTGCCATAGAAATAGCGGCCTACGCGATTATGAGTAATCACTACCATCTTGTTGTGAACGTAAACCGGCGTCAAGCACTTGATTGGTCTGATGAGGAAGTAATTACCCGTTGGTATCAGCTTTATAATGGCCATGTTTTGGTTGATCGCTACTTAAATGGAGAGGATTTAGATAAGGTAAGTTTAGTCTTTTTCAATGAGATCATCGCTAAATGGCGAGAAAGACTCTATGACATAAGCTGGTATATGAAAAACCTCAATGAATACATTGCCCGCGAAGCCAATAAAGAAGATAACTGCAAGGGCAAGTACTGGGAAGGGCGCTATAAATCACAAGCATTATTAGATGAAATCGCAGTGCTCAGTTGCATGGCCTACGTTGATTTGAATCCTATAAGAGCAAACATAGCCGATACACTTGAAGACAGTGATTTTACCTCAATTCAAGAGCGTATAGCGCATTTCAAAGCCTTCACTATGGACAACGTTAAAGTAGAAGAGCCTATCAAACAAAAAGATAATACTCAGCATGAAAGCCAGCCAACCCAGCTAAAACCATTTGGTGGCAACCACATCAAAAATACGCTCCCTTTTGCCTTTCTGGATTACATTGAGTTAGTTGATTGGAGTGGCCGTCACATAGATCCAAAGAAAAAAGGGCATATCAAGAACGCTGTGCCAAAAGTGCTACTCACTTTAAATATAGAAGAAGCGCAATGGCTTGAATCAATAATGCGATTTAGGCAGCAGTACTCAAATTTCGCAGGCAGTAAAGAACGGTTAAAGCAACAAGCCGCCAGCAACGATGTAAAATGGTACAAAGGCGTAGGCTAAAAGAAGAGTAACAGCTTCCTTAAATTGCTGTAGCCCCACTAAAGTTGCCATGTATGACTAGCGCAAGAAAAAAGCCGATTGATTTAGCCGCCACACTTTATTAGCACTTAATCTCACGATGCGTTAAACGAGCGTTTTTGTGTGGTGATGATAAATACACAGGTAAAATTTCGATCATCGTCAAGAAAATAAAGTTTTTAAGTAGCATATTTACCATAGAAATAGCGGCCTACGCGATTATTAGCAAGGTCAGCTGCAACAGGAGAGTTGTTAGTTTAATTGTCACAAATATGTGCCTGTCCTTTGGTAATCCCCTTTTATAATCCCTGTCTAGGAGTGCTTATGAAGCTGCAATTTTTTTACTATCTTTTCTAATGTCAGGTGCCGTATTTGCAAAAGATTAAAGCAAATATACGCCAGAGCAATTGTTCGTGATTAATGAAGATAGAAAGGAATTTGAGCCTAATTTGGGCTTGAGTTCCTACTAGAGTCAGCGAAGTTTAAATACGAATTGGCTCCGTCTGCTTTGTGTGTTTTATTATCAACTGAAAATCAATACTAGACTTACAAGAAGCTTATGTATGGTGTTGTGTCGCGCAAAAAATTGAGAATAAATATCCAAATAGGGCTTCTCAAAGAAGCGATGAAATATTAGGTAAAATCCTTTTAAATAGAAGTGTTGTAGCAGTTGAAAAAGCTAAAAAACTCGCTATCGCTGGATATAAGGGGTAGGCACTCCTAGCAAACGTATTAAACCTGACTCCACAAGTAGATGACTTTTTTGCAAAAACAAACGGCGCAAAATAAGCGTCCAACTTGCTCCGCAGTTTATGTATTGCTCGGTGTAGCGCCTCGGTGCTTTCTGTGGTGAAAAATGATTTTGTGGCGGGGCTTTATGCCGCGCATTATATATTTTGCCTTCGGGTAAACTTAAAATAAGATCATTAAGAAAATTACGCACAAAGACAGCAAAAAAACGCTGCAGCTCTATCACTGCAGCTTAAAATAGTTAAATTTTATTTATACGCTTCGTTGTGAACGCCCGCGGCGCGCCCTGATGGATCAGCATTATTTTGAAATGATGCATCCCATGCGAGTGCTTCTGGGGTTGAACACGCAACTGATTTACCATGCGGTACACACTTAGCCGAGGCATCGCCTGGGAAGTGCGACTCAAAAATACTGCGGTAAAAATACGCTTCTTTTGAATCTGGGGTGTTAATTGGGTATTTAAATTTGGCATTCGCCAATTCTTGATCCGTTACTTGCTCATTAACAAATTCTTTTAAGGTATCTATCCAGCTGTAGCCAACACCATCGGAGAATTGCTCTTTTTGACGCCATAACACTTCATCTGGGAGGTAGCCGTTAAAGCCTGCACGTAAAATGTGTTTTTCAATTTTGCCGTCTTTACACATTTTAGCCTCAGGGTTAATGCGCATTGCCACATCAACAAACTCTTTATCTAAAAATGGCACGCGTGCTTCAACACCCCAAGCCGCCATTGATTTGTTGGCACGTAAACAGTCAAACATATGGAGCTTTGAAACTTTACGGTTCAGCTCTTCATGAAATTCTTGTGCATTAGGCGCTTTATGAAAATATAAGTAACCGCCAAATAATTCATCTGCACCTTCACCTGAGAGTACCATTTTTATACCCATGGCTTTAATTTGACGCGCCATTAAGTACATTGGGGTTGATGCACGAATGGTGGTTACATCGTAGGTTTCAATGTGGTAAATCACTTCCTTGAGTGCATCAATACCTTGTTGAATAGTAAAGATAATAGGGTGATGAATTGTTCCAATCATATCAGCTACTTTTTGCGCGGCGGCTAAATCGGGGGAGCCTTCTAAACCCACCGAAAAGGAATGCAGTTTAGGCCACCAAGCATCACTTTCATCGTTATCTTCAATACGTTTTGCAGCAAAGCGCTGGGTAATAGCGGAAATAACCGATGAATCTAAGCCACCGGATAGCAATACGCCATAGGGTACGTCACACATAAGCTGGCGCTTAACCGCCGCTTCCAATGCATCTTTTACATCTTCTGCTTTGGCATCGTTGTTTTTAACAGCGTCGAAGCTTTGCCAATCACGTTGATAGTAAGGGGTTAATTTGCCGTCTTTGCTGTAAAGGTAATGCCCCGGCGGAAACTCTTCAATGTGCTTACAAATAGGTGAGAGCGCTTTGAGCTCTGACGCTACATAAAAGTTACCGTGCTCATCGTGACCTGTGTACAGTGGAATAATACCAATGTGATCGCGACCAATTAAGTACGCGTCTTGGTCTTCATCATATAAACAAAAAGCAAAAATACCATTTAAGTCATCTAAAAATGCTGGCCCTTTTTGTTTATACAGGGCTAAAATCACTTCACAATCTGACTGGGTTTGAAAATCAAAGTCGACTTCTAAATTAGCGGCCAGCTCTTTGTGGTTATAAATTTCGCCATTAACCGCTAAAATATGGGTTTTTTCTGGGTTGTAAAGGGGTTGTGCACCGCTTGATACGCCAACAATGGCTAAGCGCTCATGCACTAAAATTGCTTTATCAGATGAATACACACCAGACCAATCTGGCCCACGATGACGTAACAGTTTAGACATTTCGATTGCCTGACTGCGTAACTGGCTGGGATCCGATTTAATATCGAGTACACCAAAAATTGAACACATAATTTTTCCTCATTCCTATTAAGTGCCTACGATAGCGAGTTTGCTAAAGACTAACCTTGTTTTATCAGAAATAAATAACTAAGTCACACGCCTTTTTTAAATTAATAAGAATAATTTATGCACCAAACAAGTTACTGGTGCACCAACATGGTGAGGTTGATAGTGTGATAGCAACGGATTGTACAATTTTTAATTTAAAACAGGCAGGGTTAGCGTTTCATGCTGATGCAAATTTATATTTGCACCAAGTGGGTGCAAATATAATCATTTAGAAAACAGCGTTATCGCATTATGTTAATTAGCCCAATAGCGATTTAAACTCAGCTTAAGCTGAGATAGATGCGCATCGAGTTTATTTTTAGCTGCGATTGCTTGTTCAAGCGTTACAAATTCAAAAGTAATTGAATCGGCGGTTCTAAATTGAGCAAACTGATGTAAATCCGCCTCTATTACATGGCCTATCAATGGGTAGCCCCCCGTTGTTTGTGCATCATTTAATAGCACAATTGGGTTGCCATCGGGTGGGAGTTGCACGCTGCCTGGTGCTACCGCGAGTGAGTGCAGCGAAAGCGAGTGTTGCATTATTTGGCTATTATTATGATCTAAGCGTACCCCCATTCGATTACTATTCGGGTTAATAGTAAATGAGGTGGTACAGAAAGCATTTATACACTCAGGTGTAAGTAGTTCATGATGTGGACCTTGATGTAGCCGAATAACTTTTCGTTTAGGCGGTGTTAATGCACCTTTATTACATAGCCAAGACTGAGTATATGGGGTTATTTTTATAATATCGTCGCTTTGTAACGCTCGGCCATTAAAACCACCAATGGCTGCCCCTAAGTCGGTTGATTTAGAACCCATAACTTCAGGGCATTCAATTCCACCTTTTACGGCAATGTAAGCTCTGGAGCCACCGCGTCCTGTATCAAATTTAAGTGTTTGTTTTGCTTTTACCGGGTAACTCCAACCGGGGTAAACCGCTTGAGCGTCAAGTTTAGCGTTTAAATCGGCTCCATGCAGAGCAATAACGGTATCGCACTCAAATTGCAATTCACATAACCCGACTGTGAGTTCAAGTACGGCATCGTTATCGTGATTATTTACTAAGCGATTGGCAATAATGTGCGCATAGGCGTCTAGGCTACCAGAGCGGCTAACCCCTAAATGACGAAAACCCACACGGCCTAAATCTTGGATTGTAAGCTGTATACCGGGTTTGATGATTTTAATCATTATTTATTCCTTTTAACAGGCACAAATTCAAGGGTGTCACCGGGTTTAAATAAACAAGGGGTTGAGGCGGTTGCATCAAATAAACAGGCATCAGTATGGGCAATAATATGCCAACCACCGGGTGAGTCTTCAGGGTAAATGCCTGTTTGGTCTGCCCCAATTGCAATCGAGCCTTTAGGAACACTGACTCGTGGGTTATCACGCCTTGGGGTAAACAGTTGAGAGTTGAGCCCATGTAAATAAGGAAAACCGGGCACAAAACCTAAAAACAACACATGGTAAATTTCTTTACTGTGTAAGTTAATTACCTCATCTATTGTTAGCTGATGATAATTAGCCACGTAGTGTAAATCGTCACCTTGATAATAGGTGTCTATTTTATGATGCTGACTTTCAAAGGCGTAATCATCAACCTCATCCCATAGCTTGGTTAAGGTATTTTGCCATTGATATAAATTACTGGCTGATTTTAAATACAAGGTTAATGAGTTCATCCCGGGGACTAAATCTATAAATTCATTGGTGTTTTTACAATACTGTGACAGCGCCCAGAGTTTTTTTTGCGTCGCAAGTATGTGTTGTTCGCTGTAGTGAGAAACATCAAAAAGCAGACTAGAATTTGTTAATATTTTTATACTTGGCAAAGTGCTCATACAGATAACTTATTAATATTGTTTGTATTTAAGCTATCACAGTCGTTGTGCTATTACGATAATAATAGACAAACTCGGATCGATTAAATTCCCGTCTTCGTAAAGTTTTATTAAGTGTGAAATTTATTCTTGCGTTTGAAGGTCTGCTTTAGGGTCTGTTGACCTTTGCGGATTAAAATTGTTCAAACTAGGAGCGGTTTAATCGCGGCGCGAGGTTTGTAACCTAGTGGGCTAAGTCAAAACCGAGCAACAAAGAGTAAATCGCTCCTAGGCAGAAACCGAAGGGCAGCGCCTGTTTGGCATTGATGCTACGTTATCGCCTATTTATGGGGAATAACCACACCACATAGGCTCTGCCTTGCCTAAACACCAAACAAACTGCTGCAAATTTAATCTTGAAAGGTCAACAGACCCTAGAGTAACTAAAACTAAGAGGTCATCGTATGTTTAAGCGGGTAATACTATTGGCGTTTGCCATTTTAGGCTTACTAAGTGCAATGAGTGCTATATCGTCAGATGAAATAATCAAATCAACTGATTTAGAAGCCACCATGCATGTTGAAAAAATAGTGCTGGGTTCGGGCTGTTTTTGGGGTGCAGAAAAACGCTACGAAGCACTTAACGGTGTGTTAGACGCTGAATCGGGTTACGCTGATGGCCAAGGATTTAAACCAACATATAGAAATATCACTAAGTTATCCCGTCGTTTTGATGAGGATAATTACGCCGAAGTGGTGCAGGTTACCTTTAATAGTAATATTATTTCGGCAAGAGAGCTGTTGCAAAATTACTACGAGAGCCACGATCCAACGCAAAAGAATCGTCAGGGTAATGATGTAGGCACGCAATATCGCTCTATTATTTTAACCACTGCCGATCAGCAAGCGAGTATCGCAAAGGCGGTTACGAATGAGTATCAGCAATTATTAAGTAAAGCCGATTATGGAAAAATAGTGACGCAAATAAAGCCACTAGAGCGCTTTTATTCGGCTGAAGAGTATCATCAAAATTACCTTGAAAAAAATCCAAACGGCTATTGCCCTGATCATTCAACCGGCGTTGTATTTACTCAAAGTGATAAACCTAAGGTAGATAATACTGCATTATTAAATGGCAAACAGATTGTCATTTTAGACTCGCAAAGTTATTGCCCTTACTGCGAAAAGTTTAAAGCGGCCGTTGCCAATGATTATAAAGGCACAATTCCAATGACTTTCCGCCATGCTGATCAGCTTGATGGGTTAACGATTAAATCGGCGACATGGGCTACGCCTACCATATTATTTTTAGAAAATGGAATTGAAGTCTATTCTCGCCAAGGCTACATGAATGCAGAGCAATTTTATAAAGCATTAGGCGCATTTAAGCTTGGCAACAGTGAAGCTTATAAGGTGGCGTTTAATGCTAAAACCGACAGCCCTTACTGCAAAGAATATGATATTTTTAAAAACACGCCCGATGGCATCTTTATTGATAAATTAAGCGGTGAGCCATTATTTGATACCCGTGATAGATTTAACTCAGGCACGGGCTGGCTTTCGTTTACCCACCCAATAAAAGACAGTGTAACCCAACATGAGGATAACAGCTGGGGAATGCAGCGCATTGAGCTTAAGTCTAAAAGTACTGGTATTCACTTAGGGCATTTATTTCCGGGTGAGGGGCCTAGAGGGCAAGATAGATATTGTATTAATGCGACTGTTTTAGAATTTGTAGCCAGAAAACAGTAAATTTTAAGCAAAAAAAAGCAGCGAGGGTTAAGTAGATACTTAACGGTCGCTGCATTTCAATTGACAACATCTTCACACACAATAAAGATTCGGGGGGTTGTATTAGTACAAAACTAATTCTGGCTTATTGTTGTTGATGAGAATGAAAATAAAAACAACCCAAGCTCAGTCACCACCGGACTTGAGTTGTTTTTTACACTGACAACATCTTCACACACAATAAAGATTCTTTAGTTTATTGGCGGGTGTAAGGGTAAAATAAAAACAACTCAAGCTAAGTCACCACCGAACTTGAGCTGTTTTTTACACTGACAACATCTTCACACACAATAAAGATTCTTTTTTACTAGCTCGTTGTTACAAACTAATGAAATCTGATTTAAGTAACACGTTTTATAATTTTTAGCGTGTTGCTGTTTGGTTAAGTGAACTTTAGAGCTTTTACTCAATCTCGACAAGCGATAAAAACAAAACTAATAAGTGAAAAAAACTAACCTATGGAGCTTTAGATTTCCATAATAAATAAGGTATTGATAAATAATAGTTTTATTTTATTGCGGTAGGGAAATATTTAATAAATAAAAGTTGCACACTTTTAATTTAGCTAAAAAAGCGCCCAACAAGGAGCGCTTAATTCAAGCTTGCTATTTAGTTTGCCTAAAGGTGTTAATCACCCATTTTGCAAACAGATCGAGAGGGTGATTAGCGGTACTTGAGCCATGCTGTACTAAATAATATTTGTCTTTTGTTGTTAGTGGTTGCTCAAACAGTTTGTAAAGCCATTGCTCATCCAGCCAGCTTTGGCTTATTGGCAAAGGAATAAGTGCAATGCCCATACCTTGCTGTGCAGCCCGTGCTACGCCAAACATACTGTCTATTTGAATAATTTGTGCAGGGGAAAAGTCATCAATACCGACTTTTTCAGCCCATTGATGCCACGCCCAAGGCCGTGCTTTGTGAACAATAAGCGGCACTTGATTTAGTGCCTGGCAGTGATCGTTTTGCCACTGATCGAGCAGCTTTTTATTACACGCTGGGATATATTCTAAATTAAATAACTCAGTAGCCAGCCCATCAAGCGGTTTACTTGAAGATAAAATGATTGATAAATCACTTTGGCGAGTCAGCTCTTTGCGCGTTTTAAGGGTATCCATGTGTAAATTAATATTAGGATGCTCACTCGTCCACTCACTCAGTTTTGGCATTAGCAATTCACTGGCAAAAAACTCGGGCAGGGTAATGGTTAAATTTACATTTTGTTGTAACTGACTAAATTCGGTGATGGTGCTTTCCAGCATATTTATAATGGGGTAAATCGCTTCAAAAAAGTTTTTACCAGCTGGCGTTAAGCTTATGGAACGGGTTTGCCTTTGAAATAAATCAATGCCCAGCTGCTCTTCAAGCTGTTTAATTTGATGGCTAACCGCAGACGGTGTTAAGTACAGCTCTTTGGCGGCATGTTTGAAACTAAGACTTTTTGCGGCAAAACAAAAAGAGCGAAGGCCGCGAATAGGTGTTTGCATGGTATCCAATATAAAGTTATTTCAATCACCTTATTACAGGCAATTATTAAACCAAAAATAAAAGTTAACTATATCAGTTATTTAATTTTTTTATTAGGGCGAATTCACCTAAGTGGTGCGTTAAATTGTCACTATAGTGCAAAAACTAAAATAAAGGCAAAAAAAATCCCTCTTGCGAGGGATTTTGGGTAACTCAGCGCCATTGGCACTGGGAATGAGGTCGTTACATGGTGAACTACTAAAGACGCTTAAAAAACCATCTCAGGAATATCACCGTCAACAAGCAATTTGCCCGCTGTTTTACTAATAATTTCATCAACAGACACGCCAGGAGCTCGTTCTAGCAAATGAAATGCGCCGTCTTTAACTTCTAATACGGCTAAATCGGTTACTATTTTTTTAACGCAGTTAACGCCCGTTAGCGGTAACGTACAGCTTTCTAATAATTTAGAATCGCCGTGTTTGCTGGCATGGGTCATGGTAACAATAATGTTTTTTGCACCGGCGACTAAATCCATCGCACCGCCCATACCTTTAATTAATTTTTTAGGGATCATCCATGAGGCTATAGACCCGTTTTGGTCTACCTCAAACGCGCCCAGAACAGTTAAGTCTACATGACCACCCCGTATCATGGCAAAACTATCTGCACTATTAAATATAGCTGCACCGGTAGCTGCCGTCACGGTTTCTTTACCCGCGTTGATCATATCGGCATCTACTGTGTCTTTGGTTGGGTATTCACCCATACCTAATAGGCCATTTTCGGACTGTAGCATAACTTCTATGCCATCGGGTACATAGTTTGCGACGAGTGTCGGAATACCTATGCCTAAATTAACATAGTACCCATCTTGTAGCTCTTGAGCGACGCGCATTGCGACTTGTTCACGTGATAATGCCATTTTAAGTGCTCCTGCTTAATCTCGTGTGGTAACACGTTCAATGCGTTTTTCAAAGTTGCCCTTGATCACGCGGTTTACAAAAATGCCAGGGGTATGAATTTGGCTTGGCTCTAGCTCACCGGGTTCAACAATCTCTTCCACTTCGGCAACGGTAATTTTACCTGCGGTTGCGGCCATGGGGTTAAAGTTCATTGCGGTATGGCGAAACACTAAATTACCGTAGCGGTCTGCTTTCCATGCTTTTACAATGGCAAATTCACCTGTGATTGACTCTTCTAAAATATAAGGGCGACCATTAAATTCTTTTACTTCTTTACCCTCAGCTACTGGTGTACCGTAACCCGTGGCGGTATAAAAAGCAGGAATACCGGCACCACCAGCACGCATTTTTTCTGCTAGGGTCCCTTGCGGTGTTAACTCTACATCAATTTCGCCATTCAGTAGTTGTTGCTCAAAAAGGGCATTTTCGCCCACATAAGAGGCAACCACTTTTTTAATTTGTTTGTCTTGTAATAAAAGCCCTAAACCAAAGTCATCAACGCCGCAATTGTTCGATACGACCGTTAACTCTTTGGTCTGCATTTTTTTAATTTGTGCTATTAATCCCTCGGGAATACCGCATAAACCAAAACCACCAGCGATGATAGTATCGCCGTCTTTTAAACCTTCCATTGCAGCTTCATAACTCGAAACTACTTTATCAAAACCGGCCATGAGTGACTCCTCATTCTATGCTATTGCAATTATTGTGTGTGTAATGCCACTGAAACTTTACTAACAGGCTGTTTATTAAGCGCATTAGTAATTTGCCAACCTGCTTGTGCAAGCCTTTTTAAATCAATTCCGTGTTCAATGCCAAGCCCTTGCAGTAAGTAAACTACATCTTCGGTGGCAACATTTCCTGACGCACCCTTAGCGTAAGGGCAGCCACCAAGGCCTGCAACGGCAGCGTCAACCGTTGAAATACCTAGGCTTAAGGCAGCGTAAATATTTGTGAGCGCCTGTCCATATGTATCATGAAAGTGCACTGCAAGTTTACTTTTATCAATATGCTTAAGCAGCAATGTGAGCAGCTCAGTCACTTTACCTGCGGTGCCAACACCAATAGTATCGCCAAGGCTCACTTCATAGCAGCCAAGTGCTAATAACTTTTGTGCCACGTTTAAAACAACCTGAGGGTCAACGTCTCCCTCATAAGGGCAGCCTAAAACACAGCTTACATAGCCTCGAACGCGTATATTATTCGCTTTAGCAAAAGTCATTACCTCGCTAAAACGATCAATACTTTGCGCTATTGAACAATTTATATTTTTTTGACAAAACGCTTCGCTGGCCGCCGTAAATATAGCAAATTCTTTAATACCAACAGCATGCGCAGCTTGTGCGCCTTTTAAATTTGGTGTTAAGGCACTTAAATTAATCTCTGGAAGGTCAAGCGCACTGATCACCTCGCTTGAGTCTGCCATTTGTGGCACCCATTTTGGGGATACAAACGCACCAGCTTCTATATCTTTTAATCCCGCTGCGGCGAGGGCATTAATAAGTGTTACTTTATCTTCAGTGCTGACGGTTTTTTCATTTTGTAAGCCATCACGTGCACCCACTTCAACAATACGAACTTTGTTTGCAAAGGCACTCATTAAGCACCTTCCTGCACAGTCGTATCTTCAACAATGGCTAACAGCGCGCCATGTGAAACTAGTTCACCTTCACCAAAGCAGTAACTCTGTAATATGCCGTCATGCGGTGCATTAAGTGTATATTCCATTTTCATAGCTTCGATAATAACAACGGCATCACCTTTGCTGATAGTGCTACCTACTTCAATTAAATGTTTTACCACCGTGCCATTGAGTGGCGCAGCGAGCGGCAGCGCGTCATTTTCGTGTGAACTAATATAATGTTTATCAACACGTTCAAACTTAGTTTGTAGTGCTTTATTCATTACAGTGATTACATTGTCAGTTATGCTGACATGTGCGCTGTGCTTTTCACCGTTAATAAATACGTTGCACACACCATTATTTAGCGTCCCTTGTACACTGTATACGCCCGCGATGTGTGTCACATTGTAACCCTGCGCAGTTTTGATAGCGCCTAGCGGTAAATCTACAAATGGGATTTTAATTGCCTGCGGTGCATTTAAAGTAAACCCACTCAGCTGTTGCCAAGGGCTGGCGCTATTAGTGTGTGCTTGGTGCGTGTTTAACGACTCTAAATACGCAAAAGCGGCAATAAGCTGGCTTGATAGCAATAATGACTCATCAACTACAGCGAGTGAATCACCTTGCTCAGCAATAAAGTGTGTACTTGGCGCGCCTTGTTTAAAACTTGCGTGGCAAGCTAAGTTATGTAAAAAGCCAATATTGGTACTAAAGCCGGCTAAATGAAATTGCTCAAGCGCCTGTTGCAAACGAGAAAGCGCTTGTTCGCGATTATCATCATGAACAATTAACTTTGCGATCATTGGGTCGTAATAAGGGCTTATTTCATCACCTTGGGCAATCCCGGTATCTATGCGTACAAATTCACTATTAACGGGGACGTGTAACGCTTCAATAGTACCTGAACACGGGATAAAGTCATTTGCTGGGTCTTCGGCGTAAATACGCGCTTCAAAGCTATGGCCTTGCAGTTGAATATCAGATTGCTTTAACGGCAGTGTTTGCCCGCCCGCAATATTAATTTGCCAGTTTACTAAATCAACGCCGGTTACCATTTCGGTCACTGGGTGCTCTACTTGCAGACGAGTGTTCATTTCCATAAAGAAAAATTCATTACCGCAAAGTAAAAACTCAACAGTACCCGCACCACGGTAATTAATGGCTAATGCACAGCGCACAGCCGCTTCGCCCATTTCTTTACGCAGCGCGTCAGATAAACCTGGAGCAGGGGCTTCTTCAATCACCTTTTGGTGTCGGCGTTGCAACGAACAGTCACGATCACCCAAATAAACACAGTTACCGTGATTATCTGCAAATACTTGTACTTCCACATGGCGAGGTTGATTAACGTAGCGCTCTAATAGCACTAAATCGTTACCAAAACCGGCAATGGCTTCACGTTGGGCGCCTTCAAGTGCAGTTATAAAGTCTTTCGGCTTTTCTACCACTCGCATCCCTTTACCGCCACCGCCAAAGGCCGCTTTGATAAGAACAGGGTAACCAATTTTTTCAGCCTCAGATTGCAAAAAAGCAGGGTCTTGTTTATCACCATAGTAACCAGGTACCAAAGGAACGTTAGCCGCGGCCATTATTTCTTTAGCACGGGTTTTTGAGCCCATTGCTTCAATACTCGTTGCTGGTGGGCCAATAAAAGCAATGTTATTTGCTTCACAGGCTTTAGCAAATTCGCTATTTTCAGATAAAAAGCCGTAGCCTGGATGAATGCAATCAGCGCCACTGGCTTTAGCAACCTGTAAAATTTTATCTGCGACTAGGTATGAATCTTTACTTGGCGCAGCACCAATATGGTAGGCTTCGTCGGCCATTTTTACATGTTGCGCGTTTTTATCTGCATCTGAATACACCGCAACCGTGGTTAAGCCCATTTGCTTTGCGGTGCGCATAATACGACAGGCAATTTCGCCACGGTTAGCAATCAGAATTTTTTGTAATTGTACTGTGTTCATAATGCGTCCTAGAGTTGCCATTGGGGAGGGCGTTTATCAAAAAAGGCGCTCAGTCCTTCTTGGCCTTCAGTTGATACACGAATTTTAGCTATACGCTCTGCAGTCAGTGCAATTAGCTCCTCGTTTATCTCTTTATTGGCAACATCGTTAATAAGTGCTTTTGCGGCTTTAACGGCAATAGGGCCGTTATCAATCAAGGTTTGCAGCAAATTATCGAGGGCTGTCTCTAAGTTCCCAGTAATTTGATGCACTAAACCCAGTTGCTTTGCTGTGTGGGCATCAAACACTTCTGCAGTTAAAAAGTATCTGCGTGCAGCACGCTCACCAATGGCCTTAATCACATAAGGGCTGATCACGGCAGGTATTAGCCCAAGTTTAACTTCACTTAAACAAAATTGTGCATCGTCTTTACTAAGCGCAATATCACAGCAGGCAATTAAGCCTAATGCCCCACCAAAGGCGGCACCTTGTACCGCACAAATTGTAGGATGCGGGCTCTGTGCTAATACTTGCATAAGTTTAGCCAGCTGCATTGAATCAGCTAGGTTATCGTTATAGTTATTATCCGCCATTGATTTCATCCAGGCTAAGTCGGCACCGGCTGAAAAATGTTTACCTTCGGTTTTGAGTACTAAAGCACGAATATCGAGCGTATTAGCATGTTCAATACATTGAATAAGCTCATGGATAACGTCGCTATTAAACGCATTACGTTTTTCTGGGCGGCTTAAAACAAGCACAGCCACATTAGATTTTGTTATTTGTAGTGTTACTGACATTTTAAGCTCCGGTTACATTCTAAATACGCCAAACTTAGACTCACGCTGCGGAGCGTTTTTAGCCGCCGTTAATGCAAGCCCTAACACATTGCGTGTATCAACAGGATCTATAATGCCATCGTCCCATAAGCGAGCACTGGCATAATAAGGATGACCTTGTTGTTCGTATTGACTAATAATTGGCTTTTTAAAATCGCTAACTTCTTGCTCGCTCATGCTTTCGCCTTTACGGGCTAATCCATCTTGTTTAACTTGTGCCATAACACCGGCAGCTTGCTCACCACCCATGACTGAAATACGGGCATTCGGCCACATCCACATCATGGTCGGTTCAAATGCACGGCCACACATTCCATAATTGCCGGCGCCATAAGAGCCACCAATAAGCACGGTAAATTTTGGTACATCGGCACACGATACGGCCATTACCATTTTGGCGCCATGTTTAGCAATGCCTTCGGCTTCGTATTTTTTACCAACCATAAAGCCAGTAATGTTTTGTAAAAATACTAAAGGAATGTTTCGCTGGGCACACAGCTGAATAAAGTGCGCGCCTTTTTGCGCCGACTCACTAAATAAAATACCGTTATTAGCCACTATGCCCACTGGGTTGCCATAAATGCTGGCAAAGCCTGTCACCAGTGTTTCGCCAAAGTAACGTTTAAATTCATCAAATGACGAGTCATCAACAGTGCGGGCTATTACTTCACGCACATCAAATGGCTTTTTAAGATCAGTACCCACAATGCCGTAAAGCTCGTTAATGTCGTAACGGGGAGCTTTTACCTCATCTAATAATGGGGCGGTAGGGCGTGTGTAATTAATTCGCGCTATACATTGGCGTGCAATAGATAATGCATGCGCATCATTTTCAGCGTAATGATCCGCCACACCCGATGTTTTACAATGAACATCGGCGCCGCCAAGCTCTTCTGCGGTAACTTCTTCACCGGTTGCCGCTTTTACCAGTGGTGGGCCTGCTAAAAATATAGTGCCTTGCTCTTTTACGATGATACTTTCATCAGCCATCGCCGGTACATACGCACCGCCTGCGGTACATAAGCCCATAACCACGGCAATTTGTGGAATGCCTTTACCCGACATACGTGCTTGATTGTAAAAAATACGCCCAAAATGCAGTTTGTCTGGAAATACATCGTCTTGCTCTGGCAGGTTGGCACCGCCAGAATCAACTAAGTAAATACACGGTAAGTGGCAACGCTCAGCAATATCTTGTGCGCGTAAATGCTTTTTAACAGTAAGCGGGAAATAGGTGCCACCTTTAACTGTCGCGTCGTTTGCAATCACCATACATTCAACGCCTTTTACGCGACCAATACCGGCAACCACACCGGCACAAGGTATCTCTTGTTCATACACACCAAATGCAGCAAATTGCGATATTTCTAAAAAGGGTGAGCCTTCATCTAATAAAGTACTGATACGGTCACGAACAAACAGCTTTCCTCTGCTTTCATGGCGCTCTTTAAGTGCAGCGCCACCACCTAAGCTAATATTGGCAACTTTATCGCGTAAATCATCCACCAGCGCCGACATGTTTTTGTGGTTTTGCACAAAATTTGGATCATGCGGATTAACGCTCGATTTTAAAATCGTCATAAATTAATCCTTAACGGCTTTCAGTAAATAATTCACGACCAATCAGCATGCGGCGTATTTCTGAGGTGCCTGCGCCAATTTCGTATAACTTAGCATCACGCAGTAAACGACCTGTTGCGTATTCGTTTATGTAGCCATTGCCGCCTAAAATTTGGATTGCATCAAGGGCCATTTTAGTTGCAAGCTCTGCAGCGTATAAAATTGCGCCAGCTGCGTCTTTACGGGTGGTTTCGCCGCGATCACAGGCTTTTGCTACTGTGTACACATAAGAGCGGGCTGCATTCATTTGTGTATACATATCGGCAATTTTGCCTTGAATTAACTGAAATTGACCAATAGGACTGTCAAACTGCTTACGCTCATGAATGTAAGGCACCACAATGTCCATACATGCTTGCATAATTCCTAACGGGCCTGCAGCTAAAACAACTCGCTCGTAATCAAGGCCGCTCATAAGTACCTTAACGCCTTCGTTTAAGTTACCTAAAATGTTTTCTTCGGGTACTTCGCAGTTATCAAAGACCAGTTCACAGGTGTTTGATCCGCGCATACCGAGTTTGTCGAGTTTTTGTGCGGTAGAAAACCCCGGGAATGTTTTCTCAACAATAAAGGCGGTAATACCTTTCGCACCGGCATTTAAATCTGTTTTTGCGTAAATAACCAGAGTATCAGCGTCAGGGCCATTGGTGATCCACATTTTATTGCCGTTTAAAATGTACTTATCGCCTTTTTTCTCGGCTTTAAGTTTCATTGATACAACATCAGAGCCTGCGTTAGGCTCACTCATGGCCAAGGCACCAATGTGTTCACCGCTAATTAGTTTAGGTAAGTATTTTTCTTTTTGTGCTTGTGATCCATTACGGTTTATTTGATTAACACACAGGTTTGAATGCGCACCATAGCTTAAGCCAATAGAGGCACTTGCACGGCTAATTTCTTCCATGGCAATAACGTGCTCTAAATAACCTAAACCCGCACCGCCAAATTCTTCATCGACGGTCATGCCTAAAACGCCCATTTCACCCATTTGCGGCCAAAGTTGATTGGGAAACGCATTATCAAGGTCTGTTTTTTCAGCTAGTGGGGCAATTTCTTGACTTGCGAAGCTATTAACATGACTGCGGATCATGTCCGCTGTTTCGCCAAGACCAAAATTCATTTCTTTATATAGTGAAATAGTGCTCATGATTCATTCCTGTGTGTTTGATGATGTTTATTATATTTTATTCATCTATTTTACTAAGCGTGTCGCGACAACGACGTTCTGCGGTAACCAACTCCATTAGTACAACTTTAATGTCGTCCATTTGTTGAGATAGGTCGGCCTTTTTTTCGCTGATGAGGTCAAGCATAGTAACTAACTGTTTAGCGCTTGATTTGTCTGCATCATAAAGTTCAAACAAACGACCGGTTTCAGCCAAGGTAAACCCTAAACGTTTACCACGTAGTATTAACTTTAGGCGCACTTTATCGCGCTTTGAGTAAATACGAGTTTGGCCATTGCGTTCTGGTGATATAAGCCCTTGGTCTTCGTAAAAGCGAATAGAGCGCGTGGTAATATCAAATTCTTTCGCTAATTCGCTGATACTAAAAGTTTGTTCGTTTTTAGCCGGCTCATTGGCTGAATTTGCAAAGTTTGTTTGATTGTCTGATTTCATTGTAATGTTTACCTCATTCGAATAACCCCAATATAAGTGAAGTTTACGTAAAGGTAAAGTGCGATCTGGTTGTTATACTTTAGACGTACAAAATAAATGCGGATTTACACTAGAAGTTGAGTGTTTATAAACGTTATAAGCCATTTGTGGAGGTTGCAATACATTTTCAGCAAGCTTGCTTTACAGTTTTTACACTAATTAGAAAGTTGATTTTAGATTTACGTTGGCGTAAACGTAAATTTTATGTATGCTCGTATTTATCAGATTAGTTTAAACATTAAGCTAAACATAATAAAACATGTTTGCGTTAATTGAAAATGGAGCCTTTTATGTCTTTCGAAAGCGTTGTAATTGTAGCAGCAAAACGCACCCCAATGGGTGGATTTATGGGCGCACTAAGTGATGCGCAGTCTACCGAATTAGGTGCTACGGCCATTGCAGGTGCACTTGCTCAAACGGGTTTAAGCAATGATGCAATTGATGAAGTTATTATGGGCTGCGTATTACCAGCCGGTTTAGGCCAAGCACCTGCGCGTCAAGCAATGCTTAAAGCGGGGCTTGCACTAAGCACCGGCGCTACCACTATTAATAAAGTATGCGGCTCGGGTTTGAAAGCAGCGATGTTAGCGAATGACCTTATTAAAGCAGGTTCTATTGAATCAGCAATCGCTGGTGGTATGGAAAGCATGACCAATGCACCTTATTTTATTCCTAAAGCCCGTGGCGGTATGCGTATGGGGCATGGCGAAATTAAAGATCACATGATGAGTGATGGCCTAGAAGACGCCTACGATAACAAAGCAATGGGCTGTTTTGCACAAGATACGGCTGATGAATACGGCATTGGCCGAGAGCAAATGGACGCGTTTGCACTGAGTTCGTTAAGTAAAGCAAACGCAGCCATAGAAAATGGTAGCTTTAACAACGAAATAGCCCCTCATACTATCAAAACCCGCAAAGGTGATATTACCGTTTCAATAGATGAACAACCAGGCAATGCACGCCCTGAAAAAATCCCAAGTTTACGTGCCGCTTTTAAAAAAGACGGCACTATTACTGCCGCTAATTCATCGTCTATTTCAGATGGTGGTGCGGCGCTAATACTCATGAGTGAATCAAAAGCAAAAGCCGAGGGTTTAACGCCACTGTGCAAAATTGTTGCTCACAGCACCCATGCTCAAAAACCCAGTGAATTTACGGTAGCGCCTGTTGGTGCAATGCACAGTGTGCTTGAAAAAGCAGGCTGGACCACTGCTGATGTCGACTTGTGGGAAATTAATGAAGCGTTTGCCATGGTCACTATGCTGGCTATTAACGAATTAAAGCTCGATGAAAGCAAAGTAAACGTCAATGGTGGTGCGTGTGCACTAGGCCACCCAATTGGTGCCAGCGGTGCGCGTATTTTAGTAACACTTATCCATGCACTTAAAAACCGGGGTCTTAAAAAGGGCGTAGCCTCTTTATGTATTGGTGGCGGTGAAGCCGTTGCCATGGCCGTAGAAGCACTTTAACTAATAACAAAGCCGCAGCAACTATAACAAAAACGCTGCGGCACCCAATTTAATCAATAGGATTTTAATTATGCACCAAGTACCCTTACTCATTAACGGCGAATTTATTCAATCAACTTCAAATGAATTAATTGATGTTGTAAATCCTGCTAATCAAGAAGTACTTGCACAAGTGCCATGTGCTACAGACGCTGAAATGGACGCGGCTATTGCCTCTGCCAGCGAAACGTTTAAAACGTGGAAAGACGTACCTATTACAGAACGTGCGCGCATTATGATGAAATACGCGGCGCTGTTAAAAGAAAACCATGATGAATTAGCCACTATTATTTGTCATGAGCTAGGTAAAACATTTGAAGATGCAAAAGGCGATGTGTGGCGTGGTATTGAAGTAGTTGAGCAAGCTGCTAATGCGCCATCATTAATGATGGGCGAGACGATGGAAAACGTAGCGCGTAAAATCGATACCTATTCATATATGCAACCATTGGGTGTATGTGCAGGTATTACCCCATTTAATTTTCCGGCCATGATCCCATTGTGGATGTTCCCATTGGCAATTGTGTGCGGTAACACCTTTATTTTAAAACCCTCTGAGCAAGACCCACTTACGCCTATGCGTTTAGCTGAGCTATTTATTGAAGCTGGTGCACCAAAAGGTGTGTTACAAGTTGTGCACGGTACTAAACCACAAGTAGACCGCTTATTGGAAGACAAAGCCGTACGTGCTATTTCATTTGTGGGTTCATGTGGTGTAGGTGCCTATATTTACTCTAAAGGCACACAAAACTTAAAACGCGTTCAAGCGTGTGTTGGCGCTAAAAACCACATGGTAATTATGCCTGATGCGAGTAAATCGCATGTTGTTAATAATCTTGTGGGTGCCTCTGTAGGTGCGGCAGGTCAGCGCTGTATGGGTATTTCAGTGGCGGTATTTGTTGGTCAAGCAAAAGACTGGGTTGATGAAATTAAAGCAGGATTTGAAGGTGTACGCCCAGGTGTTTGGGATGATGCAGATGCCGCTTATGGCCCACAAACATCACCTGCTGCTAAAGCACGTATTTTATCACTAATTGCCGATGGTAAAGCACAAGGCGCTACCTGTTTAATTGATGGCTCTGATTTTAGCGTTGAAGGTTACGAGCAAGGTAACTGGGTAGGTCCTACGTTATTTACTGATGTAACCAAAGATATGAACTTGTACAAAGAAGAGATTTTTGGCCCAGTATTGGCGTGTATGTTTGTAGATACGCTTGAAGAAGCCATCGCCCTTATTAACGAAAGCCCTTACGGCAACGGTACCTCACTATTTACCTCAAGTGGTGCAGCTGCACGTAAATTCCAACACGAAATTGAAGTGGGTCAAGTGGGTATTAATGTGCCAATTCCTGTGCCTTTACCATTTTTCTCGTTCACGGGTTGGAAAGGCTCATTCTACGGTGATACTCACACGTATGGTAAACAAGGTATTCGTTTTTACACAGAAACCAAAACCATTACCTCACGCTGGTTTGAAGATGATATCGCTTCAGGTCCAAATATGAGTATTAATCTTAAGTAGTATTTTAACCGCATAATCAATAAAAAAGAGGGGCACAACACATAATGTTGTCGCTCCTCACTAATAACTCCCTTGATGGGATGCACCGACAACAAACAAAACACAACAAGAGGTCTACCATGGACTTTAACTTATCTGAAGATCAACAAGCTTTCGCGCAAACGGCGCGTCAATTCGCAGAATCTGAACTAGCACCACACGCTGCTAAGTGGGATCGCGAACATATTTTCCCAAAAGACACAATTAAAGCCGCTGGTGAGCTTGGTTTTTGTGGCTTATACACCCCAGAAGAAGCCGGTGGCTTAGGTTTATCTCGTTTAGATTCAAGCATTATTTTTGAGCAACTTGCACTGGGTTGTACAGCTACTACGGCTATGCTGACCATTCATAATATGGCAACCTGGATGATCGCAAGCTTTGGTACCGATGCAGTAAAAGACAAATACGTTGAGCAATTGGTAATGGGTGAATTACTGGCATCGTACTGTTTAACTGAGCCAGGCTCTGGCTCTGATGCTGCGTCATTAAAAACTAAAGCAGTTCGCGATGGCGATGAGTATGTTATTAACGGCTCAAAAATGTTTATTTCGGGCGCTGGTGAAACAGAAATTTTAGTTGTAATGGCACGTACAGGGGCAGATGGCCCAAGCGGCATTTCAGCGTTTGTTGTACCAGCAGATGCCAAAGGCATTGAGTACGGCAAAGCAGAAGAAAAAATGGGCTGGAATGCACAGCCTACACGTTTAATTAGCTTTGAAGATGTGCGTATTCCAGCCGCAAACTTATTAGGCCAAGAAGGCGAAGGCTTTAAGTTTGCCATGCAAGGTTTAGATGGCGGCCGTATTAATATTGCTACTTGCTCTATTGGTACAGCACAAGCGGCACTTAATACGGCTCGTGAATATTTAAAAGAGCGTACTCAATTTGGTAAACCATTGGCTGCGTTTCAAGCGCTACAGTTTAAAATTGCCGATATGAATACCGAGCTTGTAGCAGCGCGCCAAATGGTTCGACTAGCGGCCTTTAAACTTGATACTAACGACAGTGAAAAAACCACTTATTGTGCGATGGCTAAACGCTTTGCCACCGATGTAGGTTTTACTGTGTGTAATGATGCGCTGCAAATTCACGGCGGCTATGGTTACATAAAAGAATACCCGCTTGAGCGCCATGTTAGAGATGTACGTGTGCATCAAATTCTTGAGGGCACTAACGAAATTATGCGCGTAATTATTGCGCGTCGTATTTTAGCCGAATCAGCCAGCGAAGTTTTATAAGGAGATTAGTATGTCAAACCCTAGCATTGAATTAACTATTGAAGGCCATGTTGCTATTTTAACCATGTCGAATCCGCCAGCGAATACCTGGACGAAAGACACCTTAGTGGCGCTTAAAGACACAGTTAATCAGCTCAACACGAATAAAAATATTTATGCATTAGTACTGACTGGTGAAGGCGAGAAGTTTTTTAGCGCCGGTGCCGACTTAAATGTATTTGCCAGTGGCGATAAAGGCGTAGCTGCTGATATGTCACGTGTATTTGGTGAAGCGTTTGAAGCACTGACTAATTTTAGAGGCGTGTCGGTTGCAGCCATTAATGGTTATGCAATGGGTGGTGGCCTTGAAGTAGCACTGGCGTGTGATATTCGTATTGCAGAAGAGCAAGCACAAATGGCACTGCCTGAAGCTAAAGTGGGTTTATTACCGTGTGCTGGTGGAACGCAAAACTTAGCATGGCTTGTTGGCGAGGGCTGGGCAAAGCGCATGATTTTATGCGGTGAACGTTTAAAAGCCGATAAAGCCCTGCAAATTGGTTTAGTAGAAGAAGTGGTTGCACAAGGTGAAAGCTTTGCAGCAGCATTAAAACTGGCAAACCAAGTAGCAGAGCAAAGTCCATCGTCGGTTGCTGCATGTAAAACCTTGATTCAAAAAGGGCGTCATCAACCAATGGCGAATACATTGCCACTGGAGCGAGAGCTGTTTGTTGGTTTATTTGATACCGAAGATCAGCAAGAGGGCGTTAACGCCTTTTTAGAAAAACGTAAAGCTATTTGGGTGAATGGCTAATGACAGAACTTACTCGTTTAAATTCAGCTGATGCTGCCGTGGTATTTGAAACAGCAACCACAGACAATGGCCGACTTATTGGTTTTGCTACGCTTAACGCGCCTAAGTCATTAAACGCGTTAAATTTTGAAATGATCAGCTTACTCGAGCCGCAACTACAGCAATGGGACAAAGACGATGACATTGCATTAGTGGTTCTTAAAGGTGCTGGTGAAAAAGCGTTTTGTGCCGGTGGCGATGTAGTTAGCTTACACAAAGCAATGAGTGAGGGTAAACCGAGCTCACTGGTTGAAGAGTTTTTTACTCAAGAGTATCAGCTAGATTACCTTATTCATTGTTACAACAAACCCATTTTAGTGTGGGGTAACGGTATTGTAATGGGCGGCGGTTTAGGTTTAATGGCCGGTGCGAGCCACCGTGTGGTTACTGAAACATCACGCATTGCTATGCCAGAACAAACAATTGGGCTTTACCCTGATGTAGGCGGCAGTTATTTTTTACATAAAATGCCCGCCCATGTTGGTTTGTTTTTAGGGCTGACCTCGGCGTCAATTAATTGTGAAGACGCTAAGCTTGTATCGCTTGCCGATCACTTTGTAAATGCCGACAAGTACCCAGAGCTTGTTGAAGCGTTACTCAATACTAAATGGGGTAAAACAGCAAGCTTAAATCACGACAAGCTAAGTACCTTGCTTATTGAATTAGATAACAACTCTAGCCGTATGCCCAAAGGCAATTTAAAAGCAAACTTAAGCTTGATTCAAAAGCTAGGCGAGTTTGACACGTTACAGCAGCAGGTAGATTACATTTTAAATCTAAACACTGATGATAAATGGCTACAACGCGCACAAAAATCGTTAACCCATGGTTGCCCATTAAGTTGTGCCTTAGTGAGTGAGCAGCTCAAACATAGCAAAGGTAAAAACTTAGCTGAGTGTTTTAAAATGGAATTGGGTATGTCGGTTCGTGCTGGTGAAGTGGGCGAGTTTCAAGAAGGTGTACGCGCCTTACTAATCGATAAAGACGGTGCGCCACAGTGGCAGTTTAAAACGTTAGCTGATGTACCAAATGAAGTGGTAGAGAGCTTTTTTGCAAACCGCTTTGGCGAGCAACATCCGCTAGAGGCGTACTTTTCTCAACTTAATTTACAAGGGTAAAGCGATGAGTAAACTTAATATAGGATTTATAGGTTTAGGCAACATGGGCGGCCCAATGGCGGCTAATTTAATTAAAGCTGGCCATACGGTAAGCGTGTTCGACCTAAGTGCTAATGCAGTGAACGAGCTAGTTGAAAAAGGCGCCAATGCAGCAAAAGATGCACAAGCCTGTGCAACCAACGTTGATGTGCTAATTAGTATGCTACCGGCGAGCAAACATGTTAAATCACTTTATTTAGGCACAGACGAGCAATCGGGTTTAATTAAAGTACTGAGTAAAAGCACTCTAGTGATTGATTGTTCAACTATTGATGCGCAATCGGCCCGTGACGTTGGCCATGCTCTTGGCGAACAAGGCATTGCCTTTGTTGATGCACCGGTATCGGGTGGTGTAGCTGGGGCCACTGCAGGCACATTGACCTTTATTGTTGGTGGTGAGCAAGCTGCATTTGATAAAGCCAATACTGTATTAGTTGATATGGGAAAAAACATTTTCCATGCCGGTGCTATTGGCGCAGGGCAAGTCGCTAAAATATGTAACAACATGCTATTGAGTATTTTAATGGCAGGTACCAGTGAAGCCATTCAAATGGGCATTAATAACGGCCTCGATGCAAAAGTACTCAGCGATATAATGAGCGCAAGCTCGGGTCGTAACTGGACGTTAGAACTTTATAACCCCTGCCCAGGTGTTATGGAAACCGCGCCAGCTAGTAACGATTATAAACCTGGCTTTATGGTCGATTTAATGGCTAAAGACTTAGGCCTTGCGATGGAAGCGGCGCAGCAGAGTAATTCACTGACGCCAATGGGCTCAATGGCTAAAAATTTATACACTATGATGCAGCACCAAGGTGCAGGCAGTGATGATTTTAGTGCCATTTTTAAATTGTTTTCGAAGTAGGAAAGTATTGTGGAAATAAAAAATAATACCGTAGTGATTACCGGTGGCGCACAAGGCTTAGGTTTTGCAATGGCGCAAAAATTTGCCTTAATGGGCGCTAACATTGCGTTAATAGATATGGCGCAAGCACAGTTAAATGAAGCAACCGAGCAACTATTAGCATTAGCAGGCGTAACAGGCACTATAAAAGGCTACAGCGCTAATGTAACCGTAGAAAGCGAAGTTGAAGACGTATTTAATACCATTAACAGTGACTTTGGCCACATTGGGGTATTAATTAATAACGCCGGTATTTTACGCGATGGCATGTTTATAAAAGCCAAAGACGGCAAAGTGGTTAAAAAAATGTCGCTTGATCAATTTCAATCAGTGATTGACGTTAACCTAACAGGCGTATTTTTAGCAGGGCGCGAAGTGGCAAGCCACATGATTGAATCTGGCAAAGGCGGCGTAATTGTAAATATGTCGAGCGTAGCGCGTGCAGGTAATATTGGCCAAACTAACTATGCCGCCTCAAAAGCAGGTGTTGTGGCATTAACCACTACATGGGCTAAAGAGCTTGGCCGTTTTGGTATCCGCGTTGGCGCCATTGCACCAGGCGTTATTAGCACCGCCATGACGGACGTAATGAAGCCAGAAGCCAAACAGCGCATGCTTGCTGTAACACCAGTAGGACGGTTAGGTGAAACCGCTGAAATAGCCCATACTGCAAAGTACATTATCGAAAATGACTTTTTCACTGGCCGTGTAGTAGAGATAGACGGCGGTATTCGTTTATAACTTTGTTAGATCTAATTTAATAATTGAAAGCACAGCTCTTTGAGCTGTGCTTTTTTGTTTTAAATCGGGGAATTTATAATCTTGAAAAAGGGCTAATAACTCCGTTAGCACCTTGGTGCAATACATGAGTTTGATACCCGCTGAATCAAAACGTAGACCATGCTAGCATTCTAAATAACTCATTAACTGCGTTAAAAACTTCTCATATAGATAAACTATATAACCAAGTTTTTGCCTTGTTACTGAGATATTTATCTGTTGCTATAATTGCTCACTAATTCAATACAGAGGGTATTATTTGTGTAGTCCGTATGTCACTGTGACCTAGTTGTGTTTGTAAGGTTCGTATATCTGCACCAGATTCAAGTAAGTGGGTAGCGAACGAGTGCCTTAGTGTATGGCAGGTAACATTTTTTTGAATTTTTGCCAGCTTTGCTGCCTGTTTAATTGCTTTACCAACCGTTGTTTCATCAATATGGTGGCGACGCAGCTTTTTACTTTCTGGGTCCATGCTTAACTGGGCAGAAGGAAACAAATATTGCCAGCTCATTTCATAAGGAGCCGCTGGGTATTTTCTAGCTAATGCATTCGCAAGCCAGACACCGGTATAGTTTGTTGTTTGTTTGTCTCGATGCTAGTAGTCATTTACCAAGTGACTTTGGCTGCGCAACAACGGCAGTAGTTCGAGTGCTAATGTTACTCTGCGGTTTGTATTGCAACATTACGTTGATTACTTAAATAAGATAAGAATTGCTCAACCTCCGACTCTGCTAATTGCGCCGGATGTTTTTTAGCAGGGTATAAAATGTAAAATTTTATCCAATATTGATAAGTGTCTATAGTACGCTTGGCATAACGACGCGTTATCATAAAGTCACGGATGGATTCTAAAAATACAGAAGCCATAATCTGCTCCATTTATTACTGTATACATAAGCAGTAGTTGTATTTAGTTTTTTTTCAACAACTCGCGGGATTATTTCTTGTATTTTACAACAACAAAAAAACAACAAATATAAATCCCTTGATTAACATTTAGATACAGAGTTAAACTTAAAGTATTAAAAAACTAAAAGGATTTTTGTCTGCAACTTGCGGGTTTAGAGCCTTTGAATAAAATGTTATACGTAAATCGATATGGATCACAATAAGCTAATTGCACAAAAAGCAAAGCAGACCTTAAAGCCGCTCGGTTTTATACGATCAGGAAAATCGAGAATCTGGTACAAAGATAACGGTTGGTGGGCTATTGTCGTTGAATTCCAACCGAGCTCCTTTTCCAGGGGCACTTATGTGAATGTTTCGGTTACCCATTTTCTATATGAAAGCGCTGGATGGTCATTTCATGTGCCCAATCGACTCAATGGATTTGCGAGCGCAGAAGGTGATTTGGACTTCGATGAAAAAGTCGAGGCTATGGCTAACGAAGCGGCAATCCTTTCCAAAAATTTGCTTGAGAAGTATTCAACCATCGATGCTTTTATTGATTGGTATTCTAATGAAGATAGAAGTGTAATGGTCAACTAATTTAGGAGAGATTCTAAGCGGCATTTTTTAATTCATTATATTTCTGATGCGGTGTCATATAATCAAGCGCTGAATGCCTACGTTTGTAATTATAAAACTGAATGTAATTATCTACTTCACTTATCACTGAATTATGATTTATAAATGAAAGACCATTTAAACGCTCTGTTTTTAAACTTCTAAAAAAACGTTCCATAACAGCATTATCCCAACAATTACCTCGGCGACTCATACTTTGCGTTATAGTCAGTTGTGATAACCGCTCTCTAAACGAGGCCGCTGAATACTGACAGCCTTGATCTGAATGAAACATCAGTTGACTAAGAACCGGCTGTTGGCGCTTAATTGCATTATTTAATGCTGTTTTAGCCAGTTCAGCATTAGGGCTTTTTGATAAAGCATAACCTACTATTTCCTTCGTTGATAAATCTAATACGCAAGCCAAATAACTCCATCCTTGCTGGTTCCTTATGTAAGTAATATCACCGACCCAATGTGTGTTATGTGTATCGGGGTTGAATTGTCGTTTTAAAGGTTTTGTGCATAGTGATGCTCATCACCTGAATTGGGGTAATAATGTTTTTCTTCGGCACAATGGCTTGTATATTCAGCTTCTTCATCAGTGCGGCCGTTTTATATACCCCTATTGTGTGGTCACGCGCATTCAGTTCAGCGTGCATTCTACGCCTGCCATACGTATTACCAGAGTCCTCAACTATCGATTCAATTACATCTAAAAGCACCTGCTCTTGCTCATCAGGTTTGACAGGCTCATAGTAATAACTACTCATACTGACCTCTAAAATACGACACAATTCAGTGATAGTGTAATCTACGTTTGCTTTCTTCAATTCTTTTATTACTTTAAGTTTTGATTGTCGCGAATGAAGAAAGCGGTGGCTTTTTTAATATTTCATTATCCCTTAAAGCCCGCTGTAGCTGCTTCTCTAGCGACTGGATACGTTGCTGCTCAGGTGTGAGTGCTTGAACATTCTCCGGGCTTTTACCATCTAGCTCAGATAAATATTGTTGCTTCCAACGTGATACTGCTGACTTTCCTGCGCCAGAGATTTCTTCAATTTGCTTATTGGTATAGCCTTCTTCTACCATTAATTTGGCATATTCAAGTTTTTGCTGTGCACTGAGTGTAACTTTTGATTTTCTGGTCATGTTGATACCTTTTCGGTTTAGCTTATTTTACGCTATAAACCTCTCCAATTTCATTAGACCATTACAAAGGTGGATATGGGAAGAATACTACAGCGGGGTTTTCAAGAGTTTTGTTGGAGACTATGAGGGAGCAAAGGAACACTTTCAAATCATTGAAAACAGCGACTACGAGTATACTTGGGAAAAGGCAGTTAGGTACCGAGCAATTGAACTGCTTGCCCTTCTCCCAGATGAAAAGTCTTATAGGTCTTGTATAAAAGGTATTGTTCTGCGAACACGAAATATTTTGGTTCTAGAAGATTACAAAAAAGACAATATGAATTTACCGTGGCAGTAAAATCGTATAACAAACCGCTGCACACCGACACATACTGCTACGCTCGTTTTTGTGTGTCGCTGCGCGCCACTTTACACAAAAACGCCCTCCGCAGTATGTGCGGGTGAGCGGGGCGTTAGGTTTACTAGTTTGAATTTAGTTATCAAAGGATTAAGAAATGCAATCCTTACAGGTTGGGGATTGTCTTTTGCATATTTGTGGTATTTAGCAGACTTTAATGTGCTTTTTTCTCACTTGCTTTACGCTTCAGTATTAGGTGGTTTAGTAAGTGCATCTGCGTTAGTCTTTTATATGCTGCCTATACACCTTTGGTTAAGCCGTAGTGAGCTAGTTGGTTTACATTATTATTTAATGGTCGGTCTTGTTCCTTCTATTATATTTGTATTTATACCTTCTTTTATGGACGCAACGGGTAGGTTAATTATTGAATCAATAATAACTTATGCAGTTTTTGGTGTTACTTTAACAACAGTGTTCTGGTTTTCTGTATGTTATCGTAAACCTAACAAAACAAATTAAAAGAGCGGACAAAAAACAGTTGGCTTTGTTCGTACCTCACAAATTTTAGCCAACTATTTTAAGTCGTTTATTTGTGGCGTTATGCCGTTTGGAGATATCAATGAAGGATTCGATAAGTTCAAAACTTCCGTTTTTATTTCTTGTCTGTATTTCGATATGGTGGGGTTTCTATTACCAATCTAACAGCAAGCTAAATGATTATGGCAGCGCGAATTTTGAATGGCTGTTTCTTTTGGATGCATTAATAGTACTACCGATAATCTGCTTCTTCTGTGCTAAAGACAAAAAAGAAGGCTTGTTAAAAGCTGTTGTTTTGAGCTGCTTAGCTGTTCTGATCGGTAGTTACATTATTCCTGAGCAAAGTAAACTGATCTGGCATTATCTTGAAAATGGTCGCTATTTTGTCTTGGCTGTTATTCTGTTGTTTGAACTTGTTGCAATTTTAACAGTGTATCTTGCGATTAAAGCAGCCATCGGTAAGAGTGAAGATCCCGATCTTTCGATAGAAAAGCCAATAAAAAAATACTTGGGTGAAAGTCCTGTTGCGTCTTTATTGACTTTCGAAACGAGGATGTGGACATTTGCATTTTTTGCAAACCGCATCAAACCAGAACATTTCAGAGGTGAGCAACACTTTACCTATCATCAGAAAGATGGCGCAAAAAGTAACTTGCTAGGTTTCATCTTCCTCATTGCGTTTGAAATGCCAATTATGCACCTGGTGTTGCACTTTATCTGGTCACCACTTGCCGCAAATATTGTCACATTACTCACGATTTTTAGTTTGGTATTTTTTATTGCAGAGTATCGGGCACTTTCGAGAAGGCCAATTTCTTTAGTTTGTAATAAGTTATTTGTTCGTTATGGACTTTATCAACCTTTGGTAATACCGTTAGAGAACATTGCTAAAATTGAAAGAAATAACGAGTTTGTTCATCGCACGAAATTTGTAAAGCGTTACAATTACTCAGGTAATCCTAATATCAGAATTGAACTTTCAGAGCCGTTGGGTTCGGTTAATTCAATTTTCATTGGTGTTGATAATCCCGAGTATTTTATCTCAGCTTTGTTAGATTCAGCATCACGGCATAACAAATAAATATTATCGCCAGCAAAAAACGCTGGCTGCGACGTAAACCCGCTGCGCGGCTTTCCGCGCTAAATTTGGGCGTTATGTTCCAAGGAGGTAATGTGCGAACAATCTTAGTCGGCTTGCTTTTTCTGGCTAGTTTCAGCAACGCCCAAGAACCAGCACCACTAGCTTCATGTCTTTCTTATGAAATGAATCGTATTGATAAAGATACGGGCAGATTTGTGCTAAAAAATGTGTTTGCGTCACAGTTGTTTGAAAACTTGAAGCATAACTTCCCAGATCAAGACATCGACTGGTCTAGTTGGACAACGAGCTTAGATGAATATATAGGTGAAGATGGTAAAGCTAAAACGAAGCTCAAAGGTTGTTTTGATGTCTCAACAATTTATGAGAACAGCGAGCTGATTTCTACAATAATGGAAATTTCAATGACTAGGTTTCAAGCAGCCATGAAATTCTACTCTAAGCCGGACTCCGAGCAAATACCTCAGAATAAAGTCGACCTAATGCTTGATGGTTACAAGGAAATTCTTAAAGATCCAAAAGTTAAACAAGCAGTTGAGAAAGAACTGGAACATAATCGGGTAGCCGGAGGTCTCTAACCTCCAGCCCCCACACCACCCATCATGCGGGTCCGCAATGGGCGGTTCATCTCCCGTAATGAATATTGATCCAAATATCTCTCAAAGACACTAAACCTTGTGAAGCTAAGTAGTTATTGCCTAGCGCAATGTTAATTCCTTTTGTTTTTGAGCTTCTACAAGGGCCTTTACTGGTGATACCGCATGCTATGGCCAGTCGCTCGCTAACACCCAATTTCATTAAACTGCGTACTTTGGTGCGAGGTTTACGCTGCGTATTCTCATGACTTTGATCACCGATTCTCATCAGCTTTGATCACCTGATTTATCATTTTGTAGAGCCGTTTTTAAATTAGCTTAACTGATCATCATCAGTCAATTTATTTAACTGTTTTCGTATCGATTCTCCTTTTAAGTTCAACTTAATCGAACCATGAATTAGCCTATCTAAAATGGCGTCAGCATGGGTTGATTCTCCTATCATCTCATGCCAGTTTTCCTGCGGGAGCTGACTTATTATTATGTGTGATTTATACCCATACCGTGAATCGATTAATTCGAGTAAGTCACCTCGTTGCTGTGCACTCAGTGGTTCAAGCCCCCAATCGTCTAAGATCAGTAGATCATACTTTATTAACTTCGCTAGTAATTTTCGGTAACTACCATCTGCTTGTGCTAGAAACAGGCTTTCAAGTAGTTCTTTTAATCGAACATAGTAAACACTTTTTCCTTGTAGGCAGTGCTCATGCCCTAAAGCACATGCAAGGTATGTTTTGCCACAGCCTGTTGCCCCAGTGATTAAGATATTTTGGTGTAAGTTCAGCCAGCTATTTTGGCTTAAGTTGCGTATCTGTGCTTTTTCGATATTACGTGTCGGCGAGTAAATCAGTTGATTTAACTGAGCCGGTAAGCGGAATTTAGCGTGTCGCACGAGCCGGTCGATTTTCCTTTGCTCACGCGTGTCAATTTCATGTGTTAGCAATAAACTAACGCGCTCTATAAAGCTTTGTTCTTGATATAAGTTAGGCTGTTCAAGCTGCTGCTTGAGTGCCTGCTTTATACCCGATAACTTAAGTAGTTGAAGTTGTTGGTTAATGGTGTCTATCATGATTCGTTTCCTTAATGGTAATAATCTGTGCCACGTATGTTGCTATGTGTAACTGGCTTTTCTGGCTCTGTTTGCTGTGTGGGTAACGGTTGTTGATCTAATCCTTTTTTCAGCATCTGCTTAATTGATTTGAGTGTTGTCGTATTCATCACGATTGCGCGATAACAGGCCTGCTCAAGCCGCTCTTTTGAATAGATTTTAGCTAAACTTAACACCCCTAAACAGGCGCGATAAGCGTGCTCGGGGTGACGCCGTCCACTAAGCTGTAACTCAATAACTTGATGGGTATACTCCCCGATACTTAATGCCCATGAGCGTAAATTTATCGGTGACTGCTCATGCTGTTTTTGATGCGCCAGAGGCATATGATGAGACTGTGTTGTATGCCCACCTAAACGATGTGAACGCGGATGCTGTGCGATTAAGGTATCGTCATGATAAAGCTGTACTAGCTGATTGGTTATGTGTGCGCGTAATTGTTTCTTAACCCACTGATACGGCACACTGTAATAATGTTTCTCTATTTCAACATGATAATCAATGTGTACTCGCACCGTTTTGATTTGTGTATAGTGATAGGGCTTTTCAGGCAATGGCTTTAATGCGCTTTTATCCACTATATCAAAGAGCTGTTTACGTGACTGTTGATATTGCTTCATCACCTTATTGTTCATTACATCAAGTAGCTTTGCTATTTCTTGATTTAGGTGCGCTAAGCTGTAGAAGGTTTGGTTACGCAAGCGTGCCATGATCCAACGCTCAACAATTTGTACACCGACTTCAGCCTTCGATTTATCTTTGGGTTTATAAGGTCTAGCCGGAATGACAGCCACGTTAAAGTACTCGGCTAACTGGTGGTACGTCGGATTTAAATCAGGCTCGTAGCGACAGGGTTTACTAACGGCGCTTTTTAAGTTGTCGGGAATAACAAGCTCAGGCACACCGCCTAAAAACGTAAAGCAACGGGCATGACTCATCACCCAATCTTCAAGTTGCTGGCTATACGTTGCCTCAGCATAGGTATAATTTGATGCGCCGAGCACGGCAACAAACACTTGAGCAGTGCGTGTCTCCTGTGTTGTAGGGCACGTGATGGTCAGCGTGGGCCCACAATAATCCACAAACAGCTTTTCACCGCCTTTATGATGCTGACGCATCGACAATCGTTGTTTGCCCACCCATTCCCGATAGGCTCGGCAAAAGTGGCTATAACTGTAATATGGCTCACCGACTTTCTCACGCAATTCATCGAATACTAACTGCAACGTCAAATGTTTGTGCTGCTTTAAATCCTTATTGATGGTGAGCCAGTCAGGTGTTGGGTATCTTTTTTGACGGGGTGAGAAGTCCCTGATTTTTGTATTAAGAAACGTACCGTGTTGTTTATCTTCAGGTAACGGCCATTGGTTTAAGCCTAACTCATTGGCCTTTTTAACGTAATTAGCCACAGTGCCAGGTGAAATATTTAAGCTTCTGGCAATCTTTCGATGGGATAATTTTGCTGAATATTTCAGCCGTAAAATAGCATGTAATTTACTCATAGATATAGGTCTTGTTGACATTATTGTTATCCTCATCAAATGATTTAGATAACGGTTTAACATACCTACAAAAATGATAAAACGTGAACTCGGTGACGAGTGGCATTAAGCTTTGATCGGCAAAATTATTAAGAGCACAAAAGTGATCATTATCGAGTAATTTTCGTGATCAAAGCTTAATGAGAATAAGCGATCAAAGTTAATGCCACTGGGTGATCAAAGCTGGGGAGAATATGCAAAAATGATGAATCGCGTAAACAGCTAAGCTATATCGACAAAATGAAGGCCAAAATAGACAGCCCGATGGGGCGACGGCAGTACAGCAAACGACTTGGCTGTATAGAGCCGGTGTTCGGCAATATTACGGTAAACAAAGGCATGAACAAACTGACCTTGCGAGGACAAACGAAAGTGAATGCGCAATGGCAACTGTACTGCCTTGTTCATAACATAGAAAAGCTGCAAAACAGGCTGCATTAAAAAAGGGGAGCCCTTTTAAGCCGAAATATAGCGACTTAAGCACCTGTAATTCCCTCTAAAACAGCCATTAAAACAATCGTACATTCTCTTTTTCTATTTTAAGTAAACTAGCGATAACTGATTGAACCAAAATAGGAACTCGGCTATGGTTAATGCATCAATAAAAATAAATTAAAAACGAGCTATTCTACAGCCTCGTTAACTGCCTATGAAATTGAAACGCGTCATATATGAACTATACGAAATAGATCTGGCTTCTCTACATGACCAGCCAGATTGGCATGAAATAGACCGCGAAATATTTTTGGAATTTGATGGTGGAGAGAGGCGATACTTCTCCTGGTGCAATGAGCCTGTTCAATACTCGGTTGGCAGCCAAGATCATCGATTCAACATGAACGAGCCAGATCATGTCATTGACGTTTCAGAATGGGATATGTGGAAAGGCCTGATTGGCTCTAAAATAGATTTCATCTATCATGATGAGTCGCACCAAGTATTGGAGCTTAGAGGGCAAAACGGATCTGCGTATTTATCAACCCAAGAACAGGGCTCTTGGCTAGCAGATGTTTTGCACATATCAAATACACTGCCGATACCCAGCAGTTAACAAGGCCAGGCACGGCGACGGCGTTAAGTTTTCATCATGAACAGAAGCACTTTTTCAATCATTGGTGAGCGTTACTTAGATACGCAACACGATGACGAGTACATTCAAGGTTTAGAATCCGAGCTAAAGCTAAGAGGCGTTACAGGGCTTTATCGATGGTTATTGGAGTATATCGCCGCATCAAGTTTGTGGTGGAATGTCCTTTGGTGGGATTGGTGTGACTTAAACGAAAGAGATGTAAAAATAGGCTGGACACAAAATCTTGTCGTCTTTGGTTTAGCTAGCGTCGCAGCTAGTTTTATTTTTAGTCTCACTTTTGGTGTTGGGGTCTTTCTTGCCCTACATATTTTAACAACATGGCTAGGTTTTGGGCTTCGTTCGGGCACAAAACTTAACAAGCAAAGGCAGGGCGATGCGTAAACGTACGCCTGCTTTGAGCGCTATACGTTTTGGAGGGATTCATGCGTTACATTCTGGTTTTAGTATTTCTTTTGGCAATTAGTGGCAAAGTGCTTGCCGATGAGTCGGTCACAATTTTTGTAAAGGAAACCAGCTATTCAATCAACAGCTCGGATGAAGAGCTGAACTCAGCAGAACTAGAGAGCAAGCTGAAACAACTAAAATTTTCACTGGTAACGTTAGACGTTGATTATTGTGCTGGCCCAATGATGGTTGCTGAGGTTTATGTTGCACTTGCTAATGCAAAGCCTTTGGTTAAAGACATCCAATTAAAGTTAAGTGGCAGCCATGAAGAAAGTAAATGCAAAAACGTATAACAAGTTGCTAAATTTCGTTCCGGCCACAAACAGTGTGGCCTCCACGGGACAGCCTACACTGCGTTTCGGCTGCCCATTAGCAAAGCGTTATAACGAAAGCTACTACGCCAATATCATCATCTTAGAGGTACGGAATGGCAAAAATTGTGAGAGATGACGGGAGTTGGGTTTCAGATCCTAGCGGTGCTACCTCCGGCGATTTGCAGGCTTGGCGAGATAGAATGTATCAGGAGAGCCCTAATCCGAATGCTGGAAACATCGTCATTGTGCTCCATGCACAGCAGGGCAAAAGAACTGGGTATAGAGAACTACAGGGGTCACCCATTGGTTTCACGAAGAATCAAATCATACCAGTGTGAAAAAGCGATTAGAAAGTTCAGCAACAGGCAAGCACCCTAAAAGTTTATTACGTTTTGCAGGCTTACCACGCTAAATCATGCCAAAAGGCCTACCTTTTGAGCTTAAATCCTACCTTTTGAACTTAAATCCTACCTTGAACTCGTTGAATTAACAGGCCGTATTATAAGAGAAGACAAGCGGAGTCACATTGACAATATATACCTTCCTTTACTAGAGCGAGTCAATATTAGCCCTGAGAACTGACTGAAATTGACGACACAATCTACGCGTGTGTTGCATGGTGCAGTCGGTAGGCCTTCTTCACATGAAAGCTATTGTGAAAATCTAGGAAGGAAGCAGCGAGCAAATATGAGTAACTGCGAAAAATTACTAGCATAAATCCTAATCAATCAAATATGTAATTTATCTGCATAAAGCAAGCATTTTTATGCTGAGATTTAACTTTTAAAACGGTAACTTCAATTACTTTAGGTTACCGTTTTTTTATGCCTATTACTTAAGGTTATCTTAAGCTTGCTCAATTATTTTATTAATACTCAAATTTAGGGGACAAAATAAAAGTGACTCAGCAAAAAAAGATTAATCCAGAACCTTTATGGCAAATTTAGTAGCACAGTTATGTTTGTTATAATAAAGTGGCTGTCTAGTTTTATCCCACTAAATAAATATACCCATCATAAAAAAACTATAGGGTAATGTTTTACAAATAGTAGTTTGTAAATTAATACAATAGCAAAGCAAAATGTGTGATAATTAGGTACGAATCATTACGCGTTCGTTAAATTTAAATAAAAAATACAAATTTCATCTTATGAGTCTGGAAAGATTACTCTAAGACTCAAATCAAGGATATAGAAAAAATGAAAAAAACACTTATTATTTCAACGTTGTTAGTTTGTTCTGGATTAGCTCAGGCTGAAGAGTCACCACGTTGGGATAGTGCTGCTATTAGTTACCAATCAGTGGATTTAGATGGCGAAACTTTTTCAGGCTTTGGTTTGTCGGCATCTAAACTAATTTCAGATGATTTCTTTGTTACTGGCAGTTATTCAAATTCTTCGGATGATATAACTATTTATGAATCGGAAAAAGTCGATTTAGATTTAGACATGTTATCAATCGGCTTTGGTTATCGTTATGAGTTAACACAAAATACTGATTTTTTTGGTATTGTTTCTTATGAAGATATAGAACTTGAATCTTCGTATTTAGGTAATAGCTTATCTACTGGTGACAACGGTTATGGCCTTGAAGCAGGTGTTCGTTCAATGGTTACAGCTGATATTGAACTAAAAGGCGCTATAAAATACATCAATATAGATGATTCATCAGAAACTGCGCTTAACGTTGCTGCGGTATATAATTTTACCGAGCAGTTTGCTGCAAGCATTGGTTATTCAAACTCTGACGACCTTGATGTTCTTTCAATTGCTGCTGTTTATTACTTTTAAAACACGTTAATTGTTTAAAACGGTAACTTAAGGTTGCCGTTTTTTTTGCCTACTATTTAAGGTTATTTTAAGTTTGCTCAGTTATTGTAACTAATCTTAAATTCCAGAATCATTAAACTATTCATCTGACTTAGTAACTCATTTTATGTTTCATATCATTAAAGAGTGAGTGATTAAGGGTTAACCTTTAAACATGTACTCATACGCATAAGTAAGCACTTTACTCGATGCGTTTGTTCACTAAAAGAGGCCTTATGAATTTTAAAAACACAACGACTCATTACAATACACTCTCTATAGCCTTGCACTGGCTTATGTTTATTTAATAGTCACTGTTTACGGCAGTATAGAGTTACGTGAATTATTTGATAAAGGCACTGAAACCCGTGATGCCTTTAAAATGTGGCATTTTATGTTGGGTTTATCGGTGATAGCTTTAATCAGCGTGAGGATAGTTGCCCGTATAGTGGGCGGCTCGGTACCAGCCATACACCCTGAGCCTGCAAAGTGGCAAGATAAGTTAGCTAAATTTGTACACCTTGCGCTGTATGTGTTTATGTTTGCTATGCCAATTGCGGGTTAGTTAATATTAAGTATGGCAGGTAAACCTGTGCCATTTTTTGGTTTAGAGCTGCCTCCATTGGCAAGTGAAAACAAAGAGCTCGATAAAACCATTAAAGAAATACACGAAACTGCGGGCGAAGTGGGTTATTACGTAATAGGCTTACATGCGGCGGCTGCATTATTTCATCATTACATTTTGGCTGATAATACGCTATCGCGAATGCGTTTGCCTAAATAGTAAAAAAGTTAACAGTAAAAGGGGAGACACAGTCTCCCTTTTTTAATGTTTAGTACTCTTAAACCCTATTCTAAACCCGCCCCAATGTTTACCGTTTACATAAATTGGCACCGAGAGGTCATGCAGTATTTCACCGGTATCACGTTTATAGGTTTGTAATAAAAAGCTTTCGGTGTGGCTACCACAGCGAATTCCTGTCGGGTCATTAAAAATACGTTTAGTGCGGTTGTTTACTAAATCTTTTTCAAAGTTGCCGGTTAGGGTTTGGCTAAAGCGTTTGTTATGAGTAGGAAAGTAGCCCTTTGTATCAACGGCTCCTGCAAAAATAATGTCTTTATTTTCCAGTATTGGTTCTTGAATAGCGGGCAATGATTGATCTGTCAGTTTATCGTAATCGGTTGTGTACTTGGTTGGATTGGTATTTTCGATGGGTTTATAGTTTTGCGAAAAAAGTTGTTGCTGGGTTATTTTTCCGCTTTGGATCCAACCCTCAAAACATTCGCCAATTGCTTTACTGGCTTGTTTAGCCGATATCAGGATTGGTTTAAAGAATGCGTCATACTCTATGTTTTCAAGCTCTCTAAATATTGATTCTGATCCCAGCGATAAAGAAGACGCTTGCTGAGAAATTGTACTGCTTTTTTTAGTAACTTCGCCTAGTAAACTACTGATGCTAGTGACTGAACTATTTATTTGGGTGGTTGCGTGCTGAAATGCCGAAACAGACTGATGCATACTATCAAGCGCGGTAGATGAGGCACCAATATCTTGGTTAATCGTTAAAAAGGATTGAGTCACGTTTTCTAGCTCTGATTTTACAGAAATACTTTGCTGTGAAACCTGCTTCATATCTTCATTGGTTTTTATACTGTTGGCGTTAATGTCTGTGAGCATGTCAGCAATTTGTTTGGTTGCTTCATTGGTTTTATTTGCAAGGTTACGCACTTCGTCGGCAACAACCGCAAAACCACGACCTTGCTCACCTGCGCGAGCGGCCTCTATGGCAGCATTTAAAGCAAGTAGGTTGGTTTGCTCTGCAATGTTTTGAATAACTTGGGTAATGCTTTGTATATCACTGGCACTTTTTAATAATAAATCTAATTGCTGGGCCACTTTATCTATAGAGCCTGATAACGAATCAATTTGGCTGGTGGCCGTTTGTAAGCGGCTATCGGCAGAGCTTGAGGCTTGCGCTGTTTGTACCATTGCTTGATTAATAGTGGTCATGTTGTCACTGAGTTCAGTACTACTTTGTGAAAGCTCGTGTGTGGCACGCCCGACAGTTTCACTCTCGTTATAACAAGCGTCTATTTCTTTAGATAAGCTATCAACATAAAATGATACTTCAGCTGCGCCCATGGCATTTTTTGAGGTGGCTTTGGTAATGTTTTGTGCAATTTTGTTATTGAACGACTGCACGGCACCTAATGATGCATTATTATTTGCTGATTCAGGTTTTGCTGGTTTTATATAAAAAATTGCAGATAACAGCACTATAATAGCTGCAGCAATGGTGGAGAGCTGTTCAAAATAGAAAAGAAAACAAATGCTTAAATAAAAAATGCTATAGAGCAGGTAGGTTATTTTCATTCCTTTGACCTCGTTACTAATTGTTCCTTCTATCTTTGACTATAAATCAAACAAAATCAAATAATAAACACACTTTTAAGGATTTATTAATAGTGATGTATTGAGCTCTATTAAACTGCTTTACATACAAAAAGCGCCAAAGTAGTAAACCTACTTTGGCGCTATTGATAACTATTAAAAAGTTAGTTAGCTAAAAGCCATTCACTAAATAAACGTACACCAAAGCCAGTTCCGCCAGGTGATAACTCATCTTTACCTTGAGTTATTAATGCGTTGCCAGCCATGTCAATATGAACCCATCGTGTGTCTCCTGCAAAGCTTTCTAAAAAGCTTGCAGCTGTTGTTGCACCCGGACCGCTTGAACCGACATTACTTAAATCGGCAATATCAGACTTTAAAGTGTCTTTATAGCCTAATGGTAAACGCCATAGGTTTTCGTTTACTTGTTTACCAGCATAGGTTAACTGCGTTACAAGCGTGTCATCGTCTGAGATAATTGCAGCATACTCGTTCCCTAAGGCACGTACTTTTGCCCCTGTGAGTGTGGCTATATCAACCATGATCTCTGGTTTATAATATTCACGCGCATACCACATAGCATCACTTAATACTAAGCGGCCTTCGGCATCTGTATTAACTACTTCTACACTTAACCCTTCTGCAGTGCGTAATACATCACCTGGTGCAACAGAAAATTCAGATACCATGTTGGCAGCCATTGCCATTACGCCAACTACATTCTTGTCTGCTTTTGTTAGGGCCATTGCTTTTATGGTACCAAGTACGGCGGCTGCCCCAGCCATGTCAGATTTCATTCGAGCAATTGAAGAGCCGGTTTTTATACTGTAACCACCCGAATCAAATGTGATTCCTTTTCCGACTAAAGCTATTGGCGCATCACTTGAGCCTTCATAATGTGCAATGAGTAGTCTAGAGCCTTGCTTACTTCCTCTGCCCACAGCTTCTAGTGCGCCCATGCCTAATTTTTTGATTTGTTCTGGTTCAAGAACAGTAATTTTTATGCCAAGCGATGTTAATTCTTTTGCGGCATTAACAAACTCAATAGGGGTCATTTCTGTGGCTACTTCAGTCGTTAAGTCTCTTGCTAAGAATACGCCAGCCTGAATGCTTTCTAATTGTTTATAGTTTGCTTTAGTTTGTTTAGTGTTAGTTACATCAAATGTATAACTCACTGTTTGGGTATTTGGATTTTGTTTATACTTTTCAAAACGGTGATCACGTAAGTTGGCGCCATGGGCAAAGTTAGCAGCAAGTAATGCATTGTTACTTACACCGATTACATCGTCAAAAGCTACACTGGCTGTATCTACTTTAGCGGCAATTAATTTAGCGTGAATATTGCCGCCTAACTTTGCTGCTTTAGCTTTATCAAACTCCTTACTTATACCTGTACCTACAATTAAAACGCGGCTGTAGTTACTTTTACTTGGCGCAATAAGTTGTGCCACTTTGGCGTAATCGCCTGTAAAGTTTTCTATATCAATAACACGCTGTAGCTGCCCATCTAACTGCTTATTGAGCGATTTAAATTGGCTGTTTTTACCATCTTGGCTGTAAAATACAACGAGGGTATTTGCGTTGTTGTCTACTTTAGAAGAAAAATTAAAGTCTGCGGCTTGGGCATTCATGCACATACTCAGAGCAAGCGCGATTGAAGAGGCTTTTATAATACGTTTCATTTTTTAACCTAAGAATAATATAAAGGTGTGTTTTACCTTATTTGGCCTACTGGGGTTAAGTAGGATACGGTGAATGCGCAAATTACAGCGATATATGTCTAAATCATTACTTAAAAATAATTTAACAGCTTATGAAGTTTATCAATGTATTGTTATTTTGAAGGTTTAATTAAACCAATCTGCACGTTACTATTTAACAAGACAATACTTATTTTAAATAACTTAGAGTACATACATTGAAAGCTAAAGAAATTCGTAATTTTTATATTAACGAAGAGCAGTCTGTTTATTTGCTGTCACACCGTGATGCAAAAAAACACCGCCAATGGCTTAATATTTGTATTAAACAGCTCACTTTGCTTGGGTATAAAAAGGTAGAAATGATTGGCTCAGGGGCATTTGGGTTTGTATTTGCAGGGGATGATGAACATGGCCTGCCTTGGGTGTTTAAGTTTTCTAGAATTACGCTCGCGCAAAGTGTACGTGATCGCCTTGAAGATGAAGCATATATGCTTTCGCAAATCAAAAATCCCTTAGTGCCAACATTTTATGGCTTTGAGCGAATAAAAAAGCAAGGTATTTTGATGATGGCGCGCGCCATTGGTGAAGACCTTGAAAAAGTGTCACTAAAGCAAGGGCGCTTACCAGCCGCAAAAATAATGAGCTTAGCGGTTAAATTAAGAAATGTGTTACTTGATTTACGTCGTCATAAAAATGGTTTAAGCCCGCAGCCTATTGTACATGGTGATATTAAACCTTCTAACTTGGTGTGGGATGAAAATGAAAAGCAGCTTTCATTGGTTGACTGGGGGAGTTCAGTATATGCCCAAGTAGATGAACAGGGAAACCCAATTGCCAGTAATTTTATGGATTTAATGTCCGGCGATTTAAGTACCACTAACGCACGAATGGGTGATGTTTATTTTATAGGTGATGCGCAAATGTCGGGTGAAAAGTCATCTCCTCGTTTTGATGAGCAGGGGGTTGCATCAACGCTATATGCACTTGCCTCAGCGCAGTCTTGCCGATTTGGTGCTCAGGCTATACCGGCCAGTAGTTTAATGTTACCTAAGGAGCTGGCAAACGTTATTGATGGCATGCTTTCAAAAGAACGGTTGGTTAGAGACAAAGCGGGTGACTATTTTATGCGTAACATAGAAACCATGGCAAAAGCGTATTTACCACAACTACCAAAGGCTGAAACTAAAGCGGCAATTCCTTTTTGGTTTAGCCAAGACCCCGAACCCGAAACCGTAGTTTATAGCTCTAGAAAACAATTTTTACGCCAAGCCGACCATAAACAGCAATTACTCGATGTAAACGATGCTCAGTTAGATAGGTATTATAAAGAGTTTTTATTTGATACAGGGGATACTGAAAAAGCGTTTTTAGCCTCTATTAGCCGTTTAGCTAAATATCCTGTAGTAGGAGGGCTCAGCTTTCATTGGAAAGATGAATCTTTGTATGTTGAATCGTCACTCATTATGCATGACGAGACCCTCGCAACCGCGTTTACTGATGCGGTTAATAACACGGTGATGCTTGCCCAGGCTATTAGTCAAAAAGGCTTATTTAAGTGTTGTTTATTTGATGCCCGCAAAACAATTCAGTTAGAACGTGATGGCACCGGTGCGTTTAAATTTAATCAATTACCAGAGCTTGATTATGAAGTGGTTAATGTAAAAGCCAGCGATGTGACGCGTCCGCATTCATATTTTGAAGATGGTAAAGACCCCGATGAGCAACTGCAACTGCCTAAAAAAGTCATTAAATGTGTATTTGAGCTAAATCAGATACATCATACCGGCTGTATCATTTTTGAAGCGTTGCCAGATAGGATGAAAATTCACCATTACTACAGATTACTTGATGCCAGCAAAGAAGTAGAATTTAAACGTTTACTAAATAAGCTTATGCAATACGCGGTAAATATTACCGACGTGGGGGTGGCTGGCTTTATGAAGTTACCTTATAAAAATACTCGTGAATTTAGTTTATGTGAACAACAACCCAGCAATTATTACCCTAAAAATCCAAAGCAACTACTTAATTAATAAACCGCTCGCTTAAGCTGGTGGTTTAAAAATTGAAAGTACAAAAATAGAAAGTTCAATGGCAAAATCTAAACCACAAATTACATTACAAAGTTTCGGCATATATAGTCACTGGGACAAAGACAGTAAATCATTACCGCAAATTACTCAATTCACTACGCAAGTCAAAGCAGAACTTGATGTAGAATTTGGTCTGATAGTTAATATTAAAAAAGCCAAAGGCGAAAAACTACATTTCTGTATTTACCACCCAGGTATTATAGATACCAATGGCGAAGTGATGCTGCCTTTTGAGGGCACTGTATATGTTAAAGATAACGACTGGTCGTTTTATTTAGGCGATACGGTATGGGAGCCTATTGAGGATAAAATAGGTGACTGGCGTATGACCCTATCTTTAGCGGGGAAAGTCATTGCGGATAAAACATTTAATCTTATTAATGAAAAAACTAAAACTGAAGACGACTTTTGGAAATACCGCGGTTATTAATTACTACAGTTTGCAGTAACGCAAGAGCTAACGTTTAATGTTAACTCTTGCCTAAAATACGTATTAGTTACCCCACGGGTTACTTGAATTTGAACGTTGCTTACGGGTACGCGCACGTTGTTTTGCTGCTTTTTTTTCTTGAATACGTTTTGCATCAGAAAAGCTTAATTCGCATGGCTCACCTGGCTTATCACCTTCAGGGATAATACGGTCGCGGGGTGGCAATTCGTATTGCACGTCATCTGGGCGTGGTAAGTTTTTAAGGCGGTACAAATAGAAATTATCTACTTTTTGCTGTGCCCACTCGGTTTTACGTAAAAACTTAACCGCAGACTTAATATCAGGATTATTTTTAAAGCAGTTGAGTTGTAAGTAGGCATGTAGGAGTTCCCACCCATATTGTTCAACCAGTTCTTCAACCACTTGCTCTAATTTAACGCCTTGCAGTGGGTTATTACTGAAAAGTTCTTGGTTGCTCATAGGTGTTCTCTCGTTATTAAAAAATCAGCGAACATTATAAATTTAATAACGAGAGTTTAGTAGCAAAAATGCTTAACTTTGACAATTAACCACTACACGACCACGAATTTGGCCTTGCATTAGTTGCTCGGCGCTTTCAATGACTTGATCAAGATTTATTTCAGTTGAAATTTTATCCAAGTAATCGGCATTAACTAATGAAGCTAAACGATCCCATGCTTCAACACGATCTGCTTTAGGGCGCATAACGCTATCAATACCCATTAAAGATATACCACGTAAAATAAACGGTGCCACAGAGGCCGGTAAGTCCATACCTTGTGCTAAACCACAAGCAGTAACGACACCCCCATATTTAAGTGAAGCACAAATATTTGTAAGTGTGTGACTACCCACAGAATCAATAGCTGCAGCAAAGCGTTCTTTTTGCAGAGGTTTACCTGGGTTAGAAAACTCATTTCTATCAATTACGTTTGTTGCACCTAATGATTTTAAATAGTCAGCTTGCCCAATACGACCCGTTGCAGCGGTGACTTGATAACCTAGCTGGCTTAGTAAATAAATAGCAAAACTGCCTACGCCACCATTAGCACCGGTCACTAAAATTTCACCTGACTCGGGAGTAACGCCTTGCTTTTCTAGTGCAATAACACTGAGCATTGCCGTATAACCGGCAGTACCAATTTGCATAGCTTGTTTAGGTGATAAGTTAGCGGGTAGGGGAATTAACCAATCACTGCTCAGTGCCGCTTTTTGAGATAAGCCACCCCAGTGTTTTTCGCCAACACCAAAACCATTTAATATAACGTTGTCGCCACTTTTAAATTCAGCACTGTCGCTGCTGGTAACTGTTCCCACTAAATCAATCCCCGGAACCATAGGAAAGCTACGTACAACTGGGCCTTTACCCGTAATTGCTAAACCATCTTTATAATTTAAGGTACTGTAAAGCACATCAATTAATACATTTTCGTTTGGCAGATCGTCACTGTTTATAGTGCTCAGGGCTGCAGTGTAGTTCTCGTCTTGCTTATCTATAACAATAGCTTTGATAGAATTGCTCATTAGATTTCCTTTTAGACCGATCGTCTTTAAATCAATAGTAAAAAATGCATTAACAAGGGTCTGATGACCTTGGTAGATTAAAATTTGTTCAAACTAGGGGCGGTTTAATTGCGGCGCGAGGTTTGTAACTTAGTGGGCTAAGTCAAAACCGAGCAACAAAGAGTAAATCGCCCCTAGGCAGAACCCAAAGGGCAGCGCCTGTTTGGCATTGATGCTGCGTTATCGCCTATTTATGGGGAATAACCACACCACATAGGCTCTGCCTTGCCTAAATACCAAACTGACTGCTGCAAATTTAACCTTGAAAGATCAACAGACCCTAAGTAATGCGCGTAAAAACATTTCTGTGTATAAAGTAAGTGGCTTACTTGATTGGGTTAGTTTAGCTCGCATTACTGCGCCTTCCCAACCCACCCAAAAATATTCACTCATTTGTTCGGTATTAATGTGTGGATTAATAGTTTGTTGCTGCTGGGCTAAATCTAAACATCGTTTTAATTGTTGTTGCCAAGCTATGTAGCTTTGCATTAAACGGGTTTTAAAATCGTCACTTAAATGATTAAGTTCTTGATTTAAGTTACCCACCAAGCACCCGTGTTTGTAATCATACTTTTGCATTCCAGCAATTGCGCTTTGTGTGAAATTAACAATGCGCTCAAGTGCGGGGACTTCAGATTGCTCTAGGTAAAACTTAAGTTTATTTATAAAAAAATCGTCGTAGGCATCAACAAGCGCCAAGCCATAGGCTTCTTTACTTTTAAAGTAATGATAAAAGGAGCCTTTTGGTACTTTTGCTTTTTTTAATATGGTGTCTAGCCCTGTGGCACTAAAGCCAAACTCGGTTAAGGTTTCTAAACCCACGCGAATGAGCAACGCTTTTGTATCTGCGTTGTCTCTGGCTATTTTGGGTGGACGCCCGCGTCGATTTGTAATTGCTGGTGTTTTGTTCATGCTTTATATTAGACCGATCGGTTTTAATTAATCAAGCCTTTATTTGGAATGTTTTTAAAACAGCTATCCCGTTCATTTTTCGATTACAAATTAATTGGGAACTTAAGAGTATATTGTTAGTCACAAATATGACACTTAAGTGTTTTTGAACCGATGTATCGGAACATTTTAATAAAGTTAAATAGGTTAAGGTTGACTAAGTGAGGGCAATAAAATTATTTTTAAATTAATTTATCATTGCATCAGCAGCTTAGTTAAAGTCAAACAAATTAATTGTATTTTGTATTTGAATTAAACATTTTTGTTGGCTATTTATTAAATGTAGATGAACTTAATGCTACAAAAATATAAATATAAAGGTGAGGATTTTACCGATGAAGAGACAGAAAAGAGATCGTTTAGAAAGAGCTCATTCTCAAGGTTTTAAAGCTGGTTTAGCTGGTCGCTCAAAAGAGCACTGCCCTTATCAACAAGTTGATCCTAAGTCTGAGTGGCTTGGTGGTTGGCGCGAGGCAATAGAAAATCGCAATATGTATAAAACATAAACTAACAACGAATTTAAGCAAAAAAGCCTCTAGTTAGAGGCTTTTTTGTTGCGTGCGTTAAAATTAAAACGCGCTAGTGTCTTGGAATAAGCCCACTTTTAAATCTTTTGCTTCGTATATAACGCGGCCGTCTACTTCGACAGTGCCATCAGCCATACCCATAAACAACTTACGTTTAATAACGCGTTTCATATCAAGACGGTAAGTTACTTTTTTTGCCGTTGGTAGGATTTGGCCAGTAAATTTTACTTCGCCTACACCTAATGCGCGGCCTAGACCAGGGCCACCAGACCAGCCTAAGAAAAAGCCAACTAGTTGCCACATGGCATCTAAACCCAAACAACCTGGCATAACGGGGTCGCCTTTAAAATGACAGTCAAAAAACCAAAGGCTAGGGTCAATATCTAGCTCAGCAATAATTTGGCCTTTACCGTGCTCACCACCATCATCGGTGATAGAGATGATACGATCCATCATTAACATGTTGTCACTTGGTAAACGACAATTGCCTTCACCAAACATTTCACCTTGACCACAAAGGATCAAATCTTCTTTTGTATAGCTATTTTTAGGTTCCATAACACTTTATCTTTGCTTAGAAATTACCCCGTACTCTAGCGTACACTTGTACGCTAAACAACTCGGAGCAGTTAAAAAATGGTTTAAATATAGCCAATCAGTCAATGCAACTGATTTTAGTATGATTAAACCGCGCAATTACTAACAGAAATCATTATAATTAGGGCTGACTTTTAATCAGTTTAAAGGAAATTTATGACCCTTTTTGTTAACTCACTCACTGTGATTGATTTTTCTTACTTATGCAATAAACGCGGTGCAGTTGGCGAAAGTTGGATTGTTGATTTGACTTTACATGGCAAGCTAAACGAAGAGTCTATGGTGTTAGACTTTGGTTTAGTTAAAAAGCAAATAAAAGGCATTATTGATGAGTGTATTGATCACCGTTTAGCTGTTCCAAATAACATAAACGGTAGTATTAATGAATTTGCTGATCATAAAACATTAGATTGTACATTTGGTGAGAATAAGCACCTTGCAATGAGTGCGCCTCATCAAGCTTTTTGCCTGATAGATACCGATAAGATAACCATTGAGTCGGTTACAGCGTATTTAGTTGCCACAATACTGCCACAGCTTCCTGATAATATTGAAAAAATTGAACTGGCATTAAAGCCTGAGCACAACCAAAGTTTTTACTACCACTACAGCCATGGCCTTAAAAAGCATGATGGTAATTGCCAGCGTATTATTCATGGCCATCGTTCACAAATAGGTATAAGCCTTGGCGGTATCTCTATGCCTCGTTTACAAAAACAGTGGGCTGATAAATGGCAAGATATTTACTTAGCTACCAGCGAAGATCAAATCAGCGCCTCTGAATTAAAGCATATTATCGCCAAAGAGGATGACGTGTGTTTTGCATATACGGCCACGCAAGGATATTTTGAAATGGCTATTAGCGAATCGCGTTGCGACATTTTACCAATAGATACCACAGTAGAATGTATTGCTGAGTATATTGCCGGCCAAGTAAAACTGCAGCATCCAGAAAAAGACGTAAAAATTACCGCTTATGAAGGCGTTGGTAAGGGGTCAATTAGTTATGCTTAAATCCTTATTAGTGTCAGCGTTAATCGCATCATTTAGTTTTAGTGCTTTGGCAGTTGAACTAAAAGGGCATTTAACTCAAGGCGGCTTGGTTACAGGGCAATTAAAGAACGTAAAATCGGTTAGCTTAAATGGTAAGCCATTAAAGCTATCTGATACTGGCTTATTTGTATTTGGTTTTGGTCGTGATGCAAAACCAAACCACACTTTATCATGGGTTGATAAAAGTGGAAAAAGCCACAGCCAAGATTTAGTTATAACCCTTCGTGACTACAACATCGATAAAATAACCGGTGTTGCAAAAAAATATGTATCGCCACCAAAAGCGGTCAGTGAACGTATTAGCCGTGAAGCGGTCGCGGTAAGAAAAGCGCGCGCTGTTAACTCTGACCTAGAGTACTTTTTACAGCCTGTGCTCAGGCCTGCCGAGGGCCGTATTTCAGGTGTTTATGGAAGCCAGCGTTACTTTAATGGTGAACCACGCAGACCACACTTTGGTTTAGACATAGCAAATAAAACAGGCTCTCCTGTGTATGCGCCGATCAGCGGTACCGTGGTATTTGCTGAACCAGATTTATATTACTCAGGTGGTACATTAATTTTAGATCATGGCCACGGTGTTACCTCGACTTACATTCATCTAAGCAAGCTAGATGTAAAAGTGGGGGATGAAATTACACAAGGTATGAAAGTGGCTGAAATAGGGGCGACAGGCCGTGTAACTGGCCCACATTTAGATTGGCGATTTAATTGGCAAGGTGAACGCCTTGACCCTGCATTATTGATGCAAGACACATTAGCAAACAAAAAGTAGAGATTATGACTCAAGTAGAGCGCGAAGCAATTATTGCGCAGCGTATAAAAGATTCGACCACATCGGTTACAAAAGCGGTATTTCCTGGGCGTACTAATCATCACAATACGCTATTTGGTGGTGATGCATTAGCGTGGATGGATGAGGTTGCTTTTATAGCAGCTACCCGTTTTTGCCGTAAGCCATTAGTGACTATTTCATCTGATAGGGTAGATTTTAAAGAGGCTATTCCGGCAGGTTCATTTGCCGAATTAATCTCAAAAGTGTCGCATGTAGGGAATACGAGTTTAAAAGTGGATGTGGAAATATTCTTAGAAACCATGCACAAAGATAATAAGCATTCTGCTATTACGGGTAGTTTTACCTTTGTTGCCGTGGATGATAACCACAGACCAACACCGGTAGTATGCGATAAAATGCTACATGGCTTTGAGTTATAACGCGAAATAGTAAATTAATATAAGCACCTAGTTTGGTGCTTATATTAAAAACCATTAAGAACACATCATACAATATTTGCTAAAACTATAAACTTAGCATAAATGTTTGTTTGGAATAATGGGTAAAAAAGGAGGGTGTCAATTTCAAAATAAAAAGGCGTGCACAAAGCACACCTTTTAAAAATTAAAGTACCATGGCGGCTATCCAGCCGAATACCAATAGCGGTAAATTAAAGTGAATGAAGGTTGGTACCACTGAATCCCAAATATGATCGTGCTGACCATCAGCATTAAGGCCAGATGTTGGCCCTAATGTAGAATCAGAGGCAGGGGAGCCTGCATCACCGAGCGCACCCGCTGTTCCTACTAGTGCAGCGGTTGCCATTACGGAAAAGTTTAATTCTAAACATAAAGGCACAAACAAGGTGGCAATAATAGGCACCGTTGAAAACGAGCTGCCAATTCCCATCGTTATGAATAAGCCGACTAATAAAATAACAGCCGCTGCCATCGGTTTATTGCCATCAAAAATAGCGGCGCTACTGTTAACTAAGCTGGCTACGTGTCCGGTTTCTTTCATGACCGCGGCAAAACCTTGTGCTGAGATCATAATAAAACCAATCATGGCCATCATTGCCACGCCTTTACTAAATACGTCGCCGTTTTCTTCCCACTTAACCACACCAAATACACTAAATATAACCACGCCAACTAGGCCGCCTAATATCATAGAGCCACTGGCATTTTGAGCAATTAACGACGCAACAACAGCAAATAAACCAACCATCATTACTTTTTTTGGGTTATCAACCTCTGTTTGTTTACTCTCAACGGTAAGGGCAGTATTTGTATATTCTCGGCGTTTTCTATAACTAATAAACAACGCAATTAACAACCCCACAAACATGCCAATAGCAGGAATAATCATTGCTAAAGGTACGCTGGTATTGACTATTTCAAGGCCATTATCGACAAGGTTTTTATGTAATATTGAGTATAAATAAATTCCACCAAACCCATAAGGGAGTACCATATACGAGGTGGCTAAACCAAAGGTCAAAATACAAGCAATGGCGCGTCTGTCTAATCGCAATTTGTTAAACACCACTAATAGTGGCGGAATTAAAATAGGAATAAACGCAATATGGACAGGGACTAAGTTTTGTGAAGATATAGCAAAAATCAAAATAATAAACAGGATAAAATAGCTTAGCAGGGTTTCGCTTGAGCCAGTTTGTGCGTTAACTTTTGCCAATAACTTCGCAGCTAAAATACGTGTTAGGCCTGACTTAGAAATTGCCACGGCAAATGCCCCCAACATAGCATAACTTAAAGCAATCTCGGCACCTGACGATAATCCTGAATTAAATGCATCGATGCTTTCTTTCAATCCCATGCCAGCGGTTAATCCGGCGACCAGTGCACTTATCGTCATTGCAACAATCACATTTACACGGACTAAAGTGAGTCCCAGCATTAAAATAACGCCGATAATTACTGCGTTCATAGATTTCTCTGTTTTGTAGATTTAATTAATTTTATCAGATCTTTAGCCTGATTTTTACGTTCTTTAGTAAATGGATGTCTTGCATAGCGCACTTGCTTAAATAACTCACAAAAAGCGGTTAATTGTTGCTCTGCATGGGGCGCTTGGTTGCTAATGTGTTCTAAAGTTTGGGTTGGCGTGGCATTTTCAGGATAGCTAATCGCGTGTTTATTAGCCCAACGAATAATTTCATAATACTCATTGACCAGTGGCGGTTGCTTTGTTGCGGCTTTAGGGCGGTTTAAATAAATAAAGTAAGTCGTAAAACTCAAAATTAAAATAATAATAACTCCAAGCGGCACAAGCCAAATAAACTTATTACCAAATAAGGTAGCAAATAAATCTTGTTGCTTGTCTTTATCAAACCCAAGTACCCAACTAGACCATTGATAATCTAAGTTTTCTAATTCAAGTCTAAGCCAATTAATGGCGGCATAGTTACTTAAACTAACGAGTCCAAAGTTAATATTATTTTTAAATTCGTCATTAAGGGTGGTACTTTGTGACAAGGAGCCGTTTAACCGCTCGGGTGCGACAACTGCTGTGGCATCAAATATTTTCCAACCGGCACCAGTATATACTTCAACCCAGGCATGCGCATCGTATTGACGAATAGTCATATAATCACTGTTTTTATTTAACTCGCCTCCTAAATAGCCACTGACAACACGCGCAGGAATACCTGCACTTCTAAAAATAAAGGCAGCGGCACTGGCATAATGCCCGCAAAAGCCGCGTTTATTAGTAAACATAAACTGATCGAGCGTATTTTCGCCGCGCATGGGAGTGGGTGTTAATGTATAGCTAAATTCATTTTTTGAAAAATAGCTTAAAAGTTGATTAAAAAATTCATCGGCATTGGCACTATTATTTTTTAATTGTTGCGCTAACTGCTGAGATTTTTGATTATTACTAACAGTTAATTGGCTATAAAACCGCTGTTGGGACTTATTAAGCGATGTACTAGATAACGGTTCACTATTAACTGCATATTGTAAAACCTTGGATTTATATTGTTGTTTACGTAATAAACCTAAAGTATTGGCAATAACATTGGGGCTTTCACTGCTTGAAAAACCAAGCCCATATAGCCAATCTGAAATAGCAGGCTCAGCTATGACCGTATACTGAGCCTCATTTTCACTCGTACTTTTTTTAGCGGGTAATATCAACGCTTGCTTTAAAAAGGAGGATGTTTTCCACGCTGCACCATCAAATTCATCATGTACAATAGCGCGCCAATAATAGGGCGTAGGGGGTGGTGTACCATTAAATTTTGCTCTAAATACTAGTTCATCTGAATTTGATAACTTTGCTATATCAAACGGATCGACTTGTTCAGATAATCCTGTTTGTGCCATTTTGGGCCCTGGTAGTTGCCAAAATGCTGGAAGTTTAGGTAAAAATAATAAAAGTATTACGGCTAAAGGAAAAGCCAGTAGCATAATTTTAGCACTTTGTTTTGAAGAGAGTTTTAAGCTATGACTAGACTCTAATAACCCTAGCACCGCAAAGTTTAAAATATAGAAGGTGCTTATAACTAAGGTAGTAAAAATGGTTTGGCTAAACAAATATACCGCTGAGAGTGAAAAGAACGTAAGGGTAATGATCAATTGGTAATGCTGTTTTGATTTTGCCTGCAATAATTTAAAAACACACGACAATAACAGCATGGCTACAAATAATACGACGGTATCTTTAAAGCCTATGCTGCTTAGCATAATAATTAATGCAATGGCGGCCAATCCATTAGCAAACCACGCGTTGGGTTTTTGCTTTTGTTTAACTGTTAAATAAATATTCCAGCCACATAACACACTAAGCATAGCAATAAAGGGCAGGGGTAAGTGCTCTGTAAAAAAACTGACTAGCCCTAAATAAATAAACGATAGAGCAAAGTTAATAACGCGATGATTTTTAATCTCATTCATTATCATTACCGACTTGGCTTAACGCTTGTAAACAGCGCTGATGATGCAGCTTGCCTGAATTGCTGGCGATTAATTTATTAGGAAGTTTTAAAGAATAATTAATGTCACTTTCAAATGCCTGGCAAACTAAAAAACAGAGTTGCCCTAAACGCTGTTCGCTATCGCCCGTGACTAAGTTAAAATCGAATTGTGCATCGGCTGATTTAAAATCACTAAATTGTTTTACAAGTAATTGCTGTGTTTTTGCATAGTGCTTCCATGATATTCGCTGCAACCCCATTTCTGGCAAATGAGTAATTAAACTTTCAAATTCATCATCACCTTTATGTTTTTCAGTGCCTTCATCGGTATTATTTGCAACTAAGTTTTGGTGTTTTTGATTTGTTGTTTTAATAATTGACGGATAAACATACACCACTTTATTAGGTTGTATATAACTCCACACATTGACTAAACCAAAGGGGTAATTACTGGCAATTTTTATTGGCTTTATCTGATAACAGCCTCGCTTTGTATAAGGTAATGATAATTGACATTTTATTGCTTCATTTTTAACGCGTGTAATGTAACACGCATTTTTTAAATCATTGGGGTAACTCAATGTAATTGATTGGCAAGGATCAGCTGCTTCTATTTGCCAAACTAGCTGTGGTGCCTGAGGCGAAAAACTTTCAATGGCGTATTTAAAGCTGACAGTTAAACCTCTGGCATTACTGTAGCCCAATAACAATGCAAAAATTATAATCACAAACATTAAATAAGCCATAAACAGAATTAAATTATTTTGATAATTAATCCCCATTACAAAATTTAATGATGCAACAACGCTAAAGTAAACGCCAAGCGTGGATGGTAAAACATAAATAGTATTATGTTTTAAGGTGATGCTATTTTTTTTGTGCTTATTTTTTAATAAGGCCTTTAAAATCGCGCTTTTTATATCGAGAATAAAAGTAGGGCGCTTAAATTTATAAATACGCATTTACCTAAACTGGCACTAAAACATGTTTTAAAATGGCCGCTATTTGTGTATCGCCCGCATCACTATGTAAGCCTAATCGATGCTGACACACACTTGAAAAAACAGCCTGTACATCTTCGGGTAATACGTAGTCACGGCCTTCAATATAGGCCCACGCTTTGGCCGATTTAGCCAGTGCCATACTGGCTCTTGGGGAAAGCGAAGTCGTTAATGTTTGAGGCTCACGCGTATAAGTTACTAACTCAATTATATAATCAACCACCGGCGAACTTAGCGTGATATTTGATATAGCATCTTGAATTTGCTTAAGTTGATGTTGTTCAATTCGCTGCGGTAATTGCGAATAATCACGTTTTTGATTATTTAACAGTAACCGTTTTTCTGCATCTTTAGGTGGAAATCCTAAACTAATTCGCATTAAAAAACGATCTAGTTGTGATTCTGGTAACGGGTATGTACCTGCCTGATATAATGGATTTTGAGTCGCAATTACAAAAAATGGAGTAGGGAGCGGGTACTTGTCTCCATCTACTGTTACTTGATGTTCTTCCATCGCCTCCAATAAAGCACTTTGTGTTTTAGGACCCGCGCGATTTATTTCATCAGCGAGCACCACTTGGCTAAAAATCGGGCCTTTATGAAATGAAAAACTATGTTCTTTATTATTAAATATATTGGTGCCAATAATATCAGCGGGCAATAAATCGCTGGTGAATTGTATACGCTGATACGATAACCCCAGTACTGCAGCTAATGCATGCGACAAAGTGGTTTTTCCCATGCCGGGTAAGTCTTCAATTAGTAAATGGCCTTCACTAAATAAACAGGCTAACGCTAATTTTATTTGTTGTTGTTTACCAAATATAACGGTAGATAGGTCATCAATTATTGTCGTAACAATGTGCTGCATAATTTCCTTTAATCTATGAGTTCTAAACGTTTCATTACCGCATCAACTTTTTGCGCGTTAAAGGGCTTAGCTATAAATTCTTTTGCGCCTAGCTCCCAGGTATTTTGCACTGTTTCAAAGCTATTGTGGCCTGAACACATAACAACATGTGCATGAGGGTGTTCGTTGTTAATTGACTCTAAAATTTCAATGCTTTCAGAATCAGGTAAATCAACATCTAAGAATATAACGTTGGGTGATTTTTCAATAAGCAGAGGTTTAGCACAATTAAAATTATCGCACTCAATAATGTCATCAAAACCTAAACCGGCTAATACTTGGCTTAAATCAGCGCGGATCTGTTTAACATCATCAATAATTAAAATTGGTTCGAGTGGGCGTACAAATTCCATATGAATACTTCAATGTTTTTTACGGCTTGTGCTTTAATATTAAGCTAAGCATTAAGGAACCTCAAGGTGATAACTATGAATAACCATAATAGTTGTTTAAAGTCACTTAATGTCCGATTTAAAGTCACTTAATGTCCGATACCGTCTAGTATTGGACTTAGTATATGTGTATTTATTAAAATAGAGCGCAGCTTATATATAGATACATTACTACCTATAATTTATATTATGTTAAATAAGGTAAAAATGTACTTAATCAAACTAACTATCGGCAATTACGTCACTTATAAACATGGTATTTTAGCCCTTTTATTCGCACATTATTTATTTATAGTAATATGCTCTACTTTATTAAATATAAAAACGCTGTAATGACATTTTAATCAATCAAACTATTTCGCTCATCAATTAATTGCTTAAGCTGTTTAGTTTTGTCGTTTAGCTTTTGCTGATACTTTTCAACTTTGTCATGCTTACCTTGGCGCTTAGCTTTTTTAAGATCGGTTTTATATTCTTCAATTTCGCTATTGGTATCATCTATTTTTTGTTGCAACTCTGCTTTTAATCCATCCTGGGTGCAGTATTCGTTTATATTATTGAGTGCTTTATTAAGACCTGCAACTTGGTGTGAATTACCTTGGCGTTTTGCAGCTAATAACTCGAGGTTAACTTCACAGGCTTTTTTCGCACACCCCGTTAAATCTGCACAATCATCTTTGGCCAATACAACTGTTGAACCGGCAAATAAAAAACTTATTGTAATACCTTTAATAATCGTCATTTTATAGTTTTTATTATCTCGCATTGGTCATTATTCCTCTTTAATTCATTGTTAGCGGCAAAATACAGATAACAGCCCTTGCAGCTCTTCATTTATAACATGTTGTTTTACAACATCTTGCATAGGAGTATTTGATACTTTGTTATTTAAAATACCCACCATTTTAGCGCTTTCTCCAGCACATAAAGCCTTAACACTGTGTACGCCTAATCTTATTGCTAACATACGATCCGCTGCAGATGGATTACCGCCGCGTTGTAAGTGCCCTAGCTTAGTTACGCGCAAATCTATACTGGGATTAACGGCACTTATTTTCTCACATATATGTTCAACGCCAATTTCATCACCTTCAGATACCACCACAATAAAAGCATGCTCACTGTGATAATCGCTAATTTTATCCACTAAATAAGTTATGTCTTCATCACTTTCAGGTATTAATATCGAATCGGCGCCAGAGGTTAAACCGGCATAAGTGCCAATATAACCGGAATCACGTCCCATTACTTCAATAACAAACACCCTATTATGTGATTCTGCAGTATCTCTAATATTATCAATACATTGCATTGACGTGTTCACTGCGGTATCAAACCCTAAGGTGTAATCTGTACCCGCAATATCATTATCAATAGTGCCTGGAATGCCTATATACGGTATGTCAGTAATTTGTGATAACCATAAACACCCTCTAAATGAGCCATCACCACCTATCACAATTATGGCGTCAATATTATTATGTTCAATTGTGGCTAGTGCTTGATTTCTACCAGCATCACCTCTAAATCTTTCACTACGCGCTGTTTTTAACACAGTACCACCTAAGTGCATGGTTTGTTGTAGGCTTTTGCAATCAAGTGTCACTAAGTCATTATCAATTAAACCCTCAAACCCTTTTCGAACGCCCGACACTTTTATTCCATGTTGTTGAGCGGTTTTTACTATGGCAAATAGTGCGGTGTTCATCCCAGGCGCATCGCCCCCTGAGGTTAGTACGGCAATATGTTTAATTGGCTGCATCGGTTCACATCCTTCGATAAGCTAAACTTTAATAATTCATAATAGCTGTTTATGAGTAGGCTGTGTAAAGTAAGCGCAGTAAAGTTGATCTACTTAGGGTTTATTTGATTGTTTAATTAGTATGAAGGGAGCAGTTATAAATTGAAAAGTTGGTATGTTGCTTTTGCTTTTAAAACAACATACCGTAATTTTTAATGGAGAGCCGCTGTAAAAGGAATATTTTTACAAATTTCGGCTTCTATTGTTAGTAACTCGTCTAAGCGTTCGTCAACTTCTTGCTTATCAAAGTATTCGTAGGCGAGTTCCACAAATAAATTTTTATGTTTTTCTTCTGATTTAGCAATTGCGACATAAAAATCTTTTTCTTTTCCTTCAGGTAGTGCCTCGGCAACTAAAGAAAAACGTTCATGTCCCCTCGCCTCAATTACCCCACCTACTAATAGTCTGTCCATTAAAAAACCATCACGACCATGCCTAAAGTGTGCACGAATTTGTTTAATGTATGGATCTTTTTTATCATCACCCAAATTAGTATCGCGTTCAATTAATAGTTTAAGCACTTGTTTAAAATGAATTAACTCTTCAAGAGCTAAGTCAGTCATGGCTTTAACTAATTTACGCTTATCCGGATAATGTGAAAGCATTGACATAGCCATGCCAGATGCTTTTTTCTCAGCAGCAGCGTGGTCTTGTAAAAATGTTTCGAAGTCGGCTAAAACAACTTCGGTCCATTCAAATGGCGTGTGGTATTTTAATTCAAACATAGGGATACAACTTATAAAATAATGCGTGGATTTTAGCGTATTTAAAAATAAAAATCTTTGATCGCGATTTAAATTTAACCTTCATAAGGCAAAAACTTATCGATCCGCCCTTTCGCCGTCGACTCAATTTTTAATGGGTGCTTTATATCGTTCCATGCAGTGACTTTACCGCCCATGTTCATTTTTTCAAAGCCAGCTAAGGTGCTGGTAATATTTAAAAACTCACATAGCTTATTAAAGCTCTCGGGATTTGCTATATCAATGGCCAAAAAATCATTAGGCCGGTCAGTAAAGTAACTATTGGCACTATTAAAATGATTGTTATAACAATTAGTTAAATATTCATCCTGGTTAATATTTTCGAGCGAAAAATCACTAAAGGTATTTAAGTAGCAGCGCTTTAAATGAATATTAAAGCCGCCATCAGCACGCGTTAAATTGGTATGCATACGCAGCAAAAGCTGTTTTATTGAAGGTAACCACGCGCTAAGTTCTCGCTTTAAATATACAAATTTAGAATCTGGGTAATATTTATCTAATGTTTGATAATCGTTAAATACAGGTGTGTCTGCGATAGCCACCGCATTTTCAAAACAAGCGTTAGTGTATGCAGTATGGGCAGTGGGTATACCAAAATCTAAAAATGCATTACATACGCTAGTCGTCCCAGTGCGTGGTAAACCAATAATAAATATTTTTTGTGTCATGGCGTTTTAAATGTCTTTTTCTGAAAACCAAAGTGATGCATCATAAATGGGTGTTAATGCGGGCAACTGATTGTTTTTTAATTTAATGATGATTTTATTTTTTATATCGGCATGTTTAATTGCATGTAGATGATATTCGTTAAATAAACGATCGAACTCACCGTTACTACGGATAACGTTTAACCCTTTCTCAACCGCTTGCGCTATTTCGGGCTTTTCTTTACTAAAAAAGAAGTAGATTGCACTTGGGTATTGCAACAATAAGTGTGGCACTATCGTGAGGTTAGCACCGGCTTCATCTTTAAAGGTATTGAGCTCAGTTTCAACCTCTAACACAGAACGAGGAAATACATCACCTCGGCCTTTTATCAACATATTATACAAATAGCTATATTCAATTGATGTTGATACGGTTAAACCATTATCTTGTAATACTTGAGTATCAGGCCAGTCATGGCCTTGTATAAAGTGCACACTTTTAAAGTCGCTCAGAGCACTATAGTTAGATAGGTTTTTTACTTTTTCTTGAGTTGTAACTAGTACTCGCCAGCCATATAAGCCTTTAAAAATAGGGATCCTGACGGGGAGTAGATCTTTTTCACGTTCTTTTGAAGTCATTGTCCAAACAACATTTATTTCGTCATTGTGCAAAACTTGTTTTAACGAGCGACTTTGTGCCATGGAAATACTTGAAGCCTGCAGGGTAAATTTTTCACCACTATGCTGCAAAGCTGTCTTTAATAATACAAGAGGATAAAGGATTTCATCTTCATCACTGCGCATTGTTTTTGGATAAACAACTTGCAGGCGACTAATACTGTTTTCATTACTATTTTCTATCGCCCACACAGAGGATAAAAGCGAGCTTAAAAAATAAAAGCATGTAAAAACAATAGCTAATCGCATAGTCGTTTATCGGCTTATGAGTAATAGTAACGCGCTGATAATGACAATAGCAAACGTGATCATCATGCTCAACACGCGCGCTCTTAAATTATGGTTAATAATTGCTGAGCTGTGGACTGCACGGCTAATAAATAATAAACCACCAAGGGCATGCATATAATGACTCGCTAATCCCTGGTATTCTAATAGAAATAATAAAATTAAGCTGATTGGCACGTACTCAATAAAATTACTATGAGCACGAGTAGCACGTTCAAGTGCTGGATTATTGCCATTACCTAATGAAATTCCCTCTACCTTACGTATTTTTATAACTTTAAAGCTTAAGTAAATATAATAAAGAGCAAGTAAAGCAGCATAGCTAGATATAATCACAGTGTGTTCCATTTAATTTTTAGGCAATAATAACACATAAATTTAGCAGTAAAATCACTTACTTTATTATCAAACATGCTAGAGTGATTTATACATTGGAATAGTAGTAACTGAGGGTAATATGTATTTAAGAACAAAAATAACCAATACCTATCGCGCCATAGTTAACAGTATTGGCTTTTACCCCTCTTTATTATCTGTTGCATTTTTAATTTTTGCCGTGCTAACCATGTCAGTAGAGTACTTAGCCCCTATTGAGAAATTTAAATCATTAATCTCATTTGTATTAGTAGACAGTGCAGAAAACGCACGAACTATATTAAGCACCTTAGCTGGCAGTATTATTTCACTAACTGTATTTAGTTTTTCTATGGTAATGGTAGTTTTAAATTCTGCCAGCGCTAGCTTGTCACCCAGAGTAGTTCCTGGGCTTATTACCCGTAAATCGCATCAAATGGTATTAGGGTTTTATTTAGGCAGTATTATTTACTCTATCATTATGCTCATTAACATTAACAAACTCGATAACGGCAATACGGCAATCCCCTCGTTAGGGGTATTCTTTGCGTTAATTTTTGGTTTGATTTCTTTGGGCTTATTCGTTTTCTTTATTCACTCTATTTCAAAAGCGATTCAGGTTGATAACGTATTAAATGGTTTATTTAGACAAACCAAAAAAGAAATTCAAAACATCATTAATATGCAAAATGAAAATCCAATTGATCATTTTCCTGAGTTTTCAAACTGGCACTCAATAAAAAGTACTACTGAGGGTTACTACAAAGGGGTTCACACAAATAAGCTGTGTGCTATTTTGTGTGAGGCTGAAATTGAGCTTTTTATTACCGTTAAGCAAGGTTACTTTACCGTTAAAGGCTACCCATTCTTAAAGTGTAATAAAGATATTTGTGAAAACGAAGAGTTAATAGAGAAAATCTTAGACTGCTTTATTTTTTATATTGAAGAATATATTAGCGACCATTATCGGTATGGACTAACGCAGATTTCAGAGATAGCAGTAAAAGCTATGAGTCCAGGGATTAACGATCCGGGCACTGCCGTTAAATCTATTGATATGTTGAGTATATTATTAATTGAACGACTAAAGATTAGTACAATAAATTATTCATGCCATCAATCAGAAAAATCACCGTTATTGTATTTTCATGAAACCAGTTTTGATGAACTACTGCATGACAACTTTACCCCTTTGCGTAATTATGCAAAAGCCGATGCTTATGTGATGACCAATGTAATCGAGGCTTTTAAAAATATATTATTTATTGCTAATGAGAATGTAGATGCCCGTAATAGTGTGTTTAATTATTTAAATGCCATAGTTGATGATATTAATCAGCATATAGTTAATGAATATGACCGCCTACAAATTAGTAATATGCTACAAGCTATAGTGCGTATTAGTGAATTACAAGGTAAGCAGTTAGTGGCGCGGTTTGAGCGCCACCCCCCTGATTAATCTATATAATAAATTGCATAGCTTGACGCGCTAATGGTGATTTCTCCAGCATGATAGGCATCAGGAACATAATTACCAGGTGCACTGTCTGCCATTATTACTTTTTCACTGCGCATGTACGGTGTAGATGGCATATCAAGCGGAGTTAAAGACGCGCTATATAAGCCTTTTAACTCTACATCAAAGACGTCACTTAGCTCTTTTGCCGCGGCTTTGGTTTGTTTAATTGCCATTTTTTGTGCTTTTTTATGCAGCTCATCGTAGTTGCTAGCTAAAAATTGCGTTTGCCTAATTTCATTAATGCCATTATTAACTAAGCTCTGTAGCAATTCAGGGTATTTATTAATTACAGAGAGTTTAATAGTGAGCGTTCTGGATACCTTAAAGCCAGTAAACTCTTGCTTACCTGTTTCACGATTATATTGGTTATCACGATATATAGAAATTTGACCGGCATTAATATCTGCATCATCTACTCCGAGTTTTTTTACTAAGCTTATTGCACTGGCCATGGTGGTATCAGTTAGTTTTTTTGCGGCAATTAAGTCTTTATCTATTTCAGTGATGCCTACCGAGAGTAAAACATGATCTGGCATAGTGGTTATTGAAGCTTCTCCCTTTACATAGATATGCGGTTTTTCTGGGGCGTTGCTCGCAAAAGCTGATGTACTGAGTAATGCGGCGGTTAAAATCGAAAGCGTTTTCATAAGTCTATCCTTTTAAATTTGATTGCCTCAGTTAACACCTTATGCGGTTAATTAAAGATGAACAAGCATAAAAAAACAGGCAAAAGCCTGTTTTTTTAATCTCTACTGTTATTAAATGCTGCAACGCTTATAGTTACGGTATTTTGGTAACCAGTAGTTTTTGTCGATGGCTGCCCATAGCGCATCGTCTGAAATTTCAAGGGCAACTCCCTCTTCAATTGCCTTTTTAGCCACTGCAAACGCAATACGTTTACTAAGCGTTTCAATTTCAGTCAGTGCCGGTAATAAGCTGCCTTTACCTGTATTAGCTAAAGGTGACGACTCAGCCAGCATTTCGCTCGACATAATAAGCATCGCATCGGTAATACGCGTCGCTTTAGCGGCAATAACACCTAAGCCAATACCTGGGAATATGTAACTGTTATTACATTGTGGAATTGGGTAAGTCACACCGTTATAAACAACTGGGTCGAATGGGCTGCCAGTTGCAACAATTGCTTTGCCATCGGTCCATTTAATTACATCTTCTGGGTAAGCTTCAACTTGCTTAGATGGGTTACTTAACGGGAAAATTATTGGCGATTCACATTTAGCATGCATAGCGCGAATGACTTGCTCGGTAAATAAACCAGGTTGGCCTGATACACCAATTAAAATATCTGGTTCAGCACAGTGCATTACATCTAATAACGACGCGTATTCACCGCTATAGGTCCAATCAGCTAAGCAGCTAGTTGGTTGTGCAAGCATTTGTTGAAAGTCGCGTAAGCCTTGCATACCATCTGTTAATAAGCCAAAACGGTCAACCATAAATACTTGGCTGCGTGCCTGTGCTTCACTAATGCCCTCAGCAACCATAGTGCTAACAATTTGCTCTGCAATACCACACCCTGCAGAACCGGCACCTACAAAAACAACTTTTTGAGTTGATAATTTAGCACCTTTGACACGACACGCTGCTAATAAAGAACCCACAGTGACCGATGCAGTGCCTTGAATATCATCATTAAAGCTACAAATTTCGTTGCGGTAACGCTTTAATAACGGCATTGCATTAGGCTGAGCAAAATCTTCAAACTGTAGTAACACATTTGGCCAGCGACGTTTAACTGCTTTAATGAATAAATCTAAAAACTCATCGTATTCATCTTGTGCAATACGTTTATGGCGGGCACCCATGTACATTGGGTCGTTTAATAATTTTTCGTTATTGGTTCCCACATCGAGCATAACCGGTAACGTATAGGCAGGGCTAATACCGCCACACGCGGTATACAAAGAAAGTTTACCAATTGGAATGCCCATGCCGCCAATACCTTGGTCGCCAAGGCCTAAAATACGCTCACCGTCGGTAACAACAATCACTTTTACTTTGCCTTTTGTGGCATTACGTAAAATATCGTCAATGTGAAAGCGATCTTCATAGGAAATAAATAAGCCACGGGCACTACGATAAATATCAGAAAACTTTTCACACGCATCACCTACCGTTGGGGTGTAGATAATAGGCATCATTTCTTCGATATGATCGCGCACTAAGCGGTAATAAAGCGTTTCGTTATTATCTTGAATGGCGCGTAAATAAATGTGCTTATTTAAGTTGTCATTAAAACTTGAGTACTGTTGGTAACAACGCTCAACTTGCTCTTCTATCGTTTCGTAACGAGGAGGAAGTAAACCAGCAAGATTAAAGTTTTCACGTTCTTTTTGGCTAAAAGCACTTCCTTTATTCAATAGCGGAGTTTCAATTAGGCCTGGGCCAGAATAAGGAATATAAAGATAATTTGGATCGGTATTTGTAGTCATATTTCCAAGCTTTACTGAATCTTAAGTAATGATCTGCCATTATCATTGTTAAAGGCTAAATTGCAATGACATTTAAGCTTGTCAGACCATTGAAAATGTACAAATACAAGCGCTACTTTAGTATAAAGCCACTCATATTTGGTGAATATGTTAGCTGGCTGTTGTGAGTTTATAAAAATTAAACGGGCATTAGACCAGCGTTTGCTGTGTGTAATGGTTACAACAGTGTCAGTTATTTTTTAGATTTGCTAATTTCTTACGTTAGTTAACATACTATTTTCAATCAAATAATCATTAACTATTAAGCTGTTACATAAATAACAGCAGGTAATACATTAGCTGCAAACCTGCTGTTTATTATACATGTTTTAGAATTTAAATGAGGCTTTATTATTACTTAAATCCGATAATGCCATCCCTTCCCTGCGAGGATCGGCAGCACCATACAAGCGATTGTTTTTTACTTCTACTGCATGCAGCCCTGAGTTTAAATCAATCACACGCACATCATGGCCGCGCTTTTTAAGTTGAGGAACAATTGCTTCAAGCTCAGTGCCTTTTTCAACACTGGTGTAGTCATTACGATTAGTGGTGCGCGGTAAATTAATGGCCTGCTGGGCGTTTAAATCCCAATCTAAAACGCCAATAACAACTTGTGCTACATAATTAATAATGCGACTACCACCAGGGGAGCCGACCACTAAACGTAAGCTCCCATCTTGATTAAATACCATCACTGGTGACATTGAGCTGCGCGGACGCTTATACGCTTCTACCCTGTTAGCCACTAATTTGCCATTCTTACGTGGCGAGAGTGAAAAATCAGTCAACTGATTATTTAAAATATAGCCATTAACCATGACTGTAGAACCAAACGCCATTTCTATAGAGCTGGTCATCGATACGGCATTGCCTTTACTATCAACAATAGAAACATGCGTGGTAGAAGGCAATTCATAAGAGTCATCGTTTGCATAGCTTAGGTAATCAACTGGATCACCCGGCAATGCTATATGGTCTTGTTCTGTAATTAATTTAGCGCGCTTCGCGATGTAGTCTTTATTTAATAGTGCTTGTGTAGGCACTTGAGTAAAGTCAGGATCGCCTATGTATTTGTTGCGATCAGCAAATGCAATGCGTGATGCTTGACTAAAATAATGAATCGCCTCTGCACTATTGGCTTTAATATTGACCATATCTTTGTGTTCAAGCAAGCCTAAAATTTGTAGTACTGAGATACCGCCACTGCTTGGCGGTGCCATAGAACACACATTATATACACGGTATTTAATACAAACAGGGGCACGCTCTTTACTCGTGTAATTAGCCAGATCTTGCTCAGATAATTTACCTGGAGCGATTTTTGATTGCTGCACCGCTTCTACCATGGCTTTAGCGTTTTCGCCTTTGTAAAACGCATCTATCCCTTTGGAGGCAATGTCTTTGTATAAATTAGCCAACGGTTGATTTTTTTTAATACTGCCTACTTCAATCACTTTACCATTAGGAAAAAAATACTCATTAATGACCGGCATACTCATTACGCCGGGGTTTAATTGCCTAACGAGTAAACCATGTAACCGAGGCGATACTTCAAATCCTTGCTCGGCAAGGGCAATAGCAGGCTTAAATAAAGCGTCCCATGGCAAATTACCATATTGTTTATGGGCACTGGCAAATGCATGTAAAATGCCTGGCACGCCTACAGAGCGACCACCTACTACGGCCTCAATCCATTTAACAGCTTTGCCATGTTCATTTAAAAACAGGTTTTCATTAGCATTGCTAGGCGCAGTTTCGCGACCATCAAAACTGGTAAGTTTATTATCGGCTTTGTTGTAGTACATCATAAACGTGCCACCACCAATACCTGATGATTGCGGCTCAACTAATGTAAGGACCAATTGAGTAGCAATAGCCGCATCAACGGCGCTGCCGCCTTGAGCTAAAATCGCTTTTCCCGCTTGAGACGCATATGGGTTTGCAGCCGCGACCATATACTTATCGCCTTGCACTAGTTGCTTTTGTGTTACGCCCGTGGCAGCTTCTGGTTCACGGGTTTCAATTTGGCTCGCTTGCTGTGCAAATATAGGTAAAGACAGTGCAGTTAAAGAAATAGCAAATAAAGAGTTGAGCTTAAAATTCATAATTACGGATTAAACTTAAATTGCAATGGAAGATAATTGGCATCTTAAGGTTAAACAGGCACAATATGCAAAAATAAATATAAAAAAATGATCATTAAATGCTTAATTTACCCCTTCAGCCACGCCATGTTTTACCTCCTTTGTGTTTAATTGTTTTAACTATGCTTTTAGCATGGCTTGGTATGAACAATGAACTTGAGTTTAATCGCCCATTACTTGAACAAGGCCAACTATGGCGTTTATTTACCAGCCAGTTTGTACATGCAAATTGGGCACATTTAGCGTTAAACTGTGCAGGCATAGGACTTATTTGGTTACTCCATGGTGAATACACGCACCCTAAGCAATACAGTTTTAATATTTCAACACTTGCGCTTTGGTGTGGTTTGGGGGTTTATTGGTTTTGTCCAACCATTACTATTTACACCGGGATCAGTGCAGTTTTGCATGGCGTGATCGTTTGGGGGGCAATAAAAGATGTTACTGTTGGGTTAAAATCAGGTTATGTATTATTTATTGGTGTGTGGGCAAAGCTTATTTTTGAGCAAGTTAATGGTCCTAGTGCAGCAATAGGTCAACTAATTCAATCCACAGTAGCCGTTGACGCACATTTAATTGGTGCAATTGGCGGGGTTGTATTAGCCGTGCCGCTGGTTGTCAAACACATCAAAAACACTAAAAAAAACGCCACATAAGTGGCGTTTATTATTTTTAGTGGTTTAAAGCGTGTCTTTAAACAGCTTATAGATACGACGGTATTGATCTAACCAACTCGAAGGCTGCACAAAACCATGTGGCTCTACTGGAAAAATGGCTGTTTCAAAATTTTCTTTTTCAAGTTCTATTAAGCGCTGTACTAAGCGAACTGAATCTTGGAAAAATACATTATCATCAACCATAGGCGCATTTATTAATAAATGCTTTTTAAGCCCTTCTGCATAGTAAATAGGTGAACTACGCTCATAAGCAATTGGGTCAACATCCGGATGATTCAAAATATTAGCCGTATAACCTGTATTGTAATGTGCCCAATCAGTTACCGGGCGAAGCGCCGCTCCCGATTGAAACAAGTCAGGCGCGGTAAATAACGCCATAAAGGTCATAAAGCCACCGTAAGAGCCACCATAGGTTCCCACCGCTTGCGTATCTACATTGGCATTGTCTGCCATCCATTTTACGCCGTCGGCTAAATCTTGCGTTTCAGGGGTGCCCATTTGGCGATAGATAGCTGTACGCCAATCACGCCCATACCCTTTAGAAGCGCGGTAATCCATATCCATCACCACGTAACCTTCATCAGCGAGTAGTGAATGGAACATAAATTCACGAAAATAAACTGACCACCCCATATGTGAATTTTGCAAGTAACCTGCGCCGTGGTTAAATATAACCGCCTTGCGAGTTTTACCTGTTTCACCCTCTTTGTAATCAGCAGGATAATAAACTTTAGCGTATATAGGCTGATCTGTATGACTTGATGGCACTGCAACAATTTTAGGTGCGGTTAGCTTTTTGGCCAAAAACGCCTCAGATACCGTATTGGTTAAACGAGTTGCTGTTGTGTTTGCTTTAGCCTCAGCCACATAAAGTTCAGTCGGCATAGTGATTTTAGAGTGCCTTAATAACAACTTAGATTGATCAGGGCTCAAGGTGTAATCCGTCATGCCGTTTAAGTCAGTTACTTGTTCACTAACCCCTGTTTGTGGATTAACACGGTATATTTCGTAAAGACCCGGATGCTCAACATTCGCTTTATAGTAAATAGCGCTGTTGTCATCGGTTAGGGTTAAGTTAGACACTTCAAACTGACCTTGTGTTAATGCCGTAGCCTTGCCATTTAAAGGTTTTTTATAAAGCTGACTGTACCCCGACTCTTCCGATAAATAATACAGCGTAGTTGAATCATTTAACCAACCAAAGTCGTTAAACGCATACGCAATCCACGCATCGTCATGTAAACGGTGTTGAGATACGAGTTTGTTATTTTCAAAATCAACGGTGGCCAACCAACGATCTTTGTTATCCCATGCTTCAAGCATAATGGCGACTTGGCTGCCATCATCGTTCCAGCTGATAGGCGATTGATCCCATCCCCAGTCTGAAATTACATTAATGCCACGCGGTTTTTTCTTAGACTTATACGTTTTGCCTTCACGGGCATAGTTTTCTTTTTTAACCTCAGCGAGTACATCTTCATCAAAACCAGGCAAGGTATTAAACCCTAAAGTAGATTGGCTTTGATCTGCAAGGTTAATATAAACAATTTCAGAGGTTTGCTCTTTAGCGTCAGCCACACGACGGCGAACTTTTTTAGGCTCTATAGTGGCATCATCAGTGATGTAGTTTGGCATAATGTCGCCCTCACCACGCCATGTGCTCTTTTCTTGCAAAACCACAATTAGCGCATCGCCATTAGGAGAAAGCTGAGCTTCATCAACCGTATTGCCTTCACCTAAATAGTAATGGGTGTTAGCAATTGAGCTATTTTGCGTTTTTAGTTGCTCATTTCGCGCATACTTATCTTGTTTGTTTTTATGCTGCAATGAAATGTAATCAATTAGTTTATGCTGCTCTTTTGCAATGTAAGTGCTTGGCTCTTTTACACCTTGTGGTTTATTAGCTAGTTTTAAGTTGGCAATTTCACGGGTTAAACCTGTGGTTAAATCTACTTTAAAAAAGATATTACCTTGGCGATACACTAAATTACCATCGTTTAAAAACTGTGGTTTTGACTCAGTAGCTGAGCTTTGCGTAATTTGCTTAATTACGCCTGACTTTACGTTTTTAACAAATACGTTGCCTTCAAACACATAAGCTTGAAGCGATTTATCGTTAGAAAAAACGGCTTTACTAGACCCGACACTGTGTAATTTTTCAAGCGAGACTTGCTCTGCTGTTTGAGAGTTTATGGCTTGGCTAAATAAATCTCTTAGCTCACTGCCTAATTGTTTACGCGCATAAATAACAGTACTTGAATCTGCACTCCAAAATGCACTTTGTGGCTGGCGTCCTATCCAATCTGGATGCGCCATCGCTTGTTCAAGTGTAATTTTTGAGTCACCAATATCTGCAGGTGTATTAACAACACTCGCAACAGTTATGTTATTTGGTTGAACAGATGAGTCATTTGACGTTGTGGCGGTTGCTGTACAGCCCGCTAACATTACACTTGACGCAACAGCCATTGCGACAAGTGTTTTAGAAGATGAAAATTTAAAAATCATAGTGCTTCTTGGCGGTTATTATAATTAACCATATTTAAGCAGAAGCACCTTTATAATTGCAATTATTTAAGATAAACAACGTTAGTATCAGGGTGAGTAACCCAATTATTCAACCGTTAAATCAAGCCACACTAAACGATGGTCACTTGATGCGTTTCTATCTTTTATTAAACGGTACAGTTCACTTTGTTTTTTAGGCCAAAATACACCACCACCATTAATGGTTAGCCCGTAGTTTGAAGGCAATACATAATCAACCCGTGCCTGCCAATTAGCGGTATAGTTTTTAGCATAAGCGTGCGGGTATTGCTCTTTAGCGCCCTCACTAGTAGGGATAAAACCAGCGTTAATCATTGGGCTTTTAAGTAATTGATCCGTTGTATTGGGTCGCTTTTTATCCCCCTCAGGGGCTGCATTTAAGTCACCTAAAATAACAAAACGAGACTGGGCCTCAAGGCCGCCTTTTTTGCCGTTATCATCGTATAGGTAACTTTCATTATTTATATAATCAGCAATTAATCTAATTTCATCATGATTACGTTTTCCATTTCTATCTTCCTCACCGTCAAATACAGGCGGTGTTGGATGCGAGGCTAACATATGAACTACTTTATCATTTACTTTTACCGGTATATCCCAAAACGATTTCGAGCTCAGTCTTAAAATGTCCCATTCTTGCTCGTTATACCAATTTTCACCTGTTGAGGGATGAATTGGCATTTGTGCATTGGGCATATCTTTGTATTTAAATGTTTGCAGTGTTCTTATTTTATCTACCTCTATTGGGTAACGTGATAAAAACGCCATTGCATAATGGCCTTCAAAAAAGCCAAAGCCCTGTGCATCACCCATTATTCCGGTTTTTTTGCCATCATTGTCTAAATCAAATTCTGTGGCTAACCCTGTGTTAACGGGCGCAATATATACATATGGGTAATCAATTGCTGCTTGATCATTTTGACTTACATTTAAGTAATGTTTCTTAAAATATTCAATGCCCTTTGATTTTGGTACATAGTCAAACTCATTTAAAAGCACTACATCTGGACGAACGCGTTGGATAATTTCAGCAATATTTTTAATTTGCTGGTGGTCAGAGCGCAGCGCGTTGACTAAGGCATCGCTTTTTACTTTTTCATTTTTAGCGGTGTAATTGGTTGCATCCATACTGACATTAAACGTTGCTACACGTAATGACTCTGCGTGAACATAGCTTGCTGAAACCAATGACAATAAAAAGCCACCAATAATTTTAATACCGAGATCATGTCTCATTATATGAATCCATCTATTATTAATAATAAAATAATACTGCTAACCACGATCCAAAGAATCACAGCCATTAAAAACGGTTTAATTCCCGCTTGCTTTAGTACCGATAACGACAAACCACTGCCAATTAAAAACAATGTCATCACTAATATTTGTTTCGCTGCAATGTTTATCAGTTCCCAATAAGATGAAAGCGTTGGTACATAGGTATTAATTAATGCGGCTAATAAAAAACCTACAATAAATAATGGAATACTCGCCTTTTCATCTGAGCGCATAAACACACCCGCAAGCGTGGTGTATGGAATAATCCACATAGCACGAGTAAGCTTCACTGTTGTTGCTATGCTCAGTGCCACTGCACCATAAGTAGCCGATGCACCTACCACGCTGCTGGTATCATGAATTGCAAGTGCAGCCCATAATCCAAACTGCTCTTGGGTTAATTCAAAATAGTGCCCAATTGCAGGGAATAATAATAACCCTACACCATTGAGTAAAAATACGATACCCAGCGCCACAGCCACTTCATGATCTTTGGCTTTTATAACCGGTGCCATGGCCGCAATAGCACTACCACCACAAATAGCGGTTCCAAAGGAAATTAACACGCCTGTGTTACGATTAAGTTTAAACACTTGAGTTAAAATTTCGCCAAGCCCAATTATGGCAGTAATACTGACAATTGTTAACACTAAAGAGCTGCGACCAACCTCAATTACCTGATTAAAATCAACAGCAAACCCCAGGCCCACAACCGCCAACTTTAGCATCCATTTACTGGCCTTTTGTGATAACTCAGCAAACGGGTTACCCAAGGTAATCGCAAATAACGCCCCCATAACCAAAGCACTACCAGCGCCAATAAATGGAGTGATGCACAAAGCCAGTAATATTATAAATACAGGTTTATGTAAATTAGCGATAATCATAACGTTAAGCGCGAATGAGTTTATTAGTCAGTTTATGGACAACGGGGGCAACAAATATAACCGTTGGAAAGGCAATACAAAAGGCAAATAACCACGCTTTAAGCCAGATAGTTACGATGTTATCGACCATACCAACATTAAATAAAGAAATAACTAACGACATAAAACCTGACATGAAAAGTGCCATAAAAAAGGCAAACACAATAGTACGAAACTTTGGATGGATCATTGAAAAGAACCTTTAGAAGGTAAAGCGATATATTGAAGTTAAGTTCAATTTATCGCTTTGTTTTTTAACTTATAATAGCGATTTGCTGGTAGCTAATACACCGGGGTAATCTTGCTCTGGCAAACACATTGCGAGTTCACCAAGGCGTTCACCTAATTGCTGTAAATTATCAGCAGATACATTAATATGGCCCATTTTACGACCAGGTTTTACACTTTTACCGTACCAATGGCTGGTTACATCCGCTGTTTTTAACACATCAGTAGGGATTTGTGCTTGGCCTAATACATTTATCATAGCAGTAGGCTGCTTAATTTGCGTACTACCTAAAGGTAGGCCGGCAACAGCGCGCATATGGTTTTCAAATTGCGAGCAATGAGCACCTTGTTGCGTCCAATGGCCTGAGTTATGAACTCGCGGCGCAATTTCATTAACCAGTAATGTACCTTGCACATCAAAAAACTCAATGGCGAGTACACCAACATAGTTAAGCTCATTCGCAATTCGGGTAAATGCCGTTATTGCTTGTTGCTCTAGTTGGCTATTATTGTTTTTACCTGCAACCGAAAGCGTTAACACACCCTCGGTGTGCTCGTTTTCAGTTAATGGATAAATAGCAAGATGGCCGTGTTTATCGCGCGCACCAATAATAGAGACTTCACGATCAAACGGGATCATTTTTTCTGCAATTATGGTGTGCGGAGCGTGCTCAGTGCCTGATGCAATAAAATCAGCCATTTCAGCCCAAATTTGCTCAATTTGATCGTCAGATTTTAAACGCCATTGGCCTTTACCATCGTAACCCGCTTGGCATGTTTTAATGACTAATGGCTTACCAAGTGTTTGAACTGCGAGTTCAAGATGCGCTTTTTCTGTAATTAACTGATATGGCGCGCATGCAACAGCGGTTTTATCTAGGAGCGCTTTTTCAAGCGCACGGTCGCCACCGGTTTTAATGGCTTGTTTGCCCGGATAAAACTTATTGCTATTACAACACTGTGTAAGTACATCATCTGGAATATGTTCAAACTCGGCCGTAATAGCATCAGCGTTTTCTATCGCTTGTTCGAGCGTTGTTGGGTACACTTCATTGGTAAGCGGATGTACAATCTTTTTGCTGCCTACATCATAAGCAACCACATTTAAATTAAGCGGTGCACCAGCTAAGCTCATCATTCGCGCTAGCTGCCCTGCCCCTAAAATTAAAATATTCATGATCACTCTGCAGGATTTGGGTTAGCTAAAACAGTCTCAGTTTGTTCTTTACGGAACGCTTCGATTTTTGCGAAGATTTCTGGATTTTGACATCCTAAAATTTGTGCCGCTAATAAACCTGCGTTTGCAGCACCTGGCTCACCAATAGCAAGAGTACCTACCGCAACACCTTTTGGCATTTGGCAAATAGATAACAGAGAGTCTACACCGTTTAGCGCTTTAGATTTAACGGGTACGCCTAAAACTGGCAGAGATGTAAACGCCGCCGCCATTCCCGGTAAGTGCGCCGCGCCACCTGCGCCTGCAATAATAACTTTAATACCGCGTTCTGCGGCTGAACTTGCGTAATCGGCAAGTAATTGAGGAGTGCGGTGGGCAGAAACCACTTTAGTTTCATACTCAATGCCAAATTTTTCTAGCATAAGAGCGGCGTGTTCCATGGTTGGCCAATCTGATTTAGAACCCATAATAATGCCAACAGTCATAAATACTCCTCAGTAATGTATTTTAAAAATAGCGGACTTATGTCCGGTTTTATGGCAGGTATTATATACTTAAATGCTGCACTAATGCGACCAGCAGGCAATAAAAAAGCCATGTTAAACATGGCTTTTTTTAAACAGCGAAACAATCAGCAATTAAGCTTCTTTACTCGCTAAATATTCTGAGTAGTTACCTCTAAAGTCGATAACTTTACCGTCTTTAATTTCCCAAATACGGGTGGCAACTGATGATACAAACTGACGATCGTGAGATACAAATAGTAAAGTCCCTTCGTAAGCTTCAAGCGCTAAGTTAAGTGCCTCGATAGACTCCATATCCATGTGGTTGGTTGGCTCATCCATAAGTAAAATATTTGGCTTATGCATCATAATCTTACCAAATAACATACGGCCTTGCTCACCACCAGATATTACTTTTACCGATTTTTTTATATCGTTTTGAGAAAACAACATACGACCCAAGAAGCTACGCACTACTTGCTCATCGTCGCCCTCTTGTTGCCATTGCTCCATCCACTCAAACAAGTTCATATCTTTTGCAAACTCATCAGCGTGATCTTGCGCGTAGTAGCCTATATTTGCATTTTCAGACCATTTAAACTCACCGGTTTTAGGTGCTAAACGCCCTGCTAAGGTGTTAAGCAATGTGGTTTTACCCACACCATTTTCACCGATAATAGCAATGCGCTCACCTACTTCAACCAAACCCTCAAGGCCTGAGAATAATGTTTCTTCAAAACCTTGAGATAGGCTAGTCATTTCTAGTGCGTTACGAAATAACTGCTTTTCTTGTTCAAAACGAATAAAAGGAGTTTGACGAGAAGACGCTTTCACTTCGTCTAATTGAATTTTATCAATTCGTTTTGCACGTGAAGTGGCTTGCTTTGCCTTTGATGCGTTGGCAGAAAAGCGCGATACAAATTGTTGAAGCTCTGCTATTTGGCTTTTCTTTTTGGCGTTTTCACTTAATAAACGTTCGCGTGCTTGAGTAGCTGCAAACATGTATTCATCGTAATTACCCGGGTAAATACGTAGCTCACCATAATCAATATCGGCCATGTGTGTACAAACCGAGTTTAAAAAGTGGCGGTCATGCGAGATAATAATCATGGTACAGTCGCGTTGATTCAATACATCTTCAAGCCACTTAATTGTATAAATGTCCAAGTTATTGGTAGGCTCATCGAGCAGCATGATATCAGGGTCTGAAAACAAAACTTGAGCTAGAAGCACACGAAGTTTAAAACCTGGTGCAATTTCTGACATAGGTCCGTAGTGCTGCTCTGTAGCAATACCCACACCTAATAGTAACTCACCCGCTTTAGATTCAGCCGAGTAACCGTCCATTTCAGCAAATTCAGTTTCAAGATCGGCTACTTTCATGCCGTCTTCTTCACTCATTTCAGGTAGGCTATATATACGGTCACGTTCTTGTTTTATATCCCACAATTCTTTATGACCCATAATCACGGTATCAATAACAGAATATTCTTCGTAGGCGAATTGATCTTGGTTTAGTTTAGCAACGCGCTCATTTGGATCAGTACTTACGTTACCCGAAGATGGCTCTAATTCACCACTAAGGATTTTCATAAAGGTCGATTTACCACAACCATTAGCACCAATTAAACCATAACGGTTTGATTCGCCAAATTTAGCTGAGATATTTTCAAATAACGGTTTAGCACCAAATTGCATGGTGATGTTAGCTGTACTAATAATAGCGCTACCCTCCAAGGGAGACTGAAGTATTTAAATTGCGCGCAGTTTAAACCAAATCACCGTTTTTTTCTATGAAAGTTTATAGCACCAAACTCAAAGTAAACGGTGGCTGTTTATTAACTATAAAAGCAATTAAATAGCCAAAGTACTGGGCGAGTAAATGTGCTAAAAAGGTGAGTAAAACTGATTATTGTACTGTTGATGCAGTAAAAAAATGTTTAATAAAAAAACAACTAGCATAAAACCCTTTATAAATTATTTAATCGCGTTTACAGGCGACTTGGTCGCATTTTACTTTTATTAACAATTAATACGGCTATATTAAATTTTTTTATAGTATTAGAGTTTTAGCTCTACCCATGCCGACAGGCGCAACTATGAAAAAAATTCAACACTCCCTCTCCTGCATTTAAGCCTAATGTCTTATTCCAAAATTAAATGGCAGTTTATACGGCTACAAAATAAAAACAGCATTAACTTAAAATGAACAAGCTGCGTGTTTTGTGCTAATTGTCATTGATAATTTTTCACTTTTGAGCCTTTTATTGCTTTGCTAGTCTGCACGACTTCGAATTTAGTAATTATAAAAACGTCTTTAATTTAGGCAAGGCACACACAATGAAAAGAAAATTAGTATCGCTAGCAATTGCGGGGATTTTAGCTGCTCCAAGTGTTTCAGCAGTAGAAGTGTTTAAGGATGAAAAAAATACAGTCGCAGTAGGCGGATATATTGATGCGCGAGTGATAAATACTCAAGGTCAAAACGAAATCGTCAATGGTGCCTCACGAATTAATTTTGATTTTAAACGCCAACTAAAAAACGGCTGGGAAGCAATGGCTTTAGTTGAATGGGGTGTCAACCCTGTTGGCAGTAGCGATATTGTATACAACAACCGTTTTGAATCTATTCAAGATGAGTTTTTATATAATCGTTTAGGTTATGCAGGACTTAAACACGATAAATACGGCCAAATTACGATTGGTAAACAATGGGGTGCGTGGTTTGATGTTGTCTATGCAACAAACTACAGCTATGTATGGGATGGTAACGCTGCCGGTGTTTACACTTACAACAAAGACGATGGTGCAGTAAATGGTACTGGTCGTGGTGATAAAACACTGCAATACCGTAATAGCTACAACGACTTTGACTTTAGTGTTCAAACTCAGTTAAAAAATAGCGCTTTTTATACTTGTGATGTAAGTAATATTACAGAATCACAATGCCAAGCAAATTTTGAGTCTGGGGATGCTGCTGCACAACAAGTTGAATTTAACTATACGTTTGGCGGTGCAGTAACCTATAACGTGACTGATAAGCTAAAACTGACTGCGGGTGTTAACCGCGGTGAGTTTGAATTAACCTATGGCGACGGGACAACCCGCTCTGTCGACGATTTAATTTATGGGGCAGGTATTATTTGGGGCAATATTGATGCGCCAGGCTTGTATGTAGCCGCTAATATCAACAAAAACAAAAACCACGATACAGATAACATTGGTCGCTTAATTAAAGATGCGATTGGTATTGAAACATTTGTGTCGTATCGCTTTGATAACGATTTTAGACCATTTATTGCCTATAACTTATTTGATGCAGGTGATGACTACGTAATTCAACCAAACTTTAACGCCGATCCTAACGATGTATTTAAACGTCAGTTTGCAGTTATTGGTGTGCATTACTTAATAGACCAAAACACCCAACTTTATGTAGAAGCACGTAAAGACTTTGGTGATTTTGAAAGTAATAATAAACAGCAGCAAGCGCTAATGGAGCAATCTGAAGATGACGGTATTGCTTTTGGTTTTAGATACGTTCTTTAATATCAGTTGAGCTTTCAAGCTTAAAATCACAAAGCGAAACTTAAAGCCCTGCAAAATAGCAGGGCTTTTTTTCGATTTGTTTAGTTGAAGCTTGAGCTATTTTTTCTTAAATGCTTTTTTTAACGCACGCGTCCCCTCTGTTGGCCCTAGAATAAGCCATAAAAAAGCAACCCCTCCTGGGACTAAAAGTGCTTTTAATATTGGCCCTAGCAAATAAGAATAAAAATAAATTAGTGGAATAAAAAGTACATAACCAATAACACGTTTGATAAACTTCATGTAACATCCTTATAAAAATGAGCGCGCTCAAAATATTAATTGATCGCGCTCAATTAATCAAATAATGATTTAGCCCTTTTATTTAACAAACAAGTAAAGCATTGAAATATAATGAGTAAAAAAGAAAAGACACGCGATAAAATTTTAGCTTCAGCATGGGAATTATTTTTGCTGCAAGGTTACGATCACACATCAACAAGAGAAATAGCGGTTGCAGCCAATGTTGCTGTAGGTACAGTGTTTAGTCATTTTGAAAATAAAATTGATTTATTGATGGCCGGTATGCAACAACAAATAGCCGTTATTATTAACCAAGCAAAGCAGTTAGATACGCAGCACTCCCCTCGATTAAAGTTACGTCATTACGCTCATCCGCTTTATTCTTTTTATTGCGAAAATAGTGAATTTAGTAAGCTATTAATTAGCGACATCATTTGGAGAACGTTTTTTTTTAAAGCGCAGATGGATGAGTTTAAACAACTGCTTTTTAGTGAACAACCGAAGTTTAATGAAACAAAAGCAAGCGTAATGATGGACTGTTATTTTATGACCTTAATAGATGGGTTAAACGATCCCTTACCTAATGCTGAAAATATGCTTAGACAGTTAAGTAATAAAATAGCGCTTTTGTAATTAAGTCCTAAACGTATAGACCGGTGCTGATATAAATAAAGCACCGCCCACCTTTTTTGTTATTTAAATTCTTTATTTAACGACCCAGATAGCCAAACTCAACAAGCGTTATAAACCCACCACTCCACTTATGCGTAAATTGATAATTTATATTACCCCATTGCGAAGATTACCTTTAAACACCATTTAGTATGATGTGTTCCTCCATGTATTGCCTTACATCCACCAGCCATTTACACCATAAAATAAGGTAATTTATAGCAAAACAGCTTAACTGTACATATATACAGCTAAGCCGTTTTGCTAGTGCTACTCTTAATTAAAGTTTAACAATATTCTTAATTAATAAATTCATCATAGACCGTTAAAGCCCACGTAATACTCAATGCTGGATTATCATTATGCTTTGCATCAGGGTTTACTTTACTCCTCCACGCTAACCAGTTACTAGTATGGCTTACTAAACTTTGCTCTAAGTTATTGTAAGCCTCAAGCATTAATTTATGCTCAGCCCCGCCAACAGTAAAATAAGGTGGGTCTATAGTAGCTCTGTGTTTTAGCTTGTAAAAAGGTATTAAGATGATTTACTACGGTCATATCGTCGTACCAAGCCGCAGGACTAAATGCAAAGTAACCATTAAATAGCATTGGTTTGGTGTGCAGCGTATATAAAGTAAAACTGCCCCCTGCCGAAAATCCCGTTAATATACGGTTTTCAGTTAACCTGTATTTAGCCTCTAAATAAGTAATACCAATTCGCTTAATTAAGTGGTCTATTTTGAGGCTGTAAAAACGAGTTGATAGCTAGGCAAAAAATTCGCTATTTAGTTGTTCTAAATGAGAGTTTTTTAACACAGGTAGCGACACGTTTAGCCGCGCAAAATGATTAAGTATTATTGCGGATTGGTATAAGTAGCTCCTGCTCTATAAAAGCTAAAAACAAATCAGCTTTACCAAAAATTTCGGGCGAAGTTTCATGTTTAGGCCGAGGATTTGTATTAACGTCCTTCCTTGCATAAGGTGGTACTAAATCACGATTTCGAGTATCGATAAAAAACTGATTAGGTATAGCAACTAAAATAGCCTCATTTAATATGCTTTCAGTATTTAATGCTTTTAGTGCCTTATCCCAATTAGCTAAATTAAAATTACCATCTGTTTTTATAATAAGTGGATACGCTTTATTTTTGTCAAAATCATCGGGTAATCTTATAAATACCTTACGAGACTCATTAAGCACTTTCGAATCTAAGGTTTCATCAACAAAGTCTGAAACATTATTTTGATAATAACTAAACCCAGTTATTGCAAACCCAAATACACTAACAGCGAACAATACATTTAAAATAATCGCTTTTTTAATTCTCATGCGCCATCCATTTTAGTTAATTGCTTATGCCATACACCGTTATTAAGTTGCTGCTTAAATACAAAGCCAAGTTTAGTAAGCAAGTTATAACAGCGTACGTTTTTACCATGAATTTCTGCATATAAGTGCTCAATGTTTAAAGAGCTATGCACTTCACTGACAAAGCCTTTAAGTACTTCTTGCATTAAGCCTTGCTGCCAATAAAAAGGATCGAGTTCGAAGCCCAAATAAGCACTTTGGGTTTGGCTATTTATGTTATATAAACCACAGGTACCAATTAGGTCGCCAGATATATTATGTTCAATCGCAAGCCGAACCCCTTCACCTTGGTAATAACTCGAGATATCATCTTGAATTAACTGCTTAATATGCTGTTTATTTAGCGGGGTTTTATAATCGTTAAACTCATAAACGAGTGGATTATTTAAAATTGTTAATAGCGCTGCGCCGTGTTTGTGGGTAATTAAACGTAAGGTAACGCGGGGTAATTTTATAGTTTTAAACATGCCTACGCCAAATAAAGTAAACGCGCTTTAAATAGCACTTTATAGAGCGTCATTATTAACTTACCATACCGTATTCACAAGCATTAATTGAGATAAACTATGAGTGACAATTTTAAAGTAATACAACCAACTACTACTGTTTACTGCCCAAAACGTGGTGAAGGTTGGACCCTTACCGGCATTACTAATATTAACGAGTTTACGTCGGTTATGTTTGATGGTGTACGTTACACCTTACCAGCGAGAGAGATTGTAGAGCAGTTGCTGCCTAACCAATTAGCGCGTGAACAGCAAAATAGCTAAATTAAACAAAATTTATCACGTAACCATATGTACACAGTTTTCTGGTAATGGGCTTAAGTTTTGATTTTCTGGGGTATTAGCAGCAACTTTAAAGCCTAGCTTTTTATAAGCCGATACTGCTGCTAGGTTGTTTTTATAAACAAACAATGAGCAATCATTAACATTTAAGTTTAATTGCCCATGTTTACATAATGCTTTAATTAGGGTGGCTGCAATTCCCTCCCCCCTTCGTATAGGGTTTACTATTAAACGCGCCAAATGACATTTGTTTTTTTGTTGATAATATTGCCCAAAAGCGAGTAATGCGTTTTGTTGTCCAACCAATACAAAAGAAGTCGAGACATCAAGGTTTAAGTCTTCAATAAAAGTCTGCGCCGTAAATGGGTACCTAAAGTAAGGGCCAGCCCATTGAGTTATGTCATGTTGATCATTAAACCAACTCATTAGCTCGATAATATGCGTATTATTAAGTGGTTGTAATGTCATTCGCCTTGTTGATTCCTTCAAAACGCTTCATCTTCACTGTATACATTTACATTAAGTTCGTCGTTATCTTCAAATACAACAAACGAAATCGGCTTACAACACACTTGGCAGTCTTCTATGTATTGCTCATCAATATCAGCCACATCAATTAATACTTCTATGGTTTCGCCGCAGTAAGGACAACTAATTGACTTTTCGGTTAACTGGTTCATGTTTTCCCCTTTCAAATTTACATAAGGTTATAATTTCACTTTAGTAAACAACCTTATATATGACAATGCTCGTAAAGTGATTTAATAATTCAAATTTAAACAGCGTTAGCTAAAATATTGTTTAACTTAATTAAATCAACTAAGCCATGTTGGTTCTGATTTAAAAAATAATCGCATTGCCAACGCTGAGTAACTTTAGCAGAGTTACTAAATGCGCCAGTCCCTTTTAATGCCCTACTTTCGCTCCAAGGCGGAAATACTCTAAAAGCCGTTTTACCTTTATAGTTTCTACCTGTGACGATGCCTTTTTTAACTAACAATTTAATCGGAAATAAAAAGAAACCTTTTTGTATATTTGCTACTTGGTTATTAATAGTGGTTAATCCATCACTTGAAACCGCTACTAATAAATAGTCACACTCATTGGTAAATGGAATTGGTTTAGAATTACTCAAATCCGCTGGGCGTTTCCATAGTGCTAAAAAAGCGCCAGGTCTGTCGGGTGTAATTTTAGCTTTTCTGTAAATTATACGTTTTTGGTTTAAGGTAAATGCATAGCCATGGTATTGGGCATTTTGATTATGAGGTATCAACTCATCAGCGTTTGGTAGTTTATACCCTGAGGGAGCAAAGTTGTTTTGTAAAATGATTAATAATTCATCATGCAAATGATCATTCGTCATTAAACTTTTCATATCTCGCATCCGTTTTATATAAAGTGAGTTCAAACCCTTAAGCAACTTTGTAATGAAAGAGTTTTTAAAATTAGCGGGTCTTACTATACAAGTATTTATACATAACTAAAGGTGAACATTTTTATGAAACACACATTAGCGCTAGCATTGACCTCTATGGGGCTTTTGTTTAGCTCATTAACATACGCTAAAACCGAACAAGCTATTTTAGCCGGTGGCTGTTTTTGGTGTATGGAAAGTGACTTTGAAAAACTCGAAGGTGTAACCGATGTGATCTCAGGCTTTACTGGTGGTGAACTTAAAAATCCAACCTACAATGGTAATCACCAAGGCCACTACGAAGCTGTTCTGGTTACCTACAACACTAATGTATTAAGCTATCAAGATATTTTAAACCATTACTGGGTGAATATTGATCCTTTTGACGCAAAAGGTCAGTTTTGTGATAAAGGCCCAAGCTACCGTAGTGCGATTTTTGTTGCTAATGAGCAACAGCGACAATTAGCTAAGCAATCTAAACAAGCGGTAGTTAACGAATTTCCTGAGCAAACGGTAGTAACCTCTATTCTCGATGCTAAAACCTTTTACCCTATAAAGGGCGATGAAAGTTATCACCAAGATTACTACAAAAATAATCCTATTCGTTATAACACCTATCGCTGGCGTTGTGGCCGTGATAGTCGCTTAGAAGATATTTGGGGCGATAGAGTTACCCACTGAGTTTATAAACCAAAAGGCTGCAAAAATTGCAGTCTTTCTAATATTTAAGCAAAGTAATAGCAGACTAATTATTTATTCTATTCTCAAAGCCGCAAGCCCGCTCAAAAATTCATTTTTTAAGACGGTTAAATAGGCTTCCTATCATGATTATTTCTTTTTATAGGAAACACCTTAAACCAAAATGCCATTTCAAAAACAAAGCCCGCAATAATAAAAATAAATAAGCCAGTGGTGCTACCGTATGAATAACACGCAATAGCGGCAATAATTAATGCAGCTAAAATCAACCATTTTATAAATACACTCATCTCTAATACCCAGTGATTAATAATATAGTTTGAATTAGCAACTATCAGTTATTTCTTGATTCTTTAATAAAGCGATATCTAAATTCAGACAAGTAACCGAGTACCATAACCAACATTGTAGAATTAAAATCGCCATTAATAAGAAGCGTCCAAATATACTCTTTAGTATTAAAGCTGATGTATACGCTCATTACAAACGCAACAATGCTACACCCCTTAAACATCCATGAATATTCACCAAAAAAAGACTCAAACATACTTTTATCAATAGGTTTATCTTCCATAATAACTCCTTGCATTTACAACGTTTTTTAATAAGTTTGCTTATCGTTATAGCTAGCTTATTACATGTCTATTATATCGTTAAAGTTAAATGTTACGGATTGTTTCAATCGAAAAATCTCAGACACTACCATGATTAAATTTGCAAATAAGGCATTTAAGCTTGTCCTTTAGTTTGTTGAAAAGTTATGCTTTGATGCACTAATAAAAGGTTTAATCTCTTGAGTCTACTAACTACATTTTAGTACAACATAATTATAAAAATAGTAAGAGAACACAATGACAAAAAATACAAACAACAGCGTAGTAATTTTAAGTGCTGTACGCACAGCAATTGGTAGCTTTGGTGGCAGCCTTAAAGATTTTAGCCCCGCTGAGCTTGGCACACTGTGCGCAAAAGAAGCTCTAACCCGGTCTAAACTATCTCCTAACCAAGTAGGTTCATGTGTGGTGGGCAAAGTTATTCATAACGGTACTAAAGACGCATACCTTTCAAGAATCATTGGGCTAGATGCGGGGTTACCTATTAGTAGTCACGCAGTAACTCTCAACCGATTATGTGGCTCTGGTCTTGAAGCCATTATACAAGCGGCACAACAAATTCAATTAGGTGATGTAGATGCAGCCCTTGCTGGCGGAGCAGAAAGCATGAGTAGCTCTGCCTATACCCTTGAAAGTAACCGCTGGGGGCAAAAAATGGGTAATAGCACTATGGTTGATGAGCTCACCACGACCTTACAAGACCCATGGGATAATAACCCGATGGGAATAACTGCTGAAAACATTGCAGAAAAATATTCAATTAGCCGTCAGCAGCAAGACGAGTACGCAGCAAACAGCCATCACAAAGCAGCAAAAGCCATTGCTGCAGATCATTTTAAACAGCAGATTGTGCCTATCGAGATTAAATCACGTAAAGGCACGCACGTTTTTGACACCGACGAACATGTTCGCGCCGATACCACAGCCGATAAACTTGCAACTTTAAAGCCCTACTTTAAAAAAGATGGCACCGTTACCGCAGCAAGCTCATCAGGTATAAACGATGGTGCAGCCATGTTGGTACTTATGTCAGAGCAAAAAGCCAATGAGCAAGGTTTAAAACCACTCGCTCGTTTAGTGGGTTATGCCAGAGCAGGCGTTGATCCTACTTTAATGGGTATCGGCCCTATTCCTGCAGTACAACAGGTATTTGAAAAAACCGGCTTAACCATCGACGATATAGATGTAATTGAATCTAACGAGGCCTTTGCAGTACAAGCACTGTGCGTTGCCAACGAGTTAAACTTCCCTGCCCATAAGGTAAACCCGAATGGCGGCGCTATTGCACTTGGTCACCCTGTTGGAGCAACGGGCGCCATACTAACGACCAAATGCTTGTATGAGCTTAAACGTATCAATGGTAAATATGGGTTAGTCACAATGTGTATTGGTGGCGGACAAGGCATTGCAGCCATTTTTGAAGCGCTTTGATTCTAAGTTTATAACAACTATTTGATATCACATTAGGTTTAAATATAAAGGCTTTATTCACAAGGAGTACTAAGAGACGCTTTGCTTTTAGAGAAAATAAAAACGTGGAAGTTATATTCTTTCGTACTCCCCCTCTTGAGTTTCCCTTTGTGAAAATCGATTTTAAGGCTTTTTTCACTTAGGGAGATAAAAGTTGCGTCAACTTATAGGTTAACTATCAAACATGAGAAAAACTCTCGTCTACAAAACGTGTTTTATAGTTAACCTTCTTACACCTAATAAAACACCGCCAAATGATATTGAAAATAATATCGGTAAAAACAGTAATGCATCGGTGTTGTCTATGTCAGTAGCTGGGCTACCAATAACCGCCAGCGTATTAATTAACAGCAATATCAAACTTGATTGCAGATAGCCCTTGTATCCAATAGCTCCTGCAAATAACAGCATTATAAATGATCCTGATATCGCAGGCGTAAAAGGTGCGGCGGCGAGTAACATACAAACAAACGAAAATATAACAGCACATCCAATTATTACTTTCAACATAACAACCTCCATGATAAATGGCTTTAATCCAACAGCTATTTATAACTGTATTACTAAAAATCTTATTCCACTTAACAGGCATCAACTAATTTTTAGTTTATTGATAACTCCAATATAAAAATTACCTATTCCCAAACTGCCGTTCACAGGGCTCGCCATCTTTATCACCGTCCATTTTGGTATTTGGACAATGTTGAATAAAAAATAATGCCTCTGCATAGGAAGTCATTTGGCTACAATGTTGGCGGCCATCAAACGAAATGTTGGTGGTGTTTTAGTAATTGAGTTTGAACTAGCCGGCATAAATGACTCTAAATTAGCATTAGTCACTACTGGTGTTTGCTTGGTATTTAAAAAACCGGTTTTATACACACTAAAACCAATACTAAAAATAATACCAAGTGTTATAAGTTTCATTAAAGGTGAGTTCTTACCTGAGGTTTTACTTATTCTAACCGGCCTTGATGAAGCTTTTATGTGTGGTTGTGCGAGTACGCCCTCAATACGGCAATTTACAGCTTTAGTTTTACCGTTAGGCTCAGTCGCAACCTCAAAATAGATAATGTCACCCACTTTAGGTTTACGACTCATATGTTTTAGCGACGATATGTGTATAAAGGTATCGTGTTGCAGTGTGCTTGATTTAATAAAGCCAAAGCCTTTATCGTCATTCCAAGATTTTAATAATCCTTTGTTCATCCTTGAGTCGTCCATTTCATTATTTTTAATTTTACAGCCGTTTTAAAAGAGCTTGAATTCAAGTATTAAGTGCAATCATTATGCAGCCACCAGAACTTCTGATTGCCCGGTAAATAATTCATGAGGAGTTTTATATCCTCTTGTCTTTCTTGGCCGATGGTTGAGCTTATCAACTGCCGCCTGTATTTCTGACTCACTTAGCGCCATAAAGTCAGTTCCCTTAGGGAAGAAGCGCCTGAGTAAGCCGTTGGTATTCTCATTTATGCCCCTCTCCCATGATGAATATGGGTGAGCGAAATACACATCCGCTTCTAATTTTTGTGCAATATGCTCATGGTAAGCAAACTCTTTTCCATTATCTAAAGTCACGGTAATAACCTTATCTTTATATGGTGTCATACACTTTATCAGCGCATCGGCTGTTATTTGCGCATGTTTGCTTTCAATTCTGTGAACGATTGTATATAACGTTTTACGTTCAACCATTGTGACAAAGGCATTTTTACGCCCTTTGCCTATCACTGTGTCACCCTCCCAATCACCAATCCTAGACTTTGCATCCACAATACTTGGGCGTTCATCAATACTGACTCGATTAACTATCTGTCCACGTTTATCGTAGCTTCCATAGCGTTTTTTATACTTTTTACATGCACGAGTGAGTGTCTTATATAGTTCACCACCATGAGCCTTGTCCCTGTAAATATATTGATAAATCGTTTCATGATGTAAAACGACCTTTTTCTCTAAAGCTAAGCGACCTGCCACCTGCTCTGGCGAAAGTCCGTTAAGCAACAATTTATTAATCCATTCAGTAACTTCATCTGTTAACTTACTTGCTTTGAAAGATGATTTGCGTCTTTGCTCTGCAAAATTATTGGCTTGGTTAGGCCGATAGCCTTTAAGCCCTTTATTGCGTTTTAACTCTCTGGAAATAGATGACGGTGAACGAGTTAGTTCATCAGCAATTTGTTTTTGGTTATTTCCTGCTTTTATTAACGCGTAAATCTGGTATCTTTCTTCTTGTGTCAGCTGTTTATATTTCATTAAAGCAATTTCCTTTGGCGAGAAAATGGCCGAATTATAACAGCTGGCCATCTAATCTGAGAAATTGCACTTATTATCCGAATTTAGGGAGGTTTAAAACCAAGCAAGCCTTAGTGAGTTAAACTTAGCAATTTTCCCTATTAACTAACTCATTTTGCAAAAAAGCGTATTTTTGCTTCTTTTAATGTGCTTAAAAATACAGAAAACGCACAAATTCCGCCCCCCATAAATACAATTTGAAAACTAGATAGTGAAGAAAAACTAAATTGCTGAGAATACATGTACTGCCCAAATAACTGTGCAAAGGTAGCCACACCTAAAATAATTAACAATGGGCACACAACTAGCGTAAACCAAAACCAAATACGTTTAATACCTTTCATAAAAAATCCTTTTCCTTAATTTAACTCAGAAATTAATTAGCCAGTGAACCACCAGCATTTTATTTTAAAATCAGCTTAAAATATTTCCGCATGTATTGATGTCTGAAGTCAAGATTTGACTATTTGGTTTTATCTTTAAATTCTCTGTTCACTGGCATAACTTTTAACCTAGAGGTACAATATTACTACAGCTAAATTTTATTCAATTGAATATTACTTGGGAAATACTTTTTAAACATCTCTTCTTCATCTTGAGTTATTAACTTAAAGCAAATTAGATTACTCTTAGTTCTGGAACATGCGACATAAAATAATTTCTCTATTTTACTCTTCATCTCAAAAGTAGAAGAACCTATATCAAACAGTGAATTGAATTTGTATTTTGACCAAGAAAAATCTTCCAAGACAACTAAAACATTGTTTATACCCGTACCTTTGGTTTTATGCATTGTAATAAATTCAGTTTTTTCATTTATATAATCATAAAAAGTTATAACTTCGTCAAACCTCACTTTATTTGAAAATAAATCAATATAAAATTGTTCTTTTTTTAACTTTCTACATAAGTAATCATAACTCGCCTCTCGACCTGTGTATTCCATATCAGAAGTAAAAAAATCTGAATGGTTCTTATCGAATTTTGTAAATGAATTACCATTACTAAAATATGCTTTCTTAAATTTTTGATATTCATTATCAGAATTTAGTCCATCAAGGAATTCGTTTTTAGATGCCACATACCAATCATAGTTATCTTGTGAATTCACTAATTTATTTTTTAGAGCAAACTCTAATACCCTTACAACCCCTAGCTTAGTTTTAATAAGAGCGTTCAATAGCTTAGTGGCTTTAGATTTGTCTGATATTTTATTGATATAAAAGCCCGACTTTTTTAATTTTGATATCAAATTTTTGTAGTTTTTTTCTTTAAACGCTATACATATTTCTGCAAGTTCTAATAACCCAAGTTTTTCTAATAAGTTTTCAATTTCATTATTGACCTCGCTATATCGATCGTTAAAAAGATTAAATAGGTCTATGAAACCGAGGTTTGCCGCAATTGCTTTATTAGTTAACATCAGTTTTTTGTAATCAGGATTCTTTCCTTCAATTTCTTTTAAAATATTCATGATAGATTGTAAATATTTAGCTTTATCTTTCGTAGAGCTGCTCTGACGCGGTCTGGAATTTGGATAAATTGAATAATAAACAGCAACATTACCGTTTCTTTGTGCTATTGACTCTAATTGACCATTTTTTTTCTTATAGGCGATTTCTTGCTTAAGTCCATCAATTGGCACACGAATATGGTTTAAAAAATCAATCACTGGTTCAGAACATCTATAATTGTCTTTTTTGGGAATCATTATTAAAGTTTTGCTTGTAATATAAGGCTCTACTGTACCAATCCCGTCATCATAAATTCCTTGCATAGAGTCTCCAAATAACCCTATGGTGGTTTTTTCTTTTGGAATTAACTCCAAAAATATTTTCATAATATTGGGATGAGTATCTTGAAATTCGTCGATAAAAATAAAATCAAACTTATCTGTCAATATTTTAGATAAAATGGGGTAGTTATCAAACAAAACCTTAGAAATTATAATTAATCCATCATGTCCAAAAGTTAAGTTTGAAAAGTTATCGTATGGGCTATCATTATATTTTACCTTATGCCAACTTTTATCAGATATCTCGCGTTCAATATATTCATTTAGTTGGGTTATTTTATCATTAAGAACTGTATTATATTGGATCGGATTTTTATCATAGATTAATTTTCCTGTGACCTTAGGCATTGACTCTTTCTTTAATGAAAATAATTTCTTTCCTAACTGTTCGTATTTTTTCTTATACCTTGTATGCTCATCCAATTTATATTCCTTCTCACTAGAGAAATCATTCAAATTCCCTGATACAAAGGGCGGCAATATAAATAATCGATATAATTCTTGATGTAGATTTTTTTTAAACGGTTTTATTACATTATTGAGAAAAGAATGAATAGTCGATATTGTATAGTCACCTTCAACACGGGATTTGATTTCATCTACAGCTAAATTTGTGTGCGTTATACAAGCAACTTTTTTTGTAGGATACTCTTTTGAAACAAAGGATAGCGTTTGTTTCAATGTTTCAGTTTTGCCACTACCAGCTCCACCTTGGAGAACCAAATTCGTGTTATTACGAATACTTTCTTTGAGTAACTCAATTGGTGTTATTATTTTGCTATCCATAACAGACCCTCTTTTAAATATTTAGGGATTTTCCACGTAACACCTTCTGTCAAGGCTAACCACAAAAGAGATGAAGCAAATTCAGACTTACCCCCGAGTATGTCTTTTGTTAATTGGTAATAGTCAGGATTTTTATCAGCTAATTTACTTTTAAGTTTCAACCCTTCAAGTTTATCCTTTTGTTTATTTATCTCATCTAAGTTTATAGCAATGAAGGAATCTTCAAAGCTTCTTGCATGATAGTTATTCTCTTCATTTTGGTACACTACATTTATAAAGGAATTTAAATCATTCAGTTTATTTTCTTTTAGCTTTTTCATCCAATCACTATATGAAAGCTTATCTGAAATTACAGGAGCATTTAAATAGTATTTAATACTAGCGTTACTTGTATGAGTTGACCCTTTTACTGGAGCCGCAAGATAATTAGATCCATTTTTAATGGCGGTGTCGATATCAGTAATTACTAGTGTTTTAATTTGTAGAAAATCTATGAAGTGCCTAAATGCTTTTGCATTTGCACCAACTTCTAATATTGAAATATTCTGAGAGCTAATTGGGTTGTAACTAGATGCGCCCTTATTATCTTTATCTAACTGATTGATAAATAGAGGTAATAAAAGTTTTTCAGTCGTACCTTCAATAAATATGATTTTTTCAGAAAAAAAATAGCTCAGAAGAGTGCACAGTTAAATATTGTTGTAAAAACTTAAAGTTTGCTTTTTCATCCTTATTTGCTTTCTCATCTTCAGCCGAGTACTTTTCATTTAAGTCACGATAAAAATCTTTAATCTTCGCAGTTCCTTCAAATTTTAAAAAATAACGGATACTTTTAAAATCTGAGCGATTTACTATATGTGATGAATGACTCGTTATTAACGTTTGAAGGTTAGGAATTGTACTAATTAAATTTTTTACTTTATCAATAAACACATATTGCATCTGTGGATGAGTATGAGCCTCAGGTTCCTCTATTATTAACAGGTTAATATCTTTGGGTGCGTCCTCAAAATCAAGCTTCCTAATTTCAATTTGGAGTATCAAGTATAAGATATTCATATACCCAAGACCGTTTAAATGTTCAGGTAGCTGCTCCTCTAATTTTCCGTATATTACTTTTGAAAAATTCTCAACTACTCCTTCTGATTCTAAAGCAGAGATAACTCCCAAATTATTGAGTCCTAAAAACTCTTTAGCTGTATCTAAGAATCCTTTGAATTGGCCTTCATACAGTTCATTTAGTGAAGCATCCATATCGATCATTGATTTATTAATTGCTGTAATATCATCAAATGATAATTTATTTTTTTTATTGTAATAATCTGAAGTTAGTCGAGAAAGTACTGCTTTTTTATTACCCGACTCTGAGCTAGCTACATCCCTTTTAGCATGTATTACTTGAATGTTTATCAGATTCTTAACTGTAGTCCAATCACGCACTTGTTCTTCAAGCTTTACTCGATTAGTTATATCCAAATCACTTTCAGTTTCTAAAGCATAAACTTTGGTTTGTAAAAACTTATACAAATATTTCTTAATAAATTCGTCATGTCTATCAGATACTTTATCTAACTCTTTCAGTAAAGGATTCTATAATATCTTAGCCTCAAAGTAAATTTTAGCTGACCTTTTCTTATCATCGAGATCTAAAATGAAGTCAGAAACATTAGCTAAATTATCTTTTACATCGTAGTTAATGTCTAAGAGTAAGATAATTGCTAAATTTTCAACGTTAGTATTACCATCGATATTCAGTAGTTTTTCTCTAAGACAAAGTGGAAAGTCATCAAATTGAAATACGGGGTTTTTGCTTCCTAAAAAACGTTCTAGTAAGACTATAAACGAAGTTTTACCTGTATTATTTCGTCCAATTAATAAAGATAACATGTCGTCATCTTTATTAAGTTGCTGCTCATCACCTTTTAAATTTAATGTTGCATTTTTAATAAGTCGAAAATTTTTAACTTTTATTGAATTGATATACATATTAGTCCCTTAATATTTACGAGTTATATTAATACTGCACTATGCAAACTCTCTTGTCATTGCAATTTTATGTTTTACTACAGTTGTTTACAAAACTTCAAAAAAACCTTATTGTCGGTTCGTACCAACATTTTAAAACTAATTTTGGATTTATAAACTTCATGGAATCTGAGTTTGCTACAACAGTTAATATATCTTCAACTTGTAAACCAAGGTGTAATTAGTCATCCATTGTCATTTCTTGAAAGGTTCTACTGAGACGATAGTTTTACTGAAAGTTGTTGGCAATCATAATAATAACTTTTAGCTTTTATATACGAACTACTTTTGTTTTATCAAAACGATGAGTTTAACTATACCTGTTTGGCAGTGTTCAATTAGTTTCCAACATACTTCATAAATGCACAAATATCCCAAAATGGTAGAGATCAGTAATATTAGACAAAACACAAATACTGTATAAATAAACAGTATCGCTAAATATGCCATTTTTCGCTTATAAAGCACTCAACTGACTTGCAAGTAATTTAGCTTGATGGTTTTAATTTTTGCTGCTGTTTATTATGATGAGTGCACACCCTGCCTTTTTTAAATCCATTAAGGTTTTAAAGTTATTTTATTAAGGATTATTTCATGTCTAGCTATAACGAATCTCCAGAGCAAATTGCACAGGCCACTGAGGGCTATGTGATGCAGCAAACTATGTTGCGTATTAAAGATCCAAAACCGTCGCTGGCATTTTATGAAAACGTATTGGGCATGAAGTTGTTAGGTAAGTACGACTTCCCTGGTATGGAGTTTACTTTGTACTTTTTAGGCTACGAGCAAGATATGCCAAAAGGTGATGATAAAGAAAAAACACAGTGGGTGTTTCGCCGCCCTGCGCTAATTGAGCTTACCCATAATTGGGGCACTGAAAACGACGACAGCTTTAGCGGTTATCACAGTGGTAATGAAGAACCAAAAGGCTTTGGCCATATTGGTATTAGCGTACCCGATGTATACGCAGCCTGTGAGCGCTTTGCTAAATACGATGTGGAGTTTGTAAAACAGCCAGATGGCGGCTCTATGAAAGGGCTTGCGTTTATTAAAGACCCTGACGGTTACTGGATTGAAATACTCTCGCCTGAGGGCATTACAGACATTATTCAATCGCAATAAAAAAATTAAAAATAAAAAAGCCTGCAAATGCAGGCTTTTTGTTTACAAGTACTGTGAAAAACTTGAGTTTTTTAACGACGTAGTGCGTCTATACGTGCGTCAAGCGGTGGGTGAGATGAAAACAACTCAGCCATGCCTTTACCACTGGCAATACCAAAGGCCATCATTGAGCCTTCTAATTGCGATGGGTGGTTTTGCTTTAATCGCTCAAGGGCTGAGCGCATTTTGTCTGCGCCAACCAACTGAGCTGCGCCGTTATCGGCTGCAAATTCACGTTTACGGCTGTAATGGGCAACCACTATGCTTGCCAATACGCCAAATAATACTTGGAATAACATATCAAATAGGAAGTAAGTCCAGCTGCTGCCGCCCTCTTCTTCTTTATCGCTATTGATGAAGTTGTCAACAATGCCAGCCAGTACTTTTGCGGCAAAAATAACAAAAGTATTAACCACACCTTGAATAAGCGTTAGCGTAACCATGTCGCCATTAGCCACATGAGATACTTCGTGCGCCAGTACGGCTTCGGCTTGATCTTGGCTCATGTTATGTAATAAACCCGTGCTTACCGCCACCAGCGAATTATTTTTACTCGGGCCGGTTGCAAACGCGTTCATTTCTGGGCTGTCATAAATAGCCACTTCTGGCATGTTAATACCGGCTTTTTTAGCTTGCGCAGCTACCGTGCTTACCAGCCATTGTTCGGTTTCGGTACGAGGTTGGGTGATCACTTGCGCGCCAGTTGATTTTTTGGCCATCCATTTCGACATAAATAACGAAATAAACGAGCCGCCAAAACCAAATACCGTCGCAATTAGTAAAATTCCGCCAAGGCTACGGTGGCTCAAGCCCAGCGCACTCATTATGATTGAAAGCACCACACCTAATACCAACATAACCGCGAGGTTAGTTAATAAAAACAAAAATACACGTTTCATACGAGTTCTCCAAAAATAACATTTATTGCTGAGCGATTTACTATATTTGATCGGCTTTGAGCAATCACTGCGTTATGACACACTATGTCATAACGTCAGCGCTATTCTGTGACAAACTATGTCACAACACAAGGGTTATTTATGGATTTATTGATAATTTTTCAAGAAGAACGTTATAAATTTGTAGTTTAGGGGTTTGCTCTGTGTAAGGGCTAATGGCAAGCAGTGGAAAGGGTAAACGTGTTTTGAGTGAATCTAGGTTTGCTTGGTATTCATCCATGGTGGCATCAACTTGGTTAGCAATCCACCCAACACAGTTAACCCCTAAGCTTTGCATGTGCGCAGCAGTGAGTAATGCATGATTTATACAGCCTAGTTTCATCCCGACCACTAATATTACTGGCAGTTGCTCTGCTTTTACCCAGTCGTATAAATACGCATTATTATTAATAGGTAAAGCCCAGCCGCCCGCGCCTTCTGTTAACAGATAATCGGCGCCTTGTTGCTTAACATGTTGATAAGCCGTACTAAGCTTTTCCACTGTTATGTTTAGTCCCGCTTGCTCTGCAGCTATGTGGGGAGCTATTGGCGGCGCAAATGCAAATGGGTTAATTATGTCGTATTTAGCGCTGACTGTGGCACTTTCCATTAGCATTAGCGCATCGGCGTTTACGAGCTGCTCAAACGCCATTTCACACCCAGAGGCAATCGGCTTAAAGCCTATTGCGCGCTTTTTATGTTGTGCGAGTAACTTTAACAGCAAACTGGTTACATGAGTTTTACCGGCGTCGGTATCGGTACCGGTAATAAAAAACTGGTTCATGGCATGGCCTTATTATTTTTACTGGGCTTTTTCTAATGATAACAATACCACATGGTAAGATACATGGGCTTTATTGTTTATAATCGGATAGGCATCACATACTTTTTGCAGCGCCGATTTAGTTAATAACCCACGACGACTTGTTGCATGATTTTGTGTGGTGGCACCAATGGCTTTAATCGATTTTATAGCCGCTAATGCACTGCTATGTTGATCGGTATAAATGACTTTTTTTGAGGTGTTGATCTTAAACCCGGCCTTTTCGACCGATTGGTTTATATTATTATGGCTTGCAAACTGATTAATATGATTGTGTGAATCAAGCACTGCAAAGGCGGTTTTGATCTCGTTTAATGACCCTGCAACAACCGTACTAATATAGGCTTGCCCGCCTGGTTTTAATGCCTGGTAAAGCGAGTGCATTAGCGTTTCAAAATCAGCAGACCACTGCAGCGCAAAATTACTAAATATCACATCAATGCTGTTAGCTTGCAGCGGTAAATTATCCATGTCGGCGCACAGTTTTGAGGTGTTTAAATCACTGCTTTTTAGCATGTTAAAACTTAAATCTATGGCAACAACTTGGCCAAATAATGCCTTTAAAGCCTGAGTATTAACAAGCGGCCCTGCACCGAGGTCAACACAGAGCTTATTAGGGTTTGCACTAATGAGTTTAAATAAATCATTTGCCGCTTGTTTTTGCACATTAGCATGCTGGCTATACTTGTTTGCTGCTTTTGAAAAGTTATGCGCTGTGGTTTTTTTTAAAGCCTGAGCAGCTATACACACAGTTGTAGGGATAACTGGCTTCGCTTTAATTACCTGTTGGCTTATCATGAAATGACCTTTTGTAAACTACCAACGAGCTGTTTTATATCGTCATGGGTGTGGGCTGCACTTAAGGTAATACGCAAACGCGAGGTATTGTGTAAAACGGTTGGCGGGCGAATAGCCGTTAGCCAAATGCCCTGCTGCCTCAGTTGCTCACTGGCTTTTAACGTTTGCTCTGCGCAGCCTAAAACAATCGGTTGAATCGCGGTGTTGGAGTCCATTAGCGCAATGTGCTGCTCTTTTGCTAGGCGTTTAAACAGCGCAATATTAGCGTTTAATTTGGCTCGCCTGTCGTTGGCGTCTCTTATGCTTTTGATACGTGCCAAAGTATGAGCGGCAATAAACGGCGACATAGCGGTTGAGTAGGTATAATCACGATTAAACTGCAGCATGTAATCTATAAAATGCTGCGAACCTAATACGCACGCACCACTACTAGCAACCGCTTTACCAAAGGTGATCACTAAAATATCGGGCAAGGTGTCGGCTGCAATTAAGGCTTCACAACTGCCAAGCCCCGATTTTCCTAGAGCACCAAAACCATGGGCATCGTCTATCATTAACCAAGCGTTATGCTGCTTTGCTAAGGTAAATAGCGCTTTAATTGGCGCGGTATCACCATCCATGGAGAACACCCCTTCAGACACGATGAGCTTATTGCGCGCTTTTGATTTTTCTAGCCGTGAGCGTAAATGGTTTATATCGTTATGGTTAAAGCGTATTAACGCGGCGTTGGCGTGTAATGCGCCATCAATTAAACTGGCATGATTGAGTTTATCTTGAAAAATAGCACTGTGTTGCGCTGTCGCTTTATCTTGAAACAAGGCTTTAATAACACTGCTATTTGCGCTAAAGCCCGAATTAAACAACATGCCTGCTTCATAGCCCAAAGCACTACATAAAGCTTGCTCAAGCGCTTGCTGTGGCTGTTGATAACCCGTCACTAGTGCTGAACTGTGGCTACCTAGTAATGGCGCACTGGTTAATTCCACCGGCGAATCGCCAAACCCTAAATAATCGTTACTCGCAAAGTTAAGGTAGGTTTTATCATTAACCGTAATAGTGCGCGCTGTTGCGCTTTGTACTACATAGCGTTTACGCAAGAGCTGTTGTGCTTTGCGTTCATCTAAATGGGTGTTTATAAATTCAAATGACATAAATGCTTTAACCTTCAACGCGATACTTTAAACCATTAGCATAGTACTGAGCACTTTACGCTTCGTAAAACAATTCTGCGGTTGCTTTATCGGCCACTTGCGATGACAAAGACGCAGCAACGGCTTCATCTGAATAATCGTGGCGTGTTTCTGGGTTCATACCGAGCTTTTTAATTAATTGCATGTCGGCATCGGCTTCTGGGTTTTCTGTAGTAAGAAGTTTATCACCATAAAATATAGAGTTTGCGCCTGCAAAAAAGCACATTGACTGCATTTGCTCGTTCATTGCAGTGCGCCCTGCTGATAAACGTACGTAGCTACGGGGCATCATAATACGTGCTGTGGCAATGGTACGAATAAACTCAAACTGATCTAAGTCATCAACGTTTTCAAGCGGTGTCCCTTTTACCTTTACTAGCATATTAATTGGCACGCTTTCGGGCTGCTGGGGTAAATTAGCCAACTGCATTAATAAGCCATAGCGGTCGCTTGCTTGCTCACCCATACCGACAATACCGCCGGAGCATACTTTCATACCAGCGTCTCGCACATTGCCTATAGTATCAAGGCGGTCTTGAAAGGTACGAGTTGATATAATTTGCTCATAGTATTCAGGTGAAGTGTCGAGGTTGTGGTTATAGTAATCAAGCCCTGCACTGCGCAGTTCATGGGCTTTTTCGTTATTTAACATGCCTAAAGTCATACAGGTTTCAAGGCCAAGGGCTTTTACTTCTTTTACCATTTGCGAAATGTATGGCATGTCTCTGTCTTTTGGATCTGACCATGCAGCCCCCATACAAAAACGAGTGGCGCCTTTTTGTTTTGCTAACCGTGCTTGCTCTACCACTTTTTCTACTTCTATTAGGCGCTCGCGTTCTAAATCAGTTTTGTAATGACCCGATTGCGGGCAATATTTACAGTCTTCTGGGCAGGCACCGGTTTTAATAGATAACAACGTAGAAATTTGTACTTCGTTTGGATTAAAATTAGCGCGATGCACAGAGGCTGCTTTAAATAATAAATCGTTAAATGGCATTTCAAATAAGGCTTTCACCTCACTGTGTGTCCAATCGTGTCGAACTGTTGCAAGCTCCATAATACTCTCTTTTATTTTTGCTCTTGGTGTTATTGGCTTAGAATACGTATTGCCGTACCATTGTCAACGAAGCTCACTTAGTTAAAGTTTACATATGAATACAAAACGAACGATAGACCTTGATTTTGATCGTCAGCACATTTGGCACCCCTACACATCAATGACTCAACCTATTCCGGTTTACCCCGTTACGCATGCAAATCACAACCTTATTCACTTAGAAACGGGCGAACAACTCATTGACGGTATGGCTTCATGGTGGAGTGCTATTCACGGCTATAACCACCCTGTTTTAAATGAAGCGATGCACGCCCAAATAAATAAAATGAGCCATGTAATGTTTGGTGGCATAACCCACCAGCCGGCAGTAGAGCTCTGTAAAAAGCTGGTAGCGATAACGCCAGAGGGATTAACAAAGGTGTTTTTAGCCGACAGTGGCTCAGTAAGTGTGGAAGTAGCTATAAAAATGGCGCTGCAATATTGGTTAAGCCAAGGAGTTACAACAAAACAAAAATTAATGACCCCGTTCAAAGGCTACCATGGCGATACGTTTGCAGCGATGAGTGTGTGCGATCCTATTAATTCTATGCATAGTTTGTACGCTGGTTTTTTGCCTGAGCATATTTTTGTGCCTGCCCCTATTAGCCAATTTAATAGTGCGTTTAATCAAGCTGAGGCCGATGAACTCGAAAGCTATTTTTTAAAGCACCACCAGCAAGTCGCCGCGTTTATTATTGAACCTATTGTGCAAAACGCCGGGGGGATGAATTTTTATCATCCTGAGTATTTAGCCTGTGTACGTAAGCTCTGCACTCAATACGATGTGCTGCTTATTTGCGATGAAATTGCCACCGGATTTGGCCGCACCGGCAAATTGTTTGCTGTAGAGCATGCCAATATAGAGCCCGATATACTATGTATAGGTAAAGCGCTGACTGGTGGCGCAATGACCCTTTCGGCAACCATAACTAGCGACAAAATAGCCACAGGAATCAGCGAAGGAGAAGCTGGGGTTTTGATGCACGGACCTACATTTATGGGAAATCCCCTTGCCTGTGCTGTTGCTTGCGCCAGTATTGATTTATTACTAAGCCAAAACTGGCAACACCGTATCAGCGAAATAAATACTCAATTACAGCAGCTTTATAAATGCCAAGCCCTCAGCGCCGTGGCGAATGTACGTACTTTAGGAGCTATTGGCGTAGTAGAGCTTACAGAAGAGGCTGGTAGCATTGATGTCGCTAAAATTCAGGCTTATTTTGTATCTCAAGGAGTATGGATACGCCCCTTTGGTAAACTAATTTACCTAATGCCACCGTATATAAGTGACAAAAACAGTATTCGCGCTTTATGTGATGCTATTTATAACGCCATAAAAGGTAAACATTACGTATAGATAGGTTAACTATTATTAAGGGTTACGTTAAAATTTATGCAAATAATTAGTTTGCTGCCTATTCGTCCCAAAACATTGGTATTTTTAGCCCTGACCTGTCATTTAGTGTGTTGATCTGAGTGATCTTTAGGGATATGATAATGCCTATCATTTACAATAACATTTATGGACTCACTTGCTATGAAAATATTACTTAAGCCTGCCAAGACATTAAGTGCAAGTTTTTTACTCGCCTCTGCTATTTTTGCACAACCAGCACTTGCTAACGGCCCAATTGGTGAGCATGTTAATCACCTTCAAGCTAACCTAAAAACCTACAATGAAGAAGTAGAATGGATGGTTGCAAAGGTTGATACCATGGTTAACGATTATGAAAAAAAAGGCGTAAAGGCAGTTAATAGTGATGATTTAATTGAGTACTGGGAGTCAGTTAAAATTCATAGTGCCATAGAAACTAATTACGTACCTGTGTACGCCTCTATTTGGCAAGGTTTATACGGCATAAAAATGGCTATCGATAATAAAAAACCAGCGCTAGAAGTACGCAAACAACAACAAGCAATGAACAATGCCCTATGGCAAGGATTAGGCGCAGTGAAACTAGCGGCTAAGTTTCAACAAAAAGGGTTATTAGATAGCGTAAAAGCAACAGCAACCAAAGAAATGACGCAAAGTGCGACCATTGACGAAATTAAACATAAATTAGACCGAGTGGTCGCTAAATACGCAGAACGTTTAAGCGATGAAGCCACCAACATAGTGCACGATACTTACCTACATTTATTTGAAGGTGTTGAAGGTACACTCATTGAGCAAGACGCGAAGTTAGTAGAAGTTCTAGAAAAAGACTTTAACGTAACACTTCCACAAGCAATTTCTAATAATAAAAGTGTTGATGAAGTTCGTGATGTGGTTGTTGATATGCAAACCAAACTAAGCCGCGCTCAAACGCTGATTGAAAAAGCAGAAAAAGCACGTAAGGATGTATTTTAAGTGAAACGCAGAACCTTTATTCAAGGCTTAGCTGCGTTAGGGGTAGCGGGTGCTTTACCGCTATCGCTTTCACGCGCTTTTGCCGCTGATATTGCTATTGCAAACCCCGTGTCTGTTGATACATTGCCTAAATTAAAAGGTGCATTGACGCTTTATTTAGGCCGTGGTGAAGGTGGCTTATACGAAAACGTATTACAAGCCATTCAAAAAAAGAACCCTGATCTTGACCTTGCCATTCGTCGCGGCCCTACCGCAGCGCTTGCCAACACCATTGTTGCCGAAGCAAATGCAGGGGTTAAACGTGCCGACTTATTTTGGGCAGTCGACTCTGGGGCAATTGGTTTAGTTACCGATGCCGGCCTTGCCAAGCCCATGCCGAGTGATTTATCAGCGCAATTACAGCCACAATTTAGATACGATGAATGGGCACCTGTTACTGGCCGTATTCGTACTTTACCCTTTAATACCGATCGCTTAACCAAAGAGCAAATTCCAACGAGCATTATGGACATTGCCGACAGTGATTTAAGTATTGGTTGGGCGCCTGCTTATGCTTCTTTTCAATCGTTTATTACCGCTATGCGACTTTTAGAAGGTGATGATAAAACAGCTAAGTGGCTTAAAAAAGTTAAAAAACGTTCTAAAACCTACGCCGGTGAACTCGGTGTGGTAATGGGCGTTGAACGTGGTGAAGTAGACATTGGTTTTGCCAATCATTACTACACGCTGCGCTTAAAATCAGGTAAACCCGATGCAAAACTTGATTTAGCCTTTACCCAAAATGATGCTGGCTGTTTAGTTAACGCTTCAGGTATTTTATCGTTATCTGAAGACCCACTGGCAATCAACTTTATGCGCTATTTACTTAGCATTGAAGTGCAAAGTTATTTAGCAAGCGAAGCCTATGAAATCCCTTTGGTTAATGGCATTACGCAACCCGATGGATTGCCTAAGTTAACCAGTATTTCGCCACCTAAAATTGATTTAACTCAGTTGGCTGATTTACGCCCAACTATAGATTTAATGCGCAGCAGCGGCGTTTTATAATGCGAATACCGACATCTTACCCAATGGCGCTGCTTGCAGCGCTAGTGACCCTGACCCCTATTTTTGTTTTAATTACGCTTGCCTCTGACGCAAGCTCTTTTTTTGATAGCCATAATTTAACTATTTTAGGCAATACCCTGTCGTTAATGGGATTAACTGTATTAGGTTCAATTTTAATTGGTGTGCCCTTGGCATTCATTAGTGCCTATGTGCAGTTACCGTTTAAAAAGTTTTGGCTGGTGGTGTTTGCAGCCCCGCTTGCTATTCCCAGTTACATTGGCGCTTTTACGCTTTATGCTGCATTTGGTCCCGGCGGTGAAATAAACAACTTACTTGGTTTTGAAACCCCTTCTATGTATGGGTTAACGGGAGCCGCCATTGTCATGACCTTGTATACTTTTCCGTTTGTTATGATGACTACCCGTTCGTCTTTACTTAGTTTAGATGCCAGTATGGTCAACGCTGCTCGCACACTGGGTATGTCGATGACGCAAAGCGTATTTAAAGTTATTTTACCCCGCGTAATAAATGGCATTGCTGCAGGGTCATTATTGGTTGCGCTGTATACCTTATCTGACTTTGGTACTCCCGCAATGATGCGCTTAGATACGTTTACCCGTGTTATTTATGTGGAATACAATGCTTTTGCATTAAGCCGTGCGGCTATGTTATCACTGCAACTGATGGTGATTGTTGGCTTTTTATTAATGATTGAATCACAAATAAAAACCGCCTCAGAGCGTCAAGGTCGTTCGCTTATTTTATTCCCTAAAAAATGGCAACTAGGCGCTATGTTTGCCACCTTTGCGCCTATTTTATTACTCGCTATTGGCCTACCTTTAGCAGTATTTACTTTGTGGTTAGTGCGTGATGGCTTTAGCTCGTTTGATTTTAGTATTGCCTGGCATTCAACTTACGCTTCAGCCATTGCCGCTATTGTTACCGTTATTGTGGCTATTCCGGTGGCACATGCAGCCCTAACCGGAAAAGCGGGTAAAGTAATGGAACGTGTTACTTACTTTGGTTTTGGTATTCCGGGTATAGTTATGGGCACAGCGCTTGTGTATGGCGGCTTACAACTACCCTTTTTATATCAAACGCTGGGCTTATTGATTATTGCTTATATGCTACGTTTTTTACCACTTGCGGTAGGTTCTGTGCGTACCAGCACCGAGCATCTTGACCCAAGTTTGGTAAAATCAGCTCGGGTATTAGGCGCAAGCCCGCGCGAAGCCTTTACGCGTATTACTTTACCTTTAACTATGCGTGGTATTATTGCAGGTGGCGCCTTGGTCTTTTTAGAGTCAATGCGTGAATTAGAAGCCACACTTTTATTAGGCCCCACTGGCTTTGAAACGCTATCTACCTACTTATGGCGTGTTTATGAAGCTGGTTATTTTGGCCGTGCTGCTATACCTGGCTTATTGTTGGTGGTGATTTCTGCGGGTGCTTTAGCTATTATGATGTCTGGCGAGAAACGCAACCAGTTTGAACATTAAGGATTTATAAAAAATGCTATCTGTAAGTCAGTTGTCTATAGATTATGGTAGTAACCGTGTTGTTAGCGATTTAAATTTCACCTTAGGTGAAAGCGAAATATTAATGCTTGTTGGTCCAACAGGTTGCGGAAAAAGTACTATTTTACAAGCGTTAGCGGGGCTTTTACCGATTAGCGAGGGTGAAATTAAAGTGGCTAAATGGACAGCGACACCAAAGCATACTGTGGCGCCTGAAAAACGCAGCGTAGGTATGGTGTTTCAAGACTTTGCATTATTTCCCCATTTAACAGTTGAACAAAACGTATGTTTTAAACTTAAAGACAGCAGTCCTGCCGATCACTGGCTAAAACTTCTTGGTTTAGATGCATTTAGGCATAAAAAACCAGCCACACTGTCAGGCGGGCAAAAGCAACGCGTAGCATTAGCGCGTACCCTTGCCCACCAACCTGACTTTGTATTACTTGATGAGCCGTTATCTAACCTTGATGCTGCCTTAAAAGATATGTTGCGTTGGGATATCCGCAACGCATTAAAAGAAGCTGGTGTACCGGCAATTTGGGTAACGCACGATCAAGAAGAAGCGCTTTCGGTGGGCGATCGTGTGGGTGTTTTAAAAGGCGGTAAAATACAACAAATTGACACCCCAGAGCAGTGTTTTAGTACCCCAAACAACCGCTTTGTTGCCCGCTTTTTAGGTGAAGCCAGCTTTATAAAAGGAACCCTAAATAACGGCCAAGCGCTTACCGATATTGGTAATGTACCTGCAAACGGCGTTGATTGTGACACTGGTGAGGTAGAAGTTTTACTTCGTCCAGATGATGTATTATTAGTACAAAGCAGTATTGGTAATAATGGTGAAGTAATTTGGGTACGCTTTGAAGGCGGTAGCCGTTTATGCGCGGTTAAACTTGCATGCGAAACCGTGGTAACTAGCCGAGTAAGCCATGAGGTGGTTGTACACCCAGGTGACAAGGTACATGTTTCGCTCAGTACATCTCACCCATTGGCGGCATTTAAAAGCTAACGCGTAATAACACGAGTAGTTTTATGAAAAAGCCCTAATTTTGGGCTTTTCTTATAATTACCACTCAAACATGTAGGCCATTTTACTAATGGTTTTAAGCGGGATGTTATGGCTATTGCGCTTGGCATATAAGTGCTGCATTGATTTGTCTTTTACTTCACCAACAATCACTTCTTTTACTTGATACCCTAAAGCTATCGCTGCTTGTGAATAGGCAATAAATTCCCACTTTTTAATATTGGTGTTATCCACTATGACCAGTTCAATGCCTTGTGCTAAGGCATTAATAAAACGGGCCAAGTTTAAATTATGATATTGCGATAATTTAAACTTATCAAAATGGTACTCACCCTGCTCGTTAACAAAGTAATCATCTGTTGAGCAAATAAAATATTGGCTTTCATCTGCTCCGGAAAGTTCCTCGGCGAGATTTTGCGCATAATATGACTTACCACTGCCTGGTAGCCCTCGTAAAATAAAAACTTGTTTCATAGCATCCATTTTTTATTAATACGTCAATTCGGTTTATTTGCTAATAATGCCACAAATTGATGAAATTTCAGAGCAACAAATGGTAATAGTAGCCATTTAACACTAAAAACTGGTTAAAAAAACCGCGCATGACTAAAAACTTTTAAAGAGTTGCCCACAACAGTTTTTTTATTTTACTTTACTAGGTATTATACAAGGTTCAAGTGCAGTGACCTTACATACATAAATGCATGAGTAACGCACAATTAATTTATATAGTTAGGCAACTTATATCATTGGAGTGAAGATGAGCCATTTAGCGATTTCAGAGCTATTAAAAGGCAATGTTGCGGTAGACAGCCAAGTAACCATTAAAGGCTGGATCCGTACACGCCGCGATTCAAAAGCAGGAATATCATTTTTAGCCGTTCATGACGGTTCGTGTTTTGATCCTATTCAAGCGGTAGTTCCTAATTCACTGAATAATTATGATGAAGTTACAAGCTTAACAGCAGGCTGTTCTGTATCGGTTACCGGTGTATTAGTACAATCAGCAGGACAAGGCCAATCTTTCGAAATTCAAGCTAACTCAGTGACTGTGTTAGGCTGGGTTGAAAATCCAGATACTTACCCAATGTCGGCTAAGCGCCACAGCATTGAGTATTTACGTGAGCACGCTCACCTTCGCCCGCGCACCAACATGATTGGCGCAGTAACGCGTGTACGTAACTGTTTAGCGCAAGCGATTCATCGTTTTTACCATGAGCAAGGTTTTTACTGGATCAGCACACCAATCATCACAGCCAGTGACTGTGAAGGCGCAGGTGAAATGTTTCGCGTATCAACCCTTGATATGCAAAACCTGCCAATGACAGATAAAGGCAAAATTGATTACAGCGAAGACTTTTTTGGTAAAGAAGCATTCCTAACGGTATCTGGCCAGCTAAACGGTGAAACATATGCGTCAGCTATGTCTAAAATTTACACCTTTGGTCCTACGTTCCGTGCAGAGAATTCAAATACATCTCGCCACTTAGCTGAATTTTGGATGGTAGAGCCAGAAGTTGCGTTTGCTGATTTAGAAGATATCGCAAAATTGGCTGAAAACATGCTTAAGTACGTGTTTAAAGCGGTATTAGAAGAACGCCGCGACGACATGGAGTTTTTTGCTCAACGTATCGAAAAAACAGCCATTAGCCGTTTAGAAGAATTTGTTGAAAAAGACTTCGCACAAGTTGATTACACAGACGCTGTAGAAATTCTAAAAGCATGTGGCAAGAAATTTGAGTACGCTGTTGAATGGGGTGTAGATTTACAGTCTGAGCACGAGCGTTACCTAGCAGAAGAACACTTTAAAGCACCGGTTGTTATTAAAAACTACCCGCGCGATATTAAAGCATTTTACATGCGTCAAAACGAAGACGGTAAAACCGTTGCGGCAATGGACGTAGTGGCACCTGGCATTGGTGAGATCATTGGTGGTTCACAACGTGAAGAGCGTCTTGATGTATTAGATGCACGCCTTGACGAAATGGGCTTAAATAAAGAAGACTACAGCTGGTACCGCGACCTACGTAAATACGGTAGCGTGCCACACTCTGGCTTTGGTTTAGGGTTTGAGCGCTTAGTTGCTTACGTTACCGGTATGGGTAACGTACGTGATGTGATTGCATTCCCTCGTACTAAAGGCAGCGCAACTTACTAAGCCACGCTTTGTAACGTTAAATAAAAAACCAACCTACGGGTTGGTTTTTTATTGCCAAATTATACCAATGTGCATAAATACTTGAGCAATTTAACGAATTGCCCCCCTACGTAAGCTAATTGGTATTAATACTAAATTTTTATAAATATCTTGCGTTTATAAAGCATATTTGAAATTAACCAAAAGCCAATAATATGTAATAAAGCAAATATGAACGATGCTAATTTAGCGCTCATTACTAAGGCTAACTGTTGATACATCCAATCACCTAAATTAAGCTCGCCAATATTAATCAGTGAATAGCTCAGTACCCACACAGCCGATAATACATATATAAACAGTGGATTTGAGCCATATACAATTAACGGATTAACAACACGCTCGGGTTTTACTATGTCGCAAAGCCACACAAAAAAGGCCAGTACAATACAGGCAATTCCTGAGGTGTAAATAACAAAGGTACTGGTCCAAAGCGATTTATTAATTGGCATAATCAGCGAGCCTAATTGCCCTAGCGCAATACAGACAACCCCAATGACCAACAAACGCTTAATACTTGTCCATTGACTGCTAGAGCTGGTAAGTAAGCGGGTGACCTCAAAACCAAATAAAACACTCACGACACTAGGTAAGGTGCTCAAAAGCCCTTCTGGATCAAACGCTAACCCTTTAGCTTGCCACAAATGCGATTCACCTAACACCGCTATATCAACCGATCTAACCAGGTTATTTTCTAGCGTATAAGCGTTATTAGTGCCAACACTTAAAAGCAGTAACCAATATGCAATTAAAATAACAACCGATAAGCTGATCACCCCTCGCCTATTGAGTAACAAGACACAGATAGACGCTAAAATATAGGCAATACCTATTCGCTGTAATACGCCCAGTATTCTTAAGTTTTCAATGCTCGTGGTAAAGGGATAAATATTTAACGCTAAGCCAATAGCAAAAATAATTGCACCGCGTTTTATCAGCCGAAACACTTGGCTTGCATTAGCTGTGCTGTTGGTTTTTTTAAATGAAAAAAACATCGCAGAGCCAATAATAAACATAAAAAACGGAAAAATTACATCCGTTGGTGTACATCCATGCCAATCGGCATGAAGTAAAGGGGCATACACGTGGGACCACGATCCCGGTGTATTTACCAGTATCATTAATGCGATGGTTAACCCCCGCATAGCATCAAGCGCTTTATACCTTGTCATTTTGGCTCCTATTTAATAATTTGTATGACTACAAATGACAACGCTGTCACTTTGTTATAAAAAAAGTCAAGCGCAAGTAATTTAGATAAGTGGCGTTAATGAATTAAAAAAGCCGCAGAATCAAGAATGAAACGGCGGCTTTAAATCAGAATATTTAACTTTATTAATGCTGTGGTTATTAAACTTTATAAAGCTTGTTCAAGCTCAGGTAATACATCAAATAAATCAGCAACTAAACCGTAATCAGCAACTTGGAATATTGGCGCGTCTGGGTCTTTATTAATGGCCACAATAATTTTTGAATCTTTCATGCCTGCTAAATGCTGAATTGCACCACTAATACCTACGGCAATATATAAGTTAGGCGCAACAATTTTACCTGTTTGACCTACTTGCATGTCGTTAGGGACAAAGCCTGCATCAACCGCTGCACGTGAAGCGCCAATTGCAGCCCCCAGTTTATCGGCAATACCATTAAGTAGTGCAAAGTTTTCACCATTTTGCATGCCACGACCACCTGAAATAACCACATCAGCTGCGGTGAGCTCTGGACGTTCAGATTCAGTTTGCTCAACGCTAACAAAGCTACTTAACTGTGAGTCAGAGACCGTATCTACGGTTGCGACATTAGCTGGTGCTTGTTCGCCTTGTAAATCAAAGCTACTTGCACGCACGGTGATCACTTTTTTATTATCGAGTGATTTAACCGTTGCAATGGCATTACCCGCGTATATTGGGCGTTTAAACGTATCTGCGTCAATAACATCAATAATTTCTGAAATTTGCGCAACATCTAATAATGCGGCCACGCGTGGCATAAAGTTTTTACCTGTCGTCGTGGCACTTGCCACAATATGGCTGTAGTTATCTGCAAGTGATAACACTAAATCTGTCATACTTTCAGCAAGTTGATGCTCATAAACCGCATTATCTGCAAGTAATACATTCGCAACACCCTCAATGCTCGCAAGTGACTCACTCATGGCACCTAGGTTTATGCCTGCTAATAAGACATCGACATCAAAGCCCATTTTTACAGCAGCATTTATCGTTTTTGAGGTTTCTGGTTTTAAGGCACCGTTATCGTGCTCTGCAATTACAAGAGTTTTCATTTAAATCACCTTTGCCTCTGTTTTAAGTTTTTCTACAAGCTGTGCAACGTCTTCAACAATAATGCCGCCGCTGCGTTTTGCTGGTTCTTCTACACGAACGACTTCAATACGCGGTGTTAAATCGACACCTAACGAATCAGCCGCAATAACTTCTAGCGGTTTACGTTTAGCTTTCATGATATTAGGTAGCGACGCATAACGTGGCTCGTTTAAACGTAAATCGGTGGTTACAATCGCTGGTAAATTTAGTGCAACAGTTTGCAAACCGCCATCAACTTCGCGGGTTACATTCACTTTGCCATTTTCAATAACGACTTTTGAGGCAAATGTGCCTTGGCCGCGATTAGTTAATGCAGCGAGCATTTGGCCTGTTTGATTATTATCAGAATCGATAGATTGCTTGCCTAAAATAACGAGCTCAGGAGATTCTTGCTCAACCACTTTCGCAAGTAACTTTGCAATATGAAGAGATTCTAGGTTTTGCTCGGTTTCAACATGAATCGCTTTATCAGCGCCAAGGGCAAGTGCTGTGCGTAATTGCTCTTGTGATGCTTTAGCGCCAATAGTCACAACAACCACTTCGCTTGCAGTACCCGCTTCTTTTAAACGAATCGCTTCTTCTACCGCAATTTCACAAAATGGGTTCATTGCCATTTTTACGTTTGTTAAATCAACACCGCTGTTATCAGGTTTAACGCGAGCTTTTACGTTGTAATCAATCACTCTTTTTATTGGTACGAGAACTTTCATAGGGACTCCATAATTATTTAAACCTATAAGCTAACGTATACGTCAACCTATTTATTTTATGAAATCAGACTACTTCCTGTTGACGTAAACGTCAACCTAAAATAACCTTAAACTATTCACAACCTGTAACGTTTAATTTGCATCACAAAATAACAGGTTGCTTAGCTTACTTTTTGCCTATAGGGCAAGAGTAAGTCCGTCATAGATAAAGAGGTTATTATGATTGAACGCGAAACCATGGAATTTGACGTTGTTGTTGTCGGGGCAGGCCCTGCTGGGCTTTCAACAGCAATTAAACTCGCGCAGCAAGCTCAAGAAAAACAACAAGAGTGCATGATTTGTGTGGTTGAAAAAGGCTCTGAAGTGGGCGCGCATGTATTATCAGGTGCTGTTTTTGAAACCAAAGCATTGGATGAACTACTGCCAAACTGGCAAGAATTGGGCGCGCCTGTTACGACTAAAGTCCAAAGCGATGAAATTTATTGGTTTAATAACGAACAAAAAGCAACCTCTATCCCTCATTTTGCAACCCCTAACACATTTCATAATAACGGTAACTACATTGTTTCTATGGGGAATGTATGTCGTTGGCTTGCTGAGCAAGCAGAAGACTTGGGCGTTGAAATATTTCCAGGCTTTAGTGCTCATTCAGTCATTATTGAAGATGATGTTGTTAAAGGCATTATTACCGGTGATATGGGGCTGGATAAAAACGGCGACGAAAAAGACGGTTACATGCCGGGTATGGAGTTACGTGCTAAATACACGGTATTTGCTGAGGGCTGTCGCGGCCATTTAGGTAAACAGCTGATTAATCAATTTGCATTAGACGATGAATGCTCGCCTCAGCATTACGGTTTAGGCTTTAAAGAAATTTGGCAAGTGGATGAATCTAAACACCAGCTTGGTAAAGTAGTTCACGGAACCGGTTGGCCATTGAGTGGCGATACTGGCGGTGGTGCTTTTATGTATCATAGCGAAAACAACCAAGTGGTTGTGGGGTTAATTGTTGATTTAAATTATTCAAATCCACATTTAAGCCCGTTTGATGAGTTTCAGCGCTTAAAACACCACCCGGTATTTAAAAACACCCTCGAAGGGGGTGAGCGTATTGCTTATGGTGCGCGCGCCATTGCCAAAGGCGGTTTACACTCTTTGCCTAAAATGCATTTCCCGGGTGGCTTGTTAGTGGGCTGTGATGCAGGCACGCTTAATTTTGCAAAAATTAAAGGTAATCATACGGCTATGAAGTCAGGCATGATAGCCGCTGAGGTCATTTTTAATGCGCTACAAAACGATTTAGCTAACACGGATTTAACCCAGTACACTGCTGAGTTTAAAAAGTCATGGGCGTATAAAGAGCTGTATCAATCTCGTAACTTTGGCCCTGCAATGCATACATTAGGTAAATTTGCAGGCGGTGCATACAACACCCTTGATCAAAACATATTTAAGGGTGCCCTACCGTTTAGTTTTAAAGATAACGTACCCGATCACGCCACTTTAAAAGACGCTGATCAAACTGAAAAGATTGCCTATCCGAAGCCTGATGGCAAACTCAGCTTTGATAAGCTTTCTTCGGTATTTTTATCAAACACTAATCATGAAGAATCGCAGCCGTGTCATTTAAAACTCAAAGATGCATCAATTCCGATTAAGGTAAATTTAGTTAAATTTGATGAACCTGCACAGCGATACTGCCCTGCCGGCGTTTATGAAGTACAAGAAGTCGAAGGCGAGCAAGTCTTTGTGATCAATGCACAAAACTGTGTGCATTGTAAAACCTGTGATATTAAAGATCCGAGCCAAAATATCACCTGGGTCACCCCTGAAGGTGCTGGCGGTCCTAACTACCCCAATATGTAACAACCTTTCTAAAGAAATTATAAACTTATCCTAAATTGCAGGGGCTTCGGCCCCTTTTTTGCGCTATGCTGTTAAGTAATATGAATAAATGAGAGTGTGCTATGGCGTCGTCGAGTGTAATTTTTCGTTTTTTAGCAGAGCCTACCGATGTAAATTTTGGTGGTAAGGTGCATGGTGGTGTGGTCATGAAGTGGATTGACCAAGCAGGCTATGCCTGTGCTGCAGGTTGGAGCGGTCATTACTGCGTAACCGTATCGGTTGCGGGCGTTAAGTTTAGCCGTCCTATTTTGGTTGGCCAAATTGTTGAAGTGGAAGCCAAAATTGCACACACCGGTAAAACCAGTATGCAAATTTTCATACAAGTACGCTGTGGCGACCCTAAAACCCAAAACTTAGTTGAAACTAATCATTGTGTAATAAGTTTTGTTGCTATGGATGAGACGGGTTACCCTGTTGCCGTTCCTGAATTCACATCTGTTACTGACGAAGATAAAAAGCTAGAAAATTACGCCATTAAAATGAAACAAATAGCGATAGAAACAGAAAACTTACTTTATCAAGTTTAATTAAGTACCTTTTGCAGGTATGTATAAACTACAACAAGTTGTAAATTCTACAATTTTTATTTTTTACAAATTAACAGTACGCTTAACAGCTGGATGTTTTGCGTACTTAAATCACCAAAAAAGTTCAATAAATACACTTTAAGAGCAAATATTAAACAAAAAAATTATTGGCATGTTCACTGCAATTAGTAAATCGACGTTTGATGAATCTATCGAACATTAGATTTTATTTTTTAAAGGAGCTATACAATGATTAAAACACTTTCTCTTTCTGCACTTGCTTTAGCAACACTGGGTTTTAATTCAGCAGCACAGGCTGATGTTACCGACATGGACTCTCCACGTATTTATACGGGTATTGGTTACGGCCAATATTCATTTCAGTTTGAAGATAGCGAAAACGACACCGATTTCGATGACGACGCGCAAATGTTAAAAGGTTATATCGGTACTCAATTTAATGAACATTTAAGCCTTGAACTTGCCTATCAAAATTTTGATGAAGTGAGTGACATAGACAGTAAAGCAGAAATTGATGGGGTATCACTAGCAGCGCGTTTTGCAGCGCCAATCACTGAAGATTTTTCTGTTTATGCAAAAGGCGGTTGGTTTGAATGGGATGCTGATTTAACTCAAGAACTACCAGTAGGCAGCGTTAGCGTATCACAAGACGGTGGTGACGTATTTTATGGTGCAGGTATTGAATATGCTTTCACAACCAATATGCAAGTGCGTTTAGAGTATGAGCGTTACGAATTAGATGATGATATTGATCCAGAAATGGACGTTGCGTCAGTATCTTTCCAATATATGTTTTAATAATAGCTTAATTATTAAATCGTTAGGTAAGGCTATTTGTAGCCTTGCCTTTTTTATTTCACATTTAAACCTGTTAGTCTAAAAATAAAATACTCTCCAAATTAAGCTAATGCCACCAATGGCAATTACAGGTAGAATACCCCCCTATTTTATTTGTTAGCGAGCATTATGAGCGATTATCAAATTTCGGCTATTGGCCATATCCAATCACCGTATAAACAAAAATTTGCCATTCCTAGACAACCACGACTCGTGCCAGAAGCAAAAGCGAAACTCATTTTTGCTCCAGATTTTAATCGTGAAGAATTTATTCGTGGTTTAGATGAATTTAGCCATATTTGGCTGTTATTTCGTTTTCATGAAACCGCAGATAAAGGCTATTCAGCAATGGTTCGTCCGCCTCGTTTAGGTGGGAACGAACGCAAGGGCGTATTTGCCACACGTGCCACATTCAGACCTAACGCCATTGGCATGAGTGCTGTTAAGCTGGAGGGAATTGAATACAAAAATGGCCAGTTGGCGTTATTGCTCGCCGGTATTGATTTACTTGATGGCACACCCATTATAGACATAAAGCCTTATTTGCCCTATTCAGACTCATTACCTGATGCCAGCGCAGGTTTTGCCGACACGCGTCCAGAAACTCACATGAGTGTTGAATTTAGTCAACAGGCTATAGCATTTATAAACAAGCAAAGTCACTACCCTGACCTGCAAGCGTTTATTAGTAATGTACTAAAACAAGACCCACGCCCTGCGTATAAAAAGCAAAAACAAGGCATACAAAGTTATGGCATGAATTTGTATGAATACAACATTACTTGGCAAGTAACCGATTCACATCACTTGGTTACCCAGATAGAAAATTGCTAAATCGAGCGAAAGCTTTGCTATGGCTATAAAATACGATAAATAATCACTTAGCGCTTTAGTGTCAATGCAACCGCTGGTAAACTGATCGCCTTAATTAAAAGAACATATTACTCTATTTCGGAAAAAAAATGCGTACTAGTCAATATATACTCGCTACACTTAAAGAAACGCCATCTGATGCGGAAATTGTTTCGCATCAATTAATGCTAAGAGCCGGAATGATCCGTCGCGTCGCCTCAGGTTTATACACGTGGCTTCCCTCTGGTTTACGTGTGCTTAGAAAAGTAGAAAACATAGTACGCGAAGAAATGGATAAAGCAGGCGCTATTGAAATGCTCATGCCAGTAATTCAACCTGCTGACTTATGGGAAGAATCGGGTCGTTGGAGTGAGTTTGGTCCTGAGCTAATGCGCTTTACTGACCGCCATGATCGTGAATTTGCTATGGGCCCGACACATGAAGAAGTGATCACTGATTTTGTCCGCAAAGAAATTAACAGCTACAAGCAATTGCCTATTACTCTGTACCAAGTACAAACTAAAGTACGTGACGAACGTCGTCCACGTTTTGGTGTAATGCGTGCCCGCGAATTTACCATGAAAGATGCCTACTCATTCCATTTAACCGATGAATGTTTAGATGCAACTTATCAAGTAATGCATAAAGCCTACTGTAATATTTTTGAACGTTTAGGCCTAGATTACCGCCCTGTTATTGCTGATACCGGCTCTATAGGCGGTAGTGTATCGCATGAGTTTCACGTACTTGCTGAATCTGGCGAAGACGCTATTGCCTTTAGTGATGCCAGTGACTACGCCGCTAATATTGAAAAAGCTGAAGCGCTAGCGCCAACTGAATCGCGCCCTGAAGCAAGCAAAGAGCTAAAAGCATTCCCAACGCCTGATGCTAAAACAATTAATGAGCTGAAAAAACACTATGGTGTAAAACCACATCGCGGTGTTAAAACACTGATTGTTTATGGCGCCCCTGATGAAGACGGAAAACGTGGCTTAGTTGCACTAGTACTGCGTGGCGATCACGAGCTTAATGAACTTAAAGCTGAAAAACACCCACTGGTTGCTGCACCATTAGAAATGGCAACCGAGGCAGATATTGTGGCTGCCATTGGCGCAAAACCGGGTTCTTTAGGCCCTGTTGGCTTAAACATGCCAATTATTGTTGATAGAACAGCGAATGTAATGGCTGATTTTGTAGCTGGTGCCAACAAAGACGATGAGCACTTTAGTGGTATTAACTGGGACCGCGACGTAACAGACTACGAAGTTGCTGATATCCGTAATATTGTTGAGGGCGATCCTAGCCCGTGTGGTCAAGGCACGTTGCAAATTAAGCGCGGTATTGAAGTTGGTCATATTTTCCAACTAGGTACTAAGTACTCAGAAGCAATGAAAGCAGGTGTATTAAGCGAATCGGGTAAAAACCAAACAATGACTATGGGTTGTTATGGTATTGGTGTATCGCGTGTTGTTGCCGCTGCCATTGAGCAAAATAACGACCAATACGGTATTACCTGGCCTAAAGCCATCGCCCCTTTCGATTTAGCAATTGTGCCAATGAATATGCATAAATCGCATCGTATCCCTGATATTGCTAATAATCTATATCAAGGTTTGAAAGATGCAGGTTTAGATGTGCTATTTGATGACCGTAAAGAGCGCCCTGGTGTTATGTTTAACGACATGGAATTACTCGGTGTACCTTACACGCTTGTAATTGGTGAGCGTAACCTTGATGAAAACAAGGTAGAACTTAAAAACCGCCGCACTGGTGAAAAGCTAATGATAGATATTGATAGCGCGATTGAAACAATCAAAAATCAATTTAATGCATAAGCTTAAATTTAATTAAAAAACCGCTGTATGATTTTTTCATACAGCGGTTTTTTATTAATTCCTGTAAGCCAAGCTCGATTTTTAAGTACTCATTTCAGCACTAAAACCTAATAATAATTAATAAAAAAGGTCGCTCTGCGACCTTTTTATACTTATGAATTATCTAAACAACACATCTTCACGATTAAACCATTTCACACAAAATGCCAGTAGTGCCCCAGCGATGAGTGCTGTTGCTAGGAATATCAATCCCACCAGCGTGTAATCAACGGTGCCTTTAACAATTTCTTTAATCGCTAAGGCGACGTTAGTTACCGGAATAAACGCCGTTTTAGAAGTCAGTTCCATGTTAGGCATTATTGAAATAATAATCGGGAAAAACACGACCATGCTTAATGGCGTCATGTAATTTTGCGCTTCTTTAAACGAGCGTGCATAGATTGATATTGCCAGAGCTAATGCAGAAAAGGTTGCTGCTATAGGCAATAATAAGACAAAAATCATTAGTAAGTCTGTGATAGCCAATGTACTAAAAGCGGCTTTGATAAATTCAAGATCAGCAAAAGCCAGCGCTAAGGCTATCCAACACCCCATACTAATTACGGTTATAGTGGTTGATGCAATTGACGTGGTGAGTAGAGTAATGAATTTACCCAATACTAGCTCGGTACGAGTAATAGGTGTAAGTAATAAGGTTTCTAAGGTACCTCGTTCTTTTTCACCGGCCCCTAAATCAATAGCTGGATACGTTGCGCCTACCAGTACTAACGGAATAAGTAGATAAGGTAAAAACCCACCCACTTTTTCACCTAGGTTTTCGCGCTTATCGGCAGTGTCTACTTTAACTACATTAACTGGCTTTAAAATAGATTCTTGTGCGCTTTTATCTATACCAAAGCTCAATAATTTACTTTCTTGTAAAGTATCACTGTACTCTTTAGCAAGCTCTTTGACACGCTCAAATAAGAAGTTAATTGATTTTGAATCATTGAATACAACTTGCCATTCGCTTTGCTTTTGCTCATTTAATGTTTGCACTGCATCACTTGGCAGGTATATTCCCATGTCGATATCGCCGGCGTTTACACCAGCTTTTAGCTCCTCAACACTGTTGAAGGTTTTATCACCTTTATATAACTCAAAGCTTTTGTGATAAAACACTTTATCAGTAAATTCTGGTGCATAGTCGCCATTGATAATCACATAGGTATTTACTTTTTGTTCAGCATCAAGCGCAGCTTGCGAGGATATAAACGCAACCACAGCAAATAACAACGGGAAAACCACAATAGGAAATACCACTACGAACAATAAAGTTTTTTTATCGCGTAGTAGCTCTGTTAATTCCTTTTTAAATACTTCAAACATCATGTTTCTCCGTTAATATGTTCATAAACGCTTGATTTAATTCTTCACTGTTGCCTGCCTGTTTAAATTCAGCGAGCGTGCCATCAAAACAACTAACGCCTTCATTAATTACCGCAACGCGGTCACATAAAAGAGCGACTTCATCTAAATGGTGCGTAGAAAAAATAACCGGAGTTCCTTGTGCTTTTAAGCCTTTAATAAAGTTAATTACTGTTTGAGTGGTCATAATATCAAGCCCAGTAGTTGGCTCATCGAGAATAACAACATCTGGGTGATGTACCACAGCACGCGCAATGTTGGCTTTTTGCTTCATGCCGGTTGATAGGTTCTCAGCGCGTTTATCAATAAATTTATGCATATCGAGTAAGGTAAATAACTCTTCACAGCGTGCCTTGATAGCCTGCTTGCTCATGCCATGCAGTTTTGCAAAGTACTCTATGTTTTCTTTTACCGTTAAACGACCATATAAACCAGTAGAGCCGGATAAAAAACCAATACACTTACGCCCAATGAGTGGCTTTTTAATTATGTCGTTTCCTGCAATAGTAATACTGCCATCATCAGGTTTTAAAGCGGTAGAGATCATTCTTAATGTCGTGGTTTTCCCCGCACCATTAGGCCCTAACAGCCCTAGTACTTCGCCTTTTGCACAGCTAAAGCTGACATTTTTAACCGAGTGAAAATAATCTTTATCCTCACGGGGGTCTATATCATCTATTTTATTTTTTTTATGATCTTTAGTGAGCTTAAACTTCTTTTTAAGCGCGGTAACTTCTATCATTTTCGTGTCCTTCGTTTCGGTCTAAAATAGTCCGTGTTATCGTAAAATGATGGATTGTTATTCTCATCACACCAACCAGGAACACCTAATAAAGGTAAAGGTGAAAGCTGTTTGTTATCGGCTAAACAATCATCAGTTTTAATCATCTCATAAAGGCGCTGATCTAGGTACTGGTATTGAGTTACTAAATCTTTACAAAATATTTCATCCGGTACATTTACAAATAAGGCTTTGCCAGTCAGTCCAATATAAGGTTTGGTTAACATTTCATAATTAGCATGACCAAACATGAAAGGCGCTATGGTTTTACCCCACAGCTCTCTATGCTCTATAAACGCAGTTTTCCACTGGTGGTCTCTAAACCACTCTTTCCAGTTAGAATCGCTAATAGCTAAAACCACACCGCATTCGTCAAACAGGGTTAAAGCGTTACGATGTTTGCTACGCTGTTTTAACCCATGCAACGCTATTTCATCAACATGACGCTGATTAATAAGGGCTTTTGTTTTTGGAAATAAACACCAAATAAAACCACCAAACAGATCATGCCAGTTTTGTTGACGAGTGGGTACCTCTCCTGTTTCAAAAATAACTTGTTCATAATAGCGCTCAGCAAAATCAACCTTGGCATCATCGACAAAACGAATTGGGAGATTATTAGCATTGATGGCGTTTAAATACGGGGTAAAGTACGCAGGCTCAGGCCAGTCTGTTTGCTGATCTATTTTAAACAGCTGACGAAGGTGCTCAAATGCACCTCCATTTATACTCGTTACTTGAAATTGTTCTGGGGGAGTAAAACGCTTCATTGTTACCTTTACTGTACATTTTTATCAGCAACAGTTTACCGCAAAAACTGGTTCTAATTAACAGAAGTTCATATACTAACGCTACTTAGAACAAAAAAAGAGCCAATATGAAACGTTATTTTTCTTTGACCCTAATAACAACGGCAATTTTAGCCGGCTGTGCAACAACAAGTATCACATCTGATGATGTCGCTAAAGGCTACAACAGCATTCAAGCGGATGAAATTGCTAAGCATGTAAAAGTGTTAGCTTCTGATGAATTTGGTGGACGTGCTCCTTCATCTGAAGGTGAAAAGCTTACGCTTGATTACTTAACAAAAGAATTTACTGCTTTAGGCTTTGAGCCGGGAAATGGCGACAGCTTTTTCCAAGAAGTGCCGCTTGTATCGTTAGAAGCAGACTCTGATATGGTGCTTAATATTGGCGGTAAAGACTACCAATACAAAAAAGACATGGTTATGGGCAGCAGCCGTATTAGTGCGCAAGAAGGAATTGAAAACTCGGAGCTTGTATTTGTGGGCTACGGTGTTAACGCACCTGAATATAACTGGAATGATTACGAAGGCCTAGATGTTAAAGGTAAAACCGTTGTTATGCTGGTAAACGATCCGGGTTTTGCAACTAAAGATCCTGCTTTATTCACCGGCGATGCAATGACCTATTACGGGCGTTGGACTTACAAATACGAAGAAGCAAGCCGTCAAGGTGCTGCAGGCGCTATTATTATTCATGAAACTGCTCCAGCGTCTTACCCGTGGTCTGTGGTTGAGAACTCATGGAGTGGCGAGCAATTTGGTTTCGTAAAAGAAAACAATAATATGGACCGTGTTGCTGTTGAAGGTTGGGTTACTGTTGATGTAGCGAAAGAGCTTTTTTCTAAAGCAGGCCTTGATTTTGAAACCGCCAAAGCAAACGCTGCCAAAGGTGCTTACCATGTTGATATGGGCGATTTAACAGCCACTGTGAATGTAAAGAACACCATCAAAAAATCGGTATCTTATAACTTTATTGCCACTCTTCCTGGTAGTAAAACACCCGATGAGCATATTATTTACTCTGCGCATTGGGATCATTTAGGAACGGATAAAAACCGTAAAGGCGATCAAATTTATAACGGCGCACACGATAACGCAACAGGAACAGCCGGTATGATAGAAGTTGCCGAAGCCTTTACTAAACTAGGTAAACGCCCTGACCGTTCAATGACCTTTTTAGCGGTAACCGCTGAAGAGCAAGGTTTATTAGGCTCGAAATATTATGCTGCGAATCCAGTTATTCCAGCTAATAAAACCGTTGCAAATATTAATATGGACAGCTTAAACCTATTAGGTAAAGTAAAAGATATTAGTGTGGTGGGTATTGGTAAATCACAAATGGATGAGCTATTAGCAACTGCGGCCAAAGAGCAAGGCAGAACAGTATCGGGCGACCCTAAACCATCTTCAGGTGGTTACTACCGCTCAGATCACTTTGCCTTTGCTAATATGGGTGTTCCTGCCATGTATGCCGGTGGCGGTACACAAGCGTTTGATGAAGAAACTGCAAATTACCGTAAGCGTATGAGCTTAGTACTACGTGGTTGTTACCATCAACCTTGTGATAGATACCGCGATGAGTGGGATTTATCAGGTGCGGTTCAAGATTTACAATTATTTTATAAAGTAGGTTTTGATATTTCACAACAAACTCAGTGGCCTACGTGGAATGAAAACTCAGAGTTTCAACGTAAAAAGTAACTACTGCGCCAACACGTAAATGATATTGATTATCATTTAATAAAATAGTACAGTGCGATCTCATTCTTTAATTAGGTCGTACTGTATGTTTTTAACATCCCATTTAGGAGTTATTTCGCCAGCTGCAAAACGTGTTTTTCATCAAAATAAACGCCTAATTTTACCTCTGTTAATTTTAGTCTGTCTAGCCCTGCCCGATTTACGCACCATAACAATTACTGCACTCAGTGATGCTTTTTTTCAAGTGAGTGTGTTTGTTGCTGCGACCTTATTTATTTACTACTACGCGATTGATCATTTACCCCAACTAGAGCTTCGTTACCTAAATGCTAAGTCACCGGTATTAGAGGTCAGCTTTGCTGCTTTTTTAGGCATGTTACCAGGCTGTGGTGGCGCGATTATTGTGGTGACTCAATTTACAAAAGGACAAGCAAGCTTTGGCGCAATTGTGGCGGTATTAACGGCCACAATGGGTGATGCCGCGTTTTTATTATTAGCGACTCGCCCTACCGAGGGTTTAACCATCATGGCAATAGGGTTTGTGGTTGGTTCTGTAACGGGTTTAATCGTCAACACACTTCATAAAACAGGCTACTTATGCCCAACTGATCAAAAGCACACACCACAGGTTACCCTTTTACCGACGAAAATAATTACGCTCAGTAAGCCTATTTGGTACATCGCTATTATTCCGGGGTTACTCATTGCCTTTTTACTCGCTTTTAATATTGATTTGAGCCAATTTGGGCAGTACACCACATTGACTGTTACTCATTTTGGCGCATTAATGGCCTTGTTTGTCGTATTTATGTGGGCGTTATCTTCAAAAGGTGAAAGCTATAAAGAAGTAACCTCAGAAGATGATATATGCAGTCCACCTTCAAAACTCACAAAAGTACTGCAAGATACTCATTTTGTAACCGCGTGGGTGGTTGCCTCCTTTATATTATTTGAACTACTGGTGACAGTGTTTGGCCTTGACTTAAAAACATGGTTTTTAAATTATGCTTATATGGCCCCGCTCATAGCGGTATTAATTGGTTTTTTACCTGGCTGTGGCCCGCAAATAATTGTTACCACTTTATATATTCAAGGGGTTATTCCGTTTAGCGCATTAGCGGCCAATGCCATTTCCAACGATGGCGATGCGCTTTTCCCAGCCATTGCAATGACACCTAAAGCGGCTATTATTGCCACGCTATATACCGCTATTCCCGCGTTATTAGTTGGTTATGGCCTGTATTACTTTGTAACTTAATTTTTTACATAAAAAAGCTCAGCAATGGCTGAGCTTAAAATGTTTACAAGTTACTTAATTAAGTAGTGTGTAATTCAACTTCTTTTGGATTAGTACCGTGATCGTTTTCACCTTCTTGCGAGTCTTGCGCTAAGAAGATAATTAGAATGATCCAACCAACCACAGGCACTAGCCAAAGTAATTGCCACCAACCTGAACGATTGGTATCGTGAAGACGGCGAGCACCCGCACTTAGTTGAGGAATCAATAAAGCCAAGCTATATATTGTGCTTACAAACATTGTGTTTGTAATACCATCTATAACACTTGTTAAAAGCGAAAAAATCAAATTAATTAACATAAACATCCAAAATGCTTTGCGGCGATTACGTCCTGAAAAATCTGCATAGCTACGCAATGCATTCATATAATGTTCCATAAAATTTCCTTAATGTTATTTTTTATATTCCCTAAAGGGCGTACAGCGTTACCTATTTGGTTACATTTGTATCTTAATTAAAAATATAAATTTATTAAAGAAAAAAACCAGCTTTATGCTGGTTTTTTAAATAGTTTTTTAATAAATCATCAAAAAGAATTAGCGCATTGCCATCATCATTTTAGCTGGCTGCTCTAAGTATTCTTTCCATAAATTATTAAAGCGCGCGATAGTGCCGCCATCAATTACACGGTGATCCCCTGACCAACTTACTTGCATAATTGCACGCGATACCACTTGCCCTTGCTCGTCAAAGCGCGGAAGGTGCTGTAATTTACCTAAGGCAACAATCGCCACTTCTGGCTTATTAATAATTGGCGTAGCTATAGTGCCACCAATCGCACCAATGTTCGAAATGCTAATAGTACCGCCTTTTAAATCATCTGGTGCTACGCGGCCTTCTCGAGCTGAGTCAGTTAATTGCGTTAAATTATTAGCTACCTCTACAATACTTTTAGTTTGGCAGGCTTTAATATTTGGTACTAATAAGCCCACTTTAGAGTCCACTGCAACCCCGATATTGTGATCATCGTAGTAGGTAATTTCACTGCAATCATCGTTTACTTTTGAGTTAAGTACCGGGAATTCAGTCATTGCCAACGATAACGCCTTAATAAAAAACGGCATCATCGTAAGTTTAACGCCCTGTGCTTTATATTGCTCTTTAAGATCAGTTCGAAGTGCAATTAAATCAGTTAAGTCAATTTCATCACTGTAGGTAAAATGTGGAATAGTAGAAACCGACGCCACCATTTGTTTTGCCATGGCCGCTTTAATGCCTTTAATTGCTTCTGTTCGCGTTCCACCCGAACTAGTTGCGTGTTCAGTACTACGAGTGTTTTTACTCTGAGTCGTTTGTGGCTTGTTAAGCTCAGAGGTATCCATGCCAGATGGCACTTCATTTTTTATAAACGCTTCAATATCTTGTTTATAAATTCGGCCATTTTTACCACTGCCTGGTACGCAGGTTAAATCAACGTCAAGCTCACGCGCTTTACGCCTAACCGCCGGTGATGCAACCGCTTTTTCGTTAACTATTGCAGTTTGCGTTTGCTCAGCAGGTGCGTCTGACGTTGCGTTACTTTGTGCTTTTACAACAGCTTGGTTAACATCAACGTCTTCTTTTGCGGCTTGCCCTGCAATCGTCATTTGAAACAGTGGGCTATGCACCTTTGCAATTTCACCTTTTTGATAATACAGCTTTTGCACTGTACCGGTGTATTTAGCCGGTATTTGTACTAGCGCTTTATCGGTCATTACATCACAAACGGCTTGATCTTCTTCTATTTCATCGCCCTCTGCCACTAACCATTCAACAATTTCACACTCAACAATACCCTCACCAATGTCGGGTAAAATAAAGTCTTCTAAGTGTTCACGAGTACTTGTTGGTGAAGAAGATGTTTCAGCCTCTTCACTGGGTGCTTCTCCAGCCACATCCATTGCAAATAACGGCGCATGTACTTTAGCAATATCGCCTTTTTTACAATGCAGCTTAGTGATCACCCCATCGTGTACCGCTGGAATTTGCACTAAGGCTTTATCTGTCATCACATCACAAATAGGCTGATCTTCTTTTACAGTGTCGCCCTCTTGTACCAGCCATTCGACTACTTCGCATTCAACTATGCCTTCACCAATGTCGGGTAATATAAAATCTTTCGCCATGGAAACCCCTAAAAGTTCACTGATTGTTTAATTGCGGCCATTACTTTTAATGCATCTGGAACATATTCTTTTTCAAGCGCCAGCGGGTATGGTGTATCTAGACCACAAACACGTAAAATAGGCGATTCTAAATGCAGAAAACACTCTTGAGCGATGGTTGCGGCTATTTCTGCGCCAAAACCGTTAGTAATAGGTGCTTCATGACTAACAATAAGACGGCCTGTTTTAGTCACTGATTTAGCAATCGTTTCAACATCCCATGGTAAAATACTGCGAAGGTCAATCACTTCACAGCTAATGCCCTGTTCACTGGCTTGCTTTGCCGCGGCTTCTATAATTTCCATTTGTGCCCCCCACGCTAATAAAGTAACGTCAGTACCCTCTTGAACCACTTCAGCTTTACCAAGTTCAATGCTGTAATCTTCTTCAGGCACTTCACCAGTTGATGCGCGGTATAAACGTTTGGGCTCAAAAAATAACACTGGATTGTCGTCTTTAATACACGCACGCAGTAAGCCTTTAGCTTGGTACGGGTTACGCGGCACGACAATTTTTAACCCTGGCGTATGAGCAAAATATGCTTCTGGCGATTGCGAGTGATACAAACCACCAGCAATCCCGCCGCCGTAAGGTGTGCGTATTGTTAGATTACCTACGTTGAATTCATTACCGCTACGGTAGCGAAACTTAGCCGATTCATTCACAATTTGATCAAACGCAGGAAAGATGTAATCAGCAAATTGAATCTCAGCAAGCGCGGGTGCACCAAAGGCTGCCAAACCATTTGCAAAGCCTAAAATACCTTGCTCTGTGAGCGGGGTATTGAATACGCGATGCTTACCGTACTTTTCTTGTAACCCTGATGTTGCTCTAAAAACACCGCCAAAATAACCCACGTCTTCACCAAAAATACACGCTTGAGGATGTTCATTCATGGTGATATCTAAAGCAGAATTAATTGCATGTAGCATGTTCATTTTAGCCATTACTTAATTCTCCCTGCTGTTGTTGGGTAGGCGTCTGGATGTGCTTTTATATGTGTTTTAAGTTCATCATATTGACGTTGTAAAGATGGAATTGGCGTATCGTAAACATCTGAAATTAGCTCTTCTAACGCCGGCTTATCAATTACTTCAGCGCGTTTTAGTGCCGCTAAAATATCATCACGAATTGTTTCTTTCGCTTTGATATCTTCTGCGTCATCTAACCAATTTTGTTTTACTAACCATTTTCTAAAGCGCTCAATTGGGCATGTTTTATAGTTTGCTTCTTCATCTTTTGAACGGTAACCGCTTGGATCATCTGATGTTGAATGCGCACCTAAACGATACGCTATCGATTCAATTAATACCGGTTCACCTTGTGTCGCAGCAATTTCGCGGGCTTTTTTAGTTGCCGCGTAAACGGCGAGCGCATCACTACCATCAACACGAATGGTTTTAATACCATAACCCACACCACGTGAAGCAATCCCATCGCCTTTAAATTGCTCATCGGCTGGGGTTGAAATAGCATAACCATTGTTACGTGCAAAAAAGATAACCGGTGATTTATGTACTGCAGCCATATTTAAGCCTGCATGAAAGTCACCTTCTGAGGCAGCCCCTTCTCCAAAATAACAAATAGTAACGTTATCAATAGTACTTGCTAGTTCACCTGTTTTAGCATCAATGTGTTTTACTTTTTGACCATATGCGTAACCCGTAGCCTGTGGAATTTGTGTTCCCAAAGGTGATGAAATGGTCATATAGTTAAGTGCTTTAGAACCATAATGGATCGGCATTTGACGGCCTTTACCTAAATCTAATTCATTAGAAAACATTTGGTTCATAAATTGATCAAGGGTAAATCCACGGTAGTGCAAGGCTGCTTGTTCACGGTATTGCGCCATGATCATGTCATCTTGTTCAAGGGCTGCAGCAGAGGCAGTTACCGCCGCTTCTTCCCCTAAACATTGCATGTAAAAGCTGACGCGGCCTTGGCGTTGAGCACCCTGCATACGTTCATCAAGCAAACGAATAAAACGCATGGTTTCGTATAATTTAATAGCGGTGTGTTTAGAAATATCAGGTGCAGGAGCACTAGGATGAATGTCGCCGTCCTCAGTTAAAATACTCAGGGTTGGAATATTAAGTGCGTGGCCGTCAATAAACTCAAGCTCATGATTAATATTCAGCGATACGTTATTGGGATTACTCATAACCTACCTTCTTTTGTTGTCGGTATCACAGCGCCCCTTTGGATTATTATTATGGGTGATAGTTGCTGAATAAACTTTGCAACATCTGCACTGTATTTAATTAAAGCTGCCAACACTTTACGTTAACGTAAAGTGTTATTCAACAAAACTGTGACCAAACAAAAGTAAATATTGAGCAAAAAACTGGCAAGTTAACTATACATATAATTAACCACTTATTAATCAGTTGGTTAAACTTTCATAACAAGTGGTCTGATGTGTTGATTTAGCTAAAGCGGCTATCCACTTGCATGGGGACTACTGTCAGTAATGCACGTTGACCAATAGCAACCTGCGCGTTAGGAAAAATAATGGCTTCCCCTTCTACGTCGGCATATATGGCATTATCGCCATCGGTGGCTAAAAGCTCACCCTTTGCAAACCCTGTAAAATTCTCGGCATCGTCAGAAAACGGAAAACTAAAGTTTTGCTCTGTGCGGTTAATAGTACGATGAACAGAAAACAACTCAAAGTCGCTTGCATTAAACTCTGGGTATTTAACTTCTTTTTGACTAATTAATGCAGTTAATGATTGTTTCGTTTTTTCAAAACGAGTCATATCATTTTCACCAAAGGGTTTCACTTGCCCAAGCTCTACAGTAAATGAGTCGGCACCATGAACAAACGACGAATAGTAGCTAAATGTGGTAGCTGGCGACTTCATCATCAATACTGTATTTACACCACAGCTTAATAAAAACTGCAGTTGCGACTTTTTCCATGGCTTGCCATGTAAAAATGGATAAACAGCAAATTTTTCGTTTTTAGAGCCACGAATAGCAGTATGTAAATCATAATGACAGCGATACGTCCCCTGCTCTGAGCGTGCATAAAAATCGCTCACGTACTGTTCAAGTTTTGTAGCACGAACACGTTCGTCGTTCATCGCTATGCCATCAACACTGTGGTGGCCGTTAAACAATCGGTTTAAGTTCTCTTCTACAAATCGTTTACCCATATTAATTGACTGAGGATTACCAAAAATAAATAAAACGCGTTGTTGTAATTCAAGTTGCCCACTAATAATGTGTTTAATGAGTTCATCACAAATTTCAATGGGGGCTGTCTCATTGCCATGAATGGCACTAGATAGCACCACATTTTTTGACGTTATACAATCAGGTTCAAACTCAATCACTCCGGTATCGTGTATGGTAACCTGAGTATTGTTATTAAGCGTAAATTGACCTGCCTCTAAATGCCATTCATGGTTTCGCGAAAGCGTTAAAAAATCACCGTCTTGTTTTAATTGATTAATATATTCTGCAGTGGCTGACATAACGATAAAAGCCCTTTTTTTGTAAATTATAGATACAAAAACGGCTGATAAAATCAGCCGTTTTTAGTTGTAATTGCATATTAGCTAATCACTGAATCAACCAGTTTTTTAGCTTCTTTTTCTAATAAGGCTAAGTGCTCTTCGCCTTTAAATGATTCTAAGTAAATTTTATAAATATCTTCCGTACCTGAAGGACGCGCTGCAAACCAGCCGTTTTCAGTCACCACTTTTAAGCCACCAATTGCCGCGTTATTGCCTGGTGCATGCGTTAGCTTTTGTAAGATAGGCTCACCCGCTAAGGTATTTACTTTTACATCATCAGCACTAAGTGCTTTTAATCGCGACTTTTGTTCAGCCGTTGCTGGCGCATCTAAACGTTTGTATAGTGGCGCACCAAATTCTTGCTCTAGTTCTTTATATAACGCAGACGGAGTTTTACCCGTAACCGCAAGAATTTCAGCGGCAAGTAAGCCCATGATAAAGCCATCTTTATCTGTACACCATACGCTACCATCAAAGCGCAAAAAGGCGGCACCGGCACTTTCCTCGCCACCAAAAGCTAATGTACCTTTGTTTAGCCCTTCAACAAACCACTTAAAACCTACCGGTACTTCTTTTACTTTACGCTTGTTTCGCTCAGTTACTTTATCAATCATTGAACTAGAAACCAGTGTTTTACCAATTTCAACACTGGCACCCCAGTCACGATGAGTCAGTAAATAGTCAATCGCTACCGCTAAAAAGTGATTAGGATTCATTAACCCATCTGGTGTTACTATGCCGTGACGGTCATAATCAGGGTCATTACCAATCGATAAATCAAAATCATCTTTAAGGGCAATTAAATTAGCCATTGAATACGGTGATGAGCAATCCATACGAATTTTGCCATCTTTATCAAGCGGCATAAATGCAAAACGCGGATCAACACTGTCATTAACTACCGTTAAATCTAAATTATATTTTTGCGCGATCACTGGCCAAAAGTTAATGCCTGAGCCACCTAATGGATCAATACCAATTTTAATGCCTGCCTCACTGATAGCTTTTAAATTTATAATATTTTCAAGGTCATTAATGTAAGGGGTCATTAAATCTTGGTAGCGAATAAAACCAGAGCGTGATGCTTTTGCAAAAGGAAATAATTCCACTTCAACTAAGTCTTCAAGTAAAAGTTGATTGGCTCTGTCTTCAATCCATTTTGTTACATCTGTATCTGCAGGGCCGCCATTTGGAGGATTATATTTAAACCCGCCATCTTCTGGTGGATTATGAGATGGAGTCACTACAATGCCATCGGCAAGTTCATTTGGGTGGTTTTTATTATAACTAACAATCGCATGACTTATAACTGGCGTTGGAGTAAAGTCACCGTTTTCTTGGGTGATCACTTGCACTTCATTCGCAACCAGTACTTCTATCGCAGAGTTAAAGGCCGCTTCGCTTAATGCATGAGTGTCTTTGCCCAAAAATAATGGACCAAATATATCGTTTTGCTTTCTGTAGTCACAAATTGCTTGAGTAATAGATAATATGTGGGACTCATTAAATTTTACATCGTGCGCACAGCCACGGTGCCCTGATGTACCAAATGCGACACAATGTTCAGGGTTTTGCTCTAAATCAGGCTCATTTAAATAGTACGCTGACACTAACTTTGGTACATTCACTAAAACCGATTGAGGTGCAGTTTTACCTGCGCCAGAATGAATTGCCATGGTCTTTCCTTAAAGATAATCACGAATTTTTTCAGCTTGCTCGTTGCTATAGCCTAAACTAAGCGCAACTTCATGCAGCATCATTTTTTTGCGCGTAGTATTGGAATTAGTCATCACCCAATATTCACTATCGGTGATGTTCTTTGGATTCATACTGCTGCCGCTATTGACTAAATCTTCTTTACTGGTAGCAAAATAAACACGATCACGACCTTTTATATCTAGCACTGCAGAGAAATCTGTTTTATGGGTTCGGTGAAATGCACTTAAAATAAATAAGAAGCGACCGACAACGCCTTTTTGCATTGCCAACTCTTCTTTATTTAAAATATTAAATACATTTGCATTTTTTTTATTTACCTGCGGTTTAGCCTTTTGGGTTGGCTGATCATCATCTGCTATTGATTGTTCTACCGATGAATTAGACACGTTAACGGTTTCATTTTTATGATCGGTCTTTAAATTTGTAGGGTTATTTTTTTCGCCGTTGAGATTTAATAAACGACGTAAAATAGTGGATGCACTCTCACCAATACTTTGTGTATTGCTTGCAATGTACTGATATAACTCGTCGTCTATGTCAATTTGTTTCATGTTCTTCCTGTCATTACGGGTCACATTTTTCTTTCTCGCTGATTATACCCAATCCAGATAGAAATGCGAGTTACAACCTACGCAACTCTAAGCTTAGCAGTAATGAGTAATCAAAGAGCGAGGTGCTTTTAAATACAACATACGAATAATATCTGTATTTTTTGCTTTTTAAGTTAATGCTCGGCAAACTATGCGCAAAATTGAAGGAAACGTCTATGCAATTAAATTATAAACAAATTGGTCAAGGTACCCATGTTATTTTGATCCATGGCCTGTTTGGCTCTTTAGAAAACCTTAATGTGATTGCAAAACCATTAAGCCAACACTTTTGCGTCACCAATGTTGATTTACGTAATCATGGTCTTTCACTCCATAGCGATGAGATGGATTATAATTCAATGGCGAGTGATATCGTTGATTTAATGGCAACTTTAAATATAGAAAAAGCGCATATAGTTGGTCACTCCATGGGCGGTAAAGTCGCGATGCAAATAGCACTGAGCCATGCTGATTTAGTCGATAAGCTCGTGGTTCTTGATATTGCGCCTGTGAGCTACCCTGCACGCCATACTCAAATACTTGCGGCATTAAATGCAGTAAAAAATGCAGATATTAGTGATAGAAAGCAAGCTGATTCAATAATGCAACCGTATATAGAAGAGTTAGGTGTACGTCAGTTTTTATTAAAAAGCTTATATAAAAATGATGACGGGCAATTTGTCTGGCGATTTAATTTGTCAGTTCTCGATAAAAAATATTCAATAATTACTAACAACATTAATGCAAATAATTCTTGTTTATGCGAGACTCTGTTTATAAAGGGTAATGATTCTGACTATATTTTAGCCGAGCACCGCGAAGCAATTAATGCACTGTTTAAAAACGTCAGTGCCAAAATCATACATGGTGCAGGTCATTGGTTACATGCTCAAAAACCACAGGCGGTGAACAAAGCAATCAATGACTTTTTAACTGCAGTTTAATGTTGTTTTTATGGTGTGTTTTTGATTTATCGCACTAAATAATTAAATATTTATGTGCTATAGTACGCGCCGTTTAATTTAAAGGTTACACGTCGATGGTTAGTCAGTTTATTAACGAATTTGATACCCTAGGGTTGTACTTTGGCTTAGCAGGTATATTTATTTTTATCGGCTTGGCAATTAAAGACGTACTGAAAAGTGCGAATGTGCCTAAATTTGGCCGCTATATTGTGTGGCTGGTACTGTTTTTAGGTTGCTCGGGCTTTATTGCCAAAGGACTTATTCAGGTATTTTGGCAAGGTGCGGGTGTAGGTTAAGCATGGCCAAATCAGAAACAGATAGAACAACGCTTGATTTATTTGAATACGAGAAACGCCCCGGCAGACCTAAAACTAATCCCCTACCACGGGATATGCAGTTAAAGGTTAATAAACGTAATCAAATAAAAAGAGATAAGGCGCGTGGTTTAAAACGTGTTGAATTTAAAGTTTCGTCACAGCTGTATCAGGCACTGAGTGATATGGCAGATGCACAAAATATTAGCCGTAGTGCGTTGATCGAAACAATTTTACAAGAAAGATTGGCTATTGATAGATAAAAGGTTTAAATCCATGGCAAGTGTAGGCATTTTTTTCGGAAGCGATACAGGTAACACAGAACACGTAGCAAAAATGATCCAAAAAGAATTGGGCAAAAAACTTGTGGCTGTTCATGACATTGCAAAAAGCTCTAAAGAAGAGATTGCAGAGTTTGATCTGATTTTATTTGGTATTCCAACTTGGTATTATGGTGAAGCGCAATGTGACTGGGACGATTTCTTTCCTGAGCTTGAAGAAATAAGCTTCGAAGGTAAACTCGTGGCCATTTTTGGTTGCGGTGACCAAGAAGACTATGCCGAATACTTCTTAGATGCTATGGGCATGATCAATGATATCGTAACAGAACGTGGCGCTATTGTTGTTGGCCATTGGCCTAGCGACAGTTATGATTTTGAAGCATCAAAAGGCATGGCAGATGATACGCACTTTGTAGGTTTAGGAATTGATGAAGACCGTCAACCAGAACTTACCGAGCAACGCGTTAAACAGTGGTGTGCTCAGGTGTATGATGAAATGTGCTTAAGCGAATTAGCAGATTAATCCCCCCTTCTTTTTGTGCTAATTGTTTAAAATATTATCAAACAGTTAGCATTTTCCGCGTTAATATTGATATAGATCAATTGTTCTTTGCACTTCCTGCAAAGGCACGTTATCCTAACTAGTATTGTGACGAGTACATCTAGCAAGATGTCTAGTATAACTAAATAAAATTGAGACAGATTTAATGACTGATCATAACTTGGAACTTAAAAAAGCGGGGCTAAAGGTAACTTTGCCACGTATTAAAATTTTAGAGATACTGCAATCTCCAGATAACCAACACATAAGCGCTGAAGATGTTTACAAGGTGCTACTAGATCTAGGTGAAGAAATTGGTCTTGCGACTGTTTACCGTGTATTAAACCAATTTGATGATGCAGGAATTGTAAGCCGTCATCACTTTGAAGGCGGCAAGTCAGTATTTGAGCTCTCTGGCAGTACTCACCATGACCACTTAGTGTGTTTAAAATGTGGCAAAGTTGTTGAGTTTGAGGATGATTTAATTGAGCGTCGTCAACTTGAGATAGCTGAAGAAAACGGTATTAAACTGACTAACCACTCTCTTTACCTCTATGGTGAATGTGAAGATAAAGACGCATGTAAAGCGTTCTCGCAAAATAATAGTTAAAAGTCTGTTTAATTTTTATGAAAAAACCTGCTTTAAGCAGGTTTTTTGTTATTTATTACTAAAAACAGAGCCGTGTTATTTCTGCTCTATTTTAGCCCATGAGTCACGTAGACCTACAGTTTGATTAAATACTACATTCTCTGATTTAGTGTCACGTGAGAAATAGCCTGTTCGCTCAAATTGAAAACCTTGTGCAGGTACAGAATTAGCCAATGAAGGTTCAAGTTTAGCATTAGAAATAACCACTAATGAGTCTGGGTTTAACGTACTTTCAAAATCCTCTGCGGCTGCAGGGTTAGGCACACTGAATAAACGGTCATATAAACGTACTTCTGCAGTAATTGACTCAGGCGCAGATACCCAATGAATAACCCCTTTTACTTTACGACCATCGCTTGGATTTTTACCTAATGTTTCAGGATCGTAAGTACAGTAAATAGTGGTAATTTCACCAGTGTCGTCTTTTTCAACACGCTCTGCCTTAATCACATAAGCACCACGTAAGCGTACTTCTTTATCAAGCACTAAACGTTTAAACTTATTATTCGCTTCTTCACGGAAATCTTCGCGTTCGATAAAAATTTCACGCGTGAAAGGCACTTCACGGCGACCCATTTCTTCTTTATTTGGGTGATTAGCCACAGAAAGCGTTTCTACTTTGTCGGCGTCATAATTCTCAATCACGATTTTCACTGGATCAAGTACAGCCATTGCACGCGGAGCATTTTCGTTTAGGTCATCACGGATACACGCTTCAAGCATACCCATTTCAACCATGTTTTCTTGCTTGGTAATACCGATACGCTGACAAAATTCACGCACAGATGCCGGTGTATAACCACGACGACGAAGACCCGCAATAGTTGGCATGCGCGGATCATCCCACCCTTCTACGTGCTTATTAACCACTAAGTCATTAAGCTTACGCTTTGACATAATTGTGTATTCAAGGTTTAAACGTGAAAACTCAATTTGTTGCGGGTGACATTCAAGGCTGATGTTATCCAATACCCAGTCGTATAAACGACGGTTATCTTGAAACTCTAGCGTACATAATGAATGAGTAATACCTTCAAGTGCATCAGAAATACAATGCGTGAAGTCGTACATTGGGTAAATGCACCACTTATCCGCTGTTTGATGATGATTAGCAAAACGTATACGGTATATAATTGGATCGCGCAGCACCATAAATGAGCTGGCCATATCTATTTTAGCGCGAAGGACACATTCACCTTCTTTAAATTCACCGTTACGCATTTTTTCAAATAATGCGAGATTTTCTTCAGGTGATGTTTCGCGGTATGGACTGTTTTTACCAGGCTCTTTTAATGTACCACGATACTGACGAGCTTCATCGGCTGATAAAAAACAAACATAGGCTAGGCCCTTTTCAATCAGCTCGACTGCATAGTCGTAAAGTATGTCAAAATAATTTGACGAGTATTTTATCTCGCCATCCCAATTAAAGCCTAACCACTGAACATCTTCTTTAATCGAATTAACGTAATTAATATCTTCTTTTTCTGGATTTGTATCGTCAAAACGAAGGTTACATAAACCGTTATAGTCTTTGGCGATACCAAAATTTAGGCAAATTGATTTTGCATGGCCAATATGTAAAAAGCCATTAGGTTCTGGTGGAAAACGGGTATGCGTTGTGGCATGTTTTCCACTTGCTAAATCTTCATCAATTCGGGTTCTAATAAAGTTATTTGGGCGATTCTCAATTTCCGCCATAGGATTATAAACCTCTGTATATTGCGTGATAACAAAACTACTGCATTATTACAAAAACCAACCTTAACATACAGTAATAGATGCGGGTTTATGCAGTTATTACCAAAGTTTGTTAGATAAGGGATAGTTTATGAGCAAAATTTGTTTTAGCGCAATATTAAAGTCATTAAAGCGATTTATAGTTGGCGAATAAACCAAACTTAAAGGAACGAAGATGGCCTCATTAAATCAACACCGCATATATATTCCAAGTAATGCACGTGCAAATCATTACTTATTAGCTGAAATTACACCTAATGAAGATTTTTATAAAAACTTTAGTAATGTTAATGCCTGTTATGAACGCATTGCGCGTCAGTTATTTGCATCCTGTGATGAATATGAACTACATAATGTGCATTTACTCGCAAATGATAAACTCCCCGTGGTGAGATTTCATGATGAGTCATACCAACTTGAAACCGATAAGCAGATGTTATTTTTTTATAACCCTCGCTACCATGAAGCGCACAAATTGCATCACACTGAAGATCAACAGAGTAAAAAAATCCGACTGCTGTTTTTAGCTACCGGCGAAGACATACGCGCCCAATCAGCCCAATTTCATACTAATGTACAAAAAGTATTGAGTCATTTACAAGAACAGTTATTTTTAGACCAACCGCCTTTTAAACTGCGCGATCATCAGCATTTAACCTATGATTTATTTGCTAAAGAAAAAGGTAATAAAGAAAGTTATGGTTATAAATTGAGAAGCTTATATCCTCGCTATCAATCAAGGCAGTGCGCAATACCGAGTAGCCACGCTGAAATGACCTACGCCACCTTCTCTATTCCCGTATCTCGTAATATCAAAACACAATTTCAAACACAGATTAATAGCAAAACTTATAAACCCTTTTATAGCCACTTCTCACAACTATTTAGCCAACTCTGTGAAGATAATAAACTGACCCATGTAGCTATGGTTGCAAATGGTGCTATGCCAATCGTTCGCAATAGCCAAGTAGATAAAAATGAAGGAAATGATGAGTTACAAAAAATCAGTTTTGATATAGAAAACTCAACACCACAAATAAAAGTTTTTTTTGATGAAAATAAACTAGTAGAAACACTGCATTTTGTTATTGTTGCCGCCGAGCATAATAAACATGAGATTGGTTATGGTCGCTTTATGAACCATGTAGAAAAAACGATTCATGCATTATGTGATGAATTAGCCATAAATAAACAACGCCAAGATTTATCTCTGCGATTTTTTCAGCATATTAGTTACCCGTTTTAAGATTAAGGGCTATACGCTCTAGTCATACATAACAAAAAGGCTCGCAATTGCGAGCCTTTTTTAAAGAATAACCGCTGATTACCAGCCTGTTTTTTCTTTAAGTGCTTTACCGATATCAGCCAGTGAACGTACAGTTTTTACGCCCGCAGCTTCTAGTGCAGCAAATTTTTCATCAGCAGTACCTTTACCGCCTGCGATGATTGCGCCAGCGTGACCCATACGCTTACCTTCTGGTGCAGTAACACCAGCAATGTAAGAAACAACAGGTTTAGTTACGTTAGCTTTGATATACTCTGCAGCTTCTTCTTCTGCAGTACCACCAATTTCACCAATCATTACGATTGCTTCAGTTTGGTCGTCTTTTTCGAACATTTCTAAAACGTCGATAAAGTTAGTACCTGGGATTGGGTCGCCACCAATACCAACACACGTAGACTGACCAAAACCAGCATCTGTAGTTTGCTTAACCGCTTCGTACGTTAAAGTACCAGAGCGAGAAACAATACCTACTTTACCAGGCTTGTGGATGTGACCAGGCATGATACCAATCTTAGTCTCACCAGGAGTGATAACACCTGGACAGTTAGGACCGATCATACGTGTACCTGTTTGATCTAGTTTAACTTTAACGTCAACCATATCAAGTGTAGGAATACCTTCAGTGATACACACAATTAGCTCGATGCCCGCATCGATTGCTTCTAAGATTGCATCTTTACAAAAAGGTGCCGGTACGTAGATAACGGATGCAGTTGCGCCAGTTGCTTCTACAGCATCACGTACTGTGTTAAATACTGGAAGACCAAGGTGCGTTTGACCGCCTTTACCTGGGCTTACACCACCAACCATTTGTGTACCGTACTCAAGCGCTTGCTCTGAGTGGAAAGTACCTTGACCACCAGTGAAACCTTGACAGATAACTTTTGTATCTTTATTGATTAATACAGACATTATTTGCCCTCCGCAGCAGCAACAACTTTTTCAGCCGCGTCTGTTAATGATTCAGCAGCGATGATGTTAAGATCAGACTTAGCAAGTACTTCACGACCTAGTTCAGCATTAGTACCTTCTAAACGTACAACTACTGGTACTGTTACACCTACTTCTTTAACTGCGCCAATGATGCCTTCTGCAATCATGTCACAACGAACGATACCACCGAAGATGTTAACTAAAACAGCTTTAACGTTGTCATCTGAAAGGATGATTTTGAATGCTTCAGATACACGTTCTTTCGTTGCGCCGCCGCCAACATCTAGGAAATTAGCTGGCTTGCCACCGTGTAGGTTTACGATGTCCATAGTACCCATTGCTAGGCCTGCACCGTTAACCATACAACCTACGTTACCATCAAGGGCTACGTAGTTAAGCTCGAAGCTTGCTGCGTGAGCTTCACGCGCATCTTCTTGAGATGGATCGTGCATTTCACGGATTTTAGGTTGACGGTAAAGTGCATTACCATCGATACCGATTTTACCATCTAGACAGTGAAGGTTACCTTCATCTGTGATTACTAGCGGGTTGATTTCAAGTAGTGCGAAATCAAAATCGTTGAACATATTACCAAGACCCATGAATATCTTGACAAACTGTTTCATTTGCGTTGGATTAAGACCCAATTTAAAACCAAGCTCACGTGCTTGGTAAGCTTGAGGACCTACTAATGGATCGATCTCAGCTTTGTGGATAAGTTCTGGTGTTTCTTCAGCAACAGTTTCAATTTCAACGCCGCCTTCAGTAGACGCCATGAACACAACTTTACGAGAAGCACGGTCAACAACAGCACCTAGGTACAGTTCGTTAGCGATGTCAGTACAGCTTTCTACTAAAATTTTAGCAACTGGCTGGCCTTTCTCATCTGTTTGGTAAGTAACTAGGTTTTTACCTAACCAGTTAGCTGCAAACGCTTTAACTTCGTCGATAGTTTTAACTAGCTTTACACCGCCAGCTTTACCACGTCCACCTGCGTGAACTTGAGTTTTAACAACCCACATATCGCCGCCAATCTTTTCAGCAGCTGCTGCAGCTTCTTCAGGTGTATCGCAAGCGAAACCTTGAGAAACTGGTAAACCATATTCGGCAAAAAGTTGTTTTGCCTGATACTCATGCAAATTCATGATGCTTTATCCAATTTTTTATATTAAAAGAGCTGAATATTTATGCAAATAAACAACTATCCCAAATTGCGTGCCTAGTATAGATCTCATGGCGCTACATGAAAACCCCAGTATGACCATAGGCACAAAAAAAAAGCTGTGAATTTTACTCACAGCTTATATTTCATACTACTTAATTAAACATCCAGCAGTAAACGTGTTGGATCTTCAAGTAACTCTTTAATTGTTACTAAGAAACCAACTGATTCTTTACCATCGATTTGGCGGTGATCGTAAGATAACGCTAAATACATCATAGGTAAGATTTCAACTTTACCGTTTACAGCCATTGGACGATCTTGGATTTTGTGCATACCCAAAATTGAAGACTGCGGTAAGTTAATAATTGGAGTAGATAGTAACGAACCGAATACACCACCGTTGGTGATAGTGAAGTTACCGCCGGTCATATCGTCAAGTGTTAACTTGCCATCACGCCCTTTAAGCGCTAGCTCACGAATCCCCTTTTCGATTTCTGCAACAGATAGCTTGTCACAGTCTTTAAGTACAGGTGTTACTAAGCCACGAGGTGTAGAAACAGCAATGCTGATGTCGAAATAGTTGTGGTAAACAATATCATCGCCATCAATTGATGCATTTACATCTGGGAAACGCTTTAACGCTTCAGTGACTGCTTTCACGTAGAAAGACATAAAACCTAAACGGATACCGTGGCGCTTTTCAAATACTTCTTGGTACTGCTTACGAAGCTCCATGATTGGCTTCATGTTAACTTCGTTAAATGTAGTTAACATTGCAGTAGAGTTTTTCGCTTCAAGAAGACGATTCGCAATTGTTTTACGTAAACGTGTCATAGGCACACGTTTTTGTGTACGGTCACCCATAGGTGCTGCTGGCGCTGCTTCTGCTTTTGCCGCTGGCGCAGGTGATTTTAAGAATTGATCAACATCTTCTTTAGTCACACGACCATTTTTGCCTGAACCTTTGATTTTTGATGCATCAAGGCCTTTCTCAGCAATTAAACGACGAACTGATGGCGTTAACACATCTGAACTGTCGCTTGAGCTTTCTTCTTTGGCTGCTGGTGCATCCGCTTTTGCGTCAGATTTAGCGGGTGCAGCGCCTGCTTTTACTTTACCAATTACTTGCTCACCAAGAACAGTGTCGCCTTCGTCATGAATGATTTCACCCATAACGCCGTCTTCTTGGGCAACTACTTCAAGTACAACTTTGTCTGTTTCGATATCTACCAAGTTTTGATCGCGTGTTACCGCGTCACCTGGTTGAACATGCCAAGTAGCAATTGTTGCATCTGCAACTGATTCTGGAAGTACAGGTACTTTAATATCCACTTCTTTACCTTCTGATGCTGGTGCTGATTGCGCCGCCGGCGCGTCTTCTGATTTTTCTGATGCTGAGCTATCTTCTTTAGGCTCTTTGCTTGGTGATGCTTCTTGCGCATCACCAATTAAACCGATTACTTGGTCGCCAAGTACCGTAGCACCTTCTTCTTGTGAAATTTCAGTGATTACACCGTCATTTTGTGCAACCACTTCTAAAACCACTTTATCTGTTTCAATGTCTACTAAGTTTTGGTCACGGCTTACTTTGTCGCCAACACTTACATGCCATGTAGCAACGGAAGCATCTGCAACCGACTCAGGAAGAACAGGAACTTTAATTTCTGTGCTCATTGCTTATCCTTTCTTTTCTATAGTAAGCGCGTCGGCAACGAGCGCTTGTTGTTCTTTAGTATGTACTGACATATATCCACATGCAGGAGATGCTGATGCCTTACGGCCTGCATATTTCAATTTTGCACCTTGTGGAATTGCATCAACAAAGTGATGTTGTGAGCAGTACCAAGCGCCTTGGTTTTGCGGCTCTTCTTGACACCACACAAAATCAGTAACGTGCTGGTAGCGTTCAATAATTGCTTTCATTTCGTCATGTGGGAACGGATAAAGCTGTTCAACACGAACAATGGCAATATTGTCTTGCTCAAGTTTACGACGTTCTTGTAATAGTTCGTAGTAAACTTTGCCGCTACAAAATACAACACGTTCTACTTTCTTAGCATCAATCTCATCAATTTCATCAATTATATTGTGGAACACACCTTCAGATAACTCTTCAAGTGTCGATGTTGCTAATGGATGACGTAATAACGATTTCGGTGTCATTACAATCAGTGGACGACGCAGTGGTCTAACTGATTGACGACGTAACATTGCGTACACTTGCGCGGGTGTTGATGGCACACATACTTGCATGTTGTGATCCGCACAAAGCTGTAAAAAGCGCTCTAAGCGAGCAGAGCTATGCTCTGGACCCTGACCTTCGTAGCCATGAGGTAACAAACACGTTAAGCCACATAAGCGACCCCACTTTTGTTCACCTGAGCTTAAGAACTGGTCGAATACAACCTGTGCACCATTGGCAAAATCACCAAATTGCGCTTCCCACAATACTAATGAAGTCGGCTCTGCGGTTGCATAACCATATTCAAATGCTAATACCGCTTCTTCAGACAGCACCGAGTCAAATACTTCGAACGTACCTTGATCTTCGCTGATGTTTTGAAGAGGTAAGTAAGTTGCACCATTTGTTTGGTTATGGACAACGGCATGACGGTGGAAGAAAGTACCACGGCCAGAATCTTGACCTGTTAGACGAATATCAGTGCCTTCAGCTGCAATAGTTGCATACGCTAAAGTTTCAGCCATACCCCAATCAAGTGGCTTTTCACCGGCTGCCATTGCTTTACGGTCATCATATATCTTTTTGACGCGAGATTGCGCTTTATGATCTTCAGGGTAACTTGCAACAATATTGCCGAGCTCTTTAAGTTTATCTACAGAAACGCTCGCGTCGTAATCAACATTCCAATCATGACCCACGTATTTTGCCCAATCTGAAGAATGTGATGTTTCGGGTTGAATTTCTTCAACAACACAGTCTCCACCATCTAAGCCATTACGGTATTGATCAACAAGCGCTTTGACTTCGTCCTCTGTGAAAGACCCTTCAGAAATTAACTGTTCTGCATAAATTAAGCGAGGTACTGGGTGTTTTTTAATTTTTTGGTACATAATTGGCTGTGTAGCGTTAGGCTCATCAGCTTCGTTATGACCATGTCGACGGTAACAAACAAGATCAATCACCACATCACGTTTAAACTGATTTCTAAAATCAAGCGCGAGCTGAGTTACAAAAGCAACCGCTTCAGGATCATCAGAGTTAACATGAAAAATTGGCGACTGGACCATTTTTGCTATGTCAGTACAGTATGGTGTTGAACGAACATCATCTTGTTTACTTGTTGTAAAACCAACTTGGTTATTAACAACAATACGGATGCTACCGCCACAACTAAATGCATTAGTTTGCGATAAGTTAAACGTTTCTTGAACAACACCCTGACCTGCGATTGCAGAATCACCATGAATAGTGATTGGAAGTGCTTTACTGCCTGACTTATCGTTTAAACGGTCAAGACGAGCACGCACAGACCCCATTACCACAGGGTTTACAATTTCTAAATGCGACGGATTAAACGCAAGTGCCATATGCACATTGCCGCCTTTAGTTGCGAAATCTGATGAATAACCCATGTGGTATTTAACATCACCAGAGCTTAATGTATCTTTGTGTTTGCCAGCAAATTCATCAAATAAATCTGATGGGTTTTTACCAAGAACATTCACAAGTACATTTAAGCGACCGCGATGAGCCATGCCAATAACGGCTTCTTTTTGACCACTTTCACCAGCGCGGTGAATAAGCTCTTTAAGCATAGGTACTAACGCATCACCACCCTCAAGTGAGAAACGCTTAGCACCCGGGAACTTAGCCCCTAAATATTTTTCAAGGCCATCAGCTGCTGTTAATCCTTTAAGAATACGTAGTTTTTCATTCTTATCGAATTTAGGCCTAGACTGAACAGACTCTAAACGTTGTTGTAACCAACGCTTTTCTTCTGTTGATGTGATGTGCATATACTCAGCACCAATAGAACCACAATACGTAGTTTTTAATGCTTGGTATAACTCACCTAAAGGCATAGTATCGCGGCCTACGGCAAACGATCCTACGTTGAATTCGCGGTCAAAGTCAGCATCTGATAAGTCGTGGTACTCTAGCTCTAAATCTCGTACACGCTCTCGTTGCCAAATACCTAATGGGTCTAGGTTTGCATTTTGGTGCCCACGAAAACGGAAAGCATTAATAAGCTGTAGCACTTTAACCTGTTTAAGGTCGCCACCGCTGCCCTCTGCTACCACTACTTCTCTATGCTTGTTTTTAGCAAGCGCCGCAAATTGTGAACGAACTTCTGAATGTTTTACTTCAACATCCACACCATCAACTTTTGGTAATTGTTCGAACACTTCTCGCCATTCTTCTGGCACCGAAGTCGCATCGTCTAAATACGCTTCATAAAGCTCTTCAACATAAGCAACGTTACCGCCGTTTAAATGTGAAGATTCTAGCCATGCCTTCATCACACCTTCGTGCATTTATAAGCCCTTTTTTTTAGCGCAGAAATTAATAGTTATATAACAAGATGGCTAATAAATTATTAGCCATCTTTCGTCTACTAGAAATTAAACCGAACGGTTTAATAACATAGATTTTATTTGCCCAATTGCCTTGGTCGGGTTAAGACCCTTAGGACAAACGCTAACACAGTTCATGATACTGTGGCAACGGAACACACTGAATGCATCGTCTAAGTCTGCTAAACGCTCTTCTGTTGCTGTATCTCGGCTATCAGCTAAGAAACGGTAGGCATGAAGAAGGCCTGCTGGACCTATAAACTTATCTGGATTCCACCAGAAAGAAGGACACGATGTAGAACAACATGCACATAAAATACACTCGTAAAGTCCATCTAATTTATCACGCTCTTCGATAGTTTGAAGACGCTCACCTGCAGCAGGTGTGTCATTAATTAGATACGGTTTTACTTTTTCGTATTGAGTGTAGAACTGACTCATGTCAATAACAAGGTCACGAACAACGGGAAGTCCTGGTAATGGACGTACTACGATTTTACCTTTGCCATTTTTTTGTAGCGTAGATAAAGGAGTAATACATGCTAACCCATTCTTACCATTCATGTTTACGCCGTCTGAACCACACACGCCTTCACGGCATGAACGACGGAATGATAGTGTAGGATCTTGCTCTTTTAATAATAAAAGTGCATCCAATACCATCATGTCTTGGCCTTCCTCAGTTTGCAAAGTGTAATCTTGCATACGAGGTGCGTTATCAACATCCGGATTGTAACGATAAACTGAAAATTGTACTTGTGCCATCGTCTCGCTCCTAGTAGGTACGTGCTTTAGGTGGGAAAGCTTCACGTAGCTTAGGCTCGTAGTTAACTTTACGCTTACTCATTTCATCCGTTGCCGGATTGTGTATTGAGTGACATAACCAGTTTTCGTCATCACGATCTGGGAAATCAAAGCGAGAGTGTGCGCCACGGCTTTCAGTACGGAAGTTTGCAGCTACTGCAGTTGAGTAAGCTGTTTCCATTAAGTTGTCTAGTTCTAAACATTCAATACGCATGGTGTTAAAGTCTGATGATTTGTCATCAAGACGCGCGTGCTGTAAACGTTCACGGATTTCTTTAAGTTCAGTAAGACCTGTAGCCATTGAGTCACCTTCACGGAATACCGAGAAATTAAGCTGCATACATTGTTGTAGGTCTTTTTTGATTTGTACTGGGTCTTCGCCTTGACCAGCTGTTGAGCTTTCCCAGCGGTTAAAGCGAGCAAGAGACGCTTCTAGGTCAGACTCTGAAGCCGCTTTAGAAATTTCAACGTCATTTAGGTATTTACCTAAGAAGTTACCTGCTGCACGGCCAAATACAACTAAATCAAGTAATGAGTTACCGCCTAAGCGGTTAGCACCATGAACAGATACACAAGCAATCTCACCAACAGCAAATAAACCTTGTACTACTTTTTCGTTGCCAGCAGCATCGATGTTAAGTACTTGACCATTTACGTTTGTTGGCACACCACCCATCATATAGTGACATGTTGGGATAACTGGAATCGGTTCTTTTGCAGGGTCAACGTGAGCAAATGTTTTAGCAAGATCACATACACCTGGAAGCCGTAAGTTAAGCGTTTCTTCGCCTAAGTGGTCAAGTTTCAACTTAAGGTGAGGACCCCAAGGACCATCACAACCACGACCTTCACGAATTTCTGTCATCATTGAACGAGCAACAACATCACGAGACGCTAAATCTTTGGCATTTGGTGCATAACGTTCCATGAAGCGTTCGCCATCTTTATTTAAAAGATAACCACCTTCACCACGGCAACCTTCAGTTACTAGCGTACCAGCGCCTGCTATACCCGTCGGGTGGAACTGCCACATTTCCATGTCTTGCATAGAAATACCAGCACGTGTTGCCATACCAACACCGTCACCGGTATTAATGTGAGCATTGGTTGTTGATGCGAAAATACGACCTGCACCACCTGTCGCTAACACAACTGCTTTTGATTTGAAGAAAGTGATTTCACCTGTTTCAATTTCAATCGCTGTACATCCTACTACATCGCCATTATCGTTTTTAACTAAATCAAGTGCATACCACTCTGAGAATACATTGGTTTTGTTTTTAACGTTTTGTTGATAAAGAAGGTGTAATAACGCGTGACCTGTACGGTCAGCAGCCGCTGCAGTACGAGCAGCTTGTTCACCACCAAAGTTTTTCGATTGACCACCGAAAGGACGTTGGTAAACACGGCCATTTTCAAAACGCGAAAATGGTAAGCCCATGTTTTCTAATTCAGTAATAGCTTCTGGGCCAGTTTGACACATGTATTCGATAGCGTCTTGGTCACCGATAAAATCGGAACCTTTAACGGTATCATACATATGCCATTCCCAGTTATCTTCATGCGAGTTACCTAACGCTACTGTAATACCGCCTTGAGCAGATACAGTGTGTGAGCGTGTAGGGAAAACTTTAGAGATTAGCGCACATGTTTTGCCAGATTCAGTAATAGCAAGAGCAGCGCGCATACCTGCACCACCGGCACCAATTACTACTGCGTCAAATTCACGAACAGAATATTTCACTTAAACACCCCATAAAACGATTAAACCCACAACTACGTAAGCAACAGCCATTAGGTTTAGTACAAAGGCTAGAAAAGCACGCAATTTTGCGCCCTTAACGTAGTCGGTTAGAACCTGCCAAAGGCCGATACGGGTATGAACCATAATGCAAACCAGGGTGATTAACGTAGCCCCTTTCATTGCTAGGTTAGAGAATAGGCCTATCCAGGCGTCATAAGTGACTTCTGGCGTCGCTAAGAAATAGCCAATAATAAAAATCGCATACGCGCTAATTATTAGTGCCGTTGTACGTAAAGATACATAATCTTGTACACCATCACGTTTAAGAGTTGCTTGATTTAAGACCATATCCACACTCCTGCCAGTACAGCAAACACAACGCCAAGTGTCATTGCAATTTTAGCGCTAGTGTTACCTGATTCAAGTTCTTCCCAATGACCCATGTCCATAATAATGTGACGGATACCACCAATAAGATGATAACCTAATACAGAAAGGGTGCCCCAAGCTATAAATTTGGCAATGAATCCGTTAAACAGACCCTTGACGAATTCAAAACCTTCGGCTGAAGAAAGAGACTCTGACCAAGCCCAAATGACAAACGTTAAAGCAAAAAATAGTGCAACACCGGTGACGCGGTGAAATATTGAAGCTTTAGCCGTTGCCGGCATAGATATAGTTGTTAGATCTAGATTTACAGGTCTTTGCTTTTTCACAGTTACTTGCCCATCTTGCCCGCAGTGGGGCTCATCTACTTGTTTTGCTAAAACCCACCAAATATTTCTGGTGGAACTATCAAAGTAAACGTATCAATACAAATAAAGTTCACTTTTTCATGAAAAATATTATGTAAAAAAAGTTTACCCAAATACTAATCGGTTATAAACCTCCGACAGTATATATAGCCGGAGGCTCTTTTACAATTCTTGTTTACTTTGAGGCGTTTGCGAATTAGCCAATGGTATAATATTCAATCTATACCGAATATTTATTATACATATATGCATAATACTTATATAAATTGACTTTATACCCCTCTTTCACGTTAAAATGTGAAAATGTGCTTAGAGAAGATTTTAGAATATAAAAATCAGAATAGATATCTTAATAGGAGATACATAGATGGCAGATAAGAAAGCCACGGTCCATATTGATGGGCTAGATCCAATCGAACTTCCAATTTATCAAGGTACTGCTGGCCAAGATGTAATTGACGTACGTACACTCGGCTCACATGGTCACTTTACTTACGACCCAGGCTTCATGTCGACTGGTTCTTGTGAATCTGCAATTACATACATAGACGGCGGTAAAGGTGTTTTACTACATCGTGGTTACCCAATCGAACAGTTGGCAGAGAGCTCTAACTACATCGAGTTGTGCTACTTACTGTTAAATGGTGAGTTACCAACTAAAGACCAATACGATGATTTTGCTACAAAAATCACTCGCAGTACGATGCTAGACGAAAAAATTGCAAACTTCTTTCAAGGTTTTCGTTTTGACGCTCACCCAATGGCAATGTTGTGTGGTGTGGTGGGTGCTCTATCTTCATTCTATCACGAAGATCTTGATATCACTGATGCTGTGCAACGCAAAACAAGTGCAATCAAATTAGTCGCTAAACTGCCAACAATTGCGGCAATGGCATACAAAACAAACATTGGCCAACCGTTTGTTTATCCACGCAATGATTTAAGTTATGCAGAAAACTTCTTACACATGATGTTCTCTGTGCCTGCTGAAGAATACAAAGTAAACCCAGTAACAGCTAAAGCAATGGATAAAATCTTCATGCTTCATGCTGATCATGAGCAAAACGCATCAACCTCTACAGTACGTTTAGCAGGTTCTTCTGGTGCTAACCCTTATGCATGTATTGCTGCGGGTATTGCATCACTTTGGGGCCCCGCTCATGGCGGTGCAAACGAAGCATGTTTGAACATGTTAGAAGAAATTGGTTCAGTTGATCGCATTGACGAATACGTAGCAAAAGCTAAAGATAAAGCGGACCCGTTCCGTCTTATGGGCTTTGGACACCGTGTTTACAAAAACTTCGACCCGCGCGCAACAGTAATGCGTCAAACATGTCATGAAGTGTTAGCAGAGTTAAACATTCAAGATCCATTGCTTGATATTGCAATGAAACTTGAGCAAATTGCACTTGAAGACCCGTACTTTGTTGAAAAGAAACTTTACCCTAACGTAGATTTCTACTCAGGTATTATCTTAAAAGCAATCGGTATCCCTACCAGCATGTTCACTGTAATTTTTGCAATGGCACGTACTGTTGGTTGGATCTCACACTGGGATGAGATGCTTTCTCAACCTGGTCATAAGATCAGCCGTCCACGTCAGCTTTACACCGGTGAAACACACCGTGACTATAAAGCAACTGACAAGCGCTAAGCGTAAAGTTAGTTTAAAAGGCCGCCTCTGCGGCCTTTTTTATTACATCCTACTTGAGAATTATCTTAAACAGATTACAATTCGTGCCCGACTTGATTAACTTTATGAGCCTATGTCTGTGTCCTCGTTTGATCCTAAAAAAATCCGTAATGACTTCCCTACTTTAAATCAGACAATCAATGGCTACCCTTTGGTTTATTTAGACTCGGCAGCAACAACGCAAAAGCCACAGTGCGTAATCGACGCTACGACACAGTTTTATACCTCACAGAATGCAAATGTTCACCGCGGTCGCCACACGCTGAGTGAGCAAGCTACAACAGCCTATGAAAATGTGCGTACCCTAGTTGCTGATTATTTTAAAGTCACTAGTAACGAAATTGTCTGGACCAAAGGCGCCACTGAAGCGATTAACTTGGTTGCTCATGGTTTAAGAAATACATTAACAGCTGCCGACACTATTTTAATTAGCCCAATCGAACATCACGCTAATATCGTGCCGTGGCAAGAACTTGCAGCACAAAGCGGGGCAACATTAAAAACTTTACCACTTAACGCGGATGCTACGTTTGATATAGCACAGTGTTGTGAAGTGATTAAGCGCACCAAGCCTGCGCTATTGGCTATTACTCACGCCTCTAATACGCTAGGCAATATTACTGATTTAGCTCCCTTAATAGCCTCAGCTAAGGCGGTAGGCGCGCTAACCTTAGTGGATGGCGCTCAAGGGGCACTACATTTAAGACCGGATTTAAAAAAGCTCGATTGTGATTTTTACGTGTTTTCTGCTCATAAAATGGTGGGGCCAACAGGGCTAGGCGGTTTATATGGCCGTTATACAACCCTTAATGCATTATCGCCTTATCAAACAGGCGGTGAAATGATTGAAAAAGTAACCTTAACGCACAGTACCTATCGTAATGCACCGGCTAAGTTTGAAGCAGGAACGCCAAATATAGCCGGCGTTTTAGGCTTTGGCGCTGCGCTTGAGTATCTAATGAAGCTTGATTTGCAAACATTGCAGCAATATGAACAACAGTTGTTTATTTATGCAGCGAGCACATTAAGCAAAATAGACGGTATTAGCATCTACAGCAACCTCAAATCGAATATTGGCACACTTTGCTTTAATTATAAAAATGAACATCCTTATGATCTGTCAACTTTACTTGACAACTATGGTATTGCTGTACGAAGTGGCCATCATTGTACCCAACCTTTAATGAGTCATTTAAACCTAAATGGCTCACTGAGAGCGAGTTTTGCTTTTTATAATACGACTAAAGATGTAGACCAATTTATTGCCGCACTCAAAGAATGCATCGCTTTATTAGACTAATTTGGAAAAAATAATGACAAACACCTACCAACTCATCAGTAGCAACATTCAAAAAAGCACAAGCTGGCAACAAAAGTACCGTGAAATTATGTTACTCGGTAAAACGCTGCCACCTTTAGCCGATATATTAAAAACAGATGATGCGCTAGTACCAGGCTGTGAGAGTAAAGTATGGATGTTTGTCGAGTTTGACCTAACCGAGAATGCACTGGTTGTGATTGGAGACTCTGATACACGCATAGTAAAAGGTTTATTAGCGTTAATTTTAGCCCTGTATAATGGTTTAACACCCGAGGAAGTATTAGCAGTAAATGCTTATGATGAATTTGAAAAATTGGGCTTAATCAGTCATTTGAGTGCGTCAAGGGGCAATGGAGTAAAAGCCATGGTTGAAACAATACAAACCATGGCCAAACAAAAAGCGCTTTAAGCGCTTTTTAAATACTATTAAACCAAAACACTTTATCTAAGTATTTAGACGCGCACGCTTGTCTAAGTATTTTCGAACCGCTTTAGCGGCAACAAAAAAACCAAAACTACCGGTGATCATCGTCACTGAGCCAAAGCCATTATTACAATCCATGTTCATACTGCCATCAGCATTTTGCTTCGCATGACACACACTGCCGTCACTACCTGGGTAAACAAGCTGTTCAGTGGAATATACACAGTCAATATTAAATTTACGTTTTGGGTTTGAACTGAAATTATATTGTTTACGCAAAATGTAACGCACTTTTGCAAGTAATGGATCTTGCGTGGTTTTTGCCACATCGCCAAAGGTAATTTGACTCGGATCGGTTTGACCACCTGCACCGCCAGTTGTAATTATGGGCATTTTATTACGTTTACAGTGAGCTATTAACGCCGCTTTTTCTTTAACCGCATCAATACAATCTATTACATAATCAAAACCTTGAATATGTTCTTGAATATTATCAAGGCTAATAAAGTCATCAATCACATTCACCACACACTCAGGGTTGATAAGCTTGCAGCGAGTTTTCATCGCATCAACTTTAGCTTCCCCTATTGTGCCTGTTAAGGCATGAATTTGACGATTTACATTAGTTGCACAAATATCATCTAAATCAATTAAGGTGATTTTACCCACGCCGGTACGCGCTAGTGCTTCAGCAGTCCAACTGCCTACACCACCAATACCCACAACACAAAAATGTGCTTGCTGTAACCACTCAAATTGCTGTTGACCATACAGTCGTTTAATACCACCAAAGCGGATATCAGTTACTTGTTCACTCATTTACCAATCCAGTTTCCACGGCGTTTGCCAAGAATTAAAATCTTGATGTTTTATCAATTGCGCATACTCTTCACCAGATTCTGGCAACAGGGTATGTTGTATTTTTTGCCCTTTCCATAAAAAATCCAGGGCAAATGCATGTAAATAGGTACGCTCTGCAGGGCTGCCTGCATAACTCGCATCACCCATTATGGGGGCACCCAAACTCTTTAAAGCAACTCTGAGCTGATGGGTTTTACCCGAATAGGGTTTTAATAGGTAAGCTCTAAAACCACTTTTAAAACTAAACGAATAAAAACGCGTAATAGCTGGGTTTATTTTTGAGTTTAATAATTTAAAAGTACCCCGACGTGACTTCGCCATGTCTCCTTTAACCCAACCTTGCTTTTTTTTAGGCTTAGAATCACTTACAGCTAAATAAAATTTATTAATAGTATGCTCAGTAAACATCTGGGTAAACTTTGCCGCAGCGTCTTTATGCCGCGCTAATATGATCAGCCCTGAAGTCACTTTGTCTAGACGGTGAACCGCAAACAATTTTTCGTTTAGTTGTTGCTCAGCAAGAAACACAAAACCAGGGCTTTCTTCTGAATGAAAATTAAGCCCTGCAGGTTTAGTTATAATATAAAAATCATCGTGCGTGTATTGCACCTTTAACACAGGCGTATCTGCTTTATTCACGCGCTTTACTTTGAATATGCGCAACGACTTTAGCTAAATCCTCTGGTGTATCAACCCCAGCATGAGGAGTAACCACCGCTTGCTCTATTTTAATCGCATAGCCATGGTAAAGCACCCTTAGCTGCTCTAGTGATTCTAAAACTTCTAATGGTGATACCGATAATTGAATATATTGCTTTATAAAGCCAGCGCGATACGCGTAAATACCCACATGGCGTTGAAAAGGCGCTAAGTTAAGTGGTTGCTGCTCTGCCATCATGGCGCTTCTATCAAATGGAATGCTGGCTCTTGAAAAATATAAGGCATTTTTATTGATATCGCTGACCACTTTAACCGCATTAGGGTTAAACACCTCATCACGCTCTTCAATGGCAACACTGAGGGTTGCCATTGGCGCGGTTGATTGCGCTAATAATGTAGCCACTTGTGACACGTTATCAGGGGATAATAACGGTTCATCGCCCTGCACATTAACCACGATAGTATCATCTGCTAAATTAAGTAAATCAACGACTTCTGCTAGGCGTTCAGTGCCTGATTGATGATCTTCTCGAGTCATTAATACATCATTGGTAAAGTGTTTAGCCGCATCAAATACTTTTTGATGATCGGTGGCAATAACCACTTTACTCGCTCCAGACAAACACGCTTTTTCATACACATGTTGGATCATTGGTTTGCCGCAAATATCAGCAAGTGGTTTACCTGGTAAACGTGTAGAAGCGAAACGTGCAGGAATAACAACTACGAATTCCACTTTTCTACCTCTTCAAGAGACAATTCTCGGGCTTCATTTTCAAGCAATACCGGAATATCATCGCGTACCGGGTAAGCAAGCTTTGCCGCCGTACTGATCAACTCTTGATTTTCTCTATCAAAGCGCAACTTACCTTTACACACGGGGCAAGCAATAATTTCGAGTAACTTCGTATCAAAGGCCATGATGGATCCCTTTTTCTTTTAATAGTAAATTTAATGTGTTTATTACCGCTGCTGTCGGTTTAGCATCAACAGGCAAGTAATACCAATTAGGCTTTGCAAAATCACGGCATTTAACCGCATCTTTTTCTGTCATTAATACACAATCATCGCCAAATTGAGCGAAATCATCTGCGCTATAAGCATAATGATCGCGAAAATGATGTGTAGACAGTAATTTAATACCTTGTGCTTGCAGTGAAGCCTCAAAACGACCTGGGTTACCAATAGCACTCACCGCATGCGCAGCCTTTAAAGGCGTCGCTATATCCGTGTTATCGGCAACGCGTTTCATAACCGATGGCTGCAAGCGATAACTAAACTCATCCTCAGAGCCATTTTCAATTACTAGGTCTACGCTCTTTAATCGAGAGACGGTTTCGCGCAGTGGCCCTGCGGGCATTAGCAAACCATTACCAAATTTTCTTTCGCTATCAACAATACAACATTCTATGCTGCGTGCCATTTTATAATGCTGCATGCCATCATCAGAAATGATCACATCAAGCTTAAAGTTTGCGTTGAGCTTTTCTATATTGTGTTGCCGGTTTGGGCCAACCACTAATGGGCACTTTAAACGGTTAAATAAAAGCACAGGCTCATCGCCGGCACCTAACGTACTCGTTTGTGCATTAACCAATAAGGGGTAATGAGTTGCTTTGCCACCGTATCCGCGACTAATTATACCGACAGATAAACCGTGAGCGGTTAAATAATCATAAAGCCACAACACAAACGGCGTTTTACCATTGCCACCAACACTGATATTTCCAACCACAATAACCGGCGTATTGCTCACAAATTGCTTAAAAATACCGACACGGTAGCAACACTTACGCACGAGTGACACGAAGCCAAAAATAGCTGACAATGGCAATAACAATAATGTCATTAAGCTAAATGGTTTATACCAGCTTTGCTCTATTCTACTCACCCGTGCTCACCAAACTGCATTTTACATAACGCAGAATAAGTGCCGTCGTTAGCAAGTAACTCAGTATGCGTACCACTTTCGATAACTTGACCGCTGTCTATTACATAAATGCGGTCACTCTTTTCAATAGTCGATAACCTATGCGCAATCACAATAGAGGTTTTATCTTTCATTAATGAATCAAGTGCATGTTGAATGAGTTTTTCTGACTCAGTATCCAATGCTGAGGTCGCTTCATCTAAAATTAAAATTGGTGCATCTTTTAAAATAGCACGTGCAATCGCGATACGTTGACGCTGCCCGCCCGATAGCATCACCCCATTTTCGCCAACCATAGTATTAAGTTGCTCAGGTAAATCTTTCACAAACTCCCACACATGCGCCTGTTTAGCAACAGCTAAAAGCTCTTGTTCAGACACCTCTCGCTGCAGCCCATAACAAATATTATTTGCAATTGTGTCATTAAAAAGCACCACTTGTTGCGATACTAAAGCAAATTGACGACGTAAATCGGTAAGCTTATATTCATTAAGTGCAATACCATCAAGTAATATTTCACTGGGCGCTTCTAAATCATAATAGCGAGGTAATAAGTTTGATATGGTTGATTTACCCGAGCCTGAGCGACCAACAAGCGCAATACTTTCACCGGCTTGTATTCTCATTGATAAATTGTTTAATACTGGCTCGTCTTTAGTTGGGTACTTAAAGGTAACATTTTTTACCTCAATATGACCTTTAACTTTATCAACCGATAAGTTGCCGGTGTCTTTTTCTATTTCTTCATCTAGTATTAAAAATACACTCTGCGCAGCTGAAATACCTCGTTGTAAATCACTGTTCACATTGGCAAGTTGCTTTAACGGACGCAGTAACATCATCATCGAAGAAATTAATACCACAAAATCCCCAGAGCTAATACTGTCTATCATAGAGGGCATAGACACCACCCATAAAATGACCGCCATGGCACTGGCAGCTAAAATTTGAATGATAGACACACTTAATGCCTTAGTCGCATCCATTTTGATACGTTGCTGGCGATTATGATTATTAATTTTAGAAAATTGATCAATTTCTTGGGTTTGACCACCAAAACCGTGGATCACTTTGTGACCACTGAGCATTTGCTCTGCGCTACGTGTTACCTGCCCCATCGCAGACTGAATATTTTTAGATATATGACGAAAACGTTTAGATACCACAGCTACAATGATAGCCACTAGCGGGATAATAACTAAAAAGATTAACGATAATTGCCAGCTGGTATAAAACATCACTGCCAGTAAAAACACCACAAAGGCACCTTCACGAACAACAATAAGCAATGCTTTGGTAATCGCTTGTTGTACTTGTTCGGTATCAAAGGTAATTTTTGAAATTAAGTCGCCGGTTGAGTTTTTATCATGAAACGATACCGGTAAGTGTAATATATGTTCAAATAACTCTTGGCGCAGTGCGCGAACCACTTGCGAGCCTACATAACTTAAACAGTAAGATGACATAAAATTAAATACGCCGCGTCCTATCACCAGCGCAACAACCACAAATGGCGCATAAGTAAGTACCTGACTATTACGCTCATTTAAACCTTCATCGATAAACGGCTTCATCAGTTGGATGAATAATGCATCCATACCTGAATAGCCTATCATTCCAATAATTGCGACGATGGCAACCGACTTATAGGTGCCAACGTAAGAAACAAGCCGTTTATAAATTTGTGTAGTACTTTGATCCATAACACTCTCTAAAACCAGTGACAGCCTCTATTGTATCCTTAGCAACAGCAAAACAAAACGTCAATCTTTGATAAACCAATAACTTTCCTGCGCCCTTGCAGTAGTTAACTCAAGGTGCTTAGCATAAAAATCAACCCGAACTTGTCCTACATCACCGGTGCTATATTGATTGGCATTTATTTTATTGTAACGCTCAACTACCGCTTTACTTGGAAATTGCCATTTACCTTTAAATGCACTTGAGTGAATGACCCATTTTGGGTTTACCGCCTTTATAAACTCGTCACTAGAGGAACTATCGCTACCGTGATGCGGACTCACCAAAACAGTACTGTGTAAATTATAACCCTTTTCAATCAACTGAAATTCTCGCGCCTTTGATATGTCGCCAGTGAGTAGCACACTGTGGTTTGCATCCGAAACTTTAACCACACAAGAGTTATCATTGTTGTTATTAAACTCCCCTTTAGCAAAGGTTTGAATACTCAATCCATGAAAGTTCAATTGTGTTGTTCTACAGTCGTTAGAAGCGTTATGAGGATGAAAATAATCAAAGCTCATTGCATAGCCAGCGGCTTTAAAATGTGCAACACCTCCGGCATGGTCGTTATCTTGATGACTGACAATCGCAGTACTTACCGTTAGGTTATGGGCATTAATATAAGGTAGTAGTACACTAGGAACCCGGCTAAAACGATTAAAGTAACTTGGACCAAAGTCATAAATAAACGCATGTTTATCCTTCACTATTAATACCATTAAGCCATGGCCCACATCAAAGACGTTCAACTGCCAAAGGCTTGTTTGCGTAAAGTAATAATTAAACAATAAAGTCAAAAGCGGAATGCACGCCAGTATGCGCAGTTCAATAAAATAAACTAAAGGAACCATACTATAAAGCAGCACTACAGTGGTTATACTTATTTGACCGACATTAAACCAACGTATGTGTTCAGGTATTTCTTGCAACATTTGATATATGTATTGCAGTGGAAAATCATACAACACAATAAATGCATGCCAATCGGTAAATAACCCCAACAACACACTTAAGAATAAAGCAGGCATTAATACAAAAGATAAAATGGGAATAGCCACCAGATTTAAAACTAAACCCGCTAAACTCACGCCATTAAAAAAGTACAATGACAGCGGTAACAACCCAATAAATAATCCCAGTTGAATAACAAAAAGAGTGCGTACGTTAGCTAATAGTGAATGACCTCGCAGTGGAAACTGCTTTACAACCATAAAAATAATACATACCGCTAAAAATGAAAAATATAAACCCGGATTAAGCAAACTAAATGGGTTAACAGCTAAAATAATAACCAACGCATATAAAATACTTCGCCATCTAAGCGCTTGCTTCGCTAAATAATAAAGTAGCAAATAACAACCCAACATAATTAAGGCGCGGGTTGCCGAAATAATAAAATCACTCAAGTAAACATAAATAAAAGCGGCAACAAAGCCAGCAGCGCTATAAAAAATAGAAATATTTAATGACTGATTTAGCTCAGGCTTAATCAACTTAAGTAAACACCGCACGACAAAATAACAAAATCCAAAAACCAAAGAGATATGCAACCCAGAAATAGCCAGTAAATGACTTAATCCAAGACTTTGCATTAATTGTTTATGCTCAAAGGTCATTAATGACTTGTCTCCGGTTAAGAGCACGTAATATAGCCAATTAAGCTCAGCGCTACTAACTAGCTTTTTGATGTAAGCCCGATAAGCAGTGATATGATCATTTTGTGGGAGGTTGTAAATCGCTAATTGCTTATTTAATACTCTGCCTTTAAATGCTATTTTTTGTGTAAAGGCATACAGTTGACTGTCGAACACAGTAAAATTTTTAATTCCCCTAAATTTATTCAGTCTAACTTGTGCATCAAACGTATCACCGGAGTGAATAGGTTGTGTTGAATTAATACTTAATAACGCATTAGGAGCTCTAAACTGACTATATTGGTGCGCTTCTAAACGATTTATTTTAACTTTTACGTATTGCGGAGGCACTGAAGAAATAACCTCTTCAACAACAACATTGACAGAATAAGCATACTTTTCGTGCTGATTGGGTAATTCAAATGAGTAAAACAAAGTAAAATGTATTGCTACACAACAAATAGCGCAAATAAAGCCTAACAATACAGTTAAAAACGGCTTAAAATACACGCTCACAATCAGGATTGAAATTGTGATTACTGTAAATTCAAAGCTTTGGTAAAAAAACACGGTAACAACAACACCGATAGCAAACCCAAGGCTAAACCCAACAGATGTATATGGTTGCTTTAAATGGCTAAAAAAACGATCCAACGGTTTTTACCCGATCCAAATAAAATTAGACATCACAAATCACTGAGGGTATTTGGTCGTCTTTTACATGATGCTAACCTTTGGCATTTAAATAGACGCTCAGCAAGGGGAGCATTTGCCATTGGGCTATTTTTTGCGTTCATCCCTGTTCCTTTCCAAATGGTATTAGCGGCGGCTGCAGCCATAATTTTAAGAGTTAACTTACCTATATCCGTTGCGTTAGTTTGGATCACTAACCCGCTCACTATGCCGCCTATTTTTTACGCTTCCTACTTAGTTGGTACATTAGTCCTTAACCAACCCGAACAACATTTTGCCTTTGAGGCAAGCTGGGCGTGGTTTATAGAAAGCTTGAGTACTATTGGACCTGCATTTTTAGTAGGCTCTTTAGTATGCGCATCTATCGCCAGTATTATTGGCTACTTTGGTATAGACTTTATCTGGCGCCGCTCGGTAAGGCGCGCTTGGTTAATGCGAAATAATTAGCCTCCATTGCTTTAAATACTCAGCTAACTATAGACGAAAAAACCCAACCTGTTAAGTTGGGTTTTTTTGTTATTCTATTAAAGATTCAGAGTACTTAAAAACTAAACACTCGTCTTAAGCCAACCAGTGGTAGTAGTAATAAACCAAACCAAGAAAAGCTCGCTGAGTTGCGTTCATAAAATTCAGCATCGGGCGCTTTACAGTTTTCGACTTCGCCATCAGTAATAGGCGTCAATTTTACTGCCACAGCAACACTTTCATATTGAATATTACCGTTAACATCGGTAACCACTTCACCGAGTGAATCGCGTTTCTCAACTGTTTTAGTCGCTACACCGAATACTTCGTTGTTTTCATTTATCGATTTAGCTTCTGCCATTTTATAACTAAAACTAGTTTCACCATCGCTATCATAACAAGGTAACAAGCTGTTTAAGTTAATAATTTTATCATCGCCGATTTTATAAATGAACGCCTCTGAGCGACGTGAATTATCTGATTGGCCAATCTCCCCTTCACCAACAATGTATCCTTGATTATTAATATCATTCGCATATGAGTTTGAACTTATAAAATAATCTTCAGGGAATACTGTTGTGTCGGTATTTATATCGTGATAGTAAAGCTTATTTCTTAATGAGCCTTCAATACGCTTGGTCGCAAAACCGACAACAATATCATCATCATTGATTGCCAGTGCTTTACCACCTTGCCACTCATCACGTTGTTCAAGAAAGTCAACAACCTCTCCCTCTTTAAAGTAAGCTGGCATTGTTAGAATTGTCGAATCCCTATCAAAATAACGAGTATTGGAATAACCAGCTGCCACCCCATTTTTATTAACCGCTAATGCATTACTAATAAACGGGTTAGTATTTTCATCTTCTTTTGGTGTTAATGCTAACCCTAAAATTTCAGTAGAGACTACATTATAATTACTGTCAAGTGTCCATTTAACCGCTGATTTATTAAATATACCACGCGTGTTTCTACTATTAAAAGACTCAATACACGCCATTTCTGGTTCATCAAGGCCATCACAATTATCAGTAAGAGATTTTTGTCGCTCAGTAGGAATGCTCACTGATACATTACCAACCACAAAGTAACCTGTGTCGGTAGCAACAATATCTGTCGCTTGACTCGTTCCGCCATACTCAGTAAATTCTGGAACGAGTGGCACTTCAATGCCCTCCTCAGAAATTACAATACCACGCTCTATAAAGTCTCTGGTAAACCAAGTTTCTTCTTCAGTTTCACCCTCTGGTATAAAAGTGATTTTATCAAAGGGTGCACTGCCCCAACCAACGGTAGTACCATCCTGTGCAACCGCATTATAAAAGTCGCTTGTAGAGCGTGTTAACCCCTCATAATCAACAGAAGCAATATCAAACAAAGGCTGCTCTGTGATCACACCACTGTTGTAGCGTGTAGCAATGACCGATCTAATCTTTTGATATTCGAAATTAGTGGATAAGTTTGACAAAAAACGAACCATAAATGTGTGCGCATCAGCATTAGTATAGATAGCGTCGTTATTTTCTATATCATCAAGTGTAAACGTAATTTGTTTATCACTAAGCTCAAATGTATCTACTTCACGGTCGTAAGCGGTATTAATTAAACTATCGGTAAAATCAATATAACTAATATCAATGGGGAGATTATATAAGCCATTCGCAAGCCCAATAACATGTCCGTTTTCACTCACATCGGTAACATATGTATGTTTTGCGCCTTCAAAATTACCTAGTTCAGTTAATTGATACGTTGCACTTAATGCCGATGTACTTAGTGTTGCTAACACACTGGCCGCGAGTAATTTATATTTCATTTTATTCCTTACTGCTGATTCTTTAATTCTTCAAGTTCTTCCCAACGCTCAAAAGCGGCTTCAAGGTCAGACTCAAGCTGGGCTAAATGGTTCAATTCCTTAGCTGTTATATTGCTGTCTTGCTTGAAAAAGTCTTCATGACTGACTCGTTCTTGTTGTTTTTCAAGCTCAGCTTCAAGCTGTTCCATTTTATTAGGTAGTTGCTCTAGTTCAAGTTTTAATTTGTAAGAGAGTTTGTTTGCTTTGTTATTACTTTTAACTGCTGCTGGCTCAGGTTTTTCAACCTTTTTAACCGGCTGTTGGTGCTCCTTTTTTTCTTGCTCTGCCAAATAGTTCGTATAGGCTTCATAGTCACTATAACCACCAACGATATCTGTTACCTTGCCGTTACCCTCAAAGGCCCATACACTCGAACAGGTATTATCAATAAACTCACGGTCATGGCTAACTATCAGCACAGTACCTTGGTATTGATTGATGATATCTTCTAGTAACTCTAACGTTTCTATGTCTAAGTCGTTGGTAGGCTCATCAAGAACCAATATATTTGATGGCTTTAAGAATAACTTAGCCAGAAGTAATCTATTTTTTTCACCACCTGAGAGCGCTTTTACGGGGGTACGAGCACGTGCTGGTGGAAACAAAAAGTCTTGTAAATAACCTAATACATGACGAGAGCGCCCGCCCATCATCACTTCTTGCTTACCCTCAGCCACGTTATCTTGAACGGTCGCTTCTTCATCGAGCTTTTCACGGTATTGATCAAAATAAGCAAATTCTAAATTAACACCTTGCTTTATTTCGCCACTGTCAGCTTTTAAATCACCAAATAGTAATTTTAATAGTGTTGTTTTACCAATGCCGTTAGGGCCGACTAATCCAATACGATCACCACGCATAACCAAAGTAGAGAAGTCATCAGCAATGATTTTATCTTTAAATGCATGGTTTAAGTGTTTCGCTTCAAACACTAATTTACCTGAACGATCAGCCGTTTCAATATTGAAATCGGTTTTGCCTACTTGATCAACGCGTTTTTTACGCTCATTACGTAATTGTTTAAGCTCACGAACTCGCCCTTCGTTACGCGTACGGCGCGCTTTAACGCCTTGGCGGATCCAGGCTTCTTCTTCTGCTAAGCGTTTGTCGAACAAGGCATTTTGTGTTTCTTCCACTTTTAAATCATGGGCTTTTTGCTCTAAATACGTGGCATAATCACCTGGGTAAGAAATGAGTTTACCGCGATCTAAATCTAAAATACGCGTTGCAACGGCGCGAATAAAAGCACGGTCATGAGATATAAAGACAATCCCGCCTTTAAACTCTTTCAAAAATTGCTCTAACCACATTACACTCATCATATCTAAGTGGTTGGTAGGCTCATCGAGTAATAATAAATCAGGCTCGCTCACTAGCGCACGTGCGAGTGCAACTTTTCGTAACCAACCACCGGAGAGGGATTCGAGTTTTGCATCAGGAGTTAATTCTAACTGGGTTAATACAAGTTGAATTCGGCTATCAAAACGCCAGCCATCAGCGGCTTCTAGCTGATTCGATAAACGTTCTAATTTATTGAGTAATTGATCAGTACAATCGGTTTGCAGCTGTGTACTCACATGATGAAAATCAATAAGTAAATTAGCAATTTCAGGCATACCTTGGGCAACATAATCAAATACAGTGCCGCTTGCCCCTTTTGGTGGATCTTGTTCTAAACGCGATATTTTTAAACTACCGACTTGGTTTATTTCGCCATCATCAAGTACGACTTGGCCATCTAAGACTTTTAAAAGCGTTGATTTACCTGCACCATTACGACCCACAATACACACACGTTCACCGCTTTCTATTACCGCATCGGCATTATCTAATAAGGGGTGCGTGCCGTAAGCTAATTGTGCTTTTGAAATTCTAATTAAATCCATAGTTAATCTTTACTCTTGTTCTGCTTGCGCTAAAAACTGCTGCGCCTGAGCTGCAGTAAAAGGCCAAAATAATTGCTGGCCTTGTTGATTTTTTAAAACCGGAATACTGATTTGATATGCTAAAATTAATGAGTCATCACTCATAATATCAATAAGCTGTAACTCATCAGTTGATGAAAGTAGCGGTTTTAACAGTTGCTCTGCTTGTTCACACAAGTGGCAACCGTCTGTATGATATAAAACCCATTTAGCCATGTTTAATTAGCCAGCTATTATGGATTTTTTTATTGCGTTTGAAATCGGGCGATAAGGTTTTTTCTGAAATATTTTCTGCTTTTAAGCCTAGGCCCATTAAACCCACCTCATCCATCACAAAACCACGTTTATTGTTAGAAAATATAAGCGTACCCGATGGGCTGAGTATTTTTTTAACCCACGTTAGTAACTTAATATGATCGTTTTGCACATCAAACGCATCTTTCATACGCTTTGAATTTGAAAATGTCGGCGGATCTAAAAATATCAAATCGTATTGGCCTTGAGCATACTCTAACCATTTTAAGCAGTCAGCCTGCTCAAATCGATAACGGGTATTGCTAATATCGTTAAGTGCAAAGTTATCTTGGCCCCACTTTAAATAAGTTTTAGATAAATCGACGGTAGTAATCGCTTTTGCACCACCTAATGCCGCATGCACTGACGCTGTACCCGTATAGGCAAACAGATTCAAAAATCGCTTATCTTTGGCGTTTTCTTGAATGTAACGGCGCGCAAGGCGATGATCTAAAAATAGCCCGGTGTCTAAGTAATCAAATAAGTTAACTTTAAACTTAGCACCAAATTCTTCGACCACCATAGTTCTGTTTTGCTTTGCCATAGGGGTATATTGTTCTTCCCCTTTTTGCTTTTTGCGCACTTTCACAGCGATATTTTCTGGCGCAATAGTCAACTGCTGGGCCGTTAAACTGATAACGTCTTGCAGGCGTTTTTCTGAGGTTTTCTCATCAATTTCTTTTGGCGCTGCGTATTCAAAAATAACCGCTGAGTCATTATAAATATCAACCGCGACGTTATATTCTGGAATATCCGCATCATACACACGATAAGCATGTACTTTATTTTGCTTAAGCCAATTTTTTAAGCCTTGTTTGTTCTTTTTCAAGCGATTAGCAAAGGCCATTGAGCCTTCAAAGTTTAAAGCCGGTTTGTCATCATTACTAAGACTGACTTGCTTGTCATCGAGCTGATACAGGTTTAATTCAACATCAAGGGGGCCATTTTTAAATTTATAGCGTTTTTGCTTCACTAATTTAAGCAATTTGAACAAGCTTTCATCCATGCCCAGTAAAGCGAGTTTCCAGTGATTAAAGTGCTTTTTAAAGCCAATACCTAAACTACGATGTAAATTAACTAACTCGGCCATAGAACCAATTCGTTCACCATAAGGTAAGTTAGAAATAACAACACCCGGTAACTTTGCAACCGAAGTGAGTTTAGTCGCATCGCTTTGTTTGAACTTAATCACCGTATCAAGCTCGGCACGCTGCGCATTAGCGATGGCTTTATCGAGTACCTGTGCGTCGTAGTCATGACCAATTAACCACAATTTAGGATCGGTAATATTGGCTAAAAGTTGCTCTTTAAGTTCTTTAAACTTTGCCGCTCTGAAGCTTGGTAAACGTTCAAACGCAAACCCTTCACGAAATAAGCCCGGTGCTTCGTTACGTGCCATCCCTGCCGCTTCAATTAAAATAGTTCCGGCGCCACAACAAGGATCGAATAGTGGTTGATTAACATTTTCAAGCCAGCCACTGCGTTTAATTATCGCCGCAGCTAAATGCTCTTTAATCGGTGCTTTACCTTGACCTTGACGGTAACCACGCTCTGATAAACGCGGGCCTGAGTAATCAATATAAAGTGACACACCATGGCGATTTAAACGTGCAACCACGCGCACATTAGCATCTTGCTTATCTACGTTTGGACGCTGTTCATACAAATCATTAAAATAATCAACAATTGCATCTTTAATCACTAAGCCTGAAAACTGAGTATTTTTGAGTGAGTCATTGGTGCCATTAAAATCAACAGCAAAGGTTTGCGTAGGCCCAAACCACTCTTGCCAAGGTTGCAAGCGTGCAAATTTATACAAGCTGTCTTTGTCATTTACGCCTTCTTTTTCTTCAATAAGCATAAGTACACGCGTAGCAAAGCGTGTTGATAAACACACCTTTTGCGCTAGCAATGAGTCAGCCTCAAAGCGAACAGAACCCACAGTTTGTTTTGACACCGTAGCACCAAGCTCTGTAAGCTCATCAACCAATAAATTTTCGATTCCGATAGAAGTAAGTGCGATAAATTGCAAAGTAAAAACCCTTAATAGCTAATTGCGCGGGATTATAGCATAGGTTTGCGTACAAATACGCCATAAACACGGTGGGAAAACTAAATTAGATTAAGCTGTTTGGCTATCGTACTGAGTAATAATAAGCGGGTGAACACGGTTGTTTAATACGCGGATCACTTCAAACTGTAAGAGTGATAAATTATCGTCAAGCGCAAAAGTTTCACTTAAATTAATACAGACAGACGCATCAGGGCAATGCTCCACAATTAAAAACTCGCCAGTTTGAGATTCAGAGCTCAAGTTGATAACGGCTTCAGTGCTTGGGATAGTGCCCGTGTAGGGTTTAAAAAACCAACTTTTAGCTAAAACAGGTTTTAATTGAAACTTAACTGCAGTCGCATTAAGCGCTATTTGACATAACTGTGCCGGGTTCCATAAATTAAACTGCTCAAGGTAGTAATATACTTGCTCATAAAAAGCAGCGTCTTCTAGGCTAAAATAAGGATTTTTAAAGGTGCAATCTGTCAATTGCCTTAGTTTATAAGGGGTGCATAGCTGCATATCGTCATTTAAATCTAGCAATAAGCGGTTTTTTTTAGCACACGCAACCCACTGCCATTGCTTTGACGCTTGTAACATATGCTCCTCCCTTCCTAATGCTTTACGTATAAATAATACAATAAGCTTAGAGTATAGCTGCTTTTGACCATTATTAAAATGTCTTTTTAGAACATTTATCGAACGATCAAAAGCTTAGATAACTGATCCTTATAAGCTATTAATGATCGACTTAACCAATTGCGGTCCTTTGTATATAAAACCAGTATAAACTTGAACTAAATCAGCACCCGCATTAAATTTCTCTTGCGCAGATTGGGCATCATCTATGCCGCCAACACCTATAATAGGTAATTGATTATTAGTTAAACGTTTTAGCTGAGAAACCACATGAGTTGAGCGCTCTCTAACCGGCGCACCCGATAAACCCCCTGCTTCATCAGCATACTGCTGACCTTGTACTAGGCTACGCTCAAGGGTGGTATTAGTGGCAATTACCCCATCAATTTTATTCGTTAATAGTGATTCGCTCACTTGTTCAATTTGAACAGGATCAAGATCTGGCGCAATTTTAACCAGCATAGGAACATTTTTATTATGTTTGGCAATTAAATCCAGCTGCTCATTTTTCAAACTTTGTAATAAGTCATCTAATGCTGCGCCATATTGAAGATCACGTAACCCTGGGGTATTAGGAGATGAAATATTTACAGTGATATAAGATGCATGCTCAAACACCTTTCGCATACAGTGAATGTAATCATCTTTACCTTGCTCATTCGGTGTATCTTTATTTTTACCAATATTAATACCTAAAATACCATTATACTTTGCTGCTTTTACGTTATTAACTAGATTATCAACGCCTTTGTTATTAAAGCCCATGCGATTAATAATTGCATTTGATTGTGGCAATCTAAACATACGCGGCTTATCGTTACCTGCTTGTGGACGTGGTGTAACAGTGCCTACTTCAATAAAACCAAACCCCATCTGGGCAAAGGCATCAATGCATTCAGCATTTTTATCAAGACCCGCCGCAAGCCCCACCGGATTTTTAAATTCAAGCCCTAAAAAATTCACGGGTTTATTTGCTACACTTTGTGACCACGCAGCACTCAATGGCGTATGAGCAAAGCGACGTAAATTGTTAAGAGCAAAATCATGCGCCCACTCCGCATCACGGGTAAACATAAAACGGCGAGCTAAATCGTAAAACATGAATATAATCCTCTTAAATTTGTAGACAAAAAAATACCTCAGACAAGGCTGAGGTATTATATAACAAAAAACTGTTTAACGATTAACTTTAATCAATCATCGTTACTTTGCAGATGTGTCACAGTTATGACCTAGCAACATAAGTTCTCTCAGTGCAACTGAGAATTTTGCAAAATCATGGCTTTGCGATGTTTTAAACTCTGTTAGCATTTGCTTCCAGCGCTGTAACAATAAGTCTTGACTCTCCATCCATTGCTCAATTTGGCCATCTACATCACTGTTTTCACCTTCAAAGCTGTTTAACACCACTTCTGACAAGGTGCGTTGCTGCCAATCTAACTCTTCACGATATGACGCACGCGCTAATGCCTGCCAATGGTTAGAAACCGGTTGATTAGTGATTTGATCTAAGAACCAATGCAGCCCCATTTGCGCACCTAGTTTAAAGTAAGTGTGCGACACCATATCAATTTTGCGGTTAGCGTTTTGAGCAATTTGCGTTAAGTCCATCACCGAGAATAAGCTCGATAACGATACTACACGCTGTGCAATCTCAGTCGGTACACCACTTTGGATTAGTTCTTCACGGGCACTCTCAATACGGTCGCTTTCTGCTTTAACTATGTATTGAGTTAAGTTTTCACTTAAATCAGCAAATGTTGGTGCGAATATTTCAATTGATTGTTCAATTGTTTGCGCCTTATTGCGATGACGTAAGAACCAACGTGTTGCACGACGAACTGTACGACGAAGTTGATAAAGCATTTCCGTTTGTACATTCGAAGGTATCTTGTTATCTAAATCACTGATAGACAACCAGGTTTCGCGCATTTGGAAAATTTCACTCGCAATTGAATAACACAGTGCAATTTCTGCCTCATTTGCACCCGTTTCTTCATTCATGCGAACCATAAAGTTTAAGCCCATATCATTAACGATATTATTTGCTAACTTAGTGGCAATGATCTCTTTACGAAGTGGGTGATTATTCATCGCATCGTTAAATTTCTCACGCAGTGGAAGTGGGAATGATTTAACCAGTAACTGGCGATAATACGGATTTTCAGTGATCTCATCAGTCACTAATGACTCTTTGAGTACCATTTTCGCATAAGACACCAACACTGAAAGCTCAGGACGAGTTAGGTCTTTGCCCGCTGCAGCTCGCTCTGCTAGCTCTTCATCTGTAGGAATAAACTCAATAGCACGATCTAGCTTGCCCTCTTTTTCGAGCGCATGAATAAAACGAATTTTTTCCTTAAGCGTTGAAGTCCCCTTCGATTGGGTAATTGATAACGTATGTGTTTGACGATAACAGTCGTTAAGCACTAATTGTGCAACTTCATCGGTCATTGAATACAATAACTCATCACGTTGTTTACGTGTTAAATCGCCTTCGGCAACAAGGCCATTAAGTAAAATCTTAATGTTAACCTCGTTATCTGAACACGCAACACCGCCTACGTTATCGATAAAGTCAGTATTTACCCGACCGCCTTTAGCTGCAAATTCAATACGACCTAACTGGGTTGCCCCTAAGTTACCGCCTTCGCCAAAGACTTTAGCGCCAAGGTCTTTACCATTAATGCGCAGTGCATCGTTTGCACGATCGCCAACATCCGCATCGGTTTCTTTAGAATGTTTAATATAAGTACCAATACCGCCATTCCACAATAAATCAAACTCCATCATAAGTGAGGCTTTGATCAATTCATTAGGCGTCATGCTGGCTTTTTTAGTGCCCAACATTTTTTTCATTTCTGGGCTAAGCGTAATCGACTTGGCTGCACGAGAGAACACACCACCGCCGCTTGAAATTAACGCTTTGTTGTAATCTTCCCATGATGAACGTGGCAGATTAAATAAACGCTCGCGTTCTGGATAAGATTTAGCGGCATCAGGGTTTGGATCCACAAAAATATGTAAGTGGTTAAACGCCACTTGCAAACGAATGTGCTTTGATAACAACATACCATTACCAAATACATCACCGGCCATATCGCCAATAGCGACGGCAGTAAAATCTGTGGTTTGACAGTTAATATCCATTTCACGGAAATGACGTTTAACAGACTCCCATGCACCACGTGCTGTAATACCCATTTTCTTGTGGTCATAACCAACCGACCCACCGGATGCAAACGCATCACCGAGCCAAAAGTTGTATTCGTTAGCAATTCCGTTAGCGATATCAGAGAAGGTCGCAGTTCCCTTGTCCGCTGCAACCACTAGGTATGCATCGTCTTCATCATGACGAGTAACATCAATTGCAGGTACAACTTCGCCACGCTCAATATTATCTGTAATATCTAATAAACCACGAATGAAGATTTTATAACATTCTTGGCCTTCTTTGATAAACGCTTCACGCTCACTAGGTAGTTGTTTACATACAAAGCCACCTTTTGAACCAACCGGTACAATTACGGTATTTTTAACTTGCTGCGCTTTAACTAAGCCAAGCACTTCTGTACGGAAATCTTCACGACGGTCAGACCAGCGAAGACCACCACGGGCTACTTTACCAAAGCGTAAATGCACACCCTCAACGCGTGGCGAGTAGACAAAAATCTCAAATGCTGGCACCGGGAGCGGCACATCTGGGATAAGACTTGGCTGAATTTTAAGTGAAATATATGGCTTAAATTTACCTTCAGCATCTTTTTGGAAATAGTTAGTACGCAACGTTGCAACAATCATATCAACGTATAAACGGATAATACGATCGTCATCAAGGTTAGCGACGTTCTCTAATTCTGAGTATATTTCTGTGCCAAGCTTTTCCAGTGTTTTGGCACTGGCTGGTTTTTTAACAGAGAATTTTTTTGCAAATAAATTAACAATTTTTGCAGCAATATGCGGGTAATTAGCAAACGTGCTCTCAATATAAGTTTGTGAAAACGTCACCCCAATTTGACGCATGTATTTTGCGTATGCACGTAAAATTGAAGACTCACGGCCTGTTAAACCACCCATGAGCACTAAACGGTTAAAGCCATCATTTTCTAATCGATTAGCCCAAACGCTCGTAAGCGCAGCACGAAAACGAGCAGAAACTTTATCAAAATCAGCCATTTCTTTGCTATCAATCAGCATGGAGAAATCCATAATCCAATTAACGTGACCATCATTGGTTTTAACCGCATAGGGCGTTTCACCGATAACACGCAGGCCAAAGTTTTCAAGCATTGGCATCACATCTGATAAGTGAATTGGCTCATCTTTATGGAATAAGCTTAAACGAACAATGTTGCTGTTTGCTTCTTCTTGTGGGCGATAAAACAACATCTCTAGCTTATTGTCATCGCTTAGCATTTCAAGCTTTTCGATATCAACAACAGCGGCGCTTGGCAATACTTCTTCTTTATAAGAACGAGCAAACGCATTGCAATATTTACGATTTAACTCGTTACCACGCGCTTCCCCAGCAGATTCAAGTAAGGCTGATTGGAGTTTATCTTCCCAGGTACGAGCGGCTTCAATTAGGTTATTTTCTATGTCTTTCACATTATATTCAATATTGTTATCGGTCACACGAACGGTGTAATGAGTACGCGCTAGTGTTGACTCAGAGAAATAGGTAGTAAATTCGACTTTAACGTCAGAATTAAATGCATTTGCTAAAATAGCCTGCGTTTCGCGACGCAACGCCGTGTTATAACGTTCACGTGGTACATACACCATGCAAGATAGAAAACGACCGTATGCATCTTTACGTACAAATAAACGACACATGTCGCGTTCTTGTATTTGCAATACACCCATAGCCACTTCTAGTAGCTCATGCTCACGTGCTTGAACTAGTTCATCACGTGGGTAGGTTTCTAAAATATTTAACACCGCTTTGTATGCATGTGTGCCCTTAGCAAAGTCGCACATATCCATAATACGATTAATCTTGCTTTTAAGCACTGGCACATCTGCAGCACTGTTGTTGTAAAAGTTAGATGAGAATAACCCAATAAAACGGTCTTCACCTACCACATTCCCTTTGTCATCAAAACGCTTAACACCCACATAATCAATGTAAGCTGGACGATGGACACGAGACAGTGAATTTGTTTTAGTTAAAATTAATAAATTACTGCTACGCGCCTCTCTTTGAGCTACCTCAGGTAAATCAGAGAGCATACGCGTGTGTTCAGTGTCAGAGTTTTTCATCAACCCTAAACTCGTTTCCATGTTACCTTTTAACTGGTAGTCACCCTGAACTGGAGAAAGTTCATATTGTCGGTAACCCATTAAGGTAAAATTATCTTTGACCAGCCAATCTAAAAACTCAACCGTTTCTTTAAGCTCAGTAGTATTATTATGATTTTTAGGCAAATTCTTACTGACTGAGATAAGCTTTTCACGAATAGGTTGCCAGTCTTCAACGGCAACCGATACGTCAATTAATACCGATTCAAGTTCTTTTTTGAAAGACTCAATAACAGACGCATCTGTTTGACGGTCAATTTCGATAAAAAACACCGTTTTTGTTGATGTTGATTCTTGCTCTGTTTTTAAACTTGATAACCCAGATATTTTTTCGTTTTTATCGCGTTGAATTTTCAGTGGGCTATGTAGCAGTAAGTGAGAGGCTATATTTTTTCGCGTCATCGCCATACGTACAGAGTCAACTAAAAACGGCATATCTTTAGCTATGATCTCGACAATGGTATGTGATGACTGCCAGCCATCTTTTGCCACTTCAGGATTGAAAACGCGGATTACTGCGTCATCTGATGTATTTTTTTCTAGCGAATTCCAAAGGCTGAGTGCAGCACCGTATAAGTCACTATCGTTGCGATTTGCCAAATCCTCTTTAGACATATTGCTGTACAAGGCTTTGGCGAATTTCTCAACGAGTAACACATTATCAGCGCGAACTTTTTTCTGGATAAGCTTACAGACGTTATCTAAAATAACCGAGGCTTGGCCTTCATTTCGTGTCATTGTATGTTCCTTAATCTATCACTGCTAGTTTAGCAGAGTATTTGTACAGCCATTTATTAGCGTGGAGTCAGTTAAATTCTAACCCTTTTGAAACTAATAAACAGCCTTTTCGATGAAAACATTTTAAGCATTTCAGCTATTTGGTCATCTATTCACAAAATATAGATATAAATGGCCATTACTGGCCATTTTGGAGCAAATTTATTCACCTTATTTTTTCTGGTCAGTCCAGAGCAAACTACCAATTGCAGGTAAAAGTAACACGGCACCTAACATATTTACTAAAAACATAAAGGTAAGCAATATTCCCATATCGACTTGGAACTTCAAATCTGAAAAAATCCACGTACTAACACCAATCGCTAGCGTGATACCGGTAAATAATACCGCACTGCCACGCTCAACTAATGCATTACGATAAGCAATACTCAATGGCACGTTTTGTTTTAACTGCCCCATCATTGATGACAAAATATAAATACCGTAATCAACACCAATACCTACACCCAGAGCAATCACTGGTAACGTTGAAACAGTCAGACCAATCTCAAGCTGTACCATCAGTGCCTGTGCAAGGGTTGATACTATGTACAAGGGTAATACCACCGCAATTGTTGCTTTTACACTCTTAAAACTAAGTAAGCATAAAATAATAACCGCACCGTAAACGTACAACATCATAGGTATTTGCGCTGCTGAAACAGACTCATTCGTTGCAGCCATAACACCAACTGGCCCTGACGCTAATTTAAAGGCAAGTTTATCTGTGCCCTCTTCATCGGCAAATTGTTTTACTTTTGCAATTACGTTATCAATTGTTTGTGCTTTGTGATCGTCTAAAAATATAATCACCGGCATTACCGAACAATCACCGTTTAATAACCCTGTACTGGTTTCTACACGTGACGTTGATTGCACTAAACTGGCAGAATTGCGCGGCAAACTTTGCCACTTTAAATTGCCCTCGTTGTAACCGGCATTGACTGATTGAGCGACTGAGCTTAAGCTCACCGCTGATTGTACGCCCGCTAAGTTCTCGACCTTATATTGAAAACGCGATATTCGCTCCATTACATCATGCTCTGTACAGGCCGCAGGGTAGGCTTCAACAATTACTTTTAAAATATCAGACGAAATAGTGTATTTGTCCGATATTAAAAAGGTATCTTGGTTGTAACGTGCATCTTGGTGCAACGATGGCGCACCCGCGTGTAAATCACCAATACGCATTTTATCTGCTTGCCAATACCCTAATGCAAATAAAACAAGTGTGAACCCAATGATTATTTTTGCTGTTTTAGGATCCGTTGCCTTGACCAATATGTCTCTTATCGCATCCAATATATTAGGTTTTTGCACATTACCTGACTGAATATGAATTGTGTTTTCAAAGCGCATGTATGACGCCCAAACAGGTAACAATATTAAATTAGTAAAAATAATAACCGCAACACCTAAACTCGCAGTGATTGCTAGTTCACGAATAATACCAATATCAATAGTCAATAAAGTTAAAAAGCCAACCGTGTCAGATAACAGTGCAATCCCACCAGGGACGAGTAATACTCTAAAACTAGATTGGCAACATACACGTGTACTGTTACCTTCGGCTACTTTTTTGCCAATGGCATTGATCATTTGCACACCATGGCTAACACCAATGGCGAAGACTAAAAACGGCACTAAGATAGACATAGGATCAAGACCAAAGCCTAAACTTGAAAGCAAGCCTAATTGCCAAATAACCGCTATAAAAGAACATACTATAGGTAAAATAGTGAGTTTTAAACTACCGCAAAACAGCCAAACCATGACAAAAGTAAACGCAATAGCAATGGCAAAAAACAGGACCACCCCTTTTGCACCCTCGGCGATATCGCCAGCCATTTTTGCAAAACCAATAATATGAATGCTGATATTATCTGTGCTGAGAGGTTCACGTATTTCTGTTTCTAATTTTTTTGCAAAGGCAAGTGTGTCTAGTTTTTCTTGTGTTTGCGGATCAGTTTCTAGCAGTTGCGCTGTTACCATGGCACACGAATAATCGCTTGCTATCATGCGACCTACGACCTTAGCCTTTTCAATGTTTTCTTTTACAACGCCTAAACCTTGCTTGTCTGCTTTAAAATTCGCTGGAATAATAGGGCCACCTGCAAAGCCGTCTTCAACAACTTCAACAAAACGGGCACTGGGTGAGAAAATAGAATTAACTAAAGGACGATTTACCCCAGGAATAAAATAAAGCTGATCGTGCACGGCTTTTAATTGGGTAAAAAATTCAGGGTTAAAAATATCACCGCTGTCATCACATACCGAAATTAAAATACTATTTGCACCACCAAATTGCTTTTCGTGTTTAGTGTAAACCTTCATGTATTCATGATTGAGCGGAATATTTTTATTAAATGACGCATCAAGCTGAATCTGTGTTGCTTTAAAAATCAACACACAGGTAATTAGCACAAAACTAATCAGCACCACTGTGCGGTGCCTAAAAATCGCTTTTTCTAAGAAATCTAAAATTGCTTGCATTAAGGGGTCAACTCCTTCACTTTAATGCCATTTTCTGTCGCCATGATCAATTTATCTTTAACAATTACACCATCAAGTATTGCTTTACCATCCGCCAATTGCTCATAAGACAGCTCGTTATTTTTTAGATGAAAAATAACACCGCTATTAGCCAGTAATAGCCATTGTTTATTGTTGTAGTTTATGATGCTGTTAATAGTAGCGGTTTTATCATTTTCTAAATGCTGCCACTGCTGTGTATCGGTTTTATTAATAAAAATGTTACCCCGGAGCCCCGCGACGATTTGTTGCGATGGATCAGATGCAAATCCAAAAAACGATCCTGGGTAAATTTCATCTAAACGTTGCCATGTTTGGCCATCGTCATCACTTTTTGCCATTAAACCCATTTCACCGACTAACATTAAACCACTACTAGTGGTTTCTATACGATTAAAGTGAGGCAAAATAGAGGACGTTTCTATTTCATATCCTTGAGGATCCGTTTCTTTCAACTCGTTCAAATAATCTCTATCCTCACTAAATAACAGTGAATCTAAAAAACGTTTTTGCCAATGTTTGCCGCCATCACGGGTCTGATAAAACATGCCATAAGCACCTACGGCATAACCATGTACGTCATCTTTAAAATAGATATCTAAACAAGGTTTGTCTAAGCTTGGTTTGGCGTGTTGTAACTGCCAGTTTTTACCACCATCAGTGGTATTTATAATTGTGGCATCGTGTCCACATGCCCAGCCATTAGAGTCATTAGTAAATTCAACCGCCGTTAGTAATACTTGTGTAGGTACTGATTGCGCTTGTTGCCAATCGGTGCCATCTACACTTTTAATAACTGTACCGTGTTTACCCACAGCAATAAGACCTGCTGAGGTTTGTGTAATGTCGGTGAGGAGTGTTTTATCTGCATTAATCGCGCTAATCGCACTTTGAGGTGTGTCTTGTGCAAAACTCGCACCGCTTAGGATCAGGCTGGCATAGACCAAATACTTCATAAATTAAATTCGCCTTGAACTGAGGATTTGTTTGTCTGTAATAAAGAGGAAAACCTATGCGTTAATAGACAAACGCGATATGAAAGAAAAAGGCACCTAGGAAACTAGATGCCTATTTTTAAACTATCTACCAGCGCGACGTAAAGCGCTCGATGTAAATTCATTGTCATTAAATGACTGAGAAAAATCATACATCTTTTCTTGGTTATCTAAGCCAATAGCTAAATAACGACGAGAGTTAAGATCATGATATACCTCAAGCGTACTCCACTGCGTCGGTACTTCGTAGTAGTTAAGCCCATAAGCCATTGCTACACGATAAAGTTGATCACGGTTATCATAAATATCGGTAACATGGATTTGCCAGCTATCTTCATCGATATAAAATACACGTTTTTTATAAATATGGCGCGTGTCATCTTTTAAATTTGCTTCAACAACCCACACTCGATGTTTTTCATAACGTGTATGCTCAGGATTAATATGACCAGGCTTTAAAATATCATCATAGGTTAGCTTATCGCTGTGAAGCTTATAGCTATTGTACGGGATATAAAGCTCTTGCTTCCCTTTTAGGGTCCAGTTATAACGATTCGGCGAGCCGTTAAACATATCAAAGTCATCGGTGGTGCGCAGGCTGTCTGCTGCTGTACCTGGTGCATCATACGCTACATTTGGTGCACGACGAACACGACGCTGGCCAGAATTATATGTCCAAGCTTGGCGAGGAGTTAAAATTTGGTCCATGGTTTCATGAACCAATAACGCTGTACCGGCTAAACGAGCCGGCTCAGTGACCTGCTGTTTAAACTTAAACAAAATATTTGAATCTTGTAATTCAGCCGGTGTTGCGTTTGGATCTGAATATTTGACTAATAGCTGTTCATCAAAGCCAATGTAGTTATACGAACCCGATGCAGTAGGCGCTGCCTGACCGCCAAAACGCTCAATTGACTGACCACGATAGCGAAGTAAATGGTTCCAAATTGCCTCTAAACCGGTTTTAGGAATAGGAAATGGAATGCCAATAGCTGTATTCTTAATTCCGTTACCGCCTTCAACTAATTCTGCTGTAGTAGCAAATTTCTTTGTCGCATCATATACAAACTGTGGGTACGAAGCTGAACGACGGGTTTTATAAATCGGCATTTTAAACGTGTCTGGATACGCTTCAAATAATGCGATTTGCCCTGGACTTAAGTTGTCTTTGTACTTATCAATATTGCTTTTATCTATTGTAAACAATACTTCATCAGTTGCGTAAGGATCTAAGTGGTGCATGCCTGGCTCATAACCCGCTGGAGCTTGGGTGATACCGCCATTCCACGCAGGGATTGAGCCATCTGCATTGGCTGCTTTTTCTGCTCCAACGGGGCTTAAATCTTGACCTAAGCGCGCTGCCTCTTCTGGGCTAATTTTAGCCAGCGCAACGTGACTTGCGAACAAACTACAAAACGCTGTAGCAATGAGGGTAGGTTTTTTAATCATAATAATATTACCCCTAAATAGAATATTTTAAGTTAAAAGAAATATAGTCTCGGTCAGAGAAAGTGTTGATATCACCACCACCCCAAAATGAGTTGTAGCTAACATCAAATGACCATGCATTTTGGTAATTAAAGCTCATGGTAGCACCTAGCGATTTACGGTCTTCAATAAATAAGAACATTGGATCAGGCGTATTACCATTGACATCATGTGAGAACACAAAACGTGGTGAAAAGTTAACACCATCGTAAATATTGTAATAGTCGCCTTTAGCGATTAGGCGATAACCCCAAGAAGAGGTTGTTGCAAACGATTTTTGCTCAGGGCCATTCGACAGTGCCATATGCAACGCTGAGTAATCAGAACTACCTGGGCCTGTCATAATACCACTTCGACCAGTACCAGAAACATTTAAGCGCATTTCATCGTATTCAGGCATATTATTAATGCGCACACCGCCTATTTCACCGACAACCGCCCAGCTATCAGCACCGAGTGAAGGGCCAAATAAATGCGTTGCTGTAAATTGTAACTGTGAAGTATTACGTTCAATGTAACCTTGGGCTAATTCACCAGGACCAACAACACTTGCAGCATCACCTTTACTCATTTGCGAAATACCCGCAAATTCAGGGCGCAAACCAGCGATTGCTAATTGCTCAGGCATGGCGGCGTAAAGTAACTCTACGTCATCAATTTGCAGCGGCTCGTCTTCACGAAACGTGAACTCACCGGCAAATGCGGTTTCACCAAGCGAAGTATTAAAACTCAAACCATATAGTTTGATATCTTCAGGGTATTCATTAGTTGCTTTAGCAAATGCTTTTAAATCGGATACGTTATCAGAGGTAATTTCAGTAGTAGCAATCATGGCTAAATCTTGTTGTAATGATGCTTGCGTGAAATTAGATACGCGACCCGAAATAAGTGGACGACGACTATGGTAATTTACATGGTAAAGTGCCACTTCTGTATCGTTCCACTGGGGTAAAAACATACCTAAGCGCAGACCATATTGACCGCCATCATCAGGCTCTGTTTTTCCATCATAGCCTTTACCTTTAAGGGCAACCTTAGTTGGGTACGCTAAGTACATATTGGCAAGTAACTCTTGACCTGCTGCACTTGAAGGGTCAATACCTTGGCTCGCAGCCACTTGGCCATAAGTTGCCATCAGGTTATTCAAGTTATCTGTTAAAAACGCTAAGTCAATATCAGGGTTTGAGGTAAAACCAAGCTGTACATTTTGTTGATAACCGTTTTCAGCCGCAAAATCATTGGTAGAAAAATAAGTCCCTGCTGCAGGTAAACGTGTTTCATGCCATTGGTATTGATAAAAGCCCTCTAAGGTCATGTTTTCTGTAAGCCCTAATGAGGCCCACAACATACCAACCGGAATAAATGCTTCTTTGAGTTCAGCACCAGGGGCTTTTAATCGGTCAATATCAACCGGGTTTACGTTAATACCATGAGAGATTAATGTACTTTCCCCCCAGTTAACCACTTGTTGGCCAAGGCGAATTGAGAGTGGATTTTTACCGTCGTTTAAATCAAAGTTTGCCCATATGTAGGCATCAAGTAAACGAAGGTCGGCACAGCTTTGCTCTTTTGTATCATCATCGTCACACGGATCTACACCCTGACCAGATGTTGGATTAACGTAAGCACGATCGCCGTCCATTAATTCAAAATCATAAAAGTACATAAAGCGAGTAAATAAGCCGTAGTTATCTTTACTTATTGATAGGTCATGCGTTCCTTTCAAAAGCTTAGAAAAAGTTTCGCCGCTATTAAAGTTTAAATCACCTGCATCACCGTTATTCGAGTATGAACCCGGTTGTGACCAGACATCTTGAGAAGAGTAAATTGGATTGGTTGCTGGGTTATAACCTGTCCAATCAAATGATGGGTTATTACTTTTACCAATGAGGTTAAAGTCACGGTCTTCAACCCGAATACTTTGCCCGTATGAAAAAGTAGAGTCGAAGGTAATGTCAAAACCACCGGCCTCAAATGTTGCAGCCTGTGTTTGTGCTGCAGATAACCCCATAGCCGCAGCTGTTAAGCCGAGTACTATTTTATTTTTAACAAAAAGCGATCTTCTTATCATTTTGGTTCCCCCCTGTCGCGGGTATTTTTTGTGTGATCAAGTTATTGTTTTTAGTGTAATCGTAACGATAGAAGCGAATTAAACAAATTACAAATGGTCGCCTTCAATCAGTTATAAGTTTTTTATTTGTTTAACGTTTACGTATTGGTAAGACGTCATACCAGATAATTTATACACGTAAATTAACAATAGAACAAATCGAAATTAACAAAAAGGCAATATTTGTGTATACCTATATCATAAAAAACAACAGCTAGGCTACTCGTTCGAGACGGATGAACTTGTTTTCATTACTTAAAATAAGTCTAAATCGACCTCGGATCCCTAAACTCGAAATAAAAGGTCGAAGATAATGAGCGGAAAAACGAATTGTTTTACCGCTATCAGCTGTAACTTGGATTGAGCTATACCGCCCATGGTAATAATCCATGCACTTTGTATAGCTCAAATTTATATAAAAATAATGTTCTATCATGATTTATTGTAAAGCTTTTTCAACCTTTTCAAATAAATCATCGCTTAACCCTTCTAAATTCGAAAGGCGCTCTAATTGCGCTTTCATTGCAGTGGCACGGGTTTCATCATAGCGGCGCCATGACATAAACGGCGTTAACATACGTGATGCATTTTGCGGGTTAATCGCATTAAGCTTAATTAATAAATCGCCAAGCAATGTATAACCTTGACCATCTAAGCGATGAAATTGTGCGGTATTAAAGTGCGAAAAACTCCCCACTAATGCACGAACTCGATTCGGATTTGAAAAATCAAAACATGGATGCGTATACAAGGCCTTAATTTTCTCAATGGCATCATCAGCGCTGTTCATTGCTTGTAGAGCAAACCATTTATCCATTACTAGCACATCATGGCGCCATTGGCTGTCAAAATGCGCAAGTAATTTATTTGATAATGGGTGCGCAGCTTTAACCACACTGCTCAGAGAGCCAAGCACATTAGTCATATTTGTTGATGCTGCTGCCAGTACAATTAAGCTTGCCGCCTCAGCACTGTCTGTTTTAGCTAAATAGTGCAAGCAAAGTTGTTTTAAAGCGCGAATAGCCACCGCTTGGGCACTCACACTACCATCATCGGTGATTGCCTGATAACAACTTAAAAACTCAGTATGTAGTTGTTTGGCAATTTGTTGTTCGAATAGCTCAATATTGGCAATAATGTCATCAACCGGAATAACGTCAAACTCCGCAGCTAAAGTGTCAAAACTAGGCAGTTTTAACAGCTCAGCAATCAGCGCTAAATCACCCTCTCGTTGCGATATTAGCACCCTAAGTGCATCAATAACGGCATCGTTTAGTGGTGCATTACTAGCTGAAATAACGTTTGCCTTGAGTGCATTAATAAACAATTGTTGTTGTGCATCCCAGCGTGAAAAGTCACTGCGTGCAAAACGCATAATATGTAATAAATCAGCTTCAGTGATCTGTTGATTCAAAATACACGGTGCTGAAAAATCTTCTAGCAATACGGCGGTTGGACTGTGTTCAATATTATCAAAATGAAATGTTTGTTTAGCTTGAGTAACATTTAATACGCTATCAACCTTTTTACCTTGGTATTGCAATGCAATACTTTGGCCTTGCTGATCTAAAAGTTCAATCGCAAAAGGAATATGTAACATCGCATTATCAGGCTGATTCAGGGGCGCAAGTTGCTCTATAGTGAGCGTGAAGATTTGTGCACTTTCATCATACGCTTTGGTAACGTTTAAACGTGGTGTACCGCACTGATTATACCAACGCTTAAATTGTGATAAATCAATTGATGATGCATCACTCATTGCCGCAACAAAGTCATCGCAGGTAACCGCTTGTCCATCATGACGCTGAAAATACAGTGTCATGCCTTTTTGAAAGTTTTCCTCACCCAACAATGTATGCATCATACGAATAACTTCAGCCCCTTTGTCATATACAGTCACAGTATAAAAGTTATTCATTTCGATGACTTTTTCTGGGCGTATTGGGTGTGCCATTGGGCCGGCATCTTCACTAAATTGATGGGTGCGCATCACTTTTACTGCATCGATTCTATTTAGCGCACGAGAGCCTAAATCACTACTAAACTCTTGATCTCTAAATACCGTTAAACCTTCTTTTAAAGACAGCTGAAACCAATCACGGCAGGTTACACGATTTCCGGTCCAGTTATGAAAGTATTCGTGGCCAACAATAGACTCAATGGTGTGATAATCTTTGTCGGTTGCCGTCTCTTGATTTGCCAGCACACATTTGCTGTTGAAAATGTTTAACCCTTTATTTTCCATTGCTCCCATATTGAAAAAATCAACAGCAACAATCATATAAATATCAAGATCGTATTCTAAATTAAAACGTGATTCATCCCATGCCATCGCTTTTTTTAGCGAGGTCATAGCGTGCTGTGTTTTAGATAAGTTGCCTTTATCGACAAATAACGCTAGGGTTACGTCCTTACCACTACGGGTTGTGTATTTATCTTGTAAAACATCAAAGTCCCCTGCCACTAACGCGAATAAATAACTTGGCTTTTTGAACGGATCTTGCCATTTTACAAAATGACGTCCATCTTGTGTTTCACCACTGTCCACTTGATTACCATTAGAGAGTAAATGCGGGAATGTCGTATCTGCAATTATAGTGACATCAAACGTTGAAAGCACATCAGGACGATCCATATAGTAGGTTATTTTTCTAAAACCTTGTGCTTCACACTGAGTGCAATAAGCCCCGCCCGATAAGTACAAACCTTCAAGCGAAGTATTCGTTTGTGGTGACGTTTGCGTCACTATACTTAGCTGACATTCATCAGGTAGGCTATTAATGATTAATTGCTGATTTATAATTTTATAATCTGTGAGCTCTGCACCGTCAATCGATAAAGAGATCAAAGTTAAGTCAATGCCATCTAATACCAGGGGGGCATTTGAATCACCCACGCGTTTAAGCGTTAATAAAGCATTTACTTGAGTGGTTAATGGCTGTAAATCGAAAGTCAGCTCTGTGTGCTCAATTGAAAAATCAGGCGCTTTATAGTCTTTTAGGTATTTTGCTTGAGGTTTTTGTAGTTCTGTCATGATCACTCCAAAAAAATAGCCCCTTTTAGTGATAAAAGGAGCTACCTAAATTAAGCCGTTTGTTTAGGTTTGATACGCAGTATCTTAATACCCAAGTAAGCGTAGATAACGGCTAAGAAAGGATTTATAAGGTTAAAGAAAGCATAAAGCGCATAATCAAACGGATTGATTAATAAAACGCTTTGCATGTACGCGCCACAGGTATTCCATGGAATTAGCGGGCTAGTAATTGTGCCACCGTCTTCAAGCGTTCGTGACAAGTTAACCGGTTTTAAGCCACGTTTTTTATATTCTTCTTTAAACATACGCCCGGGTACAACAATAGCAATATACTGATCTGCTGCAATAATATTAGTTCCAAAACAGGTTGCAATAGTTGAAGCTATCAGTGAACCGGTGCTTTTTGCGATTTTAAGGATACTTTTCACAAATATATCGAGCAGACCCGTTTTTTCCATAATCGCACCAAACATCAGCGCCGTCATGATCAACCATGTGGTTGTTAGCATGCCAGACATCCCACCCCCACTAAGTAGCGAGTCCATTTTTGCATCACCGGTACTAATAGTAAAACCGTCAAAAAAGGTGGTCCAGATAAGTTTAAAGTAACCAACAAATTCACCTTGGGTCACATCTATTTGGTTAGCAATTAAGTCCGATTGAAATAACAATGCCCATAAAGCACCAATTACAGCGCCTATAGAAATGGCCGGAAACGCTGGCATTTTTCTTATTGCTAAGACTAGTAACACGATTAAAGGCACCAACATTTCTAAACCGATATTAAAGTTTTGTTGAAGAATTGATGTTATTTCATCAATTTGACCTGCCTCGCCTGCCGCGGTGGCATTGAATCCCATGAATACAAAAATGACTAATGCAATCACAAAACTTGGAACGGTTGTCCATAACATGTGGTGAATGTGTTCAAATAAATCAGCGCCAGCAACAGCCGGTGCTAAATTGGTTGTTTCTGACAATGGGCTAAGCTTGTCGCCAAAGTAAGCGCCTGATATAACTGCACCGGCGGTAACTGTCGGCTCTAGGCCAAGTCCAGAAGCAACACCAAGTAATGCGACACCTATGGTCGCTGCCGTGGTCCATGAACTACCGATACTCATTGCAACAATGCCACAAATTAAACAACTCGCCGCGTAAAACCAGCTAGGGTTGATAATTTGCAGACCATAATAAATTAAGGTCGGAACCGTTCCAGATAATAGCCAGGTTCCAATTAATGCCCCCACCATGAGTAAGATCAAAATTGCACCAAGCGATAAAGTGATCCCCTCAATCATTGCATCTTCTAATTTTTTCCATGTGTAGCCATTTTTTAAACCAATCAGTGCTGCAGCGAAGGTTGCAAACAGTAAAGCAATTTGATTCGGGCCTGATGATGAATCATCGCCAAATAAGTACACGGCGGCACCTAACAAACAAATTAATACAGCAATTGGAATGAGTGCATCAAAAAGTGTGGCACTTTTAAGTGGTTTTTCTTCAATGGGCTTCAAAATATAGACTCCTACACACATTCGATGCATGTTGATTATTTTTATTAGCACGTACGCGCATTTATTGAGCAGTGTTGATCTAGCTCAACTTTTGGTAATCCGCGATTATAACAATTTAGCAAATTATCGATAGTAAAAAAGGCGCCTAAGCGCCTTTTTTTTAACGAGCAAAGCCTTAATTAGCGCTTAGCCATACGACCGTATCTAATATAATCCTGTGTGATCAATGCTGCCTCCTCAAGGAAGGGATCAAGCTTTTCAATCACCTCTGGTACATCGTCAAGATTCTCTATAGGCTCTTTACCTAAACGCTTTAAACGCTCATTAGTTCGGGCTAATGCGCGAGCCTCATTGTCTTCCTTTTCTTTAACACGCTGTTTTTCAACTAAAGAAATGGTTTTTTTGTCTTTTTCTTCATTGTAGCGAGCAATATCTTCAAACACATAATTAAATTCAGGCTCTGCTTTAATTCTCTCGTTATGTTGTTTTTCAAGATGACTAATAACAGATGCTAAACGCCCTATTTGTTTGTACTGTGCTTTTACTATGCTATCCCAAGGAAGTGCATTGTCTTGTTTACTTTCACCCCACTGTGCTGGGTCAATGGCAGATGGAAAAGTAATATCTGGGATCACCCCTTTATGCTGCGTACTGCCGCCGTTAATACGATAAAACTTAGCAATGGTGTATTGCACACTGCCTAGCGGGTTATCGTATAAATCATAAGCGCGTGCAAGGCTTTTATGCTGCTGTACAGTGCCTTTACCAAAGGTTTGCTCACCTATAATGACTGCGCGACCATAGTCTTGCATTGCAGCGGCAAATATTTCTGATGCAGACGCGCTGTATCTATCAACAAGTACCGTCAGTGGGCCATCGTAGTAGGTGATACCATCACGGTCTTTTTGCTCTTCAATGCGATTATTTAATGTATGAATTTGTACCACTGGGCCTTGATCAAAAAACAAGCCCGATAGCTGCGTCGCTTCATACAAGGAACCACCGCCATTTTGACGTAAATCTATAATAATACCGTCAACTTTTTGCTCTTTTAGCTTAGCAAGTTCTACTTTTACGTCTTTAGAAAGGTTGTTGTAAAAACCAGGGATTTCAATCACGCCTATTTTACTGGTTAGATCCGAATAGTTGGCTTCAAATATTTCTGATTTTGCAGCCCTGTCTTCTAAACGAATTTTATCACGAGTTATTTCAACTACCTTAGGCGTACCATGTGCATCTACACCTTTGAGGTATTGTAAGCGCACTTTAGTGCCTTTAGGGCCTTTTATAAGATCAACAACATCATCTAAACGCCAACCAATAACATCAACAAACTCTTCACCGTCTTGAGCCACACCAATAATACGATCATCAGCCTTAATTTGATCTGTTTTATCAGCAGGTCCTCCAGGGACTAAACTACGGATAACTGTATAGTCTTCATCAGGCGTTAATACCGCGCCAATGCCCTCAAGCTCTAAGTCCATGTCCATTTTAAATTGTTCAGCACGACGCGGAGACAGATACGATGTATGTGCCTCTATGCTACGTGCCAGCGAATTCATAACAATTTGAAATGCATCTTCAGATTTTGACTGAACAAGACGTTTTTCTGCGTTTTTATAACGTTTAGCCAACACCTCTTTAATGTCTGGCCAATCTTTGCCTGTCATTTTTAAACGCAGTGCATCATATTTTACCCGTTCACGCCAAATTTCATCTAATTCGGCTTGCGATGTTGCCCATGGTGCGTCTTCACGGTCATAAAAGTATTCATCTTCCTCGTCAAACGTCATTTCTTTTTCAAGTAAAGACAGTGAAAATTCATACCGTTCAAAGCGGCGTTTAAGGCTTAAATTAAAAATATCAAATGTAAACCCTAGCTGACCGCTAATTAATGCATTATCAAAACGATTACGATATTGCTCAAAAGAATCAATATCGCTTTTTAAAAACACGCTTTTATTAAAATCAAGGGATTCGATATAACGATCGAAAACTTTACTGGAAAGTTCATCGTTAAATCGAACCGGTGTGTAATGTGAACGAGTAAATAGATTAGCCACTCGCTTACTTGCTGTAGCGTGTTGACTTTCTTGTTTTAGCAAGGGTAAGTCTTCTAATGTTACAGGCTCTACTGCAGCAAATAACGACCCTGAAAACAGTGCAGCAACTAACGGAATGAGCGAAAACTTTTTACTCATACACAACTCCTTAATTTTGTTCGCAACTTAAATAATGTATAAGCTGTCAGCTTTTGTTTTAACTTGCATACCTGTCACTAGTTCAACATGAACATCGTCTTTGTTTACTTCAGTGATTACTGCATTAACAAGTGCTTGGCCAAGTTTAACTTTAACCTTGTTATTAACCTTGACCTCGCCTGCAGGTAAAGGTTCAACTTTACCTGAACGCTTAGGCGGCGCAGCTTTTTCAGGCTTTTCTGTCACTGCTGTATTTTTAGCCGAATTAGCCGGTTTCTTTTTAAATGATTTTGCATCTGAGTTTTGACGCGGGCGTTGCTGCTTTTTACGTTTAGCCATTTTTGCACGACTTTCTTCCAACGCTTTTTGAGCGTGGTCAATGTGCTCTTGCTCAACTTTTTCGCCTTGGTTGCCGTCAAGATCGATACGAAATTCAGATTTAGTAACGGCTTCTAAGTAGCGCCAGTTAGATGTGTATTTTCTAAGTGCTTGGCGTACTTGTGTCTTACTAACCTTTTCAGAGCCTTCAATGCGCTCAGCAATATCTTTAAAGATACCGACTTTAAGCGGCTGAATGCCCTCTTTTTGTTTAAAACAGTGTGGAAATTCTTGGTATAAGAACTCCAATACTTCATTAATATCTTTTAGCTTGTTTGTGGTTTCCATTTTAGAACCTATTTAATCACATCTTTTCATCAAGGGCAGAATCAACATAGTGGATGCTCCAATCAACTAACTCTTCAAAGTCAGTTTCAATCACAGCCATATCACCACGTAAATGTTCCCAAATACCATTTATAATTTCATCAATTGAATCACAGTCTAAATCATCAGGTAGACGATCCCAGGCCATGTGAATCAAATCATTGAGCGTTTCTGCTACCAGCTCTTCATCACCCTCCCAATCACCAACATCCTGTACGGCAAAGAGGTAATCTTGAACATTTAGCAAATCTTTCATTACAGGTTAGCCTCTAAGCATTTTACAAGTGCTTCAAGCCCTGCTTGATCATCAGTATCAAATCGGCCAATACTTGGGCTATCTATATCAAGTACCGCAAATACACGGCCGTTTTTCATGATAGGTACAACTATCTCAGAATTTGACGCGGCATCACAGGCTATATGACCGTCAAACGCATGCACATCTGAAATTAACTGAGTTTGCTCGGTTGCCGCAGCAGTGCCACATACCCCTTTCCCTACGGGAATACGAATACAAGCTGGATTGCCTTGAAATGGACCAAGTACCAATTCTGTCGGTGAATCCATAAAATAAAAGCCCGCCCAATTCACATCTTCTAAAGAAGTAAATAACAGCGCGCTAACATTTGCCATATTGGCAATTATATTTGATTCACCGCCTATCAGCGATTCAGTTTGCTTAACTAATGACTGGTAAAAATCGTGCTTTTGCATACCAAACTACTTCTTATTAAACATACAGTAGCTAAAGGTACTCTTTGTCACTAAAAATTGAAACCTTTTGCGGGTAAAAAAAAGGAAATTACATGGTTTTACGACGCACTTGATTAAATATTCTGCAATTAGCTTTGTACCGATTTACGTAAGCCAAATAAAAACAGTCCTGCAGCAAATCCCGACATCACACTATTGATTAAAAATATCTCGCCAGTAGTGGCGCTCAAAAGATAACTAAAAATAGCGCCACCCAGTAAGCCAAGTGTTAATACCCCAGAATAATTCACCTTAGAATACTTAAACATAAGTAAGTAGCCTGGCACCACAAACGCAGCCATCGTTAACCCTACTATGTGGGCATTAGCAATAGCCGTCATCAATAGCCCTAAAAAGATAGAGACCGCATTACCACGCATAGTCAATGCATAGTAAACCCCAAGCATACTACCAATAATAACAGGAGATAATAATGAAAGTGCGACGCTTTTTGCAAGTTGGTGTTTCATTGTAAGGTCCTTAAATACACAAGCATAATCTTATTTCTTAGCATGCCCTAAGAGCTGTAGCTTATAAATAGAGACTATGGTCGTATTTATTAACTAAATATACTTGGTTTTGAGGTTAGATATAGCGTAATTAGATACAAAAAAGCCCGCTAATAAGCGGGCTTTAATATAATGGTGGAGAGATAGGGATTTGAACCCTAGAGGGGCTATAAACCCCTGCCGGTTTTCAAGACCGGTGCATTCGACCACTCTGCCATCTCTCCGAAGCATTTATAATTCACGAATAAAGTGTGTACTCGTAATTGTTTTAATTAGGTGGTGGAGAGATAGGGATTTGAACCCTAGAGGGGCTATAAACCCCTGCCGGTTTTCAAGACCGGTGCATTCGACCACTCTGCCATCTCTCCGCACGGCCTGAATAATAGGGAAAGCCCGAGGCTTTGTGAAGCTTTTTTTTCAATTATTTGTTCAAGTGATTAAAAAACAACTAATTTGTCTAAACATAAAACAAAAAAGATAAATCGTATGCAGCAAATGAACTTTTATTTATATTTAGTTGTCTATTGATCTATAAAGGTTTGCCCAAACATATAAGAGTTGGTAATCTAACTTCAGTTAAATTATAGGAACTACATAGTTTCACTTACAGGAGCTCTACAATGGCATTTAATCAATCGTACAATACTGCTAATCCGGTAATGTCGACCATTGAAACAAATAAGGTACTTAAAAATACCTATTTTTTACTTGCAATGACACTTGGCTTTAGTGCGGTGACTGCCGGTATATCAATGGCACTACAATTACCTTACTTCATGGGACTTGTTTTTACACTGGTTTCATTTGGCCTTCTTTTTGTTGTCAACAAAAAAGCTGACAGCGCATCAGGTGTATTTTGGGTGTTTGCGTTTACAGGGTTAATGGGCGCTGGCTTAGGACCATTACTAAACCATTATGCAGCTTTACCAAATGGACCTATGCTTATTATGCAAGCCCTAGGTTCAACAGCGTTAATATTCTTAGGTTTATCTGCTTATGCACTTAACACTAAAAAAGATTTCTCGTTTATGGGTGGTTTTTTAACTGTGGGCTTAATTGTGGTTATCGTGGCAAGTATTGTAAATATTTTCCTAGGTAGCTCGTTAATGTTTATGGTACTAAACGCAGCCGTGGTATTAATCATGTCTGGCCTAATTTTGTTCGATACGAGCAGAATCATTAATGGCGGCGAAACGAATTATATCCGCGCAACGGTTTCTTTATACCTGAGCGTTTATAACTTATTTACGTCTTTACTTGCGTTACTTGGCGCAAATAATGACTAATTAAATAGTTCTGTTAAAATAGCCCCTTTATTGGGGCTTTTTTATTGGAATAGTTTTGGCACGCTTTGTACTTTCTTTACATACTCCACCATCGGATCACGATACCACACAGCGTATTGTTAAATTTGCTCACGCTTGTTTAGCACAAGGGCATAGTATTGATGCAATATTTTTATACCAAGATGGTATCTATCATTCTTCTACTCATTTTGAGCTTGCCTCTGATGAGTTAAATTTATCCTCACTTTGGCAACAGCTAGCCGACAAAAATATTAATTTAATGCTGTGCGTTACCGCAGCTGAAAAGCGTGGCTTAGATATGCAAAATACTGGTGTATTCGCTGTAGCAGGCCTCGCTGAATTTGCTATGTTAGCCAGTGAAGCAGATAAATGGATACAATTTAAATGATTAATGTACTCGTTATTAGTCAATCAAGCCCATTTGATGACATGCATATTCGCGATGCACTCGATATGACGCTGATTTTTGCCGCCGTTGATCAAAATATAAGTTGGTTGTTTAGCGGTCCTGCGGTGTTAGCGCTGAAAAAAAACCAAAATCCAAATACCTTAGGCATCAAAGATTTTTTTAAAAATATTAAAACCCTAGAAATATATGATGTTGACAATATCTACGTGTGTGAAAAGTCACTGATTGACTACGGTTTAAGTAAAAATGAGCTACTTATTGAAGTAAAAACCGTTAACTTTAATGCCCAAAAACAGTTAATTCAAAATCAGCAGCACGTGGTAACGCTATGAGCACTTTACATATATTTTCAAAACCGCTGAATTACTACAGTGCAAACAGTCTCGATAATCTGATTATGCTAACAGACTCGGTTTTATTAGTGGGTGATGCCTGTTTTGCTAAAGGGCAATACAGACAATTTGCCGATTCGCTTTATATTTTAAAGGACGATGCAGCGGCGCGTGGTATCTCTTTAAATTTGAATGATAAAGCGATTAGCTATGATGAGTTCGTTACCCTAAGTTTATCATCTAAACAATCAATTACTTGGTGATTTATGCTGGAATTTAATAATCAAACAATAGACACAGATAAGCAAGGTTACCTGTTAGATCATACTGATTGGTCAAAAGAGTTAGCCGATGTTATTGCACAACATGAAAGCATTATATTAACCGAGCAGCATTGGGAAGTTGTTAACTTTGTACGCGCATTTTATCTAGAATACAACACCAGCCCTGCCATTAGAATGTTAGTCAAAGCGATGGCTAAAGCGCTCGGTGAGGATAAAGGTAATAGCATGTACCTGTATAAGCTTTTTCCGAAGGGACCGGCCAAACAAGCCACTAAAATTGCCGGCTTACCTAAACCTGCACGGTGTATTTAATGAAACAAAAAGCTAAAAACACGTCATCTTCAACAAGTAAACGCAATACCGGTCGTACATATTCGCGCAGTACTGTAAAAAAAAGCCCAATAAAAAGAGCAATTAAGCCGCAGATAGCCCAAAGCGATAAAAAAGTTATTTTATTTAACAAACCTTATGATGTCCTTTGCCAATTTACAGACGAGCAAAATAGACAAACACTGGCTAATTTTATTCCTATTAAAGATGTTTATGCTGCGGGTCGCTTAGACAGAGACAGTGAAGGCTTGTTATTATTGACCAATTGCGGAAAATTACAAAATACCTTAACCGCTCCTGGTAAAAAAACCAACAAAACGTACTGGGTACAAGTTGAGGGTGTGCCTACAGAAGCATCTATTGATGCGCTCAGTCAAGGGGTCGAACTCAAAGATGGATTAACCTTACCTGCACAGGTAAAGTTAATCGATGAACCAGCGCTTTGGCCACGCACTCCCCCGGTGAGAGAACGTAAATCAATTCCAACATCTTGGTTGAGTATCACTATAAACGAGGGGAAAAACCGTCAGGTTCGACGAATGACCGCACACATTGGCCACCCAACGTTACGGTTAATTCGCTACAGTATTGGTAAATACACACTCGATGGAATTGAAACAGGTCAATATAAAATCAGTGGACCACCAACAAACAGTTAATACTTTACGTTAGCCTTTGCTTTTCTGGTATTAAAAGCAAAGGTTAAACATGCTTTGTTATTCATGCCTTCCTAAGGCAATGCAATTTCTGCCCTGCCTTTTTGCATAATACAGCGCATTATCCGTTGCTTTAAAGAAATCGACATGGTTAGTTTTTTCGCCATGCCTTACCGTATGAACTCCCATACTCACAGAGAGAAAACCAGTAAAACTATCTTCATGAGCTATCGCTAAATCTTCAATAGATTTTTGTATTTGTTCTGCAATAAAGAGTGCACCTTGATTATCTGTTTGTGGGAGTAAAACAACAAACTCTTCTCCGCCATAGCGCGCTACAAAGTCCTCAGGACGACTGACTGTTTCTGCTAGCTTTTGCGCTACGCTATGTAAACACTTATCCCCTGCAATATGACCATACCTATCATTAAATTTTTTGAAATTATCTATATCAATCATGATCATAGAAAGTTGAGTATTTACTTTTATCAGTTTTTTAAATTCAGCATGTAATTTTTCGTCAAAACGGCGTCTGTTGGCAATTTTAGTCAATGAGTCTAAAAAGGCCATATCGCTAAGTATCTCTTGGGTTTTTAAACGCTCCGTCGCATCGTTAAATACAGCAATAAATTCACTTTCTACACTAATACCTGACACTTGCATTACCACTTTTGAACCATCTTTACATACAATTTGATAGTCATTTGCAGGAATATCGTCATTATTTTTATTTGCCTGCGCTAAAGACTCACCCCACATCGTTTGAGCAGACTCTCTATAACTAGGCTCAGGATACGCGACCTTCCACCACTGTTTTAAATTAGGGATATCCTCGATTGTATAGCCAAATACATCTACAAATCGTTGATTAAGCTTTAAAATATCGCCGGTTACCATACAAACATTACACACGGGCAAAGGCAAAATAGTAAATAATTTTGCATAATGGCTCAGCTCATGTTTTCGCATTGGATGTTCAGTTGCACTACTAACAAAACGCTGCTGCTCAACGTGTTTCATTTCAAGAGAAGCATTCATAGTGGCAACAAAATGCCATTCTAACCACCACTTTTCTAGCTGCTTTAAAATGACTTGTTGAAAGGGATTAATAAAGTCTAAAGAATGTTCAATGAGTCTAAATAACTCTGAAATAGGGTTGGGTTCTTGAAAGTGATAAGGACGAGGAACCCTAATGGTTTGATAAAACAGTTGGTAGGCTGATTCTTTAAAGTTATGTGGTAATTCATCGCGATGTACCTTTGTTGATAACTCAACAATGTAAGACTTTACCTTTTGTGCTTGAGAAGCATAGTTCATATATTCATTCCATTGACTATATTATAAATACTTATTTGAGTGTTTATTCAATATAAACTCATCTAAAGGTATTGCATAATCATTTGATTGTAAAGGTTTGTTAATGAACAATAATAAATACGCTCTCTGATATTCTATAAATAATACTAACAGCTTAAATAAACAACATTTACTCATCATTTACAACTTAAAATAATATTTATAATTTAATGGCCTGACATCTAGGACCTGTGTTCTTTGCATATTAAAATATGTTCAAACAAGGGGCGATTTTATTACGGCGCGAAATGTGTAACCTAGTGGGCTAAGTAAAAATCGACTGACAAAGAGTAAATAATCCTTAGCCAACATAAAAAAAGCAACAAAATCTATTCAATAGCCCTTCCTCTCTTTAAGCACTTACAAAATACATGCTATAATCGCGGCCTTTCCAAGTTAACAGTAATCTGTATAAGCGAAATTATTCATGAGCGAAAATAGTCACATTAAAGTCATCGTTGGTATGTCCGGCGGTGTTGATTCTTCTGTATCTGCATATTTATTAAAACAGCAAGGCTACCAAGTAGAAGGCTTGTTTATGAAGAACTGGGAAGAAGATGACAATGATGAATATTGCGCTGCCGCTGAAGATTTAAAAGATGCCCAAGCTGTCTGTGACAAATTAGGTATTGAACTTCATACCGTTAACTTTGCAGCAGAATACTGGGACAACGTATTCGAATACTTTTTAGCAGAGTACAAAGCCGGTCGCACACCTAACCCAGATATCATGTGTAACAAAGAAATTAAATTTAAAGCCTTTTTAGAATTTGCGGCTCAAGCACTTGGTGCTGACTTTATAGCAACGGGCCACTATGTGCGTCGTGAGCTCAGAGATGATAAATATGTTATGTGCCGTGGCTTAGACGATAACAAAGATCAAAGCTACTTTTTGTACACATTGAGTCATGAACACATCGCGCAAACGCTGTTCCCTGTCGGAGATATTGCCAAGCCAGAAGTGCGCCGTGTTGCTGAAGAGCAAGATTTAATTACCCACGATAAAAAAGACAGTACTGGTATTTGTTTTATCGGTGAGCGTAAATTTAAAGATTTCTTACAAAAATTCTTACCTGCTCAACCTGGTGTTATTGAAGACACAGATGGTAACAACGTTGGTGAACATGAAGGTTTAATGTACCACACCTTAGGTCAGCGCAAAGGCTTGTTAATTGGTGGCATGAAAGAAGGCTCAGGCGAACCTTGGTATGTTGTAGACAAAGACGTTGAGCGTAATGTATTGATTGTTGGCCAAGGTAAAAATCACCCTCGCCTTTACAGTAATGGCCTAAATGCCAACCAATTACACTGGGTAGATCGTGTTGGTCCTCAAGGTACTACTCGTTGCACCGTGAAAACACGCTACCGTCAAGAAGACTTAAGCTGTACCTTGTTAGTCGGTGAAGATGGTATGGCACGCGTATTATTTGATGAGCCACAAAAAGCGGTAACCCCAGGACAATCTGCCGTATTTTACGCTAATGAAGTGTGTTTAGGTGGCGGTATTATTGACTCGGTGATCAAATAATGAATCAACATCAAGTCATGGCGCTTGCTGCCATGTGCCAAGTGGCTAAGCAAGTTCAGAAGGTTGCCCAATATGGTCGCGCTGATGAACAAGATTTATCGATTTTATTATCGAGTATTGTACAAACCTCGCCAGCTTCTCCTGAAGATGTGTATCAAGGTGAGCATAACTTACGTGATGGCTATAAAACATTGATGGCACAACTGACTGCCGGTGCTCAAAAAGATGTAGAAATAGTCAAATATGTGGGTGGTTTAATGCAGTTAGAGCGTGCGCTTAGTGCTAACAGTAAAAGCCTCAATGAATTAGGTAAACGTATTGATGATATTCATCGTCGTTTAGACCATTTTGCTATTACCGACGACAGTGTTGTTGCCGGTTTAGCAGATATATACTCGTCGGTGCTAAGCCCCCTTGGGCACCGAATTCAGGTTTATGGTAAACCCGAGTTATTAAAACAGCAGCTCACGCAAAATAAAATCCGCGCATTACTTTTAGCCGGAATTCGCAGTGCAGTATTATGGCGACAAATGGGCGGCAAACGTCGTCATTTCTTTTTTGCAAAAAGAAAAATTCTCGCCATAGCTAAAACAAAAATTTAATTATCGTTCAAACTAAAATTTAGGAGTTATTATGGAGCTTTCAACGTTAACGGCTATCTCTCCGGTTGATGGTCGCTACGGCAGCAAAACCACTGAACTACGCAGTATTTTTAGCGAATTTGGATTAATCAAATACCGCGTAACCGTTGAAGTGCGTTGGTTGCAAGCGTTAGCTGCAGCAAGCGAGATTAAAGAAGTCCCCGCTTTTAGCGACGAAGCAAATGCGCTGTTGAATGCAATTGTAGATAACTTCTGTGAAGCTGATGCTCAGCGAGTTAAGGACATCGAACGCACTACAAACCATGACGTTAAAGCCGTAGAGTATTTACTAAAAGAAAAAGTAGCTGATAATGCTGAGCTACACGCAATTAATGAATTTATTCACTTTGCCTGTACCTCTGAAGATATTAATAACCTATCTCATGGTTTAATGTTAAGTGAAGCGCGTAACAACGTCGTTTTACCTTACTGTGATGAGCTATTAAGCGCTATTAAAGAAAAAGCAATTGAATACAAAGCCATTCCTATGATGACCCGTACACATGGACAGCCTGCAACGCCTTCAACTATGGGTAAAGAGTTTGCAAATGTTTACATGCGTTTAAAGCGTCAACGTGACCAAATTGCACAAGTAGAAATGCTAGGTAAAGTAAACGGTGCTGTGGGTAACTACAATGCACACCTAAGTGCATACCCTGACTACGATTGGCATACCCACGCCGATAAGTTTGTAACTAGCCTAGGTTTAACATTCAACCCGTTTACCACGCAAATTGAACCGCATGATTACATTGCAGAGCTTTTTGATGCAATTGCACGCTTTAATACTATTTTGCTCGATTTTGACCGCGACATGTGGGGCTACATTGCACTTAATCACTTTAAGCAAAAAACCATTGCCGGTGAAATTGGCTCATCAACTATGCCACACAAAGTTAACCCAATTGATTTTGAAAACTCAGAAGGTAACTTAGGTTTAGCCAATGCTATCTTTGGTCATTTAGCACAAAAACTACCTGTGTCTCGCTGGCAACGTGATTTAACTGACTCAACCGTATTACGTAACTTAGGTGTAGGTATGGGTTATGCGGTAATTGCATACCAATCAACCCTTAAAGGTGTAAGCAAACTTGAAGTGAACGAGCAACGTTTAGCAGATGAGCTTGACCAAAACTGGGAGCTGCTCGCTGAGCCAATTCAAACCGTTATGCGTAAATACGGTATTGAAAAACCATATGAAAAGCTAAAAGATTTAACCCGTGGTAAACGTGTAAATCAAGAAATTATGGCTGATTTCATCGATGGTTTAGACCTACCAGAAGCTGCAAAAATTGAAATGAAAAAACTAACGCCGGCTAACTACATTGGTCGCGCTGTTGAGTTTATTGATGATTTAGTTTAATCACTCAAATCTACTAATAAAAAGCGAAAGGTACCTGCCTTTCGCTTTTTTCATTTAGGTCTTAACGTTATAGGCATTCTATGTATCAATTAAAAATAAATGAATTATCAGAGCAAGCGTTCTTAAGTCAATATTGGCAAAAAAAACCACTGTTGATCAAAGCTGGTTTTACGAATTTTCAAGATCCACTTGATGCGAATGAACTCGCAGGCCTTGCTATGGAAGACAGCATAGAATCGCGCATTATTACTAACCACAATCAACAATGGCAATCGCATCAGGGACCATTTGACGATTTTGAAATACTCACTGATCAGCACTCGACGCTACTCGTGCAAGCAGTGGATCATTGGCATCCAGAGGCTGCTCAGTTACTTGAACCTTTTCGTTTTATACCTAATTGGCGAATAGATGATTTGATGATCAGCTACTCAACCCCAGGTGGCGGTGTTGGCCCACATCTAGACCAATACGATGTATTTATTATTCAAGGTGAAGGTAAGCGCCATTGGCGGGTAGGATTACCCGACCCAACACTAAAACAATTTGCTCAAAATAAAACATTACTGCAAGTTGAAGCTTTTAGTGCAGTAATTGATTGTATTTTGGAGCCCGGTGATATTTTATATATACCACCAGGTTGTCCTCATGAAGGCTATGCGGTTGAGAATGCACTTAACTATTCAGTCGGTTTTAGAGCACCTAATCAACAAGATTTACTTTCAAGTTTTGCTGATCATATTATCGACACAGAAAGCGGCCAAAAAAGGTATACCGACCATACCCTCGCCCTGCGTGATTCTAAAGGTGAGCTAACCCAAAGCGAAGTCGATAAAGTAAAAACGTTAATGCAAGTATTGCTAGAAGACGAGAGTTTATTTAAACACTGGTTAGGTAATACCCTTAGCCAACCTAAGCATGATATGGACTTAGCCCCTGAAGAAGACCCATTTAGTGTCGAACAAATACAACAACTGCTTGAAAACCAAGTAACATTTGAGCGTTTAGGGGGCACACGTGCTATTTATCAATGTATGGATGCAGAGCTACTTCTGAGTATCAATGGCGAAAACTACGCTTTACCCTTATCTGATTTAGAAGCGGTAAAACAGCTTACTGATTTTATTGAATTTGATAGTAGCGTGCTTAATGCAACCACACCTAGCCTAGATTTTATCGAAACTTTTACTACACTGGTTAATGAGGGTATTTGGTTTAGCTAGGAGGAGGTCATGGTTTATACCGTTGACAAAGTTGATTGGCAAAGTGAAAAAAGTCAACTGCAACATATAAGGGAGCGAGTGTTTGTATATGAGTTACATATTCCTAAACGTATTGAGTTTGATAACTTAGATGCACTCGCTCAACATATTCTGGTCACCGATAATATGCACTCACCTGTTTCCACAGGTCGATTATGTAATGATGGTTTAATTGGTAGAATCGCCGTATTGCCGCAGCATCGCAACCGCAATGTTTATAAGTCACTGCTTAATTTCATTGTTAAGTTAGCAGCGGAGCAAGGTATTGAAGCAATCAGTATTAATTGTATTTTAAACGAAGTAGAACGATTCAAAAATAATGGGTTTATTCAGCAAGGCCACGTCTTTATGGAAGCAGGTATCCCAAGGCAACGTATGCAGTGCCCTATTGCATGCTTTGAAACACGACCATTTACTTTAGTGCATTAACGAAAAAACGAGCCACTTGGCTCGTTTTTTTCTTTATTCTTGTCGGTAATCTTTGAAAAAACGCTGCATTTTCATCATTGCACTCGATAAATCATCTTTATTAGGTAAAAACACCAATCTAAAATGATCAGGCTCTGGCCAGTTAAAGGCGCGCCCATGTACTAACAATATTTTTTCTGCTTTTAACAAATCAAACATCATTTGTTCATCGCTTTTAATATTGAATTTAGCGGTATCCACTTTAGGGAAAGCATAAAGCGCCCCTTTAGGCTTTTTACAACTAATTCCATCAATAGCATTTAAGCCGCGCCAAGCAATATCTCGTTGCACATATAAACGCCCACCGGGGTCAATTAAGCTATCAATTGACTGAACGCCACCCAATGCTTGCTGAATTGCATATTGTGCAGGCACATTGGCACAAAGACGCATTGAGGCAAGAATATCTAAGCCTTTAATTAAATCTGTCATTAATGCGGTGCGGCCACTTAGCACCATCCAGCCCATTCTCAGCCCAGCAGCACGGTATGTTTTAGCTAAGCCATTAAAGGTGATGATAGGGAGATCATCGCATAATGAACCAATAGAAGTATGGGTAACGCCGTCGTATAGAATTTTCTCGTATATTTCATCGCTTAACAGCAAAAGCTTGTGCTCTCGAGCAATATTGATCAATTCTTCAAGTAAAGCGTCACTGTACACAGCCCCGGTTGGGTTGTTGGGATTAATCAGCACTAATGCTTTTGTTTTAGAGGTGATTTTACTCTTAATATCATCAATGTCAGGAAACCAATCTTGCTCTTCATCACACAAGTAGTGAACCGGATTACCACCTGCTAATTTTACCGAGGCAGTCCAAAGCGGATAATCTGGGGCAGGAATTAACACTTCATCATCATTATTCAACAGTGCTTGAGTAACCATTTGGATAAGCTCACTCACACCGTTGCCAATGTAAATATTATCAACGTCTAAATTGTGTAAGCCACGCTGTTGGTAGTGCTGATAAATAGCAACACGCGCAGAATAAAGACCTTTAGAGTCACAGTATCCTTGAGCTGAATATAAATTACGAATGATATCGCGATGCATATCTTCTGGCATATCAAAGCCAAATGCGGCGGGGTTGCCTATATTAAGCTTTAATACTTTTTGGCCCTCATCCTCCATTTTTTTAGCTTGCACTAAAACGGGACCTCGGATGTCATAACAGACGCCGTCTAATTTATGACTCTTTTTTATTTCTGACATTGTTACCTCTAAAGAGCAAGTTAATCATTAGACTAACTCAGTAAAGCCGTGAATTACTAGAAAAATTAAGCGCTTAAAACTGAAAAAAATTCACGTTAACACTCTTTTTTATTACTGTTGAAACACGTTTAGCGCTCAGCTAACCATGCATTTAGTTTTGCTTGTGAGCCAGTAACTTGCGCCATTAATCCATCGGCTGCATCAACAGCCTGTTCGTCATTCCCATTATTTAAATTATATTCAATTAAACGGGCAACTTCGGCTAAACTTGCCGCACCAAATTGAGCGGCGTTTGATTTAAGGCTATGAGAGTGGCGAATAGCGGCCTCTTTATCTTGCCCAAGCGCAGCAATTGCTTCGTTACCCAACCGCTCAAATTCCGCACAACAAAATTCCAGTGTCTCTGGAAATTGTTCACCTAATAGCGATTCCATACTTTCTAAAGCGGATTCGTCAATATTTATCTCTGTCATATTCATGCCTTTCAATACGGTCCATCGATTTTCTTCTTATCCCTTACTCTATATCTAAGCACAAAAAAAACCAACTTTATTAGTGCAAAAATGTATAATTACGGCAAATGTACCAACGAAATAGTGTATTCAATGGCACGTCCTCTTTGTAAACAGTGTAACTTTTCGCTAAGTACTTGTATTTGCAGCGCAATTACCCGTGTTAATAACCAAACACAGGTTATTATTTTGCAGCACCCCAGTGAAGCAAAAGTTAGCAAAAATACGGCGCAGCTATTAGCTTTGGGTTTAACCCACTGTAAAATTATTAGAGGCGAAAATAATCAGGACTTCGCCTTTTTACAGAACCTGCCTATTGAATCGAGCGTATTACTCTACCCAAGCGAGAGCGCCGTAAAATTAGACCGACCGAATAGTAAAGAAAACCTTCAAGAGATTACGCATTTAATTGTGATTGATGGTACATGGAATAAAGCCTTTAAAATTTTGCAATTAACCCCGTTATTACAACAGTTTAAAACGGTAAGCTTTAGCAATATTCCCACCAACCGTTATGCTATTCGTAAAGCCCCTAGAGCAGATAGTTTATCGACACTAGAAGCAGTAGCACATAGTTTATGGCTCATAGAAGCACTAAACCCTGCGCCCTTGTATGGTTTATTAGAGGAATTAATAAAAAAACAAACCCAACACATGCCCGCTCACGTAAAAGCACGTTACTTGTAATGTATGAGCTGAAATAAAATAACCGATGCGTAATACCACATCTCGATTAAAACGCGGATTTTCTCGCCAAGGCCCCGACTATCGTTTTGACGATCAAGTCGATTTTAGTGATATAAGAACCACTTTTGGTTTTCGTTCTATGGTGGTTGGTAAATGGGTTACTAAAGAAGAGCGCTTTATTAGTGCCAACTTAATTTATGATGCGCTGGCTGATTTAGCGCAGATTTTGCATTTACCACCCACTGCCATTGGCCTTCGTGGCAAACTTAATTTCGCTTTTGGTCACGGTGGACAAAAAGGCGTGCAAGCACATTATAATGCGTATGACCAAACCTTAGCACTGGCTAAAAATGCAGGCGGTGGCGCTTTAGCCCATGAATGGTTTCATGCTTTTGATCATCATATTAGTGAGCATTTGTTTAAATCAAAAACCCGCTTTGGTTTCGCTTCTAAGTTATGGTTATCACACTCTCCCGACTTAAGCCATCCACTTAATGATGCACTTAATGAATTTTATAAAGAGGTGTTTTTAGAGCAAAGCGGTGAACATGCCAATGAATTTGTAAATAAATGCATTGCGTTTGATAAAGCGCATAATCAGCAGTATATGAGTATGCCAGAGGAGCTTGCTGCTCGGTGTTTTGAAGCCTGTATCAACGAGCATCAAACAATCAAAAACAGTTTCTTAGTCGGCGGTTTGAGTAATAATAACTTAATTTATCCTGAGCTAAAGCACACGTTACACGCCAATGAAGCGCTTAACCATTATTTTCAACTATTAGGTTATGCGCTTCATCAACTAGAAAAATAAGCTATTGTTTAGCTTAGTTATTTATCGTCACTGATACGGCTTGCTACCGCACTATTCTGATCTTTATATTTTGCATCAATGCGGGTGTTATAAGGGCTTTCACACGGACCGGTAAGTGTTTCAAAACTCATTGCGCCAATTTTCATCATAGGTCTGAGCGCAAGCGGCAGCTTACCAGAGTTATAAAACTCTAAAACAATATTACCACTCCAACCAGGATCGATTCTGTGTGCTGTAACATGCACCATTAAACCCAAACGTGCCAGCGATGAACGCCCGTCTAACCAACCAACAATGTCTGCAGGTAGGGTTACTTTTTCATAGGTTATTGCCAACGCAAGCTCGCCAGGATGTAGAAAAAACGCTTCGCCTTCAGCTAATACAATTTCGTCGCTCATGATTGATTCTAACGCTTTATTAAGCTGATCTTTTGGACCACTTAAATCAACATAAGCGGCATTATGGGCATGAAATGTTCTAAACTTATTACCTAAGCGAAGATCAGCGGTAACCCCTGAAATCATTTCACTCGTTGGCGCGGGCTCGATAACAATGCGCCCATCGTTTAAGTATTCTTTAATATGTGTATCTGAAAGTCTCATTTTTAATCTTCCGTAATCACAACGTCAATCGCGTTGTGATGTTGTTGATAGTAAAGCGTGCTGGCAATCAATCGTGCGGCCGCGCTGTAAGTTTTGCTAATAACCGCATCTGTATCATCGGCAATCAACTTACCTTGCTCAGAGGATTCTCTGATATCAATCGCAAGCGGAATATGCGAAAGCACAGGCACACCATACTTAAGGGCTAATTTTTGTGCACCGTCTTTACCAAATACATGGTTGGCCTCGCCGCAATGCCCACAAATGTAATGGCTCATATTTTCAATCAAACCGAGCACTGGCACATTTACTTTATTAAACATAGCAATACCCTTTTGCGCATCAGCAAGCGCTAAGTCTTGTGGCGTCGTGACAATCACGGTGCCACTGGCTGGCACTTTTTGGCTCATGGTTAATTGAATATCACCGGTACCTGGCGGCATATCTACAATTAAATAATCAAGTTCACCCCAATCGGTTTCATTTAAAAGTTGACTAAGCGCGCCAGAGGCCATTGGACCGCGCCATACGGTGGCATCATCGCTGGGGACTAAAAAACCGATAGATTGCGCTTTAATACCATTGGCATCAAACGGTTGTAATTGTTTATTGTCTTTTGTAACCGGCTCACAGCCAACTAATCCTAACAACATAGGAATTGACGGACCATAAATGTCGGCATCCAGTATGCCTACTTTTGCGCCTTCATTTTTAAGCGAGCCCGCAAGATTTACAGCCGTAGTAGATTTACCCACCCCACCTTTTCCTGAGGCGACTAAAACAATATGTTTAATGGCTTTAAATTTCGCAGCCTCTTTAAGGTGAACACTAGCCGTTACGTTTACATCAATCTTTAAACGCTCAGTCAAAAATTGAGCCACATGCGGCATTTCAGATTGCGCCGCAAAAGGGAGATTGAGTTTAACCGTAATTGATTTATCAGTGTTTTGAGTGATATCAGCAATGAAATCTTGCTCAATACCCACAGCGAAAGCGGCACTGCGATAGGCCGCTAGAGCAGAAATAATCGGTTGTTTTTGCACCGATTTTGCAGAGAATAGTTTCGACAGTCCAAACATAGCAATAAAATAGCGTTTCTTTGATGAAAAGTGCCACGGAATTATGTAACATTCAGGGCATTAACACCAGTCAATTAGTAAATATCGATAAGCAGTGTGCTCTGTTATCACTTTGCTTACCGATAATGTAATAATTTTCATCTGTTCCTGACTAGGAACGCTTAATTCGGAATGATTATGGCACAGCGAAAGATCCTGATTACTAGCGCATTACCTTATGCCAATGGCCCTACCCATTTAGGGCATTTATTAGAGTATATTCAAACTGATATTTGGTCGCGTTTTCAAAAACTACAAGGCCACGAAGCGTACTATGTGTGCGCCGATGATGCTCATGGCACACCTATTATGCTTAATGCGCAAAAGCAAGGGATCACGCCTGAGGAAATGGTAAAAAACGTTAGCATCGAGCGCCAACGCGACTTTGCTGATTTTAATATCAAATTTGATAATTACCACAGTACCCATAGCCAAGAGAATAAAGAATTTAGTGAGCTTATTTATAATCGCCTTAACGATGCAGGTCATATTAAAAAGCACACTATTTCACAGTTATTCGATCCAGAAAAAGGCATTTTTCTGCCAGATCGCTTTGTCACCGGCACATGCCCTACCTGTAAATCGGAAGATCAAAACGGGGATAGCTGTGATGCCTGTGGCGCAACCTACAGCCCAACCGAGCTGATTAACCCACGCTCTGTTATGTCAGGTGCTGAACCTATTTTAAAAGACTCTGAGCATTACTTTTTTGATTTACCCGCCTTTGAAGGCATGCTAAAAGAATGGCTACACTCTGGTACAATTCAACAAGAAATGGCCAACAAGTTAGATGAGTGGTTTGCCGATGGTCTCCAGCAGTGGGACATTAGCCGTGATGCACCTTATTTTGGTTTTGAAATTCCAAACGCACCAGGTAAATACTTTTACGTATGGCTAGATGCGCCTATTGGTTATATGGCGAGCTTTAAAAACTTATGTGATAAACAGGGCATCGACTTTGATGCATTTTGGCAAGAAGGTTCAGACGCTGAGCTTTATCACTTTATTGGTAAAGACATCATCTATTTCCACAGTCTATTTTGGCCTGCTATGTTAGAAGGCGCTCAATTTAGAAAGCCAACTAACGTATTCGCCCATGGTTTTGTTACGGTCAATGGCGCAAAAATGTCTAAATCAAAAGGCACGTTTATTAAAGCGCGTACTTATTTAGATAACCTAGACCCAGAATTTTTACGTTACTACTACGCAGCTAAACTTAATAGTGGCATTACCGATTTAGATTTAAACCTTGAAGATTTTGCACAACGTGTAAACTCAGACTTAGTGGGTAAAGTAGTGAATATTGCCAGTCGTTGTGCTGGTTTTATTACTAAAAAGTTCGACGGTAAGCTGAGCAATACAGTTATGCAACCTCAATTGCTTGCAGAATTCCAGAACGCATCAGCGACAATCACCGAATATTACGAGAACCGTGAATACAGCCGCGCAATTCGTGAAATCATGGCACTTGCTGATAAAGCAAACCAGTTCATTGATAATGCCGCGCCTTGGGTGCTTATTAAAGATGAGTCAAAGCAAGAAGAAGCGCATCAGGTTTGTTCACTAGGACTTAACCTATTTCGCGTGTTGATCACTTACTTAAAACCAGTGTTACCAGGCATGGCAAGTAATGTTGAAGCCTTTTTAAATGATGAATTATCTTGGCAGGGTGCGCAAACAGCGTTAGTAAACCACCCTATCAATAAATTTAAGCCGTTAATGCAACGTGTAGAAATGGATAAAGTGAATAAAATGGTTGAAGAATCAAAAGAAAGTTTAGTTGCTGAAAAAGACAAAATCGATCCTAATAGCCCGCTTGCGAAAGAGCCTATTAGCGAAGAGATTGAGTTTGATGACTTTGCAAAGGTAGACCTGCGTGTTGCTAAAATTGCCAAAGCAGAGCACGTAGAAGGCGCTGACAAGCTGCTTAAATTAACCCTTGATTTAGGCGGTGAAACTCGCCAAGTGTTTGCTGGAATTAAATCGGCTTACGCGCCAGAAGACATTGAAGGTAAATTAACGGTAATGGTTGCTAACCTCAAACCACGTAAAATGCGTTTTGGAATGTCTGAAGGCATGGTACTTGCTGCAGGCCCTGGTGGTAAAGAAATTTACATTCTTAACCCAGACGACGGCTCTGAGCCGGGTATGCGCGTAATGTAATTATTATCGCTTAAAGCCGCTAATATTTAGCGGCTTTTTTTTCATCTGTTATTTAGCTATTCTAATGAGAATTTTTAACGCTGCTATTCTCTGGTTTGCTCCCTCAAAATGATTAAGCATTATTGCGATTTTGTATTACTGCAACAACTTTTGCTAAGTGAATCACCAAGCTTTGCGAGCTAATATACACAAACCAGTTTATATAGCGCACTTGAGGGTAAAAGCCTTGCCCCTGATTACCATAAATCCAAAAAGCACCAATAATAGCATCAGCCAATGCAGCAAGAGAAAGCCCTAAGCTCACCCACACTATTGGTTTGGGCGCGTTAATCGCACCATAGGCAACAACTAATACCAGACCCATAAGTCCAACAGCCGTTATCACTAAGCTATAAACCCCTGTCATAGCTAAAATAGTATCTCCTGCCCCCTCAAGATACATAGAAGAGAACGACGCACTACTTAGCACCAACACAACAACAAAAAAAAGTGCACTTTTTATAAGCGACACCCGGCGTTTTATATTAAAAGCTAACACACAGGCTATAAATAAAAGGCTGTAACCAGGTGCAAAAAATAAGATTGAATCCACTAAGTAATCATGTTTTATCAAGGTACTATAGCGATAATAGTGTTGGGGTAAATTAAAATTAACCACATCACCCGCGATACACAACAGAAAAGCGCCACAGCCTAAAAGAGCAATAAAGCGTAATTGTTGGTCTTTAAAACGTTTAAATACCCAAGCTGACATCGTTACACTATTAAACATAAGTAAGCAGAGCGAACTCAGAGTCAACAGCATTAAAACACGTTTATTTTCAGGCGCAAGTAGCCCTATTAACATCACAGCTAAAGCGCACAGCCAAGCTATAAAAGTAATAATTTGATGCGGATGTTTTATAGATAACGGATTAATTGCACTATCCAACCTTTAAAATTAATAACGTTAACTTAGCAAGTTTTTATCGTCCAAGGCTATTTTTTGTTTTGCATGTGCTGCATTTCTTTTTGTATTTTAAGCCGACATTGCGCTAACTGTTCGAGTCGAATTGCTTTAATAGCGGCTAATGGATCTTGTGCATTAAGTCCACCAGCATCATGGTTATTTTGTTGGTTTATTATTTTACTCTCACCGTGCTTATTGTGCATATCTTTTCTCTTGAAACTGTTTATCGATTTTAGGCGCGGTGCCTTAAGTAAAAAAGTGCTTAAACGCTAAACGATTTACTTGAAAAACACCTGACACCCTGTATATTAGGACCTTCTAATATTTAGAGGTGTATTATGCGCATTATTTTGCTTTTTTCCAGTTTATTTCTTTCATCCGCTGCTTTTGCTGGCAATACCGACGAGGCACGACAAACCATTAAGGCATTTTCAAGTGATTTAAAACAGGTGCTGGTTAGTACTATGAAGCAAAGCGGTTCATTAGCAGCAATTAGCGTATGTAATACAACGGCACCCGCTATTGCTTCACAACACAGCAACAGTCCTTGGCAAATTAGCCGCAGTGCTTTGAAAACTCGTAACTCAGATAATCAACCCGATGCATGGCTCAAAAATGTTTTATTAAACTTTGAACAACGTAAGCTCAATGGCGAGCCGGTAGCAAGCATAGAATATCAAGAGCAAAGACCGGATGGCTGGTATTTTGTAAAAGCGATTCCTACTCAAAAAGCGTGTTTAGCGTGTCATGGCAGTCAGATTGACCCCACAGTTTCTAAAAAAATAGCGACTTTGTACCCTAATGATCAGGCAACTGATTTTAAACTGGGTGACATTCGTGGCGCATTTGTTGTTAAAAGGGCCAGTGAAAATCACCAATGATAACTCATTGAAGATCAGCTATTAAATTTTACTGCATCGGATGCAATACGCTTTTTACGCCTAACATATAAAGTATGTGGCAGCATAAGTAATTGATTTAATAAAATAGCTAATACCAATGCAAACAACACTGCACTCGCGGTTAAAGGGATACCTAACTTAAAGTTATCAAGTGTATTTTGTAATCTGTCAACGCGCTCAAGGGAGAACATATACAGCATTTTTTGCAGTAGATTTCCTTGATCAAAAATAGCCATCCCTTTTTTTAAATCGGCAAATTGCAGTAATGTTTGCTGTTTTTGATTTGCATCGGCTCTAACGCTAGGTTCAGCGTTAGCTAAGTGGCGGTTTATCATCGCTTGCGTGCTAGAAAAGTTATATTGCTTGGCCGTTTTTGCATAGCCGTCGACTTGCCATTTTGTTGCATGGTATAAGCCCGCTAAATGTTGTTGGTAATGATCACTCAGCTGCGGTAGTTGCAATGAAACAATAAAAGCGCAAGCAAATATTAACTTATCGAACAGGTTAACGATCATAATAATCCCTTGTGCTGCGTTTAATAAAAGTGACTACCGTTAACTATAGCAGGTAGTCGCTTTAGTCTAAATACCATGCGCTGCTGTGCTGTTAATCTGCTTGGTGGAATTGACGATGTAGGGCGTGAACCTGCTCAACAAGTGCTGGTACGGGCCCATAAACAGCGACATTAGGAGCAACCGCTTCAATAGGTAACGGGTTAACCGGCGACTTAGTCATTTTGAGCTCGCTAAGCCAGCTAGTTAATTGCGCAGATGAACTCACATACATAATTCGCCCTAAACCTACCCATGCGTGTGCTGCGGCGCACATAGGGCAATGTTCCCCAGAGGTATACACAGTAGCCCCAGCGCGTTGCTCAGGGGTCATATTATTTGCTGCCCAACGAGCAATTTCAAACTCAGGATGACGTGTATGATCGCCACTCGCAACACGGTTACGATCTTCCATACATACATTTCCTTCAGCATCAACAAGCACAGAGCCAAACGGTTCATCTCCTGCTTCTAACGCCTCTTTAGCTAGCGCTACGGTGCGTTTTAAGTGCTCTAAATCAGTCTCGTTCATAATCTGTAAACTCCTTTACTATCACTTTTGGGGATATTTAGTAACGTGATCTGTTTTTCTACTGCGCTAACCATAACGCTTTGATCCCTGCTTTTGCAACACGTACATCCTCACTGCCATGAGCACCGCCAACTCCCACAGCCCCCACCACAGTATCGTTAATATAAATAGGCACCCCGCCATCCAATATTAAAATGTTTTCATCTAAATAACGAAGGTCTGCTGGAATAGTGCCCTCTTTTATGCCTTTTGCTATAACTGCGGTTTCTCGCTTTTGCGAATTGGCGGTATAGGCTTTTTTATAACTGGCACGAATAGTATGAACACCGGCACGATGATCGCGAAGTACCGCCAACGTTTGCCCAGATGCATCCACAACGGTTATTGATACAGCTAAATTGTCTTTGTGCGCCGCTGCAGACGCTGCATTGACTATACGCTGTGCCATTTCACCCGTTAATTGTGCCATCATAGCCACATTTTCAAGCTGTTGATTATGAGTATTTATCTGCATTTCAGTTTGTCCAACAACAGACGCTAATGAAGAAAGTGATGCAATGAGCGCTGTAAAAATAGCCCGTTTTTTCATGGTTTATTTTCTATTGTTAATTAATGACGTTATATCGCTGAACTGGATATAAAAAATTGAAAATAAACAGACCGTGTTTACTCATAAAAGCTTTCACTAGGAGGGTTAATAGCTGGCTTTGCTTTTTATTAAATACCTTTATTGGGATAAGGCAATGACCCACCCTTTTTTAAAAAATGATCGTAAGCTAGCAACCCTGCGTAATATTTAACCGACAACTAATCAATTTAAAGGAAAGTAACATGTTTAAGAAAATAGCGTCTGTTCTGACTTTTGTATTAGCAAGTTTAACCCTATCTTCAGCAGCTCATGCCGATCACCATGGTATGAAAAAAGATATCGTTGATGTAGCTGCTGCCAATGGTTCTTTTTCAACACTCGTTGCAGCTGTCAAAGCGGCAGGCCTCGTTGATACGTTAAAAGGAGATGGCCCTTTTACTGTATTTGCGCCAACTGATGAAGCATTTGCTAAACTACCAGCAGGTACCTTTGAAAACCTTCTTAAGAGCGAAAATAAAGACAAGTTAATTGCAATTCTTACCTACCATGTGGTATCAGGTAAAGTAATGGCTGCAGACGTTGTAAAATTAGACAGCGCAACGACCGTACAAGGTCAGTCTGTGAATGTTACCGCCAATGATGGCTCTGTTATGATCAACAATGCCAACGTAGTAATGGCAGATGTAAAAGCGAGTAACGGCGTGATTCTTGTCATTGATACTGTTTTGTTGCCAAAAGAGTAACAATCCAACCTCCACAGCGGAGTAAAATACTAACTCCGCTCACTATTACAAGCACAAGTTGTTAATTTATTTTACTAACCTCTCTTTGTACTAGGTGCTGTTGATCTTTGTGGATTGGAATTTATTCAAACAAGGGGCGATTTAATCGCCCCAAAAGGTTTATAACCTAGTGGGCTAAGTAAAAGCCGAGTAAAGCTTCCGCGTCCTGCTCACGTCTCTTACCACCATCCATGTAGGCAACAAAGAGTCAATCGCCCCTTGGAAGAACCCTTTGGGCAATGCCTGTTTGGCATTGATGCTACGTTATCGCCTATTTATGGGGAATAACCACACCACATAGGCTCAACCTTGCTTAAATACCAAACAGACTACTGCAAATTCAACCTTGAAAGGTTAACAGGCCCTTAAGAAGGTTATTTTTCAAAAATTTATAAAGTCGCTTGATGTTTTGTCTCTGCTATAGGTTAAGTATTTATTTGACTGTATAAATGCAGAGCCGTTCAAAGGACTGTGTAACAAAACATGTTTAAGGATAGAGACATGCATAAAACATGTCTCTAAAGATAGTTTACTGCTGGTTTAATTTGTCTTTCGCTTCTTGTACTTTTGCAAAATCTAAACCTAATTCATCCGTTGCTTCTTTAATTAAATGAGGTTGGGTCATTACTACCGCCATCAATTGCTGAAGTTTTTCTGGTGGAATACCCAGCTCTTGTACTAAAGCCATAGCCGTCATTGGGTTTTGGGTAAATGCTTCAAATAATACCGCTACTTTTTCATCGCTGACATTGTGCTCTTTTAATATTGCAATAATTGGATTCATTATTAACCTTAAAATCGAAATAGTTTTTTAAAGTATATGACTTCATAGAGGGATTAACAATATTAATCCCTGTGGCATTACTTGTTTCACTCTACCAACAATACAACTTTACCTGAGTTTTCATTACCCTCTAAAATGGCATGTGCCTCACTAGCTTGTTGCCATGGCATGGTTTTATAAATATTAAAGTCATACTTTTGATTGGCAATATCATCATAAAAGCGCGCTACAAATGCATCTTTTAACGCACGTTTAAACGCAATACTGCGATTACGTAATGTGGAGGCATGAAACGAAATGCGCTTTTGTAATAAGCGTGCAAAATCGACTTCGGCAAAGCGACTATCTAAAAATGCGAGCATCACAATCTGACAATCCATTGCGGCCACTTTGGCATTTTTATTCAAATAGCGGCCAGAAACCGGATCGACTATTGCGTTTGCACTTAAGTTATGTGCCTTCATATATTCTACAAAGTCAGTGGTTTTATAATTAATCACGTGGTCAGCACCTAAGCTTTTAGCGTGTTCACATTTTTCATCAGACCCTGCTGTTATTACCACCTGTGCACCAGCACTTTTTGCCATTTGAATAGCCGCTCCACCTACGCCACTGGCACCAGCATGAATAAGCGCCGTTTGCCCTGATTGTAGTTTTCCTAACTCAAAGAGTGCGCCAAAGGCAGTCAAATACACTTCACTAATAGCAGCACCTTGTGCCATAGAAATATGATCTGGCAATTCCATTAATTGCTGCGCATCTACCGCGACATATTCACTGTACGCACCACCGGCACATAGAGTAAAAATACGCTTATCTTGCCATTTAGGGTCTACCTCACTGCCAAGCTCACACACAGTGCCTGCGCATTCAAGTCCCAATATAGGGCTATCGCCTTCAGGAGCCGGATATTTACCTTGACGCTGCATACAATCAGCGCGGTTAACACCAATCGCCGCCACTTTTACCAGTACTTCATTACTGCTAATCTTAGGCTTATCGGTTTGTTCAAACGCTAACTGCTGATCTTGATGTGAAATGTACTGCATAAATCTCCTCGTATTTTATTCTATTTGATTTTCGCCATACTTCGGCCATAACTAACTCGTTATTTTCTGTGTAATATGATTAAAGTGTGTAGCGGTTATTAATTTTATTGATGTAACCTCGGGGTTTTAGCACTGGCAAACACAGAGCCTAACAAAAAAGCAAAGCCAACTAATATAAACTTCATAATACTCCTTTTGGTGTTAGCAGCGCCTTAAGCACAAAAATTCAGTGCTGATTTAATCAGTCTATTGGCCTTTGTGGACTAACCTTTGTTCAATTTAGGCCGAACTCGTTGGGCAGTGCATGTTCTGCATTTATGCTGCGTTATCAGCAATTGCTGGGGAAGCCTTGCCTAAAAACACGACTTCAAATTTAACCTTGACAGATAAACAAAACTATAAATTATTAAAGCGCCAGCTTTGTTTATAAGGATATACATCAGGAAGCTGACCTTGCTCAATACCTTGCTGAGTCATTTGCCAGTACTTTGCCGTAAATAAGTCACTATGCTCACGATTAAAGTGGCTAAATGCGCAGATACTGGCACTAAAAAACACCTTAAATTGACTAGGGAATATATCATTTTGTTCTATGTCAAAATAAGAATGTGAGCTTAATTCCTCTAACGCGTTGTCAGTATTTGGCACTTCTCTAAAATTACAATCAGTGAGAGGGCAAATTTCATCGTAATCATAAAATACCACTCGGCCCCAACGCGTTACTCCAAAGTTTTTCATTAGCATGTCACCGGCAAAAATATTAGCACTGGCAAGCTCTTTAATGGCTTTACCATAGTCAACCATCACCTGCTGCAGTGATTTACTAGTACATTGATTAATATATAAATTAAGCGGTGTCATTTTTCGCTCAACATAAACATGTTTGAGTATTAACGCTTTGCCCGAAATAATTAAGCTATCACCAATGTGTTTTTTCATTTCAGTAAGCAGTTCATCACTAAAACGACTTAAATCAAAGGCTAGGTATCTAAATTCATGAGTATCAACTAATCGCCCTACTCTATCAGCCTGTTTTACAAAGTTATATTTATCTTTTACCTGCTGTTTTGTCGCTGTTTTTGGTGCACTAAATTTATCTTTTATTACTTTGTACACATAGTCTAAGCCATCAATTGTAAAAACCAGCATCACCATACCGGGTGTACCTGGCGCTAAATGATATTTATATTGCTCGGGGCTACTTTTAGTCGTATCCACCTTATAGCGATAAAATTCTGTTTTCGCATGTTTAATAAAACCTATCGCATTAAACAATTCAAACCGTTGTTTGTGAGGCATTAACACACTTAAGTAATCTACATACCGAGCGGGTTGGTCGGTATCTACCATAAAGTACGTGCGCGCAAAGCCAAATAATAAACTCAGTTGATCAGCGCCCATCATCACAGCATCAATTGTAAGCCCGTCTGGAGTATTTAAAATGGCAATTGCAAAGGGCATATTGTCGCCATTTTTAGCAATACATCGCCCTATTACATAACACGCTTTATTTCGGTAAAAGTGTGAGTTAGCGTACTCAATATAGCCGTCATTTAAACTTATTAGCTCATACACTTGTCGGCATTGTTGCTGCGCCCCTTGGGTTAACGTTGCTTGTAGTTTAGCTAAGTCCTCGTTTAAACTTTTAAATGGCACTCTAAACACTTGTTCATTAACTAAAGTTTTAACTGCGCTGTCAAACCCTTCTTTTAAGGAAATACGACTCACTAACCCTTCATAAGAGCGTGGTTGCCCCCGGTACTTTGCTTTTAAGACAAATAAATGCACCGTACGAATTTTTTTATCATCCCAAATTGCGCCAAAAGTAGAATTAAAAAACGTATGTGCAATTGGCTGGTTTTCATGCTCTTTAACCATTTCGCCATAAATATTTTTTGCACGTTGCCATGTTTGTGGACAGTTTAATTCATCATAGGCAATCACTTTAACGGCCTCACTCACCTGCTTTACTTGACGCTCATACACTTGCAAGCGCGCTCGCATTGCCGCCTGCACCTCATGATATTGGCGCTGTTCAAAGCGACTTTGTGCCCCTAAGGTAATATTTAAAAACTGTGCAAACATAGCTTCAAAGCCAGCAAATACAGCGCGTGCTAACTTAGTGGCTATGAGTTCTTGTATAGGATTGTGGGTAGACGTTAACGACGTGCTAGGCATAGTATAGGCGCTTCTATTTTTAGCAATTATGCTGATTATTTTTTATAAGAGGTTTACACCTTAGCAAGCACGCTTTAATTTAGATAATTAATACAGCAAATAAATAAAATTGATCATATGAATATAAGAAATGTCGATCTCAACCTACTCGTCTATTTAAATGTATTAATAGATGAAAAAAGTGTGTCTAAAGCGGCCAATAAACTTGCATTAACACAGCCGGCTATGAGCAATGCGTTAAAACGCCTAAGAGACTTATTTGACGATCCTTTGCTTGTTCGTGCAGCAGGCTCCATGACCCCAACAGCTAAAGCGCTTGCCCTTAAACCAGAAATTGAAGCTTTGCTCAAAATGGCCGAAGAGATCACTCAACCCAGTGAGCTGTTTGATCCAGTCACTGCGCACATTACATTTCGTATTATGGCAAACGATTATTTAGAGTCGACACTCATTGCCCCATTTATTTGTGCGCAATTAGCTAAAAATCCGGGTATTGACTTTGATGTGCTAAGCCCCAGTGATGTTAATCTACAAGATATGGAAAAAGGTACCATTGATTTAGCCATTAACCGCTTTAATGGCTTGCCCCGTTCTTTTCACCAAGCTACTGTATGGCGAGATAACTATTGTTGTTTAACCCATCCACATAATCCATTTTTAAACGATGCAAACTTAGACCAATACTTAAAAAGTGAGCATATTTGGGTTAATCGAGCCGGCTGGGGCCCCGAACCCGCTGTGACCAATAAATCAGGTAAACAAAAATTAGGCTGGGTCGATGAAGCATTATGGCAATTAGAGCAAACCCGTAAAATACGTGTTTTTACCCGTCATTATATGATTGCCAGTTTACTTTGCCAATCAGAGCAACTCATAGCAACGTTACCGCGTCGCCAAGCAAAACTTTTGACCAGCCATACCAATTTAGTGATCAGCCCTGTGCCATTTCAAATCGTACCGATAGAAATAAAAATGATATGGAGCCCCTTATTACACCATACACCAGCACATCAGTGGCTTAGACGTGAGTTATTGGCGTTTGCAAATACTGTAATGGATAGATAGGAACTTTAATATTGATAAAATCAATATCAGTTATTGAAAACAACAATTTCATTAATATTACACTTAGCGCTAGAGTGAAGTTAAGCCAACAAACAAAGAGTAATAATTATGCAAACAACAGCAAGCTTCACACAACAAGATGGATTATTTATTGATGCAAACTTACATCAATTTATTGAACAGCAATTATGCAATAAAATAACAATTGAAACACAAGATGTTTATCAAGCACTTGCAACACTAGTTGACGAATTTGGTTGTACCTGTCGCAAAACAAAACATCAAGAAAATGACATTCTTGACGTAAATACTTTATTAAATGCGTATCAGCATAAAAGTCACCCACATTGTCATGTAGATGCACAAACAACCGCAGCTGTGCTCGATGAATACTGTTGCCAAGTACCGGCCATTATAGTTGTTGCCTTGATGGATACACTTAGCGGTACACATTGCAACGAGCCAAGTGCGCATAAGCTTTACCACAGAGCCGCACAGCTTACTGGTTGCCCTTGCGTCCATGGTGAGCAAACAGCTAATGCTTCAGCAGCTTAATAATGCAGCCGCCTAAAAGTGCTCGATAACCTTATTTGCAAATTGTTTGCAGCTTAAGGTTGTCGAGTTATGATTTGATTGGGCTAAATCAAATGTAACCTCTGCACTGGCAAAGGTGCTTTCAAGCGCGTTTTCAATTAAACAAGCAGCCTCACTCCATCCCATAAACTTAAGCATTAACACCGCACTTAATAAGCTACTACTGGGATTTGCTTTGTCTTGCCCTGCTATTCGTTCGAATGTGCCATGGGTTGGTTCAAAAAATGCTACTTCGTTATTTAAGTTTGCCGCAGGCATAATGCCTACCCCCCCTACTTGTGCACTGAGCATATCAGCTAAATAATCGCCATTTTGATTGGTGGTGACCACCACATCAAATTGCTCAGGACTCATTAAACACTGTTGTAGCATGTTATCGGCAATGACTTCTTTAATAACCAAAGGCGGTAAATTAGGTCGGTTTATTTCAAGCCAGCGTCCATTTTCATGCTCAACGGCAGCGTATTCACGTTTAGCAAGCGTAAATCCCCAGCGCTTAAATGCGCCGTCGGTAAATTTAAGGACATTACCTTTATGTACTAAGGTTAACGATTCACTCTCATTTTTAAGGGCATAATTAATTGCATAGCGTATTAATCGCTCTGAGCCCTCTTTAGAAATATTTTTAATGCCTAAGCCACACTCTTGGGTAAATCTTAGTCGTGTTACGCCCATTTCTTCACATAAAAAATCGAGCATTTTTTCACTTTCAACACTGCCCGCTTGCCATTCAATACCCGAATACACATCTTCACTGCTATCACGTAGCACAGTAATATTAGTGGTAAAGGGATTTTTTAATGGGGAAGGTAACGCGCTAAAGCCTTTAATGGTACGCATATTGACAAACAAATCCATTTCATGACGAAGCGCAACATTGAGTGAGCGAAACCCACCTCCAAGCGGTGTAGTCAAAGGACCTTTAATCGCAATTTTACATTCTCGTACCGCATTAATCGTTTCTTGGGGAAACCAATCACCATCATAGAGTTTTGCGGCTTGCTCACCATTATAAACTTGCATCCAATGAATTTTGCGCCTCGCACCATAACTATGCTCGATGGCGGCATCCACTACTTTTCGTGTCACAGGCATCACATCAAGCCCTACACCATCACCATCAATGTAAGCAATAATCGGTTGTTCGGGTATATGCCACTGCCCTTGGTCATCTATAAGTATATTTTCACCCATTGCTGGTACTGTAATATGTTGATATTGCATTGTTAAAACCTATGAAAATAGCCACATGCCATTAAAGCATGTTCGTTAATAGGTGTCTGTAATTGTATTTTTATAATTGATATCACCACAACGAATAACTTCCTGATTTTGCATGCCTAGTAATCAGGAGCAAACACGACTTTATTATTAAAGTAATTAAAATAAAGCTTGTATTACCTCATTATTTTAGTTATATTTCATCTTCGGTCCTAAAAAGCCATCGCGGTTAACCCTTTTACCCTGATCCAGTAAGCCCCGCAAAACGTATATTCAAAAGCTTAGTTATTGTACGGCGAGAACCCCTATTAATACCTTGATGATTTATTTTTAATATCATCGTAAAAGTGTCATAAAGATCGTCAACACTGTAATGAAGCTAAACACAATTAGATTATTTATCATCTGTAATGTGCTTTAAGAAAAAGCCCAGAATAAATAACAAAAATAAAGTGAGTTTTATTATGTCATACAAATATAACGGATCTATGATCCAAATAGCACATCCAGTGCAATCAATTTCGGTTAACAAACATCGTGTAATTTTTAGCGATACACAAGGTTTGAAAAATGCATTGTTTCAAAAAGCAAGCGATGCACGTCAGTTTGTAAAATGGCTAAAAGCCAGTTAATTTTTTGATAAGTTAATAACTTATAAATAAATTTAAATGCCAGCTTTATGCTGGCATTTTACTTTTTAGCTTATTATTGACTACACTTGTGCTAGTCTTTCTTTATGAGTTGTACCAACAATGCGGTTTACGTGGTTAATACTATTACTGTGTTTATGCATGAGCGCAACCTGTGATGCCAGAACAATAAAATGGTTAACAAATGACTTTGCACCCTACTACATTATAAGCGGGCCTAACAAATCTCAAGGTCGTGATGAAAGTATTATTTCGCTTTTAGAACAGCAGCTGTCGCATATTACCTTTGAAAGAGTGATCATACCCTCAGGTAAAGTGATTCAAGAACTTGCTAACCAACAATCTAATGCCTGTGCATTGTCGCTTTATAAGAATAAATACCGCGAAGAGCGTGTTTATTTCACACATCAAAGCTCTACAGCAGGGCTTTCGCCATCAATTGCCATGCATACCAAGCTAAGTAGTGCGCTTGAGATTGAAGACGCTAAACCGGTGTCATTAACCAATTTATTAGTTAACAAAAAGCTTACCTTAGGTGTATCTATGAATCGCTCCTATGGCAGTGAAATTGATAAAATAATCAACACCACACCCGGTATAAATCTGGTCATTCGACCAACCCGCGATACCCTCAGTACGTTAACATATATGCTTAATCTCAAAAGAATTGATATTTTATTAGGTTACCCAAGTGAACATTATTATTTAGCTAAAACAATGGGGTTTACTGATAATTTAACCCAGCGGATGCTCACTGAAGCACCAGAAATAAGTTACGGTTACATTGGCTGTACTAAAAACGAGCAAGGTGCAGAGGATATTGCTACTCTCAATCAACAACTCAAACTGATTAAGCAAACTGAAGACTATAAACAGGTATTAACCCGGTGGTTACCAAGTCATTTAAAACCAAAGTTAGAAGCACATTTACAATATTAAAAAGCTAAGCGTGTTAATAATTACGCTTAGCTTTTTTAAAATAGTCTTACTGGCGAATACCTTCGATAAATAAACCAATATCAACATGGGTAGATGCTGGGCCTAAGTTGTAATCAATGCCGTAGTCGGCCAGTTTTAAGCTGGTTTCACCTTCAAAACCTACACGGTAACCACCCCATGGATCTTGACCTTCACCAATTTTATCTATTTCAAAGGTAATTGTCTTTGTAACACCGTGTAGGGTAAAGTCACCGGTTACTGTGGCTTCTTCACCATCTTCGTCAAACTTAATCGCTGTACTCTTAAAGCTTGCCTGTGGGTATTTGCTTACGTTTAAAAAGTCATTACCACGTAAGTGTTTATCACGTTCTGCGTGATTTGAATCTAGGCTTGCCGTATCAATATTTACACTAATTTGAGACGCATTTGGATTTTTAGCATCGTAGTTAAATTTGCCATCAAAGGTATTAAAACGCCCATGCAGCCAGCTGTAGCCTAAATGTTTAATCTTAAAGTTTACAAAAGCATGCGCACCTTTTGTGTCAATAACATAATCTGCGGCATTCGCAGTGGTCGCTGTCATAAACATCGCTGCTGATAACGCTGAAGTTAAAAATAATTTTTTCATTTTAATCATCCTTTTGTAATGTGATCATTCTAATTAATGTTTTATCTTTATCGATAAAGTGATGTTTTAGCGCACCTAACACGTGCAATACTACAAATCCAATTAATAAGCATGCGCTATAGAAATGGATTTGCCCGGCTATATCAGCCTGAGAATCAAACGCAAAGTCGATAGCTTTTACATAAAAAAAGCCAAATACTTCTATGGGTCGTCCATCAGCCGTCGAAATTAAATACCCTGACACCATAATGATCAGTAAAAACAGGTACATTAAAACATGTGCTGTTTGGGCTAATTGATTTAACTGCTTGTTACTGCCAATCGGACTTGGTTTAACACTAAAGTGTCGCCATAACAGCCTAAAAACAAAAACCGCTGCTAAGCTAAGGCCAATGCTTTTGTGTAGGTCTAATGATCCTTTATACCAACTATCATAATAAGTTAGCTCAACCATATATAAACCTAAACCAAACAGACCAAATACGGTCAGCGCCATTAGCCAGTGTAAAAATATAGCCACCACGCCATAGCCGGTTTTTGAGTTTTTAAACATTCCCTACTGCCAATCTTTAATTTAGTAATAGCACTACAATATAATGATTAAGTGGTGATTAAAATAGCATATGCAAACACTCATCGTGCGTATACGCACAGTAAAGGGTATAAGGTTAGTATAATTGCAAATAACGTTAAGAAGGGATTAGCTAGCAGCAGGCTCGTTAAGTGAAACGTATATTTGGCTATCAGGTTCAACCTGTAAGCAGGCAATCAGGCCCTCTTTTATTAGCTCTAACATGGCGATAAAACTAACAACAACCCCACTGCGTCCCTCTTCAAAAGTAAATAGTTGAGTAAACGCAACTGGCGCTTTTGATTGGGATAAGGTATTTAAAATCAAGCTCATACGTTCACGCGTTGAAAGGCTTTCAGCGCTAATTAAATGATGCTCGAATGTTTTTGCACGCGCCATTACATCACTTAAAGCCAACAATAAGTCTTTAATGGCAAGGTCAGGTAATGGCTGATTTTTTTCTGCTAGTTCCGGCACGCTTGCCTGCGCTATAAAGATATCGCGGCCAACACGAGGTAGGCTGTCTATATTTTCGGCCGCTTTTTTAAATTGTTCGTACTCTTGTAAGCGTTTTATAAGTTCGGCACGAGGATCATCTTCTTCTTCTAACTCTTCATGAACAGGTAGTAACAGCCGCGATTTAATTTGTGCCAGCAATGCCGCCATTACTAAATATTCGCCAGCGAGTTCTAGCTGGAACTCGCTCATCATTTCTACATATTTAACATACTGCTCAGTAATGCTAAAAATTGACAACTCAAGAACATCTAACTTATGTTTTTTAATTAAATAAAGCAGCAGATCCAAAGGCCCTTCAAAGGTTTCTAAAATAACTTCAAGGGCATCAGGAGGGATATATAAATCTTCGGGTTTATCAACAACGGCTTTACCATGTAAAAATGCCAGAGGCAGCTTTTGCTGCACTGGCATATCAGGTGTTGATGATAGCGTCTCAGACTGTTTCATTGTTATTCAAATGGCGTTGTATCACCGCAACCAACACGAAGAATTTGAATATCATCTTCTGATAAATCAATCACTGTAGTCGCCTGCTCAGGTAAATACCCACCATGAATAATTAAATCCACATGTTTATCAAGGCGCTCTAAAATGTCATCGGGATCAGCTTGGGTAAACTCTTCCCCCGGTAAAATAAGTGAGCATGACATTAATGGCTCACCCAGCTCGGCTAATAAAGCACACGCTATTGGGTGCTCTATAACACGTATGCCTATGGTTTTTTTCTTGTCGTTTAATAACCGCTTAGGCACTTCTTTTGTACCTTTAAAAATAAACGTGTAAGGCCCTGGGGTATTATTTTTAATAAGCCTAAACATTTGGTTATCAACACGCGCATAAGTAGACAGCTCAGATAAATCACGGCATACCAAAGTAAAATTGTGATGTTTTTCAATACCACGAATACGTTCAATGCGCTCTTTAGCTTGCTTATTACCTAAATTACAGCCTATCGCGTATCCTGAATCTGTAGGGTACACAACTACGCCGCCTTGTTTAATAATATCAACAGCTTGAGAAATTAATCTAGGCTGTGGATTATCTGGATGTATATGAAATAATTGACTCATAATGCAACTCCTTCGTGCTTTTCCCATGTTTGCCAAACCCCTTGGCAATCTTTAGGTAAGTATAAATTTTTTCCAAGTTCTAAGTAGCTAGTCGGAAAATGAAAATCAGAGCCTTGTGAGCAAAGTAGCTCGTATTCTTGGCTCAGTAGCCCTAAAAACTGACGTTCACTTGGCGCCTGCTGCGGCTGAGCAACTTCCATTGCATCTCCGCCTACTGATTTAAATTCCACTAACAATTTACGTAGCCACTTGTTCGACATTTTATAGCTACTTGGGTGCGCCAAAACGGCCACCCCACCTGCGGCATGAATCGCTGCAATAGCTGTTTGCATATCACACCAATTACTTGGCACGTAACCGGTTTTACCTCGCCCTAAATACTTTTTAAATACCCCTGGAAAGTTTTTCGCTACACCACGCTCAATTAATGCTCTGGCAAAGTGAGCGCGAGTAATTTGTGCATTTTCGGCCAGCTCGCGAGCTTGTTGGTAAATACCTTCAAAACCATTTTTATTAAGTCGATGACCAATCTCTATCGCGCGAGTTTCGCGTTTTTGCTGCTGCTCGCTCAGTAATGTATGCAAGGTACTATCGTTGGTATCAATATTTAGTCCAACAATATGAATTTCAAAACTTTCCCACTTGGTTGATATTTCAACCCCGTTAATAAGTTTAAGCGGCAAGTTTTCACGTTTGATAAAAGCCTGTGCAGGTTCGATAGCAGCCACCGTATCGTGATCGGTAATGGCAAATACATCAATATTTTTATCGACTGCTCGCGCTAATAATTCCTCAACGGTTAAGTGGCCGTCTGAGTGCGTGGTGTGACTATGTAGGTCGTATTTTATCAAATGAAAACTACTTAAATTTAGGATTTAACGGTGTTTCACCCAGTATAACAAGTTTTTTAACTAAATTGTTTTAAATAAACACTTGACACAAAAGCAGTTGATACGTTTTACTGTAGCCACTTTTAGACATTAAAGAATTAACAACAATGAAAAATACAATTCACAACATCATTTGGTGGTGGCACTCTTAAAATCAAGGGTGATGAATTGTCGTGTCTAAACAAAAAATTCTAACCCGCTACCATGCGGGTTTTTTTATCACTAAATTTTGCAATACAAGATTAACAGGAATTAAAAACATGAATAACGTAAACACTCTTACACATCATTGGTGGTGGCGCCTGGCATAGCGGGACGGTAATGGTCTATCTATAATTTAGACATCGTTATTCAAACCCCGCACTGCTTAGCATTGCGGGGTTTTATTTTTTTAGGGGATGAGGTTTGATTTTTAGTCATATAACAACAACACCAGGTGAAGTGACCAGCATAACGCAAGTACGAGACTACATAAGTAGCCCACTTGCATTGTATGCCGCACTTGATAAACCTAACTCACTATTACTTGAATCTGCAGAGATAGATTCTAAAGATAGCGTAAAAAGCTTAATACTCGTTGATTGTGCACTGCGTATTGTCTGCCAAGGCAATCAAGTGAGCGTAACAGCACTATCAAATAACGGTCAGCAGTTACTCAACTATTTACAAGCTAATGTAAAAAACTGCGCATCACAGTTATCCGATACCACACTAACACTGGCGTATCACCCAACAGATGACACAATAGACCAAGCCAGTAAGCTGATTGCAGATAACGCTTTTAGCGCATTACGCAGCTGTTTAAACAGCATTAAAAGTACCACTAACAATCCATTCTCGGTGTTTTTAGGCGGTGTATTTGCCTACGACATGGTGGCTAATTTTGAACAGCTAACCGATGTACCCGACGGGGAAAACACCTGTCCAGATTATGTTTTTTATTTAGCAGAAACACTGGTTGTTATTGATCATCAAAAACAAACAACGGAATTAATTGGTAACGTATTTAATGGCCCTGATGTACATGCAAACTGCTTTGAAGTAGGCAAACAATTAGAGCGCTTGAATACATTATGCGACCATGCTGCTGATTTCAGCGCACCAAGCCAAACTGGCGACTGCCCAGTGAGTGTTGATATTAGTGATGAGCAATACTGCCAGCAAGTAATTAAGCTCAAGCGACACATAGTCGATGGCGATATTTTTCAAGTGGTGCCCTCTCGTACCTTCTCACTACCCTGTCCTGACTCTTTACATGCCTACAGCCAGCTAAAAAAACAAAACCCTAGTCCGTACATGTTTTATATGCGCGATGAAGACTTCTCATTATTTGGTGCCTCACCCGAGTCTGCGCTTAAATACGAAGTTAAATCTCAACAGGTCGAGGTTTATCCGATTGCCGGCACACGCCCTCGCGGCAAATTTGCTAATGGACAAATCAACCCTGATTTAGATAGCCGTATTGAGCTTGAGCTTAGAAACGATCAAAAAGAACGTGCAGAGCATTTAATGCTGGTTGATTTAGCGCGTAATGATGTAGCCCGCATTAGCGTGCCGGGTACGCGCCATGCCAAAGAGCTATTAAAAGTAGACCGTTACTCACAAGTAATGCACTTAGTGTCGCGCGTGGTGGGTAAATTAAAACCTGAACTAGATGCCCTACATGCTTATCAAGCCTGTATGAACATGGGCACATTAGTGGGCGCGCCAAAGGTACGGGCTGCAGAGCTTGTGCGCCAAACCGAAGGAAAACGCCGCGGCAGTTATGGCGGCGCAGTTGGCTATTTAACTGGTGATGGTGCAATGGACAGCTGTATTGTTATTCGTGCAGCCTTTGTTAAAAATAATATTGCCTATGTGCAAGCTGGCGCTGGGGTTGTGTTTGATTCAGACCCAATGTCAGAGGCAAACGAAACGCGCGCTAAAGCCCAAGCGGTGATCACCGCGATTAAATCGACATATGAGGCTGTATAAAATGAGTGAAGCACACCCTATTAAAATTTACTTTTTAGATAACTTTGACTCATTTAGCTATAACCTTGTTGATGAACTAACAATGCTAGGTGCTGAGTTAGTTGTTTACAGAAATAACATTAGCGCTGAAGTAATATTCAACAAAATGCAGGCAGAGCATAAGCAGGTATTACTGGTTTTATCGCCAGGCCCAGGGGCACCGAGTGATGCGGGTTGCCTAATGGAGTTGATTAGCTTGTGCAAAGGTAAATTCCCGATGCTGGGCATTTGTTTAGGCCAACAAGCACTAACACAAAGTTATGGCGGAGTAATCGGTCATGCTGGTGAAACCGTACATGGTAAATCATCAATTATTGAGTTAGACGATCACCCGGTGTTTAACGGAATGGGCAGCACTATACCAGTGGCGCGTTATCACTCATTAATGGCCACAAAAGTACCTGATAACTTAGCGGTTATTGCAAAGTATCAAGATATTCCAATGGCTATTTATCATCATCAAGACACTGCGCTGGGTTATCAATTCCACCCAGAATCTATTTTAACGCCCAATGGCGCTATGCTGCTACAGCAAAGCGTTGCCTATTTAACGCGTGCCAAATAAAGGGAACATTATGACTACACAATTACAAAACTCGCTTAATGTTCAACAGGCTATTGAGCACGTTATTGCCAAGCAATCATTGAGCTATGCACAAGCAAAAACACTTTTTGATCAAATAATGCAAGGGAATATGAGCGATATTGAGCTCTCTGCACTGTTAATTAGCCTTAAAATGAAAGGTGAAATAAGCGATGAAATCGCCGGTGCCGCGGCCTCAATGCGTGAAAACGCCGTGGCATTTATAACCAATAAAACTCAACTTGCCGATAGCTGTGGTACCGGTGGCGATGGTTCAAACACTATCAATATCAGTACAACCGCGGCAATTGTGGCAGCCGCTGCCGGTGTTAATATGGTAAAACATGGCAATCGCAGTGTATCGAGTAACTCAGGGTCTGCTGATTTACTCAAAGCCTTGGGGATCAATATTGATATGACTCCCACACAAGCGGCTAAATGCCTTGAACATACAAATTTTACCTTTTTATTTGCACCGCACTATCACAGCGGCGTGCGCCATGCGATGAACGTACGAACCACCTTAAAAACCCGTACTATTTTTAATATTCTTGGGCCGCTAGCTAATCCCGCTGCTCCAGATGTTCAATTACTCGGGGTATACGATGAATCTTTGTGCCTACCTATGGCGCAAACTCTTCATACTCTGGGCACTAAACGCGCTATGATAGTTCACGGCTCTGGCACCGACGAAATCGCCTTGCATGGCCCAACACAGGTTGTTGAGCTGGATAACGGCAAAATCACCCAATACACACTCAACCCTAGTGATTTTGACCTTGCAAACTATTCACTTGAACAATTAGCCGGTGAAGGCCCACAATACAATGCAAACGCCAGCCTTGCCATTTTACAGGGCAAAGGTAGCGAGGCACATAACGCCGCTATTATTGTTAACGTTGCTGCATTGCTGTACTTAACTGGCCAAGCACAATCGTTAAAACAAGGTGCACAAATAACACAATCATTATTACGTTCAGGCAAGGCCATGGACACACTAAATGCAATTATTGAGGTAAGTCATGGCTAATGTATTAGACAAAATTATTGCCGAAAAAAAAATAGAACTCATTGAACGCAAAGCGGCGCGCCCACTTGAGAGCTTTAAGCATCAAGCTAAACCCACCACGCGTAGCTTTTATCAAGCGTTAGCGGCACCTGGCACGCAGTTTATTTTAGAGTGCAAAAAGGCATCGCCTTCTAAAGGGTTAATTCGTCAGCCGTTTGATTTAACAGAAATCACGCAAGCTTATAAACAGTTTGCCAGCTGTATGAGTGTATTAACTGACGAAAAGTACTTTCAGGGTAGCTTTGATTACCTTGAGTTTGTGCGCAGCCAAGTAGAGCAGCCACTTATTTGTAAAGACTTTTTTATTGATGAATACCAAGTCTATATGGCACGCATTTATGGTGGTGACGCTATTTTACTGATGCTATCAGTGCTTGACGATGAGCAGTATAAAGCGCTGCATGCAATCGCCGATTCGTTAAATATGTCGGTACTAACTGAGGTGAGTAACGAAGAAGAAGTGCATCGTGCACTGGCACTCAATGCACAAATAATTGGGATTAATAATCGTGACTTGCGCGATTTAAGCACCGACTTAGCCACAACCGAACGACTACGTAAGCTTATTCCTAACGATAAAGTGGTTATTTCAGAGTCAGGTATTTATACCCATCAAGATGTAAAGCGTTTAGCGCCTTTATGTAATGGTTTCTTAATTGGCAGCTCATTAATGGCTGAGGCTGATTTATTACAAGCGTGTCGCCGCGTAATCCTAGGCGAAAACAAGGTTTGTGGATTAACCCGTAATCAAGATGCCATTGCGGCTTACGACAACGGTGCCCTTTATGGCGGATTAATTTTTTATCCAAAATCACCGCGCTTTGTCGATTTAGATTGCGCCAAAGAAATCAGCCAAAGTGCCCCTCTAAAATTTGTTGGGGTGTTTGTTAATGCGGCCATAGCAGATGTTGCTGAGCACGCTAAACAACTGAAACTGTCAGCTGTTCAATTACATGGACAAGAAGATGAACATTACATTGCGTCGTTACGTAATGAACTACCACGTAATTGTGAAATATGGAAAGCACAGGCAATCAAAGATGCTTTGCCTCAACCGATTACAGGTGCCGATCGCCATTTATACGACACTCACAGTGATTCACAGGCTGGCGGCACAGGCAAAACATTTGATTGGTCGGTGCTTCGCGATGCCACGACCCCATTTATGCTTGCTGGCGGCTTAAACCCAGACAATATTAGCGATGCACTTTTTCAAGGTGCTCTTGGGCTTGATCTAAATTCAGGTGTTGAAGAGTCTCCAGGTAAAAAGTGTGCAAACAAACTACATCATGCTTTTACAAGTATCAGAAATTATTGAGGTTAAAATGCAAAATCCAGCTTATTTTGGCGAGTTTGGCGGTATGTTTGTACCCGAACTGCTTGTCCCTGCGCTTAAGCAGTTAGAAAACGAATTTAATAAAGCACAGAAAGATCCTGAATTTCAGGCAGAACTAAGTAAATTACTTAACGAATATGCGGGTCGTCCTACCCCGCTTACTTTAACGCGTAACTTAGTTAAAAACCCAAAAGTAAAACTGTACTTAAAGCGTGAAGATTTACTCCACGGTGGTGCGCACAAAACAAACCAAGTTTTAGGCCAAGCACTGCTTACCAAACGTATGGGTAAAAAAGAAGTGATTGCTGAAACAGGCGCCGGCCAACATGGCGTTGCAACGGCACTTGCCTGTGCGTTACTTGGATTAAAATGCCGCATTTATATGGGTGCAAAAGATGTTGAACGCCAACAACCAAATGTATTTAGAATGAAGCTAATGGGCGCTGAAGTTATTCCAGTAACTGCAGGCTCGGGCACATTAAAAGATGCGGTTAACGAGGCATTGCGTGACTGGTCAGCCAATTATCAAGAGGCTCATTACCTTTTAGGTACTGCAGCAGGTCCTCACCCATTCCCGACTATTGTACGTGAATATCAAAAAATTATTGGTGAAGAAGCAAAACAACAAGTACTTAAAGCCGAAGGCCGTTTGCCTGATGCGGTTATTGCGTGTGTAGGCGGTGGGTCTAACGCAATTGGTATGTTTACCGATTTTATTGATGAGCCAAGCGTTAAACTCATTGGCGTTGAACCTGCAGGTAAAGGGTTAGACACGCACGAGCATGGCGCAACCATCTGTAAAGGAACAAAAGGTATTTTGCACGGTACTTACACTTATATTATGCAAAATACAGATGGCCAAATTGAAGAGTCTTACTCTGTATCGGCGGGACTAGATTACCCCGCAGTTGGCCCTCAACATGCCTTTTTGCACGAAACTGGCCGTGCTCAATATGTCGGTATTACCGACACCAAAGCACTTGATGCCTTTCAAGCATTAGCTAAACACGAAGGAATTATTCCTGCGCTTGAATCAAGTCATGCGCTTGCCTATGCCCTAGAGTATGCAGAAGAGCAAACGCAAGACAGTATTATTGTTATTAATTTAAGTGGTCGTGGAGACAAAGACTTAGCCCACGTACACAAGGTATTATCAGAGGAAGGTCAACTATGAGCCACGTAAAAACTGACCGTTATGGACAAATGTTTGCCGCGCTTAAAGAGCAAAACCAGGGTGCTTTTGTACCGTTTGTAACCATTGGCGATCCAGGCAAAGCACAAAGCATCGAAATTATTAAAAGCTTAATTGATGGTGGCGCTGACGGGCTTGAATTAGGTATTCCGTTTTCCGATCCGATTGCCGATGGCCCTGTCATTCAAAAAGCCAATATTCGTGCCTTAAATGTGCATATTAATACACAAGACTGCTTTGATATTATTAAAGAGATCCGTGAATATAACGCCGACATTCCAATTGGTTTGTTATTGTATTCAAACTTAATATTTAAACGTGGCTTAGAAAAGTTTTACACCGATGCAAAAGCAGTGGGTGTTGACTCTATTTTAGTGGCTGATGTGCCATTGCATGAGTCTAAAATGTTTAGAAAAGCCGCCATGGCAAATGGTATAGACCCGATTTTTATCGCTACACCGAACGCCAGTGACGATACCCTGCGTGAATGTGCATCATACGGCCGTGGCTACACCTACTTGCTTTCTCGTGCTGGGGTAACAGGTACAGACACCAAAGCACAAATGCCAGCAACCCATGTGGTTACGCGCTTACAAGAGTACCACAGTGCACCTGCATTATTAGGCTTTGGTATTTCAACGCCTGAAGATGTAAAAGCGGCACTTAAAGCCGGTGCTGCGGGGGCTATTTCGGGCTCTGCTGTGGTAAAAATCATTGAAGCAAACTTAGATGATTTAGATGCGATGACCTCGCAGCTAAAAACATTTGTAAGCGATATGAAAGCCGCTACTGCGCTTTAATAGCGAGCTGTGTTTTATCATTATCAATAAAAAAGGGCATGTAATATGCCCTTTTCTATTTAAAAGCCCACAGCTAGTGCGCTTGGTGCTTACCTTCGAGTATTTCTTCAATAAATTTTGCATTAAATGCATCTAAATCTGCAGGGCTGCGGCTAGTGACTAAGCCGTTATCAACACACACTTCTTGATCTACCCAATGAGCTCCGGCGTTAATTAAATCGCTTTTAATACTAGGGAAAGAAGTCACTTTTTTATCTCTTAGCTTATTAATTTCAGCTAATAACCACGGTGCATGACATATAGCGGCCACAGGTTTATTTTTTTCTGCGCCAAAAAAACCATCTACAAACGCTTTGGCATCTTTATTTTGACGTAAGCTATCAGGATTAAACAAACCACCCGGCAGTAAAAGTGCATCGTAGTGGGCAGCATTGGCATCGGCAGCTAATTTATCAACGGTTACTTTTTCCCCCCAATTATCTTCATTCCAGCCAGTGATCTGCCCTTCTTTAATAGACACCACCTCTATATCGGCGCCCGCCTCAAGTAATGCGCTTTGCGGCGAAAGTAGCTCGCTTTGTTCAAATCCATCGGTGGCTAAAATGGCAATTTTTTTACCTTTTAAACGGGTGCTGCTATGTAAATTACTCATTAAATACTCCTTATCTTATTTTTTGATACACAGTGGAGTTTGCATATCACATACCAAAAATAACACGCTGATAATATTGGCGTTTTATATAAAGAGATGAGAGTGCTATGTAAATTATTTACAGTGGTTGCAGATACTACACAGCCATTTTTCAAAAATGGAAATAGCCTGCAAGGTACATGCTTTGTTTGAATAACAAAACTCCCTTACAGGCATTGACAATTAAAGGCTGTCTTTTAACGCTTTGGCTGGCTTAAAGACTGCTTTATTAGCCCCTTCTATTTCTATTGCTTCGCCGGTTTGTGGATTACGCCCCGTACGGGCTGGGTAATAACTTAATGCAAAAGTGCCAAAACCAGATATTTGTACCTGATCGCCTTCAGACAATGATTTGGTAATCACCTTTTGTAAGCTGGTTAACGCTAATTGCGCTTCTTTTTTTGTTAACTCGCTCGTGTGTGCCATGGCTGTAACAAGTTCTGCCTTATTCATTTTTTGCTCCTAAATACACGCGTTGGCTTTAGCCAACTAGCGTGGCAATACAATGATGTAAAAATAAAAGCAGGCAGGCTAAGGGTTACAAGGGGGTAAGTCAACCTTAACCAAGCCCAAAGTGCATAAGGTATAATGAGTGGCGTTAAATATAATCAGCTTGGTGTTTTTATAGTCATAAAGATGACTTATTCGCCTGCTAAGGTAAAATAAAAATGACCGCGAGCAAACGTGAACGCTAATCAATACCGTTGGTTTGAATTTACCTTTATTTTTATCATCCTGCCTTTAGTGGGGTTTAATATTCGCCAGTATTTATCTAACTGGCTTATTCCGGCACTGATCATCTTAATGAGTGTGTGCTGTATGCTGCTACTAAACGACATTCACTTTAAGCGCTTTAGATTAACCAGTATGGGGCAGTTTTCTGCTGTGAAGCGCAGACTGTTTAGTTTTTTCTTTATTGGTGCGTTATTTTCGGGAGTGTTTTACAACCTGCTTTATCAGGGGAACTGGTTTACTTTACCCCGTGAAAACCTCGCCGACTGGCTGATGCTATTGCTGCTCTACCCTTTATTGTCGGTGATCCCGCAAGAGTTAATATTTAGAACGTATTTTTTTCATCGCTATAAGCGCATTATGCCCAGTAAATGGCTACGCATTTTTATTAGTGCGAGTGTATTTGCACTGGCACATATTGTATACGCTAATTGGGTTGCAGTAAGTTTAGCGTTTATAGGCGGATTATTATTTGCTTATACCTACGCACAAAGCCGCTCAACCTTTGCCTGTGTTATTGAGCATAGCTTATGGGGCATTTGGATGTTTACACTGGGAATTGGCCGTTATTTAGATTCAGGTGCACTGAACTCATGAGCATAACACAAAAAAATATCTTATCTTGTATATAACGCTAGGCCAATAGCACTATTTATCGGCAGAAAGATTTATTCTTCCTTACTATTCAACATATTTCTAGAAGAAATATATGAGGAATATACTTGCATCAAATAGTGAATAAACAAAAATACCCTTTTAACATAAAGATAATAGGGTATCTTGAATCAATTAGAGGTTCATCCACCTATCAAAAAGTAGGATACCTTAACTGACCGGTGTTAATTATAAAACCCACTTTTATTTTTCAAGCTAATTACTTTCGTTTTGTTGGTTTTACACGTTGATTGTGCTTTTTAACCGCCTTGCGAATTTGGTTTATTTTAGCACGCTTATCTTTACGTTTTTCAGGGATAACCGACAGCTTAGTTTGTGTTTCTTTACCAAGCTTTACTGTTTTACGTAAATAGTTAACCGTATCTAAATCGTACTCAATCCAGCCACCTTGCGGTACACGCTTATCAAGCTCTAATTTACCGTAACGTATACGAATAAGACGAGATACTTCCACATCTTGTGATTGCCATAAACGACGTACTTCACGATTACGACCTTCATTAAGCGTTACATTAAACCAGCGGTTAATGCCTTCACCGCCCATAGGCTTGATACCGGTAAATTTAGCAGGGCCGTCTTCAAGCTCTACACCGCGCAATAAATTTTTAACCGTCTCGTTAGTCACCTCACCAAAAACTCGTGCAGAATATTCACGTTCAACTTCATAGCTTGGATGCATCAAACGATTGGCTAATTCACCGTCGTTAGTAAAAAGCATAAGTCCTGATGTGTTGACGTCTAATCGACCTACCGCTATCCAGCGATCGCCATCAATTCGCGGTAAACGATCAAAAACAGTTCTGCGCCCTTCTGGATCTTTGCGCGTACTTAACTCGCCTTCTGGCTTGTTGTACATAATTACACGACAAATTCTATCGGCTTTTTCTTCTATTTTAACTGTGTGCCCGTCAACACGAATTAAATCAGTTTCTTCAACCCTGTCGCCTAATTTTGCCACTTTACCGTTTACACTCACGCGATTTGCATCAATGTACTTTTCCATCTCACGGCGTGAGCCTACCCCTGCACGGGCTAGGACTTTTTGTAACTTTTCACCTTGTATACTCATTCGGATGGTTCTCTCACAGAAGGATCACTTAATAACTGGGTAATTTTACTTTGCTGTTGCGCTGGCAATGCAGGTAAATCATGAAGTCCCGTTATCGAAAAATAATCTAAAAATTGTTTAGTTGTTGCATAAAGTGCCGGTTTACCGGGTACTTCTTTATGCCCCACTACTTTTACCCATTCTCTTTCAAGTAGGGTTTTAATAATATTTGAGCCCGTTGCTACGCCCCGTACTTGCTCAATTTCACCACGGGTAATAGGTTGTTTATACGCGATTAACGAAAGCGTTTCGAGTAAAGCTCGCGAGTACCTAGGCGCACGCTCTTGCCATAAATTACTTAACCATGGGCTTAAACTACTACACGCTTGAAACCGATAACCACTGCCTACTTCTACTAGGCGTATGCCACGCGTTTGGTAATGTATTTGAATGGCCTCAACAGCATTGTTGATACGCGCCATAGAAATAGCCAAATCATGTAAAACTGTGTCTTTAAGATGACGTTTTGATACGGGCTTATCTGCCACAAAAATCGCCGCTTCAATGATTTCAATTAATTGCTCACCACTAATACGCCGACCTACCATAATCACTCTTAAATTAATAAAAATACACAGCCAACTATTATGACAGAACAACCGCAAACTAGGAAAACATATTATGTAAATAACTAATAATGGGTTAAAAATGACTGGTTATTGAACGCCCTTAATCTTTTAAATGACACTTATACAACAAAAAGCCCAGCAACTGCTGGGCTTAAAGTTAACGTATTTTACACATTGATTTATATTGCTGCGTTTTGATAACGCTTTACAAAATCAGTTATATTTTGGCCATTACACTTTAATGTATTTAAGTTGCCAATTTGCTTACGAACTGGCTGTAAGCCTTGCTTTAATGCTGTCATACATAATTGTGTTTCTTGATGTGAATCTTTTGCAAACACTTCAACTTTAGATGCAGCCGATTTCACTGCAACATCTTTTTTTGCAATATCGCTAATGTCTTGACCGTTACATAGGATACTTTTTGAATAACGCGATAAATATATCCCGTGCTTTGCTGCCATTTTACGAGCAGCAGAAAACCCCTCATTGGCACTTACTACACACAAGTTAGACTCTAATTTATTGTCTTGGCTGTAATATGTATTGCTTTGTGCAGTAACAGTTACAGAAACAAAAAGAGAGGCAGCTAAAAGTAATTGAGTTTTCATCACAGAGTCCTATTTAAACGGGTTAACAAATGATTTTTGCGCATTATATAGACAACTTTTAACATATCAATTGAATATTTTATTTGTTTTGTTATTTAATACTGCATTAACATTGTTTAAACATTAAACACTCATTGATCAACATTTGTGCAGCTATTCTAGGGTCTAAAAATTAATTATGCCTTAGGTATAGGCATATTATGACGATAAAAATACTGGTATAATCTTGTCGCTAATAAAATCAAATATTAAGGTAACCTTCAATGAAAGTGATTTCGTTCAATATAAATGGCCTACGTGCTCGCCTACACCAATTACAAGCGATTATTGATAAACACCAGCCAGATATTATTGGTCTTCAAGAGATCAAAGTACATGATGAAGCGTTCCCGCTAGATGATGTGCAAAAAATGGGTTATCACGTTTATTTTCACGGGCAAAAAGCCCATTACGGTGTGGCAATGTTATGCAAAAAAGAGCCTAAGTCGGTATTAAAAGGGCTTACCACCGACACCGATGAGTCGCAAAAGCGTATGATCAGCGTCACCGTAGAACAACAAAATGGTCGCGACCTACATATAATGAATGGCTACTTTCCGCAGGGCGATAACATCAAACACGAAACCAAATTCCCGTACAAGCGTCAATTTTATCAAGACTTAATGACCCATTTAAATACTCACTTTACGCCCGATCAGGATATCATTGTAATGGGTGACATAAATATCTCCCCAACCGATTTAGATATTGGTATTGGTGAGGTAAACGCTAAACGTTGGCTAAAAACAGGTAAATGCTCATTTCAACCGGTAGAACGTGAATGGTTAGCGACTTTATTAAACTGGGGTTTTAAAGATACCTTTAGAGAGCAAAACCCAGAAACTAATGATCAATACTCGTGGTTTGACTACCGCTCAAAAGGCTTTGATGATAATCGTGGACTGCGAATTGATGTGGTCTTGGCAACGCATGACTTAGCCGCTCGCTGTATTGATTCGGGTATCGATTATCAGCTGCGTGGTATTGACAAACCTTCAGATCACGCGCCTATTTGGTCTAAGTTTAATTAACGATTATGCTAAGCGTGCAATTACAGGCATTACTTTGGATTGGTGCTATTGTTATTGGCTTTTTAAGTGTTAATAAATCAACATACGCCAATTTTTTTAATACGCCAGCAAGACAAACTGGTGTGTTTGCCTGCGCACTGGTGCTTGCTGTATTGTGGCGCATAAAAGCCGGTATTTTGTCTGGTCTTGATCTTCATATATTGGGCATTACCGCCGTTACGCTGATTTTAGGTTGGCGTTTGGCTATTTTAAGTTGTGTATTAGCAACTGCCTTGCTAACTGCTTTTGGACAAATAGCATTCGAGCTAATTGCGGTAAAATTACTAATAAGTGCATTTATTCCAGTATTATTAAGCTACTTTGTATTTATGCTTTGTTATCAGTACTTAGCGCGGCATTTTTTTATCTATATATTTGTTTGTAGCTTTTTAACTGCGGGCTTTGTTGCCTGCGTTAACATTATATTAGGCGGCGTCTTTTATTACGCTATAGGGGAATATAACTGGCATCAGTTAACTGAAAACTACATTTATCTCAGTCCTATCTTAGCGTTTCCTGAAGCAATGCTAAACGGTATGGCCATGACAGTACTGATCACCTACCGCCCGCACTGGGTAAAAACTTTTTTTGATAAGGACTACTTAGGCTCATGAGTCTTCATTACTATTGCCCTATTTGCAAACACCCTTTAGCACTTAACGAAAAAACATTACAATGCAGTAATAATCACAGCTTTGATTTTGCCAAAGAAGGCTATGTAAACCTACTTCCAGTACAAAATAAAAACTCTAAAGACCCCGGCGACTCTTTAGAAATGGTACAAGCAAGGCGCTCATTTTTAGAGCAAGGATACTATGGCTTTTTACAAACCGCTTTAGCCAATATTGTTAAACCACTTAACGCAAATTTGATCATTGATTTAGGCTGTGGTGAAGGGTTTTATACTCATGCTATAGCAGATAGCACGTATGGAAGTGTTTATGGTGTTGATATATCAAAGTCAGCAGTAAAATACGCTGCAAAACGCTATAAACAATGTCAGTTTAGCGTTGCGTCAATTAGCCAAGCTCCTTTTGATGATCACCTCGCTGATGTATTAGTGAGTGTGTTTGCTCCTTTATTTGATAATGAGCTTGCGCGCCTAATTAAAGATCAAGGAAGCTTAATTGTTGCAAGTCCAGGCCCTAGGCACCTTAAAGAGTTAAAGGATTATATTTACGATACAGTGAATGAGCATACAGAGATTGCTACCCCAGCAGGCTTTGAGCTCGTATCAAAACACCTCATTACAGAAAAAGTTGAGCTTGTATTTAGCGATGTAAAAAACTTAATTATGATGACCCCTTTTGCTTGGAAATTCAGGCCTGAGCACTGGCAAGCACTTGAAAAAAAACAACAGCATAGTGTTACCTTATCATTTTATGTAACGCGCTTTACTAAAACTGTTCTTTAGTAAAGGTTTTATCCATTTTGTCAAACATATCTTTTAACAATTCGGCAAGCTCCAAATAGCGGGGCTTGTTTTCCCCCATTTGCGCGTCGTAACCATTAGCAACCATTTTTGCAAACAACTCGTTGTACCATTGCAGCATGGCGGGTTCTAATTCTGTTTGTGCACGTTTACCTAACCATAAAAGCCCTTGTAACGGTAACGAGATAAAAAATAAACTACTTGCAATGGCTTGAGGTAAAAAGTCAGGACCTAAATAATTTAGCTGAAAAAATAAAGTCAACATAGCTAAAATTGGCATTACTGTAATCGCAAGCTCGGTTGCTCTGATCACTTTAAATTCTGCAAATAGAGGCGCTATCTCTTTGCGCATAGGCCATGTTTTAGCGTAAGAACGCCCTATTTGAACTTGCGAAATCACACTTTTTTGCATTATAAATCCTCATATTCACGGCATTTAATACTTCTACAAGTATCTTGCTTATAAAAGTGTAACACAACTCTAACTTTATCGGTAAAAATGCTTAATTTCACTATTAAATCACACAAAAAGCATAAATTATTAGATGAATTCCATAAAGGCCTTTCAATAAAATCAACTACACTTTAGTCTATACCCATTTAAGCCTACAATGCTTATTTATCAACCAAGTGTACCGATTAATATTTAAATGGAAAATGAATCTATGCCAACTCTCCCAAAAAAACCAAACCATGTTTTGGTACTTAATTGTGGAAGCTCAAGTTTAAAGTTTGCAATTATTGATGCAAACACAGGAAACGACATTATTTCAGGTTTAGCTGAGCGCCTGGGTGCAGATGCTCCCTCAATAAAATATAAATTTAAGGGAGAAAAAACCACCATAAAACTCTCTGCTAATCAGGCACACGCGCATGCAATTAATACGCTGGTTGATTTAATAAAAGATCACAACCTTGATGAGCAACTGGTTGCAGTTGGTCATCGTGTTGTGCACGGCGGCGAGCATTTTACCCAATCAGTATTAATCGACGAGAACGTCATTGCAGGTATCACGCAAGCAGCTACGTTAGCACCTTTGCACGGCCACGCTAACCTACTCGGAATATCATCAGCGCAAGCATCATTTAAAAACTTACCGCAAGTAGCCGTATTTGATACCGCATTTCATCAAACCATGGATGAAGTCGCTTACCTTTACGCACTTCCTTATCAGCTTTACCGAGACGTTGGAATTAGGCGTTACGGATTTCATGGCACTAGCCATTATTACGTAGCAGGCCAAACCGCAACCTTGTTAACACTTGAGATAGAAAAAAGTAATTTTATTAGCGCCCACTTAGGTAATGGCTGTTCAGTGTGTGCAATTAAAAATGGTAAAAGTGTCGATACCAGCATGGGGTTAACACCACTGGAAGGGCTTATTATGGGGACGCGTTGCGGCGATATTGATCCTGGCCTATTTAACTTTTTAACTACACAGCTCGATTACACTGCTCAGCAAATAGATGACTTACTCAACCAAAAAAGTGGCTTATTAGGAATAAGCGAACTGTCTAACGATTGTCGTACTATCGAAGAAGCGGCCATGGCAGGTAATCAACAAGCTCTGCTGGCACTCAATATGTTCTGTTATCGCCTAGCAAAACAAATTGCCGCTTATATGGTTCCACTTCAACAACTAGATGCACTTATTTTTACCGGTGGAATTGGTGAAAATTCCGATATTATTCGTGAAAAAGTGCTCAGTCAGCTGAGCTTTTTAGGGATACATTTAGATCCACAAGCAAACCTTGATGCACGTTTTGGCCAAGCTGGATTAATTAGCACAACAGATTCACGTAGCAAAGCGGTTGTTATGCCCACTAACGAAGAATGGGTGATCGCACTTGATGCCGCAAACATCACCAAGGAGTTATAATATGGCTCGTCGTATTATGTTAATACCCATATCTACTGGGGTTGGTTTAACCTCAGTATCGGTGGGTTTGGTAAGGGCGCTGGAACAAAAAACTGTTAAAGTTAATTTTTTTAAACCTATAGCCCAACCACGGGCGGGTGAAACAGGCCCAGAAAAGTCAACACAAATTGTTACCCAAGGCTCACCTATTGATCCACCCACGTCATTTGCGCTGGATTACGCCGAGCAAATGATTGGCGATGGTAAAGGCGAAGATCTTTTAGAAGAAATTGTTGAGCGTTTCCAAAGTAAAATAAACGATGACGAAGTGGCCATAATCGAAGGCATGGTGCCTACTCGTCGCCAACCATATGCGGGTAGAGTCAATCGTGAAATTGCACAAACCTTGGGAGCCGACATTGTCTTTGTACTTACACCAGGAAATTACAGTATTACACAAATTGAAGATCGCCTTGAAATAGCCGCTGGCAATTATGGCGGGATCAATCACCCTCGCGTACTCGGATGTATTTTTAATAAAGTGAATGCTCCCCTTGATGAAGAAGGTCGTGCTCGTGCCGACTTGGTCGATACCTTTAAACCTGAAGCGCTTGATAACGAACTAAACCGCTTAGCCTCTTTGCCTATTTTTAGAAAAAATCCGTTTATGTTACTCGGCGCTATTCCGTGGGATTTTGAACTGGTTGCCCCGCGTGTTAAAGATTTAAGTGCTTATTTAAAAGCCACAATTATTAACGAAGGTGACATGGTGCATCGTCGCCTTCGTCGAATCACCTTTTGTGCTCGCACAGTGTCAAATATTTTAAACTATTTTACTCCTGGTGCATTGTTGGTGACCCCTGGTGATCGCTCAGATATATTAGTCGCCGCCTGCTTATCGGCCATGAATGGCACTAAACTGGGAGCTATTTTACTTACCGGCGGATTTGAACCCGAGCCACGTATTATGGCGCTATGTGAACAAGCTATGCAAACTGGTCTACCAATTTTGGCAACCGAAGGAGATACCTGGCGCACCTCTTTATTGCTGCATAACTTTAACCTAGAAGTGCCTAGTGACGATGAGCAGCGCATAGAAAAAGTAAAAGATCATAACGCTGCACATATCGATTCTGATTGGCTGGACACATTAGCAAAAAGTGTCGGGAAAACGCGTAAGTTATCCCCGCCGGCCTTTAGGTATTTATTAACCGATAAAGCCCGTAAAGCAGATAAAACGATTGTACTGCCTGAGGGTAACGAGCCTAGAACCATTAAAGCCGCTGCTATTTGTGGCCAGCGCGGCATTGCTAAAACAATTTTACTTGGCGATCGCGATGAAATATTTCGAATCGCGGAGCAACAAGGGATTGAACTGAACGAGCATGTGACTGTAATAGAGCCAAGTAGTATTATTAATGACTACGTAGCACCTATGGTCGAAATTCGTAAAAACAAAGGCTTAACTGATGTTATTGCAAAGGAACAACTGCAAGATAACGTGGTACTGGGCACCATGATGCTAGAGCAAGGAAAAGTAGATGGGCTGGTTTCAGGGGCAGTCAATACCACGGCTAATACCATTCGTCCGCCGTTACAGTTGATTAAAACCGCGCCGGGTTCATCATTAGTCTCATCAGTGTTTTTTATGTTGCTTCCTGATCAGGTACTGGTTTATGGTGACTGTGCTATTAACCCTGATCCTAATGCTGAACAACTAGCCGACATTGCAATTCAATCTGCCGACTCTGCAACCGCATTTGGTATAGAGCCGCGTGTAGCGATGATAAGTTACAGCACTGGTAATTCGGGCAGTGGCGCTGATGTAGAAAAAGTCCGCGAAGCAACAAAAATTGCCCAACAAAAGCGTCCTGATCTCATTATCGATGGGCCATTGCAATACGATGCGGCCATTATGGAAAGTGTAGCTATTAAAAAAGCGCCAGATAGCCCGGTTGCCGGTAAAGCAACCGTGTTTATTTTCCCTGATTTAAATACGGGTAATACCACCTACAAAGCAGTGCAACGAAGTGCCGATTTGATCAGTATTGGTCCTATGTTACAAGGGATGCGCAAACCTGTTAACGACTTAAGCCGTGGCGCATTAGTTGACGATATTGTGTATACCATTGCTTTAACAGCCATTCAGGCGGCGCAAGTAGAAGCGCTTAATTAAGTCCTGTAATTAACATGCCCTTTTTATAGCCTAGCCATTTTTTATTTAATAATTAACTGGTTAGGCTATTTATACCTCACAACCCCCAAGCTTATCCACAGAAATTGTGGACAATTATTTTTTAGCTAATAAAAATATAGCACTGCCTAAACTTGAGCCTTTAATTTAACTTCAATACTCTATACTATAAAGCTATTATTTTGCTGCTGGCGATACGTTTAATGTCAAAACAAACATTACAATTACACAGCACCGTGTTATCTATTCATAGTTTAGCCCTTGATGCTGACATACCGCCTGCGCTGTTAAAGCAACCGTTATTTTTTATCTCAAAAACGCATGATGAATTGTCAGTTGTTTGCCCTGTCGACTTTATTATTGATAGCCAAGACACTGAATCTAATTGGCAAGCACTGGAAGTAATAGGTCCTTTAGGGTTTTCGTTAACTGGCATTATGGCAAACCTGTCAGGCGTATTAGCCAGAGCCGGCGTGTCCATTTTTTCGATATCGACCTACGATACCGACTATATTTTAGTAAAAAAACAAACGGTCACCAAAGCAATTACAGCCCTTAAAGCCGATGGCTACAACGTGGTAACTCAATAAATAATGAAATCTGAAGACGTTAGCTATTTAACTAAAAATAAAATTGGCCGAAACGCGATACAAATCACGAGTCCGTTCAGTGGTAAAGTGATGCCAATGGAAGAGCATCCACAACCCTTTTTTCGTTTTGGCACACTCGGCCCGGGTATTGTTGTTAGCTTATCGAGTCATAAAGTATTAGCGCCCTTCAATGGCACCTTACTGCAGGTAAAAAGTGCCGGTTGTGAATTTATTTTAAAAGCCAATAACGGCTTAAAAGTATTAATAAACCTAGCGGTGCCCGATTCACAAACACTTACGCATACTCATATTGCTCAGCTTAACGGCAGTAAAATAACCAAAGGCCAACGCCTTGCTTATTTTGATTTACGTGAGCTCGACTCGCCTATTTTAGCCAGCCTTATAATTCTCAATGGCCATAATTTAGGCACTTTTCATTATTCTCACCCGCAAGTTAATGCCGGTGTAGATACCTTATTAACTATTATTAAAAAGAAGTAGATTTATGATCACTCTCTATGGCATTAGCAACTGCGATACAATTAAAAAAGCAAAAAAATACCTAAGCGATAACGACATCGCATTCACTTTCCATGACTACCGCAAAGACGGCGTTAATAACGACATGGTAAGCGACTTTGCAGAACATATTGATTGGGAACAATTGGTTAATAAACGTGGCACAACTTATAGAGCGCTCACTGATGAGCAAAAACAAAGCTTGACTAAACAAACCGCTATAGATTTACTCGTTGAACAACCGGCGATGATCAAACGCCCTGTACTTGTTAATAACGGGCAATATCACTTAGGCTTTAAAGCAGCCCAATACGATGAGATTTTTAAATAATGACCCACCCAGTAATTAGCCTAGCCCAAGCCTTAATTCAGCGAGAGTCAGTGACCCCTGAAGATGCAGGCTGCCAACATATGATGAATGAACGCCTAAGCGCCATTGGCTTTGATATTGAATCGCTATTTTTTACCGACACACTCAATACGTGGGCACGCAAAGGCACGCAGTCACCGCATTTTTGTTTTGCCGGTCATACCGATGTGGTGCCCACAGGGCCTGAAAAAAACTGGCAGCATCCGCCTTTTACAGGCCTAATTGAAGACGGCTTATTGCATGGCCGTGGCGCTGCCGACATGAAAGGCTCACTCGCAGCCATGGTTGTGGCCACCGAACGATTTGTATCTAAGCATCCAGATCACAAAGGTTCCATTTCGTTTTTAATTACCTCAGATGAAGAAGGCCCTTTTATTAACGGCACTACCCGCGTTATTGATACTTTAGAGGAGCGCGGTGAAAAAATAGATATGTGCCTTGTAGGTGAACCCTCTTCTCGCGATGTACTCGGTGATGTGGTTAAAAATGGCCGCCGTGGTTCACTAACGGGGTTTTTAACTATAAAAGGCGTGCAAGGTCATGTGGCGTATCCACATTTAGCACAAAACCCAATTCATTTAGCCATGCCAGCTTTAACCGAGTTAAGCCAAACTGTGTGGGATATGGGTAATGACTTTTTTCCAGCCACCAGCTTTCAAATCTCTAATATTAATGGTGGCACAGGGGCTGGTAATGTGATCCCCGGTGAGCTTGAGGTACAATTTAACTTTCGATTTAGTACCGAAGTTACCCATCAACAACTGCAACAAAAAGTAAATGCCATTTTACAAAAACACAATTTAAATTATGAGCTCAATTGGATTGTGAATGGCTTGCCGTTTTTAACCGATCACGGCCCATTAGTTGATGCTACAGTCGCAGCAATTAAATCGGTTACTGGGTTAATCACTCAATTAGAAACTACGGGCGGCACCTCAGATGGTCGTTTTATTGCCCAAACGGGTGCTAAAGTTATTGAATTAGGGCCACGTAATGCCACTATTCATAAAGTGGACGAATGTGTGAGCACCGACGATCTAATCGCGCTGACCGATATTTATGAACAAATATTAGAGCAACTATTAACCTAATGACTGTAAATAAAGAACTCACTCAATGCATTACAGGCCAAAGTGATGCGCATTTGGTTGCCATACAAAACCATTATTTGCATGCCAACATTGTCAATGATTTCATTGCACTGCAAACTGCGGCTACTTCAGCAGGTTTTGATTTATGTATTGCATCAAGCTTTCGGGATTTTACGCGCCAATCAGCAATTTGGAATGCTAAATTTTCCGCTAAGCGGCCGGTATTAAACAAAGCACAAGAAATCGTTGATATTAGTTCGCTCAGTGATATCGATAAATGCATTGCCATTATGCTTTATTCGGCGCTTCCGGGGGCCAGTCGCCATCACTTAGGGACTGATTTAGACATTTACGACAGAGGCGCAGTGAGTAACGATTATGTGTTACAGCTGAGCCCTGATGAATATCAGCAAGGTGGGCCTTTTGCTAAACTAAGCCAATGGCTAGACACTCATCTAGCAGAATTTGGGTTTTATCGACCTTACCAGCACGACTTGGGCGGGGTAGCTCCTGAGCTTTGGCATATTAGCCACATAGCGCAATCAACGCAGCTTATTCGTCACCTTACGCCAGAAGTGTTGCACGACTGCATTAAGCACAGTGATTTATTAGGTAAAGACGCTATTTTAACCCACTTACCTGCATTGTATGAACGCTTTGTGATCAATGTAAGTCCACCAGCTAAGCAGTTTTAGTCTTTTTATTTAAAGTAAAAACCAATACCGCTAGTAAAATGATACTGCTAGTGAGCATAAATTGTACAGTTAATGTCTCTGATAAAAATACTGCCCCTGCAATAGCCGCCAGAACGGGCACGCATAACTGCACTATGGCTGCATGCGTGCTCTTTAATAGTGGCAAAGCCACATACCAAATACTGTAACCTACGCCAGATGCGATGGCACCTGAGGCTATTGCAAGTAACGCTCCTTCGATACGTATATTTTTAAGCTGGCTCATTCCCACCACAATTAAAATAGGCAGCACTAATAAACTACGGATAAAATTAAAGGTAGTGGCTCTTAGCGGCGACACACACGCCTTGCCACGAATACTGTAAATTCCCCACGCAATGCCACTTATACTCATTAATAATGCAGCCATCAGCGGTGGTGCTGTCTGTGAGGGCAGCATTAAGTAAACAAATGCCGCAAACGCCACTATAAATGCAAGCCATTGCACAGCACTTAAACGCTCTTGTTTATATATGCCCCAGCCAATCATTGTAAATTGCACCGCCGAGAATAAAATAAGCGCCCCCATGCCGGTATCAAGCTCGATATAAGCAACAGAAAAACACAGCGCATATATCAATAAGCTAGCACTGCTTCGCCAACTGCCAGTATCGTTAATAATAGGATTACTTAACTGCGCTTTTTTATTTAACTGCCTAGTGTAGAGCAGCATAATAATGGTCAAACACACTGCCCCGCTCAGTAACCTAATAACGGTAAAATTCCACGCATCAATGTAGCCTTGCGCCAACGCTAACCGACATAATAACGAATTTGCAGCAAAGGCAACTAAGGCGATAATAGTAAACAGTGTTGCTTTCAAATTAATCCCTAACGTATTGATAAATATGTACCGTATTTATATACCGATTAAATTAACGCCCAATGTTGTAAACGTTACCATGGTTATTTTTTAAATGATAAAGTTTTTATTAAGGGTTTTTGTTCTATGTTTATACACTACGCTTTTTTACAATCTTTCACACCTACATTTATAAGCCATGTGTTAACCTTATAAAATAGATAAAAGGAGTGCGTGTGCGCCACATTTTAATTTTTAGTCTTTGCTTTATTATAAGTGGTTGCAGCACCATGGGCTTTGACGATCTTTTTAATGATTATGCCACTAAAACCACCCCCGTAAGGCAGGCCATTACCGCTAACGATATTGAGCGTGCCCGCAGCTTAATAAAAGATAACAACAAAGCTCACAGCAATTATTTGCTAAGCCAATTAGAACAAGGACGAATTGCTGATTTAGCTAACAACCCACAGAGCGCACAAACTCATTTTGAAACTGTGTATCAGCAAATGCAAATTAAGCGTCAGGCTGCAAAAATACAAGTAAGTGCCGGACTTGAACAAAGTAATGCACTGTTAACCAACGACTCAGCCATTAGCTACACACCGCCGGCCTACGAAATGAGTATGCTGCATAGTTATAAAGCGCTTAATTATGTATATAAACACGATATTGAAAGCGCGTTAGTTGAAATTCGTCGTGCTAATAAAGTACAAGTTGATGAACTGCGCAATAACCAAGATGAATTAGACAAAACCGTAGCCCAAGCACAGCAGCACTACCCTGAGATGAATAACCTAATTCGTTCGGTTAAAAATGGTTTTCAAAATGCGTACACATTTTATTTATCCGCCTTACTATATCAAGCTGCTAATCAAGGTGATGATGCCTACATAGACTATAAAAAAGCGCTCGAAATCTATCCTGACAATCCATATTTACAGCAAGATCTACTGCGCTTAGCTAAAAAACAAGGTTTTACTGATGACTATAACCAATTTAAACGCCAGTTTGGTGAAGTTAACAGCTTAGAAAAAAACCAAGGCGAAGTGGTTATATTATTCGAACAAGGCCTGATACCAAAACAACACGAATTTAAATTGCGACTACCCATTTATACTTCACAGGGAGACGCCCGCTTTTATAGTCTCGTCATGCCCATTTATATAAATAATGCTTATGTAAGCACCGTTAACAACGTCAAAATTAATGACCATGTATTATCACTAAGCCCGTTAGTACACTTAGAAGCACTGGCCGCTAAAACGTTAGAGCAGCAAGTTGCTGGGCGCGTATCGAGGCAAATATTGCGCCTAGTGGCGAAAGAAAAGCTGCGCGCTGAGCTTGCCCGCAGTGGCGGTGATGTGGGGAATATTTTAGCAAACTTATATAATCTTGCTTCTGAGCAAGCCGATACCCGCAGCTGGCTTACCTTACCCAATCAAATTAGCCTTGCCCGCAGTGCAGTGACTGCAGGCGAACATACCTTAAATGTTGGCTCACAACCGCCAATAAATTTTACCGTTAGTAAGCAAAGGTTAACGTTAATCTACCTAACCTCTGTTAATAACTATTTTAACTCCCATGTAGTGCAACTTTAGGAGCAATCATGAAATACATACTCCCCATTATTGCGTTGTTTATGCTTAGTGCATGTAGCAGCCGACCTGTAACCTCAGGCATTGGAGTTGAACAAACTACCAACGCCTACAAAGAGCAGCTCAATGTTAACAATCCACAGTTAGCAAAAAAGCTATTAATTAGAGATGTAAAAACTCGTCAAACAAATAACCTAACTGACGTAGTAGTCACCTTGGCAAGTACCTATAAAAAGTCACAATATTTACAGTATCAATTTAACTGGTTTGATAAAGATGGCTTTGTAATTAAAGGCAACCACTCGCCGTGGCAAGCCCTCACATTATTTGGCTTTGCTAAAACTCAGCTTGCAGGACTCGCGCCTAGCCCTAATGCCGTTACTTTCTCTTTAGCTGTAAGAGAAGTGTCTACTGAAGCACAAGAATTTAAAGATTAAGGAAACCATGATGATCAATAAACAATTTAAATCACTCTCTGGCTATGCAATTTTAGGCTTAGCCGCACTCACACTAACAGGCTGTGCTAATAAAGCAGTCGTTAGTTATGGTGATGCCCAAGCCGTAGAAACCACAGATATTAACTTTGGCTCTACCGACCTACAAAAAGTAGCCTCGCAAATGACCGACTCACTGCTCAGTTCGCCAGTGGTTGGTACTATGACTGCCAATACACGCCCTGTGGTATTTGTTGAGCGTATTAAAAACAAAACCAGTGAACACATAGACACTGAGTCAATTACCGACTCAATTTCGACTCAATTACTTCGCAGTGGAAAATTTAGATTTGTTGATATGACCCGTGTAGAAGCGGTTCGTGAACAACTTACATTTCAAAATGAAGATGCACTGATCAATCCAAGCACTGCGGTGGCCTTTGGTAAACAAATTGGTGCGCAATATATGCTGTACGGTAACCTATCGAGCATTGTTAAATCCAATGCTGACAAAGCCGATGTGTACTACAAATTTACAATGCGCTTAATGGATATGCAAAGTGGCCTTGTTGAATGGGCTGACGAAACTGAAATTCGTAAAACCCGTGAAAAATCTACCTTTGGTTGGTAACTAACAGGAGCGAACCATGAAGACGCTTAGCTTATTTTTATGCACTTTATTAATATTTAGTGCCCCCACTTTTGCCAAGTATGAGCGCAATAAAGCCGTTCCCGTGCAGCAAGTACTATTTGGTAAGGTCAAGTCGGTGCGCACCATTAGTGAACAACAATTGGTTCACGATAAAAGCAACGGCTGGAAAACCTTTGGCGGTGCCTTATTAGGTGGCGTTATTGGTAACCAGTTTGGTGGTGGCAGCGGTCGCACGGTAGCGACTATTTTAGGATCAGTGATTGGTGGTAATGTTGCGCATAATCAGCAACAGACACAACGCTATGAAAACCTTCAATTAGTTGAACTACTTATACAAGTAGAAAATGGTGAACAATTTATGGTGGTACAGGACAGCGATCCCGCTATGCGTTTTCACCAAGGTGATAATGTACGTCTTATTTATTTAACCAACAATACAGTGCGCGTAGATAGCGCTTATTAGGGTCTATTTATGTTTCGAGCTTAATTATTAAAGTTCCAACAAAAAACCTAACTTAGGTCACTAAGTTAGGTTTTTTTAAATGTATTCACTTTTATTTATTAAGCGGGTTCTTTTGCCCAAAGCTGCTCGTTTTCATGCATTTCATATAAACCATGTGCACGGTTAATCAGTAAATTTGCAAAATCAGCTTGGGTTTTATCTCGCGCACCCGCGGTAATAATTTGATCGGCCTTTAACTGCCACTGCAGTGAAAAATAACGCATTGCATCGCGTGCATCTTTTGCTGCAGACGCTTCAGCATGATCAGTTGGTAAACGACCGGTGATCACCCAGTAGCTTTTACCGTTTTGCGCTTTAAATTTCCATAGCGCGCATAAAGGCGCTAAAAAGCGACTTTCTTTTTCAAGCAATGTTTTTGGCATAATGCCTTTTTCAGCTAAATGTTTTTGCGCATTTTGAAAGCATTCGCGCTGCCATTGAATTTCTTGTTGCTGAAGTTCAGCTTGCTGCTCTGGTGTTAATGGTTTTTGTTCTTGTTGCTGCATTTTAATAACCTTTTTACTTCTTAGTTTACACTTTAAGGGCATAACAAATAAGGCGCAAGCATAAATAGCGTGCTTAACACCTTATTCGCAGCTGTTTGCTGGGTTTTTAAGCAAACCGATTATTTTATGTTGTGATCAAACGACCCCACATCACCGGGGAACACCACTGGCGATTCAACACCCTGTTTATTCACGCTAGCAACGCCAAAATAGTAGTTATCAATAACCACATTTTTAAGCGTAAACTCGCTTACATTATCAACCCATTGGCTGTATTGCCATTGTGGCTCACTCGTATAGCGCCAGTAAATTTTGTAACCGGCAATATTTTTATCATCTGATGGTTGCCAAGAAAGTGTGGTACTGGCGCGTACGGCACCACTAATTTTCACTTCTTTAGGTGGCGCTGGTGCCCATGCCATTGACGCTAGGCTCACCGCATTCAATGACGTGAGTTTTGCTGCGTAATCAAAATCAACACCTTCAATTGTATCGCCATAAACAATGCCATTTTCAGTGCGTAGGTCTTGATGTTGACGGTCGTAATGCTCGTTAGTTTCCATTATACGCACGGCGGCAAAGCCTGCATCGTTAAACGGGCGATGATGCCCTCCTCGAGCAAATCGGTCGAGTCTGTATACCAGCATAGTGTCTAAATTTTCAATGTACTTATCGGCAATGGTGTCTATGTAACGCGCTAAATTACGGCTCGCTGAGTCAACTTCGCCACCCGTAAAACGACGAGTACGCGCTTGCTCTTTGGTTTCAACCACACGCGTCCCTTCAGAAAAAATTCGTGCAGTGGTGTTATCTGTTACGCCATTAATACCGGTAATATTACCAATCATGTCGTTATTTAAAACACCATGAACCTGCCAATTATTTTTTTGCGCATAAGCGGTTAAAATTTTACCGCCAAATAAGCCTTGCTCTTCGCCCGAAAGTGCCGCATACACCACTGAGCCATTAAATTTATATTGCGATAAAACACGCGCTGCCTCAATAACACCGGCAACCCCTGAGGCGTTATCGTTTGCACCTGGCGCATCACTGGTAAAATCCATTACATCACTAACCCGTGAGTCTATATCACCCGACATCATCACCATACGATTAGGTTCAGTACTGCCGCGCTGAATAGCCACTATATTAACGACTTCAACGGGGTTAGGAATGCGCTTTTCTCCCGAGATGGTTTCTTTTACTTCTAGTATTTCTAAGCAGCCACCGCACTGTGCCGAAATTGCTTCAAATTCTTGTTTTATCCAACGCCTCGCTGCACCAATACCACGTGTATCAGACTTAGTTTCTGATAAGGTATGACGCGTACCAAAACCCACCAGTGTTTGAATATCACCCTCAATGCGCTGCGCCGAAATTTCTTGTGCAATTTTATGCAATGATGCTTGTTGTGTTGACTCAACAGCGACGCTGTTAAGTGTTATCGAACATAATGCTGTAGGCAGAGCATACTTAAGCAATTGATTAACTAGTTTAGACATAGCAGTTTTATCCTCAAAATGAATACCACCAACATGACAGTAGAAAATAATAATCGCAAACCATTTGAGATAAACGTTAAAAACCTCAGGCTAAACTACATTTTATTAACAAACTTAAAGCTTCTTTAGTTAGCTGGGCATGTGAGCATATTATTTTCACTGCGTCTTATCTGTGACAGTGATATAGTAAAGTCTGTTTTGAATTAATTAAGCTTCTAATATGTATCGATTATTTGAACGAATGACTAAACCGTTCCCTGAGCGCTCACCAACTCAGCCCCCAAATACCTTATTTGCATTTTGCCGTCATTACACAAAGGGCATGGAACTGTCGTTGGTACTTATGTCACTAAGCGCCGCGTTGTTGGCTATTTTAGAAGTTTCTTTGTTCAGCTATATGGGTCAACTGGTTGACTGGCTTGGCGAATACACACCTGAAGAGCTCTTTTCACAGCAACAATCAGCGCTCATAAAAATGGGACTAATGCTACTTGTTGTCATGCCTGTAGTGGTGTTTTTTAGATCTGCTATCTTACATCAAGCGCTATTAGGTAATTACCCTATGTCGATACGCTGGTTAGCACACCGCTACTTACTACGCCAAAGTGTTAGCTTTTATCAAAACGAATTTGCCGGAAGAATAGCTACAAAAGTATTACAAACCTCATTGGCAGTGCGTGAATCTGTCACTAAGTTACTTGATGTACTGATGTACATTGCCGTTTATTTTGGCTCAATGGTGTTTTTAGTCGCAGCCTCTGATTGGCGGTTGATGTTGCCATTATTAGTATGGTTAGCATTATATATCTGCGTACAAATATACTTTGTACCCCGGTTAAAAAGTATTGCCAGTTCACAGGCCGACGCACGCTCAGAAATGACTGGCCGTATCGTCGACAGCTATACAAATATTTCAACCATCAAATTATTTTCCTATACCCAACGCGAAGAGCAATACGCCAAACAAAGTATGGATGTATTTTTACAGCCTGTGTATAAACAAATGCGATTGGTTACAAGCCTTAATGTGGTTATTCAGAGCTTAAACTACTTATTGGTGTTCTCTGTGGCAGCGGTATCCTTATATTTATGGTCGTTAAGTGCAATTAGCGCAGGCGCTATTGCCGTGGCATTAAGTTTATCGTTAAGGCTTAATGGCATGGCCCAATGGATCATGTGGGAAATTAGCAGCTTGTTTGAAAACATTGGCACTGTGGCCGACGGCATGCGCACGCTTTCTACTCCTATTGCCGTTGATGACAAACCACAAGCCACAAGCTTAAAAGTCACTCAAGGAGCAATCGACTTTAATAATGTCCATTTTAATTATGGTAAAGCCGCTAATGAAAACAATCGCGGCCCCATAATAAACGGTTTAGACTTAAACATTAAACCCGGTGAAAAAATTGGTTTAGTGGGTCGCTCTGGTGCGGGTAAATCAACACTGGTTAACTTATTGCTACGCTTTTACGACACTAACAAAGGCAGTATTAGTATTGATGGCCAAAACATAACCGATGTGAGCCAAGAAAGTCTGCGCCGCTATATTGCCATGGTTACTCAAGATACCTCGCTACTGCATCGCTCAGTAAAAGATAACATTTTATACGGCAGACCTGATGCCACCGAAGCCGAAATGCTCAATGCCACCAAACAAGCCAAAGCCCTTGATTTTATTCTTGATTTAGAAGACAGCAAAGGCAATAAAGGCTTTGATGCGCAAGTAGGTGAACGAGGAGTGACGCTTTCAGGCGGACAACGTCAGCGGATTGCTATTGCACGGGTACTGCTTAAAAACGCTCCCATTCTTATACTTGATGAAGCCACCAGCGCATTAGATTCAGAAGTCGAAGCCGCTATCCAAGCAAGCTTAGATGATTTAATGGCAGGCAAAACAGTAATTGCCATTGCCCATCGATTATCGACCATTGCACAAATGGACAGACTCATCGTATTGGATGATGGCGGCGTTGTTGAGCAAGGTAGTCATAACGAACTTATCGCCCAAGGTGGCATTTATGCGGCGCTTTGGGCGCATCAAACCGGTGGCTTTATTGGCGTTGAGTAAATAAATCATCTCAGAGCAGGCTATTAATATAGCCTGCTTTTGTTTACTAAAAATTAACTTAACCGTTAATCCAAATAACTATTTATAGTTATTTAGTCGAATTTTATAGCACACCTCTTGTCCCCCTGTTTTTAAAATGCCACATTCGCTATGTTTTGTTATCACGCTTTGACTTTTTATTATGCCTTTTTTAAGTAAACATAAATACACGCTCTTTGGCGTATTGGCTATTTTACTCTGGAGTTCATTAACTGCTTTTGTTCGTGACCTATCTGAGCTGTTTAGTCCTATCGGAGGCGCTGCTTTAGTATACAGTGTCAGTGCCTTATTTTTAATGGTTGTTATGGGTACCCCTAAGATAAAAAGCTTCCCTAGAGCTTATTTGATAATCGGTGGCTCATTATTTGTTACATACGAAATATGCTTGGCATTATCGCTGGGAATGGCAAACACGCGGCTACAAGCCATGGAAATGGCTATTATTAATTACTTATGGCCTGCCCTGACTATTTTATTAACAATTATTGTCAATCGCTCTAAGGTTAGCTTTTTAGTTTATCCTAGTATCGCAATCGCATTTTTTGGGGTTGCTTGGTGTATTGGCGGGGATCAGGGGCTCTCAGTAACGAGTTTAATAAGTAATATTGCTGATAACCCTCTTACTTATTTAATGGCCTTTTCTGCTGCAATCATTTGGGCTATTTATTGCACAGTAACTATAAAAATGAGTGGCGGTAAAAATGCTATTACGTTATTTTTTATTGCAACAGCGAGCAGCTTATGGCTTCAGTATGCGCTGAGTAACGAACCGAGTTTTACTTTTACTACTCAATCAAGCTTTACATTATTAACAGCAGGTATTGTTATTGGTTCAGGCTATGCATTGTGGAATCAGGCCGTTATAGGGGGCAATATTATACTTTTAGGCACCTTGTCTTATTTCACCCCTATTTTTTCAACTATGTTTGCTTCTTTTTACTTATCTGTTGCCTTGGCTGACTCTTTTTTACACGGTGTTGTCTTGGTTACTATTGGTTCGTTAATGTGTTTTTGGGTTACTCATACAAAAGCCATTAGAAAATAATTTAAAAGCGAGAAGCCAATTACGCCTCTCGTTTTTATAGCTCTAACTGTGTAGCAATAAAAAAGAATTAGAATCTCACACGCTATAGTTATATAAACACAGCTTTAAATTTAAGCTCAAAATAAACATCCCTAAATTCGGATAATAAGTGCAATTTCTCAGATTAGATGGCCAGCTGTTATAATTCGGCCATTTTCTCGCCAAAGGAAATTGCTTTAATGAAATATAAACAGCTGACACAAGAAGAAAGATACCAGATTTACGGGTTAATAAAAGCAGGAAATAACCAAAAACAAATTGCTGATGAACTAACTCGTTCACCGTCATCTATTTCCAGAGAGTTAAAACGCAATAAAGGGCTTAAAGGCTATCGGCCTAACCAAGCCAATAATTTTGCAGAGCAAAGACGCAAATCATCTTTCAAAGCAAGTAAGTTAACAGATGAAGTTACTGAATGGATTAATAAATTGTTGCTTAACGGACTTTCGCCAGAGCAGGTGGCAGGTCGCTTAGCTTTAGAGAAAAAGGTCGTTTTACATCATGAAACGATTTATCAATATATTTACAGGGACAAGGCGCGTGGTGGTGAACTACATAAGACACTCACTCGTGCATGTAAAAAGTATAAAAAACGCTATGGAAGCTACGATAAACGTGGGCAGATAGTTAATCGAGTCAGTATTGATGAACGCCCAAGTATTGTGGATGCAAAGTCTAGGATTGGTGATTGGGAGGGTGACACAGTGATAGGCAAAGGGCGTAAAAATGCCTTTGTCACAATGGTTGAACGTAAAACGTTATATACAATCGTTCACAGAATTGAAAGCAAACATGCGCAAATAACAGCCGATGCGCTGATAAAGTGTATGACACCATATAAAGATAAGGTTATTACCGTGACTTTAGATAATGGAAAAGAGTTTGCTTACCATGAGCATATTGCACAAAAATTAGAAGCGGATGTGTATTTCGCTCACCCATATTCATCATGGGAAAGGGGCATAAATGAGAATACCAACGGCTTACTCAGGCGCTTCTTCCCCAAGGGAACTGACTTTATGGCGCTAAGTGAGTCAGAAATACAGGCGGCAGTTGATAAGCTCAACCATCGGCCAAGAAAGACAAGAGGGTATAAAACTCCTCATGAATTATTTACCGAGCAATCAGAAGTTCTGGTGGCTGCATAATGATTGCACTTAATACTTGAATTCAAGATCTCTTAAACTAGTTTTATACCAATTAATACCAGCATAATTACATTCGCAATCACACCAATCAAAAAGAAGTAACTACGAGGGCTGGGGTTTTTCTCGGTAGCAATTGCGTAATACAGTGCCATATGAATTAAACGTGCAATAACGTAAACCCACATACAGATTGCAAAAACCCAACTGTGGTAATTTATCACAAAAGCAAATAAAACGGTGCCTATAAATAGCGCGCTGTTTTCTAATGTATTATGAAATGTGCGATGCGCTCTAAATATAAAACTCTCATGAGATAAATCTTTATCTATTTTTCCAGGCACTGCATATGGTTGCTTAGCTTTGCTTAAAGTAGCCACAAGCCATTGAATTAATATCATAATTAAATATACGTAAAATGCTAAAAATGCAGAGTGAGCAATACTTGTCATGGTTTATCCTTTATCATGTTGTAAAGTAACTATCAGAGCAATCATCAGTCCAATTTTAATTTAGGGCCTGTTTATCTTGCAAGGTTAAATTTTCATCAGTCTATTTATTTTTAGGCGAACCTGTCTTACATAATTACCTCTCACAAATAGGTGATAACTTAGTATCAATGCTAAATGATCGCTATACATGGGTTTAGATAAAGGGTGTGAACAGGATACGGGACTTTGCTCGGTTTTTACTTAGCCTGCTAGATTATAAGCTTCTTAGGGCGATTAAATCGCTCTAAGATTTAACAAAATCGAATCCAAAAGATCAGTGCGCAGTATCACTCGTGCTGCTTTTCTTTAGCTCCCCTAAATATATTTTTATTCTAAATTATCACCTTACTTTTATAAGCAAAGTTCACTTTGCACACTAAATAATAAATATTAAAACGAACGAATGCTCTTTTCACACTCTTCTGAAAGAGAACAAGTTGTGACCGCCATAACAAAAATGAGTGAAAGCGCCCGCACAGTAGCAGAAAGAGTCTCGCAATCAAATAGAATTACTTATTCGGCAAGTAAAGAGGCTAAACAATCTACCATTATTGTAAATAATGCCGTTGATACGGTGAGTTCATTAGTAAGCGATGTAGAGCAGATGTCTGAACGTATTGGTAATATGAATAAGGATGCGATTAAGATAAGCGACGTATTAACTGTAATTGGTACGATTTCAGAGAAAACAAACTTGCTTGCGTTAAATACAGCTATTGAAGCTGCACGAGCGGGCAAACAAGGTCGCGGTTTTGCGGTGATTGATGATGAGGTGCGCGCTTTAGCGATAAGAACACAAAATAGTACAACTGAAATATCAGAGGTGTTGGTAAAACTGCTTGAAGGAACGGACAGCGTAGTAGCAGCTATGGGTAAAACTAAAGAGTGTAATGGTCAACTATTTTAGGAGAGATTCATGTTGCAGGGAAAGCACCGATGATGGATAAAAAAGCCTGTAAAATGCTGCAAAATACACTCTATTACCGATAACAGTTTTTATCTCATAAAGGTTTGCATCTCAATACTAATTGGGTTGACTCGATTGCACCTACTCAGTATTAAGGTGCAGGACAGTGTTTGCATATTCCTGGAGAAAAAGCCGTTTTTATGAATCCTAATAACACTTTTGAGCATATCACTCAGTTTTGCCAACATATTATTTGGCGTTAGCCATGCAAGCACTTATTCGTAATCAAAAATAATATAAGTCCCCCATTTAATTACTTTTGCTTACCCCATAAAAGGTTTTGACAAATCTGCATTAAAAACACAAACTACCTACTAGTAGATTGTTATAAATAAGTTCCATTAAACATGAATAAACCTATGGTTATTATTGGTGGTGGCTTAGCGGGCTTATATGCCGCTTACAGCCTAAAAAAACGTGACATTCCGTTTTTATTATTAGAGGCCAAAGCCAATTTGGGCGGTCGTATTGCTTCTCATTTTTTGCCAGCCAACAACACCATTGGCCACGATTTGGGCCCTACCTGGATATTTCCGCACCAGCCTAATATTCAACAGTTAATTGCTGCTTTAAACATTCCTGTGTTTGAGCAATACACCCAAGGCGATGTGTTGTATCAAGCATCAAATACGGCGTCAGCACAACAAATTGCAGGCGCAGGTGAAATGCAGCTGTTTAGAATACAAAACGGTATGAACGAGCTTATTAATGCGCTTTATCAGCAGCTTGACCCAAACACCGTTAAATTAGAGCACGCTGTTAGTGAAGTGAAAAAGCTTTCCGATGGCTGGCATATAAGCGCCAATTACCAAGGGAGTACGCAGCACTATACTTGCGATCAGTTACTGTTGGCGTTACCGCCTAGAATGATCAGCCAACATTTAACCCCGCACTTATGGGCTGATAATGTTTTAGCACAGCGTTTAGCATCGGTGCCTACGTGGATGGCAGGCCAAGCAAAGTTTGTTGCCACCTTTGAGCACGCTTTTTGGCGAGATAAAAATTTATCGGGGCAATGTTTTAGCCGTGTAGGCCCGTTAGTAGAAATACATGATGCCTCAGCAAGTGATCATACTCACCCTGCTCTATTTGGCTTTATTGGCGTTCCTTACTTACAGCGAAGTCAAGTAACTCGCGAGCAATTAACCCAAGCCTGCCTTGATCAGCTTGGCTATTTTTATGGTGAGCAGGCTTATACTGCCACTCATTGCACGTTAAAAGATTGGGCTGAGGATGAATTTGTGGCCAACAAAGATGACCAACTAGGTATATCGCAGCATCCTGAATTTAATTTTTCAGGGCTTGGCGAGCAGCTTAAACAGTTAAAAGTGCATTTTGTGGGTAGTGAGTTTGCATATCAGGAGGCTGGCTATTTAGAGGGAGCTGTAAACGCTGTAAATAGCGCCTTAGCTAATTTAATAAATACTTAATAATGTTAAAGGCGTGCTTAGGCACGCCTTTGTAAGGTATTAGTCTTCTGATTTGATGACGGTTTCTTCACCTGTGCCAAGCATAGTGGCTAACCAACGCCCTTCGTCACTTGCTTCTAGCGCTATTTTTACAATCATGGTTAACGGCACTGATAACAACATACCCACAGAGCCTAATAACCAGCCCCAAAATATTAACGATAAAAACACCACTAACGTAGAAAGCCCTAACCCTTTACCCATGTATTTTGGCTCTACAATATTACCCATTACGGTATTTATAGTTAAATAACCCGCGCCAACAAGCCCTGCCACTAAAGGACCTTGAGTAATAAGCGCCAGTAACAGTGCTGGCACAGCCGCTATGATTGAACCAATGTTAGGAATGTAATTAAGCATAAATGCCAGTACGCCCCATAGCACAAAGTAATCAACATCGAGTATCCACAAGTAAAAACCAGCAATTACACCGGTGGCTAAACTTACTAGGGTTTTAATGGCCAAATAAGAGTTAATAGAGTCTAAAAAACGATCAATTTGCTTAATTTTGCTATCGGGGTCGTCCAATGCTAAATGAATTTTTTTGCCAAGTATCGGTCCTTCAAACAGCATAAAAACAACCGTTAAAATAATTAAAAACATATTGGCCATTACACTGCCTAATCCAGTTAGCATATTGGTGGCAACATCAACCATTTTACCGGGGTCGAACATAGACAAAATTTGTTCTTTATTAATTAAGATATTGTATTGCGAGGCCATATCAACCAGCCATACAAATTCTTCTTTTAGTTGTGCTTTGTATTCAGGTAACTGCTTTGAAAAATCGTTAACCGACTGCCCCACTAAACCGCCTAAGCTAACACCTAAACCCATAATTATAAGTACTACAAGTACCACCGCTATGCCTTTTGGAATACGGTAGCGAGCAAAAAAATTAATGAGTGGGCTACAAATAATGGCTATGAATACTGCCAAAATAAACGGAATAACAATAGCACTTGCGGCTTTAATGCCCGCCAATACAATAACCAACGCTGCAAAAATAATTAAGCTTTTATTTACCCCAGTTAAACTTGCCAATACTCTTATCCTATTGCTGTTATTTGGCTTCAGTGTAAGGCAAAACCCAATAGAATGAAATATTTATGGGTGATCATAATAATGATTAGTACGTATAAATTTGCAAATCATCGAGCTGGAGAGTATAAATTTTAAACATCCCGCTTTATTTATAATTTTGGAGTTGCAATGCATATATTTTTTACAGGCGCCACGGGCTTAATTGGTAGGCACCTTTGCCCTTTCTTGTTGCACCACCACGACATTACGGTACTGAGTAGAAACCCAACCAAAGCTAAAGTGTTATTAGGCCACAGAGTAAATGCTGTTAGCAGCTTAGAAGATGTAGATTTTAATACGGTCGATATTATCATTAATTTAGCCGGCGAACCTATCGTTAATAAACGCTGGAGTGATAAACAAAAAGCAAAAATACGCGATAGCCGAATTATTATTACCCAAGCCATAAGTGATGCAATTAGTCAGTGTCATACACCGCCACATACGTTTATTTCAGGCAGTGCAATAGGCTATTATGGTCGCCAAGGTAAAGCCCAAGTTGATGAAAACAACACAGAACCACACGATGAATTTAGTCACCAACTTTGTAAGGATTGGGAACTCGCTGCATTAAAAGCTGAGTCTGACGATACTCGTGTTTGCTTACTTCGCACAGGCATTGTACTGGCTAAAAAAGGCGGCGCACTTGGAAAAATGTTGCCTGCATTTAAGCTTTGTTTAGGCGGGCCAATTGGCAATGGCGAGCAAGGTATGTCGTGGATCCACATTGATGACATGGTGCAGCTCATTTTATTTTTGATTCGTAATCAAGATATCTCTGGTGCTGTAAATGCCACTGCCCCGCATCCGGTAAGCAATAAACAATTTAGCCAATCATTGGGTAAAGCATTGTCACGCCCTGCCTTTATGCCCATGCCTGCAGCTGTGCTCAATGTTTTAATGGGAGAAATGGCTGATCTACTTACAACCGGCCAATTTGTGGTGCCTAAAAAAGCATTAGAAAATAATTACCGTTTTCACTTTTCTGAAATCGATGCCGCATTAAAAAGTTTAGTTTAACGAGAGGCCTTAAAGGGTTAAGTTTGTAGCAAGGGAGTATAAAGTTAATACTTTTTACTCCCTTGCTATTTTAGTGTTACTACCTAATAATGAGTTAAGCGTTATTTCTTATTCAGCTAAAAGAGCAACTAAAACATGCTTCATTTACCCACATTAATTAGCCTCTGTTTTATTCTTAACTTGTTTATTGCAGTGTTCTTTTTTTCTGTGTATTCATATAAAAAACAACCTAGCTTTTTATTTTTTGCTACTGCCTGCTGCTCGTTTATAACCGCTATTGCCCTAATTGGTTTGAGAGGGGTGATTGACTATCCACTTTTAACTTACTTTTTTGCTTACCTATTTATTATTTTAACCCCACTCCTGCTTATTTTAGGGTTAATACCGCAAAGTACAGTGCCTGCAGTGAAGCTAACGCCTTTATATTACGCCTGTGCTATAGGTTGCACATTGCTACTTGCTGTGTATCTTATTGATGCAGGGCAAATTATTACCAGTATCATTACTGCCGTATTATTTAGCTACGCGGCCTATTTAATGATTAAAACCCCCAGTGTTGCTAAAGTACAGCAACGACTACTAATTGCCTGCTTTTCACTTCACAGTCTAGTAATGCTGTTGCAAGCTGTACTTCTTGTTTTACCCTACTCTAGCCAAATTAGTCAGGCGAACTTAGCCGCTGGGTTACCACTATTATTGGTCTCGCATTTATTTTTAACCACAGCCAGTGCGTTAATTCTGCCGTTTATTGCTTTTGCCAATGAAGAATCAAAACTAATAAACTTAGCGAATCACGATCCGCTCACACAATTATTAAACAGGCGAGGCTTTTTCCGCCTGTGTAAAAAAATAACCCACACTGCACCGCTTAACAGCAGAGTGTCGTTAATTATGCTCGATATCGATCTTTTTAAACAAGTGAACGACCAATATGGTCATGAAACTGGCGACGAAGCAATAAAGTGGATTGCACAACATATTAACGAATTGTTTTTTGAAGCAGGCATTACCGCTCGAATTGGCGGAGAAGAGTTTGCTATTTTCCTTAACCAAAAAAATCTTACTCAAGCAAGGCAGTTAGCCCAAAAGCTATGCAAAAGTATTGATCAATATCCCTTTTATTTTAATGGTAATAGCATTGCACTGTCTGTTAGTGCCGGGGTAAGTAGCGCACTTATTCGCGATTTAAATATGCAAGAGCTGCTATTACAAGCTGATAAACGCCTTTATCTTGCTAAAGAAACGGGTCGCAATAAAGTTGTTACTCATGATGAAAAAAGCGCACTCATGAATAGCCCCTCTGCCATTATTTAATTTAGCAACAAAAAAGCGGGGTCAAACCTGACCCCGCTTTATAATCAATCAATTAATTTTATTACTTACTGATCCAAGGTGTTACTTTAACTACCTCGTTAATATCAGCCAATACTTTTGTGTCGTCTTGCCAGTTGTCTGTTACTTCAAAATAACACACTGATTTTTCGCATATTATGCGCTCATCATCAAATTGTTTAGGCGCGTTAAAAGTAACAACCACGCCTTTTTGCTCAGGCAATAAAAACCACATTAGTTTGCTGACAAAAAAGCCTGACAAGTCTGTTAAAAGTGCTTCAAGCTCATTATTAATGATTAATAATGATTGCTTTGAAAAGGTTAGTCCTTCTAGCTCGTTGGCCTCTATCTGAAGCTTTAACTGACAATCATGCATTGGGTATTTAGGTTGAACTACAATTACCGCTTTATCGGTATCTAGCTGCTTATCATAAGGCAAAAGTAACTGCGCCTTATCGGTGTAATTAAGCGGATACTCGTTTTTTTCAGTTAAAATAGTGCCGCTTTTAATACTACACACTTCGTTAGTACCAATATCGCTAATATAAAAGTTTACGCGAGCGTATTGAAAATCACCTTTGTTTACTACTTTTAAACGATCGTAAAAACCATCATACGACATGACAAACTCTTTGGCATGAATATTAAATCCACCAACAACCAACAATGAAATAACTACTATTTTTACTGCTTTTAAAAACTTATTATTCATTAAAATACACTCTATTTTGATTAATCATGGTATTTAATTCTTCTATATATGCTTCACCACGCTCAGAATAAGACATCAAGCCATAGGTTAACTTAGTGGCTAATAGTGGCTTTTGTTGCTGGCGCAAATCTTCACGTATACTGCGTAATTGTTTATAGGCATTGTGCGTATTAATATTTCTAAAATATGACGTTACTGCAGCGCGAACCGATTTAAATGCAGCCACTTCATGCTCGGCTTCACTATTACGTCTTCTTGGCACCATGCCACAGCCTTTTTTGTAGCACCACTGACCAAAAAAGTTCAAGCCAATGCGGGCAAAGCGAGAAGTACCCCACGCCGACTCATTGGCAGCTTGCATTAAGGCCATTTCTTTAGGAATAATATCAACACGGCGCAGTGCTTGAGTGAGTGTAAGCGTATCTAAGGTTTCAGGTAAGCGGTAAAATTTAAGTATATTTTTAATATCGCTCGCTTGTTTTTTACTTAGCGGCTCGTCGTGCTGTAGCATCATGCGTGCAATTTCAATGTTTGCACGTTGCTGCAAAATCTTTTTGTTTTCGGCTTCTATATGGGGCTTAATGAAGTTAAAAAACGCATGCTTTTTCTCTTTTACATCGGTGTATTCTGAGAAGTTTGGCAACTTAACATCGTGCAATGGTTTTTCTTTCTTCTTTTCTTTTTTAATGTCGTCAGCACGTGTTTGTTCATCTGAAACAAACTCATCAGTTTGTACAAATGGATGAGTAAATGCCCAAATAACAAGGGCGGCTAACAACAACTGAAAAATAGTTTTTAACATGTATTATCTCAATCAAACTCTAAGTTATGTATGGTGTAGTCACATATATACGAAGTTGTATTATACCTAAGCTACTTTATAAACGCGAATACCGAGCAACTGAATGAAATTCATACGCCTATTGTGAGTTATTTATAATATACTAAGCGTTAAAGTTGTTGATATAGAGATAGGTTATACATGGATAAACAGTGGCAAAATAGAATAATCGAACAATATAAACATCGCCCTAACGATAATCGCTCTCCTTGGCAAATAGACCGCTCTCGAATCATTCATGCAGCTGCATTTAGACGCCTTCAAGCAAAAACGCAGATAATGGGCATTGGTTTAAACGACTTTTATCGCACACGCCTTACCCATTCTTTGGAAGTATCACAAATAGGTACAGGTATATTGCGCCACTTAAAAACTCAGCATCCAAACTTTGAACATTTTCCATCAACCGGATTACTCGAAACCTTATGTTTAGCGCACGACATCGGCCATCCACCCTTTGGGCACGGTGGCGAAATTGCGCTTAACTACATGATGCGAGACCATGGCGGATTTGAAGGTAATGCACAAACACTGCGAATTGTGGCTAAACTAGAGCCTTACAGTAATGGCTATGGTATGAACTTAACAAGGCGCACATTATTAGGGTTTATAAAGTACCCCGGTTTTATCAACCAGCTATGGCACACCATTCCCAAAAAAGATAAACAACGTGCGTTTATCAAAGCCGATAACTGGCGACCTGCTAAAGGCATTTACAACGACGATGCCACTATCTTTAATTGGATTATTGAGCCACTTAGTACCAGCGATAAAGCCTTGTTATCTAGCCATGATATCGTCGATTCATATCGAGCTAAAACACGCTATAAATCTCTCGATAGCGCCATTATGGAACTGGCTGATGACATTGCCTATGCCGTACACGACCTAGAAGATGCTATAGCCACTGATGTATTAAGCCTTGATGATTGGCTAACTCATGCATTGCCGCACTTACAAGCACTTAATTTTGACTGGTTAAACACCTTGCTTGATTCACTTACAGAGCGATTATTTTCAAAACACGAACATGAGCGCAAAGATGCCATTGGTGAATTAGTAAATACCTTTATTATTCATATTCATTTAGACATACAAAACGATGCCTTTGAATGCCCTATTTTAAAGCACACCGCTAAATTAGATCAGCAATACGAGAGCGTATTACAAATACTTAAACATTTTGTGTTTCAACGCTTGATACGTGACCCACAAATGCAACAAATAGAATTTAAAGGGCAAAACCTGCTTATTGAACTGTTTACCGCATTTGCCAGCGATCCAATGCGGTTATTACCCGAAACCACGCAAGCACTTTACCTAGAAGCCGAAAAACACCATCATGGCATGCGAATTATTTGTGACTACTTAAGCGGTATGAGCGACGAATACGCTTATAAAACTTATCAACGGTTATTCTCACCCATACAATAAATTAGCATAAAAAAGCCGAGTTACTTAAGTAACTCGGCTTTTCGTTAGCTTATAAAGTCAGATTAAAGTGATTTAATGCCCATGTTGTAAAGCGTAAAACCATACATGTCGGCATAAAGGTCAATAATTTTACTGGTTGGTGTACCCGCACCATGGCCAGCATTGGTTTCAATACGAATAAGCGTTGGGTTAGTACCCGCTTGCTTCGCTTGAAGCTCTGCTGCAAATTTAAATGAATGCGACGGTACAACGCGGTCATCATGATCGCCGGTGGTGATCATCGTTGCCGGATATTCAACCCCTGCTTTTACATTATGAATTGGCGAGTAGCCTTTTAAGTAATCGAACATTTCTTTACTTTGATCGCTCGTGCCGTAATCGTATGCCCAGCCAGCGCCTGCTGTAAATGTATGATAACGAAGCATATCCAGTACGCCTACCGCAGGTAACGCCACTTGAAATAAGTCAGGTCGCTGGGTCATTACAGCACCCACTAATAATCCACCGTTTGAACCACCACGCAACGCTAAACGCTTTTTAGAGGTGTATTTTTTATCTTGTAGGTATTGTGCGGCAGCAATAAAGTCGTCAAATACGTTTTGCTTTTGCAATTGCGTACCTGCTTTATGCCACTCTTTACCATACTCACCGCCGCCACGAATGTTTGCCACTGCGTATACGCCGCCTTGCTCAAGCCAAGCCGCTGTTGTAGAGCTAAAGCGAGGTGTTAAGCTTATATTAAAGCCACCATAGCCATATAAAATAGTAGGATTACTACCGTCTAATTTAATATCACTTTTGTAAGTAATAATCATCGGTACTTTAGTACCGTCTTTAGAGGTATAAAATACTTGCTCAGAGGTATACTTATCGCTGTTAAAATCGATACCTGACTTACGATACACTTTTGACTCACCACTCTGTACGTCAAAACTGTAAGTCGTGCCAGGTGTTTTGTAGTTAGTAAATGAGTAATAAAGCGTAGTTTGCTCTTTTTTACCGCCAAAACCACCCGCCGTACCGACCCCTGGTAAACTAATATCACGGATCAACTCGCCTTTTTTGTTGTACTGTTTCACTTTAGAAATAGCATCAACCATGTAGTTGGCAAAAAATGTGTTACCGCCAAGCGTTACATTAAGTACGTTTTCGGTTTCTGGAATAAAGTCTTGCCAGTTTTCAGGTTGCGGGTTGCTTGCATCAACCGTCACTACTTTTTTATTCGGTGCATTTAAGTTAGTGACCAAAAATAGCTTGCTACCTTCGTTATCAATCACGCTGGTATCAGAGTCGGTATTACCCACTACGGTAACAAACTCGCTATCTGGCTTAGTTAAATCTTTAATAAATAATTTATTACCTGAGGTCGATACGCTAGCAGTAATAAACAAATAGCGGCCATCTTTGGTCGCTTTAGCGCCCACATAACGGTGTTTTTGCTCAGCAGTATCGCCAAATACAAGTGTATCCTCGCTTTGCGCTTGGCCTAATTTATGGTAGTACACTTTATGTTGATCAGTTTTTGCAGAAAGCTCACTGCCTTCTGGTTTATCGTAGCTTGAATAATAAAAACCATCATTACCTAACCAACTGACGCCACTAAATTTAACGTCAATCAGTGCTTGCTCTACTTGCTCTTTGGTCTCGGTGTCTATAACAATGATTTTACGCCAATCACTGCCACCTTCCGATATTTGGTATGCTAGCAATGAGCCATCTTCTGAAAACGATAAGCCCGACATTGAAGTGGTACCATCGTCACTAAAGGTATTGGGATCTAAGAACACTTCAGCCTCACCACCGTCTTTACTACGGTATAGAACGTACTGATTTTGCAGGCCATCATTTTTATAAAAGTAGGTGTAATCACCTTCGGTAAATGGCGCGCTAATTTTTTCGTAGTTCATTAACTTTTCAAGACGTTGTTTTAACGTTTCTCTGTACGGTATTTGCTCTAAATATGAAAAGGTTAAGTTGTTTTGTGTTTTAACCCATTGAGCCGTTTCATCACTCATATCATCTTCTAACCAACGATACGGATCAGCCACAGCTTCACCAAAGTAAGTGTCAATCACTGCGCTTTTTTTAGTTTCAGGGTAATCTAGAGAGTTAACCGCTTTCATTGCTGTTTTTACTTCATTTTGAGGTGTTTGTTTTGTAGGTTGTGAACAACCAGCAAGTGCAATCAGCACCGCACATGTAAGTGTCTTTTTTAGCATCATTGATCCATTATTGTAATTGCATTAAGACTAAACTATTAACTCTTGTAACGTTTGTCTATTAACTTGCGATAAAAACCATTTATCGCTGTTAACCTGCGCTTAGTTACGCTTAAATACATTAATGAACAATGTTTAAACACTAATAGGCTAAGTAATGACAGACTCTCAATCCTTTTTCAGCTTTAAGCGCTTTTACCCATATTACTTAAAAGAGCATCGTAATCAAACCTGTCGTAGATTGCATTTTATAGGCAGTAGTTTAGTACTGTTACTGACAGGCTATGCGTTTTTTAGCTCACAACTTATGTTGTTATGGTTATTACCAGTGATTGGTTATGGCTTTGCGTGGGTTGGGCATTTCTTTTTTGAAAAAAACCGTCCTGCTACATTTAAGCACCCGTTGTATAGTTTATGGGGCGATTGGGTAATGTTTAAAGATATGCTCACAGGTAAAATCAAATGGTAAATGGCGACTTATACAACAAGCTACTCAGATACTCCACCTGCCACTGTAAATAAATTGTAGATTGAATGTAATTCAATTGACCTTGGCTGTAAAAATGGTCTACTTTGGCAACAGAAATTTCAATTAGTTCATTAATAATTGAATTACCTGTAGATCATTGAATGAGGGAAACTAATCATGCAACTAAAACAGCTATTTACAGCAAAAAAAACCATAACACTCAGTGTTGCCGCAGCACTACTTGGATCGTGGTCGGTAAATGCCGCACAGCAAGAAACACAAGTAGAAGAAAATATTGAACAAATTAGTGTTATTGGCTCTCGCCGACTCGGCCGCACAGTTGAAGACAGCCCAGTTCCGATTGATATTATTAGCAATGATGCCCTAAAAAGTTCAGGGCAAACTGAAACCAATGCACTACTGAGCACCTTATTACCAAGCTTTAATTTCCCTCAGCCATCAATCACCGATGGAAGCGACCATGTGCGCCCAGCTCAACTGCGTGGCTTAGCACCTGATCACACCTTAGTGTTGGTTAATGGTAAACGTCGCCATAGTAATGCACTGCTTAATTTAAACGGTTCAACAGGTCGTGGATCATCATCGGTTGATTTAAACGCTATTCCAGCCAATGCCATTGAGCGAATAGAAGTATTACGCGATGGTGCCGCAGCGCAATATGGTTCAGACGCTATTGCCGGTGTGATTAATATTGTCCTTAAAAGTAATAGCAGCGGCGGCAGCCTAGGTGCTGTTTATGGTGCAAACATCACCGAAATGAAGGGTGTGCCTCAACTAGAATCCGTTTCTGAAGATGCCAATGGCAACTTAGCCTTTTCCGAGGGCAGCGACCGCTCGCTTACCGACGGCCAAACGTTAACCTTACAAGGTAATATGGGTTTTGAATTAGGTGATAACGGCTTTTTAAGTATTTCTACTGAATATCGCGACCGTAGCTCAACGAATCGCTCTGATTATGACCAACGCGAAAATTACGCCCGCCTACCTGATGGCTCTCTTGATCCGCGTGAGTTCACATGGGATCGTTACAATCATAACTTTGGCAATGGCACCGTTGAAGACTTCGCGCTGTTTTATAATGCCGGTTATCAATTAACTAACGACGCCGAGCTCTACTCGTTTGGCTCTTACAGCAAGCGTGAAGGCGAAGGCGGAGGTTTTTATCGTCGCGCACAAGACAGCCGTAACGTAACAGATATTTATCCTGATGGCTTTTTACCAGTGATCACCTCAGATATTGACGATTTTTCGTTAGCACTAGGCGTAAAAGGTTTTGCTAATGAATGGAATTACGACGCTTCTGCTGTATACGGCCAAGACGCCTTTAACTTTGGTGTTATTGATAGCTTAAACACCTCATATGGGCCTAGCAGTCAAACCAGTTTTGATGCCGGTACACTTACCTACGATCAGCTTACTATTAACCTTGATTTTAGTCGCGAGATTGATGCAGACTTTTTAGCTAGCGGAATTAACGTCGCAGTGGGCGCTGAGTATCGTCGTGAAGGCTACGAAATTCAGGCAGGCGAAGAAGCCTCATACGCACAAGGCACCTTTGGCCCTGGTGGCTCAGTAACCGACCCAGTTAATGGCCCATTTGGCTCTGCAGGTTCACAAGTATTCCCCGGTTTCACACCTGAGTCTGCGGGTGATAACAGCCGCCATAATGTTAGCCTTTACATTGACTTAGAAGCCTTTATTACAGATAACTGGAACGTTGCCGTCGCAGCGCGTTATGAAGATTATTCAGACTTTGGTGATACCCTTAATGGTAAAATTGCCACCCGTTATACGCTAACAGAAGATTTAGCATTGCGCGGCTCTGTATCAACCGGCTTTAGAGCGCCCTCGTTACAACAGCAGTATTTCACCTCAGTAGCGACCGTATTTGTTGATGGTATTCCAACACAAACAGGCACATTTGCTCCAAGCAGTGATGTAGCCGTTGCATTGGGATCACCGGGCTTAGATGCAGAAGAAGCCACCAACTACGGGGTAGGTTTTACCTGGTCAACCGACTTTAATTTCAGCTTATCTGTTGATTACTACCAAATATTAATTGATGACCGTATTGTGTTATCAAATAACCTGTCGGGCGCAGGTGTAGCAAGCTTACTTGAGGGCACTGGGGCTAACCAAGGGCGGTTTTTCTTAAACGCGATTGATAGCAAAACCCGTGGCGTTGATGTGGTTGCCTCTTACAACCTAATGACCGATAACTACGGTGATGTAGCGTTTAATTTAGGCTATAACTACGGTAAAAACGAAGTGACCAATATTATTGATCCACCCGCTGAGCTACAAAGCGTAGGTGTTGAACAAGATAACTTGTTCTCGGGTAATGAACTGCGCCGTTTTGAAGTAAGCACCCCGCGTAATAAATACAACCTAAGCGCTACATGGACACTAAACGAATGGCGTACCACACTTCGCAGCACTCGCTATGGTGAAACGCAAGACCCATCTGAAATTCCAGAGCGTAACGAAGTGCTTAAGCCTAAGTGGATCACCGATTTAGATGTTGCCTATGCACTTAATAACAACATTACTCTGAGCTTAGGCGCGAATAATGTGTTTGATGTATACCCAGATCCAACTCGTGATTTAGTGAGCGATGTAACTACTTTTTCTCGTTTGTTCTCGTATTCGGGCTTTTCGCCATTTGGTTTTAATGGCCGCTACGTGTACGGCAAAATTGAAATGAAATTTTAAGCCGCAGCTTATAACAAAAAGCCACACTAAATAGTGTGGCTTTTTATTGAATTTGAACCCGATTAGATTTTAGTTAACCAACCGTGTGTATCTTCACTTTTACCCCATTGAATATCGTTCAATGCTTGACGTAAACGTGCTGTTGTTGGACCAGGTTCACCATTACCCACTTTGTACTCTTTGTCGTTATGGATAAAGGTACCTACTGGGGTTAATACTGCTGCAGTGCCTGAAAGTGCTGTTTCAGTGCCTGGTTTTGCTGCACGCTCTAAAAGCTCAGTTACGGTAAAGTTACGCTCGCTAACCGTCATACCTAAATCTTTCGCAATGGTTAAAATACTATTACGAGTAACACCATGTAAAAAGGTGCTGTCGAGTGCTTTAGTAATGATTTCGTTGCCATCAATTAATATGAAGTTGGCCGCGCCGGTTTCTTGCACATCGCCACCTGGGCAAAATAAAATTTGGTCGGCTTTATATTTAGTGCGCGCTGCTGATATTGGCCCTAATGCACTGGCGTAGTTGCCACCACTTTTAATCATACCCATATGCGGGGCACAGCGCATGCCGTCTTCTTCTAATAAAACACGTAACGCGGTAGCACCACCTGAAAAGTAGTCACCCACTGGCGATAATAACGTATAAAGCAATGAGCTCATTGAAGGTGCAGCCGCTTTGCCAATGGCAGCTTCAGTACCAATGTGGGTTGGGCGAATATACATAGAACCAGGAGGAAGCGGCGTTTCATCGGCGTATTCACGAACAATATCGATGATCATTGTTTTTAGCATCTCGCCATTAACCGCTGGTAAACTTAATAATTCAGAACTTTGCTGCATACGCGCAATATTTGCATCCATTCTAAAAATATTTACCGAACCATCTTCATGGCGAAAGGCTTTTAAACCTTCAAAACATGTACTTGAATAATGAAGAACGTGTGCACCTGCATGCAACTCAAGCTTATCGCAAGGAACAATTGAGCTTTCGCCCCACTGATTGTCAGAAAACTTAGCTTGAATCATCTGCGGCATAAACACAGTACCAAATGCGGCCATTTTTATTCTCTCTTGTGTGGTCTATTTTTCTCCATTGTATGACAACCCGCTACTATTTAACCATAGCAAAACAGGCTGTTTTTAAATTAATTAGACGAATTTTTTGCATGTACTGATGATTATTTAATCAAAAAAGCACTTGCTAACTCTTTAATGCAATAATCAGCTAACAATTTAAGGCTAGCTGATTATTTAATGCATACATTATAGTAGCGGCTATTTTATTAACCTCTATTTAAATGAATAGCGAAATATTCGTTTTAACACCGATGCATATTGATGGAAAAAACCACCAGTGTTGTATGCAATACCCTGCTTTTGTAAAGCAGCTTGCACTTTAGGGGCTATCTCTTGATAGCGTGACGAGGGTAAATCTGGAAATAAATGGTGTTCAATTTGAAAACTCAAATGCCCCGTTAACACATGAAACCAAGGTGCACCTTTAATATTTGATGACCCTAACGCTTGGCGATAATACCACTGACCTTGACTTTCGTTTTCACAATCTTGCTGGTAAAAGGTATGCGTTTGCTCAGTAAAGTGGCCACAAAAAATAATGGTTGATGTCCATAAATTACGAATTAAGTTCGCTAATAAATTACCGCTTAGCACCCATAAAAATAGAGGCCCCGCTAAAAGTGGAAACAGCACATAGTCTTTAATTAATTGGCGCGCCCCTTTACTAAAAAAGCGTTTTTTTAACGTGCTATGCGCTACAGCCTCTTCGCGATTTGGCTTCTTTTTGCCTATAAACACACGCTCACCCGCCAGCTCGTGGTACGACACGCCCCACTGAAACAGCACGCTTAAATTTAAATAGGTAATAAACTGCCAAGTATTTTTTAAACGCCATTTAAAGTCATTACTTAATCTTAATAAGCCATAACCAAAATCGCGGTCTTTGCCAATAATATTAGTGTAAGTATGGTGCTCAAAGTTATGAACACGGTTCCAACTTTGGCCGTCACAGGCTATATCCCACTCGTATGTTTTTGAATTAAGCTGCTTGTCGTTCATCCAATCGTACTGGCCATGCATCACATTATGGCCAATTTCCATGTTATCGAGGATTTTAGCCAAAGCCAGTAACAACACACCCGCTACCCACAATAAAGGCTGTACAAACCCAAGCATCAATAAAATCCGTCCGCCTATTTCGCAAAACCGCTGCTTACGCACAATAGAACGAATATAATTTGCATCCTTTTGCCCTACTTTCGCTAATGTCGACATTTTAATTTCATCTAAATCATCGGCTAACTGTTGATAATTAATGGTTGTCATAGCTGTATCTCCAAATCGCTAACGGCTTGGCTCACACACAGTTGAATTAATTGCTCGCCAGTATCTGATAATTGATTAGTTTTTAAATTACGCACCACTCCCGACTTTTTAATGCATTGGCATTGATGACAAATACCAATGCCGCAACCACGCTGCACAGGGAGTTTTTTTGCTTCAAATTGATTTAGTAACACCTCATTACTAGTCACTACATGTGTGTCTTTATTTATTATTACTGAAAAATGATTGTCGTCAGTCAATTTAGGCAAGGATAGACCAAACGATTCTTGGTAATAGGTCAAATTAAGTAGACGAGTAAAATCTGCAACTTCTTGCATAAACCCAGTAGGACCACAGCAATATATATCAGGATTATCGTCGGTATTTATATGAGTAGTTAAATATGGGCTTCGATCCCGGATAAGCAGTACATAAGAAAAATGATTATATTGCTGTGTAAGCATTTTTAACTCATTAGTGCATTGATGCTCACCTGCTTTAGCAAAGTAAATTAATTTTATCTGATGCTCTGTATTACCTAGCTGCTGCTCAAGCATAGCAAGCATAGGTGTAATTCCCGAGCCACCAGCAATAAACGTGCTGGGTTTGTGCCAGCTTTTAAATACAAAGTCGCCACTTGGTGAAGAAATATTACACCATGGCTGCACCGCTAATGCATTTTGCAATTGACTTGTAAAATGACCTTGCTGATCTGTTTTTACTAATAAACGAAGTAAACCTGTCGTCTTAAATTGTGTGGGGCTGCATGCCAAAGTAAATACTCGAGTAAGCAAACGTCCATTAGCTTCCACCGTTAAGCTAATGTGTTGACCAGCAATATGTATAGGCCACTTTTTATTAGGTTTAAGTGAAATACTTAAAAATCGCCCGCTTAGCACTTGAACATCAACAACCTTGGCTCGAAAAAGGTCAGCGCGCCACGCAGGTTTAAACACTTGCATTATCGGCTCAATATAAGCGGCAAAGCTTTGATGGTGTAAAAACCATTTTGAAAATTGGTCTAATACCGAAGTTAACATGGTTATTAATTCTCTACTTAAATCGACTACCCATCACTTTGTGTTAAGCGAATTCACGCAAACACATGTGCTGGGCTTTAAATATTTGAGCCTACACGCGTAAGCTCAACTTTCAGCGCACAAGTGTACGCTCGATTTTTTAAATTTCAACCCCATTAGAGTAATTATTCAATTTTTTTAAAGCGGTCTTTAATTCCTATACCCGCAAAGTTAGTTAAACACCTGAGGGACACAAACAAGCTCATAAAGCCTACAAACCAACATTAAAGCAGTTAAATAGCGTGCAATTTCATTCATCCCAAATACTTAACACTGTGATTAATAGCGTGCTAAGGTAGTTAAAATTTAGTTAATTTTGGAAGTCATTATGAACAAAGTAACAACGCGTAAAAAATTTTCTACACTCGCCACAGCCAGTTGTGTATTGGCATTTTCGGCGCTTACCAGCCTGAGTGCTCATGCAGTTGATTTTAAAGAACTGGATAAATTTGCGCTCAATGTAAAACCAGTCACTGTTGCCCAAGGGATTTCCATTCCGTGGGCTATTGAAGCTCTGCCAAACGGTGATTTATTAATAACTGAGCGCAGTGGCACCTTGTATTTACTGCGTAAAAATACCACCAGCTTAACCAAAATCTCTGGGCTACCTAAAATTGATGCCAACGGCCAAGGCGGTCTACTTGATTTAGAGTTGCATCCTGATTTTGCTAATAATCAATGGCTGTATATCACTTACTCAAGCAGTGAAGGCGACGGTGCTGGCAGTAACACCGCACTTATGCGTGCAAAGCTAAGTAACGATCACAGCCAATTACGCGAGCTACAACAGTTATACAAAGGCGAGCATAATTCTAAAAAAGGCCAGCACTACGGCAGCCGTATTGTGTTTGATAAGCAAAACTATGTGTATTTTTCTATTGGCGATCGCGGCTCGCGAGATATTAACCCACAAGATTTAAGCCGCGATGGCGGTAAAATTTATCGTTTACACGACGATGGTAAAATTCCAACCGACAACCCATTTGTAAACCAAAAAGACGCAAAACCAGCGATTTGGTCCTACGGGCATCGTAACCCACAAGGCATGTGGTTCGATAATGAAAATAATATTTTTTGGGCACATGAACACGGCCCCCGTGGTGGCGATGAACTTAATATCATTAAACCTAAAACTAACTACGGCTGGCCTGTGGTGAGTTATGGTATTAACTACAGCGGCACCTCGTTTACCGATTTAACTCAAAAACCAGGTATGCAAGCGCCCATATTACAGTGGACTCCGTCTATTGCCCCTTCAGACATGCTGCTCGTAAAAGGTGACAAATATCCTGAGCTTAAAGGAAAATTTTTAATCGCTTCAATGAAATACGCGTTTATTAGCGTGCTAGAAATAGCAGATGGCAAGGTCGTTAAACAAAGTAAATTACTGGAAGGCATTGGTCGTATTCGCAGTCTAGCACAAAGTGATGATGGCACTATTTACTTAGGATTAGACGGCCAAGGCATTATGCGCCTTGATCCACAGTAATCTTTAATACGCTAATTACAGTAACAGAAAACTTTTTATGCAATGACTGCGTATTGTTACTGTAATTACAAACTAATAAACAACGAGGGTGTTGATGTTTTCATTTTTAAAGCCAGATCCAATCAAAAAATTACGTAAAGAATACGACGCAAAATTAGAACAAGGCATGCAAGCGCAAAGAAAAGGCGATATAAAAAGCTACGCTATGTTAACCGACGAGGCTGAAAAAATTTGGAATGAAATAGAAGCACTTGAAGCCAAAAAAGCACAGTAAACATTTAACCAAACAAGTTTAAACTTATCCCCTGCATTAGTATTGCGGGGTTTGTATTTCCTCGAATAAATAACTTCGATAAACATTTACCCAACTAAGTAAAATTAAATACACTTCTTATAAGTTCACTTTGCATTTGCCTCATCACGTTATTACAGCCCTATTGGTGCGACACTCAAAAGCCATTTTATTTCTCGCATAATCAGTTATTTACATTAAAGTTAATTAGTGGAATTATTAACCAATAATTACTTTCCTCTGTTTGAGGGATATTCACTTTTAGGTCACGGGGTATTTATGGAATTTAAGCAAGCACAAAAAGACATGGATCTCGCCTATTTTGGTGGCGCAACAGGTGTTGTTATTTCTGGGTTAGTTTGGTGTTTTGCTGGTTTAATTGCAGTACTTTATTCAACTCAAGCGAGTATGCTTACCCTGTTTATTGGTGGTATGTTTATACACCCGCTGGCTATGTTGCTATCAAAAGTACTTAAGCGCCCTGGACAACATGACTCTACAAACCCATTAGGCAAACTTGCTTTAGAAAGTACCGTTATTTTATTTGTTGGTTTTTTCCTCGCCTTCTATGTTTCTAAGCTGCATCTGCAATGGTTTTATCCAATAATGCTGTTGGCAATGGGTGTGCGTTATTTAATTTTTAATACTTTATATGGTGCAAAAGTTTATTGGCTTTTAGGTGCTGCGCTTATGCTAGCGGGAGTAGTTTGTATATTATTAAATGCTAACTTCGTCATTGGTGCTTTTGTTGGCGGCATAACAGAAGTTATATTTTCTATTGTGATCTTCAATAAATCAAAAGAGTCGGCAGTAAAAGCCTCGTAACGAATTATTATCTAAAAGGAAAGTTACAGATAAAGATACTCTTAGCTTAACACTAAGCATCATTAACTTTAACGTCTCCATTATTTAAAAAGTACACTGTCAGCACAAATTTAACTTAAATTTTTGCTAACAGTTCACTAATTCTCAAGCTATTTATATTCTACCTTGGCGGTTAATCGATTATATAAACTAGGGAAAAACCGTTTTATAAACGGTGCCCAACCACTTAACCCTTGGCCTATTACAACTTCGTCTTTTTTATTATAGATTGCAGTGAGCATTTTCGATGCGGCTATATTTACATTCATACCATTTTCTATTGAAGGCTCAGGTTTGTTTTGTGCCTCTCCTTGCTCGTTCAATGAATTATGGGCAATCGCTGTTTTAATTGAGCCAGGGCAAATAGTTAAGCAATGTATATTGTGCTGCGCGACTTCGGCGCGTAAGCAATCCATAAAGCCTACTACAGCGTATTTACTGCCTGAATAACCCGTTCTAAACTTAGAGCCCACTTTGCCTGCCACGCTACTAATAGCCACTACTGAGCCGCTTTTTCGCGCCACCATTGAAGGTAGCACTGCTTTAGTGAGGGCAATTAAACCAAAGTAATTTACTTCCATGAGTTGGCGGTACACTTTAAAGTCGTTTTCTAAAAATAAACTACGCTGCGAAATTCCGCCGTTATTAATTAAAATATCAATCGGGCCTAAGCTGTCTATTTGTGCTGATACATCCTGCAGAACAGTTTCGGGCTTTGATAAATCAAGGGGGATAACACGATGCCCCTCGCCTTTTAACTCGTCTTTTACTTGGTTGAGTTTATCGATATTTCGCGCTGATAAAATAACCTTCGCACCTTGCTCTGCAAATTGTTTGGCGAGCTCTTCACCAATACCTGATGATGCACCGGTGATCCACACTGTTTTATTATTATAATCCATGGTCTACCTTCTATTATTTGCTAGTTATGCTTTAGTTGGGCCCGCTATTTCATTCACTTGTTGCTCTAAATGTTTATAAAAGCCCATTAAAAATAACAGCTCTGCGGTGACATACAAAGGGCCAATAATTAAACCCACTAAATCATCAACAAAGGCGGGCTTTTTGCCTTCAAAATAATGACCAATAAACTGTAACACCCAGCCAAATACAAACACGCCAACACCAATCGTCAGCCAAGATGTAAAGGGCATTGCGGCGATAGGCTGCGCTGCCACTAACAATAAAGTAAAAATGATGCCCATGATTAAACCTAGCGAAAAGCTCAGCATAAAATAGTAAACCACACTGGCAAGGACAAAAAGCTGCGCCCCATCGACATTGAAACTCCCTAGAGGAATTTCAACACGCGCTAGTAAGCACAATGCCGCAAATACAATCAGTGGAATACCAAAAAAGTGAGTTAATACGTTACGCTTTGAACGATGATACAAGCCATACTGGCCAAGTTGTTGTTGTAGAGTTTTCATCGGTTGATCCCGTTGTTATTTTTATAAGCAAAGTTCACCTTATAAAAAAGTGCGCACAATAACAACACATAAAATTATTAATAATTTTACCCTCTTCAAAGGTAATTTAATGAGTTTAGGTACTGCTACTTAAAAATCTAAGCTTGGCTAGGTTTGAGACTCGAGGTGTGAAGTGCGAGGTGCTGGGTTTAGGGGTGCGAGGCCCGTTACCCGCAGCCCGTGACCCGAAGCCTTCTTTGTGCATAATTCACTAAACCCTATTTGAACACAGAGAAGCGAATGAGGAGTAAATGAGCTTGCAACGTGTCGTTATCTAAGCTAATGCGGTTACAAGCTTGCCTTTTTCATGCGTAGGTTGCATGGCCATTCGATCAGTGCCTTTTTCGTATTCTTGCTCCAGCATTTTTTGTAACTCTGCAAGCTGCTCTTTAATGGTGTCTATATCAGCACCTTGCTCTTGGAGTTTTTCTGCCAATGCCTCGATTGCTGCTTTTAACTCAGCAATTTTTTCTTTATCAACCCCTAATCGTTGATAAATAAGCGCCTCTTGCGCATTTTCTAAAAAGCTTTTTTCTTGTGGCTTAGCGCTTGCTATTTGTGTTTGTTCGCTATCACTGGTTTTAGCTGTTGCCGCAGGGCCAGAAGTTGCCGCTACTTCGTCAGCTTTTGCCGGTTTATTTATTGTACTAACATAAGTATTGTATTGATTTTTAAAGGTTATTGATGTCATTAGCTCAAATCCATTTTTGCGTTAAAATATCTATCTTTAACTATTTTCACTTAGATACTTGTATGTGAATAACTACAGCAACTTTAATACCAACTTATATTTGTTATTCGCTTCGCTTTTTTAATGTAAATTAAGCCCATTTAGTTCATTACGCACCCATTGCTTATCAAGATATTGCTCTAAATTCAGCTGGGCAAATTTTATAAAGCTGCGCGCAGCATGAGAAATATGCCTGTCTGTACGTACTACAAAATACCAATGGCTGGCTAAGCAGGTGTCGGTTACGTTGAGCACTTTAAAACTGTTATCGCCTTTTGGTAATACATGATGGGAAAGCACCGCAATCCCCATCCCCGAGGATACAGCAACTCGTATGGCTTCGTTACTAGCCATTTGCACGCTATCGCTAAGAACTAAACCACGGCTTTGTAATTCGCTTTCAAAAAGCATACGCGTAGCAGAGCCCGGCTCTCTTAATAAAAATCGATATGGCATTAAATCAGCTAATGTTAATGCTTTTACATCGGCAAGCGAATGATCAAACGGCACAATAAAAACCAAGGGATTATGTAAAAAACGCGCAGCTTGGGCATGTTCAAGTGATGGTGGGTGGCTAAACACATAAATGTCGTCTTCTCCACGCTCAAAACGCGCTAGCACTGCAGAGCGGTTGCCAATTTCTAATGGCAGCTCTACATGGGGATGGGCATTACTGTAAGGCCCTAGTAACTTAGGCAAAATATATTGTGCAGTGTTTACCATGGCAATTTTACAGCGCCCGCGCTCCCCGCCTTTAAGCTCGGCTAAATAGTCTTGGTAATCATCAAAGTGACCAAACACTTGCTCACAAGTTCTAAATAAGTGTAAACCAGCTTCGGTAACCTGCAATTTTTGCTGTTGCATAATAATTAAAGGTTCATTGACTGCTTCTTGTAAACGTTTGATTTGTAGCGAAACCGTAGGCTGGGTTAAATGTAATTGCCGAGCCGTTTCGCTAATGGAGCCGGTTTTAACTACACTCATAAATACTTCGAGTAATCTAAATGATAATTGTCTTATGTTCATATTTACCTCATAGGTTTTTATCTATGAGATACTATCATCAATTTTATTATTTACTATACAAAGATTTGTTTACAATAACGCCGCTTAACAATAACTATCTAATAAAAAGGAGAATCGTGTGCCTGATATTGTAGTCATGTTTTTTATTTTAGGATTAGTAGCGGGTATTTTACGCTCAGATCTATCAATTCCCAAAGCCACTTATGACACCCTTAGTCTATTGTTAATGCTCACCATAGGTTTAAAAGGTGGCATGGTGCTGCATGGTAACTTAAGCTGGCAACTTCTTCCTGAAATGGCCTCGGTTATGTTACTTGGTGGTCTTATTCCGCTCACCCTTTATCCTATTTTAAAGTACGTTGTTAAACTAAGTGTCGCTAATAGTGCCAGTATCGCCGCTCATTATGGCTCGGTAAGCGCAGGGACGTTTGCAGTTGCACTGGCATATGCAGAGTCAGCTAAATTAGAGGTAGGTGCTGAGGTTACACTGTATTTAGTGATGCTCGAATTACCTGCCATTATTGTTGGTTTAATGTTATATCGTAAGCTTGATAAACAACACAGCCAAAATAATGCGCTATCACTTAAGGCGCTTTGGCACGAAACACTTACTAACAAAAGCGTGATTTTGTTAGTTGGCGGTGTGATCATCGGAATGATGTATGGCACACAGCAAGGCAGCCAAGTAACCAGTCTTTTAACCAGTAGTTTTAAAGTAGTACTGGCATTATTTTTACTTGAAATGGGTTTAGTGGCTGCGCAAACTCTGCGCCCATTCCCTTGGCAGCATTGGAGACTCGCTGCATTTGCTATTATTACTCCGCTATTTTTAGGTACTATCGGCGTAACTGTAGGCACACTATTAAAATTAGAATTAGGCTCGGTGGTGATACTCGGTAGTTTAGTGGCTAGTGCCTCTTATATTGCAGCCCCTGCGGCAATTAAAGCAGCCGTTCCCAAGGCTGATATTGGCCTAGCTATGCTGAGCTCTTTAGGGGTAACGTTTCCGTTTAATGTGATTGTTGGTATTGGTTTATACCATAAGCTTGCGCTTGCCATGCATTAAAATAAACACCAATAAAAGCCCAACATGGGCTTTTATTTTTTAACTATACCCCGCCATTACTAAGTTATTACCCTCTTAAAAACTCAACAAATATAAAACAAAACCGCCAACTTATTTCTACAATCACATTGCAATTAAGCGATTAATTTACCTAAAAAACCATTTTTAAAATTATTTTAATTGAGCAATTAAAAAACACTTTACTTGGTATAAAAAGCAGCATAAATTCGCAGCCAAATTAACCTGCTTCAAATAATCGCGCCACTATCACACCTAAATCAGCAATTATTTAAACCCTTTTTATCGGAATAATCTAATGGTGGAACTTGCCGCTAATAGTAAATCAAATAATCCTTTAGCCCCTGTTATTGGTTTATCTTTTTTTGCTATTGCTTCGGGCTTTTTAATGAGCCTGATCCCGTTATCACTGAGTGCTTTTAAGTTAAGTATTGATCTTGCGCCTTGGCTTGCCAGCGTCTTTTATTTTGGTTTACTTATTGGCGCGCTGTGTATTGAGCGTGTGGTAGTAAAAATTGGCCACCGTATGGCATTTATCGCATTTTTAATGTTGCTGATCATCAGTGTTATTGCACAGATCATATCCCCTACAGCCACTATGTGGTTAATTGCTCGCTTTATTGCTGGTATTGCTGTTGCGGGAGTATTTGTAGTGGTTGAGTCGTGGTTGTTAATGGCGAATACACCTAAGGCGCGAGCTAAACGCTTAGGTTTATATATGACCTCTTTATATGGTGGCAGCGCTGTGGGGCAATTAGCAATCACACCGCTTGGCACTGAAGGTGCCGTACCGTATTTATTTGTCGTAGCCCTTTTGGCGTTGGCTATTTTAGCTCCATTATTAATTACCACAGGCCAACCTAATGCTCAGCAATTACAAAAGCTGCCACTTAAAGAGTTAAAAACTCTAAGCCGCCCTGCTATTTTAGGCTGTTTAGTATCAGGATTATTACTAGGCCCTATTTACGGATTATTACCAGTTTATATAGCCGCGCAAGCTGATCAAGCCCAATATACCGGCTTACTTATGGCGGTGATTATTTTAGGTGGCATGCTGGTGCAACCTTTAGTGAGTTATTTATCAACCCGTATTATAAAAAGCTTACTTATGGCTATTTTTTGTTTTGTTGGTGCTGCCAGCGTAATGGGAATATTAAACGCACATAGCTTTGGCGGATTAGTTGTAAGTTACTTTGTATTAGGTGCGTGTAGTTTTGCACTTTATCCGATTGCAATTACTTTAGCGTGCGACTCCTTACCTATGGCAAAAATAGTGTCAGCAACTGAAATAATGCTGCTCAGCTACAGTGTCGGCTCTGTATTAGGCCCGTTGTTGGCAACGCATTTTTCTGATGCAAGCCATGGTGTGCTTATTTATTTAGGTGGTTGTTTAATTACCACCTGTATTTATATGCTCATAAAAAGTATGAAAAAAATACCCACAGGTAACACCCCTGTTGCAGGTTAATTAACGCAATAAACCGCTTAAGCTTATTCGTTTGTCATTAGGGTCTGTTGACCTTTCAAGGTTGAATTTACAGAAGTCTGTTTTGTATTTAGGCAAGGCAGCGCCTATGTGGTGTGGTTATTCCCCATAAATAGGTGATAACGCAGCATCAATGCCAAACAGGCGCTGCCCTTCGGGTTCTGCCTAGGAGCGATTTACTCTTTGTTGGTCGGTTTTTACTTAGCCCACTAGGTTACAAACCGAGCGCCGCGATTAAACCGCCCCTAGTTTGAACAAATTTTAATCCGCAAAGGTCAACAGGCCCTAAGCGGTTTATACCTGCGCTGCCAAATTACTGGCTTTGTTTTTTAACTCTTTTAGCTCAATTTGATGCTCGTTTATGAGCTCGTCAACAAAACAGCTGCGGTTGTTGTCATCACTTATGATAAACACCTTGTGTTTAGCACGAGTGAGCGCCACATAAAATAAGCGTCGCTCTTCGCTATGGGCATACAAATCTTTAGCGGGTAAGAGAGCTTCTAACATTGCAGGCGATGGCTTAGTGCTCGGAAATCCAAATTGCCCGCCATGCATACCTAATATAACTACGTAATCGGCTTCTTTACCCTTTGAACCATGAAAAGTATCACACTCAATTTGTAATGAAGAAAAGGTGTGCTGCAAGGCGTTAATATCGGCTTTAGTAGGTAACTGAAAGCGATAGCGTGCCAGTAAATACACAACAGCGGGCTTATTTGTGTTGATAGCGCCAAGTACATGGGCAAGTGCCCCATTATTTAGCTCAGCTATTTTTGTATTTTTGCTTGAGACAACATTCGCTGTTTTTAATACGCTAATAGCGGGCTTTGTCACTTGTGATAACGAGTTAATTTGCTTAGCTAACTGGGCAGGGTTTTTCATGATAAAACATGAAGCAACCTCACTAATTTTATTATTAAAACGAAACGTAACATCCAGTATGGTTTGTGTAGTAAAACCAAAATGTGCAGCAAACTCTGTGGTAAGGCGCATATCAGCACCACTAAAACGGTAAATAGCTTGCCAATCATCGCCTACTACAAACAATGAGCTTCTAGGCTTACTATCGCGCAGCGCTTTAACCAACGCCGCACGCGTAGGCGATATATCTTGAAATTCATCAACCATAATATAACGCCAAGGCGATTTAAACTTGCCTGACTCAACATATTGTGTTGCTTTTAAAATCATGTCGTCAAAATCAATTTCACCTTTCGTGTGTAAGTAATGGTTATAGTTAGCCAGTATTGGCTTTAACAATTTCCATGCCTGCTGTAACTGCTTTGACTCGCTTTTAAAGGTCTTGAATTCAAGTATTAAGTGCAATCATTATGCAGCCACCAGAACTTCTGATTGCCCGGTAAATAATTCATGAGGAGTTTTATATCCTCTTGTCTTTCTTGGCCGATGGTTGAGCTTATCAACTGCCGCCTGTATTTCTGACTCACTTAGCGCCATAAAGTCAGTTCCCTTAGGGAAGAAGCGCCTGAGTAAGCCGTTGGTATTCTCATTTATGCCCCTCTCCCATGATGAATATGGGTGAGCGAAATACACATCCGCTTCTAATTTTTGTGCAATATGCTCATGGTAAGCAAACTCTTTTCCATTATCTAAAGTCACGGTAATAACCTTATCTTTATATGGTGTCATACACTTTATCAGCGCATCGGCTGTTATTTGCGCATGTTTGCTTTCAATTCTGTGAACGATTGTATATAACGTTTTACGTTCAACCATTGTGACAAAGGCATTTTTACGCCCTTTACCTATCACTGTGTCACCCTCCCAATCACCAATCCTAGACTTTGCATCCACAATACTTGGGCGTTCATCAATACTGACTCGATTAACTATCTGTCCACGTTTATCGTAGCTTCCATAGCGTTTTTTATACTTTTTACATGCACGAGTGAGTGTCTTATATAGTTCACCACCATGAGCCTTGTCCCTGTAAATATATTGATAAATCGTTTCATGATGTAAAACGACCTTTTTCTCTAAAGCTAAGCGACCTGCCACCTGCTCTGGCGAAAGCCCGTTAAGCAACAATTTATTAATCCATTCAGTAACTTCATCTGTTAACTTACTTGCTTTGAAAGATGATTTGCGTCTTTGCTCTGCAAAATTATTGGCTTGGTTAGGCCGATAGCCTTTAAGCCCTTTATTGCGTTTTAACTCTCTGAAATGAATGACGGTGAACGAGTTAGTTCATCAGCAATTTGTTTTTGGTTATTTCCTGCTTTTATTAACGCGTAAATCTGGTATCTTTCTTCTTGTGTCAGCTGTTTATATTTCATTAAAGCAATTTCCTTTGGCGAGAAAATGGCCGAATTATAACAGCTGGCCATCTAATCTGAGAAATTGCACTTATTATCCGAATTTAGGGGTTGTATTTGCTGTTTTATACACGCTAATTAATTGACTAAATAAAGTCGCTAATTTGGTTAGATAACCGCCAGCTTTTATCTCTTTTAGAAGCGCTATATGACTAGGCTTTGCAGTGCTTAATTCAAACCCACTTTTAACGTCATTAAGATTGTTATTTATATAGTTTACCAATGCTTTAGCATACTGTGGCTTAGCATTAGCAAGCGATTCAAAACACCCTTCAACCCATTTTATTTTAGCTTTTTCGTTTTCAGCAAGTTTAGATATTTTAGGTGGCTTGCCCTCAACCTCAGTAATAATAGTTAAACCTAAACTGTGAAAAGTAGCGGTTTTTATAGCCTGTGTATTCAGCTTAGTTTTAATACGTTCGTCCATTTCACTGGCAGCTTGCTTACCATAGGCGAGTAATAAAATATCATCGTAATTAGCTTGCTCACTGTTAACTAAATAGCCCGCTCGCGCCACCATTACACTGGTTTTACCTGTGCCGGCTCCGGCTAATACGAGGTTATTATCGTCATCGATAATGCATGCCCGTCTTTGCTTTTCAGTAAGTGGGTTTGCTTCAACGTTATCGAAAAAACCAGCATAACGCTGCAACTGTGTTTGTGTGTATTTATGCTGTAAAAAGCGAGTTAATGAATCGCTCCACTGACTATATTGTTCGAGCAGTTTTATTTGCGTACTAACAAGTGCCAATGCCTCACTCTTTTTTATCCAAGGTAACCAGCGGTTGTATTGCTGTTTAACGCGCTGTTTTATATCTGCCACATAGGATTGACGCAAAAATTGATGATGTGCAAATTGGTTAATATTTTCTAGCAGCTGATTTAATGGTTCAATATTATTATTGACCCATAGCTGATCCGTTTTGGCTTTAAGTATTCGGTGACTGCCATAAGCCCTCATCCACACTCGATACTGCCCAGACTGTGTTGAAAAACGTAGTGTTTGTCCAAGCACCCCATATTCATAACAAATAGGCGAGGTTAAATCGCACCAATTCAGTGTATCCGTGTGCTTTTTGTTGTTAATGACTAAACCTTGTTGATTAATATCAACAGCGAGGTGTGGGGTAAACAGGCGGCCAAATACGCTGGGGAAAATAGAATTCATTAACAGCAGAATTCCTTTATAAAAATAAACCAATTAGCGCTATTTTAAGGGAATAATGTTTATAAGTGTAATAAAAATAAAGATAAATAATGGCGCGGTGCCTGCTACACCATTATTTAGCCGATGCTGGGTTTTTAATAATCTAAAAACAATTTAATTAACGCTTTTTTGTAACCTAACCCGCTTATTGGCGACTGCTACTGAGCCCTAACCTAATGTATCAATAATAATTATTTCACACTCTGTTGTTGTAGTTAGCGTGATAAAATCAGCATGAGTGACCTCAGTACCATCCCCTTTGTTCATGGTAATTACACTGTTTTTGTCATCTACAGTAAATACACCATCAGATGCAAGTACATAAGCTTGATGATCAATACGCTGAGTGATGGTGGTACCTTTTGCAAGCTTTCCACCATAAATGCGTGCTTGTTGATTAATAAATAAAGTATTTCCCGCATCTTCTGCATAACCCGACACTAAAAGCGTAAGCTCGTTAGCTACGTCGGTCGGAAATTTTTTACTTTCCCAACGGGGCTGCACATTATGCTGATTACTTTGAATCCAAATTTGATAAAACGTCAAAGGTTCATCTGTTAGGTTATATTCTGAGTGGGTAATACCGGTGCCTGCACTCATTACCTGCACCTCACCTTGCTCGGTGATCCCTTTGTTGCCCATGCTATCTTGATGAGTAATGGCACCACTGCGGATAAAACTAATAATTTCCATATTTCTGTGCGGATGCGCTCCAAAACCCATTTCAGGTGCAACCCAATCATCATTAATAACGCGTAATGTACCAAAGCCCATACGTGCCGGATTATAGTAATGTGCAAAACTAAAATGATGTTTAGATTTAAGCCAACCGTGATCGGCACTGCCTAAACTGTTCTTTGGATAATGATTGATCATGGTCTTTCCTCAAAAAGAATAAACATTAATTAATATTGACGTTCACGGTCGTGTGGAGCATCAAAATGATGCTTTGCACCCAGCGGTACTATTTGTGTTGGATTAATCGTTAAGTGGCTTACATAGTAATGCACCTTTGTGTACTCTAAATCGACTGTTTCTTTAACACCCGGTACTTGGTAGAGCTCGTTAACGTAATTGCTAATATGGTGAAACTCGCTTAATTTTTGACGGTTACACTTAAAATGCCCGTGATACACCGCATCAAAGCGGATGAGGGTTGTAAATAATCGCCAATCGGCCTCAGTGAGAGTATCGCCTACTAAATAACGCTGTTTTGCTAATCGTGCTTCTAACCAGTCTAAGCTATCAAATAGTGCGGTGTAAGCCTCGTTGTAAGCCTCTTGTGTTGTAGCAAAACCGGCTTTATATACTCCATTATTGATAGTGTTATACACGCGGTTATTCACGGCTTCGATTTCTTCACGAAGTGGCTCTGGATAATAATCATCAGTATTGCCAGTGAGCTCATTAAACGCACTATTAAGCATACGAATGATCTCTATTGATTCATTATTTACAATAGTTTGCGTTTTTTTATCCCATAAAATAGGCACGGTAACACGCCCTTCATAGCTAGGGTCTGCTTTTAAATACAATTGGTAAGCGTAATCTAAGTTATAAAGTGGATCGCCCTGCTCGCCAAATTCCCAACCATTTTCCATCATCGGAGCTTCAACAATGCTCATAGAAATAATGTCTTCGAGCTGCTTTAATTTACGAAAAATAATGGTGCGGTGCGCCCAAGGACAAGCCAACGACACATATAAATGATAACGACCCGCTTCTGGTTTAAATTTACTGTTTTGCGCTGATGAAATCGTATCTCTAAAGCGGCTATCTTGGCGTACAAATTTACCGTCGCTTTTTTCGGTATCGTACCATTTATCGACCCATTCACCGTTAACAAGTAATCCCATGTCCGTCTCCTTAATTTATAGAATGTGCCAACCTTACGTAGATTGGCAGCTTAAAGTTTAGTCACTTATGTGATCAGCTTATTGATTTAATTTGCTATGAATTTTTCCATCAACAGATAGCTTTCCAGCTCCTTGGATCAGTAGAGCTAGGGTAATAGCTAACAGCGATAACGCAAATTCATAGCCGTTGTTGCTCATAAATAAACCGTTATCTATGTGCGTGGTAAAAATAGCAACCACCATAGTGATAGCCAGTACAAAACTCGCAGGACGCACCAGTAAGCCTATAAGCAACAATGTGCCTCCAAAGAATTCAGCACTGCCTGCCATTAATGCCATTAAATACCCAGGCGCTAAGCCAATCGATTCCATCCATTGCCCGGTGCCTTCTAGGCCGTAGCCGCCAAACCATGCAAATAATTTTTGCGCACCATGTGCACTAAACACTAACCCCGCAATAAGCCTTAATGGTAGTGCTGCAAAAGACTGTTCAGTTTTTGTGATGATGTTAAAGATGTTTTTAGTCGTCATAGTGTTAACCTACATGATATGTATTGAGTATGCAGCCATTGTATAAGTTGAATTAGAATTAAATAACCCCTATTATTTACTCTATATGTTCAAATATTTTGAACAGTTAATATTTGGTATTATTATGAATACACCCCCTATCAGCATTGAGGCTTTACTGGTATTAGACGCCATTGAGCATCGTGGCAGTTATGCCGCCGCTGCAGAGCAACTTAATAAAGTGCCATCAGCCCTGTCGTATATTGTTAATAAACTTGAAGAGCAATTAAATGTAACTTTGTTTCAACGCCAAGGTCGTCGTGCGGTTTTAACCCCAGCAGGTAAACATTTACTAACCGAGGGGCGTAAAGTGCTCAATGCTATAAATAGTTTGTCTGAGCAAACACAAACTATAGCCAATGGTTGGGAGCCACGGATCCGTATTGCCTATGACTCTATTTTTGATATGAGTGGCACATTTAAGAGCTTGCAACTTTTTTTAAATGAACATAAAAATATTGAAATTGATGTTAAAGAAGAAGTACTCAATGGCACATGGGAGGCTTTAATTGAGGATAATGTTGACCTATTAATTGGCGCGCCGGCTCCCGTTCCCAATCAAAAAGGAATAAGAGCAGTAAAAATAGCAGATATTCAAAATGTTCTGGTGGTTCACCCTAGCCACCCGTTAGCGCAACTAAAAACACCCATTGAGCCCAGCGAACTTGGTCAATACACTACGGTTATAGTACATGATTCCGCAAAGCAGAGCATTCCGTGGTCAGCTAATTTAATCGAAGGTAATCAACGTTTTTATGTAAGTTCTGTAAGCCAAAAAATAACCGCTATTTTATCCGCTATTGGTATTGGTTATTTACCTACAAACCTTATTGCTGAGCATGTAAAAGCTAACAAACTGCATGTTGTGGAACTTACCGAACCACGCCCATTACAAGAGTTATATCTTGCATGGAAAATAACAAATAAAGGCAAAGGGTTAAAAAAATTGACTCATCTTTTAATCAATAATAATTTACTAAGCTAACTACATAAATGCAAAAGCCCACGCTCACTAAATTAGCATGGGCTTTTTAAATCAGTAATAAACGTTATAGAGCAAGATCTTGCTTAGCGCGCGTTAAGTTATGCGACACTAACTCGTTACCAGACATTTGCTGTGCTTCGTAAAAATCTGATAATGCAGCAGTTTCGTTTTTAGCCATTAAACGCCCTACTCCCCGATTACTCAAAGCAAATGAAGTCAGCTCACGTACTTTAAAACGCGGGCCTTTACTTTGCTTTAATAACGTAATCGCTTTTGAGCAGATTTCTTCAGCTTGGCTGTAATTTTTTGATTTTACATTTAATGCGCAACTGTTAAATGCAACTTCGAATTCTTGTGGGGCTGTTGCAGCCTCTTCAATAACCATTAACTTGTAGTCACTTTGCTCAGCCATTACAGCAGCTGAGCAAGTTAATAAAGAGCCAAGAGCGATGGTTTTGATAAGTGAACGTTTCATGATTAGTTTCCTATTTGGTTAGTCGTGCTTGTTGCCGACAACTAAACTTTAGAGTGTTTACTTAATCTCGACAAACGATTAAAAACAAACCAATAAGTGAAAAAAACTAACCTATAAACTTTAGGATATGCTGACATTTGTAGACTAAAATTTTAATGTGCTAAGCTACAAATTATTAAGTAGCAAAGAGTTAATATTAAAGCCTGCACTCATATAAAGCAGCACGTGTTTGCATCTATACGACGAAATTAGCTAATTATGCGCAAGTAACAAACACGGCTGCAATTTAACTATTAAAAATAATAACCAATATTGATATTAAAGCGACGCTCGGTTTCGCTGCTGTCACCGGCAATAGAGCCACCAACAAACGGCATGTTTTTACCATGTACTAAGTCAAAGTAAGTGAATAAACCACCTGCCGCCACTGAAACACCCGTTACGTTCATCCAGGTATCTTTTGTGTTATCTGATTTATCGTAAATAGCACTATAGTCGTTATAAAACTGAAGATTAGTTACAGCGCCCCATTGCACCGGTACACTGTATGCCACGTTTGCACTCGACATTGTTGCCTCAGCAGCCATGCTATCGTAAAACGCGTAAGCACCTACCGCAATGCGATTTACATCATCAATATCGTAATTGTATTCACCATGTTGTAGTTGGAAATTCCAAGGGCCCATATTACTGTTTAAATGTAATGCCCATGCGTTGTAATCACCTGCGCGATCATTTCCATCATGTAAACCACCGGCAAGCGCAGAAACACCCACTTCTGTTTTACCACCTTCATGTTCTATATGGTAGCCATAACGTCCTACAAAGGTATTGTATTCGCCTATAGGATTGCCAGGTTCGTCGTAAACGCCATCACCCGCCTCTCTAAAACCGACAATATCATAGGAATAGCGGTCGCTACGGTCACTCACATAACCATCAACCCCACCTAATTCGTCATTTTTGAAAAAACCAAGATCAAGCTGCCAGTTATCGGCAATTTTACGTTTAAATAACACACCTAAGTCGTGATCGTCTTCTAAACCAACATAGTAATTTGTACTAAAAAAGTAGTTGTGGGAGTTATAAGGCCAGTTACCAAAAGGAACCTGAGTAATACCTGCCTGAACTTGCCAGTCATCTGCAAAGTCGTACGCAGCATAGGCATATTTTACCGCGGTCATGTAATCGAAAAAGCGAATTTCAGCGTTTAGTTTTACATTACCCACGTCACCTGAAAAATTTAGACGAAATATATCAAAATCAAAATCGCCACCACGGTTTTTATTTCCATCATCATACGATGTATGGCTGTAGTTGGTACGAACAGCACCACCAACTTTAATACCTTGGGGTTTATGTTCATGCTTAGCCACTTTAACTTCAGCAACATCTTCTTTGCTTTCAATGGTACGGTTGATTGCTTCTTCGCTATTTTGCTCTGCTTTTGCAAGTTGTTTTTGTAAGCTTTCAACTTGCTTTTGTAAGCTACTTAATTGCTGTTTAACCTTATCAAGATCTGTATCTGCATGTGCCGGATGTGAAAAAACAACCATAGCCACTGCCAGTGCTAAAGGTTTCATAGGTGTCATAATTTGTCCTTGCTTGCCTTGTTGATATTATTAACTCGAACTTGGTCAGCGTGAGCTAAGTACCTGCTTGATTTTACATGTTGTTTTACAATGATAACTTATTTTTACAACTCTTCAATTACACTTTGTAATTTTGCACAACAGACTAGCAACACTCAAATCACTTTTTTGCATGGTAAATATGAAAATTAATCATCGCTTTTGTTAATAAAAGCAGTAACTTGCAAAAATTAAAGTTTGAAAAACAATAAGGTGATTATGGCCTTATTACTAATGTAGTATTATTTTAAAAATAAACTTAAGACCACAACATATGCAAAACAACACAACTTTCAACACCATTGCAACGTTAATTTTTAAACATCTTTATAATAATTTTCCAAGCCCATATCAATTAGATCCAGAGCAAATCATTGAAGATACATCAGATAAACAAGGTGAAGAAATTAAAGGAACTATTGCGTTTCTTATTCACGAGGGATACATATTTACAACACCAAATACCACCTTTTTTACTAACCGAAAAAGGCTTTAGCAACGCATTGTGTCCAAAGTTTTAAACTCACCGCTTACAAAGCGATACCACAAAAAAAGCCCTAGCAATTAAAGCTAGGGCTTTATAATGATTTTTAACGTTTATTTTTTCTCTTTTTCTAAACGCTTTTTAAGACTCAATGCCGCATCGGCCGCCAGTAAGCACATAAATTCAGAACCATTATTTTTCTCCCCCAGCCCTGCACCTATAACAATTTTAGGCACTAAGCGACTGTTACCTAAGCTCGTAAATACAACATTAACCTTTTTTGTAACGTGTTAATAATCAAAACATATTTTTATCTCTACATTTTTCTTATCACTATTTTCGCCTCTTCATTTATTTCACTGCTAGGCATTCTTATAATTGCTTTAGCCAATTCCATATCAAAATTTAATGCTAACTCTTCGAAAAGCTCATTTTTAGTAATTTCATCATATTGGTAGATATTATTTATTAACCTTGATAACGCATTATTTATTATCTTAAATTCATTACTTAAACAAAAATGATAGCCTAAAAGTATATTTAAACACTCTTCCTTATCTTTCATTTTTAAACAACGTTCAAAATCAGGTTTAATTTCCTCATTTATAGACACAACATAACGATGCAGTGCTGTACTTACATAAAAGTCTTTATTAAAAATCAATGAAGCCATTTCAGCAGCTGTAACCTCGCCACTTCCTGAATTAAAATTATCACAAACATTATTAGTCAGTAATTTTGATAAACTAATCCTATCAGCAGCACTAACTTTTCCATGTAATAAGTTAATTAAATCATTAGCAACGTTTGAGGACGTCCTTAAATCTATTTTTTTATTTATCTTATCGTTTAAATTGTTAATTCTGCGAGAAAAAATTTCTAGAGAGTTTTTCTTTTTTTCTTCATTTAATTGTAGATTTAGCAAGTTTCTCGTTAATTTCATTTCACTTTTTGTTGTTACCCAGGTCATCCAAAGTAAAACTATACTTACTAAAGCAAGAAAAGGTGAAATTAAACCATTCATTATTGTTGCAGTATTATTCCATGCGCTTTGTGTATTTGAACGAATGGGAAATGCCTCCCTATACTCATTCAACAACAACAAGCAACATACAGACAAAGCAAACAGAATCAAATACGGGGTTATTTTTCTTACAGTTTCTAATCCTTTGCTCAACACTATCTAACCTCCGTAACACATATCTAAAAAAATGTAATAATACACTAAATAATTTTATTAATAATAAGATTTAAACCATAAGTAATTTTTATAATATGTGAAATCTCAAGGTTGAGTTTTGATAACATTTTTAATCTAAATCTACAAACCTCTACTCCCCTATGCCATAATCTAAATAATTCATAAATTTAGTAACTTGGCGGTGTGTCAACCGCTTCAAGCTAACTTACAGGGTGTTTAAATGGCTTATCCAGAACAAAACCAACCTACAATCTACTGGCACGATTATGAGACTTGGGGGGCTAGCCCGCAAAAAGATAAGCCGAGCCAGTTTGCAGGTATACGCACCGATCTTGATTTAAATATTATTGGCGAGCCGCTTATTGAGTACTGTAAGCCGCAAGCGGATTATTTACCCCACCCTGAGGCGTGTTTGATCACCGGCATAACGCCGCAAGTAGCAATGCAAAAAGGCTTAGTTGAGGCTGAATTTATTGCCAAAATTCATGCACAATTTAGCGTAGCCAATACCTGTGTAGCCGGCTATAACAGTATTCGATTTGATGATGAAGTAAGTCGATATAGCTTTTATCGTAACTTTTACGATCCGTATGAACGTGAATATAAAAACAATAACAGCCGTTGGGATATTATAGATTTAGTGCGTGCTTGTTATGCGCTGCGCCCTGAAGGCATTGAGTGGCCGTTAAAAGAAGATGGTAGCCCTAGCTTTAAACTTGAGCATTTAACTGTCGCTAATGGCATTGAACATGGCGCAGCGCACGATGCATTAAGCGATGTTACAGCTACTATTGCGCTCGCAAAACTAATAAAAGAAAAGCAGCCTAAGTTGTACAACTTCTTTTTTAGTCTTCGTGGTAAAAAAGCGCTCGCAGAATTGGTTGATGTGTTTAACATGACGCCATTAGTGCATACTTCGTCTCGTTTTTCAGCAAGCCAAGGCTGTACAACGTGGGTAGCACCTATGAGTTTTCATCCAGTAAATAAAAACGCGGTTATTTGTTTTGATTTAACCCAAAGCCCGCAAGTGCTGCTTGATTTAAATGTAGAAGAACTTCGTAAACGTTTGTACACCAAGCGGATTGATTTAGCTGAGGGTGATTTACCTGTCGGTTTAAAATTAGTACATTTAAACAAGTGCCCTATTTTAGCGCCGGCTAAAACGCTACTGCCTGAAAACGCGGCTCGTTTAGGTATAGATCGTGAGCAATGCTTGGCAAATTTAGCTATTTTAAAAGCCCATACTGAGCTTCGTGATAAAGTCACTGAAGTATTTAATGAGCAAGGCGATTACAGCGCCACCACGAACGTAGATTACTTATTATATGATGGCTTTACTAGCCATGCTGATAAAGCTAAATTTGCGATTATTCGTGATGCAAAACCTGAAGACTTGGCAAGTTTAAAGCTTGAATTTGAAGATCCTAAATTTAATACTTTGTTGTTTAGATACCGTGCGCGTAACTGGCCACAAACACTTAATCAGCAAGAGCTTGACCAGTGGCGTCAATATTGTCAAAACAAGTTAATGCATGGCGAAGATCAACCGTCAATCAGCGCGCAGGATTTTATGATCACTCTTGAAAACCTAGCGCACGAACATGACGACAGCGAAAAAAATCTTACAATTTTAAAAGCCCTGTATAACTACGCACAAAGTATGTAATTTGCTTTAGTTTATATAAGGCATGATAAACGCGACGCTTTAACAATAAAGTGTCGCGTTTTTGTTTTAAGTAACTGAACCACCAAAAAGCTTAATCCACAAAGAGAAGCGAATGAGAAGTAAATGAGAAAACATAAACCAACATTTATTGTTTATGTTTATCACTCCCTCTAAAAGCGCAGCGCCTCTTCGCCTCTTTGTGAACAATTAACTTTTATGGCCCTGCCCATCACGCAAGCAAGCTTCGCGTCTACAAAACAACCATAAATCTATATTTTGGGGTAGACGTAGAGCTTGCTCACGTGAAAAGCGCAGCTTTTAATTTTTACACGTGCAATGTTACTTTTTATGCAGTGCTTCTATGCGTGCAAGTAAGCTTGACGTATCGTATCGACCGCCGCCAAGAGCTTGAACATCAGCATAATATTGATCAACCATGGCCGTCATTGGCAGCGTTGCACCGTTATTTTTAGCTTCATCTAGGGCTATGCCTAAATCTTTACGCATCCAATCTACAGCAAAACCAAAGTCGTATTCGCCTGCCCACATTGTTTTGTAACGGTTTTCCATTTGCCATGAACCGGCCGCACCTTTAGAAATGGTTTCAATTACTTTTTCGCCATCAAGCCCAGCTTGTTTAGCAAAATGTAAACCCTCAGCTAAACCTTGCACCACACCCGCAATACAAATTTGATTTACCATTTTACATAATTGCCCTGAGCCTACTTCACCTAAAAGCTGGCTAAAACGGCTAAATGCCGCCATAACAGGTTGTGCTTTAGCAAATATCGCTTCGCTTCCACCTGCCATTACGGTTAATACTCCGTTTTCGGCACCAGCTTGACCGCCAGATACGGGGGCGTCTATAAAATCAATACCTTGAACAGCCGCTTTTTCAGATACTTCACGCGCCACTTCAGCGGAGGTGGTGGTATGATCGATTAAAATTGCATTTTCGTGCATACCAGCTAACACACCATCATCGCCGTATACCACTGAGCGCAAATCGTCGTCATTACCTACGCACATAAATACCATGTCGGCACCGCTGGCCGCTTCGCGTGGAGTCGATGCAAAGCGTCCGTTAAACTCTTCAACCCATTTTTGCGCTTTAGCTGGCGTACGGTTGTAAACACACACATTATGCCCCGCTTTTGCTAAATGCCCTGCCATGGGATAACCCATTACGCCTAAACCTATAAATGCAATTTCAACTGACATAAAAATGACCTAATAAAATGATAACGTACAAAATCAAACACGATTATGTCAATCGATGAATAAAAAAGCGAATTAAAATCTTTTAAAATTTCCTTTATAAGGGAATTAAGTAGGTAACCTATGGATAGTATTTATCAATTTAACGCACCACTTTGTAATAACAATAATTTTCCTTTGAGCCAGTTAAAAGGAAAAACGGTTCTTATTGTTAACACAGCAAGCAAATGTCATTTTTCTGCGCAATTATGCGCGCTTGAAAAGCTATATCAACAATACAAAATCGATGGTTTTACTATTTTAGCTTTTCCCTGTAATCAGTTTGATAAAAACGAACCATTAGAGGGAATGGCCATTAAAGACTACTATCAAAAACATTTTTCAATTAATTTTGAGGTGTTTAACAAGGTTATGGTAAATGGCCCCGATACACACCCACTGTTTAGTTATTTAAAGTCTCATACACGGGGTATTGCACAAAACCGAGCAATAAAGTGGAATTTCACCAAGTTTTTAGTAAATGCACAAGGACAGCTTGTTGCGCGCTATGCACCACGCACTAAACCTGAATCATTACATAATGTAATAAGAAGCTGTATTGAGTCAACGGCCACTACAAAAACACCTACGTCTGGCTTTAGCTCCGGTACATCAATGGTAAAATAAAGCTGTAAAATAATAACAACAGTGAAGCATCTGTAGTAAGAATAGTTTATGGTAATAAAATGATTAATTAATTGGAGCCTGTGAATGAACATTGCTTTTTTTAGTGCTCAAAAATATGAGCGCTCTTTTTTTGAGCAAAGCTTAAATGGCTATTCTAGTATCACTATTACTTATTTTGAGCAAAGTTTATCGGCGCACACAGCAATATTAGCTAAAAACTTTGACGCTGTGTGCGTATTTGTAAACGATACAGTAGATAAAGCGGTAATTGAGCAACTTGCCACATTGGGTGTTAGCGCTATTTTATTACGCTGTGCGGGGTTTAATAACGTTGATTTGCCCGTTGCCAAACAGCATAACCTAAGCGTATTACGCGTACCTGCTTACAGCCCTGAAGCAGTAGCTGAACATTGTGTTGCCCTTATGCTTACCCTCAGCCGTAAAACACACAAAGCTTATAACCGCGTACGCGAAGACAACTTTGATTTAAATGGCTTACTCGGGTTTAACTTACATAACAAGACCATAGGTATTATAGGCTGCGGTAAAATAGGCTTGGCACTGTGTAACATTTTAAATGGTTTTGGCGCTAACATTTTAGTGTGCGACCCTTACGCAAAACCAGGCAATTACACTATTACCGATTTAAATACCCTACTTGCCCAAAGCGATATAATTTCACTGCACTGCCCACTGAGCGAAGACACGCATCATTTAATCGATGATGCCGCATTTGATGAAATGAAACCTGGGGTAATGCTCATTAATACTTCTCGCGGTGCATTAGTAGACAGCCAAGCCTGCATTAGGGCGCTCAAATCACAAAAACTGGGGTATTTAGGGCTTGATGTGTACGAACAAGAGTCTGAGTTGTTTTTTAAAAACCTCAGTGACGAAATAAATCAAGACGATATATTCTCCCGTTTAGTGAGCTTTAGAAACGTGTTAATAACAGGTCATCAAGGCTTTTTTACTCAAGAAGCCTTAACCGAAATCGCTAATATAACATTACAAAATGCAAATGAGCTTGCTCAAGGGCAAACGCTAACTAATCAAGTCATCTAAAATGTAAAAAGCGAACTTTGAGGTGACCCTCAATAGTTCGCTTTTTAGAACTACATTTTTAATTAACTTTTAAAGGTTTTAACCAAACGCTACATTTGCAAATACTAAGGTCATTAGCACTGGGCAAACAAAACGAATATATTGTGCAAACCAATAGTGCGGTCCACTACTTGCCCTGTGGAGTTTATTACCACGTTGCCATAGCCAGCCTACGGTTATAAAGTAAAACAGCCCCATTAACGGCAATTGGTATTGGGTAAATACCATAATCACTAAACCAAATAACCAATCAAAGTTTAAAATAATGATACTGGCACAAATAAGCACAACAGCACTGACTGCCCAAGTTGCTTTGGTTCTATCCACACTGTGGTTTTCAACCAAAAATGCCACAGGGATCTCGGTTGAAGAAATAGTCGAGGTAACTGAAGCTATCGACATCAATACAAAAAATAATAAGCCAACCAATAAACCAATTTCACCCATAGTGCCAAATAGCTCAGGTAATATGGCAAAAATAAGTTGCCCCTCACCAATTAGTTTACCGCTACTAAATACTTCAACGCCATTGTACTGGGCAACATAAATAGCCGGAATTATTAATAAACCGGCTAAAAAAGCCACACTTGTATCTAATAAAGCAACACTTGCGGTTAATTTTGGTAAGTTAGCGCCGGGTTTTAAGTACGAGCCGTAAATCATCATACAGCCTACCCCAAGCGACAACGAAAAGAACGCCTGCCCCATTGCGGCAATAATTAAATCAGGGTCGAGTATTTTGCTAAAGTCAGGCACTAAATAGGCAGCAAACCCTTCGCTTGCGCCATCTAACGTTGCAATATAAATAATAAGCCCAACAAGGAGAACAAGTAAAAGCGGCATTAAACGGCGTGACCAAGTTTCTATTCCCGACTTCACCCCTTTTAAAATAATACTGGCGGTTAAAATAAGCATAAGCGGCGTAAAAATAAAATTACGTAACATAGAATCGCTATGTAAAAAATTACTCAAGCTATACATGCCAAAAAAGCTACTTATAGGCTCTATGGCGTATGACAGCATCCAACCGGCCACAATAGAGTAAAAACTTAACATAACGATGGCACCGGCAAGGCCAATATAGCCTGCTGCGGCTCCCACTTTAGGCGCGTGATCTTGCCATGCTTGGCTTAGCGCTTTAACAGGGTTAGCTTGGGCTTTGTAACCTAAATACAGCTCGGTGTACAAAGCAGGTAACGCCAGCAAAAAAATAACGATAAAGTAAACCAGTAAAAATGCGCCGCCACCATGATTAGCAGCCTGCGTAGGAAAACCCCATATATTGCCTAACCCTACCGCAGCACCGGCTGCTGCCAATACAAAACCAAGTCGACTTTGAAAACCATCACGCACTTGTGCCATACACCTACAAATCTGTTATTATTTTAACGAATGCGAATTAAACCATATTTAAGCGCGACTGAGTAATAAAAATGTACTTAGCGCCCACAACAACTAACAACCGCTCACAAACTATCCAGCTTAGGGTAATAAATATGTAATCGGTCGTCATTTATAACGAGCAATGATGAGTTCAACTTACTTTGAAAACCAGCTAGCAGTCACGCCCGCTTTAGCAAATAACAGCCATTGCATTGCGTTGCTTAACGCTACCTCCCTCAATGTCAGCAAATTTGATTTACCCCGCTATTTAAGCCCTTTTGAGCTCAATGTTATTAATCGGCGTAAAACCCCACAGGCTAAACAAGAATATTTAGCCACACGTTTAGTGCTTAAATATCTAGTAAAAACCGTTTTAACTGGGTATGCCTGCGTAAAACTGTGTGATATTAGTTCTGAATTTAACTCTAATAACAATAAATTAGAGTTACATATTAAAAATACGACAGAGGTGATCAGTTGCTGTGTTTCTCATTCTCATGGTTTTATAGGTGCAGCGTTAAATGTGGCAGCCACTCCATTTGGTTTTGATATTGAAAAAGTGAGTTTAAAGCGCCCTTTTAATAAACTCGCTAAACACTTTTACCACCCAGCCGAAGTGAGCTTAATAACCAATACAGATAACATAACAACCCAAGCACAGCATTTTTTTAGGATTTGGACCTTAAAAGAAGCGCTGGCTAAAGCCACCAGCCGCCCTATTGCTCAGCTATTAAGCCCTAATGTGTTTAACGAGCTTAATAACGCCCAGTTCACAGCCTGCAGCAATACCGTGATTGGAGCACATAACGAAATGTTTGATATTAGCGTTGTGGCAAAAAAAAGCACCGACTGGCGGTGCTCAATCATGACTATTAACGATTTACGCAGCGCAATCACTTTCTAATAATCGGCTATGAATCGCTTGAACCACTGCATCAGACTCGCTTTGCTCAACTAAAAAGCACAAGTTATGTTTACTTGCACCATGGCAAATGAGTCGAATATTAAAGTCACTTAATACTTTCATTAAATTCATTTCATGTTGGCGCAAAACAATTTCAGAGCCAATTAACGCTACCAGCGTTAAATTGTTTTCAACCGATACATGGCAAAATTCAGCGAGTTTATCCAAGCACTCTTGATCTAGCTCTGGGCGTGATGCATTAGGCGCATTATCAAGGGTAATTGCTACACTAATTTCAGAGGTGGTGACCAAATCTACCGAAATATTACACTCACTTAAAATGGTAAATATACGGGCTAAAAAGCCACTGGCTAACAGCATTTCTGGGCTTTTAAGCGTTAACAATATTTGGTTTTTACGTTGCGTTACCGCACGAATTCCAGGTAGCTGCGATTTTTCACGTTCAATCCAGGTACCACCAAGTTCTGGTTCTCGGCTAGAGCCAACAAATACACTAATGTGGCTACGACTGGCTGGCAAAATAGTCGCCGGATGCAGCACTTTTGCGCCAAAAGTCGCCATTTCAGCCGCTTCGTCAAAACTTAAACGGGCAATAGGTGTGGCTTTTACACACAAACGAGGATCGGTGCTAAAAATACCCACTACGTCCGTCCAAATATGTACACTTTTAGCGTTAATAGCCTCCGCAAGAAGCGCAGCGCTATAATCAGATCCTCCGCGACCAAGTGTGGTCGTCACATTATTTGCATCGCACCCAATAAAACCCTGAGTAACAATAACACTATCATCAAGCAGTGGAATTAAATGGGTTTTAGCAGCTTGCGCTGTGGCGGCCACATTAGGTGTTGCTTTACCAAATTGACTATCGGTTTTAAGTACGTGGCGCACATCAAAACGCTGTGCATTTAAGCCTTTCAGGCGTAATACTTGGGTAAATAAATACGACGATAAACGCTCGCCAAAGCTAAGTAGCTCATCGAACTGCTGCTCAGTATTGAGTATTTGTGCCGCCAAGGTTTGCAGTTCATCCAGTGTTTGATTAAAGCCAAGGGCTAAATCATCGTCGAGTGTCAAATCATTTAAAATAGCCTGCTGAATGGCAAGTACGCCATCAATATGCTGTTGACGTTCGGCTGCAGTAATATCGGCTTTGCAAAGTGCCACTAAGTGATTAGTCACTCCAGCACTGGCGCTTACTGCAACAATACGTACATTTTTATCGTTTACGATAATTTCGCTACAACGGCTCATAGCCTTAAAATTAGCCACGCTGGTGCCACCAAATTTGGCAACAATGTAATCTGATTTAGTGCTCTGTGAACTTTGTGGCACTGGTTGGGTAGTCATTTCGTCTCCTTTGGCGGCATTCAAACCGCAATAAAACAAGAAGAACTTGGCAGGAAATAAAGATAAGAAAAATCTACTGCCAGAAGCTCTCCACCTAAATTGGTGACAGTTTTGAGGATTCAGCCCCATAAACCGAAAAATAATGAAAACGACCCATTATCTTCCTCGGCGAGTACTTCCCTCCTTAATGGTCAAAGGCTGTCGTTGCCTCACATTAAGTACCTAAGTATCGCACCTCTTCTGAATGGTTTATTAACCTGTGGCTAATAAAACAAAACCGCACTAAAAGTGCGGCTTTGAAAGTTATCGTTTAGACGTCTAGCTGTCAAGTCGTTTTACTCTAAAATCAAATAAAACTTCCCATATAATAGGCACCCGCATAGCCAAAGGTATAACACACTAATAAATAGAGCGATAAGCGAAAGTAACTTGTAAACGTTAACGCTTTCACTTTACTCATAGCAATAATACCAGCCGCAGAACCAATAATGAGCATAGAGCCACCTACACCGGTTGCATAAGTAAACGACAGCCAATGCTGTTGACTCATTACAATATCGGCTTTTAATAACGCTGCCGTTAGTGGCACGTTATCAACACCTGCAGATAAAATACCCATTAAGTAGTTTGCATACTCGGGTGCCATTACCGTATACAAATTAGTAAATTGGCTCAGTACACCTACTTCTTTCAATGCACCAACAAGTAATAATACACCAACAAAAAACAATAAGGTGTCGTACTCTATGTCACGTATAAAATCGATCATATCTTTGTTGATGTCTTTTTTGCGCATTAAAAATTGCGCCACTAAAAACATAATAGATAGACCCAATAAAAAAGTAAGTAATGGCGGCACACTGTATAAAACACTTAAAGTAAGCGTCGCAATAACCGTAGAGAAGAAAATAACAGCAATAGTAATATCGGTTTTTTCAATGCGTTTAAATTGCGTTTTTTTGAACTCAAGCTGCTTATTCATACCAATTGATAACAAGGTAGCGAGTAACAATACACTTAATAATGAAGGTATAATTAATAGCAACAAGTGACTAATGGTCACTTTACCATCAAGGAAAATCATTAAAGTAGTTACATCACCCGTGATGAGCGATACCCCACCGGAATTCACTGCAAATACAATCAGCGTGGCATACTTAACTAGTTTTTTAGCTTCAAGCTTCAATGACATAATCACTGCCAGTGATATCAGCGTGGCTGTCACGTTGTCGGAAATAGATGAAAATAAAAATGCAAAACCACCCACTAAAAACATCAGCTTTCGCTCACTAATGCTTGTTGGCATCACCCGATTCACAACATTTTCGATGAGTCCTTTCGAGTTTAAATAGGCAACAAAGGTCATTGCGGCCATTAAAAACAGCCATAAAGAAGCAATTTCTAAAATATTGTGATTAAGGAGAGTTTGAATCGTTTCAGGGCTTTGCCCATTAAGAGGAAAAATAAAGGAGATAATCCAGCAAAGTGTACCAAAAAACAACGTCGTTTTGGCTTTGTTAACATGAATCACATCCTCAATAACGATAAGCAAAAATGCAATCGCTATCAGCGTCAGGATAATCGAAGAAACCATGATATTAAACAACCTTTGGGGTTAAGTAAAAATTGAAACCATGTGAAAAATATACCCACAAACTCTACGTGCCTATATTTGGCGCGCATGCTATCACTAAGCGGGTGTAAAAACTATTATTAAATCGTCGCAAAAACGAATACCATATAAGCTCAAAAAATATAAAATAACCAATACTAGGATGTTGTAACGCCTTATGATCCCAGCTAAAAAGCGACTAAATACCCTAAATGAACACTGGGAAGTATTAGCGCTATTATTTAAACGCTTTAAAATGGTCGATTTTAGTATTAAAGATTTACAAAATGCCATTAAGCAAAAACAACCCACATGGAATAATGAGCGCATTTATAAAGAAACCAATCGGTTATTAAATCAAGAAATTATTATTCCTTTAGCTAAATCGTCTCAATTAGAAATTAACCGCGACATTGCTGACTTTGCCACCTTTTTACTGCAAGAAGAACATTTAGGCCTAGCACAAGAAATTAGCGTATTGGTTGACGATTTAGCCCGTTTAGGTAATCGGCTATCAAATGCAGGTGAAATAGAAGACTTTGATGATTTACGCCGCTTTAGCCGTATTATGGATGATCGGGTGCGTAAAATAATCAAACTGTTTTTACACAACGAAAACGCTATTTTAAATATTGTTGAGCAAGCTAAGTCTAATAACGCGATACAATCATTGCAAAAGCGCTATAAAGCCGTGATAGAAGCGTTTGATGAATACATAGAGCCCATGCTGGAAATGGTGGATATTCGTGGTGATTTTCATGCCTGCTTCACCCTTATTGAGCAACAAATCAGTACCCAAATAGAACATATTGAGCGTTCAGGTAAAGCGTACAGCGACAAACGCATGCTTGAGCAATTGCGTACCCGTATTCTAGAAATGCACCTAATTGGCCGTGAAAGTTTGCGAAAAAGTGCCGATATGCTAATGCCACTGCGCGAAGAATTGCGCCGCAATAACCTTATTACCCGCCAAGCAGCAAAAGTACTTAGTTTAATTCGTAAAAACGGGGTAGACAACATGCTCAGCGCAGTGCAACCCCATTTTGTAAGCGATGCGCAAAAGTATTCATTGGGGCAACAACGCCATATCGTCGCCTACATGGCAAGCCTAGCTGAGTTTGAACATCACGAATATCAGCTACCAGAGCAAGATGATGTGCCCGCGTTTGTTACGCCAAACATTCCTGACTATCAGGATGTAAAAGCGCAATTTGCAAAACGCTTTAAAAAACAGCGTAAAAAACCACAGCCTCTGCTGCAATTTTTAGACGAAAGCTACCCTGAACTTGAAGCCGATGAAATGCTGTTTTTGTATCAAAAACTAGTGAGCGATAACACCCTACACATTAGCCAAAGCGATAAAAAAGCCCGCATTAACATTGCAGGCCAGCACTTTTCTTTGTACCCCTTTAATTCAGAGCCTCAGGCTGATAAAGCCGAGCACGAGTAATGACCATGACACAGATAAACTTAGATGCGCTTTCTCACTTACAAGCCATAAATAAAAAATTAGTCGCGGGTTACCACATTTGCGAACAAGACACCCTAATGTGGCAAGAGCTCGACCAACAAATTGAAGCCTATAGTGCCTTATTCACAGCATTAGGCCATGATTTAAAGCATGATAGTCGTGGCTTTTATTATTTTGCCAGCGATGAAAGCACCCCTAATATGGGCAAAATATCGCGCGCGATAGCGCTCACTATTTACATTTTAATCGAACACTTTGCCAACACAGGTAAAGATCCGATGCGTGCATTATTTGATGAGCCAAACGATTTAGAGTTAATGCAAACCTTAGTACAACTTAATAAGCATTTGTTTGATCAGCTAGAAATATTCTCGGGTTCTGATTTACGCAAAGATGTGTATTTACGCATGGTACGTTTAGGCCTTGCCCGCGAAGTGGAAAATGGTTTTATGCTGCAAGCCCCTATTCACCGCTATATTGATGCCTTAATGGAAGTAAACGAAGAAACCTTTTTAGGAGAGGACGAGCAATGAAAAACTTATATGGACTGAGTAAACTCGCCCTACTTAATACTGCAGGCTATGCAAAATGTGTGATCCCACTGGATAAAAGCAGCTCTATTTGTGCCCCTAACAACACAGGTAAAAGCTCAGTTATAAATGCTCTGCAATTTCCGCTTATTAACGATTTACGCCTTACTGAGTGGGATGGCCATGATTTAGATGAAACGCGTAAGTTTTATTTTTCATCCGATCAATCGTACATTTTATTGCAAGCCGATTTACCCCATGGCTCAGTGGTCATTGGCGTAGCAGGCTTAGGTAAAATTGCTGGTTATGCACACCAGTACTTTTGCTATCAAGGCAAACTTGATTTAGCCCAGTACACCCAAGGCAATACTATTATTAAGTTTACCAAGCTGTTTAATCACCTAAAGCAGCAAGGTTACAACCCGATAGAGCTTAAAGCGCAAGAGTTAAACGCCCTACTTACTGGCGGTGCAACGCAATTTGATGGTGAGATCAACTTAAAGATGATCCCCCTTAACAACGTTCAAGACTCTGCAATATACAAAGAAATATTTCGTCGCATTCTTAATTTACATAAATTAGGCGCAAACGACGTTAAGCGCTTTATGTTACGTGTGTTTGAGCGCCACATGTCAAATTCAAAGGTCGACTTCTTTGAGGTATGGCGCCGTTCATTCGATAAAGTAAACCGCGCAAAGCGTGAATTAAAAGCACTTGAATCGATGCAAGAGCCCATAGCCGCCCTTGAATCTATGCTAGAAAACCAAACCGTGCTTAAAGGTAAACTAGCCGCTTATGCGCCAAAAATTGATCAAGCGCTCGTTGATTTTGATACGTATCAAGAAGAGCAACTAAGCGAGCTCAACATCGCCCTTGAAGACATTGAGCACGAAAAACACGAGTTTGAACAAAAACAAAGTCTATACGTTCAACAATCGCGCGATATAGAGCGCAAACAAACCCAAATTGAACAATGGTTTTTAGATTACAACGCCCTTAAGAGTGAGTTTGAGCTAGTTAATAAAGCCACACTCAAAACCAGCTTATCGCAGTTGAAAAATGACTACGAATCGTTGTCACACTCTATTACAAGTGCACAAGGCCAAAGCCTGCATACTCTTGATTACCGCATTGGCGAAACACAAAAACAAATTAAAAGCTTAAAGTTACAACTTAAAAACTTAGAATTTAACTTATTCACTCGTATGCGTGAAGACCTATCACTCAAAGAAGTTGAAGAAATATCACGACTATTAAACCCCGATCTTCTCTCCTTTGCTACCACTAGCAATGGCGATATTACCATTGATGACGACGACGCCTTCGGCGAATTTTTATCACAGCTTAGTGAAAACGTAAAAGGCGGTGTGCTCACCCTCCCCGGTGCGAGCATTAAACTTAAAAAGCTCTCGCCAGTGCAAATGCAAAGCGGCGAGAACAAAGAGCAGCTGAGCGCTCAGTTAACCGCACTTGAGCAATCATTAAAAGAGTTTAAACAACAGCGCGAGGTAGCCGCCAATGTTGCCGATAAACAAAAAGAAAAAGACGCGTTATATGATGAGCTAATGAGCTTAGAGGCTGCGTTAAAACGCTTAGAGCAATTTAACGTAATGCAACAGTCGGTTGACGCCCAAGCAATGCTAAAAGAGCAGCTTTTAGCCGAACGCGAACAAGTTGACGACTACCTGCAAGATATTCAAAAAAACAGTGGCTCAATTGCTGACAGACGATCACTAATCAAATCAAAACAAGCGCAAATTAATCGTCAAACAGAGCGCCTGCGCCAAGTTAAAACCGAGCGTATTGACCACACGTTAGATTTATACAGTGGTAAAGTGACGCCTTACATGATTGATATAAAAATCGATTTTGATAATTTAAGCGATTTAATTCACCACTTTAATAAAGACTGCCAAGAGCTACGTAATTTCGATATAAATGTACGTAATACTTATATGCATATTTACAATGCAGGTATTACCAAATTTGATAACGAAAGCGATGACTTTACTAAATACCAAAAGCTCATCAGTGCGTTTCATAATATTGATAACGAGCGTGATGCTGTTGAGCGCCAAGGTCGCGTTGCTCTCACCGAAGTGGCCGCCACTATTAAAGGCTTACGTGAAGATTTAGACCGCCTACGCCGTGAAATGAATAGCTTTAATAAAGGTATAAGCCAGTATCGCATTTCAAACCTGCAAGCGTTTAAAATTAATATTATCCCGCGTAAAATGTTGGTAGACAGCATTGATACTATTATCAGCACCTCTAACCAATTTGAACAAGGCGATACCCTGGATTTACTCAGCCAAGAGCCGTACAGCGAAAGTGCAGTAAACGATGCCAAAGATCATTTAATTAAACTCGCCTCAGACAAAGCAGGCCTGACCCTCACCGATTTATTTGATATTCGTTTTGAAGTGGTCAACCGCGCGGGTGAAACAGAGCACTTTGAAAAAATAGATTCGGCTGGTTCTAATGGAACACGTATCACCATTAAGCTTTTATGTGGCATGTTGTTTATTCGTTACTTATTAAGCGATCAGGAACAAAACTTATACCGTATACCTATTTACATAGATGAGGCAGCTGATATCGATCCGCAAAATCAAAAAGCAATCATAGAAACCGCCTTGAGCTTTGGCTTTGTACCAATATTTGCTTCGGTTAAACCGCAAATAAGTTGTGATTACATTGTACCCATCCGTTCAGTAAAAAACGGCGCACAAAACTGGGTAGATGAAAAAGATTGGATTGAGGTTGAACATTGATCAGATATTACGGTCTTAGCTTTGCCTAATACCGTAATAACTTTTTAACATTCAGTCATTAACAATTACAGTGCTATTTACTGTATTTAACGAAAAACGCTAAATTATCATTTTTTGTATTATTTTTATGCTATGTTATTAAAAATTGCCAAGGAGCAAAATTCATGAAAAATCTATTAATCGCCACCGCTGTATTACTACTTGCGGCATGTGCTAAAACCCCTGATTGGGATTATGATAAATCCGCTAATTTTAGTAACTACAAAACATTTGCTTGGATGCCCAGCGCAAGCCTCACTAAAAATGTTAATAATTATCAAATTAGTGGGCTTATGGAAAAGCGCGTACGTGAAGCGGTAAACAATGAGCTACAAAAACAAAATATGCAGCTTGTTGATGTAGCTCAAGCGGATGTGTTAATTAACTATCACGCCTCGGTTGATACAAAAATTGACGTAGATACCGTTAATATTGGTTACGGTGCGCGTTGGAATTACTGGAACATGGGTTATAACACGCAAACCACAACGCGCGAGTACGAAGTTGGCACGCTTATTATTGATGTAATTGACAGTGCTTCTAAACAACTGATATGGCGTGGTGCTAAAGAAGGCCGTTTAAAGAAAAATCAAACACCAGCGCAACGTACTCAGGTTGTTAACGAAACAGTAGCAAACATTTTAAGTAACTTCCCGCCTAAAGCACAGCAATAAACTTTAACTAATATTTAAAAGCCCGCGGGCTCGCGGGCTTTTTTGTGAGAAAAGGAATTTTTCGGTGACATTTAAAAAGATCCTAACCCTTAGCTTATTTTTACCCCTGCTTTGTGCGTTCCATGCGTACGGCACTCAACTACAGTTAAAGCCTGGTATATGGCAAGGAATTTATAAAGATCATTTTGAGTACAATGTACTGGAAATTAAAGAAAACGGAGAACACCGTTTAATAATAGCAAGTATCGCCAATGCATTTTATAGAAATAAATCAATTGCGTTTAGCAATAATGATATAAAATGCAGTCGCATTAATTGCACTATCAAACTTGTTAGCCCTAATAAAGAACATCTGCAATTTACATTGATTTTGAGCCCCTTTTTAGATAATTCATTCGAGGTGTTAGAGATTTATTCTAATGCAGACGATAATTTTGTAATGTCAAAAACGTACCGATTGGAAGAACAAAAAGGGCAATCTACCGTTCGTACATTTATAGGTAAATACCGCTCTAAAATAGATGAGTTAGCTACTATAGAAAAGACGGGCCTACATGGTTTTTGGGTAGGATTATTAAATTTAGACGGCAAGCAAGAACTAGCAAGTATTGAATTTCACCCCAATAAAAAGTCGTATTTCAATTATTTTACAAATGGGACCAATGACATAATTAGCACCTCTTTTATGCCACAAGATATTCAAGAAAAAGAGAGGATATTGGAAATAACCACCAGCCACCCACTTTTCGCAAATAAGCTAATTATTCATAAAGACAACCGAGAACTTAAAGGCTATATGTACTCAAACCACAAAGGCACAACACTTCAAACTGGCTCGTTCAAATTATATCGTTTTGAAAGGCCTGAGTACCCTTAAAGCTATCACGATTTATACTTGTGCAATAAATCAATTGGGATATGGCAATAATCATCTGGGTGATTGGTTAAACGGTCTTGATGCTCGGGATCGCTAGGGACATAATTAGTCAGTGGCGCTACTTGTACCGCTATTTTTTTGGCATCGTCCCGCTGGCTAATATAGTCTCTGGCGATGTTTAAATGATTGCTGTCTTGGCTAAAAATGGCGGTGCGGTATTTTTCGCCTACATCGTCACCTTGTTTATTGATACTGTATGGGTCAATAATCTCAAAAAAATAGCCGATTAATTCATTTAAGGTTACTGCTTGGCTATCAAATGTTACTTTAACGCATTCGGCATAGCCGTCGTATTCACCTTGTGTTGTGTTACTAGTACCATTGGCACGCCCCGCCTCAGTAGTCACTACTCCAGGTAAATACTTCATAAATTCTTGCACGCCCCATAAGCAACCACCTGCAAAATAAAGTGTCTGCTGAGTGAGTAGATTGCCTGATTGTTGTGTTTGCATAATAAAGTGACCAATGTAAATAATTTATAGGATTCAGAGTTACTATTTTGTAACGCTAGGTTTGATTATCAAATGCAGTTTTTTATCATTAATGTACAATAGCGCCCAAAATCACCCTAGCTTAGTGAGCTTACCTTATCATGTGATAAAAAGTGATAGGTATTTAATTGTTAGCGCCATTGCATAAAATGAGAATAATGATATGAATCGTGCCCCGTACCTTATTATACCGGCTGTACTAGCCAGTATTTCAACTGTTGCTTATGCAGAGCAGAGTAAAGAAACAGCAACCATAGAACAAATAACAATTGAAGCATCACCCACTGCCAATACCTTACCTGTTGGTACATTTGATTCACCTATTTCAAATTTAGAGTACGACCCGCGTGTTGATTTACAATCGCGTAACATGGCTGAAGCACAAGCAGACGTGACCATACGCGGTGGTATTTTTGAAAATACCGGCTTTAGAGTCGGTAGTGCAACTCTACTCGACCCGCAGTCAGGTCACTACTTTGCAGAAATCCCCATTGCACCGCACATGTTATCAGGCCCCTATGTACTCACTGGTGCCGACAATGCGCTTGGCGGTGTAAATAGCTCTGTCGGGACTGTGGCGTTTGGCTGGAAGCCTATTATTAGCGCAGGCAGTGTCTCTGTTGGAGTTGGATCTAATGATTTTAATTTGCAAACAATTCATGCTGGTAAAAGTATTCCTTTAAATAACACATCCGATTGGCGCATTGGTTTTGAAGGCGAATATTCACATTCACAAAGTGATGGTTCAATTGACTTTGGTGACCATGACTTTACCCGCACCTCTGGCAGAGTACAGTTGTCAAGTAGCCTGTCGCAAACTGATTTATTTTATGGCTTGCAAGAAAAGTTTTTTGGTTGGCCAAACCTTTACACTCCTTTTGGCGTCAATGAAACAGAAGACTTGGAAACGCAACTGATAATGCTTAATCATAAGCAAAGTTACACAACAAATAGCGAATTTGAGGTCTCAGCTTATTACCGCAAGCATAACGACCATTATGTTTATTCAAGAGAGAACCCAAGCGCGTTCCAAGCATTTCATGAAACACAAGTAACATCATTGGCTATTTCAGGTCGTCATGCGCAAACAAAGTCAGTTGCGGTTAATTACTCAGCGCAATACATTGAAGATAGTATTAAATCGACCACGCTTGAAAATAATTTTACTTCACGTAACTACTTTAAGCTTAGTGTATTGCCTGAATACACAACCGCACTTAAAAACAATCAGCAGCTCACGGTGCGTTTAGGTGCTGCATTTGATAACACCAATCGTGATGATTCCGAGCTATCGCTGATTGGTGATGTTACTTTGAACACGCAAAATAGCGATGGTACTGAACGTACGCTTTATTTGTCGTATGCCGAGGCAAGTCAAGTAGCAGGCTACACCGCGATCGGTGGCAGTGAATCAGGCGGGTTGTTTAGAAGTAACGCTAACCTTGAGCGTGAAACCACTAAAAGCTTAGAGCTGGGCTTATTGTTTGAGCAACAAAGCTGGCAACTCAATTCGGCGCTTTTTTACCGTGAAGATTACAACCTAACTGATTGGACATTTAACTTTGATTCAAGCTCAGCGCGATTTGCCGAGCCGGTTGATATTAACACCACAGGCCTTGAGTTCTTAGCCACCAAACAATTTGAAAATACAGCAATTGTTGCCAGTTATGCCTACTTACATAAAACAGAAACCTACGGCGCTGAAGACGTTGATGCTAGCTTTTATGCCTTAAACTTTCCTGATCATCGGTTAACTCTGGGTGCAATTTGGAATCCTACTGATGTATTAGAGTTTCGGGTTGATAATGAATGGCGTAAGCAGCATAAAAATGCGCTGCGCCGTTCAGGTGACGAAGTGCTATTTACTCAGTTGACGTTAAAAATTACTCCACCAGCCCTGCCTAACTTCTTTATTAGTCTTGCGGCTGATAACTTGTGGGATGAGTCGTTTGAAGAAATTCCCGGTACGCCAGGACGCGGTGAGCAATATACGCTAAGTGCCACGTATAGCTGGTAACTTTATAGCTCGGCGAGGGTTTATCCCACGCTGAGCTTGTTTTTAAATTGAAATAATAAACTGACTAGTGCAAAGCTGTATTATAAATTATATACCGCAATTCGCCCTATTTTACGTGCACTAAAAGCGCTGTTTCTCTTCGCCTTCTTTATGTATTTATCATTAAAAAATAGGATGAACAAAGAGAAGTGAATGAGAAAATACTAGCTGCAAGTGAATACGTAATTGTCTATTTCATTACAGTTTTTAAAAACGCGAAGTGAGTGTCTACACATTTTAAACGTATAAATTGTAAATATATGTGTATTTAACACCATAAATTAGGTTAATTGTTCTAATTCGGTAATTAACATTAATGCCTGTTCATTAGTCGTTCCGCATACATCTAAAGTAGCGCTAAAGTCACTGCACACTTTAGGGCGCGACGGTTTACCAAATAACTTACATAAATTACGTTCATCGAGCTGAACACAGCGTTCTCCGGCCTTTTTACCGTTTGGCATACCTGGTATTGGTGAGCTAATACTTGGCGCAATACAACATGCTCCACAGCCTAAACGGCACGCCATTGATTGTATTTTCATTCTAACCTCAGTAATAAATTTCAATTATAGTGCTGCTACTTTGCATATAAATAGCGCGTTTTGAGCTAGTTGTAACCGCACTTTGCAATGACTTGTTACATCTTCAAACACACTGTAAACACTTTATTGCTTATTATTAGCCCATCAGCATAATTTATGAAGGAATGCCCTGTGGCGACTAAAAAGCAAATAATACTTCCGATCGCGGTCCTTATTGGTGGCATCACTCTCGCAGCTGGCTTTTCTACACTAAAAAAGCCGCCAGAAGAAAAGCCACCGCAAGATACTCGCCCTTTGGTTGCAACTCAACCTATAAACCTTGATGCAATGACCCTAGATGTTAAATCGTACGGTATTGTACAACCAAAAGAGCGCACTGAACTGATTGCTCAGGTAAGTGGCCAAGTTATTTCTGTTGCAGAACACTTTGTTGAAGGTGCCTTTGTAAAGCAAGGGGATATTTTAGCACGAATTGATCCAAATGATTACGACGCTGATTTAATTGAAGCCGAGGCAGGCCTTGCTCAAGCAAGCTCAGCACTTGAAATTGAACGTGCACAAGCGCATGTTGCTAAAGCCGAATGGGAACGCATTAAAGCAGACTCAAGCGATATTACTGCGTCTGCGCTTTATTTACGTAAACCACAATTAGCAGAGAAAATGGCGCGTTATCGCTCAGCACAAGCCAGCGTAAAACGTGCCAAACGTAATTTAGAGCGCACTTATATTAAAGCCCCTTATGATGCGATTATAAACGCGCGTAGCATTAGTTTAGGCTCGGTAGTAAACCCGGGCAATAGCTTTGGCTCGCTAAGTTCAACTGAGGTCGCTGAGGTACGCTTACCTGTTGCCGATAAAGAGCTGCAATACCTTAATAATAGTGGTATCGGTGCAACAGTTGAGCTTAATGGACAATACGCAGGAAAAGAAACCACATGGCAGGCTAAGGTCGTTCGCAGTGAAGGGGTGATTGATCAAAAAAGCCGAATGAGCTATTTAGTGGCGCAATTGCTAACCCCCTATGCTGATAAAGCCCAGCCACTTCGTTTTGGTGCGTATGTTAACGCCAGCATAGAAGGCCGCACAATTAATAATGCCATCGTCGTGCCGCACCATTTAGTAAAGGAAAATAAAATTGCGATATTAAACGACGATTTAACCCTGTCATTTAAAACTCTCAATATTATTCGCAAACAAAATGGCATGGTCATCGCTGATCAAGGTTTAGCACAAGGGGAGCAATTAATTACCTCAGCCCTTGAATACCCAACCGAAGGCATGGCGGTAAAAATTGAAGACACAGTGACAATGCCAGATGTTACTCAACTTGCACTTAAAGGAGAGTAAACGATGACTATGACTGAAGAAAAAGGATTAATTGCCTGGTTCGCGCGCAACCCAGTTGCCGCTAACCTGATCATGGTTTTTATATTGATTGGTGGATTACTAACCGCTCTAACAATTCGTAAACAAGCGTTCCCCCAATTTGAAAGTAACTGGGTAAGTATTCAAGCTATATACCCTGGCGCCGCGCCACAAGAGGTGGAAGAAGGTATTACGATAAAAATTGAAGAAAACCTTGAAGGCACTGAAGGTATAAAGCGCTTAATCACTTATTCTAATAGAGGCTATGCACAAGCTTGGATTGAGATTGAAGAAAAGTATGACGCTAAAGAAGCGCTAGATGAAATAAAAACTCAGGTAGATTCAATTAATACGTTTCCTGCTGGTATGGAGCGCCCTGTTGTTCAGCGTGACAAGTTTCAACAGGAAGTAATGATACTCGCGCTTTATGGTGATATGAGTTATTACCAATTAAAAGAGCTTGGCAATGATATTAAGGATGAATTACAAAACCTTCCTCACGTAAACCTTGTTGATTTTTACAGTGGCTTAGACTACGAAATTGGCATTGAAATTAGCCCTGATAAACTTCGCGAATACGGACTCACGTTTAGAGATGTATCTAATGCGGTACAAAGCTTTTCTACTAATATGTCGGCGGGGCAAATTCGCTCTGACACTGGCTACATCTCGATGCGTGTCGAAAAGCAAGCTTATCGTGGCGGCGAATTTGAAAAGTTACCGCTCATTACATTACCAGACGGTGCTCAAATTAAATTAGGCGATGTAGCCACTATTAATGATGGCTTTGAAGAGGGCCTACTTTACTCTAAATACAATGGTAAAAATTCATTAACGTTTGAAGTTGATGCCTCAAAAGATCAAGACATTACCGTTGTCGCTAAAGTTCTTAAAAAATACCTAGCCGACAAAGCCGATCAACTTCCTGCAGGCGTTAAGCTCTCACCCATCGTTGATTTAACCTACTACCTTGAAGGCCGACTCGACATGATGCTCGACAATATGGTGTGGGGTGGTATTTTAGTTATGCTGGTATTAGCGCTGTTTTTACCGCTACGTTTAGCGTTTTGGGTAATGATGGGCCTACCAGTGTCTTTCTTAGGGGCATTCTTATTTATGCCTATCGGCTTTTTAGACATTACTATTAATATGGTGTCTTTGTTTGCCTTTATTATTGTTCTGGGGATTGTGGTTGATGATGCCATTGTTGTAGGTGAGTCGGCCAGTGCTGAAATTGAAAAACATGGGCACTCACTTAACAACGTTATTCGTGGTGTAAAACGTGTGGCCATGCCAGCAACCTTTGGTGTACTAACCACTATTGCCGCATTTTTACCTCAAGCAATGGCTTCAGGCCCAAGCGCTGCGTTTTCAAAAGCCATTGGCGTAGTGATTATTTTATGCTTAATTTTTTCACTGATTGAATCAAAACTAATTTTACCTGCACACATTGCAGCAATGAACCCGCGTAAGCCTAATCCTAAAAATCCATTACACAAATTACGTAATGTTGTTGATAGTGGCTTAAAGCATTTTGTTGAACATTATTACACTCCTTTTATCGGCCGTTGTATCCATTATCGCTATACCGTGATTATTGGCTTTTTATGTATTTTAATCGTCAGTGCAGGACTCTTTACCGGTGGTATGGTTAAATTTGTACCGAACCCTAAAATTCCGCATGATTTTCCGCGTATATCGCTAGAAATGAACCTTGCCTCTTCTGAGCAAGCAACGCTTGAAACAGCGCGTAAAATAGAAAATGTATTACTGAGCGTCGACAAAGAACTAGAGCTGCAGTATGGCCAATCTATGATCCGTGATTTGTCTGTTAGTCTGCGTGGTCGTACTAATGCGAGTATCATGGCCATTTTAGTAGAGCCTCATTTGCGCCCAATTGATACCTTTGAGCTAAGCACTTTGTGGCGTGAAAAAATGCCGCCGCTACCGGGGCTTAAAACACTCACTATTCAAGATAGTATTTTTGGCGGTGGTCGTGATGATGGCGACGTTAGCTTTAGACTCGAAGGAAAAAATGCCGACGAACTAAAAGCAGTGTCTAGCAAACTAAAAGCTAAGTTACAAAGTATGGAAGGCGTGGGGGATGTAAATGACTCATTACAAAGTGCCACAGACGAAGTACAACTTGATTTAAAACCACTTGCTTACAGTATGGGCTTAACCCTAGCTGATGTGGCCTCTCAAGTTAGTTTTAGTTATTACGGCCTTGAAGCACAGCGTATTTTACGTGAAGGTGAAGAAATCAAAGTAATGATTCGCTACCCTCAAAGCGAGCGTAACTCTATTAGTAACATTCAAGATACGCGTATTATCACCCCTTCGGGCGCTGAAGTTTCTTTGAGTGAAATAGCTATAGTCAAGCTGGTTGACGGCGTAAGCAGTATCAGGCGTGAAAACTCAAACCGTACTGTTAATGTATGGGCTGCGGTCAATAGCGACCAAGTAGAGCCATTTGCCATTGCACAAGAAATTCGTGATGTTTACTTACCAGCACTCCTTAAAAACTACCCAGGGGTACAAAGTAATGTTGCTGGGCGTATTCAAGAAGAGATGGAAAGTGCTAATGAACAACTACGTGATTTTGCAATCTCATTAATGATTATTTTTGCGCTACTGGCCATTCCACTTCGCTCATACTCTCAGCCTTTGATCATTATGTCAGTGATCCCATTTGGTGTTGTAGGTGCCATGTTTGGTCATATGGCTTTAGGTATGACAATGAGCGGATTATCAATGTTCGGCATTATCGCTGTAGCCGGTATAGTAGTTAACGACTCTCTTGTTATGGTGGATTTTGTAAATAAAGCCCGTGCAGAAGGTGTGGCAATAAAAGAGGCGGTAATGCAAGCCGGAGCGCGTCGTTTTAGAGCCGTATTACTAACCTCAGTCACTACGTTTATAGGGGTCATGCCAATTATTATGGAAACCAGCTTACAGGCAAAAATTGTTATACCTATGGCGGTATCGCTCGCTTTTGGTGTGCTGTTTGCCACGGTAATAACGCTTATTCTTATACCATGTCAGTATGTTGCGCTTGAAGATGCGAAACGCCTGATCCGCAAATGGCGTGGTAAAAATGCGATTGTCGATGGCCAACCAGCAACGACCAATAGTTAATTCAGTAAAATCCCAACCAAAAAAGCTCGGCATAATTATGCCGAGCTTTTTATTTATAAATTAAACTGCTCGTTTTTTATGCCTTTTACGTTATGGTATTAAATAATCATAATAAAATAAGGCACAACTATGACCTCCCCTCAGTCTGAACACATTCTTCAAGAAGCATTTGATTGGTATGACGAATACGCTCATGGGTTAATTGATAGACGCACGTTTATGAAAAAGCTCGGCGGCTTGGCCACATTGGGCTTTTCAATGACGGTGCTTACAGGTGCATTATTACCTAATTACGCTCAAGCTGAGCAGGTCTCATTTAACGACGATGACATAAAAGCCACTTACCAAGAATTTGATTCGCCTGATGGCCATGCTTCGGGCAAAGGCTATTTAGTGGTTCCAAAAAATACACAAGGCAATCTACCTGTTGTATTAGTAATTCACGAGAATCGCGGCTTAAATCCGTATGTAAAAGATGTTGCAAGGCGACTGGCTAAAGCCGGCTTTATCGCTTTTGCACCCGATGCGTTACACCCTCTGGGTGGTTACCCTGGCAACGACGATGAAGGTCGTGCCATGCAGCGCACAATGGATCGCGCTAAAATACAAAATGATTTTGTTGCCGCCGCGCATTTTTTGAAAGCGCATCCAAATAGTAATGGTAAATTAGGTGCCGTTGGTTTTTGTTTTGGTGGCTATATTGTTAACTATTTAGCTGCCGTAGACAGTAATTTATTGACTGCGGGCGTGCCCTTTTATGGTACACCTGCAAGTGAAAGCTTACATAAAAACATTAAAGCGCCATTAATGATTCAGTTAGCTGAGCTTGATAAACGCGTTAACGCCACATGGCCTGAGTATGAGCAGAGCTTAAAATCAAACAATGTTGATTACACTATGCACATGTACGAAGGCGCAAATCATGGTTTTCATAACGATTCGACTGGCCGCTACGATGAAAAAAATGCCGAACTTGCATGGCAGCGTACATTAGCGTTTTTTAATAACCACTTAAGTTAACATTACTAAGCGTGTATTTGTTACTCGTTAATTAATACACGTTTATCAACAATTCCCTCTTTTACTAGCTGGTTCAATAAGTGAGCGGTTTTTCCTCTGCACACATCGCGTAGTAGCCGTACAGCGGGAGTAATTGATTGCCTGCTTGGGCAAATAAGCCACAGCTCCCCTTGAGTGTGCTGATAGTTAGGCATCACAGTAACGACCCTTTTATTTAATAAGTCATCGGCAATATCTAACGCCGATTTAACCGCTAAACCTTTACCTGCCAAACACCAACGCCTGACTAAATCGCCATCGTTTGAGGCACGTCTGCCCTGCATTTTTACTTTGTATTTTTTTTGGCCATCGGTAAACTCCCATACATTATTGATAATATCTTGCAGCTGATAAAATAACCCTTGATGCTGCGCTAAATCATCAGGGTGCTCTGGCTCACCATATTTAGCTAAATAGGTAGGTGTAGCACAGAGTAGTCGCGGTACGTTGCAAATTTTAAATCCATAAACACTACTATCACTTGGGGAGCCATAACGCAGTGCAATATCAACCGAATCACGAAAAAAATCGATATTGCTATCGCTAATGTGCGTACGCAAACTCACACTTGGGTACCTATCCATAATGCCATCAATCCAAGGGATCACTAAGTTACGCCCTAAATCAGATGAAGTAGCTACCCGCAATTCGCCCTCAATAGCATCATGTTCCCCTTTGAGATTTTGCCTTGCCGTTTCAAGTACAGCCAGCGCTTGTTCGCATTGGGGTATGTATCGCTCCCCTGCACTAGATAAACGCAAATGGCGAGTTGTTCTAATAAATAATTCACAGCCAAGGGCTGATTCTACGCGCTTAATAGCAGCACTGGCGGTTGCTGTACGCATATCTAACTTGGCAGCAGCCAGCGTAATGCTTCGACACTCAGCTACTTTTAAAATCAGTTTTAAGTCATCAACCTGCATATTATCTATTTTTATTTGATAATGATTCAATAATTATGATGTTTATTTTAAATAAAGCAAATTGTATTATGCTGCTCATACACTTAATGAACCCTATTTATCAGCTTTTTTTATTATGGAGAGACTATGATTCACCCTATTATTCGCGATCTTCAAAGCCGCCACACCGCTAAACGTTATGATGCTACAAAGCGCATTTCTCAAGACGATTTAGCAGTATTGTATGATGCTATGCGTCTTTCTCCTTCGTCAATTAATTCACAGCCTTGGAAATTTATTGTGATTGAATCAGACGCCGCAAAAGAGCGTATGCATAGTACCTTTACTAATAAGTTTCAATTTAATCAGCCACACATTAAAGCGGCATCGCACATTATTTTATTTGCTCATAATCCGCAATATACCCGTGAAAACTATGGCCAAGTAATTGATGCTGATATAAAAAATGGCCGAACTAAAAAAGAAAACCGCGAGCAAGCTTTTGGCGCTTTTGCGTTTGTTGATTTAAATACCGATGAGCAAGGTAATAATGCCGCGTGGACCAAAGCACAAACCTACATTGCTTTAGGCAATACTATGCATGCAGCAGCACGCTTAGGGATTGATACCACGCCGATGGAAGGCGTTGATGCACAGCTGATTGGTGAAGAGTTTGCAAGCGAATTAGACGGCTACATCTGTGATGTTGCACTTGCGCTGGGTTACCATGATGCAGAAGAAGACTACAATGCTAAGTTACCAAAGTCACGTTTAAGCAAAGAACAAGTAATTCAGGTTTTATAAGTTAAAGCTGCTCACTTTAAATTGTTAGTGAGCAGCTTACTTTATTAGGCTAGTTTTGTGACCACAGACGCACTAATAACTTTGCCTTGCTCAACATCTGCGGTAACAGTGCATAAAGCTCCATTGATTAAATTTAAATTAGGAGGGATGTGACCAATATCGGCATCAATGATCACCGGAAATAAACACCCGCCAAAAGCGGCATTTAAGCCTTGGCGATAATCAAACCCCGGATCTTGCCCCTGTAAGGTTACATGGCGGCCAATAATCACCCCGTTTATATCATCAAACATACCGGCTAATTTGAGTGACAATAAAAACCGTGCAACCGTCGCAGGCGTGAGCTCTGCGCTTTCTAAATAAAGCACGATACCTTGCGAGGCATTATGCTTTTTAAACTCATGCAGTGCTAAAAAAGGCGAATCAAGCAACAGCCCAACCGTATCAAGACATCCACCAAACAATCGCCCTGACATTTCGATACTGCGTTTATCGGTGTAATTTAAACATTGCCACTGGGTTGGCGCGCTGTGATCAAATAATACGTTTGGGTTTTGTGCATAATCAGGCTTGCTATGTTGATGGTAAGTCGAGGGTGCTTGCTCAAACTCACTATTAGCCTCATAGCTTAGACTTTCAAAAATTTGTAAACAATACGGATCTTTTTCATCGGGGTGTAACTGAATTAAATTGGCGCTATGCAGTGTTGCCCAATTACATTTTGCTGTCAGTGCGCAGGCAATCGTACTGACATCTGAATAACCCACCAACCATTTAGGTTTAGCGTTTTTAATTGCGCCAAAATCAAGTAACGGCAATATTTCCATTGCCAGCTCTCCGCCCATTGGCGGCATAATCGCATCTATTTTATCATCTAATAAAAAGTCCATTAATTGCTTGGCATGCTGCTTAGCAGTATGTTGAGCTCGCGGCTCGTTTTGACGTAAAAACTCCCCCTCAACAACCTCATAACCTCGATGTTTTAAGCCATTAATGACGATGTCTAACCGTGGGTGATATTTTGATTTGATCCCCGCTGATAAAGAACACACAGCGATTTTAGATCCCACTTTTAAAGGTGCTGGATACAGTATATTTGCCATATTATTTCCTTATTGAAGAATAGGTTACTACCATAACAACATAGCCTACATTTACAAACAATGAATAATAATTGACCGGTATCTAAACCAAATATAAAAGCCGAGCATAAAAAAACCAGTGCTTATTGCTAAACACTGGTTTTTATAAAACGTTAAAGTGAGTTAACTAATTAAATATACTCAACCTCAATGATTTCGTACTCTACATCACCTTTTGGCGTTTTGATAATCACAGCGTCATCCGCTTGTTTACCAATTAAGCCGCGAGCAATTGGTGAATTAACAGAGATTAAATTATTTTTAATATCGGCTTCATCATCGCCAACAATCTGATATTTAACTTCAGCGTCGGTTTCAACATTAACGATGGTTACTGTAGTACCAAAAATCACTCGGCCTGTATTAGGCATCTTTGTTACGTCAATCATCTGCATGTTTGAAAGTTTTGCTTCAATTTCTTGAATACGGCCTTCACAAAAACCCTGTTGCTCACGCGCAGCGTGATACTCAGCATTTTCTTTTAAGTCACCGTGTTCACGTGCATCAGCAATATCAGATACAATTTTTGGACGGGTAACAGTTTTTAATTCGTTAAGTTCATCGCGCAATAATTTTGCGCCACGAACTGTCATTGGAATTGATTGCATACTTTTCTCACTTAATCCCAAGGCCGTGGTTACGGCCTTGGCACATTTCCTTAGTTCAATCGCAGGTGTAGTTCTTGAACAGACGTCACTTTACTGCGGTCATCTGCTTGGTTAGCAGTACAGTTAGCAAATGCCGCATTCAATGTCGTAGTATAATTGGTTTTGTGCTGCAATGCACCACGACGTAACACCTTTGAATCTTCAATCGCTTGGCGACCTTCGGTGGTATTAACGATATAGCTATACTCGCCATTTTTGATTCTATCAAGAATGTGCGGACGACCTTCATATACTTTATTTACACGGCGAACCGTAATTCCAGCATCTTCAAGTGCAGCAGCTGTTCCACCTGTTGCATCTAGCTCAAAACCAAGGTCTGTCATGGTTTTAGCTAGTTCTACAATACGTGGCTTATCGCTATTACGTACAGATAGTAACGCGCGACCACCACGTGGTAAAGTGTTGCTTGCACCTAATTGTGCTTTTGCGAACGCTTCGGCGAAAGTATCACCAACACCCATTACCTCACCCGTTGAGCGCATTTCTGGGCCACGGATAGGATCCACACCTTGGAACTTAGCAAATGGCAATACCACTTCTTTTACGCTGTAGTACGGTGGAATCACTTCTTTAGTAATGCCTTGGCTTGCTAAAGATTGACCTGCCATACAACGTGCCGCAACTTTTGCAAGTGCTACACCCGTTGCTTTAGATACAAATGGAACTGTACGTGCTGCACGTGGGTTTACTTCGATTAAATACACTTTGCCATCTTTAACCGCAAACTGTGTATTCATCAAACCAACTACGCCAAGCTCAAGGGCCATATCAGTTACTTGCTTACGCATTACATCTTGTACTTCTTGCGTTAGCGAGTGAGCTGGTAATGAACACGCTGAGTCACCAGAGTGAACGCCCGCTTGTTCAATATGCTCCATGATGCCGCCAATAATAACTTGCTCACCATCACAAATTGCGTCAACATCAACTTCGATTGCGTTATCTAAGAAGCGGTCAAGTAATACAGGCGCTTCATTTGAGGCAGATACGGCCTCGGTCATGTAACGACGTAAGTCTTGCTCATCGTATACAATTTCCATCGCACGACCACCTAATACGTACGAAGGACGTACTACCAGTGGGAAACCAATTTCAACTGATTTTAAAATAGCTTCTTCAGTTGAGGTTACGGTGGCATTTTCTGGCTGCAGTAAATCCAAACGCTCAACAAGTTGTTGGAAGCGCTCACGGTCTTCTGCACGGTCAATCGCATCTGGCGAAGTACCAATGACTGGCACGCCGTTCGCTTCAAGCTCACGCGCAAGTTTAAGTGGCGTTTGACCACCGTACTGCACAATAACGCCTTTTGGCTTTTCAACACGTACAATTTCAAGCACGTCTTCTAGGGTAATTGGTTCAAAGTATAAACGGTCTGAGGTATCGTAATCGGTAGATACCGTTTCAGGGTTACAGTTAACCATAATAGTTTCGTAACCGTCTTCACGAAGCGCAAGCGCAGCATGAACACAACAGTAGTCAAATTCAATACCTTGGCCGATACGGTTAGGACCGCCACCAATCACCATGATTTTATCACGGTCAGATGCGTTCGCTTCACATTCTTCATCGTAAGATGAGTACATGTAAGCTGTATCTGAGCTAAATTCGGCAGCGCACGTATCAACGCGTTTGTACACAGGCACAATATTGAGTTGATGACGCTTTTTACGGATTTCAGCTTCTGACACACCGGCAATTTCTGCAATACGCGGATCAGCAAACCCTTTGCGCTTTAACTTACGTAGGAAGTCTGCATTTAAGCCGGCCATACCGACTTCTGAAATTTTAGCTTCGTCTTTTAAGATATCTTCAATTTGTACTAAGTACCAAGGGTCAATCTTAGTTAATTCAAATACATCTTCAACGCTCATACCATGGCGCATTGCATCGGCAATGTACCAAATACGCTCTGCACCTGGCTCACGTAATTCACGAATGATTTTTTCTTTTGCTTTGGGGTCATCAAGTGCCACAATTGGGTTAAAGCCTGTTGCGCCTACTTCTAAGCCACGTAATGCTTTTTGTAATGACTCTTGTTGGTTACGACCAATCGCCATTACTTCGCCCACTGATTTCATTTGCGTCGTTAAACGGTCGTTTGCACCGGCAAATTTTTCAAAGTTAAAGCGAGGAATTTTTGTTACAACGTAATCGATTGACGGTTCAAACGACGCTGGGGTTTTACCACCCGTAATATCATTTTGAAGCTCATCTAACGTGTAGCCTACCGCTAACTTAGCGGCGATTTTAGCAATAGGGAAACCGGTTGCTTTAGAGGCCAGTGCCGATGAACGTGATACACGTGGGTTCATTTCAATGATAACCATACGGCCATCAACTGGATTTACACCAAATTGTACGTTTGAACCGCCGGTTTCAACACCAATTTCACGCAATACGGCCATAGAGGCATTACGCATGATTTGGTATTCTTTGTCGGTTAATGTTTGTGCTGGAGCCACAGTGATTGAGTCACCTGTGTGCACACCCATTGGGTCAAAGTTTTCAATAGAACAGACGATAATACAGTTGTCTTTTTTGTCACGAACAACTTCCATTTCGTATTCTTTCCAACCAATTAACGACTCATCTATTAATAACTCGCTGGTTGGTGAAAGGTCTAAACCGCGCTCACAGATTTCTTCAAACTCTTCCATGTTGTAAGCCACACCGCCGCCGGTGCCGCCCATTGTGAAAGAAGGACGAATAATACACGGTAAGCCGATACGGGTCATGGTATCGCGCGCTTCATCCATTGAATGGGCAATTTCAGCACGTGGACATTCTAGGCCGATGTTACGCATAGCAACATCAAAGCGTTCACGGTTTTCTGCTTTATCGATTGCATCGGCTGTTGCGCCAATAAGCTCAACGCCATGCTTAGCCAATACACCATGCTTGTCTAAATCAAGCGCACAGTTTAGTGCTGTTTGGCCACCCATTGTAGGCAGTACAGCATCTGGCTTTTCTTTTTCAATGATTTTTTCTACCACTTCCCAGTGAATTGGTTCGATGTATGTTGCATCGGCCATTTCTGGGTCAGTCATGATAGTTGCTGGGTTTGAGTTAACGAGTATAACTCGATAGCCTTCTTCTCTTAGTGCTTTACACGCTTGAGCACCAGAGTAGTCAAATTCACAAGCTTGACCAATTACAATTGGGCCTGCGCCTAAGATAAGAATGCTTTTTATGTCGGTACGTTTTGGCATTATTACTCCGGTTAAATTAGTGGTTACGCGCTTGCATCAAATCGATGAAGTGGTCAAATAATGGGGCTGCATCGTGCGGACCAGGACTCGCTTCAGGGTGACCTTGGAAGCTAAATGCTGGTTTATCTGTACGGTGAATACCTTGTAATGTGCCGTCAAATAACGATTTATGCGTTGCACGTAGGTTATCTGGTAATGTGGCTTCATCAGCAGCAAAACCATGGTTTTGTGCCGTTATCATTACAACATCGCGGTCAATATCTTTAACGGGGTGGTTACCACCATGGTGGCCAAACTTCATTTTTACTGTTTTAGCACCTGAGGCCAGCGCTAATAGTTGATGCCCTAAACAAATACCAAAAATTGGCGTGTCGGTTTCTAAAAAGGTTTTAATTGCATCAATGGCATACGTACACGGCTCAGGATCGCCGGGGCCATTCGATAAGAAAATACCATCAGGGTTTAAGGCTAATACGTCAGCGGCAGAGGTTTGTGCAGGGACAACCGTTAGTTTACAACCACGGTCAACAAGCATGCGTAAAATATTACGTTTAACACCGAAATCGTAGGCAACAACATGAAACTTTTCATCATCAGCGTGTAAGGTTTTAAACCCTTCTCCTAATGACCAGCTTGATTCGCGCCACTCAAAATTTTCCTTGGTTGAGACAACTTTTGCTAAATCCATGCCTTTTAAGCCTGGGAAGGCTTGCGCAGCTTCAAGCGCTTTTTTCTCGTCTAGTTTGTCACCGGCAACGATACAGCCATTTTGTGCGCCTTTATCACGCAAAATACGGGTTAGTTTTCTGGTGTCGATGTCCGCAATACCTAAAATATTACGTTCTTTTAAGTAATCATCTAACGATTTCTCGTTGCGAAAATTACTCGCTAGCAGTGGCAAATCACGGATCACTAGGCCTTTAGCCCAAATGTGACTCGCTTCTTCGTCTTCGCTGTTGGTACCCGTATTACCGATATGTGGGTACGTCAAAGTTACGATTTGTTCCGCGTACGATGGATCAGTCAAAATTTCTTGATAACCAGTCATAGACGTATTGAATACTACTTCACCGACTGACATACCGTCAGCGCCGATTGCAGTACCGCGAAACACTGTGCCGTCTTCTAGGACTAACAGAGCGGATTTAGTCAAGTTAAACCTCCTAACAGTAAAAAACGGGAGTAAGCAAATTGCTTAACACCCCGCCAATACTCAGATAATTGGTCAAAACCTGATTTCTGTGAGCTTAAATTGTTTTACGCAGTCTTAAATGATGCCGATGTAAACCACTAAACCTTCATTCATTTTTCTTGCCTAAAACTCTTTTCATTCCCACACAAACCCCGGTTTTGCTAACCATATGAGTATAATTGGAAACACGCATTTAGTAATTTTTGGCAAATTGGCTGCATTCTACATGAAGTTGGCTTTTAGGTCTAACGCTAATTAGTAAATTGCAATAAATAAGTGGTTATAGCAAAAAACCACCTCAAAGCGTTAAAAAAGGAACTTAACTACTTTAAATCTAGCACATCTTGCATGTCATAAAGTCCTGCAGGTTTATTTTTCAACCACTGCGCAGCTCTTATAGCACCTAGCGCGAAGGTCATTCGCGAACTTGCTTTATGGGTTAATTCAAGTCTTTCGCCCATTGTAGCGAAGTAGGCCGTGTGTTCACCTACTATATCTCCGCCTCTTAGCACCGAATAACCAATTTCATTTTGTGATTTGGCCTGCTCTATGTTGTTGCGATCATAAACGGCAACTTCATCATGATCCCACCCTTTTGCCTGAGCAATCGACTCGCCAATGGCAAGTGCCGTGCCCGATGGCGCATCAATTTTATGACGATGATGTGCTTCAAAAATTTCTATATCTAAATCATCACCTAGTTTTGTCGCTGCCGTTTGCACTAAGTTAAGTAGTAAATTTACACCCACGCTATAATTACGCGCAAATACAATCGGAATATGTTTAGCGGCATCCGTTAATAGCGCCATATCGTCATGAGTTAAGCCGGTGGTGCCAATTACCATAGGTGTTTTTTGCTCAACGGCTGTTTTTAAATGATTTCTCATGCCTTCAGGCAAAGTAAAGTCTATAAGCACATCTACATTTTCAACCTGCTGTTCACTGCTAAACTTAATCTCTTTTGCCGCTGCGCTATTAAGCTGATTAACGGGCAGGTCTAATAACAGTGACTGACTGCGCACATAGGCCGCCGCTAATTGTGAATTTTTATTAATTGTTGCAGCTTCTAAAAGTGCGAGTCCCATTCGACCATTTGCACCAAATACACCTATTCGATTCATCTTTTTATAACCTATGCATTTTTTAGTGAGCTAGATTTTATCTAAAACTCATGTAATAGTCAGGAAAGCTTACAAGAAAGCTTCTATTATTTTAGGGTCTGTTGACCTTTGCGGATTAAAATTTGTTCAAACTAGGAGCGGTTTAATCGTGGCGCGAGGTTTGTAACCTAGTGGGCTAAGTAAAAACCGAGCAACAAAGAGTAAATCGCCCCTAGGCAGAACCCTTCGGGCAGCGCCTGTTTGGTATTGATGCTGCGTTATCGCCTATTTGTGGGGAACAACCACACCACATAGGCCCTGCCTTGCCTAAATACCAAACAGACTGCTGCAAAATTTAACCTTGAAAGGTCAACAGACCCTAATAATAAGAGATCTAGCCAATGAAAAAAGTGCTGGTAATTGGCTATGTTTGGCCAGAACCCAATTCTTCTGCTGCGGGTACGCACATGATGTCGCTACTTAATGCGTTTAAAGCGCAAAACTGGGATGTTGAATTTGCCACACCTGCACACCCTACCGAGCACATGGTAAATCTTGATGACTACGGCATAACCAGCCAAAGCATTGCACTTAACTGCGATAGTTTTGATAGCTATGTTAAAGCTTACAATCCCGATATTGTCATGTTTGATCGCTTTATGATGGAAGAACAATTTGGTTGGCGCGTAGATAAGCATTGCCCAAATGCACTGAAAATTTTAGACACCGAAGATTTACAATGTCTACGAAATGCACGCCACGAAGCCCATAAAGGCGAGCGTAAATTTTCAAACAACGACTTACTTTCAGATATTGCTAAACGTGAAATAGCCGCAATTTTACGCTGCGATTTAAGCTTAATTATTTCAAGTTTCGAAATGGGTTTGTTACATGAGGTATTTAATGTAGATACTGATTTATTGCATCATTTACCCTTTATGGTTGATTTAAACACCTTACCTCAAACAACTAACACCTTTGAGCAGCGCCAGCATTTTATGACTATTGGCAATTTTAGGCATGCGCCAAACTGGGATGCGGTACTGTATTTACAACAAATTTGGCCACTTATTCGCAAACAGCTTCCCGATGCACAATTACATATTTATGGTTCATACCCACCCCCAAAAGCCACCGCACTTAATAATCCTAAAACCGGCTTTTTAATTAAGGGCTGGGCGGATGATGCTTATAAAGTAATGCAAAATGCACGTATCTGTTTAGCTCCCCTTCGTTTTGGTGCTGGCATAAAAGGTAAGCTATTAGAGGCCATGATCATGCAAACCCCCAGTATCACCACACCAATAGGCAGCGAAGGCATGCATGGTAATTTACCTTGGCCTGGGGCGATTACTCAAAATGCAGAAGAATTTGCAAATGCTGCCGTCTCAATTTATAGCAATGAAGCTGAATTTAAAACTGCACAAAAAGCAGGCAATACGTTACTTCATTCTATGTATGATAAAGCGCAGTTAAGCCACAATTTAATCGAAAAAATTCAATTAGTAAGTGAAAGTTTATCGACGCACAGAATGAAAAATTTCACCGGCCAAATGCTTAAACATCACACCATGCGCAGCACACAATACATGTCGCAATGGATAGCAGAAAAAAATAAAAAATAACGGTGAGAAATGACTAGACAGGCGGCGATTTGTGTTTAAAATCGCCGCAAATAAACTTGGGCAATTTTAGCATTATTGCCTATATTTTTAGCTTAGTTATTTAATAGTTGGTTCAAAACAAATTTGAAAACCGCAACGTTTACAGAAAAACGCAAATTTATCGTTAAATTGGGCAAAATGCTTCATAAGTACGGTACACCGGCTTATCGCCTAGAAGCCCATTTAATGGAAGTGGCTACTTACCTTGGTCTTAAATCATCGTTTGTCATGTCGCCAACATCGGTCACCTTTGTTATTTGGACTGATGGCCACGAAGATGAATACACCCATGTTGCCCGCGTAGATCCAGGCGATCACGATTTAGGCTCGCTTGCAGATACCGATGACCTCGTTAATAAAATGCTCAATGATGAGTTAACGTTGCAAGAAGTTGATCAGCAACTGGATATTATTTTTGAGGCGCCAAATCCGTACAATAAAGTGATCACAGGTATTGCCTTTGCTACATCAGGTGGCGCATTTGCGATGTTAATGGGCACTAGTTGGAATGATGTAATTTGGTCTGGATTATTAACCTTTATTGTTTATTTATTTGTGTTGTGGTCGGCACGTTCTAAGCGTGTTGCCCACATGCTAGAGCCACTGGTTGCCATTGTTTCAGCAATATTAGCGTGTGCAATTAGTGTACATTTAGATGCGCATATTAATATCCGTCTTATCGTACTCTCGGCTATTATCGTGTTTATACCCGGACTTGCCTTAGCGCTTGGTTTAGCCGAACTTGCTGCACGGCATTTAGTATCAGGAACAGCCCGCGTTATGGACTCGTTTATGTTGCTGTTTAAACTCTATTTTGGTGCGTTTATTGGTATTGCGATTGGTTTTGCACTTTTTGGCCAAGCTGATTTTGTACAGCCCACGCCACTGCCTAAATGGACAGCCTGGTTAGCTATATTTTTACTGTGTAGCAGCTTAATTGTGATTTTTAGAACTAAGTTTAAACATGCAGCTTGGTCTATTGCTTCAGGATTTATCGCTTATGGCACCAGTATTGGACCTGCCGTATACCTGGATTTAAATTACACGTTGGGTACATTTATAGGTGCGTTTTCAGTGGGTGTATTTAGTAATTTATTTAACCGAATTGCCAATGCCCCGGCCTCTATTGTGGCTATGCAAGGCTTGATTGTGTTAGTACCCGGGAGCAAAACCTACATTGGTTTAAACTCACTAATTGAAGGCCAAGATTTTGTTTATGCTGAGCATATTGGCCAGCAAACCTTCTTAATTTTTATGTCTCTTGTTGCAGGACTTATTTTTGCAAACGTAGCGCTTCCTCCTAAAAAGAGCCTATAAATTAATGCGCGGTGTTCCACTGCGCCTTTATTTCTTCATTAAACGTCCTCTTTTGAGGATTAATCGCATTTTTTAGTATATTAGTTACACCTTGTTATAATGAGGTAAATCTTATAAAGCAAAGGAAATAACAATGCTAAAAACTAGCTTAGCGCTAGCAATTGGGCTTTCAAGCTCACTTGCATTTGCGCAATCGGCGATAACCGTTGAAGACATTCCAAAAATCCAATCGGTGATCCAAACAAGTGTTAGCCCAGATGGCGACAACGTTGCGTTTACACGTTCGATACCCCGTACATTATATGTTGATGAGAATGGCAGTAATTATAGTGAGCTTTATGTTGTTGACGATAAAGGTGTTGAACGCCCCTTTATTACTGGCTCAGTTAATATTAAAAGCCTACAGTGGTCAAACGACAGTAAGACAATTTATTTTTTAGCTAAGTTAAAAGACGATAAATACACTTCGCTTTACCAAATACCTGTTGATGGCGGCCAAGCACAAGCTGTTATGTCGTTAAAAGACACATCAATCTCAAGCTACAAATTAAGCCCAAATAACAAACAGCTCGCTATTTTAGCTATGCCAGCGGCAGACAAGTCAGAAAAAGAACTTAAAAAATTGGGCTTTAAAGCTGAAGTATATGAAATGGGCTTAAAAAACAAACAGCTCTTTATTGTTGACTTAGCAAAAGCTGACAAGCCACTTACACCTACCGCACTCAATGTTGATGATTATGTGAGTGATGTTAACTGGGCACCCAATAACGAAAAGCTACTGATTAAAACTCAGCCGAGTGCGTTAATTGACGACAAATACATGAAATCGCAATGGCATTTGTTTGATATTGCCAATAATAGCATCAGCATGTCGTTTGCTACACAAGGTAAGCTCGGTGATGCAGAGCTCTCTCATGACGGTAAATACATTGCTATTTTAGGTGCAGAAGACAAACATGATCCTGCAACCGGTCGCTTATTTATTGCCGACACTAAAACCGCTGAAATCACTGAATGGTTACCTAACTTTATGGGTCACGTTGTTGATTTTGAATGGTCGCATAAACGTAATACCCTTAACTTTATTGCCAATGTTGGCACACAAAGTTTTGTAGCAAGCATTAAAGCTGGCTCTAATAAGTACAAAAAACTAGTTAAAGAAGGCAAATTTATTGCCTCACAACTCAGTATTTCAGATTCGGATGAAACACTCGCACTTCGAGGAAATACCGCAAAACATCCTAACGAAGTATTTATTGTGCGCAGTAACAAAGCAAAACGTTTAACCGATTCAAATAGCTGGCTAAACGACAAGCGCTTTGCTAAACAAGAAACCATAACGCTAAAAGCACGTGATGGTGTTGAAATTGATGGGATACTCGTTTACCCACTTGATTACAAAAAAGGCACACGGTACCCGCTAATCATGTCGGTACACGGCGGCCCTGAAAGCCATGACAAAGACGGCTGGGTAACCAACTACTCACGTCCGGGCCAAATGGGTGCCGCTCGTGGTTATGCGGTATTTTATCCAAACTACCGTGGCTCAACAGGTAAAGGCGTGGATTACTCAAAGCTTGGCCAAAATGATTACGCAGGTAAAGAGTTTGACGATTTAGTCGATTTTAAACAACACCTTGTTGATATGGGGTTAGTAGACACCAAACGTGTTGGTATTACAGGTGGCTCTTACGGAGGTTATGCATCAGCGTGGGGCGCAACCAAACTCACTGAGCATTTTGCCGCCAGTGTTATGTTTGTAGGTATAAGCAACCAACTCTCAAAGTTTGGTACTACTGATATTTCTAACGAAATGAATCTAGTGCATGCACGCTCTTACCCTTGGGATAAATGGCAGTGGTACTTAGAGCGCAGCCCTATTTACTGGGCTGGCCAATCTGAAACACCTCTGCTTATTATGCACGGCAAGGACGATCCTCGCGTTCACCCTGCGCAATCGATGGAGCTTTACCGCTATATGAAAGTACAAGGTAAAGACGTGCGCCTTGTTTACTACCCAGGCGAAGGACATGGTAATCGTAAAGTGGCCGCACAGTACGATTACAGCTTACGTTTAATGCGCTGGATGGACAATTACTTAATGGAAGGCAAAAAAGACATGCCTGAATTTGAAATTGACCATGCCGCTAAATTAAAAGCAGTTAAAGACGCTAACAAATAAAGCGCTAAGAATGACTATGGGGCAGGTTTTTCTGCCTCATAGTTAACCTTATTTTGCTACTATGGCGTTTATAGTTACGACAGTGTGCTTTATTGATGCCAATACACTACTTAAAACTTAACGCACTGAATAATCATTAGTTATAAATAGAGTCATTTCAAACACCCTCGTCTAATTTGAACTATTTCAGATAGAGCGATTCATCTAATAAATTATTTCCTCCCCCTATTTACGCAGTTCAATATGCATATTGATCCGAACAATTTTACAAAAGTGATATTAAGCGTATATTAACAATTGAAAATGCAATTGATAATAGTTATCATAAACACTTAGTTAACTGTTATTAATAATTAGTGCATTTAAAAGGAAATATAATGAAATCTCGCCCCCTGTATTTGGCTTCATTGATCAGCGCAGCTTTATTTGCCCCTGCCGTTTTAGCAGATGATGATAATACCGCAGCGAATATGGAAGTAATGGTTGTTACCGCCTCTGGGTACGAACAAAAATTAATTGACGCCCCAGCCAGCGTATCGGTTATTTCTCGTGATGAATTAAAAAACAAACCTTACACCAGCTTAGCTGACGCCTTAAGAGATATTGAAGGTATTGATGTAGGCGCAGGACAAGACAAAAACGGCAATATTAGCATTACAATGCGTGGTTTACCGGCAAGCTATACTTTGGTACTTATTGATGGTCGTCGTCAAAGCGATGTAGGTAATATCGGTCCAAACAACTTTGGTAACAGCCAATTTATGTATATGCCGCCACTGGAAGCAATTGACCGTGTTGAAGTTGTTAGAGGCCCAATGTCAACATTATATGGTGCAGATGCCATTGGTGGTGTTATTAACATTATTACACGTAAAAACCTTGATACACTCCATGGCGGCGTAACTGTCAGTAGCAATATTCAAACCGATTCACAGTACGGTGACGATAACAAAATCGATTTATATTTAACTGGCCCAAGCGGCATTGATAACCTTAGCTATGCTTTACGCGGTAGCTTTTATGACCGTAGCGAAAGCATGCCAACTTACAGCGAAAGCCGAAAATTACCAGATGGCACTATGTGGGTAGATGATGGCAGTTTTGGCGACAAAAAAATTGTTGCTGCGCGTAACTTTAATTTAGGGGCTACGCTAAACTACCAACTAAATAAACAAAACGAACTCAGCTTTGAATACGATATTGCGAAACAACGTTACGATAATACTGAGGGACAAACCGGTACCCTTGATAGCCCTAACAGCCTATGGCGGGCTCGCGGTGGTATTGTACAACCACGTGTCGGGTATACACCTTATCAACGTGTTGAGCGTGAGCAATTTGTTGTTGCACATGTAGGCCGATACGATCTTGCAACAATTACCAGCAGCATAACAAGCAGTCGCAGTGAAAACTTTGGTCGTTCGCTTCCTTTAACAGTTCAAGAAAGACAAGGCGTACAAGCTATTTGGGATCAAGCTATTATTGACCAAGACACAACTAGTCCAGTATTAACTGATGATATTTACGCACAACTTAATGATACGTTTTTACCTCGTCCACTGCGTAATTTAAGACTTGATAACCTTATTATTAATACTAAGTTAGAAGCCAATATTGACAACCATTACTTTGTTGTTGGCGCGCAATATTATGATGTTGAAATGGAAGACGGTGTATTTGGTATGTACGGCGATGGATTTCGTGAAGGTACAACACAAGATCATCGACAAACGGCCCTCTTCGCTGAAGATAACTGGGAATTAACCCCAGATTTAACGGCCACAATTGGTGCGCGATACGATCATCATAATATTTTTGGCTCTCAAGTAAGTCCACGTGCATATTTAGCGTTTGCGCCCGCAGACGAGTGGACTTTTAAAGGCGGTGTAAGTACAGGTTATAAAACACCACAGCCTAATCAATTATTTCCAGGCATTACTGGTTTTGGTGGCCAAGGAACCTTTCCGTTTGTTGGTACGCCAGACTTACAACCAGAAACCAGCGTAAACTATGAGTTAGCAGCATACTTTAATGGCGCAGATAACTTTAGCGGTAATATCACCGTATTTTATAACGACTTTAAAGACAAAATTATTAATCAAGACAATTTGCCTAACTGTGAAGTTGCCCCAGAAGGTGCTGCGTGTGTTGAAATTGGCGATGGCTGGGCCGACTTAGGCATTACTAATTTTTCACAAGCTGCCAATGTTGATAAATCATCCACTCGTGGCCTGGAGTTAGCAGCAAATTGGCACATAACAAACACTTTAACACTTAAAGGTAACTACACATATACCGACAGTGAAGTTAAAAGTGGCCGCGATGAAGGATTACCGCTGGTAAACACACCTAAAAATATGACCAACGTTACGCTTGATTGGCAAGCAATGGAAGACTTAACGGTATCTCTTATCTCTGAAATTCGTAGCGACCGTTTTCGTGGTACGGCCAATGTTTCTGGTCCGCAAGGCCCACAAGCACAAAAACTTTACTATAAACCGTATGAGCTATTTCACTTAGCCGCAAATTATAAAATAAACGACAACTTAGTGCTTAATGCTCGAGTAAACAATTTACTAGATGATGATTTATCAAGCCGTACATGTTTACTTGCCGCATCAGAAGATGAGTTCGAATGTACCTCTGATTACAACACCACTCAAAAAGCACGCAGTGTTTGGTTGTCAATGAGTTACAGTTTTTAAACTAGTTCCCTATGTAAATCGTGAAATACGCTAAAGCGTGCATTATTGCACGCTTTTATTTTGTCTATGGTATGATCTGCGCCACTTATTTTGTTGTTTTAAGCGCTATTGTTATGCATAACTCTGCTCTTTGTTTTATTCCTTTTTGCCAAAATATTGAGGCACTTGAATTACCTGAAAAATTTACCTTTCCTTTTTATTATCAGCCGCACCCTTTGGCGGTGATTGCTGTTAAACAATTACAGCAACAGCTTGATACGGCAATTCCTTATCAACAAAATGAAAGTGTAAGCGATGAAACAACGGGGAAGATGTTTGGCGTGCTAATTGTAAAAAATCAAGCCGAACAAATAGGGTTTTTAGCCGCTTATTCCGGGCAACACGCCGCGTTAAAAGCGTCAATCAAATTTGTACCTGCCGTATCAAACATGCAATTGAATGACCCTGTATTTTTAACACAAAATAAAGTCATTAATGAAATAAACAGTGAAATACATACTTTAGAAAACAGCAGTGCATACAAAGAAACCAAGCAGCAATTAGCCACCGCGTTAGCATGTTATGAGCAACAGCTTTTAGCTAAGCAACAAGCAATGCAGTTAACGCGTAAAGAACGTAAAACACAGCGACAAATGGCTAGTGAACAACTTAACGACCATGATCTTGAGCAGCTAAAAACTAAACTTGCCACGCAAAGTATTGCTGAAAAAAAGCAGCTACAGGCATTAAAGCAAACGTGGCAAACTAAAATAACGCAACTTGAACAATTATTAACACAGCATACTGACATAATAAAACACTTAAAAAAACGGCGCAAAACACTCTCTAAAAACTTACAAAAGAAATTATTTGCTCAGTATCAGTTTTTAAATGCTAAAGGCGAAATTACCGATTTAAATACTATTTTTGCTAAGCTTCCCGAGCATACACCGCCGGCAGGTGCGGGAGATTGCGCAGCACCCAAGTTATTACAATATGCATACACACATGATTTAAAGCCACTCGCTATGGCTGAATTTTGGTGGGGAGCACCGCCTAAATCAGCAATAAGGCACCATAAACATTATTACCCTTCATGCTACAGTAAATGCCAACCTATCTTAGGCCACATGTTAGCTGGCTTAAATGTTGAACAAAATCCATTGTTGATCAATCCCGCACAAGGCAAAGATTTAAGCATTATTTATCAAGATGATGATTTACTGGTCGTTAATAAACCTGCGGAGTTTTTATCGGTGCCCGGGATTAATATTGATGACTCTGTGTATATGCGCATTAAAACGCAGTTTCCTGCGGCTTCTGGCCCGCTGATTGTACATCGATTGGATATGTCGACCTCAGGGCTATTAATGATTGCACTTAATAAACGAGTACACAAAGCACTGCAAAAACAATTTATTGAACGCACCGTTGAAAAGCGTTACGTTGCTTTAGTAGCCGGTAATATCAAAGAGAATAGCGGGGTCATTAATTTACCCTTAGTGCTCGACTTTGATGACAAACCACGGCAAATGGTATGCTATAAAACCGGGAAACCATCGTTAACAACATGGCATGTACTGGCGCGAAAAAACAACACCACACGACTGCAGTTATACCCCAAAACAGGGCGTACGCATCAATTACGCGTTCATTGCGCCCATCAATTAGGGTTAAACACTCCAATCGTTGGCGATACTCATTATGGCAAAGAGGCAGACCGACTGCATTTACATGCAGAGTACTTAGCCTTTACACACCCTATTTCTCATCAACGTTTAGAGTTTGAAGTCGCCGCTGATTTTTAATTTTAATTCGCTAAATCTAAGGAAAGCAAATCGTGTCGATAGCAAGGTAAACAAGACAGCTGCAGCACTTGTTTATCCTTTGAAATTAACCATATAGCGCTAACCTTAAGCGATAACGCCGCAGCAGTTACCGCTTATACTTAAATTTCATTGCCAAAAAATTAAACAAAATAAGTCTCAGTGTTTATACCAATTGCATTAAATTAGTGATCTATTATAGCGACAAGGACATAAGTCGATAACAAGGCAAAAATTATGGTATGCAGTTGTTCTATATGAATAATTTTTAACGCAGATAGCGAGTTATTCAATAAGCTAAAATGAGCATGTTTTTAATAAAAAGTGCCGCTGACAAGTAAGCGGCACTTTAAAAATCAACACGCCCTCATTAAAGCGTATCACTTAGCCATTTAAAAAATTCACGTTGCCAAACAATTCCGTTTTGCGGTGATAGCACCCAATGATTTTCTTCTGGGAAGTATAAAAAACGACTCTTCAAACCACGTAGTTTAGCCGCCTGAAAAGCAGCAATTCCTTGCTCAAGTGGCACACGGTAGTCTTTACCACCATGAATAACAAACATTGGCGCATCCCATTTTTCAATATGATTAATAGGATTAAACTGACCATAGGCGTTGTTAGTTGCCACGGTGTTTTCCCAATACGCACCACCTAGTTCATTGTTGACAAAAAATAACTCTTCGGTTGTGCCATACATACTGCGTAAATCAAAAATACCACAATGGGCAATAAAGGTTTTAAAGCGACCTTCATGATTGCCAGCTAAATAAAACGCAGAATACCCTCCGTAGCTGGCCCCCACCGCACCAATGCGAGATTTATCAACATAAGGCTCGTTTGCTACATCATCAATAGCACCTAAGTAATCTTGCATTACCTCAGCGCCCCAGTTTTTACTAATGGCCTCGTTCCACTCAACGCCATGCCCTGGCATACCGCGTCGATTTGGCGCAACCACAATATAACCTTGCGATGCCATAACCTGAAAGTTCCAACGAAAAGAATAAAATTGCGATAACGCAGACTGCGGCCCACCTTGTAAATAAAGTAGTGTTGGGTATTTTTTGCGCTTATCAAAGTTAGGCGGATAAATAACCCACGTTAACATGTCTTGGCCGTCTTTGGTTTTAACTATGCGTTTTTCAACATTGGGTAAATCAAGCGTGGCATAAAACGCATCGTTTTCCTTGGTTAACGCCACCAGCTCTTTACTTTTAATATCAAAACGGTAAATTTCGCTCGCAGCATTCATGCTGCTTAAGGTTACAACCAGTTGATTATCTAGCGCAGCGACAATACTACTAACATCAAACATGCCATTTGTAAGCTGTTTAATTTTAGGTTGAGCCTTTGTTTTTGTATTTACCGCCACCTGAAAAAGTTGCACTGTACCATTAACAGGTGCCACAAAATAAATGTGTTTAGCGTCATGGCTCCATTTAAAACTGTTTACCGTGCCATCCCAGTGTGCAGTTAAATTAAACTCACGGTCTTTTACTTTAACAATAATATCGTTCTTGTCTGCTTCGTTGCCGGCTTCATCCATTTGTAACCAAGCCAACTGACCGTTTGCAGAAAATGCGGGGTATTTATCATAACCCAAGTTATCTTCTGTAATGTTTGTCGTTTTTTTGCTAGCAAGATTGTAACGATAAATATCGGTATTGGTGCTTTTTACATAGTCACTACCCGACAGCTTTTTACTTACATAATAAATATTTTCACCTTTAGGGCCCCAAGTGTAGTCGGCAGTGCCTCCAAACGGTGAGGTTGGGCTATCAAATGGTAAACCTTTCATTATGTCAATGGTGTCTTCGGTGTTTAAGTCTTGATAAAACACATGGTTAAACTTGCCATCTTTGTACGTATCCCAATGGCGATAATTTAAATCATCAAACACGTAGGCATTAGCTTGAGCAAGCTCTTTATGACGGTCGGTGGCTAACACATCTTCTAGTTGTACTTTTTCATGGAAAAGCCGCTTGCTGCCATCGGGTGAAATACGGCTATCGATTAACAAACCTTGATAGGCTTCTAACAGCTGAGAATTGCCACCTTTAAGCGCTACTTGGTACACCTTACTGCTAAAGTTATTGTTTTCTACACTGGGTGTTGTCACTTTATAGATGACATGCGTTTTGTCTTGATTTAAACCCAATGCACTCACACGCTTTACTTGCCAAAGTTTTTCAGGTGTCATCACCTCGTTGGCATACGCGCCAACACTCAGGGTCAACCCCACACTTACCGATAAAATAATTCGCAACATCGCGAAATTCCTCAAAAAATAAATCAGCTAAGAGTATAATAAGTTAAAAAATAAAAGGAAGTGGGCAGCTAAATATAGCTTCACGCAAACAAACACTGTTTTTGCCTTTAAAGCACACACCAAAAATAAACTGTAAAATACATCGCTTCAATTTTTTAAGCATTGAGAATACTCACCACTGTAAGTAATTTGTACCTCGTTATTCGTTGAGCTTGTCATAAAATTTCCTTAAAAAAGAGATAAATAAACTAATAAGCAATAAAGACCGTACAAACTCCCTTTTATTTCATAATAATTGTAAATAGCTGTTAAGCTTGTTTAATAAATCGATTACCAAAGCAGCTATTTTTAATATTTTAATAAATATCAATATTGTTAAATTGCTGAAAGTTATTTTTAAGCCTTTCGGTCTTTTATAACCATCAACATACAATTACAGAGAGAAAACGTTTGAAATATTCGTACTTGGCCGTATCTATAGCCGCTTTATTAAATACACCCGCTATTGCTTTTGCTACAACAAAGCCTGTAACAGAAAATGCTATAGAGCGTATTGAAGTAGCGGGCCAAAGTTTAAATTCTCAAGGACTTTCTGTTAAAGATGCAACCATAAATGGCCCCTTTGGCGATAATTTAGCACTGCAAGATATAGCACGTTCAGTTACACCTATTTCAAAAGCGCTAATAGAACAACTTAACATTGCCACCTTGCATGATGTACTTGCGGTGAGTCCTAATACGTATGCCGCCAGTGGCTTTGGGGCACCAAGTTTACCTACTATTCGAGGCCAATTAGGTGAGCTTTTTCAAGATGGAACTCGTCGCCAAGCGGGTAATAACGGCTTTGGTGTACCGCTTTCATTTAACGCGGTAGAACAAATAGATGTAGTTAAAGGCGCTCCTCCAGTATTGTTTGGTTCAAGCCAGCGCAATGGGGGGTTTGTAAATTTACACTCTAAGCAAGCCTCCACTGAAGAACAAAAAGGTAAAGCGAAGCTCTCTGCGGGTCGTTGGGATCAATACACCGCTCAGCTTGATTACACCGCACCGATTGTAAAAGACAAAATTGGTTTTCGTGTGAGTTATGAACACCTTGATCATGGAAGCTACTACGATTACTCAGGGACTAAAAGTGACAGTCTTTTTGCAGCACTGCGAGTATTGCCTGATGATAAAAGCAGCTGGGATATTAACTTTGAGCTATATCAGGTTGAGTTTACCGACAACGCCGGTATTAACCGCCCTACTCAAGCACTCATCGACCATGGCCTTTACATTACCGGCCAAGGCGTTCAAGCAAACGGCAGCACAGTACCCGCAGCGGGTTCAATTGTATCTCCTACAGGGTTAGTTAACATTGATCGCAGCACCGTACTTACCGACCCTGATAACCAAAACGAAGCCACTACTTACCTATTACACAGTATTTATAAGCGCGCGCTTTCAGATAAAGCGTCGCTTAAAAATATTAGCTATTTTCAGCACTTAAAACGTGATGAAGTGGCTCAAAACAGTTTTGTTGAAATTATAGATGGTGCCGATACCGCACAAAACCGCACTGAACTAACGTATCAATGGAATAATAAACAGCAAACTATCTTAGCCTTTGATGTACGCTACAACAAAGTACTTGGCTACAGCCAATTTACCACCGAGGCCGACACACCAATTGATTTAACGGGCCCACTTTCAAACCGTCGCATTCCATTAACCGATGCGCAAAAAGCACGCTTAGTTGAGCTGCGCCCTGGTGTATTTGTATCCCCAGGTGGTCAATACGATATAAACGGCGATGGCAGTGGCGATTTTAACTTATCAGACACCACCGACTCGCGCTCTTGGCAAACTGGCTTTGCTATACAACAAGACTCACAGTGGACAAATAAACTGCGTACCAGTGTGGGCTACCGCGTTGATTATTATGACGTAGAAGCACACGACCCCATTGCACCACAAGGGCAAACAGCAGCCAGTGATAGCATTAACGACACACTGCAATCTGGCCAAATCAGTTTTAATTACAAGCTCAATACTGATTTTACAAGTTACGGCGCAGCAAGTTACAACGAAGCGACTTCAAATAGTATGGCCGGTGGTAACACCTTAGGTAGTGACAACGCGATTAGTGCGCAAAACTTTGCAACCGAAAACACGCTAGTAGAATTTGGCTTAAAATACGCGCCTACCAACAGCGATTGGTATGCTGATGGCGCCCTATTTAGCCAGCGCCGTAGTTTACGCAACCGCGATGGCAGCAATACCGGTATTCGTACCTCAGGTTTTGAAGGCCAAGTATTTTACGACGCCTACCCATATTGGTTAAGTGCAGGTTATAGCTATATTGACGCGCGCTACGATAACTCTGCGACTGGCCAAGACTCGGCGAAAATTGCTGATGCGTTTGATAACTCTCGCCCAGATATTATTGCCGGTAATGGTATAGGCGCGCCAAGTTATACAGCGTTTGCCCCTTCAAATAGCCAAGTACAAGGTATTCCTGAGCAATCGTTAAGCGTTAATGGTAGTTATTCAATTAATGAGAAATGGCAGACAGGTTTTTCAGCTTTGTATACAAAGAGTTACCCGCTGGACTTTTTACAAACAGTAAAAATTCGTGACCAATACACGTTAAACGTCAATACCAGCTATGCGTTTACGCCTAGCACTAAATTGCGATTAGATGTGAACAACGTCACAAATCAAGATAACTGGCGCCCAGTGTTTGAAGGCGGCTATTTTGGCGCAACATTGGCATTTCCTGAATTACCAATAAACGCCAAGCTTACCCTAACGCATAACTTTTAGGCCCAAGAGATAATATGATTAAAAAACTATTGTTAGTATTGATTGCAGCAGCCGGTGTTGGCATGTTCTTTCATTTTAATTTGCACCAGTTGCTTACACTCGATGGCTTAAAAGGGTCGATGGATCAGTTTAACCAATACAAAGCGCAATCGCCGTTGTTAGTTATTGGCGGGTTCTTTTTACTCTATGTGGTAGTAACGGCTCTCTCTTTACCCGGCGCAGCTATTTTAACATTGGCCGCAGGCGCATTATTTGGCTTAGTAGAAGGCTTACTGGTGGCGTCGTTTGCCTCAACGATTGGTGCCACCCTTGCCTTTTTAGTGTCACGCTATTTATTACGCGACACCATTAAAAAACGGTTTCCTGAGCGTTTAGCTGCTATCGATAAAGGCGTAGATAAAGAAGGCGCTTTTTACCTTTTTACTTTGCGTTTAGTGCCGGTATTTCCGTTCTTTTTAATTAACCTATTAATGGGCTTAACCGCTATTAAGTCGTGGACTTTTTATTGGGTGAGCCAAATTGGTATGTTGGCAGGCACCTTTGTATTTGTGAATGCCGGTACTCAGCTTGCGCAAATTGAGCGTTTATCGGGCATTTTGTCACTAGATTTAATTCTGTCATTTGCTCTATTAGGAGTATTCCCACTGATTGCGAAAGCGATTTTAAATGTGTTTAAAAAACGACGGGTTTATAAAAACTACACTAAGCCCAAAAAATTCGACCGTAACATGATTGTTATTGGCGCGGGTGCAGGCGGCTTAGTTACCAGCTATATTGCCGCCGCAGTAAAAGCCAAAGTCACCTTAATTGAAGCCGGCGAAATGGGCGGTGACTGCTTAAACACTGGCTGTGTGCCTAGTAAAGCGATTATTAAAAGTGCAAAAATAGCACAGCAAATTCGCCATGGTGAAAACTATGGCCTTGAAAACACTACACCGCAGTTTTCCTTTAAAAAAGTAATGGCACGTGTACATCAAGTCATTGCTGATATAGCCCCGCACGACAGCATAGAGCGCTACACAAATTTAGGTGTGGAGGTTTTAAAAGGCTATGGAAAATTGATTGACCCGTGGACAGTAGAAATTAAACTTAACGATGGCAGCACGCAAACTCTTACCGCTCGCACACTTGTTATTGCCACCGGTGCTCGCCCGTTTGTACCGCCACTGCCAGGTATTGAAGAAACTGGTTACGTTACTAGCGATACTTTATGGAGCAAATTTGCCGAGCTCGACGAAGCGCCCAAAAAACTGGTTGTTTTAGGTGGCGGCCCGATTGGTTGTGAGCTTGCACAAAGCTTTGCTCGTTTAGGCTCAAGTGTGACGCAAGTTGAAATGGCTGAGCGCGTTATGATTAAAGAAGATGTTGAAGTGTCAGCTTTTGCACACCAATCACTGACCGATAGTGGCGTTAATATTTTAACCTCACACCAAGCGCTGCGTTGTGAAGCCCGCGAGGGTAAAAAGTACCTCGTGGTGAAACACAACGACACCGAAATTGATATTGAATACGATGAGCTACTGTGTGCCGTTGGCCGAAGCGCACGCCTCAAAGGCTATGGCCTTGAAGAGCTTGGTATAGAAACTAATCGCACCATAGTAACTAACGACTACCTAGAAACACTCTACCCTAATATTTTTGCCGCAGGCGATATTGTAGGCCCGTACCAGTTTACTCACGTTGCGGCTCATCAGGGGTGGTACGCGGCGGTTAATGGCTTATTTGGCCACTTTAAAAAGTTTAAAGTAGATTACCGTGTTATTCCATGGACCACCTTCATTGATCCAGAAGTAGCGCGTGTAGGCCTAAACGAGCAAGAAGCGATTGATAAAGGCATAGACTATGAAATCACCCGCTTTGAGTTTGAAGAGTTAGACCGCGCCATTACTGAGAGCGCCAATAATGGCTTTATTAAGGTGATCACCCCTAAAGGAAAAGACAAAATACTCGGAGTTACTGTGGTTTCTGAGCATGCAGGCGATTTAATTGCTGAATTTGTTTTAGCCATGAAACACGGCCTTGGTCTTAATAAAATTTTAGGCACAATTCACAGCTACCCAACATGGGCAGAAGGCAACAAATATGCCGCAGGTGAATGGAAACGTAACCATGCTCCACACACTGTTTTAAACATGCTTGAAAAATACCATGCATGGCGCCGAGGTTAAGCCTTTGTATACGTTATTGAAGCTTTTAGTTTTAAGTGCACTACTGGTCACGGCGTTTACAAGTAGTGCACAAAACCTGCACGATAGTTGGAACACGCTATTAACTAAACATGTGGTCGCTATTAATCATGGGCACAGCACTGAGGTTGATTACGCTGCAATTAAACACGAGCATACCCAATTAAAAGCATATTTAAATACGTTAACAGCCATCACACCAGGTGAATTTAACACGTGGGACAAACACAAACAGTTGGCGTTTTTAATTAATGCCTATAATGCCTTTACCGTTGAACTAATATTATCGCAGTACCCTAATATTGAATCAATCAAAGAGTTAGGTAGCTTTTTTAGTTCGCCATGGAGTAAAGAGTTTATTTCGCTACTAGGTAAAACACGCAGCCTTGATGATATAGAGCATGAGCTAATTCGTGGTAGTGATAAATACAACGACCCGCGTATTCACTTTGCAGTAAACTGCGCCAGTATTGGTTGCCCTGCACTTCGTGAAGAAGCCTATTCGGCCGATAAACTAGAAGAGCAATTACACCAGCAAACTGTTCGTTTTTTGTCAGACAACACCCGCAACATGGCAACAGGCAATACTTTAAATGTATCGTCTATTTTTAAATGGTACGGCGGTGATTTTGAACAAGGCTTTAAAGGAGCAAACACATTACACCCGTTTTTAGCACAATACGCTGATGCATTAAAACTGCTACCCTCACAACAAAAAGCGCTGCAAAATAATGACATGAAAATTAAATTTTTAGATTACAACTGGGATTTAAATGCACGTCGTTAAGCCAATACAAATACTCAGCCGATACTGTTTTTTGAGTATTGCTTTGTGCATTGTTTTAATTGTTAGCTTTAAAACCATGGCAACCTCTTTTTCTGATACTCGCTGGCAAACTATCCAAAGCCAAGGTAAAAACCAGCGCGTTTATTTTTATGCATGGGGCGGCGATCCGCAAATAAATGCCTACATTCAATGGGTGGCTGAGCAGGTCAAAGCGCAATATGATATTGAATTAGTGCATGTAAAATTAAGCGATACCAGCGAAGCAGTAAGCCGAGTATTAGCAGAAAAATCAGCCAATAATCACGTTCAAGGCAGTGTCGATTTAATTTGGATCAATGGCGCTAACTTTGCCGCTATGAGTAAGCATGACTTGCTGCTTAAAGACTGGGCCCAGACGCTGCCAAATTTTGCATTAACCGATCCTAATAACAACCCCGCGGTAAACTTTGATTTTGGTTTGCCTACAAACGGGATGGAAGCGCCTTGGGGGCAAGCGTCGCTCACTTTCTATTACGACAGCCTAGCAATAGATGGCAGCACAACGAATCAATTACCCACCACCCTACACCAGTTATTAACTTGGAGCGCGCAAAATCCTGGGCGTTTTAGTTACCCAAAGCCGCCTGATTTTTTAGGCATGAGCTTTTTAAAATACGCCTTAGTGGTACTACATAATAATAGCGATGATGAATTAAAAGCACAGCTAAACCAGCCAGCTACAGATAAAAACACCGCTGAGGTGCTCAACCCTTTGTGGGTATTTTTAAATAAATTACACCCTACGCTTTGGCGCAGCGGCAAACATTTTATGCAAAGTGGCGCACAAATGCGCCGCTTAATTGACGATACTGAGTTTAGTATCGGGTTTACCTTTTCAGCGCCAGAAGTGCCCGCTGCAGTACAACGCTTTGATTTACCCACCAGCACCCGCAGTTATGCTATGCATGATGGCAGTTTAAGTAACACCCATTTTGTAGCAATACCGTATAATGCAAGCCATGCACAAGGCGCACAGTTAGTCGCTAATTTTTTATTAAGCCCTCAAGCGCAAGCTCATAAACAAAAGCCCACTATTTGGGGCGATAAAACCGTGTTGATCCAATCAATGCTAAATACCCAGCAACAAGCCTTATTTAAAACCACACAACCGCACCCAAGTGCGCTGCCTTTTAATAGCATAAAACGCACACTCAGTGAGCCTCACCCAAGTTGGGTTAATGCCATAATGCAAGGTTGGCAAACGCGCTATGGGGTAAGCCAATGAATAAAGTACCCGCTTTAAATAGCCTATTTACCTTTTTGGTCAAAATATGTCCTTACTGTTTGGTCGCATTGCTTACTTTACCCGTTTTAGGGGGGGTAATCGGCGTGCTTTTACCTGCCTTTGGTTGGGCGCCGGCACTCAATGAAACAAATATTGGCTTTGCAGGGTTTAGCGCATTATGGCAAACGCCTGGATTAACACACATGGTAGGGCTGAGCATACGAACGGGGCTTATTAGTACCTTAATCGCGTTTATGCTGATGATCATTATGCTTGGCGCGTTTTTTAATAGTGTGTGGCTTAAACGCATTGAATATATTTTAAGTCCAATATTGGTTATTCCGCATGCCGCAGCGGCGATTGCGGTGAGTTTTTTAATTGCCCCATCGGGGTTATTTACTCGTTTATTTTCTCCATGGTTAACTGGCTGGCAATTAGCGCCAGAGGGCGCATTACCTTACGACGCTTTTGGCTGGAGCATTATTATTGGGCTTGTGCTTAAAGAGTTACCTTTTTTACTACTGATTGCGCTGGGTGTTTTGGCGCAACCCGAACTTGGCAAAAAGCTACGCAAGCAGCATCAAATCGCGGTTAATTTAGGTTATTACCCCATGGTGGCGTTTTTTAAAGTGGTGCTACCCAGTTTATACCCACTGTTACGTTTACCTATTTTTGCAGTACTTGCTTATGCCAGTGCTAGCGTTGAAATGCCACTCATTCTTGGCCCAAATACCCCCCCAACTTTAGCCGTTGCTATAATGCACTGGTTTAACGATGTAGATTTAAACCTGCGAATAAAAGCCTCGGCGGGTGCCCTGTTACAATTAGCGATCACTGTTGGACTACTCTTAACGTGGCTATTGCTTGAAAAAATCATTGCTCTAGTTTTTAAGCAATCACTTATTAATGGCCGTCGCCAGTATGCACATCAATTGATCTGCACATTTACTCATGTTTTCACGAGTCTAATTTTAATTTTTATTGTTGCTGCGCTAATTGGGTTAGTGATGTGGTCAATAGCGGGCTATTGGCGTTTTCCGGATACGGTGCCCTCAAGCGTGGTATTTCTGCATTTTCAACATGCATTTACACAAATACATACCCCCTTGTTTAATACCCTAATAATAGGGGGAATAAGTACGCTGTTTGCTATCACTATGGTATTGCTGTGCTTAGAAGCCGAGCAGTTAAACGCGAAACCCATGTCGAAATGGACACAGTTAATTATTTATCTTCCTTTATTAGTGCCCAGTATTGCGTTTTTATTTGGTATTGTGTGGTTACAACAACTACTCAATAGCCAGCATGCCTTTTTTAATGTGATATTTGTGCACGTTCTATTTGTTTTACCGTATGTTTTTTTATCTATTGCCGATAGTTACAGGCGTTTAGACCCTCGATTAGCGCGCGTTGCCGCAAGCTTGGGGGCAAGTCCCTGCAAAGTGTTTTTACAGGTTAAATTGCCACAACTATTCGCCCCGATTTTAATCGCGATAGCGCTTGGGCTGGCGATTAGTTTTGGCCAGTATTTATCTACACTTTTAGCCAGTGGCGGGCGTATAAGTACCATTACCACCGAAGCCGTAACCCTTGCTAATGGCGCAAGCAGACGCACCAGTGCAGTTTACGCCATTTTACAAATGGCATTACCGCTAATTGGTTTTGGTGTGGCATGGGTGTTACCTAAATACTTTTTTAAAGCGCGCGCTTAACTATAAAACCATTAAGGCTATTTAATGCAGTCATCATTACACATCAAAGATTGTCAGCTTTATCGTCAAGGCGAGCTGTTACTAAGCTTAAACGAGCAAGTAAATGGCGGCGAAATACTCACCATTATGGGGCCATCGGGCAGTGGCAAGTCAAGCTTGTTAAATTGGCTTACAGGCTGTTTGCCCAAAGACTTTAGGGCACAAGGCGAAGTATGGCTAAATGGTCAAAATATAGATAACACAGCGCCGCATTTACGCCATATTGGCGTGCTCTACCAAGACGCTTTATTGTTTTCGCATTTAACAGTGGCAGGAAATATTGCCTTTGCTATGCCCAAAGGCAATAAAAAGCAGCGTCTTGAAAAAATAGACCATGCCCTAGGACAAGTTGGCTTAACAGGATTGGCAGCCCGCCATCCCGACAGCTTATCTGGCGGGCAGCAAGCGCGTGTTGCACTACTACGCATGTTGCTCAGCGAACCTAAAGCTATTTTACTCGACGAGCCTTTTAGTAAACTCGACACCCAATTGCGTGTTGATACCCGCGAACTGGTGTTTAGCCAAATACGCGAGCATAAATTGCCTGCCATTATGGTTACGCACGACCACAGTGACGCCGAGGCAACAGCTGGCAAAGTGATTACTTTAGGCACTGATGCTTAAAACTTGACTCATATTCAAGGCAATACGTATGTTAGATAAATTTGTTACCCCCATTATAAAGCCACTACTAACACCGGTTGTTATGCTCATTAATAAAAGCGGCATTACAGCTAATCAACTCACTGTTTTTGGTTTTTTAGTGGGTATGTTTGCAGTGCCTTTACTTGCTTTTGAAATGTGGTATGGCGCATTAATCGCCATTGCGTTGAATAGAATTTTAGATGGACTGGATGGCGCATTAGCCCGCTATGCTAATCAAAGTTCTAGCGCGGGTGGGTTTTTAGATATTACTCTCGACTTTTTATTTTACGCCGCTATTCCACTGGGCTTTATTTTGGCTAACCCAGCACAAAATGCCATTGCAGGTGCTATTTTACTGGCTACTTTTATTGGTACCGGTTCCAGCTTTTTGGCCTTTGCGATTGCCGCTGAAAAATTTAAACTCGACAAACCACAATTTAAATACAAAAGTTTTTACTACTTAAATGGCTTAACCGAAGGCACAGAGACCATTGCCCTATTTGTTGCCTTTTGTATTTGGCCGCAGCACTTTGCCATAATGGCCAGCTTATTTGCTGCAGCTTGCGCCATAACAATTTTCACCCGTATTTATGGTGGTTATCACACATTAAAACAACAAGAAGCCAATATCAGTAAAACGGAGGCAACCAATGACTAACGAATTATGGTGGCGGCTAGGGTGTTTTGTTAGTATTTTAGTCATAATGATGCTGCTTGAGTGGCAAGCGCCTGCACGGCAATCGCCCATAAAAGCCAATAAACGTTGGGTTGCGAATTTTGGTCTTGTATTTACCTCTTCAGTGATTGCCCGATTAGCGGTTCCTTTAGGGTTAACCGCCGCCGCACTTTATAACCAAGAACATAGTATCGGTTTGTTTAATCAACTCACTATGCCTCTTTCAGTAGCAATTATACTTAGCCTGCTGTTGCTAGATGTACTGATTTATTGGCAACACAGGTTATTTCATAAAATTCCAATTTTATGGCGTTTACACCGTGTGCACCATGCTGATGCGCACGTAGATACAAGCACTGGGCTGCGCTTTCACCCTATTGAAATAGGTTTTAGCATACTGATAAAGCTTGCAGCCATAACAGCCCTTGGCGTGCCCGCCATCGCAGTACTTATATTTGAAATAGCACTCAATGGATTAGCATTGTTTAACCACGCAAATATTCGCTTGCCAAACGCAATAGAAAAACCACTGCGTTTAATCCTGATCACCCAAGCTTTGCACCGCATACATCACAGCCAAACCCCCGAAGAAACAAACAGTAACTTTGGGTTTAGTGTAACTTGGTGGGATAGACTTTTTGGCAGCTATAAATCACAGGCAAGCCAGCCTGATAAACGTATTGCACTTGGTTTGAGCCAATACCCAAACCCCGAACAAAATTCATCCTTGTGGCAATTGTTAATAATGCCATTTAAAAAATAGCAATACGGCTAAGTAAAAGCACCCACGTACACCTTTTAAACCTTTATTAATAACATTACTTGGGCTTTTAATCGTTAGTATTAACAAAAACCCACAAAAAAAGTAAACCAGTTGTAAATTATTTAAACAAATTCTTGACCCAATGATAAATCCCTCATATTATTTGTAAGCGCTTACATTTCAACACACATAAAAATGTAAGCGCTTACAAAATTTAAAAATCAACAACTACACTATATTCTGACAATAATCAGTTGAACGGGGTTCAGTTATGAACATTGAAACAACACACATTACTCGCCTTTTGGCTGCTATTTCATTAGCGTCTTTGGCAGGTTGTGGTGGTGATGCCGCCACCACCAAAACAGATATTGAAAAAGTAAACCCTACTGAACCAGTCTCAGACTGGCGCATGGTTTGGAGTGATGAATTTGATGGCACAAGCATTGATACAAACAAATGGAACTTTGAATTAAACTGCGCTGGCGGTGGTAACAACGAAAAACAGTGTTACACCGACAGTAAAGAAAACGCCTTTATTAAAGACGGTGTGCTAAACATAGTCGCCTTACCTGCAGAAGAAGGCGCAGAAAAACCATACACATCAGCCCGTTTAAACACCCGTTACAACGCAGACTTTACTTATGGCCGCTTTGAAATGCGTGCAAAACTACCTTCGGGTCAAGGTAGTTGGCCTGCTTTTTGGATGATGCCAACTGATGAAGAGTATGGTACTTGGCCGCGCTCTGGCGAAATTGATATTTTAGAAGCGGTAAATTTAAAAACAGTTGCTGAAGATGGCACCGTTGAAGCTAATATTCATGGCACACTTCACTATGGTCGCGAATGGCCAGATAACTCAAGTTCAGGTAAAGCGTATACATTTCCTGAAGGGATGAATCCTGCAGACGATTTTCATACTTACGCAATTGAATGGCAAGAAGGTGAAATTCGTTGGTACGTAGATGGCTATTTATACGCTACACAACGTCGTTCTGACGTTCGTTATAACTCAAAAGATGAAGCAGTAGGCCTAAAACATAAGGGTTGGTTTGCTGAATACTTTGAACAAGGTAGCGGCGAGCTTACAACGCATTGGGATAATGCTCCATTTGATAAAGACTTTTACCTTATTTTAAATCATGCTGTAGGCGGTAATTGGCCTGAAAACGCAAATAACTTAGGCATCGATGCAGCTGCTTTTGCAGAAGGTCAAAGCTTTGAAATTGATTACGTGCGTGTATACGAATGTGCCTCAGATCCGGCCACAGGTAAAGGTTGTGAAACCGTTCGCCCAGGTTACGATAGCCTAGACGATGCACTTGTTGAAGGTAAAGCCCCAGTGCCTACTCCACCAAGTGACGGTGTTGCAAAGAATCTTGATATATTTAATGGCAGCTTAAATGCTAACTGGATCGCTTGGGATTGTTGTGGCGGAACCATACCAGAAACCATTACCGACGCTGACAAAGGCGACGTGATTAAATTTAATATCAACGACAATAACGGTACGGTACTTGGTTTTTCTACCCGTGGTGGTCATTTCCCTGATGATTTTACTGGCGTTTCTTCGCCATTTGATGCATCCCCCCTACTCAATTTAAATGGTCGACTCACCTTTGATATGAAAGTAGTAACGCCACCAACATCTTCAACTACTTGGTTATTAAAGGCTGAAGCCGGTGATGGCGGCCCTAATACGGGTGACGTCCCACTTAGCGATAGTGTTGAAGGTGTAACACCCGTTACTGGCCAATGGCAAACCTATACATTCCCGCTTTCTTTACTACAAGAAAGAGGCTTAGATTTAAGTGCTATTGATGTATTAATGGTATTCCCTGCATGGCAAACAGGTGGCGGTGCCGAGTACTTAATTACTAATGTAGCTATTGAAGGTGACTTACCAAAAGTCGATCTTTTCAGTGATGAACAAAACCTAGATTGGCCAATGTGGGATTGCTGTGGTGGTTCAAAACCGGTTGAAGTAATGGATGATGAAGATCATGGTTTAACTGCTGAATTTTCTATTGGTGCAACAGCAACAGTAATGGGCTTTAATAGCCGCACATCTGCCGGCGGAAGCGGTGAAGCATTCGATGCTACTTCAATATTAGAAAGCGGTGTAATAGCGTTTGAATTAAAGGTCATTTCAAAGCCAAATAATCCTGATTCAGTTTGGACTTTCAAAGTTGAATCTAATGACGGTAGCTCAGCTGTCGAAATTCCATTAACTGACAGCATTGAAGGTATAGAACCTACTGTTGGTGAATGGCAAACATATACCTTTAGTCTTGCTGATTTAGCAGGTGCAGGTTTAGATGTTAGTGCGTTAGATGTAGTGATGATTTTCCCAGCTTGGGATACAGGTGAAGGCGCTGTTTATCGTGTAGATAACGCTTTCATTGGCGTTCCATAATTAAAAGTCACTTAATGGTAGGTACATATAAGTGCCTACTTATCGTAAAATTTAGTTAAAAAGCAGAGCAATTATGAACACATTCAATTTTAAAAAAAGCCCATTAGCGGCTTCTGTGTCACTTATCATCACTGCAAGCATGCTTAATATCGCTCATGCAGCGCAAGAAAATACCGCCGAACCTGAAATCGAAGTCATTGAAGTAAAAGGTATTCGCGGTTCATTAATCCGTTCGATGGATGTAAAACGTGACGCATCTGGCGTGGTCGATGCCATTTCTGCTGAAGAAATGGGTAAATTTCCAGATACTAACTTAGCTGAATCGCTACAACGTATTACGGGTGTATCGGTAAGTCGTTCAAATGGTGAAGGTAGCCAAATTACAGTGCGTGGTTTTGGCCCATCATTTAACCTTGTAACACTTAACGGCCGTCAAATGGCAGGCACCGGTTTTACGCGTTCATTTAATTTTGAGAACTTATCATCTGAAGGCGTTAGTTCACTTGAAGTTATGAAAACAGCGCGTGCGGATACACCAACAGGTGGCCTTGGCGCAACTGTAAATATTGTTACCGCTAAACCTCTACAAAAGCCGGGTCAGCGCTTTTCATTGATGGCTAAAGGCATTCACGATACATCGGTAGAAGAAGGTGATGAAGTAACACCTGAAATTGCAGGAATTTACAGCAATACTTTTGCTGACGAAATGTTTGGTTTTTCAGCTAACTTTTCATACCACCGCCGTGACTTTCAGCGCCAAGCAGCCAATATACGCTCTTGGTTAGTCAATCCTAACCTATCGGTTGATGCTGAAAACATAATTGATAATCGTCCAATGGATGCGGATGGTAACCCAGCTAAGCAGTTTTTCGATCCAAATGCTGGGGATAATGGTGAATTTGTATCTGCCGCTTTCTTCCCGCAAGAAGTCAGCTTTTCAAAAGATGATATTCAGCGTGAACGTTTAAATGCGCAAGCCACTTTTCAGTTTGCACCAACAGATAACTTAACGTTTACACTAGATCACACAATCTCAAATGCAACAACGGGTAATAATTCGTTATCATGGGGTATTTGGAACGGATCGTTTGGTGGTAATGGTAATGCCTATGAGCTAGATGAAAACGGCACCGCTATTTATTACAATTCAGCCGGTGATGATGCCTCATTCACGGCATTTCGTGAAACCTCAGAAGTAGACTCAAAAGCAACCGGTATTAATGTTGAATGGTTAGCTACAGAAAACCTTAGCTTTAACTTTGATGCCCATACTTCAAAAACCACTACAGATAACGGCAAAGATCCAGGCTTAAACTCTAATGCCCGTATTATCTTAGGCTCAGCAGATCTCTCTACTAAAGAATACTCTTTCCGCAAAGGCGATGTACCGGGTTTTAACATTAATTGGAACAACGGCACACAAGAAGTTAACCCAAATCAAATTGGTTCTAACTTCAGTATTTTTACCAGAACGCCGGGGGAGTCTGAAGTTTCTCAAGTACAATTAGATGGTAAGTTATTCACCTATACCGATATTGGTCTTGAAACCGTTAAATTTGGTGCGGCTTACACTAAACAAACACTTAGCGGTTGGGGCGGTTCTAATAACGCCAATGCACCTGGCTTTAACAACGGTACTTTCGCTGAAATTTTCCCGGATGCGATGTTCGAGAGAGTTGATTTAAGCGGATTCCTTGACGAATTTTCATTTGGTCCTAATGGCGTAGCGCCAGGTTATGCCTATACTTATGACCTTGATGAAGCGTTTGCTCGCCAAAGCGCTTATTTAACCGAAGATGTAGTAGGTAGTGACTACTACCGCATTGGTAGCTTTGATAACTTCCCGACTAATAAAGTTGAAGAAGAAACGATTAGTTTATACCTCTCTAGTAATTGGGTATTTAACGTTAGCGACTACGACGTATTTGTAAACTTAGGTCTTCGTTATGAAGAAACTGATATTGTCAGCCCAGCAAAAAGTCGTGTAGCGGAACAAGTTTACTGGGCAGGCGGTTCAGAATGGTTAACTCAATTTGCCGCTGGTGGCGAATTAGTTGAAGTAGACTATGAAGGACAATACGACTTACTACTTCCTATGATTGATATTAAAGTCGATCTGACGGATGACTTAGTAACCCGCGCATCATGGGGCCAAACAATCACCAGACCAACTCTTGGCGATATGTTAGGAAACTTGGCTTTAACACCATCACCTAAATTAAACTCACGAAGTGGTAGCCGTGGTAATCCAAACCTAGAGCCATTTAAATCAACTAATCTAGATTTAAGCCTTGAGTATTACTACAGTGAAGGTAGCTACGCTGCTGTCGGTCTATTTTGGAAAGACGTTGATAATTGGATTGATAACACCCAGGTAAAAACTACCTTTGAAGGTTTACATGATGTGTATTTAGGTGAGCGTTGGAACAATGCAGTAGCCGCCATTGAAGGCCGTGGCGATCAAGCAACTGACACTGCAATTTACAATGAAATTGTAGCTAATGGCGTAGGCATTGGTGAAAACAACCGTATATTACCAGACCCAGCGACTGATCCGCTGATTGAATGGTCCATCAATTCACCTGAAAACGTTGGTTCACGTAAAGTAAACGGTTTTGAATTTGCTGTTCAGCACTTGTTTGGCGATTCAGGCTTTGGGGCAGGCTTTAATGCCACCGTTGTTGATGGTGATGTAGAGTACGATAACTACTACCTGGCTTCTCAAGCGGTATTGGATGGCCTAAGTGACTCTGCGAACCTACAAGGCTTTTACGAAAAAGATGGCCTATCGGTGAAAATAACCGGTGCATGGCGTGATGAATACTTAATTGCGCAAGGGTTGCCTGACTCAGGTGCTACGGCTCCTCCACAATACGCAGAAGAGTACTTGCAGTGGGATATTAGTGTGAACTACGAAGTAAACGAAAGCACAACGGTATTCTTTGAAGGTGTGAACTTAACCAACGAAACCGAGCGTTCATTCAGTCGTTTCGAAAGCCAGTTCTTGAGCGCTGCTCAATACGGCCCTCGTTATGCCTTTGGCGTTAGATATTCTATGGGCAATTAACAAAACCTAATTTTCACTATGATTACCCCTTGATTAAACAATTAAAGCCGCTCAACGAGTAATGCCAGTCAGTTAAGCTGACTGGTATTTTTTCTCTTGTTAGATGGGTATTTAGATGGCTTGGGTTTGACCCACCGTTTATAGCACCTATCTTCGCGCCGCCTTGGCAATTTAAAGTAACCTAACTGCTCTATTAATAGCGCGTAGTGCTTTGGAATATTCCCCGCTGATGTCAGTGGTATCGTTGCAAAATATTGGGTGACTGCCATTGAGCAACTCGCAAAACTAAGTTGATTTGGTATTACACTATCAAGCTTACTCGCAGCTTCTGTCATCGCTTGTCTTATGAGGTTATATGCGAGTAATATCCCCCACAATTCTTGCTCTATCATATCGGGCCGCTTGCTTCTCAAGGTATATTTACTGTTCAATAGTGTTTGTTTCATTTCTCTAAAGCCCAGCTCTATTTCCCAGCGATAACAATATAATTCAACCATTTCCTCATTTGGAAAGCGCATTGGGTCAATCATAGACGTCAAAATGCGATAGGTTTTTCCTCTAATTGTTTTTGTAACTAAGCGAGCCTCAACATGAGTAGGTAAGTCACTGAATTTCTTTCTAGATTGCGGGGTAGACGTCAGTCGTATCTGTAAGTCATTAGGGCTTATTTTCTTTATCACTTCAAATTGAAGGTCTTTGCGGGCGGGTATCATCCAGTGCCTTTGTTTTCCTGCTTGTTGCCAGCGACTCAGTAGCCCAAGGGAATAATACCCTTTATCAAATATCGTTAACGAGTTATCTGGCGTTTGCTCAATGAGCTGCTCAGCTAATCGCATTTCACTCGTTCTATAATCAGAAAATGCACTGTTGATGAGTTGGTGGCTGGTGACTTCCATATGGCAGACCATACGTATTTTAGGAAAGATATTTTCACTGTGCCCATTGCTTTGGGCTTTAAATGTTTCATGATTTTCAGGTGTGTCTGTTGTCCGCCAAACAACACCATCGACAGCGAGTAAATTGAGCCCCGCCCATGTTTCAAATTTATCGCTCTGGTAACTTTGCTTTGCCATTGCTAAGAATACTTGCTTAACAGCTTCTGAGCCTAGACGTTGCCTAGCTTGCACGATTGCACTGGGTGCTAATAAAGGTTTTTTATCAGGTAACATAATGTCCATTTGAGTTGCTATATCCCAAACCGAACGTTGCCTAAATAAGCTCATGCCAATGATTGACCATAATACAGCTTCTAAGGGGAGGCGGCGCTTTCTAACAGTTGCTACGCCAGCTTGTTGAAAAGCGTGTTCAATTAATTCTGGGGAGAGTATTTCGGCATACTTTTCAAATGTGTTAAACGTGTTGCATGCATCGAGAGTGGAAGCTAATTCATGAGCAAGTTGCATAAAAAAATCCTATGACCTGTGATCATAGGATTTTGATCTCATTTTACCGATCGTCAAGCTTTTTCTTCCTTAACTGATCGGCATTACGCTCAACGAGCGGCTTTTTTTTATAACTGTTTAATTTTTTCTAATAGCTTGTCAGTTGTCCAATCAATATCGTTATAGGCAATATCGGGGTTGTAGTAATCGCCCTTTCCTCTTGCTCTATTCACATACACTTTATTAGGGATAATCACTTTACCTAACCCTGAGGGTAACTCGGCTAGTCGAATATCCATATACAATGAGTCAGCACTGCTTGGCGCACCAAATAACTGAGTATTTGTAAATTGCTTAAATACATCAATGGCGTCAAGGCATGCACTTGCACACTGTGGCGGTACAATAACAAAAACCTGTGTTTTAAAGTCACTCACTGGCACTGTACTTTCGCTTAGGTTTGATTTACGTTGCTTTGCTTCGATGTAAAATGGCTTATTGTTTTCAAGTGACTGCGCCATACCTGCTGCTATTTCTTTAATTAATTCATGAACTTCAGGTTGATCTTTTACCACGTCAATTAACGATTTTACATAGTTAGTATTATCTTTTGACGCTCTCCACCAAACCCGGCTATTTTGTGAGTAGTTATCCATTTTTTGTTCAACAACTTGCTCACCCCACAACGCTTTTGCAAGCTTTAAGCTCCAATACGACGAGCCGCCTTGGTTATGACGAAGATCTAAAACCACCGTTTTTGCACTGAGTAACTTAGTACGTTGATCAGTCACTTTTTTATACAGGTTATTGTAATCCTTAGTTTGCTTATCGTTATTTGCAAAACTGGGCATAGCAATCCACGCTATGTTTTGCGCAGGCCAAGTTAAGTCGGTTGCAAGCTCATCCCCATTATAGGCATGTGTTAAATGCTTACTTACGCTCTGTGACTGAACTGACCAATCAAGGGTTTTACTGTAAGCTTGCCCATTAGCTTTAACAAATTGACATTCTTTTAGAGGTGTTAAAAATGGGTTGCCCTCATCAACGAGTAACCGCCAACCTTGCTGCCACCAATGCCCAGGTTGTGTAACCTGTCCATGAAACTTAAACACTCTTTGTCGCATTAACGTCTCGGTATTTTGCCCATCGCATCCACTTATCACGTCGCCTTTATTTATATTATCTGTTTCACTGTAATACACTTTTAATGCATCACCCCGCCAAACTGCGCGAAAACCAGGCCAACGACGAGCAGGTCGTTCAACGCTTGAAAACACACCTGCATGACCATCTTGTAGCACAGTACTAAAACGCGCAATTGCTGCAACATGAACCTGCGGCCCACTCGCTTTAGCTGACAGTGCAAGTGCTTCTGCTTTTGCTTGCTTTAATAGTTCTGCAAAGGCTGGGTTGTTAACATCAAACATACCAGGATGGTTTTTTGCCGATATGCTATAAGCAGCTTCAATATCCCGATCAGTAACACTGCGCCATTGCGCTGAAGTTTGAGGAGAAACTAGTAACTCGGCCATGCTCAAGGTAGGCGTAATTAATAAAGCGCTCAATAAAGTACGGCTAACTATTTTTGTTTTTATTTTCATGAAAATCCATTTTAAATTAGGTTATATAATTACTGTAAACTCATTTGGTGGAACTAAAAATACCTTAAATCAAATAAGTATCAGCAAATTATTTTTACAGCAGTAACTTAGCAACATTAAAAGCAGCTAGCAACGAGTATGATTTAAAATTAACTGGCTTTAAATTTAGAGCAACAGCTTACTCAGACGTTTGTTCAATTTTGGTTTGCAGTAGTGTTATGCGGGCGTTGAGTTTTCTAAAGCTATGCTGTGAATAGAAAAAGTTTAAAAAGAAAGCAGCAAAACCTGAACAAGCAAGCCCTATCAATGGGCTAAAATAAAACATTAATAACAAAACAATAGCAGCCATCGCTATCGTAAGTCCCAAATAATGAGATGCACTAAATAACTTTCGGTTGTTTTTTTCAAGTTGAACTATGTGAGAATCTATATCCATTAAAAATTTCCTTTTTAAAAACTGATATTTAACAAATCAACGTTAACTATTTTGAACTTTAGTTAATCGATATAGCTGCACAGTACGACCATAAAATTCATGGGTATGGTAAGTTATAAAGCCAATTTTCTTTGCTACTTTTAATGACGCAATATGCTCAGGTTCAATAATAACAACGACTGATTAATGAGTAGTTTGAGTAAACACATACTTTAAAACCCCTTTAGCCGCTTCGCACGCTAAGCCTTTATTCCAAAACCCGACCGCTAATCGATACCCTAAATTAGGCTCTTCGTTACCCGCGATACGTTGTGGAGAAACGCCTCTAAACCCTATAAGTAGGTTACTGTTTTTATCTATTAGAGCCCAAACCATATGAATCGTAGCATTGTAAACACCACTTTATAAATTCACGCGTTGCGGCTTCATAGCACACACCACGAATTGAGTATTTCATCACCTCATCGTCACTAAAAATTTCACTTAATACCGGCACATCATCAATTGATAATGGCCGGATAACCAACCTTTGAGTTTCACAAATTGTCACTCAAACCTTCTTGTTATCAAAGCTAAAAAATTTCAATAAACCAAGTGATTAAGGTTGTTATCTCAGTTATTTCGCTCGTTTTTATATTTCGAATGCCACATAAAGTATCCAAATAATATACCTACTAAAGGAAATATTATTAAAGATGAAATGATTCCATCAAAAAGATCTTGCTCACCTGTAAAGTACATAATTAATTGAAATAAAATAGCAGTAGGAATTCCCCAGCCTAGAACACCTTTTAGTAAAATAAAACGGAATTTAGTGTGGTTTATATTCATGAGCCTTCCTTGAATTGTGACACCAAATAATAAGCTGAAATAAATCATAGTCGTTAGTGAGTTAAGTCTCTAAATTATTGAAGACGATTTAAATTAGTTTAAAATTACATTAACACTATTGAAAAAACACTTAACCAACTTAATTGGATACCATAAGAGATACGTTGATAGGTACCTGGGTTACTTTGAAGCTTAACCGCTTTAGCCATAGCAAACAGATAATAAACAGTAGCGATAACAGAAACAATTGAAAAAACACGAAAGTATAAAGGAGTAATTTCTGTGGTTGGACTTATCGCTATTAATATTGGTGCTAAAACGAGCGAAAGCAACATAATGAAACCAGCCCAAGAGTGAACCTTGCAACTAAAAGTTGGGTGTTTAGTAAATGGATCTGCATCCATAGGAAAATAACCCGCAACCCAAGTACCAATACCATGCACTATGACTAACCAACCAGCAATATTAACCAAAATAGAAACATTAGATAGTTGTGCCAAATACCAGCCAAAACCATAACCAAAGTGACTAATTGTTTATTACTACCTCTTTCAGCGCAGCGTCTCTTTACTCTCTTTGTGCATAATTCACTAAAACTTTTTGAACACAGAGAAGAAAATGAGAAATAAATGAGCGGGCTTCGAGTGACGAGCAGCGAACTTGTGCAAACAGCCTGAACCTAGCCATAACAGCCCTGAACTATAACCTTTAACATACTCTTTCAGCGCAGCGCTTCTTTGCTCTCTTTATGCATAATTCACTAAGGTTTTTCCGTCTTACTATTGAGCTATTTATTTATCGGTATAATTAGCCACTAATTTAATGCAATAGTGTTGGGTTAAAAAAACAAAGCGCTGCAATAATGCAGCGCTTTCATTACTTATCGGTTGTTTGTTTAAGCTAAAACGCGTTATTAAAAGAAGCCAAGCGGATCTTCGCTGTAGCTTACCAATAAATTTTTAGTTTGCTGGTAATGGCTCAGCGCCAGTTTGTGAGTTTCGCGGCCTATACCTGACTTTTTATAACCGCCAAACGCAGCGTGTGCTGGGTACATATGGTAACAGTTGGTCCATACGCGGCCTGCTTCTATTTTGCGGCCAAAGTGATAAGCACGGTTCATGTTACGGCTCCATACCCCTGCGCCTAAACCAAACTCTGAACTATTAGCTAGTTCAAGCGCTTCGGCTTCATCTTTAAAGGTCGACATTGAAATAACAGGGCCAAAAATTTCTTCTTGGAACACACGCATGTCGTTTGTACCTTTTAGCAGTGTGGGCTGAATGTAATAGCCACCATTTAGCTCGTCACTTAATTGCTCAACATGGCCGCCAGTTAATACCTCGGCTCCTTCTTTTTTGCCTATATCAATATAGCTTAAAATTTTATCAAACTGCGCTTTAGAAGCTTGTGCGCCTACCATGGTTTCGCTATCAAGCGGATTGCCACGTTTAATTTGTTGGGTGCGCTTTAACATTCGCTCTATAAATTGCTCATAGATATCTTCTTGAATGAACAAGCGTGATGGGCAAGTACATACTTCACCTTGGTTAAAGTAAGCAAGAATAGCCCCTTCAATCGCTTTATCTAAAAAAGCATCGTCTTTTTCCATCACATCACTAAAGAAAATATTAGGCGACTTACCTCCAAGCTCCACTGTAGAAGGAATAATATTATCTGCTGCACATTTTAAAATATGTGAACCCACAGGAGTTGAGCCAGTAAAGGCAATTTTAGCAATGCGCGTACTGGTTGCCAGCGCTTCACCAGCCTCTTTACCAAAGCCGTTTACTACATTTAAAACGCCGCCGGGCAATAAATCACCAATAATTTCCATTAGCACTAAGATTGAGGCAGGTGTTTGCTCGGCAGGTTTAAGTACCACACAGTTACCTGCTGCAAGCGCAGGTGCTAGTTTCCAAGCGGCCATTAATAATGGGAAGTTCCACGGAATAATTTGCCCTACTACACCTAGTGGCTCATGAAAATGATACGCCACTGTGGTTTCGTCTATCTCGCCTATACTGCCTTCTTGCGCACGCAGGCAACCAGCAAAGTAACGAAAGTGATCCGCAGCCAGTGGAATATCGGCGGCAAGGGTTTCACGAATAGCTTTCCCGTTATCCCATGTTTCGGCCACAGCAAGTAACTCTAAGTTTTGTTCAATACGGTCGGCAATTTTTAATAGTATGTTGCTACGATCGGTCACTGAGGTGGTGCCCCACTGCGTTTTTACTGCATGGGCTTTATCAAGTGCAAGGTTTATGTCGTCTTTATCTGAGCGTGGCACTTTACAAAATACCTTGCCATTAACGGGGCTGATATTATCAAAATACTGGCCGTTTACTGGGGCAACCCACTCGCCGCCAATATAATTACCATACTGTTGCTTAAAGGTGACGAGTGCGTCTGCTGAGCCTGGGTTTGCGTAAATCATATGTGTGTTCTCTTGTTGTTAGTTAAAAGTGTAAACCGATATTTATTAGAGTAATGGCAAGTCTTGCTTTATATTTAATCGGTATTGATTGACATTAGCCCATTAAGCGCTTAAAAACTTGCTTAGCTGTCCAAAAAAGTTGTCTGTGAGTCCAGATTAAAAACCCACAATAACGATTAAAAAAGGCTGAACATGCACACATCTCAGTTAAATAAAAAACGCCAACAACTTGATGTACTGATTGAAAACAAAGTGAGTTTTGCTGCCGATAACTCCGAGCTAAGTATTTACGACACCTATAAAAGTGCGCAAAAAGTAGCATTGCACTCTAACGAATTGCTGTTTTGTGCCATGCTTAGCGGTAAAAAGGTAATGCATGTTGAGAGCAGCCAGTACCACAAAGCATTTTTACCGCACGAATCCTTTGTACTTGCCCCTAAGCAAGGGGTGTTAATTGATTTTCCAAACGCATCCATAAGCGCCCCCACCACCTGTTTAGCCATTGAAATAAGCACCGATAAAATAACCAATGTGGCTAATGCGCTTAATATGCAGCAAAATTTTGCAAACGATGCCTTGTTTGAATACGCACCCAACTTAGTGCATACCCAACATAATACGCAAACGCAGCAGTTATTAGAGCGCATGGTGCATTTATTTAGCGAGCAAGGCGCTGAGCGACACTACTTAATTGATTTAGCATTAAACGAATTGATCACGCGCTTGCTACAACAACAAAGCCGTGATTTATTATTGGCAAATTGCAACACACTACGCCTAAAAAGTAATGTGAGTGATGCACTGCACTATATTGAAGAACATGTAAATGACCCCCTTGACATAGACGCATTATGCAAAATAACCTGTATGAGCCGCAGTAAGTTTTATCAGCAATTTAAACTTGCTTTTGGTACTAGCCCTGCACTTTGGCAACAACAACTTAGGTTGAAAAAAGCACGCACTTTATTATTGCAAGGCCACCCTATAAGCAAGGTATGCTTCGATTTAGGCTTTAACAATACCAGTCATTTTAGCCGCTTATTTAAGCAAACCTTTGGTATAACGCCAAAACAATGCCAACATTAGCGCCAAATAGATATTTTTTACTATGCTAAGTATTTCAATATGTTAATTTATTAATACTTTGATAAGTTGTAACGAGTCACGAATGAGTAAACCCACCCGCTGGACATTAAAAAGTATTGCTAAAGAGTTAAGCGTGTCTAACGCTACCGTATCTAATGCGTTTAACCGCCCTGATCAGCTCTCTGCTAAACGCCGCGAAGCTATTTTAAGTGCTTGCAAAGAGCTTGGTTATTATGGCCCAAATAAAGCGGCGCAGTCTTTGCGAAGTGGCACGTTTAATATTGTTGCATTAGTCCTTCCTGATAGCGTGGAATACATGGTATCAGACCCTGTTGCGAGCAGTTTTATGCGCGGAGTAACTTCGGTACTTGAAAAAAACAATATTAATGTTTTATTGTTTTCAGGCAGTAGTGACAACCTCAACAGCGTTGTTGATTTTGTCGATGGTTTTATTTGTTATGGTCGCCCGCGCAATAAAGCACTAGTAGAGCAACTAAAAACAGTCTCTAAACATGTGGTGACAGTTGATTTTGACATTGCTCGTAACGCCTCAATTAATGTTAATAACGAGCAAGCCAGTTATGAAATAGCCAAACATGTTTTGCATAATCAAGATGATAAAGTGGCTATATTAGGTTTAAGATTACTTGATGAAAATGTATTGTGTCGAGTATACGAGCATCACGAATTTGAAACTGGCCAATCTATTTCGCATCAACGTTTGCGTGGTTATCAACGCGCCTTAAGTGAGGCTAATATAACGGTTGCCGACGACCGCATTTGGAATATTCCAGAAAGCAGTGAACGCTTTGCAAGTATTGCCGCAAAAGAAGTATTAACAGCCTCCCCACGTCCTAATGTGATTATATGTATGAGTGATTTAATTGCCCTTGCCACCATGCGAGAAGCGATTAAGCAGGGAGTAAAAATACCACACGAACTACGGATTGTCGGGTTTGATGGTATAGAAGAAGCCGCTCGTTTTGTACCTCGTCTCACTACCATTCATCAAAATAGCCAAGAAAAGGGCGTTATTGCTGCTGACTTATTTATTTCTAAAGAAGAAAAACAATATGAAATAGGTTACCAGCTAGAAATTGGCGCCAGTAGTTAATAAAAAATGCCACTTAACGTGGCATTTTCACTTTACGCTTTGTTGAGCTTAATGAGCTAAAAACGTGTTTAAATTAACGCTAGTTTCTTGCTCACCTTTAATTTGGGTAATCGTCACTTGGCGCAGTTCAAAGTCGATTGATAATGAAATTGACTCATCAGCTAATTGCCATGCTAAACAGCAAACACTTGCGCCGCCTTGAGCCGAAAATTCACCCGCGAATGCAGGGTGTTCGTTACGAATTTTAATTAGCTCTATTAGCCCTTTTACTACCGGTTTATTAAGGGCTTGATCTATTTTATCCGCGTTCAAATATGGACGATTTATATCACGTCCAACATTGGTTTTTGCTAACAGTTCCATATCGTTTTCACAGGCAAATAAGCCGCCGTAATAAACTTGCGGTACACCGGGCGCAAAAAATTGAATTGCTCGCGACAGTAAATAGTCAAAATCATTAGCGCCTAATGCATTGTAATAAGTACAGTTTACCTGATATAAGTCGACATTACTGGCCGCAGCGCCTGTTGCTTGGCGGCTTTGATTGTTACTATTTGCATGCATGGTTTCTACTAGGTTATCAATTTGCTCTGCATTTAATAAGCCTGGTTTGTCACCCATTGGGCCTGCATCAATAATGCCTATGCCATCATGGGTATCAAGTACCGTTAAACAATTACGCGGCGATATTTTTAGCCATGTAAGTAATGCATCCACATTGTTATTAAACAAGCTATGTAAGATAAGTGGCGGCAATGCAAAGTCGTAAACCATATTAACGCGCTTAGCTACATCTACTTGTGTTTGATAATGGCTATGAATTTCTGCAATAGTTTCCATACCTAACTCATTGGCTTGCTTTGATAAGTTATCTAAGTAGCCAAAGGTTTCATCTAGCATAAAACAATTAGTACCCGCCTGCTTAATGGCATAACCCGCTGCATCTAAACGAATAATATTAACGTTGTTAGCAGAGAACTTAGTAAGCACGTTATTTAAATACGCAATTCCCGCTTCTACTTTTACGTTTATATCAATTTGATTGTCGGTAAAGGTGGTCCAAAAATCATACGTTTGACCATCACCGCATGTCATTGGCGTAAAACAACTGCCTGGGCGTGGACGGTAAATAGCTTGCTGCTCGGCCTCGCTCATGCCATTGGGGAACACGTCTTCTTTGGTTAAAAATAAATCCCAAAATTCAGACGCTTTGCCTTTGGCAAGCACATCTTGAAATTGAAACGATTGCGCCGACACATGGTTAACTATGAGATCAGCCATTAAATCATGGTCTTTACCGAGTGCCTGTATATCGTCCCAAGTACCGATTCGAGAATCAACTTCACTATGATCAATCGGGTCAAAGCCTGCATCGCTGCCATCAATTGGGTTATAAAATGGCAACAAGTGCACACCACCAAAAACGCCCTCTAATGGGCCATGTAAAAGAGTGGTAAGTGCATTTATATCTTGGCCAGTAATTCGATCAGCGTATGTGATCAATTGAACTTTATTCTTCATCATTGTGTGATTACCATGTTGAAACTTAATCGATTAAGATATATCTTTAACTAGCACGTACAAATTTACAAGTTATTTTTATAAATTTTACATACAAATATCGTGACGACATTAATACTATAATCAGTAACTAACTGACTTACTGGGTGTTAAGCACGCATTTAACGAGGAAAAGCACATGACAAAATCACACACACACGCAAGCAGCGATCCGTTGCAGCAAATTCGCTGGCTCACATACATGATGTTTTTTATGTTTGCCATGACCTCAGATGCAGTCGGTATGATCATTCCTGAACTCATCACTGAGTTTGGTTTAAGCATGACTCAAGCCAGTGCATTTCACTATGCACCCATGGCTATGATTGCCTTTAGCGGATTATTTTTAGGCTTTTTAGCCGATAGCCTTGGACGTAAAAAAACGATTATGCTGGGCCTTTTAATATTTTCCGCAAGTAGTTTTTTGTTTGCCATTACCAGCAGCTTCATATTTTTTGTTTTTTTACTTTGCTGTATTGGCTTGGCTATTGGCTTATTTAAAACCGGTGCTTTAGCTTTATTAGGCGATATTTCTTATAGCAACGCAGAGCACACTAAAACCATGAACAAAGTAGAGGGCTTTTTTGGTATTGGGGCTATTGTTGGGCCTGCGCTTGTTGGTGTATTACTGGTACAAAATGTAAGTTGGACTTATTTATATGTGATTGCTGGGATAATGTGTTTAATACTAGCGTTTTTAGCATGGCGAGCAGAGTACCCAAGCGTTGTTAAAAACACTGAAAAACCCGCGTCACTTGCCACCACCATGAAAATGATTAAAAACCCCTACGCGCTTGGCTTTTCGCTCGCCATTGCCCTTTATGTTGCGACCGAGGTTGCCATTTATGTATGGATGCCAACGCTGCTAAAAGACTACACGGGCTCTTGGCCCCTTTTGGCAACCTATGCACTCACCATATTTTTTATACTGCGTGCCGCAGGGCGCTTTATTGCTGTGTGGTTATTAAACCGTTATAGCTGGCAAGGTGTTATGGCTTACTTAAGTTTAGGTATTGCACTATGTTACGTGGGTACTTTAGTCGGTGGCGTTGATTGGGCTGTGGGTTTATTGCCGCTTTCAGGGTTATTCATGTCGATGGTTTACCCGACCTTAAACTCCAAAGGAATATCATGTTTTCCGGTGCAACAACATGGCGCTGTTGCTGGGGTTATATTATTTTTCACTGCACTTTCAGCCGCATTAGCCCCTTTATTTATGGGGATGATCAGTGATTACTTTGGCCATGTACGTTATGGTTTTTACCTTGCAACCGGCTTTGCCATTATTTTATTTTTAGCGATGCTTTTTAACTATTTTCGTGATCCATCAGCCAGCGCTTTACAAGAGAGCAACCTAATAACTGAGTAAATAGACAAAATTAGTATTATAAAAACACTATATAAATCAATAGATGAGTAAAAAAACAGCAAATAAATAATAAAATTATTTGCTTATTGTAAAATATTTGTTATTTTTACTTAATCGATTAAGTAAAAATAACAAACCCCTTCGGGCTCACACAACGAGGCGTTCACATGACAACACACAACACACCTTTATATTTAATGAGTGCTTTAGCACTGGCTGTAAGCCAAGGCGTTTATGCACAACAAGAAGAGCAAAACACGCAAACTCAAGCTAACAAAGGTCTTGAGACTATCGTTGTAACCGGTGTACCACGTCGTACAACCATTATGGCATCAAGCTCATCAGTGAGCAGTTTATCGCTTGCTCAAGTTGAAGTATCTACACCGCGTTCAACTGCTGAAGCATTTAGAATTATTCCGGGCGTGCGCGCAGAATCAACTGGCGGTGAAGGTAACGCAAACATTGCTGTACGCGGCTTACCTGTGGCCTCTGGTGGTGCTAAGTTTTTACAATTACAAGAAGACGGTTTACCCGTTATGCAATACGGTGATATTGCTTTTGGTAACGCCGATATATTTATGCGCTTAGATAATACCGTACAAACTATCGAATCAATTCGTGGTGGTTCGGCCTCGACGGCAGCAAGTAATGCACCGGGTGGCATAATTAACTTTATTTCTAAAAATGGTGAAAGCGAATCAGGCAGTGTCTCTACAACACTAGGCCTTGATTACGACACTATTCGTACAGATTTTGAATACGGCACTTACCTCAGTGATAGCGTACGTTTTCATGTCGGTGGTTTTGTGCGCCAAGGTGAAGGCCCGCGTGAAACAGGTTACACATCAAATAAAGGTGGGCAAATTAAAGCCAATCTTACTAAAGACTTTGAAAACGGTTACGTACGTCTTTATTACAAACATTTAGATGACAAAAGCGTAGGTTACTTACCTATGCCAATGTATGCAAATGGTGACTCAATCCCAGGGTTTGACGCACAATCAGACACCCCGCATTCGGCATTATTTACTAAAACAGTGCGTTTAAATGGCGAAAATCAAATTAGTAGCGGCGATATTCGCGATGGTATGAACCCTAAAGTTGACTCAATTGGCTTTGAAGCCGTATTTGACTTAGACAACGATTGGCGTATTGAAAACCGTTTTCGTAAGTCCTCTGTTAGCGGTAACTTTAATTCACTTATTCCTGCTGAAGTAGGCAGCGCGACTGCTATTGCACAGAGTATTGGCGGCGCAGGTGCAACGCTCAGTAATGCAAATACGGGGGCTGCATTTAACGACGATTTAGCCATGCGTATTCATACGTTTGACGTCACAATGAACGACTTTGACTCTATTGTGAACGACTTCAAACTAACTAAATCACTAAGCGATGATACAAGCGTTACGTTTGGTTACTATGCTTCAACGCAAAATATTGCTATGTCATGGTTATGGAACTCTTACCTAATGGAACTTAAGGGCGATAATGCGGCGCTACTAAATGTAACAGCTGCCGATGGTACAGAGTTTTCTGAAAATGGTTTATATGCATACGGCACACCTTTTTGGGGTAACTGTTGTCAGCGTGATTACGATACAGAATACGATACCCGCGCCCCGTACGTTTCATTTTCAACAAAATTGGGTGATGTAAGTATTGACGCCAGTGCTCGTTACGATAGTGGTGAAGCACGCGGCAACTATGCAGGTGCCGTTACCTCAACGGTCGATATGAATCGCGATGGCGTGATTTCAGTCCCTGAACAAAATGTAGCAGGCATTGATACCGCAAATGCTAGCCCAGTTAACTACGACTGGAACTACACATCTTATTCAATTGGGGCTAACTACCAAATAGATTCAAGCCTTGCGACATTTGCACGCTTAAGTAAAGGTGGCCGTGCAAATGCTGACCGACTTTTATTTGGTAAAGTACGCGCTGACGGTTCGGTTGCTGATGAAGACGCCGTTGATGAAGTAAACCAGTATGAATTTGGGGTTAAAAAACGTTTTGATTCACTATCAGTTTTTGCAACAGCGTTTTATGCACAAACAGAAGAGCAAAACTTTGAAGCAACATCGCAAACCTTTTTTGACCGTGAGTACGAAGCAAAAGGGATTGAAATTGAATCAACTTACTTCATCGATGCATGGGATTTTCGTGGTAACTTAACATGGACCGATGCAGAAATTGCTAAAGATGCACTTATGCCTGAAGTGGTCGGTAATACACCACGTCGCCAAGCTGATTTGATCTACTCTTTAATGGCTCGTTATAGCTTTGACAAAGGTGCCGCCGGTGTCAACTTTATTGGTACTACTGATGCTTACGCTCAAGACAATAACGACCTTAAATTTGACGGCTACACTCAAGTAAATGGCTTTGTAAGTTACGATTTATCTGAAAACCTTAATATTGCACTTAATGTAAATAACTTATTCGATACGGTAGGTATTACAGAAGCTGAAGAAGGCTCAATTCCAGATAACAACATTATTCGCGCCCGTACTATTAATGGCCGCACAACATCCATAACGCTTAAATACGCGTTTAACTAACCATCTTTAGTGTAACAAGCGCTGAAGCTATGTTTTTCAGCGATTGTTACACTAACTTTAATTAATTTTAATAATTCTCCCTTGAATTTTGACCTAGCTCTGCTGGGTTTTTTAGGATTTACACTATGACCAAATTACTTAGCCTCGGCGAGCTACTTATTGATATGCTGCCACAAGACTCTCAAAACAGTGCTTATTTGCCCATTGCAGGTGGTGCCCCTGCCAATGTAGCGGTAGGTTATGCAAAGTTAGGCGGCAAGGCTGCTTTTTGTGGCGGTATGGGTGATGACTACTTTGCTAAACAATTAAGTAAATCGCTTGCGCAATATAAGGTAAGTACAGAGTACTTATTTACGATTAAAGACTCTCAAACGGCCGTGGTTATTGTCAGTTTGGATGAAACCGGTGAACGCAGTTTTAATTTTTATCGCCACAATACCGCCGATTTACTGTTAACGAGTGAGCATTTAAACCATATCAAATGGGATGAATTGAGTACCCTACACTTTTGTTCCAACACGTTAACTAATTTAGCCATTGCAAACACCACCGTGTGTGCTTTAAAGCTGGCTAAAAACAACCATAAACTCGTTAGCTTTGATGTAAATTTACGCTATAGCTTGTGGCAAAATAGCAATGACATTGAGCAAAATGTACATGCGTGTTATGCCTATTGCGACATTGTTAAGCTATCGCGTGATGAGCTGAATTTTTTAGCTGAGCAAACACAGCAAGCACCCGATGATTACTTACAAGCTATTTTAAATACAGGTGTTAAATTGGTATTTTTAACCGATGGCCCAGCCCCTGCCACTGTATACCACAAGGCGTTTATATTAAGTGAATCGGCGCCAATCATTAATGCGGTGGATACTACCAGTGCCGGTGATGCCTTTATTGCCGGCGTGTTATATTATTTAAATCACACCGATGAAAATACCCCGCTGAACGGGAAAATTAATAATGAACAGCTAGTAAAACACGCTTTAAGTTTTGGTTTGCGCTGTGGCTCTAAAGCCTGCTTAGCCAAGGGGGCTTTTCCAGCATTACCCACCCTTCAAGACGTAACTTAAGCAAACACCCTTTAAAAATAAAGGCCGATTACGGCCTTTATTTAAGCATCTGCTTATTCATCGTTACTTTTTAACCACTCAATGGCGGCAGTGGCATTCTCAAAATATTGTATTTCACCCGACAAAAACCAATTACTCAGCTTTGCAATGGTTGATTGCCAATCTTTATTGCCGTAAATAGCTATTTTTTTAAATTCTTTGTTGTGTTTTAAACCAAGTTTTAAATCATCCCATGCGGCTCTAAGTTCCCAGCCATCAAGCTCAGTACCATCTATAAGTACATTAACAATAGGATGTTTAACTTCGCCAAGCGCAGAGTCTATCATCGGCGTGATCACTTCATAATCTTTGTGAGTGAGTGTGCCTATGGCTTTTAAGGTCAAAAAAAACTCGCAACCAGAGCGCTCAATACCAATAGATAAGCCGTGCGTTAAATTTACCATAACCTAAACTCCGCAATAAAATGAGCATTGAGTATAGGTGATAGCTTATTAACCAATAGTGAAGTAGATCAAAAAACAGGCACATCACTTTTATTGTGCCCATTTTAATTAAGTGCTTAATTATGTATTTTTAAGCCGTGCTATTTGGTTTTCAACATCTGTTAAATGACCGATTTTAAGCCAAACTCTGGCTCCTTCACTGCCCGCTGTTGCTTTAATTTCGCTGTTAAGCGGCACTCTTAACCAGCTGTGCTGTACTAATGTATCGCCCTGCTCTTCAAGCGAGCCTTCAAGTACTAAAAGCTCGCCCCCACCTGAGGCGTTTAACGATATTTCACTGTTAGGTGCAAATGCTAAAATACTCACCTCTTCAAAGGCGTCTTTATAAAGAGGAGCTACATTTACATTACTAAACTCAGGGTGAGGAACACCGCGCAGGGTGTTAGTTTGCAAGCGAACATGCTCTGTGTCCTCTGGCTGAAACTGCCATAATTTCACAAATATAACGCACCCCTTTTCAGATCCTGGTGTATGTTTTGACTCAGGCGGATTACGAATATAAGCGCCCTTGGGGAAATCACCATGTTCATCTTGAAAAACACCTTCAAGCACAATAAATTCCTCACCGCCGGTATGTGTATGGGCAGAAAAATGGCTGTTTGGCGCATAACGTACAATGCTGGTTGCGCGTGCAACCTCATCGCCCACTCTATCAAGTGGACGCCTATCAACACCAGCCATCGGTGAGGCTATCCATTCTAACGATTCGCTATGTACAACAACTCGTTTAGTAAAATCAGCTGCTATTTTCATCATTGGATCCACATTATAAATTGATAACTAAGCTGCAATACTTGGACGTTGAGCGACCTTTTGTTGCCATGCTATTAAATGTGATAGCTCACTAGGAATAGCTATTTTTGCAAAGCCTGCAAACACCAGACCGGCGTACAAAGTAATATCTGCAACACTGAAATTCTCACCAGCAACATAAGCAGAGTTGGCTAACACTGTATTAAAATAAACAAAGCCTTGGCGCGCTTTTTCACCTTGCTTTTCTCCCCAAGCAACATTTTGATAGGTTTCAAGCGCTGGGCCTAACCCATCCGTTGCATGATGAAAGTAAGTGGCGACAGCATCAAGTACCATTGACTCCGCACGCTTTTGCATCATATTAATCACCGCGCGTTCTTTTGGCTCAACACCTATTAATGAAGGGCCAGCAAAAGCGGTATCAATATATTCAGTAATCGCGGTGCATTCTGCTATGAACGTTCCATCATCTAGCTCTAAAACAGGTACGCCTGCTAAAGGGTTTTTAGCTAAAAACGCCTCAGTACGGTGCTCACCATTTAATAAATCGACAGCAACAAACTCTACTTTATCAGTCGCCTTTTTTTCAGCAAGCGCAATACGTACACGTAATGGATTAGGAAAGTTTTCTACATCATAAATTTTCATAATTATCTCTTTATATTTTTAATCACAGTTTGAACTAATACTGGCAAGAATAAATCACCTACCTACTGATAGGTAATTTATATTAAGTTTTCGACCTTTGCAAACTAAAAATAAAAGAGCTTGAAAATAACTACCTACTGGTTGATAATTTTTTACAGCAATATGAAGGAAGTTTTAAAATGACAAAAAAAGCAGCTCTTTTAAAAGCGGCAGAAAACAAGGTTAGACTCGGAGGTTATAGCAATTTTAGCTTTAGAGAATTAGCCAACGAAATTGGGATTAAAAGTGCGAGTGTACATTACCATTTTCCAACCAAAGCCGATTTAGGTGCCGAGCTTGCACATCAATACACGGATAATTTTATCGCTATGCTTGGTGAACCGCAGGCACACAAAGCAAACGGTAAAAACCCGCTTGATATTTACACTCAGTTGTTTAAAAACGCATTAGTTATTGATAAAAAAATGTGTTTGTGTGGCTTACTTGGGGCAGAAAGCGACAGTTTGCCTGATAAAGTACGTGATGAAGTAAAACGCTTTTTCATTAAAAACTTAGCTTGGTTAACGCAAGCACATAAAATAAATGGCGAGCCGGATCCTGAACGTGCCGCAATACAAACAGTGAGTTTATTAGAGGGCGCAATGATGATCAGCAACACCCTTGATGATATTCACTACTTTGAGCAAGCTACTTTTTAGCGGCTAATAGTTTGCCTGAGTAGTTGGTGATTAAAAAGTTAATATATCTTTTAACTAAATGACAACTTGATCAAGCATAAAAAAGCGAGCCTTCGTTAAGCTCGCTTTTACATTTTTTAAGATTACGATTTATTAAGCCACTCGCACTTTATGTTTTGAATGTACAAAAGCTAATAAAATAAAGCCTACAACCGCGACCACTATGCCAATCGGTTTACCTAAATCACTTGATAAATTTAAGCCAATTGCTGCTGTCATTATGTATGACAAGGTCACTGCTGAAGCAATGACTGCAGGTACACTGGCAATCCAGTGGAATGTTCCACGGTCAAATAAATACTTAGTCGCAAGCCATAACACACTCGTGGACAACAACATATTTGAAAACGCAAAATAGCGCCAAATAACAGTGAAATCGAGCTTAGTCATAAAGTAAGCAATGGTTAAAATCGGTAGTGCTAGCAATAAACGATTACGCAAACTTTGTGGAATACTAAACGCATCAACCACGGTTAAACGAAGTGAGCGGAACGCAGTATCACCTGAGGTAATTGGGAATACAGCCACGGCAATAATTGCCACAATACCGCCAAATACACCTAAATAACTGTTTGCGATATGATTAACCACCAAACCTGGACCACCTAAGTCAAGCATAGACTTTAACCCTGCATAGCCTTCTGGGAAGGCAGCAATACCAGCAAGTGCCCATACACAACCTACAATACCTTCACACATCATCGCGCCGTAATAAACTGGGCGTACATATTTTTCGTTGGTTAAACAGCGGGCAATAATAGGAGCTTGAGTAGAGTGAAAACCACTAATGGCGCCACAGGTAATCGTTATAAATAGAAGCGGCCATACAGGCAAACCATCAGGATTAGGAGTTAAAAAGTCGTGAGCATGGTCAGCCTCAAAATACGCTAAAAAATCACCTGCGACCGGTAAATGTGGCGCATTTATTAGTAGTGATACAGCAATGGCAACCGTCATTACAATCATTAATAAGCCAAAAATTGGGTAAAAACGAGTGATAATTTTATCTATTGGTAATAAAGTTGCTAAAAAGTAATACGCTAGAATAGCTAAAACCCAAAACGTATTACTGGCAAAAATAGTGCCTTCAAACGCATCCAAGTTACTTAATAAACCGGCGGGACTCATAATAAATACAACACCAACAAAGAAGAGTAGCATTGCAGTAAAAATAAGCATAAACCCTTTAAATACAACGTTGTAATAGTGCCCAGCTATTTCCGGTAAGCTTTTGCCGTCTTCTTTTATACTCATTACGCCTGAGAAAAAATCATGTACAGCGCCACCCAAAACATTGCCTAGCACAATCCATACAAGCGCAACCGGACCATATAATGCACCCAGTATTGGGCCAAATATAGGGCCTACGCCTGCAATATTTAAAAATTGAATTAAAAATGCACGAACAGGGTGAATGGCAACGTAATCAACACCTTCGCTAAAGCGTTTTTGTGGTGTGTCTATAGTTGGGTCCATGCCCGCTTGCTTTTCAACAAACGGGCTATAAAACTTATAGCCTAATATTAAAATAGTAAGGCAAATAAAAAAGATGATCATAAAGCACGCTTCTCTTTTTGTGTTTGTATTATAGAGCGCAGTTTTGCAGCCCCACTTTTAAAAATAACAGTTGAACATAGCATATGAAAAAAAAGCCAACAATGAGACGTTTGGCTAATCTTACTTCATTAATAAGTGAAATTAAGCAATCGCTAGCTTTCTCATTAACAAACACACAATTAGCGTATTGAAAGGCGCCTTTAATACGTGCTCTTTGAGACTAAAATCTATGCGTAAATTCATAATAAAAACTACACGAAGATATTTAATTAGCCTACGATAAGCATTGTTAACATTAATACTGTTTTATTTAGGTTTATAACAACAAGGATGCACTAATGAAACCATTCACAACGCCTGATTTATATGATGAACATCGCGACCATGTGCAAGTAGCAGACAGTGGCCTGCAGCATTTTGGCAATAAAACCACATTTTTTGGTCAAGTTGTTACTGTCACCTGCCCAGACGATAACTCGTTTGCTGGCAACATATTACATGAAAATGGTGAGGGCAAAGTGTTGGTTGTGGATGGCTTTGCTAGTAAGCGTTTTGCCTTCATTGGCGATATGATTGCAGAGCGGGCAATCAAAAATGGTTGGCAAGGTATTGTTATTAATGGCTGCTGCCGCGATATTGAAATTCTTGCCACGCTTGATTTACCTGTAATGGCGCTAGGCGCGACCCCACGCTGCACCACTAAGCGCGGTTTAGGTGCCAAAGATCACCCCGTCAATATGTTAAACACCACAATTAACACCGGTGATTGGGTGTATGCTGATGTCAATGGATTAATAATTAGTAATAAAGCCTTGTTTTGAACAATCAAAGTGGCTGTTCGCGATAAAAAAAGCAGCTCGAAAGCTGCTTTTTATAAAATCAAACAATAAGGTTTTACATTAAAGTGCTAACCATACATCGGTTACGCCTGGCTCGTTCCCCTGGGTCTGTCTCTTGATCACAAGTCGAGTTCCTTCATAAAAGCATAGGACTCGACTAAAAATACCAACTTCACCCAGCCATCCCACATGGCTTTTGTGCCAACACGCCCTGTTTGTAATGGTCTAATGAAATTGGAGAGGTTTATAGCGTAAAATAAGCTAAACCGAAAAGGTATCAACATGACCAGAAAATCAAAAGTTACACTCAGTGCACAGCAAAAACTTGAATATGCCAAATTAATGGTAGAAGAAGGCTATACCAATAAGCAAATTGAAGAAATCTCTGGCGCAGGAAAGTCAGCAGTATCACGTTGGAAGCAACAATATTTATCTGAGCTAGATGGTAAAAGCCCGGAGAATGTTCAAGCACTCACACCTGAGCAGCAACGTATCCAGTCGCTAGAGAAGCAGCTACAGCGGGCTTTAAGGGATAATGAAATATTAAAAAAAGCCACCGCTTTCTTCATTCGCGACAATCAAAACTTAAAGTAATAAAAGAATTGAAGAAAGCAAACGTAGATTACACTATCACTGAATTGTGTCGTATTTTAGAGGTCAGTATGAGTAGTTATTACTATGAGCCTGTCAAACCTGATGAGCAAGAGCAGGTGCTTTTAGATGTAATTGAATCGATAGTTGAGGACTCTGGTAATACGTATGGCAGGCGTAGAATGCACGCTGAACTGAATGCGCGTGACCACACAATAGGGGTATATAAAACGGCCGCACTGATGAAGAAGCTGAATATACAAGCCATTGTGCCGAAGAAAAAACATTATTACCCCAATTCAGGTGATGAGCATCACTATGCACAAAACCTTTTAAAACGACAATTCAACCCCGATACACATAACACACATTGGGTCGGTGATATTACTTACATAAGGAACCAGCAAGGATGGAGTTATTTGGCTTGCGTATTAGATTTATCAACGAAGGAAATAGTAGGTTATGCTTTATCAAAAAGCCCTAATGCTGAACTGGCTAAAACAGCATTAAATAATGCAATTAAGCGCCAACAGCCGGTTCTTAGTCAACTGATGTTTCATTCAGATCAAGGCTGTCAGTATTCAGCGGCCTCGTTTAGAGAGCGGTTATCACAACTGACTATAACGCAAAGTATGAGTCGCCGAGGTAATTGTTGGGATAATGCTGTTATGGAACGTTTTTTTAGAAGTTTAAAAACAGAGCGTTTAAATGGTCTTTCATTTATAAATCATAATTCAGTGATAAGTGAAGTAGATAATTACATTCAGTTTTATAATTACAAACGTAGGCATTCAGCGCTTGATTATATGACACCGCATCAGAAATATAATGAATTAAAAAATGCCGCTTAGAATCTCTCCTAAATTAGTTGACCATTACAGTTCGTTTACTATCGTGCCAACCTCCCAATTTGGCTATTGCATAATATGCCCACTTTAACGATGGGGCTTCTTTTGGCATTGGAGCCTGTTGATTTGTCGCTTTAAATAGTAACTTCCAACTCAATGTGTCTAAATAGACTTCGCAGCTGACTCTTTCTGCTTCTTCTCTATTTTGAGCAAGCTCCCTTAATTGTAAGAGCCTGACCGCTATAAATGCCTCTATTACTGCTGCCTTTTTTAAATTATCTAAGTGTTGCATGCGTAACTTTTCAACTTCTGTTCCTTCCGTTTTCCAAATCTTATGGAACTCTTCTATCCGCCACCTTAACTCGTAATAACGCGCTATTTTTCTTGCTTCTGCTGCATTTGCAACCGACTCTGTTGTATACAGTAACCACTGTAATTTATTCTTACTGTCGTTATTTTGTTCTGTACATACCACGAGGGTCAGCGGGGCTTCTTTTTCACCTTTTGCTCTTTGTGGCTTTTTCAATTTAATCGATGTAAAGCTCACATCTATATGGGCTGTTCGTGCTTTTCTTCCGCCTCTTTGTTGAATATCTATTTTATACTGACCTGCGGGAGTGAGTGTCGGTAAAATATCTTCTAATTTCTGATGTTTACCTACAAGACGCCGATTGTCTTTTGCTCTAACAATAAAGCGGTGTTCATTTTGTATTTGGTAATCAATGTATTCATACATGTCTGCTTCGCGGTCACATACGTCTATCACATTACTTAAATCACCCAGGCGCTCTTTAACTTCTTCAACGTTATTTTGCCATTTGTAGCTTTCTTTTAGCTCTCTATCACGGCATTGCAGCGTATTTTGTTTGCCCGTTTGTTTCTTCTCTCTATACCAGTAATGTTGGTATGCAAGTCCTATTGCTTTTTCTTCATTTGCATCGAGCATCAGTGTTGAGTGAGCGTATAAAGTGCGACCTTTAGAGGTGCGCTTTTCATCAGATGCCGAATTGACCTCACCTAATTCATCACATACTGAATGTTTATAGCTCAGCCCTGTTGTATCTTGTAGAGCAAGCACGAGTGGTCGCTCTTTAACGATGGTGTCAGTATGCGCAAACCCAGCTTGCGCAATATCATCAGCAGAAATATGATCGTTACGGATAAAGCGATATGCACCTTCAATACTTGCAGGGTCTGGACAAGATGACATTAAGGACTTACCGGCATTACTTGCCAAAGAAGCGGCTATCTTTACAAGGCGTTTGGTGCGGCGAGGATCGTTAAGCTTAGCTTTACTAAAAATCAGTTGCGCTCATTCTAGAGATTCATTGCTTATCATATTCATGACCTAATTTTTTTTGTTTATTAGATCATGAATATAAGAAAATAGAAACTTCTGTATAAGAGACAGGCTTGCACCTGATCACCAGCAACATGGGTCTGCCCTGTTTGCCACTCTTCTAACGCGCTGCAATCTATAGATGCAAATACATTTAAACTAAGAAAACTTAATGATAAAGCACCTAGATTAAAGGCAATTTTTATTATTGTACGTGAGCTCATTGGCCCCTCCACTAATGATATTGATAAACATTATTTTTACCTTTCAGTTACAAACCCAACATGGATAGCGTAAATATCAAGGAAAAAACGTACAAATAACAAACAAAATAAATACAAAATAACCACTAACTAAAAATAACTAGTTATTTATTACTAATAAATGAAGAAGGGATAATCTATAAAAAAGCCCAGCAACGCTGAGCTTTGGATACCTAAGGGAAATACATTTTATTCAGAGAATGAAACGGTAATGGTATTTGAACATACGTTTTCAGATACACATAACTTATAATCATATGCTGGTAATGTTGCTTTACGCACGTAATCACGGTAACGGCCATTATCCGATACGGTGTCTACTAATTCACCATTTCGGTATAGGTTAAGTGATTCTGCCCCAACTTGTTCCCAATTTAACTCTACACGCATAGTACCAAGACGTGACTTATTAGCGCGTTTTAAGCTCAATTCAATTTCAACATCACTAACAATCACTGTTTGTGTGAATGTGTCTGAGTTGTTTTCACTGTCTGTAACTGTTAACTCAACGTCATAACTTCCTGCTTGAGCGTATACATGGGTCGGATTTGGGTTTGTAGATGTAGCACCATCACCAAAGTTCCAGCTCCACTGTGTAATATCATCATTGGCATCGCGACTCGTATCCACAAATGTAGCTGTTAAACCTTGTGTTTCAACATTAAAACCAGCTTGTGGTGGTTGTGGGCTTACCTCACCAATAGCACTAAATGTAAGTGACCAACCGTTAATTGTACCCGTATCGGCACCTGCCGTATCTTCAACGTGAAGCGTCCAATCACCTGTTGCTACTTCAGCGTTAAATACACTTGAAGTATATGATTTAACTATATCATCTTCACTGCCGCCCTGATTACTTTGTAGCGTTACTTCAGTACCTTGCGCTGAAATAAGCGTAAGTACTAAATCACCTGACCAAGTATGCGTAATATTTACATCTGCAGTTGTACCAAAAATAGTTAAATCATCAGTCACATTAATTACAGAGCTTGCACCTTCAGGCGAGTTATCAGGTATCGCTACGCTTTCATCACTGCTGTATGTGAAGTCATTTAAACCAGCTGGTTGAAGCATTAATCTTACAGTTTGGTCTTTTACCATTTCATCCGACGCTGCGCTAACAGTAAACTCATAATTACCCCAAGCCGTTGTCTCTAAAGTATTTACTGTTAAAGTTACTTCATCCCCAGGACGAGCCACTGTTTGCGATAGCGATGCTGTATCAAGCGGGCTTGTTAATGTAAGTTCTACGTCACCTTCCCACTGTGCAATAGAGCCAATTTCAAAAGTATACGTAGCTGTTTCACCAACGGTTATTTGCTGTGAAGCAGGCGTTACTGAAAGTTTAAATCCTGGTGTAGGATCGGCTTGCTCTAACGCTTGGTTTGCGTTTAAACGCTTGCCCGAAACCGTTTTACCTTGCAGATCTGCATTGTCGTCACCGCTATCCATTAACAGTTGCTTAAGTTCACCTGTTGATAGCTCTGGATTAACTGAAAGCACAAGCGCTGCTGCACCTGCAACATGCGGTGCGGCCATTGATGTCCCTGAATAGGTAGCATAACCATTACCAGGAACAGTAGATAAAATAGCACTCCCCGGTGCACCAATGTCTACCGTTGTTAAACCCCATTGTGAAAACCCAGACATTTTATCGCGGCTGTCGGTACTTGCTACAGACACTACACTTTCATTTTCATAATTTGCTGGATAGCTTGGATTTTGATCGTTATCTACCGCGTCATTTCCTGCTGCTGCAACAAAAAGGATATCAGCTTGTTCACTGGCAGTAATTGCATCTGCAAGTGCTTGGCTGTAACCACCACCGCCCCAGCTGTTATTTAATACGCGAATATTAACGCCGGCATTTTTTAAACTAACCATATAGTCAATACAGGTTATTGCATCTGAGGTAGAGCCACTGCCTTGCGCATCAAGAAACTTACAGCCAACAATTGAAGTTTCATGGTTAACACCCACTACGCCCGTGTTGTTGTTACCAGCGGCACCAATAGTACCGGCAACATGCGTACCATGGCCTTGATCATCCATAGGATCGCCACTACCTGTAATGGCATTAATACCATACACATCGTCTATATAGCCATTGCCGTCATCATCAATACCATTACCTGGAATTTCACCTGGGTTAATCCACATATTTGCGGCCAAATCACTATGACTGTGATCTACACCGGTATCAATAACGCCAACAACAACATCTTTACTACCCGTTGAAATCGCCCATGCTTCAAGTGCATCAATATCAGCATCAACTGTTCCACCTGTTTGCCCCTCATTGTGCAGTCCCCACAAGTCATCAAAACGAGGGTCATCTGGCACACCAGCAATACTCACTATGTAATCAGGCTCTACATACTCAATAGCTTGATGAGATTTTAGGCGCTTAATGGCTTCCTTAGTACTCATTCCTGATACTTTAAACTTAGCAAGACGGCCAGAAAGTATAGAACTGAAATTATCATCCACTTCATCTTTATTTAAATCAGATATTTTTGCATTAACTAAAGAACGCGCTTGTTTACGCGCCTCTGGCGAAGCATTCTTTTTATACTTAACAATAATCGAGTCACTGCTCGCAGTTACTTTTTGAGTTGTACTGTTAACATCAGGCAATTTAGCCGCAGCTAAACATGGTAGTAGTGCAAGTGTAATAATAGATAATTTTGTTTTCATTGTTTTATCCATGGTTTGATTGAGGTTGCTTAAAATAAGCGAGTATCTTCACTTGTTGTTATGTAAGGTAAAACATATGGCATAACTCAATAAACCGTTAAATAAACCAACATTCAAGTTAAAAAACTGTTAACTAACAAAAACCATGCTTTTTTACTTTCTTGTGAATAAAAAAAACTTAAAAACCATACTTTTAAGTAGAAAAACTTTAATAACCCCGGCTTTGCTCAAGCCATTATTTTTGACTGCTTTTTAATTCCTACCACTAAAAAATCAGTAAAAAAATCTAAGCAACTGAAAATAATAAAGTAAATAATTGGTAAAAAATGATGATTTAAATAATTCATTTCAGAGAATACAGTAGCGAAACAGTTAAACGCTTAACAAATATTAAACTTAATATGATAAAAAAAGATGAGTTTAATTAAGCATTAACTGCACTAAACAGACTTCACTTTAGTGCGTAGGTAAAACATAAACTATTTTCGGCACGGCATGCCAATACAATAAACACTTCTTAAAAAATACAAAACGAAGCGTTTACTCTAATAATTCATGGAGAAAATAATGAAATTGAATAAATCACTTTTAAGCTGTGCAATTGCAATTGCAATGGGTGCCAGCTTTAGCGCAAACGCAAACACACAAACCAAACCTGGTTCAACATCTGAGCTTGCAGCTAAAGTATCTGTAAGCAGCGTTGAAAATGTCGCCATAGTTAACCAATCATTTTCTGACAACACCGCATTGGTATCTCAAGATGGCGACGGCAACACAGCACTGATCAGTGAAATTGGTAACAGCAACGATGTTAAAATAGCTCAATTACAAAACAGCAATTACGCTGAAGTTGAAACAACCGGAGATAACAACCAACAAACTTATGCACAAGATGGTGTAGCCAATGGGTTTATTACACGCATAACAGGCGATCATAACGGTGTTTATGTTTCTCAATTTGGCCAAGGACTATTTCAAAACAATGAAGCAATCAATATCATCACTGGTAGCGACAATAATATTGACGTAGAACAAGGCAATGGCGGCCACTGGTTTTACAACATGGACATGAGAGGTAACGGTAACGAAATTATTTCATCTCAGTCTGGCATGTGGCAAGAATTTGAAGTACTTAGCTTATCGGGTGATGAGAACATCATTGAAATTGAACAAACAGATACATGGAATGAGTTTAAAATAGGCTCATTACGCGGTAACGAAAATGAGTTTGACGTTGAGCAAGATGGTTCTCGTAACATTGCCACATTCACTGACATTGCAGGGGATGCAAACGAAATAGCCATTGAGCAAAGTAGCGGTGATAACAATGCGATTACTTTTGCAGCCGTTTCAGGTAATAATAATGAAATAAAACTGGACCAAGAAGGTTCGAATAATGCGATTGAATCTGGGCTTTTTGAAGGTGCTGACAACGCAGTAGTCGTTAAACAAGTAGGCGATGAAAACCTTGCAACAACCGAGTTAATGGGCGACGGCAATGAGCTTACAGCCATGCAAATTGGTAACACCAATGAAGTATACATGGGTGTGATTGGTTCAGACAATGAATTTACAGTAACTCAAATAAGTGATTTTAGCTCAGTTCATTTAGCTAATTTTAACGGCAACGGTAACGATGTTGATCTTAGCCAAAGTGGTGGCGATGAAAACGCAATTTTAGTGCAATCTTCATACCCAGATGTTTCTCTCACATCAAACGATAACGATATTGATGTTAATCAAGTTGGTAATCAAAATGAGGCAATCGTTACACTAGCGGGTATTCTTGATAGCAACGCAAACCAAATTGATATTGCACAAAATGGTGATATTAACGTGATTGACTTAATGGTAGAAGGTAGCAATCACTCTATTGATATTGCGCAAGAAGGTGAAGGTAACTGGGTAGGTGGAACTGGAGATTCAGCGTTTTTGTTAGGTGGTGAAAACGTTTCATTCTCTGTTACTCAAACCGGTAATTACAACACTGTTGAAGGTAACGTAATTGGCTTTAATAGTACATTCTCTGTCACTCAAATCGGTGATGGGAATACAGCAACAATTACGCAAATGTAATTGATGAGATAGGGAGAGTAACCCTCTCCCTTATTTTAACTATGAAAAATAAACACTATAACTATCTTTTTATACTTTTGACTTTTTTTACTCCGTTGAGTCATGCCAGTGATGATTTAGAAATCGACGGATTATTACTAAACAAAAGTATTAGCCGCTTTGGGTATCAATTTTACAGCGAGTTTTCAAATTATTGGCGAGAACTGCCTTCAACAGCTGGCTTTAATGTAGAAATAAAAGAAACGGTTATACCACGAGCAGGCACTAGATTAGTTTTAATCATGAATAATAATATTATTTATGCAACCCATTTGGGACGAAAATTAGAGCCTTTGGATGAGCGGGTAGAACAAGCTATTCATTCGGTAATGGATGCCATGGCGCGCTCAAACATACAAACCGCAACCCCTGATATGGCACTAAATGGATGGTAATTATGAAAAAAATAGCATTTACAATAATAACAGCACTGTGTTTTTCAGCGTCCGCAACCGAACTTGTGTATACCCCCATTAATCCAAGTTTTGGCGGTAATCCGCTTAATGCAAATATGCTACTAAGCAAGGCACAAGCACAAAATAAACACAAAGCTCCGGTAATAGAAAAAGGCTATGCTGAGCAATTTCAAACCTCATTAGAGCGCACTTATTTAAATAGAATGGTTAGAGAAATTACTGATATTGCCTTTGGCGAGAACGTAGAAGACAGTATTTTTAACCAAGACTCAATGTTTATGAGTGGCGACCATCAAATAGAAGTGATCACCAGTACAACAGATTCAATTACTGTAAAAATAACAAATATCATTGACGGTTCAATTGTCATCATTGAAGTACCGAGGTTTGGATAATGTATAAACTATTAACATTAACACTGGTTTTTTGCCTGAGTGGCTGTTCAACAATAAGCAATGTTATTCCACCATCAAAACAAAATGCGACTACATTAGAGCCAACAGATGTTTTTTCTGATTTAAAAAGCTTACCTAAACCTGCGGGCAGCATTCCAGTCTCGGTTTATTCATTTCGCGATCAAACGGGGCAATATAAGCCACAAACTAATGTTAGCTCGTTTTCAACGGCCGTCACTCAAGGTGCAAACTCTATTCTAGTGCAAGCATTACATGAGTCTGACTGGTTTACGCCGGTTGAACGTGAGGGTCTACAAAATATTTTAACAGAGAGAAAAATAATTAGAGCGGCACAAGCGACTAATCCTAATCAAGGCGAGCTACCGCCGTTAACCACTGCGAAAATCATTTTAGAAGGCGGTATAATTAGTTACGACACCAATGTAAAAACGGGTGGCTTAGGAATGGAATATTTTGGTATTGGCGCATCAGAGCTATATCGTGAAGATGCAATATCAATCTATTTACGTGCCGTAGATGTAAGAACTGGCCAGGTATTGTTATCAGTAGCCACCAGCAAAAAAGTATTGAGCCAAGAAATGCGAGCAGGTTTTTTTAGGTATGTTAGCTATAAACGTCTGGCGGAAGCTGAGGCGGGCTTTAGTGATAATGAACCAATGAGCATTTGCGTAACGCAAGCAATAGAAAAGGCGCTTACAGATCTTATCACCAAAGGTATTGATAAAGGCTTATGGGCTAAACAGGCAACTTAACCTACTCTTGCAGATGGCCACAACGTCATTGATGTGGCCAAACAAATAACGATTAGCTCTCAACAGGTAATAATACTGAAATATATCTTTGCGCCCAATTGGCCAATTCAACTCTATTACGTGAGTTAGTTTTTTTAAAAGCACTATAAAGGTGGGTTTTAACGGTATGATCACTAATATTAAGTTTATCTGCTATTTTATTATTACTTGCACCTTGTGCGATTAAATGAATAACCGATTTTTCACGTTTAGTTAAGTTTTTATAATCAGCTTCATTTAATTTAATTTCTTCACTTAAAGAGTTAAACGAAGAAGCTACGCATAAAATATCATTAAAAGCCTTAGAGATTACTTTTCGAGTAAACCACAGCTCACCATTATTAATTCTGATTAAGCCTTTAAATATATCCTCTACTGCCGCCGACTTATAAAACACCCCATTGAAATGGTTAAGTAATAAGTTTTTTTCACACACTTGCGCTAACTCCACATTAAAAAGTACCACTTTATTTTGTTTAGTCAAGCAAATTAAATCAGCAGGTATCAGATCTTGCCAATCATTTTTAGACCCATCAATTAAAAAAATATCATAAGTCGCACGTTGTTCAATGCTTGGGATAACTTCATCCATTTTTATATCACCAAAAATGGCTTGAAGTGTACTTAAAATAAGAGTGTAATTTTGAGAATGGAAAGACGATTGAAAGGTTGTTTTAATAAAAGCGGCGTTTTTTTGCAACATAAAAACCATCCTTGAAATATAAAATTCACATCGGCGTCATATTACCTAAATTAACTACAAAACACAATACTCTTATGATGTAAAAAGAAAATCACTTAATTACATGAGCGATTTGAGGTAAGAAAACCGTATCGACAACACCATAAAGTGTTGTAATAAAGGTATTTTGGGCAACGGCTTGTACATTGCTTTATCTCTTGCATCCATGCAATCGTAAATAAGAAAACTTTAACGCAGCTAACGTCTGATTTCCTACCTCAAAATGATCACATATTATTGTATATAGGGTATCAGTGTATAAAAACGCGATGTAACACCATTGGTCCAACCAAACCCTTGCTGTACTTGATATTCCCCCCCGCTGGCTTTTTGTTGCGGTGTACACACGTTATATTTTTCAAGCAAGCATTTATTTACGATAAAATCATGCTCTATCATTGTTAGCCAGTTTTTCATTATGCGTGTAGCTAACTGGTCAATACCATAATTGTGTAGGCCTTTTACCGCAAACCATTGTAATGGAGCCCAGCCATTTGGGCTGTCCCATTGCTGTGGAGTATGCACAACGGTGGTTACAATGCCGCCTACTTTTAAAAACTGCTCGTTCAATACATTAGCAACATGTTCAGCTTGCTGCTGCGAGGCTAAATTAACAAAAAGCGCTGTACTGGCCGCTGCGCTTAAAATAGCAGACTCCTTAGATAACTTATGATTATAATCAACAAAAAAACCTAGCTCATTACTCCAAAGATATTGATTAATAAGTAACTTTCTTTTTAAGGCATAGCCATTGTAAATATGTGATTGTTTATCGTTGCCAAGCAATTTAAAACATTCACTAAGCTGATTTTCTAAATTATAAAGTAGGCAATTTAAATCTATGGGTACAATATCTACCGTTTGAATTGAGCTCAGTAGGTTTGGCTTAGCTAACCAGCGCGAGCTAAAGTCCCAGCCTGATTCACACGCAGCACGAATATTACGATAAAACTCAGCTTTTTTATTGTCTGCCAGCCCTGATGCAAGCTCAAGATCTTCTCTTAATGACTCTGCGCGAGGAGCCGCCTCATCATCCCAGTATCGATTGAGCACACCACCACATGGCATTTTAACAACACGTTTTACACTTGTTTGCGTATCACTGAGTGTATCTGCGCCTTGCATCCAAAATGCGTGCTCTTTCATTAGCGCCTCAACGCACTGCTTAAGCCAAGTTAAATTATGCGCTTTACTATGAGTGTGTTGCCATAAAAGATCCACCATCAGCGCTAAAACAGGCGGCTGCGAACGCGATAAATAATAACGGCGGTTACCATTAGGAATACAGCCGTAATCGTTAATTAAATCGATAAAGTTTTGTAGCATATTTTCTACTACATCGCCTTTATCTGCATCTATTAAACCCAGTGCTGTGAAGTAACTATCCCAATAATAAATTTCTTGAAAACGTCCACCAGGCACAATGTAGCTATGCTTTAAAGCCAATAAAGAGTTGGCCTTGGGCGCGTCAGCTTCACGAAGTAGACCACTCCATAGTGAGTTTATATAGCTTTTTACACTTTCGGTATTAGCAGCCTCATTCATGGTTAATAAGGGGGTTGTGACAAAATGCGCATTAACAAAGTCGCTCAATTGCGTTTTATTAAGAGGGGCTATTTGCTCATATTGTTTACATGCACTTTGCCAATCAACACGTGCGGTTGCATCAGCAAACGTTTTACAGTCGCTAAATATATGCTGCGACTGTACATCTTTAAATAATTGGCTATTAAAAAAACTCATAACTGTCCTAATCTATTAAGCATTGACTGCGTGTTGTGAAATGGCATGGGTGCGTTTTTTAAAAATAATCACGCTAATAAAAATTAAACTAATGGGCACAAGTGAAAGATAAAAAGCATGTTGGCCGCTAAAGTGCTCAAATACATACCCGGTTATCACCGACCCTGTGGTGCCACCCAGTGCTGAAAATACAACGATTAACCCCGTCATTGCAGCATGTTGATGCTTTTGAAGCGCACTGAGCATGACTGAGTTGAGTACCGGATAAATGGGCGCCATAAAAAAGCCAATTAATGGCAAAACAAACGCCGCCAGAGGCGCATCAAATAAACTATTCACCTCGCTTTTAGGTAAGTTTTCCGTTAGTGGTAAGGTAATAATGATCAATGCAGCCATAGCAACTAAACAACAGCTAAGTACTACAAACCAATGAATATGCTTTAATATTTGACCCGCTACTAATCGCCCTAGCGCCAGGGCTGCGGCAAAAATACTCGCAAGTTGAATACTAATGGCGACTGGTAATTGCAAAACTTGATTATTAAATGTAGGCAACCAAGTCCCTACCCCTTGCTCGATTAACACATACAAAAATGCACTAATAATAAAAATCAGTACTAAGGGTTGATAAGTAAGCTTAAGCATAGCGATAAAATCATGCCAACCCGCGTTGCCTTTTTGACCTTTAATAGCGGGTTTTATTGGTGCTATCACGACACTGACAATCACCAACAGCGTAAGCGCTGCTAATAGGTAATAAACATTCAACCACGCATTGCTATCAACAGGGTCTATAAATGCGGTAAATATCCAATAACCACTTAATACACCCACCATAAAGATGCCTTCTATGGTGTTAAGTAATGAAGAGTGACTATTTGCATCCTCTGTCACTTGGCCAATAATTGAATAAACCGACACCTTAACGACCGCAAATCCGCAGCCTACCGCCGCAAATAACACTTTAAACATGTAAAAGTCACTTATTACAGCCGTACTCAAACACGCTATAGCGACAACTATCAGTGCTAGCAGCATTGCAAGCTTGTAGCCTAAACGTGGTATAAATGAAGCAACCACAAATGACATTATGGCTATTGATAAGTCTTTAAACCCCTCTAAAACCGAGGCTTCGGTTTTGCTTACTCCTAATGTGTTTATAGACTGCAAAATAACAGTGCCTACGCTATTTAATAATATTGCGAAAATAAAATAGCTTGCAGCAATTGCCAGTGTGATTTTTATTTTACTCATTGCGTGCCTCGTTTATAGCGACATAGGCCATAACGTTTATAAAGCAAATTACCCATAGCTGGTAAATTACTGTGTGTGTTAGTCAGTGAATCCTGAGTTTAGAGTAGAACAAACACCATTGCAATCGTTTGCATTTTAAATTTAACAATTAATATACATGCATGCTAGGTTCTTATATGGACTCCCCGAAAATGTCAAAAAGAAAAAGTTAAAATAAATTTAGATGCTAGCTTATATACGGGCTCAAATTGAGGAGCTACCTCTGGCCTCTTATGTATTCGCACCTTCATGACTTTTCTGTTGCGGAGTTTTTCAAGTTAGTTGTCGCCTCAAGTTAAATTTATGCCGCCCGCATTTCTTCTTTTTTCTCAGGATTCAAATTTACTTCGTTTATCATTGACCAATCTCGTGACTTTCCTGACCAACGACTTGGATTATTCAATTTAGCAGCATCGTTTACCTGCTGACGCTTGGCTAATATCTCTTTATCTAAACCTGAATGACGTTGATTTGGCGTCACAAATTTTATACCACTGTGTAGGTGCTCATTGTTGTACCAATCAACGAACCCGCTTACCCATTCCCTTGCTGCGCTTATATCTTCAAATGCCTTTTCTGGGTATTCTGGGCGATACTTTAACGTTTTAAATAACGACTCAGAGTATGGGTTGTCATTACTTACTGACGGTCGGCTAAATGATGGCACAATGCCTAACTCCTGTAATGTTGCCAACAATGTCGCGCCTTTCATTGGGCTGCCATTATCTGAGTGTAACGTAACCTGCTCTCGCTTTATATGCTCTCGACTACAAATATCCTTCATTAAATCTGCGGCTAATTCACTTAATTGTGTGTCGTGAATCTGCCAACCGACAACCTTTCGACTAAAAATGTCCATCACTAAATATAAGTATAAAAATTGCCCCTTTACGCTCGTTGGTAAATAGGTGATATCCCAGGTATACACTTCATTTGCACGCACTGCCTTCAATGCTTTTGGCTTCTTCATCGGCTTAGCTGGCTTTACTTTTTCTCTATGTGTTAATAGGTTATGTGTCTTCATGACACGATAAAATGAGCTTTCAGACGCTATCCATATGCCGTTATCAAGCAGCTTGGGGACTATTTTACTGGCCGGTAAATGCCCATATTCAGCTGAGTTAACCGTAGTAATAATACGCTGGCGCTCTAACTCTGTGAGACGGTTTGGCGGCCGTTTTATCGTACTCGTTCGCTTGTCAGTCATACTGTCAGCTTTACTCCAGCGTTGAACCGTTCTTACTGTCAGCCCAAGTAACTCACATGCTTTTTCTTTCCTTGCCCCTGAATCCTGCGCATTTGTAATAAGCTTTATTAATTCATGTCGCTCAGCCGATGTTGTTAATCGTCCTCGTTGAGACCCCAGAGTGCATCCGCTTTTTTTTTAAGAATAAGCAGAGCGGCTGCTTCAGCCAAGGCTTTATTTTTACGATTCAGTTCTTTTTGCAGCTGTTTTATCTCTTGCTTAAGCTGTTTACTGTCTGAGTTTACTGCTTTATTTGAAGGTGCTGTTGCAAAGCTTTTCTTCCATTGCTGAATATGATGCGGGTAAAGCCCTTTATTACGGCAGTATTCATTAATAGCTGCTTCATCTAAATGGCCGCAGTCAATAATCGCGCTGAGTCTTTCTTCAAAACTCCAGTCTTGTGGTCGTTTTTCTGCTGTCATTTGGCTACCCGTCTGGTGTGTTTCAAGTTGATGTTTTTTTGCAAGTGCTATCCAACGTTGTAACGTTGAATAACCGACACCTAAATCATCTGCAATATCTTCTAGGCTATCATCACATTGAGATAATGCTTTTTCAACTGCTTGAACTTTAAATTCTTGCGTAAATCTACGTCTCATTTTTATCTGCCTCTGCTAAATATTAGAGGCGACAACTATCCTGACACAGGGGGGTTGAGCAGTTTATGAAACTTCAGACCCTAACAGTCTATTGAAGGTTGGTCTTACCTATTTTAAGCGCTCTTTTTTGACAAATTTTAAGCCGCAAGTAATTTCGGCTGATATTCTTTATTATGCTTTTGCATTGCAAAAGCCGTTCTTATCGTTTTATTCGCTAAAGCAATCGCTGCTACTTTTTTTCCTCGACGTTCGGTTAATGCTTTTAACCATACATCTTTTCACTGCGACTTTCTCTTTTTCTAGTTGGGAAACAACAGCTAATGCACCTTTAAACAAAGCACTTCGCAGCTTCTTATTTCCTATCACTTTAGATATCGAGCCTATTTTTTCTTTACCACCACTGCTATGTTGTACAGGTGTCAAACCAAAGCAAGCGGCGGCTTCTCGACCACTTTTGAAATGTGTCGCATCACCTAGTGCTATTTTTATCAAGACTGCACAGACTGGACCGACTCCCTCCAAGGCTTGTAAGCGATTACAGGTTTTATCTTCTTTAACTATTTCATGCAGTTGTTTTTCAATCTGCTTTGCTTCTTCAATTATCTCCTTAAAGCGTTGAAAAAGGAGGTCAATTGAAAAGCGAAATGAGGATGTTAAACTATTTTCTGCGTCTTCTAGTATCTCTGGTATAGCGCGAATTAATGGGGTATCACCTTGAGCTATTGGGTACCCTAACTCCAAAAGCAAACCTCTGAGTTGGTTACTTAAACTTACTTTTTGTTTGACCAATAAATCACGCATACATTCAATGCCTTGCAGGCATTGCTCCTGCACTGAAAGTAATCGGCTTTCTTTAATATGAGGCTGGCGAGCGGTAACAGAAATAGCCAGCGCATCATTAGCATCTGTTTTTTGTCCTTGACGAAACGCTTTTACTTGTCGTGCATTAACTGCTTTTACTTGGTGACCAGCTTGTTTAGCAAAGCGTGCCCAATAATGTGTTCCGCCACACGACTCCATAGCAACTAAAGATTGCTTCTCTTTAATTAATAATTCTTTAAGTTTAGCTCTTGTGATTGCTTTGTTATAAATAACGTTTCCATTTTTATCTGTTTTACAAACCTGGAATAAATTTTTTGCTAAATCAATTGCGATTACATTACAATCAAACATGTATGGGCTCCTTGGTAAAAGTTTAGTTGCTTATTACGTTACTCCTGAGGGAAGTGGGAGTCCATACATCTGTTGACCTTTCAAGGTTAAATTTGCAGCAGCCTATTTGGTATTTAGGCAAGGCAGAGCCTATGAAGTGTGGTTATTCCCCATAAATAGGCGATAACGCAGCATTAATGCCAAACAGGCGCTGCCCGAAGGGTTCTGCCTAGGGACGATTAACTCTTTGTTGCCTACATGGATGTAGGTAAGGGGCGTGAGCAGGACGCGGAAGCTTTGCTCGGTTTTTACTTATTCTTACATGGATGTAAGCCAGTAGAATAACGCAGGAGCAGTTATCGAGCCCACTAGGTTACAAACCTCTTGGGACGATTAAACCGCCCCTAGTTTGAACAAATTGTAATCCGAAAAGGTTAACAGACCCTAGATTAACGTTTGCTGGACTGACGAGTAATTAATTCTATATCAATAACTTGTGATTCAACTTTTTCACCTGAAAACTGTTGTATTAACTTTTTAACTAACAAAGTCGCAGCAAATTGGGTGTTTTGTTTAATTGTAGAAAGGGAAGGATGACTAATATCAGCCATGGCAATGTCATCAAATCCAACCAGTGCCACATCGTTGGGAATACTCACATAGCGCTCTTTCAGCGCTTTCATCGCCCCCAATGCAACCATGTCACTACAGGCCATAATCGCGTCAAAATACAACCCTTTTTCACGTAATAACTGATTAATTGCTTGATACGCAGAGCGACTGGTAATATCAATGGATATAACATGCTGCTCAAGCTTATGGGTAGCAAGTGCGGCCGCGTAACCACGATGCCGTTCACTAATTTCACCATGCTCAGGATCGCCTAAAAATAGAATATTTTTAGCACCGTGCTCTATTAAGTGAGTACTCGCTTGCAACCCCCCTAAATAGTTATCGCTGCCAACAATAGGATAATTACTTTGGGTTTTTGGATCTCCCCATACCACTAAAGGAATACCTGCATCGGCAGCTGCTTCTATATTAGTTTGGTTTTTTCCTTGCCCTACAACAATAATACCATCTGCTCGGCGTCCATTAATAAAGTAATTTGCCCAGTCACCTTGCGCCATTATCGAGTTAGATAATAACAGCTCTAAACCTTGTTGATTAAGCGCTAGATTAATTTCACTCACTACTTTAAGTAAAAATGGATCACCAATTGATTGCTCAGTTTGCTCATCAAGATTAATAATAACGGCAACAACATTGGTCTTTTGCGTACGCAAACGGCTAGCCGCCGTGTTAAGGCTAAAATTATGTTTTTTTGCAAGCTGCTGAAGCTTGTCGCGGGTTTCTTGCTTAATGAGCGGGTTATTATTCAGCGCGCGCGAAACCGTTGAGGTAGACACCCCAGCAAGCTTTGCTAAATCAGCTAATTTAATTTTTTTATTATTCATAAAACCCTAAACGCGCCACTGCGGCTGTTGCTATATCTAACTTGCTGACAATATAGCATTATTATTTTTTACTGGCTTGCCCATTAACTTAAAAATTACGCTCTTGTGTAATTACGCTCAATAAAACAACAGCCCTTATTAATAAATAATTTACAAATAAACATTGCAAACGTTTGCATTTATCTCTAGAGTTTCAATTTATACAGCCTGTTTACATTAAAATTTAATCAATCTCGCTGTAATACACACTGTTTAACACACTAAAAACGGGATCTCACACATGAAATTCAATAAAGCAAAAAGCATGCTAGCCTGTGCAATTACTTTAGCCCTAAGCACACACGCTGCTCTTGCAGCAGAACAAGCAAACGAAAAAAAAGTTGAGCGAATTGTCGTTTCTGGTACACCCGCAGGTGTTGGGATCAGAAAAATTGATGCCAGCTATGCTGTGACAAATATTGATGCTGGGCAAATAATTAAACTATCACCTAAAAGTACGGCCGACTTATTTAAAGCAGTTCCCGGTGTGTGGGTTGAAAGCTCTGGCGGTGAGTCTGGTGCCAACGTATTTGTGCGTGGTTTTCCAGGAGGGGGTGATGCGCCATTTTTAACACTCAGTATTGAAGGCTCGCCAGTTTACCCTGCGCCTACTCTTTCATTTTTAGAAAACTCATCGTTATTTAGAATCGATGAAACGATTGAAACAATGGAAGCACTGCGTGGTGGCCCTAATCCTGTGCTATCCAATGGTCAGCCTGGTTTAACAACCAACTTTAGATTAAAACGTGGCAGTGAAGATACTCAAGGCTTATTTAAATACACCACATCAGACTACGACTTACAACGGGTTGATGCTGTAGTAAGTGGTGAAATCACCGACGACCTATATTTTATGGTAGGCGGCTATGTTAAAAGCTCACCGGGTATTCGTGATGCTGGCTTTACCTCAGAAAAAGGCAGCCAATTTACAATTAACATTACTAAAGAGTTAGACAATGGCGAGCTTAACTTTTATACCCGTCAAACAGACGATCACGGTGCTTGGTACTTACCCACCCCGTTAAACGTGGACGGCATTGATGCCCAGTACACTCAATTGGGTACACTTAACCGTCAAGCAACAATTTTTACCGGCCCCAATGCGCAAGCTCACGACATTGACCTAGGTGATGGCCGTGGTTGGGATGGTCATGTTTCAGGCGGTAGCATTAAACTTGAATTTGATAATGGTTGGCAATTTATTGACCGTTTTAATATTACTAAAGGCGATGCCAATACATTTGGCCTAGTACCTAATGGTTCAGCAACAACGATTAGTGAAGTGGCCGACAATGGCCAAACGGCATTCGGTGCTGTAACTGACACAGAATACGCTAGTGACACTGCGATTCAGCAACTGGGTCGCTGGGTAGTATTAAAAGAAATAAGCTCGTTTACTAACGACTTAGCTTTTTCAAAGCAATTTGGCGATTTATCGGCCACTTTTGGTTATTACACCGCAAGTACATCTGCGAGCGATTGGTGGAGCTTAGGTAATACGGCGTATCATGTACTGGAAGCCGGTGGTGAGTCATTAAATGGTATTGAATGTAACCAAAGCACTGACGGGTGTGGTTTTAATTACGATATTAGCTCAACAGGTGATGCTCGCACCGATGCTTTTTACTTTACAGGGCAATACAAATTTGCAGATGCGTTTACGCTTGATTTAGGTGTACGTAAAGAAAACCATGATGTGCAGTACAGTGTTGATGAAGACCTTGACGGTATTATCACTAAAACTGTTGATTACGATGAAAGTAAAACCTCATGGACAACCGGTTTAAACTATTCAATTAATGACGACATGGGCGTGTTTGCCCGTGTTAACCGTGGTTATAAAATGCCATACTTTGATGACTTTAGAGATAACTTTGGCGCATACCAAGGGGGTGAAAAACTGATTAAAGAAGTAACGCAGGGCGAACTAGGCTACAAGCTTATTTCAGACTCTACCGACTTCTACGCCACCTTTTTTGTCAATGAAGTAAAAGGAGATACCTTTGTAAGTCGCCCGGGTGTGCCAGCTGAAATTTTAACCAACGAAGCGTATGGTGTTGAACTTGATTACAACTTTAATCATGAATCTGGCTTTTCTGTTAATTTAAATACCACATTACAACAAACCGAAATCACACAAAGCCCTGCAAATAAAGGTAACGACGCACAGCGCCAGCCTAAATGGCAAGTACGCGTAACACCAAGCTATGACTTTGAAGTAGACGGCATGTACGCCACACTCTATGGTACTTTGTCAGCAGTAGATGACCGCTTTGGTAATAACGAAAACACCGTGACACTCGATGGCTACGAAAAAGTTGACTTAGGTTTAATTGTTGAACCAATGGAAGGCATTAAACTGCAATTAGCCATTGATAACTTAACCGACGAGCAAGGTATTACCGAAGGCGACCCACGTAATGCCGACGCCCCCAATGGCCGTTACATTATGCCGCGTACAACACGCTTAAGCGTAAGCTACGAATTCTAATTTCTCCCTGTATCAATACCCAAAGCCGCAGTGGTTAATACACTGCGGTTTTTTTTATTATAGGTGTCAGCCTATTAGCAAGCTCTCCATGCGCACTAACGGGTAAGTGTATGCCCTCTTTCTTGCAAGATTGTATCAGCGGATAACAATCTAAAAATTCACACGTGTGACGATCAGCGACAGCTTTGAACTCAATGGATAATTGTTCCGCTTTTTTACCTGCACCTGCGTAAATACTTTTATAACTTCCCACTTCATGAACCTTGGGCGGGCTTATAATGATTATCTTTGGTATTGTTTTACAGTGATAAAATGCTTTAATGGCTGAAATTAACTCCTCAAGCGCTTTGCCAATATCGATAGCAGACAGCGCAAAACGCGCTTTTAAATCATTGGTGCCAAGCTGAATAATAACAACATCAACAGTGTGAGCTTCCAGATACGGTTTTAAATATTTAATCCCTGACTTATCACCATTAAAAGGCGGATCCTTCACTAAAGTACGATTAGGTTGCCCCGCTTCAATCACTTCAAAGCCGATACCCAACTGCTGCTTTAATAAAATAGGCCAGCGCTCTGTTTCGCTCAGCCGCTTCCCATCAACAGGAGAGACTCCAAAAGTATTAGAGTCACCAAAACACAAAATATTCATTTAAAATGGATTCACTGTGTAGCCTTGCTGCTGTAACGGCGCTTGGCTTAAATCAAATTTATGCTCAGGTACATTATAAAAATAACCATAGTCTTTAACCACAGGCGCAGGCTCTGCAGCAAGAGTGCCAAAGCCAGCTAAAAGTAAGCTTGAGCCAATAAGTAACGTTTTCATACATCATCCTTTTTACTTTTTGTTTAGCCTAACGCTATTTAACGTGATTAACGAGCCTGAACATGTGAATGTGCTTTAAAAGTCATTCCTAAATAATTAAAGGTATGTTTAAACATATCGATAAATGCGTCAGGCGCTGAGGGAGATGCAGCATTAGAGAGCAGTGAAAACTGCTTTTGACGTAAAGTTCTAAGCTTAGGTTTTAACGCCTCATCATCCATGTAATCTGTGATCCTATCCATAAATGCTTTCATTTGTGGCGTGGTGTTATACCAGTACACAGGGGATGCGAACACCCAATGTTCGTAGCGAAGTAACACTTCAAACAAATTATAAAAATCATCATTGTGATACTCCTTATCGTAGCGATAAGGTGAAATAACATAATCATCTAAACAAAAAACAATGCCGCATTGTTGCTTACTATAGGCGTTAACTTGCGCAGTAGTATTACCGTTTTTACGACCACTTGAATATATGATTGCAATATTGTGTGCTGATTTTTCTTGCATTGGGTTAGCTCCTTTTTTATGATGGCGCAAAGCTTAAAACCTCAAGTTAAGTTTAGGTCAATAGGTAATAATTAAATTTTTAAAAGGAATTAAAGTGATGACGGTACAACAAAAAAAGCTCACTGAAGCCAACTTAACGGTGGGTTATGTTGCTAAACGCAGTGGTGTAAAAGTATCTACACTGCACTTTTACGAAAATAAAGGGCTAATACGCAGTTGGCGAAACAATGGCAACCAACGCCGTTATAAACCTGATGTACTAAGGCGAGTCGCGGTTATAAAAGCAGCACAAGCGATGGGGATCACGCTCGAAGAAATCATACAAACTCTAGCAGCGTTACCAGAGCAGCGCACACCCACCCAAAAAGACTGGTCTGCACTTTCAAAACAATGGCAAGCACAGCTTGATGAGCGCATTGCTTATATGCAACGTTTACGCCAGCGGGTAGATGGCTGTATTGGCTGTGGGTGTTTATCAATGAGCAAGTGCCCAATTTACAACAAAGACGACCACTTAGGTGAAACCCAAAGTGGTGCCATTTTGTTAGAGCGAGATTAGTTAAATTTTACATGCACCATATATTGTAAAAAAGTGCTCTGATGCTTCTTTTATAGGTATGTCGTATGTTTGTGGCGCTTTGGCAATATCGCACTCTAAGTAAGCGAGTAAGTTTTTTAGGGTATCACTCTTCTCGTGCATAGAAACTATGGTATACCATAAAACAACTCCCTCAGGCGTGCCATTTTCTAAATAGATATGCTGATGCAATGATTCATTATCAAACATGTTTGCAGGCTTACTTGTTCTAATTGTTTTTGCTTTGAAGTTGAAAAAACCATTATCATCGGTTATTGCTTCATCTTTATATTCATCACCATAAGTAAGCGAGCGTACAACCTTTGTATTTGCAACAGGCTGCCCTTTATCTAATAATTGCCCTTTTACCGGAGCCGATAAAACAAAATCCTGCTTATTAAAAAAACCAAACATATCTGCACACGCCTGTGTTGTACTAATACTGAATATGATTTTAAAAAGGAAAATTTTTATAGTTCCTTTCATGGTTTAAGCCCTAAAGTAAATGTTAAATATAAAACAGTACTTAGATTCAGAACATAGCAGAGAATTTTTTAAATTGCTCATTACTCTACCTCCATGCAGCCGTAAATGAGATATTTTTAACACCGCTAGCGTCTGAATTACCTCTCAAAATGATTAAGTATTATTGCGTATGGATACTATCTTGCATAGTTGTTTTTATACGCTATTAATGTAACTCAGTAGACACAGATTAATTACTATACATCCCCATAAAACTATTATAAATCTGCTTCTTTGCGACTTATGTCGCAGCACTTGCTGCGCAAAGAGTCCACCCGGCCACCCGCCAATTAAAGCCAAAAAATGCAAATGTCGTTCGGGTATACGTCTGACTTTTTTATAGTTTGATTGTACTGCCTTTCGTTTATCCCAAGCGTAATATAAAAATGTTATACCGCTGATCAAAGAAATATATATAGGTAGGTACATTTCAACTTGATTATTTAAATAAGCTAACCACAATAAGCAAATAAACACACTAGAAAATATAATTAAGCTACTTTTTATCAAAAATAATCGCCTATAATGAAATAATAAAAATAAACATCAAGGTTAAATTATGACATATTTAAAAGCCATGATGCTGCTGTTATCACTCTCTATATTCAGCATTCATGCAAATAGCAAAACAGACTCACTAGCGCCAGAACTTGAGATATTCGCGCCTTACTTAGGTACGTGGCAAGCCGATTTTAATACACAAAAAGGTGAGGCCAGCATTCAAGATGTGAGCAAATGGCAGCGAACCCTAAATGGAAAAGCGATTCGCATTTCGCATGCTATAAACGAAGGTGAGTATGGAGGAGAGTCAATGATTTTTTATGATCGTAAAAAACAATCTCTCGTTTTCTATTATTTTACAACCGCGGGTTTTTACACTAAAGGCATTATAAAAGTATTGAGCCCAACACAATTTGTTGCCTACGAAGATGTTACAGGCAGCCAAGAGGGCATCACTAAAGTTAAATCAACCAATGAATTTAAAGACCAACAATTTGTTGTATCTACTTCTTATTTAAAAAAAGGTGAATGGACTAAACCGCAAATTCGCACCTATTACCCCAGTAAGAAAGAAGTGAAATTTAAATAGGTAGAACCTTTAAATTTCAATAGAGTACGTTAGGGGCTCCCCGAAGAGTTCTGCCTAAAGAACAATTAATTTTTTGTTGCCCAAGTCGAGGTGATAAGGACGTAAGCAGTGCACGTTTGGCATTTATGCTTTGTTGTCGCCTATTTATGGAGAATAAACTACATGGACTCTGCCTTTGCTAAAAACCAAACGCACTGCTGCAAAATCAACCTCGAAAGATAAACAGAGCCTAGTTAGAAAACAATTTCCTTATCGTTAAAAAAGACCCCGTGTCATAAGTGTTATCGTAAATTTATATAATACAATTACTATATCAATTGCTTTAAATTAGTGGACTATTGTAGCGATAAAGAAATGACTCGATAACAAGGCGAAAATTATGATAAAAAGTTGTTATATATAAATAATTTTTAACGCAGATAGCGGGTTATTAGTACGCTAGATTGATCATGTTTTTAATAAGACTGGCACTAGTTAACAAAGAAGCGGCTAATCTAACTTAGCCGCCTTTTTCGTCTAACATCAGGATTTGATCTTTAAGTTTTTAACTTATTAAGCTCAGCATCTTGTTGTGCAACCAACTTATTGAGCTCTTCACTACTGTCGCCCGCCTGAGCAGATAAATCAGAGAGCTGAGAAGCCGCGTCAGAAATAATTGTTAAGTTACGATTTATTTCTTCAGTTACCAGACTTTGCTCTTCTGCAGCGGTAGCAATATGAGTGATTTGATTCGTTATTTCATCGACTTTAACAACCACACTGTGCAGTGTATCAAAGGCAATTGAAGTTTCATCAACGGCACTTTGTGCACGCACAACGCCTTGTTCAATCACGGTTGATGCATTCCCAACTTCTAATAACAAACTATCAATAAGGTTGCTTATATCATCAGTAGATGAACGAGTTTTAGACGCTAAAGCACGGACTTCATCGGCAACAACTGCAAACCCACGCCCATGCTCCCCTGCTCTTGCAGCTTCGATGGCGGCATTGAGTGCCAATAGATTAGTTTGTTCAGAAATTGTGCGAATCACATCTAAAATTTGCGTAATATCATTACTACGTGAGGCCACTTTTTCAACTGCTTGATTAGCTTCTTTGATCTCCTCAGACATGGTTTTAACTTGCGTCATTGCAGAGGATAAACTCGACTCACTACTAACTACCAAGGTATTAATTTCATCGGCTTGTTGTGCAGACTGCTCAGAAGCCTTAGCCACCTCAAGTGCGGTTGCGCTCATTTCGTTCATTGCAGTTACAACACTTTCAATTTCTTTAAACTGTGCTTGCACGTTGTGATTAGTTTCAACGGCAATATTAGAAGTAACCTCACCTTGATGCTTAGTCCGCTCCGAAACCCCTTTTAGTTCACAAATTAGCTCACGAAGTTTTGATAAAAACTTATTAACTCCTTCAGCTAAGGCAATCAGCTCGGCATGGCTATCAACGTGGACTGTTTGGGTTAAATCTCCTTCTGAGCTGGCTAAATTATCAACCCGCTCCTGAATTTGTTTAAGCGGGGCAACTACACTCATGACCACAAGCTTCATAACAATAAATGCTAATACAGCTATCACTGCACCGGTGATCAAAATAATTACGCCAAGCTCTTGTGCCGCTTCAGACATACCAGCAGCAAGTTTGTTAGGTCCTTCAAAGGCGAGTTTTTCAGGTACTTCTATCAACAGCATCCATTGCATACCCGCTAACTTTATTTCAATAGGGTAAGACACCATCGTCTCAGCGCCTTGCTTATTTACACCTGCCGTACCTTTAAGCGTGCTGTAATTTTTATATGCTTGTTCGCTAACCGCTTCTTTTATAGGGCGGCCTAATTTGTCTTTATAATGGCTCGTCCCAACAATTAAACCTAAATGACTCAGTAAGGTTACTTTTGCTTCGCCATCGTAAAGCGCTTTTGAAAGCTCTTCTGTTAGTTTTTGAAAAACAGGTAATGTAATATCTGCGCCTGTTACCCCAACAAACTGGCCTGATTTAATAATAGGCACAACTAAGGAAGTCATCATCTCAGAATAACCTGGCGTTATTTCATATAGATAAGGTTCCATAATACAAGGCTTTAACTTGTCTTTTGAACATAAATACCACTCGGCCTCACGCAGCCCAAACTCATTAAGCTTATCAATATATTTCTCAGCTTCATCTTCAACAACTTGCTGCTCAACAACACCATTTTCATTTTTAGTGAAATAGATCTCTAAAGAACCAGCGCCGTCAACAGAGTGATCGTACCCTTGGGTAAAATAACTATCTTTGCCATCAAAGCCATTTTTTTCAAACTGTGAGTAAATACTAGAAATCACATCGTTGCTTTCTAGTATTGAGCGATTTAATAGAACAACAGACTCTCTGTTTATGGATGTTTTGTCGGCGTCTTCTAAAATACTGCCAAGAGTATAAGGGATCCGAAAGGCTTCATTAATAAATGCTGAAATTTTCTCACCGTATGCGGCTGCATTTGCGGTTAAGCGACCATCTACTTCACTGACAATTAATGTTTCCGCCTCAGAAGAGGTTTGTGCATTACTTGATGATAATTTAGACCACAGTATGCCTGAAAATAGTACCACTGTTAAAAGTATGCTTCCTACGCTTATCCACAATAACTTTTTTGCTAACGCTACTTCCCGCATTAAAATTACCTTACTTTATCTATGTATTTTTTAGTTTAGACCAATTTAAACAACATACTATTTATTGCTGAAAAAATTATTCTAAGCCGCATTAATAGTCAATATTAGTAAAATCCTTTTTATTAATTGTTATGCTAATTGCATTGGATACGTGCTCAATGGTAACAATAAATAATTCAATAATTTTAGACGATATTAAAAAGTTATTTATTTCATTACTCGATCCATATTTTTAAAAGATTAGTATTAGACCTGCTAACCTCTAGAAATTAAATTTTCAGCACGGTGTTTATTTTAAAAATGAGCGCTAACCGAGTAAATATCAAACAAAGGGCTCTGTATGAATACTTTCGTTTGCTCTTAACGCTCTTTTATTTACATAGTGTATACATTAAAGCTAAAAACACTGTTCCAACCAGTCGGGTATTAAACAATTTACTGGGACATAACGCTAAAAGCTTACTACGTTACGTTTTGTTACGAAGTAAAACATGGTTATTTTTAATACACTCTTAATAAATCTATCAGGTAAGTGTGACATTAATAATGCAATCGAACATTGATTCACTCATGTGTTTTTATTAGGATCTGAACATTAGATTATAAACAACTCTACCGCCACATTTCCGCGAGTTGCATTTGAATATGGACATACTTGATGTGCTTTCTCTACCAAGGCTTGTGCCGCTGCTTTGTCCATATCACCTAGTGATACAGCCAATTTTACAGCAATACCAAAACCGGCATCAATCGCACCAATAGACACTTCAGAGTTAATGTAAGTGTCGCTTGGTAACACAATTTTTTCGCTACCCGCTACAAATTTAAGTGCACCAATAAAACAGGCAGCATAACCTGCTGCAAATAATTGCTCTGGATTAGTGCCTTGTCCATCGTCACCACCTAACCCTTTAGGCGTTGATAAGTTAACATCTAAACGACCATCATCCGATTTAGCAACGCCTTCACGTCCGCCTGTTGCCGTTGCTTTTGCTGTATAAGCTACATTTTGTAACACATTCATAGTGAACTCCTGATATTAAAATTTTAAAGTCTATTGTTTTGCATGCAAAATAATAAACCACCTAAACTTCATTTGCAAATATTTTGCATGCAAACTAAAATACTATGTATTAAAATAAAGGATAAAATGATGTCGTTTGAACAGTTAAAATTAAAAAATCAGTTATGCCATCGTTTATATATGGCGTCCAACAGCATAGCCCGTGCCTATCGAGAACCTCTAGCTGAGCTTAACCTTACCTATCCTCAGTATGTTGTTATGATGGCGCTGTGGGAACAAGATGAAGTAACCATCGCTGCGCTAATAGATAAAACCGCAATTGATGGTGGCGCACTTACTCAAATATTAAAAAAAATGACCGACAAGTCACTACTTAACGTTATAAAAGACGAACACGATAAGCGTAAGCGTTTGGTGCGACTGACTCACACGGGTCAATCTTTAAAACGTAAAGCTGCCGACATCCCAAAAAGGATTTTTTGTAAATTTAAAAGTATTAATACAACCCAAGCACAGCAATTAATGCAGTTACTCGATTTAATCGTTAACGACTTAAACACTCAGACTGAAGATGAAACTTTCGATAGCTAAAGGCAGTCCCAAGTTAGTGCAAACCTAGCGTAAATTTATCTAATTTGGTGCTTACGCTTTTTTATAGTTTTGTTATATAAAATTAACTTATTGATTATTATTCATAAAATATTCAATTAACAATTGGCATACTTCTTCCTAATATTTAATTGTCGTTAGTTACACCAAGGAAAAAATTATGTCTAATTTATACAACACTCTTTATTTTTTATGGCGCTTAGATATCACAGTGTGGCAAGTTAATGAGCCAACAAATACGCATACCACCAGTGAGAAAGAGCGTATCTACTCGCGTTAAAAACTATTTTTGAACAGACTTTGCAAGCTAAGTCATAGCGTTGTATTGTAAAAGACTATTTAATTAGTTAGTGGAACGTGTATGCATGCTTTAGAAGTTAATTTTGACGGCTTAGTCGGCCCTACTCACAACTACGCAGGTTTGTCGTATGGAAATGTTGCCTCGTTAAACAACGCGGCGAGCTTTTCAAATCCGCAAGAAGCAGTATTGCAGGGCTTGGCTAAAATGAAAGCCATGCACGATAAAAGCTTAACCCAAGGGGTATTTGCGCCTCATGCTCGCCCAGATTTAAATGCACTGCGGCGTTTAGGGTTTACTGGCAACGATGCACAAGTCATTAATAAAGCCTTTAAAGCCGATCCTATTTTATTGCGCGCCTGTTACTCTGCCTCAGCCATGTGGACCGCTAATGCAGCCACCGTATCGCCTTCACCTGATACTAACGACAGCAAAGTGCACTTCACTGCGGCTAATCTAAATAATAAATTTCATCGCTCTTTAGAGCCAAACACCACTACACGTTTGCTTAAAGCGATGTTTAATAACGAACAATACTTTGCACACCATTCACATCTGCCTGAGCAAGGCTTTTTTGGCGATGAAGGCGCAGCAAACCACACTCGCCTGTGCGACAGCCATGGTGAAACCGGGCTAGAATTATTTGTATTTGGTGCAAGTGCCTTTAACAGTCAGCTTGTTAAACCCGTTAAGTTCCCTGCAAGGCAAACTTTGGAAGCGTCTGAAGCCATTTGTCGATTGCACAATATAAAAGATACCAGCCAAATACTATTACAACAAAACCCTGATGTGATTGACCAAGGGGTGTTCCATAATGATGTAATCGCGGTGGGTAACGCCAATGTTTTATTATGCCATCAGCAGGCGTTTTTAAATCAAACGCAAGCATTAGATGATATCCGCGAAGCCTATGTAGGTAACAAACAGCTTTATATTATTGAAGTGCCAACCAACAAAGTGAGTATTCAAGATGCTGTCAGTAGCTATTTATTTAATAGCCAATTAGTAAGCTTAAACGATGACAACATGCTTTTAGTTGCCCCCCAAGAATGCCAGCGTAACTGCGCCGTAAAAGCGTATATTGAAGAAATAATTATTGCTGATAACCCAATAAATCAAGTACAGTTTTTTGATTTACGCCAAAGCATGCAAAATGGCGGCGGACCTGCTTGTTTGCGTTTACGTGTGGCGCTTAATAGCCAAGAACTAGCAGCGGTAAATCCAGAGGTTATTTTAAATGAGCAAAAGTACGCCCAATTATGTGATTGGGCTACGCGCCATTACCGCGATAAACTCGGTGCTAACGACTTTGCCGATCCAGCGTTACTAACCGAAAGCTACCAAGCCCTTGATGAGTTAACCCAGTTACTTAGCTTAGGCTCGGTATACCCATTTCAACTAGAAGCTTAATTGCTTTCGGCTACTAGGGTTTGAAACATACGTTCAAACCCTTATCGCTAATCTCTCTAAATTCAATTAAGGTTAAGTTTATATAATTATACTTATAGCTTAACTATTCAAATACATATGATTCTATCTATTAGGGTAATGAATTACTCCTGATAGCATGCTTAAACGACATTACTGTCACTCAATTAACCCTAACTAACTCATTTAATTGAGTCTATACACTCAAGCTTGGCAGAATTCCAAAAAAGGAGACAAACCATGGCAACACAGAAAGTAATTTTAATTACCGGCGCATCGAGCGGCATTGGCGAGGCAACCGCTAAAACATTAGTTAATAATGGCCACAAAGTGATATTAACCGCGCGCAGCGAAGATAAACTCAATAAACTAGCTGACGAGTTAGGCCATGAAAATGCATTTAGCGTTTCAGCAGATGCCACTGAATTTAATGAACTTGAGAATGTAGTGAGTAAAGGCGTTGAAAAATTTGGGCGATTAGACGCAGCATTTGCTAACGCAGGCATGGGCGTATCATCACCTGGCACCGAAAATGGCGACCCCAATGAGTGGTCAGCCATGATTGACCTTAACATCAAAGCGTTACTGTGGACCGCCAAACTCACTTTGCCTCACTTACGTGAAAACCAAGGGCATTTTATTTTAACCAGCTCTGCAGCAGGGCGAAGACCCATTGATGGCTCTATTTATGGTGCGACTAAATGGTTTGCCCATGGCTTTGGTCAAAACCTTGCAGAAGAAATGAAACCTTGGCATGGCCGATGTACAACCATAGCCCCAGGCATGGTGAATACACCATTTTTTGATGAAGCAAAACCAGATAAGCTCGCCCCTCAAGACGTGGCCGATGCAGTTTTGTTTGCCATTGAAGCTAATCAGCGTAATAGCGTACGCGAAATCTATTTAATGCCCACCAACTAATAATAAAATGTAAAGGCCAATGTTTATTGGCCTTTACTATAAAAGTGCTTACCTGTGCTTTATTCAAATCACTATCTATTCAATCAATAAAAAATCACTTATTGAAACGCCGCTTACCATGCTAAATCACAACTTTATGTCTATTATATAAAGAAAGTAATTCAATAACTGGAACCCATTTAATGGCTCCCAATAAAACTAATAATATGTCAGCTCATCAATATGTTACTAATGACCCGTTGCATCAACTTTTTGATGCTGTCGATTCTATTTCAGTACAAGGTTACGATGAGCAACGACGTGTTATTTATTGGAATAAAGGCAGCGAATTACTTTATGGGTATACACACCAAGAAGCCATTGGCAAAAAACTCGAAGATTTAATTATACCCGCGCCAATGCGAGAGCCCGTTATTAAAGCGCATAGTAATTGGATTAAGTATGATACTGAAATTCCCGCATCAGAACTCACTCTTAAAAATAAAGCGGGTAATCATGTAGCTGTATTTTCAAGCCATGTTATGTTTACCAATCAGTACAATACCAAACAAATGTACTGTATTGATATTGATCTGTCTGAGGTTCACAAAGCACAAGCAGAAGCCGTATTTAATGCCACCATGCTCAAAACTTTATTTGAGGCAATTCCTGATTTATTTTTTATACTAGAGCAAAATGGCACTATTACTGACTACCATGCAAATAATGAAAACGATTTATATATTTCACCTAACCAGTTTATTGGTAAAAAAATGGTGGATGTATTACCTGAAAAAGTAGCGCAAAAATTTCAGGTTCATATAGAAAAAACGATAACCCAAGACAGTATGGTCAGTTTTGAATACGAATTAAGCATGCCTGAAGGCGTAAGCTATTTCGAAGCTAGAATTCGCCTATTACCTAAAAAAAATAAAGTTATGGTGATTATTCGAGATATAAGCGAACAATATCGCTCAGCTGAACTTATCCGTCATCAAGCTCTCTTTGATAATTTAACCGATTTACCTAACCGTTTTTTATCACTAGACCGCTTGTCACAAATATTAATGGAAGTACAAAAGAGCAACGAAAAAGCTGCGGTGTTCTTTTTAGATCTTGATGACTTTAAAAAAGTAAATGACTCTTTAGGCCATGAAGTGGGCGATAAACTATTAATTGCGGCAGCAGCTAGATTACGGCAAACACTCAAAAAAAGTGACACTGTAGGTCGATTAGGCGGTGATGAGTTTATTGTTTTGATATCCAGCTTAAACGACGAAAATGATGCTTTAGCGATTGCTGAGCGATTACTTCAAGCATTTAGGAAACCCTTTAAACTTGAAGGGAGAGATTTGATACTCACTCTGAGTATTGGTATAGCCATTTCCCCTAAGGACGGCACCTGCGCCTCGGTGTTGTTACGAAATGCCGACACCGCTATGTACCAAGCAAAAACCATAGGGCGAAACACGTCCTCTTTTTTCACCCCACAAATGAACGTCGCCATGCGCCGCCGGTTTGAAATAGAAGAGCAAATGCATGGTGCACTGGAGCGTAATGAATTTGAGCTTTATTACCAACCACAAATAGATGTAAAAACACACACCATCGTTGGCGCTGAAGCCTTGCTTCGTTGGCATAATATAGTGTTAGGGGAGATCACCCCTGATGAGTTTATTCCTATTGCAGAGCAAACCGGCTTAATTATGCCTATTGGTGTATTTGTTCTTCAACAAGCCTTACGCTTTTTAAATGAATGGCAATCAATTAACAAACAAAACTATACCATGGCGATTAATTTATCGCCGCGCCAATTCAGAGACCCTGATCTGGTTAATATAATTAAACACACTCTGCATAAAAATAGTATTAATAATGAATGCTTAGAGCTGGAAATTACAGAAGGGGTGCTGATGAATAGCCAAGCGTCAATTCATGATGCCTTATTGCAAATTGATGAGCTGGGCATAAAACTTTCAATGGACGACTTTGGCACAGGCTATTCGTCATTAAGTTACTTACGACAATACCCCTTTGATGTGTTGAAAATTGACCGTAGCTTTATTACTGGCATAACAGATAACAAGGCCGACTGTAATTTAGTTAAGGCAGCTATTGCCATGTCACACAGCCTAGAAATGAAAGTCGTTGCTGAGGGGGTAGAAACCAAAGAGCAGCTAGATTTACTCAACGAGCTAAACTGCGATATTGCTCAGGGATTTTATTTAAGTAAGCCCTTGCCGGCCGCCAAGCTGCTCAATTTTTCATTGCGTTACTTAAAAGCACTTTAGTAAAAAAGTGCTTTTATAGTTATGTTTTAGCTCATGATTTTAAAGAGTAGATCGCGCACCGTAGCAGGCTCAAACGGTTTGTCACATATTGCATCCACACCCGCTTGAGCAATATTAGCTAAATGGGTATCGTTAGCCTGTGAGCTCACCATCAAGATTGGAATATGCGAGTACGCATTCGATTGCCTTACCGTTTCAGTTAATTCTTTACCATCCATTTCTGGCATATTGTAGTCTGTAACAATTAAATCAAATGATTGGCTGTTTAACATTTCAATTGCTTGTTTACCGTCTTCGGCCTCTACCGGTGCTGGAATTCCCATCCCCGCGAGCACACGTATTATGTGTTTTCGCGCAAAACGGCTGTCATCAACCACAAGCACTCTAAGAAGCGTCACATCAAAGTGCTCTAGCTCCACTTCTTGCTCGCTAATAATATCCAAAGTAGCTTTAAGCGCTCGGGTTATTTCGTCGGCACTAAAGGGTTTAGGTAAAATCGCTAATACTCCCGACTGCCTAAGTTGCTCTAAATGGCGCTTATTACGCTCGCTCGACACCAGCATAAATGCCTGTTGCTCGGTATTACTATTACTGCGTATTGCCTGTAATAAAGAATCAGCCGTGCCATCACTTAAGTACATGTTGCTAATTACCAAATCAGGGTGATAATTTGATAAAACAGCAAGTGCGTTTTTTTGAGTGCTGGCCGTTTCAATTTGTGTAACCCCACACTGAGCCAGTGATTTTTTTATTAGCTTTTGCTGAACATCAGAAGGCTCAACTAATAAAATAGATAAGTTGGCTATTGCCGTTAAATCACTCATTTCAATCCTGTTAATATTAATTCTATAATTTTTATAACGCTCATTATAAAGTAATAACTTACAAGAAAAAGCTAAAACAGCAACAAAACAGCTTGTTTACCCAAACTCAACACACTCAGCTTAAAAACGGTAGTTTATGCCCGCATAATAACGTCTTCCCGAATAGCTTGAGTTTAATAACCGAGACTCAGTGTCATTACCTAGGCGCTTTACCGACTCAGATTTAGTTAAATTAATAACTGCAGCGGTCAAGCTCAAATCCTCTAATAAATTAATCGAAGCATTTACATCAACTTGCTCGTATGGGTCTTGGTATACATTTAAGCCGCTGTTTAAACCCAACACGGTTTCACCGCGTTTATTATAAGAAGCACGAATATTAAAGGCCTCTCCCTCATAATATATCGAGGTATTGTATTGATACTTAGCACTGCCTATTAGTGGCGATTTACCAAACTCTTTACCATCCACTTCGACAGCGGCTTTATTGGTTTTGTTATAAGTGTAGTTTGCATAAAAACCAAAACCACTATCAAAGGCATGCTGTATAAATACTTCCGCCCCTTTAGATACGGCATCAGTGCCATTACCTACTGTGCTATATGGCGATACGGTAATATTTCCTGCCTCAACTATGCCCTCTTTACCAGAAAAATCTTGTTGTACGTCAATGACTAAGGGTACAACAAAATTATCAACAGTTTTATGAAACAGCGCTAAACCAATGGCGGAGCCTTCGCTGTAATAATATTCAATAGATAAATCAGCTTGCACCGACTCAAATGGCTTTAAGTTTTTATTACCGCCACTGCCACTAAAACCCGGAATTTCATTAAACTCAGCTCTATCGTCTGCCCACTCATCTGAGACAAACGTAATGCGTTGTTGTGCACCTAAATCGCCATAATCTGGTCGTGACATTACTTTAGCAACTGCGCCGCGCACCACCACATCATCACTTATATCCCATGCAATATTAAAGCTAGGAAGAATTTGAGTATAGGTACTCTCTTGAGTAATAAGTTGATAGTCTTCAACAAATCTATCATCTCCGGTTACCGGCTCGCCGGTGTCATCATTGGTATGATCTAATAAATAAGTATATAGGTCGGTTGATGATGTCATGGTTTTAGTGCGTACCACGCGCACCCCTAAATTACCGCGCACGCTATTAAACTCAAAGTCACCTTGCAGATAAAACGCCGCTATTTGCTCTTCAATATCATAGATAAAGTTATCTTCTTTGCGTGTATACGGCACATAATCACTGGTCACAATGTCACGATATTTTTGCCAATCAATACCAGGCATTTGGTTTATATTAAAACCACCAGCAATGTTACCTTCGTTAATAAACACATCTTGTGCTAGTGGCATACCGTTATTCCACTGATAACTGTCAAAACGTGTGATCCCCCCCTCGCTGGCCTCTGCTGCAGCAATATCAAAATTAGGATCTAAAAAGAAGGTATTACCAGTTTCGCGATGCAGTGTAGCTTCTCGGTACTTTACGCCGGTTTTAATTGTTCTTAAAATGCTCCAATCAGTATAAATATCAAAGTCAGCTTGGTAGTAATCTTCTTCGAGTTCACTACGCACAAAACTTGAATTTGACGAGCCCGGATCGCGCCCACCGCCCACACCATTTAGTAAGTTAGCTAGCGTATTAGGGTCTATATTTAAACTAATATCGTTTTCATTAATTTGCCAACCCGCTGTTTGCGATGCATTTTCTATACGGCTTTCATTTTCACCGGCGTTTGAACTTTTATACGCCGCTTCCCAACTCTCCTTTGGCCCGCCTTCAGAGCGCGTATTACCTGCCACAAAACGGGCTTTAAAATAATCGCCTTCGTAGGTTAAATTAAAATCAAAGGTGTCTGAGGTCGACTCTTCAAGCACATAACTGCCTCGCATCCAAGGCAATTGCATATCATTTTGCACGCCACCAGCGGTAGCATCAAATTGCATTGCATTAATAATACTGCCTGACTCGTCCAAACTTACATCGGTTAAAAAATCAGGATTTAAAGACCATTCAGGTATATCAATCACCGACTCTGTTCTATTTTTATCAAGTGAAAAACCAAAATAGTTAAAGCCAATTTCAACACGGCTGGTTGGGCGCCACTGCGTGCTAAATTGTACCCCTTCTCGCTCACGTAATTCGTTTACAATTGAGCCACGAACCACTTGAGGAAACCAAACATTGTCATAACTATTACCCTGAGCATCGCTTATTGAGCCCCACTGATTATTATTATCAACCGGCGCGCCATTTACATCGACAGGGTTTTCACCCGTAAAGCGCCACACATTTGCATCTGTGCCACCAGAGAGTGTCCGGTTGGTGCGTTTTTGTGAGGTATAACCAAACAATACGCCAAAGGTATCGGCCTCGTTCTTCCAAGAATAAAGCGCGGTTAACTGCGGCTCAGATTCTTCAGTCACATCGGCATAGGTGCTTTCAATGTTAATTACCCCAGAGTTTGCCTCCATACTCAGCGGTTTACGACTATGCATTAATACCGTGCCGCCTACGCCCCCCTCATCTAAACGTGCCTCTGGCGATTTATATACTTCCACGCTTTCAATCATGGCAGAGGGAAGTAATGCATAATCAAATGAGCGAGACGGCTCACCTGGTGATGACGCAATAAAATTACCATTTAGCTGAGTAAAGGTTAGCTCAGATGATAACCCCCTAATACTTACCGATGAGCCTTCGCCTCCGTCACGGTCAATCACCACGCCAGGTACGCGTTGTAATGAATCAGCGACATTTTTATCAGGAAACTTACCAATATCTTCTGCTGTTATGGCATCAACCACAGAGCTCGATAAACGCTTTATATCTAAATTAGCCGCCATACTGGAACGAATACCACGCACCTCAATCACTTCCATATCTTTGCTTTTTAATGTTTTATCTTCTGCTTCATCAGCATATGCATGATTGATAACAGATAGAATAGAAACGCATAGCGTTGATTTAATAAAAAGTGGAAGAGAGTGATGTGCAGCGTGAGTTATCCGATGAGCAGTCATAGTTTTAACAGTTCCATTTAAAATACAGTTAATACTTAAAAATGAGTGTACCGGCTAAAGCTGATACGAAAAAAGTAGCTGTATTTTACACAACAAAACTTAATAGTTTGTTAATGCAAACTGATAAGTAACTGAATACTTTATCAATAAATAGTCAATTCGAATAAAGGTAGGAAGTAAAGCAGCAAAATTGCTATTTAGCTGCTTATTAAAAGGGCATAAAAAGGAATGACGCGATTAAACAGCAATACACCGCTATTTTTTATCACTAATAGCCTGAATATAATAGTCTAAACTAGCATGAGAAAGCTCTCCCATATGGCTGGTGACTAACTCACCTTGGCTATTATAAAACAAAGTGGTTGGTAAGCCCGCAGCACCTGATTCGCGACTCACATTACTGCTTTGGTCAAAAAATACATGGTTGAGGTCGAGTTGTTGTTCATCAAGAAATGCTTTAACTGTGTGTAAATCTTCGCCCTGATTAACAAACGCAACGGTAATATGTGGGTTATTTTTTTGAGCAGCCTGTAGCACCGGCATTTCTTTTCGACACGGCGGACACCACGACGCCCAAAAGTTAATCACCACCGGCTTACCTTTAAAGTTTTGAAGGTTAATCTGCTGCCCTTGCATATTATGCACAACTGATTGTGGTAACTGCACACCCGTTTGGTAAATCGAAAGTGCAAAATTTGGAATGATCATTGAACAGAAGCCAACCCCCCCTGCAATAGCGTAGCTTTTAATTACAGCTTTTTTACCCCGCGCATATAACGCTAAAACAATTATACCGCTGAACCAGCCATAATAAGGTATAAACCCACCATCACTAATATTAATCAGCTGCCACCAATTTCCTTGATAGCTATCCCACATCGTAAGCACAAATGCTAACCGAGAGACTAAAAACCCCACCACAATTGCTTTAAAAACCGTGTCTAAAATCACTTTTTGCAATGGATTTTGCCGTGTTAATAAATACGTTAGCCCCCAAAAAATACCTAACCCTAAAAAAATAATTAACTGAGAAACAGAGATAACCAAAGGCCCAAGAGAAATACTTAACATTACTAGCGTCTTATTTAGTGTGTTTAAATACTAAATAAATCGTATTCAAACGTTAATTAATAAAAAGAGAATAACATAACACTTACTTAATTTTTTAATGAGAATGCTTTTATTTTAGGGCAGGCATAAATTATTGCTCAAAATCAGCTGCTTTAAATTTCATTGATAATATAAACATGTTTGCATGTCAAAAATCACATGATTTATAAATATTCGCTAAGTTATTAAGTTATTAAGTTATTAAGGTACTAAAGTGAAATTGCAGGCAGGTGAAATTAAACGCGCATACTAAACGTTTAAATAATAAACAGACCTAGACTGGTTGGTTTTAACCGGTGCCTTTGTACCACTTCATGTCGTTTTTTGCAGCGTGCAGTTTTAAGCGCTGCGGGGCGCCGGCAAAATGTGAATATTGGCGTCTAAAATGTTTTATTGAATCCATCCATACTGCTTCGTCCACGCCTAAGGTTGTGAGTATTTTGGGAGTACTGTTATCAATATGCCCTGCTTTTTGTGGGTTTATTTGCCTGCCACTCCAATCGACTAATGCTAAATAATCACTTAAGGCAAAGGGGATTGCGTGTTCAACATGGTTACCTGCAAATGGCTTTAATTGTGCAGGCTGAGCTAAGTGTTGGGAGTCATCTTGTTTTTTATTAACGTTAAACGTGTTGTTATTGCTGTTGTTATTGCTGTTGTTCTGTAGTGCTTGAAAATGAAGAATGCGCTCTTGTATTGAGGTGAAGTCGCTGTGTTCAAGGCTATCGGCAGCTTTTGCTCTGATAGGGTTTAGGTCTACGTACGCCATGCAGCGTATAATTGATGCATGGTCTAAAAGTCCTTGCGATTGATAGCGCCCTTCCCAGTATTTACCTGTGCAGTTATCTTCTTTATTTGCTTCACGCGCAATATGCTCATTTAGGTTTTTCATGTACCAGCTAATGTCGTACAGCCGTGCTCGCCATGTTGCAATGATTTCATCAAAATGACGCCTGCTTATGGCATCTAACTGTTGGCCTTGTGTATGTTGGTCTACAAGTAAGTGGCCGCGGTACAACTTATACCAGCGAGTAATAACCTCATCGTCACTCCAATTCAGTGCATGTGCACGATTAACTTTTACAACAAGGTGGTAGTGGTTACTCATTACAGCGTAGGCGGCAATGTCTATGGCAAATATGGTACTTAAATGCTTAATCCGCTCAATAAGCCATGTTCTGCGGTGGTCAAAGTTTTTACCCGAATAAGGGTCGTCACCACATAAGTAGGCTTGCCTTACACATCGAGCAGTTAAGTGATAATAAGATGTTGAGGCCAAATCAATCAGGCATTTTCTCGCTCTTGTCATGCTAATAACCACTATTTTAACTGGATATAATAACAGTAGTTTAGTTTGGGTGTTTTACAAATTTTTTATGACTGTCTTACCTTATTATTTTATGCCTGTCCCATTTTATTTGTTTTATGCCTGTCCTATTTTATTTTTTTTATGCCTGTCCCATCTTATTGGTCCCATCTTATTGACTATTTTATTTCAGCGGGAAACTTTCTCTTTTAGGAATATTACCCGCCATTATTTATCTAGCTTCCAGTACATCATAACGATGTAGTACAAAGTACCATTGTTTAGTAGCTTGCTGGATTGAAATTCACAGCGTCTTTACCCGCTGCTTGTTGATCTGCGTGGTAGCTTGAGCGTACAAACGGGCCAGACGCCGCGTGGGTAAAACCAATTTCATCAGCATACGCTTTTAGTGCATCAAACTCAGCCGGCGGTACGTAGCGTTTTACAGGTAAGTGATGCTTAGAAGGTTGTAGGTATTGGCCTACGGTTAGCATGTCAACGTTGTGCTCACGTAAATCACGCAGCACTTCTTCAATTTCGCTAATTTCTTCGCCTAAACCAACCATTAACCCTGATTTAGTTTTAACTTCAGGATGCGCTTCTTTAAAGCGGCGTAATAATTCAAGTGACCATTTATAATCGGCACCAGGGCGCGCTAATTTGTATAAACGTGGTGCGGTTTCTAGGTTGTGATTAAATACATCAGGCGGCGTTTCAATTAAAATTTCCAGCGCTTTGTCCATTCGGCCACGAAAATCAGGGACTAATATTTCAATGGTAATGTTAGGGTTATGTTTGCGAATTTCGCGAATACAATCTGCAAAATGTTGAGCGCCACCGTCACGTAAATCATCACGATCTACCGAAGTGATCACGACGTAGCTTAGTTTCATGTCTTTGATTGTGAGTGCTAACTTTTCAGGCTCTGCGGCATCGGGCTTTAATGGACGGCCATGTGCAACATCACAAAATGGGCAACGACGTGTACAAATAGCCCCTAAAATCATGAAAGTGGCGGTGCCGTGGTTAAAACATTCTGATAAGTTAGGGCACGACGCTTCTTCACATACCGAGTGAAGGCCATGCTTACGCATGGCTTGTTTAATACCGTCAATCCGCTCGGTTGACTTAGGCAAACGAATTTTAAGCCAAGAGGGCTTTGGCAGCATGTCGGTTTTCTCTGTGGGTAATATTTTAACCGGTATTAGCGCCATTTTCTCAGCGTCACGTAGTTTTACACCGGGTTCTATTTTTGCGGGTTTATTCATGTTTAAAACCTTTAATATTTTAAATCAATGAGCACAATAATTATTGTATAACTCTTGTTAGGGTCATACTTTAGCTTTTCTTTGCCGTGATCTATTTTTATGCCGTACTATTATTTTTCTATAAAGGCATGTTCAATAACATAATCGCCTTGTTTACGCGATGTCGCCTTTACAAAGCCTAAGTCATTTAAAATCGTCATTGTGTCATCTATCATTGCTTGATTTCCGCACAACATTACTCTATCTGAAGTAGGATTAAGTGCTGGTAAGCCAATTTCTTGTGTTAATTCATTATTTATTAATAAATGCGTAATTCTTTTTTGGTGCGCAGCAGTGCTGTATGCTTCGCGCGTTACAGTGGGATAATAAATAAGTTTATTTTTTACCCACTCACCAAAATACTCATTGTTAGGTAACTCATTACAAATAATGTCTTGGTAGGCAAGTTCTGAAATATAGCGTACCCCATGCACTAAAATTACTTTTTCATATTGTTCATAAATATCTGGATCTTTAATAATACTCATAAATGGCGCCAAGCCTGTGCCGGTTGCAAGTAAATACAGGTGCTTGGCGGGTGTAAGATAGCCAGGTACTAAAGTGCCTGCTGTGCGTGTTGAAAGCATAAGCTGATCGCCCACTTTTATGTGCTGTAATCGTGATGTCAGCGCACCATGAGGCACTTTTATGCTAAAAAACTCGAGTTCATCTTCATAATTAACGCTGGCAATACTATAAGCGCGCATTAATGGCTTACCATCTACCTCCATACCAATCATCACAAACTGGCCGTTTTCAAACGTAAATGAGGGGCTACGCGTGGTTTTAAAACTAAACAAGGTATTATTCCAATGATGAATACTTGTTACTGTTTCTGTGATGCTACTTCTCATTAAACACTCCTGTAACACGTTTAAATAAACACTTGTTTGCGTGTTCAAACGAGTTGTTTACTCGCTATTACTCTATCTATTTAGCTATAAATGGTTTTATTATTAAGAGGTTAAATTAGTTAGCATACGAATTGGCAATGGCCTGAATTTTAGCCACAATGGCTTTTAAGCCATTCCCTCTACTGGGTGTTATATGCCGTTCAAGATCTAATTGTTTAAAGTACTCATCAATATCAACTGCCAAAATATCTTTGGGGGTTTTGTTGTTAAACACCACCATAACTAACGCTAGTAGGCCATTGATAATTACCGCATCACTGTCTGCCTTAAAATATAAAATGCCGTCATCGAGGTTGCTGATTAACCACACTTTACTTTGGCAACCTTTTACTACGTTTTCATCTGTTTTTTCATTCTCATCAATACGAGAAATACTTTTTCCTAGGTCAATTATGTATTGATAGCGTTGCTCCCAATCATCAAAAAAAGCCATATCATCAATAATGTCATCGCGCGTTGGTAAACTCATTAGGTACTCTCATGTTTAAAAAATTAAAAAAACACACCTGCTTCAAGTTGCGCCTCTTCACTCATCATTTCGCGAGACCACGGTGGATCAAATATTAATCTAACATTGACCTTTTTTACGTTTGGCACCATGGCTAACCTATATTCCACATCACCTACTAATACAGGCCCCATACCGCAGCCAGGCGCTGTTAAGGTCATATCAATATTAACCGTTTGAGCGTCTTGATCTATTTGCACATTATAAATTAGCCCAAGCGATAGCAAGTTAATGGGGATTTCAGGGTCGTAAATGGTTTCTAAGGCTTGTAAAACATGCTCATAATATATGCGCCCATCTTGTGGCGTTGGAAAATCTAACGTTTGCGGTGTACGCCCTAATGCATCAGCATCAGTGCCATCTATGCGTAACATATTACCTTGCCACGTTACGGTGTAGTTTCCGCCCAAATCTTGGTTTATATTAACAAACTCATCTTTAGGTATAATTACTAAGTCACCATTTGGCACCCTGCGCGCCTTACACTCACGCGTTAAAACAACTATTTTTTGCTGCATGTATTAAGCCTCTTTAATGTGCAACTCAGGGTAAGCTTTAGCTAACATTAAAACTTTCACCACAACCACATTCATTTACTACATTGGGGTTATTAAATTTAATTACCCCATTAACGCCTTCTTTGACGTAATCAATTTCAGTGTCTTTAACTAATGCCATAGCGTCTAATGCAACGGCTAAGGTGAGTTTATCGCTTGCCTTAATCACGGTATCGTGTACTTGAGGCTTTGCAACCACATCCAGCACATACGCATAACCTGTGCAACCACTTGCTTTGGTACTTAATCGCAATACATGATCAGGACTGTTTTTTAATTTCCCCTCAAAATAGTTTATTGCAGACTCTGATAAGGTAACAGGAGCACTGTGGCTATTTTTTGGTGTAAACATTTCTACATTCATTATCATTTCCTCAAATGAGCATTTGGTGCACTTTTTTAAGTGCAATAAAAAATGCGTCAACTTCCTCTATTGTGTTGTAAATCGAAAACGATGCCCTTGCAGTACCTGGTAGCGTTAAACGCCGCATAAGAGGCTGCGCACAATGATCACCACTGCGAATAGCAATGCCTTGCTGATCAAGTAAAAAACCAATGTCAGCACTGTGGCACCCTTGTAACACAAAACTTAACACGGCAACTTTTTCAGGTGCATTCCCCACAATAGTTAACCCATCAAAGTTATGTGCCTGCTCGGTTGCGTGCTTCAATAATGCGTGCTCATGATGTTGCAAAGCGTGCAAGTCCAGTTGAGAAAACCACTCAACTGCCGCTGCTAAACCAATTGCACCGGCAATATTAGGCGTTCCCGCCTCTAAACGATTCGGTAACTCTCCCCATGTAGCGGTTTCGTAGGTAACATTGGCAATCATTTCGCCACCCGTTTGCCAAACTGGCCAGTTTTTCAAAACAGACTCTTTTCCCCACAGCACGCCAATACCGGTTGGACCAAACAGCTTATGCGCTGAAAACACATAAAAGTCACACCCAATATCAACTACATCTACCTTTGCGTGAGCAATACCTTGCGCACCATCAATCAGCACCAAGGCTCCTACTTTTTTAGCTTGTGCGGTAAGCGTCTTAATGGGGTTAATTGTGCCAAGCGCATTAGAAATATGAGGAAAAGCAACCAACTTAGTATTTGTTGATAACAGCGCTACAAATGCATCAATATTGAGTGTACCGTCATCATCAATTGGCGCAATTTTAAGCGAAGCGCCACTTTGCGCGCATGCCTGCTGCCAGGTCACTAAATTAGCATGGTGTTCCATTTGTGTAACAAGCACTTCATCGCCTGGGCGCAACTGTTTTGCTATACCATGCGCTACAATGTTTATGCCCTCAGTGGTGCCACTTGTCCAAATAATTTCTTTGCGATTAGCCGCGTGCATAAAACAGGCTACTGTATCACGCGCGTGTTCAAAGCGGGTGGTCGACTCATTACTCAAATGATGTGCTCCACGATGAACGTTGGCATTACATTGAGTATAAAAATCGGTTATCGCATTAATCACTGCATAAGGTTTTTGGGTTGTAGCCGCATTATCAAAGTATATTAGCGGCTTGGCATTAACTTGCTGCTGCAAAATAGGAAACTGAGCTCGCAATTGCGCTATATTTAAAGAAGACATACTCATATCACTTGCATCTTTACAAAACGAGATTTCAATTTAGGCTCCAACCACTGGGCAATGTGCTTGTTGGGTATATCATTTATTAATTGTTGAATAAAACCAAAGTTCAACATCACTAAAGCCTCTGCACGTGCTATGCCACGAGAACGTAAGTAATACAGCGCGTCCTCTTCTATTTCGGCAATGGTGGCACCATGTGCGCATTGCACATCGTCAGCGTATATCTCAAGTTCTGGCTTAGTGTTAACCTGTCCCCGACGCGATAATAGTAAATTTCGATTATTTAATTCAGCACGTGTTTTTTGTGCATCACGATGAATATGGATCCGCCCGTTAAACACCGCTTTTGCCTTATCGCCAATAATACCGCGCGCATTTTCTTCGGTCGTACCATTGGGCATTGCATGTTCAATCGTGCTGTGTAGATCAAAGTGCTCACTTTGCCCAAGCAAATACAGGGTATTAAATTTTGCCTGTGTATATTGCCCATTGTGCACAATATCCACATCTATACGCGAAAGCGCACTACCATAAGCAATTAATGTTGAATTAAGCTGAGCATGGTCTTGTAAACTAAAATGGCAACCACCAAAGTACATCGCCTCTGCGCTTTGCATTGCAAAACGGTAATGCTCTACATAAGCCTCTTTACCTATGTCGTATTCGGCAAAACAGGTGCTCACACTCGCAGCATCGCCCTGTTCTTGTTCAATAATAGTAACTTTAGCATTGGCGCCAACCCGCACTAAAATACGCTGATGAGACCCTTGCTTATCTGTACTCATTGAAACAACACGAATAGGTTTTGCAATGTTAGTGTTGGCTTCTATATCAATAATCAGCCCATCTTGAGCCAACACATCATTGACTAGCCCAAAAAAATGATGCTCAGGTTTTACCTTATTAAATATATTGTTAGCCACATCTTGCTCGCTCTTAGGCGTTTCTAACAAGCCACTAATACGCAGCCCCTTAGGCAATACTTGTGTTTTTAAATCTGTGTGCAATATGCCATTTATAAACACCAAATCAATACTATCGAGCCCTTCAATAGCACCAGGAGGGGCTGTTTTTACCGCCGTATCGCGATTAAGCGTAAGGTCATCAAATGCGTTTAAAGAGGTATACTTCCAACGTTCAATACGCCGATGCGGCCAATCCATTGTGTGTAATTTAGCTAAAGACTGCGCCCTTAACGGGCTCAACCAATCATCACAAGATTGACCATGCTCTATTACCTGCTGCAACCACTGATTCATATATTTGGCTCCTCAGAGGTGTCTAAACCCAAAAATGCATAGCCTTGCTTTTCAATTTCTTTAGCTAATGTCGCATCACCACTTTTAACAATTTTCCCATTAGCTAAAATGTGCACATAATCAGGTTCAATAAAATCAAGTAAACGCTGATAGTGAGTAATAACTATAAAACTACGTTTACCATCGCGCTGACTATTTACTCCATTAGCAACAACTTGTAAGGCATCGATATCTAAACCCGAGTCAGATTCATCTAAAATGCACAACGAGGGTTCAAGCAAAATCATCTGCATAATTTCATTGCGTTTTTTTTCACCGCCAGAAAAACCTTCATTTACGCCGCGCTTTAAAAAATCCAAAGGAAGTTGTACTTGAGCGCATGCATGTTTTGCCTTTTTTAAAAACTCGGCCGCCGTTAATGGCTCTAGGCTATGCTGTTTTCGCATGGCATTAACCGACTCTTTCATAAATTCCATATTACTGACACCAGGTATTTCAACCGGGTATTGAAAAGCTAAAAATACGCCTTTTTTTGCTCGTTCTTCAATATCCATATCAAGTAACATTTCATCATTAAATATTACATTCCCTGCAGACACATCATAACCTTCACGCCCAGATAGCACATACCCTAATGTGCTTTTTCCTGCACCATTTGGGCCCATAATTGCATGTACTTCACCTGGCTTAATCTCTAAATTAAGCCCTTTCAATATAGTTATATTTTCAACATTAGCGTGTAAATCATTAATTTTAAGCATTATTTTATCCTACTGACCCTTCAAGACTAATCTCAAGTAACTTACCTGCTTCAACAGCGAACTCCATTGGCAGCTCTTTAAAAACCTCTTTGCAAAAGCCATTTACAATCATAGAAACGGCTTTTTCTGCGTCAAGACCACGTTGCTTGCATAAAAATAGCTGCTCATCACTTACCTTTGACGTGGTGGCTTCATGCTCAACAATGGCGGACGGATTACGACTTTCAATATAAGGAAATGTATGCGCCCCACAACGATCTCCAATAAGCAATGAATCACACTCAGTGAAATTACGAGCCCCGTCGGCTTTAGCGCCCATATGCACTAACCCACGATAAGCATTATTACTATTACCCGCACTGATCCCCTTTGAAATAATGGTCGATTTAGTATTTTTACCTAAATGAATCATTTTTGTGCCAGTATCTGCTTGCTGCTTTGCACGAGTTAATGCAACAGAATAAAACTCACCAACACTGTTATCGCCTTTGAGTATGCAGCTTGGGTACTTCCAAGTAATGGCCGAGCCTGTCTCAACTTGTGTCCAAGAGATTTTTGCATTGGTATGACAAATACCGCGCTTAGTTACAAAGTTATAAATGCCCCCCTTGCCATTTTCATCACCCGGGTACCAATTTTGCACCGTTGAATATTTTATTTGCGCGTTATCTAACGCAATCAGCTCAACCACCGCTGCATGTAATTGGTTTTCATCGCGCTGAGGCGCCGTACACCCTTCTAAATAGCTCACATAGCTTTGTTCTTCTGCAATAATTAACGTACGTTCAAATTGCCCCGTATTTTGCTCGTTAATTCTAAAGTAAGTAGAAAGCTCCATAGGGCAGCGAACCCCTTTGGGTATATAAACAAAAGAACCATCCGTAAATACCGCACTATTAAGTGCTGCAAAATAATTGTCTCCACGCGGAACAACACTGCCTAAGTACTTTTTAACGAGCGCAGGAAATCGATGAACTGCTTCGGAAATAGGACAAAAAATAACCCCAGCCTCTTCAAGCTTTTCTCTAAATGTAGTAACAACCGATACCGAGTCAAAAACAGCATCAACGGCAACACCCGCAAGCATCTGTTGCTCATGCAGTGGGATCCCTAGTTTTTCGTAAGTACGTAATAATTCAGGGTCCACTTCATCAAGAGATTTAGGCTTATCTTTCATGCTCTTAGGTGACGAGTAGTAGGAAATAGCTTGAAAATCAATTTTGGAATACGCTAAGTGAGCCCAATCAGGCTCTTCCATAGTAAGCCAATTACGATAAGCATGAAGCCGCCACTCTAATAACCACTCAGGTTCACCTTTATTTGCAGAAATACGCTTAATTACATCTTCATCTAATCCTACGGCAAATGTTTCAGACTCAATGTCGGATACAAAACCCGCATCATATTTTTGTGATAAAACCTGCTCAATTTGTTCGCTCATACTTAAAAACCCCCTTTACCTTGTTTTATATCAATACATTAATTGCTTAAAACAAAGTACACCAATTACGTAAACACCAAGACAACACTCGCCCCAAATACTTGAGTAATTTACTCAGGTATTAATCGTATAATACTTGACTAAAACACTCAAGTATTATGGCAAGAAATTTTTACTCTCAACAAAATCAGCGGAAACTAAAAAAGGACAAACTAAAAAGGACAGGCATGTTTTTTCTTAAACCACACAGGTAACTTGTATCAATAAATAGAAGATGATTAATTCGAGGAAACGTACTTAAAGTATAAGTCAGTAAAAATTGCTTGTTTTAATCTTATTCACTCAAACAGGCACAACTAGAGTTGTTTAGTGGTTTTACTATAAAACTACTTAGACGCAGAAAAATATTTTTCCGCCTCAGGCGGGGCTCTGTTTACCTTTGAATTTTAGTTAACACATAAATTTGCACCTAATGAGACGCAAATAATGCTCTCAAGCCCTACTTTAAAATAAAATACACATGCTTTTGTCGTCTAATAAGACGGAAAAATATTTATTCAATAAATTACCACTAAGGCGCTGTAAAAATTTATGCCTGTCCTTTATTTTTATGCCCTAAGGCACTGTAAATATTTATGCCTGTCCTTTATTTTTTTCTTCACGCACATAACGGCCTCGCATCCACGGCAATTGCATATCATTTTCTATGCCACTCGCAGCTGCATCAAATTGCATCCCATTGATAATAGTGCCCGACTCATCCAAACTTACATCGGTTAAAAAGTCAGGATTTAAAGACCACTCAGGTATATCAATCACCGACTCTGTTCTATTTTTATCAAGTGAAAAACCAAAATAGTTAAAGCCAATTTCAACACGGCTGGTTGGGCGCCACTGCGTGCTAAATTGTACCCCTTCTCGCTCACGTAATTCGTTTACAATTGAGCCACGAACCACTTGAGGAAACCAAACATTGTCATAACTATTACCCTGAGCATCGCTTATTGAGCCCCACTGATTATTATTATCAACCGGCGCGCCATTTACATCGACAGGGTTTTCACCCGTAAAGCGCCACACATTTGCATCTGTGCCACCAGAGAGTGTCCGGTTGGTGCGTTTTGTGAGGTATAACCAAACAATACGCCAAAGGTATCGGCCTCGTTCTTCCAAGAATAAAGCGCGGTTAACTGCGGCTCAGATTCTTCAGTCACATCGGCATAGGTGCTTTCAATGTTAATTACCCCAGAGTTTGCCTCCATACTCAGCGGTTTACGACTATGCATTAATACCGTGCCGCCTACGCCCCCTCATCTAAACGTGCCTCTGGCGATTTATATACTTCCACGCTTTCAATCATGGCAGAGGAGTAATGCATAATCAAATGAGCGAGACGGCTCACCTGGTGATGACGCAATAAAATTACCATTTAGCTGGTAAAGGTTAGCTCAGATGATAACCCCTAATACTTACCGATGAGCCTTCGCCTCCGTCACGGTCAATCACCACGCCAGGTACGCGTTGTAATGAATCAGCGACATTTTTATCAGGAAACTTACCAATATCTTCTGCTGTTATGGCATCAACCACAGAGCTCGATAAACGCTTTATATCTAAATTAGCCGCCATACTGGAACGAATACCACGCACCTCAATCACTTCCATATCTTTGCTTTTTAATGTTTTATCTTCTGCTTCATCAGCATATGCATGATTGATAACAGATAGAATAGAAACGCATAGCGTTGATTTAATAAAAAGTGGAAGAGAGTGATGTGCAGCGTGAGTTATCCGATGAGCAGTCATAGTTTTAACAGTTCCATTTAAAATACAGTTAATACTTAAAAATGAGTGTACCGGCTAAAGCTGATACGAAAAAAGTAGCTGTATTTTACACAACAAAACTTAATAGTTTGTTAATGCAAACTGATAAGTAACTGAATACTTTATCAATAAATAGTCAATTCGAATAAAGGTAGGAAGTAAAGCAGCAAAATTGCTATTTAGCTGCTTATTAAAAGGGCATAAAAGGAATGACGCGATTAAACAGCAATACACCGCTATTTTTATCACTAATAGCCTGAATATAATAGTCTAAACTAGCATGAGAAAGCTCTCCCATATGGCTGGTGACTAACTCACCTTGGCTATTATAAAACAAAGTGGTTGGTAAGCCCGCAGCACCTGATTCATGACTCACATTACTGCTTTGGTCAAAAATACATGGTTGAGGTCGAGTTGTTGTTCATCAAGAAATGCTTTAACTGTGTGTAAATCTTCGCCCTGATTAACAAACGCAACGGTAATATGTGGGTTATTTTTGAGCAGCCTGTAGCACCGGCATTTCTTTCGACACGGCGGACATTATGACGCCCAAAAGTTAATCACCACCGGCTTACCTTTAAAGTTTTGAAGGTTAATCTGCTGCCCTTGCATATTATGCACAACTGATTGTGGTAACTGCACACCCGTTTGGTAAATCGAAAGTGCAAAATTTGGAATGATCATTGAACAGAAGCCAACCCCCTGCAATAGCGTAGCTTTTAATTACAGCTTTTTTACCCCGCGCATATAACGCTAAAACAATTATACCGCTGAACCAGCCATAATAAGGTATAAACCCACCATCACTAATATTAATCAGCTGCCACCAATTTCCTTGATAGCTATCCCACATCGTAAGCACAAATGCTAACCGAGAGACTAAAAACCCCACCACAATTGCTTTAAAAACCGTGTCTAAAATCGCTTTTTGTAATGGATGTTGGCGTGTTAATAAATACGTAAGCCCCCAAAAAATGCCTAACCCTAAAAAAATAATTAACTGAGAAATGGAAATAACTAAAGGCCCAAGAGAAATACTTAACATTTTACGACTCTAATCAATACAATTAATCGGTATGTTACACAAAGGCACAATTAAACCAATCATAATTTCCTTTTTACCCCTAACTCATTGCAAATCCGGTTCTCATATTTAAATACAAATAAATTAATAAAATTAAGACGCTAGCAAAAAATGTAAACGGATGGTTGTAAAAAAACAATTTTAGCTTTGACAATATAAATCCCTAGGTGGTATGTTGGTATAACAGGTTAATGGTATACTTTAACTGTATCATTGTTGCGTTAAAGTATTTCAAGGTAATTCATTTAGATGATTAAAAATAAGCATATAAAAAATATAAATATTACTTGGGGATATCATGATGAAATCAAAAACGTTTGTTAAGTCACTACTGGCGATAAGTATTGCGTCTCTAACTACCGCTGCAGTTGCTGCTGATGAGCAGGACATCACAGTAAATGCAAAAGTTGAAAAAATAATTGTTACCGGTTCACACATTAGCAAAGGTGATTTTGAATCGGCTTCACCCGTTAAAATTTTAGACGCAGATGACATCGAAGGCGTAGGTGCAGTCAATGTTGGTGATTTACTGGCTAAAATACCTTCAATTGTTGGAGACACCACCTCAGCAAGCTCTAATATCAGTGAGCAAGACTCTGGTTTAAATATTGTTGCGTTGCGTAATCTAGGTTCATCACGGACACTGGTATTGGTTGACGGCAAGCGCTATGTATCTGGTATGTCAGTAGGGTCTGGCTATGGTGTAGACTTAAACACAATCCCCACAACCATGATCCAAAGTATTGAAGTACTTACTGGCGGCCAATCTGCCGCTTATGGCTCTGATGCCGTTGCCGGTGTCGTCAATATTATCCTCAAGAAAAATTTTGATGGCGTTGCATTTAAAGCACAGGCAGGACAAAGTAGCGAAGGTGATAAAAACACCACTGATATTGAGTTTTCTATTGGTAAAAACTTTGATGACGGCAATGCATGGTTATCTGTAGGCTACTCAGAAGACGATGGCTTAATGGCAAGTGATCGTGATTACTCTCGTGTACACAAAGATGCTGTAGATACTGATGGTGATGGTATTAGAGATACCTCTGCTTACGTTGGTTCATCGCATGTTTTTGGCGGCCGTATAGATAAATATAACGGTGATGGCAGCTTATTCACTCGTACTGACGATCCGGCCACCTCTGATGCGTTTAACTTTCATGATTATCGTTCAATGATAGCACCACTAACACGGCATTTTGTTGCCAGTGGTTTATCTCTTGATCTAAGTAATAAATCACGTATGAACTTCACTGCTAATTACGCTCGTGTAGATTCTCGTGCACGTTTTGAACCAATCCCTCTAGATACACGAAATGATATTTTTAAGCTCTCTAAAGGAGGCTCTACGGGTATAGATATCGCCAGCCATCCTTGGTTTGCTGGAACAGAACTTGGCAATAACTTACTTGCAGATGGTATAACAAATCTTGATGATGCAAGCTTAACGTTCAGACGTCTTTATGAGTTTGGTGATCGTGGCGCTGAAAATACTCGAAGCACATTTAGAGTTGCTGGTGAATATGAATACGATATATCTAATGATATTTATTTAACCGTCAGTGGCACCTATGGCGTTACTGATCAACAACAAACTAACCATGGTGATATAAACCTAGACCGTGCTCGCTTTGCCTTAAATGTAGAAGACGATGGCGCAGGTGGTTATCAATGTGCAGATGAAATTGCACGAATTAATGGCTGTGTAGTATTTAATCCATTTGCTCTAGATGGTATTTCAGCTGAAGCAGTCGAGTACTTAGCGGCTGACACTAACCTTGAGGGCAGTATAGAGCAAGTGGTTGTTACCGCTATTTTGGCCGGTACACTCGATTATGCAATTAGTGATAACGTTGACAACATCGGTTTTGCGGGTGGTGTTGAATACCGTGAAGAAAAAGGCCATGAAACTCCTGATCCATTACGCCAAGCTGGTATTGTACGTGGCGCGGCAATTGCCAAAACAAGCGGCTCTTTTGACGTTGTTGATGTGTTCGGTGAATTACATATTCCGTTACATGAAAAACTAAGTCTATCAGCAGCTGTCCGCTTTGGTGATTATTCATCGGTAGGCAGTACGACAAATTGGACATTAGGATTAGATGCGCCTATTTCAGATAGCATACGTTTACGTGGTGCTTTAGCAACAGCGGTACGTGCACCTAACGTAAGCGATTTATTCGCTGGCGGAACGGCCACCGCAGCACTAGTTACCGACCCTTGTGATGGTATTACTAATACTGATAACGGGAATATTGCCAGTAACTGTCGGTCAATAAATGCAATCCAAAATCGTATTGATAGCGACGGCGCATTCAATTTAACCCAAGTAGAACGCCAAAATACCTCAGGCTTATTAAGCGGCTCTACCGATGTTAAAGAAGAAAAAGCAGATACGTTCACAGCCGGTATCGTATTTACTCCAGAATCATTTTCTGGTCTGCAAATGTCGCTCGATTATTACGATATTGAAATAGATGATGCGATTGCAAAAACTGACCGAACCGTTATTTTAAATCGTTGCTACTCTGCAGATCCAAGTGACTTTGACGCTAATTGTGGTGGCTTAGTACGACGTGACGGACGCTCAGGTGCAGCCCTTGAAGTAAACGCAGCCTCAGGCAATGAGAACTTAATTGAAACCAAAGGGCTTGATATTGATGTGTCATACATGACCGACTTAGGTGATGGTGACTTATACGTAGGTTTTGCTGCAAATATTTTAGATACTTACAGTATTACAGGCCTTGAAACAGGTGACAAACAAGAACTGGCCGGTGAAGTATTATTTCCAGAGCTACGCTTTAATATAAATGCTTCATACACCACCAATGACTTCAATGTTTATTGGCAACTACGTTATTGGGATGAAGCTAAAGACCGTAACGACAATACAGTTCTCACTGAAGAGCTTAACTCTATTGACTCACAAGTTTATAACGATGTTCGCTTTAGTTATAACCTTACTAATCAAATTAACGCTTACTTTGGTATTACTAACCTATTTGACGAGCAACCTCCTCACTTAACCGCAGGTCATAAATATCAGCAGCAAGGTACGCTTACAAATGGCACCGCTTATGATTTAGTCGGCCGCGCTTATTATGCTGGGGTTAAGTTGAATTTTTAATTTTAACAGTAACTTAGCCAATAATTTGATATTTAACGTATCAATTTAAGAAGGGCTGAATTTTCAGCCCTTTTTCTCAACTTCAGCAAAAACCGAGAGCCCTCTCATGAGAACCACACTAATAGCCGAGCAACTGTTTGATGGTAAAACACTATATGAAAATCACCCTATCAGTATTGAGGATGGCAAAATCATTGCGTTTGATACCATTAAAGGCGCCATTGAGAATAAAGTAAGTGGTTTATTAACTGCCGGATTTATTGATACACAAGTAAACGGTGGCGGCGGTTATTTACTTAATCAAGACACCAATTTACACACTTTAAAGGCAATGACTAACGCGCATGCTAAATTTGGTACCAGTAGCTTGCTCCCTACCTTAATTACCAGCGATGTTAATAAGATAGAGCAAACAGCAAACTTAATAAGCACTGCTTTAGCACAAAATACACCCGGCATTATTGGTGTTCACTTTGAAGGGCCGCATATTAGCGAGCCAAAAAAAGGCATTCACAGTAGTCAACAAATTCGCGGTATAAGCCAGCAAGAATTAGATATTTATTGTCGTGACGATTTAGGTATTAAAGTCGTTACTCTCGCACCTGAAAGTGTCGACTGTGACATTATCAAAACCTTAGTTGCAAGCAATGTACACGTTTGCCTAGGGCACTCAAATGCAACGTTTGTACAAACACAAGCGGCATTAGCAGCCGGTGCTAGCGGCTTTACTCATTTATTTAACGCAATGTCTGCACTCGAGTCACGCGAGCCAAATATGGTTGGAGCAGCCTTGCTCGATGAGCAGAGCTGGTGTGGGCTTATTCTCGATGGTCATCATGTACATCCAAGCACAGCCAAATTAGCCTATAAAGTCAAAGCTGCACATAAAATGATGTTGGTTACCGACTCAATGTCAACCATAGGTAGTGAACAAACACATCTTCAGTTTGATGGTCATCAAATAAGCCTAACCGGCGATAAACTAACTAGCAATACCGGTCAATTAGCAGGCTCTGCTTTGAATATGATCACTGCAGTAAATAACGCTGTAAAAATGCTAAATATCCCATTTATTGATGCGCTTAAGATGGCCAGTTTATACCCTGCCCAATTCTTAGGTATTGCCGATTCTTACGGGCAATTAGCTGTTGGCTCAAATGCCGATTTAACCCTACTTTCTTCAACACATTCGTCGCCACATGTTGTAAATACATGGATCAGCGGCAGAGCAATATTTTAAAATTTCAGAGGCTTACTATGAATAAATTAACAGGACTGATCGCCGCCCCTCATACCCCGTTTGATGAAAATGGAGATGTTAACTTACCGGTTATTGATCAATTAGCAGAATTACTTATTAAACAAGGCGTTAAAGGCGTTTACATTTGTGGCACTACTGGCGAAGGCCTTAATTGCTCTGTTGACGAACGTAAAGCAATTGCACAGCGTTGGGTAAGTGCAGCAAAAGGTAAATTAAGCATTACAGTTCATACCGGCGCACTCTCAATTGTAGATACGCTAGCACTGACCAAACACGCTGAAACACTAGATATTTTTGCGACATCAATTATTGCGCCTTGCTTCTTTAAACCTGGTTCTGTTGATGATTTAGTCAATTACTGCGCGAGCGTTGCAGCAGCAGCTCCTAGCAAAGCCTTTTATTATTATCACTCAGGCATGTCGGGCGTGATGTTTGATATGGAGCAGTTTTTAATCAAAGCCGACAAGGTTATTCCTAATCTTGCAGGGATTAAATTTAACCATGTTGATTTGTACGAATTTCAGCGCTGTAAACGCGCTTGCGATGGTAAATTCGATATTCCATTTGGTGTTGACGAGTTTTTACCCGGTGGGTTGGCTGTCGGCGCGATTGGTGCTGTAGGCAGTACCTATAATTATGCTGCACCACTTTACCTCGATATTATTGACGCTTTTAAACGCGGTGACCAAGAGACAGTCACTGCCCTGATGGATAAAGTAATTAGTATTATCCGCCCGCTAGTGCAGTACGGCGGTGTTGCAGCTGGTAAAGCCGCTATGCAACTACATGGCATTGATGTGGGTAACCCTCGTCTACCAATACGCGCATTAAGCGAGCAAGAAAAACAAGATGTTGTAACCAAAATGAGCCACGCAGGTTTACCGTCATAAAGACTTATTAAAGCGCTGCATACTAAACTTAAGTAAGCAGTCACTAATAAATTTAAACCTCCCTATGAGCCGCATAAATGCGGCTATTTCATAGCTAATAAGCTTAACTCATTCAATAGATATCTTCATGTTAGCTAAAGTCACCTTGTTATAAGTTGCCTAAATAAAAGCGCTTCAATTACCGCTTGGCAATAAACAAAAAGGCAATGCAGTACTAATTACTGCATTGCCTTTCTTTAATAAATGTAAACTATTATTTATTGTTGATTGAGGTATAGCTAAACTTTACTGCTGTAGCTGAGTCACTTCTAAATTAATATACTTAATCAGTGTATTACCTGTAGCCTCATAAATAACAGCAATGCTGCCATCTTCTAAAGTAATAATATCTGAATAAGCACTGTAGCCATAAACCAGTTGGTATGGTGTATTAAAATTTAAACCTTCATCTTCACTTATCCAAATTCCTAAATTTTGGCGATTACTGCCAACAGGATCACCAATAGGCCCTGACGCCAAAATTTGATTTTTGTCATCTCCATCTGCTTGTGCGGAAAAACGTGTAATACCTATATCGACCCTAGATACGTTAAGGTCGTGCGATGTCTGCTTCCATGATATACCACCATCGGTGCTTAAAAAATGATAACGAGTACCTGAAGTGCCGCCATCATTTCGAGCGCTAAGTAAAATCTTACCGTCAACTAATTCAACTATATCTGCTTCTGTAGGGCCTGAAATAGGAGTTAACTCACCAGGCAACCAAGTGGCGCCATTATCATCACTATAAATACTCGCGACATAAAATAAACTATCCGATGCACGTACAATTGCAGGGAAAATCATTCTACCATTAAGTATTTGTTGGTCAGCAATTTGCCTATTTAATTGAATTCCGTGTCCAGGACCTGCGTTAATAGAGCGCCAAGTAGAATCTTTAACACTAGCACTAACATTAATAGTATCAGACCACGTTACCCCGTTATCTTGGCTCATTTTATATAATAAGTAGTTTGGATCGCCCGGAGCAGCACAATTACCATTTTGAGCACATAAATCTTGCCATTGCGTATAAAAAACAAAAATAGTGTTGGTGCTTTTATCGATAACAGGTCTAGGGTCTGAGAAGTCATATTGCGTGCTTTCTTCTAGTATTTGTACTGGTAACCACGTTTTACCTTTATCCAATGAACGCTTTAAAGATATATTTATTAAACCATTAGCACCTGGATCCGCTCCATTTGGACGGCCTTCAATAAAAGCAAGTAAACTGCCATCTCCACTTTGAATAAGAGAGGGAATTCGGTAGTTAGACATACCATTTATACCTTCTGCTCCTCCTTCAAATACAGTACTTTGAGTTATGGGTTCATCACTATTTTTAATTTTAAAACTAACTGATTTATAATTTGCTGTGCCACTAATTCCTGTAGAACCGTTACCAAACACAATGACATTTTGACTCGTCTGTGAACCTGTCCAAGTTGTTACTTCAATACTATTAAAAGTAAAAGTAGCCATATTTGTGCGTGGATTAAATATTATCTGATAGTCATGATACTGTTTATCCCCACCTCCTTGAACAAGCGTATATTGGGTATCCCCCTCCACATCTGCAATTAAGTCGCCATTACTATCGAGCATCACATTAACTAAAAATCGTTTACTGCCATTGGCATAATAATTGGTTAGATATGACCCAGACTTTACTTTAAATGTACTAGACACAGTCCATCCGTTCGTTGTTGCATCTAGATTGTTTTGCGTACTAGGTGTTACTTGCCACTCAGCACGCCCATTGCTGCCATTAACAAACCATGCTTGTTGTCCAGCATCATCAATCAAATTACCGGTTCCTTGGATTGAAGAATCATCTACCCAACCAGCTTGCTCCGGTGTAATATTTAAGTCTGCATAATAGTGGGCAATAACATTGTCTGGACGCGTCAACGTTGAGGCTTGGGCATTATCCAGTGCGGTATCATGAATTTGTGTTTCGTAAATTTTACCTTTAAAAAACCACTGACCACCCTGCTGGTCAACATTTCGACCAATGCTCATGGTATTTAACTCTGAAACACTATTAAAAAAATGCGAACTCGGCGCTGTTATTAATAACTGACCATCTACAAACAATTTAGTGCCTTGCGCACTTATTACCACGGCTGCTTTATGAACTAAATTATCATTAAAAGAGGTGTTTGTTTTGATATCATTTATAAAAACGCCTTTCTCTCTTGCGTGTACTCTTAAAGTTCCATCGCCATTAATAAGAACCGAAAACTCACTGGAGCCATAAAGCGAGCTAGAAATACTAAATAAAGTTCCCGTTGTACCCGTTGCTTGAAACTTTGTATAAATCGTTCCTGTTGTTAAGTTTTTAACTTCTGTGAACTCATTATCAAGCGATAAATACTCAGAACTTCCATTAAAATTAAGAGTTGATGTATCCCATTCTTTTAATATTGTTGCTTTTGATTCAAAAACACTAAATATTAATATAAATAGAAAAAACAACTTATGAGTTTTTCTTAAGATATTCACTATGCTTTCCTCTGTATTAGTAAAGCTCTCAACTTGCAAGAGCCTGTTTGATCCTAATAACTAAACTGCTTAATTAGTTACACAGGTTTATAACGAACAAAACGTTCGCAAAATTGTGGTTTTATGCCCCAACAATATGTGCTTAAGCATCAATAAGCAGTTGAATGCCATATATCGATTATTTTTCAGCAAGGGGTGAAACTTTAGCGCTGTATATATAAGGGCTACGCTGTACGGCTTTTACTTCACCTGATACCCAATATAGGGTGTCTTGATATTGCGCAGTTTGGAGGGGCCCGGCACCACCAGCAAAGGGGACAAGCTGTTTGAGTGCTGACCAAGTACCGCTTTTTAAATCAAATACGATTTGTTTACGGTTAAACTTAAATGCAGCTACTGACATAGAAAAGTACTGTTGTTTAAATTGCGCTAACGCTTGGCCTTGCAATGTTGTTAATTTTAATACGGCGTTATCAAATATTTGCTTGTTTACACCGCCTAAAAATAATATTTTATTTTTGGTTAAACGCAGGGCACTACCTCCGGCAAGGGTGACGTCTTTATTATTCAGTTGGGTATTGGGTAATGCACGCCAACTCGCTGTGCTGTAATCAAAAGCATAAGCGTCTGTGAGTGCAAAATTATGCGAGGTTGCTTGCGGATTGAACCCACCAAATAACATAAACTCATCGTTTATACTTATCGCCGGAAATTGCGTACGCGCAATGGCGGGTAATGCAGGTATGTCAGTGTCACATCGCGCACTGACAAAAGAAAATTTACAGACCTGATTTGAAATTTTACCATCTACATTACCTGCAAATAGATATAAAAAACCATCATGTATGTCGGCTGCACCATCAGACCAAACAAATGGCAGTCTAGCGACTATTTGGGTTTGAGGTATGTGATTTTCATCTAGCGTTAACTCTATAACCGTGTCGTACGTCTGTTGATTATTTTTACCGCCCACCAAAAGCAAGTGGTTGTTTTTAGTTACTGTTGCGCAATAACCCATTGCCATAGGCAGCTTAGAGGTAGCCACTAACTTAAATTGGTTGTCACTAATATCGTATACATAAATAGTGTCATGGTAATATTTGCTAGCACCATCAAAGTAAGGGTGCCCATAAGGGAAATTAGCCCCTCCCGCTATAACTAAATATGAACCAATTACACCGATATAGGCTGCTGATATTCCCGTCGGTTCTCCTTTTTGAGTTGAAAGTGGTAGTGAAGCCACTTTCGACCAGTTAGCAATCACACTATCTGTTTTAGCCTCAAGTGGCACACTAAAAAAACTACTTAACACTAAGCAACTAAGCCACATCATTAATCGATGCATACCATCCTCACTATTTAATTAAAATGAAAAAAACCTAATATAAGCGATTAGGTTTTTTTACAAAAAGTGAATTAAAACTTATATTTAAGACCAACAAAGAATTGACGACCAATGATGTCGTAAGCCCTTGGCTCAGTGTTAGTACCTGCAGCAGAACCGGTTACAGTGCCTCGAGGAATAATATCCGGTTCTTCATTAAACAAGTTATTGGTTCCTGCATACACATTAAATGACTCATTAAAGCTATATGATGCACGTAAATCTACGTAATAAACTGAATTCAATGTATTTATGTCATCAGATAGCGTTTGATTAACATCATTATTTACATCATTTTGTGTTTCATCACGAAAGGTAACTTGAGCAAATAAATTAAAGTCTTCAGTCACGTTATAAGTCGTGATAAAGGTATATCTAAATTCAGGGTAAAGTACTTCGCCCTTATAGTCGCGCTCAACGCCCGATTTACTTGTTGTCACATACTCATCTAAATAAGATGCAGATAAACTCAAGTCTAACTTATCCATGGTGTAAAAAACTTCAACGTCTACGCCACTTGTTCTAACCTCACTTTCATTAATTGCCTTGGAGGTAATATTTAAAATAGGGCCGTTAACAGCACGCACCACATTACCATTACACGATGCGTCAAATTCAGTTGGCGACACATCGTAACAACGATTAATGATCTCACCAGCACCTACATTTAAAATTGCATCTTCAATTTCAATAGAGTAATAATCTAAAGAAACCGAAAGTGAATCAATTGGCGTGAATACCGCACCTAAGGTATATGTATCTGCTGTTTCTTCTTGTAAGTCTTCAGAGCCCATTTTTAAGAAGCGTTCATTCTGACTTTCAGAGCCTACCAGTGTAAACGAGCCATCTGATGCGATACGTTGTGCAATAGAATCTATTGAGCGACAGTTATCAGCTACATTACCTGTAGAATTTGCAGTTACCCCATCACACACATCATGACCACCAGTTGCACTTGCAGATCCTGCAGCGTAAAGGTCATTAACATTAGGTGCTCTTACCGCACTAGAAAGGCTTGCACGAAGACGCACGTAATCATTAATTGGTGCATCAATTCCTAAACGATACGTTGAGGTATTGCCAATTGACGAATAATCACCAACCCGCATCGCCAAACTTACATTAAGCCAATCATAAACGGGTAATAATACTTCACCAAAAGCCTCATAAGAATAAAAGCTGCCTTTTGTTGGAAACACTTGTAGTCTTCGAGTGATACCTGCTTGACGGAACGCATCAGGCGTTTCTGCTCCCTCTTCTTTGCGGTATTCAATACCTGCAGCAAAACCGATAAACTCATCATTAAGAGTAAAAGGTAACTCACCAGATAAAACACTATTTACTACATACTGTTTAATAACCCCGGTTTGACCAGTAGAAATACCAATATAATCAACTGCCTCATCAGAAAAACCTGTCACACCCGCTAAACCTAACTCACTGTCAGTTGTGCCAAATGGGTTAATAGGCACACATCCTTGCCATCTATCTGTAGCATCTGCACATTGATAACCACCATTGCCATCTTCTTCAATATTCAAAGCCGAGCGAAGTGCGACTAAATTTACATCGCCACTGTTTTTCTGTACTTGATTAGTTGTGCCATATACCGCTGAGGTGCTTAATAAGAGACCACTATCAAATTCATAATCTAAATTACCCGCAATGCGAAAAGTGCTACGATGATTTTCTACGCCTAAATTATCAAACTCAGCTAAACGTCTAAAAGTATTTACCCGATCTAATGACGTTCCACCCGACGCTTGTAAAGCCGGTAATAATTGACTTTGCGCACTGCTACCATTAAAAAATGGACTATCAGCAACATCAATTCCCGTCACTCCCCCTCGGTTAACAGCAAATACATCATTTACTATACTCAAAGGTGCAGTTTCAATATTGGTAGAAGAGTTTACTTCAGAATAATTAATTTCAAGCTCAGCAAATACTTTATCTGAAATATCAAATGTCATGCCTGCTGCTGCATATTGTCGCTTATAAGGTGCAATCGCTTTTCGATAAAAAGTTTGATTATAAAAATCACTCTCACCATCAAGCTGCCCATCTGCGGTTATTTTTGGCGCAAATTGGCTAAACTCATCACCGTTACCAAAAATACTCACATCAGCAAACTGAAATGCGCCACCATCTACGTGCATTGGTCCGTTTCTAACACGCAATGTTTCACGCAGACCATCACCGTCTTCATCATGTACATTAATACTATTTCTTGAAAAATCTCTGTCCCTAGCCATTAAATCATCTTGATTAGCAAGGCCAACAGAAAACCATGCATTACCAGAATCAAAGTTTTTGCCATAAGTAAAATCTATGTTTTGTCTAGCTGCGCCACCTTCATCTGAATCAGCACCAAACACATTAACCTCAACACCTTCAAAATTCTTTTTGGTAATAATATTTATTACACCTGCAATTGCATCAGAGCCATAAATTGCAGATTGGCCACCGGTTAGTACATCAACTCGTTCAATAATCGAGGTGGGAATGGAATTTAAATCAACACCATAGCCATCACCTGCGGATGTACCCGACACATATCGACGCCCATTAACTAATACAAGCGTTCTCGCTGTGCCTAAATTTCTTAATGACGTGGTACTAATACCTGAACTGCCACCGCCATCGCCATTATTCGATGCATCATTAGTACCGGCAGTTACTGAAGGTAATCGGCTCAATGTATTGGAAATTGAAATAGCAGCCACCCCTTCAATAGCTTCTTTACCTAGCTAAACAACCGGTGAAGACGAACTAAAGTTGGCACTGCCTTTAAAAATATTTGAGCCAGTAACGTTAATACGCTCAATATCTTTTTTTGACTCTGACTCTTGCGCAATAACTTGCGAGCTTAATACGGCTGCAATACAGACCGATAAAGCGGATAAGTGATGCTGAACTTTATTTTTTTTCATGGTTTTCTCTCATTATGACAATGTAAATATAACTAGGTGAATAAATATTATACAATCAACCCATCATACCAGTACACCTTCAACAAGATTTTAATTAACATTTAAATCACATTAAATAAATAATTTGGTTATATGAAAATAAAAGTAAGCACTTAATAACTGCAAAAACATTTTATTTATTGCTCAAAAATAAGCCAAGCAGTAATTGCTCAACGAACAATCTTTGGATTATTTTTAATTTTTTTATTTAATAAGGGGCTTACATGCTAAATCAGACATGAAAATATGCGTAAAATACACATTACTTTTGAAGTACACTGGCTTTGAAATTACCAGCCTTTATTATCTGCAACTCCGTATAAATTATCTCTTTTAGCTGCTCCCAACTCCGCTGATTTTTTGCAAAACCAGGAAACATCGTGAAATGATCATCTTCTTTTAAAATGTGCAGCACCACTTTACTCAAGCAAGCGCACTCTATAAAACTCAAGGCTTGGTTTATATTTACTTCTTTATCCATATCACCATGAACGATGATATACCTAACATTGGCATCGACTAGCTGAGCAGGATTACTGTTTGCCACACTTGTTTTTATATTATTGTTTTTGTTTAACAATTTACTTACTTGCTCTGGCTGTCCTAAGTCTTCTGCACGTCTTAAGTCTAGGACTCCAGCAATTGAAATCACCGACTTTACTGTTAAATAGTTCGGCCTATACAAAATCGAGCATGGATTAATCATAGCCCTCGATGCTGCCCACGTTGCTAAATGCCCACCTGCAGAGTGGCCAATAAGTGTCACGTTGCTTAAATCAAGTTTATGCTGTTCAGCTAAACTTGATAAGAAATCGACCCCTTCGCCAACATCGTTCAGTATGCTTGGCCATGGCGCTGTTACATTAGCCCCTAGACTATTCATCCTTCGATATTCTAAATTCCAAATAGCGATATTGAAGTCTTTTAAATACTCAACAATATGCTTCGTTGGGTAAGTGTCTAAGCTGTGGTTATCTTTCCAATATCCGCCATGAATCACAATAACCACAGGTAAATAATGATTGTTTTTTGGTCTAATTAATTGGCCATATTGCTGCGAATCGTCACCGTATTTATATATATTCACTTTTAAACCTATCTATTAATTTAAAAAATCAGTAGTTGTGTTAACCATACACCACTGGTATAACAGCTACACCACAATACATCAAATGCTTAGTTCTACAGAATAATAATTAGGCTAATAAAAATTGATTATGCTCTGCTGCTACCGCTTTACTACAACTAAAGGAATTAATATGGACATACTTTCAGGCGCATACGCATCTGTTCCCGCTGACTCAAGTTGGGATCAGCAAACCGAGCAACTTTTCTATAAAACATTAAAAGAAGACGTCGCTATTAGTGGGTTGGAAATTCCATTTTCGGGGCAGCTCAACAGGTTTGGTAATGAATGGTTTTATGCACAGTTAAATTCAAATTGGCGCAGTGTAATTACCTGTATCCCAGGGACAATGGCCGAACTTAGGAAAGATCCCTATTTTGGTATTGCTTCAGACAATGAAGTAGGCCGAAGTAAAGCCATTAAATTTTACCAACAAGCGAATCAACAAATTCAACAGTTCAATAGTTATTTTAATAAACAAATGGTTACCCATGTTTTAATCCATAGTGCACCGACAATTAATGAGCAAGTCCCCTCTTCAGTTCGCGCCTTAGTTAAGTCGCTTAACGAATTACAACAATGGGATTGGCATGGTGCTAAACTAGTAATTGAACATTGTGATGCTCAAGTAAATACACAACACAGTGAAAAGGGGTTTATGCGCATTGAAGATGAGATTGATGCTATCACAACGGTTAATAAGCATGCTAAACAGAAGCTCGGCATTTCTATCAACTGGGGACGCTCGGCAATAGAGGCTAAAAGTTGCAATGGTCCTGTAGAACACATAAAGCAGTGTATTAAGGCTGATTTATTAACTGGGCTTATATTTTCAGGTGCCAGCGACACTTCTGATGTTTATGGTGTATGGAAAGATAGCCATATGCCACCTCAATTCAATGACTTTGATTGTATAAATAATCGAGACTCTGTGTTAAATGAAGAACAAGTTAAACGCTGTATGCAATTACAAGCAGGCACGAAATTAGACTTTGTCGGCTGTAAAATATCATTACTTCCTAATAAACAATCGTTAGCAACCAGAATAAAATATATACAAAAAACGCTAGCAATGATAAAAGACTGCATTAATTAAACTTTCCCTTAAATAGGTATATTTTAGGTAGAGTTAGCGAAATAATCGCGCTATGGTACAATAGGTAAATAACCAAATAGTTGATAGGTTTTTAAATGACATTAAAAGTTACTCGCCCAGTTGAACGAAAAAAATTATCTGAAACCGTTGAAGAAGAACTCGAGCGGATGATCAGGCAAGGTGAAATCGCAGAGGGTGATGCCTTACCATCAGAAAGAGAGCTTATGGCTGCTTTTGGTGTTGGTAGACCATCAATTAGGGATGCACTCGCAGCACTTGCACGCAAAGGTCTTGTAAAAATAAGTAGTGGCGAAAGAACCCGGGTTACCCGCCCATCCGCAGATACAATAATTGCTGAACTATCAGGGATGTCTAAAGATTTTTTGGCTCAACCAAATGGTTTAAAGTATTTTGATCAGTTAAGACGTTTTTTTGAGTCAAGCTTAGTAAGGCATGCAGCAGCATCAGCAACACCGAGCCAAATTAAAGAACTCGAAGAAGCGCTAGAGTTAAATGGAAAGTCTATCGAAAATGATAGTCAATTTAGACGGACCGATATTTATTTTCACCGTGTGATAGCCTCTATACCTGGTAACCCCATCTTTTTAGCTGTTCACCAAGCCTTAATGGATTGGCTAATTGACTCGCGTCCAGATCGCATTAATACCGCGGAATTAAATAAAAAAAGTTATGATGATCACGTGGCTATTTTTGAGTGTATAAAAAATGGTGATGTCGAGGGCGCAGATGCGCAACTTTCAGCTCACATAGACTATGTTTTTGATAATTATTATGGCTGATATAAGTACACTTTATAAATTAAAAAAAGGCTAATTTTAGCCTTTTTTGTATCTTAAATGTTAAAAAAATGGATTTATGCCAAACCTAGTGGTATAACAGGTATACACTACAAACAGGTATACAGTTGCACTATGAGAAAAATAATTACATTTTTATTGCTTCTAGCATCAAGCCATTCATTTGCGCAAACACAGTTAAACTGGGACCCCATAAAGGGGGGAGCTGAACACTTAACAGTAAATAAAAATACAGTTTACTTCGCAAATAATGACTCGGTATTTATTTCAAATAGTCATTACAACAAACTGATTAAATTCGATCTGAAAAACAATAATGTTATCTCACTGCTCCCCCTTAGTCCGACTGAGGGTAATAGAGCTGCAGCAATAACTCTGCAATATGGCAAGAAAACGTTTATTTTAGGGGGGAAGTTAGATTCGATTCAATCGACCTTGGTAAATGTGTTGCATTGGAATGAGTCATCTAAAAAATTAGTGTCCTCTCAGTTTACTAACTTACCGCGTCCACTCAAGCAGATCAGTGCACAAATATACGAAGGCAATTTATATTTAGCTGGCTTCGATCAACAATGGTATTTTTTTAAGATTGCAGTTGATGGCGAACAGCGTAATTGGACTCAGCTGAACAGTGATATATTTACATCAAGTAGGACTCGTCAATTAAAGTTAGCAATACAAAATGATGGAAATAAAGACCGAATTTATGCCATTTCTGAAAACTATTCATCTAAAAGTTATGACGCTAACTCAGCGCTATTTATGCATATATTTAACCCTGACACCAATACTTGGGCGCCCATCGTTAATCGTACAGCTAGCCAACTTGTTGAGACGAACTCGTTAATTTATGCTTCCGCTTTAGGCCAGTCTCATTTATTAATTATTACAAAAAATGGTCACGCTAAATCGTTTAATACCATCACAAAAGCCTGGTCAAGCTATGAAAGCTCAAATTATACATTTCATAACATAGTGGCTAATAGAGCGCATACTTATGCTCTAGTCACCGATACAAATACTGCTAAAACAACACTTGTCGAAGGCAAAATTAACAATACAGCTCGTGAATTTGGCTGGCAAAACATGCTGGTATTGGTAGTTTATTTACTATCTGTTGTCATGGTTGGTTTGTATTTTATGTTTAAAAACAAAAATACCGATGACTACTTTAGAGGGGGACAATCTATTCCTTGGTGGGCAGCAGCCTGCTCAATCTATGCCACCATGTTAAGCTCATTAACCTATATAGCACTGCCCGCCATTGTGTATCAAACAAACTGGATACTTCTGATTGGCATTTGGATGATTATTGCCGTTGCTCCAATAGCCGTTTATGTTGCTATTCCATTTTTTAGACAACTAGATGCCACTAGCGCCTACGAATTTTTATCAAAACGATTCAATATGTCAGTACGCCTTTTTGCCAGTGGTTTATTCACATTATTTCATATTGGTCGAATGGGTATTGTAATGGCACTTACTGCGCTGGCTTTATCAGCAGTGACACCAATTAGTGCAACTGAGAGCGTGTTAATTATGGGCGTATTGTGCTTATTGTATTGCACTTTAGGTGGCGTAGAAGCGGTTATTTGGACCGATACGATTCAAACAGTAGTACTACTTATTGGGGCTGTAGTCTGTTTTTTTGTTATTATTGCTGGGTTAGATGATGGTTTTACAAGCTTTATTCAAATAGGCTTTGCAGATGACAAGTTTACCATTGTAAACACCGACTTTAGCTTTGAAAGTATTACCACTTTATCTATTTGGGTAATAATTCTGGGTGGCATTGGGCAAAACTTATCAAGTTATACGGCCGATCAAGCCGTTGTTCAAAGATACATGGTTACTAAAGATCCAGCTGCTGCTGCAAAATCTATTTGGGCCAATGCTATTCTTGCTGCCCCTGGCGCCTTATTATTTTTCTGTATAGGTACGGGCTTGTATGCGTTCTATCAACTTAATCCTGAAAAACTCGATCCGAGTATTCAAATAGACCAAATTTTCCCTACTTTTATTTCTAATGAGCTCCCTATTGGGGTAGCAGGGTTAATTATTGCCGGTATTTTTGCAGCTGCGCAATCAACGGTTTCAACTAGTATGAACTCAATTGCAACCACAATACTTACTGACTTTGTTAGGCCATTTAACTTCGTTAAAAGCGAGAAAGCTTATATGAGCCTAGCGAGAATTTTAACATTTGTATCGGGGGTTTTAGGCACGCTTGTCGGGCTTATATTTATTGACCCTGAAATCCGTTCACTAATGGAAGCTTACTTTAAAGTTATCGGTATGTTTATGGGGGCACTTGGCGGTATTTTTATACTCGGTGCATTGACCAAAAAGGCAAATTCGATTGGCGCTATTGTTGGCATTATTAGCGGAGTGAGCTTAATGATTTCAGCCTGGAAATATGGCTGGGCTAACGGCTACTTGTACGGGACGATTGGCATTCTAACCTGCTTAATTGTTGGCTACTTTGTTAGCTTACTATTTCCTGCCCACAATAAAGATTTAACCCGATTAACCTTGTTTACGATGAAAGACTAAGCAATATCAAGAGTGAAAGTTATGAAAAATTACGCATTAGAAAACGAGCTAATTAATCAGTTAAAAAATAGCTTAATTGCATCATGTCAGCCTGTAGATAATGGCCCAATGGATAAACCTGAGCATATTGTTGCTATGGCATTGGCAACACTTGCAGGAGGTGCAAAAGCATTAAGAATAGAAGGGATAGAAAATGTACGTGCGGTGGCAAAAGTAGTAAATGTCCCGATTGTTGGTATTGTAAAGCGTGATCTTGATGATACTGAAATTCGAATTACACCTTATGTTGAAGATGTAATTGCACTTGCGCAAGCTGGCGCCACCATTATTGCTTTTGACGGTACAGACAGACCGCGACCAGTGGATAGATTAACGTTATTAGCTGAAATTCATAACCAAGGCTGTATTGCGATGGCTGACTGCGCCGATTTTACTGGCGGTAAACTGCTGCATGAGGCTGGCTGCACCTTTATTGGAAGCACCCTCTCGGGGTATTTAAATTTAGCACAAACACCCGATGAGCCAGACTATCAGCTCGTAACTGAGTTGGTCAATGCGGGTGTGAATGTTATTGCTGAAGGGCGCTATAACTCACCAGAACGTGCAGCAAACGCTATAGCCTTGGGTGCACTGTGTGTGACGGTTGGCTCAGCGATTACCCGGATAGAACATATCACCAGTTGGTTTGTAAACAGTATCAACAATGCTCAGGGCGATGCTTAAATATGGATATTGCAATTGATATTGGCGGCACCAAAATAGCGTGTGCCCTTATTGATAACGACCAAATTGTCGACGCTATAAAAGTAGACTCTATCATTCATACAAATATTGATGATTTAGCACCCTATGTATATACACAAATTAAACATTGGGTGGTACAAGCACGCTCAATCAATATTGCCTGTACTGGCCAAGTGAGTCCTGATGCTGTTAATTTTTTATCAGTGCGTCGAAAATTACCATTACAGGCTCAGTTTCGCAGTCTAACGGGTCTACCTGTCACCATTATTAATGACGCCTCTGCAGCTGCTTGGGCAGAGTACGTATTAAATGAGCAACTGAATAATAAAAACTTTATTTATATCACCGTCTCAACAGGTGTTGGGGCAGGTATTGTTTTTAACAACGATATAATAACCTGCGCCGATGGGTTTTGCGCCCATTTGGGTCACACCACAGTTAAAACCCTATCAAATCGACACTACGCTTGCCATTGTGGCCGAGAGAACTGTGTGGAAGCGATTGCCTCTGGCACTGCTATTGCCAAATATGCAAGCCAAGCATTAGGCAAAACGCTCAGCGCAAAAGATGTATTTACAGACTACGCTGAGCACCCAGATATTATGCCTATTATTAACAATGCCGCTGCAGCCGTTGCCGAACTTATATTTAATATGAAAGCTACTTTTGGTAATAACAACGTTGTTATTGGAGGCAGTGTCGGCTTAGCACCATTATTTTTTAACAAGGTGGCTGCAAAAATTCAACACGCACCCGAGATTTATCAAGTCAATTTATTAGCACCTAAATCGGGAGCCAATGCCGATGTTATTGGTGTTCATCACTATGCTAAAAAACAATTAATCGAGAGCTAAAATGCAAGTACTTATATTTGATGATAAAGCCGCTGTTGCCAACAATGCCGCAGAGCTTATTAAAAAGTTAATTAATACTAAACCTAATGCCAATCTAGGGCTTGCAACTGGTAGTACGCCAGTTGATTTATATAAACAGCTAATAGTAAAGCATAAAAACAAAGAGGTTTATTTTAGCCAAGTCAACACCTTTAATTTAGACGAGTATTACGACATTGATGCAAATAGCATCAATAGCTACCGTTACTTTATGGATGAGCAGTTGTTTAACCATATAGATATCGACCCAAAAAAAACCTTTTTACCCACCTGTAATCGTCATCAAGATCCAAGACAACAAGGGGCGATGTTTGAAAAAAAAATCACAGAGCTGGGCGGAATTGATCTGCAATTACTCGGTATTGGTGGCAATGGGCATATTGGCTTTAATGAACCTTCATCCAGCTTTGCATCACGCACTCGCATTAAATCTTTAGCAAAACAAACAATACAAGATAACAGCCGACTATTTACGCCCCAAGAACCGCAACCACATATGGCAATGACCATGGGAATTGCGACCATCATGGAGGCAAAATATGTGTTATTAATTGCCACAGGTAAAAATAAAGCACAAGCAATACAAGATATGGTAAACGGTCCATTATCAGCCAGCTGCCCAGCATCTATATTACAAATGCACCAAAATGCCATAATAATCGTCGATAATGAGGCGGCCAGCTTGCTAGATAATAAAGAATACTTTACGTGGGTGAGTCAACAGAACCAGGAAATTAACGACTCTTATGGTTATTTCCCTGATTTATAAACTAAGAGAGTTTGATGTACTGACCACAACTTAATACACCAAGCGATGCCGTTAACTCATCAATCTCACATACTTTTCCGCCAGTTCATCTAAGCTCTCACGATGATTAGGGTCGGGCTTTATACAATCAATGGGGCATACGCTCACGCAGGTTGGCTTGTCATAGTGGCCTACACATTCGGTGCACTTTGCGGGGTCGATTTGATAAATTTTAGCGCCCATATAAATGGCTTCATTTGGGCACTCGGGGTCGCACATATCACAGTTAATGCATTTGCTGTTTATTAATAAAGCCACTTTCTAACCTCATTGCTTATTACTAGCATAAAATTACAGTCGTAAATTATGCACTTTATTCTTTGTTACTTTATTGATCTCAAACAATAAAAAATTTTGAAATTACTCGACTAATTTCATTCATGCAGCTATTACTTTTTTGGCAAACACTCGACGACTTAACTCGTTTATATGACTTAACAAAAGTGCCAACTCAAGGCAAGAATGCGCCAACGTCTATCGAACAGGTATTAAAGCGTTATTAAATAATATCGATTCAAAGGTTATGTAGTTTGTGTTTTTAATTTTAAGCTTTAATTATGATCTCGATTTAACGCAACGAGTTGCAATGTATTACTTTTACCACAGTGATAAACCCCTTCACTTATTTGTCGCTCTACTTCATGAAAAATAATAAATGAAAGTGCTGAAAAATCATTAATAAACATTGGTTGAGTATATAAAAGCGATTCGTCTTTTGGGCCACCAGTGTTGTTATTAAGTTGCAAAGGCGTATACCCTTCAATTATAAGTACACCATTTTCTGATAATCCAGACACACACTGAGAATGCACCTGCCTTCTAATTGCTGGTGGAAGGTGTGCAAATATCATAATAATTGCATCCCAGCTATTTGCAGCTATTTGATACTGTGACAGATCACTGAGGACAGTTGTTATCTCAACTTGTTGCTCTTGTGCTAAGGCTTTAGCCTTAGAAAGGGCGGCACTTGAAAAGTCAACTAAAGTAACTTCGTAACCTAGCTTGGCTAGATAAACAGCATTACGCCCTTCCCCTTCAGCTAAACACAATATTTTTTCGCCCGTAATGTAATGTGTATTTGCTTTTAAAAAATCATTAGGCTCTTTGCCATAAGCATAGTCACTTGATGCAAATCGGTCGTCCCAAAAGTCAACAGGATTATTCATTATTAAGCCTTATTGTTATCAAAGTTAGTAGGGTTGTTAGTCTGATTTATCTGATAACTTCTCTGGTTTTGCCATCCACTCTCTGCCTTTTAACATGCCTAACCAATAAATAGGCGGCAACAACTTTTCTTTTAGTAGCCAAGCAAGTCTAGATGGGCGTTTACCATTAATAATCCATGACGGAAAGCTATTAATTACTTTACCACCATAACCAAATTCAGCTAAGACTACTTTTCCAACTTCAACAGTCAGTGGACAGCTACCATAGCCGTTATATATAGCTTGATGTTTAGAGAGTCCTCTTGCATATAAAAGGTTTGTTGCGACCACAGGGGCTTGCATTCTGGCCGCTGCTGCTGTTTTTGCGTTTGGGGCATTAGTTGCATCGCCTAGCGCAAAAATATTACTAAACTTTTTATGTTGCAGTGTAAATTGGTCAACATCTATCCAGCCACTTTCATCAACAAGCGGGCTTACTTTAATAAAATCTGGAGCAGATTGAGGGGGCACGACATGTAACATATCAAACTTAACTGTTTGCAAAGATTCGTTTTCGCCCTCAACCACTTTAAATGTGGCTATTTTTTGTTTGCCATCAACCGCAATTAATTCATGACCAAAGTGCGTGTTGACGCTGTACTTTTTAATATACTCTAATAGCGCGGGTACATACTCTTTAACACCAAACAGTACGTCTCCTTTGTTATAAAACGCTATGTTTATATTATCCTAAATTCGGATAATAAGTGCAATTTCTCAGATTAGATGGCCAGCTGTTATAATTCGGCCATTTTCTCGCCAAAGGAAATTGCTTTAATGAAATATAAACAGCTGACACAAGAAGAAAGATACCAGATTTACGCGTTAATAAAAGCAGGAAATAACCAAAACAAATTGCTGATGAACTAACTCGTTCACCGTCATCATTTCCAGAGAGTTAAAACGCAATAAAGGGCTTAAAGGCTATCGGCCTAACCAAGCCAATAATTTTGCAGAGCAAAGACGCAAATCATCTTTCAAAGCAAGTAAGTTAACAGATGAAGTTACTGAATGGATTAATAAATTGTTGCTTAACGGACTTTCGCCAGAGCAGGTGGCAGGTCGCTTAGCTTTAGAGAAAAGGTCGTTTTACATCATGAAACGATTTATCAATATATTTACAGGGACAAGGCGCGTGGTGGTGAACTACATAAGACACTCACTCGTGCATGTAAAAAGTATAAAAACGCTATGGAAGCTACGATAAACGTGGGCAGATAGTTAATCGAGTCAGTATTGATGAACGCCCAAGTATTGTGGATGCAAAGTCTAGGATTGGTGATTGGGAGGGTGACACAGTGATAGGCAAAGGGCGTAAAAATGCCTTTGTCACAATGGTTGAACGTAAAACGTTATATACAATCGTTCACAGAATTGAAAGCAAACATGCGCAAATAACAGCCGATGCGCTGATAAAGTGTATGACACCATATAAAGATAAGGTTATTACCGTGACTTTAGATAATGGAAAAGAGTTTGCTTACCATGAGCATATTGCACAAAAATTAGAAGCGGATGTGTATTTCGCTCACCCATATTCATCATGGGAGAGGGGCATAAATGAGAATACCAACGGCTTACTCAGGCGCTTCTTCCCTAAGGGAACTGACTTTATGGCGCTAAGTGAGTCAGAAATACAGGCGGCAGTTGATAAGCTCAACCATCGGCCAAGAAAGACAAGAGGATATAAAACTCCTCATGAATTATTTACCGGGCAATCAGAAGTTCTGGTGGCTGCATAATGATTGCACTTAATACTTGAATTCAAGTATTTATAACTTTATTTTTAAACCAATAATCAGATGATAAATACATGGCTTTTTGGGGCGCTCCGGCGCACTTTATCGGCATGGGTGGCTGGGAAAACACCGCTTTACCGTGCTTGAGATTTTGCACTAGTTCCCAAGTGTAAGGGGCCAAGTCGTATCGGTAGTTTGAGGTGACTCCGTTTTCACCTAATGTTTCGCTGAGCCCATCAATTTTATGCCAGTCGAGCTTAATGCCAGGGCATACTACTAAGTGTTCATATTTTACTGTTCTACACCCATCAATTATTACCACGTTTTCATCGGGTATAAATGCAGCTGCCGCAGCTTTAAGCCACTTTACACCATTGGGGATCACCGATGCTGTTGTTTTAACCGTTTGCTCAGGTGTAAATACGCCTCGGCCAACTAATGTCCATCCTGGTTGATAATAATGTATTTCGTTGGGCTCAATAATTACTATGTCACTCTCTGGTGAACGAGACTTAATACTGGCAGCAACAGCAACCCCTCCTGCGCCAGCACCTATTATCACAATAGGGTAAGAAAAATCAGGGGCGCTAGTGTGCGTTTCACCATTATTTTTTAAACGCCTAATAACACCGCTTAAATCGTATCCCGCCTTTTGTGATAAATTTAAAATCTCTTCATATGAGTAGGTTTTTGGTGCGCTCATCGCCCATAGCGTAATTGAGCGAGTGCCGGTTCTGCAATACGCTAAAACAGGTTTCGGCAAGTCTCTAACAATATTTTCAAAGTTTTTAATATCATCATCGGTCACCTTACTACTTACAACAGGTAAGTAATGGCAATTTAAGCCTAAATTATTTGCTTGTTTTTCTATTGCAGCAAAACTAATTTGATCAGCCCCCTCACCATCAGGTCTATTACAGACAATAGATTTAAAGCCTTGCTCTTTTATATGCTGCAAATCGTTCAGCGTTATCTGTGCTGATACAGATAACTCAGGTGTTACTCGCTTAAAGGTCATAATCGTTCACCCTCACGATTTGCACTAACCATTGAATAAAGAATCCCTGAACGAGTGCCCGTTCTGCAATATGCAAGAATAGGTTTTGGTAGCTTACTAAGGGCAAACTCGAATTCTTGCTTGTTTTCTTCTGTAATAGCACCGCTAATGACTGGTAGATAATAAGTTAATATACCAAGCTCATGAGCTTGTTCATTAATAGAAGAAAATGAGGGCTGTGTTTCGCACTCACCATCGGGTCTGTTACAAATAATGCTCTTAAACCCCATTTTTAATATTTCCGTACAGTCTTCAATACTTATTTGGGGTGAAACTGATACCTCATTAGATAATTTTTTAATGTCCATAACATCTCTCCCTCTAGATTGCATTTACAGGAATTTTAATGAACGGTTTACCGGTTTGTGCTGAAACTAAAAACTGACCATTGCGCAAATTACATTGAATTGCGGGGAGTAGTAATTTAGGCACAGCTAAGGTTGCATCTCTTTTTTCACGCTTAGCGATATACTCTTGCATGGTGATACTTGGCGATATCTGTACATTTTCAGATTTAGCTTGCGCAACCGAAATGCAAGACAGAGGTAATGCACCGGCCTTAGGGTAATCATGGCCTAAGTACATTTTAGTATCGTCACGTAAGGTAAAGAAACGTTGAATGGTGTTATATAAATCTTCAGCGCTGCCGCCGGGAAAATCACAGCGAGCAGTCCCAAGGTGTGGGGCAAAAATGGTGTCACCAACAAAAATCGAGTTAGCAACTAAATAGCTTGCGCAAGCAGGTGTATGACCCGGTGTATGCCAGACGGTTACATTGAGATCACCAATTTTAAATGTATCACCTTCTTCAAATAATACATCAAACTGGCTGCCATCACTTGGGACATCGTCACACATTTCAAATACGGGTAGCCAGGTGCTTAATACGGTTTTAATCCCACTGCCAATACCTATTTTGCCACCCACCTTTGTTTTTAAGTAGTGAGCCGCTGTTATGTGATCTGCATGAACATGGGTTTCTAAAATCCATTCATTATGTAAATTATTGCTTTTAATAAACTCAATCACTTTATCTGCATTCACCGTTGATGACTTACCTGAGAAAGGGTCGTAATCAAGCACTGGATCAATAATGGCGCATTTGCTTGTTGCTTCATCAATGATGAGATAAGTAAATGTAGCTGTGGTTGTGTCGTAAAATGTTTCAACGTTCATAATTGTTCCTTTTAAATTAACTCTTTAGAAATAATAAAAATGGCGATAACCAAGGTGAAAAATGCAAAGAATTTTTGCAATGAAGCACTGTCTAATTTACTGGCAACTTTTGTTGAAACAGCCATACCAATAAAAGTCGCAACTAGCATTAATCCAAGCAGTGGAATATCCAGTGTAATACCCGCTTGTAAATCACCAACAAACCCGAGTAATGATTTAAGCGCAATTATAAAAAGTGAAGCGCCAACCGCGTTTTTCATTGGCATGCCTAAAAACAACACAAGTGCAGGTATAATTAAAAATCCACCTCCTGCGCCTAGCACCCCAGTTACTAAGCCAACCACTGCGCCTTCAGTCATTATTAAAGCCGTTTTAGAACTTGGGTTTACGGTATTAGTTGTCGTAGTCGTTGCAGTTTGAGATTTGTACGCTTTACGTAGCATCATTACAGCCGATGCCAACATTAAAATGGCAAATAAAACCATAATTGCTGTGTTTTTGGTTATATGCACTGGCGATAACAGTATGTCGTCGGGGATATTTGGCATTAAGAAGGCGCGAGTAAGGTATACGGCTACAATTGACGGAATTGCAAAAAGTATTGACGCTTTTATATCAACTAGCCCTTCACGAAAATAGCGAATAGCACCAAAGGCAGCAGTAGCGCCAACTAAAAGCAATGAATAGCCGGTCGCGATATCTGGCGAAACTCCCATTAAATAAACGAGTATAGGCACCGTTAATATAGAACCGCCCCCTCCTATCACGCCCAAAATAAGCCCCATAAATACGGCCATTACATAACCAAGTAAAATCATACCACCACCAAATAAACCAAAAGGAATATAATATAATTAAATGTTATAACAAGTAATGACGGAGATGTCTAATTTAAAAACACGAACTGCGTCATCGTTTTTATAAAACAGGCTAAAAACATCAAAAGCCAACCAACAACAAACACATAAACCACTGATTTTTAATATTTAAATTAACATTAGATAAAACTAATTAAAAAAATACAAAAACAAAAGGATGTCAACCAAAATAAATGTTATATTGTAACGAATCGGTGGGTTTTGAGTAATTAGCATATTACTAGATACAAAGTTCAATGATTTTTAACTTACTTTTATAGCCTTTACAGTTTTACTACTGATATACGGAGTATTAAATGGCATACCTTTTTAAACTTAGTTTTTATTCAATCATATTAGGCGCTATTGCAACCGCGTTGCTCGATCTTTGGAATATAGCCCGGCACTACTTATTTGATACCCCGCTAACTAAATATGAGTTTATAGGCCGATGGATGCTTTATATGCTTGATGGTCAGTTTTACCATGCCTCTATAAAAGCCGCGCAAGCGCTTCCTTATGAGCTAATGGCTGGCTGGATTGGTCACTATTTTATAGGTATGGTATTTGCGGCTCTTTTGTTTTTGTTATTTGGATTGAAATGGCTTGAAAAACCAACATTTAAACCAGCTATAACGGTAGGCATGGTGACGGTGATAGTGCCTTATTTTATTATGCACCCGGGCATGGGAATGGGAATTGCTGGTTACTTAACGCCCAACCCTATGTCTGTTATAACAAAAGTGATCATATCTCATGTTGTTTTTGGGGTTACGCTTTACCTTGGTGGACACTTAATAAAACGAATGAAACTAAGGCCTGCATGATCCGGTAACATTCAAGGCTTTTAATAATGCATTTGCTTGCGCTTGGCGTAAGCAAATGCATTATTAACAAGGCGAAATTTATGACATAGTGTCGCTTACTATGCATAATGTGTAACGCTCGTAGCGATTTATTTACTAATCAAGCTAAACTCTGGGTAATCATGGTTTTAACAAAATTAGGATACGCTTAGGTTAATCTAATTTAACAGTGACCCCTTGCTGATGCGCCTTTAAAAATAAGGGCTGCTCATGCGTTAAAATTATTAGCGTTTTAGTGTCTAACCAAGGTGTCATATTTTCCCAAATTCTCATTGCCATGGTCTCATCAACATTACTAAAAGGCTCATCTAAAATCACTAATTCAGGGTGTCGAAGTAATAACCTAGCTAAACAAATGCGCCTTGCTTGTCCGCCGGATACAACCCCTCCGGTTTCACCCAACCAATAATTTAAACCATCGGGTAAATTAATCGCCCACTCGTATAGCTCTACTGTTTTTAGAGCTGACCAAATATCTGCCTCTGAAATGTTATCTAAACCCACAATCAAATTGTAACCAAGTGTTCCTGAAAAAATAGCATCATTTTGAGGCAGATAGCTCACTTTTTCATACCAGTTATTAGGTGCTATATCCTGCAGGTTTAGTTGGTTAACATAAATACCACCATGCGCTGCAGTGACGCTTTCGATACCCATTAATAAATTAGCAAACGTTGATTTCCCTGTACCTGAGCGGCCAATAATTGAAACACACTGGCCGTGTTTTATAGATAAGCTCAAAGGTGTATCTAGGCTTTTAGGTATTTTAATATGATTGTGTATATCAATTTGAATATCGCTCAGGGGCTTAAGCTCTTGGTATTTTTTTGATGCATTAGCATGGGTTAACGTTGTCAGTTTTGTCGCAGCAAACGATGTATGCCCCCAAGTGCTAAAATGATTAGGTAAACTTTGAATAACCTCATAAGCGCCTATCAGCATCATTACAAACATAATTGCTTGTGCCTCACTTATCAGCTGCTCATTAACTGCAAAAAAAACACTCACAACCACAATAAATAGCGCTATATTTAGCATAGAATCAAAAATCAGCTGAACATTGGCTATTCTTGCATTTAAGGTTTCTTGTAACCTATTAAATAATGTCAATTCATTAACGATTTTTTGCTCATGCTGTTGCATTAAACCTATCGACTTAAGCTCAAAGGCACCATTTAGGTGCTCAATTATTTTTTGCCTAAACTCATCCATCATAGTTGCATATTTATAAGAAAGCTCAGCTGTAAGCTTAATTGTAAGCGCGATTACTGCGGTCATGCCGATCAGTAAAAACACCGAAAAATATAATGCCAATTCAAACCAAATAAAGCTGGTAAAAACAGTAAGTAAAAAAATGAGTAATACGGAAATAATTGGCGGAATAATATAACGAAGTAGCAAACTATCAAGGGCATCTAAATTGACAGTAAGTTTACTTAGCCACTCGCTATCCGTGCGCGCCCTTAACTGCTCAATAGACTGCTTAGTGAGATTGTTAAAAAGAGATAATCTAAAAACAGCTATTAATCTTAAAATAGTGTCGTGGTTATAAATTCTTTCTATATAACGTGAAATGGTTCTGCTCAATGCAAAAAAACGAATACCAGAGCCCGGAATATATAAATTTAAAATACTGGCAATACCTAAACTTATTGCAATACCTGTCAATGCTGTTGCGGTAATAAACCAACCCGATAACATTAATAAACTCACGCCAGAAATGGCCGTTAGCAATGCCCAAAAAACACCTAAAAATAAACGCTTTTGCTGGCTTTTATATAAAAGCTTAAACCAATACTTCATTGTTACCTTCCGTGTTTATAGGCGATAAATCTAAATGGGCATCAGCAATACTTAAAAGTAATGGATCATGCGAGGCTACAATTAATATGCGTTCTTTTTTAAGTATTTTGAGTGCACTTATAATGTATTTTTTACTTAATACATCGAGCTTTGACGTTGGCTCATCTAATAAAATCAGGGGGGCTGGGTTTAATAGTACCCTTGCAATGCTAATGCGCTGAATTTGTCCACCAGATAAACCTTGTCCATGCTCACCAATAAGAGTATCTAGCCCCGTATGTTTATCTAATAACTCTTTATCAAGGCCAACAGTACAAAGTACATCAAGCATTTGAGCACGGGTAGCATTAGGTGCTAACGCTTTTAAGTTATTAAAAACGGTATCATTTTTTATCCATCCTCGTTGTGGTAAGTACGCAATAGGTGCCGCTTGTGGATAAATACTCATACGGCCGGCTAACGGTGCAGTATACCCCGCAAGCGTGTTTAACAGTGTTGACTTACCTGTGCCCGAGGGCCCAGTAATACTTAACATGTGTGCCTGTTGTATATTAATATTAATTTTATGAGGAAGAGGTGACTGGCGGCTATACCCTATGACTACGTTTTGCAAATTAACCTCAATGTGTTGCTTAGCCTCAAGCGTGACAGTGCTAACAGTATGTTTTTCGTTTGTATTGTTGTTTTCATCATCAAGCGCGTTATCAAGTAATAACACGAGGTTGTTCGCAGAGCCTAAAGCGGTTGCTCTGTCATGGTAAAATGCGGCTAAATTTCTAAGCGGCTGAAAAAATTCCGGCGCTAAAATTAAAATTGCTAACCCTGAAAATAAAGTGAGTTCGCTTGCAGGTCCCCAGTCAATAGCGCCATAAAGAGAAAAGCCAATGTATATAGCTAAACTTGCAATCGCCACACTGGTAAAAAACTCTAATACCGTTGATGATAAAAACGCCAGCTTAAGCGTTTTCATGACGACTTTTCTATACCCTGCACTATTTTCCTTAACCTCGTTGTAAATGGCATTTTCTGCGCGCAGTAATTTTATATAGTCAAGGTTTGCTACTCTGTCTAAAAAGTGCCCGGCCAAACGCTGACGGATCAATGAATATTTTTGATTTACTTTTTCAGCTCCCATGCCCACCAAAATCATAAATAATGGGATCAAAGGTGCTGAAATAAGCAATAGCAATGCCGATAACCAATCAAACCAAGCAATAACACTTAAAATAAGCATAGGTGCTATAACGGCTAAGTTTTGTTGCGGCCAATACCTAGAAAAATAACTATCCATAGACTCAACTTCTTCTATCCACTGAGTTGCAGAGGCACCTGCTGAGTGTTTTTTTAGCGATAACGGGCTGGAATTCCGCCATTTAGCTAAAATAGATAGCCGAATATCATTTCTGATCCTCACACTTGCCTTTTGACTCAAATGAACTTGTAACCTTGTAAATAAAGGTTGGCCAATTAGTGAGGTAAAAAGCACGATAAGGGAGCCATATAAATCATTTAATTGTGCTTTTTCAATGAATAAGGTTTGCGCCAAATAGCTAAAAGTAACCCACTGAATTAAAAGAAGTAACGTTGAGACAGTTCCTGACAATACAGCCGCATAAAGTAAAAATGACTGTTTTTTACTGTAGCGTTTTAAAAATTGCTTGCCAGTGAGAGCAGAACTCTCACCGACGGATTTATTTTTTTTGAACATATTGGGTCTGTTGATCTTTCAAGGTTAAATTTACCGCAGTCTGTTTGGTATTTAGGCTAGGCAGAGCCTATGTGGTGTTATTCCCCATCAATAGGCGATAACGCAGCATCAATGCCAAACAGGCGCTGCCCGAAGGGTTCTTCTGCCTAGGGCCGATTTACGCTTTGTTACCACCATGGATGGTGGTAAGGGGCGTGAGCAGGACGCACAAGCTTTGCTCGGTTTTAACTTAACCTGAACTGTGGTTAAGAGATTTACTAAAATATTGAATCAAAATGATATTTATGTTTATTTTCTCTAGCCAGAGATTTTCAGTGAAAACAAAGCGAAATTACGCGTCAATAGCTAGTCTATTGCAAGTAAATTCAACGCAGTTAGCGCTGAAAATAGCTGCTTGAGATAGATTTATTATCCACAGTTCAGGTTACTTATTCTTACATGGATGTAAGCCAGTAGAATAACGCAGGAGCAGTTATCGAGCCCACTAGGTTACAAACCTCTTGGGGCGATTAAACCGCCCCTAGTTCGAACAAATTTCAATCCGCAAAGGTCAACAGACCCTGAACTAAAGTCGATAAAATACAAAGCGGGAAGGAGGAGCAGAAAAGTCTGTGAAGAGATGATTATTGGAATTCGGGCTATTTTGCAGATCTATTTTATGCACCATTAAGTTAAGAGATAACTTTCCCAATCAAATTCACTAATAACTTTACAGAGTGTCGCGTCTACCTCGTAGAGCTCACAATATAAACGCAGCTGCGAAGGTGTTTGTGCATAAAATAAAATTTGTCTAACAATAAATAATGTATGATTGAGCGGGATCAGCGTATTATCATCAGTACCTGCCAAATCGTGGCAGCTCATCAGTAAACTACACATATTAGTGTCATATCCCCACAACTTTAAAACATAGGCCGAAATAAAGTGAGAACAAGTATATTGATCACTCATAGTTTTTTCATATTCAATACACGCTTCACTTTCGCCTTGAGACAGTAAAATAATTTTGCCAACAAAACTCAATAAAGCCACTGAAAATAATAGCTCTTGATCGTGCAAATCAAAACCCACTTGTTTAGCAAAACGCTTAACACAACTGGCATAATTCGCAGCTATATCCAATTGCTTTTCATGAACAGCCGTAGGAATGGATGATTCAAAATTTTTGCCCACCAATAAAGAAGTGGTGATAGCCATTAATATCGTTGTTCCAAGCCTAGATACTGCTTCATCTATTGACGATGTTGGCCTAACAAAGCCAAGATAAGCCGAATTTGCAAGTTGTAATAATTTAGCCGTTATTATGGGCTCTTGAGAAACAACATGCGTAATATCATGTAAATCAAACTCATTACTTTGTACTAAGTCTCTGAGTTCTTTTAAAATGATTGGGTAAACAGGAAAGCTAATCATAGCCCCTAACTGCCTGCGCACATTAAAGGCAAAGGGCAATGACTTTAATGCTGCTACATTATTAAAAAGTGAAGTGATATCTGCTTGATTAAACGGTTTAGCCAAATATGCATGAACGACATTTGGCTGTCGCATCATGGTACTGAGGGACATATCACCGGTAAGTAATGCCCTTACAGGATAGGGGTTTTGTGAAATACATTGCTCTAGAACATCCAGCCCATTCATTTGTGGCATTAAATAATCACTCAATACTAAATCTATGTCATCCTTGGTCTTTAACAGTTGCCAAAACTCATCTATGTCCGATGTTGTCATAATCTCAACATCTTCAAAACTTCGTTGAATAGTTCTTTGTAATACTTTTAATAAAAAAGCATCGTCATCTAATATGACTACCGCTATCGAACTCATTGCACACCTTGACTATTTAAATGGTCTAAATAACGACAAAAATCATCTTGTTCTAAAGGCTTACAATAGTAATAACCTTGTATGTAGTCACACCCTAACTTTTTAATTAACTCACATTGGAAGGCTGTTTCAACGCCTTCAGCTATCACTTTTAGGTTTAGATCATGTGACATACGCGTGATATTACGAACCATGCTTTGCATCGCTAAAGACGACTCAATATTAGTAATAAGGCTTTTATCTAATTTAACACCATCTACTGGCAGCTTAGAAAGGTAGCCAAGTGATGAGTAACCTACACCAAAATCATCTATTAATAGCTTAAACCCTAGCTCCCTCAACCTAACTAACTGTTGTTCACAGGCACTAAAATCATCTATTAAGTAGGTTTCTGTTAACTCAAACATTAACTGTGATGACTCTAACCCATTAATCGTTAAACATTCAAGCATGTAATCAATCCACTCTGGATCATCTTTTAATTGCCTTGCAGACAAATTAATAGCCAGCGCACGTACGCCAATGTGGTTATCTGCCCAATATTTTAGCGTTTTACAACTTTGAGAAATAACCCAGCGCCCAATTGCTATAATTTGACCATCGCATTCGGCTATCGGAATAAAGTGATCCGGTGCAACCCAGCCATGCTTTTTCGGCTCATACCAACGGATTAATACTTCGGCACTAAACACTTGTCCTGTTTTAGTGTCAATTTTTGGTTGAAAACGCAATGACATTTCATTTTTACTTGCCGCAGTTAATAACAAACGGCTTAACTCAAAATTCTTTTTATAATCTGCGACTAGTTCAGGATCAAAGCGAGAAAAAATACGCTGCTGCTCACCTGCTTGGTAATTCATAGTTAACTGCATTTGGTTAACGAGTTCTTTTCCCTCTAGATTATCTTCGGGGAACAACCCATACACACCATAAAGCCGCACCTGAGCATCCGTATACTTACTTGGTAGTATTTTACTCAGTTCATCCATTGCTTTATTTAGATCAATTAAAATTTCACTATCTGATTTAATATCAGGAACACACACTACAAACCGATCGGCGCTTTTATGAAGAATTTTCACCGGTTTGTCAGACACCCCTTTCAGCACTTTTAAAACTAATTTTATAAGGTAGCTACCATCTTCTGGCCCTAACAAATCATTGATTAATTGAAATTGTGCAATATCAACACACACTAAAGCAAAATATTCTTTATTCGCTTCGCTAAGTGTCAAATGATGGTAAAAGTCAGACTCGTTAGTCACAACGGACTGTGCGCTTGAAAGCTGAAAACAATTACTCACGCTCTTTGTGTGAGTTGATAACTTTAAAAGCTGGCAAAAATCGTCAGATAAACAACGCTCTATCATAACTTCTTCGCTTTTAGTGAGATCTGAGGTGTTAGCATAATTAATAAAAAGTGCACTACTTTGCTTATCAACAAATGACTGACTTACTGATTTGTCGTGCATGGCATCTAAATTGGCTAAGTGTTTGTTTTCGTATAAATGAATATCGGGAATAATGGTAGCGGCGGGTGCATTACAACGAATAATAATGCCGTTATTATCTATTTCTACTAATGCCGACATACTGGCTATTAATAACTGCTCTCTGACTCTTTTAGCTCGGCGTTGTTCGTATTTCATTTGCGCTTCGCTAATATTCTCCAATAGCTCACTATCAATCCACGGCTTTTCTAAAAAGCGAAATACTAATCCCTGATTTAATAACTCAACCACTGACTTAAAATCAGCGTAACCGCTCAGCACTAAATTTACGCAATCGGGCCAATTATTTTTAACTTGTCGTAATAAATCGGCGCCATTCATCTGGGGCATTCTAAAGTCAGTAATGATAAGTTCAATTTGATTGGACTTTAGTATTTCAAGTGCTTCAACCCCACTAGAGGCAGTGACAACATGATACCCTGTTCGAACAAGTACACGCTTTAAAGATTTTAGTACATTGGGTTCATCGTCTACTAACAATACTCGACAAGCCATTCTTTACCCCCCAAAAAGAGTTATATCGCCAATTAAATTATTAACATTGCTTATCAATGCATCGTTACTAAATGGATTAGATGTATGTACATCCCCCGTATTAACGGCATCAATTAATTGAGTTTAAGCCCCCCGAAATAACCAATGGCTACTATCTCTAAAATCTTCGTGAGAACGAATAAAGCGAATCACCTCTATACCACTTAGCCCAGACATAGATAAATTAACTGAGGTTGTTAAGGTATTAGTACAGCAACTTCAAACCCACCAGCTGTCTCAACAGCAGGAACTCGCAATTTCACTCGGTTTTACTGTTTTTAGCACACTTTTATTTTTAGCTTGTTATTAAACCTATAATAACATAAGTTTAACAACAAAAGCGACGTGCAAGGTACTTAAGACATCAGTGACATTATTACCCTAGTAAAACGCAAACTACTAAATAATAGTCTAGACTAAATTTTTAATGGTTAATAATTTAAACGTACTTTTCGACCATTGCCATCACAAGGAGCATCTATGTTCGCCATTGATACTTTTCATGCTCACAGCAGCGATATAGATAAATTTATACAGCCTATAAATCAATTTACTAAAGGCAAACCCGACTTGCTCCTTGGGTTTGCAACAACAGATACGATTAACTACCTTATAAACACACAGCCAAGCATTTTAAAAAATACGCATAATTGCTTACTCATTTCCTCTTGTCTTGGCTCTGCAACTGAAAAAAACCTATCATTAAGCGAGCAAAGCATTAGTTTATTATCCATTAAAGACGCTCAGGGTTGTTATGGTGTTGCTAGCTGCGATTCAAGCGAAAACATAAGACAAAGTGCTTCTCAAACCGTATTAAAAGCCATTGCTAATGCAGGTAAAACAGGACTCGCACCCAAAATGGTTTGGTGCTTTCAAATACCTGGCAACGAAGAAACCGTTCTGCAAGGCATTCAAGATGTAATAGGAAAGCGCATTCCTATTTTTGGTGGCAGCTGCGCCGATAATGATATTTCAGCAAAGTGGTGTTTCAGCAACAATGAAAGCGTATACCAACAGGGCTTTATTGTTGCGGTGCTATACCCAAGTGTAGAAACCTTTGGTTTGTTTAGCTCAGGCTATGATAAAACAGACCAGCAGGGCACAGTTACAGACGTTGATGGTCGCTTATTAAAAACGATTGATCACCAACCTGCATTTAATGTGTATAACCAATGGCGAGAAAATTTAGGGCTAGCACATTTGGCAGCAGGAAATATACTTGCGCAATCAACAATGACCCCTTTAGCGAGAGCCCTCTCTTTAGATGACGAGATACCTAGGTTACTGCTCAGTCACCCAGCAGTTGCTGAAAATGGTACGCTTGAATTATTCTCAAATCTAAATATTGGCGACACTGTCTATCTTGCCTCAGGTAGCCCGGAGCAATTAATCAAACGAGGCGATATTGTTGTTAATTCATTGACTAAATTGGCAGAGCTCCACGCTATAAACAATATTACCGGTGCCATTATTATTTTTTGCGGCGGTTGTATGCTATCAATTAAAAATGCGATGAACGAGGTAAAACAGTCTATCGAGGCACAATTACCGAATACCCCGTTTATTATGGGGTTCACCTTCGGTGAACTTGGTACATTCAGCGATTCAACAAGTAAACACGGCAATTTAATGATTGCATGTGAGATTTTTGGTGGTCCTGCATGAACAGTAACGAAATACTATTAGAGAAACTCCACTTATTACAAGTTCATAATCTTGCACTTGAAGAAAACCGTGCATTTAATAGCCTTATATTAAATGGGTTAGATGCAATAATAAAAAACGACAAAACTGAAACCTTACTCACCGAGTTTTTTGATATTTTGCAGCAAGCGATTGCTTTTTCTGCCGCTATTTTAATTAAAATTAATCCCAATGATAAAACCTCTACATTAATCACAGCATCACACCCGCAAAGCAATGAAATAATTGCAAAACTGAAAATATTAGATAAACCCAACAGAGACATTAAAAATGTATTTAATTTACACCAACTCCCAGATTGGCAAGTAACAGATTCTTTTTGGCATTCGCAGCATGCAATGCTCACCACCCCTGTGAGCACAAGCACACAAAGCTACCAGCTCTATATTTTTTCCGAGACGATCGGGGCGTTTAATCAACATGATATTACCCTAATGCAACGCTTTGTCAGTTTTGCTGGTAATACGATTTCACAATTTGAAAAACGAAACCTGCTAGTTAAACAAAAAGAGATGGAAGAAAAGCAACATAACATAGAGCAAATATTAATAAACTCAGAAAAAATGGCCTCATTAGGACAAATGGCTGCAGGCGTTGCTCACGAAATAAATAACCCTTTGAGCTATATAGTCAGTAACATCCAAAATTTAGCTTATAATATTGATCAGTTCATCGGCTTAATTAGTGAGCTTAAAAAAAACAAGGACATAGCGCAACAACCATTAACACAGGCCCTACAGCATTATCAATTTGATGAATTAAAAACTGACTCTAGCGATATAATTAGTGAAATGAGTGAAGGGGCTGATCGTGTTAAAGAAATTGTGCAAGGGTTAAGACAATTTGCTCATCCGGATCAAACGCAAATTGCTGAGATTGATATTGCAGAGCTTATTGACAGTACATTACGTGTTGCCTGGAACGAAATAAAATACAACGCACATGTTAAAAAAAACTACACCACAGAGCCAATCATCATCACCGGACGTTCGACCCAGCTATCTCAGGTGTTCTTAAATCTATTTTTTAACGCCGCTCAAGCTATTTGTGACAAAGCAGGCGTGATCAGTATTACCACTGAAGCCGATGAACAAAATGCTTATATTACTATTGCAGATAATGGCAGTGGAATTGATAACGTCAAATTAAATAAAATTTTTGACCCTTTTTTTACCACAAAACCAATAGGCCAAGGCACAGGGTTAGGGCTGGCTATAAGTAAAGCAATTATAGAGCAACACTGTGGCCAAATTCGTGTTGAAAGTCAGTTAAATCAAGGGACTGTTTTTTATATTACCTTACCAAAAAAACCGACATTAACTAACAGCGCGCTCTCAATATTAGAT
>NZ_JAGYIU010000010.1 GCF_018402495.1 Pseudoalteromonas sp.
AGGTTTTATGGAAACCTTAGAGGCTTTGGCAATTTTTAAACAAAAGTATCCAGCTCATCGATTTCAATATAGCATTATTGGTTCAGGAGAGTTATATGAACCCCTCATGTTCGCCATTCATCAATTAGGATTGAGTAACGAAGTAAGACTGGTGGGTGCGCAACCACATGAGGCTGTATTAAACGCTATGAAAACGGCAGATATCTATATGCAATACAGTCAAACCGAAGGATTTTGCAATGCGGTGCTAGAAGCGCAGGCTTCGGGTTGTTTTTGCATTGTGTCCGATGGCGGTGCACTGCCGGAAAATGTAGTTGATGGTATTACTGGCTTTGTGGTACCCAAACGTGAGCCGCATAGTTTGGCCCAAGTCCTGCTAAAAGCGATAGAATTATCGGATCAAGAACGTGAGTATATCATTACGAATGCCGGAACAAGAATTGAACAAGCGTTTAGTTTAAAGGCACAGCAGGAAAAGTTCTCAGCATTTTATCAATCATAAAAACAGATTGTCATTTTAAAACTATGACGGCGCAGGTGCTTTAAAATATTTAAACTGTTGATTCAATTAAAGATTGGCATAGGTTAAGTTTGTAAATATTGCTATTTTGCCATTCTTGAAAAGCGTACATTTATTACTTAAAAATGAAGTTATTAAAACTTACCATATGAACCCGTTTGTAGTCACCTTGTATAATAGTATTCCGGCATCGCTGAAGAAGCGATTTGGTCAGTCTGCTAAACTAAAATGGCTGAGAACTTTACTGCTTCAAACTAACAATACTTATAAAACTTCAACAGTTCAGGTAAGCAGAATGTACGGTACCCAACCGGTTACTTTTAAGTTTGTAGCTCCTGTAAAAATTGCGGCCAGAGCATTGCAAAGGGGCATTGAAAATACCTTATTGAACAATAGTATAAGCTTGTTTAAACAACAGCAATGGTCTGATAATGCAGTAATATTTGATGTAGGCGCCAATTTTGGGTACCTGAGCCTGGTTTGGTCGCAAACACTTGCTAAAAACGGACAAGTATTTGCTTTTGAAGCGAATACATGGGTGAGTGATTGTTTGGTCAAGTCGGTTTTTCAAAATGATTTACAACGTACCATCACAGTGGTTAATAATGCAGTAGGCGATGTTTGTAAGCCGGTTCAGTTGTTTTTGAATCATTCCAGTTCTAACGTTTTAGATCTGCATCATATTGACAATTCGGTGACCATTGATATGATTTCCATAGACAGTTATGTTAAGCAACAAAATATCTCAGGTTGTGATTTGATTAAAATAGACGTGGATGGTATTGAACCGGCCATTTTAAATGGTGCCAAAGAAACCATTTTAAAGTTTCAGCCTATGGTAATTGTTGAAACTAATAACAATATGGACATCATTACATGGTTTGAAAATATTGATTATCATATTTTAACTATGAAGCTGGAGCCGTACATAAAAGGTGATGTGCTGCCTCCTAATATTTTTTGCCTACCTAAAACAGCTCTCTAATGCCTTTTAGTGTTCTATCCTATCTGCAACCGGTACATTACTTTAGACTCAAAAAGTCCGACGGCGTTTATGCCTTTCCGCAAGTTCAGGCTTTACCGGAATTCATTTTAAAACAACTACCTGAAGACTTAGGGTACCACACCAAGCTTGCGAGAGATTACGATAGATCATGGCAAGCTTTACACCGTGGCTATATAGGTAGTGCAGCTAGCTATCAAGAATTTGAAACGCTACCTTTAGCCGACAATTACCACTTTGCCTTTAAATATTTTAGTAAATGGTGGGTATTATGGGTGTTGCTGATGCGTTTGGGCAGCTTGCACCAGCCGTTTAAGGAATTGAAAGCCTACCTGCAATCTCGTAAAACACCAAGATATAATGCGATTAATACACCGCTAAAACAGGTTTCGCT
>NZ_JAGYIU010000002.1 GCF_018402495.1 Pseudoalteromonas sp.
CAACCACACCACATAGGCTCTGCCTTGCCTAAATACCAAACAGACTGCTGCAAATTTAACCTTGAAAGATCAACAGACCCTCATAATAATAACAGATAGTCTTTGCATTTAGCCATCTATACATTTAAACTTCCTTTTTTGCGCCGATTTGGTCTTTGGCTTGCGGGCGCTGTTGAGTTACTTATCTGGTTAGATAGTAAAACAAACACCTAAATTCAGCTAAAAGAGGGATATTTTGGCTGTTTAATATATCAATCGACTTCGATTGTTATGAATAATTAACGAGGATTATGATGCAGCCATCATTTGATAAAAATAAAGCAAGGTTTTCTTTGCTCCCCCTACTCACCTTTGTGGCCATTTTTTTAGGCTCAGGCTTATATTTACAATCTCAAGGGGTTGATTATGCATTTTATCAACTCCCAGCACCGGTCGCTATTTTACCTGCGATTGTTCTCGCTTTTATTTTAAATAAAGCCAGTATTAACCAAAGCGTAGCAACTTTTATTAAAGGCGTGGGTAACAATAATATTATTACCATGTGTCTCATATACTTACTAGCTGGTGCTTTTTCTGCCGTTGCAGGTGCAACCGGCGGTGTGGATGCGGTTGTTAATGCCGGTCTTTCACTTATCCCTCCTTCATTATTACTGCCTGGTTTGTTTTTAATAGCGGCAGTTATTTCTACTGCGATGGGTACGTCAATGGGAACTATTGGTGCTATTGGCCCAATTGCCTATGCGGTATCTATTAAAACAGGAATTGATCCTGCTTTAATGGCCGGTACCATTGTATCTGGCGCTATGTTTGGTGATAACTTATCAATAATTTCTGACACCACGATTGCTGCTACCCGTACACAAGGTTGTGAAATGAAAGATAAGTTTAAAGAAAATCTTAAAATTGCGATTCCAGCAGCAGTCCTTACCATTGCATTACTATTATACTTAACGCCTGCAGCTCAGGTTGTAGAAACCAACGACTACGATATTTTGTTAGTTCTTCCTTACGCCTTTATTTTAATACTGGCTGTTTTAGGCTTTAATGTGTTTTTAGTGCTATTAAGCGGTATTGTGTTTGCCGCGTTAATGGGTTTTACCGGTAGCTATGAAGGTGCCAGCTTTGTAAAAGATATTTACAAAGGCTTTAGCGAGATGCAGGAAATATTTTTACTGTCTATGTTTATTGGTGGGCTTTCTGAGTTTATCCGTATTAACGGCGGTCTCGACTATATTGCTCAAAAAATTCAAGCTATTACTAAAATTATTGCAAAGTGGCACCGTAAAGTCGCCGACCAATTAGGGATTGCGGCGCTAGTTGTTACCAGTAACATGTGTATTGCCAATAATACAGTATCTATTATTGTGACCGGCCCTATTGCGAAAAAACTAGCAGAGGATGGCGAAATTAGCGCTAAACGTTCTGCTAGCTTATTGGATATTTTTGCCTGTGTTGTACAAGGTTGTTTGCCTTACGGCGCACAAGCATTGTTACTGGGTGCTACATTTAAAATTAGCCCGTGGGATGTGTCAACCTCGTCTTACTACTGCTTTATTTTAGCCTTTAGCGCCATTGCGGTTATTTGTCTGCGCCGCAATAAAGCGTAAGTTTTGTTTGAACAGCGTATTAAGGTGTTGCCGGTACGCTGTTTTAAAATAAATAATTAACAAGTAAACCATTTTTGCTATAATCGCGCTTTTCGCGTGTCACATAAAATATGGTTATGAAAATTAAAAACTTACTTCCCCTCGTTGCACTCAGTGCGTGTACTTTGAGTTCAACCGTGACTGCCGCTAATTGGAGCAACACGGCGCTTCATATTAACAACGGCAACCACAAAAACCCATTTACTGAACAAAAATCTAATACCACGGTGTACTCAATTGAGCATGCTTCTGGGCATGATTATGGCGATAACTTTTTCTTTATTGATTACAGTACTGACGGCAACGATGATGGCTTTCAAGATCAAGACTTTTATTTTGAAGGTTACTCTACACTTAGCCTATCTGCGGTAATGAGTGAAAAAGTCGCGTCAGGAGCGCTCGTTGATGTTGGCTTAACCATGGGTATAAATGCTGCAGGCGATGCCAAAGTGGTTAAATATTTACCAGGCGTAAAATTAAGCTGGGATGTACCCGGGTTTAACTTTTTTTCTACACTTATAACTGCATATATAGATGATAGCCAAGGCGTTGCAAAAGGCGGTGCCCCCATTGAAACTAACAGCTGGATGTTTGATGTAGCCTTTGATTACCCGTTCATGATTGGCTCGCAAAAGTTTAACGTAAAAGGCCATGCAGAGTACATAGCTGAGCGTAAAGATGAGTTTGGTAACGATGTGCGTGCTTGGTTTTTAGCCCAACCTATTATTGTATGGGATATGGGCCATGCGCTAGAAATGAAAGAAAATACCTTACTGTTGGGTATGGAATGGCAATACTGGCACAATAAATTTGGTACTGATGTTAGTGAATCAGTACCGCAAGTTCATTTAGAGTGGACTTTCTAATATATAATTGAATGTTTTAATTATAAAAAATAAAACCTGTCATTAGACAGGTTTTTTTTATGGCTGATCACAACCTACACTGCGGATTTTTACCTTGTGCTTTAGCTATTTTTTGCTCGCTAAGCGCTTTACTCATTTGCGATTGTAAATTTGCAATACGGCTCGTTGGCGCTGGGTGAGTTGATAAAAACTCTGGCGTAGCCCCACTGCCCGCTTGGCTCATATTTTGCCACAGCGTTACAGACTCTTTTGGGTTAAATCCTGCTTGCGCCATAAGATCTAAACCAATTGTATCTGCCTCTGACTCATGTGAACGACTAAAGGGCAAAACCACACCATATTGAGCGCCCAAACCAAGACCTTGCATAATTTCATTACGGTACTGCACGTTGCCCATTTCAAGTGCTGCTCCCCCTAACTGCATACCAGTTTGCAATAATGAACTTTGTGAAATACGCTCGTTTGAGTGCTCTGCAATCACATGCCCTACTTCATGCCCAATCACAGTGGCAACTTGATCTTGATTTGTTGCTATTTTTAAGAGCCCCGTATGTACACCAATATAACCGCCAGGCAATGCAAAGGCGTTTGCAGACTCATCTTCAAATACCACCACTTCCCAATTTTGAGATGTATATTCTGTAGGAAGCACGGCCACTACTTTTTCAGCAATGCAGTTGACGTAACTGTTTACTTTTGGGTCTTTATTTACCGGCTGCGCTTTTTTCATCTCTGCAAAACTCGCTGTGCCCATTTGAGTCATTTGCTGATCTGAGTAGAGTGCTATTTGCGTGCGCCCAGTTGGTGATGTTTTACAACCTGCTAATACTGTACTGACAAGAACTGCCAAAACCAATTTTTTCATTATGTTAACCTAAAAAAGTTTGTTACTGAGTATAGAATAGCAAACGCGGTATTAGTTTAAAATCTTTGCTTTTTGCGATTAAACAATTAAGTTAGCAGGCAAACTAAGTTTATCCAAGGCTATTGCCCTGCTATAATGCTGCGCCTATATTCGTTGTTTTGAGTTTTTAAATGAGTGCTTCGGCTTCTTCTTTTAATACCCGTATTTTATTACCTTTATTAGCCAGTATTGTCGCGATCACGCCTTTAGCCATTGATATGTATTTACCGGCAATGCTGGTAATTGCCAATGACCTCAATACCAGCATGCCAAATGTTCAAATATCGTTGAGTATATATTTAGCGGGTTATGCATTGGGCATGTTGTTTTTTGGCCCTATAGCCGATCAAATTGGCCGGCGTATGCTGGCACGAATAGGACTCAGTTTATTTGGCTTAAGTTCACTGGCATTAGCATTTACCACTGAAGTGCATACTTTTTGGGGGTTAAGAGCTGTACAGGCATTTACAGGCGCGGCCGCTACAGTTGTCGTCCCTGGGATCATTAGGCACATCTATCAAAAAAATACTGCTAAAGGTATGTCTTACGTGTCTATGATCATGATGATAGCGCCGTTACTTGCCCCCTCTATCGGCTCGGTTATTTTAGGCTTTTCGGTGTGGTCGACTATTTTTATTGTTTTAGCGACCTATAGCTTTGTTATTTTACTCTTTGTGCAACGTTACTTAATCGATATTCCAATATTTAAAAATGAGCGAAAAGGATTAGCATTATTCTTCTCAAGTTATAAAGTGGTATTAAGTAATACGCACGCCCGCGCCGATATTTTAAGCTCGATGTTTGTGTCGTTTGGCTTTTTTTGCTTTTTAACGTCCGTCCCTTATATTTACCTCGACCTATTTAAAGTATCAGAACAATTGTTTGGCCTGTTATTCGCTTTTAATGTAATGGCGCTGATGTTTGGTAACTTTTTAAATACTCGAGTAGTCCCGCGTATCGGCTCTCGTAAAATGCTTTATTACGGCCTAGTGTGTGGTTTTATCTCTGGTGCAGCGTTACTAAGCTTTAGTGTCTTGCACCTATCACTTTACTTTATTGTTGCCTCAATTGCCCCGTTAATGATGAGCTTGGGTATAATAGCGAGTAACGCAGATTCATTGATTTTAATGAGATTTGAGCAAAATACAGGGACCGCAACTGCCGTTATTGGCACCTTACGTTTTGGTAGTGGTGCATTAGTAGGCCCCATACTCGCAGTGATACATGCACAAAGTGCAGTGCCATTTTCAAGTTTAATGTTCAGTGCAGTTGTACTCACTATCCTAGTGCAGTTAGTTCATTATTTTAAAGACAAAAAAAATGCCTCATTATGAGGCATTTTTTAATTGTATACTTAATTAAGCATCAGCTGCTTTAGATACCATAACCATTGCAGGGCGTAATAAACGACCGTTTAATGTGTAACCTTTTTGCATTACTGCTAACACAGTATTAGGGGTCACATCATTACTTGGCTGAATCGACATTGCTTGATGAAAATCTGGGTTAAACTGCTCACCTTGTGGATTTACAATTTCAACGCCAAATTTAGCCACTGCATCGTTAAAGCTTTTTACTGTCATATCAATGCCCTCTAACACAGGCTTAAGCGTTTCGTTTTCTTTATCTGAAAACTCAATTGCACGCTCTAAGTTGTCTATAACAGGAAGTAGTTCGTTTGCAAATTTTTCAAGTGCAAATTTGTGTGCTTTTTCTACATCTTGTGCAGCCCGACGACGCATATTTTCAACGTCGGCAGCAGCACGCACTACGCTGTCTTTTTGATCGGCAATTGTTTGCTTTGCCGCTTCTAATTCAGCATACAACATCGCAATTTCAGCTTCTGGGCTTTGCTCTTGCTCGGCATGTTGCTCAGCGGCTTCTACAGCAGCTTCAACGTCGGCTTCCATTTGTGCTACTTCTTCGTTCAATTCTACTTCTTGCTCTGGGTTTTGTGTCTGCTCAGACATAAAATATACACTCCAATTCTTTACAACTGCGATAATTATGGGGATTGAATAAAAAGATTCAAGAGCTCGATGGCTCTAATAATTTAAATTCTTGGATTATTTTCTCTAATTGCGCTGATTTCGGACAAATAACACAAAAACGACTTTGATATTCCTGATTTTGAAAGTACGGCACAGTGATCACAATGAGATCATCACAGGTGCTAAAAGGTAAGTTTTCAGCACTGAGAATTGAGACCCCATTTTTAAATGCGAGCTTATCTTCCACAAAATTTAAAAATGAAACGCCAATATTAAGACTTTGCTCGCAATCTATTTTTTTATAAAGGTAGTTTTCGCCCACCACTATGCTGTTGTCTGAGCCTAATTTTTGACTTAACTCACGTGTCCATTGAGTCAAAGAGTCATGACAATTTCGAGGGGCGGTATTAGCCATAGCCTGCATTCTGTACAACCCTTCAATGAGTGTTTGTTGACTAAACACTGTATTAAGCCAAGTAGCAAATTCGTACCGTTCACTATTATCGCAGTAACGTGGCTTATTAATACAAATATTATGGCTTTGCCCTGCTCTATCTAACAGTAGGATGAGCCAATTACTGGCATCAAAATCGAGCACTTCTACTCTGAATACTTGCTGAGTTCTGACTTGTGGCAAACCAACACAACAACATACCTGATAGCGCTGACTTAGACCATGTGCAAGTTCAACCAATTCAGCCTGTTCGGGTTGCCAAAAATTGGCTATCTCACTTAAGGTAAAAAACTCCTCAAACCAATAGTCAAAACCATTATTCGTTGGTACACGTCCAGCTGAGGTGTGAGGTGAATACAATAAGCCAATTTTTTCAAGGCGTGCCATTGCGTTGCGAACAGTCGCTGAGCAAACCGCCATACCTTTTTGTTTTGCAATTTTTGTTGAAGGCACAGGTAAGCCATCACCATTACAGTACAGGCTCATAACAGCGGCAAAAATTTGCTGGTCTCGAGGATTTAGTTTCATGTTATCTACATCTTTGAACATAACTGGTATATCGGGGCTACACATTATTATTTCAAGTAGATAAATTAACACCTATACAACAAAACTAAGTTTTACAGTGAATTAATCAAAACGACTGGTCATTAATAATAATCTGTGTTTTCAAACACTTCTTTTTTAGGTTACTCTTACAATTATTGAAACTCTCAGTGTAATTTATTATGGACTCTCCTTTTATCACTATTGGCCTGATTGGTAAACCAAACCACCCTAATGCAGCGACTACACTACAACGATTACATACGTTTTTATTGGCTTTAGGCTTTGAGGTACTTGTGGAGAAAAGAACAGGGAGCCAGCTTAGCGATGTACCTGAGGACAAACTCGTAAAACTCATTGATTTAGGTGAGCGGGCAGATTTAGCAATTGTTGTAGGCGGAGATGGTAACATGCTTGGCGCTGCAAGAGTACTCGCTCGTTTTGATATTGCAGTGATCGGTGTAAACAGGGGAAATTTAGGCTTTTTAACTGATTTAAATCCCGAAGGGTTTGAGGGCAGTTTAGAGCAAGTACTTAGCGGCGACTACATTGAAGAAAAGCGTTTTTTATTAGAAGTTGAAGTGTATCGTCATAACGAGCTTAAAAGCGCGAATTCTGCGGTTAATGAAGCTGTACTCCATGCAGATAAAGTAGCCCATATGATTGAATTTGAAGCATTTATAAATGATGACTTTGTTTTCTCACAACGCTCTGATGGATTAATTGTATCAACACCCACTGGCTCAACGGCCTACTCTTTATCGGGCGGCGGGCCGATTTTAACACCTGAGCTTAATGCCATATCATTGGTGCCTATGTTCCCACACACGTTATCGAGCCGCCCTTTAGTGGTAGATGCCGATAACGAAGTACGTTTAAAGCTCAGCCTAGAAAATACCGACAGCTTACAGGTAAGTTGCGACAGCCATGTTGTACTTGCCGTACTACCCGGTGATGAAGTAGTTATTCGCAAAGCTGATAAAAAATTACGCTTAATTCATCCCAAAGATTACTCTTATTATAATGTACTACGTAAAAAATTAAATTGGGGTAGCCGTTTATACTAAGTTATTGCCAAACCAGTAACTTTAGAGCAAAATATCGTGCTAAACTCTAAATCATCATCGGGAAATCATAGCAATGAATTATGTAGTATTTCTTGCTTTATTATTATTAATCACTTTACTTGCCAGCTACTTATTAATTGAGAGTAATCGTAAAAAAACGATTGAAGCAAAGAAAAAGCTGTTTAACGAACGCCTAGTAAATACTCAATCACGCCTTAAATTAAAACTAAGCGAGTTACTTGATGCTAAGATTATTAATCCTAAATATATTCCTCGAATTCAAGCTGTCGTCAGTAACTTTTTTGTCGTACAGCCACATACAGACGAGAACTTAAATAAGCTAGAAGCATTGTGTAATTCACTTATTAATATACTTAACGAAGAGCTGATAAAAACATATCAAAATAATAACGCTCAGGCATTTGCCGATACCACTGATTATTTTATTTCACAATTGCCTGCACAAGGCATTTTGTATAATAAATATTTTTACCAAGAAGTTCTTCCTTCGTTAATTTTAAAGTTAAAAACTGATGATACAATACAACCAATTGATAACAGTGAGGTTAATAATGAAATCATCTCTAATGAGGAAGAAAGAGCAACACCTACTGAATCGAGTCTCGCTTAAAATTTAAAAATTTAATTTGCAAAAAAACAAAACACTGTATAAATTAACAGTTAATTCACTGGATGGATGAACAGTATGTTAATTGGTTTAGAAATTAAAAATTTTGCAATTGTAAGTAATTTAAGCACTGAATGGCATTCGGGTATGACCGCTATCACCGGTGAAACGGGAGCAGGTAAATCGATCGCCATTGATGCATTATCATTGTGTCTTGGAGAGCGAGCAGAAGCGTCTGCTGTGCGCCCAGGTACTGATAAAGCAGAGGTAAGTGCACAATTTGATTTAAGCAATTTACCACACGCTCATGCTTTTTTAGAAGAGAACATGCTTAATAACGACGACAACGAATGTTTACTTCGTCGAGTTGTTTGTAAAAATGGTCGCAGTAAAAGCTACATTAATGGCAGCCCAGTTACCGCTGCACAACTAAAAGAGCTAGGCCAATATTTAATTTCTATTCATGGCCAACATGCGCACCAGCACCTATTAAAGGCAGAGCATCAGCTACAACTATTAGATGCCTATGCAGGGCATCACAACTTAGTTAATGCAGTAAGCCAACGCTATAAACGTTATGCTGATTTACAAAAAGAATTTAAACTGCTAGAACAACAGCAACAACAACAAGCGGCGCAAAAACAATTATTAGAATACCAAGTGGCAGAGCTAGATGAGTTTGCCTTACAAACAGGTGAATTTGAGCAAATAGAAGCCGAACATTATAAACTCAGTAATAGCCAAACTATATTGCAAGCCTGCCAGCGCGAGTTGCAGCATTTATATGAAAGTGATGAACAAAATGCGTGCTCCCTTTTACAGCACAGCGCCCAACAATTTACTGAACTTGCACAGTATGATGAAAGCTTAGCCAGTGTGGCAACATTATTATCAGAAGCCGCCGTTCAAGTTGAAGAAGCAAGTAGAGAAATACGAAATTACACTGAACAAGCTGATTTAGATCCTGCTCGCTTAACCGAAGTAGAAAACCGACTTAGTGGCGCGATGGATTTAGCTAGAAAACACCATATAAAGCCACAAGAGCTTGTAGAGTTTCACCAAACTATTACACAAGAACTTGACTCTATAAGTAATAACAGCTCACGTCTTGAGCAACTTAAAATAGAAATTGAACATGCTCTTGAGGATTACCAACACGCCAGCGAAGAGTTAAGCGCTAGCCGACACCAATACGCCAATACATTGAATAGCTTAATAAGTGAAAGTATGGCTAATCTGTCGATGGAAAATGGCGTATTTGAAATAGCCCTTACAGCACAAAATGATCGCTCTCCAAATAGCTTAGGCTTTGATAACGTTTCGTTTTTAGTATCAACAAATCCTGGGCAGCCATTGCAACCTTTAGCAAAAGTAGCCTCTGGTGGTGAATTGTCACGCATTAGTTTGGCTATACAGGTTATTATTGCGCAAAAAGTCACGACCCCTACTTTAATATTTGATGAAGTAGATGTGGGTATTTCTGGTCCAACAGCTGCTGCTGTTGGTAAACTACTGCGCCAACTAGGTAAGTCTACGCAAGTAATTTGTGTGACCCATTTACCGCAAGTGGCCAGTAGCGCTCATCAGCAGTTTTTTGTTGCCAAAGAAATTGCAGACGGTGAAACATTTACGCATATGCTGGCACTGAATAAAGATGGCCGAGTAAATGAAATTGCTCGATTACTAGGTGGTGATAATATTAGTAAAACAGCTAAAGCAAACGCGAAAGAGCTTATAAAAGCGCACGGATAAAGTTAATCGCTCTATTGCGCGTTACCTTAACACGGTGGGGATACCTTAATGCAAACAACGGTCATTTATTTTGGCTTAGCAATTAACTGGTTGCTATTAGTGGTCAGTATACTTTTGGCTATTTTTAGTAAGTTTAAACACACACAATTTAAGCAAAGTTTATATCGTTTTTTAAATATGGCATTAATTGTACATATTGTTATTGCTGTTATGCTAGCTTTTAGCAGCACAACTATTAATGGCTTGATAACACTTAGTTGGTTGGTAATTAGCATACAGCTTGTTTGTAACTTTATTTGTTATAAAAGCGTGAAGCGCCGACAAGCCAGGGTAAAACCGAGCCTTGATCACTTCTCGATGGATTAACAGCGCGTTTAAAAATGCTCGCAATCTATGTATTACGGGCATTTTTATATGTAAAATCTCATAATTGTAAAATATAGCTAGGTCAAAACCTACGTCCCTTTTTATAGACCTTAAACACCGACTATGTGAACCATAAATATTTATCCTTGTTTGTAAAACTGAGGGAATAAAAAAGCAAACCCTAAGGTTTGCTTTTGACTCAATGCTAACAAAGGAATCATTCACACTTTTAAATAATCCATAATACCTTCTGCAGCGTTACGTCCCTCAAATATAGCGGTGACCACTAAGTCTGAACCACGAACAATATCACCACCCGCAAATATTTTAGGATTAGTGGTTTGATGGGTAAATTCACCATGCTCGGGTGCATTTATACCACCCCAGTGATTAATTTCTACGTCGTACTGCTCTAACCAATCCATTTTATGTGGCTTAAAACCAAATGCCATAATCACTTGTGTAGCTTCAATAATATGCTCTGAACCCGGTACTTCCTCAGCGCGACGGCGGCCGTTTTCATCGGCTTCGCCAAGCTGAGTTTTTACCATTTTAACACCGGCTACAGCACCTTTGTCATCAAGTACAATCCCTTTAGGCTGAACGTTATAAGTAAAAATTACGCCCTCTTCTTTGGCATTTTTTACTTCACGCTTTGAGCCGGGCATGTTCTCTTCATCACGACGATAAGCACAGGTCACCTTTAATGCGTTATGGCGAATAGAGGTACGCACACAGTCCATTGCTGTATCACCACCACCTAGTACCACTACTTTTTGGTTTGCCATATCAATGCAGGCTTGTTTAGACTCATCGTAACCCATAACACGGTTAGTGTTACCAATTAAGAATGGCAGGGCATCATGCACCCCCGGTGCATCTTCGTTCTCAAGCCCCGCTCGCATACTCTGATAAGTCCCCACTCCCAAGAATACGGCGTCATACTCATTAAGTATTTCATCCATGCTAATATCTTTGCCCACTTCGACATTAAGCTTAAATTCAACACCCATTTCGGTAAATATTTCGCGACGTTTTTGCATGACTTCTTTTTCTAATTTAAAAGAAGGAATACCAAAGGTTAACAGCCCACCAATTTCAGGGTGACGGTCAAATACCACTGGCTTAACGCCATTACGCACTAAAATATCAGCACAGCCCAGGCCCGCAGGCCCTGCGCCAATAATAGCAACTTTTTTATCAGTCCATGTCACATAGGACATGTCTGGTTTCCAGCCCATTTTAAACGCGGTGTCGGTGATGTATTTTTCAATATTACCGATTGTTACTGCACCAAACTCTTCATCTAATGTACATGAGCCTTCGCACAAGCGGTCTTGCGGGCATACTCGTCCACACACTTCTGGCAAACTGTTAGTACGGTGCGATAGCTCAGCGGCCTCTAAAATGCGCCCTGTACGGATCAGTTTTAACCATTGTGGAATATAGTTATGTACTGGACATTTCCATTCACAATAAGGGTTACCACAATCAAGGCAACGATCCGCTTGTGAATTAACCTGATTTTCTGAAAAGGGTTCATAAATTTCTACGAACGATTTTTTACGCGACGAGATTGGTTTTTTGCGTGGATCTACACGCTGCACGTCTATAAATTGATATACATTTTCGCTCATACTGCCCCCTTATTGCGCCTGAACACGTAGTTCGGCGCTACTGCGAGCGCGGTGCCCGAGTAAACTTTTTACGTCACTTGATTTAGGTTTTACTAATTTGAACATCGGTAAATAAAGTTCAAAGTTAGCTAAAATAGTTTCTGCTCTGCATGAGCCTGTCAGCTCTAAATGATCGGCAATTAAGCCGCGTAAATGCTCTTGATGTGAACTTAAGTCATCTAAAGTAACCACTTCAACCAACTCTGGGTTAATGCGTTTCTCAAAATCACCTCGTTCATCTAAAATGTAAGCGAAACCACCGGTCATACCTGCACCAAAGTTCACTCCTACATTACCAAGTACACACACAACGCCACCGGTCATGTATTCACAACCGTTATCACCTACGCCCTCAACAACGGCTTGCACGCCTGAGTTACGTACAGCAAAACGCTCGCCTGCACATCCTGCTGCAAACAATTTACCGCCGGTTGCACCATATAAACAGGTATTACCAATAATTGTTGCTTTATGACTTTCAAATGACGAACCCAATGGTGGGCGAATAACTAGCTTACCGCCGGCCATGCCTTTACCAACGTAATCGTTAGCATCGCCAACCAAAGTCATTTCAAGGCCACCAGCATTCCATACACCGAATGACTGACCAGCTGTACCATGTAATTCAATAACTACCGGATCTGCGGCCATGCCTTGATTACCGTGTTTATCAGCAATATACCCAGAAAGCATGGCACCTACTGATCTGTCGGTATTACAAATACGACTTACTAATGAAATGCCGCTTGAGTTATCTATTGCCTCTTGTGCCTTGCCTAGTAAGCTCTCATTTAACTCACCTAAATAATGCGAGCTATTTGGTGCACTGCAAAACAGTGTTTCACCTGTTGGGTTATTTGGCTGAGCGATAACCGCTGATAAATCTATTTTTTGCTGCTTCGCTGTTTTGCCTTCAATGGCTTCGAGTAAGTCTAAGCGACCAATTAAATCGGTTAGGTTTGCAACCCCTAAACTTGCCATAATTTCACGCGCTTCTTGAGCAATAAACTTAAAGTAGTTCATCGCCATTTCTGGCAGACCATGATAATGCTTTTGACGTAATGTTTCGTCTTGTGTTGCAACACCTGTCGCACAGTTATTTAAGTGACAGATTCGTAAGTATTTACAGCCTAATGCCACCATAGGCCCTGTGCCAAAGCCAAAACTTTCGGCGCCTAAAATGGCCGCTTTGATGATATCAAGGCCCGTTTTTAAACCACCATCTGTTTGCAGGCGAATGCGATGGCGAAGGCCATTTTCTACCAATGCTTGTTGTGTTTCAGCAAGTCCCAACTCCCATGGGCTGCCAGCGTATTTAACCGAGGTTAATGGACTTGCACCCGTTCCGCCGTCATAACCTGAAATAGTAATTAAGTCGGCATACGCTTTCGCTACACCGGTTGCAATTGTGCCAACACCCGGTTCAGATACCAGTTTTACAGAAATCAATGCATTCGGATTTACTTGTTTTAAGTCAAAAATCAGCTGGGCTAAATCTTCGATAGAATAAATATCGTGATGCGGCGGAGGTGAAATAAGTGTCACACCCGGTACCGAGTAACGAAGCTTGGCAATATAGGGCGTGACTTTTTCACCCGGTAATTGTCCGCCTTCCCCAGGTTTAGCGCCTTGCGCCACTTTTATTTGAATGACATCCGCATTGCGTAAATAATGCGGCGTTACACCAAAACGACCCGAGGCTACTTGTTTAATACGTGAATTTTTTTCTGTGCCGTAACGCAGCTTATCTTCGCCACCTTCACCAGAATTTGAGCAGCCACCTAAACGATTCATGGCAATTGCGAGTGCTTCATGCGCTTCTGGCGATAATGCACCAATACTCATAGCCGCTGAGTCAAACCGTTTATAAAGCTCAGTTGCAGGTTCTACGTCATCAATACTTATACCCTTTTCTGGAAGTTTTAAAGCCAACATATCGCGCAGAGTCGCGACTGGACGGTGATTAACTAGCTTTGCGTATTCGCTGTAATCACTGTACTCGCCGCTACGTACTGCTTTTTGTAACGTTTGAATCACATCAGGGTTGTAAGCATGGTACTCGCCGCCATGTACGTACTTAAATAAGCCACCATGGCTTAATAATTTACGTTTACTAAGCGCCAGTTTATGCAAGCTTTGCTGGTCTTCATCAAAATCGCTAAAACATGCCCCTTTAATACGGCTCGCCACGCCTTTAAAACACATCTCAACAATCGCATCTGATAGGCCAACCGCTTCAAACAACATTGAACAACGATATGAAGCCACGGTACTGATGCCCATTTTAGACATGATTTTGTACAAGCCTTTGTTAATTGCTTGACGATAAGCCAGTGTAACTTCACAGTATGACTTATTAATTACCTTAGTATCGCTCATAGCCACAAGTGACTCGTACGCTAAATACGGGTAAATTGCGGTTGCACCAAATCCAAGTAATACCGCAAATTGATGCGCATCGCGAACGCTGCCAGTTTCAATAATAATATTTGACTCACAGCGTAAGTTATTATCTACCAAGCGTTTCTGTACCGCACCCACCGCCATAGCAGCAGGAATAGGTAATTGATTGTCATCAAAGTTACGATCCGTTAATACCAGCATAATGCAGCCAGATGCGGCTTTTGCTTGTGCTTCGTCACAGATGCGCTTAACCGCATTCTCAAGGCCTTCTTCTACGGTGTAAGTAATATCAATCTTACAATAGCTGTAGTGCGCTTCATCGGCGTTAAGTAGCTGCTGCATATCGGCGTACATTAAAATAGGCGTATCAAATTGCAGGCGTTTAGCGTGCCCTGTTGTTTCATTAAATACGTTTTGCTCACTGCCAATACACGTTGCAAGCGACATTACATGGTTTTCACGTAACGGATCAATTGGCGGATTAGTAACCTGAGCAAACTTTTGACGGAAATAATCATAAAGTGAACGGTGCCCTTCACTCAGTACGGCAAACGGCGTATCGTCACCCATTGAGCCAGTGGCTTCTTGCCCATTTTCACCCATAACACGAATAACACTGTCTAGCTCTTCATTAGTATAGCCAAACATCTTTTGGTATTTGACAAGGGTTTCATCATCAAATGAGCGATTGCCCGCATCTTGCTCGGTAAGTGCTTCAAAAGGCGTTAATCGTTTAACGTTTTCTTCTAACCACGACTTATAAGGGTGGCGTGATTTTAAATCTTGGTCAATTTCATCTGAATGCCAAATTTTACCCAATTTAGTATCAATAACGAGGAGTTCGCCCGGGCCAACACGTCCTTTTTCGACCACTTCGTCAGCGGTGTAATCCCATATCCCTACTTCAGACGCTAAAGTAATAAAGCCATCTTGAGTGATGATATAGCGCGCTGGACGCAAACCATTTCGGTCTAAGTTACAGGCAGCAAAACGACCATCCGACATAACAATCCCTGCAGGGCCATCCCACGGTTCCATATGCATCGAATTAAAATCATAGAATGCGCGAAGGTCGTCATCCATAGCACGGTTTTTTTGCCATGCTGGCGGCACTAGCATGCGCATCGCACGGAATAAATCCATACCACCAGCTAAAAACAGCTCTAGCATATTATCTAGGCTAGATGAGTCAGACCCTGTTTCATTAACAAACGGCGCTGCGCTTTGTAAATCAGGAATAAGCGGCGAAGCAAATTTATAAGAGCGTGCACGGGCCCACTGGCGGTTACCTTCTATAGTATTAATCTCACCATTGTGCGCTAAATAACGAAATGGTTGCGCTAAAGGCCAGCGAGGCTGTGTGTTTGTAGAGAAGCGTTGATGAAAAACACAAATAGCACTGGTCATGCGAATATCAGCAAGATCGAGATAAAAATTTGGCAAGTCAGCAGGCATCATTAAGCCTTTATAGATGGTGACTAGCCCAGATAAGCTCGCGATATAAAATGATTCATCATCCATCAAGCGTTTTTCTGCACGACGACGTGCAACATACAAGCGGCGTTCTAAGTCTTTAGAACGCCAACCTTCAGGCGCACTAATAAAAATTTGTTCAAACCCAGGCAATTGCTTTAGGGCTATAGGTCCTAACATTGATGGATCTGTAGGAACAACACGCCAACCTAAAATATTAAGCGTTTCTTTTTCTAGTTCTTCGCTTAAAACATCTTTAGCTGCTTGTGCTAATACCGGATCAGCATTGAGGAAAATCATCCCAACGGCGTAATTTTTACCTAAATGCCAATTATTTTCAGCAGCAATAGAACGAAAGAAGCTGTCTGGTTTTTGAAGTAACAAGCCACAACCATCACCCGTTTTACCATCAGCAGATATACCGCCGCGGTGCTGCATGCGATCTAAACCGGTGATTGCCGTACGAATGAGTCGGTGACTCGCTTGGTTATTAACTTGGGCTATTAAGCCAAAGCCACAATTATCTTTTTCTAATTTTGAGTCATATAACATGGACCCCTCCCCTTGCTGCACTGTTAACGTGGATGAACGGCTCGACGATTTGCTAACAGACGATCAAAATTAGCGTTATTCCTAACCTGAGTCAATATTTTTCTGAATACATATTCATTATATTGAATATATTTCAACTTCATTAAAAATCATAAAATAATGCTAAATATTAACATTTGAGCAGATATTGGATCGAAAACTTTAATGACACCGGTGTTATTTTTAAGAACTTGTAAATAAAATACCTCCATCAAAAACAGTTTACGTAAACGTAAACCATGCAAATAATGAATAATTATTCACTGTCGTATTTTCTTCTTTATTAACTTGCTGATAATTACCTTTTACAAGCAAATTAATTAATAGTTTTTTACAGCGGTTTAAATTAATGCATATATTATTTAATAGTTACCAGTGTTTGCTTTCATATTATGCATCGAATGAAGTTGGACCTGCCTTACCTCCAGGTAAACTTTGTTTGGCCACCTAAGCAAAAACAGTACTGCAATGAATACAGACATAAAATATAAAGCACTTTAAAATCAAAATACTAAAAGTTGACATGTCACTCGACTGCGTAAAAACAGATTCGCTTTTGAGTAAGCTAGCACGGTTTACTCGTGGAGTATTTTTAATTTCATCAACTTGATTAAGGTGGGTATTGTATCGACAGGTTATTGGATCGGCAGAGAATTGAACCTCATCATAGGCAAATAAGCCTATACCATTGTGAAATCGGCAGGTTCAGTGCTATTTAAGCTTACGCTAGACATAAAAAAGCTGCTTATAGCAGCTTTTCTTAACCCTAAACGCTTATTCAGCGTCTGCAGGTTTATGCTTTGCAGCTGTTTCAGCGATCAGCGGTTGTAATTCACCACGTTGAAACATTTCAATGATAATGTCACAGCCACCAATTAACTCACCTTCAACCCAAAGTTGCGGGAAGGTAGGCCAGTTAGCGTAAGCAGGAAGCTCTGCACGAATGTCTGGATTAAGTAAAATATCCACATATGCAAACGGTTCACCGCACGACATTAATGCTTGTGATGCTTGTGAAGAAAAACCACAATTAGGCAGTTTTGGTGATCCTTTCATGTATAAGATGATTGGGTTTTCAGCAATTTGCTGTTTAATTTTATCGATGGTTTCCATTTACAACCTCAAAATGACGATAGCGAACACATTAGGCCTTGAAAAAGTTTCACTGTGGCCTCAGATATATAGATTAACATAGGCAATTAAAGCCTCAATCTTAAATAGCTTTAGCAAGAGCATTGCTGTTTGCTAAAACTTGAGTAAAATACTCAACAATTATAGTAACACTATATTCCTGTTTGGTATAGATAAGTGCCCTGTTTGCGCAGGCATTACGTATTACTAAATAGACTATCAACCAAAAGAAGATGGAGATAAAAAATGGCATTTGAACTACCGTCACTACCGTATGCAATTGATGCACTTGAGCCACATATTTCACAAGAAACGTTAGAATTTCACCATGGTAAACACCACAACACTTATGTGACTAAACTTAACGGTTTAATCCCAGGCACTGAGTTTGAAGGTAAATCACTTGAAGAGATCGTATGTTCTTCAGAAGGCGGTGTATTTAACAACGCAGCTCAAATCTGGAACCACACTTTCTACTGGAACAGCCTATCTCCAAATGGCGGTGGCGCTCCAACAGGTGCAATTGCTGATGCAATTAACGCTAAATGGGGCTCATTTGACGCATTTAAAGACGCGTTAAACGACAAAGCAGTAAATAACTTTGGTTCGAGCTGGACGTGGTTAGTTAAACTAGCTGATGGTTCACTAGACATCGTTAATACATCTAACGCTGCAACACCATTAACAGATGCAGGTGTTACACCAATCCTAACAGTGGATTTATGGGAACACGCATACTACATTGATTACCGTAACGTGCGTCCAGATTACCTTAATGGTTTCTGGTCACTAGTTAACTGGGAATTCGCGAACGCTAACTTCGCATAATTAGTTTTAAACTAATCTTTAAAAAGACGCTTAGGCGTCTTTTTTTATGCCCGCTACTTTATTTGATTCCCTTTATACGTAGGTTGTTTTCTAAAAGCGCATCATGATCATTTTTCATATAAATTTTTAATTTTATTGCACAAAAATTTAAATTCGTGACTAGACTTTAAACAGTGAATACATTTTCCAAGTAGGTTTCGGAGGTCATTATGACTATTTTTGATCACTACCAAGCACGTTATGAATCAACACAAGAAGAAGAGTACAGTGTTGCTGAGTTTCTAGAAATTTGCAAAACCGATAAGTCTGCTTATGCCAGTGCACCGGAAAGATTACTGATGGCCATTGGCGAGCCTAAAATGGTAGATACCGCTACCGATACCCGTTTAAGTCGCTTATTTTCGAACCGTGTTGTTGCACGTTACCCTGCATTTGCCGATTTTTATGGTATGGAAGACGCCATTGAGCAAATTGTTTCTTATCTAAAACACGCGGCACAAGGCTTAGAAGAGTGTAAACAAGTGCTTTACTTGCTTGGTCCGGTGGGTGGCGGTAAGTCATCGATTGCTGAAAAGCTAAAGTATTTAATGCAACAAGTGCCTATTTATGCAATTAAGGGCTCTCCAGTTAATGACCATCCGCTGTCATTATTTGATCCCGTTGAAGATGCCAGCCTACTCGAAAAAGAATATGGAATTAAGTCTCGTTACCTCAAAACGGTAATGTCGCCATGGGCCGCAAAACGTTTACAAGAATTTAATGGTGATATTAGTCAATTTAGAGTGGTTAAACGCTTCCCATCAATTTTAAATCAAGTTGCGATTGCTAAAACAGAGCCCGGAGATGAAAACAATCAAGATATTTCTGCTCTTGTCGGTAAGGTCGATATTCGCCAGCTTGAACACTTTGCACAAAATGATCCAGATGCTTATGCCTATTCAGGCGCATTATGTTTAGCCAACCAAGGCTTAATGGAATTTGTGGAAATGTTTAAAGCCCCTATAAAAGTGTTACACCCACTACTAACAGCCACACAAGAGGGCAACTATAACGGCACAGAAGGTATAAGCGCCCTGCCATTTAACGGCATGATACTCGCCCACTCTAATGAATCAGAATGGCAAACCTTTAAAAACAATAAAAACAACGAAGCCTTTTTAGACCGTGTTTATATTGTTAAGGTCCCGTATTGCTTACGAGTGACCGAAGAAATTAAAATTTACGATAAGCTGATTGAACACAGTGAGCTTTACAACGCCCCCTGTGCGCCAGGTACACTTAAAATTTTAGCCCAATTTACCACTCTTTCGCGCTTAAAAGAGCCGGAAAACTCAAGTCTTTACTCTAAAATGCGAGTTTACGATGGTGAAACCCTTAAAGACACCGACCCAAAAGCGAAGTCTTATCAAGAGTATCGTGATTACGCTGGTGTTGATGAGGGCATGACCGGTCTTTCAACCCGTTTTGCGTTTAAGATTTTATCGCGAGTATTCAACTTTGACACCACCGAAGTGGCCGCTAACCCTGTGCATTTGTTTTATGTGCTTGAGCAACAAATTGAGCGTGAACAATTTAGTGCCGAGGTTGAAGAACGTTATTTAAGCTTTTTAAAAGGCTATTTAATTCCACAATATGTTGAGTTTATAGGTAAAGAGCTACAAACCGCGTACTTAGAGTCATATTCAGAATATGGCCAAAATATTTTTGACCGCTACGTTATTTATGCTGATTTTTGGATTCAAGATCAAGAATACCGCGACCCTGATACAGGGCAATTATTTGACCGTGATGCACTCAACGCTGAGCTTGAAAAAATAGAAAAACCTGCAGGTATTTCAAACCCTAAAGATTTTAGAAATGAAATTGTTAACTTTGTACTGCGTGCTCGCGCTCATAACAATGGCAAAAATCCGCTGTGGACAAGTTATGAAAAACTACGCACGGTTATTGAGAAAAAAATGTTCTCAAACACGGAAGACTTACTCCCTGTTATTTCATTTAATGCAAAAACATCAGCTGAAGATCAGCAAAAGCATGAGGACTTTGTTAATCGTATGGTTGAAAAAGGCTACACGCAAAAACAAGTGCGCTTGCTATCTGAGTGGTATTTACGGGTTAGAAAATCGCAATAACCTTCATAATTGCAGTTTTTAGGAGGTCATTATGGCGCATTTTATCGACAGGCGTTTAAATGGCAAAAACAAAAGCACAGTTAACCGCCAGCGTTTTATTAGGCGTTATAAAAAGCAGATCAAAGAAGCGGTGTCTGATGCGATAAATAAACGCAGTGTCACTGATTCAAGCTCTGGAGAGAGTATCTCTATTCCGCAGCGTGATATTAATGAACCTACTTTTCATCAAGGTAGAGGCGGTAATAGAGAGCAAATACACCCTGGGAACGATCAATTCTCTACTGGCGACAAAATAGAACGCCCTAAAGGAAGCAAAGGTGGTGGCGCAGGCAAAGGTGAAGCAAGTGACTCTGGCGAAGGCCAAGATGAATTTGTTTTTTCTATCTCTAAAGATGAATACCTTGATTTGTTATTTGAGGATTTAGAACTCCCTAATTTGCAAGAAAATCAGCTTGATAAGCTAGTGCAAATGAAAACCCATCGCGCTGGCTTTTGCAGTGATGGTATGCCCAGTAATATTGATGTAGTGCGCTCATTACAAGGCTCTCTAGCTCGTCGTATTGCAATGACCGCAGGTAAAAAACGCCACCTTAGCGAGCTTGAGGGGCAACTAGCACTGCTGCTTGAACAACCACACTGTGATAAAGCCGCTGTGGCCTTATTACAAAAAGAAATCGACACACTTAAACAGCAAATAAAAACCGTGCCCTTTATCGATAATTACGACTTACGTTTTCGTAACTACGACAAGCAACCACACCCAACCAGTAAAGCGGTGATGTTTTGTATTATGGATGTGTCAGGTTCAATGGATCAAGCAACAAAAGACATGGCAAAACGCTTTTACATTTTGCTTTATCAGTTTTTAACTCGCAGCTACAAAGACATCGACGTTGTATATATTCGCCATCATACCCAAGCTAAAGAAGTTGATGAGCAAGAATTTTTTTATTCACAAGAAACAGGCGGTACCATTGTTTCAAGTGCACTAAAACTGATGAATGAAATAATAGCTGAGCGCTATAACGCTGATGAGTGGAATATATACGCGGCACAAGCTTCTGATGGCGATAATTGGGCCGATGATACGCCCCAATGTGGGCACATTTTACGTAATAAAATACTTAAAGCTGTTCGCTATTTTGCCTATATAGAAATTACCACACGTGCTCATCAAAGCTTATGGCGCGAGTATCAAAGCATTAGCCAAACGAACAGTAATTTTGCCATCCAACATATTCAAGGTGTTGAAGATATTTACCCTATATTTAGGGAGCTATTTAAAAAAGGTCGTCAACAGCAAGGGGCTGCATAGCCAAAGCGAGGTAGCATTATGAACGATAATCAAATAAGTGATGGGCCCGATTGGACCTTTGAACTATTACAACAATACCAAGACGAAATAGCGCGTGTGGCTGAGCACTATAAGCTAGACACCTACCCTAACCAAATTGAAGTGATCACCGCAGAACAAATGATGGATGCCTACTCAAGTGTAGGCATGCCCATTGGCTACACTCACTGGTCGTATGGTAAAAAATTTATTCAAACGGAGCAAAATTATAAACGCGGCCAAATGGGACTTGCGTATGAAATTGTGATTAATTCGAACCCCTGTATTGCTTACCTAATGGAAGAAAACACCCTTCCGATGCAGGCACTGGTTATGGCACATGCTTGCTATGGGCATAACTCATTTTTTAAAGGTAATTATTTATTTAAAACTTGGACTGATGCAGGCTCAATTATTGATTATTTATTGTTTGCTAAAAATTATATTAGCCGCTGTGAAGAAAAATACGGTATTTCCGAAGTAGAAAGCATACTCGATTCTTGTCATACATTAATGAATTATGGCGTTGATAGATACAAACGTCCGCAGCGAATTTCATTATTTGAAGAGCAAAAGCGCCAGCAAGAACGTGAGGAGTATCTGCAATCTCAAGTTAATGATCTGTGGCGAACTATCCCTTCTCAACAGCAAGAATCAAAAAAGGACGAACGCCATTTCCCTCATGAACCACAGGAAAATATTCTGTACTTTATTGAAAAAAATGCCCCTCTACTTGAGTCATGGCAGCGAGAAATTGTGCGTATTGTGCGAAAAATATCACAATACTTTTATCCGCAAAAACAAACCCAAGTAATGAATGAAGGTTGGGCCACTTTTTGGCACTACACTATTTTGAACCATTTATATGATGAGGGAAAACTAACAGATTCATTTATGTTAGAATTTTTACAAAGCCATACTAATGTTGTTTATCAACCTCCTTATAATAGTGATTACTACTCCGGTATTAACCCCTATGCACTAGGTTTTAATATGATGGTTGATATACGTCGTATTTGTGAAAATCCGACAGAAGAAGATAAACGCTGGTTTCCTGAGCATGCGGGCAGTGACTGGCTCGAGACACTGCACTTTGCAATGCAAAATTTCAAAGATGAGAGTTTTATTAGCCAATTTTTATCCCCTAAGCTGATTCGGGACTTTAAATTATTCACCATAGTCGACCATGCTAGTAACCCACATTTAGAAATAGGCGCTATTCACGACGATAATGGCTACAAAGCGGTTAGAGAAGCACTTTCTGCACAATATAACCTTAGTAATCATGAGCCTAACATACAAGTTTACGATGTTGACTTACGCGGCGACCGCTCTTTAACTCTACGATATGTACCTCATAATGCCGTTCCACTGGCTAACTCCCATGGGGAGGTATTAAAACACCTTTACAGACTATGGGGCTTTAAGGTAAAACTGGAACAGGAGTCAAATTCTGGTGAGATTTCAACCATTGATCAATGTCCAATTGATGATTCATGCTATCAATAGAGTAAAACACATAATCAATTAGCGGACGGCAGAGCGTGTCGTCTGTTTAATGTCATTGATGACTTTAATCGTTAAGAACTAATACCAATCTGCTTGGATATGGGATCTATTTTAACGATAAGAAAATTGCTCTATAACTAGGCAAAATTTTTGATATCTAGTTGTTCTAAATGAAAAAAATTAACAACGTTATAGGGTGATTTAATTCGTTAAATTGTTCAAATATTTATGCAGGTTGGTATAACTATTGACGCTGATTTATCACTGCCAGCTGAACCTGTTATCCGTTCGTTAAATCAAATTATAGAATGGCGGGGTAAACCAAAAGCTATCAAATGTGATAATGGCCCTGAATATATTAGCAAGCAGCTAGCGCAATGGGCGTTGAATAATGATATCGAATTAAAGTTTATTCAACCTAATAACCTGCAGCAAAATGCATGTATAGTGCTTCAATCGAACTGTTCATTACGACTGGCTAAATCATTGTATTTAAAGCGATATTAGTGAGTTACAAGACAGAGTGACTGGTTCGGTATAAATTTATAATAATGAACACCCTAACATGGGCTTGTGTGGCATAACAACAATACAAAAGCTGGAAGATTAAATAACGAAAATTCTACAGCTCGCCTCCATTACAAATGAGGAGATTACCATTCCAATAAAGTTCATTGAGCAAAAGGGTATACAATTGATACATAGGGTACGTAAAAGGCTAGTAAAATCACAAGCTGCGTTAAGTAATCAAATATATAGCAGCAATGAACTTAGCATTCCTACCAACCACTATCTTGCAATTAAATAGAGTCCATACATAATACTATTACTAAAATTAGAGCCGACTTGATTTTTATAGGATATCTAGTGGAGAATCAATATTAAAATAAAGATGCGGAGAATCTGTTTATTTTTCTAGTTTTAATTTACAGTATTATGCTTGATTTTAGATAAAGCCGAATACGTGTAGTGATTTTATTTCCTATCAGAAGGCAATTGTGGAGCATAAATATATAACATTCGTTAACGGAAGAGCCCTATCAAGGTTGAGTCAACTATTTCTTCCACTCAATGTTTAGCACGTTGAGTTAAAAATATCGCGCCGGGATTACCCACCTAGATTTAACAAATTTCAATTTATAAAGGCTACCCCTAATAATACTAGAAAAATTTATGTGCTTGCTCAAAACTAATTTATTTATTTTTTATATCAGCGTATATCGACACTCTATTTCGACCTGTTTCTTTTGAATGGTAAAGTGCATTGTCGGCAGCTTCAATCCAATGCTCATGATCTTTAAATTCACTGTCTAAACAAGCTATACCTATACTAATTGTCATTTTCAATTTATGCTCTTTATAGTTAAATGGAGAAGTTTCTATAAGTTTACGTAAACGCTCAGCAAAGATAACCGCACCTTGTTTATCAGTATCTAATAAAGTGACTACAAACTCCTCACCTCCGTAACGTCCTGCAATATCAGTTTCACGTAATGCAGTTTTAAGCAAACTTGCTATATGACGAAGTGCTTCATCGCCACAGGCGTGTCCAAAATCATCGTTTACTTTTTTAAAGTGGTCAATATCAAATATTATTAACGAGCAACACCCCTTATTACGCTTAGTACGAAGAAATTCTTGGTGCAATAAGTGCTCCCAATGGCCACGATTTGTAAGCTGAGTAAGACTGTCGGTTTGACTGACTTGCTCTAATTTTTTGTTTAGTTTTTCGAGCTCTTTTTTGTTAACTGCAATATCAGTAACGTCGTAAAGAATGATGCAAATGTGCTCTACTTCTCCTTGGGTATTGGTTAATGGGATAAATGTCGCATTTTGATACATATAATCTGCTTTACCAGTAATAGGGCGGTAATTTTTAAAACGAAAAATATACGGCTGCTGTTCCCATATTGTAAACGAGCGGTTTTTTAATACAAAAACAGACTCCGCTTTACTCTTAAACCATTTTTCATCAATACTAGGAAACAAGTCAAATAAGTCTTTATCTTTTACGGCGCTTGGTAGTAGCCCAGAATGATTTTCCATAAATCCATTCCACACACAAACTTTGTAGTCCCTGTCAAGTACCACAAGGCCTACATCTACTGTGTTAAACATATCCATTAACCAATGGATTTCATTTAAATCTAGATCTGCTGGCATAAATATTTATTCTTCTAGTAGATAAGCAACTTTGTACTTTAAAGTTTTAAGTGAATCTTCAGTAAAGAGCAGCATTAAATCACAACTAATATCATGATTTTCAATACCGTAACTAATTTCAATAGCAAGCGTACGCTGCCAACGTTCTTTATTTGACTTTACCAGTTCAGAAACATCTCGGTGCTGACCCAATACAATTGGGTGGCCTTGCGAGAAAGTCATGTCGAGCTGCCTAGAAAACCCTGTTAAAATAGCACCTATTAGAATATTGCTAATATCCATTAGCAACTCTAGTTCGACTTTATCGTTAAGCTCACCATCATAATTCATCAATGACGCAATTTCTTTAAAACTAGAATCATTTAGTAGCAGTAGCGCCTCACCAGATACACCACCACCAATGAAGCCTTGGCAAATACCAGACGTCGAACTATTGTTATCAACTGAACGCAGTGCCATATCGAGCTCGCTGACTTCTAAAACATTCACATTAGGTATGGGTAATTTAACAAACACATTAAGCAACCTTGCGAGCAAATCTCCTGCTTGCCCCATTGCTACATTTGTTAATTCTTGATAAATATCTCTTACGTCAGGATCAACTTGTTCACCTAATGCATTTGCAAGTTGCTCTCGTAATGCCTTATCTCTTATACCATGGTGTTCAATAATGGCAGCAAGCTTTTCAGTTGAACACGGCTTTTTGATAAAATCAATCGCACCGAGCTCTAAAACACGTTTATGGGCTGTTGGTTGGATATCACCAGAGACAACCACAGTTAATACATTTATGCCTTCATCTTTCATCGCAGCCAATACACCATAGCCATCCATCTCTGGCATATTTAAATCCAAAAAAAGAATCTCAGGTTGAGCTTTAATTATTTGTTTAATACAGTCTATGCCATTATGCGCGAATTCGATTTTAATATCCCAATCATCAGGTAGCGAGCGAGCCAACTGGCGTCGTGCTAATTTAGAATCATCACATATTAGAACAGATGTAGACATACAATCTCACTATTTCAAAACGGGTGTAATTTTAATCGTGTAAAAATCACGAATACATTTTAGGCAATTTTAACTATTGTTAGCATATAGTAATCAATGTATTACATATTTACAATTTTAAGCAAAAAAAGCTTCGTATTATTCTACTTGGTAAGTCAGTCACAGTATAATACACTCATCACCATTACGTTAATCTAAAAGGAAAAATCCATGCGTCGTTCATTAGCCTTTGCATTGAGCCTGTTTTGTTGCACTAGTTTTGCATCAGAGTTACCTGAAAACACCTTAGATGCAGGAAAAGTAACAGCGCAAGGTAAACCTGTTACGTTACTAGGCCAAGGCCTTAAAGTCGGTGCTGATGCGCCAAATTTTAAAGTGGTCGACGACAGCTTTACTGCCATTACATTAGAAAATTACCAAGGGCAAGCTGTATTGATCAGCGTAGTACCAAGCTTAGATACTGGCATTTGTAGCCTACAAACAAAGCATTTTAATGAAAAAGTAGCGCAACAGTTTCCTGGCGTGGCCATGTTGACGATTAGTGCTGACCTACCTTTTGCACAAAAACGTTTTTGCAAAGCAGAAAATATCGATAAAGTTACGACACTTTCTGATTCTGTATGGCGTGATTTTGGCCAAAAGTATGGGTTAATAATTAAAGATATGGGGTTACTTACTCGCGCTGTTTTTATTCTCGATAAAAGCCATAAAGTTATATATAAGCAATTAGTTAGTAGCTTATCAACCGAGCCTGAATACGATAGCGTTATTGAAAAGCTTAAAACGCTTTAAAGGTCGAATTTCAGATAATAAAAAACCGCTATGAAGCGGTTTTTTTAATTATGCTTTTAATTTTAGATAAAAATCAACCTAAAAGCTCAGCGAGTTGCTTGCTTACTGCTTCAACCGCTTGAGTACCGTCTAATTTATGGTACTGGGTATTACCTGCTTGCGCTTCTGCTTGATAGTAGTCAACCAGTGGCATTGTTTGCTCATGGTAAATACCTAAGCGTTTACGAACTGTCTCTTCAGTATCATCCTCACGGATAATAAGCTCTTCGCCTGTTTCGTTGTCTTTACCTTCCTCTTTTGGTGGATTGTAAACAACATGATAAACACGACCAGAACCAGGATGAACACGACGGCCACCCATACGCTCAACAATCACTTCATCAGCAACATCAAACTCAATAACGTGATCAACGACAACACCATTGTCTTTCATTGCATCAGCTTGTGGAATGGTACGTGGGAAGCCATCAAGTAAAAAGCCTTTCTCACAATCAGGTTTTGCAATGCGCTCTTTAACAAGGCCAATGATGATGTCATCAGAAATTAACTGACCTGCGTCCATTACTTTTTTTGCTTCAAGGCCAAGTGGTGTGCCCTCTTTAATTGCAGCTCGTAGCATATCACCGGTAGAAATTTGTGGAATACCGTATCTATCCATTAAAAACTGAGCTTGAGTACCTTTACCTGCACCCGGCGCGCCCAAAAGAATAATGCGCATATCATTGTCCCCTAATATGAGAGTTTATTTTAAAGTCTGAATTCTTCCATAAGCGCTGCCGATACTCAAGTAACTTATACTAATTGCCTACGTAGCAGCGCATAAAAAAGGGAACAAAGGTTCCCTTTTTACTCAATCATTGATTTTTTGTGCTTATTTACTTAAATCAAGCATAAGTTTATTTAAGCGAGTGACAAATCCTGTTGGATCTTTTAAGGTACCGCGCTCAGCTAATAATGCTTGGTCTAGTAATACATGTGACCACTGCGCAAATTTATCTTCGTCTTGCTCATCATTTAAGTGCTTAACTAGCTGATGTTCAGGGTTTAGCTCAAACACAGGTTTAGCTTCTGGCACTGCTTGACCTACTGACTCCATCAGCTTTTGCATTTGCGAGCTCATGTCGTTGTCATCGCTCACCACACAGGCTGGCGAATCGGTTAGACGATGTGTAAAGCGTACTTCTTTAACATCATCACCTAGTGCGGTTTTTATACGCTCAATAAGGCCTGCCACTTCTTTTTCAGACTCTTCTTGCGCCTTTTTAGTTTCTTCGTCGTCTAAAGCGCCTAAATCTAAATCACCACGAGTAATTGATTGAAATTGCTTATCTGCAAATTCAGTTAAATGACTCATCATCCACTCATCAACACGGTCACTTAGTAGTAATACCTCAATGCCTTTTTTGCGGAAAATTTCTAAATGCGGTGAATTTTTAGCAGCAATAAATGAGTCAGCAACAACATAGTAAATTTTATCTTGGCTGTCTTTCATTCGCTCAATGTATTGTTCAAGCGATACATCTTGTGTTTGTGAATCTGTGTGTGTTGATGAAAAGCGCAATAATTTAGCAATGCTCTCTTTGTTAGCCGCATCTTCCGCTGGGCCTTCTTTCATCACTTGGCCAAATTCATTCCAAAACGTTTGGTAATCATCAGCTTTATTTTTAGCCATACGCTCAAGCATTTTAATAATACGTGACGTACACCCCTTGCGGATAGCTTGAGTTACTTTATTATCTTGAAGTATTTCACGTGATACGTTTAGTGGTAAATCATTTGAATCTAATAAACCTTTAACGAAGCGTAGGTAGCTTGGCATAAACTGCTCAGCATCATCCATAATAAATACACGCTGCACGTAGAGTTTTAAGCCACTTTGGCGCTCACGGTTCCATAAATCAAACGGCGCCTTTTTAGGAATGTATAACAAGCTAGTGTATTCCGTTTTACCTTCCACTTTGTTATGTCCCCAACTAAGTGGATCTTCCCAGTCATGGCTTACATGCTTGTAAAATTCTTTATATTCATCTTCAGAGATTTCAGATTTATCACGTGTCCATAAAGCTGTAGCACGGTTAATGCTTTCCCACTCACCTGGAACTGCTGGGATTTTTTCACCGTCTTCACCTTCAGATTCAGGGACTTCTGGTTTGTACATTTGTACTGGTGTAGAAATATGATCCGAGTATTTAGTCACTATGCTACGAAGGCGCCATTCATCTGCGTACTCTTTTTCTTCTTCACGTAAGTGTAAAATAATGTCTGTGCCACGGCCTTCTTTTTCAATTTCTTGCAGCGTATATTCGCCTTCACCTTTTGATTGCCATTCTACAGCTGTTGTTTCCCCAGCTTTACGGGTACGCACTGTCACTTCATCAGCAACGATAAATGCTGAGTAAAAGCCCACACCAAATTGACCAATAAGTTGTGAATCTTTGCTTTGGTCGCCAGTTAAGTTTTTGAAAAACTCTGCGGTACCCGATTTTGCAATTGTACCTAAAGAGCTGATCACTTCATCACGTGTCATACCAATACCATTATCAGAAATGGTGACTGTGTTGGCTTCTTTATCAGCACTAATACGCACACGTAAATCAGCATCACCTTGATATAAATCGCCGTTTGATAACGCTAAAAAGCGTAATTTATCGGCTGCATCAGATGCGTTTGATACCAGCTCACGTAAGAATATTTCTTTATTAGAATAAAGCGAGTGAATCATTAAGTTTAGTAGTTGTTTTACTTCTGTTTGAAAGCCTAATGTTTCTTTTTGTGCTGCAGTCATTTATGTATCTCCAATTTGCAAAGTGTCTGCGTTATGCACTTAATATGGGGGGAGGTGTGAGAACTTCAAGAGGAAAATATAAAAAAGCGATGCACAGAGGAAATTAACTTAAATTGGCTAGCATGAGATAGTAAAAGTTTGTCGCTAACAAGACCGTTCTTTTGAGTACTATATTAATATTTAATGCGCGCGATCAATTTTACAAAACGCATAAATGTTAGTATGTTGAATGCATGTTTTAAAACATTTAAGTGCTCTGTAGGGTCTGTTGACCTTTGATAATGCGTATAGACTTTAAACGGGGAATTAATGAATTATTTTGCTGCTCGTCTGCATCTCCTTTATGCCTTTTTTTTACGTAACGCAACCGCAGGTGCAGTGTGGTGGATTTTAACTGAAGGTGACCTATCAAGTTGGCCTGTTGGTTTAACGAGTGTGTTATTTTGCAGTGTTTTAAGCCTTTATATATACCCACCAAAAAGCCACAACATCAATGTGGTCGCAATGATTAAGTTTATGGGTTATTTTTTATTTGCTTCTGTTGTAGCGGGTATCGACATAGCAAAAAAAACCGTTAGTAAGCAACTAACAATACGCTCTGTAATGATCGAGTTTAATACACCTTTTCAAGGGCTGCCATTATGGGTATTTATGATCTCAATGAGTTTGCTGCCTGGCACTCTCAGTATTAGCACCACTAAACATGGATTAAAAATACATTGCCTAGATACAGAGGAAAAGATCATCCCAGAATTAATCCGCTTAGAAACTTATATTGCATGTATGTTTTCTTTACAACCATCTAACAGGGTAAGTAAATGATCGTTATTTATATCATCACACTAGTCATTTTATTTTTATCTTTATTATTTGGGCTTATTAGAATTTTGCGTGGCCCAACAATGGCTGATCGCATAATGGCAACACAATTAATAGGCACAACTGCTGTTGCCACTTTACTTATTTTTGCAGAGCTGCAAACCCTTCCCTCAGCACGCGATGTTGCACTTGTGCTTGCACTGTTAGCTATGATGTTAACAGTTGCTTTTATTGCAAAGGTATGGGGTAAAAGCATTAAGGAAAAAAAATGACAGCAGTTATGGTTGCACAAAGTATTTTACTTATCACTGGTGCATTATTTTTTTGTATTGGCTCGCTTGGTTTACTTAGATTTCCAGATACATATAGTCGTATTCATGCCCTGACTAAAGCTGACAATTTAGGTTTAGGTCTCATTGTATTAGCACTTATTCTTAATGTTGATTCGTTCGCATTGGCTTTAAAGCTATTGTTGATATGGGCGCTGGTTATGTTAGCTAGTGCCTTAAGTGGTCATTTAGTCGCCTGGCAAGCTAATAATTTATCGCTTGCTGTGCGTCAACCTAATGAGTCTGAACAACAAGTGAGTTCGGCGCATGAATGAGCTAATTGATCTCGCATTAATAGCTATTTTATTGTTTATGGCTTTGTTTAGTGTACTGTCAGCAGTGCTTTTTAAAGCAATTATTTTTTTCATTCTTTTAGGCCTGATGTTAGCAATTATATGGATACGCCTTGATGCGCCTGATATCGCCCTAGCAGAAGCGGCAATTGGTGCAGGTATTACCGGTATTTTATTTTTAAATGCACAAGCACAATTGCCCCCCCAACACACTCAAGCTTATACGGTATCAATGTGTAAACAATCACGTTTTTGGTTTGCGCTTATTGCCAGCCTAAGCACTATGATAGTGTTAACCCTTGCAGTAAACCAACCGCTAAATCCAACAATATCAATTAATCAGCCTATCATCGAGCAGCTAAATGCATCTGGTGTTGAACATCCAATCACAGCAATACTGCTTAACTATCGCAGCTTTGATACCTTACTGGAAATTGCAGTATTAGTGCAAGTGGCTGTTATTGCTTTGAGTTTACGTCAGCACGAACATATCAAAATACACAGCCCTACCCTGCCAAACCCTTTATTGCATGCATGTTTAACACTTTTTCTTCCTATGCTGTTTTTAGTTAGTATGTATTTATTATGGGCAGGTGCTTCACAACCTGGCGGCGCTTTTCAAGCAGGATCAGTATTAGCAGCCGCTTTTATACTTTTTTATCTTGCGGGTTTTAATACACCTATAAATAACCATGAGCTATATCTAAAGTTTGGCTGGGTTTTTGGCTTAAGTGTATTTTTAATGGTAGGCATATTAACACTTTTTACAGGAGATGCTTTGCTTGCATACCCGCTTGAATTTGCAGGTGTGTCGATTTTTTTCATTGAGTTTGCTGTCACTTTGTCGATTGGCTGGATACTTTTTAGCTTATTTGTATTATCTCAAAATATATCTCTTTCGAATGTGAAGGAAAATAATGAATAGTTATTTAATTTTTTCCTATGCCGGTGTAGCACTGTGCGGTATTGGCGTATTTGGTTTTATTTTTCATAGCCACTTAATAAAGCGTCTTATTGCGTTTAACATATTAAGTAATGGGGTGTTTTTAATTTTAGTTGGATTAGCACAAAATGCGCAAAAGCAACCCGACCACCTGCCGCAAGCACTTGTGCTTACAGGCATTGTTGTTGCTGTTGCAGCAACGGCATTAGCATTGGTTTTAATTAAGCAATGGTATGCAATAAGTCAACAAACCACCTTACCTGAAGATCAGGAGCACCAATAATGATGGGAGTGGCGATCAGCATGCCTGTCATTCTACCGCTTTTGGGCGCCATTATTTCTTTACTGTTGCCTGCTCGCTATAATAACCGTATAGCATTTATTTTTATGCTTGGCTTAGTAGTAAACGCCGCATGGTTGTTAATGCATTTTTCTGCACAAGGTCCCTATCAGCAAGTAATGGGAGGGTGGACACTGCCCTTAGGAATTGCATTACGCATAGACGCACTTGCTATTATTTTTAGTATGATGAGCTGCGTTGTAGCGAGTGTTTGCGGTTTTTATGCGCGCTTTTACTTACGTGCTAAACAACTCAAACAATTTTGGCCTTTTTTTTGGTTTTTATTAACGGCACTCAATACGATTTGGCTCAGTGCTGATCTTTTTAATCTTTATGTTGGACTTGAGCTTTTAACATTTAGCGCAGTGGGACTTGTGGCGCTTGGTCAAAATAAACACGCTTTAGCTGCAGCTTTGCGTTATTTGTTTGCTGCATTACTAGGTTCTATGGGCTACTTACTCGGCATTGCTTTGCTTTATGCTCAGTTCGGTACGCTGTCTTTATCGCAGCTTAGCGACGCTTTTTCGCTTACCACCACATCCGCTGTTGCGCTTGGGTTTATGTTTATTGGTTTAATGATGAAAACCGCCGTATTCCCCTTACACACTTGGTTACCCCCCGCACATGGCGGCTCATTAACCCCCGTGAGTGCTTTACTTTCGGCATTAGTCATCAAAGCCTCATTTTATATTTTATTGCGATTATGGATGGCACTCCCCTTTGGTGAAAATGCATTCGTTATCGGCTCTTTAATGGGAACTTTAGGCGGTACCGCAATTATTTGGGGCAGTTGGATGGCATTAAATCAAACGCAATTAAAGCAGATTGTTGCATATTCAACGCTTGCCCAGATAGGCTATTTTATGCTGATCTTCCCTTTGTTTTCATATTCAGACCCCACGGCCAATCAATATGCCTTACACGGGGGCGTGCTAATGCTATTGTCCCATGCATTAGCCAAAGCAGGGATGTTCTTAGCCGCAGGTAATTTGCTAATTTGCACTAATAAAACCGATTTAACATCATTAGCGGGGTTAAGTCGCTACAGACCACTGAACATATTTGCTTTTGGTTTAGCCGGCGTCAGTATTATGGGGTTACCACCAAGTGGCGGCTTTAATGGTAAATGGCTACTCGTACAAAGCGCTTTAATGCAATCTAAATGGGTATGGCTAATTATAATATTGCTAGGGAGCCTGCTTAGTGCAGCGTATATTTTTAAAGTTTTTTCATATACCTACTTAGAAACTAAGGCAGGCGATAAATTTGAGCAACCGTCTGCTATGCTCGAATGGTCAGCATTAAGCTTATCTGTGTTAAGTATTTTACTCGGTTTCTTCTCTGTATGGGTACTTGATCTCCTCACCTTAGCTGAAATGAGGATGCCATGAGCTTTTTAACTATGTTACCCGTTTGGGTGCTAATGACCTCTTTTTTAGCCGCCATGATAATTTTCATGTTACCTGAACACCGCCATGGCTTACGAACAACGATTAATATCGTGGCAGCTTTAATAAAAATTGCCTTCATTATTTTGCTATTACGCCTAGTTGCACAGCAATACACGCCTGAAGTGTCCTTTGAGCTGCTCCCTGGTTTATATTTTGTGCTCAAAGCGGACGCGCTAGCTATGTTGTTTGCAGGGTTGTCATCTATTCTTTGGCTATGTACTACAATTTATGCCATTGGCTATCTAGAAAATTCTCCTAATCGTAGCCGTTTTTTTGGGTATTTTAGCTTGTGTGTTGCAAGTACCATGGGTATTTCACTGGCAGGCAATTTATTTACTTTTCTGATATTTTACGAATTACTAACGCTTTCCACCTACCCGCTTGTTGTTCACAGAGGCACACAGCAAGCACTCAACGCAGGCCGTATTTATTTAACATATACGCTGATTGGCGGGCTTGTATTACTGCTAGGTGTAGCATGTGTGTACGCCTTTGTAGGCGATATAGCGTTTGGTGATACAACAAAAATGGCTGAATTTGTTGCCCGTGAACCAGTGAGTGCCGCTGTCATATTTTTACTTTTGATCAGTGGCATGGCAGTAAAAGCAGCATTATTTCCTGTACATGGCTGGCTCCCTAAAGCAATGGTCGCGCCTGCGCCAGTGAGCGCACTATTGCATGCGGTTGCGGTCGTTAAAGCCGGTGCATTTGGCGTTATTCGTGTGGTATATGATGTTTTTGGTGTGGCTTTATCATGGCAACAAGGCTACTTATTTGTATTGAGTATATTTGCCAGCTTTACAATTTTATACGGCTCATGGCGCGCAATACAACAAATAGATATAAAAAAGCGTTTAGCGTTTTCAACCGTCAGTCAAGTGTCTTACATTTTATTAGGAGTTACTTTGCTCGGGCCTATTGGCACCATTGGCGGGTTAGTTCATTTGTTACACCAAGGATTAATGAAAGTCACATTGTTTTTTTGTGCTGGAAATTATGCTGAAACACTGGGCATTCATAAAATAACTGAACTAAACGGTACGGGTAAACGCATGCCCTATACAAGCATTGCATTCACCGTTGGTGCATTAGGAATGATAGGGCTGCCTCCTATTGCAGGCTTTATAAGCAAATGGTATTTAGGTACCGGTGCACTGGCTGCCAATATGCAATGGGTTATTTGGGTGTTACTGGCAAGTAGTTTATTAAATGCTACCTATTTTTTACCTCTTTTACATCGTATTTGGTTTTTACCACAAAAAGGCCCATGGCCTGACGAAGTGAGTAATCAAAAAAAATACCGCGACGCCATACCACTATTACTTATTCCAACCTTAATTACGGCTGGTTTAAGTATTACAGCGGGGTTATTTGCAGGCTCAGATTTTAGCCCGCTAAGCTGGGTGCAATTAATTGTTACACGGGAGTATCAACCATGACATTCTTGCAGTTTTGGCTGCTTTTAACCCCTTGCGCTCCTTTTCTGGCAATAACCGCTTTTTTTCATCCTAACTGGCGTAAATATTTGCCGTATTTAAGTGTGCTTGCCCCTTTACCTGCGTTAATACTGAGCTTTATGCCAAGTCAATCACTCTCAGTACCCTGGTTATTTTTAGGCAGCGTTTGGATGGCTGATGAAATGCAACATATTTTCCTTCGTGTTAGCGCACTACTTTGGTTTTTTTCAGCTTGTTATGGAGTAGGGTATATAAATAATAGTACGAAAGCACCGCGCTTTTGGCTGCTATGGCTAATGACATTAAGTGGTAATCTTGGCCTAATCATTAGCCAAGACATTGTTAGCTTCTATGGCTTTTTTGCATTAATGACCTTTTCGGCTTATGGACTCGTGATCCACAACCAAAACAAAGCAGCATTATTTGCAGGTAAAGTGTATTTGGTGATGGCTGTGATAGGTGAAATGTTTATTCTTGCAGGGTTATTTTTAACCAGTGAGGCAGCCTCACACTCCAGTGTGTTATTTACAGATCTACGCGCATCACTCATTCATGCAAACAATCTACCACTTATCATTAGCTGTCTATTAATTGGCTTTGGCGTTAAAGCGGGTTTACCTTTTTTACATATGTGGTTACCACTCGCTCATCCTGTTGCGCCCACACCAGCAAGCGCAGTGCTTAGTGGAGCAATGATAAAAGCAGGCCTGTTTGCTTGGTTAACACTCATTCCACTTGGCATTATAACGCTGCCAAATATAGGCTTTACAATGCTACTATTAGGGCTATTTGCAGCCTTTGGTGCTGCCATTATTGGTTTTTGCCAATCTGCTCCAAAAGCTATTTTAGCGTATTCAAGTATTAGCCAAATGGGATTAATAAGCTGCGCTATTGGTACCGCGCTTATTTTTCCACAAAGTTGGCAAACGTTATTTCCTGTGGTTTTATTGTTTACCTTTCATCACGGCATAACCAAAGGCGCGCTTTTTTTATCGGTAGGAATAAAAGAGCACTACAAAAGCATACCTATAATTATAATATGCACTGCAATGCTCATACCTGCTTTATCACTCATCGGAGTATTTAACAGTGGTATCCATGCAAAATTAGCACTCAAACACGCGTTATCAGCGCCATACTTACCAACTTGGTTGTTACCAAGTATAACGGCCACCGCAGCCACCACAACGTTACTGATGCTGCGCTTTTTATATTGTTTATGGCTTGAAAAAGCAGTGACACCAAAGAAATTACCCCCGAGTATGTTGATCGGATGGCTTAGCCTGGTTAGTTTATGTGCGCTTGGACCATCGCTGTTGTTAAGCGAATTAACACTACCGACTATTTTGCAGCAATGGCAGCAGGCTTTAAATTTAGTATGGCTACCTCTATTTACATTACTTGTTTGGTATTTTTTACGTCCTTATTGTACCTACTCATTTAAAGCTGGTGACATACTTTTTCCCTTATTAAAAATAAAGGTATTTCTAGATTACATACAATTACATCGGCCTGTTTTCAAGACACCATTAAAGTTGTCATTGGTGCAGCATTTACCAGCAATACTCAACAGACTTAATTGTATTGAACATACTTTTTCTCGTTATATTGCCGCGTCATTCATTTTAATAATCGCATTATTTGTGGTCGCTGTATTATTTTAAATTCAGTGTTAACTCACTTAATTATACCGAGCTGCTTGGATATGGGATCTATTTTGACGATAAGAAAATTGCTCTATAACTAGGCAAAATTTTTGATATTTAGTTGTTCTAAATGAAAAAGTTTAACAACGTTATAGGGTGATTTAATTCGTTAAATTGCTCAAATATTTATGCAGGTTGGAATTAACACCAATTTGCTTGGGTATGGGGTCACTTTTAACGATAAGCATGCACGTACAAAGCCAATAAAAAAGCCTACATCATTTATGTAGGCTTTAATTTAAAGTTCAAATAGTTAGACGTAATATAAACTACTCATGGCTGACTAATCGCCTACCGCTAAACGCGTGCATAAGGGTCATTCCATCCACTAAATCAAGCTCACCACCCACAGGAATACCATGCGCAATACGAGATGCACCCACCTTATTTTTATGGCAAAGCTGGGCAATATAATGCGCCGTTGTTTCGCCTTCAACCGAAGGATTTGTGGCTAAAATGACTTCATTAATACCACCTTGCGCGAGTTTTTGCTCAAGTACATCAAGGCCAATTTCTTTTGGTCCTATGCCATCAATGGGTGATAAGTGCCCCATTAATACAAAGTAAAGCCCTTGGTATTGGCCTGTTTGCTCAATTGCCAATACATCAGTGGGCGATTCAACAACGCATAAAATACCACTGTCTTGGCGTTTTGTACTCAAGCAAATATCACACTGCGCTTGCTCGGTAAATGTACGGCACGATTGGCAATGACCAACTGCTGCCATTGCTTTAATGAGTGCATTACCAAGTTGAGCACCACCTTTACGATCGCGCTCTAACAAATGAAACGCAATACGCTGAGCAGACTTCGGACCAATGCCCGGCTGACAACGAAGTGCTTCTATCAGCGATGTTAAACTATCTGAAAGTTGCATAGTTGCTTAGAACGGCATTTTCATACCAGGTGGTAATTGCATACCGCCTGTCACTTTACTCATACGTTCTTGCGTTTCATCGGCAACACGGCGAACAGCATCGTTACAAGCTGCTGCAAGTAAATCTTCAATCATGTCTTTATCGTCTTCCATTAAGCTTTCATCAAGCTCAACTCGGCGCACGTTATGATTACCAAGCATGGTTACTTTAACTAAACCGGCACCCGCTTCACCTACAACCTCCATCGTTGCGATTTCTTCTTGGGCTTTTTGCATGCGCTCTTGCATTTGTTGCGCTTGCTTCATCATGTTACCCATTCCACCTTTAAACATAATCGTCTCTCTTTCTTTTAATACATTAACTGAAGTATAAATAGGGGCACTGATAGTTAATTACAATGCCTGGATACTGTTTTCGTCAATTTCAGCGCTAAATAGCCGTTGAAATTGTACTACATTTTCATCACGTGTGATCACATCAATCGCTTGCTGGTGACGACCGGCATCAATTTTTTGTTGAATCAAATAAGGCGAGTCAATTACCCCACTGGCAAAGTCGATATTTAGCTCAACGTTATGGCCATAAATAGTCGATAACGCTACATTTAACTTTTGGCGCAGCATAGGCGTATCTAAGTGCTTTTGCGATTCATCCACTTCAATATGAAAATGATTATCTTGCTTGGTAAAAATTGAATGTAAGGCAAACTGGCGCATACGCCCGCCAAGCCCCATCCGTTTTATTAAGTAAGCCCACTCATCTTGTTGATGGGCAAATCTAATTTCACTGATTGGACTTTGAAAATCATCAGGCACAGGAATACTGGGCGCTTGTTCAACAACAGGAGCTGGTTTTTGCGGATTAATTTGCTCTAATAGCTCAGGCGCTAAATGTTCAGTAATTGTTTGGTGCTTAGCTTTAAAGTCAATGTTACTCGCTGGTTTTGTTGCAACTTGAGCTTGGCTCCCTTGCGTTGGGAGCAGGGGCTTTTTTAGTAACTCATCATCCCCTTCACTCTCCCAAGGAGGCCGCTCCTTTGCTGCAGTATGACTTGTATTGCTAATCGATTTACCAATTGGCTTAGCAGGATTAGATTTTGGTGCTCTAGGTTTTTCTGTTGCTGCGCCTGATAGTTTACCCGCACCGGAAATATTTCTATCACGTAAAATACGCGCTATCGCAGACTGTGCCCGCGCTTCTTGCTCACCCATTGTTGGCGCTGAACTCTCAGTGCTACTAGGTACGTTTGATAGTTCAGGATTAAACCCTTGGTCAAGCGCGCTACTCATTACATCATCGTATTGCGCTGCAATGGTTTGTTCTACATCGCTGTACTGCATGTAGGCATCATCTTCACTTAGACGCTGCGCTTGCTCAGTACTCACTGACGGTGTACCAGTCACATGAGGCTGACTTGGTATTGAATTTTGTTCAGTGTGAGTGGCACTATTATCTGGTTGTGAAACCTCTGGTTCAGCGGCCTCTATTGACTGTGCATTCTCTATTAATGGCTGACTTTCAGCGTTATTACTCTGCGCTGGTTTATTTTTATTTAAAATCTCACGTAATGCATTGGTACGCTTTGCGGTATTTTGCTCTGGAGCAGGTTGCGAGCTAGGTGCTGAATGCGTCGTTTGTGACTGCTCAGGTTGAAATGCTAACAATCGTAGCATAATCATCTCAAACCCTAAGCGTGGCTCAGGCGCCCACTGTAAGTCTTTTTTGCCGTTAAGTAATAACTGATAATACACCTGAATTTGCTGAGCATGAGTGTGCGCAGCAACATGCTTAATGTAGTCAGCATTATTGCTATCAAGCGCTGCCGCTTCAGGCACCAACTGGCTTAATTGAATAATATGCGTAAGTGCGATTAGGTCGTCAAGCAGTGCAATATAATTAGGATTCCTGCTCGCTACTTGGGCAACTTCGGCCATTAAGGCGCCACCATCTTGTGCAAGCAACGCGGCGAGTAAACTCTGGCTATAATGGGTATCCATTAAACCAAGCATGGCTTGAACAGCTTGATTATTAATATCGCCATTTGTTTGGGCTATAGCCTGATCGGTCAGGCTTAAAGCATCTCGCATACTGCCATCAGCGGCTTTGGCAATTATACTTAAGGCATCATTGTCATAACTGAGCTGCTCTTGCGTAAGTACATGCTCAAGCTGATGTTTAATTTCAGCTTGCGATAGCGCATTTAAATTAAACTGTAAGCAGCGCGATAAAATAGTTACCGGTAATTTTTGCGGATCCGTGGTCGCTAATAAAAACTTTACATGCTCAGGTGGCTCCTCGAGCGTTTTTAATAAGGCATTAAAGCTATGTTTTGACAACATGTGTACTTCATCGATTAAGTACACTTTATAACGTCCGCGCGTTGGCGCATATTGAACGTTGTCAAGAATTTCGCGCGTATCTTCAACTTTTGTTCGTGAAGCCGCATCTATTTCGAGTAAATCAATGTAGCGCCCTGCTTCTATATCAACACAGCTACTACATTGACCACATGGTGTGGCTGATATACCTTCATCACAATTTAAGCTTTTTGCAAAAATGCGCGCAATGGTTGTTTTACCAACACCACGGGTTCCAGTGAATAAATAAGCGTGATGCAGTCTATTTTGAGTCAGCGCGTTTACCAGCGCTTGTTTTACATGAGACTGCCCAACCAATTCATGAAAGGTTTGAGGACGCCATTTTCTCGCTAGAACCTGATAACTCATCAATTATTCGCCTTCAAATTCAACCAATTTTAGGATTTTAATACCCATTTTTTCAACACGCTGCTCACCACCTAGTTCAGGTAACGATACGACGAATGCTGCATCTGTAGCGTGGCCACCTAACTTGGCAACCAGCTTTGCTGTTGCTTCGATTGTACCACCGGTGGCCAACAAATCGTCAACAAGCAACACTTTATCTCCCGCTACAATAGCATCTGAGTGTAGCTCTAGAGTGTCTTCACCATATTCGAGTTGGTAATCTTGGCGAATAACTTCGCGCGGCAATTTACCTGGTTTACGAACTGGAATAAAAGGAACACCTAAGGCATAAGATAGTGGCGCACCAAAAATAAAACCACGCGATTCTGTGCCAATAATTTTAGTAAAACCTTGATCTTTATAAGCGTTAATAAATGCGTCTATGGTTGCTTGAAACGCTGCAGGGTTAGCCATTAGGGTTGTTACATCGCGAAACATAATGCCCGCTTTAGGGTAATCAGCAATTGTAGTAATGCTGTTTTTGATAATTGCTGGTGTTACTTGAGTCATAATTTTAACTGCTCAATGATTTATATTACAAAGCAGCAGATTATAACCTTAAGTAGGTCTAAATTGCGAGTTCGGGATGATTAAAAACGTGGAACAAAAAAATCGTGTATAAGATGTAGGACTGAAGAAAAAACAACAGTCCTAAAAAACTAAATTAAGCTAATTTAGCAATCCAACCTAGTATTGCATTCAAACAGCCTATTCCAGCAAATAAAGCTAAAAATGCAAAAAAATAAGCCGCATTAAACGGATCTTTGAACTCTTTATCGTTTGACATGGGTACAACCTTTTATTAAGCACAACAAATAAAGGCGCTATAATAGACGATGTGAAATAATCAATAAAGGGCTTAATCTTGATTTTTTGTCACGATAATTTGGCGCTCTGCCATGGCTGTGAGAGTACTTAATGCCCCTTGAGTTATTTGTTCAAAACTAAATTGTGGCGCCTGTTCGCTAACCTGCTGACAAATATACTCGAATGTACTCCCTGCATTATTGTCAATAATAGACAACAGCAACGCAGTCATCGCGTTGGTTGTTAAAAATTGCACCTCATCGTCTTGATCCCTGTACACAACAAAATAATGGGGTTCCTCTGAGGGCTGTTGCGGTTGAAACGTTTCGCTAATATGTTGCACGGGGTAATCATAGCTTAAGTTACGTGCCGTTTTTGATAAATAGATAGAGGATTGAGTAAGCTTATTAGCAGTCAGCGGGATCTGTTGAGGATCGGCCTGAATAACGGAAATATCAAGTTCAATCCATTCATAATGGGCCAAGGCTAACATAAATAGAGGATCAAAATCTTTGGGCACATAGCTTGTGGCTAAATAGGTAACAAACTCTTCGGCAATGTCTAAAAAATAAGGGGATTGACAATCATGTTCGCTGAAAAATTCACGAACCAATTGCTGCCACTGTTGATCATTATATAGCGTTTTTAAAACTGGAAATGCCGATGAGACAAACCCGTTTATATTATTAAAAAAGAGCTCCCGATAAATAGCCATGCGTCTATCTTCAACATCTGCTGGACAAGGGGCCCTGTTGGGCTGGCGAATATGAGCAATAAACTCATTTTGAATATCGGAAAATCTCATAGTTTATACTCTTTTAAAACCATACTGTTGTTATTACTAGCTGCATAGGACTGTTTAAGCACTTTGCTCAGTGGATAACCGCTGCAGGTGCTTTGCTTGTAATTGATGAATTATATCCAGCTCTTTAGTTAATACATTAATAGGAGGAATATTGAAATCTCGCTCTAACAGCGTCGGAAATACACCATGCCTTTGATAAGCGCTATCGAGCAACTGCCATACAGGATCAATAACATCGGCACCGTGAGTATCTATAATCAAGTCATCGGCTTCGTTGTAATGCCCTGCAACATGGGCATAAGCAATTCGGTTAGTTGGCAATGCAGCTAAAAAGGCATGTGCATCGTAGCCATGATTAACTGAATTAACATAAATATTATTTACATCTAGTAGTAACTGGCAATCAGCATCTTTTAAAACAGCATTCGTGAACTCAAGCTCAGATAATTGCTGACCAGGTGCACCATAATAAGACACATTTTCCAGCACCAGTGGTCGCTCTAAAATATCTTGAACTTGTTTAACCCGAGAAACAACATGCTTAACCGCATCTTCAGTGAAAGGAATAGGCATTAAATCATACATGTGCCCTTTACCTGAGCAGTAGCTTAAATGTTCGCTATAGACTTTAATATCGTGGTTATCAAAGAAAGATTTTAACGACTTTATAAATTCAATATCGAGCGGCTCAGGCGAGCCAATAGAAAGGGATAAACCATGGCAAACAAAATGATTATTATTAGTTAATTGCTTAAACTGCTTTTCAAAACGCCCACCTAACTTTAGCCAGTTTTCTGGTGCAACTTCCATAAACTCAATTTGTTTTGGGGTGTTAGCTACAAGCTCATGGAGCATTTCTCTTCGTAAGCCTAAACCAACCATGCCAAACTTAGGCGTTTGAATATAAGCCATAATAAAACCTCTCGATAAATAAAAAGGACCAGATTGGCCCTACAGCTTAACTTATTTAAAAGAAAAGTTTAGTGGTGACCACCACATTTGCCTTCGCCGCATTTCCCTTCTTTTTCGGTCTTTTCATTGCCTTTAGTCATTGCGCCGCCACATTTACCTTCCTTTTTGGCCTTTTCATTGCCTTTAGCCATTGGGCCGCCACATTTACCTTCACCGCACTTACCTTCTTTTTTGGCCTTTTCATTACCTTTAGCCATTGCGCCGCCACATTTACCTTCACCGCACTTACCTTCTTTATTGGCCTTTTCATTACCTTTAGACATTGCGCCGCCACATTTACCTTCACCGCACTTACCTTCTTTTTTAGCTTTAGCGTCACCGCCACATTTGCCTTCGCCGCACTTGCCTTCACCAGCATCTAACTGATAACCAGCTACCATTTGTTGAAACTCAAATGGATTAGCTTGTACACCAGTACTCGCCATACTTGCACTGCCAACAACGACTGCGCCTAATGTTAATGCAATTGAGTTTTTCTTTATTGTTTTCATTTTTAATTACCTTTTAAACTTGTTGAACATCATTATACAAGTAGACCTGCATAAAGCTAAAAACTTTCAAATTATCTGTTTTTCAAAAATAAGTCACTAATCTTACTATGAGCCCTAATAAGCGTTTTATCAATTTATGATTTAAAGGTAAACTGACGCTCCTTTTAAGTAATCAATTAACCACACTATGAAACTTGTTTTAGCACCTATGGAAGGTGTCGTTGATTTTAAAATGCGCCAACTACTTACCAACATAGGTGGCTTTGATCTGTGTGTGACTGAATTTATCCGTGTTGTCGATTCTTGCCTTCCAGATAAAGTATTCCACCGTTATTGCCCCGAGCTCAAAAACGCTGGGCTAACCCAATGCGGTACGCCAGTGCGAATTCAATTACTTGGCCAAGTAGCCGGCGTGCTTGCTGAGAATGCAGTAAAAGCTGTAGGGTTAGGTTCTCATGGTGTTGACTTAAACTTTGGCTGCCCAGCAAAAACAGTGAATAAAAGCAAAGGCGGCGCCGTTTTGCTCAAAGATCCAGAACATATGTACTCAATAATTAAAACGGTAAGAGACGCCGTAGACAGTAAACACGAGGTAAGTGCTAAAATTCGCCTAGGTTTTGATGATGATAGCAATAGCCAAGAGATTGTCGATGCTGTTGTCAGTGCCGGTGCAAGCAGTATCGCCATTCATGCGCGAACTAAACGCGATGGCTATAACCCGCCTGCCTACTGGGAAAAAATCCCTCCTTTAGTTAAAGATAAACAAATTGCGGTTGTTGCCAATGGCGAAATTTGGCAAGTAGAAGACGCCCTTTTATGCCAAAAACGCAGCGGTTGCACCAACTTAATGATTGGCCGTGGCGCCCTTTCACATCCTGATTTAGCTCGAAAAATTAAAGCACACGTCAACAATGAAACGTATAGTGAGTTAACGTGGGAAAATATTTTGCACCATATCATTTACTCATCTATGCACCAAACCGCCAGTAAAGATACTAAATACTTTGCTTCACGCACAAAACAGTGGCTGGGTTATTTAAAACGCCAGTACCCACAAGCAGGATTATTATTCGACGAAATACGCCGTTTAAAAGCAAAAGATGAAGTGGCAGAGGTATTAAAAAAATATGCCAAAGCGCCACAATTTGATACAAATCATAACATCTAAAATAATCTAACTAGATAATAGCAGTCTCACTGAGGATTAATTTAAGGGTTTTACTGCTAATGCATCATCAGCAACGACTAAACGATGAGATAGAAAGTGTTAAAGCGACCATACTAGGCCTGCTGTCACAATCTACTCACCCTACACATCAAAACTTGCTTTGTGTTCTGACCCAAACCGCTAATGAAGACTGGCTTGATATAGCAGCGCAGCAATTAGGCACCGAGTACAATCCGTTAATTGAACGAATGAACAAGCTTGAAGCAGCAATAAGCCAAATTGATATTGGCCAGTATGGTTATTGCTGTGACTGTGAAGAAAAAATATCAGCGCAGCGATTAGAAAAAGACCCCGCCGCGCAGCGGTGTGAACAGTGCGCTAAATAATAGCGCACTAAAGTTTAATTTAATAATTGTGGTGCAAAACTAAACGACTGCCCCGGATAAAAAATAATATCTTCAACTAATAAAGTCGCTTCCTCTGCGCTTATATTTAATCGTTTAAGTAAATTTAAACGTGCTTGTGATAATGTCCAAGCGTGATAATGCACCCCTAGATCAGTTTCCATCATAGCCATATAAAGTAGCGCATCTGCAGGGGCTAATTGTATAGCGTTTGCACGCTGAGGTAATAACGTATAACCCGTTGACCAATCTAAACCTGCTATTTGCGAATCAATTGAAAGTAATTTGGTAAGCTGTGAGACAGTAGAAGCATATACACTTATTTGCTGTTTTTGGCTCTGCATTGTTTTAAATTTACTATCAATACGGCTCAACCATTCAAGCGGTGAGAGCACATTATTAGCAAAATAATTTAATTTACTTTGGTACCATTGACTGCCATTGGCAAGGCCTGATAAACCAATGCTGCCTCTTGGTTTGTAGTCTGTTAGGTACTTATTTAAATCATTTAGAGAATCGTTAAGTTCAACAGGCGTATTTGTACTCTTCATTGCATGTTGTACATAGCCTTTTAAGTAATTAAGTTCTACCTTGTTAAGCTTTAAATTACTCTGCTCAGCATCCTTTAGTTGAGCCTTTACAAACCTTAACCACTGTTCAACTTTTTTATACTGCGCATCATTTTTAACTATCGATAGCATGTTCGATAACACATCAATGTGTGCAGGCCAAGCAAAATAACGCTCTGGAAACCGCTCAGCAATTACCAAATAATTTACCTGATTGGTTTGCTCTGCTGATAATTGCATCTGCATTAGCTGCTGATAAATAACGTGGCGACGCGCTAAATAGGCATCGGTAAAAGGCAGTTGCTCATTACTAAGCACGGTAACGGCTGAGTTCTCTGGTGCACTTAGAGCCGAATTAAGTGAGATTAACGCGGTTTGCGCTTCTTCATAAGATGAAAATAAATCAGTAGGCTTAGAGCAAGACACTAAAAGCAAACAAAATAGCAATGAAAAAATAGGCGTTTTGTTCATATTAATTCCAATAAAAAAGCCCCCAAGGGGGCTTTTTAAAATACTAGAGTACATTAGATATTAAATTTTAACACCGTTGCGAGCGGCTTTATCTTTAATATATGTAGCCCAACCTTTAGCAAACCGACGTGTGCTTGGGTCGTCCATAGCTTTAGTAATAGCAGCATATGCTTGCTTATACTTGCCTTGGTAGTAAAACGCTTCAGCTAAATCTGAATAAATGGTGCCTTTTTTGTCAGAGCCAAGCTCTAATGCTTTGTTCAAACGAACAACAGCAGCGCTGAATTTTTCAGATTGTAAAAGTAATGAACCTGCTTTGCGGTAAAGCTCAGCGTCGTCATCAAATTTGGCAGCTTCTTCGTAGTACTTAGCCGCTTTCTCTATATCTTTAGAACGATGATAGTTACTCGCAATTGCACTAATATTTTGCTTGTCGCGTTTAACTTTCTGTTCTTTAATTGCCTTTTCAAGCGTTACGGCTGCTTTGTAAGGAATTTCGTTTAAAGAATAAAAGTTAGCCAAGACTTTATAGTCAACTTCGTTTTCAAAATAACCATTTTTGTACGCAACTTCCATTGTTGCTAAGCCCTTTTTGTAGTCTTCGGTTTGTAAGTAATACTTACCTAAGCCTACCCAAGATTTACTGTCTTCAGGCCATACACGAACGATTTCCTCTGCAACTTTTACCATATTTTGATATTGCTTTTGCTCAAAATAGGCAGCCAACTTTAATTGGAAAGGCGCTTTTACCGGTGCTTTTTCAAGCTTAATCGCTTTATTCGCAGGTACGATAACGTCCTTAAATTGTTTAAGTTCGAAATTTGCTTGCGCAATACGCGTATAAACTTTCGGATCCTCCTCACCAGTGAAGTCCATCCAATCGGTATATGCTTGCTTTGCAGCACTGTATTGTTCAGTACCTGCATACAAGTCACCCAGCGTTTTTAGTCCTTGGGCATGATCGGCAAAGTTTAATACATCAGGTGCAACCGCTGCTTTCATATACTTAATGGCGTCATTATATTGCTCTTTTTGAGCATACATGCTGCCTAAGTAACGATTTACAGTTGCTTTATCAAAATCATTAGACGGATCTAACTCTCGTAATATTGCAATTGCACCGTCAACATCGTCTTCGTTATACAAGTCAAACGCTTTTATAACTCTTTTACCAATTCGCTCGCCCATGATTTTAGTTTTTGCATTTTTACGCTCTTCAATCTTTGCGTAATCAGGCTCTGCTAAAACGGGTGCAGTAAACACTGCACCTGACATAGACATAAGAATTGCAAGCGCAGTTACTTTAGAAAAACTTCTCATTACTCGCCTCCTTAGTTGCCTTGGTTAAGTTTAAAGTCTAGTTGAACTTGTAAACCAACTTGCTTTTGTGGTTTTCCGTCAATGATTTTAGGACGGTACTTCCACTTACGCAATGCACGTTTAGCTTCACGGTCAAAGATACGCTTTGGATCTGCGTCAATTACATCAACGTCTATCACACCACCTAACTCATCAATTGTGAATGAAAGTTGAACCCAACCTTCTCTACCATCACGTGCTGCTTGTGTTGGATATTTTGGTTCAATACGAACGATAGGTGTCGCATCACCATCTCGTCCAAATGCACCTGGACCACTTAGTCCACCTGCCGTGCTTCCCACATCGATACTTGGCATATTAAAAGACATGCTTGTATTTGGGTTGCTGTTTTCCGGCTGTGGCGGCTGCGGTTTAGGCGGCTGCTTTGGCGGTGGTGGAGGCGGAGGCGGTACACGCTTCCTCTCCTGCACCTTAGATTCAGGCGGATTCGTCATAATTTCGACTATGATCTGCTCTTTTTGTTCCGTATTACGGTCAGCCCCACCAGAGATGAGGTATGCCATGAAGTAGAACAAGCCGAAAGTAACTGCCCCACCTGCAATCAGTGAAAACAGAAAACGAATCATTACTGATCTCCAGCTATTGAAATTCTCAGGTTATCACCCGTCGCTTTAATCTGGTCCATTACTTTAACCACTGTGCCGTGTTTTGCTTCTTTGTCAGCTTGCAAAATGACAACTTCAGTAGGTTGCTCTGCTAATAAGCTTTCAATTTTTGCTGAAACACGTTCAACATCAATTTGTTGCTTATCAATCCAGATTTCACCGTTGTTACGGATAGCAATAAAAATGTTAGCATTTTTTTGCTTCGTAGCTTGGGCCGCTTTTGGTTTATTGACCTCGATACCAGCCTCTTTAACGAACGATGTAGTTACGATAAAGAAAATAAGCATGATAAATACGATGTCAAGCATTGGTGTCATATCTACCGCTGCTTCTTCTTCTTCACGAAAACGTTGTTTACGTGCCATATTTAATTCTCTCTCTAGTGATGAGGCATACTATCTACAAGCTTGGCTTTCACCATTCTCGCTCTTGCCTCAAGGCGTGAGCTAAAGAATACTCCAGATAGTGCCGCAACCATTCCAGCCATTGTTGGGATTGTTGCCATTGATATGCCTGATGCCATTAAACGTGCGTTACCGGTACCTTGGGTTGCCATGGTTTCAAAAACCGCGATCATTCCCGTTACCGTACCTAACAAACCGATTAAAGGGCATATAGCTACTAATGTTTTAATCAACAACATACGCTGATCTAATTTTTCAGACGCTTCAGAAATCCATGCTTCACGGATTCTGTGTGCGTACCAAGACGTAGTGTCCTGGCGGGCATCCCACTTTGCTACAATTTCCTTCGTCATGCGAGGAAACTCAGCAAGTAAGAACCAATAGCGCTCAATCATTAAAACCCACATCAGAAAGAGTGCTATCGCGACCACGTATAAAACCTGGCCGCCTGTGCCAACAAAATCCCTGATAGATTCCCAGATCTCCATCAGGACTAACATTAGGCTTTCTCCTTCTCCGCGTGAGTAGCAACGATACCCGCGCTTTGCTCATCAAGGATGTGTAATACCGACTTACTACGACCTGCAACAATAGCGTGAAGTAAAATAAGTGGTAATGCAGCAATTAGACCTAGCGCTGTAGTTACAAGTGCTAGAGAGATATTACCAGCCATAATCTTAGGATCGCCCGTACCGAACAATGTGATTGTTTGGAATGTTAAGATCATACCGATTACCGTACCTAATAAACCAAGTAATGGTGCGATAGCAGCCAAGATCTTGATAATGTTGATACCGGCTTCAATGCGTGGTGTTTCACGTAAAATCGCTTCATCTAATTTAAGCTCAAGGTTTTCAACGTCTTGATTCTTGTTGTCATGGTAAACTTTTAATATGCGACCCAGTGGGTTATTAGCGTTTGGCGTACCCGCATTTTTTAGTTGGCTATTAATTTTACTCTTAGTTAGAGTAAGGTCAACAAAACGAACTAGGAAAATTAATAGACCTAAGCCTAATAATGCAGTGATGATATAGCCTACTACATCACCTTGATGATAGTACTCTGAAAGCGTTGCTTTTTGCGTGTTAATACGCAATATCGCGCCACGTGTGGGGTCTATAAAAACACCCGCGTAGTTATCAGAAGACGTATTTTCAAGATCTGAAATACCCTTTAATATGTAACCATCCGGTTGCTTACCTAAAGGCTGAATAGACTTAGTTTCAGCTGAATAAATCAGGTAACCGTCATCGGTAACGAGGTTAAAATTACCAATACGCGTTACTTTTTTCATAGATGGGTTACCATCAAGGCCTGCAACTTCAGTTTCAAATGTTGAAACTTTAGCTGACTCAGTCATTTCTGTTTGAAGTGAAATCCAAAGTTCTTCTAACTCACGAACCGTTGGAAGTTCTTTAGCCGCAGCTAATGAACGAAGTACTTCAGCACGACCTGGTTTTTCAGCACTTACTAAAGAAGCTTCAATTGAACCAATTGCATCAGCTGCTGCACGACGAACAACACCAAACATTTCACCTAACGTACCTTGAGCATTTTGAAGCGCTTGCTCTTTTTCTGCTAAGGTATTTTCGTTTTGTGCATATTCTTTACTAAGGCGATCACCACGTGCTTTTTCGGCAGCTAATTGGCTTTTTGCTTTATTAAGTAACGCTTGTTTATCAGCACGATCTGATAAGAACTCTTGTTCACGTTGCTTGTTAAGTTTTCCTTCAGAAATACGCTCTTGCTTTACTTGCTCAAGAATTTTATCTAAAGCATCAGTATTTGCATGTGCATTAAGCGCGGTACCGGCAGAAACAGACAGTACTGCTGCAATAGCAAAACCTTTAAATAGTTTCTTCATTATTGATTACTCCGCGCCAAAAATTGGTAGTTTAACAAGTTCTAGTGTGGCTTGCTTACGTGCCATACGGATCACTTCTTTAACAGGTTTTAGGTATTCTTCACCTAATTCTTTCCACTGTTTAGTGTTGTTATCCCACACCCAAGCGTGTTTCAGATCGAATGATTGAGCAACGTAAGTAATACGACCTAAACGACCGATATCAACGTTAATGCTACGACCATCAACTTCTAAAGTACCTTGAGAAGCATTTACAGCTGAGCTGTATGATGTTTCAACAGTGTACGCTTCAAGAACCTGGCGGAATTTCTCAGACGTTGTTACAGATGAAGATGCCATGATCTCACGTAATCTTTCAACGCGTCCAAGACGAGTTTCAAGGCTAAATGGAACGTCCGCTTTGATGAATTGCTCGAGCGTATCGATCATGCGATACATCAAAGGCACAACGTTTTGTTTTGTGTTGTCGATAGTCGCGATTTGACGATCGAACGATGCAATAGACGCATTTTGGTCAGCGACCAAACGTGCTACGTGATCGTTGTACACTTTCATAAGTTCAGTCTCATCAACGATGCTACGGTACTCAGCAATTAGCTCCTGAGTTTGACCATATACATTGTCAATTTTAGTTTGAGACTTAACTGCAGCCTTTTGAATTGTTTGACCTGCTTTTTGCACGTCATTCAAAGGATCTGCAATCACATTGCTGCTTGCAAATGCAAAAGCGCCAACCAACGCAGTTGCTACAAGACTCTTTCTGATTTTAACAGACATAGTTCCCAACCAATTAAGTAATGTTACTTTTATAATTTAATTATCAACCCGCAAAGGGAAGACAACCCTGATATCTTTTAATAGATATCAACTTATCAATAATGCTAAATGCATTAAGTCATGTCAACTTCATGTTTCGCATAACCTATAAATAAATCAGCTTGTTTGTAATTTATTTAAAAGGCAAACACAATTTAATTAACAATATTGCAACCTAGGTGACAAATATAATTTCAGCAAAGCCCGATATACTAAGAATATAGATAACCCCCTTGGTTAAAGTAAACAAAAAAATAACATTTAAAATTAACTTAATCTTGGCTAAAAAAAAATTAAAAATAAGCTAATTTTCTGTTCCGAATATTCCTTTTTAGTGGTTTTTAAAACTTTTTAACACAAAAATACAGCTAATCGTTATTATTCGCCCACTCATCGCATAACAATAAAGACGTGTTGAATACTCAAAAAGCAATACAAAGGTGAAAAATAAAGTTACAAAAAGCCATTTTTATTAACACATAAATTTTTTGTTTACTATTGAGCATATAGACTCAGCTCATCGTTTATGCTTTTCATGTAGGGATGTTAATCCTACTCACTTTAATAAACTTAATACTGAAACGGGTAGATTAAATTTATAAAGGTAAATAGTGAGAAGTAATACCAATTGCATTAAGTTAGTGATCGATTATAGCGACAAGGAAATAACCCGATAACAAGGCGAAATTATGATAGTTAGTTATTCTATATAAATAATTTTTAACGCAGGTAGCGGGTTCTTTAAATACGCTGGATTGATCATATTTTTTAATAAAATTGGTGTGGTTAGCTAATAACGTACTTAACGCACAAAAAGTTATAGTTAAGCAACGATAAAGAAGTTAAAACTTAGTAAATGGATATTTAAAGATGAAAGGCAGTACAGAAGGTTAAAACAGTTTTTGGTTAATTATGGTGAAACAGGTTAGTGTTTCACCACGATGAACTTAGGTCCACATAATAAATTATGCTACTTCTACGTTCTCAGCTTCAGGGCCTTTTTGACCTTGCTTGATGCTGAAAGTCACTGCTTGACCTTCGCTAAGAGTGCGAAAACCAGAACCAGTGATTGCGCTGAAATGTACAAACACGTCAGGACCATTTTCTTGTTCAATGAAACCAAAGCCTTTAGCTTCGTTGAAAAATTTTACTTTACCAGTAACCGACATACTAAATTTTCCTGTAAGTCAATAATTAAAATTCAGCCATATATTTATGGCAATATCCTCCCTGAGTCAATGCCCAAAAAACTGGAGGTGATAGTACAGGAACAAGTAATAACCTAACCGGTAACCTTAAACGCAGCACAATACCGTAATTCAATACGCAAAAACTCAAAGCAATTTAAGGTTAACACATTAATATTTTTTTAGCTCTATTAATTGGGATTTATTTTTCAAGATGTGTTGTTTTAGTAACGACTGCGTAACCTTTTAATTTTTATAGAAAATAACATGCAAAAAATTGTATTTTTTATATACAGAACATAATTGTTTTAAAATATGGCGTGTATTTATGTTTTTTGATTTAATTTAAAATAAAAAGCCACCTTAAGAGTAAGATGGCTTTAAAGGGTAATGTTATAAATATCAACTATTTAACTTGCCAGTCAATAACAGCATCGGCTTTAATAGGAACGACTTCAGAGCCACCTAATGAGTAGCTTGCTGGGACTGTCCAAGGCGTTTTTTCTAGGGTAATAGTATCTTTATTACGCGCTAAGCCATAAAAATCTGGACCAAAGTGGCTTGCAAAACCTTCTAACTTATCAAGCGCCCCCGCCTCTTCAAACGCCTCTGCGTATAATTCTATAGCAGCATGCGCGGTGTAAGCACCAGCACAACCACATGCAGCTTCTTTTTTATTTTTATAATGTGGCGCTGAATCAGTGCCTAAGAAGAATTTTTTATTGCCACTGGTTGCTGCAGCCATGAGTGCTTGCTGATGAATGTTACGCTTTAATATAGGTAAGCAGTAATAATGTGGGCGAATGCCCCCCGCTAACATATGGTTACGATTATAGAGCAAGTGATGCGCAGTAATGGTGGCCGCGACATTATCAGACGCATTTTCGACAAATTCTACAGCATCTTTTGTTGTTATGTGTTCAAGAACAATTTTAAGTTCAGGAAAGTCAGCAACAACGTCGCCTAAAATAGTGTCTAAAAATACTTTTTCACGGTCAAATATATCAATGGACGAGTCAGTTACTTCGCCATGGACAAGTAAAAGCATGCCAACTTCTTCCATTGCTTTTAATACAGGGTAAATATTTTTAACCGATGTTACGCCTGAATCTGAATTTGTGGTTGCACCCGCAGGGTAGAGTTTGGCTGCAAATATTTTACCGGTCGCTTTTGCTTTTTTTATTTCGTCAGGTGTTGTTTTATCTGTGAGATAAAGCACCATTAAAGGTTCAAACTGACCTTGCGGTTTAGCAGCTATAATTCGCTCTCTATAAGCCAATGCAGTTTCTGTACAGGTAGCTGGCGGTACTAAATTTGGCATAATAATCGCGCGACCCATGTAACGGCTGATATCACGTACCGTGTCTTTTAGCTGATCGCCATCGCGTAAATGTACATGCCAATCATCTGGTCTGGTAATCGTTAGAGTTGTCTTTTTGCTCGTCATCGTAAAGTCCTAATGCTTAAGTTAACTGATCATAGGCATATGGTGTTTTCGAGTAAAGGGCTTATTAAAAATAATCCTTACCGGTTTCATATAAAGTATACTTTACAGCTGATGTAGGCTTATTGAGTCTTTTATTTTGTGAAAAGGTTAATATTAGGTTAACGTATGATCCTTTAATAAATAAAATAAGGCTTAACTTCGTTGCTTATGTCGAACAGTATCGATACTTCCAAAGCGCTCGAAACTAAAACGGATCAATTGAGCATTATTAATCAGTTTTCCTCAAGTTTACTTCAGCTCAATACACTAGAAGCGCTTTTTAGTTACGTCACTACACACGTTGTTAACCGGCTTGGGTTTGTTGACTGTGTTATTTATTTAGCAGATGACAGCCAGTCTACGCTAAATCAAGTGGCCTCTATGGGGGTTGAAAGTGAACACACCCGTTATCAGTCCCAGCGAAAGGTAATCCGCTTTAATGAGGGAATAACGGGCTATGCAGCATCAACAGGGCAGGCTTTAATAATAGGCGATGTAACTAAAGACAGCCGTTATATTGCTGATGAACGCCCTGCACAGTCAGAGCTATGTGTGCCTTTAATATATAAAGATAAAGTACTCGGTGTTATTGACTGCGAACATCCAATAAAAAATTACTTTACCAGTTCTCATTTAGAAATTTTAACCACCGTAGCTCACTTATTAAGCGCAAAAATAAACCAAGTTAACACCGTCAATAGCTTACAAGATACCGTTCGACAGCTTAATAATGCGCAAAAACTAGAAAGCAGCCTATTACAAATAGCCAACTTAACTTATAAAGCACAGAATTTAGATACCTTTTTTAAATCGCTGCATGTAATTATCGATAGCCTTCTTAATGCGAGTAACTTTTTTATTGCTTTGTATGATAAAAAAGGCGATATCCTGGATTTTGTTTATACCGTTGAAGGCGGTGTACAAACAAATACACATAAAATCATCTCAAAAGCTCAATTAAAAGAAACAGCCTCTTATTACTTATTGCTTAACGAGCGGCCACTACTTCTCAACAAAGCGCAATATTCGCAGCACATAGCTCAAGGCCACTTTAAATTAGTCGGCGAGCAGGCAGAATCGTGGCTTGGTGTGCCCTATAAAGTCAATGAGCACATCAGTGGCGTTATTGTTGTACAAAGTTATAACAAACAACACTACTACAATGAACATGATAGCTCATTATTAACGTATGTGAGCCGACAAATAAGTATGGTAATAGACAGGCATCTAGCTCGCCAAGCGCTCGAACATAAAGCACTACATGATGAATTAACGGGTCTTGCTAATCGCTCGCTACTAATAGAGAGAATGAAGCATGCGATATTACGCTTAAACCGCGCTAAAAAAGGTACTTTTCATGCCCTGCTCTACCTCGATTTTGATCGTTTCAAAAGTATTAATGATTCTTTAGGCCACGAAGTAGGCGATCACTTTTTAATTGCTATATGTAAACTAATAACCCAAACAGTTCGCAATACCGATACTTTTTCTCGTTTAGGCGGCGATGAGTTTGCTATTTTTATGGAAAATCTTAGCCATAAAGAGCAAGTAAATGATGCCTTAGCACGGATTAAAGCCACCCTTTCTAAACCTGTTAATATTGATGGTCATCTACTGCAACCCTCTACCAGCATTGGTGTTGCATTTAGTGATAACGCAAATGACGAAGCATTTGTTTTATTACAACAATCGGATGCAGCTATGTATGAAGCAAAGTCATCAGGGCGCGGTCAGGTTAAATTTTTTAATAATGTCATGCGTAATAAATTAAAAACACATGCCGAATTTGAAAACGATTTACAACACGGTATTGAGCACAATGAATTTGAACTTTATTTCCAGCCTATTTTTAGCATTAACAGCGCAGAAATAATGGGGTTTGAAGCATTAGTGCGCTGGCATCACCCACGAAAAGGGTTCGTATCGCCAGGTGACTTTATCCCTATTGCAGAAAAAACGGGGCAAATTATCAACTTAGACTTGCATTTGCTAGACCTTGCAGCTGGCCATATTGCTTTATGGCAACAACAAGGGCATCGTTTTTTACGTGTTACAGTTAACGTTTCATCTCGCCACTTTGCAAGTTTAGAATTTGTTAATCAGCTTCATGCAATCTATAAAAAGCACCAACTGCCCTTGGGCTCATTGTGCTTAGAAATAACCGAGTCGGGATTAATTGAAAATTTAGAATTGGCCACACAAATTATCCAAGGACTATCACCTTTAAAAGTATTGCTCTGTTTAGATGACTTTGGTACCGGTTACTCTGCCCTAGGTTACTTACATCAACTACCCATTCATGTCCTTAAAATTGATAAAAGCTTTATCGATAACATAAAAACCACAGCCAACCCAGTGATTGATGCCATCTTAACGTTAGCTATTTCATTGGATCTTATTGTTATCGCAGAAGGCATAGAAAGTCCTGAGCAACTCGCTATTTTGCAAAAAACGCAATGCAATTATGGCCAAGGTTTTTTAAAGTCTAAGCCAGTGAGAGCAAAAGACGCTATTTTATTAATAAATAGCCCTCTTTAATTACTTTCCAAGAGAACGGCCAATAAAATTGTTATAAGATTATAAACAACATGAGTTAAATTCAACAACAAACAAGCAACCAGTTGTAATTTGACCATACAAAGTTAAAAAACTTAATGTTTATAGTAAAAAATAGATTAAATTGTATTTTCATAGCCATCCAGACGTTGAAACGGTTTTTGTATAAGCGTAGTATGTAATGAGTCTAAGCAATACTCACCATACTCATGAGATTTATTAAAGATGATTGACATTAAACACCTCAAAACTATAGCCACCCTTAAAGAGACGGGTTCTTTAGTTAATACAGCTCGCGAGCTATTTTTAACTCAGTCAGCTTTATCACATCAGATCAAGGATTTAGAAAACAAATTAGACTGCCAATTATTTGAGCGTAAAACTCAACCAGTGCGATTTACCCCCCAAGGAATGTTATTACTTGAATTAGCACACGAAATATTACCTAAATTAGAAGCCACCAAGTGTCGACTCAAAGAAAGTTTAAACCAGCCAATCTCACAGCTGCGTTTAAGCGTTGAATGCCATGCTTGTTTTCATTGGTTATTACCAACCATAAAAGAATTTAATAACTTTTGGCCTGATATAAAAATTGATTACGAACGTGGCTTTAGTTATGACGCCATTCCAGACTTATTAAATGATGAATTAGATCTCGTGCTTACATCGGATGTACGTGACCCTGACAAACTAGAATACGCCCATTTATTTGACTTCAAACTTAAGCTTATTGTGGCACCGGATCACGATTTAGCAAAAAAAGCCTATGTCACCGCACTTGATTTAAAAAGCGAAACAATTATTTCTTACCCGATCCCACGTGAGCGCCAAGATATATTCAAGTACTTTATTCAAAATGCACGCTTTGACGGCACGCTTAAAACGGTTGACCAAGGTTTACTTATATTTCAATTAGTCAGTGCAGGCATGGGTGTGGCGGCTTTACCCGATTGGCTGGTTACCCCGTACGAAAGCCAAGGATTAATTAAGTCAATTCCACTTGGCGCGCTTGGTTTAACTCGTCCAATGTACTTAGCGATGAAAAAAGATATGAAAGACAACCCGGTTTATCGCCACTTTTTAAATACTTGTAAATTAAATAACGGTCGATAAACCTTAAACTTATGAGTAACATGCTAATAAATATACTTAACCATGTTGCTCATTATGTTTGAACTAAAAAAAATACTGGGCGGCTTGCTCATGCCGTTACCTTTGTTGGGTTTAGTAAGCCTAATATTACTTATTTTTGCGCTCAAACAACGAAAGGTCACAATCGCTTTATCTTTAATGAGCCTTGTAACCTTGCTACTTGCCAGCACCCCTTTGGTGGCCAACTTACTGATTAAAAATAGCCAACCAACCTCATTGGCATTTAATTATCTTAAACACCCCAATATAGATAAAATTGTGGTGCTTGGCTGTGACATAAACCCCAACCCTGCTTTAAGTGCTAACAGCCAGTTAGGTAGTTGTGCGTTAACCCGTTTGGTGGAAGGAATGAGACTTGCTAACATTTATCCCCATGCGCAACTGATTGTTTCAGGTGGGGGGTATGAAAAAGTCATCAACAGTGCGTTAATGTATAAAACCGCGATTAGCTTAGGTATTAATAAAAATCGTATTGTGCAAAATCCAAACGCAATGGATACCGCCCAAGAGGCAAAACTTTTAGCCTCAAAACTCGTTGATTACAAGGTCGCTTTAGTCACCTCAGTAAGCCATATGCCCAGAGCAAAAAATTTATTTAATGCGCAAGGCATTAACGTTATCCCTGCCGCAACCGACTACCACAACTTTGCCGCTTTCCCTTGGTATAAACAACTCATACCCAATGCAAAAGCATTACTAGTAGTCACCCAGTATGCTCATGAAGTTATTGGCAATGCGTGGATAAATGTACGCCGTACAATTAACCCTGAAGCACTCTAATTAAGTTAACGCTTATTACGCTGCGTAAATTCCCCCTAAAAAACCGCAATTATTTGCGTTTTACACAGGGGGTTGTTATGAAAAAATCAAACTGAATATTCGTTTATTTGGCTAATATGACATCTTTAACTAAAAAATAGCGTTGGTTGTTTTGTTATTCTTGGTGGGTTTTTGCCTCAGCTGTTTTATTCCAAAGCCGATACAGTGTTACTAAAAATATGCACAGAAATAATAGACTCAGTGCTGTTAAATTCTCAATACCCAAAGCATCAAAAGTAGCACCGAAAGTGTAGCCTCCACCGACTAAAACAATAACCCATAACAATGCAGAGCATCCATTTAACAAACTAAAAAAACGCCAACTAATTGTTGTAAGCCCTACGGGAAGAGCGCCAATAGTGCGTAATCCTTTGGGATAACGATATAAAAAAATGTAGGCTATGCCGTAACGATCAGCAAGCTCACTGGCTGTTTTAAATAATCGACCAAGGCGGCCTGGTTTTTCAAGCCATGAAACCCCATATGTTCTTGCTAAGGCAAAACGTAATTCATCGCCTAAATATCCCCCCATAAAAGCAACCAAAGCAACAAAACCAACATCAAGTGCGCCAGTATGTGCAGCATAGCCTGCGAACAAGGGGAGCCAACCACTTTTTAAGGCACAATAACCAAAAAGTAACAGATAAACCAACAACCCGTACTGCTGAATTAAAGCTAATACCCCTTCCATTTTATTCCTTTAAAGTAACTACCTTGGTAGCGAACAAACTAACATTGTAATTTAAACGAGATAAGTACAGTGAAGGATCTGTGTTTTTTGCAATATAAGAATGGATGTAATCGTGGCTTTAAGCGTAAATTGACACCTATTATGCTTACTCAATTTTTTGAATGTATAAAGCCAAAAAATAATTAATTCACAAAATGAATAAAAGTGTATGCGGATATATAGAAAATCAACATACTGGCTTACCATAGTTTGCTAAATTAGCTATTTAGAACCCTAGATTAAAATAACCTACCCGAAATAAGTTACAAATAGGTTATTTATAATATTATTTTTAAGTTAGGTGGTTACACTGGATTGTCTATGTCTATAAATGTCACATCAAAGCTATGTTTATCGGCTAGGTATTCACCCAACGCTTTGATACCGTAGCGCTCGGTGGCGTGATGACCTGCGGCAAAAAAGTCGATATTTTGCTCACGTGAACTATGAATGGTTTGCTCTGATGCTTCACCGGTTAAGTAAGCATCAATACCTTGCTCGGCAGCTAAATCAATATACCCTTGCCCGCCTCCGGTACATAAGGCAATGGTTTCTATTTTATCTTTGCGTACTAAACTCGTTAGCGGCTTGCGATTAAGCACTTGGTGGATTTTATCTGCAAATTCCTGCCCTGATAGTGGCACTTTTAATCGCCCTTTCATCGCTACACTATTATTAACAGGCTCTAAACCCGCTTCAATTTGAATATCGAGTAATTTTGCAAGCTGCGCATTATTACCCATTTCAGGATGAATATCTAAAGGTAAATGGTATGCAAATAAGTTAATATTATTAGCAAGGAGTGCCGCCACACGGCGTTTTTTCATGCCAGTGATAGGCTGTGATTCGCCTTTCCAAAAATAACCATGGTGTACTAGAATTGCATCGGCATTTTTTTCAATTGCAGCATCAATAAGTGCTTGGCTTGCCGTTACACCGGTTACGATAGTGTGTATCTTATTTTTGCCTTCCACCTGAAGTCCATTTGGACAAAAATCGTTAATCGTCTCTGGTTTTAGCAGAGTGTTCAATAGTTGGCTAAATTCTCTACGTTGCATAACACTTACCTTACTTTGCACTGAATTTTGTGCAAATTTTGGCGGTTATAAGCTAAAAATGAAAGGAAAATCGCAAAAAATTGAAAAAACATTCTAAAATAGGTATAAATACCTCTTCTTTATCTGTGAAAACAACGTATAGGGTCTCTGATGAGCAAACTAGACAAAACAGAAGTGTTATCTGCCTTTGAAGCTGCATATGAAGCTGCCAACGGTAAAAAACCTGAAATAACGACTAAACCTGGCTGGTACAGCATTGATGGCGGCAAGAATATACGCCTAGCTGATGTAGCAGAGCTGACTAAAGAATTAAGCTCTGGCAAGTCTACAAAAAAAGCGGCAATAAAAGCGCCTGCTAAAAAAGCAGCTCCTGTAAAAGCACAGAAAAAAGCGCCTTTCACCGTGATCACACAAAACGAAGAAGGCTATACAGCAGAAGAGCTTTGGATTGTTGAGCTTGCTCGTAAAGATCACGATTGTCGCCTACCGCGCGGTGTTGTGTAACTTGCCCAGTGCTTTGCATAAAAGAAACCGCGTTAAGCGGTTTTTTTTATGTCTTATAACTTAACTTAGTTAACCACAAAATAATAAGGCAAATACAGTATAAAAAAGCGGCTAAATAGCCGCTTGTTACTAAAAACAAACACATTATTCAAAAAATAATGTTTCACGTTGCTTTTTGCCCACTTCGTTCATGGTTGCTGCGTCGAACAAACGGCCGTTGATCATGGTGTAATCAATTTTGTCGGAGTCGCGAATGTTTTTCAGTGGGTCGCCATCAATTACAATTAAATCGGCCAGCTTACCGACTTCTAATGAACCCACATTTTTATCTAGGCCTAAATATTTAGCTGGATCGAGCGTCGACGCTCTAATTGCTTCCAATGAGGTCATACCACCTTGGGCAAACATCCACATTTCCCAATGCGCAGCTAATCCCTCACGCTGACCATGCGCCCCTAGATTAACTAATACACCTAAATCTTGGAGCTCTGCAGCAACACGAGCATTATTAAAATGATTATAATGATGATCGGGCGCTTTAACACGACGCATTGAGCGTGGCAGTAATTGGTTTTTAGGTACAAACTTACTTAAGCGCGGATGATTCCATACATCCGTTTTATCATACCAGTAGTTTTCACCCCAAATACCGCCATAAGCAACGCCTAATGTCGGTGTATAACCCACATCACTTTGTGACCATAATTGTTTAATATCGTCATAAATATTTGCCACAGGAAGCGAGTGTTCAATGCCCGTGTGCCCATCCACCAACATAGTTAAGTTATGCTGTAATAATGAGCCCCCTTCAGGGACTACCATCATTTCAAGCATTCGCCCTGCTTCTATAACTTGCTGACGCTGCTCTCTGCGCGGTTGGTTATAAGATTTAACACTAAACGCACCCACTTTTTTAAGACGCTCTAAATGAAATTTAGCATCATCTAATGAGTCAATATGCGAGGTATACCCAGGCATATTCGCGCCGTATAAAATAGTACCGGTAGAGAAAATACGCGGACCAACGATCATCCCTGCTTTTTGCATTTCACTCGCGGTAAATATTTCAGTGGTATCGTTTGATGGGTCGTGAATAGTAGTAACACCCAGCGCAAGACCTGCTAAGTTTTTCCAGTTTTGCTGCGGGATAATTTCATCACTGGCTTGTGAGCCATGAGCATGGGCATCTACAATGCCAGGCATAATTGTTTTACCTGTTACATCAATGACCTTAGCATTTTTTGGAATACTAATATCTGCAACAGAGCCAATGGCTTTGATATGTTTACCATCGGTAATGATCACGCCATTTTCAATAACCTTTTCACCCTCCATAGTAATAATTTTAGCACCAGTTAATGCAATCATGCCCTCTGGTTCAGCCATTTTCTTACTAAAGCCAATGTTAGTACCACTTTTTACTTTAACGTCTTTATCATCGGCTTTATTAATCGCAAACATACCCTCTAAACTGGCATGGTAAAGCTCAGGCCCCAGTGTCCAATACAGTTTATTGCTGTTGGCACTCCAGCTAATGTTTTCACCGGCGCGTACAGATAGCTGCTCAATTGGAAATTGGCTATCTTTAGGCCCAATACTTATCGTTTTGCCGCGCTCTACAAACGGCGTAACAAATACTTTAAAACGCTCGGCGAAAGCTAAATACTTACCATCAGGAGAGACTCTAAATTCAGTGGCGTGCTCAGACTCATACAGTTTACGTACTTTTTTACTTTCAAGTTCTACCACACTCAATGTCGGCTTAGGCCAAGGGCTCATAATATAAACACGATCGTTGGCACTGCCAAACTGAGGCTGATAGCCACTTTTAGAAATAAGCTCACTTTTTCCGCCTTTAGCACTAACACTGTATACCCCAGGATGCAGTGACCACTTAGGGTTTAAAATACTGCCACCACTGGCCTTGCGATACACCACAGTTTTACCATCTGGGCTAAAAGTAGGTTCTACGTATTTGCCCGGCTCTTGTGTAATAGTGTCGCCACGACCACTGCGTGCAGAGACGACACGCACGGTGCCTTGTTCGTTATCATCCCACGTGGTGTAAACAATGCTTTTGCCATCACGAGAATACTGCGGGAATAACTCATAATGATCGGTTTGCTTAGTTAAGCGCTTTATTTTTCCTGATTCTAAGTCGCGCTTGTAAATATAGCCTAATGCTTCAAAAAGTGCGGTTTCACCGTCAGGGCTAATTTGCACATTACGCAGCATTTTTACATCAAACTCATCAGTGTCGATATTTTGAGTAAAACGCACTGCTTTTTGAATTTTTTTCGTGGTGTCTACTTTAAATGCAATATCGCTGACTGATTTATTATCTACATTAAGTTTATGAAGGGTGCCACCAGCCCAAAATACCAGCTCTTCGTTATCTGGGGTCCACGCAATAGTCGGATATACGCCATGAATCGCCCACGTTTCTTGCATATCGCGCTCTAGCTTGTCGTATAGCTTAGTATGCTCACCACTGGTTAAATCATATAAGTACAGGCTGGTTTGAAAGTCATCACGCTTTATGTACGCTAGTTTTTTACCATCTGGCGACGGCGTCGGTCTTATTGCCCCGCCCATGCCACTTATAATGGTTTCTATGTCGCCTGTTTCACGGTCATAACGCTTAATTTTATAAATACCGGCAACCGAGTCTTTTGAATAGTGAAAGGTTTTACCTGGGGTTGCATCGTGAGAAAAATAAACATAACGACCATCCGGTGAAAACATGGGTTCACCTAAATCTTTTTGATCGTTTTCACGTTTAGTCAGTTGCACCCCTTTACCGCCGGCTTTGTGATAAAGCCAAACTTCACCCGCGCCTAGCGAGCGACTGGCGGTAAAATGCTTACGTGCAACTAAATAATCGCCATCAGGGCTCCACGCAGGGCTATTGAGTAATCTAAATGTTTCGTCAGTGACGGCGGTTTGGTTTTCGCCGTTAACATCCATTATCCAAATATTGTCACCACCGTCTTGATCTGATGTAAAAGCAATGTGCTTGCCATCTGGGCTAAAGCGCGGCTGCATTTGCCATGCAATGTCGGAGGTTATTTTAGTCGCTTTACCACCACTCATTGGCATGGTGTAAATATCGCCCAGTAAATCAAATACGATACTTTTTCCGTCGGGACTTATATCGACATTCATCCATGTGCCTTGCTCTACATTAATTGATGCGTCTACAAATTGTCCTTTAGGTGAATCAACCTGCCATTTGTTTTCATCCGTTTTCTCTGCGTGTGCGTAGCCTAATGCCAATGAAACCGATAACGCAAGCGCTGTTTGCAGCATTTTCTTCATGCTTATCTCACTTATTATTGTTGCTGTGTATTGCTCTTATTTCATGATTGCAACAAAAACGCTGGCAACTTACCAGCGTAATAGGATGAAGTGCATAAAATTAGTGCCAAACGATAGGATCAAATTGATAAAAATCAACTAGCAAACGGTAAATTTCGGGGTCTTCACGACGTAAATCGGCAGGCTTTTCTAAAAATGTTTCGGTGATCACCGCAAAAAACTCCGCCTCATTAGTGGCACCATAGCTATGAATAACATGGGGCATACCATAAGCAACCTGAGTTTTTAACTGCGAAAACGCACGGCTAAATACCCTGCCCCATTGTTGGTATTTTGCTTTCGTTGAAAGTAGTGGCGTACCTGTGGTTTTACCGGTTTCTTGATCAAGTTGATGTGCAAATTCATGAAACACCAAGTTATGCCCATCACTGGGTAAGCGGTTACCTTCAAGCACATCATGCCAGCTAAGCACCAATGTTCCACCCGGCCACGATTCACCTTGCCTAACGGTATTATGAAAACTGACTAGTCCGGCGTTGTCGCGGCTTGATTGAGGAGCATAATAGGCGCTGGGGTAAAGTAAGATTTCTTTCACGTTTTTATACAAAGGCCAAGGCTTATTAAGTACCAACAGGCAGGCATCGGCGGCAATAATAAGCTTCATTGCCTCAGTTAATTGCAAACCATCGCAGGCAACAAAACGCTTTTCATTTAAAAACCACACAATATGGGATGCTAACTTGGCTCGCTCTGCATCGGTCATTTTGTTGTATATGGGCATAGCACGCAGTAACAATGTATGTTGTTGCTCGCTTAACAAGCGAGCACTATATTTACGTTGCCACACGGCATTTTGAATGTCAGGCCAGCGCCAAAATGTCACAATAAATACAATTAAAACAAAAATTAATAGCCCATTTATCATTGGGTCGTCCTAAATCAAACCATTTAGCGTTAACGCCAAAATACTGCGCTCTGTATTACTAAATTTATAATGGGTGCACAGAGGCTGTTTTTCAATCACATTACTTCGGTTCGATTTCGGCCTTTGTTTTTTGCCTTATACAAAGCTTGGTCGGCACGCGATAATAACCTATCGTAATCATCAACATTACTTGAATCAGACACACCAAAACTTACGGTTACACTGAGACCTTCTGCAATATTTGAAAAGTTTTTGTTTTCAATACATTTACGCAATTTCTCGCACACTTCTAGTGCTTGTAACGCGGTGGTGTTAGGAAACACAAAGGTAAATTCTTCGCCCCCCCAACGAGCCACCTCTTGCCCACCTTCACGGTGCGCTTTAAGCATGTCCGCGACTTCACATATAACCTGATCACCTATGAGGTGCGACCAACCATCGTTAATACGTTTAAAGTGATCAATATCCATAATAGCGATAGCAAGCGATTTATTACATGCTTTAAAGTCTGAAAAGTTATCCGCCAGCCAGCCATCAAATGCACGGCGATTCGGTAAATCAGTAAGCTGATCGTGTGTAGCTTGATATGCAAAGGCACTGGCTTGTTCTTGTAGTGCTTGCGTTTGCTGAACCACTCGGCTGGTTAATTCTTTTTCTACTTGTTTATAACGGTATAAACGATAACGATAAGCACTCCAAAAAAGTACAACAAAAGTAAAGAATGCAAATAGCTTGAAACTGGTTTTTTGCCAAAAATACGATTGGATTTCAAAATGAACAATTTTATGATTTTGTTGCCAATCAGTATTTGGATAGGCTGCACGTACTGCAAATGAATACTTACCTGCTGGTAAGTTCGTGTATTCAGCGGTCGCAATATGCTGGCGGTTTATCCACTCGTTATTAAAACCTTTCAATTTTGTCTGAAAGTTTAATCGCTGCGGCATAATAAAGCTCAGTCCAGCATAATGAAATGATAACCGCTTAACCCCTGGTGGTAAAATAATTGTCTTCCCCTCTGCGGGTAATAACGTTGGTTTGCCATCAACAGAAAAACTTTCAATAATCGTTGGCAGCGAAGTTTTAGTGGCTTCTTTTAAGCGCTCAGGTTTTACTGTACTCACCCCTTTTGCGGTAGCAAACCAAATAGTGCCATCTGAATGAGCCGTTGCAGAGGGAGTTGAGCCGCCATTCGCTTGCGCACTGAGCATACCATCACCCTCATCGTATAATTGAAAGGCTAACGAACTAGGGTTTTTGCGCGTTGAGTCAAGCAGCTCATTTACCTGCTTATAATTGACTTCAATAATGCCACGATTACTTGATAACCAAAGTGAATCTTTGAACGGTACAATTTGAAAGAGCTTATCGACCGGTAAACCTAATTCACGCCCTAAAATAGCCATCTTTGCGTTTGAATGATCATAACGAACTAAGCCTCGGTCGGTGGCCATCCATGTGTATTTATCGTCAATGAAAAAGCCAAACGCATATTGAGCCTCAAACTCAGTAGGAAATACAACAGGATCAAAGACGTCAGTTTGCGTATTATAAACCACCACCCCATTACCTGTTCCTATCCAGATATTACCCGAATTATCTTCATTTAACGCCAAAATAAAGCCACTAGGTAGCTCTTTTTTGTTAGTAAACTGAACTAAACTACCATCACTATTAACGCGAGTAAGCCCCATAGCAGAGCCTATCCATAAGCGATTTTTTGAATCAAAATGCATGGATCTTACTTCATTACTGCCTAAACCCTTATTACGATTTAAATAAGGGACGAGCTCGTTATCAACCACTTTTAAAACACCAGAGGTATAAGTGCCTACCCAAACATCTCCTTGATTTTGCTCTAGTAAACTTAATACTGAGTAAGGCGAGCCTTGTTTAGTGCCTTTAATATGGGTGATTTTATTATTTTGCAGCCGGTCTAAGCCTGTACTCCCGCCTATCCATAAACTGCCATCAGAATGTGACATGACCGCTCGAACATAATCGCTAGATAAACCTCGCTTTTTACCCCATGACGAAAACGGCGCTTCCCTTAACCTAAATACACCTGCGTTAGTCCCCACCCATATGCTGTTTTCTCTGTCTTGTAATAACGACAAGATACGATTAGCAGGTAAGCCATTTTGAGCATCTAATTGCTCCAAACCATCTACGCTAAGCCTAAAAACACCTTTATTAATGGTGCCAAACCACAGATCGCCATGGTTATCCTCTAGTAGACTAGAAATGGATTCTGTATCAAGCTGTGGGTGAGGTGATTCAAATACATCATCATTTAATACTCGTGCACCTTTTTCACTGCCTATAACAAGGCGGCCATCACGGGTAATTAATAAGGTATAAACAGGCGCATCAGGTAGACCCTGTTGTGGAGTCATCAGCGTCGGCTTATAGTTAACTATTTTATATAAGCCATCACTGGTTGCAGCCCAAATAACTCCTTTAGTGTCTTCAATTATTCGATACGCACTAACGTTTTGTATAATTGGCGTGTCTTTACTGCTATTAGCAGAGCGGTAAAACACGCCGTCACTTTCAAGTGCCAGCCACAGGTCATCATTTTTACTTTTAAATATATGATTAACCATAGCTTGGGCATTTGGTTGCGTATCCCATTGCCGGTGTTGATATACACTAATACCGCCGCGGGAGCCCGCTATAAGTAGGCCACCCTCTGATGTAGGAGTAAGTGCTCGAATTCCCGAGTCAGGCAAGTCGGTAATCTCTGAGCGAGTAAATAGCTTAAACTCTTGCCCATTAAAACGGGCAAGCCCTTCCCAGGTACCAACCCATAAATAGCCATCTTGTGTTTGTGCAAGGCTATTAATACTATTATGAGGAAGACCCGAGCGTGTATTCCAGGTTTCAAAAAAATAATCACGTAAAGGCAAACGCGTCTGTTGCTGTGCGTCAACAGTAAAAATCACCAACAAAATACATAAAACCACTAAGCGATTCATTTGTTATTGCCTTTATATTTATAATTATTTAATTTTTAGTATATTTGGATAGAGTGAAAATTAAGTAAAAAACACCTGCGGCGAATGATAACATAACATTTACAACTTTTTCATTAATTATTATCGCTCAAATTATCAAATGTACACTGTAATTGTTGGATAAACTTAGCCACATGAAGCCCATCCAATAGCGCATGATGAACATCAATGGATAGTGGCATTTCGCCCGTATTAAGATTGTATTGACCAAACACAAACTTAGGAATGCCAAAACTTTGACCATGAGTAAACGCATGCGAGAAACTACTAAAATTTAACCAAGGAAGAACCGACACATGAATTAAATCAGCTTGGCCTTCAGTTGCTGTAAACGCATCACAAAACAGTGGATTTAATTTTGCTTTATGGCTAATGACTTTCGCCTCATTGGCAAATTCATTTAACGACTCGTGCAGTTTAAAATAACTAAAGCGAAACGAGTCATCATCGGCAAGCTCAACTACACTGGCTCGCGTAGTATTTAAGTAATGGGGTTTTTGATTAATAATGCGCAGCATCATCGGCTCATAATCATGACATGCTTTTAATAAGCAATAAACATAGCCATGAAAAAAAGCAATATTAGCTTGTTTACACACGGTATACAGGTTTTTCGCATTAAGTTGTACGCACACGTTAAAATAAGGCTGCGTGAAATTTTTAAATAATTCGAAATGCTGCGCGCGCGACCATTGCTCAAAATCAATAGGGGTAATAGAAAAATCAGTATAAGTCATAAAATATAAGCATAGTGTAAAAGTAAATTTTACCGTGCTTTGCCTATATTCGCATTAACTAAAATGACGCTTTGAGTGTAGTTATACCAAAGTCTTACACTAGGTATAAAAAGGAGCGTATTTCGCTCCTATTTTAAACCGCCTGAAAACTTAAAGTCCGTTTTCAATAATTTCTTGTGCCAGTTCATCGGCAATTAAATGCGTTGATTTTTGCTCTTTTTCACCACGGGTAAAAATTTCACTTAGTGTATCGTAAATTCTTTCTACGTGTTTATTCGAAGCCTCTTCACTGTAACCCTCTGGCGCAGTTTCGTAATAAACGTTAATAATACCGCCCGCATTTATTACATAATCAGGTGCGTATAATATGCCCTTTTCACGTAAAACTTCACCATGGCGTGATTCCGCAAGTTGATTGTTCGCACAACCTGCTACTATGGTTGCTTTTAAACGAGGGATCGTTATGTCATTAATAGTGGCACCTAATGCACAGGGTGCATAAACATCAACATCTAAGTCATATATTTCATCAATACCAACCGCGGTTGCGCCAAAATCATTTACGACACGCTCTACTGCAGCTTGATTAATATCTGTAACAAATAACTCAGCACCTGCTTGTGCTAAATGTTTACATAATCCATAAGCCACCGCGCCTAAACCTTGCACAGCTACTTTGATGCCAGAAAAGTCTTGAATGCCACGTTGATGGTTAAGCGCCGCTTTTATACCTAAAAAAGTACCATAGGCTGTAAATGGTGACGGGTTACCACTTTTGCCTTCAAGGCCTAATACATAGTTGGTTTCTTTGTTCATTAACGCCACATCGTCACAGGTAATGTTTACGTCTTCGGCTGAATAGTAGCTACCATTTAGTCGCTCTAGCTGGCGGCCAAACGCGCGAAATAACTGCTCAGATTTGATTTCTTTTGCATTACCAATAATCACTGACTTGCCACCACCAAATGGCAAACGTGCTACGGCATTTTTATAGGTCATCCCTTTTGATAAGCGAAGGACATCATACACTGCATCCTCATCATTGGCATAATCCCACATTCTACAACCACCTACCGCTGGGCCTAAGTTTGTATTATGTACCGCAATGATGGCCTTTAAACCAGACGCTTTGTCTGAACAAAAAACCACTTGTTCATGGTTATCAAATTCAACTTGATTAAATACAACCACTTTAAATACTCCGAAAATAATGAGCCCTAATGGGCAAGCACGCTACAAATTGTTGAGACTTTATCACTTCAGTTAGTGCTTCGCCATACTATGAGTAGATAAACCACACAAGCCTGACTCAACAGAAGAATAAAACGGCTTATTGCAAAATGTGGGTATAAAAAATTTAATGAAATCCAATTTATTGGAATTAAAAACTAAAAATACCACCCTCACCAATCTTTACGCTTACGTGAACGTCAATTTAAAAAACTATGTAAACTTAATTGCACACCCTGAAAAAGCACACTACCTGATAAAATACAAAGACTTATATAATAATTTATCTATGTAACACAAACTGGTCTGAGGTGTACAAGTCTCTACAAATTTAAAAGTAAATATCGAGTAGGGTGAGATTTTGTCTTACCCCTCTCACAGTGCCGTACCTACGGGCCCTATATACGGCTCCTGTATTCTTCTATATCTTTGGCTTATTTTCTAAACCTTGATTGAGCAAGCCATCCTATACATATAAACCTTGCTCTTCAAAGCATTGGTTTGGCATCACTATACTCGATAATGGGCTTAGAGAATTTCGCCATGAGTTCATTTTGATGAATTAAATGGCAGCTTTTCCCTAATTGTTTTAGTCTTTTATGCAACCTCACTGAATTTTTCCACAACCTTAACTCAATTGCCCTTAATCGTCGTCTCACCCACCTCGTCAACGCCTCTAGTACCCGTTTACAATTGGCTATACTGAAATAATTTACAAAACCTCGCGCCACTGGGTTTGGTCTTTTTATTACTTCAACTAAGTTCATGCCGCTATTTAGTTTTGTTAATCGTTTAACTGTTTGTTTGAAGCCCTTGAGTTTTGAGCCTTGGATCCGTGTCCAATTACTGCCTATCTCCACCCCCAAGAACTTTACCCTTTCACTACTATGCGCTGTATGCGTTTTCTTTTGGTTGACTGTTAACTTCAGGAGCAAGTATGTAGTTGGCTACGGCAACACTGTCTATCAAATCGTGTATTTAGTGGTTATGAAGAAATAGTAAAACAAGTATCGCAATCGTGGAATAAATTCATCTCAGTTCCTGATACGGTTAAAAGCATATGCTTGCATATTCTCCCCAGCTTTGATCACCCAATGGCATTAACTTTGATCGCTTATTCTCATTAAGCTTTGATCACGAAAATTACTCGATAATGATCACTTTTGTGCTCTTAATAATTTTGCCGATCAAAGCTTAATGCCACTCGTCACCGAGTTCACGTTTTATCATTTTTGTAGGTATGTTAAACCGTTATCTAAATCATTTGATGAGGATAACAATAATGTCAACAAGACCTATATCTATGAGTAAATTACATGCTATTTTACGGCTGAAATATTCAGCAAAATTATCCCATCGAAAGATTGCCAGAAGCTTAAATATTTCACCTGGCACTGTGGCTAATTACGTTAAAAAGGCCAATGAGTTAGGCTTAAACCAATGGCCGTTACCTGAAGATAAACAACACGGTACGTTTCTTAATACAAAAATCAGGGACTTCTCACCCCGTCAAAAAAGATACCCAACACCTGACTGGCTCACCATCAATAAGGATTTAAAGCAGCACAAACATTTGACGTTGCAGTTAGTATTCGATGAATTGCGTGAGAAAGTCGGTGAGCCATATTACAGTTATAGCCACTTTTGCCGAGCCTATCGGGAATGGGTGGGCAAACAACGATTGTCGATACGTCAGCATCATAAAGGCGGTGAAAAATTGTTTGTGGATTATTGTGGCCCCACGCTGACCATCACGTGCCCTACAACACAGGAGACACGCACTGCTCAAGTGTTTGTTGCCGTGCTCGGCGCATCAAATTATACCTATGCTGAGGCAACGTATAGCCAGCAACTTGAAGATTGGGTGATGAGTCATGCCCGTTGCTTTACGTTTTTAGGCGGTGTGCCTGAGCTTGTTATTCCCGACAACTTAAAAAGCGCCGTTAGTAAACCCTGTCGCTACGAGCCTGATTTAAATCCGACGTACCACCAGTTAGCCGAGTACTTTAACGTGGCTGTCATTCCGGCTAGACCTTATAAACCCAAAGATAAATCGAAGGCTGAAGTCGGTGTACAAATTGTTGAGCGTTGGATCATGGCACGCTTGCGTAACCAAACCTTCTACAGCTTAGCGCACCTAAATCAAGAAATAGCAAAGCTACTTGATGTAATGAACAATAAGGTGATGAAGCAATATCAACAGTCACGTAAACAGCTCTTTGATATAGTGGATAAAAGCGCATTAAAGCCATTGCCTGAAAAGCCCTATCACTATACACAAATCAAAACGGTGCGAGTACACATTGATTATCATGTTGAAATAGAGAAACATTATTACAGTGTGCCGTATCAGTGGGTTAAGAAACAATTACGCGCACACATAACCAATCAGCTAGTACAGCTTTATCATGACGATACCTTAATCGCACAGCATCCGCGTTCACATCGTTTAGGTGGGCATACAACACAGTCTCATCATATGCCTCTGGCGCATCAAAAACAGCATGAGCAGTCACCGATAAATTTACGCTCATGGGCATTAAGTATCGGGGAGTATACCCATCAAGTTATTGAGTTACAGCTTAGTGGACGGCGTCACCCCGAGCACGCTTATCGCGCCTGTTTAGGGGTGTTAAGTTTAGCTAAAATCTATTCAAAAGAGCGGCTTGAGCAGGCCTGTTATCGCGCAATCGTGATGAATACGGCAACACTCAAATCAATTAAGCAGATGCTGAAAAAAGGATTAGATCAACAACCGTTACCCACACAGCAAACAGAGCCAGAAAAGCCAGTTACACATAGCAACATACGTGGCACAGATTATTACCATTAAGGAAACGAATCATGATAGACACCATTAACCAACAACTTCAACTACTTAAGTTATCGGGTATAAAGCAGGCACTCAAGCAGCAGCTTGAACAGCCTAACTTATATCAAGAACAAAGCTTTATAGAGCGCGTTAGTTTATTGCTAACACATGAAATTGACACGCGTGAGCAAAGAAAAATTGACCGGCTCGTGCGACAGGCTAAATTCCGCTTACCGGCTCAGTTAAATCAACTGATTTACTCGCCGACACGCAATATAGAAAAAGCACAGATACGCAACTTAAGCCAAAATAGCTGGCTGAACTTACATCAAAATATCTTAATCACTGGCGCAACAGGCTGTGGCAAAACATACCTCGCATGTGCTTTAGGGCATGAGCACTGCCTAAAAGGAAAAAGTGTTTACTATGTTCGATTAAAAGAACTACTTGAAAGCCTGTTTCTAGCACAAGCAGATGGTAGTTACCGAAAATTACTAGCGAAGTTAATAAAGTATGATCTACTGATCTTAGACGATTGGGGGCTTGAACCACTGAGTGCACAGCAACGAGGTGACTTACTCGAATTAATCGATTCACGGTATGGGTATAAATCACACATAATAATAAGTCAGCTCCCGCAGGAAAACTGGCATGAGATGATAGGAGAATCAACCCATGCTGACGCCATTTTAGATAGGCTAATTCATGGTTCGATTAAGTTGAACTTAAAAGGAGAATCGATACGAAAACAGTTAAATAAATTGACTGATGATGATCAGTTAAGCTAATTTAAAAATGGCTCTACAAAATGATAAATCAGGTGATCAAAGCTGATGAGAATCGGTGATCAAAGTCATGAGAATACGCAATGCTCTAGAGACTGGATAAAATTGACTTAATCTTTATGCAGATTGGTATTAGTATAAAACATCTTTCAGCCTATCAAGTTTGCCAGCTTAGCTGGGCAAACAAAAAAAGCGATACTGAGTATCGCCTTTGAATAATACTTTATTGTGTAATTTATTATTTTGCCATGTTGGCTGTAAAGTCGAGCATGCGATTGAGTGATTTGAGCGCGCCTTCACGTAACTCCATATCAACAAACACTTCTTTACCCGTTGCATCAATCAGTGCTTCCTCAATCGCTTGTAAGCCATTCATTGCCATCCATGGGCAGTGAGCGCAAGTTTTACACGTAGCGCCGCTACCGGCCGTTGGAGCTTCGAAAAACTCTTTCTCTGGGCATAGTTGCTGCATTTTATAAAAAATACCGCGATCGGTGGCTACAATAAACTTTTTATTGCTCATTGTTTGAGCGGCTTTAATTAGCTGGCTAGTAGAGCCAACTGCATCAGCGAGTTCAACAATTTCAGCCGGTGATTCTGGATGCACAAGTACGCCCGCATCTGGGTGCAATGCCTTCATGTCTTTTAAGGCTTTGGTTTTAAATTCGTCATGTACGATACATGCGCCGTTCCACATGATCATATCGGCACCGGTATTCTTTTGAATATAGCTGCCTAAATGCTTATCTGGGCCCCAAATAATTTTTTCGCCTTGCTCATCTAAGTGCTCTACTATTTCAAGTGCACACGATGAGGTAACTATCCAATCAGCACGCGCTTTAACCGCGGTAGACGTATTAGCATACACCACTACTTTTCGATCAGGGTGCTGATCGCAAAACGCTGAAAATTCATCAATAGGGCAACCAATGTCTAATGAACAGGTTGCTTCAAGCGTTGGCATTACAACCGTTTTATTGGGCGTTAAAATTTTAGCGGTTTCACCCATAAAACGTACACCCGCGACGATGATCATATCGGCATCATGGCGAGCGCCAAAGCGTGCCATTTCCAGCGAATCGGCTACACAGCCACCGGTTTCCTCAGCAAGCGCTTGAATTTCAGGATCAGTGTAATAATGAGCAACAAGTACGGCATTTTTCTGTTGCAGTAACTGCTTTATTCGCGCTTTATATTCGCCTTTTTCGTCTTGTGTTAACGGAGCTGGCTTAGGAGGAAAAATATAGCCTTCTGGCATAATAGTTTGAGCTAAACTCATTGTTCTCGACCACTTTATTTACAGTGTAATTAATAGCGCAAATTATACGAGAAACTAACACTAAATAATAGCGATCTAACAATGCAGTTTATAAATAAAGATTAGGGAGATATTAGGGAATATTTTACATCGGATAAGGTGTAACAGAAGTGGTGGGTCATGATGGACTTGAACCATCGACCAATGGATTAAAAGTCCACTGCTCTACCAACTGAGCTAATGACCCGCTCTATGTCTAACTGCCATTAATTCATTCTGAAGCATGGGACCGGCTCGTCGTCCTGACTCGCGTTCATAAGACTGCGAAACGTCGTTTCGGTTCTTATTCACCCAACTGAGCTAATGACTCGCTCTGGTTTACTTGTAGAAAAAAATACGCGTAAATCCGCCGATTATAACCATTCAATAAGAATGGTGGGTCATGATGGACTTGAACCATCGACCAATGGATTAAAAGTCCACTGCTCTACCAACTGAGCTAATGACCCGCTCTGGTTTACTTATAAAAAGTAAGGCTGCGTAAATCCGCCGATTAGACCATTCTAAATATAAAAAAGAATGGTGGGTCATGATGGACTTGAACCATCGACCAATGGATTAAAAGTCCACTGCTCTACCAACTGAGCTAATGACCCGCTCTGGTTTACTTATAAAAAGTAAGGCTTCGTAAATCCGCCGATTAGACCATTCTAATATAAAAAAGAATGGTGGGTCATGATGGACTTGAACCATCGACCAATGGATTAAAAGTCCACTGCTCTACCAACTGAGCTAATGACCCGCTCTGGTTTACTTATAAAAAGTAAGTACGCGTAAATCCGCCGATTAGACCATTCTAATATAAAAAGAATGGTGGGTCATGATGGACTTGAACCATCGACCAATGGATTAAAAGTCCACTGCTCTACCAACTGAGCTAATGACCCGCTCTGGTTTACTTATAAAAAGTAAGGCTGCGTAAATCCGCCGATTCTAACCATTCGATAGAGAATGGTGGGTCATGATGGACTTGAACCATCGACCAATGGATTAAAAGTCCACTGCTCTACCAACTGAGCTAATGACCCGCTCACTGTGTTTGTTAACACATTGCGTAAATCCGCCGATTAAGACCAAACTTTATTAACAATAAAGAATGGTGGGTCATGATGGACTTGAACCATCGACCAATGGATTAAAAGTCCACTGCTCTACCAACTGAGCTAATGACCCGCTCTTTTTGTCGCATTTCGAGTGGGGTTACCATTCGTTTGCTGCGGGCGCTTATAATACTTATTTATAAAATGAGTGCAACCGAAATTGTCTCTTTTTTTAAGTTTTTATGTCTAGTTGAGCAAATTTAGACCGCTTATGACAAAAAGCAGTCTAATCAGGCATCAACATTTATTTTGATAAGCGTTCTGTGGCTAATTTAGCAGCAGTGGTACTTGGGTACTGATTGATGAGCTCATTCAGTATTTTTTGTGCTTGAGCTTTTAAATCTTGCTCTTGTAAAAGTGTACCAAGCTTTAACATGGCATCTGGGCGTTTATTTGAATTAGGAAATTCGTTTACAACTATTTTAAAGTGCTCAGCGGCTTTCACGCCGTCATTTTTAATCGTTAATAGTTGCCCTAGCCAATAATGTGCATTTGAGGTATACACAGAATCTGGATACGTTGTTAAGAAGGCTTGAAATTCTGGAATAGCTTGATCGTAGCGTTTATCTTTCATTATAAGCGCAACAGCACGTTCATACGCTTCGTTTTCAGATAAATCGCTACTGAAGCTTTGCTCAGAGGACGAAGTATCTGATGATGGTGGAGTAGCAGCCGGTGCAGCATACGCTTGGCTAACACGGTTCTCAATTTCTTGATAAAGCTCACGTTGGCGCTGCAGTACTTTTTCAAGCTTATAGCTTTGCTCTTCGGTAACACCACGAATTTGGCTCACTTCATCCTGAAGTGAATTAAGCTGTTGCTGTAACTCTGCTTGTAAAAAATTACGCTGTTGCATCATGTTCTCAAGCGTAGCTAAACGCTTTTCAATGCTCGACTGTGAACTTGCAGCTTCTGAAACAGGAGCGGGAGCAGCCAAAACTTGGGTGCTCCCGCTCAATATCATGGCTGCCAAAATAATTTTCGGCTTCATAATATCTCTTATCTTAGTAAACTAATACCGCACGGCGGTTTTTAGCGAAAGCTTCTTCTGTGCGAGTCTTAACCATTGGCTTTTCTTCGCCGTAGCTAACTACTGACATTTGGCTTGCTGAAACACCCAAGCTTTGTAGGTATTTTTCAACTGCCTGTCCACGATGCTCACCCAGTGCAATGTTGTACTCTGGTGTACCGCGCTCATCGGCGTGGCCTTCAATTAATACTTTAACCGACGGATTTTTAACTAAAAACTCAGCGTGTGCACGTAATAATTCTGCATATTTGCTTTCAACATTTGCTTTATCAAAGTCAAAGTAGATAATTTGTTCTTGACGAAGCGCTTCGTACTTTTGGCGAAGTTGCTCTTCTGCTTGTTGCTCTGGCGTCATTGTTGCTACTTCAACTGTGTCAGTTGTTTGCTCAACAGTTGCTTGGTTAGACTGGTTAGCTGCATTTTCGTCGATATCAGAAGATGAGCTACAAGCTGCTAGTGTCATTACTGGCACAGCAATTAGCAGGCCTTTAAGTATTTTGTTAAGTTGCATTGAGTAGATTCCTATTTTGAGTAAACCAGCAATTATTACTGTAAATATGGCGACCAAGCCGGTGCCTTTACTTGTCCATCAAGCACAGGTAAACGTGCTTTAAAACGGCCGTCCATCGATACTAGCGCAAGTACCTGTTTATTATTATGGAGCGTGCTGTATATAATCATCGAGCCATTTGGCGCTATGCTCGGTGATTCATCAAGGCGAGTTCGTGTTAAAACTTGGAACGCACCTGTAGCCAACTCTTTCTTAGCAAGATGATACTGCCCGTGAGTACGGTTTACCATCACTAATTCTTTTCCATCTGGCGAAATAGAGCCCGCTAGATTCATATCACCATCAAAGGTTAATCTTTGAGTTCTGCCAGTTTTTAAATTTAACTTATAAATCTGAGCATTACCACCCCTTTCCGAGGTAAATACTATATCTTCGCCATTTGGATACCACGAGGGCTCGGTATCTATACTGCGATGGCGTGTTAATCGAGTTTCTTTACGTGTTAGTAAGTCTAATAAATAAACCTCAGTAGCGCCCGTTTTATCCTTTGAAAGTACTAGTAATAGCTTTTTACCATCTGGCGAGAATTGGGGGGCACCGTTAATGCCTGGGTAACTGGTGATCAACTCGCGTTTACCAGTATAGATGTCTTGAATAAAAATCTGGCTCTGGCGATTTTCAAAAGTGACATAAGCTAACTTTGTGCCGTCAGGTGACCAATTTGGTGACATTAATGGTTCTTTTGAGCGTAGTAGTACTTGCTCATCAAATCCATCGTAGTCAGCAACCACTAACTGATAAGGCTTTTCTTGGTCATTGCGAACAATAACGTAGGCTATTTTAGTTAAAAACGCGCCTTTTTCACCAGTTAATTTTTCATAAATCACATCACTAATACGGTGCGAATAACGGCGAAACCCGTTTTCACTGATCACGCTTTGCCGTGCTTCAAGTATGTGATCTTGGCTTTGCACTAACTTACCATTGCTCATCATTTGTGTTTCACCACCGGTGATTTGCCCACGTATAACATCGACAAGCTCATAACGCACTAGGTAGCGGCCATTTGTTTGTTGTTCTACCTCACCCACTAATACAGCTTCTACACCTTTGTTGACCCAAGCAGCATAGTCAATATCAGCATCTTTATGAGGCTGTTGCGGCATTTGCGCAACATTAACAGGCTTAAATTTACCACTGCGCATTAAATCAGCCGAAATAACATCACTGAGTTGCTGAGGAATAGGGCCAATGCCTTGGTATTTAAATGGCACAATTGCAATAGGCCTTGCACCATCGATACCCTCGGTAATAACAATTTCAAGTGCCGCATGAGCTATACCTTGAAATCCTAAGATTAAAACTAAACAAGCTATTTTAATTTTGTTAAACATGTTTTCCCTTAAAACTCTGGCGCAATAGTTAAGTTAATGTTCTTTAATTTTTCAAATACATCTTTATCTTTAGAAACGGGCAATGTGTCGGCCATACGGACAGCCCTTAAAGCAGCTTCACAGACTAACTTGTCACCCCCTAACGACTTAACCTGAGTAACTAACCCATTAAACCCAAGACGAATATTAATTCGGCATTGTTGGTTTTTCATTTTTTCGTCAATTAATAAGTTTTGTTGAATACGCGCCATAATTAATGCACGGTATTTATCAACTTCACTGGCTACTTGTCGTTGACGTATTTTGTTACGTGCAGCCTGCTCTTTGGCGAGTTGCTCTTGTAACATTTGCTCTTGTAATGCCTGCTGGCGTTTACGCTCTGCTTCTGCAGCACGCTTTTTACGCTCTTCTTCTGCTTTTTTGCGCTCTTCTTCTGCTTTTTTAAGCTCAGCTTCTTCTGCTTTGCGTTTCTCAGCAGCCACTTTAGCAGCATTTTCAGCTTCTTGTTTTTGTTTCTCAGCTTGCTTGGCTTTCGCTCGCTCACGCTGCTCTATTTGACGGGCTTTTTTAGCTTGAGCTTCTGCTTCGGCTCTTTCTTTTTCTTTCGCTCTGCGTTGCTGCTCTAGCTTTTTAATACGTCTTGCTTCGGCTTCACTTTGCTTTCGCGCTTCTGCTGCTCGGCGTTCTAAATCACGAATGCGTTTATCTTCGGCGCGCTTTTTGTCTTCTTCTTTTTTGCGTAACTCAGCTATTTTTTGCTCAACCTGCTGCTGATCGACAGTCACCGCAGATACGGCTTTTTCTGGTTCAGGAATCGCTTCATTAAGCGTTACTTCCATCACTTTAGGTTTAGGTGGATGAATATTTGCAGATGCGTACAAAAATCCCCCTAAGGCTAAATGCAGTAATACTGATTTAATTAACGACGTATTCATATGACTACTTGGTCCCCTCAAAGGATTCGGTCATTAAGCCTACCGATGGTACACCTGCATTCTTTAAAAAATCCATGAGCAGTAACACTTCTTGATACGACACTTTGCCTGAACCTTTGATCATTACCGGCGTATTGGGCTTTTTCATTAGTTGGAGTTTAATTACCGCAGCGACATCTAATGCTTCCATTGGCTCTTCCGGATCTGTACCTATGCTCACATAATACTTACCTTGCGAATCAATAGAGGCAATAATGGGCGGCGTGTCTTTGGTATCAACTAAATCTGACTCTTCCATTTTTGGTAAGTCAACTTTGACCCCGTGGGTAATTAATGGCGCAGTGGCCATAAATATAATAAGCAACACCAACATTACATCAATGTATGGTACTACATTAATTTCTGCGACTGGGCGACGCTTTTTACGCTGGTACATTCGCTTGAGCCTCTATTTGGGTAGCTGCTTGACGGTGTAAGATATTGGCAAATTCTTCCATAAAGTTAATATAGTGAGATTCTAACTTTTCAACTTTATTTGAAAATCGGTTATAGGCAATAACCGCTGGAATAGCCGCAAATAAACCCATTGCTGTTGCAATCAAGGCTTCTGCTATACCGGGTGCTACCATTTGTAGAGTAGCTTGTTTTACTTCGCCTAAAGCAATAAAGGCGTTCATAATACCCCAAACAGTTCCAAATAAACCAACATAAGGGCTAATTGAGCCAACCGTTGCTAAAAACGATAAACTTGATTCTAATTTTTCTATTTCACGAGAAAGCGCAACACGCATTGAGCGATGTGTACCTTCCATAACAATGCCTGCACTTTGAAAGGTATTTTTTTTATGGCGTGCAAACTCTTTAAAACCTGAAGTAAATAAAGCTTCGATACCGGTGGGTTGGCCACCGCGAGATGAAATTTCGTTATATAACTTACTTAGGTCAACACCAGACCAAAAACGTTGCTCAAATTTCTTGGCATTTGCTAAGGCGTCAGAAATGGCTTTTTTACGTTGAAAAATAATAGCCCACGACATAACCGACATAGCAACCAACGCTAGCATTACTAATTGTACAAGCAAACTGGCTTCTAGAATTAGATCTAAAAAATTAAGCCCTGATCCCACGTTAAACTCCTAAATAATTAAAAACATCAAATTGGTTTATTTGAGTAAGGTAACTGCGTAACACGTTAACCACCATTAAAGTCGGCTAGTGTATCTAGTGTATTTCCTGCTGACAACGATATTGCCATGAATAGCCAACAAAAAACGTTAAAAAAGTAGTTTTATTACTTAACGTTAATTTTACTGTATAAATATATAACAATAACGCCTTTATAAACGCGCTGTTCTACCCACTAAAAAGTCGCTAAAACACACTGTTTATTCAAAATTAATGCATAAGCACTCACAAACACCTCAAATTTACCTTAACGTAATAGTAAAACTAATACTGAACATTAATATGTTAATACACATAAACAAAGCATTTCATTAACTTATAGAGCTAATGGCTAATTAACATGCAGCATTAGGTAAAAATAAGGAATGCTTGCTATTAGTTTTTTTTATCTGAAAAATATAAATTTTCTAGTTTGAACAAATTATGCCTTTTCGGTATTATTCTCCTATACCGAGCTAGCGCATTAAATGAAAGCTATTTCATTAAATCCAGTTCCTCGTAATATGATTTATTTCGTATTACTTTTTTACTTCTTGGGGTATGACCTCAATAAGTAAACGTAGTTCCCTAGATTACTTCCTTAAACTTGTTGTTTGCCCGCATTTTTTGCGGGCTTTTTTTTACCTGCAATTTATCAAATCAGCTAAGCTGGCCTAAATACCGTTACAGCAGGCGCACAATAGCCAGATATGTCTTAACGTTCAGTGAATTATTGTTCAGAGGGTGTTTACCTTTGCGGATTTAAAAGTCACACCCCTAATGCATTTTAGTAGGCGTTATTCTTGCTTGGGTAGCAAGCCAAAATGATGATATGCATTATCAGAGACGATTCGCCCACGCGGCGTGCGCTGAATAAACCCTTGTTGAATTAAAAATGGCTCAATCACATCCTCTATGGTTTCTTTTTCTTCGCCTATTGCTGCGGCAAGGTTATCGAGACCTACAGGGCCACCCATAAATTTTTCAATAATGGCGAGTAAATATTTACGGTCCATATAATCAAACCCGCTTTTATCAACGTCAATCATATCAAGCGCTTGTTGCGCAACCTCAGTATTTACCGTACCGTCCGACTTTACTTGCGTATAATCGCGCACACGACGCAATAAACGGTTTGCTATACGTGGCGTACCGCGTGAACGCTTAGCTATTTCAGTGGCGCCATCGTCGCACATTTCTAAATCAAGATAATGCGCTGAACGTCCTACTATGTAGGATAAGTCCTCAACTGAGTAAAATTCTAAGCGCTGCACTATGCCAAACCGATCGCGCAGTGGTGAAGTTAATGACCCCGCCCGGGTCGTTGCGCCAATGAGTGTAAATGCGGGTAAATCAAGCTTAATAGAGCGTGCCGCGGGCCCCTCACCTATCATAATGTCTAGCTGGTAGTCTTCCATTGCGGGGTAGAGTATTTCTTCTACTTGCGGGCTCAGGCGATGGATTTCATCAATAAATAGTACATCACCTTCTTCAAGGTTAGTAAGCAATGCGGCTAAATCGCCCGCTTTTTCCAGTACAGGGCCCGATGTGGTTTTAATATTTACATTTAATTCGTTAGCCACAATATTAGCAAGCGTGGTTTTACCTAAGCCTGGTGGGCCAAATATTAATAAGTGATCAAGTGCTTCGTTACGACTGCGCGCAGCTTCAATAAATATTTCCATTTGTTGCTTAACATGCGGCTGACCACGATAGTCAGCAAGCAGTTTGGGCCTTATAGCACGGTCTATGGTGTCTTCGTTAGTTTTTTCAGCAGCATCTATTAAGCGATCAGCTTCGATCATAATTTACTCACAGCATTGATTTTAAAGATTCTTTAATTAGAACCTCAGTCGACATATCGGGTTTGCTCACTGATTTTACTGCTTTTTGCGCTTGTGGCAATTTATAACCAAGTGCCACCAGCGCAGAAACGGCATCATCGGCTGCATTATTGGTTATCGTTGTATCACTTGCGGGCGCTATTACAGCACTATCGCTAAATGGGGTAAATAAATCGTTGCCCCAATTTTTTAATCTGTCTTTCATTTCTAGCACTAAGCGCTCTGCGGTTTTTTTACCCACACCCGGTAATTTAACTAAGGCAGTGGCATCTTCGTTATTTACACAATTTACAAACTGCTGTGCCGACATGCCCGACAAAATAGCTAAACCTAGTTTAGGCCCTACCCCATTGGCTTTTAATAGCTCTCTAAATAACGCTCTTTCAGTTTTATTATTAAAACCAAACAATAACTGTACATCTTCGCGTACTACAAAATGGGTGTAAACAATAGCGTTGTCGCCCACTTTGGGTAAATCGTAAAAACAGGTCATTGGCATTTGTACTTCGTAGCCAACGCCGCTCACTTCTAATAGTATTTCTGGCGGCTGTTTTTCAACTAACACGCCGTTTAAGCGACCTATCATTATTATTTCCTTAGACGTCCTCTAACGGTTTTGCTTGCGCTTCCCGCTAGTTTAATTAAGTTTTGTTCAGAATGAGCATGACAAATGGCAATTGCAAGTGCATCGGCAGCATCAGCCTGCGGTGTACTAGATAATTTAAGAATATTTTTAACCATATGCTGTACTTGCGATTTATCTGCACCACCATTACCTACCACGGCTTGCTTTATTTGCCGTGCTGAATATTCAAATACGGGTAAATTAGCCATAGATGCGCCTACAATTGCAGCACCACGCGCTTGCCCTAGCTTTAAAGCAGAATCAGGATTGTGCGCCATAAATACTTTTTCTATCGCAAAGGTTTCAGGCGAAAATTGCTCAATTAATTGTGTTATACCTTGATAGATCATTTTAAGCCGAATAGGAAATTCGTGATCAGCTAATTTAATGCAACCACTCCCTAAATAAGTAAACTTAGCACCCTGATGCGCAACCACACCATACCCCGTTAAACGCGAGCCCGGATCGATCCCTAAAATTATGGCCAAACAGCACTCTCATTATTGTACTTTGTAAATGATGCTAATAATGCCAGAGCACTGTATAAATTACCAGTGCAAAGCCAAAACAAAAATGCCCACTAAAAATGTGGGCATTTAAACTCCTTGGCTTCAACGTTTAAGCCAATGCGCGTACTAATCCTTGGGTGTTTTGCTTAAGTGTACGGGCAATCATAAAATAACCTAACCCCGCGACAAACAGCCCCCCCGCAACAGGGCCTATAAACCAAATATTAGGATGCAACTTACCGGCTAAATCAAACATTTGCTGTTGTACAATTAATAGCGCAATGTCACTAAAAAATGCAGCGACTAGTCCAGCCAAACCACCTAGTAATAAAAACTCATACAAGGTAGCATTTTTTATTAACCGACCTTTAGCACCTAACGTTCGCAGTATTACAATTTCTTGCATACGCTCACCTAAGCTTGCTTGCACCTGCGATATTAATACCAGTGCGCCACACAGCACCACAATAGCCAATACAAAGCCAATAGCTAATGATACTTGCTCAATAGTTGATTGAATTTGCTTAACAAAATTATCAACATCAATCGCTGTTAGCGTCGGGTATGTGCGTAACAACTGACTAAAGTCGCGTTTTTGCTCAGGCTCAATACGCACGGACGAAATATAGGTCGCCGGAAAGTCACTGAGCACATCAGGGCTTAAAATAATAAAGAAGTTCGGCTTGAGTGTCGCCCAGTTGACTTTGCGAACACTGGTTATTTTAGCGTCGAACGACTGCGCACCAATTAAAAATGTCAGAGTATCACCAAGTTTAACATCAAGACGCTCAAGCATTGATTCTTCAAGTGAGGCTTCGGCAACGGCATCATCAGCAAACCATTTTCCATCAATAATGTCATTTTGAGCGGGCACCTCTTCAAGCCAGGTTAAGTTTAACTCGCGGCCAATGCCTGAGCGGGCTTCTTCGTCTTTTTTCTCGTTGTCTTGCAGTGACACTTCACGTGCTACTGCCTCGCCGTTTACAGCATTTACACGACCACGAATCGTAGGGTAAAACTCCGATACCTGAATACCTTTTTGCGCTAAATACTCATTAACCGGCTCCAGTTCATTTTCAGTAATGTTAACTAAAAATGCATTTGGCGCATCGCTTGGCAATTGTGATTGCCAATCCGATATAATATCGTTTTTAAGTACAATCAAAAATAACAACAATTTAATCGCTAACGAGAAACTAATTAACTGCACCGCATTCACATTGGCACGCTTTTGAATAGACGCAATAGCCAAAGACCAGCTGTTACCTGGTTTTAAACCTAGTTTTCGGCCACCGCCAAATATTAGTTTAGAAATTAAAAATAACACTAAAATAAGTGCGAGTGTTGAGGCAAATAAAATGAGGGTTATTTTAATATTGTTGCTAAATAACCACATTAATAAAAATACCGTTAAAGCGCTAAGTCCTATATGAATTTTACTTACCGCGAGGCGGTCGCCCAAGTTACGACGAAGCACTCTAAGCGGCGGAATATCAAATAAATCTAGCAATGGCTTAATAGAAAACATAACCGCACAAATAACCCCGGTGCTAATCGCCACCAACCAAGGTTTAAAACCGGCCATAGGTAACTCGGTACCCATGCTTTTTGCAAGGTAACTAGTTGCAATTTCTTGTAAGCCATAGCCAATAGCAAGGCCAACAATTACCGACATAGCGCACACCATTAATAAGTGTGTCAGGTAAATTTTGCGGATCATGTCCCGGCTGCCACCTAACGTTTTCATCATGGCAACGGGGTCGTATTGGCGCTCACAATAACGTTTGGCTGATACAGCAATAGCAACCGCCGCTAAAATAATACCGAGTAAACCCGCCAATAATAAAAAGCTTTCTGCTCTGTTTAAGCTATTTGAAATAGGAGACTGGCGATCTTTTACGCCATACCAGTTTTGATTTTCTTTTAGCTGCGGTTTTAACCAATCGTAAAAACTATTTATATCAGCTTCATCGCCTGCATATAACTGGCGATAAAACACCCGGCTACCTGGCTGTATTACTTCGGTTTTTGCTAAATCGTCAATATTAATAAGTACCCTGCGGCTGCTAGAGAACACATTAAACGGCGCATCGGGTTCTTCTACAATCACTTTTTCAACATTAAACAATGCAGCACCTAGCTCTACTTGGTCACCTACGTTTATGTTTAAGCTATAAAAAACCGATTCACTTAACCACACATTACCTGGGCTGGGCGCACCGGGGGCAACCTCAGTTTGAGCATCTAAGGCCGACTTCACTTTTAACTCACCTTTGAGCGGGTAGCTGTTTGATGCCGCTTTTACCGAACTAAACTGCATTTCATCGTTTGCAAACAGCATAGTGTCAAAGTAGAGCATTTGTGCTGTTTTAAGGTTTTGTTGTTCGGCTTGAGTAATAAAGGCAGTATCAATTGCATGATTACTGGCCAGCACTCTATCAGCAGCAATAAACGCACTACTTTTTTGCGCAATACTTTGTGCAATGCGCTCAGTCACCATCGATAGAGTTAAAACCGTCAATACTGCCAAAGCAATCGCAGCGCTTATAACGGTTAGCTCACCCCGGCGAAACTCTCGAGAAAACAGTTTAAGCGCTAATTTAGCCCACATTTGCCATTTCCTCTGTTGAATTTTGTACCAGCTCCCCCGCCTCTATTTGAATAATGCGCTCACATTTTTGTGCTAATGCTTCATCATGGGTCACTAAAATAAGCGTAGTACCATTTTGTTTGTTTAGATCGAATAATAACGATTCGATCATATGGCCATTTTTACTGTCTAGGTTAGCTGATGGCTCATCGGCAAACAATATTTTGGGTGAGCCGACAAATGCTCGAGCAATCGCAACGCGCTGTTGCTCACCACCAGATAACTGCGACGGGTAATGATCAACACGATGGCTTAAGCCTACTTTTTCAAGTAAAGCAAATGCCTGCTCTTTAGCATCTCCTTTACCTGCAAGCTCTGCCGGTAGCATCACATTTTCAAGTGCAGTTAAGCTTTGCACCAGCATAAAAGACTGAAACACAAACCCAACTTTTGCAGCTCTCAGAGCGGCCCGCGCTTCTTCGTCTAATGTGTGTAGTGGCTCACCATCTAACACTATTTCGCCACGACTAGCAGTATCAAGCCCAGCTAATAAACTTAACAACGTTGATTTACCAGAGCCTGAAGTGCCAACAACAGCCACAGACTCTCCATGCTTGACATTGAAGCTGATGTCGCTGAGGATGGTTAACTCACCTTCAAAGGTGGAAACCACTTTAGACAAACTATTTACTTGAATTATATTTAATTGAGAAAGCGCTGACATATGACTCATTCAATCCTACGTTGTGTATTTATTTTATTTTTAGTTATTAACCCACTACACGCAGCAGCTAACAACACGATTTTAATACTTGGTGACAGTTTAAGCGCAGCCTATGGCTTAAAACAAGAACAAGGCTGGGTACAATTGTTACAAGATAAATACGATGCCGAGCAACGCAATATCAACTTAGTTAATGCCAGTATTAGCGGCGAAACTACTGGTGGTGCCCTGCGCAGACTTGATTCACTGCTTGAGCAATACCAACCGACTCATGTACTTATAGAGCTTGGCGCCAATGACGGACTTCGCGGTTTTCCTGTTACTAAAATGCAAGAAAACTTAACCGCTCTGATTGAAAAAAGCCAAGCCATGGATGCACAAACCGCGCTAATGGAAATATATATTCCGCCTAATTATGGCCCGCGCTACAGTAAAATGTTTACTGATAGTTTTGCTAGCGTAAGCCAAGCTACCGGCTCGTATTTAATGCCATTTTTTGTACTTAAAGTAGCAGGCAAAAGCGAGCTGATGCAAAACGATAACTTACACCCTAACAAAACTGCCCAAACAATACTACGAGATGAAATGTATAACACGATCAAACAGTGGTTAAATAAAGAGTAAGGTCGTATAAAACCTCTTGCGCGAGCATATATTTTTATAAGCTTGCGCAATAAACATCCAAACAAACAAATGCTTATTGATTTTTTTTAAAATACACGTACTATTGCAGTCGAAGTCGGTATGTGGCGCAGCTTGGTAGCGCACTGTCATGGGGTGGCAGGGGTCGAGAGTTCGAATCTCTCCATACCGACCATTTAACTCCTTTCAAAATTCTATTTATTAAATAAAAACGGCTTTTCGTACCACCTAATTTTAATAACATAAAATATCGCACACTTATCCACTTCTAGTTCTTAACGTATTTGTTTTAATTTATTGCAGCTGTGAGCACCTCTTCGGTGATTTAGTGCACCAGTAAAAGTTGCAGGTTGTGATCACACACCGCGATAAAGCAGCCACTGTTTATATTAATACTTCACAAAACCAAAATTTACTTTGCTTGCCAGTGGTATACGTAAATAGGTGTTTGGTAAAAATCTTTAAGCTTGATCACTTTAGTTGGTTTATATGATGGTAAAGCGAAGGTGTTACTTACAATGGTGATGTTTTTAAGCACGTTTTGTTTTAACTTTTCTTCAAGCGCTACCATACCACTAGGAAACAAGTAACACACAAGAGTAGACGCTGTACTAAAATCGGCATTTTTAAAGTCTTCACGATAGAGGGTAAGATTATCTAAACCCAAACTATATTTAAAAAGCACTGAAACCATCCAAGGAAACCACGATAACTCATAGCCAATAACCTGTTTATTAGGCTGCTTTTTGGCAACCGGTATAACAAGCGTTCCCCAACCTGAACCTAAATCAATTAATGCGCCTTTTTCATCCATGCTTATTGCATTAAGCATAGTTTGGCGTGCCTTACTTGAACTCATCATTGGTGAAATTCCCGTTTTTAGCGTGCTCCAAACAATAGATAAAGCGATTAGAAGAACTAAAAAGAAAAATGCGGTAGCAATAAAGTCCATACTAACTAACACCTAATAACGGTTGAATCATCATAATCTCACCTTATCGATTATTTGTTTCTATATAGTAAAACCATTACAAAGAGCACCGTTAGTATAAATTTATTTTATATTTAACACCTGTTTAAAATAAACCACAAAAAAAGCGCCATTTGGCGCTTTTTAGATTAGTAGCAAGGAATTAATGCTTACGCCCTACGCCGTTGCGCACCATGTCTTGGCCGCTTTGGAAAATTTCTTCGGTAATTTCGCGTGCTAATAAAAGTTGTTGCTTGTCATCAAACACCGCGACAAAACGGCTGCCGTCAGCATTGTTAGTTGCCATGCCCACGCCTGCTACGCCGGTTAAACCTAAGCCGCCGTTTTCAACTTGCAGTAAAAAGCTTTCAAGTTCAGCGAGGGTGTCGATTGCAGTTAGTTTATTTTCCATTGTGGTTGCTCTATGTATTGCTCGCCATGGCGAGACTGTAAATAATATTCGGTTATTTTACAGCACACAGTAAAAACTTAAACCACCTTTTAGGTAAAGTCAGAACAGCACCCCATAAAGCATGGGCGTTGTAAACTAAAAACCCAGCGAGTGCTGGGTATTAAGTATTAGCTTTGCTTCATTGTGCCTTGTTGTTCAAGGCGGGTATGCCAGCTGAATGCTTCTTCTAAAATATGAGGCGTATGGCCGCCACGTACACAAGCACGCTCGTAGTAATCAAGCATAGCGTTGCGATAATCTGGGTGTACACAGTGTTTAATTACTTCAACTGCCCGTTCGCGCGGTGCTAAACCGCGTAAATCAGCAAGGCCTTGCTCGGTCACTAAAATATCAACATCATGCTCGGTATGATCGACGTGGCTTACCATAGGTACCACGCTTGAAATAGCGCCGCCTTTAGCAATTGATTTAGTTACAAACACCGATACATGGGCATTACGTGCAAAATCGCCTGAACCACCAATACCGTTCATCATTTTAGTACCACACACATGAGTTGAGTTAACGTTGCCATATATATCAAACTCAAGTGCCGTGTTAATTGCAATAATACCTAAACGACGCACAATTTCAGGGTGATTCGACATTTCTTGTGGGCGAAGTACTAGCTTATCGCGGTACTTTTCAAGGTTATTAAATACTTGTGCGTTACAACGCTCTGATAAAATAATTGAACATCCAGATGCAAAATTAAGTTTACCCGCATCAATTAAATCAAAGGTAGAATCTTGTAGTACCTCTGAGTACATAGTGAGGTCTTTAAAATCTGAGTCTAATAAACCCATCATGACTGCATTGGCTATGTTACCAATACCCGCTTGTAATGGGCCTAAGTTTGCAGGCATGCGCTGTTGCGCTACTTCTTCTTTAAAAAAGTTAACTAAATGGCGTGCAATAGAGGCGGTATCGGCATCTGGGTCGGTTACTGTTGAAAATGAGTCACTTTGATTGGTAAATACAATACCCACAATTTTAGCCGGATCGATTGGAATAGCGGTGCTACCAATGCGGTCGTCTACTTTTACCAGCGGCACGGGTGTACGCGTAGGACGATACGATGGGATGTATATGTCATGCAGTCCTTCAAGCTCTGGCTGATGTAACATGTTAATTTCTACAATTACCTGCTTGGCAAAAATAGCAAAACTTGCTGAGTTACCTACTGACGTTGTTGGTACTATGTGGCCTTCTTCTGTAATAGCAACGGCTTCAATCACCGCTACATCAGGCATAGTTAACTGATGATTACGTAACTGTTCAACGGTTTCAGATAAATGCTGGTCAATAAACATGACCTCACCGTTATTAATTGCTTTACGTAATGTGCTGTCTACCTGAAACGGCATACGACGCGCTAACGCACCTGATTCAGTAAGTAGCTTATCTAAGTCGTTACCTAATGACGCGCCCGTCATTAGGTTTATTTTCATTGGGTTTTCAAGTACTCGCTCGGCAAGCGCACGTGGTACGGCTTTCGCTTCACCGGCACGAGTAAAACCACTCATACCTACGGTCATGCCGTCTTTAATAAATAAACTGGCCTGCTCCGCAGGCATCACTTTGTTGTGTAAATCACTATGACGAATTCGTTCTAATTGCATTTGGAACCCCTTAAACCCCATTATTATTTGGGCGCTATTCTAAGTATTTCCGTATGCTTCGTAAGCTAGACCTAAGTCTCATTTACGCATAGTTGGTATAAAAACGTTGCAGAGCGCTTTAATTTTGTACACTTTATTACTTAACTTATTGCTGTTATTAGGGTTATGATACTAAAATATTTATTCAGTCATTTAACCAAACAAGCTTAAAAACAAATATAGTTTTTTAAATCAATCACTTACATTTTTAGCCGGGAAAGCTGAAATTATAAGTCGTATAAAAATACAGGCCAAATCTTACAAAATAATAAACTGGTCATTAATTGGGCCATTATAGTTAAAGTACAGCATTAATTAATGAAACAAAACTAACAGTACAAACATCGATACCAGATGGTATTGCGCATTTACTTGGTCAGGCTAAATTAACCCTATTAGCAGAAGTAGCTCATTACCAACTGTGGTTTCAACTTCAATTTAAAACCGATGAATTAGGCCATTTAAGTACTGTGTTAGCAGCCCCAGAAATAATTGATACTAGAGGCACTCAACGTAGCTGGCGATTAAGTGAATTAAGCATTCAAAGCCAAGGTTTTTGCATTGACTCTATATCAAGCACAGGAATATTTTTAAAACCCACATCCATACACAATGAGCTTAATGAGCTGCAAAATATGCAGTTTATTTTACCCAATGAAGCGGCGATATCATTAGATATAGAACCAGTCAGGCAGACTGAATTTGGTATTGCAGCTAAAATAAAGCACATTCACCATGGTAAAGAGCAGTTAAGAGCGTATTTATTTGAAGTGCATAAACGCGAGTATTCAAGCTTATATCAGCTTGAGCATAAGCAAGAACTGGGGCTATCAAACTAAAAAGCCACACCAGGTGGCTTTATAACTTTTTTTCTTTAGTGACTTTACTTTAAACGTTTCGCTACATCAGCGACACGTTCGCCGTATAAACGAGCCGTTTCTAAATCGCCTGATGGAATTGCAGATTCATCTGCATCAGTAGGTGATTGCACTAATACGCCAACTGAGCCGCCTAAGTTATTGATGTCTTGGCGGGTTGAATCCAATTTATTAGCAGGTGGTAACCCTAGACTTACCCAAATGCCACCATGTTGTGAAGCCAATGTTTGCATACTAATTAGCGTGACTTGTTTGTCGCCATTCAGGCTGCCGCTATTGGTAAAACCGCCAAATACTTTGTCTTTCCACCCCATGGAGAACCATATTTTAGAGGTGGCATCGACAAACTTTTTAAACTGCCAAGGGTAAGAACCCATATAGGTAGGTGCACCAAATATAATGGCATCTGCATTGTTTAACGCATCCCAATCGGCGTCTTTAATATCACCATTTTCATCAATTGCAATAAGCTGAGCGTTTGCTCCATCTGCCACAAATTCAGCTACTTTTTTGGTATGGCCATATCCCGAAAAATAAATAACCGCTACTTTATTCATGAACTTTCCTTTTGTTGTGATTTAAAAACACGTTTTAAACATAGCATGGCTACTTAAACTAATATCAACTAAACAACATGCTTAATTAAAATAAGTTTGTATAGCCTGATCTTAAAAGGTACTCACTGCAATTTCTAAATTACTCACCGCACAGCCATACTGCGCGGTGCTAATGCGGTGGTACGCCGACTCAGACCTGGTAGATAAGCTGATAATAAACTCATCTTGCTGGCCAACAGCCGTTTTTTCTTGGCTTAAGCACATGGCTTGCGTTAAAGAGCGTAATTTGGCATCCGTTAATATGCTCCCAAAGCGCTGAACTGGTAAAGGCGGTATTTTAATTGCTGGCAATGCTTGGCTAATACTACGCTCGCTTAGGGTAAAATCGTTATTTTTAATATCAATCACACTACCTGCAGGCCAATACGAGTAACGATACGTTTTATCTTTAGTCTGGGTTTGCCCTGCTGATTTAACCATTACAACGCCATTTTTACCAATTACGGTCATTAAATTGCCAGCTTCAGATTTAATCACCACCAAGGCGGTGGTTTCGTCTACACCAAAACCAAATGCAGGTTGAGCTTGGTTTGCATCAAGGGTGTCAAGCAAAGTGGCGAGTCTTAATGTGCGGTTTCGCTCGCTAAAGTGTGTATCAAGTACACCGTAAGTAAATGTGCCTAACCCCCCAAAGCGGTTGTAAGTTAAACTATCGCTGTTTGAGCGTTCACTTGGCGCATCAATGGCTTGCGCGCCTTCTTTCAATGCCGATAAACTTGTGCCATTAGTAATCATAAACACGTTACCACCATGCGCTTGTCCACCACTTTGCACTGCGGTGCCTGCACTTGTTCCTACAACAACAGGGCGAGACTGTAACGCTTTTGTCCATGGATATGGCTGATTATTTTCATCAAACAATACCTTGCGCGTTAAGCTTTGATCGCCGCCATTAAACATAACACCGGTACTATTTTTGATTAGCTGCACTAGAGCGTCTGTGCCACTTTTACACAGCAAATATTCTGCTTGAGTGCGATCAGGGTAAATATGTTCACGTTGATATAGCCCCATTTCAGAGTGCCTAAGCGTGTTTAAATCATCACATTTATTGGTTGTTATTGCTTTAGCAAGCGCAGGGGTTAATGCAAGCCATTGTGAGTTTACATTGGGAAAACGAAGTAATCCTTCGTAAAAATCAGCAGATTCATAAGGGTCTCTGCTTGAGGCGGTAATCGCTAGTATACTTGGGTTAGTACTTTTTACTTTTAAACTGCCAGATATAAATTGCAAAATATCTGTCGCGGCGGATTCGCTATTAAGCGCGGTATTGACCTGCTCTTTTAGTCGTGTATTGTCGCTCTTCAGCTGCGCTACTTCAAGCATATCTATTACAAAATTGTATTCTTGATCCGTTAAACTATTGAGCTGTTTACTATCAATATCGCGCCATAACCATAACAGCTCTTTTTTTGACAATGTGGGTGATGATTTAGCCTGCATTGTTGCTAAATTTTTAATAGTTTTGTTTTTAGCTTGCGTATTTTTACTTGGCCATTGTTGCTTTATTTGACTAATTTTAGCGTGGGAGAGCGCAAATACATTATGTATTTTACCCGGAATTTGTGTGTTTTTTTCACAATTTTTAGGGCTTAAACTAGCACACGTTGTGAGTGCACCGCCGACTAATACTAACGTTTGTTCAGATTCTTTTGCGCCTAACTGCAGCGAAAAAGCAATGAAAAACGAAAAAAGAGCCGTTATTATGCGCGATTTAGCTAACCGTTTGTTTGGTAAATATATTCGTTCCATTATGTTATACTCATGTAAAAAATTATAAGAAATAACTTGCGAGAGCGTCTCTCACTTGCTATAAAAAAAAGGAACTTTAAAACGCGAGTAAGCTAGCACCCCTTTGCTGGCTTTGTCAAAAACCTTTTGGAATGAGAATTATGTTTAAAAAAGCACCTTTGCTTACAACATATTTCTACTCACCACACTACCTTTCGGAGTGGTTTGACGAGTAGCCCACCACCTCACTTTTTCACAGTGAGGGGCTTAGCGTGTCATTTCACCACTGCCCTGTCTAAAAATATAACAATTAAAAGCCACAGATCTGTTTGTATGTTTTTGTGCGCTTAAAAAGACAAAAGGTATTTAAGATGTTTCGTCAACTAACAATTGCGGCCACAGTAAGCGCATTACTGAACCCGATCACTTTTGCACATGCACAAGAAACCAACACCGACACCAACATTGAACGAGTAGAAGTAACAGGATCTCGCTTAAAAGGCGTTGATCTTGAAGGAACTATCCCATTAACCGTACTAGACCAAGATGCAATCAAACGCTCTGGCGCTAATACCATTCATGAATTACTCAAAGATTTATCTGTTTTTAAGGGCGGAAGCGGCACATTTTCAACTTCTGAAAGTGGCGGTACGTCTACCTCAACACCAGCGGGTCAATCAGCAGCGAGCTTAAGAGGCATGGGGCCATCGGCAACGCTTACATTAATAAATGGGCGAAGAGTTGCGCCTAGTTCATTTGCTGCAGGTACTGAAAACTTTGTGGATGTAAACTCTATTCCACTAGCCGCCATTGAGCGCATTGATATTTTAGCCACAGGTGCATCAGCCGTCTATGGTGCCGATGCGGTAGCAGGTGTTATTAACTATATTTTAAAAGATGATTTTGAAGGCGCTGAAATCAATACTTCGTTTGCCGATAGCTTTGATCAGCATGATGAAAGTAAAAAACAGCTAAACTTAGTGTATGGTACAAAAATAGGCGAGAGTAACTTAACGGTATTTGCAGATATATACGACCGTAACGCTTTTAAAGCGACCGATCGTAATTACACGGCCTCTCCCTCTTTAGCGAATGGTTACTCCTATTTGCCTAAGCTGGAGAACTCACCGAATATTTATTATTTCAGCAGCCGAGACGGTAACGAACTTCCATCACCAAACTGTAAAACCGAATTAGTGACTACTGAATTTGGTGAACAAATTTGTGCTTACTACCCTAATCAAGATGACTACCTAGATACCCCATTTGAGAGCCTTTCAACCGGCTTTATGTTTAATAGTGAGCTTGGTGGTATGCAATGGCATACTGACTTTTTTTACAGTCAAACCAAAGCAAAAGCGTATTCATCGCCCTCACCTATTAACCAAATTAATGACGACGACGGCCCGTATATTTTAGAAGACGCCTTATTTATTTACGATAATGCCGATGGTAGTAATGATTTATTAGATCAACTCTACATTGACCCATTTGATACCCAAAGTGGTCGAGAAGTGTATGGTTTTGCATTTGATGCGCGCTTTAATGCCCCAAGAACGGTGGAAGTAGAAACGAAAAACTTTCGCTTGGTAAGCAGTCTAAGTGGTGAAATTGGTGATTGGGGTTGGGAATCTGGGGTAACCTTTTCTCGCTCACGTTCAGAGCAAGAAGCGATTGCAGGGGTTTATAATCGTTACCAGTTCCATGGCGCTATCACCGGCGAGCTATGTTCAGACGGTACGCTGGCAAGTTTTGACGGTACTGACTTAAACTGTGCATCGGGAGAACTGCTACCTTTTTACAACCCTTTCCTTCAAGGCGACGCCGCTAACGATGCCGTTTTGGCAACAGCGCAAGCTCGCCCAACACGCAGTGGAGAAAGTACTGTTTATGGCTGGGATGCTAATTTTAATGGTGAGCTATTTACCTTTAACGAGCTACCTGCCTATGCTTCATTTGGGGTAGAAGCACGCCGTGAAGAACTAAGCGACATTCCTTCGCTTAATTCACAATCACGCCCTGAAGACGGCTACTTAGTAGATGTATTTGGTTTTGGCTCTAGTTTATCAGAGGCAGATCGTACTCAATATGCTGCTTTTGCAGAAATAAGTATTTCACTTACTGAGCAAATAGAGCTGCAAGCAGCAGGTCGTTACGATCATTACGATGACTTTGGTGGCACCTTTAATCCTAAAATTGGTTTGAGCTATCGTCCTACTGATTCGTTAGTTTTACGTGGCTCATGGTCAACCTCGTTTAGAGCACCATCGTTAACGCAAGCAGGGGTTAAATTAAGAACCACTCGTTCAACATTTGATTGTGGCGCTAACCAAGCGGTTTCAGAACTATACTGTGCAGGTCAAGGTACTGAGGTCAGTGTTAATTCACTTGAGTTGGGTAATAAAAGCCTAAAAGCTGAAGAGTCAGAAGCCATTAGTGTTGGTTTTGCGTGGAGCCCAAGTGTTGATACTAACTTAACCGTTGATTATTGGCAGTTTGATCACGAAGAAGTAATTGATACTAATATGACCGCCGTGCTCGACCGCGCTATAACTGATGCATCACTGCGTTATTGTGGCATTGTGCCAGAAGGTCAACAAGGTATCTCTTACGATTATGATTTATGCGGTATAACCGATGGAGAAAATGGTAGCGGCTTAACAATTGAGCAAGATGGCGCTAATTTAATTGAAATTTTAGATAACTATCTTGAAAAGTTTCCCCAACGTAAAGATGAAGAATACTTACCTTTATTCCGTGACCACGTCATTCAACTTGAAAACACCGGTACACAAACGTTAGCAGGTATTGATATTAAGTTTGACCATAGGTTTGTATTACCAAGCGGCGATTTGACCTTTGCGTTTGACGGTACTCACTATCTTGAATATGAGCGCAATAAACCAGGTTCAGATTCAATTGAAAAACTAGTGGGGACGTATCGTTATCCTGAAAATGTTGCGCGTATGTCAATAGATTGGGAAGCGCAAAGTTACTACCTTAACTTAGGTGCAAACTACACCAGCAGCTACGAGGATGATATAGAAGGCCTGCGTGGGCGTGAAATTGATGAATTAGATTCGCTTGGCGTATTAGACTCAAAAGGTGAGCATCAGGTTGACGATTGGCTCGTTTGGGATTTATCAGCAGGTTACTATGTTAATAAGTCACTGACCTTACGCGCGCGCATCAATAATATTTTTGATAAAGAGCCACCCACACTTTATGGTTCAAGCCGTGGCTTTGATTCAATCAACCATAATGCCCTAGGTGCTAATTACAAATTAAGTATTAGCTACCGTTTTTAACCGCTTAGCCGCAAAGCAAACGCTTTGCGGCATTCCTTTTATTACAGGTCATGGCTACAGTGACACTGCCTATTAAGTGCTAAAGTACGTTTAAGCGTTTATTTACGCATCAACACAATGACCTTTTATTAAAGTGAAATTATGAAACAAAAACAATTTTCTATGCCCGATGCAAGCATCATTTTGCTTTGCGTGGCAGTGATTGCCTATATGGCCACGGTATTTATTACCCCTGGGGTATTTAATGCAGAGCCTGACAGCCATACTGTGCAGCTTTCACAATATCAAGCCGTTAACGACCAACAATCACTACCTGTTTTTGCACAAGGTGGCGAGATTGGTTTAGCTAATGTATTATTTGAAGGCCTCGTGTCGGGTGATAAATATGGTGCAGCGATTGGCGTAATGGCGTTTATTTTAATCACTGGCGGTGCCTTTGGCATTATTATGAAAACCGGTGCGATTAATAACGGCATTATGGCACTTATTAATAAAACCCAGCGGGTTGAATGGCTGTTTATTCCCTTACTGTTTTTACTATTTTCGTTAGGCGGCGCGGTATTTGGTATGGGCGAAGAGGCTATTGCCTTTTGTATTGTGCTGCTCCCTATTATGCAACAACTTGGCTACGACGCTAAAGTCACTGTACTTACAACTTATGTGGCCACGCAAATAGGCTTTGCCACCTCATGGATGAACCCTTTTAGCATTGCTATAGCGCAATCGATAGCTGAAATCCCAGTGTTTTCTGGTGCGGGCTTTCGTATGCTAGCGTGGGCTTGTTTTACCCTTGTAGGCCTTGTGTTTACAATGCGCTATGCAAAACGGATAAAAACACAACCCCAAAAAACGGGTGATCAGCCAACGATTAAACTCAGCCTAGCCGATGCACTCACATTATTAGTGTTTGTATTGGGCATAGCTTGGGTTGTATGGGGGGTGATGGCGCGCCAATATTATATTCCTGAGCTTGCTGCACAGTTTTTTTGTATTGGCCTTATCAGTGCAATAATTGCCATCGTGTTTAAAAAGCTAACCGCGAATGAGTGTGCGGATGCGTTTAAACACGGTGCACAAGAATTATTGCCAGCGGCGTTATTGGTCGCATTGGCTAAAGGCATTGTATTACTATTAGGGGGTAGTGATTTAACCACTCCCTCAACCCTCAACACCCTGCTTTATTACTGTGCAAGCAGCATAGCCAGTGTGCCAGATTATATTGCAGCTTGGGGAATGCTGGTGTTTCAAAGTGTATTTAACTTTTTTGTTTCATCGGGTTCAGGGCAAGCTGCCATCACTATGCCACTGATGTCTCCTCTTGGCGATTTGCTCAATGTATCAAGACAAATTGTGGTATTGGCCTTTCAATTAGGCGATGGATTAACCAACATTTTAATTCCCACCTCAGCTAGTTTAATTGGTTGTTTAGGGGTCGTGAAATTAGATTGGGGAGAATGGGCTGCGTTTATTTGGCGCTTTGCCCTAGCACTTTTTGTATTAGCAAGCGGCTTTATATTTCTTGCTTACTTTATTAATTATCAATAAAAAGAATTTGTTATGTTAACTTTAATACAAGGTGCAACCGTTTATGCACCCACCTACCTAGGCACACAAGATGTTTTAATTGGCGGTGGTAAAATCATTGCTATTGACGAAAATATAACCCTCGACAGCAATGTGCTCGTTAAACGAATTACCGCTAAAAATAAACTTGTTGTTCCGGGGTTTGTTGATTCGTTAGTGCATATTACTGGTGGCGGTGGCGAGGCTGGGTTTGCCAGCCGCACCCCTGAAATGAACCTAACTGATGCGACCTTATCGGGCACCACCACGGTGGTGGCCGCACTGGGTACCGATTCAAGCTCACGTACACTGACCAACTTGGTTGCTAAAGCAAAAGGCCTAAAAGAACAAGGGCTGAATGTATTTTGCCATACCGGTTCGTATCATTTACCCGCGAAAACACTCACCCACTCAATTACTGACGACATCATGTATATAGAGGAGTTTATAGGTGTTGGCGAAGTGGCAATTGCCGATCACCGCAGTAGCCAACCTACGGTACAGCAATTAGCAGAATTGGCAGCAGAGGCCAAAGTAGCCGGTATGCTCAGTGGTAAAAAAGGCACTGTAAGTATTCATGTCGGCCCTGTTGATAGTCACTTGAGTATTTTGCATCAGGTGGCTGAGCAAAGTGATATTAAGCTTAAACAGTTTTACCCTACGCATATGAACCGCAATAAAGCACTTCTTGATGCCGGTATTCACTTTTGTGATCAGGGCGGTACTATCGACTTTACCACCAGCACCACAGATTACGATTTAGCCCACGGCGAGTTCGCAGCAGCCCATGCCCTTGCCTACTGCTTAGAACAAGGCGTAGCACCAAATCAACTCACTATGAGCTCAGATGGCCATGCTAGTTTACCTATTTTTGATAAAGACTTTAATTTATTGGGGCTTGAGGTGGGCAAAGAATCATCACTACTAAGCTCGTTTCAGCAAGCGGTTAAGCAATATAACGTCCCTCTTGAGCACGCTTTAATGAGTATAACCAGTAACCCTGCCGATATTTTAGGACTTGATAAAGGCCGTCTTAAAGTAGCGAGCAACGCGGATGTTGTCCTTCTCGATAAAGAGACCCTAACCCCTGAGTATGTATGGGCTAACGGCACATTAATGGTGCAAAACACCCATGCAGTTATAAAAGGCGTGTTTGAATAAGCTAGTACAGCTAAAATGCTGCTGAGATATTTCAGCAGCATTTAACATTTAATAGTGAGTTACCCTAAATATCCACTTTCAACAATAGGCGTAACCCAATATTTCAATGGGGTATATTGGCACACAGGGCTTAACGCCGTTTTAATTGTTTGCAGCTGCGCTAATAATATATGCACCTCAAACTGATAAAAGCTGCGATGCCCTTCTACCTGCTCGGCAATATCAAATTCACTGTGCTCTTTACTGTAGCCTTCAATGTTTTTTAAGTTAAAGCCGGTAATGCAGTCTATGCCAATTAATATATCAACCACTTCATCTTTTATGTTTGTGGGTACATTTAGGGTAAAAAGTAACTGTTCAGCCATGTTTTTTCTCCAACCAACCATAAAAGATAGGTAATAAATAAAGTGTTGTAATTGTTGAGGTAATTAACCCGCCAATAACCACAATCGCCAATGGCTTTTGAATCTCAGCGCCGGGGCCGGTGGCAAATACCAGTGGCAGTAAACCAAACATTGCGGTTGTGGCTGTCATTAACACTGGACGAAGGCGTCTGCTTGCGCCATCTAAAATGCGCTGCGTTACATTGGCAGAAAACATTTTCATTTGCTCAAAGTAGCTGATCATCACAATACCATTGAGTACCGCTACGCCAAGTAAAGCAACAAAACCAACCGATGCAGGCACCGACAGGTATTCATTACTAATAAATAGGGCAATCACTCCCCCCATTAATGCAAACGGAATATTAGCAATTATCAGCGTTGATTTAGATAAGGATTTAAACGTGGTAAATAAAATAATGAAAATCAGTATTAATGCCACCGGAATAAGCACCAGCAAGTTTTGTGTTGCACGTTGCTGGCTTTCAAATTCGCCACCAAACGACAAGGTAAAACCACTGGGTAATTTTATGCTGCTATTAATTTTAGCTTCCAGTTCATTCACATAACTAACCACATCGCGGTTATCCACATTAACGCTTACAGAAGCAAAGCGCTTTGCTTTTTCTCGCTCTATTAACAATGGCCCCGTTTTAAAGCTAATATTAGCCACCTCTTCAAGTGGTAGTAGGCTGTTGTCGGGCATTAAAATTAACTTTTGTTTTAATGCGCTCATTGACGATAACTCAAAGTGTGCTGCGCTTTCGCCTTTTTGTGCATTAAACACAATAGGGATCACGCGGTTTCCTTCTTGCAGTGCCGATACCTGTAAGCCTTCTAATTGCGACTTTAAATAATCGCTTAATCCTTCGGTGGTTAAACCAAACTGACTAGCAACCTCAGGAATAAGTTTAATGTTTACGTATTTCCCCCCTTCAATAAGCGCCATTTGCACATCACTTGCGCCGTCAATATTAGTGGCAAGTGCCGTGATTTTTTCAGCTAATGAGGAAAGTGTCGCAATGTCATTACCGAATACTTTAATCGAAATATCACCGGTGCCACCGGTGAGCATTTCTGATACCCGCATTTGTATTGGTTGAGTAAAGCCAATATTTACCCCTGGAAATTGCGCAAGTGTTTGTCGAATATCCTCGATTAGCCGCGCTTTGGAGTCAAAACGCCACGTATCTTTTGGCGCTAATTCCATAAACACATCGGTTTCGTTTAATCCCATAGGATCAAGCCCGAGTTCATCGGATCCGGTACGGGCAACAATTTGTACGATTTCTGGGGTTTTTTTTAACAGTGTGGCTTCAATTTGTTTATCGATATCCAGCGAGGCTTGCAAGGAAATACTCGGCGATTTTTCCAGTTGTACAATAATGTCGCCTTCATCTAAAACGGGCATAAAACTTTTACCAAGCCCCTGAAATAACACCCCACTGAGCACTAAAACAGCAACCGATATAACACTTATTGCCACTGGCTTTTTAATTGCACGGGCAAGTGTTTTAGTATAAAAACCTTGTAATAGCGTGACCATTTTAGGCTGGGTTACGGGTTCATTTTTTAATAACAACGAGGCTAAAATTGGAATAACCGTTAACGACAACAACAGCGCACTTAGCATGGCAAACACGATAGTGAGCGCCACTGGGGTAAATAACTTGCCTTCTAACCCTGTTAACATTAATAGCGGTGAAAACACGATAATAATAATAATTGTGCCTGAGAACACTGGCGCCGCGACTTCTTTACATGCGCGATAAATAACATGCAGCCGAGGGAGGTGCTGATTATTAGCCAGCCGATTCACTATGTTTTCAACAATAACTACCGATGAGTCCACCAGCATACCAATGGCAATCACTAAGCCACCTAAACTCATTAAATTAGCCGATAAATCAAACTGCTTCATCATTATAAATGTCAGCAATGCCGACATAGGTAAAGACAAAGACACCACCAATGAAGAGCGAATATCACCTAAAAACAAGGCAAGTAACACTATTACTAGAATAATTGCTTGGCCTAGTGCGCTGGTAATGGTGCTAATTGCGGTATTTATTAAGTTAGAGCGGTCGTAAAACACATTAATTGTTGTGCCTTGCGGTAATGAAGCTTCAATGGTGCGAAGTTTATCTTTTACATCTGCAACAACTTGCGCTGTATTACTATTTTTAAGCGCAATTATAAGCCCTTGTACCGCCTCTTCACTGTTTTTAGTGACTGCGCCATAACGGGTTAAACTGCCAACGTGTACCGTGGCAATATCACTTAACCGAATAACCTTATTTTGAGTGGACTTAATCACGGTATTTTCAATGGCGGTTATATCGGTGTATTTGCCCTCAGTGCGCAAAATTAAGGTGTCGTTGCCTTTTTCTAAGCGCCCTATGCCACCATTTTGATTCGTTTGCGTGATTGCCAACTTCATTTCATCAAAGCTGACTTGATGCTGTTGCATCAATAAAGTATTGGGAAGTATTTCATAGGTTTTTGAAAAGCCGCCAAGGCTATTTACATCAGCAACGCCGGTTACAGTGCGCAGTAATGGACGAATTTGCCAATCTAAAAGCTCTCTTTTTTCAATCAGCGATAAATGAGTACTTTCTATGGTAAACATGAACACCTCGCTCAAAGGCGTGCTCATTGGCGCCATGCCGCCACTAATATTACTGGGCAAGGTGGGCAAAATATTTAATAAACGCTCATTCACTTGCTGACGCGCCCAATAAATGTCGGTGCCCTCTTCAAAGTCAATGGTAATATCGGTAATAGAATACTTAGTGGTAGAGCGCAGCATTTGCTGTAACGGAATACCCAGTAATTCGGTTTCAATCACCCGTGTTACTTGCGATTCTATTTCAAGGGCGTTCATGCCGGGTAATTTGTAAACTATTTTAACTTGGGTGGGTGATATTTCTGGAAAAGCATCCACCGGAATACTTAACCAAGATTTAGCACCAATGGCCATAGCAACAATAACAAAAATACTAACAAACAAACGCTGAGTAAGTGAAAACTTAATAAGCTGGTTTAACATTTACTCTCTCCCTAAGTGAAGCAACATACCCTGTAGCGCACTTACCGAGCTAATTAGTACCTGCTGATCATCTAGGTTTTTGTTAGCAGTAAATACATAGTCTTTGCCTTGTGTACCTTTGAGCTCAATCGGCAGTAACTCAAGCTTATCGCCAGACTTTAAAGCAATGTAATTAACATCTTCAAATTCAAACACCGCTGACTTTGCTATTTTAAAGCCCGTTAATTTATTTACCGGTGTGACTTTGATAGTTTGCCCCAGTCTAAGCTGGCACTCATTTGAGCTTGGCGACGCCCACACTATTTGATGGTATTTATCTGCAATACTGTCATAGCTCTCAATATTTAAGTTGCAACTTTGTGACAGCTTGAAATGCGCTAACGTGTTGGTAAAACTAAGAGAGACTTTAATCTTAACGCGAATACTACTTGCATCGATAATATCAAACGCGGTGTCACCCATCACACGGTTTCCCGACTCATTAGTGAGTTTTAAAATGCCCGTTTTTGGACTCACTAAGGTCACGTTTTCATTATCATCAATGTTTAAAAATGCCATTTGATGTTGCATATGTTCAAAATTTAGCTTGGCTTCAAAATAGCTTTTTGTGATTTCAACCCATTCAGAACTTCTTATTATTTTGTTTTTTAAGTGTTGTTGGTTTATGTCGTAATGGCTTTTAGCAATAGCGAGCATGTCTTTTGCTGATTGATAGGCATCTAAAAAATGGTGAACATCACTGCCCTCAACGCTTGCGATAGTGGCGCCCTTTTCTACCATGCTGCCGTTAGGGTATAAGTAACGAACCTGCTGTACATCAAACGCAAACAGCACCGTATAATTGACCCCGGGTTTGAAATTAACTTCACCAATTAAACTTTGCCCGTTAATAAACTCTGTTTTTTGAATCGGCGCAAATTCAACATCAAAACCACTGAGTGACGAAAGCCCTACAGGTGCTAAATTTTGCGAAGCAAACACAGGATTAAATGTTAATAAAGTCACCGTAAAGAAGAAAAATAACGTATATTGAATACGCAAAAAATGACGCATTTTTTTTGTAAAATTTAACAGCATTTAGTTTGTTCACATTTGATTAATTTTATAGAATCAACCATGACTTTTTTAGAATGTTAAATCATCAGGCAAACGCCTTAACGTACCCAAAAAAAACGAAATTTACGCTATGGTACATTTGCCCATTGTATTTATAAGCCATTGATAATAGAGGCTTTAATGAGAGACAAGTTAATAGCAGCCACCTTGTTAATAATAATGGTGCTAAACTTTTTTGATGTACTAACGGATATACATTTAGGCGTACCGCAGTGGCATATTTTTTCTGAGGGCTTAATCGTTGTCATTTCTGCAGCCTGTGCTATTTACTTAATTAGCGATATTCGTGCGCGTACTGCCAATATTAATGCGCTGAAACAAGAATTAGTGCATTCAAAAAAAGAACTTAAAAACATATCACAGGCAATGATGGATGCGCGTCATGAATACAGTGGTGTTATTCAAACCCAATTTTCACAATGGACATTGACCCGCAGTGAGCAAGAAGTCGCGATGTTATTACTTAAAGGCTTAAGCTTTAAAGAAATAAGCGCACTAAGAAACACAAAAGAAAAAACCGTACGCCAACAAGCGTCCGATATTTACAGTAAAGCCGATGTAGAAGGCCGACATGAATTTGCTGCATGGTTTTTAGAAGACTTTATGCAGCAAAGGCACTATCCGCATTCGAGCTCAGCCATTAACTAATTTAGTGACTATCGCATATACTTGCGCGTTATTTTAGTCAGCGTTAAGCTAGCGCTTTATTTTCGTCATTATGCTCTGTTTGCTCTATAGTCCACAGAAATAATTCAATGTGAAGGTTTAATATGAATAACAGTAGTTACCCAATTGGTACGGCTGGTGAAAAGTGGAACAACAACAATAAAACCCAATGGCTTGAGGCACAAAAAATTAAGCGCAGCTATCAGCAAGAAGTCGTCACTTTAATTGATGAACTTAAAAGCACTCTAGAAGTACAGCGATACGGTGAGCTTGGGTATGCTACGGGTAGCTATCCTTTGTACGCGCTTAAAACCGCTAACTTTGCTCCAAGTAAAGCTACTGTTTTAATTACTGGTGGTGTACATGGTTACGAAACCAGTGGTGTACATGGCGCTTTAAGATTCGCCAAAACACTGGCAACTCATTATGCGCAACACTTTAATATTGTTATTGTCCCCTGCATTAGTCCTTGGGGTTACGAGACGATAAATCGCTGGAACCCAGAGGCTGTAGATCCAAATCGTTCTTTTTACGAAGCCAGCCCAGCACAAGAATCTGCCGCGGTAATGGATTATGTACAATCGTTAAATACTGATTTAATTGCACATATCGATTTACATGAAACAACCGATTCAGATAACAGTGAGTTTCGTCCTGCACTTGCAGCGCGCGAAGGTAAAGTAAATACGAACTGGAATATCCCTGACGGTTTTTATTTAGTCGCTGATAGCAACAAGCCTGAGCCTGCTTTTCAAAAAGCCATTATTGAGTGTGTTAAAAAGGTAACACATATCGCGCCTAGTGATGAAAATAACCAGTTAATTGGTGTACCGCAAGAGCAATATGGGGTTATAAATTATGCGGCCAAAGAGTTAGGTTTATGTATGGGATTATCTGATGCGTCTTACGTTACAACCACTGAAGTTTACCCCGATAGTGCAACAGCCAATCCTGAAGAGTGTATAGTGGCACAAGTGGCTGCAATTACAGGTGCGTTAGATTACATTATTAGTATTTACAACACTGATTAAGGTGTGGACTAAAGGAGCCACGATTGAAATTTAAAAATAAATATGGCAGTTATAAGTTGCGCGTAGAGGGTAGTATTGTAATTGCCCAATTTAAAGGTAGCCTAAACCCTGAATTATTAAATCACTTTAATGCGACACTACTAGAGACCATTGCACCGTTTAAACATCTACCTTGGGGCTACATCAGCGATTCACCAGATGTAGTGGCAGCTACCCCTGATGCAGAAAAAAATATGATCGATGTTAGCCAAACAATGGGGAAAAATAACTGCCTAATTAGTGCCTTTGTACTCACTTCTCCTATAGCCTTAAGGCAAATTCAACGTATTATGCACGGCTCAGGTCGCGACGCCCATTTGCAAGATTGCTTATTTGATGACTTGCAGCAGGCCAAATCATTTGTAAATAAAATACTTACCTCAACCGAATAACGAAATTACACGGCTGAGGTAGCTAAACTAAAATGCTAATTTTTATAGAACTGGCTGTCTTTGGTAATTGAAATACTGTTGTCTTCTTGCGCAGTGATCTTAAACTGCAACTTATTTACCTTACTCGGCAGATCATACCCATCAGCAGTTACGGTTACAGGCACATTTTTCATCATTCCTGGTTCTACCAACACTGCACTTGGGCTTTGTAAAGTAGCACCCGCTAACCCGCTAATGGAAATTGAATAATGTAGCGACTGTTGTGTTTTATTAATAATTGTAAGCGTATAAGGATTTTCTACTAAGCCTTCGTAATTTACACGGTACAATTCATTTCGGTCTCTCAGCACTGAAGCTTCTATAGGAGTGCGTTGTAACATCCAAGCAAACATAGAAATAATTAACAATGCAGTTAAACCACCATAACCCACTAACTTAAGCCTAAATGGATTAGTTTTCTGCCCTGCCATTTGTTTTTCACTGGCGTATTTTATTAAGCCTTTTTTATAGCCAAACTTATTCATAGTATCGTCACAGGCATCAATACATAAGCCACAATTAATACACTCATATTGCAAGCCATTACGAATATCAATCCCTGCCGGGCATACTTCTACACACAAATTACAGTCTACACAGTCACCTAAATTAAGCGCTTTAGGATCGGCTTTGCGTTTACGTGGGCCACGGTTTTCACCTCGTTCGCTATCGTAGGTTACCACTAGTGTGTCTTTATCAAACATCACAGATTGAAAGCGCGAATACGGACACGCTACAGTACACATTTTTTCTCGTAAAAAGCCTGCGTTGCCATAGGTACAAAATGCAAATAAAAACACCCAAAAACTGGTGATCCCAGACCATTCAAAATTAACCATTTCTAGGTATAAGGTTTTAGCTGGAATAAAATACGCTAAAAAAGAAGTGGCAGTTAAGAGTGAAATAACCAGCCATGCTGTATGTTTAGTTATTTTTTTACGCCATTTAGTCAAGTCCCATGCAGACTTATCGAGTTTAATACGTTGATTACGTGTCCCCTCAATACGTTGCTCAACCCAAGAGAACATCAACATCCAAATTGTTTGCGGGCACGTATAGCCACACCACACACGGCCAAGCCAATTGGTCACAAAAAATAAGGCAAACGCCCCCACCATAAACAACATGGCTAAAATCATGAAGTCTTGAGGGAGTAAGGTTAAACCAAAAATAGTAAAGGTTTGTGTGGCAACATCCAATAAAACCGCTTGCTGACCGTTGTATTGTATCCACGGAATAGCAATAAAACTAAGCATTAACAGCCAGCCTAAATTACGCCGTATACGCTGAAAAAATCCTTTTTGCTCGCGTATATAAATTGGCCCCTCTTCTTTATAGGGCTTAATGATCATGTCTTCTTCTTTAATATCAAACTTCATGTTACTTACTTAATAGTGACGGGTGTTAAGTATGTATTTGCAACTTTCAGACCATACTGAAATAAAAATTAACATATTGATATTAAATAACTTTATAAATTACAAAAAACAGAAAGTCGCGATATTTAACGAAATCCACGCTATATCGCGAGTTAAAGGGTGCGCTGTAACCCTAACTTGCGCATTTTTGAACGAAGCGTACTCTCTGGTAACCCTAATTTTTTGGCAGCCCCTTGTTCACCAGCAATTCTCCAGTTACATAACGTCAGTACAGAGGAAATATGTTGTTTTTGCGCTTCATCCAGTGTTAGGGTCGGATTAATGGTATTAGGAGCATCGGCTTTAAGTGGCTGGCTTAACTGCAACGTAGGCTGTTTAGACAAAATTGCTTCTCGCTCTAATACATTTTGCAGCTCTCTAATATTACCAGGCCAGTCATAAGCCTGTAATTGTCTAATAGCCTTTTTGCTTACTCCTTGTAATTGTTTACCTAAGCGCTTATTTATTTGCGCAATTAAGTTTTGGCACAAGTAAGGAATGTCTTCTTTTCGCTCTTTTAATGCAGGTACTTTGATAGGAAATACATTTAAGCGGTAATATAAGTCCATCCTAAATTGGCCTTTTTGTACCATATCCCACAGGTTGCGGTTAGTTGCTGCTAAAATACGAATATCAACTTTTAACGTCTGACTGCCCCCTACTCGCTCAAATTCGCGCTCTTGTAATACTCGTAATAATTTACTTTGTGACTCTAACGGCAGCTCTGCCACTTCATCTAAAAATAAAGTGCCCTTATCAGCAAGTTCAAAACGCCCTTTACGTCGCTCATTTGCGCCGGTAAACGAGCCTCGTTCGTGTCCAAACAACTCCGATTCTAATAAGCTAGGGGTAAACGCCGCACAATTAACTTTTATAAACGCCTGCTCATTGCGCTTGCTTAATCTATGTAAGTTACGCGCCACCAGCTCTTTGCCAGTACCGTTTTCGCCAAGTATCAACACCGTACTGTCGGTTTCGCTCACTAACTGTATTTGCTGCAACATACGTTGAAATACATCACTGCGCCCTACTAGCCCCGAGTCTTGCCAATCTTGATTTAGCTCGGCAGTAAGGTAGTCGTTTTCATCTTTGAGCTGCTCGCTTAAATGCTTTACTTGCGCTAAAGCATCTTGGAGCGCGGTTTGGGTTCGCTGCTGCGCTGATATATCGCGAAAAACGGCCACGGCACCAATAAGCTGGCTATTTTTATAAACAGGTGTGGAGGTATATTCAACAGCAAAGGCGCTGCCATCTTTACGCCAAAATACTTCGTTTTTAACCTCGCGGCGTTTGCCATCAAACATGGTGCAGTAAATTTGGCATTCATCGGCAGGATAAGGCGTGCCATCGGCATGACTGTGATGATGATATTGATGTATTTTTTTTCCTAATAATTCATCGGCCGTCCAACCCGTCATTCGCTCTGCGGCTGGATTTACAAACACCGCATTACCAGATAAATCAAATCCGTATATGCCCTCACCTACCGCATTAAGTAATAAAGTAGGATCGTTTAAAAAGTTTTTTATCATTGCAGACCTCGCGAAATATCGCGAGTATTATGCCAATTCTCTCCTGCTTTAGCACCTAGTAATGGCTAAATAATGCCTTAATATCTATTTTTGCTTCTAGCCGTGCTGCGATTAAATACAAGCCCGCTAGCTTACGGTGAATAAACAACGCATCAACAGGAGGCGTATGCCATTGCTGCGACTGTGCGCTTAACTGCAAACCTGCATCTTTAATATTGCTAGCAAGCTCGCTGTTTTTAAAGTCAAACTCGCCGTGATAACGCAGTGGCTCGCAGGCCATTAAAAATAAATCAATCACTTTTTCTTTGTAATTGTCTTTGAGAGAATCTTTAAAATAGCCAATATCGGTGGCGGCATTGAGCACCCCTTCTCGGTCGTTATTACTACCGGCTTTAAATAAAGCTAAATAAGCACTACTTAGCGCTGGAGTAATTTCTCGTGTGGCACCAAAATCAAACAACACTATTTTTTGTGACTCAACTTGATAGTGAAAATTAGCAAAATTAGGATCAGTCTGAATTAAATGAAATTCAAACATCTCTTTAAAAAATAAATCTATTAACTGCTCTGCTACTCGACTTCGCTCTGATTGAGATAAATATGTAATGCCTTCTATAGGTTTGGCATCTACATACTCCATGGTTAGCACTTGCGCAGTACTGTGCTGAGGATACACGCTAGGGACTTTGAAATGCGCGTTATCTGCTAACAGGTTTTTGTAACGTGCTAAATACTCAGCTTCTCGAGTGTAGTCGGCCTCGGCTAATAGCTGTGCTTTGGCTTCTGCCACTAAGGGTTTAATATCCAGCTCTTTAGGTAATAACCGCGATAAGGTAAGTAAAGTGATCACGTTATCTACGTCACTCACTACACTTTTTGCGATTCCAGGGTATTGAATTTTAACTGCCAGCTGCGCGCCATTTTCTTTAAAAGCTAAATGAACCTGGCCAATGGACGCCGCCGCAAACGGCCTAAGCTCAATATGAGAAAAACGCGATAACCAATCCTCTCCCCACTGCTCTTTTAAAACACTAACCAGTTGCTTATGTGGCATCGGGTTAGCATCGGAACGCAGTAAAGACAGCAATTGAGCAAGTTCGGGAGTTAATAAGTCGCCCGCATCCATTGAAAGCAGCTGTCCAAGCTTCATTGCCGCACCGCGCAGGTGTGAGAGTTGAGTGGCTAGGTTTTCAATATTTTTAGGCTGAAGCAATAAGCTTTTATTATCCCAGCCTTTACCAGAAAGCGCACTTTTAGCCCCGCCCACTAACATATTCGTGGCGACGCCAGTGGCTAATGAGCCTAACTTTGCAAAACGTGAAAGTCGAGATGTGGGAACGGATCGCTCATTAGCCATAATTAACCTAATCTATTAATAATAAGGTCAACTAATACGTTTTATTACGCCTATTGGATCTAAATTATAACCGAGGGACTAGCTTAATAGCGCCTTCTACTACTTTTAAATCTAAAGGTAAATTACTTAATAATGCCATTTTAGGATCGTTCATATTTAACTTATAAACGGGGTTAACGGCTAAAAAGGCATTCATTACATCCATGGCCTCGTTATCCAGCACTTCTAAATTACCTTTAAAGCCACCGGCATCAATGCTTGAGTCGAGTAACTTAACATTACGTAAAAATACCGCTTTTTTCTCGCTGTCATAAAAAGGGGTGCCCTGTATTTGCAGCTTTAAGCGCACTGGGTACTTTAATGCAAAAGCATTAATCTCGGCGCTCGAATCAGCACCTAGTAGGACATAGTCACTATTATCTGGGCCAATATTAACGCTTAAATCATTCACACCAAACTGCACAGGTAAGCCCATCAGGCTAACTTTTTCACTTAATTTAGGTAACTCTTTATTTAGTAACGACTCAACCTCTGAATTTGTAAATGAATAAACCGAAATACCCTGCGTACTGTTACAGGCAGTTAAAAATAGTAGTGAAATAAAAACAAAAATTTTCATGCAAAACCCTATTAATTAATCATATTGGCGGTAAGTAGCCATAACAAAAAACCGCTTTAATAGCGGCTTTTTCATTTTAGTTGATAAAAGTGATTGAGCTTAATTTACCGCAAAAATAACTTTTAATCTTGCTAGTGTGTCAGCTGTAACTGAACCCTCGCTGAGTGCTAATAACTGCTTTAAATAATAATTTAAATCAGCGTGTTCGCCACGGTGCTTATCATCAAGCATGGCTACTTGCTCTACCATTCTTTGCGATGAGTTTTGCGAACTTACGCTCGCAAGTATTTCCATACGCGTTAACAGCTGCTCACAGCTCAATGCTGTTTTAACTGCACCATTAAACTGGCTCGGGACTGGCTCGTTGTTCTCAAGTGCAACAAATAAAGCATCTAAATTAGCTTGCTCATTTCTAGCCGCTAAGCCTATCAGCTTTTCATCTATGGCTGATAACAAAGCAGACACTTTAGGGGTTAACGATTTAAACTGTGTATACCCTTTAACTTTGGTTTGCAAGTCAAGTAATTGGGCTTTACCTTCTACACTATTTAATGCTGCTTCAAGCTCATTCAGCTCAGTTGTTGCCAGCTTATCTGACTCGCTTTGTTCGCGCTTTTGCTGTTCAAACTCTTCGCTTCGTTTAGTGAAAGTTGCATCATTAAACTGACGGAATTTTTGCCACAATGCGTTTTCAGCTTTTAAGCCTGCAAACCCTATGGTTTGCCACTGTTGCTGTAACTGCTTTAGCTGTTGGCAAGCGTCTGCTAAATTATCGCTTTGTGATAATTGCTGTGCCTGTTCAACAAGCTCATTTTTAAGTGCGGCATTGCCTTTATGAAACGCATTTAATGACGCCACAACCTGTTGCTGCTCTGCCTTATAACGCTCGTTCAACACGCGGTATGTTTTCGGATCAACTTTACCCACACTTCGCCATGCTTTTTGCAAACGGTTATAGTTGCTTTCTAGTTGTTTCCAATCTAAATCAGCCGTATCAGTTGCTTGTAAATGCAGTGCATTCATATCAGCAATCAATTGCTCGCGCTCTGCTTTTGCTGCTTCACGTTGCACTTCTTGCTCAGCGAAGTAGCTGCGACAAGGGGCAAATAAAAGCTCAATTTTTTCATCGAACTCGTTGCCCTGTTGTTTCTCTTGCTCAGTATCAAGGCGTCCAAGTTCGTTCCAACGCTTACGCAATACTTTAACTTGATCAGCGCGCTGTTGCGGATCGCTACACGGCTCATCAACTAACGCTGTTACTTCTTCTAAAAGTGCTGCACGTTTTGGTGCGGCCGCATATTTTTGCCAATCTTTAGCATCGGCTAATTGCGCTTCTAGGTCTGCTTTTAAATTAACCAACGGTTGTTGATATTTTTCGGTCAATTCGTTAAATAGCTCTTCGAAGCCTTTAAATACACCAAATGCAACGTTAAAGCGCCCTTCTTCAATTAAACGTTTTACATCACGAGCCTTGCGTTTAGCTTGGCTTTGCGTTTTTTCAAGCGGCTTAGTGAGTTCGCTCATTGCAGCTAAAAATTGCTTTTTATGCGCATTAAGTTGGGTTTTAAACGACGCTTGTAAATCATGACTAAGTACATCTAAATGGCTGCGTGCCTCTTTAAATGTGTGATTAAAGGCACTTAGTTGTTGATCGTAATCACTGAGCTGCTCGGCGGGTTTTATTTCGCACAGCGCACTGTAAGCAATTTTATACTCTTTAATCGCCGCGGTTAGCTCAGGTAACTTGGCAACTTGTAAAAATAACTGCTCTAACTTACTTATAACCTGCTTTGATTGCTGATCAGCCATCAGTTGCGTTTTATCTAATGTGTCTTTTGCTTGTGCTACTTTTGCATTAAGCCAGTCTTGCTGAATTTGCTCTGGGGTTTCTAATCCAAGTTGCAATGCATTTTCAATTTCTTCACTTAATGCCTCTAACGTTGCTAATGCTAACACTTGACGTTGTTGCTGCGCTAAACGTTGCTGCTCTATTTCGTGCTGCGCTTTTAATGTGGCAATGTGAGCATCAAGCTTATCGGTAATTGATATATATTTAGCATCAAGGGTTTTTACATGTTCTTCACTTAGCCATTTTAATTCAAGAGCTTGCCACTGCGCCATGAGTTCTGCAGCTTGTGGGTCAACAATAGCGTAGTCATTTTTATCACGAAGTGCATTAAGCTTGGCTAAAATAACACGGGTTGCGTTTTCAACTTGCGATGGCATTTCAAGCGCTAAACGCTCGTTTTCAAGATGACCTTCTAGCGCAACTTTGGCTTCACCTTGAGCATGCTTTAACAGTGCTTTAGTTAGCTGCTGAGTAATGACTAAATCAACTAACTGTTTTTGCAGCTCTTCGTTTGCTTCTTTAAAGGCTTTTTCAATCAGCTTTGGGTTAGCTAGGCGTTTTAATAGCTTAACTCTCACTTGCAGTTCTTTTTCAGCAAATGCTAGTTTTTCAAGGGTTTTAACCGGTGCAAAGCGTTCAATGTACTCATTTTTAATCTGCGCCGATAAGCTACTTTCACTGTTTAATACAGCCGATGAGATTTGTTGTTCAGCAACATCTTTCAATGCCTGATCTTGTTTGTAAGCTTTCCACCACAGTGGTAAGTCGTTTACTTTTTGCAGTGCTTTACGACGAATTTCAGCCGATGAGTCTTCAAGGGCTAAGGTGCTTAAAATTGTTACGTCACGTGCCACATCAAGTTTTTCAATCGCATCTAAACGAACTTGTTGCTTTGGGTGTTTCCATTTTGGTGTAAAAAGGTGTTTAAAGATCATTTTCACTGAACCTAGCTATTTCGTTATCTGATTTGAATTCTTTTTGTAGTTGCGCTTTGGTTTTTTGGATCATTTCTCCATTTGCACCAATGGTAAACTGCTCGTTTGATTGTGCTACTTTTGCTTGGTACAACATCACTAGTTGCACTGTTTGTTGCTTTTGCTCATCTGATAAAGGCGTGCCATCTGGCCACTTTCCCGTTGCCGCGCCATACTGTAAGCGCTCAAATAATTCTGGAGTAATATTCTGTACTAGGTTGTCAATATTCATGTCATTTTTTCTTTTTCAGAGTCACTAAAATAATACGGTTAATAAGATACCAAATACAGCCAATCCCAATGGCCGAGGTATACGCATACCACTGAAGTGTTTTTTCTTGAGGTTGTAGGAAGTACAAACAAAAGAAGCCACCTAAAAATAAGATCAGCGCTAAAAAGGAGTGGTTCATAAACATTTGCTGCTTTTTAATTCGCTGTTCACGTTGAAGTTGTTGAACTTGCTCGGCATTTAATTCAGCAACGTTACTTTGGCAATGTGGACACTGCGAATGTTTATCTGAAATTGATTTTGCACATTTGGGGCAACGAATAATCGCCATACATCTCTCTCCATACTACGCATAAAAAAAGCGCCTTTCGGCGCTTTTCATTGTACTTGTTTTATTGCTCTTTGTCTTTTTTGAATTTAACCCAATAGATGATATTAGGTTATTGGGAACTGTTTATTCAGCGTCTTTTGATTGCTTTTCAAGGCGTTTTTCCCAGAAGGTAGCATTTTTAATCCCTAACTTAACGGGATCAAATATGATTTTGCCACCTTTTTTCTTTTGTTCTTCATAATCACTCAAACATGTTAAGGCCGGTTTAGCGACAAAGAAAATGGCTAATATACCCAATATGTTGATCCACGCCATTAAGCCAACGCCTATGTCGCCAATAGTCCATATATAACCAGAACTGTTAACCATGCCGTAGGCTACCATAAACATAATCATAAGTTTTACCACTACAAGCGGAATACTTCCTTTAAAGTAGCGATTTAAGTACGCGATATTCGTCTCAGCAATGAAGTAATAGGCCAGTATGGTGGTAAAAGCAAAGAAGAATAAAGCGATACCTACAAACGCTTCTCCAAAGCTACCAAATACACTAAACAACGCCATTTGGGTAAATGCTGCTGACCCCACTTCAGTTGCCGCATCCACATTTTGGATTATAAACTGCCCTTCTGGCAAAGTACCGACTACATTGTATTGCTGCGTCATTAAAATCATTAATGCCGTTGCTGTACATACAAAAAGCGTATCAACATAAACAGAAAAAGCTTGCACTAAACCTTGCTGTGCAGGGTGATCAACTTCTGCCGCCGCCGCCGCATGAGGACCTGTACCTTGACCGGCTTCATTAGAATAGATACCACGCTTAACACCCCAGCCAATTGCAGCGCCAAAGCCTGCTTGAGCTGTAAATGCATCACCAATAATGAGCGAGAAAATGCCTGGTACTTTGTCTATATTTAAAAATACGATAATTAAGGCCAATACGATGTAACCAAGCGCCATAAATGGCACTACAATTTGCGTAAAATTAGCAATGCGCTTTATACCACCAAAGATAATAAACGCTAAAACGATTAGAATAATGGCCAACGCAACCAGTTTAAAACTGCCTACGTCACCAAAACTTGTAGACACCATAGTGCCATCACCAAATACTTGAGTGAATGCATTGCCCACAGCATTTGCTTGCACGCCCGGCAGGAAAACCCCACACGCTATAATTGCCGACACAGCAAATAATACAGCTAGCCACTTTTGCCCTAAACAACGATCAAAATAATAGGCTGGGCCACCGCGGTATTGGCCGTCTTCTTCTAACTTATAAATTTGACCTAATGTTGACTCCGCGTATGCAGTACTTGCACCTAAAAAAGCAACAACCCACATCCAAAAAATAGCGCCAGGGCCACCAAAACCAATTGCGGCTGCCACACCGGCAATATTACCAACCCCTACTCGGCCAGATAATGAAACAGCAAGAGCTTGAAAAGATGAGATCCCTTTTTCTGAGGTGTTAGGGCTAAATAATAGCTTACACATTTCTTTAAAATGTCTAACTTGAGCAAATCGAGTTAGTACGGAGTAAAATAAGCCTGCGCCTAGGCATAAATAGATGAGTGCATCACTCCAAACAACATCATTAACGGCGCTTACAAAAGCTTCCATGAACATCCTCACAGTTATATTTATTATTATTAATTACCATACTCTGCCACTCAGAATACCTGTCATAAGCTTTACGAAATAAAGGGTTAATCTTTTCCGTTTTTCTTATTGCTCAATCGATATTAACTTAAGTACCCAATGTTGTTAACAGTTAATTTTCAAAACAACTCATTGTTGATTTATATTGAGCCTGCTAAGACAACGTTTAACTAAGTGCAAATTGATTTAGACTATATGGTATTAAATCTGTCGAGAAGGTGTATTGAAACGTTTTAGTACTGTGGTGGGTAAATGATTTTTATTTTTTGGTACGGTTGGTTTAGCTAAAAGTAAAAAGGGTATCAATATTTATTGATACCCTTTGAAACAAACGTTTTATCTTAAGTTGTCAACTACATTAACAATGGCTGCTAAAGTATCTTGACCAAATTGATATGAACGACGATCTGACCAACCATAATCTGGATCGGGTAAGTCATTATTATCTTTAAATGGCATTTCTACTGTGTAAGTAAGTGCTTTAAATTCTTCCGCTGTCGCTGATGAACCTACTGTTAAATTAGCTTGACCTGGTTCGTCTTTATCGTAGCCATGGGTATCTTGAAACTCTGGAGTAATAGTTAAAAGCGCGGCTTTAAAGCTATCTTCTAGGCCTTTTAGGCGTGCATCATAGCTTGGTATGCCTTCGCTACCGGCAACAAAATTATATGGAATGGCTTCATCACCATGAATGTCTAGGTGCATGTCTAAGCCGGCTTCGCGCATTTTATTAAGCACTAAGTAAACTTCTGGGCTGTTTTCCATGCTGGGTGTTTGCCATTCACGGTTTAAATTAACCCCTTTAGCATTAGTACGTAGGTGACCGCGCGCACTGCCATCAGGATTCATGTTTGGCACGATATAAAATACCGCTTTTGATAGTAACGCTGCTGCATGAGGGTCTTCATCATCAAGTAGCTTGTGTAATAAGCCTTCTACGAACCACTCGGCCATTGTTTCACCTGGGTGTTGACGAGCAGTGATCCAAATTACTTTTTTATCGGCGCTTGGCTGACCAATTTTAAGCACGCTCATGTCACGCCCATCAAGCGTTTGACCTAGTGTTTCTAGTTGGCAAATTTCTTGGCTTTGCGCCCATGCTAATAAGTCTAAATGACGATCGTAGCTGTAAGGTGCAAAGTAGGCGAAGTAAACGCTACTGCACTCAGGCTCAAGCTCAAATGTTAATGTGCCATTTTCATACGAAGACGGTACACGGAACCATGTTTGACGGTCGTATGAAGCGACAGCTTGGTAGTCTACCCAACCATCAGGGTATGCAGACTTATCAAGATTATTAATATTTAACTGATGAAGTTGATAAGGCGTTGTCTCAAGACGAAAGTGAAACCACTGATAAAACTCAGACTGATGATCTTTATTAATTTCTAGCTGAATATTTAACGGATCGGTGGCTTCAATAACTTTAATATTACCACTGTCGAAATTGCTACTGATTTTCATTACAACAAACCTATTAGTTAACTGTGTGTCTTGACCAAAGGATTTAGCCAAGAGGTAAATACGCATTAATGTACTTTAAAAGTGTATAAGCACGTACCCAATTTAATAAAGCGTACCATAACCGCTTCACTTTAAAAATATTCAGACCTAAAAAAGCCAGCGAGTGCTGGCTTTTCTTAATTGCTCATGTGTTTATCGAGGTAAACTTGGGAATGAGACTTCTGCCATGTCGCGCATACAGCGAACAACCTGACAGCTATACCCAAACTCATTGTCGTACCATACGTAAAGTACTACGCGGTTATCATCAACAATCGTTGCTTGAGAATCAACAACACCTGCGTAACGGCTACCCACTAAATCGGTAGATACGATTTCAGTTGATGCTGTGTAATCAATTTGATCACGTAGGTCTGAGTGAAGTGCTGTTTCACGTAAAAACGCATTAAGCTCTTCAACCGTCGTGCTCTTTTCAAGGTTCAAGTTTAAGATAGCTAACGATACGTTCGGTGTAGGTACACGGATTGCGTTACCTGTTAGTTTACCTTCAAGCTCTGGTAATGCTTTAGAAACCGCTTTCGCTGCACCTGTTTCAGTGATAACCATGTTTAGTGCCGCAGCACGACCACGACGTTCCGCTTTATGGTAGTTATCAATTAAGTTTTGGTCATTGGTGTACGAGTGAACCGTTTCAACATGGCCATTCTTAATACCAAACTGATCGTTTAATGCTTTAAGTGTTGGCGTAATCGCATTGGTTGTACAACTTGCTGCACAGACAATTTTGTCTTCTGGTAAGATATCTTGGTTGTTTACACCGTAAACGATATTTTTAATGTTGCCTTTAGCTGGCGCTGTCAATAATACTTTTGCAGCCCCTTTAGATTCTAAATGCTGACCAAGGCCGGCTTCATCTTTCCAGATACCTGTGTTATCAACAACAAGTGCGTTTTCGATACCGTAGGCGCTGTAATCAACTTCACTTGGCGAGTTAGCGTAGATAACTTGAATGTAGCTACCGTTCGCTTTAATTGCATTACGCTCTTTATCGATGGTGATAGAACCATTAAATGGACCATGGATAGAATCACGACGTAATAAGCTTGCACGTTTTTCTAAATCGCCATCTTTTCCGCCACGCACTACAATAGCGCGAAGATTTAAATCGGCATACGGGCCTGACTTTTCAATTAATAAACGCGCTAATAAGCGACCAATACGACCAAAACCATAAAGTACAACGTCACGTGGTGCTTTTGGTTTAGAGTCAACAATTTCAGCTAGTTCATCTTTAACAAACTCTTCTACTGAACGACCATTCGCTGCATCTGTGTATAAATAGCTGTATGCTAATTTACCAATATCGATACGGGCAGAATTTAATTCCATTTTGCTGATAGCTTCTAAGAATGGGAAGCTTTCACGTAGGCGCAGTTTAGTCCCTTCAAATTGCGCGACTGATTTGTGAGACTTGATAATATCAATAGTGCTTGAATTTACTAATGGACGGCCGTAAACAGCGATTTCGATACCACGATTACGGTACAATTTACCAATAATTGGTTGCATGCTTTCTGCGTAATCTTGGCGTTCTTGCCAGCTACTTGTGTATTCTAACTCGTGAGATGAGGTCATTTTTTTTACCTAATTAAACAATTTTGAACGGATAGCCTAAGAATGCATCGAGTTTTGAGAGCAACACATTCCTTCGGGCAAGCCTATTCTAATTTAATCTCACTTTATTCTCTACTGTTAGGAGCTAAAGTTTATGTCAGAATGTTAATATATTAAGACAAGACAACCTTTGCTGTTCAAAATCTCCCCCACCGCTCCCTGTTTAATAGCAATACTGAAAAAGCATTTAGAAAGTTAAGATAAGTTAGTTGAAGCTGCATTACTTCAAATTTATTTTCTCTTAACATAATGATACAGATACAAAAAAGGCAGCTTTCGCCGCCTTTTCGATTATTTTTTGCTTGTCCCTACTTCAACACGGGCCTTTAACTTTTGCCCCGGTCTAAAAGTAACTACGCGACGTGCTGAAATTGGAATATCTTCTCCCGTTTTCGGGTTACGTCCCGGTCTTTCTTTTTTATCTCGCAGATCAAAGTTACCAAATCCAGAGAGCTTAATCTGCTCGCCTTTTTCAAGCGCTGAGCGGATTTCTTCAAAAAACGCTTCAACTAAATCTTTGGCATCTTTTTTATTGATCCCGAGCTTTTCAAATAGGTGTTCAGCTATGTCGGCTTTAGTAAGCGCCATATCTAGTCCCTCAACGATGCATTAAACTGTTCGGCCAGTGCGGCCACCACGTTATCAACTACTTGATTGATATCTTTCTCTTCGAGTGTTCTATCAACCGCTTGCAGTGTTAGAGCAATCGCCAAACTCTTATAATTTGGCTCAATACCTTTGCCCTTATACACATCGAATAAGTTTAGGTCAACCAATTGATTTCCGCCAACTTTTCCGATGACGTTTAAAATATCACCTATTTTAACGCTGTCTTGTACTAAAATCGCGATGTCGCGGCGATTTGATGGGAATTTAGACACCCCTACAGCTTGCGGTAAATTTCTTTTTTTCAATGCTGACATTTCAATTTCAAACACAAAAGTAGCATGATTGATATCTAACGATTTTTGCGCTTGCGGGTGCAATGCACCAAAGAAACCTACTTTTTTGCCATCAACATAAATCACAGCAGACTGACCAGGATGAAGACCATCTGATTGCTCAGCTTTAATTTCAAAACGGCTAACATCATTAGTAATTGCAAGTAATGCTTCAACATCCCCTTTTAGGTCATAAAAGTCGACGTGACGTTTTTCTTCAATCCAATGTTCACCATGTACAAGCCCGGTAATAACACCACCAATAACCGGCACTTGGTAAACGCCATTTTCTGCGCTTTCATCGCTGATAAACTTAAGGCCGTGTTCAAATAAGCGAATACGTGGTTGCTGGCGGTTTTGGTTATACGCAACAGATGCCAATAAGCCAGGCATTAAACTTACACGCATCGCTGACATTTCAATTGAAATTGGGTGCGGCAATACCAATGCATCACACTCTGGATGCAAAATAGCTTGCGCTTTAGGATCAACAAAACTGTAAGTAATGGCTTCTTGATAGCCACGGGTAACTAGCGCATTACGAAAACGGCTCAGTGCAACAGTTGACTCATCATGCGTGGTCATTTTAAGTTTTGCAGTTGGTGCCACATTAGGAATACTGTTATAACCGTAAACACGTGCTACTTCTTCAATTAAATCTTCTTCAATACGAATATCAAAACGGTAGCTTGGTACATCAGCGCTCCAGCTATCATTGTCAAATTTAACATCAAGCCCTAAACGCGTAAGAATATCGGTTACTTTTGCATCGTCAATATGATGACCAATAACGCGGTCTAAACGTGAGCGACGTAAACGCACTTCAGTTACTTTTGGTAGTTTATCTGCAGCAACCGCTTCAACAATTGGACCTGCATTACCACCTACAATTTCCAGAAGTAACCCTGTAGCGCGCTCCATTGCATCGTGTTGTAGCGCAAAGTCTACGCCACGCTCATAGCGATGAGATGCATCAGTGTGCAAACCATAGCTGCGTGCTTGTCCTGCAATAGCTACAGGGTTAAAGAATGCGCTTTCTAATAAAATATCAGCTGTTTTTTCAGTAACACCCGATTGCTCACCGCCAAAAATACCTGCAATGGCTAGTGCTTTATGATGATCGGCAATCACTAATGTCGATTCATTTAATTTAGCGGTATTAACGTCTAATAAAACTAATTCTTCACCTGCGTTTGCATTACGTACTTTAATTCCACCTTCAATCGCATTTAAATCAAATGCATGCATTGGGTGGCCAAGCTCTAATAATACAAAGTTAGTCACATCAACAACCGGATCGATTGAACGTACACCACTACGGCGTAGCTTTTCAACCATCCATAAAGGAGTTTCAGCATTAAGGTTAATGCCTTTAATAACACGCCCTAAATAGCGAGGACAGGCATCATCGTTAACCAACTCAATTGATACTTTATCTTCAATTGTCGGCGCTACTGCTGGAATGCTTAATGTATTAACATCAATGCTATTCAGTACGCCAACTTCGCGGGCAAGACCTTTAATACCTAAACAGTCACCACGGTTAGGCGTTAAATCTACGTCAATAATGTTGTCATCAAGCGCTAAATATTCGCGTAAATCTGTACCAATAGGCGCATCAAGTGGCAATTCCATAATGCCATCGCCTTCTTCACTAATACCTAGCTCATCAAACGCACATAACATGCCGTGTGAAGGCTGACCACGAAGTTTAGCTTTTTTAATTTTGAAATCACCTGGTAACACTGCGCCAACAGTGGCAACTGCAACTTTAATACCTTGGCGGCAATTTGGTGCACCACAAACAATATCAAGCAGTTCATCACCACCAACATTAATTTTTGTTACACGTAGTTTATCTGCATCAGGGTGCTGGCCACACTCAACCACTTCACCTACTACAACGCCATTAAATTTGGCTGCTGCCGGCTCAACGCCATCTACTTCTAAACCAGCCATTGAAAGCTGTTCCGAAAGAGCTTGCGTATCAATTGCAGGATTTACCCACTCTCTTAACCACTTTTCACTAAATTTCATTTTATCTCTTCACTCTTAACGGAACTGGTTTAGGAATTTTAAGTCATTTTCGAAAAATGCACGTAAATCGTTTACGCCGTAACGCAACATGGTTAAGCGCTCAACACCCATACCAAAAGCGAAACCTGTGTATTTTTCAGGATCGATGCCTACAGACTTAAGTACGTTAGGATGAACCATGCCGCAGCCTAATACTTCTAACCATTTACCGTCTTTACCCATCACGTCCACTTCTGCTGAAGGCTCTGTAAACGGGAAGAATGAAGGACGAAAACGAATTTCCATGTCTTCTTCAAAAAAGTTACGTAAAAAGTCATGTAAAATACCTTTAAGCTCAGTGAAGCTTACATCAGTATCAACCATTAACCCTTCCACCTGATGGAACATAGGCGTGTGTGTTTGGTCGTAATCGTTACGGTAAACACGCCCTGGCGAAATAATACGAAGTGGCGGTTGCTCAGTTTCCATAGTACGAATTTGTACACCACTGGTTTGAGTACGTAAAACCAGCTTAGGATTAAAGTAAAAGGTATCGTGATCGGCGCGAGCTGGGTGATGCTCTGGAATATTTAACGCATCAAAGTTATGAAAATCATCTTCAACTTCAGGGCCTGACTTAACAGCAAAGCCAAGCTCACCAAAAAAGCTTTCTATACGCTCAATGGTGCGAGTTACTGGGTGCAAACCACCTGATGGCATAACACGCCCAGGTAAAGTTACATCGATTGTTTCTGCGGCTAATTTTTCTTCTAATGCTTTACTTGCTAACAATTCACGCTTGTCATTAATCGCAACTTGCACGTCTTGCTTAGCTTGGTTAATTACTTGGCCTGCTTCTTTACGTTCTTCAGGGGCAATTTTACCTAACGTTTTAAGTAAGCTGGTAATTTCGCCTTTTTTACCAAGATAGTTAACCCTGATCTCTTCTAGCTGCGCGATTTCACTGGCACTGGCTACCGCCTCAAGTGCTTGCGCTAATATGTTTTCTAAGTTCATTCGATACCTGATCTTTCACAGAAGGTGATTACAATTTAGTTAGCTAATGATAACTGAAAGCAGGGTCTAGATTCTAGACCTACTACAGCTTTAGCGTTGATTTTATAAAAGGAATTGTCAATTTTCGCTGTGCAGCCATGGAAGCATGATCTAATTTATCCAATACATCCAATAATGCGCGCATATCGCGGCTCAAACGCGTTAATAAAAATCGCGCACATTCATCACTCAGTTCAAGCCCACGCATATTTGCCCGCTTAACCAGAGCTTGTGCTTTATCATCGTCACTCATAGAACGAATTTGAAACGTGGTGCCCCACTTTAAACGAGATTCTAAATCGGGCAAGCTAATATTAAGCATATTTGGCAGTAAATCGGCAGTCACTACCAGCATTTTATTGGGCTCATTGAAGCGATTAAAGAAATTAAATAATGCTTTCTCCCATGCATCGTTACCTGCAACTAAATGCACATCATCAATGCATAGTACATCTAACGCCTCAAGGCCATCCAAAACCATAGGGCCAAAATGAATGACCTCACGCATGGAAAGTAACATATTAGATAAGCCACGCTCTTGAGCTTGAATACACGTTGCGTATAACAGATGAGACTTTCCTGAATCACCTAAACCACACAAATAGGTATACTGAAAAGAGTGAGCAAATTGAGAAAAGCTGTCTTTAAGGTGATTAACTTCTAGCGAGTCCTCTCCACCAAAGTATGATGCGAACGTTTCATCATCCGGCAAAGTAACAGGTAACGCCATTTGCATTGGCTCTTGAGGTAGCATTAGTTTGCAACCCATTGGTACTCTAAACTTTGTTTATCGACGATATGATAAAACGCACGAGGATCAACGTAATCTCTAAAGGCATTATCAAGACCAAGAGCTTTTTTAAGATCGCTAACAGTCCCCGTATGATTAAGTTTAAATACAACTGAATCTGGTGTTTTTTTGAGAATAAAAGCTTCAGTAACAACACTTAGGTTTAGTAGTCTACGCTTTGCCATTTCTATATCCACAAAGTTATCTGTTCCCTTTAGGGTTAAATTGGCAGTACGTTGCTCATAATAAGCATTCGGATCAATGGCATATTCGCCTGCTAAACCTTGTGCTAAATCATCAATCATTTGCGCAACAATTTGTTGTCTGTAGCCAACAATACGATTAGATTCAAACATTTCATCATTAGTAAAGCGCCAATCTAATACCCAGTTATCAGAGTTAGGTTCTTGATACATTCTTGCAGTAATACTTCGCTCAGCACTGTAACGTTGAGATGCTTCTTCTACCGGCTCGGAAAAATTCCCCCAAACCTCGGGGACACCAACAAGACGCCGGTCTTGTAAATCGAGCAAAGGCACAACGACAGGTAAACCTCGTTGGCTTGCCTTATCATAAATAAGTTGTTCTAACTGAGGATAACTCTCTTGAGTGACCAGCTCACGCTGACGATTATTTTCAATACCTAACCAAATAGCAACAAGAGGACGCTGAACACCCCATAAAGGCAAATTAAGATCTTTTATTAATGCATTGATCTTTCGCGCTTCAAATTTTACTATTAACTTTAGTTTTCCTGGAATACGCTCATCGTATTCAAACTTAAGCATATAATCAGATATATCTTTAGTACGCTGCTTCGCCATCGCGTTTTCATTTGCACTTTTATCACCGCTTACTTTAACTAATACGTTAAGCAACGCTTCGCGACTGGCGTCTAAACGTGCATCACGAGATTTATCTTCTACGACCAAAATATCTTGATATAGATCAGTTACTTCAACTGCAGATACAGAAACACAAAAGAAAATGGATAAGGCGCTAATTAATAATCTATACACAGGCAAATCAATATTGGTTTTAAACTGTTTTGATCCTAAATCAAAGCCACTAACAAAGCAAAATTATATTTTTCTCAGAAACTAACACCGTTAAGCTCGCTTTGATGATCATAAAAAACCTCAAAGTAAATACCGGCTAATTTGAATTGGTGCGCTACCTTATAGTGATACCAATACTATTTAATAAGTGATCAAATGCATCTTCTTATAAAAATGACCTAGTTTCTTACAAGAATGATATAGAATCGTTTCAAGCTATTTTTATGAAAGAAACTCTCCTAGTTTAAATAGATCATGAATTAAATCAAAATGGTATGACAACGCAGTAGAATGTCATAGTGCCCATAGCGGTAAAAAGCCACATAGCAAATGGGACACTCTCTATGCGTTGGGAGTCGCTTCGCTCGCCCAACCTACGCGATAAATGCTGGGTGAGTGTGCGTATTTTGCTTTTTTGCAGACGTAAAAAAGCCCGACTCTTTCGAATCGGGCTTTCTTGTATTTGGAGTCGGTGCGCTACTTCGTAGCGACAACACAGTAGTGTAATGGTCAACTAATTTAGGAGAGATTCTAAGCGGCATTTTTTAATTCATTATATTTCTGATGCGGTGTCATATAATCAAGCGCTGAATGCCTACGTTTGTAATTATAAAACTGAATGTAATTATCTACTTCACTTATCACTGAATTATGATTTATAAATGAAAGACCATTTAAACGCTCTGTTTTTAAACTTCTAAAAAAACGTTCCATAACAGCATTATCCCAACAATTACCTCGGCGACTCATACTTTGCGTTATAGTCAGTTGTGATAACCGCTCTCTAAACGAGGTCGCTGAATACTGACAGCCTTGATCTGAATGAAACATCAGTTGACTAAGAACCGGCTGTTGGCGCTTAATTGCATTATTTAATGCTGTCTTAGCCAGTTCAGCATTAGGGCTTTTTGATAAAGCATAACCTACTATTTCCTTCGTTGATAAATCTAATACGCAAGCCAAATAACTCCATCCTTGCTGGTTCCTTATGTAAGTAATATCACCGACCCAATGTGTGTTATGTGTATCGGGGTTGAATTGTCGTTTTAAAAGGTTTTGTGCATAGTGATGCTCATCACCTGAATTGGGGTAATAATGTTTTTCTTCGGCACAATGGCTTGTATATTCAGCTTCTTCATCAGTGCGGCCGTTTTATATACCCCTATTGTGTGGTCACGCGCATTCAGTTCAGCGTGTATTCTACGCCTGCCATACGTATTACCAGAGTCCTCAACTATCGATTCAATTACATCTAAAAGCACCTGCTCTTGCTCATCAGGTTTGACAGGCTCATAGTAATAACTACTCATACTGACCTCTAAAATACGACACAATTCAGTGATAGTGTAATCTACGTTTGCTTTCTTCAATTCTTTTATTACTTTAAGTTTTGATTGTCGCGAATGAAGAAAGCGGTGGCTTTTTTAATATTTCATTATCCCTTAAAGCCCGCTGTAGCTGCTTCTCTAGCGACTGGATACGTTGCTGCTCAGGTGTGAGTGCTTGAACATTCTCCGGGCTTTTACCATCTAGCTCAGATAAATATTGTTGCTTCCAACGTGATACTGCTGACTTTCCTGCGCCAGAGATTTCTTCAATTTGCTTATTGGTATAGCCTTCTTCTACCATTAATTTGGCATATTCAAGTTTTTGCTGTGCACTGAGTGTAACTTTTGATTTTCTGGTCATGTTGATACCTTTTCGGTTTAGCTTATTTTACGCTATAAACCTCTCCAATTTCATTAGACCATTACATAGAATGTCATTGTGCCCACAGCGGTAAAAAGCCACATAGCAAATGCGACACTCTCATTGGCCTGTGCGGGCTTATGGCTTTGGGGTACTTTCCTGCAGATAGCAAAAAACCCGTCACATTGCTGTAACGGGTTTCTCTTATTTGAAGCCTGGTAATGTCCTACTTTCACATAGCAAATGCTACACTATCATCGGCGCTGTTTCGTTTCACTACTGAGTTCGGCATGGGGTCAGGTGGGTCCAAAACGCTATTGTCACCAAGCAAATATGGTGTAAGGTCGATTTAATCGAACTTACTAAAATTTGGAATTTCTGATAATAAAAGTCTTCAAGTATCTACTTTAGTCTATTAACTTCTTCGCTTGTTTCACTATCACATAAAACGCGTTTGGCGTTGTATGGTTAAGCCTCACGGGTAATTAGTACAAGTTAGCTTAATGGCTCACACCACTTCCACATCTTGCCTATCAACGTTGTAGTCTTCAACGGCCCTTCAGAGACTTTAAAAGTCTAGTGAGAACTCATCTCGAGGCCTGCTTCGCGCTTAGATGCTTTCAGCGCTTATCAGTTCCGAACGTAGCTACCGGGCAATGCCATTGGCATGACAACCCGAACACCAGCGGTTCGTTCACTCCGGTCCTCTCGTACTAGGAGCAACCCCTCTCAATTCTCAAACGCCCACGGCAGATAGGGACCGAACTGTCTCACGACGTTCTAAACCCAGCTCGCGTACCACTTTAAATGGCGAACAGCCATACCCTTGGGACCGACTTCAGCCCCAGGATGTGATGAGCCGACATCGAGGTGCCAAACACCGCCGTCGATATGAACTCTTGGGCGGTATCAGCCTGTTATCCCCGGAGTACCTTTTATCCGTTGAGCGATGGCCCTTCCATTCAGAACCACCGGATCACTATGACCTACTTTCGTACCTGCTCGACGTGTCTGTCTCGCAGTTAAGCTGGCTTCTACCATTACACTAACCGTACGATGTCCGACCGTACTTAGCCAACCTTCGTGCTCCTCCGTTACTCTTTGGGAGGAGACCGCCCCAGTCAAACTACCCACCAGGCACTGTCCGGGACCACGATTCAGCAGTCTCCGTTAGAACATCAAACGTACAAGGGTGGTATTTCAAGGTCGGCTCCACGCAAACTGGCGTTCACGCTTCAAAGCCTCCCACCTATCCTACACATGTAGGTTCAATGTTCAGTGCCAAGCTGTAGTAAAGGTTCACGGGGTCTTTCCGTCTAGCCGCGGGTACACAGCATCTTCACTGCGATTTCAATTTCACTGAGTCTCGGGTGGAGACAGCGTGGCCATGGTTACACCATTCGTGCAGGTCGGAACTTACCCGACAAGGAATTTCGCTACCTTAGGACCGTTATAGTTACGGCCGCCGTTTACCGGGGCTTCGATCAAGAGCTTCTCCGAAGATAACCCCATCAATTAACCTTCCGGCACCGGGCAGGTGTCACACCGTATACGTCATCTTGCGATTTTGCACAGTGCTGTGTTTTTAATAAACAGTCCCAGCCACCTGGTCACTGCGTGGCTCCAATCAGCTTAGGGAGCAAGTCCCATCACCAATCGGAGCGTACCTTCTCCCGAAGTTACGGTACGATTTTGCCTAGTTCCTTCACCCGAGTTCTCTCAAGCGCCTTAGTATTCTCTACCTGACCACCTGTGTCGGTTTGGGGTACGATTCGGTATAATCTGAAGCTTAGAGGCTTTTCCTGGAAGTATGGCATCAGCAACTTCATCACCTTGGTGACTCGTCTCGTGTCTCAGCCTAACAGTAACCCGGATTTACCTAAGTCACTAGCCTACACACTTTCACATGGACTACCATCGCCATGCTTGCTTAGCCTGCTCCGTCCCCCCATCGCAATTATACCAAGTACGGAAATATTAATCCGTTTCCCATCGACTACGCCTTTCGGCCTCGCCTTAGGGGTCGACTTACCCTACCCTGATTAACATGGGATAGGAACCCTTGGTCTTCCGGCGTGCGGGTTTTTCACCCGCATTATCGTTACTCATGTCAGCATTCGCACTTCTGATACGTCCAGCATACCTCCCGGTACACCTTCAACCGCTTACAGAACGCTCCCCTACCACTCAAAATAAATTCTGAATCCGCAGCTTCGGTGCATAGTTTAGCCCCGTTACATCTTCCGCGCAGACCGACTCGACCAGTGAGCTATTACGCTTCTTTAAAGGATGGCTGCTTCTAAGCCAACCTCCTGGCTGTCTGGGCCTTTCCACATCGTTTCCCACTTAACTATGACTTTGGGACCTTAGCTGGCGGTCTGGGTTGTTTCCCTCTTCACGACGGACGTTAGCACCCGCCGTGTGTCTCCCGGATAGTACTTTACGGTATTCGGAGTTTGCAAAGGGTTGGTAAGTCGGGATGACCCCCTAGCCTTAACAGTGCTCTACCCCCAATGGTATTCGTCCGAGGCTCTACCTAAATAGATTTCGGGGAGAACCAGCTATCTCCGGGCTTGATTAGCCTTTCACTCCTATCCACAGGTCATCCCCTAATTTTTCAACATTAGTGGGTTCGGTCCTCCAGTTGATGTTACTCAACCTTCAACCTGCCCATGGATAGATCGCCGGGTTTCGGGTCTATACCTTGCAACTATACGCCCAGTTAAGACTCGGTTTCGCTACGGCTACCCTATTCGGTTAACCTTGCTACAAAATATAAGTCGCTGACCCATTATACAAAAGGTACGCAGTCACCCAACAAGTAGGCTCCTACTGCTTGTACGTACACGGTTTCAGGTTCTATTTCACTCCCCTCACAGGGGTTCTTTTCGCCTTTCCCTCACGGTACTGGTTCACTATCGGTCAGTTGGGAGTATTTAGCCTTAGATGATGGTCCACCTATATTCAGTCAAAGTTTCACGTGCTCCGACCTACTCGATTTCACTTAAAATGCATTTTCATGTACGGGACTATCACCCTGTATCGTGGCGCTTTCCAGCGCCTTCCATTAACACATAATAAGCTTAAGGGCTGTTCCGATTTCGCTCGCCGCTACTTTCGGAATCTCGGTTGATTTCTTTTCCTACGGGTACTTAGATGTTTCAGTTCTCCGCGTTCGCCTCGTTAACCTATGTATTCAGTTAACGATACCTGCAAGCAGGTGGGTTTCCCCATTCGGAAATCCTAGTCTCAAGTGCTTTTTACTAGCTTGACTAGGCTTATCGCAAGTTAATACGTCCTTCATCGCCTCCAACTGCCAAGGCATCCACCGTGTACGCTTAGTCACTTAACCATACAACCCAAACGGGTCTTTGTTTTGTGACAGTTTAACTTCGCCAGAAGTTAATATTGAATACTAAAGTAGATACCAATCAACAAACGTAAACGTTCATTAAATGGCACTGAATGATACTGCTATCATTCTTTTTACTTTTGAAAACTCTGTATAAATAACACTGTTATTTATACGAATTTTATTATCAGCTTTTCCAAATTTTTAAAGAGCATATTAATTAGTTAACCCAGAGGGTAAAACTAACTAACAATCATCTGTGTGGACACTACGAACAAATAAGTTCTAAATCGTATAAGGAGGTGATCCAGCCCCAGGTTCCCCTAGGGCTACCTTGTTACGACTTCACCCCAGTCATGAATCACTCCGTGGTAAACGTCCTCCCGAGGGTTAGACTATCTACTTCTGGAGCAACCCACTCCCATGGTGTGACGGGCGGTGTGTACAAGGCCCGGGAACGTATTCACCGCGTCATTCTGATACGCGATTACTAGCGATTCCGACTTCATGGAGTCGAGTTGCAGACTCCAATCCGGACTACGACGCACTTTAAGTGATTCGCTTACTCTCGCGAGTTCGCAGCACTCTGTATGCGCCATTGTAGCACGTGTGTAGCCCTACACGTAAGGGCCATGATGACTTGACGTCGTCCCCACCTTCCTCCGGTTTATCACCGGCAGTCTCCTTAGAGTTCTCAGCATTACCTGCTAGCAACTAAGGATAGGGGTTGCGCTCGTTGCGGGACTTAACCCAACATCTCACAACACGAGCTGACGACAGCCATGCAGCACCTGTATCAGAGTTCCCGAAGGCACCAAACCATCTCTGGTAAGTTCTCTGTATGTCAAGTGTAGGTAAGGTTCTTCGCGTTGCATCGAATTAAACCACATGCTCCACCGCTTGTGCGGGCCCCGTCAATTCATTTGAGTTTTAACCTTGCGGCCGTACTCCCCAGGCGGTCTACTTAATGCGTTAGCTTTGAAAAACAGAACCGAGGTTCCGAGCTTCTAGTAGACATCGTTTACGGCGTGGACTACCAGGGTATCTAATCCTGTTTGCTCCCCACGCTTTCGTACATGAGCGTCAGTGTTGACCCAGGTGGCTGCCTTCGCCATCGGTATTCCTTCAGATCTCTACGCATTTCACCGCTACACCTGAAATTCTACCACACTCTATCACACTCTAGTTTGCCAGTTCGAAATGCAGTTCCCAGGTTGAGCCCGGGGCTTTCACATCTCGCTTAACAAACCGCCTGCGTACGCTTTACGCCCAGTAATTCCGATTAACGCTCGCACCCTCCGTATTACCGCGGCTGCTGGCACGGAGTTAGCCGGTGCTTCTTCTGTCAGTAACGTCACAGCTAGCCGGTATTAACGACTAACCTTTCCTCCTGACTGAAAGTGCTTTACAACCCGAAGGCCTTCTTCACACACGCGGCATGGCTGCATCAGGCTTGCGCCCATTGTGCAATATTCCCCACTGCTGCCTCCCGTAGGAGTCTGGGCCGTGTCTCAGTCCCAGTGTGGCTGATCATCCTCTCAAACCAGCTAGGGATCGTCGCCTTGGTGAGCCATTACCTCACCAACTAGCTAATCCCACTTGGGCCAATCTAAAGGCGAGAGCCGAAGCCCCCTTTGGTCCGTAGACATTATGCGGTATTAGCAGTCGTTTCCAACTGTTGTCCCCCACCTCAAGGCATGTTCCCAAGCATTACTCACCCGTCCGCCGCTCGTCAGCAAAGGTGCAAGCACCTCTCTGTTACCGCTCGACTTGCATGTGTTAGGCCTGCCGCCAGCGTTCAATCTGAGCCATGATCAAACTCTTCAATTAAAAGTTTTTTCTTCCCACTCTATTAAGAGATGAGACTGCTCAATGAATTCTGAATTATTTGTTTTTGTTACCAAAAACGAATTGACTGTGCTGAATAACTACCGAAGTAATTATTCTGTTGGTCACTCAGTTTCTCTTTCGAGAAATCACACTGAGACTCTAAATTTTTTGCCTCACTACTTGCTCAATAAAGAACGAAGTAGCTCGGCTGTTAGAACTCAATCTGTACGAGTGCCCACACAGATGATTGCTTTATATTGTTAAAGAACGTTGCGATTAAAGCGTTAAACTTTATCTCGCTAGGGCTGCGCATATTACGCTTTCCTGTTTTTTTGTCAACACTTAATTTTGTTAAACTTGAAAGTTTTCAGAACTAAGTTTTACTCAACTCTCTGATTAGCTCGTGCCTCGCTATGCGTTGCGCTGCTGCGCATGGCCCCTGCCGTCTCAGTGGGGTCGCATTATAGGGCGAATCGATTTTAACGCAAGCGTTTTTAAAGGCTTTTTTGCATTTAATTTTTACCCCAAAGATACCCAACCTAGACACACATATTACCCACAAAACCCTGTGGATAACTCATTTTTTTACGCTGTTTACTAAACTATTTACTGTGCTTGTGGTAAGTTGCGCCCGATATTTACAACTCGTTCACTAGGTAACGCACATGACAGATATAATAAATAGTATAAGTGGTCTCTTATGGGGTCATATTTTAGTGTACTTATTAATAGCAGCAGGGCTATTTTTTACAATACGTCTTGGTTTTATTCAATTTGTACAGTTTCCACATATGATTAAAGTCATGTTTCAAAGTCGTCAAGGCTCTGACGGCGGCATTTCTTCTTTCCAAGCATTTTGTACTTCTTTAGCAGCCCGTGTTGGTACTGGTAATATGGCAGGTGTTGCCGTTGCGCTTTATTTAGGTGGCGCAGGTGCTATTTTTTGGATGTGGTTAATTGCTTTAATTGGTATGGCTACTAGCTTTGCTGAAAGTACATTGGCACAAGCTTATAAAACTCGAGATGAAGAAGGTAACTTCCGTGGTGGTCCGGCCTATTATATGGAGTACGGACTTGGCAAGCGTTGGATGGGTGTTGTCTTTTCATTGTGCTTAATTTTAGCCTTTGGTTTAGTTTTTAACGCAGTACAGTCAAATTCTATTGCTGCGGCTTTTGAAGTCGCCTTTGGTATCCCTAACTATATAGTAGGTATCGCTCTTGTTATTGGGTCAGGTATTATTATATTTGGCGGTCTAAAAACCATTTCTCGATTTGCTGAATTAGCCGTTCCATTTATGGCTGCTGCTTACCTTGTGGTTGCACTATATATATGTGCTGTAAATTACACTGAGTTACCTGATGTATTTATGCATGTGATCAGAAGTGCTTTTGGTCTTGAACAAGCGGGTGCGGGGGCAATTGGTTATGGGGTAATGCAAGCGATGATCCAAGGGATCAAACGCGGCTTGTTCTCAAACGAAGCCGGTATGGGTAGTGCTGCGAATGCTGCAGCAACGGCAACGCCAAACCCACCTCACCCTGCTTCACAGGGGTATGTACAAATGCTGGGTGTATTTGTAGATACTATTATTATTTGTACTGCAACTGCTGCTCTTATTTTATTATCAGAGCAATTAGTGCCAGGCTCAGATGTAACGGGTATAGCGCTTACACAAGCCGCCCTTGAAGAACATGTAGGCAGCTGGGGTGCCATATTTGTAGCAGTCGCTATTTTGTTTTTTGCATTTACATCTATTGTGGCTAACTACTCGTATGCTGAAACGAACTTATTGTTCTTAGAGCATAACCACGCATCTGGCATGTTGATCTTCAGGTTATTAGTGTTAGGTATGGTAATGTTTGGTGCATTGGGCGAATTACCACTAGTGTGGACATTAGCTGATGTATCTATGGGCTTAATGGCAATAGTGAACGTAATCGCATTATTTATGCTCTCAGGTGTTGTCGTGTGGCTTGCTAAAGATTATAACGCTCAGCGACGCGCCGGAAAGTTACCGACGTTTGATCCAAATAAGAACGACAAACTCAATAAAACTATTCCAAAAGGTATTTGGCATAAATAATTAGTTTTATACTTCAAATTAAAAACCCGAAACGGCCATTGTCATTTCGGGTTTTTTATTGATTTAACTTTAATCTAAAAGTTACTGATAACAGTAGTCACTTATAAATTACTAGTGTGAAGATAGACGTTATTAAAGCCGCCCAACCTGCCTATAAGCTCACCTTATCCAAACATTATAAGCATCCTACAAGTAAATTTAATAACCTATGTAGTAGGTCTTAATGCTTATAACGGCATCCCTGCTTAAGTTTATATACATTACTAAGCAAAACCATCATAACTAATACCACTCTTATTAAAGAGCCCGGCTTATGATTTTATCTAACGACCTACACCCTGGGTTAATCTCTGGAGTGATCAGTGACAGTCTATTGATGAGCCAAGAGTATGTATCAGACCTTGCAACAAACCATTATTGCTAACAGCAGGGGTAGCAAATTAGTGTACTTAAAGGGATTTAGTAATAAAGATGTGATGATTTAATTAGATTTTACGGAAAGAATATAAAGTGGTGCCCGAGGCCGGACTTGAACCGGCACGACTTGTTAGTCGAGGGATTTTAAATCCCTTGTGTCTACCAATTCCACCACTCGGGCATCGAGTTTGCTAATTAAAGCGTGTGGAGTGTTGATTGGAGGCGGAACCCGGAGTCGAACCGGGGTAAACGGATTTGCAATCCGGTGCATGGCCACTCTGCCATTCCGCCTCAATACTAGGTTAGCTTTAAGATAAACTGGAGCGGCACACGAGGCTCGAACTCGTGACCTCGACCTTGGCAAGGTCGCGCTCTACCAACTGAGCTAGTGCCGCTTTGTTTATCTCGGGGGCTATGCCCTCTCAACACGGACGCATTCTACAGAGATTATTAAACGCGTCAACACAAAAAATGCTACTTTTGAACTGTTTGATTATTTTTTATCTAAAATGGTGCGTTATTAGACGTTTACAATCAATTTTTGGTCAATTCTGCCCATGCTGCAACTAAATATTGTACCATAGAACTGAGCGTTAAAAACGTAGCTATATAAAGTAGCCCATAGCTTAAATACATCATCCAGCTATCGTACTGCCAGATTAAACCGATAATGGCTAACATTTGAGCTGCAGTTTTTAGCTTACCCATATCGGATACAGCCACATTACCGCGCTTCCCCTGTTCAGCCATCCACTCACGTAGCGCCGATATAACAATTTCACGACTAATAATAATAAGCGCAGGGATAGTCATATACAAAGATTGATAATGCTCAGATAAAGCAACCAAGGCAGCACACACCATTACTTTATCAGCAACAGGGTCTAAGAACGCACCAAAAGGCGTTGATTGTTCAAGTTTACGGGCTAAATAGCCATCGAGTATATCTGTGATCGAAGCCAGCCAAAAAATAAAGGCAGCAACAAAGAATGCCCATGAATAAGGCATATAAAATATCACCAAAAAAATGGGGATAAGAAAGAGTCTAAACGTTGTGAGTGTGTTTGGAATATTCCACATAACTACTTGAATATGTCTTTTTTTCTATATTCGCACATAGGGCTAGCCCTTGTCATGCAAATGGTTAAATATCTTCTCAGCCATGTCAGGACTGATCCCAGGAACTTTCTTTAGCTGTTCTATATTAGCAGCTTTTACACCTTGCATGCCCCCTAAATATTTTAATAATGTTTGTCGACGCTTTGAACCAACGCCATCTATTTCCTCTAATAATGACTGAGTGCGTTGTTTTTGGCGCTTATTACGGTGCCCTGCAATTGCAAAACGATGGGATTCATCGCGTATATGCTGGATCAAATGTAGCGCTGGTGCATCAGAATCCATAGGAATTGTTTTACGCCCGCCATCTATAAGCAAGGTTTCAAGACCCGGCTTACGGCTAGTGCCTTTTGCAACACCGACTAATAGCGGCATTTTTGTATGCGGCCAGTTTTCAAAGTATTGTTCTGCCCTACCTAATTGGCCTTTACCACCATCAATAAAAATAACATCGGGAATTTTATCTTCATCCACTAACTTGTTATAACGTTTGTTTAGTGCAAATTCCATAGCGGCGTAATCATCGCCACCGGTGATACCGGTCACGTTGTAACGACGATATTCTTTATTATTAGGCCCTTGAGAATCAAAGACAACACAACTAGCCACGGTGTTTTCACCCATGGTGTGGCTGATATCAAAACATTCCATGCGATTAATGTCATCAAGACGCAAGGTAGCCTTTAATTGAGCATAACGCTTGTTTATCGAGTCTTGAGTGCTTTGCTTAACCGTAATACTATTTAATGCGTTTTTATTCGCTAATTGTAAGTATTGTGCTCGCTCACCACGGGTAACCACTTTAAGCGATACTTTACGTTCACTAACTTGAGTTAGTGCTTCGCTGAGCGCACCACTTTCTTCTATTTCAAATGGTAAGATGATTTCTTTGGCAATGCGTCCTGTTGATCCCGGCGCTAAGTAATATTGGCCTAAGAAAGAGGTTAAGATTTCCTGCTCCTGTGAGTCTTTAGGTACCTTTGGAAAATAAGTTTTACTACCTAGCACTTTATGATCGCGGATCATTAATAGATGAATTCCATTTAAACCATTTAAATGGGCAAAGCCTACTACATCCATTTCCGCAAAATTACCGGATATTGATTGTTGCTCCTGCATTTTACGCAATAGCATAATTTGGTCACGAACTTTAGCTGCGAGTTCAAAATTAAGCTGCTCACTGGCTTTTTCCATTTTAGCGATAAGATCAGCTATCACTTCATGGGATTTACCGGTTAAAAATTTACGCACATAATCAACTTGCTGCGCGTATTCATCTTCAGAGACTTTATTAACACACGGTGCAGAGCAACGTTTTAGTTGGTATTGCAAACATGGCCGACTGCGCGCACGATAATAGGCATCTTCACATTGACGTACCGGAAATATTTTTTGCATTAAGCGCAAACTTTCTGATACGGCTCCAGCACTTGGAAACGGGCCAAAGTATTCGCCTTTTACTTTTCTGCTGCCACGATGAAAGGCTAAACGAGGATGCTTATGATTAGTGAGTAATATGTAAGGGTACGATTTATCATCACGTAACAAAATATTGTAACGTGGCTGGTATTTTTTTATGAGGTTATTTTCAAGCAGTAATGCTTCTGTTTCTGTATTAGTGAGTGTCACCTCAATATTACAAATATTACTGACTAATACGCGGGTTTTGCTGTCGGTAATGTTGCTACGAAAGTAACTACTTACCCGCTTTTTTAAACTTTTAGCTTTACCGACATAGATAACTTGGTTGTCATTATCGAGCATACGATAAACGCCTGGCTCACCCGATAATGTTTTTAAAAACTGGATATGATCAAATTCAGACATAAATACCGGCTAGTAAGATATATCTATATCAATCATTTTGTAACGTATGGCTAAATGAGTAAGCTCTACATCGCCCCCTACGTTAAGCTTTTCAAACATACGATAGCGATAACTGTTTACTGTTTTAGAGCTTAAATTTAAACGCTCAGCAATATCCTGTGCTTTTTCACCTTTGGTGATCATCAACATAATTTGCAGTTCACGCTCAGATAAACTTTGAAATGGGTTTTCATCAGTTCTACCGGTTACCTGCGCAAGTGCAATTTGTTGTGCTATTTCTGGAGCAATATAGCGTTGTCCTGTATGAACGCAACGGATAGCACGGACCATTTCATCAGATCCTGCACCTTTGGTTAAAAAACCATGAGCACCAATTTGCATAACCTTGCTCGGAAATGGGTCTTCGCAATTAACTGTAAGCACAATAATTTTTACATCAGGACAATAACGGCAAATCTTTTTAGTTGCCTCAAGTCCGCCCATACCAGGCATGTTCATATCCATTAACACTATATTTGGCGCATGTTGACGACAAAACTGCACAGCCTCTTCGCCTGTTTTAGCTTCACCTATTACTTTAAAACCACGTATGTCATCAAGAATACGTCTGATCCCTGTGCGTACAAGTTCATGGTCATCAACTAAAAGTACGTTAATCAATGGAACACCCTCACTAGCCTAATAAGATGCAAGTTAACAAAATTAATTTTCAACATTAGCATAGATACGACGAAACCATAACTAATATTATTTTTTCGCCGTCGGTCGTTATGACCCAATATGAACAAAGCGCATTTACCTGCAATAGATTAATACGCTACTAAGATTTAAGCTGACGCTTTTTCACTAAAACGGTCTACCCACAAAGCAATGATACCGTCGCCAGTTACATTACACGCGGTACCGAAGCTATCTTGTGCTAGGTAAAGTGCAATCATTAGTGCCACCGCACCTTCGTTGAACCCAAGCATACTAGTTAATAAACCTAACGCCGACATTACCGCACCACCTGGGGCACCTGGGGCAGCAATCATAACCACACCTAACATCATAATGAATGGCAACATTGAAATTAGTGAGGGCACTTCCATGCTAGGCGATAAAAACATTACCGCCATGGCACACGTCACAATCGTAATTGTTGAACCTGATAAATGAATAGTGGCACATAATGGGACTGAAAAATTAGCAACATCTTCATTCACTTTGTTTGCCTTACTTGATTTAAGAGAAACAGGAATAGTAGCAGCGCTGGACATAGTTCCTAGTGCAGTAAAATAAGCAGGTAGCATGTTTTTAATTAGCTCGATAGGATTTCGCTTAAGTAATAAGCCTGAAATAATATATAAAACACTCAACCATAACCAATGCATCACTACTGAGGCAATAAGTACCACACCAAATGCTTGCAATGTATCAACAACCGTTCCCGCTACTGTCATTTCAGCGAATACACCGGCAATGTAAAACGGTAGCGCTGGAATAATCACTTTAGATAGTAATCCATCAATAATATCGCGGCCCTGATCAGAGACTATTTTTAATGTGTCTAAGCCAAGCTGGCTCATACCAATACCAAATACAAACGCAGTCATTAAAGCCGTCATAACACCCATTAATGGTGGGATTTCTAAGTCAATAAAACTACTTATTTCTGTGACGGCCTCGGCTTCAAATGAAATACCGCCGCTTAAAAACGGAATAACTGCTGTGACTAATAAAAATGCTAAGGTACCGGCAATAATTGTTGAGCCGTAAGCAAAACCAACCGTTTTTCCCAGTAAATGCCCTGATCCTTTTGGAAGCCCGGCAATACCTGAAGCAATAAAAAACAAAATAATCAGTGGAATTGTAAAACTAATAAGCTGGCCAATAAGCTCTTTCACTGTGTATAAAAGCTCAACGCCAGTTAAGGGAATATAGAGTCCGACTAAAATACCGGCCACAATACCGGCAATTAATTTTAAGATTAACTTCATGGTGATTACTTTATTGAATTTAGATAATGTGTTTTTATCATGTTTTGAATAGTTTGTGTCATAAAACTGTTCAACCGCAGTTCATTTGCACAATTAACCAACAAAATATAAGTGAGTACCGTTGATTTGTTTAAATAACGACTAAATAAACAAGAAATAACGTATAAAGTTAAAAGCGAGCAAATGGCATATGTTCGCCTTTTTAATAACTAAAAAATTAACAGGTTGGATTTTTAGTTCAATCCGTTATAAGCGTAATTAATATATGTTATAGCCAAAGCTTACTTTAACTTTTTTTATCTCACAGTAAAGTAGGGTTATAAAGTTAACAGGATAGCTGTTAACGTGTTGATCAGATTGTACCTAAAGGAACATTATGTCTACTATTTTTGAAGATAACTCACTCAGCATCGGTAACACACCGTTGGTAAAACTTAACCGTGTTACAGGTGGGAATGTATACGCTAAAGTTGAATCACGTAACCCTAGCTTTAGTATTAAATGCCGTATTGGTGCATCAATGATTTGGGAAGCTGAAAAATCAGGTCAACTTACCAAAGACAAAGAGTTAATAGAGCCGACATCGGGTAACACAGGTATTGCACTTGCATTTGTTGCGGCATCACGTGGATACAAATTAACACTCACAATGCCTAACACTATGAGCTTAGAACGTCGTAAATTACTAAAAGCACTTGGGGCTAATTTAGTGCTTACTGATGGCGCAAAAGGCATGAATGGCGCCATTGCTAAAGCCAAAGAAATTCAAGCATCAGCACCTGAAAAGTTTATTTTATTACAACAATTTGAAAACCCTGCAAACCCTAAAATTCACTTTGAAACAACAGGCCCAGAAATCTTTGATGCACTTGATGGCAAAATCGATTTCTTTGTTGCAGGTGTTGGTACTGGTGGAACTATCACAGGTGTAAGCCGTTATCTTAAAAAAGAAAAAGACTTAAATGTAAAATCAATCGCTGTAGAGCCAAGCCACTCTCCGGTAATTAGCCAAACGCTTGCTGGTGAAGAAGTAAAACCAGGGCCACATAAGATTCAAGGTATTGGTGCAGGCTTTATTCCTGGTAACTTAGACCTATCAATAATTGATGGTGTAGAGCAAGTTTCTAATGAAGAATGTATAGCAATGTGTCACGAGCTAATGAAAAAAGAAGGGATTTTAGTTGGTATTTCATCAGGGGCAGCGGTGGTTGCAGCAAAACGTATTGCTGAACGTCCTGAAAATGCAGATAAAAATATTGTGGTTATTTTACCAAGTGCAACAGAACGTTATTTATCAAGCCCAATGTTTGACGAAGAGTTTAGCGAACAAGAGCTTGTGCAATAATCAAGCAACCTGATTTATAAAGGATGTTTTTTAACATCCTTTTTTATTGTTTTTTTTAATAAGTTAACATTTATTTAGTGCAGTCCTCTTTACATCTTCTCCATTCCATCACACACTTTATGTATAAATAATCAACCTGACCAAATATGAAAATAATTTTAACTACTTTTGTGCTCATTTTTAGTATTTTGATCGTAGGCTGTGATGAAAATACTAAACCTAAAGAGCAGTACATTGACAATGATCGCCCAGGCGACACTGCCACTGTGTATTTTGATGCACTTTATAACCAGCATAACTTGCAAAAAGCCAGCGATTTCGCAACACCTAAATTAGCCCGCATAATGAAATCGTATGGGACGGCAAAACAATTTGCACGTAATCTTATTAATCTACAGTACGATGAAGTTGTGATTGAAATTGATATGTCAAATTCAAGCCTGCGAGAACAGTATGGCAATCAGGCTAAAATAAACATTGTATTTACCGGTTATTTTAATGGTAAAAAAATCGATGATTTCCGCAGCATTGAAATGCTTAAAATAAAAGGTAAGTGGTACGTAGATAAAATCATCGCCGATCCTTACGGACGCTGATCAGTCATTCAGAGCCTTAATAACAACAACCGTATATTCGAGCTTAAAAAATACAAAACATAAAAAAGCCTTAAATCATAAATTTAAGGCTTTTTATTATCTTCTTTATTATAACCCAGCGTTAGATGTCTTCTGGTTTAAAGTTATCAACCGCAATAGCCTGCATTCTTAGCTTATTAGCATGATGCATTGCCTCACCATCAACCTTCGTTACGAGCTCGTGTTCAAGTGCGTAATCAATCGCTTGTTCAATATCATAGGTGGCAGGCACCTTGCCTTTTCGTTGCCACTGTTTTAACTGCTTAAATTGATTGTGCATATCGTGCATTGCTAAGAAAGCATTTTCCATAACACCTGTTCCGGCATTTTCATCCACATAACACAAATGGGTGAGTCTATTTCTAAATACCCCTGGTTGAGTCATGTGCTCGCATATACGCTGGGCAATCGCATCACTTGGTTTGTGATAATGATTACCTAATGGAAACACTATACGTTTGAGCACAAAGTTAACCAACGGGTTAGAAAAGTTTTTAAAGAAACCATTAAATGCTTGGCCTATTTCATATAACGATGTCTCTATAGCATATTTTACAAAGGGCAAATCAGCTTGTTGACGCCCTTCATCTTCAAAACGCTTTAATACTGTAGATGCAATATATAAATGACTTAACACATCACCTAAACGTGCCGATATCATTTCTTTGCGCTTGAGCTCACCACCTAACATCAACATTGCAACATCCGTTGTGAACGCCAATCCTCGGCTCATTCTACCTAATTGTTTATAATAGACTGCCGTCTCTCCACATACAGGCGCTTTAGCAAAGTAGCTGCGAGTTAAACCATGCACCAAGGCCATACTTGCATTACTCAGTGCAAATACAATGTGCTTCATTAACAAGCCATCAAATTGCTCAAGTGCAGCATCATCGTCATCCATTGCTGCAACTTCCATTTCTTTTAACACGAAAGGATGACAACGGGTTGCACCTTGGCCAAATATCATAAGGTTACGGGTAAGAATATTGGCGCCCTCTACGGTAATAGAGACAGGAATACCCATATAACCGTGTGCTAAATAGTTATTAGGCCCAACCTGAATCCCTTTACCTGCATGAATGTCCATTGCATCATTCATTACCGTTCGACCCATTTCGGTCATGTGGTACTTTGCAATTGCAGTCACTACTGACGGGCTTAGCTTTAAATCAATAGCGCCCGCGGTCATTAGCCGACACGATTCAAGTGCATAAGTAAGGCCTCCAATACGAGCAAGTGACTCTTGAACTCCTTCAAATTGACCAATTGACACACCAAACTGTTGGCGCACAACGGTATAAGCCGAGGTCATCTTAGCTGCCAAGTGCCCTGTTGCAGTACTTAATGCCGGTAGTGAAATACCACGTCCCGCGCTTAAACACTCTACTAGCATTCGCCAACCACGCCCAGCACCTTGCTGGCCACCAATAATCCAATCAAGCGGAATAAATACATCTTTACCGTACGTTGTGCCATTCATAAACGCCATATTAAGTGGGTAATGACGCTCTCCTGTTTTAACACCTGGGTGATCGGTTGGAATGAGTGCACACGTTATTCCGAGCTCTTTTTCATCACCTAACAACCCATCTGGATCGTACATTTTAAATGCAAGACCTAACACAGTCGCAACTGGCGCAAGTGTGATATATCGTTTTGACCAATTTAAACGCAGCCCCAATACTTCCTTACCATCATGCTCGCCTTTGCACACCACGCCAGAATCAGGAATACTACCGGCATCTGAGCCAGCCTCAGGGCCCGTTAATGCAAAACAAGGCACATCGTCGCCTTTTGCAAGGCTAGGTAACCAACGATTTTGTTGCTCAGTTGTTCCGTAATGCAGTAATAACTCACCAGGGCCTAAGCTATTCGGTACCATGACCGTCACGGCGGCAGTTAAGCTTTTAGTTGCAATTTTTGACACTATTGTAGAGTTAGCAATAGCAGAGAATTCAAGACCGCCAAACTTTTCTGGGATGATCATCGCAAAAAAACCTTCGGTTTTTAAAAAATCCCAAACCTCTTTAGGTAAATCTTTGTCTCTTTGTACAATTTTATAGTCATCTAGCATAGCTAGTAGAGTTTCAACTTGATTATCTATAAATGCAGTTTCTTTTTCACTTAACTTAGGCCGCGGATAATTATGCAATTTTTGCCAATCAGGCTCACCACTAAATAACTCGCCATCCCACCAAACATCGCCCGCTTCCATGGCTTCTCGCTCAGTTTGCGATAATGGCGGCAATACCTTTTTGAACATCTTAAAAGTAGGTCGAGTAATTAAATTCAGACGAATATCTTTAATCGCAAACACCACGACCACCACAACCAGTAATATAATAAAAACTGACATAAGCACATTCCTTTTACCGTTATAAAAACATTGGATTAATTATGACCGATCTTAATTTAAATACAATGGGCTGTCAGACGAGTACTACTAAATGATGAAGTTATTCTATTGCGATTAAAAGATAACGATGAGTAAAGTCACTAATTTATTACACACAGCAAAAAGCCCACAAAATGTGGGCTTTTTAATACTTAACTGGTTTTAATTTATGCGATTAAACGCTTAATTAAAACTGAAAACGCATGTTAGCAAAGTAAGCATCGTTATCTGAGTCATCTGCGTTGTTGCCGTAACCCACTTTTAAACCAATGTTTTTATTGATGAAGTGTTGAGCACCAAAGCTGTAGTTGTCTTCTTTATCGTAAGCTGCAAATACAGAAGTCGCTTTAGAGAAGTAGTAGTTTGTTTCTACGTTCCATTGGTCATCTGCTTCGTCAAGGCTTACAAATGTACCTTCTACTGTTAAGTAGTTACCTTGTTGTAAATCAACAAAGTATTTAGCAGCTACTGAACGAGAATCAAAATCATCATCTGATTCTACAGTGATACCTACGTAATCTGTATCGTTTAACATGTGGTTGTATGCTAAAGAAAAGAATGTAACGTTATCACCGTCTTTTTGATCAACAAATCTTACTTTTGCAAGTAGGTCAGGGTTGAAGAAGTAACCAGCAGAAAGTGTGTATGACTCGTTGTTAGAGTTGTAATCAGCATTTTGGTAAGACGCACGGACAACAAAATCTTCAACGAAGTATTCACCACCAATAGCAGTCACATCGCCAAAATCGTCATCAGCGTAGCCACCAAATACGTTGCTTTGCTTGTTAATGTATTCGAATTGGTCGTATGGACCTAGTGTGCTCTTTGGAGAGAAGTAGTAAGTAGAGTCTACGCTGATAGTATCGTTGTTATCAGTATCTGTGTAGTTTAAGTTACTGATTGATTGATAGCTATCTGCAGCGTGTGCAGCACTTGATAATAAAAGACCTGAAATAATAATTGCTAACTTTTTCATAATGAAACATCCCTATGTACATTGTTTTTGTACTTTAACTACATTGCTAAAGTGGTGGTATGCTAACGCCGCGAAACTGAACGAAAACTGAATTAAGCAATTGTATTTGTTAGGGAATTTGTAAGAAAGTGTTGGAGAAATTTATGTTAAAGTAATCGCAACAAGCTGTAAACAATTACTTTAATTTTACAACCGATTTTTGTTTGTTTCTATAATGAATACTGGCTGATTATCCTATAAACATCATTTATGTTATCACCTGCTTTAAAGTCCTTGCTAATAGGCGTTGGATCTGAACCTACCCATATTTTTAACTCGGCGTCTAAATCAAAGTGCCCCGCACTCTCTTTACTGAATTTAGTAATTTTAGAATAGGCAATACTGATCATTTCCATTTTAGACCCTGTCACGCCTTGCTTATCGATTAAAATAAGTCGCTTATTAGTAAAGATAAACATATCACGGACAACTTTATACGCTTTTTCAACTTGCTCACCTTCAATAAGGGTATTTGCCAACACTTTCTCTAAATCAGCGTCATCCACTTCACTGGCATTACCCATTAAACCACTAAATAGTCCCATTATAGTTTCTCCTGTTTAAATATTTGATTTTCTAATGTATGGCCATTTACTAACTGCCGATACTGCCAATTATGTTGGCGACAAAATTGCAATAGTGCTATATCGAGCGGATCACCGGTTGGTTGATACTCAATCACGTACTCTTTGTGCTGGCTCATATAAACACGACTCACCCCCTCAAGTGCTTGGAGTTGTTGCTCCACATTTTGATACACGTCGCTAAGCATTAAGGTGTAAAAGTGCTTATCGGTGTTCACTGCTTTAGTTTGGTGCTCGCTTAATACGCCTTTATCCAAATGGAGTACTTGGGAACACAGTCGTTCTAATTCAGTTAAATCATGTGAACTTAAAATAAACGTCGCTTGGTCACTTAACTGAGATACCAACTCGCGCACTTCTCTGGCATGAATAGGATCAAGCCCTGCCGTGGCTTCATCTAACATTACAATTTGTGGTGAGCCAATTAATGCTTGCGCTATGGTTACACGCTTGCGCATACCGTGGGATAAATCCCCAGCGCGGTTTTTTGCAATTTCGCTAAGGCCCACTAAATCAAGCACACGAAGTGCCTCTACGTGGCTTTGCTTAGTACTCATGCCTTGTAGCTTGGCATAAAAACTAAGTTGTTTATCTATATTAAAACGCGGATCAAGCTGGGCATCTTGCGGTAATGCACTCACTTTATTAAATAAAGCAGCGCTGCCTGGTTTATGGCCGAGTATTTCAAGCTCTCCCATGCTAGGGGCTATATAGCCGCACAGCAAACTAAATAAAGTAGTTTTTCCTGCGCCATTAGGGCCAACAAGCGCAACGGGAGCACCTTTTTGAATCTCAAAATTCACATTATTAAGAGCCAGTTTTGAGCCGTACGATTTACTTAAATTACGCCCTGTGATTAATGATTTCATAGTGAGCTCCTTGCAAAAACACGTTGCGCAACCACAAGTAACACCGCTGTTTGCACAAGCGGAATAGCCAATGCACTCAATAATGGTAAGTTTTGCCCAGCTAATTGTTCTATTTGCACACCCGGGAATAAATAATCAAGCGTACTTAACGCAGGTATTTGCCACTCAAGCAAACCAACAATAATGCCACCTGCTGTAAAATATAAAATGGCTAACACAATAGATAAGCGAGATGAGCTCGCAAAAGTATTAATCAAACTCATTAACGCAACAAACGGCGCAAAAGTAACAATGAGAATTAAAAATATTGAAACTGCCCGTCCAACGCCACCAGCAAGTAAGCTCGGATCGCGAAACCCAAGCACCGCTAATGTCGCTATAAGCGTGATGCCAACTAAACAAGTTAATACCGCTAATTGCCCTAAAAATCGACCAAAGAGAATTTCAAAACGGGTTGAGCGCAGTGATAAAAACCTCAAAGTACCGCGTTCTCTGTCGCCTACTGTTTGGTCACTACAAATAAATAAGCTAAAAACAGGAAAACTATACAAGGCAATTAGCCAATACATAGCAAATTCGGCTTCAGGCCAATCAAGTAACTTGCTTAACCCAATAGAACCGGAAATATCACGGGCTATTTGTTCAAAATCCGGCGAGCTGATTATGCCCACAGCTTGCCCTATGGGGTAACGTAAAATAACAAGCCACACTAGCGCGAAAGCCGCCAGTGCAATAAGTCCTCGTTTAGTTAAAAACATACGTACAAGCTCAAAACCCGCGATTTGAGTTAAGCGCCCTATGTTTATTGTTAATGGTGTTGCCATTGATTATCCTTAATGACGTTGTTCATGCTCTACAATAAGCGTTATTTAACAACACTAAGTGTAATTACGTTGAATTACCAGCAAAATAAAGCCTGCACAGAGGCAGGCTTTGTAACAAATAATGTAATTTAAACAATGAGTAATTATAAATGTTGCTCATAAATTGCTAATGCTTGCTGCAGATCGGCAATTAAATCTTCAACATCTTCTAAACCAATGTGCAAACGAATAACAGGGCCATGTTCCCAGCCTGTTTGCGAGCGAAGCCCTTTCATTGATAGGTTTGCCGTTACTAAACTCTCAAACCCGCCCCACGAAAAGCCCATTTTAAAATGCTGCAAACTATCTAAAAAAGCATCAATGGCCTTTTGGTTACCGGTTTTCATTACAAACGAAAACAAGCCATTACTGCCGTCAAAATCGCGTTTAAAAAATTCATGCCCTGGGCACGTTGCAAACGCTGGGTGGCGAATATGATCAACTAACTTATGCTGCTCTAACCATTTAGCAACCTCTATAGCCGCTTTTTCATGCTGATTCAAACGCACCGCCATCGTCCGCAGCCCTCTTAATGCTAAATAGGCATCATCTGCACTGGTACATTGACCGAGTAAATAAGAGTGCTCGCGTAACGTTGGCCAATACTTTTTATTAGCGACGGCAACCCCCATCATCACATCTGAATGGCCAACAATGTATTTGGTGGCGGCTTGAATACTAATATCAACACCGTGTTCTAGCGGTCGATAGTGCAAACCATTACCATAGGTGTTATCGAGCACCGTTATTACATTATGATCATGTGCTACTTTTACCATAGCGGGAACATCTTGAATTTCCATGGTAATTGAACCTGGAGACTCTAAAAACAGTATTTTGGTATTGTCTTGAATGTACTCTTTTATATCTGCGCCAATCATTGGTGGATAATAGGTAGTCGTAATACCCAACCCTGCTAATATTTTGTCGCAAAAATCACGGGTTGGCTCGTAAACAGTGTCCACCATTAAAATATGATCGCCAGATTTTAAAAACGATAACAATGTTTGGCTTATCGCCGCTGCACCGCATGGGTATAATGCACAGCCTTCACCGCCTTCGAGTTCAGTAATTGCCTCTTGCAGAGCAAAGTGAGTGGTCGTCCCTCTGCGGCCATAAAACAAGGTTTTGTCGCCACGTGTTTTAGCCGCTTCTTTAAGCTCACTCACCGAATCAAACACAATCGTTGAAGCGCGCTGTACCACAGGGTTAACTACGCCATGGGTGTACGCTTTTTTGCGCCCTGATGACACTAACTGGGTATTTTTATTTTTGCTCGACATGATTCATCCTTCTATCTGAGTACGCCAATATTCAATTAAATAACGCGAAATCGAATCCGCTCTAGGTAGCTTTAAATGCTCCCCTTGATGGTGCCAATCTTTAAATTGCGCAAGTTCTTCGCGAGAAAACCACTTTGCATCTTCAAGTTCATCTTGCTCTGTGCTTATTTCATCACTGCTTGCTGTAGCAATAAAACCCAGCATAATTGACGAAGGAAACGGCCAAGGTTGAGAAGCAATATATTCTGCTTTTTCAACATCAATACCGGCCTCTTCTTTTACTTCTCGGATCACGGTTTGTTCAAGGGTTTCGCCAGGGTCGACAAACCCTGCAAGCGACGAATACAGCCCTTTTGGCCAAGAAGCCTGACGACCCAATAAGCAACGTTCAACCCCATCACTAAATGTTTTCGTCACTACCATAATTACCGCAGGATCGGTACGCGGAAATGTTTGATGCAAACACGCAGCGTTGTCGCATAAGCGCGAGTGCCCCGCTTCAACTAAGTGGTTTTTAGTGCCACAACGGCCACAAAAACGATGAGTGGCATGCCAGTAACACAATCCACGGGCAAGCGCTGCATTTGAGCCATCTTCAAGTGCCACCTGTGTACCAAACTGGCGAATATCTGCAAACTGGGCGTCATCAATAATCGTTGCTAATAACGACTCCTCAAGTGCGCTTACATCGAGCGCAAATACGGCATTATCCTGCTCATTTGAACCTAAAAAAATAGCCTGCGTTAAATCTAAATGTGCCACCTGTTGGTAAGCTAAATACACTACCTCAGGGCTATTTTTTGCAAATAAGGTATGATTACCTTTAACTAAAAGCCATAAACTGTATGCTGTTTTTTTTGCATTTACCCAAGCGGGATCTTTGCGCGCATTTGAGCCTCTGTTTAACGGCATATTGCTGTAGTTAAGCATGTAATTCCTTGATACTAATTGAGTCTTAAAATTACCATAATCATCCACTAAACCCAATTTATTACCATCACAAAAAAAAGCCTAAAATAGGCTTAATTGATCTATGTACCCGCGGTATTAAAAACGCACATGCTCAAGGCAATGATTTACTCAAAAAAATCAATAGCATATCGCGCACATACGTTTAAAGCAGCAGTTGGTCATCAATTAAATGAAATTGTTCAGCACTTTGTTTTAATACCTCTGCGGTTAATCTATCGGCTCCGTACACATCACACGGCACATTGTATTGATTTTTTAAATGGCCCACTAATAGAGCAAAATCACCATCACCTGAGAGTAAAATAACTTTATCAAGGTCTTTCCCCTGCTCTAACATATCTATAGTGATCCCCACATCCCAATCGCCTTTAGCACTGCCATCTCGACGCTGAATGAAAGGTTTGAGTTTTACCTCAAAACCAATCGCACGCAAAATATTTTGAAACTGACTTTGTTTTTCATCACCTCGGTATATTGCATAGGCAAATGCACACTCAATAGCGTATTGTTGTTCCATGATTCGCCAAAAGGCGTTGTAATCAAAGTTTTTTCCGTAGCTTTCGCGACAGGTGTAATAAATATTTTGTACATCGACAAAAATACCTACACGAGGTTTGTTGCTTTGTTGTGAGGTCATTATTATGTCCTAATAAGTAGTACTTGCAATTGCGTGTTAAGTAACCTAAATTAGTTACCAAACCCAATGTAACCATTTTTGGTTACATTTAATAATGTAACCTAAATTAGTTACATATAAATAATCTATCAGGATTTTTATGATTGGTGTGATCAGCGGCGATATTATTAAATCGCAAAAAATACCTAAACAACAATACGATGACATGCTTTATCAATTAGAGCAAAGTTTACGTGCAAATTGCGATAAAACAACATCTTGGGATATTTACCGAGGGGATGCATTTCAGCTGCAAATAGAAAAAAGTGAACGGTTAGTTACCATCGCTATTTTCATCTATTTACAGTTAAAATCTGCCGGCTATGAACTGCGACAAAGCATGGCATTGGGCCACATAGATAACCCGCGCCACAGTATAAAAACCGCGACCGGCTCTGCGCTTACGCTCTCTGGGCAAGGGTTAGATAAAATGGCAAACCAACGTTTTACCTTTGCTATTGCAAATCAAGCTGTTGATGAGAGTTTTAAGCTTAACTTAGCATTTGTGGATGTACTACTGTGTAAAATAACCCAAAAACAAGCAAACGCTTTGTATGTGTATTTAACCCATACTAATAACAGCCATGCAGCCTTAGCTAAAGAGCTCAACACCAGCCGCGAAAACGTGACTAAGCTACTAAATCTTGCTAACTACCAGCTGATAGAACGATTTATTTTACACACACAACAATGGCTTAAAAGCATACAGCAAGGACATGACTAATGGAATTTTCAATATTGCTCGTCGCACTGATTATTGGCCACTTACTCGCTGATTTTTATTGGCAACCCATGAGTTGGGTAAACGACAGAAATACCCGTCACTTTAAAGCTAAAAAACTCTACTTCCATGTCTTAATTCACGGGCTGATCAGTGCAATCGTTATTGCGTTTTGGGAATACACATTTGGCTGGCAACAACTGAGCAGTGTATTGCTTGCCACCAGTATTATCGTAATTAGCCACTACTTTATTGATATTGCAAAATCGTATTCAAATAAAGGGGTCGTGCCTTTTTTACTCGACCAAATTGCGCATATCATTGTTATTATAGCGATAAGTATTTGGCTCACTGACAATCAGCAGTTTACTAATAATCTAATGGCATTATTAACTAACTCAAACGCGCTGTGGGTTATAGCGGGTTACCTTATTATTTTAAATCCCAGTGCTGTATTTATAAGAATGATGCTAGAGCGTTTAACTAACCATTTTTCAAGTGATGGCAGCCTCCCTTTAGCAGGACAAAGTATTGGCATGCTTGAACGAGTGCTAATGTTGACGTTTATTTTATTAGATCAGTTTGCTGGGCTTGGGTTTTTAATTGCCGCCAAATCCGTGTTTAGGTTTGGCGATTTAAGTGCCAGCAAAGATAAACAACTCACAGAATATGTGATGCTCGGAACGCTACTTAGCGTTAGTGTTACTTTATTTGTAGGATTAGCCGTTAATTATTTACTGATAAATTAAAAAACGCGCTACCAGTAAAAGTAAGCGCGTTTTTTATTAAAGCGAACTAAACCTAATTAATCGTTATTTGCTGGACGACGACGGCGCTGACCACTGCCCCCTACCGATTGACGTTTTGCCCACGGGTTTTGTGCATTATCATCGGTTTTAGCTGCTGGCTTTTTAGAACCACCACGACGCGGGCCAGTACCATTACCGCCATTGTTTGGCTTTTTACTGTTTGGTTTACTGCTATCCGACTTAGGCTTATTAAATGGCTGTTTTTTCTTTGGCTTTTTAGCAGGCAGTGGGCGGGCATCGAGTGCACGCTCAGCAACTGGATTAGCCGGTTCAAAGCCTTCTTCTTCAGCACGAGGAATAAGCTCGCCAATAAAGCGTTCAATACCGTATAAATCCACTGCATCTTCCGTGGTTACAAATGAAATGGCATGCCCTGATGCTCCTGCACGGCCAGTACGACCAATACGGTGCACATAATCTTCATACACGTTAGGTAGGTCGTAGTTAACTACGTGTGGAAGCTCAACAATATCTAAGCCACGGGCAACAATATCAGTTGCCACTAATACCCGTACTTCACCGCTTTTAAAGCCCTCAAGTGCTTTAACACGCGCGCCTTGTGATTTATTGCCATGAATAGCCGCGCCCATTATATCGTCGCGTTCGAGTTGTTTCACTAAACGATTAGCCCCATGTTTAGTACGGCTAAATACTAATACTTGTTGCCAATCGTTGCTACGAATTAAATGGCTAAGTAAAGCTGTTTTACGCGCTTTATCTACTGCGTACACGCATTGAGTTACGCTTTTAGCAGTGGTGTTTTTGGCAGCGACTGAAATTTCTACGGGGTCGTTAATTAAGCCTTTGGCTAATGCACGAATGTCGTCAGAAAAGGTTGCTGAAAACATCAAGTTCTGACGTTTTTCAGGCATTTTTGCAATTAAGCGTTTAATGTCGTGGATAAAGCCCATGTCTAACATGCGATCGGCTTCATCTAAAACCAGTACTTCAACACTATCAAACTTAATCGCGTTTTGATTGTGTAAATCAATTAAACGCCCAGGTGTGGCCACTAGAATATCAACCCCTTTACGCAGGCGCTGCATTTGTGGGTTAATTTTAACACCGCCGTAAACCACAAACGAGCTCACATCAGAATGTTTAGCGTACTCTTCAACGTTTTCACTTACTTGCAACGCAAGCTCACGGGTAGGCGTTAAAATAAGCGCACGCACATGATTACTTTTTGCTTTAGTACCCGACGATAAACGCTCAATAAGTGGCAGTGTAAAACCTGCGGTTTTACCTGTACCTGTTTGTGCTGCAGCCATTACATCACGACGCGCAATAATTGCTGGGATAGCTTGAGCCTGAATAGGCGTTGGCGTTTCATAGCCCTTTTCTAAAACCGCATTAACTAAAGACTGTGATAAACCTAAACCATCAAAACTCATATAAACTCTCTATTTTAATAAGGCCAAAGTGGCCAGTTGCGCGCATTATACCTTTAGTAGCTCAGAATGCATGCCATTATTTACTTTGCGCGTACTGATTAAGCGTAAATACTAAAAAAGCGGCTAAACAGCCGCTTTTTTAGTATTTGTAAATGAGTGTTATTTTACACCTAACTCACGTAAACGCTCTTGTAAGTAACTATCCGCCGTATAGCGATCAGATAACACCACATCAGGACGAGGATGTAAAAACAACGGTAATGAAATACGTGATTTGGTTGTTGCTTTGCCCGATGGATTAATTACACGGTGAATTGTAGATGGGAAATAGCCACCCGATGCTTCTTGCAGCATGTCGCCAATGTTAATAATTAAACTACCAAAATCACACGGCACGTCTAACCAACCGCCATCTGTTTTTTGAACTTGTAAACCTGGCTCATTTGACGCTGGTAATACAGTTAATAAGTTAATATCACCGTGTGCCGCCGCGCGAATAGCGCCTGGTTCTTCGTCACCCGTCATTGGTGGGTAATGTAAAATACGTAACAACGTTTGCTCAGACTGGGCAATCATATCTTTTAAATCAATAGAGAACTTAGCACGGACTTCTTCAGGCGCTTCAGCCTGAACCCAGCTTAATAATGTTGCCGCAAATTCATTAGCTAAACGATAATACTCACGCACATCAGCTTCTAGTTGTGCAGGAACACGGCCTTTAGGATAAACATGAAAGTATTCTTTAATGTCTTTTACTGTGTGACCTTTAGCAACTTCTGATACCGACGGTGGAAAATAGCCATCTTGCGTTTCTTTAGAGAATAAAAACTCATGCTTTTGCTCTGAATTAAAAAACTCCTGCCAATTCTCATAGATTGATTCAACTAAAGATTGCGGAATAGGATGGTTTTTTAATACGCCAAAACCAGTATTTCTTAACGATTCAACAAATTGCGCAGCCGCATCGTCCGCTTTATAATCAACTGTAGGTAATTGCATGGTACATTCCAGTAAGTAGGTTGTTAGAAGGCGTCTACTTAAACATAAAGCTAAACAACTTTATTCAAATAATTAGGCCACATTTTTGTGCGTATGAGCATAGACAACCCACCCAAAAACTATAAGGACATATGTCCGCAATTAAATGGCGTAATGTATGCTTCTTGATCAAAATCAAATCTATGAAATTTCCAGCACACCTACTATAACTAAAAGCATACATTGTTTTAATGTTAAATAATTACTTAACCTAAATTTGTGCGATAATAGATAGCAATTATTGTTTTACTATTATTGCAAAAGAATCCATTCATGAAATCATACAGCAGCATTGAACAACGCATCAACATTCTCCAAAGCAGAATTGAAGCCTACCAAGAAGAAATTAAAGTGTTACAAGCCGAGCCGAAAAGTAACAACGAACGCATTATTTTTAAATTTATTGAAACCGGCAGCACAGGCAAAACCAAAGATTTTGTGCGTGAACTTGGTATTAAGTCACCGCGTGACAGCTTATATTCATCAGGTGATGTAACTAAACTGATTAAAGATGGCGCGGATGATATTTCGCCTGAGCTACTGAGCATAGCCCGCGCACTTGCCAGCGCGCGTAATAAAAATGGCCCTAGCTGTTAGAACAACGCTTTATTATAAAATTAGCCGTGCAATAACGGCTAATTAATCAACTCGATATCAAGTCCAGCTAATAAATTTAACGCTTCAAGCCGTTCAAACTTAGCACCACTGACATTATTGTTTTTTATATCTATTTTAAACTGCGAAGCGCCTACAAAGTTTGCTTTACTCAAATTAGTTTGATGAAACAGACTGTCTCTAAAGTCAGTGTCCGAGAAGTTGCTCTGTGCTAAGTTAGCATGCCTAAAATCAACATCTTTAGCAAAACAGTTCGTCATTGTTAAGGCTTTTAACTGTAATTCAAAAAACGAACTATGACTCAGCTCACACTGTTTAAAACTCACCGGTGACGTTAGCGCTAATTGCGGCCAATTCACTTGCCCCCACACTATGCTATTGAGTTTACACTTTGCAAAGCTCACCTCTTCTAGCGAGCTGTAATGCCAGTTAAGCTCACTCAAATTACAGTTTATAAACTCACACTCTATAAACCGACAGGCACTAAACTGGCTGTGACTAAAATCGCATTCGATAAACTGACATTGTTCAAACTCAATATCGCTAAAGCGCTTTGCATTTGCTGTAAAGTTTGAAAATGGCTGATCAAAATAATGACTATCTTTAAATAGTTCACTCATAAATATAAGGCACCTAAATTGGGCTATGCCAAATAAAAAACCCCTTAGGTGTTAGCCTAAGGGGTTTTGTTCTAACTAAACACTAGGGTTTATTCTGCGCTTGGTAATTCTTTCTCAACTACGCTAATAGCAAGCTCTGTCAACGAATCGCTGTTAGCTTTGCTAGGTGCATCGGTTAATAAACACGATGCCTGTGTGGTTTTAGGGAAAGCAATCACGTCACGAATGTTATCAGTACCACATAGCAACATAACTAAACGGTCTAAGCCGAACGCTAAACCTGCATGTGGCGGTGTGCCGTATTTAAGTGCGTCAAGTAAGAAACCAAATTTATCTTGCTGCTCTTGTGCTTCAATACCTAAAATTCTAAATGCTGCTTCTTGCATATCTGCATTGTGAATACGTACCGAGCCACCGCCTACTTCGTAGCCGTTTAATACCATATCGTAAGCATCTGAAATAGCCGCTGCTGGGTTTGCTTCAAGCTCACTGGCACTAATATCTTTTGGTGCAGTAAATGGATGGTGTACCGCGTGTAATGTGCCTTCATCATCTTCTTCAAACATTGGGAAGTCAACAACCCAAAGTGGTGCCCAGCTATCTAGGTTAGTGATTTCTAAATCAACACCAATTTTTAAGCGAAGTGCGCCCATGGCTTCATTTACGGTGTTGCGTTTATCCGCACCAAATAAAATGATATCGCCTGTTTGTGCATTAGTACGTTCAAGTAGCTGCGTGATCACGTCTTCATTTAAGAATTTAGCGATTGGCGATTGCACGCCCTCAACGCCTGCATCGCGGTCATTTACTTTCATCCATGCTAAGCCTTTAGCACCGTAAATACCAATAAATTTTGTGTAATCATCTAGTTGCTTACGAGAAAGCGATGCACCACCTGGAACAGTTAGCACTGCAACACGGCCTTTTTCATCGTTTGCTGGGCCTGAGAATACGTTAAATTCTACGTCTTTTACTAAATCAGCAACATCAATAAGCTTCATTGGGTTACGTAAGTCTGGCTTATCAGAACCATATAAGCTCATTGCCTCAGAGTAAGGCATAATTGGGAACTCACCTAAATCCACATTTAGTAATGACTGCCACATTTCACGAATCATTTTTTCAGTTATACCACGTACTTGATCAGAGCTCATGAACGAGGTTTCTAAATCTATTTGCGTAAATTCAGGTTGACGGTCTGCACGTAAGTCTTCATCACGGAAACATTTAACAATTTGGTAGTAACGGTCAAAACCCGACATCATCAATAATTGCTTAAATAACTGTGGCGACTGCGGTAATGCGTAAAAGCTACCTTTATGAACACGACTCGGTACTAAGTAATCGCGCGCACCTTCAGGCGTTGCTTTAGTTAGCACTGGCGTTTCGATATCTAAAAAGCCATTTTCATCTAAAAAGCGACGTACAAAGCTGCTTGCTTTAGCACGTAATTTAATACGATCGCTCATTTCTAAACGACGTAAATCTAAGTAACGGTATTTTAAACGACGCTCTTCTGAGTTCACTTGGTTAAAATCAAGTGGCATAGGCTCAGAGCGGTTAATAATCGTTAAACCCGTGCCTAAAATCTCTACTTCACCGGTAGCCATGTCTTTATTCACTTGGCTTTCTGGGCGAGCGCGTACAATCCCTTTTAACTGAACACAAAATTCTTGACGAAGTTTGTTAGCTGTTTCCATTAATCCTTCAACTTCTGGATCGAATACAACTTGTACTAGCCCTTCTCTATCGCGTAAATCGACAAAGATAAGTCCACCAAGGTCACGTCGTTTGTTGATCCAGCCACATAGTTCAACTTCCTGATCTACGTGAGTTTTATTTAGCTGTCCGCAGTATATAGAGCGCATAGTTTTCCTGTCAGATAAAAGGCATATAGCGGTTAAACACCGTTGTTTTAAAAGTTTTTATAAACACCAAAATGAAAATAAAACCGCTAGCAATCCAAAATAATCAAATTAAGCCCTGCATTATACCCAAGTAGGTTGAAGATGCTAGGGCGTGTTTACCTTTCGAGGTTGAATTTACAGCGCACCGTTTTGTTATTTGTTACACTACAAGCACTTTATAACAAGGCTTTTGTTTGTATGCTATATATTGGATGCCCGCAGTGGTCGAGCAACGTATGGAAAGGAAATTTATTTTCACGCCAGTGTAAAAATGCCGATATGCTTAGCGAGTATGCGCAGCATTTTAATTCGGTAGAAGGTAATACTAGTTTTTACGCCGATCCCTCGCCTGACACTGTATTACGCTGGGCTGCCAGTGTACCTGATGAGTTTAAATTTACCTTTAAATTTCATCGGCGCTTTAGTCACGAACTCCAGCTTACTAACGTACAACGTGAGCTAACCGATTGGCTTAATTTATTCGCCCCGCTATTTGAAAAAACAGGGCAAATAATGCTGCAATTACCTAAAGCGTTTGCCCCACAGCATTTAGCTAAGCTTGCCGCTTTTATAGATTTACTTCCTAAAAAGCTAAACTATGGGGTTGAAGTACGCCACCCTGAATTTTTTAAAAAAGGCGATGCTGAAGTTTCGTTAAACCAATTATTAATGGCCAATAATATAAACCGTATTGCCATGGATACCCGCGCATTATTTGCGGTAAAACCTACAAACGAAGCGCTAATCGATGCACAACAAAAGAAACCTTACTTACCTGTGCATGCTATCGCTACAGGCGAGCAACCCATGGCGAGGTTTGTGATTGCCAGTTTAGAGTATGACTATAAACGTTATTACCAGCCGTGGCTGAAAAAAGTACAGCAATGGCTCGATGAAGGTAAAACACCTTATGTGTTTTTTCATACCGCTGATAACCGCGAAGCACCCTTGCTGGCTCGCCAGTTTTGCCAAGATTTGGGGTATAATCACAGCGTGCTAAATCCGTTTAGTGGCGAAAAAGAAGCCCACCAGCAAGCGCTTTTTTAAAAATAAATTCAAAATACAGAGACAATAATGAGTGAATACGCACGTTACTTTACCGGCTACCCTGCCAATATCGTTGAGCAAGTATTAAGCCTAATAGAAACAGGAAAGGTAAGTGAGTATTTACTTAAAAAATACCCACAGGCACATCGTATTACCAGCGATAAGTTATTGTATAGCTACGCCACTGAGCTTAAAAAGCAGTATTTAAAAAACGCTCCGCCGTTTGGCCGCGCAGCCTTTAAAAAACAAGGCGATATGGTCACCAATGCGCTCGGGACTCACACGTACCGTATGCAAGGTAAAACCCGTAAGCACGATTTAGCTATAAATAGCGATTTACTGCGCGCGCCAGAGCCATTATTAAAAGCATTAGTGGTGCACGAACTCGCGCATTTTAAAGAAAAAGACCACAATAAAGGCTTTTATAAACTTTGCTGCCATATGGAGCCAGAGTACCATCAGCTAGAGCTAGATTTACGGATTTTTTGTGTGGCTATTGCGATGGGTGAGAATCCGTATAATTGAGCGGTCAGCGGTCAGCGGTCAGCGGTCAGCGGTCAGCGGTCAGCGGTCAGCCAAAATTCAATGACACACGAGTTCATAATGAAAGCCCTCGTTAACAAAAAACGCGATACTAAATCGCGTTTTTTATTATTGTCACTTTCTAATCTGACAGCTAAGAACTTAAAAGCTCGTTGGGTTTCGTTTCACTCAACCCAACCTACATAAAACATTAAAGCCCTAGCTCGGCCATAAAGTCGTCGTCGCTATCATCTTGCTTTGGCTGTTTCGCTTTTTCTTTCTCTGCTTTTTGCTTTGCTTCATTCTCAATAATGTCATCTGGGTCTACGGCTTCTACAATGTCAAAATCGTGAAGTTTAATAAACTCAGTTTTATCCATCGCTAATTCTAAATAAAAGATATTTTGGTTGCGAGTGGTAAACGTTACGCGACGTGCTTGCGGCCGATCCATAGTGGTATCAACCGAAATTTGCACTTGCTTGTTAATAGCCATCATTTTTGGTTGGTTTTGAGTAATAGAGGTATGCAGTTGATCACGCACCTTTGACGTAAAGTCGCCTACTATTTGGTTCATCAACTCACCCATCACGTTTGAAACATCATCAGATAAGTGGCTGTGCGCGATTTCATCTTCTGGCATGCCCATGTTACGCATATAGTCGCCATAAATTTCCATGGCCGCTTGCGCCGTAAAGTTGGTAACAACTAAGCCGGTAAAGCCCCCGTCAAATAAAACAAAACAGCCTATATCTGGTCGCATACATGTGCGGGTAATTTTTTGTACCATGGCTGAATAGCTGATCTCGTTGCCGCTGGCTGATGAAAGTACACCCGTTACTGAGTGGCATAATGTCGCTAATATATCGTCGGTACTAATAACCTTGCTTCTGCTCATTTAATAATCTCTTTTATACTTATTCTTCATAATTCTAGTCAAGCTACTGAATTTATCACTGACTATCCAGCATAAAATGTTAAAATAGCACTATTATTTTCAAAGAGACTGCCTTCGTGAGTATAAAAGACAGTATTTATGCCTCTGAGCAACAAGTAAAAGACTTTAGTTTTGATCAAAACGTGGTTGAAGTATTTCCCGACATGATCCAGCGCTCGGTACCCGGTTACGCCACCATTGTGAGTACCATGGGGAAATTAGCTGGTGAGTATGCTCAGCCAAATTCAAATTTGTATGACCTAGGCTGCTCGTTAGGGGCGGTTACTCTAAGTATGCGCCGTAATATTCAAACAGATAGCTGCCACATTATTGCTGTAGATAACTCACAAGCCATGGTGGAGCGTTGTAAGGTACATTTACAAGGGTTTAGATCAGATGTTCCTGTAACGGTTACATTAGGTGATATTAACGAACTTGATATTCAAAATGCCTCAGTAATAGCGATGAATTTCACCCTGCAGTTTATTCCACCTGCGCAGCGCAAAGCGGTGCTTGAAAAAATATACGCTAATTTAAAGCTCGGTGGCGTTTTGCTATTAAGTGAAAAAATTAAAGCTGAAAACGAGCAATGCGATAACCTGCTTATTGAGTTGCATCACGATTTTAAACGCCATAATGGCTACTCTGAGCTTGAAATCAGCCAAAAGCGTACTGCGATAGAAAACGTGATGCGCCCCGATACACTCAGTACACATACACAACGTTTAAGCGATATTGGCTTTAGCCAAACGCAAGTGTGGTATCAGTGTTTTAATTTTTGCTCAATGGTAGCAATTAAATAATTTAGAGAGTGACACATGTCTGCATGGTTTAACCAATTTTACGCCGCAATTGCACAAAGCCCACTTAGCCACTGGCTCGAAACTTTGCCAGCACAATTAAAGCATTGGCAACAAGAGGCAAGCCATGGCGATTTGCCGCAATGGCAAAAAGTGCTGAAAAACTTACCTGACGTATCTACAAATCAGGTTGATATTGTCAGCAAAGTAGCTATCGGCGCGCCTGGCGAAATGACTGAAGGCGAGCAAAAACAAACTACGCATTTATTAAAACGGATGATGCCTTGGCGTAAAGGCCCGTTTAACGTTCACGGTATTGAAATAAATACCGAATGGCGCAGTGACTGGAAATGGGATCGACTCCTGCCGCATATTGAGCCATTAAAAGGCCGTACTGTATTAGATATTGGTTGTGGCTCGGGGTATCACCTATGGCGTATGCGCGGTGAAGGTGCTCAGTTTGTAGTGGGTATTGACCCATCTGACTTATTTTTATGTCAGTTTCAGGCAATTAAACACTTTAACCCAGATGAAAACGTGCATTTGTTACCATTAGGTGTAGAAGCCCTGCCAGAGCTCAAAGCGTTTGATACGGTATTTTCAATGGGGGTGCTTTATCATCGTCGTTCCCCTATCGACTTTTTAGCGCAATTAAAAGCACAGCTTCGCCCAGGCGGAGAACTCGTGCTTGAAACATTAGTTATTGAAGGCGATGAAAACACCGTATTAGTACCGACCGACCGCTACGCGAAAATGCGTAATGTATGGTTTATTCCAAGCACTGCGGCATTAAAATTGTGGATGGAACGTGTTGGCTTTAAAGATGTGCAAATTAAAGATTGTGCTATTACAACGCTCGACGAGCAGCGTAAAACTGACTGGATGGAAAACGAATCTTTAGTTGACTTTTTAGACCCCGCTGACACCAGTAAAACCATTGAAGGCTACCCTGCACCACTTAGAGCGATACTTACAGCTAAAGCCTAATTTGTAGTATTAATTTTTATTTCCATATTAAAAAGCGCCATTGGGCGCTTTTTTTGTTTACTAATACAGCAACTAGCGGACAAGTGTCCTTGTCTTTAAAATCAAATCTAGATTTCAACTAGCCGCGACCTTGCAATTGTTGTAAAATACGCGCGTTTCTAAGTAAGCATCAAAGCAACTATTTTGAGGAAAATCTGTGAGTGAACAAAAACAGTCTCTAAGCTATAAAGACGCGGGCGTAGATATCGACGCTGGTAATGCACTTGTTGAGCGTATTAAAGGCGTAGTTAAAAAAACGCGTCGTCCTGAAGTGATGGGCGGAATTGGTGGTTTTGGCGCACTGTGCGAAATTCCTGAAGGTTATAAGCAACCCGTACTTGTGGCAGGCACCGATGGTGTAGGCACAAAATTGCGTTTAGCGATTGACCTCAAAAAACACGATACAGTAGGTATTGATTTAGTTGCTATGTGTGTAAACGACTTAATAGTACAAGGCGCTGAACCCCTGTTTTTTCTTGATTACTATGCAACGGGTAAACTAGATGTAGACACAGCAGCCGACGTAGTAACCGGTATTGGTAAAGGTTGTGAAATTTCAGGTTGTGCCCTAATTGGTGGCGAAACAGCTGAAATGCCAGGTATGTATGATGGTGAAGACTACGACATGGCAGGTTTTTGCACCGGTGTGGTAGAAAAATCTAAAATTATTGATGGCACTAAAGTGGCTGCAGGCGATCAACTAATCGCGCTTGCTTCTAGCGGCCCTCACTCAAATGGTTTCTCTTTAATTCGTAAAGTTTTAGAAATCTCTAACGCTGATACTAATCAAGTGATTGATGGCAAAACCTTAGGTGAACACCTTTTAGAGCCAACACGCATTTACGTTAAACCCTTACTTGAGTTGTTCAAGCAAGTAGACGTGCATGCCCTTTCGCACATTACTGGTGGCGGCTTTTGGGAAAATATTCCACGCGTATTACCTGAATCGGCTAAAGCAGTTGTGAAAGGTGATAGCTGGCAGTGGCCAACTGTATTTAATTGGCTACAAGAAAACGGCAATATTACCACTCACGAAATGTACCGCACATTTAACTGTGGCGTAGGCATGGTGCTAGTTGTCCCTGCGGACCAACTTAATAACAGCTTAAATATTTTAAAAGACCTTGGCGAAAATGCATGGCACCTTGGTGAGATTCAAGATGCGGTTGCAGGTCAAGAGCAAGTTGAAATTGTAGGTGGTGCTGCGTAATGGCACCCACTCGTCTAGTAGTTTTGATTTCAGGCAGTGGCTCTAATTTACAAGCCATTATTGATGCCTGTGAAAGCGGCGAGATAAACGCTCATATTGCGGCTGTTATTAGTAATAAAGCAGACGCATATGGGTTAGAGCGTGCAAAAAATGCTGGTATTGCCACACACGTGCTGAGTCATAAAGAGTTTGACTCACGCGAAGCGTACGATGCCCAGTTAATGCATATAATTGACTCTTTTGAACCAAATCTAGTTGTATTAGCTGGGTTTATGCGTATTCTAACCCCAAGCTTAGTGCAAAAATATGTTGGAAAAATGTTGAACATTCATCCATCTTTGTTGCCTAAGTACCAAGGGCTGAATACCCACCAAAGAGCAATTGATGCAAAAGACGACGTTCACGGCGTTAGTGTTCACTTTGTTACTGAAGAATTAGACGGCGGACCCGTTATTCTTCAAGCTAAAGTGCCTGTATTAGCAGACGATACAGCAGAGACGCTCGCGAAACGTGTGCATGCGCAAGAGCACATAATTTATCCTTTGGTGGTCAAATGGTTCAGTGAACAACGACTTACGATGGAAGCAGATTATGCAGTTCTTGACGAAAAACAACTTCCTGCACACGGCGCGCACTACCCAAAATAAAAAATTAGGTGCCTGGCTAGTATGTGCAGGCACTTTATTACTGCCTACCAGCCTGATTGCAGGTGAGTTAACTCAATTCCAAGCTAGCTATGATATTTTGCGCAAAGGCAGCACCCATGGTAAAGCTGAGCGTACGCTTAAAAAGCTTAACAATGATAACTACCAAGTAACCTACCGCAGCGATATTGAATGGATGATTTTTTCTGATTCACGTCAGGAGTCATCAACCTTTCGCTTTGCTAATAATAAAGTTGAGCCTATTAAATACGCTATGATCCGCACAGGCACAGGGCCTGACAAAGAGTACGAAATTAACTTTGACCGTCAAACAAAAACCGTCACCAGCAACTCCAGTGATTACCCGTTAAAATGCCAATGGCATGATAATTTTCAAGACGGGATCTCTTATCAAGTGCAAGTTCGAGAGGGTCTAAAACAAGGTAAAACCCGTTTCTCGTTTCCGTTAGTTGATAAAAAAGGTAATTGCCGTGACTACGACTTTGAAGTAGTAGAAACCGAAATGATTTCCTTACCGATTGGTAACGTAGAAGCCATTAAAGTAAAACGTTTATACGACAATGACAAACGCCAAGCCTTAGCGTGGTTTGCACCTGAAATGGATTTCATGTTGGTACGTATGTGGAAAGGCGAAAAAGGGGTAGAGCAATTTGAAGTGCAGATGAACTCATTTACCGTGATCAATCCACCTGTTTTACCTGCAGAAATTAAACACGACCTAACACCCGAATAATTTGTTTACAATAAGCAAACGAAAGGCCCAAGTGTGATAATCATCATTTGGGCCTTTCATTTTTAATACTTATACATTTTATTAATTTGAAACTTTAAGTTGGGTTTCGTTTCTTTTTACCCAAACTACATTAATTCACCCATTTTAAATAATGCAAATTCTCCTGGTTGCATTTTTTGCCAGCGCTCATCATTTGTCAGCGGTCTGGTTGCTATAACCGTTACTACATCGTTTGGTGTGGTTTCTTGTTGAAAATCTACCACCATATCGGCATCAATAAGCGTCGCTTTACCAAAGGGCGCCCTGCGCGTAATGTAATGCAAGTTGTTAGTACAATACGCCAGTACAAATACCCCATCAGTTAATAGCATATTAAACACACCTTTTTCTCGTAACGTATGCGAAAGCTTAGCGGCGTATCTAAATACAGAGGCCATATTACTTGGTCGCTGCGGGTACTTTTCACGAATTTTGTCAAGCAACCAGCAAAATGCCAGCTCGCTATCAGTATTACCCACTGGCCGATAATATTCGGGTTTTAAATCATGATAATTTGAAAGCTGCCCGTTATGGGCATACGTTATTTCACGCCCCCACAACTCCCGAGTAAACGGATGAGTATTTTCAAGACACACTCGCCCACGGTTGCCTTGGCGAATATGACTTATGACCGATACGCTTTTAATCGGGTACGCTTTTACCAACTTTGCTATTTCTGACTGATAACTTGGCTCGGGATCTTTAAAGGTTCTGCAACCTTTACCTTCATAAAAAGTAATGCCCCAACCATCTTTGTGCGGCCCCGTATTGCCACCGCGCTCCAACAACCCTGAAAAACTAAAACAAATATCCGTTGGTACATTGGCCGACATGCCAAGTAATTCACACATAAAATAAATAAACCTTTAAAAGCTGAACATAGATATCGTTCTATTTTTATTAAGCGTACACTGATTATCATAAGTATATTTACTTAATTAAACCTATATTACTACTAGATTAATTGATTTTTTAATACCTTTTGTCTTTAGTGATATAACTCGATTTAAACCACCACGGCTCTATACAACGTATAAAGGAAAGTACATTGTACTAATCGCAGCAGTAACTACACTTTTATCTATGTAATTGTACTTGAAACTTAGCGTTACTAGCGCTACTCTAAACGAGGTGGTCTGACCTCTATTAAGGAATTAGCAATGACACTCATATTCACACTCGGTTTAATCGCACTGCTTAGCATTGCGCTTTACCACAGAGCGAGTTGGAACACAGCACTTGGTGTTTCTGCCGCAACATTATTAATTGGTACCTTTGCAGGTGCTTTTGGTTTAATAAGCTGGTTGATTTTTTTAATCATCGCAGTGCCTCTTTCCGTTACTGGCGTTCGTCAGCAGTATATTATCAAGCCTATCTTTAAGGTATTCAAAAAAGTAACGCCAACTATGTCTGACACAGAAAAGTCAGCTATTGATGCCGGCACAACTTGGTGGGAAGCCGATTTATTTTGTGGTAACCCAGACTGGAAAAAACTGCACCAGTACCCAGTACCTAAATTAACTATTGAAGAACAAGCGTTTATAGACGGCCCTGTTGAGGTTGTATGTAGCATGCTGGACGATTGGGAAGCGACTCATGAGCTAACTGATCTTCCTCAAGATGTATGGCAATACCTAAAAGATAACAAATTCTTTGCCATGATCATTAAAAAGGAATATGGCGGCTTAGAATTTTCTGCATTTGCACAATCATGTGTACTGCAAAAGCTAACCAGTAAATCAACATTGCTGTCGTCTATTGTTGGTGTACCTAACTCGTTAGGCCCAGGTGAATTATTACAGCACTACGGTACTGAAGATCAAAAAAATCATTACCTGCCTCGTTTAGCGAGTGGCCAAGAAATCCCGTGTTTTGCACTTACTTCTCCAGAAGCAGGTTCTGATGCAAGCGCAATTCCAGACTACGGTGTAGTGTGTAAAGGCCAATGGAATGGTGAAGAGGTTGTGGGTGTCAGCCTTACATGGAACAAACGTTATATTACACTTGCACCAGTGGCGACGGTTCTTGGTTTAGCCTTCAAACTACAAGACCCTGATGGCCTATTGAGCGATGTTAAAGAGCCAGGCATTACCTGTGCGCTTATTCCAACAGATACCCCTGGGGTAGAAATTGGTCGTCGTCACTTTCCGCTTAATGTGCCGTTCCAAAATGGCCCTACTCGCGGTAAAGATATTTTCGTCCCCCTTGATTACATTATTGGAGGTCCAGAAATGGCTGGCCAAGGCTGGCGTATGCTGGTTGAATGTTTATCAGTGGGTCGTGCAATCACATTGCCGTCAAACTCAGCCGGTGGTATTAAAATGATTGCCACTGCAACGGGTGCTTATAGCCGTATTCGTCGTCAATTCCGTTTACCTATTGGTAAAATGGAAGGGGTTGAAGAGTCAATGGCAAAACTTGCTGGTTATGCATATAGCTCTGATGCAGCTGTTAGCATGTCTACAGGCGCGGTTGATTTAGGTGAAAAGCCTTCGGTTATTTCTGCCATCGTTAAATACCACCTAACAGAGCAAATGCGCGATGCAACCATTCATGCAATGGATGTACTTGGCGGTAAAGGGATCATGCTTGGGCCAAATAACTATTTGGGTCGTGGCTATCAAGGTGCACCTATTGCCATTACTGTTGAAGGTGCAAACATCTTGACCCGTAATATGATTATTTATGGTCAAGGTGCAATTCGTTGTCATCCATTTGTACTTACCGAGCTAGGTGCGTGTGAAATTGAAGACCGCGAAGAAGCGCTGAATGTATTTGATAAAGCGCTCATGGGCCACATTGGCTTTACTATGTCTAACTTAGTACGCACTAAATGGCTTGCACTTACTGGCGCTCGCTTTACTAGCGTGCCATACAAAGACGAAACAGCTGAGTTTTACCGTATAGCTTCACGCTTTAGTGCATCACTTGCGCTGATGTCAGATATTAGCATGGCAGTATTTGGTGGTTCTCTTAAACGTAAAGAACGTATTTCAGCACGTTTAGGCGACTTATTAAGTTACCTTTATTTAGTATCTGCAACGCTAAAACGTTACAACGACGAAGGCCGTAAAAAAGAAGATTTTGCATTGGTTCAATGGAGCTGTCAGGATCACCTTTACCACTGCCAGCGTGCACTTGCTGATTTAATCAATAACATGCCGTCGGCTCCACTACGTGGTGTTTTAAAAGTATTGTTATTCCCGTTTGGTCGTCCGGTTCGTAAACCTACTGACAAACTAGAACATAAATTAGCGCAAATTTTACAAGTGCCCAGTGAAACGCGTAATCGTTTAGCTAGTTACGTATACCTAACTAATGAGCCGCTTAACCTTGTAGGGCGTCAAGAGCAAACGCTTAAAGACGTACTAGAAGTAGAGCCATTGTTTGAGCGTGTATGTAAAGAGAAAGGCGTTAAATTGCCATTCTTCCAACTAGATAAAGTGGCGCAAATGGGGCTAGAAGCGGGCATTTTAAGCCAAGCTGAAGCTGATAAGTTAGCAGCTGTTGAACAAGCTCGCTTAGACGTTATTAACGTTGACGACTTTGACCCTGCCGATTTACTTGCCGGCAAGGCAGCGCGTAACAGCGTTTCTAAAAAGGCCAATGCTGCTTAATTCATGTTTTGTAAAGTGAGAGCAGCAACCCTGTTGTAATTAGCCAAACCAGCGCATAATGCGCTGGTTTTTTTGTGCAAGGTAAACCTGTAATACACACCACATATTTCCAATGACAAATAATACAATATGAGTGTAACCAAAAATAACGCTATAACTTATTGTGGCGACTAAAAACAGCAATATGCTAGATAAAAACTGGCTGATATAAAAGGCGCGTTCTTGCTCGCATGTTTTAAAAAATAATCGATACTGCTCATACACCCTACCGCAATCAAATTGCAATGAGCTACTAAAAAGCACAATAAAAGCCATGGCCAATACCGCAAATATGGGCACTAAATCAGCACGTTCGTTTATTAGCGTAGCATATGCCATAAATACAGATAAAAGTAGCGACACACGCCAAACAAGTACCCAGCTATGGTTTAGTAAATAACAACACCAAAAGCCAAATAATGAACTTACTGCAATTCGCCCGTTGATATTAACCACGGGAACAAAAAGACTCAGCGCAAACAATAAAGCAAAGCCCATATGATAAGTGAGCGATTGTATATGAATAGGAACACACACTAATATCGCGCTAAACAAAAAGCCATAACCCAACGCGCTGGGTTTGTATAAACACAAAATGCCCAAGCTAAACTGCAGCAACATAAATACAATAAAATGCGGTACTTCAACCCATTGTGACAGCGATAAATCCAGTGCAATTAATACACTGGCTATTAGCCATGCATTACTGAGCGTTAATAATTTAATATCGATTAAATATAACCAAACTGATCGCGCAATAGTGCGCTGAAATAACCGCTGGTAACTATTTTTAATCGCTGATTTCATTGCGCTAAGCATCACACTTTGTAGTAACAAATAAAACAACGCCATTTGTGCGCTGTATTGAGATGCTGCGCTACTGTCTATAATTTTCCCTAAACCTAAAAAAAGTAGCAATATCAACCCCAATACTGACGAGCCTAACACCACTAAAAATAACAACCCGAAGCTTTTTAGTTGTAACAATAATTGCTTAAGCTCTAGCTGATAAGCTAAATACCGGTAACCCATAAATACTCTATATTGGGTTAATAAGTGTTTACTAAAAGCAATATTCATAACGAGATGCACTCAAAGCCATGTTCAACAAATGGCGCAGGCTCGTGGCAAGTAATAATAATTTGCCCGTTTGGTTTATCTGCTAAGTAAGCGTCAAGTAAGGAGAGTAAATATTGGATACTTGCCTGATCAAGCGCTGCGCTAGGCTCATCAAGTAATAGATAAGGTGCTTTGCGCATTAATGCTAAAATTAACTGGCACTTTTTTTGATTGCCAGATGACAATGCATCAAAACGCGTATTAAGGAATTCACTAAAATTAAAACCGCTAATAATGGCATCAGGCCATGGGCAACCCAGTGTATTAACAGATAAATGCATAATTTGCTGGGCAGTTAAAAACTCGGGTAACGCAATACGGTCAGTAGCAATAGCGACCTGCTTACCTAACTCTTTAGGTATTTTCCCTGCAAATAAAAATGTGCCACTTTGCGGCTTTTCAAGCCCCGCTAGCATCATAAGTAACGTAGTTTTACCTTGACCATTAGGTGCATCAATACACACTTTTTGGCTGCTAAACACTTTGTTGTAATCGCGGTAAATTACGTTGTCAGAAAACTGCTTATTTAGGCCAATCACTTCAATCATAAAATATCCCTTTAAATTAGCATGGCATTATAAGTAATTTTTTATGCAGAATAAAACCATTGAAATCGCTTTTGAAACAACACTAAAGATAAAAATAGCCCCACTCCTTAATAGTAATAGATCTTTGTTATACCAATTGCATTAAATTAGTGATCTATTATAGCGACAAAGAAATAAGTCGATAACAAGGCGAAAATTATGATACATAGTTGTTCTATATAAATAATTTTTAACGCAGGTAACGGATTATTTAATACGCTAGAATGATCATGTTTTAATAAAATTGGTATTAGCAAAGGTGAAAAAGTTTAAGAAGCTCTGAAACCACCTCTGTCATCAACAGCAACTTACCCTACCGTTTTGACACTAAAGACAAGTTTTAACAGCTACGGTGTTATGGCTTAGCCTCAAGCCAATATAAACTGTTTTAAAAGATAATTTGAATTTTGATAACACGTAAAGCTGCGAACTTAACTAAAAATTAAACTATGAGTTTTTTAATTCAAGCCTATTGGGGTTTGCTTATTGACTGTGACCGACTAGCGAATAGCCAAAATATGTTTTATTCAAAGATTTGATAAGCTTGTTATTGAGGAAATAACAAGTGGCGGAGTGGACGGGACTCGAACCCGCGACCCCCGGCGTGACAGGCCGGTATTCTAACCAACTGAACTACCACTCCGCAGAGATATCTTTTTACTTGTCATTACTTAATTTGTTGGCGGAGTGGACGGGACTCGAACCCGCGACCCCCGGCGTGACAGGCCGGTATTCTAACCAACTGAACTACCACTCCAGCGTATATTTAAACTGTTATTTTTCTTATTGGCGGAGCGGACGGGACTCGAACCCGCGACCCCCGGCGTGACAGGCCGGTATTCTAACCAACTGAACTACCACTCCATAATAAGAATATGTTTTACAACCATATGTTGTGTAAGTGTTGGCGGAGTGGACGGGACTCGAACCCGCGACCCCCGGCGTGACAGGCCGGTATTCTAACCAACTGAACTACCACTCCAGCTTTACTTACAAATTGTCGAAAATTGGCGGAGTGGACGGGACTCGAACCCGCGACCCCCGGCGTGACAGGCCGGTATTCTAACCAACTGAACTACCACTCCACATTTTCGTTGCTATCTGAGTGTCCCCTGACAGCGGCGTGAATAATACGAACCAGCCCCTACTTCGTCAAGGGCTTTTTTGTTTTTTTACAGGTTTTTTAGTCATCTGACATCGAAAGGTTTAAAATTTCACCTGTTTTGTCATTTTTTGAGCCGTTTTCTGCATCAGCTGTTTTTTGCTGATCAGCTTTATTTGTATCGGTTACTGTTTTTTTCTTTAAAAAAGCAAAGTTTAATTTAAGTTTTATTGGCTTTCTCTGTACAAAAATACGAATACATAGCCAACCAATTAATAAAATGGCCAAGTTTCCACCGATAATTAAACTTACCATTACACCGGTTGACATTGTTTTTGGCTTAGTAACAGGAGGTGTGATATTTTCTAGCTTGGTTACACTGACTACGGGAATTTCTGGAATAACTTCAATCGGTCTTTCTATTTCAAATAAATAAGTGGGCAACGTAGCCACAAACTCTCTGTCATTCACTGTTGAGCCAAACACAGAAATTTCAATATTATAACGTCCCCAGCCGTGATCTTGTAAAGCCAGTTCTCTGGTTGCTGTGCTGTTAGTATCTAAATAAAATATTTGCTCTTCGTTATTGGGATAATAAATTTTCCCTTGCATGATCACGGTTTCAGGCTTTAATAACTTTTCATCAATATTTATAGTAATACGGTGATCATCTCCTTCCACTGTTGCTTCAAGTGGGGTGAAACTAAAAGGCGGTTCATGCACAACAATAGTGTCTTGAACGACACGCCTCTCCAATACATCAGTAGTAATATAAAGCTCTGGCCGCCACTCTCCAGGGGTAAAATTTAAGGTAAACTCTCCGGTAAATACACCATCGTTGGCACTTTCATCAAACCCATAGCCATCGTCTTTAAATTCAGCAACTTGTTGTATACCCGCACCAAAGTTTTCAAAATTTTCATTATTGGTGCTCACAAAACTCACATTGAGCGATACCGCATCGTTGAATAGATTGGCGTCAATAGGCTTGCCATCATTTAAAAGCTTACCGGTTACCTTTATCGTTTCTCCCTGAAATAGTAGTTCAGGTAATGGCTCAACCTCAAGCGAAAGCTCACCAACAACAACTATGCGACTCTCTGGCATTATTTGGCCAATCACTTGCCATGGGCCAGGCATAGGGTTACGAATAACTACTAAATCGTAATTTAATTCGTCGTACCAATCTAGGCTGGTGTTTCTTACCGCATTCGTTGCAAAGTATTTAGTACCATCGGGTCTAACTAAAATAACGGCAGGCGAGCCTGGACGCCTAAAAAACATTAATGTTATTTCATCAATTTTATCATCAATACGAAAACGGTTATCAAGTAGCGGTATTTCATTTTGCTTACCGCTGCCTTTTAACTCTTCAACTTGTTTAATGCTGTGCGCCTCGGGAGTGAAACACACGACAATTAAATACAGTGAAACTATTAATAGCGTTTTCATAATAATGCCTATTCAGCGCGCCATAAACAATGGCCGCCCTCTTTTTGTACAATATCTAAACGCGTTTGATGTGCGCTTTGCTCTGTATCACTTGCTTTTATAACTACCAACGGGGCTCTATCACTAGTTAAGCGCCTAATTCCCCCTTTTTGATCTTCACTTGAGTCATCTTTATTTTGATTAAGATTTAGTTTTACTTGGCCCCCGGTCATTGCCAAGTAAACATCGGCTAAGATTTCTGAATCCAGTAATGCGCCGTGTAGCGTACGCTTAGTGTTATCAACATCGTAGCGACGGCACAATGCATCTAGGTTGTTCTTTTGTCCTGGGTGCAAGTCACGGGCCATTTTAAGGGTATCAAGTACCCCACAAAAACTATGGGTATTTTGATAACCCTGATTTAATAACGCAAATTCATTATCCATATGACCAATATCAAACGGCGCATTATGAATAACTAGCTCAGCTCCTTTAATATAGTCAAAAAACTCTTGGGCAATATCACGATAAAGCGGTTTGTCGCGTAAAAATTCGTTGGTAATACCGTGAACATCGATTGCTTCTTCTTCAATGCTGCGTTGTGGATTTATGTAAACGTGAAAATTATTGCCGGTTAACCGGCGATTCATTAGCTCCACACAGCCTATCTCAATGATACGATGCCCTTGTTTAGGGTCGATGCCGGTGGTTTCTGTATCTAAAACTATTTGTCTGCGTGCCATATCGAATTAAGCCTGACTCTGGTATCTTTCTATAATCACTTTATTGTACATAATATCAAGGTAAAACAGTGCAAAAAACCGTAGAGATTTACACCGATGGTTCGTGTTTAGGTAATCCAGGCCCCGGTGGTTATGGTATTTTTATGATTTATGAAGCCCATGAAAAAAAATTAAGCCAAGGTTACAAACTCACAACAAACAACCGCATGGAAATGCTCGCAGCCATTGTTGCGCTAGAATCACTTAATCGTTCATGCCCTGTTACCCTGACTACCGATAGCCAATACGTAAAACAAGGCATTGAGTCGTGGATCACCAATTGGAAAAAACGGGGTTGGCAAACTGCGGCTAAAAAACCAGTAAAAAATGTCGACTTATGGAAACGTCTCGATAAAGCCTGCGCCGAGCACGACGTTACCTGGAAATGGGTAAAAGGTCATAGTGGCCATAAATATAATGAAATTGTTGATGATTTAGCCCGTGATGCAGCCAGTAGTAACACTTTAATTGATGATGAAGGTTACCAACCGTAACCCTAAACCATCGTGCTATTTTTTATTTTGCTGATAATGTTGTTTTGAGGTCTGCCTAAGCCCTCCCCCTTTTATTGGCACAAATTGTGGTCGTGCATGCCACTTTGGTTTTATTGGCGTAAGTGGCGCAACACGCTTTCGTGCCACCAGCAAATACACACTGCCCATAGGCTTTAAATATTGCTTAGTAAAGCTGCGCCAAAACGCAAACCGCGACAACCGGTTACCACGCGCCAACGACGAGTAAATAAAGCGCTCATCGGCCACAATTTCAAATCCGAGCAAATTTAGCCAATCTTTTACCCGTGCGGGAGTAAAAAAGCGTCCTGTCCACGGTAATTTTTGACGGCTAAATGGCAATAATTGCGCTAATCCACAAAAGCTAAACGGATTAAACCCTGTAATTGCTATATAACCACCAGGAATAAGCGTGCGATGAGCCTCTCGCAATATATGATGCGGATCGGAATGATACTCTAAACAATGGCTCATAATGCAAGCATCTATACTGTGCTCATAAAAGGGAAGCTCGTCTATATCAGCCACTACGCCAGTGCAAGGGCCCGGCTCTGCAACGCACACTTGATGTTTAATGGTACTTTTACTGGTATCTAACTCGCCACTTAAATTACCCAGTTTAAGCATATGATAGCCAAACATGCGTGGTAACCACGGTGATAATTTACGCTCTATACCACAACGTAAATAATCACCATGCGGAAACTGCTGCCATGACAACGGTTTAGGACCTTCTTGGAAACTAAGGGCTGGTTTCATTATATAAGCTCGTTATAATACAAATTAAATACCACTTTATAGAGCAACGACACATGGTGCAAGTCAAAGCAATTAAAGCCTTTTCTGATAACTACATTTGGTGCTTAACCACTGAGCACAACAATCAAGCGTGGGTGGTAGACCCTGGGCAATCAGCGCCGGTTTTTGAGTATTTAGCACAACACAGTCTAACTCTTGGCGGTATTTTAATTACCCATCATCATTATGATCATACTGATGGCGTAGCAAAATTAGTAAAGCAATATCCAAATATCGCGGTTTACGGCCCTCGTAATAGTCCATTCGAAGGAATAACAGACCCTTTAAATGAAGGCCAAACAATTACCGTATTAAACACCCCATTTGAGATTATTGCTACGCCAGGCCATACCCTTGATCACATTTGTTATGTTAATGATGCACTTGCCTTTACTGGCGACACATTATTTAGCGGTGGTTGCGGACGTTTATTTGAAGGCACGCCTGAACAAATGTGGCATTCCTTTAATAAACTTAGCGCACTACCGAGTGATTGCAAAGTGTATTGCACTCATGAATACACCCAAGCGAATTTGGCGTTTGCAAAAGCGGTTGAGCCACGAAACCCTGAACTACTCGCCTACAGTGAACAGGTTGATCACTTACGTAATGAAGATGAAATAACGTTGCCAAGTACCATAGGCAATGAGCTAAAAATTAATCCTTTTATGCGTAGTAATTTGCCAAACATTACAGAATTAATACCAAAAGAATATTGTTTAGTTACAAAAAACAATGAACCTTGGGAAAACTTTGCTAGTCTGAGAAAGTTCAAAGATCATTTTTAATTAAGGCCTGTTGCTCTCTTAAGGTTAAACATGCGCTAGCAACAACAATAATAAAACGATTAGTTAACAAACAATAAGTTAACATTTTCTAATCATATTTGTTTGGAACTTTTAACGGTCATAAGTGGCAATGTTGACTCATTATGGGTAGTATTCGCCGAGTTTTTTACCCTATGTATTGGTATTTATGAATAAATCTCCTCTTTTATTGGTCTTAGCGATGACGCTAAGCGGTTGTCAAACACTGACAACGTTAAACACAGATTCACAAAATCAGGCACAAGACCAACTTGAAGGCGCAAGCCCAAACGATATTAGCACGGCGCTGATGATGAATGCGCAATATCAACAAGTGAACGATATCGAAGAGGAAGCCCCTGTGTTTGACGATGTTTGGGAGCGTATTCGTTACCAATTATCTATCGATATTCCCCAAAATCGCCCAGTGGTCGCTGAGCGTAACTATTATGCGCGCCATCAAGCATACTTAGATCGTATTTCTAAACGTGCTGAGCCGTATTTGCATTTTATTGTTGAAGAAATTGAAAAGCGTGAAATGCCAATCGAAATTGCACTATTACCCATAGTAGAAAGTGCGTTTGACCCATACGGCTACTCACACCGCACCGCATCGGGTATTTGGCAATTTATGCCAGCAACCGGCGAGCGTTTTGATTTAAAACAAAACTGGTGGTATGACGGCCGTCGCGACATTGTGCAATCAACTCGCGCAGCGCTTGATTATCTCTCATACTTACACAAAACCCTTGAGGGTGACTGGCTGAACGCAATTGCAGCTTATAACTCAGGTGAAGGCCGCTTACTGCGTGCGATTAAAAAGAATCGTAAAAAGCATTTACCTACCGATTTTTGGTCACTTGATTTACCTCGTGAAACCACTGCCTACGTGCCTAAATTATTAGCATTAGCCGATTTATTAAAGCGCGCTGATGATTTTAATGTGTCGTGGAAGCCTATTATTAACGCACAAGTGGTTGAAGTGGTTAATATTGAGTCACAAATTGATTTAGCGCTGGCAGCCGACATGGCTGACATGACTCTCACCGAGCTATACAGACTAAACCCTGGATTTAACCGCTGGGCAACAGACCCTGATGGCCCACACTTTTTATTAATACCCACCGATAAAGTAGAGCAATTTACAGAAAAACTGGCTGTAACTGACATTAAAAATCGCCTTCGCTGGCAACAATACAAAGTTAAAAAAGGTGATAGCCTGTCGGTGATTGCCAGTAAATTTACCACTAGCACCAATGCAATAAAGTCATTAAATAAGCTTGATTCAAACGTAATTCGTGTTGGCCAACAAATTTTAGTACCGCTAACTGATGGTAAAATTAACAGTGAACATTTACCTCAGCAAGTACGCGCGGCCGCTAATAAAAGTTTGCGTACTAAGCTCTCACACACTGTAAAAAGTGGCGACACATTGTGGGACATAAGCCGCGAATACGATGTCACTATGGGTGAATTAGCTAAGTGGAATAAGCTGAAGAAAAATGCAGTGCTGCGTTTAAATCAAAAATTGGTTGTTTATAAATCAGCAAATAAGCCTAAAGAGTCAGCGAATAACACCAACCGCACTATTACTTATAAAGTGCGTCGAGGTGATTCATTAGCGCGTATAGCCTCTAAGTTTAATTTAAACGTGAGCGATATAATTAAATGGAATGACTTGGCTGGACAAAAATACTTACAGCCAGGCCAAAAGCTTAAACTCAAGGTCGATGTGAGAAGTAGCTAATAAACATATCCAATAAATAAAAAAAGAGCGCATGCGCTCTTTTTTTATTTGGCTTAGCTTACAATGCCCAAAGGCTGTGCGGTTTGCCATGCTCCGCGAGTAAAATCGGGAATATCTATTGAGCGGCTACGCTCACTCACAGATTGGGCTGATAACGGCGAAATGACCGACCATGCCGCCCCATCATAAACATCTTGATCTAGCGGTTCGCCATTTCTTAAGCAGTAAATCATCCGCCAAAACATTAAAAAGTCCATGCCACCGTGGCCACCATTGCGCTGCGCCTCTTCACCCATTTTTGTCCATAAGGGATGGTCGTACTGCTCATACCATCCGCTCATATCATAATCCCACTCATGAAAACTTTTTGAGCCACCAGTTTCAAGGGCAATACGATTAGGGAAACCTGCAAACACGCCATTCGTGCCTTGTATTAAGTTATGTCGTGAGTACGGTCGAGGGGTTGTCGTATCGTGCTGCACCATAATACTACGCCCTTTGAGAGTTTTAATCAGCGTCGTGTTCATGTCACCAGCAATATAATTGAGCTGGTTACGGGGATGATCGGCAGCAAACTCACGTTGCGCATAGGCGCTTCGGCCAAGTGAAGGTGAGCTCATTGAGGTTAAAAAATCGAACCGATCGCCACGATTTATATTCATGTATTGCGATACCGGCCCTAATCCATGCGTAGGATATAAATTACCGTCACGTCTTGCATGCCACTGCGTTCGCCATGAGCCTGTTTTGTGCTCAAGCTCTTTCATTTGCCAGCGCAGTTCATGAATATACGCCGCTTCGCCATGTAACAGCTCCCCAAATACACCTTGGCGTACCATGTTTAATACCATTAACTCGTCGCGGCCGTAGTTAACATTTTCCATCATCATGCAGTTTTTTTGCGTACGCTCTGCGGTATCGACAATTTGCCACATTTCATCAACAGTCAGTGCCAGAGGCACTTCAACAAAAGCATGTTTTGCGCTGTTCATGGTATCGATAGCCATTGGCGCATGCCATGCCCATGGTGTTGAAATAATCACAATATCAATGTCTTGTCGTTCGAGCATTTGTTGATAAGCGCGCTCACTGCCACTATACAATGCAGGCTTTGCCACCCCCTTATCAACTAAATAACTAGCGGCACGTTCTAAAACCTCTGTATGAGTATCGCAAATAGCCACTATTTGAGTGCCTTCAATATGGCTCATACGCTTTACATGGCCATACCCGCGCTGACCCACACCAATAAACCCTATTCTAACCACATCCATTTTAGGTGCGACCAAACCGATAACGGAGCGCCCTTGTTGCATGGGCGCGCTAGTATGAACACTGCCACTAGATGCACAGCCACTAACTACACCCGCAGCGGCAGCCACACTGGCTGCCTTTAAAAAGTCTCGACGATTAAATTGCTTCATTTAGCTTATTCCTTTTGTTGTTGTTTTTAACTTACCTAAAGGCGATTAATGGGTAAAGAGCCAAAGAGGCAGCCTGCATGAAAATAAGTTTAAAATAGATAATAATTCACATTGTGTCGTTATTTGGCGTTATTGTTAGGGGGAAATTATTCTTTTTAAGTTATTATGTTTTATATAAAAACCATCACATTTTTTTAGTTATTGTACTAACCGGTTGCTCAGAGCCTGCAACCCCCACTTCCTCGCTTGAAAACAGCCCAGGGGTTAGTTTAAAAAATATAAAACAACATATTAAAACCCTTGCCTCTGATGACTTTGAAGGTCGCGGTCCATTAACATTGGGTGAAGTAAAAACCGTTGGCTATTTGAGTGAACAATACAAAGCCATAGGGTTAACTGGTGCCTATAACGGTGATTTTTTACATCCGGTTAAAATGGCCATGATCACCGCAGATCAAAACATGCAATTGACCATGGGTGATTTAAGCTTTAAAGCGGGTAAAGACTTTACTGCTCGTACTAAACAATTACAGCCTGTTATTGATGTTCGCAATTCTGATGTGGTCTTTGTCGGTTATGGTATAAATGCCCCTGAATATAACTGGAACGACTACGCCAATATTGATGTAACCGGTAAAACCGTTATTGTGCTGGTAAATGATCCGGGCTTTGCCACTCAAGACGATACGTTATTTACTGGTAATGCCATGACTTATTATGGTCGTTGGACTTATAAATATGAAGAAGCCGCGCGCCAAGGCGCTAAAGCGGTATTTATTGTTCACGAAACAGCTCCTGCCGCATACCCTTGGGGGGTAGTTGAAAGCTCAAATACCGGCACTAAATACAGTCTAATGGATAACAACCTCAATGCATCTGAATTGCCCGTTATGGGCTGGCTAACACTCGATGCCACCGAGCAAATATTTGCATCAGCACACTTAAATTACCAACAATTAAAGCAACAAGCACTTAGTGAGCAATTTCAAGCTAAAGCGTTGAATTTAAAAGCAACCCTTGCATTTAAAAACGAAGTGTCACATGCAAAATCACATAATGTGGTCGCAAAAATCACAGGCAGTGAAAGCCCAGATGAATACATCGTTATTAGTGCCCATTGGGATCACTTTGGCACTAAACAAACCGACAGCGGTCCTAAAATTTATAATGGCGCCGTTGATAACGCATCAGGCACCGCGGCCACCATTGAGATTGCTCGTATAATGCAAAAAATGCATCAGCAAACACCGTTTAAACGCTCGATTATTTTTGCCAACTTCACCGCCGAAGAAACCGGTTTAATTGGTTCAGCGCAGTTTGCCTCTGGTGACGTGATCCCAACAAAGGATATGGTTGCCCTACTAAATATTGATGGGATGAACGTACTCGATAGCACCGACTATATTTTACAGTACGGTAAAGACCTCTCGACTATGGAACACTATTTAGCTAAAGCCGCAAACGCGCAAGGACGTCAAGTTAAACTGGATCCTCGTGCGCAAAATGGCTTATTTTTTAGATCGGATCATTTTTCACTCGCCAAACAAGGTGTGCCAAGCTTACTGTTTATGAGCTTAGGTGATACCGATCCTGACTACATCACTCATAAATACCATAAAGAAGCTGACGATTACTCAGCTGATTGGTCATTAGGTGGGGTAAAACAAGATGTAGAACTGATTGTTGATATAGCCTCACAACTGGCGAATAACGGTGATTGGCCAAAATGGACAAGCGAGTCTGACTTTAAAGCCAAACGCACCGCTGACAAACAATAAATACAATTAAACATTACTACTTAAAATCCTCCTACTCGGAGGATTTTAGTTTTACCCGTGCCTGTGTAAGCAATGTTTCAGCTTTTGCCCCTAAATACACATATATCGCTAAAGCAATTAAAAGTCCCACCACTGCGAGCATCATCGCTATAGCTGGCATTAAATACTCTGATTGCCCCAATGCGGCTTTAAACATAGTGAGTAGTGCTTCTATTGATATAGCAATTAACACGGTAGAGATAAACCGGGTAATGGTGCGTCGTGTTGATGAGTGTCTAAAAATATCTTTATGCATGAGGATCTCTTCCTCAAGAATTGTTTTGCCAAGATCAAAGACGGCCAACGCTAACGTGATATAAATAATAATGCTAAAGGGTTCTAGGGGATCGGACGAACTATTTACGTGAGTTATTAATTCATAGATGTCGATAAATACGATGTTGAGTAAAAAAAGCACCAAACTAAATAAGCACGCCACAATAATGCCATAACCTGCTTTAAAATAAGGTGACATAGACGCGCGAGCAGTATCACCCATCACAAACTCAATAAGCTGCGTTAAACTTACATCAACAACTAAATAATGTTGATTATTGGTAGGTTTATTTAATTCTTTAATAGCAGATATACATAAATGGTTGGTCGCGATAGAAATATAAGGCGCAGTAAAACAAATAGCATTACAGGCTTTTACATTTAAAAAATAAGGCCGCTCACTTAAATCCTGATTATTGCCTCTCTGTGCCAATTTTTTATTGTATGCACGTTTAAAACAAACGTTATTGCCCTGTTGTGAGCCCTTCTCGTCCAAACAGTATTGTAATTCTAAAAAAGGATAATGCTTTGTTAAATAGCGCATATCACGATTATTAGCGATACCATCATCAATACTCATTAAAATTGATTCTAATAAGCTATGTATTATCTGCTCATATTCGTTATAGCGCTCTACACTACTGATATAACTCATTCTCGCCATAATTAGGCTCCATAAATAACCTAATCAATAGCTTAGCAAGTTTAAGACCATGAGTTAAAGTTAATGTAAATCAAGAGGTTGAATTAAACTCTTTGATGCCATTGCACTATTTTAGTGACAACTGCACACACTATTTCCCGCCACGCACAAAAAAGCAGCTGAGTATTTACTACTTAACTGCTTTTTATGTCTTGTTTATAAATTAGATAAACGCTTTCATCCGTAATGTAATTACTGAACTTTTGCGAACTCTTCTTTTGAAAGTTCACCGTTGCTATCAACATCTAAATCATCAAATAATTGAGCTAGTTGTGAGTTAGCTTGTGCTTCAGACTGGCTAATAACGCCGTCGCCATCAGTATCGAAAGAATCAAAGTCAACCGCAGCAAAAGCCGCTGAAGATGAAGCAAGAGCAATTAAAGTTAGGGCGTGGTGACCTTTTGTGATTAATTTTGCAGCAGCATGTTTGGTATTTAGGCAAGGCAGAGCCTATGTAGTGTGGTTGCTCCCCATAATTAGGCGATAACGCAGTGTAAATGCCAAACATGCACTGCCCAAAGGGTTCTTCCTAGGGACGATTAACTCTTTGTTGCTCGATTTTTACTTAGCCCACTAGGTTACAAATGTCGCGCCGCGATTAAATCGTCCCTAGATTGAACAAACTTCAATCTATAAAGGCCAGCACGCCCAAGTTTTAGTAAATGTTTTCATAATTAATCCTTAGGCTAAATGCCTTAATTAAAATGGTAAGAAGTCCTTTTCAAAGATCCTTAAGGGAAACTAGTACGCTGAAAATTCTTCTTTAGAAAGTTCACCATTACCATCTACATCTAGCTCTGCAAATTGCTCCATAAGCTGTGCAGCAACCGATGCCTCTGCTTGGCTGATGGTGCCACTGCCATCTACATCAAGCGTTTCAAAGTCTGTGCTTGCAAATACTGCAGATGAAGAAGCAAGCGCCATTAATACCAGTGTTGATTGTAACTTTTTCATAATATAATCCTTCAAAGTGTGCAATGTTCGTCAAATAAAAATAATTGGCTCAAAACTATCAACCTCATATCCTTGCGATTCTTTGTCATAGGCTCCCTTGCCTATTTAGGTTGTCTTGGGCAACTCAGAATCAGTGGTAGTATTGAGCACTAAAGCTGGTTACGCCTTAGAAAACTCTGCTTTAGATAACTCACCGTTTTGGTCAGTATCAAGCTCAGTAAACTGGCTCATAAGTGAGGCGTCAACTGATGCTTCAGCTTGGCTAATAGCGCCGTTGCCATCCACATCGAGTGTGTCAAAATCGGTTGCTGCAAAAGCCGCTGATGAAGAAGCTAAAGCCATTAATACCAGTGTTGATTTAAGTGTTTTCATAATGTAATTCCTTCATTAGGTTGTGCGATGAAGCGATGTGCTTTATCACGTTTTGCTAAATACAGCTTAGGTATTACAACTTCGATGCCATGTTTTTAAAGTTATTTAAAAACATGCAATTAGAATGATTTTGAAGCATTTTAATAAAAATAAACCATGATTTTGTTGCTTTTTAGCAACAACCACTGGGGCTGAAATAAATAAACATTTAAAATCAATAAGTTAAATTATAATAAAAAGAGACATGGGAATGAGAAAACCGGAAAAATCATGTTTAGAGCAGTTATGAGAATAAACCGACTCTGAACACATGCGCCATGCTTACTTTAACAATGTAAAATAGTACATATAACGCATTGAAATATAATAACTAAAATAATATTTAGATTATTTTTATAAAAACGTTTGAAGAATGATTTAAACACTATCGTTTTGTTGCCAAATGGCGAATTGGGATGAAAACAATCTGTATTAGAGGAGAGTCGCTAGCAATGTGTTGCTCTAAAAATCAATAAACTAGTCGCTCATACTCATAAAGGCTATGAGCATGAGCAATGTGTTTTACAAAGTCTGCTTTATTTCCAACCTTGCAGCCATTTTTGTTGATCTTTTAAATCGCGCCACTGGATTGGGTATTGGTTTTTTGACATTACCGCCTCAGTGATACATTCAATGACGTTGCCGTCTTCATCAAACTCAACCTCAACAATAATAAAATGTTTTTCCTTATTAATTGCTGGGATCGCTGTCCATTTACTATTAAGCAGTTTTTTAGGGTTTAATTTATTCATAATACGCCTTCTAAGTTTTCTGCTTGAACATACGCATCAGAGCCATTTTTAGTTTTATTAATCTAATATTCAAGACACTAATAACGTGCCTTTATACATTTGCATTTGGCAATGAAAAGCATATTCACCCACTTTAAGTGCCGGCAGCTCAACAGTGTTATTCTCACCCATAGCGAGCGTTTTACTGATATCGAGTGAAGGAAACACCACCGTTTCGGCGCATGGAGCGCTGTCTTGTCGATTAAACGTCAGCGTTACTTTTTTATCAGCAGCCACTTTAATATGGGCAGGATAATAAACGCCGTTATCAACCACTATCGTTATTTTGTTATTATTACTCTGCACTTGCTTAGGTTTGTATAGCCAAAACCAGTAAATAATAACCGCAATTAACAACGCGCCGAGTATATTGATCATCAACATAATGCTACTCCTATTTATAAAATTACGATTTACTGGGTTTAAAAAAGCGCAGGCGATTGGCGTTTGTGACCACAGTTAGTGATGACAACGCCATAGCAGCACCTGCAACAACCGGGTTGAGTAATATACCAAAGAATGGATATAACAGCCCCGCAGCAATTGGAATACCTGCCACATTGTAAATAAATGCACCAAATAAATTTTGCTTAATATTGACTATAGTGGCGCTACTAATAACAATGGCATCGCCAAGACTCTGTAATGAACCACGCATTAAGGTGATATCAGCGCTTTCTATCGCCACATCGGTGCCAGTGCCAATAGCAAACCCAACATCGGCCTGTGCCAATGCCGGCGCATCGTTTATACCATCACCCGTCATACCGACTATTTCACCTTTAGCTTGGCGTTTAGTTACTTCACTGGCTTTGTCATCAGGCATTACTTGGGCAATAAAGTCCTTAATACCGACTTTGTTAGCGACGGCTCTGGCGGTAGCTTGGTTATCACCGGTCAGCATAACAACATGGATACCTTTGTTTTGTAGACGTTTAATGGCCTCTGCTGAATCATCTTTTATCGGATCGGCTACCGCTATAATGGCTTGTAGTTGGGTATCAATGGCAAAATACATTGGCGTTTTAGCGGCGCTGGCTAATTGCTCAGCTTGCTCTTTTGCCTCTGCAATACTGATATTGTGTTGGCTCATAAGCGCTTCATTGCCAAACAATAAAGTTTGTCCATCAAATGTGCCTGTAACACCTTGCCCCGTCACAGCGTTAAAATCACTGACTTTTTCAATCGTAACATTTGCATTTTCAGCGTAATTCACAATAGCTTGCGCTAAAGGATGCTCAGAGCTACTTTCAAGACTAGCAGCAAGCTTTAGCACCTGTACTTTATCGCTGTCATTAAAATTAATGATATCGGTAACGGTGGGTTTTCCTTTGGTGATTGTACCTGTTTTATCTAAAATCATGGTGGTTATTTTAGAGGTGGTTTGCAGCGCTTCTCCATTGCGAATAAGTATTCCTGATTCAGCGGCTTTACCTATCCCAACCATAATTGACATAGGGGTTGCTAAACCCAGCGCACACGGACAGGCAATGATAAGCACCGTGGTCACGGCCACTACTGCATAAGCAATGCTCGGCTCGGGGCCAAAATTAAGCCAAGCAAGGCCCGCGAGCACGGCAATAATCATTACGGTAGGAACAAATACGCCGGATATTACATCGGCTAAACGCCCTATGGAGGGTTTTGAATTTTGTGCACGTTTAACCATATTAATAATAGTGGCAAGTGTGGTTTCACTGCCAATATGGGTGGCTTTAAATAGCAACGTGCCACTTTTATTAATGCTGCCTGCAACAACGGTATCGCTCTCACTTTTGTTAACAGGCATAGGCTCACCCGTGAGCATTGACTCATCCACTGAGCTGCTACCTTCAATGACTTCACCATCCACAGGGATTTTTTCACCGGGGCGTACACGCACAGTCTCGTTTTTTAGTACCTCACTAATAGCTATATCTTGCTCTTTGTTATCACGCACTACCCGAGCTGTTTTTGGCTGTAAACCAATTAAGCGTTTTATCGCCTCAGAAGTACGGCCACGGGCTTTTACTTCAAAGGCAAGGCCTAGGCTAATTAACCCGATGATCATCGCTGAGGCTTCAAAGTAAACATGCCTAGCCACCTCTGGTAACACGCTTGGCGCAATGACTACCACCATAGAATAAAACCACGCGGTACCTGTGCCCAAAGCAATCAGTGTATCCATATTGGCGGTGTGGTTTTTAAATGACTGCCATGCGCCGTTGTAAAATTGTTTACCCGCAATGACCATAACCACTAAAGTGACTATACCAACAATAAACCAGCCAATGCGCTGCGCGTTAGTGGTGACACTCATATCAAAAATAAGCCCATAAAGCATAAGCGGAGCGCCAACGCCTAGCGCTAATACCATATTACGCATTAGCTTTTTATAGTGTGCGTTATCGGCTTTGGCTTTTTCATCTAGCGCGTCTTGCTCCGACTCGCTATTGATTGGCTTAGCTTTGTAACCAATATTTTTGACTGCTTCAATCAGATCTGCTGATGGCGCATTGCCTTCAACTTGCACACTGCGATCAGCAAAGTTCATTTCAACACGCTGCGCACCAGATACACTTTTTAGCGCTTTTTCTATTTTTGCGACGCAGCTCCCGCAATTAGCACCTTCAATTATAAAATTTTGCACTGTGTCTTTATTGTTGCTCATTTTGCTTCCTCGGAACTAACTTGTTCGTTAAGGGGATCTACAAAGGTCTCAATTAAACTACATATATCGGCACTTACAGCACCATCGCTTGAGTTTTCCCACTGTTTTACCGCAGCTTGCATACGCGTTCTTAGTTTGAGTGTTTCTTGAAATAGTCGCTCTGTTTCTTCGAGCCGTTTAGTTATTAATTGTCGTGTCAGTGGGCATGGGCAATTGCCTTGCTCCGACTGCGCAATAATTTGCTGAATATCTTTAATAGAAAAACCAAGTTGCCGTGCACTAATAATAAATTTTAAGCGTTGTTGATCGGCAGCGGTATACACTTGATAGCCATTGCTTTGGCTACGAATGGGGTTAAGTAACTTTATACGCGTGTAGTGCCGCACTGTATCTTGGGTCACGCCCATGATTTTAGCTAGCTGTTTAACATACATAACTCACTCCATCGGGTTTTAGTAGTGACATAATAAACCTATGTGTAACACACAGGTCAACCGCTATTTTAAAACTCAGGGAATGCGTTATCGGCACATTAAATAAGTGATTACGTTTGCTTAAAGAAGAGGAAGAATACAGCAGTCACAAAATAGTGACTGCTAGAAAATGTAGACGTTATTTTGCTACGAGTTAGGTTAACTATAGTTTAATTTGCTTCGCTACGCGATTGTTTAAGTGCTTCACCTAGCTGCCCAGCAATTGCTTGGATCTCAGGCATGGCTTCTTGCACTAAAGATTGTGACATTTGCATAGACTGTTGCATCACTTGTGGCATTTTTCTCAAAATAGCTTGCCCTGACTCTGTTTTATAAAAATCGAGCATATCGCTAATCTCTTGCTCACTAAATTGCTTATCATAAAGGTTAACCATCATAGGCTGCATTTTTTGCCAGCTCATTTTGGTTTTTAGCACCTTAGTCATATCGGCATAATATTTATCAAATATTGGCTTTTCATCTGGCTTTACACCCATTTGCACCGACATATTTTGCATCATGCCCTCAACTTGCGCGTACATAGAGTCAACCATAGAGTCCATATTCATCACATTCACCAACTCATCTATCTTTTGTTGTTTAGCTGTTTGCGCTGCATATAAATTAGTTGAAAAAATAAGTAATGATAAAAGTAATACCTTACCCATATTAATATCCTTTTGTATTTGAATTAACGCCATAGTCACATGTTCAATATATGTTGTAAATGGGGCAAAGCCGAATCACATAATTCGGCTTTTAATGCTTTGTGTAGCATTGAATTAGTCTTTTTCTATATTATCGAGCCCTTTGGTTCCATCTTTGGCTTTTAACTTATGATGAATAGCGGTTTTAATCAGCATATAAGCACTAATAGGCGCAGTGATTAATAAAAAGGTAGTGATTAATATTTCTTTTACACTTAAACCACTGGCTGAGTTAGCAAAAAATACCATCGCAGCAGTCAGTACACTGGCCATACCTAATGTAGTTGCCTTGGTTGGCCCGTGTAAACGCATAAAAAAGTCGGGCAGTTTAATTAAGCCAATAGAGCCAATTAAAATAAATAACCCACCTAATAGCAGTAATATTGATACGATCCATTCACTTATCATTTTAATACCTTACTCAATTATATCGCCACGAAGTAAATACTTACACACTGCAACAGTACTAATAAAACCTAGCATGGCAATAAGTAATGCGGCCTCAAAATACATACCTGTGCCCATACTAATGCTATATAAAATAATAAGTGCAATCACATTAATGTACATTGTATCGAGCGCTAAAATACGGTCCGGTACTGAGGGGCCAATAATAAGTCGCCATAAATTGAGCATTAGCGATAACCCAACCATTGAAAAAACAATCAGCAATACTGTATCTAACATTGAAATATCTCCTTCAGCGGAGCTTCGTAGCGTACTTTAATTCGTTCAATTAGTGCTTGTTCATCGTCTAAATCTAACACATGAATTAACAAATAACGTTGCGTAGGGTTATCGTCATTATTTAGCGATTTTATAAGAGGGTACACCTCCGCACTGACTGTACCTGGTGTTAAAGACACACAACTAGCTAAAATTGTAATTGGCATTTCATGCATTAAATCTATCGGTACTTTAACAAAACCCGGGCGTAAATTTTTTGACGGGCCCATTATTAATAATGCCACCTGCAAATTAGCCACAATAATATCGTAAAGCACAATGAGTAACTGCTTAAACGCCAAGCCTGGCTTTAATATAAGCGGTTGAGGATCTCTAAATGACATGCTAAATAGAGGAATAAGTAGCGCAAGTAACGCCCCTAAAATAATATGCCCAACCGACACACTATTATTTAATAATAGCCATACTATAAATAAAAAAAGGCTACGGAACGGCGTAGGTAACCAACGAAAACGAGCTTCTAAGCGCATTACATACCTCCCTTGAGTACCGCATTGATACCACCACTAATATCGTGAAGTTGGGCTGCCGTCTCCAGTGCATATTGCGTTGCCGCATCACCAAAAACAACCAGCAAAATTGAACCAGCTAATAAACCAACAAGTGCTATAATTTGCAACGGGTGTGCATTGGCCACATCACCAGCCTCAGCACCTTTGTCTTTATTCTCCCAAAACAAGCTCGTTCCAGCACGTGATATAGCTACAATTAACGCTAAGCTCATAATTAAGTAAACAGGCCAAAATATCAATGCTTGCTCACTATTTAGGGTCGTTTTTAAAATCCAAATTTTGCCTACAAAACCCGAGAGTGGTGGCATACCAACCACAGTTAGCCCAGCAATAATAAAACACGCCCCCAATAAAAATGGTTGCTTAACTGCGCGCCCGCCTACCAACCTGTCGCCCGCTTTACCTCGCTGAATTGCAATTAAATCAGCTAACAAAAACAACGCCGCAGTAACTAAGGTTGAATGCACCAAGTAATAGAGTAGTGCTGCCGTCGCATTGATATTTTGCAGCGCGACTAATGCGACTAAAGTACCTACAGACACCAACACTAAATTCGCAGTAAGTTTTCGTAAATCTTGTGCTGCCAACACCCCTATCGCACCAATTACCATGGTTGCAATGGCCAACGCCCACAACCAAGACTGCGCCATATATTGAAGCTCACCGGCTTGCTCACCAAATATCACCGTATACACTCGCAAAGTAGTATAAACGCCGACCTTGGTCATAATTGCAAATAATGCAGCGACCACAGGTGTGGCACTTGCATAGGCATTAGGTAGCCATAAATGCAGTGGTAATAGTGCACTTTTAAGTGCAAATACCACAAGTAGTAGTAAGCCCCCCGCTTTTGCTAAATAAACGTCATCGCCGGTCAGCTGGGGGACTTTATTAGCCATATCTGCAATATTTAGAGTCCCTAGCACGCCATATAAAATTCCTAAACCAATTAAAAATACGCTTGAACCCACTAAATTTAAAATAACATAATGCAGTGAAGCGCGTGTTTTTGGTTTACCACCACCGTGCATTAGCAGTGCATATGAAGCAATTAATAGCACTTCAAAAAATACAAATACGTTAAATAAATCACCGGTTAAAAACGCACCATTCACGCCTAGTATTAAAAAGTGAACTAAAGGATGAAAAAAGCTACCTTGTTCGTCATCACCCGCACAGCTGTACGACACGACGCCTACGCCTAAAAAAGCTGCTAAAGTAACTAATAAAGTCGAGAGCATATCCGCAACAAGTACAATACCAAACGGTGCAGACCAGTTACCAATTGCATAAACGACAATACCATTGTCTTTAACTTGAATCAGCAGTAATACGGTTATTGCAAAGGTTAAAATAGCCATCAAGCTTGAGATTAATCGCCGTGCAAATAAACTTTTGCCACACGGTGGTAACAGCAAAATAATTGCCGTTAACATAGGCAGCAAAACAGGCAAAGATGCTAAATGCTGAATCATCTTCTCTCCTTGCGTTTACTTCTAGTTAAGGTACCGTCAACATGATCGTTACCTAAGTCAGCTCGTCCACGAATCGATAAAATAACCACAAACGCAGTCATGGCAAAACCTATTACAATGGCTGTTAATACCAAAGCTTGTGGCAATGGATCGGCGTAATCAGCACCAGTTCCTAGTACCACCGCTTTATTAATTGTTAAACGCCCAGATGAGAATAAAAACAAATTAACCGCGTAAGAAATCATAGTCAGCCCTAATACTACAGGGAATGTGCGGGCCCGTAGTAATAAGAACACGCCGCAGGTGACCAATACGCCAACGCATGATGCGTATAATAGTTCCATTAAATATTTACCTCTTCTTTCTCAGCATTTGCTGTCATGTTACCTAGGCTTGCAAGAATCATCAGTGTTGCACCAACAACGGTTAAATAAACGCCTAAATCAAAGACGATAGCACTGGCAAGCTCTGTTTTACCAACAAACGGAATATCAAAGTAATCAAACCACGTTGTTAAGAATGGTTTACCAAAGAACCAACTTCCCACACCAGTAAACATAGCGATAGCAATACCTGATGCGATAATTTTTCGATAGTTAACATCAAAGCGTTCATTTATCCACGCGGTACCATGTGCCATATATTGCAAAATAAAGGCAATAGAAGTTACAAGACCTGCAATAAATCCACCGCCTGGTAAGTTATGACCGCGTAAAAAGATATAAGCTGATACTAACAATGCCAATGGTAATAAGCTTTGTGAAATACAAGCCAATAAAATAGGATGACGGTCTTTAGACCACGGGCGCCCTTCACTATCTCTTGCAGGCATATAAAGCGGGATTCTTGATAGCAATTTAAATATCCCTAGCGCGGCGATACCAAGCACTATGATTTCACCAAGGGTATCAAACCCCCTAAAATCAACTAATATTACGTTAACAACATTAGTCCCTCCGCCCCCTGTTTTAGCATTAGCAACAAAGAACTCAGATATTGAATTATGTGGACGGGTTAGTAGTGCATAACAAATACTCGCAACTGTAACCCCAACAGCAGAAGCAATAGTAACATCACGTAAAATACGTAGTGAACTTGATTCTCTTGGTGTACTTTGCGGTAGGAAAAACAGCGCCAACATTAATAGTATAATAGTGGCTACTTCGACTGTAAGCTGTGTTAACGCCAAGTCTGGGGCTGAAAAACGCGTAAACGCTACCGACACCATTAACCCCACAATCGACAGCATTAATAACGACACCATGCGAATACGATGCCAAATAACAGTAGCAATAGCACCAATAATCAGTAACCCTGCACCAATAATATTTTGTATATCAACAGGTGTATTAGGGACACTACCAGCTAGCTGTTTCATTTCAAATAATGGCCAACCTGCACAAAGCAATACAACAGCCAACATTATAAAAACATAACGTTGTAATGAACCATTTTCAGTGGATTGAATTTTATTTTGACACCAATTAACCACACCCGCTAAAAAGCGCTCGAATATTTTTTTAGCATTAAAAGGTGGCAAAGATGCTTGGAACTGAAACAAATACTTACGATTAACGTAAATAAATAAACCACCAATAACCGCCATACCGCTCATGAGTAATGGTAAATTAAAACCATGCCAAATGGTTAACTTGTACTCAGGCATTGCTTGCCCAAGTACCGCCAATGAGGCTGCTGATAAAATTCCGTCAACCACAAAATGCGGAAAAATACCCACCAAAATACACAGTACCACTAAAATTTCGATAGGCACGCGCATATAGCGTGGCGCCTCATGAGGGGTGCGTGGTAAGTCTATAGGTTCACCATTAAAGAACACGTCATGAATAAAGCGCGACGAGTACGCTACAGACAATGCACCTGCTACAGTTGCCAGTACAGGAATTAACCACGACATAGAACCCAGCACTTGCTGATGCAACGTCTCAGCAAAAAACATTTCTTTAGACAAGAAACCATTTAATAACGGTACACCCGCCATGGCTGCTGCGGCTACCATCGCCAATGTAGCTGTATAAGGTAAGTAACGCCACATACCGTTAAGTTTACGCATATCACGAGTGCCCGTTTCATGGTCAATGATGCCCGTTGCCATAAATAACGATGCTTTAAATGTCGCATGATTAATAATATGGAAAATAGCTGCAACAGTTGCAAGCTCAGTGTCTAAACCTAATAAAAGAGTAATTAAACCTAAATGACTAATTGTGGAGTAAGCTAATAAACCTTTTAAGTCGTGTTTAAATAACGCAATATAAGCGCCAAATAAAAGCGTAGTCAAACCCGTTAAGCCAACCAATAAAAACCAGGTTTCAGTCCCTGCAAGTGCAGGGTAAAAGCGCGCAAGTAAAAATATACCTGCTTTTACCATAGTAGCTGAGTGTAAATACGCACTAACCGGCGTGGGCGCTGCCATAGCATGTGGCAACCAAAAATGAAATGGAAACTGTGCAGATTTAGTAAAGGCACCTAGCAACACTAGTACTAACGCAAGTTCGTATAAATCATGTGATTGAATAATCGCTTTGCTGGCCAAAATAGTGTCTAAATCGTAACTGCCTACAATATCGCCTATTAGCATTAAGCCACCGAGCAACGCTAAACCGCCTGCTCCTGTTACAGCTAATGCCATGCGCGCTCCCTTTCGCGCCTCTGATTTATGCCACCAGTAACTGATCAATAAGAACGAACTAATACTTGTTAACTCCCAAAACACCCATAACTGAATCACATTATTTGACATAACAATGCCCAGCATGGCGGTCATAAATAACATTAAGTAGCTAAATAGTTTTGGCAGTGAATCATTTTGACTCAGATAATAGCGAGCATACAAAACAACCAGCAGCCCTATACCTAAAATCATAAATAAGAACAGTAAACTCAAGCCATCTAAGCGCAGAGAGATATCAAGTCCTAAAGCAGGTATCCACTGTGCGCTAAAACGAATAGTCTCCCCCGCGAGCACCGCAGGAGCATGATAAAGTGTAATTGCAAGCGCAGCTAAAGGAGCAATGGCCGTTAGGCTCGTTGCCTTATTTCGAGAAAGTTTGCCGGTGCATGCAGAAATAACACTGCCTAATAAGGATAACAAGGGTATCCAGAGCAAAGTCATAATGAAGGGCCTTTTTGAATCATAAAGTTTATCAATTCGCTACTTGTTATTATTAAATACCAAAGTGACTTGGGTATACGTTTTACGTCTGTTTCTTAACAACATTAATACATATAGTTATACTGATAAACACTGTTTTTGTCTATAGAAAGCGCCTTTAGTGGGATGATAATTAAACAAAAAGGTCTATAAATTAATGAACTGGAAAAAATAAGCGCTAATTAGGAGCGTTTCTAACATGGTTATTTAACAATCATTTACCTCCTAAAATTACTCTATTTAATAATTAAAGCGGGGAAATAAATCAGCATGTTGCTCAATATGGGTTTGCCACAAAGCCCTATATTGTTCTGAAAGAGCGACCTGCTGATATTGCATAATAGACCACTGAGAGGAAGGCTTGTAAGCTACCCCTCCTTGCTGACAGCTTTTACTTTTATGCCACCCTTTTGGTGCCTCTTTGTGGTGAGCAATAAACAAGTTAGGGGCAACCAACCCCTCAAGCTGACATAGCCAAGCTTGCTTTTTTGCAGGTAAAGCATATTCATCTTCAAAACCGTTAAAATGCATCAATTCATGTAAAAATACTGCATAGCTTGCCCGCGAATTAATATGCATTAAACCATTACGCACATTCGCTGTACCTTGTTTGGGCATCATAATAACAAAATCGAACCCCTTGGGAAGCCTTGTCTTAAGCAATGATTTTTTCCAATCACACTGCGCAAACTTTGTTTTAGTGCTGTTACAAACGATAGCATTACCAACATAAACAGGTTTTGAAAAACAAAATGTATTATTATTGGGCTCTGGTTGTTGTGCGTATTTATTTCGAAAGCGATTAAGCCTAAATAAACCATCACGATGATCGCTCAGCATTAGCACATTAAATATGCATTGCGCTTGTATTTCAATTTGCTCGCTCGCTACTAAAAACCCTAACTTATTCATAAAAGATTGATTTAACGTTTCCAGTGGAGCTTGTTGCTGTAATTGCAGGTGATAAAAAGCATCGCCTTTAGGAAGCTTATTTTTGCGTTTTAATAGGGCTAAATCCTGCCAGCGATGTTGAGTGAGTAACATATTTGCCAGCTTTTTTTGTTGCACGAGTGATATTTTACTGAGGCTTGCCTGCCAAAATAACTTAGCGGTTTCAGTTTGTTTATTGCTTAATAATGATAACCCATATCCGTATTGTGCATGCGCAACTTTATTTCGCGCTAACCTTGCTAATGCACTGGGGGGTAATCGTAAAATATGGTCTGCAAAGTAACGAGGAAATTGCCAATAACTATCAATCACATTGGCTTTGGCGTGCAGTACTTGCCAAAAGCCAATGCTATTTTGTTTATTACTCGAGCCACTAATTAAGCTAGCACACAGTAATAAAACACTTATTTTAAAGAAATTAGCCAGCGTTTTCACTACTCATCAACTCAAGCTCCAAACGTGCGTATTTATGTTCAATAAACTCATTCACATTCGTTGATAGCGCTAATTTAAAGTAATCTGTTGCAATGTCTAATTCACCGGCAGCTTGATGCTGTTTAGCTAAATAAAAGTAAGCTTCACATAATCGCTGAGCATATTCTTGTTGTGAACTCACGCCATCGGCTATAACTGAAAAAAACTCCTTTTCAGTCACATCGCCTAAATATAAAGCAATAAGCTGATACGCCCATTCGTTTTCATCAAGAGCGGCAGCGTTAGCTTTTAACGTTGCAAGTGCTTGCGTTTTATCTTGTTCGGCATGCGCTAAATAAAGCCATAGCACACGATAAGGATCATTAGGAGAGCGCTGTAAAAATATATTAAAATCATCTTTAGCAAGCGTGGCTCTATCACCATAATATAATGCAATACCACGATTTAAATACGCATATTCATGTGCTTCGTTTAACTCTATCGCTGAATCAAAATACTCATATGCTTTTTCATATTGCTGCATTAAAGTGTGTTGAATGCCTAAAAAGTTATACACTTCGGCTAAGTCAGGTTTAAGTTGAACAGCGCGGTTAAAATCAATTCGCGATAGAGTTGTCATACCTAAACTATCAAAAAGCACTCCACGATCGTAATAAAGTTTTGCTTGTTGCTCTTCACTTAAGTCTGCCCTATTTAGTAGTTCAGAAAAACGAGCAATGGCAATTTCATTTCTAAAATCGGATGCAAGTGGCGCAGTAAATGGCACATTAATAATAGCAGCGGGTTTAGTAGTAGCCTGACAAGCGCTTAAAGACAAAATAGCAAAAGATGCCAAGGCTAAATGTTTGAGTCTCATTAAAATCCTTAATACCGAGGTAAGTAGCAAATAGATAAGACATAAGCTGTCTTGTAAGGTTCATTATTGTTATGTGTTACTTAACATCTTGAACATAATAGGTTGCTAACATTAAAACATAAAAAAAGGGGCTAAACAGCCCCTTTTTATACTATCCAGTAATTATCTGGATGAAAGATTAGCAATTACGCGTCTTTAGACTCGTCAGCTGCAGGTGCGGCTGATTCCATTGCTTCTTTAATACTTAGACGTACACGGCCTTGGCGGTCTACTTCTAGTACTTTAACTTTAACTTCTTGACCTTCACTAAGGTGATCAGCAACGTTGTTAACACGCTCTGCGCTGATTTGTGAGATATGCACTAGGCCATCTTTACCTGGAAGAATATTTACAAACGCACCGAAGTCAACGATACGTACAACTTTACCTTCGTAGATAGTCCCTACTTCAAGCTCAGCAGTTAATTGCTCGATACGGCTAATTGCATTTGCAGCACTTTCACCATCTGTAGCAGCAATCTTAATTGTGCCATCATCACCGATTTCAATCGTAGTACCTGTTTCTTCAGTAAGTTGACGGATAGTTGCGCCACCTTTACCAATTACTTCAGCAATTTTCTTCTGTGGAATTTGCATCGTGTAAATACGCGGAGCAAACATAGATAACTCTTCAGAAGGTGCAGAAATCGCTTCGTCCATTACGCCTAGAATGTGTAAACGAGCTGCTTTAGCTTGCTTAAGTGCAATCTGCATGATTTCTTGCGTGATACCTTCAATCTTGATATCCATTTGTAGGGCAGTGATACCGTTAGTTGTACCCGCTACTTTAAAGTCCATGTCACCTAAGTGATCTTCATCACCTAAGATATCTGAAAGTACTACAAAGTTTTCTTCTTCTTTAACTAAGCCCATTGCGATACCCGCAACAGAGGCCTTAATTGGTACACCTGCGTTCATAAGCGCTAGAGACGTACCACAAACAGATGCCATTGAAGATGAACCATTTGATTCAGTGATCTCAGATACAACACGAATTGAGTAAGGGAACTCAGTCAATGTTGGCATTACCGCTTGGATACCACGTTTAGCTAGGTTACCGTGGCCAATTTCACGACGCTTAGGAGAACCTACAAAACCCGTTTCACCTACACAAAATGGAGGGAAGTTGTAGTTAAGCATAAAGTGGTTTTTATGCGTACCCGTTAAATCATCGATTAACTGTGAGTCACGTTCTGTACCAAGTGTAGCTGTTACTAATGCTTGTGTTTCACCACGTGTAAAGATTGCAGAGCCGTGAGTACGTGGAAGTACGCCCGTCATTACATCTAGAGCACGGATCATATCTGGTTCACGACCATCGATACGTTTTTCGCCAGCAGCGATACGGCCACGAACGATTTTCTTCTCAAGTGAACCGAATACTTTACCAACTTCTTGCTTATCAAGCGTTTCGCCTTCAGCAAGTTCGCTTGTTAGTGCTTCAACTACGACATCTTTTGCCGCAGTTAATGCTTCTTTACGCGCTACTTTATCAGTAATGCGGTAAGCCTCGCCTACTTTGTCAGCGGCAAGAGCTGCTACTTTTTCTTCTAATGCAACGTTTTTCTCAGGTGCAGTCCAATCCCAAGTAGGCTTGCCTGCTTCTGCTTTAAATTCGTTGATTGCTTTGATGATTGACTGTGATTGCTCATGGCCGTATACAACCGCACCTAGCATGACGTCTTCAGAAAGTATGTCTGCTTCTGATTCAACCATAAGTACCGCGTTATCAGTACCTGCAACAACTAAATCAAGTTGGCTTTCTTCAAGCTCTTTTAGTGTCGGGTTAAGTACGTATTCACCATTGATGTAACCAACGCGTGATGCACCAATTGGACCGCTGAACGGGATACCAGAGATAGCAAGCGCTGCAGATGTACCAATCATCGCAACCATATCAGGTTGGATTTCAGGATTTACAGAAACAACAGTCGCAATAACTTGTACTTCGTTTACGAAACCAGCAGGGAAAAGTGGACGAATTGGACGGTCAATAAGACGTGCAATAAGTGTTTCGCCATCGTTAGGACGACCTTCACGCTTTAAGAAACCACCTGGAATACGACCTGCAGCGTACATACGCTCTTGGTAGTTAACTGTTAGTGGGAAAAAGTCTTGACCAGGTTGAGCTTCACGCTTACCAACAACCGTTACTAGTACCGACGTATCGCCAATGCTTGCTAGTACTGCGCCGTCAGCTTGACGCGCGATAGCACCTGTTTCTAGCGTCACAGTGTGTTGACCTAGTTGAAATTCTTTTATAATTGCTTGCACTTAAAATATTCCTTAAATGTATTTTTAGTATTAATTAAGTTTTCATCAAAGTACCAATTACAGTACATAATTGTATTCAGTTGGAAATCAATTAAGTACTACAATTGGCAATGATGTAAATAACCGTAAATAAACCTTTTTATCTACGCGCATAGTATATAACAAAGTTATGTAAAATTGCGAGCTTAGCACCAAGATAAAATAGTGCTTTCAGCAATGCCAAAAAAATTCCCTTTATGAAAAGCGATAGTATGGCTTTTATTCAATATTTCAAGGAGTTTACTGATAAGTACAGGAAGATGTGAGGAATTTTAGCTACAAAAAAAGGAGCTAAAAAGCTCCCCTTTTGATAATCAAGTTCTTAGCGACGTAGGCCAAGCTCTTTGATTAGCGCAGTGTAACGCGAGATATCTTTACCTTTAAGGTAATCAAGCAGTTTACGGCGAGTGCTTACTTTACGAAGCAGACCACGACGTGAGTGGAAGTCATGCTTGTGATCAGCGAAGTGACCTTGAAGCTTGTTGATATCAAAAGTAAGTAATGCTACTTGTACTTCAGGTGAACCAGTGTCGCCTTCAGCGCGTGCGAATTTAGCAATGATATCGATTTTTTCTTGATTGCTTAGTGACATAATAACTCCAAAAGTTAAATTTAATAGGTGCTTTAGCCGATCACTAATTCAGCCAAAACGATTAAGCGGGCGTATTCTACCAATTATCAGCATAACTACAAGCTAAAGTTTACTCTGGTTGTTGATTAGACAAGCCACGCTTTGATTTTAAATGGCCATCAGGATTACGTTCACCAGTGCCAATAAATACGCCATCGGCTACGACTTTAATGGCACCCTCTGGTAACACCTTGCCCAATACCAAAGCTTGGCCATGACTAAACGCAATACCTTGCTCTTTAGTAATTTCAACAACGGGTAAATCAACTAACGCGGTATCCATTGGCAATAATAATTCGTCAAGGTAAGAGGAAGGCGCAACGTCTTGTTCTTTCGCTTGATTTAATAACGCCTCTAGTTGCTCAAGCGTCACCATTTTGTCTGCAGGATAATGACCCACTGCTGAGCGATGTAACATAATTACATGTGCGCCACAGCCAAGATTCTCACCTAAGTCATCAACAATAGTACGAATATACGTACCTTTAGAGACATGCGCGGTCATTTGTATTTCGTTGTTTTGCTCATCAAACTCATCAAGCGTTAAGCTAAATACGTTAATTTTTCTGCATTTACGAGGAACTTCTATCCCTTCACGCGCATATTTATATAAAGGCTTGCCTTCATATTTCAGCGCTGAGTACATTGATGGGTATTGATCTGATTCACCTAAAAACTTAGCTATTTCTTCGCTTAGTAATTGGGAAGTGACATTAACCTCTCGCGTTTCGACCACTTCGCCATCAGAATCTGATGTAGTGGTACGTTCACCTAACTTTGCTCGCACAACATAAGTTTTATCTGTATCGAGTAAAAACTGGGTAAATTTTGTAGCCTCACCAAAACAAATAGGCAGCATACCGGTCGCAAGCGGATCAAGCGCACCTGTGTGCCCTGCTTTTTGCGCAAAATAAATACCTTTTGCCTGCTGCAGTGCTTTATTTGATGAAATGCCTTCTGGTTTGTTTAACAACAAAATACCATCAACTGGACGGCCTTTACTGCGTCTTGCCATTAGTCTTTAGTGCCTTCTTCGCTATCTGCTTCATCATTAACATGCTTAGCATTATCTTCACGAATGATAGAGTCCACTAAGTTAGAGATCCGCATCCCTTCCATTAATGAATTATCAACCACAAATTTAAGCTCAGGCATGATACGCGCACGAATACGTTTACCTAACAACGAACGGATATAACCGGTTGCTTCGTTAAGTACTTTGGCACTTTGTTTTGCTGCATTTTCATCTTCGGTGTTAAACACGGTAATGAAAACTTTGGCATAAGATAAATCGCGCGATACTTCTACCGCAGACACTGTCACCATACCTAAGCGTGGATCTTTAATTTCGCGTTGTAAAATCACTGCAATTTCTTTTTGAATTTGCTGAGCAACACGATCAGTGCGAGAAAATTCTCTCATTTCACTTTCCTATAATTATAACTTATTGAAAATTAATAATAAGCTAACTAAATAATGGATACACAAATGGGGGCTTAGCCCCCATTTAAAATCTTAGCATAGGTTATATTGGGCTATCGAGGTATCACCTTGAATGTCCAAAATAACCTAATCACAATTAAAGAGTACGTTGTACTTCAACTGTTTCAAATACTTCGATTTGGTCACCAACGCGAACGTCATTGTAGTTCTTAACGCCGATACCACACTCCATGCCGTTACGAACATCAGCAACGTCATCTTTAAAGCGACGTAATGACTCAAGTTCACCTTCGTAAATAACCACGTTATCACGAAGTACACGAATTGGTGCGCTACGCTTAATTGTACCTTCAGTAACCATACAACCGGCAATTGCACCAATTTTTGGAGACTTAAATACGTCACGTACTTCAGCAAGACCAATGATCTCTTGTTTAAACTCAGGCGCAAGCATACCAGACATGGCTTGCTTAACCTCTTCGATTAGCGAGTAAATTACGCTGTAGTAACGAAGATCTAGGTTTTCAGAATCAATCACTTTACGCGCTGATGCATCGGCACGAACGTTGAAGCCAACCACAATCGCGTTAGACGCTGCAGCAAGGGTTGCATCAGTTTCAGTGATACCACCAACACCAGAACCAACAATCTTCACTTTTACTTCATCAGTAGAAAGCTTAGTGAGTGAGTCTGAAATTGCTTCAATTGAACCTTGAACGTCTGCTTTGAGTACCACGTTAACTTCAGATACGTCGCCTTCAGTCATGTTAGTAAACATGTTTTCAAGCTTCGCTTTTTGTTGACGCGCTAATTTAACATCGCGGAATTTACCCTGGCGGTAAAGTGCCACTTCACGTGCTTTACGCTCATCTTTAACAACAGTGGCTTCGTCACCAGCAGCTGGAATACCAGACAGACCTAAAATCTCAACAGGTATAGAAGGGCCGGCAGACTTAATCTCTTTACCGTTTTCATCGCGCATTGCACGAACACGACCATATTCAAGACCACATAATACAATGTCACCTTGATTAAGCGTACCTGACTGAACAAGGATAGACGCAACTGGACCACGGCCTTTATCAAGACGTGATTCAATAACAACACCCGCAGCCATACCTTCAGTCGGCGCATTTAACTCTAAAAGCTCAGATTGCATTAATACAGCTTCAAGCAGGTCATCAATACCTAGACCTGTTTTAGCTGAGATATGCACGTACTGCGTATCGCCGCCCCACTCTTCTGGGATAACGTCTAGCTGAGCTAGCTCGTTTTTAACGCGATCAGGATCTGCGCCTTCTTTATCCATTTTGTTAACAGCAATGATTAAAGGAACGCCAGCTGCGCGAGCATGCTGTACTGCTTCTTTAGTTTGTGGCATTACGCCATCATCAGCTGCAACCACTAGGATTACGATATCAGTCGCTTTTGCACCACGAGCACGCATTGATGTAAATGCGGCGTGACCTGGAGTATCTAAGAAAGTGATCATGTTACCGTTAGTTTCAACGTGGTATGCACCAATGTGCTGTGTAATACCACCGGCTTCGCCTGATGCAACTTTAGCGGAACGAATGTAATCAAGCGTTGATGTTTTACCGTGGTCAACGTGACCCATAACAGTAACAACAGGAGCACGTGGCTCTGACTTACCATCTTCATGGCGGTCATTAAGTACTGTTTGCTCTAATTCGTTTTCTTTAACGATGATAACTTTATGGCCCATTTCTTCTGCTACAAGTTGAGCAGTTTCTTGGTCAATAACTTGGTTAATAGTAACCATGTCACCCATTTTCATCATAGTTTTTACAACTTCAGCGCCTTTAACGGCCATGCGTGATGCAAGCTCAGCAACTGTAATTGTTTCACTAATACGCACTTCGTTTTTAACATCAGCCGTTGGTTTTTGGAAACCGTGCTGTAATGACGCTGGCGCTTTTAGCTTACCTTTTTTACCTTTAGACGCTGTAAATTTATCTTTAGCTGGCGCTTTTTTCTTTTTCTTCGCACGGCGTGAGCCTTGCTCTTCGCGAGCATCAGCTACATCTTCTGCTTCACGTGCGTAAGTTGAAGTCGTAAGGTGGTGATCTGCGGTTTCTTCGCGTTTCTTACGTTCTTCTTCTTCTTTCTTCCAGCGTGCTGAGTTCTCTTCAGCTAGCTTTCTTGCCTCTTCTGCTTGACGTTTCGCTTCTTCTTCAGCTTTCTTCAATGCGGCCTCTTCTGCTTCTTTTTGCAGACGCTCAGCTTCGATGCGATCTTTCTCAGACTTAGCACTTTGCTCAGGGGTCATCTGCTGTTGTTTCGCTTTACGCTCAGCATCTGCTTTGCGTTTAGCTTCTTCTTTGGCTTTACGATCAGCGTCTTCTTTCGCTTTACGTTCTGCCTCTTGTTTTGCCTTTAATTCAGCCGCGGCTTGTTCAGCTTTTTGCTGCTCTTCAAGACGTGCTTTTTCTTCAGCGGCTAGACGTTGCTGTTCTTGTTCTTGCTCAACAGCACTTTTTTTCACGTAAGTGCGTGTTTTACGAACTTCAACTTGCACAGCTTTTGCTTTACCCGTAGAGCCCGTCACACTTAATGTGCTTTTGCTCTTACGTTGCAATGTCATGCGAGCAGGGCCTTCAGAGCCCGTGCCACCATGTTGCTTGCTTAAGTGATCAAGTAACGTCGCTTTTTCAGCTTCAGTTACGTTATCGCCTGCTTGTTTAGTGATACCGGCTTGTGAAAACTGCTGTAGTAATTTATCAACAGTTGTACCTATATCACCGGCTAGTTTTTCAACATTTACTTCTGCCATAGTCTCTAATACCTCCGTTAATAAATTACTCGTCTGCAAACCAACAAATATTACGTGCAGCCATAATTAGCTCGCCCGCTTTCTCTGAAGATAGCTCTGTAATATCTACAAGCTCATCAATGCCTTGCTCAGCTAAGTCTTCAAGTGTTACTACACCCTTACTTGCCATAACAAATGCTAAATGACGCTCTAAGCCTTCAAGCGCAAGTAAGTCTTCAGCAGGCTCTGCGCCTTCTAAGCTTTCTTCCGTTTTAAGGGCTTTCGTTGTTAATGCATCTTTTGCACGTGAACGTAATACGTCCACTATTTCTTCATCTAGACCATCAATTTCTAAAAACTCAGAAGCCGGTACATACGCAACTTCTTCAAGTGTTGAGAAACCTTCGTTGATAAGTAATGACGCAAACTCGTCATCTATATCTAAGTTTTCAGTGAATAAGTTAATCAACTTATCTGACTCGGCTTCGTTCTTAGCACGCATTTCGTCAACTGTCATTACGTTTAGTTCCCAACCAGTTAACTGGCTTGCTAAACGGACGTTTTGACCATTACGACCAATTGCTTGTGCTAGGTTATCAGCTTCAACAGCAATATCCATTGAGTGAGTATCTTCATCCATTACGATTGAAGCCACTTCTGCAGGTGCCATTGCGTTAATAACAAACTGCGCTGGGTTGTCATCGTAAAGTACGATATCAACACGCTCACCGCCAAGTTCTGACGATACCGCTTGAACACGTGCGCCACGCATACCAACACACGCACCTACAGGGTCAATACGTTTATCGTTAGATTTAACCGCGATTTTAGCGCGTGAACCGGGATCACGTGCTGCAGCACGTAATTCAATCATTTCTTCGCCAATCTCTGGCACCTCAATGCGGAATAATTCCATCAGCATTTCTGGTTTAGAGCGGGTTACAAATAATTGTGCGCCGCGTGCTTCAGGCTTAACTTCATATAAAAGGCCGCGGATACGATCACCCGGGCGGAAGTTTTCTCGTGGCAGCATATCGTCACGATAAATAACGGCTTCTGCGTTGTTACCTAAATCAAGTACGATTGCATCACGGGTTGCTTTTTTAACAACACCCGTTACTAGCTCGCCTTCTTGATCTTTATACGCTTCAACGACTAAGGCACGCTCTGCTTCACGTACTTTTTGTACGATTACTTGCTTAGCCATTTGTGTTGTTATGCGGTCAAATTTAATTGATTCAATCTGCTCTTCTACGTAGTCGCCCAATTTTAAGTCAGGCTCTTCAACCTGAGCAGCTTCTAACGTAATTTCGCTGTACGGATTCTCTAAAGAGCCGTCTTCTAATACTGCAGCAATTTGCCAGCGACGGAAGGTATCGTAATCACCGGTTTTACGGTCAATTGCAACACGCACATCAATTTCACCATCATGCTTTTTCTTTGTCGCTGTCGCTAATGCGAACTCTAGAGCTTCAAAAATTTTTTCTTTTGGAACCGCTTTCTCATTGGAAACGGCTTCAGCAACCAATAATATCTCTTTTGCCATGGGTAATGCCTCGCTTGCCCTATTCCTTCGCACTCGAATTAAAACTTTGCGATTATGTTCGCACGTTCAATGTTACTAAGCATAATTAAATGTTCAGCACCATCGCTTGATAATGTGATCATATCGCTACTAACTGCTATTAAATCGCCTTTAAAATTACGGCGACCATCTTGTGGAAGTTTGGTACGCACGCGTACTTCCTCTCCTTGCGCCTGCTCGTAGTGATCTTGTTTGAATAATGGACGATCAACACCAGGAGACGATACTTCCAAATCATATTCGTTTGTAATTGGGTCTTCGACGTCTAAAATCGCACTAATTTGACGACTTGCATCGGCACAGTTATCAACTGAAATTCCATCCTCATGAGCAATGTAAACTCTTAAGGTAGAGTGGCGACCCGCTTGCACAAACTCAAGCCCATGTAATTCAAAGCCTAACATTTCTACCGCAGGCGTTAACATGGTTACTAAATCTTGTTCAAGTTTTGTCACGAAAATCCTCCATACAAACAAAAAAAGGGCTTATAGCCCTAAAATACTGAGTTTAAATTTTGATTTAATTAGTAAAAACCTTAAATCAAACGGTGCAGATACAACAACGCCCCGAACCAAGCGGGGCGTCACACCAAAAAACGCAAAAATGTGTGGCCTAGGGCCAAGCTTGGTTGCGAGCCAGTTACCTGACCAAATTAAACTTCATTAGCTTAAACGCAAAACGCGCATTGCTTAGAATGCGCGATATAAAGTAGCAAGTGTAAACCTACTATTAAGATTGGTTGCGGGAGCCGGATTTGAACCAACGACCTTCGGGTTATGAGCCCGACGAGCTACCAGACTGCTCCATCCCGCGCCAATAGATAAAAAGTTAATAACTTAATATCGCTGTTAGTAAATTTTATAACCTACTAAACAATGGTGGCTATTATAAAGATGTACACCTAAATTAGCAACCACAATAAGTAATAAGTTGATAAAAAGGCAATGTTGTTTATTGCCTTGATCTATGATTAAAACGACATGTAGAAATCGATCGCTTTTTTAAATTTAGCGTATAAAAATAATTTTTGGCTCATTATGAAAAAATTCAACACCCTAAAACTAATCTTAGGCGATCAGCTCAATCCCGCTCATTCTTGGTTTAAAGATAAATCCGATGACACGGTGTTTGTTATTGCGGAGCTGATGCAAGAAGCGCAGTACGTAAAGCATCATGTACAAAAAATAGCAGCCTTTTTTAAAGCGATGGAAAACTTCGCTAATGCCCTGACTAAAGCAGGCTTTAACGTTTTATATTTAACGTTAGATGACACCAAAGACGATGAGGATCTCCCCGCCCTTTTATCGCGTTTAGCCAAACAGCATCAATGCACCTTTATTGAATATCAGTACCCTGATGAGTATCGCTTAAAAACACAATTGCACGAGTTTGCTACGCACAATGAATTACAGGTAAGCGCCTGCGATAGTGAACATTTTTTATTAGCCTACAGCGACATAGACAAACACTTTAAAAAAGACAAACACGTTACGATGGAGCATTTTTATCGGGCAATGCGAAAGCAGTTTGATATTTTAATGGACGATGGCAAACCTGCTGGCGGCCAATGGAACTTTGATGCGAATAACCGTAATAAGTTTTCAAAAACTGATTTAGCCGATATTCCCAAGCCTAAATTATTTAAAAATGACGTCAGTGACATTATTAATCGCTTAGATAAGCATAAAATAAACTACTTTGGGCAAATAGAAACCCAATTAAGCTGGCCAACCACTCGTAAACAAGCCATTAGTGCACTTGATCACTTTTGTGCGCATTTACTGCCCCGTTTTGGTCAATTTCAAGATGCCATGACAGATCAATGCCCTGATAAAAATACCTTTTACCACAGTCGATTATCGTTTGCGCTAAATGCTAAAATTTTACACCCTCGCTATGTTATCGACCGTGTGGTTAAAGAGTATCAACAGCGCCCCGATGAAATAACAATTTCTCAAGTTGAGGGGTTTATTCGCCAAGTTCTGGGCTGGCGCGAATATGTACGCGGCGTGTATTGGAAAAACATGCCCGATTACGCGCGTAAAAACCAACTCAATGCCCAGCGTGCATTGCCTGGTTATTTTTGGAATGGCAAAACAAAAATGAATTGCCTAAGCCATTCATTAACCCAAAGCTTAGACAGCGCGTATGCCCATCATATTCAACGTTTAATGGTAATAGGTAACTTTTGCTTATTAACCGCCATTAACCCTGATGAAGTGGATGAATGGTATTTAGGTGTTTATATCGATGCGATTGAATGGGTAGAAATGCCTAACGCCCGTGGCATGAGTCAATTTGCTGACGATGGGATTATTGCAACCAAGCCTTATGCGGCTAGCGGCAACTATATAAATAAAATGAGCGACTACTGTAAAAGCTGTCACTATAAGGTGAAAGAAAAAGTAGGGAAAGACGCTTGCCCGCTTAACAGCCTTTACTGGCAGTTTATGCAAACACACCGAGAACGGCTTGAGAAAAATCCACGTATCGGCATGGTATACCGCAATTGGGATAAACAAAATGAATCTCAACGCCAAGATACGTTAGACCAAGCTCAATACTTAATTGAGCATATTGAAACCTTGTAAACGCAAAAAGCCGTCTAATGACGGCTTTTCACAGGGAAAATAGATATGCGAGCAGAGCTATTTGCTTTCTAACATTTTATTTGAGCCAATTTCAATTTTACGTGGCTTTAATGCTTCTGGAATTTCGCGTTCAAGATCAATACTCAGTAAGCCATTGGCTAGGTCCGCGCCAAGTACTTTAACGTGGTCACCTAACTGGAACTTACGTTCAAAGTTGCGCTCGGCAATGCCTTGATGAATGAATTTGCGCTCATCGTTTTGCTCTTTACCTGCTTTAGTACCTGATACAATTAACGTGTTGTTCTCAGATTGCAAGCTTAACTCATCCTCACTAAATCCAGCTACAGCCATGGTGATGCGATATTTGTCTTTATCGAGTGCTTCGATATTATAAGGAGGAAAACTTGGCTGCTTGTCAGTTCGTGCAGCGGCATCCATTAATGAAGCTAAGTGATCAAAGCCTATGAATGAACGGTATAGGGGTGATAAATCTACTGTACGCATAATAATATCCTCATATTTAAGCGATATTTTGCTGATACTTTTCGTTTGAACAAGTAACGGCAAAGTTAAATTAATAATATAGTTTTCAAATTGTTGTACCTTATTGAAGACCCATCAGGCGTCTTCAAATAACTATTTATGGGCGGACAATTTTATTTCAAGATTTTTTTATAAAATATTTTTTATTTTCCTCTCTCCCCTAAAAAAACGAACACAATAATCGTTTTTTTGCACTGTAATAATGCATAGAATTAGTTACACTAGGACCAATTAAATTGAGGAGAGCGATATGTTAACAGTGATTTTTGGCCGTGAAGGCTGCCCTTTTTGTGTTCGTGCTAAAGATGTTGCAGAGCAACTTAGCAATGACCGCGATGATTTTAAATATCGCTACATCGACATAATCAAAGAAGGTATCAGCAAAGAAGATTTAGAAAAGTCGGCAGGCAAACCATGCCCGACAGTGCCACAAATTTTTGTAGACCAAGCTCACATTGGTGGGTTCACAGAATTTGAAGCTTACGCCAAAGAAAACCTAGGTCTGTACCAGTAATTGTGTAGATAATGTTAACCAGCTTAATTAGTGTGCAACTTAAGCTGGTTAAATTTCGACCAACATCAAACACATATAAATTAGTTGTAATTTATACAAGCATTTGCCTCGCATTTCCTATACAATGCGCGCCTCTTTAAATTCGTTGAGGCGTATTAATGTCAGAACCAGTCACGTTTGAATCTCTAAATCTTTCTCCTGCAATTTTAAAGGCAGTTGAAGAGTTGGGTTACAAGACACCATCTGAAATCCAAGCTCAATGTATACCGTTATTGCTAGAAAGAAAGGACGTACTGGGACTAGCACAAACGGGTACAGGTAAAACCGCAGCATTTGCACTGCCGTTATTAAACAATATTGACCCGTCTGTGAAACAGCCACAGATCCTTGTACTCACACCAACACGTGAGCTTGCGATCCAAGTTGCTGAGGCATTTGAACAATATGCAAAAGGTACTCGTGGTGTTGAAGTATTAGCACTGTACGGTGGCCAAAGTTACAGCATTCAATTAAGTGCACTTCGTCGTGGCGCGCAAATTATCGTTGCTACACCGGGTCGTTTAATCGATCACATAAACCGTGGCACTATCAAGTTTGATGCGCTACAAGCACTTGTACTTGATGAAGCAGATGAAATGCTACGTATGGGCTTTATTGATGATGTTGAAAGCATCATGGAAAAAACGCCGCGTGAAAAGCAAACATGTCTTTTCTCTGCGACTATGCCTAAGCAAATCCAAAACATCAGCAGCAAATATATGAATAACCCTGAACAGGTTCATATTTCTGCTCGCAATTCAACTGTTGCTTCAGTAGAGCAGGTTTTTTGGAATGCGCATGTTCATAAAAACAAAGCCATTGTTCGTTTCTTAGAAGCTGAACAATACGAAGGTGCTATTGTTTTCGTACGTACGCGTAACGATACAGTGCAACTTGCTGAGTTGTTAGAACGCGAAGGTTTCTCTGCTGCGCCACTTAACGGTGACATGAACCAGCAAGCGCGTGAGCGCACGGTTGATCGCTTAAAAAGCGGCATGCTAAATGTTGTTATTGCAACAGACGTAGCGGCACGTGGTCTTGATGTAGACCGTTTAAGCTTAGTTATCAACTACGACATTCCACAAGATTCTGAAGCCTACGTTCACCGTATTGGTCGAACAGGTCGTGCTGGCCGTACTGGTAAAGCGATTCTTTTCGTTAAGCATAACGAACGTTATTTACTTAAAAATATCATTCGTCATACTAAATCTGAAATCGCACAAGTTGAATTACCAACAGCCAAAGTTGTTGAAGAGAAACGTATTAATGCATTACAAGAAAAGCTTACGCTTGCTCTTGAAAACAAAGATATTACCTTCTTCAATGAAGTGGCTGCCAACATGGCACAAAAACTTGAGCTTGCTCCTGAAGACTTAGCCGGTGCATTACTGTGTTTAGCACAGCAACAATCACCAATTAAAGTTGAAGAAGTTAAAATTCAGCCGCGTGAACGTAACGAACGCAGCCCTCGCAATGAGCGCAGTGACCGTGGTCGTCGTAATGAACGCCCTGAACGTGGTGGTGAGCGCGCTGAGCGTAAACCGCGTGAGCGTAACAGCCGTGATGCAGGCCCTATGGATACCTACCGTATCGAAGTTGGGCGTGAGCATGGTGTTCAGGTTAAAAACATTGTTGGCGCAATTGCTAACGAAGCAGACATTTCAAGCAAGTTTATTGGTGATATTCGTCTTCACGACAGTCACAGTACGGTACAACTACCGCAAAACATGCCTAAAGATGTACTTGATCACTTCCAAAAAGTGTTTATTTGTAAACGCCCAATGGGTATGACATTAACACAAGATCAAGGCCCTTCTGAGCCACGCGGCGAGCGTGCTGAACGCCCTGCTGGTGACAAGAAGCGCAGCTTTAATAAAGATGGTCAACGCCCAGATAAGCGTAGCGGCCCTCGTAAAGAACGCCGCCCAGTTAGCTTTACCGCTAAGTAAGTAACGACTCTTTAGTAAAAAAGCCTTAGCATGAAAGTGCCAAGGCTTTTTTGTGTCTGGAATAGACTGAAAAAGTATATAAAAAAAATTTACTCAGTAACGTAAAAACGCAGTAAAAAAATAAGCAACACGATTGTCTAATTTATAACGTTATCACGTTTAAGTATCGTTAAATCTTAATTCTTTTAAAACTAATCCTTGCTACACGCTATATTAATGGAGCAATTTTGAGCGTTAGCAATGCATGATGTAGATTGAATACTTCGCCTCTATCATGGTGTAACTAACAATTCACCGTGTCAGCATTCCCAGCTACAGAGCTCACAAAAATTACCTCTACGAACACACACTGCGATTAGTGTGCCAGTGGTATCATGTATCACTAAAAATTCTGGTGATTCAGCCGCGGATAATTCCAACGTCTCATTGTTATGACACGCTTTATTTGCACTTTTATCACTGTCTAAATAAGTGTTTGCTAGTGTGGTGTTAGGTAAAAATATGTGGCGTTAGGTAAAAATATGTGGCGTTAGGTAAAAATATGTGGCGTTAGGTAAAAATATAAAGCAAACGCTAATACGTAAAATTGGTTTTCTTATCATAATCCTTGATTTAAAAATATGCGAAAAGGGGTATAAAAACCCCAAGCTTCTTAGTAGAACTTTCAGAGCTAGTGCTGGCTACAAGTTAATGTGAGACTGCATTGCCCCGTGTATTCACAATTAGAAGATGAACTACAATACATACGATTTCTGTTGTATGATTCATTTAAGAAATTATCTAACTCGCTATTAAATTCATGTCCATTATTGTGATCCAAGCTGATATCTACCATCTTATCAGTGACAGTTGCATAACCCTTGAGTTGTTCACATATTCCGTTGTTATTGAACGCACATATTATTGTCCCGCCACCTAGTGTATTAGTGATTCCAAACTTCATCGGTTGCACGTTGAGGGCTTGCATATCCATCTTAACATCTTGACCATTCGCACCACGCTTCAAGGCTCTATCTGCTATGGCTGATGCTCTATCTGCTCGCTCAAGATTTTTGTCGTTTATTCTTCTACCACTGCTTTGCATAGACTGATTATCATTATCCACTTTTTTTAAAGACCCGCTGTCTTTAGTGGCGGTATTGCTATCGTATATTTCGGGGCAACCATTTTTGTCACAACACACTTCCATTGTTGGGTCGCATTGGTAAACAACTTTTTCATAAATTCTATCTTCTACATGGGCATTACGAAATCCCCAGAAAATATCTGTGATTACTGCATCGAGGTTGCCACAGTTACTCTTACAGCTTGCTATAAAGTCATAATCAACATGCACTAACTCCCCAGTTGATTTCTCGCGCACCCGTTTTGCATGCACTTTTTGCTCTGTATTATTAGCATCTTTAAAGAACATCACTAATAGATCATAAGCATAATCTTTTTGGCAAACTTGATTTGCACTTTGACCGCTGTCTAAGCAGGCGTTGGCTAGTGTGGGGGTAGGTGTAAATAAAAAGCATACACCAATGAGTAAAAGTAGTTTTTTAATCATAATCCTTAATCCTTAATCCTTAATCATTTATTATTAATTGTAGTGACCAGTATAAATACTAGCTCAAAAAAACATCGGAAGATACAAACTAATAAATATTTTTTGTAAACGAAAGTTAATAAAATATTTCACTTTGCTTTTATAGGCTGCAACTTATTATTCAGCAACTTATTTTAAAATAATTTATTTTAAAACAATAATTTAGCGAAAATTAAGTTTATTTTCATTGATAGGTGTACTAACAACAAAAAGCCTCACCAACTTAATGATAAGGCTTTTATTTTATACTACATATTCGTTTTAAAGTTATGGCGCTACTGCAGGGTAAACATAGCTTGAATCTAAGCCTAGCGGAATACCGAGTGCCCAGTAACCTAGTAAGAAGATACTCCAGCCAATCATAAAGGCGATTGAATACGGTAGCATCATCGCAATAAGCGTACCAATACCTGTACCTTTAACATACTTTTGACAGTACACCACCACCAGCGGGAAGTAAGGCATGAGCGGGGTAATAATATTAGAGCTAGAATCGCCCACACGATACGCCGCTTGCGTTAGATCCGGTGAAATACCCAGTTGCATTAGCATAGGCACAAATACCGGGCCTAACAGCGCCCATTTAGCCGAGCTTGAACCTACAAATAAGTTTACAAAACCAGTTAAAAAGATGATACCCACAACGGTAACCGCACTCGGTAGCGCCATTGATTTTAATAATTCCGCCCCTTCGATTGCCAACAATGCCCCTAAATTCGAGTTGCTAAACGCAGCAATAAATAATGAACAAAAGAAGGCCATAACAATATAATACGCCATGCCTCCCATTGCTTTGCTCATGGCATCTATCATGTCTTTTGAACTTTTAAAGGTGCCTACGGTAAAACCATATACTGCGCCTGGGATCCAAAATAACAAAAATATCAGCGGTACTATTGATTGCATTAGTGGTGAGCTAAAGTTTGTTAAAGAGCCATCGCTGCTGCGCATAGCTGAATCAGCTGGTGCAGATACATACGCTAATAATGCAATACCTGCGATCATTACGCTACTTGCAATAAGAAAAGCGCGCTTTTCGTCGCTACGCGCATCTTCAAATGCTGGTAGGTCTTGAGTTTCGCCATCAACTGGTGAATTTTTTAAACGTGGTTCAATAATTTTATCGGTAATATACCAGCCCAACATCACAATAAATAAGCTCGATGCAGAAGCAAATCCCCAGTTATTTAATGGGTTAATGCTCATAGTGGGATTAATAATTTGTGCTGCGCTTTGCGTAAAGCTTTGCAGAAGTGGATCAATACCTGATGGAATAAAATTAGCGCCAAAACCACCACTGACCCCAGCAAACGCCGCGGCAATACCAGCAAGCGGATGACGACCGGCGGCAAAAAATATAACCCCTGCCAGAGGAATAACCAGCACATAACCTGCATCGGTTGCTGTATGGCTCACAATAGCCACTAAAATAATTGAGGGTGTAAGTAACTTTTTAGGCGTCACCTTGAGCATTAATTTAAGGCCTGTATTAATAAAGCCTGAATGCTCTGCAACACCCACACCTAACATAGCCACTAGCACCACACCTAACGGCGCAAAACCAGTAAAGGTTTTTACCATGGACGACAAAAAGGTTGCTAATGAATCGCTGGCAAGCATGTTATTTATAATAATGGCTTCGCCAGTGCGTGGGTCGATTGCATCAAATGTGACGCCTGAAAACCACCAAGACAGCAGCCAAATTAGTAACATGGCAAACAAAAAGATAATTGCTGGATCAGGAAGCTTATTACCTACCCGCTCAACAAAATTTAAAAATCGCGCAACTATGCCCGTTGGCATTGTCGCATCATTGTTATTATTCATTTCACTTGTTCCCTAGAATTTAGTCTGTGCTACTTTAGCGTATATAAGGAATGAGGTAAATTTTAACTGAATAAACAAGCTTGTTTTTAGGCACAAAAAAACGCGGTTAATTAACCGCGCGCTTATATACAAACATAAAAAGCTTATGCGAGTGCTTTTACCTCATCCCATAATCTTACTACCAGTGCTTTATCGTCTTCATTTAATTCGCCATTGCGGTAGGCTTTTACTAGACTTTTTTCAACCGTGTCGTTTAGCTCTGCAATTTCTAAATTTAACTCTTCAACCTGTGCATACCCTACAGCTAAATCAAAATGACCGCGTAAATAACCGCCAGCAAATAGCTCGTCATCGGTGGCTTTAATTACTAAATCATCAAAGTATTGCTGCGCAGCATCTATGTAATTTACTAAACTCATGTGTTATTTCTCCTCAAGGTGCAGCCCATCTTGATGACCTACTGCATACATAATGTGGTCGTTAAACCCACTGGTTACACGAATATAACCGCTTAATTCATCATCTAGCTCGCTATCGCCGGTGTCACATATAAGCGGTCGGCCATTTAAAGCCTGTAATTTTGTTTTTGTTGCCACCACAATAATATTATCGCGACCTATGGCTTTAATTAACGCAGGACTGAGTTGTTGATTACCTCGGCCAAAAATATGTCCTTGGCCGCCAATTAAGGTGATCACGAGTTTTGTATCTCGCCCAGCTGTAAGCTCAAGTAATTGTTGCGCTGTTAAGTCTTGCCCTACTAAGGCTTGGTCTTGAACTAAATCAACACCAAGCAAGGTGTTTTCTAATCCCATTTCTTCCATTACCGCGCCAACCGTAGAGCCACTGCCCATCACATAAAGTGTATCGGCATCCATTTCACCGACCACATAAGCGGCAATATCAGCAAGTACCAGTTCATCGGTTTCTTTACCGCCATTTTTAACCGCTTGAACATAACGCACTTCACTGGGTACTTGCATTTCACCATAACGTTTTGCTTTAACTGTGCCTTGGCGAAACGCGACTTCATCAATGTCCATCACATCGGCATCGCTTAACGTTACCAGCTCACCTTTAACTAACATTTCAACCACGCGCCCAGCGGCTTTTGGCGTAATTGCATATACCCCAGAGTGAATTTTACACCCCGCAGGAATGCCCAAAACAGGTACTGTGTCTTCTACCGCATGGCAAATATTGCGTGCGGTGCCATCTCCACCAGCAAATAAAATTAAATCAACACCGTGCTGCTGTAATAAACGAGCTGCAGCTTCAGTATCGTCATAGGTTGTGGGCTCGCTACTTTGGTAAACCACTTGCGTATTAAAACCCAACGCCTTTGCTGTTTGCTCTCCCATCTCATCATTAACAGTATAAATAGTAATATTGGATTGATGAGGTACAAGCACTTCAAGTGCAGCTTTAGTGCGGCTATTTGATTTTGGCTTTGCACCTAATGCAATCGCTTTAGCAGCCGTATCTTCGCCGTCACTGCCTTTTAGCGCAACGCTGCCGCCCAGTCCTGCGACCGGATTTACAATCAACCCTAATTTAAATTGCATCTATTAACTCCTTGGGAGATTGCCATAAAAACTGCGGTGCAGTTAACGGCCATGTGGTGTTATAAAATTTACACAGTGCATTTAGTAACAATGTGGTTCGCGGGTTAAATCCGTCTTGCAGCAACTGTAATAACGTTGCATGAACACGCGATTGAAATGCAAATCGACAGGTTTGCTCACCATTTAAGTTATCAACCGAGACATTAAATTCAAATCCCGCGGCCACACTCAACGCCCACTCGATTGCTTGCGGTTTTACCTCTACTGATTCAAATTCCGCCTGCTGTGAAGCATCGCGCCCATCGGGGCAATACCAATAACCATAATCTTCAACTAAGCGACGCTGCGAACCTGCTACTAACCAATGAGCTATTTCATGTAATGCACTGGCATAAAAACCATGAGCAAATACAATTTGATGATAAGGCGTTGTATCGTTTGCGGGAATGTAAATAGGCTCGTGCTCACCTTTTACCAAACGCGTATTATGGCTTTGGTAGAAAGTGTGTTCAAAAATACAAATAAGATCAGCGATTTGATGCATAAATAAGGTTATTTTGTCTCGGCTAAAGCGCCCAAAGGCACACTAAAAACGAAACGAATTGTACGGACTTTTCAGCGCAAAGTAAAAGCTAGCTTATTAAAATGTAATTCGCCCAATACGCAACGTATTTACTCATAAGTTTATAATGTTTACCTTATACACAGCTAAGACAAACTTAAACTTTATACACTTATTTACTCAACACATAATTACACTTACCATAGGCATATCAAAAACCTAAATTGATTCATCCTTATGGTTAAACTCCTTATCTCCGTGCCATGGCTATTTAGCATTATGGTCTCATTTTCGCTGTTAACAACCTCTGGCATTAGCCATGCAAAAAGTATTAGTATTAACGTGTTTGCTATTCCCTCAAAGCCTATTATTGAGCTTATGGCGAAAACGAGTGATACATTAGCAAAACAACAAATGACCACGTTTTACCAGCAAGGGTTACCTGTGCATGCCACCTTGTATTTAACGGACTATCCATTAGCGGCACAAAATAAAATTAAGCAGGTGGTGGAGCGTATTGTAAAGAAACACCAACCTTTTGAAATTAAAGCTAATGGGTTTAGTGTATCAGCCAGTAATTGGGCATTTATAAACTTAGAAAAATCATATCATTTACAACGCTTGGCCGATGAAGTAACACTTAAACTTGAGCCGCTTCGCGATCATCAAGCGCCTGTACCAAGCTGGGTAAAGCATTACCCTAATAAACTCGTGGCCTTTGAGCGTTATGGCAGCCCCAATGTGTTTCAAAATTTTCAGCCACATTTAACGCTTTTAGCAAATGAGCAAAATCCTAATCTAGCTTTAATAAATAAAGCCATGCAAACTGATCCACCACAAGCACAAGGTGAAATAATTGGCATTGGAATTGGTATTTCTGATCAGTTTGGGCAACAAAAACAGGTTATTGCTGAGTATTTTTTTGATGCCAAATAATCGTTAGTAAGGTGCTAATTGCACCTTTAAACACTCAATTAGTTTTTAGGATTTGTGGTTAGCTTAGCTGTTAAATGCTTTTTTAATAGGCGAGTATTGCGTGTATTTGCTTTAAAATAAGCATCAAAAATATCACCAAAAAAGGGGATAAGACCGCCAAAGAAATCAATCAACATATTTATTACAATACGTAATTTTATACGCTTACTCACTCCTAGTCTTTGCGCTTCAGTGAGTACATAGCCAGATAAAATAAGCCCAGCCAAATCACCTATTATCGGCAATAACCCAATCAATGACTCTGCACCAAACTTAAACCGAGTAAAAGGAATACGGAAACTGCTGTCGGTAAAGTGACTAAATTCTTCAAGTCGTTTAATAGTGGCGTTGTAATCAGCTTGTGTGACGTGAGATTGATTATTTTTTTGCATAATAACAGCTCTTTATTGTTAGATTTGCAAAGCACACAGTAATTATTGAGCGGCAATAAAAAAAGATAGCCTGTACATAATAAACGCGCTAGGGCGCGTTTATTATTAATTTATAGTAAAATGCACTTAAATAGCGCCATTTATTGGCCCATGCTCATGATGAACATGCGGGTTTTGACCGCGTTGACGCAGTAAATGATCCATTAAAGTAATGGCCATCATTGCCTCAGCAATCGGGATTGCACGAATGCCAACACAGGGATCGTGACGGCCTTTGGTGATCATCTCAACCGCTTCATTTTCAGTATTAATACTATTACCGGGAATCGTAATACTTGATGTTGGCTTAAGCGCAATTGAGGCGATTATATCTTGCCCCGTTGAAATACCGGCAAGCACGCCGCCGGCATGATTTGAGGTAAAGCCATCAGGGGTTAACTCGTCGCGGTGCTCTGAGCCTTTTTGTTCAACTACATCAAAGCCATCGCCAATTTCAACGCCTTTAACAGCATTAATACTCATTAAGGAGTGTGCAAGTTCAGCGTCAAGGCGGTCAAATACGGGCTCACCTAAGCCAACAGGTACATTTTTAGCCACTACTTTTACTTTGGCACCCACTGAGTCGCCTTGTTTTTTAAGCTCCCGCATATACTCATCGAGTGCTTCAAGCTTGCTAACGTCTGGGAAGAAAAACAAGTTATTTTCTACCTCATTCCAATCGTAATTTTCGGCCTTAATTGGCCCTAATTGGCTCAAGCACGCGCGTACTTCAATACCATGAAATTGCTTTAAATACTTTTTAGCAATAGCGCCTGCGGCAACCCGAATAGCGGTTTCGCGCGCAGATGAACGGCCACCACCGCGATAATCGCGTAGGCCATATTTGTGCCAGTAGGTATAGTCACCATGACCTGGACGAAATACGTCTTTAATTTTGCCATAATCTTGTGAGCGTTGATCGGTATTTTCAATTAATAAACCAATGCTGGTGCCAGTGGTTTTACCTTCAAAAACACCCGCTAGAATTTTGATTTGGTCGCTCTCGCGGCGCTGTGTGGTATAGCGACTTTGCCCAGGTTTGCGTCTGTCTAAATCGTGCTGTATGTCGGCCTCAGTGATTTCAAGGCCTGCGGGCGTGCCATCCACTACGCCGCCTAATGCAACGCCGTGGCTTTCGCCAAAGGTGGACACTTTAAATAACTGCCCTATGCTATTACCTGCCATTAACTTTCCTCATTCCTAATGACTACTAAGTACCGAGCCTAAGGCTCGGCTTTAATTTTTACTGTTCAACCTGCAAAATAGGCATCGAGTTGTTGCTTACTAATAACAAACACCCCTAATCCGCCTTGTTCAAACTCAATCCATTCAAATGGTGCACCTGGATACAGTGCGTCCATATGTACCATAGAGTTACCTACTTCGACAAATAACAAACCGTTATCGGTTAGATGTTCACTGGCTTGATCTAAAATAGTACGCGTCACATCAAGACCATCGTGGCCCGATGCTAATCCCAACTCCGGCTCGTGGTGGAACTCACGAGGTAAATCCGCCATATCTTCAGCATCAACGTACGGGGGATTTGCCACGATTAAGTCGTATTTCTGCCCGGGTACACCACTGAATACGTCAGATTGAATCGGTAATACGCGATCACTTAGTTGATAATCGGTAATATTAATATCAGCCACTTCAAGGGCTTCATAGGAAATATCAACCGCATCAACTTGGGCGTTTTCGAATGCGTGTGCCAAGGCAATAGCAATACAACCTGAGCCTGTGCATAAATCTAAAATACGCCCTACTGACTCTGGCTGTTCTAACCAAGGTGTAAAGCGATTATTAATAAGCTCAGCAAAAGGCGAACGAGGAATTAATACACGTTCATCCACATAAAATGGCATATTAGCAAACCATGCAATATTGGTAAGATAAGGTACTGGGGTAAAATCGTTAATGCGCTCAGCAATTAAGCCCGCTAAACGATTTTTTTCAGTACTGGTTAAACGCGCATGCATCAGCTCTTTGGGTGCATCGATAGGCAAACTAAGCGCCGGTAATAATAAACTTACTGCTTCATCCCATGCGTTATCGGTGCCATGACCAAAGAAAATACCACTACTTGCAAATTGGCTTGTTGTCCAACGTAGCCAATCGTGTAAGGTTGAAAGTTCTGCAACAGCTTCATCTAGGGTTGCTTCTTCTATTAATAATTCACTCATCAGTATTGTCTGCCTGCTACTTTCAAAAAATAAATTCAACCGGGGCGCATCATTGGCCCCATGATTGCCCTATTGTATACCCAAGCCACCGTTAGGTGCGAGTGCAGTTAGCATTAAAAGCGATTTAGGTAAGGCTTTGATTACACATAATAGTCACTCTATTGTTCAAATCAATAACGCAGTATAAATCGCTTTAAACCAAGCCTATCGGCACTTTATAAATACTAAACTATGCACTTTAAAGCTGCTTAGGTATCACACCTTTTTACTCGATTTTTACCGCTTTTTTGTTTAGACTGCCGCTATGAAAAAAGATCCCCACTCACACAGCCTAATCAGTACTGATGACATTGACTTGTTTCGTCAAAGTATCAGCGGTGCGCGTGTATTTAAACAAGACACTCACCGTTTTACCAATAAACCTAAAGTGTCACAAGCGAAGCAATTTGCCCAGCAAAAAAAGCAACAACAGTCAGAATTTTTCTTTTCTGATGAATATGTTCCCGATATAGATACGCACGGTACCGTTAATTATGTGCAGCAGGGTCAGGATCGTTTTTTAGCTAAACAACTTCGTCGAGGGGATTTTATTCCTGATTTAACCCTTGACCTACATGGCTTAAATAAAGAAGTCGCCAAAGATGAGCTCGCAGGGCTTATTCATGAGTGCAAAAAAAAGCATTACTATTGTGCCTGTGTTATACACGGAATTGGCGGCCATATCCTCAGGCATAAAGTACCGCAATATTTAGTGCAACACCCCGACGTTATTGCCATGCACCAAGCTCCGCTTGAGTATGGCGGTAAAGGTGCGGTACTCATATTAATTAACTTACCGCAAAGTGATGAGTTTAGACGCTGAGCACTAGAGCCAATCAATAAGAGCCTTTTTTAGTGCATATATTTTCGATTATATTTCCGCTTATTTTTATTGTGTTATGCGGCTACATTACAAGCCGAAGTCAGTTTTTAGAACGCATTCATATAACGGGGCTCAGTAAATTTACTTTCTACATTAGTGTACCGAGTTTTTTATTTTTAAATATGGCCCAAGCAGACCTAAAAACCAGCGTGAGTTTAAATGGCTTTTTAAGCTTTTATATTCCCGTTATTTTAGTTTATTTTTTCGCTTTGATTATTGACCGCTACATGCTCTCCAAGCAGCCTCAATACGAGCGTCACAGTGTATTTGCCCTTGGCTGCAGCTATTCAAATACCGTATTGGTGGGTTTACCTATTATTATTGCCGCCTTGGGCGAGCAAATGATGGGCATTATTTTTATGATCATCACTTTTCATAGCGCGCTATTGTTCACACTCACCTTTTTAATTAGTGCAAACAGTGCCAGTCATGTGTTTTCATGGTCAACATTTGCCAAAAATATGTTACTCAACCCTGTCGTATTGAGTATTAGCACGGGTTTATTGGTAAATTTAGCAGAGATTACTTTATTTTCTGATTTAAGTAATGGTTTAGCGCTTTTAGCTAAACCTGCCATAGCCTGTGCGTTATTTGTATTAGGTGCAAATTTAGCTTTTTATAAAATTAGCGATAACTGGCAAGCGGCAGCTATTGCCAGCCTGTTAAAGCTAGTTATATTGCCCACCTTAGTATTAGTGTTAGGCACACATGTATTTGCTATTAATGAGTCACTCTTAAAAGTACTCGTATTGTTGAGCGCATCGCCATTAGGTGTTAATGCCTATTTAATTGCATGCCAAATAAAACAACATCAAGATACGTTAGCCAGTGCGGTTGTTTTATCTACGGTATTGAGTGTGGTGAGTTTTAGTATGTGGTTAACAATTATACTGTAGACAAATACCTAAAAGTAGTGGCATTTATTTAACAGAAAGTGGCTTAGCTAAATGCTAATTTACACGCTATGCATCTACATTTGCTGGTGCATTGATGGTGATGTAATCACTTTTGTGGCGAGTTTCATCATAACTAATTTGTGCAACAGCGCCAGTATTAAAAATAGGCATGTGTCCAGCACACAACTGATCAACCAAATAGCTCACCATAGGCATATGGGCAACCACAAGCCAAGTATCGCATTCTGGATGAAGCGCGATTAACGTTTCTAAGTAATCAGCGGCAACCTGCGGGTTACCTTCAGGAATAATATCTTGGCAGGTCTCTTCAAATAAAAAAGTATTATTTTTTTTAACACCCTCAGCTGTTTGCTGCGCTCTTACATAAGGACTCACTAATAACCCCGTTGGAGCATGCTTTTTTTGTAACCACAGCCCCATTTTTTCTACCTGCTGATGGCCCAAAGGAGTCAAATTTCTACTGACATCGTCAGAGTGCATCGGTATTGCTTCACCATGACGCATTATCAAGATTGTTTTCATAAAAAATCAACCAATTAAAGAATATAAAACAGTAGCCAGTTTGCTCGAATTTCCGCTATATTAATAACTCAAACCTATTTATTTTCTTAAAATAGTTCTTTCATGATGTTCAGGTTAATAGCATTGCATTCCTGAAGTTATCATCTGTTGTTAACAATTATACGTTTAGTTTCAGGAGCATCATTTGAAAATCAGCACTAATGATAACAGAGCTTACCGCACACTAACACTGGACAATGGTCTAAAAGTACTTTTAGTGCACGATCAAGACTCAGCAAAGGCTGCGGCATCAATGGCCGTTAACGCAGGTCACTTTGATGATCCGCTTGATAGACAAGGCTTAGCGCACTTTTTAGAGCATATGTTGTTTTTAGGCACTGACCTTTCTCCTGAATCTGGCAGTTTTAATAATTTTGTGTCTCAGTCAGGTGGTAATGCTAATGCGTGGACTGGCACAGAGCATACCTGTTATTTTTTTGATATTAATAATACCTATATTGAAACAGCATTAGCGCAATTTAGCCGGTTTTTTATAGCGCCAACATTAAACCCCGCAGAAACAGAAAAAGAACGTAATGCCATTGAAGCTGAGTTTAAATTAAAAATTAAAGATGATGGTCGCCGTATTTATCAAGTGCATAAAGAAACGGTTAATCCTGAGCATCCTTTTGCCAAATTCTCGGTTGGTAATTTACAAACATTAGCCGATAGAAAACGCTGTATTAGTGATGAATTACGCGACTTTTTTAATAAGCATTACCAAGCTCAGTGGATGACATTAGTGATTTGTGCCAATGAATCACTAGATAAACAAGCGGCATGGGTAACTGAGTATTTTTCTCAAATTAAAGGGGATAAAAGTCAATTAAAACCCCCAATAAAAGCGCCGCTTTATCGCAGCCAAGACTTAGGTAAGTTGCTGCATATCGAGCCACATAAACATGTACAAAAACTAATTATTAGTTTTGCCATGCCCAATATTGACGATTTTTATCGCCATAAAACAGTCAGTTTCATTGCCCACTTACTTGGTTATGAAGGGCAAGGCTCGCTGTATTCAGTGCTTAAAGAACAAGGTTGGATTAATGCCCTCTCTGCCGGTGGTGGAATTAATGGCAGTAATTTTAAAGATTTTAATATTAGTATGGCGCTGACCGATGAAGGCATTGAATACTACGAAGACATTATTGAAATGGTGTTTGAGTATATTTGTTTAATTAATAATAATACCAGCAAACTACCTCGCCTATATCAAGACAAGCAAAAGCTATTACAAATTGCATTTGATAACCAAGAAAAGTCACGCTTAATTGATTGGGTTAGTAATTTAAGTATTAACATGCAGCATTACGATGAGGCTAATTACTTGCAGGGCGACTATTTGATGGAGGGATTTAAAGCCAGCACGCATGAAATGGCCATGCAATGGCTAACTCCCCACAACATGCGCTTAGTACTCATTCATCCGGGTGTGGAGCCTGAACATACCGCGGCATGGTATAACACACCGTATAAAATTGAAAAGCTATCACTTCACTGGCTCGAGGCGCTAGCACAAATTAGTCAGCCACAAAGTGAAATGCTATTGCCCACGGCTAATCCTTATTTAGCTAAGGATGTTGTTTTATATCCGGTTGAATCACAGCAACGCCATCCAACATTACTGGTAAAAGAAGCAGGCTTTGACTTTTGGTTTAAACAAGACGCCACATTTAGAGTCGTCAAAGGGCATTTTTATTTAGCTATGGACTCTGATTTTGCAGTAAAAGATGTTAAACACATGGCACTAACACGCTTATTTTCAGATTTATTTATGGATAGTGTTGGCGAGCAATTTTACCCTGCAGAGCTTGCAGGCTTAAGTTATCATTTAACTTCTCATCAAGGTGGCTTGACTCTTCACACGGCAGGGCTTTCTTCAAGCCAATTGGAGCTGGTCGAACAGCTAATTGATGCACTATTTAACGTTAAAATTTGCGCTAAACGCTTTGCAGAATATAAAAAACAACTCGTTAGACATTGGCGTAATAGCAATCAAAACAAACCCGTTAGTGAATTATTCAGTATTTTAGGCGCAAAAATAATGCCATGGAACCCACAGCCTTACGAGTTAGCAAATGCACTCAAAGATACCTGTTTCCATCAATTTAATGAATTTAGACAAGCATTTTTTAACGCCTTGCATGTTGAGTCTTTTTTACATGGTAATTGGCAACGAAATGATGCGCTTGAATTTCAAAAAAAGGTGTCACAACATCTTAAAAAATCAGCAATTATAGATGATTTAAAGCGTCCACTGTATGAAATTACTAACGTTACTCGCTATGAACTCGAGCTTGCCTGTAGCGATAATGCCATGCTGATTTACTATCAAGCACACACCGACGACGTTGATGAAAAAGTAAAAATGATGGCGCTAAATCACTTAATTAATCAAGATTACTTTAATGAGCTTCGTACCACACAACAACTTGGTTATTTAGTGGGGGCAGGTTATGCTCCTTTTAATACCCGTGCAGGTATTGCTTTTTACATACAATCACCAAAGTTCGAACCCAACACCTTACTGCATAGGCACAATCTATTCATTAATCAGTATTTAGCAACAATTGATTCATTAACAGAGCAAGCTTGGTTACAGCAAAAACATGGGTTAACAACCCACATTGCTGAAAAAGATAAAAACTTACGTTTGCGTTCCCAGCGTTTATGGCTTGCTATAGGCAATGGCGATCATCAATTTGACATGCAACAACGTCTTCTAAATTCTTTAAATGCGCTGACACTGAATGATTTAAAAGCATATGCCTTTGAGCTTTTTAATGCAGATCGCCCAAGATATGAGCTTTTAAGTGCTAAATCTGTAAATCAATCTGAAAATCTACCACTTTATTCGCATTCTCTTTGACTCTTGCTCGCGCTTGATTTAGATTGTCTTTTGTAAAAAAGAAGTAAGACAATGAACAAAATAAAAATAATAAAAAACAGTCTATTGTTGGCCACTTTGGCCACAGCCCACTACGCTAGTGCATTTGATTCATCGTATAGCTTGAATTTAACTGCGCTACTCGTTAGCGTGAGCGCAATAATGTCGTTAGTTGTGGTTTACTTGTTAACGATTGTTCACACGCTCAAGCGCTCACACTCTCAATTACAGCTTTCTGAAAAACGCTTAAAAAGTACCGTAGAGGGCAGTGGTGACACTCTATGGGACTGGAATATAAAAACCGGTAAGGTTATTCGTATTAACGATAAATACGTAATGAATAGTAATAATTTAGTGGAATTTCCACCGAATAAGAGCTTGATCCATCCTCACGATTTAACCCATGTTGATTACTTATTAAAAAAACACTTTGCCGAAGAAAGTACCTTTTTTGAAGCCTCATATCGCATTAAAGACAGTTTTGGTAAGTGGAATTGGGTGCTCGACCGCGGAAAAATTATTGAAAAAGACGCGAACCTAAGCCCACTGCGAATGACTGGTACTGTCAGAGATATTTCGCAGTTAAAATCAACGGAAGATCGGCTTAATTTATTTGCAAAATGTGTTGAGTCACTCACTGATGCGCTCGCTATTTATGATAAAGATTTTAGGCTTGTTGATGTTAACCCAAGCTTTTTAACTTTGTTTGGTGGCGTACGCGAACAATATCTAAAAAAAGAATTTCATTTAGCTGGCTACAACAAAAGCTACATCGAAACTATCAAAGAGACTGTTCGAAAACATGAGCACATTCAACAAGAAGTAAAACTACGTAATAGCGACCATGCTTTACTGCCTTTTGAAATTTCAATAGACGAAATCAAAAATGCGCAAAATCAAATAACCAATTATGTGGTGGTGTATTCAGATTTAACCGAACGTAAAAAGACCGAGTCTGAGCTAAATAATCTATCAAATCGCGATCGTATTACCAGCTTACCTAATCGTAATTTGTTTTTTTCTGACTTAAAGAAACTCGCAAAACAACATTCGCATCATGCCTTGTTAGTCTTCGATTTAGATAATTTTAAAAAAATAAATGACTCCTTAGGGCATCAACTAGGTGATAGTCTATTGGCGAAACTGGCTACGCGTTTAAATAAACTCACCCGTGAAAATGACGTATTTTATCGTCTCGGCGGCGATGAATTTGCGCTTGTCATGTCAAACACCAATGATATTCACATAATTACCCGCATGGCTAAACAATTTTTAGCCGCCATAGCCACCCCATTTAAAATGGCTGGCCATGAGCTTGCAATCACCTCAAGTGTAGGTATTGTTCTGTTTCCAGAAGATGGCAATACCCCTGAAATATTGTTAAAAAATGCCGATACTGCGATGTACCATGCTAAAAAGAAAGGTAACAGCTACCTATTTTTTAATGACACCATGAATCGCCAAGCAGTAAAACGATTGCAAATAGAAAACCTAATGCGCTTTGGTTTAAAAGAAGATCATTTTGAGGTGTATTACCAACCTAAAATGAATATTCGTACTGGCAAACTTGCCGGTATGGAAGCATTGGTACGTTTTATTACTCCAAAAAAAGGAGTGATTAGTCCAGGTGTATTTATTCCAATTGCTGAAGAAACCGGACAAATTATTGAAATTGGTGAAGTGGTTTTAAACAAGGCATGCCGTGATGTAAAACAATGGTTAGACGATGGTTTATTTAACGCCCGCGTTGCTGTTAACTTATCAGCAAAACAGTTTAGCCTACCTGATTTAACAACGCGTATTGATGTGATTTTGCAAAAAAATGAACTCCCTTCGTACTTTTTAGAGCTTGAGATCACTGAGGGAACCGTAATGGATGACCCACAAGAAGCGATTGCTATTATGCGCTCTTTGAGTGCCCGTGGAATACATTTAGCAATGGATGACTTTGGCACAGGGTATTCTTCACTGGCGTATTTAAAACAATTTCCGCTTAATACGCTCAAAATTGATAAAGCCTTTATTGATGATATGAAAACAGAGCGAGGTCGCAATATGGTTGACTCTATCGTCACTATTGCACATAACCTTGATTTACATGTGGTTGCTGAAGGAGTGGAACAAGCGTCGCAAATAAACACTCTTGAAGAGTTAAACTGCGAAACACTGCAGGGTTATTACTACTCTAAACCACTCTCAAAAGATGAATTTACTGCGTTTTTAAAACAACAACAAAGCCAATCAAAACTCAGTTTAATTAGAGCGACCAGTTAAGCACGCCATAGACACGCATTTACACCTATATTGCGTATCAATGCACGTCGATAATGCATATTAAACAAGCACCAAGCAACAGGACCAAACACGCCACCTAAAAATAACCAACGTTTTACAGGCATTCCTTTTTTAATCGTTTCTAAATACATAAGTGCGATAAACACACAGCTAAGTATAATAAATAACACCGCCACCTCAACCTGCACAAAAATAAGACAAGTATAATAGCCGTAAATTGACTAAATTTAAAGCAACACATTACAGTAACCCATAATTTTGAGGGAGTAAATCAAGCGCTAGCTGCGTTAAAGCTTAAACCTAAGCGCTGGTTTTTCAGATATAAAAAAGCCGAGCAACTTAAAAGCTCGGCTACATAAATTGATGTCTGATTATTTTTCAGCACGGCCCATAAACTTATGCTCTACAGTATTAATACGGATACGATCGCCCGTAGAAATATGCTCTGGCACTTGAATAGTTAAGCCGGTTGATAAACGAGCAGGCTTAGAACGCGCACTCGCTGAAGCACCTTTAATTGAAGGGTCTGTTTCTTCAACTACAAGCTCAACACTTGAAGGCAGATCAAGCCCAACTGGCGCACCATCAATCACAATAACGTGCACACCTTGGGTCTCTTCGTTAACAAACTGAATTTCTTCAGCTATCGCGTCTTTAGCCAGGTTATAAGGCGTATAATCTTCGTTATCCATAAAGACGTACTCATCGCCATCAATGTACGACAACATGGCTTCACGACGGGTTAAATCCGCAAGGTTAAGCATGTCGCTGTCTTTGAATGTCTCGTCAACTTTACTACCTGTTACCACATCGTATAAACGCATACGATATAAGCTACCACCAGCACGACCTTGCGGTACAGAGCGTACAATATCTTTTACTACTAATACACGACCATTAAACTCAATAGCCGTCCCTTTTTTAACATCACTCGCCTTTGGCATGGGTGAATTCCTATTGTTTTTTTGATTGCCAGAAACATACCACGAAACTAATTTTGTTCAACAATAAAGTGATATCATTAGCCTATAACTTCGTATTGACTTACAAATATGTCATTTAGACTAAAATACGTATTATGTTGTAGCAAAAAACTGCTATGGTTGAACTATCGATTATGACCTCAAGGAATGGCTCATGAACCAACAAAGTGTACATACCTATTTAATGAACAAGCCGTTAGTTAAACTAACGCAACCTTTTGCTAAAGATGCTGATGTGTATAAAGTAAATCATAAAATGTTTGCCACTCTTGCACCTAGCAATGAGGGCGACACTGACGAGAATGGCGAACCCATTTGGTGGCTAAATTTAAAATGTGATCCTGATGAAGCGCAATCATTACGAGATATTTTTCCCGCCATTGTCCCTGGTTATCATATGAACAAACGCCTGTGGAATACTGTGATTTTAGATGGCACTGTGCCACAGGGTGAAATTGAGCGGATGATTGATAATTCGTTTAATTTGGTGGTCGACAACATGCCTGATAAAGATAAAAAGGCCATTGAGGCACTACTATAAATAAGCGTCCAGAACGCAACTTTACTAATTCGCTTAATTAAGTATTATTGTTGATTATCGAACACAAAAAAACCGCATAATTTGCGGCTTTTTTATGTTAACTCAAAACATTAATCCTTCTGTTCAGTCGTCTCATTTGGAGCGTCAGTTGATTTATCATCACCTTGCTCTAACTCCACTTCAGCTTTATTAGCGGCTGTTGTGTAAAACTTATCGCCCTTGTCAGCCATTGTAAGTAAAGTTTCACAAGGTGTAAAAATAGCGTTGCTGTTAGCCAGAGTAGACATATCAGAGCTTATTTTACCTGCGCCTAATTTATCCATATAGCTAAACGGGCCACCTAAGAACGGTGGGAAACCAATACCAAAAATAGCACCAATATCACCATCACGCGGGCTGGCAATAATACCGTCATCTAAACAGCGAACGGCCTCATTAAGCATTTGTGAGATACAACGCTTAGCAATTTCGTTTTTATTTAAACGTGGAGCTGGGGTTACACCTAGTAGCTCATAGACTGACTCATCAACCTTTTTGCCTTTCTTGTCGTATTCATAAAAACCACGACCCGTTTTACGGCCTAAGCGTTTTGAATCAATCATGCGCGAGAAAGCATCGGGGCCTTTAAAACGCTCACCGAGTTCTTTTTCAAGAATTGGCGCGATTTTAGAACCAATATCAATACCTACTTCATCAAGCAGTGCCAACGGCCCTACTGGAAAACCAAACTCAACTAAGGCTGCGTCAATTTTTTCAATTGGCTCACCGCCAAGCATTAAGTTTGCCGCTTCATTCAGGTATGGCGCTAAAATACGGTTTACGTAAAAACCGGCCATGTCTTTTACCACAATTGGCGTTTTACCTTGCTTACGCGCAAAGTTAACTACACGAGCAATGGTTTCTTTTGAGGTGCCTTCGTGAGGAATAATTTCTACCAGTGGCATTTTCTCTACTGGTGAAAAGTAATGTAAACCAATTACATTTTCAGGACGCGCTGCTTTAGCTGCAATTTGCGAAATAGGTAATGATGAGGTATTACTGGCAAAAATGGTGTTTGCTTGGCAATGCTGCTCTATATCAGCAACCATACCTTGCTTAAGCTCTAAATCTTCAAATACGGCTTCTATTACTAAATCTATGTGTTTAAAGCCGCTGTAATCAGTGGTGCCGGTAATACGGTTCATCGTTAACTGCATATCAGCTTTAGACATAATACGGCGCTTAAGACGCTTATCTAAAATTTTGTATGTGTAGTTCATGGCATTACTTATGCCCTGCTCTGCCACATCTTTAATACGCACTGGTAATTTAGCTTTAACCGCACTCACATGGGCAATACCTGCGCCCATTAAGCCACCACCTAACACGGCAGTTTTACTAATCGCAGCAGCGTCATCATTGCGCCATTCTTTTTTCATTTCAGTGGTTGCAAAGAAAATACCGCGCAGCGCTTTAGACTCATCACTCATTACCAGTGTGGCAAACCCTTCGGCTTCGGTTTTATACGCTTTCATTTCATCAAGCTCTACGCTTGCACGAACCGCTTTAATAATCGCAAGCGGCGCAGGGTAATGACCACCGGTTTTTTTAAGAACGTTTTCTTTGGCTTTTTTAAAGATAAAGTTACGACCAAACGGATTTGACTCCAATAACTGACTGATTTTATCAAGTTTAGGCTCTTTGGCTTGTGGCTTTTTCTTCGCAGCAAACTCTTTAGCAACCTTTAACAACACACTTTGTGGCACGCAATCATCAAGTACACCGGCTTTTTTAGCTTGTTTAGGACGGATTTGCTTACCGGTTAGCATCCACTCAAGAGCTTTTTGAATGCCCACTATTTTAGTTAAGCGCTGCGTACCGCCACCACCGGGTAATAAACCTAGCTGTACTTCTGGTAGACCAATTTTAGTTATATCGCTATCGGTACCTACGCGGTAATCACAGGCTAAGGCAAACTCTAAACCGCCACCAAGCGCGGGGCCATGAATGGCACTCACGGTGGTATACGGTAGCTTTTTCATATCAAAAAATGCCTGATGGCACAATTCGCTGATAGCTAATGCATCTTCACGCTTTTGCACGCTATCAAGCATTTTAACATCGGCACCAGCAATAAAGTTATCGCTTTTGCCACTAATAAACACCATGCCCTTAACCGCATGCTCTTTCGCTTGTGCTAATAATGCTTTTAAATCATCAGCAAAGCTATCTCGCAGGGTGTTCATTTTCTCACCCGGCACATCAATGGTTACCACGGCTATTTTGTTATCATCAACCGTTAAATTAAATACTGACTTTGTCATTACGCACTCTCCAATACAAAGGCTGCACCCAAGCCACCCGCAGCACATGCTGTTGTTAATGCTAAACCACCACCGCGGCGCTTAAGCTCATACAAGCTTTGTGTAATTAAACGCGCGCCGGTTGCAGCAAATGGGTGACCATATGCAAGCGAGCCGCCGTTCACGTTAAACTTATCCATGTTAATTTCACCTATGGCCTTATTACGCCCTAGATGCTCTTGTGCAAATTTATCTGAGGCAAACATTTTCATATTCGCTAAGGCTTGCGATGCAAACGCTTCATGCATTTCAATCAGATCTAAATCTGCTAAGGTTATACCGGCTCTATCAAGCGCGATAGGCGTTGAATGCGCCGGCCCCATCAGCATGTCTTTTTCCACGCCAATGGCTGAAAACGCAAAACTGCGCACGTAACCTAAAATTTCATAACCCAGTGCTTTGGCTTTGCTTTCGCTCATCATTAACACTGCGGCTGCGCCATCGGTTAATGGGGTTGCATTGGCAGCAGTGACTGAGCCGTGTTGACGGTCAAATACCGGCTTAAGCTTGGCGTAACCTTCAACCGTTGAGTTTTTACGAATATTGTTATCTTCTTCAATAAAACTTTTATAAGGCGGTAAATGCGCCGTCATTACTTCATCTTTAAGCTTACCATCAGCCCAGGCTTGAGTTGCCAGTGAGTGAGAACGATGTGCTAAAGCATCTTGATCTTCACGGCTAATGTTATGGGTTTTAGCCATTTGCTCGGCTGTTTGCCCCATTGATAACCCCGTTGAATACTCAGCAACCGCTGGCGGCACTGGCAATAAATCTTTTAAGCGTAGTTTTGAGAATATTTTTAAACGCTGACCAAACGTACGGGCTTTGTTTAAATCAACTAAGCTACCCGCTAATTTTTTACTTACACCAATTGGCAATACAGACGATGAATCGGCACCACCGGCAATACCTACGCTTACAGAGCCTGCCATAATTGATTCGGCAACGTTTGCTATCGCTTGAAAGCTCGTTGCACAAGCACGCGATACAGAGTACGCATCAACCGATACTGGCATCCCCGTACCTAATACAATTTCACGTGCAATATTGGGCGCTTCTGGCATTTGTACTACTTGCCCAAAAACCAATTGATCGATTTCTGACTTGTCGAAATTTAATCGCTCAAGCATTTCATTAACTACTAGCTTCCCCATATCCAACGCTGGTACATGGTGGAACGCAGTCGCTTGCTTAGCAAAAGGAGTACGTAGGCCGCTTACAATGGCAATACGGTCGCCTTTTGGTGTTTTTAGTATGTTTTGCTCAGACATTTATTATTCTCTCCCGCTGACAGGTCAGACCTGTGTGTTTTCTCCGATTCTAAACAACCCGTGTGATAAAGCCAATAGATAAAGATAAATTAATACAAAAGCGCCATTGTAAATCACTACATATATTACATGAGGGTAATACAATAGGCTTTTTTAGCCGGTTTTACAAAGTTTTATGGTAGGCTAAAAAATCGTTAAAAAATAACGAACTATTTTTAAAAAATTAGTCTAACTCTTGAGTTATCCACTTATAAACCTTATAACTAGCTCAGTATTTGTTACCTACACCAATTTAGGTATTATTTAAGCTGACGAGGACAGTCCACTTATTATGGCAGCTAACGCATTTTCACAATTAAAAACGTATTTAGACACCCAAATTATTGGCCAGCCTGCGCTCACTCAAGCACTATTAATTGCTATTTTAGCCGATGGTCATTTATTAGTTGAAGGCCCACCGGGGCTTGCAAAAACACGCGCTGTTAATGCCTTAGCAAAAGGTATTGAAGGCTCGTTTCAGCGTGTTCAGTTTACCCCAGATTTATTACCAGCCGATGTGACCGGCACCGATATTTATCGCCAACAAACCAGTGAGTTTGTGTTTGAAAAAGGCCCTTTATTTCATAACCTTATTTTAGCGGACGAAATAAACCGAGCACCAGCAAAAGTACAATCGGCATTATTAGAAGCAATGGCCGAGCGCCAAGTCACGGTGGGCAAAAACACCTATCCACTCAGTGACCTGTTTTTAGTGATGGCAACACAAAATCCGCTTGAGCAAGAAGGTACTTACCCGCTACCAGAAGCGCAATTAGACCGCTTTTTAATGCACCTAAGTATTAATTACCCAGGTGCTGAGCATGAGCTTGATATTTTACGTTTGACCCGTGGTGAAGCACTTAACGATGAAGCCCCAGTGCTTGAGCAAATTTCACAACCCGATTTATTTGCTGCGCGAAAAGCAATTTTAGGTCTGTATTTGGCCGAGCCATTAGAGCAGTACCTAGTGCAACTGATCATAGCCACTCGAGAAGGTGCAAACTTAGATGAGCAACTTGGCCGCTGGATTGAATACGGCGCCAGCCCACGTGCCACGATTGCTTTGGATAAATGTGCCCGCGCTCATGCGTGGTTAAGTGGTCGTGATTTTGTATCACCTGACGATATACAAGCTGTGGTACATAATGTATTGCGCCATCGCATTATTCTAAGTTACGAAGCACAAGCCGATGGTATTACAAAAGATCAGGTTATTAGCCGTATTGTTGAACTAGTCGCAGTACCTTAAGTTATGCAAACACACTTTGATTCTCAGGCATGGTTTAAATTAAGCCATAGCCATGGTGTTAATTTATCGCTTAAAGAGCTGATGTATTATAAAGCAAAAGCGCAACTGCTTGAGCTGGCACCTAAAGTTAGAATAAAAAACACCTTGGCGGGGCAATACCTTGCGCCCCACAAAGGCCGAGGTATGGAATTTGCCGAAGTGCGTCATTATCAAAACGGTGACGATATACGCTCTATTGATTGGCGCGTTACCGCACGCACCGGCGAAACCCACACTAAACTTTTTCAAGAGGAAAAAGAGCGCCCGGTATTTGTGTTTACTGACTTTTCAAACTCAATGCTATTTGGCTCGCAATTACTGTTAAAATCGGTGCAAGCGGCACATATTAGCGCCTTAGTTGCGTGGTCAGCGTGTCAGCGTGGCGACAGAATTGGCGGTATTGTGTTTAATCAGCACTCGCATTTAGAGCTAAAACCCAGCGCTCGTGAAAAAGCGGTATTAAAACTATGCCATAATTTATGCGATGCGCATCAGCTGGCTCTTGAAAACATTGATAAGCCGGCCGCGAATAATTTTAGCGATAACCTCAAACGTTTAAATCACTTAGCTAAGCCCGGTAGTTTGGTTTATATCGTGTCTGATTTTAACGCCTTGGATGACGCCAGCTTTAAGCAACTTGAACTTTTAGCGCGTCATTGTGAACTGATTGGGTGTCATATTAGCGACCCCTTTGAACATCAATTACCTGCTTTTAAACAAACGGTAACCGTCAGTGCTAATAATCAGCAATTTGCCCTGCCCTTAATGAACAAGAGCTTTAGACAACGATTTGCCAAAAATGCTGAGCACGCATTTAGCGCCCGTGTTCATCGTTTAACAAAGTCAGGACTGAATCTATTATCATTCGATGCAGCCAAAGCCCTCGAACTGCAATTAGTGAGAAAATAAATCATGCAAACCTCTCCACTTGATGGTCTACACGATATTATTGCTCCCACCCAAGTCGACTGGTGGCCGCTAGCCCCTGCTTGGTGGGTTGTTATTGCAATTGCTGTGTGTTTATTGTGTAGCTTGATTGTCATAATTTATAAAAATTATCGCTTTAAAAAGCCAAAACGTGATGCCATTGCATTAGCCACTCAACACCAATCAGCGCAGCAATTACATATCATTTTAAAGCGTTTAGTGATCACCTATTACGAACCGCGTTTAGCCGCGCAATCAACAACGCATTGGTGCAACACATTAAACCAACTTTCAGCTATTGGCTTTACAGAAGAAGAAATTTTAAGCCTATATAACGCTAATCAAACACAGGCAGCCCTCAGTGATAAATTTCGCCAAGCCATTAAACAATTTAAACTAAAGGAGCCGCTGCATGTTTGAATTTAGCTGGCCATGGCTGTTTTTATTACTGCCACTGCCTTTAGTATTGTTACTATTAAAACCCGCTGCCAATGATGCCAACACGCGTCTGCGCATTCCAAGTTTTGCATCACATAATTTAAGCAATCAAAGCATAGAGCCAAGTGCGCGTAAATTGAATATTATCGAGTGGTTGCTGTGGTTATTATTAGTGACCGCATCAGCAAATCCAACGTGGTTAGATGAGCCCATATCGCTACCCAACGAAGGCCGCGATATAATGCTCGCTGTGGATTTGTCAGGGTCAATGACCGAACAAGACATGGCTTACAATGGCCAATATGTTGACCGTTTAACTATGGTCAAAGCAGTGCTAAGTGACTTTATAGAGCAGCGCCAAGGCGACAGACTCGGCCTTATATTATTTGGTGATACCGCTTTTTTACAAACCCCATTGACGCGTGATGTAAAAACCGTCAGTCAAATGCTCTCTGAGGCGCAAATTGGTTTAGTAGGACGCGCCACGGCGATTGGTGACGCTTTAGGTTTATCGGTTAAGCGCTTTGCCAGTAAAAAAGAAAGTAACCGTATTGTAGTGTTACTAACCGATGGACAAAACACCGCGGGAAATTTGAACCCAGAAGATGCACTGTTACTTGCCCGTGAAGAAGGTATAAAAGTGTACACCATTGGAGTCGGTTCAGATAACCCGCGCGGCTTTAGTTTATTTAATATGGGCTCTGGGGGCAGTAACCTAGACGAGGGCTTATTGAAAAAAATTGCTGAGCAAACAGGTGGTTTGTATTTTAGGGCAAAAGATGTGGCTGGCCTGCAACAGATTTACGCTGAGCTTGATAAGCTTGAACCAATTAGTGCCGATGAGCAAACCTTTCGCCCACAAACTGCCTTGTTCTATTACCCGTTATTACTGGCCATTTTACTCATAAGTGCAGTGGCATTGATAAAAACGATGCGCGCAATGAAGGAGCCAAACTAATGGATTTTGAATTTATTCGTCCTGCTATTTTATGGCTGTTACTCCCTGCCTCAGGGTTATTTTTTATTGCCTTGCTAAAACATAAAAAAACCCAGTCAGCGCCGCTTATTGCGCCGCACTTGGCACCATTTGTAATGAGTGAATCAAACAATAAAGCTCGCCAGCCGCTGTGGTTGGTTGCGTTGTTTTGTAATTTAGCGATTATATTTAGTGCAGGACCAAGCTTTGAAGAAAAACAAGTACCCGTGTTTCAAAGTAAAAGTGCCCGCGTTATTGTTATGGATATGTCTTACTCTATGTACAGCACCGACATTGCCCCTAATCGATTAATGCAATCACGTTTTAAAGCGCTTGATATGGTTGAGCTATTTAAAGAAGGTGATACTGCGTTAGTTGCGTATGCAGGTACTGCCTACACTATTTCACCACTGACCAACGACGCGAAGACTCTTGCCAACCTTATTCCTAGTTTAAGCCCTGAAATTATGCCAGATAAAGGCTCAAACGTACTCGCTGGCTTAGATATGGCACAAGAGCTACTAAGCCAAGCCGGCTACCTCGATGGCGATATTATTTTGATCACCGATGGTATTGAACAACAAGAGCAAAGTGATGTGAGCCGTTTTACTAACGCTAGCCAATATCGACTTAATATTTACGGCGTAGGCACCGCGCAAGGAGCCCCTATAAAGTTACCTGAAGGCGGATTTTTAAAAGATAATTATGGTCAAATTGTAGTGCCAACACTTAACACTTCTTTACTTGAAGGACTTGCAAAAAATAGTGGTGGTCAATATGCCAATTACCAACCAAGCAATAATGACATTGCCGTTTTTTCGCCGCAAGCAAATAGCGAAGTGCTAAAAAGTGAAAAACCCAATTTAGCGCTATGGCGCATCGACGCCGGTATTTATGGCTTGCTTATTTTACTGCCTTTAGCTTTGTATTTATTTAGACGATCTGCATTAGTTAGCGCAGTGCTATTACTAAGCTTTTTACCTCAGCAAAATGTGCATGCCGCAGAGCTGCCAACCCTGTTTAAAAATACCGATCAACGGGCATTAGATGCATACAATAACAAAGCGTATCAACAAGCAGCTCAGGCTCGCTCAAGCGCCCTCAAAGGGGCTGCTCTTTATCAGCAAGGGCAATTTGATGCTGCCTTGAATGAGTTTAGCCAAGATAAATCAGCAACCGGTTATTATAACTATGGCAACGCCTTAGCTAAAGCGGGGCAACTAGAAGCCGCCATTGACGCGTATAAACAAGCGCAAGCAAAGCAAGATAACTTTAGTGAAGCCGCTGAAAATCAAGCACTTGTTGAGCAGTTACTGAATCAACAGCAAGATCAACAAAATCAGCAAGGTAATGATTCGCAAAATCAAGATCAGCAAAGTCAAGAGGATGCAGAAAAATCAAAACAAGATCAGCAAAAAAATGGCGAGAAAAACAACGCAGATAAAAGCGAAGAGGACAGCCAAAGCACTGAGCAGCAATCGGATCAGCCCTCGGAACAATCAAAAGATCAGCAAGGCCAATCTGGTGAGCAATCAGATAAACAAAATGAGCCTGACATGCAAGCTCAGTCACAAAGCCAACAAAATGAAAATAAAGACGAGAATACACCGCAGCAAGATGAGCCGCAAAATCAACCTAATGAAATGAGTGAGCAACCGCCCTCTGATGAGCAAAAACAGCAGGCACAGCAACAAGCCATGCAGGCACAAGCCGCTGAGCTCACTAATGAAGAAAAAGAAAAAGCACAGCAACTAAATCAGTTATTAAGAAAAGTGCCCGACGATCCCGCTATTTTATTAAGAAACAAGATGCAATTAGAAGCCCAAAAAAGACAATATCAACGCCGTCCAACAGGAGTAGAAAAATCATGGTAATGCGATTATTTTGCTGTTTATTGCTATTAACTGCCATGCCATTAATGGCCGCCACCACTTTGGAGGCAAGCGTTGATAAAAACCCAGTATTAGCGGGTGAATTTTTTATGCTTAATATTAGCATTGATGATTCAATAAAAGGGCAACAACCCGACACCTCAGCGTTATTAAACGATTTTGTAGTCGGCCCGATGAGCTTAAGTAGTAGCACTAACATTATTAATGGCAGTATAAAAAAGCAAACCACTTGGTCAGTTAAACTGATGACCCGCAAGGCTGGCGAATACACCATTCCCAGTTTTAATGTCGCAGGACTGAGCACAAAACCGATTGTTCTATCAGTAAAAGAGCGCAGTAGCGATACCGATAAAAATAATGATATATTTTTAAAAACCTCGCTCTCAAATAATAGCTTATTTGTACAAGAGGCCGGTGTTTACACTATTAAACTTTACTTAGCCAAAGAGCTTCTTGATGGCAGCTTAAGTGCGCCAAGTATGGAAGATGCCCAACTTACCCAACTCGGTAAACAAAGCGAAGATTATGAACTGGTTAACGGTAAACGTTATTTAGTGATCACCCGTAATTATTTAATTCAGCCCCAAAAAAGTGGCGCCTACACTATTGCAGCGCCCGTTTTTCAGGGGCGTATTCAGCAAAACTATCGCCAATTGGAAGTGTCAGCGCTTGGCGATGAGCAGCAAATTGAAATTAAACCTATCCCTGAAAACTATCAAGGAGACTGGTTACCCAGTGAACTGGTGAGCTTAACCGAGCAATGGCAGCCAGAGGATAATACCGTTGAAGCCGGTACGCCGATAACACGTACAATTATGCTTACCGTCTTAGGGGTGACTAAAGAGCAGTTACCCGAAATTGATATGCCTACTATTAATGGTATTCGCAGCTACCCTGATGAAAAAGAAACCAATAATGCGGTACGCGATGGCCGAGTGGTATCACAGCAAACGGCCTCGTATGCGCTACTGCCACAAACATCTGGCACTTACACATTGCCTGAAATTAGCCTGCCTTGGTATAACACCAAAATGAATCGAATTAGTTACGCGACCTTACCTGAGCGCACTATTACAGTAACACCCAGTACAACAGCGCCAGTGCAAACGCTTAATCCGCCAGCTGAAAACAATCTAAATAACACTATGGCAGAGTCAACGGAGCAAGCAGTTACAGTGCAACAGCAAACTGCCACACCACTGTGGCTAATTATTGTGGCCGCACTTGGTTATGTTTTATGGATTGCGACGGTGATTTTTTACTTTATTAAACGCCCAACTAAAGAAGTGCAACAAGCGGCTCAAACAAGTAATAAAACAAATCAACAACCACATTTAAAAGCCCTGTTGCTATTCGCTAAAAGCCATGACGAAAAAGCATTTTACGATGCGCTTAATCAGTATGCGCTAACCCTTACAGGTATAAAGGTAGGGGCCTTATCCCATTTATGCGCTATGATAAACAACTCAGAGTTCACCGCGCAGGTAAACAATTTACAAGCACAGTTGTACAGTAAGCAAACGGCTAGCGCCAACTTAGACGCTATAGTTAGCATGTTAAAGGCACATCAATCGCAAACAGCTAAGCCATCATCACCTGCGTTAAAAGAGCTGTATTCTTGATCACAATTGTATTTTGCTTTTTTGGCCTATAATAATTTTAATTAAAAAATGCTTATGTTTGGAAATAAAAAATCGAATGATCAGGTCTTACTAAATATGGCTGAAAAGCAACAACGCTACGAAGCTCTGGTTCACGTTTATCATAAGGAACTCTATCGCTTCGCTTACTGGTTATGTAACGATCCGAATATTGCCGATGATTTAGTACAAGAAACTTTTTTGCGGGCTTGGCGATCACTTGATTCGTTAATAGACCAAAAAGCGGCTAAGCCATGGTTATTAACCATTTTAAGGCGTGAAAATGCAAGGCGCTTTGAGCGCAAGCAATTTGATTACAGTGATGTAGACAACGACACGCTAGTAGATCAAACCAGTCACTCTTTAGATGATGAAATGGAGCAAACCGTTATTCAACGGCAAATTTCGTTGTTGGCCGATGAGTACAAAGAGCCTCTACTTTTACAAGTGGTTATGGGCTGCTCCGGGGATGAAATTGCAAGCATACTCGATTTAAACAAAAATACCGTGATGACTCGTTTGTTTCGAGCTAAAAATCAACTTAAAGAGGCACTAAGCCGTGATGATGAACAACTTAAAGGAGCATCAAAGTAATGGATGAACTTGAGTTTCGTCGCCGCACGATTGCACAGCCAAATGAGCTAGACAAAGAACTACTGGAATTTGCAAATAGCAGTCCCGATAGGCAAGCGTTTTTAAATGAACACAAAGCATTTGATAAGCAACTAAATGATGCGCTTGATATTGCTGTGCCTGATAATCTTGCTGAACGGATTATTTTAAACACCTCGTTAAAAGAAAAAGCCAGAAAAGATGATCTTGAACAAAAAAGCAATGTAGTTGATTCACGCTCACGCTTTAAGTTTTACCGCATCTATTTAGCATTAGCAGCCTCGTTTGTAATTGCTGTGAGTGCATTTATGTTTAGCTCAGAGCAAAACTTGAATCATGCAGCTGGCGAGCATGCGTTAGCACATGTTTATCATGAACTAAACGCGTTAAATAAAACCCAGCCGATCAGCTTGCAAACTGTCAACGAAAAGCTGGCTTTACTTGGCGGTCAACTTAATGATTTACCTGGGAAAGTTACTTATGTTAACTTTTGCGATTTTCAAGGCGAGAAAGGCATCCATTTAGTGTTTGCATCGGACTTTGGGCCCATAACAGTATTTATTGTCCCTAGTGATAATAAAGTCTTTGAAATTGGCTCGGGTGAGTTTAGTGATGCACGTTATGCAGGCCATATAAGCCGAGGAAAGCAAGCAGACACCGTACTAATTGCAAACCTTGGTTCACCGGTGGATGTGTACAGCGAGCGTATTGCAGGTGCCATTCGCTGGCTGTAGTACCAATTTGCATAAATATTTGAACAATTTAACAAATTAAACTCCCCTATATCTAAGCAGATTGATATAAGGAAATGGGTATTACAAACAATAAAAAACCGCAACGAGTGTGCGGTTTTTTATTGCTATTAAGCTAAAACTTATTATTGGTTACTTACACACATCAGCAACCGCGTTAGCAAAGTAATCGATGTTTGCTTGACTAATACCCGCTACGTTTACACGGCTAGAGCCCACAATATAAATACCGTAGTCTTTTTGTAGACGCTCGATTTGCTCTTTATTAATACCCAAGAAAGAGAACATACCGTGTTGGCGGTCTATAAATGAGAAGTCTTGAGCAATGTCTTTGGCTGCAAGGCTGTCTTTAATTAAACTACGTAAACCATTAATACGGTTACGCATTTCATCTAGTTCACTGTGCCATAACTGCGTTAACTCTGTGCTGCTTAAAATGGTGTTTACAATGTCTGCACCGTGCGCTGGCGGCATAGAATAAATGCTACGTACCACACTTAATAATACCGAGTTTGAAATATCAGCGGTTGCACTGTCTTTTGCAATAATTGAACACGCACCAATACGCTCACGGTATAAGCCAAAGTTTTTAGAACATGATGAACAAATGATCAACTCTTCAACCGCATTGGCTAAAATACGTAAACCATTCGCATCTTCTTCTAAAGAAGAACCAAAACCTTGGTATGCAATATCAATCAATGGCGTAAAGCCCACATCTTTTGCAAGTTCAGCAATGGTATTCCATTGTGTTTCGTTTAAATCCATACCACTTGGGTTGTGACAACATGCATGTAATAACACAACATCGCCCTTAGGCACCTGTGTTAATGTTTCAACCATTTCATCAAACAATAAATCTTTGTTTTCGTAGTCGTAGTATGGGTATTCTTTAACAGTTAAGCCTGCAGCTTCAAATAAGCTAATGTGGTTAGCCCACGTTGGGTTAGTAACCCATACAGTAGCGCCTGGGTTACAACGTACAATAAATTCTGCTGCAACACGAAGTGCGCCTGTACCACCAGGTGCTTGTGCTGTGCGTACGCGATTAGCTAATAATGCTGGGTGCTCACCAAGAAGAAGATTTTCCATTTGTTGACAGTAATCTAAGTTACCAGCAAGACCAATGTAAGATTTGCTCATTTCATTTTCTAAACGAAACGCTTCTGCTTTTTTTACTGACTTTAATACCGGGGTATTCCCCTGCTCGTCTTTATATACACCAACCCCTAAGTCAATCTTATTAGGGTTAGTATCTTGCTTATAGGCCGCCATAAGGCCAAGAATAGGGTCTGTTGGTAATGGTTTTAATACTGAGAACATTGACTATCTCTTCGTTATTTAGGGGTTAGCTGTTGCGCTAAGCTTAACATAAAAACTCACTCGATTGACCAGTGTTATTTACACTAAAAAGTGAGGAATTTTAATACAGCATGCAATTAATAATGCGAGTGTCGCATTATCAAAAAAATCCGTGCTAAAGGCTTCACCATCGACAATGCCAATGCACTGCTTTTGCGCATTAAATAGTGGTAAACAGGCCTCTGCTTTTACTTTCGGATCGCAGGTGTAATACTCACCACCCGCGGCTAAATATTGCTCAATATTATTAATGACACGTCCTTTACCACTGAGTGCCACTTGCACATTATTACTACCGGTTGCAAATTCAGCGGTGAGCGGAAATAAAGGGCGACTCGGTGCACCAAAATAAGCGAGCTTTAATAACTGCTTACCTTCATCCGTGTCGGTATTTTGATAAATGCCATACCAATCTAACTGAGTTTTTTCAATTACATAGTCAACAATTAATTGAAGTTGTGCGAGCTTTGCTGTTGTTTGCGTATTTTGACTAACATACTCGTTTAATTTAAACGGCTCATCCTGCAAGTAACCAAATAAGCTACATGCTCCCCCCTCACCTAGCTCAGGAATTTGATACTGCCAACGTACAACCGGTGCCGCGTTACTGTTTAGATAATGTTCGAGCTTTTCTAGTTCAGTGTTAATTAACTGTTGCTCAACATTTAACTGAGCGTGTTCTAAGTAAGAATTAATCATTTGGCCATCCAAACATCTACAATGCCAAAATACTAGCATGGATATTTTTAGAGTGCTAGCAAATTTGAAGTGCTTTTTAAAAACATAAAAATTACGTCTTTGCCTCACAAATTTGTTATTATTTATTGCAACATTATATCCAATTTTAAATAGGTTAATTATGAGTGATAGTCACTTAGTGTATTCCACTGCAACGGGGCGAATTGACCAGCCAAAGCCAGAAAAAGAACTCGATATAAAATTATTTAAAGACGGCTCTATCCGTATAGAACGTCAAACCAAAGGCCGAAAAGGTAAAGGCGTTATGTTAGTTGTAGGGGTAGATCCACAACAACACGATTTAAAAAAATTAGCAAAAACAATAAAAAGTAAGATGGGCCAAGGCGGCGCAGTAAAAGAGGGCGTTATTGAAGTACAAGGTGATGATCGCGATAAATTAAAAGCGATTTTAGAAGGGTTAAAATTCAAAGTAAAAATTGCGGGTGGTTAGCCCGCAATTGGCCTATTCAATAGTTTTTAGCGACGCTAATTGGTCAAATAATGCGGGGATATCAGCTTCTGATACGGGCTTACTAAAGTAATACCCTTGCACAATAAAACAATTATTATTTTGCAAAAATTCAACCTGCTCTATCGTTTCAACCCCTTCAGCAACCACATCAAGCTTCAGCTTTTGTGCCATCGCAATAATCGCTGCTGTGATCTCCATATCATTATCATCTTCAGGAATATCTTTAACAAACGAGCGGTCAATTTTAAGAATATCAACAGGAAAACGTTTAAGGTAACTCAACGAAGAATAGCCTGTACCAAAATCGTCAATAGAAATTGAAATACCCAGCTTTTTCAATTGATGTAACTGATCAATAGCCGCCTCAACATTACCCATTAGCATGCTCTCAGTAAGTTCAAGGTGCAGGCTTTTAGCATTAATTTGCGTCTCTATGATTATTTTTTTCAGCATAGGTACTAAGCTTGCGTCTTTAAACTGCCTTGCTGACAGGTTTATCGACATGTTACTCGCTCTACCTTGTTGCTCTAGTCGTTTAGTGAACTCACACGCTTGTTGTAATACCCACTTACCAAGTTCCACAATTAAACCGGTTGCCTCAGCAATAGGAATAAACTTGGTAGGTGGAATAAACCCTTGGGTAGGATGGAACCAGCGAAGCAAAGCTTCATACCCCACTACACTATTATCGCGACAATCAACTTGTGGCTGATAATGCAGTGTGAGTTGCTTTTCTTTAATTGCGTGGCGCAACTCATTTTCAAGGAATAATCGCTCATTGGCGGCTGCATTTAGATCTTGGCTGTAAAAGTGGAACGTATTACGCCCTTTCGCTTTTGCTTCATACATGGCTAAATCGGCATGTTTTAATAACTGATCTTCTTCTAGGCTATCAAATGGCGCCAAAGTAATACCAATACTGGCACTAACAATGACTTCGTTACTGCCTAATTTTATTGGCTGGTTTAACGTTTTTTGAATCGTGTCAGCGACTTCCGATGCTTCTTTTTGATGCTCAATACCGCTCAGTAATACCGCAAACTCATCGCCCCCTAAACGGGCTATAGTATCCTCTGCTCGTAAGCGTTGCTTTAAACGTGTCGCCACTTCAACCAATAACTGATCACCTGCATCATGCCCTAAAGTATCGTTAATGCGCTTGAACTCATCAAGGTCGAAATAAAATAAAGCAAACGAGTAACGTCCTCTTTCTGCAAGTGCCATTGACTTTCTAAGTTGCATTCTGAAAAATGTACGATTGGCAAGCCCAGTTAGTGTATCGAAGTAAGCAAGCTGCTCCATTTTTCGTTGGCTTTCTTTGACGAATGAAATGTCTTGTGCTGAAGCCACATAACTGGTTATTTTACCGCCATCTTCGCGAATAGGTGACACACTTAGCGATACCCATATTGGCGGCTTGTTTTGTGCTTCAATAAGCGTATCCCCTCGCCAATAATTGCGGCTACGCAAATCACTGTCAATATCTTCTACTAGCATACTCATTTCATTAGCAATAATAGTCAGAAGTGGCTGGCGCAGAAAATCACTTTCTGTAAAGTCAGTCATTTCCAACATTTTTGGATTAACGTATTCAATCACAAAGTTTTCATCGGTGATCACCACACCAGTTCCTGAAAAGGCAACCGCTTTAGACAAACGATTAGCTGCCTTTTCTGCAGTTTCTTTTTCTACTATGCGCTGATTTAATCCATCGATGAGTTTGCGAATTTCAACGGTCATGTCTTTGAATGAACCATTAAGCGTGCCAATTTCATCTTTGTTTTCTTTAGGAAAATCAATTTCTAACTGCCCTCGACCAAAATGAGTCACTGCATAAACCAATGAATGAAGACGTCTTAATACAAGTTGATAAAGTGCTTGGTGTAGTAATAAAGCAACTAAAATGGCATAAAGAATAAACAGTCCAAAAAACTTAAGCTTTAAATCTTTAAGTGCTGACAATGTTGAAGAGCGCTTTTTATATACACCTACATACCAATTTATACCTTCAACTTTGTGGATATTTATAATGTAGTCTTCATTATTTAATGAGAATGAGTCGGCATACTCAGGCAATTTCATTTGTCCTACGTTATCAATAACTTGCTTTAATTCAGGGGAAATAAAATCCTCTGGCAGTATTTTTTTCCCCGCTTCGCCATATTTTTTATAACTATCGGCCCCTAAATTAGGATGCGCTAATAGCTGCCCTTGCTTATCAAACACCACTAAGTGCTTTTCTTTTCCGCCGATGGGTAGTTGCGATATGAGAGAGTTGAGTGAAACATCACTGCCGGTCACGCCTAAAAACTCATCGTTTCTATAAACAGGTACAATTAAACTCACTACCCACTTATTCCAGACCTTGTCGTAGTACACTCTAGACCACTGAGCTTGACGCGCAGGGTTAGTTAACGATTTGGCGTAGTTAAAACTTTCACTGTGATTAAATGTGTAATCTCCAGGTATAGTGAGTGCCCAGTTTGGTGGCGCAACACGAATAAAGTTATCTTTAGTAATAAGATAAAAATTATAGAAGTCTTGAATTAGCGTAGGAGAGAGCACTTTCCAAAGCGACTCGGAGTCTGCAATCAATTGTTTATAAAAAGGGGAATAGGCATTTTCGGGTATAAACGCGGCAGATAGCCCATCGGCAGACGCGCTGCGCACTGAACCATCATTTGTAAGTTGCATTGTGGGTGCTTTATCATTTTTAAATGACAGTTGCCCTGCAAATAATTGCTCACTAACCACAATATTAGCTTGCTCTGCAATTTTCACTTTGGTCGCTATCAGGTTATTAAATTGCTTTATTAATAGCTCATTTGATTGCTTTAATACTTCATGATCTTCAAAAACCAGCTGTTTTTCTTCTGACTTGAGCATTAAGGTAGCCGCGCAAATCCCTGCGACTAAACAAATGCAAGAGATCAATAGCGATAGCTTTACGCTAAGTGAATTTATTCCAAAGCGTGATGGAGGGCGTCGATACACAAATGTCAGCCTTATTATTTTTTATTATTTTTACTAATAACAGAAATATACCAGATATAAATTAAAGTTTATAAATTATTTGTAAACTTTTAAAAAATAGCCTTATTTTCCATAAAAAATTTTAAAACATTGAATACCGCTAAGTGATTGTTGACATTATTAGTAAGTCTCCATACATTAGGGTAATGAGCATATATATTTCACTTAACTTCCCAGCTTTTTTTCACTTCTTTATGTAGAAGAGGCTGAGCTGTTTGTGAGATAAAATCAACGAATAGTAAAGCCTCCCAACTGGGAGGCTTTTTTGTTTATGCTGTTAATCACAGCAATTATTTTGGAATGAGGAAAACCAAATGAGCAACGATGTTTTAGACACTCTTAGGCACGATATAAATGAAATCGATTCCGACCTACTGGTGTTATTAGCAAAGCGACGCCGTATTAGCCATGGTGTTGTTGAATATAAAATAGCGAATAACAAACCAATTCGTGATGAAGCACGTGAATTAGCATTACTCGAAAAATTAATCGGTTATGGTAAATCCCTCGGTTTGGATGCCTATTATGTTAATAATGTTTTTCAAACTATTTTGGAGGACTCTGTATTACATCAACAAGCCATGTTACAAAAAAACCTCAATCCTGATGCGCTAAGTGAAACGCACCGCGTTACCTACTTAGGCGGACAGGGCTCATACAGTCAACTTGCATGTCATAAGTACTTTAGCCGCAGGCCTGGTAAACTGGTTGAAATTGGCTGTAGTTCTTTTGATGAGATCACCGCTAAAGTAGAAAAGGGCCAAGCTGACTTTGGCTTGTTGCCGATTGAAAACACCAGCTCGGGCAGTATTAATGAAGTATTTGATTTACTGCAACATGCGCAGGTTTCTATTGTGGGGGAAGTCACTCACAGTGTAGAGCATTGTTTATTAGCCCCCCCTGGCACAGAGCTTAGCCAGTTAACTAAGGTATTTGCTCATCCGCAACCGTTTGCTCAATGTAGCCGTTTTTTACAAGGGCTTGGCGAGTTACAGCATGAAACCTGCGATTCAACATCGAGTGCATTAAAATCAGCACTTGAAACACCAAACAGCGGGGCTATTGGATCTGCACAAGCAGGTAAAAATGTTGGGCTGGAAGTCATTAAAGCCAATCTTGCTAATCAAAAAGAAAACCATAGTCGTTTTATTGTGGTTGCACGCAAACCACTGCATGTATCTAAACAAATCCCCACTAAAACCAGTTTAATTATGGCAACCAAGCAGCAAGCAGGCTCACTCGCTGATGCGTTGATGATTTTTAAACAGCACAATATAAACCTAGTAAAATTAGAGTCTCGTCCAGTGCCGGGTAATCCTTGGGAAGAAGTATTTTATGTAGATTTAGAAGCCAACCTAGCTGATAGCCATGTTAAGCAGGCCTTAGAAGAGCTTAAAGCGCATACCCAATACGCACGCGTATTGGGCTGTTATCAAAGCGAATCACTGCAAGCGGTTAGCGTACAAAGCTAAGCTAAAACAATATTAAAAAAGGGCCTGCGGGCCCTTGTTGGTTTTACTTAACCCGTCACGTTCAATCGAGTACTTTTGCGTCATTTGCTTTATTTAATAAACTGCGACTTTGGGTCAAAAAGTGCGCTGTGGAGTCAGAAAAATAAGCTTTTGCATCAGCAAAGGCATCGATTAAGGCAGGCTTATCCCCTGCTTTTAACTTTTTAAGCGTCTCTGAGAACAAACACTGATACTGCGCTAACAAGCTTTCGACATTATCAAATTGCGCCAACATAATATCAGTATACAGCTCTGGAGATTGCGCAAATAACCGACCGACCATCATCAGCTCTAATTGGTAAATAGGTGATGAGCAACTACGTAACTCTGCCAGTGTATGTCCTTGTTTCGCTAAAAACTGACCGTAAACAAACGTAGTTAAATGGCGCATAACCTGAATGATTTGCATCGCTTCATCGTGTTTTTTAGCATCAAGCTCGACTAACTGACAACCCCAAATTTGTAGCTGCTTTAGTAAGCCTTGCGCCACGTTATGACTGCGCCCTTCACATACCACCACAGTTTGTTTCACCCAATGAGAAATATCAGGGCCGAACATCGGATGTAAACCAACAACGGGGCCATTATGCACTTTTTTGAGCACATTTAACGGTGCTTGTTTAACCGATGTAATATCAACTAGCAAGCAATCATCATCGAGTTTAGGCAGTGCGTTAACAACGGCCTCAAGGGCATTAATTGGTACACTAATCATGACCAGTTTTGCACCTTTTAAAATTTCAGTGGCCTGTGATTGCTGGGCTTTATCTAAAATTTTAACCTCATAACCCGAGCGCTGAAATTGTTTTGCAAATAGCTGCCCCATCGCCCCTTCACCACCAACAATAACAATCGGAGAGAGTTGTGGTTCGGCACAGGCTAATTTGGCTTGTTGATTTTGATAAGCTTCACGCATCATGCGCCTGAGAATGTCTTCGACTAAATCAGGGTTTACACCTTGGTTAATTGCCTCTTGGCGTCGTGCAGCTAATAAATCAGCTTCTCTATCGGGTGCATGCAGTGGCGCGCCGATTTGTTGTTTTATTGCGCCAATCTGCTCGGTAATCCCATTGCGCTTTGCAAGCAAGGCAACCAGTTGCGCATCGCATTCATCTATACCTTTTCTTAGCTGCGCTAAATCACTTATCTCTACCACGTTCTCATTCCATCCAAAAAAGCGAAATCGTAAATAAATACTTACAAAAAAGTAAACTAATCAATACGATAAATACTAACAGGATACGTTAGGGGTTAAAAGGCTAATTAGTGAAAAGATCAGCATGATTCACTCAACTGTGACCAAGGTAGGAGAATTCAAGAATCAATAAAACACAGCTAGTACAAAAATGTAAGCCTATGCTAGGTTTAAACACTAAAAATTAAAGTGGCTTAGTAGCCACATTAATTTGCATTTTTTATCTAATATTCCAATGCCATAGTCGCAAGCGACATAACACTTTCAAATGATTCTGCACCGGCGATAAATAGGCCATTATGGCAAAACATAGCATCATCTATACCGGTCACTGCTTGGAACTCACTATCAGATAATCCAGCCCATGGCGCTGGTAATGGCTTTCGGTCTTCAAACGAGCCTAACTCTGCAGGTACCGTTTGCACTATCCACTTACCAGAATGCGAGGGATAAACTACATATAGCGCCTCTTCAGATAAGCTGTGTACAGTTTTTTTCCACGGAGTATAACGCTCTAGTACGATTAATCGTGGATCGTCTGCCTGTTTAATTGCTTGCGCAACACTTTTTTTAGCATTTAAACCACCTCGCGCTGATGCCACAAATCGAAGCAGCAAAGTGTGTGCAAATTCAACCGCTTGATCAAAAGCAGCATCAAAATTACTTTCTTCTTCCCATGTTGGATTAAACATAGAAATTGTTTGGCTTAAACTAATACCTGTGACAACACCTTCAACATGACCACAATCAATTGAATCAATGGTCGATACTAGGCCAGCGTCAACGGCATTCGCCACCTCTTGATTATCATCACATATTGCTAAGCCATATTTTTTCCACACTAAACCAAATGACGAATAAGGAATACCGTTTTCACGCGCGCCAGCACCGCCGCGTTGATGATGATCAAACCGATCGGTTTGAGGGTCATATTGGCCGCCAACATCAATAACCACATCGGCGTCATTAATAATTGCATTATCGCGTGTGCGGATCAGGGTAAAAAAAGGGAAAATAATTTTAAGCGCAGCGATACTAAAAACATCATCTGCATGAAAATTGCCGTTGTGCGTAACTATCGTTTTATCATTCATTTTTATACATCATTTTTTGCAAGAAGTGAGAAGATATTGTGCTTTGAAGTGAACCACACTTTAACGCATGCTAGTTAAGGTGTGTATTGGTTTTTAAAAACCGCTATAACATTAAAACCAAAACGGGTTGCAACCCAAAAGTTGCAACCCGTTTTTTTGCGTTGATAAACAGCGCGTATTAGTTAAGTTTTTCTCTAATACGTGCAGATTTACCAGAACGCTCACGTAGATAGTAAAGCTTAGCACGACGAACCGCACCGCGACGCTTAACTGTTACGCTATCAATAAGAGGGCTGTGCGTTTGGAATACACGCTCAACACCTTCACCGTTCGAGATTTTACGAACTGTGAATGCTGAGTGAAGACCACGATTACGCTTAGCGATTACAACACCTTCAAAGGCCTGTAGACGCTCTTTAGCACCTTCTTTTACTTTTACCTGTACAACTACTGTATCACCAGCGCCGAATGCAGGTACGTCTGTTTTAAGCTGCTCATCTTCAAGCGCTTTAATAATATTTTGGTTTACTTTTGCCATTATGTTTCTCACTTTCCTAGGTGTAACTGTCTTCTAGCCACAAGCTTTTTGGTACTCTTGCTGAAATTTCGCGAGTAATACCGCTTGCTCCTCAGTCAGAGCTAGGTTATGCAACAAGTCAGGACGGCGAAGCCAAGTTCTACCTAATGACTGCATAAGCCGCCATTTTGCTATCTCTTGGTGGTTTCCGCTGAGTAATACAGCAGGCACCTGTTTGTCGTCCAATGTTTCTGGCCGTGTATAGTGAGGACAATCTAGCAAGCCATCCGAAAATGAATCTTGCTCTGCTGACTGGTTGTGTCCTAACACCCCTGGCACTAATCGCGCTACTGCGTCAATTAATGTCATGGCAGGTAGTTCACCCCCACTCAAAATAAAATCACCAATTGACCATTCTTCGTCAACGTACGATTCTATTATTCTCTCGTCTATACCTTCATAGCGACCGGCAATTAAAATCAGTTTTTCAGAGCTTGCGAGTTCGCTAGCCCCTTGCTGATCTAATTTGCGCCCTTGTGGCGACATATAAATTACTTTTGCACCATCACCTGCAGCCTGTTTGGCTTCAAGAATGGCTTGTTTTAATGGTTCAACCATCATTAACATGCCTGGCCCGCCCCCGTAAGGACGATCATCTACAGTTCTATGCTTATCAGTTGCATAGTCACGTGGATTCCAGCAGTTAAAATCGATTAAGCCATTTTTAACAGCACGACCGGTTACACCTTGCGTTGTAATTGCATCAAACATATCCGGGAAAAGGCTGATAACCCCTACCCACAACGAACTTGTTTGACCCATTAAAAGCTTGGATCCCAATCTACAGTAATTTCTTTCGCATCATATTTAACTTCTTGAATAACTGAATCAGTTAAAAAAGGAATTAAACGTTCTGCTTGGCCAAATGCATCTTTACTGTTTGCTTTCACAACCAGTACATCATTTGAGCCTGTCTCCATAAGGTCATCAACAATACCTAAGTTATAACCTTTATCAGTTACAACCGACATGCCAATGAGATCTCGCCAATAGAATTCACCTTGCGGTAATTCTGGTAGCTGCGCTGAATCTACAGAAATTTCAACATTGGTATAAGCCATTGCTTGGTCTCTGTCGTTTACTTGCGCAAACTTAGCGATAAAGCCTTTGTTGTGGCGACGCCAGTCGACCACTTCTAAGGATTGCCATTTACCTTGCTGCCCTATCAACCACGGGCTGAAATCGAAGATCCCTTGGGGATCATCAGTAAATGAATGCACCTTAAGCCAGCCCTTTATACCATATGGGGCGCCGAGCTTTCCTACGACAATTATTGATGAGGTGTTCTCTTGACTCATGGTTACACTTACGCCTATTAAGCCGCTTTACGAGCGTCTTTAACTAATTTAGCTACACGATCTGAAAGACCTGCGCCTTGACCTAACCAGTGTTCAACACGTGGTAAATCTAAACGAAGTTTTTCTTCTTGACCTGAAGCAATTGGGTTAAAGAAACCTACTTTCTCGATGAAGCGACCGTCACGCGAGAAACGGCTATCCGCAACCACAATTTGATAGAAAGGGCGTTTTTTAGCGCCACCACGTTGCAAACGAATAGTTACCATACCGTCCTCTAAATAGATTGACTGTTTTCATTAATAAGATTTACTCCCCAGTATGGGGAGCCGGTGAATTGTACGAGTTTTTAGCAACAATGCAAGTAAGAAGTGATGCAAAAAGCCAGTTTAGTAGATTAAACCGTGATCCAAGATGAAAAAGTATATGAATAAGCTATTCTGTGCATAGTTTATTCAACAATAAAGAGGCATTTTGCCTCTTTATTGATTACTTTTTATCTCGTATTGGAGATATTAAAGGTTAAATTATTAAAACTTTGGACCACCGCCACCCATCATGCCAGGTGGTAACATCCCTTTCATGCCACGCATCATTTTTTGCATGCCACCTTTACCTTTCATCTTTTTCATCATTTTTTGCATTTGCGTAAATTGCTTAAGCAATTTATTGATCTCTTGTACTTGAGTACCAGAGCCCGCAGCAATACGTTTTTTACGAGAACCTTTTATAATCTCTGGACGAGCACGCTCTTGTTTTGTCATAGAGCTAATAATTGCTTCCATTTGTATAAAGGTCTTATCACCCATTTGTCCTTTAACTGCATCAGGAATATTTTGCATGCCAGGCAATTTATCAAGCATCGACATCATGCCCCCCATGTTTTTCATTTGCTTTAGTTGATCAGCAAAATCATCCAGCGTAAAGCCATTACCTTTAAATACTTTTTCAGCCACTTTTGCAGCTTGCTCTTTATCTACTTTCATCTCGACTTCTTCGATTAATGAAAGTACATCACCCATGCCTAAAATACGCGAAGCGATACGGTCAGGGTGAAAAGGCTCAAGTGCATCAGTACGCTCACCCACACCCATAAACTTAATTGGTTTACCGGTAATATGACGAATAGATAAAGCAGCACCACCTCGGGCATCACCATCTGTTTTAGTCAGTATCACACCGGTCAGCGGTAAGGCTTCGTCAAATGCTTTTGCAGTATTTGCCGCATCTTGACCTGTCATTGCATCAACAACAAATAGCGTTTCAATTGGATTGATTGCATGATGCAAGGCTTTAATTTCATCCATCATGTCGCTATCAACATGCAAACGACCGGCAGTATCGACTAACACAACATCAATAAATTTCTTTTTCGCATGAGAAATGGCGGCAGTTGCAATATCAACTGGTTTTTGCGAAATATCACTTGGGAAAAATTCAACATCCACTTCTGTTGCTAATGTTTCTAACTGTTTAATGGCTGCTGGACGATACACATCGGCACTGACCACTAGCACTGACTTTTTCTTGCGCTCTTTTAGAAACTTAGCCAGCTTGCCCACACTGGTGGTTTTACCCGCACCTTGAAGACCGGCCATCATCACTACCGCAGGCGGCTGTGCGTTAAGGCTTAGCTCTTCGTTGGCTTCACCCATGGCTTTTTCAAGTTCTTCACGTACAATTTTTATAAATACTTGGCCAGGACTTAAGCTTTTAGTGACTTCAACACCAACCGCACGCTCTTTAACTTGTTTTACAAACTCGCGAACAACAGGCAACGCCACGTCGGCTTCTAAAAATGCCATTCGCACTTCACGAAGTGTATCTTTAATATTGTCTTCAGTTAGGCGGCCGCGGCCACTGATATTTTTTAGGGTTTTACCTAATCGTTCTTGGAGGTTCTCAAACATGTAACGGTTCCGAAAAGACGTTGATATCAACTCTGTTATAAGGTCGATGCTATTAAAATTCAATTAGGAATAGTATACCGTAAATGGTGGCATACAATACAGTGCTCAAATGCTGCTTATTGAGTTTCTTTTTATAGGGTCTATGCATTTGCCTTGCTATAAAATACAATGACCAGATAACGAACACGAATTATTTGACTTCAATTAAGTGGCCAAAGCAAAATGCTGATTATTAGTTTAACTATTATTGCCAGTTTATTTTATGTGTTAGCAACGTCACACGTGCTTTCGCGATTGTTTCATCGTCAGGGACCAAGCCAAAAAATTACTATAATACTGAGCACTGTCGCTATTTTGGCGCATATGCTGCTTTTAGTAAACTCGGTGTTTAGAGCCGAAGGCCAAGATTTAAGTATTGTTAATGTTGCATTACTGACTTGTTGGGTAATAGTGCTTTGTGTCACCACCGTCTCTTTAAAGTTCCCTGCGACACTGCTGTTACCTGTTGTATACGGCTTTGCTGCACTATTAACTATTTCTAGCTTATTTATCCCTCATCATATTTTATTAAACAGTATTAATGTAGAGCTTGCACTAGTTACGCATATATCACTGTCATTATTGGCTTACTGTATCTTAATTATTGCCACGCTTTACGGTGTACAATTTTACTTTATTGATAAGCGCTTAAAACGAAAAGACTTAGCCATAGTGCATAGTCATTTACCACCATTAATGGTGGTAGAACGTCAACTTTATCAGTTATTAAACTTAGGTACGGTGTTACTAAGTGTGGCGCTTATTACCGGATTTGTATTTCTTGATGGCATGTTTGCCAACGAGTTTATTCATAAAACAACCTTATCTTTAGTTGCTTGGGCTATTTTTGTCACCATTGCCGTTGGCCATGTCAAACGTGGTTGGCGAGGTAAGATAGTAGTAGTTAGTATAATGATTGCCGCATTTATACTCACACTCGCTTATTTTGGCAGCCGCTTTATACAAGAAGTGGTTCTAAATAAGTTTTAACTTGACTCTCAAAGCTCACTCTAGCTTAATACGCACTGGTTTATAAAAAAAGGATCCATCGTTGGACGACATATCGACAAGTACGCTATTTATCATTTTAGGTTTATTGGTACTTTTTTCTGCTTACTTCTCCGGATCAGAAACCGGAATCATGTCAATCAACCGTATTCGACTGCGACACCTCGCTAAAGAGAATCATCGTGCTGCGAAACGCGTTAGTAAATTACTCAGTCGACCTGACAGGTTGATAGGTCTGATCCTAATTGGTAATAACCTTGTTAATATTGCAGCAGCCCAGGTTGCCACTATTATTGGTATTCGCTTGTATGGTGACTTAGGTATTGCCATAGCAACGGGTGCATTAACACTTGTGGTACTCATTTTCGCTGAGGTAACACCAAAAACACTGGCCGCACTGTATCCAGAGCGAGTCGCTTTTCCAAGTTCAGTGATCCTCAAGGGATTACTAAGGATTCTCTTTCCGCTGGTTGTGGTTGTTAACTTTTTAACTAATGGCATGTTACGCTTATTTGGCATTAGTGCAGCACAAATAGATGAGCACAGCATGAGTAAAGAAGAATTAAAAACTGTGCTCAATGAATCGGGAGCGCTTATCCCCGCACGTCACCAAAGTATGTTAACCTCTATTTTAGATTTAGAGCAAGTCACCGTTGAAGATATTATGATCCCTCGTAATGAGATTGTAGCCATAGATATTAATGACGATTGGAAAATAATCAGTAAACAACTTACTCACGCTCAACATACTCGGGTGCTTTTATACCGCGACAATATTGATGATGCTGTTGGCTTTATTCACTCTCGTGATGCGCTTCGCCTGTTAACTAAAGAGCAGTTTGATAAGCCTTCGCTGTTGCGTGCAGTACGTGAAATTTACTTTATCCCTGAGGGAACCTCGCTTAACACTCAGCTACTAAAATTTCAGTTATCGAAAGAACGTATTGGTATTGTTGTTGATGAATATGGCGACATTCAGGGCTTAGTGACTCTTGAAGATATACTTGAGGAAGTGGTAGGTGACTTTACTACCACGCAAACTCGGACACCAAGTGAAGAAGTAACCACACAAAACGATGGCTCTTATATTGTTGACGGCGGTGCTAACGTTCGCGACTTAAATAAAGAAATGGGCTGGGAATTCCCGTTAGACGGCCCTAAAACATTAAGTGGTTTGATTGTTGAATACTTAGAGGATATTCCTGATGCTAATTTAAGTATGCGTATTGCAGGCTATCCGGTTGAAGTACTTGAGGTAAAAGAAAACATGATTAAACAAGTTAAAATTCAACCCAACAAACGTAAAAAATAAACCAACATAAGGGGAGCCTATCGGCTCCCTTAAAAGAATAACCGCTCTAACCAACCTTTATCTAAATCATCTTCGCAACGTTTAAGTTGAGCGCCATAACGACTCGCACGGTACTTAACTTTATTGGCGACACTCATTAGCCATTTTTTGTTTCGATAAGTACCTCGCTTATAACCGCCCCACCCTTCGTGATAATTTAAATACTGTGCATAGGCGTCCCACTTAGACACACCATTAATTTTATGGGTTTTGTAAACAAACCACGCCATAAAATCAATTGCATCAGCAAAGTCATCTCTGTCAGCACCACTGTTTCCTGTTTCACGAATATAATCAGTCCAGGTTGGCGTTTTAGCCTGTGAATAACCATACGCTGAACTAGCGCGTCCGGTAGGGATTATCCATAAAAAGTATTCCATTGGAGGCGCAGCATCATGGCGAAAAGAACTTTCTTGATACATCATGCTCATTAACACATGCTTTGGAGATCCCCACTTATCTTGCGCATCTTTGGCATCAAAATACCAGTCTCGCTTTTCTTCAAAGATTTTACAAATATCTTCTGGTTGCTTTGGGGGAGCCGTTGCGCACCCAACTAATGTGAGCAGCAATGATAAGGTAATAATATTTTTTTTCATTTTTTAAGATCTCACTGAACTTTTTAAAAAAGTGTGGGTCTGAATCTATGAATGCAGCAGTACAGCATTGTTTCATCCCTAAAGAATATTTACGCAGCTACTATGAGCTGCGTTTTTTTTGCCTACTACTTACTAAAATATGTATCTAAAAACGCAGTAAATGATTGATTATCGGCTTGCTCAATTGCCTTTTGAGATTCGTAAGACTCTGCAGCTTGTTGCTCTAGCCACGATTTTGAGAATTCAGTATAACTTGCGATTTCATGGCTTTGTTTATATTTATGAGCAAGAGAAAGTGCAAAGTGGCCATTATCAAGTCCAGACATCTTAAGCTCATCAACGTAACGACCCGAATAGGTTAACTCAGGTTTGTGAACCCAAGTTGCCATGCGTTTAATGGTTTCTGAATAATAACTAACGCCGTAAGCAGTATCCATCCACTGAGCTACCTCACTCAACTGACTAAATATTTCATCGCCCCAAGATTCTAGGCTGCGCTGCTGATTATTAAAATTAAGCATCAAGCCTTTTTCTCGACCTTGGTTAACCACAGTATCAAGGTTTTCAGTGCTACGTGCTTGCTCTTGCCAATCCATAGGCGCTGAGTCTTTTAATAAACAATAAGTTAAAAATACATCTAAAAAGTGTATTTGCTCTAAATCAATCCCAACTTCACTGAATGGGTTAACATCCAATGCACGAATTTCAATATATTCTATACCCGCTCTTAGTAATGCATCTGTGGGTGTTTCACCATTTTTAGCATTACGCTTAGGGCGAATTGGCGAGTAAAACTCGTTCTCTATTTGTAGGATATTTTTATTTAATTGCTTTGGCTCGGCACTCGTATAGTCGTCAATACTGCCATAAATATCTGAAGGCGTATTTATGGCCTTTTTCAACCCTGCAACATACTCATCTAATGAGTTGTACATTACCCGTAATGACGATTGTGCGCTATTGGTATAGCCTAAGTTGCCTAATCGTAGCGCAGTGCCCACTTCTAAATATAAGGTACCTTTGCCTAGCTTTTTAAACGGTAAGTCGCTTTTACGCCCTTGTAAAAAAGAGCTACATAATGCGGGGGATGCGCCAAACATGTAGCTAATTAACCACAGCTCGCGTTTAAAATTACGAATTAATGCTAAGTAACTATCAGATATGAAATCTTCAAGTTTCGCCTCACTTTGCTTTAATGAATGCAGTGACTGCCATAGCGTTTGTGGAAAAGAAATATTGAAATGCACGCCAGCAATCGCTTGCATCATACTGCCGTAACGGTTCTTCAAGCCTTCGCGATATAGGGTTTTCATTTTACCGACATTAGAGTCGCCAAATTGTGCCAATACAATATCGTCTTGATGATTTATAAAGCACGGCATACTAATTGGCCACAACAATTCATCGCCTATATGCTCTAGGGTGAACTTTTGTAAATCTTTTAGCTGCTGTAAGGTTTGCGTTGATGATTCGCTAACCGGTGTAATGAACTCAAGTAAAGACTCAGAAAAATCAGTAGTAATATGCCCATTGGTAAGCGCACAGCCCACACCTTTAGGATGAGCCTGTTTAGAAATGGAACCATCGTGATTAATTCTTAATGATTCTCTCTCAATACCGCGCATAATGCCTTTAATAGCCTGTTGATTATCTGCACTAGATAGCGCGTTGAGCGTGTTCTTTAAATTATAAGTTGTCAAAAAAAAGTTTCCTCGAGCCAAGTGGCTTAATCATAAGGTTATGGGGTCTTTTTACCTTTACTCAAGATTAAACGATGAAAAAACTATATGAATTTATTAGATATAGTTTTTACTGGATTTTAAACACGCTTTGTTTCACGCTATAAAAGATAATCTTGCCATTGCCACTACGAATATACAATTTCTTTTACATATTATTTGCCATAACCCGCCGCTGACAACATGGCGTTTTAAAACACTTTGATAAGATAGAGTTAAACCCTAAAAGTTTGTCATAACTGAAAAATTCAATTACGCTTAATATTGATAAAGATCATATAAATATCAAAAAAAATGTCTTATTCCTGCTATTTTACACATATCACTAACGTACATTAGTTTTAGTAATTACAATAGCCGCCATAATAAAGAATGATAAAGAGTCACTATGCGTCGTAATCAAAGCTTAATAGATGAAGAAGTTAACTTCGAAGAACACCAAGAGTTGGTTTCAACTACTGACTTACGCGGTGTTATTACTTATGCCAATCATGAGTTTTGCAGTATCGCAGGCTATGAAGTGGATGAACTGATAAATAAAAATCACAATATCGTTCGTCATCCTGATATGCCAAAAGCTGCATTTAAAGAAATGTGGGACACCTTAAAACAAGGCCATTCGTGGCGTGGCGCGGTAAAAAACTTATGTAAAGACGGCCGCTATTATTGGGTTGATGCATTTGTAACGCCTATTTTTGAGCATGGCCAACTTATTGGTTATCAGTCTGTGCGAATAAAACTAGAGCAACGCGCAAAACGCAGAGCACAAAAGCTTTATGCTAAAATTAACGCTGATAAATCATTATTCAGCTGGCGCGAGCGCACGCCCTTGAGACAAGGTTTAAGCATTGCGGGAATTTTAATTTGGTTAGCAAGTGTCGCAATATGGGGCTCAATTTCGCTTGCCGCGATTAACTTATTAGTATGTATTGTTATTTTAGTTTTAAATTATGACGAGCTGGTAACAACACCTGCGACCCTCAAACAACAAAAAAGCCAAGCAGACTCTGTATCTCGTTATGTGTTTAGTGGCTCGCACCCACACAGCATTAGTGAATATAGAGAGCAGATGCTCAGTGCTAAATTAAGAACGGTACTAGGGCGGGTAAAAGATTCAACCTTGAGTTTTAATACGATTGCCCAAGGGTTAGATCAACAATCGACGTTGACCGAGCAAGGTATTTCTTCTCAAGGCACTCAGCTAGAACAAATTGCTTCAGCCATGTCACAAATGAGTACCACGATTGGTGAAATCTCTAACAATACCAATAACACGGCTGATAAAGTGGGCATTACTTATCAAAGCTGCTCTGATATCAAAAATCATATTGCAGATAACAGTAAAATGGTGTCTGACTTAGCTGTACAAGTTGAGCAAGCGGCCGCTACAGCAACGGGGCTTGCCTCTGAAGCGGATAAAATTGGCCAAGTAATGAGTGAAATAGAAGGGATTGCTGAACAAACTAACCTATTGGCACTTAATGCGGCTATTGAAGCGGCACGTGCCGGTGAACATGGCCGCGGCTTTGCCGTAGTTGCCGATGAAGTTCGGGCGCTGTCGTCTCGTACTCAAAACGCCACAGCACAAATTCACAGTTCAATTAAAGAAATTCAAGATACCTTGTTTAGCTGGTCTAAAATCATGCAGAGCACCAAACAACAAGCCGATGATTGTGTTAATACAACAGGTCAAACACAGCAAGAACTTGATAGTATTTTTACGCAAATTAGTGAGATTTCACAGCTTGCCACCGATATTTCAGCCGCTGCTGAGCAGCAACAGGTGGTAAGTAGAGATATAGGTAGTAATGTTGAAAAAATTAAAGACTTAGGGGATGATAATTTACAGCTTAGCTATAGCGTAGCCCATGATGCTGCAGAACTTGTAGAAGGCTCAAGAAAAGTAAATGATTTACTGCTGACCTTTAAGGTATAACAAAGGATTTAAAATAAAAAAGCCGCTGACAACAGCGGCTTTTTTATTTATTTAACTAACGACTAGTAAATACTAAGCCGTCTTCGTTAGCATCAATAACAATGATACAACCTGGTTGAAAATCATTATTAAGCAGTTTTTGTGCTAATGGATTCTCAATGGTTTGCTGTATTGCCCGTTTAAGCGGACGAGCGCCATAGACAGGATCAAAGCCACTGGCAGCAATTCGCTCAAGCGCAGCATCTGTCAACTCAAGTAAATACCCCATCTCTGTTAATCGTTGACGCAGTTTACTTAACTGAATATCTGCAATTTCTTTAATATGACTATGTGAAAGTGAGTGAAATACCACAGTTTCATCAATGCGGTTAATGAACTCGGGTCTAAATTCATTATGTAAAACACCCATGACTTTTGCTTTAAGTTCGTCATAGTCATTACTTCCCGCTTGCTCTTGAATGATATCTGAGCCCAAGTTGGAGGTCATAATGATAACTGTATTTTTAAAATCAACCGTACGCCCTTGGCCATCCGTTAAACGCCCGTCATCAAGGACTTGTAATAAAATATTAAACACATCTGGATGCGCTTTTTCTATTTCATCAAGCAAAATAACCGAATAAGGTTTACGACGAACAGCTTCGGTTAAATAACCACCTTCTTCGTAACCTACGTACCCTGGAGGCGCACCGACTAAACGTGCGACTGAGTGTTTTTCCATAAACTCAGACATATCTATACGCACCATGGCACTTTCGGTATCAAACATATAGCTTGCTAGTGCCTTGGTAAGCTCTGTTTTACCAACCCCTGTAGGCCCTAAAAATAAGAACGAGCCAATTGGACGGTTTGGATCAGCAAGCCCTGCGCGCGAGCGACGAATGGCATTAGCCACCGCAACGACGGCCTCATCTTGGCCAATGACTTTGTTATGTAGTTGCGCTTCCATTTGCAGTAGTTTTTCACGTTCACCTTGGAGCATACGCGCCACCGGAATGCCGGTCCAACGTGATAAAATTTCTGCAATTTCATCTTCGCCCACCTGATTTTTAAGCAAACTCATTTCTTGCATTTCAGCTTGTGATGCTAAATCGAGTTTGCGCTCAAGTTCAGGTATACGGCCGTATTGCAGTTCAGACATACGCTGCAAGTCACTTGCTCTGCGTGCCACTTCTAAATCAAGTCGTGCCTGCTCTAGTTCAGCTTTAATAACCTGCGTGCCTTGTAAAGAGGCTTTTTCGGCATTCCATACTTCATCAAGCTCACGGTACTGCACTTCAAGCTCATTAATCAGCTCGACCATTTCTGTGCGGCGTTTTTGGCTCGCTTCGTCTTTTTCTTTTGCAAGGGCGTTATCTTCAATTTTTAACTGAATAATACGACGCTCTAATTTATCTAAAGCTTCTGGTTTAGAATCAATTTGCAGTCGAATAGAAGAGCCCGCCTCATCAATTAAATCAATCGCTTTATCGGGTAGTTGGCGATCGCTGATATAGCGATGTGACAACTGTGCTGCGGCAACGATTGCAGGGTCGGTAATTTCCACTGAGTGATGTAATTCGTAACGCTCTTTCAAGCCACGCAAAATAGCAATGGTGTCTTCTACTGAAGGCTCTTCTATTAATACCTTTTGGAAACGGCGCTCAAGTGCGGCATCTTTTTCAATATACTTACGGTATTCATCCAGCGTTGTAGCTCCAACACAATGGAGTTCCCCACGGGCTAATGCTGGCTTTAACATGTTACCGGCATCCATTGCACCGTCGCTTTTACCCGCTCCAACAATGGTATGAATTTCATCAATAAATAAAATAACTTGGCCTTCTTCTTTAGCCAACTCATTAAGTACTGATTTTAAACGTTCTTCAAATTCACCTCGGTATTTTGCACCAGCAACTAATGCACCTAAATCAAGCGAGAGTACGCGCTTATTTTTTAAGCCTTCAGGGACTTCACCATTGATAATGCGCTGTGCAAGCCCTTCAGCAATTGCTGTTTTACCCACCCCTGGCTCACCAATTAGCACAGGATTGTTTTTGGTGCGACGTTGTAATACTTGAATGGTACGACGAATTTCATCATCGCGGCCAATAACGGGATCTAACTTACCTTGCTCTGCCCGCTCAGTTAAATCAATAGTGTACTTTTCAAGTGCTTGGCGCGTTTCTTCAGCATTGGGATCATCAACTTTTTGACCACCGCGAATTGCCTCTATGGCAGTTTCTACTTTGTTAGCGGTGATATTAAGTGCTTTAAAAACACTGCCAAGCGGGCCTTTATCTTCACACGAAACTAATACAAACAACTCACTTGAAATGTATTTATCTTTACGTTTTTGGGCGTATTTATCACATAGGTTTATCAGTGAAACCATGTTGTTTGATAGCTGTACATCGCCACCCACACCTTCCACTTTAAATAACTTTTCTATCTCTTGAGAGAGTTTGGTATTAAGTTCATCAACGCTGATGCTCATTTGTGCAAATAGTGCACGCACACTTGAACCGCTTTGTTTTAACAAAGCGTACATTAGATGCACAGGTTCAATAAATTGATGATCGCGACCTAGTGCTAGTGATTGCGCATCTGAAAGCGCAGACTGAAATTTACTCGTAAATCTATCTAAACGCATGGGGATTACCTATAAAAAAATCGAATTACCTAATAAATGGGTATGCTGATAGTTTTGTTCAAGGTATTGAGGGAAAAATAATCACCTAATAATTATTTACTTGCGCCAGATCAAACTTGCCATACGACCGGTTTGGCCATCGCGCCGATAAGAAAAAAACAAGTTAGCTTGAGAAACAGTGCAATATTCACCCCCGCTAATGTTTATAACGCCCTGTTGATTAAGTAAAATAGTTGCTATTAGATAGATATCAGCTAAATACTTTTCATTATTTTGAGCTTTGAACGCGCTGTGCATTAGTGGGTTATTTGCTGTAAATAACTCGACCACCTCTTGGCCTACTTGAAATTGATTAGCCCCTATTGCAGGACCTAACCAAGCATGTATATTCGCCGGGGAATGTTTAAAACATGCCAGCGTATTGTTGATCACCCCTTGCTCTAACCCTCGCCAACCGGCATGAATTGCGGCCACTTCTTGCCCGTCACTCGATGAGAGTAAAATAGGTAAACAATCAGCAGTCATTATGGCTAAAGGTTGATTGCGTAATTGCGTATATAACGCATCACCTGTGAGTGTTTGATTGGGGTCAAATCCCTCATCCACTGTAATTACATCAGCGCTATGAACCTGATTTAACCAAATTGCCGGTTTAGGCAAATGAGCATTTACACGCGCTCTATTGTTTAATACATCTTGGCTGTTATCACCTACATGCAACCCTAAATTCAAACTATCGAATCGAGCCTTTGATACGCCCCCTTCACGTGTAGTACTCAATGTATCTACACCATGAAGAGATTGCCATGTAGCTGATAAGCCAAACATTGTTAACTCGCTATATCAGGGTTTGCTTTTGTGTCTTCACGCAATGCTTGAGTCATCGCCACCATATCATCAGGGATAGGCGCTTGCCAGGTCATCATTTCACCGGTCATTGGATGCGCAATACTTAATTTAACGGCATGAAGCGCTTGGCGTTTAAAGCTACGCAGTAACTCAAATAACTCAGGCGTTGCCCCTTTTGGTGGACGAGGACGACCGCCATAAGATTGATCGCCAATTAATGGATGATTTAAGTACGCCATATGCACACGAATTTGGTGTGTACGCCCAGTTTCAAGACGTAAACGCAAACGAGTATGGGCGCGGAATTTTTCTGCAACACGGTAGTGCGTAATAGCTGGTTTACCCATTTCATGTACTGCCATGTGCGTACGTTGTGTTGCATGACGTCCGATTGGTTTTTCAACCATACCACCGGCTGTCATAGTGCCATTACATAACGCTTCATATTCACGTGTGAAGTTTTCGCGCTTTTGCAGTGCTTTAACTAAATGTGTTTGTGCCTGAATCGTTTTAGCAACAACCATTAAACCTGTTGTGTCTTTGTCTAAACGATGCACAATACCCGCTCGTGGCACGTTAATAATTTCTGGGTAGTAGTGCAATAAAGCATTTAACACCGTACCATCAGGGTTACCTGCGCCAGGATGAACCACTAATCCCATCGGTTTGTTGATCACTAAAATATCATCGTCTTCATAAACGATGTTTAATTTGATATCTTGTGCTTCGTATTCACGAGGTGCTTCTATTGTTGTTTCAACAGCCACAACTTCACCACCGAGTAGTTTTTCACGCGGGGTGTTGAAAATTTCGCCATCAACGGTGATTTTATCATCTAAAATCCACGTTTTTATCCGTGATCGTGAATAATCAGGGAACAATTGTGCTAATACTTGGTCTAGACGTTTACCACCTAAGTCTGTTGGGACCTCGGCTTGGAGAGATATTTGCTCTGACATTAGTAACTTTACCCAATTTACCAGTGCAAGCTGTGCTTGACTGGGTTAGAATCGCTTTTAATAAAAGCATAACATAATACGCATAGTTTACTCGGTTTTACCCACTTGGCCTAGCCGAAGACATCGAAGGTAACAAATAAAATGATAAATAAAATAGGGAAACGTGCATTCGCCATTGTTTTTTCAGTTTCAGTGCTTAGTTTAGGGGCCTGTTCGTCTGCGCCTGATCAAGAAGATATTCAACGCGTACCCAACAGATCGGCACAGGCACTATACGAAGATGCAAAACAAACGCTTGATTCTGGTTTATACGCTCGTGCAATTGAATTATTAACGGCAATTGATTCTCGCTACCCGTTTGGCCCGTTTTCAAAGCAAGTACAAATGGATTTAGTGTATGCACATTACCAATCAGGTAATACAGAGCAAGCACTTGCTACCATTGACCGTTTTATTCGCTTAAACCCAAACCACAAAGACTTAGATTACATGTACTACATGCGTGGTTTGGTTAACATTAAAGCTGATAGAAACGCATTTCAAGAATACTTTGGTGTAGATAGAGCTGACAGAGATGCTAAACGCACTCGTGTTGCCTATACCGACTTATCGACCTTAGTTAAACGCTTTCCTGAAAGTGAATATGCGCCAGAAGCTAAACGTCGTTTAGTATGGCTATTAAATAGAATGGCTCGTTATGAGTTAAAAGTCGCAACTTACTACTACGAACGTGAAGCTTATTTAGCAGCCGCTAACCGCGGTAAATTCGTAGTAGAACATTACTCACAAAGTAGCTACCTTGACGCGGCATTAGCCATGATGGAAAAAAGTTACGATAAGCTTGGATTAACTGAATTAAGTGAGAATGCAGCGCAAACGCGTAAATTCAATAGCAGAAATAAATAATAAGAAAAAGGCGCTAGTTATTAAATTAGCGCCTTTTTACGAGGATTACCAGGGTCTGTTGACCTTTGCGGATTAAAATTTGTTCAAACTAGGGGCGGTTTAATCGCGGCGCGAGGTTTGTAACCTAGTGGGCTAAGTAAAAACCGAGCAACAAAGAGTAAATCGCCCCTAGGCAGAACCCGAAGGGCAGCGCCTGTTTGGCATTGATGCTGCGTTATCGCCTATTTATGGGGAATAACCACACCACATAGGCTCTGCCTTGCCTAAATACCAAACAGACTGCTGCAAATTTAACCTTGAAAGATCAACAGACCCTAGGACTAAATTGCCTCTTCATCCTCTTCTGCAGTACGAATTCGTACAACACGCTCTACGTCAGTGACAAATATTTTACCATCACCAATTTTGCCAGTTTGTGCTGTTTTAACAATCACATCAATAGCACGCTCTACGTCTTCATCACCAAGCACAATGTCTAACTTTACTTTAGGTAAAAAATCAACCATGTACTCAGCACCACGGTATAGCTCTGTGTGACCTTTTTGGCGACCAAAGCCTTTTACTTCACTCACTGTCATGCCTGTAATGCCCACATCTGAAAGTGCTTCACGCACATCATCAAGCTTAAACGGTTTTATAATTGCTTCTATTTTTTTCATAGTCATTACTTTTTTAAAGCTTCTGTTGCCTCGATTTTAGACAATCATTGAAGTCATAGCAAACAAAGTGATTGAATTACATCTGTAATAAAGCAATCATATACTTAGGTCAGCTTAAAACACATAATTAAAATACGTTAAGTAAACATAATGAGGATTTCGATGAAGACTAAAAAAAACGGATTTACCGTGTTGGAGCTAATGGTAACTGTTGCTATTGTTGCGATTATTGCCTCTATTGCTATGTGGAATAGTGGCACAATGCTAAAAGATAATCGTGCAGAAGGCTTTTTATTAGAATTAAAACGCAATATTAGCTTCGCTCGGTCACAAGCAGCGAGTACTGACGAAATCGTCATAATCTGCCCAGCTCCCTACAACAGCGTAAAAAATTCGCCCGAAACGCTAACTTGTGGCACTGAATGGGCGGGTGATAACGTTATTATCACCTTTATTGACGCTAATAATAATGGACAATATGACAGTGCTAACGACTCGCTAATAAGAATAATGGAAAAAGCAAACACAACCGATAAAGTCACGTTTTCTGGAAGCAACCAAATTCGTTTTAATACCAGTGGTCGTATTACTACAACACCTGGCAACTTTGTTTTTTTTCCAAACGACGACAAAGACACTAGTAAAGCACTCACTCTGTCCCAATCAGGTACCGCTTTTTATATAGGTTCCACAGATAAGAGTGATTAAAAAACGAACAATTTATTTGTCATACTTTTATTTTTTACTAAACTAACAAAATGGTCGTTTAATTCGGGGCTTCAGGGATGAAGTTAACACTACGTTTATCTACACAGTGTGGAACAACTCTATTAGAGCTACTTGTTAGCATTTCAATTGTGGCTATTGTGAGCCAAATATCGTTGTCTTTTTTACCTAATTTTTTAGCCCTTAACCGTGCAGACAATCAAATAAGTTTGTTACACCGACATATTAATTATGCTCGCCTTTACGCAATAGAAAATAGCAGTTACGTTACCCTTTGCGCTTTAAAAGGTAATGAGTGTATTAACGGTAACTGGCATGACCAAATTTCTATTTTTGTCGATAAAGACAAGTCTACTTCGCTTAACAGTGACGACAACATAATTAATATTTTTGAGCACACCCATAGCGCAGACACCTTAGAGTACCCGCGCAACGCCATTACATTTAGACCCGATGGCACGCTTAATGGTTTTCAAAACGGCACTTTTGTATACTGCCCTAACAGCGCAAAAGCAGAGCTAGAAGGGGTGGCTTTGTCCGTCAGCCAAACCGGTAGGATCCGCATTCGTTCGACCGATAAATGTACTAATTAACCTGATGTAATGCTCTCCTCCCACATTAGGTTAATCAATACCTTACAGCGGTATTAGGGGCGCAATATGAAAGTAAAAACAGTGCATACAGTTAAAAGCGAGCAAGCGGCTTGGCCGTTTAATAATGATACTTAAAAACTATTAAGTTACCTCCCCCAGCAATATTTAACATCAGACTTGCCCTTTGTACCTTCAGCACTTTTTAGGCCCAGCTCATTAATTGACAGCTCAGTGCAATCTGCATCACCTTTAACTGCCCCCGCAATAGGTTTTGCTGTAATAGTAAACGTATTATTTTCAACCTCAGCAGTCAGCGCAAAATGACCGTTCTCTGTTTTACTTTGAACACCCAAGTTACTTAACTCCTTGGTATACTCGCGGTTATCTACAAAATACTGCTCTTGTTTATTGGCTGCATCAAGTAATGCAGCGGCCGCCTCTGCCCTTGATGCGCGTTTTACATACTCACTGTAATTTGGCACGGCAATGGCAGCTAAAATACCTACAATGGCCACGGCTATCATTAGCTCAATTAAGGTAAAACCCGGTTGCTTGTTCATTTAATTTCCTTAATTACTTTACTCACTTCGTCGTTTTCTTCGCGCTTATAAATGTACATTTGCTGCGTTTTAAAACCAAAGCCTATCGGCTGTGTATCGTTAACCAGTTTAATTTTCCCATCTACAACATTCAATCCTGGCCCAATAATTTCAATAGGTCGCAGTGGATTTTCTGCATTTTGACCTTTAATACCCGGCCCTATTAAATAGAATTGGCTTTTAGGTACTTTTGAAGAGTCATCATCGCACTTTCCATCTGCATTACTATCAATACACGAGCCTCCAAAATAAAGTTGCGGGGTATCGGGTACTTCAGTACTCGTTGCAAACTTTAAATTATCATAAACCTTAGTACCGTAGTGCAAATGAAAGGCATACAACGAACCGCCTCCACCCGTTAAAGAACATTGGTTTTCAGTCGAATCTGATGCCGGGGTAAATGAAGTGAAATAAGCAACGCCTCCGACAACGGTCGCCGAAGCAAGGGATTTTTCACCCGGCGACAATGCATAATGCCAGCCTTTAAATTTATTAGTAAGCTCAATCTCTAGTCTGATAAATTCGTCTACATTAGATAATGCATTACCAAATTTATCATCATTCATAGACATTAAATTGTCAGATGAAATAGTTTCCGGTGCGTTATTTAGAAACGTTTTAGTGACTGTGTGTTCATCCCTTATCACAAAAAGCTCATCAGCTGTGGTTGAGTTTATCGGATTGGTACGATCGCCACTACCAATAATAATTGCATCATAAGGTGTATCAACACGAGAAATAACTCCTTTATTTTCAGTTACTTTACTAAACATTGTTCGTGCTATTGCTGGTTTATAAAAAAAGCGTCTATCTTTTCCACCAGCAAGAGAAGCTAACTTAAAGTGACTAAACTCACTTGTTTGATTACCTGGCATATCAATACGCCAAATATCTCCTCCGGTATCTGCTGCGTAAATGCGATCAATATACCCATCATAATTAGAGTCAAGCAGTGTCACGTCTGCAGCAATACTGTGTTGACCATTAAAACGATTGTCGCTGCGTAATGACCAAAGTTTTATGCCGGTTTGCGCATCGACAATAAACACATCGCGCCCCATTGAATCTGCATCGCGTTTATTGCCTTTGTCTTTATCTTTAATTGTGTCGTATCCACCACCAAAAACCAGTACTGGATTATCACCAAAGGCTTTTATAAACGCCACTTGCGGCTTAGACCAAGACTGACCTAATTCTTTAAAATCTGCGACTCCGCCTTTAATACTCCACATTAAAGAAGGTGAGTCAGGCTTAGTAATATCTAATCCATAATAGTTTTTACCGCCACGTCGCATTCCTGCAAATGCCCACACTGTATCGCCTTTACTGGCATCTATAATGCCATCATTTTTGCCGTCAGTATCAAGACTTTCATTTTTAGAATACACAGAGATTGGGCCGTCCATGCCATACACTTTTCCTGTTTCTTTGGCTCTTAGTGGCTTTATAATATTAAATAACGCTGAAGGTATGAATGCCCAGCTTTCAGTCACTTCGTTCTTACTATCATCGTCTTTAAACATGTGTAAAAAGCCTGCGTTTGTACCAATAAGTATGCGAACATCATTATTGCCGTAATCAATCGCCACAGGTTTAGAATGCAAGGGGTCACCAAAAATATCTGCACGTTGTGTACTGCCACTATTTTCGTTGTCAACATCAACACCACGCGCCCAGTTGATTGTAGAATCAAGATCGTTCTTGGTCACAGTAAAAAAGTCCGCTGCTGCCTGTTTATTATTGTTAAATGACTTAACAATCTCTGCTGGTGTAAATACCCCCCTGTCTGAAAAAAGCAGACGTCTATTGGGGGTTGTATTTGCAAGCATAGCATTTACGCCACCATTTTTTACTGAATTACCATCCGCTATATTGCCCGTAGTCCAGAACGTTTTAGCCTCGTTACTAATAAGCCCATCACTATTTAACGCAGGCTTTGATGACGAGTCTATAAGTGTACTACCCGCTACTTTTAATTTTTTTAAATTACCGCGCCACCGCGTACCTACCTCTGGATAAAACATCGCAAAGTATACCGCATCTTTGCTACGGGTTTGATCCACGTTATTACTTGCAAAAGACGGAGAGGTAAATGTACTGTTCTCCTCGCGTATTAATGTAATAGTATTTTTAAACGCCTCAGATAGTTGATCCGCCGAATTTGCATGAAGATATTTACCCCCCCCTACTTTTGCAGCTTCTTCAAGTAGATCAAGTGCCTCTAACCTCATACTATTACCAAAACCAATGGTAAATAAGCGAGCCGTATCAATCGAATCTGTTGTAGATGGATAGAGATCAACTTGCTTATCTTCAGTACCATGTAATATTCTCGCCAAAGCGACTAAGTAACTATTATAATAACCAAACGAATTAGCATCACGATTAAACAAGCTTTTATGAGTATTATTTATATCCGTATTCGCTTCACCATCATTTTGCGGCTCGCCGTCAGTCATTAATATAACGTTTATGGAGTTATCACAGCGCAGCGAGTTTTCTTTATCTTTTCTAAAAGGTGATTTGTAATTTTGATTATTATCAACACTTTTATCTCTGTCTTGAACACCATCTGCAAACTTAATACTTTTTCCTGTAATGTATAAATATGCCTCCCACAAAGTTTCTGTTAAGGGAGTTGAACCATACGCAGGCAAGTTATTAATTTTTGTATCAAGTGTATTTTCATTTGCACCTATTCTGGCGAGTACATAACCACCACCTGGCTCATTACCAGCGTTATAATTAAAACGCATCAGACCAAAATCAATGTCGTCGTTATCTTTAACCAATTGCTTCATTGCGTTTTTTGCAACACTCAAGCGACTTTCCTCACATATAGCTTGCGCATAACCATTGACTGCTTTATAGCATTGCTGATTCATATTATATTCTGGCCGGCTTTTAAAGCATTCAGCCTGATAAAAGCGACCATTATTTCTTTTATAACACTGCCCTCCATCGGTAACATCCCACGCCATACTCCCTGATGTGTCAAAAATAAATAGTACCCGTGGCTTTTCATCTATGTTGGCATCTTTGTTTACATACAATTCTATGTCTTCCGCGGCTGCGGTCATTGTAAAAAAAAGGCACATAATATAGGTAAGTACTAAATTAGTTGCTCGTTTCATGTTAAATCCCCTTACCTATATCTGCCATTTCTTGTGCAACTGCGCTAACAACCGTTAACTGGTGTTTGCTTTTAGAACCGTATTCTATTGTTGTGGTTACTTGTAACATGTTGCACGATACACCTTGAGTTGGGTTATACCTTCGCGGGCAATTGAGCGTTAATACCCCTTTATTTAAATTTGTCATGTTACTTTTCATGCCATCGTGCTCTGCTATGGTTTGACCTTTTTCAGGAATTTCGCTTTTAGTTAAGAGGAAATGACTAGCACCGCCACTTTTTGCCTCTTGTGCAATCACCCGCTGCACTTCACCAACGAGTTTGTTCTCTGCAACCTCTCGCTCTTGCGCTGCGTTAGTAATTTTTATATCTATAGTACTGCTACTCATTAATGTAACGGCTATACCTGTTACGGCAATAACCATTATTAGGGCAGTAATAAGCACCACCCCTTTTTGTTTGTGTCGTGTAGGTGTAAATGTTAAATACGCCATAAATTTGCCCCTACATTATTTAAACGAATAGTGGTTGTAAATACAGTACGCCTGTAGTTGTCATTAAATGTGAGTTCTCGCTTACCTGAATCTTCGCCAAGTATATATTTTTGATCATTAATTTTAATGCCTGCCTCGGGTTGCAGTGTTCTTACTAATAAGAATAATTGCACAGTCAAAATGCCTTTTTGGTTGTCCCATTCTGCCGCTTGCATGCTATTAACACTGCGATAAGCGTCGACTCTGCTATTACCATTAGTATCTAAACCAAAAACAAAGCGCACATTTTCTACACCTTCCATTATTGTCTCAGTTATCATCCCGCTGCTGGTTAAGCGTTTTCGCATAAGCGCTGGCACTGTGAGGCTTTTGTTATTTACTGTGTAGGTTTGCTCGCCAATGTAATAAACATGGTGACTATACGGCCACACTGTGGCGTTTACATTGAGCGTTGCGGCATCAACCTTGCCTTTTACAAAACGTGCAAGTTCTTGCTCCGCTAAAAAGTAATAACTGTTCTCAGCTGTTTCGTTAGCTGTTGCAGACACCTCTAATTGATTACCCTGCACAAACTTTATTTGTAAAATATCGGTATTTTTAACAGGATTATTAATACAATTTAGTTCTGTTGCACTGGCAGCCGTTTTAGCATAAATAGTTTTAAAATTGCTGTTGCTGACTAAATCAGGAAAACTGCCATTATTGTCACCCTCAAAGCAATCTGGGGTAATATTTGTTAATGACGTTGTGTTTGTCGTATTAAAACTACTATTGTAGTAGTTGCCCCAAAACCCAACTTGTTCTATATCGCGTTGCATAATATTGATGGCTAAACGCCCAGACTCTTGTAACTCGCCTATGGCCATGGTGCCTTTAGTGGTTGTTTTCATGCCAAGATAAGTGAACATAACGCCACCGAGGATAAGTCCACCAATGAACAGTGAAATCATCATTTCAATAAGCGTAAAACCTGCGTGCCTCATATTATCCCCTAACATAAATATAACTAGTAAGTACCACTAAACGGCGCTTTTTATCTGCAGTCCCACACTCAACCTTTCCTGCACTGTCATTTGCCGTAAACGCTTGCCTTCCTTGCCATGACACTATCACCTCAATGTTAAATGCCTTACCACCAGAGTCTGCTACTGCCTCAGGATTAATACACACGGTGGCAGCATCAAGAGTGCCGGTATTTTCACGAGCGCGTATTGCACGCTTCCATTGTTCTTTATCAAGAGCGGCAATCTCTGCACTCGTACACGAACCTGTAAAACAGCTTGCCGAGGAGTTAACGTCTGTCTCACTGGTAAAATTACCTTCGTAACGTGTTATAAGATCACGGGTATCATTGGCACGTATGCGTTGCATAATATCATTACCAAGTGCAACCGCAGCTGCGCGCTGCATTGAATCAAAGCTTGCTTGTTTTGCTTTGGCTTGCAGCGCCACTGCACCCAATAAACCAAAGCTTAATATAATAAACGCAATCAAAACTTCAATGAGTGTAAACCCTTTTTGCAATTTAAGATGAGTTAAAGCCATTACCGCACCCAATTAAAATAATCTAACTTTAACTATATACAATAACAACGCAGGTTCAATGAGCGCTGTGCTAAACGGTATAATAACTTGATGAGCGGTAAGGTATAACGCAGTATTAGCTGGGGTATAGTTCGCTTTTTACTGTTTTTAACGCTCGGCGACTTACCGTTAAAAACACGTTGCAACCGTGCAGCTCAATAACATGCAGATTATTTTTACGGCAATGTAAGGCTACTATTTTATGTTTATTTACTAATGTATTACGATGAATACGTAATAAAAACTGCGGGTATCGCGCTTCGAGCTGCTTTAAACTTTGCTCTACAAAGGCTTCGCCGCCTGCAAACACCATTTTTGTGTATTTTTCTTCTGCACTAAAAAAAGACACTTGTTCTATTTCTATGCTTTTTAGTGTCCCCGCTAGTTGGTAGCTTACCTTTTCTGCCTGTTGTTTTTGTATATGCACTTTATGCAAGCGCCCTAGTTGCGTTAAAGCGTTATGTAAACTTTGCTCTGTAATGGGTTTAACTAAATAACCTGCTGCATTTAATTGCAGCGCATCGAGCGCATGCTCACTATGTGCCGTAACAAACACGATGGCCGGAGGCAAGGCCAAAGAGTTAAGTTGCTTTGCCACTTCAATACCGCTCATCCTGGGCATATCTACATCTAAAAAAACTAAATCTGGGGTATGCTTCTTTATTAAAGCTAATGCTTCATCGCCATTACTCGCTTCACCTTGAACGCATATTGAAGGCTCATTCATTAATAAGCGCCTAATGCGTGCTCTCGCTAAGGGTTCATCATCTACAATCAGTACATTCATAATGTTTTCTCTGCGTGTTTTGGGATGACCACTTTGACTCTAAACTGATTATTTTTATTTGTTATTGTCAGTTGCGCCCGACCTTTATAATAAATACTTAAACGAGAACGAATATTATCCAGTGCCATACCATTATGCTCTCTTGTATTTACTACTTTAATAGGGATAGGATTAGTCACAATCAAGGTTAAATAATGTGTTGTCACATGCAGCTCAATGCTAATTGTAGCACCACTGGGACTTGGCTCAATGCCATGACATACTGCATTCTCTACCAAAGGTTGTAATGTTAGATATGGAATATATAGCGCAGGGAGATGTTCTGGTAATAACCACTCAACCTTTAAGCGCTCTGCAAAGCGCCATGATTCAAGCGAAATATACTGTTTAGTTAATGTTATTTCATCACTGAGTAATACACTTTGACCTGAACGCATTGCGGCTTGTGAAAGCGCCGCCAGTGCTAAAATTGCATGTTCTGCGGCCTCAACATTATGGTGCGTTAATTCTGCCGCTGTATTCAAACTATTATATAAAAAGTGTGGCCGGATCCGGGCTTGCAATGCGTCAAGCTCGGCACGTGACAGTGCTTTAGTTTGCTGTTCTTTTTCAAAATGAATAAGTAAAAATTGCACAAAAAGCAAGGTGATCAACAGCACGATAATGCAATTACGTAGCACAAAAAAAACAAGGGGGATCTCACCTTCAATATCAAAGGCAATATCAGAAAATACTAAACTAAATACAGCAGTACTTAACACATAGGAAGTAATAAAAAAACTAAGTTGAATAAAGCGGGTCTGTTTTTCAAGAAATCGACGACAAAGGTATAAAAAAGATGAGCTAACCAACACAGTCAGATGAAGCAATAAACTGATCGCTCCTAAATGCAGCCAAATATCGCCACTAGCATTAGGGGCAAACGCTAATATAATAGCCACAACTTGTGTCACTATGAGGGCTGCAAGCACACCACGCTCATTAAAAAGTGCCGAATAAAGTAGCGCATCTGCTGACAGTGGCTTACCCATTCGACCCTCCTTTACTATCTATAAATTAACGCAGCTCTACTGGTACAGCAAAAACGATGTTTTCTTCTTCACCAGGGTTTTCTGTTACTTGTTTGCCACCAAGCTCTTTTAAGCGGCTAATCACTTGCTGAACTAATACCTCAGGTGCAGACGCGCCTGCAGTAACCCCCACACTGTTGATACCGTCAAACCATGACGCTTCAACATTGCTGGCATCATCAATTAAGTATGCACGCGTGCCCATTTTATCAGCTAGTTCTCGTAAACGATTGGAGTTAGAACTATTTTTAGCCCCTACAACCAGTAGCACATCAACTTTGTCTGCTAAATCACGTACCGCATCTTGACGGTTTTGCGTTGCATAACAAATATCATCTTTACGCGGGCCATCAATAGCAGGAAACTTGCTGCGTAAGGCATCAATCACATCTGCCGTATCATCTACCGATAAGGTTGTTTGGCTACAATAAAAAAGGTTATCTGCATTCTTTACATCAAGCTTTAGAACGTCATCCACGGTTTCTACTAAGTAAATACCGCCTTGTTCGTTATTATACTGCCCCATAGTTCCTTCAACTTCAGGGTGTCCATGGTGGCCAATTAAAATGCATTCAATGCCTTTTCTGCTAGCACGGGTTACTTCCATATGCACTTTTGTCACTAACGGACAGGTAGCATCAAATACTTTAAGCTCGCGGCGTTTAGCCTCTAAGCGAACTGCCTGAGAAACACCATGGGCACTGAAAATAACAATGCTGTCGTCTGGAACCTGATCAAGCTCTTCAACAAACACAGCGCCGCGACTTTTTAAACCATCAACCACATAACGGTTGTGCACTACTTCGTGGCGCACATAGATTGGTTTTTCAAAAATATCTAAGGCACGCTCAACAATGCTGATAGCACGATCAACACCAGCGCAGAAGCCTCGTGGGTTAGCTAATAATATTTCCATTAGCCTTGCACCTCAACAATATCGACTTCAAACGTTAAACGTTGACCCGCTAGTGGATGATTAAAGTCGATAGTAACCGACTCGCCTTGCACTTCACGCACCAGACCCGGAAGCTCGGTACCATCAGGTTGAGTAAACGCAATAATCGCACCTACTTTAGCCGGCGTTTCTACACCAAACTTACTACGATCAACATAATAAATATTATCAGGATTAGGTTGACCAAAAGCATCTTCAGGCTCAAGTTCAAATGTTTTACTTTCACCTGCACTTAGACCAAGTAAGCATTTTTCGAAGTTAGGCGTTAAACTACCGTCCCCCATTTTCAACTTAGCAGGCTTATTATGCACCTTAGTCGAATCTGCGGCAGAGCCATCCTCTAATTTAATAGAAAAATGAAAAATAACCTCTGAATTATCACCAATTACAGCTTGGCTCATGCTTTATGCTCCTTTGGTTCTTCGCCTGTAAAGGCGTCAAATAGTAATAATGCAGCACCAATACAAATAGCACAGTCAGCAATATTAAATACGGGAAAATGTGAGTCTTCGTAAAACACATGTATAAAGTCAATAACGTAACCATAAGCGATACGATCATACAGGTTACCAATAGCACCTGCTAAAACCAGCGAATAAGCACCACATAATGTTTTATTAGACGCTGGAAGGCGTTTTAACCACCACACTAATAAGCAACTAATCGCGATTGCTATTGCACTTAAAAACCAACGTTGCCAGCCCCCAGCTTCGCTTAAAAAGCTATACGCAGCACCGTAGTTATGTACATAAGTAATACTAAAAACAGGTAGTAAATTAATTGATTCACCATAGGCCATGGTGTTTACAACCAGTGTTTTACTGGCAAAGTCTATTACAAGTAGTAATAGACTTAACCAAAGCCACACTAAACCACTTTTTTGGGTTAGTTTGCTCACTAAAAACAACTCCTAAGCGAATTGACGCATCTCACCTTCGCCGTCAACGTTACTAACACAGCGACCACAAATTTCAGGATGAGCTGGTTCAATACCCACATCGTCACTGTAATGCCAACAACGTTCACACTTTTTAGCATCTGTTGCTGAAACGCTAATGTACAAACCATCAATTTCAGTAGCTTGTGAATTTTCAGGTTGACTATCTACTTCGGTAACGTTAACCGCAGAAGTTAGTAACACAAAGCGCAGCTCATCACCTAATGGGGCTAGCGTTGCTGCAAGCTCTTTGCCGGCAAACAGGTTAACGGTTGCTTGTAATGTTGCACCAATCACTTCTTCTTTACGTGCTGCCTCTAACAGGCGGTTCACTTCGTCACGCACATTTAAAATAGCTTGCCAGTCTTCATTGCTAAATTTGGTCGTAGTTGGCGCTTGTAAGCCCTCATACCATGTTGAAGTAAACACGTAGTCACTGCGCTCACCCGGCAGTGCTTCCCAAATTTCTTGAGCAGTAAAGCTCATGATTGGCGCCATCCAACGCGTCATCGCCTCAGCAATATGGTAAAGTGCTGTTTGACAAGAACGACGTGCATGGCTGTCGCTTTTTGCCGTATACTGACGGTCTTTTATAACGTCTAAGTAGAACGAACCAAGCTCACCGGTACAGAAGTTCATTAGCTTTTGCGTTACTAATAGCATTTGGTAACTATCGTACGCAGCTAAAATTTCATCCTGTAGCTGGGCTGCACGTCCTACAATCCACTTATCAAGCTCAACCATATCATCCACAGCAACTTGATCTGTTTTTGGATCAAAACCGCTCAGGTTAGCAAGCAAGTAACGGCTAGTGTTACGAATACGACGGTAACGATCCGCAGAACGTTTGAATATTTCATCTGATACCGTCATTTCTGCAGTATAATCAGTTGATGCTACCCATAAACGTAAAATATCAGCGCCCAGTTTATTCATCACATTTTGTGGTGAAATAACATTACCGAGTGACTTAGACATTTTGCGGCCATTTTCATCAACCGTAAAGCCATGTGTAAGCACTTGTTTGTAAGGAGCATGGCCATTAATAGCAACTGAAGTCATCATTGATGACATAAACCAACCACGGTGTTGATCAGACCCTTCAAGGTATAAATCAGCAGGGCCCACTAAATCTTCACGCGCATCAACAACACAAGCATGAGTTACACCTGAGTCAAACCATACATCAAGTGTATCTTGCACTTTCATATACTGCTTAGCGTCTTCTTCACCTAACAAAGTCGCGGGCTCTAGGTCATACCATGCCTGAATACCTGACTTTTCAACAAGCTTGGCTGCTTGCTCAATCAGTTCTTGCGTATTTGGGTGTAATGCACCGGTGTCTTTATCAACAAACAATGCAATAGGTACACCCCACGTACGTTGTCGCGAAATACACCAATCAGGGCGGCCTTCAACCATGTTAGCAATTCGGCTTTCGCCCCACTCAGGTAACCACTGGGTATTTTTGATTTCAGCTAATGAATCTTTGCGTAAGTTAGCCTGATCCATGCTAACAAACCATTGAGGGGTTGCACGGAAAATAATAGGTGTTTTGTGGCGCCAACAATGAGGGTAGCTGTGTGTTAATGCATGATGATGCATCAATGCATTATTTTCTTTTAATACCTCAATCACACTCGCGTTCGCTTTAAACACATGTTGGCCTGCAAATAACTCGGTGTCAGGTAAGTACACACCGTTTGCACCAACGGGATTAGCCACTTCAAGATTATACTCAAGGCCTGCCACGAAATCTTCTTGACCATGGCCTGGTGCTGTGTGTACAACACCCGTACCAGAATCTGTAGTTACATGCTCAGCAACAATAACAGGGACGTTAAAATCATAAAATGGGTGTGCAACCATTAAGTTTTCAAGTGCCGCACCTTTAACATACCCTAAAGTATGGAAATGATTAAAACCAAAACGATCCATAGCGTCTTTAACAAGCTCAGAACCTAAAATCAGACGCTGCTGAACACCTTCATCTTCTACTTGTACCAAGGCATATTCTAAATTAGCATGCACAGCAACCGCGCGATTCGCCGGTAAAGTCCACGGTGTCGTGGTCCAAATAACAGTTCCTACACTTCCCGTTCCTTGATGGCCATCAGCTAAGTTAAACGCATTTACGACGGCGTCTTGATCAGCAAAAGTAAAGCGTACATCAATCGCTGGCGATTGTTTATCTTGGTATTCAACTTCAGCCTCTGCTAATGCAGAGCCACAGTCTGTACACCAATGCACAGGTTTTGCACCTTTGTGTAGGTGGCCATTTTTTATAATGCGTCCAAGTACACGAATCGCGTTGGCTTCAAAATCAAAGTTCATGGTTAAGTATGGATTATCCCAATCACCAAAAACGCCTAAACGCTTAAAGTCGCCCTTTTGACCCTCTACTTGCTTTTTAGCGTATTGACGACATTTCTCACGAAATTCTGCCGCAGTGACCTTAACGCCCGGTTTACCGACTTTTTTCTCAACCATTAGCTCAATGGGCAAACCGTGACAGTCCCAACCTGGTACGTATGGCGCATCGAAATCTGATAAGGTTTTAGACTTAACAATAATATCTTTTAATATTTTATTTACTGAGTGGCCTAAATGGATATCGCCGTTTGCATACGGAGGACCGTCATGCAAAATGAAAGTTTTTTTACCTTTCTTAGCGCTGCGAATTTGACCATACAGGTCGTCTTCATACCATGCTTTAAGCATTTTTGGTTCACGTTGTGCCAAATTGCCACGCATTGGAAACATTGTTTCCGGTAAATTCAAAGTATGTTTGTAGTCGCTCATTAATCCTACTTTCCGTCTCTATCGGCTACCTAATTTAAACCAAAACACTGCTTAGCGGCGGCAACATCGGTTGCTATTTGTGCCGTCAGTTGTGTTAATGTCTCGAATTTTTTCTCGTTACGGAGTTTTTCAATCAACTCCACGTGCATAAATTGTCCATAAATATCTTGTGCAAAATCAAAAAGGTGTACTTCTAATAAGGCACGAGTTCCATTAAATGTGGGTTTGTTTCCAATGTTAGCTACCCCAAAAACGTGTTTTCCTGCGATCATCACTTGAACCGCAAATACGCCATTAACCGGACAAACTTGACGCTTTAATGCAATATTTGCTGTTCTAAAACCGAGTTCTCGACCTTTTTTCCAGCCATGAATAACGCGCCCAGATATTGCATAGTTATGCCCTAACATTACTTTTGCACTTGCCAAATCGCCCTCAGCAAGTGCTTCTCGTATTAAGGTACTGCTTACTCTAGCATTTAATTGCCTAAAACTGGCAGTGCTTTTAACACTCATTCCTGCTTGGGTGCCCATACTAGCCAACAGGCTAAAATTTCCTTGGCGCTGCTTACCAAACCTAAAATCATCGCCAACCGTTAATGCTTTAACCCCCAGCTTTTTAATTAAAATATCGCTCACAAACTGCTCAGCATGCATATTTGCAAAAGCTTGATTAAAGCTAATACAAATAACGCGCTCAATACCTAAATTGCTTAATAAACGCAGCTTATCACGTAATCGAGTAAGCCTTGCTGGCGCATTATTCTTTGCAAAAAACTCCTGTGGCTGAGGCTCAAATAACATCACAGTGCTGGGTAAATTGTTTATTTTGGCATCTGCTAGTAGGCCTTTTAATACGGCAGCATGACCCAAATGAACACCATCAAAATTACCAATGGTCAGTACACAACCAAAGTGTTGTGGGCGTATATTGTGTATACCTCTAATTAACTCCATGCCACCTAATGCCTTTTTCAGCGAGCGATAAAATGCGATCTTAAGTCGCAGAGTGACCGATTATAATCTTTTTTTTAATTTGATTCAGTAATTGCTACACTTTTTATCGTATTTAGTCTAACACCCATCAAAAACAACATAAAAAAGTAACTCAAAACCGCAATAATTAATAATATAACCAATAACATGACTTGCTCACTAAAGTGCCAACTAACCCAATCATAGTGTGTACTGGTGAACCACACTAATGCGCCCATGACCGCACTCGCCAACAAACACTTTAAGGTGAAGTATCCACTCATGCTCGAGAACTGATATACATTTTCTTTTTTAAGCTGTCGATACAGTAAGTAGGCATTGCAACTGGCCGACATAGAGGTCGCTAGTGCTAACCCTAAATAACCAATAAATGGCGCCAACATAATGTTAAACACCATGTTAAGTACCAAAGTGATAATACCAATACGCACCGGTGTTTTTGTATCTTGACGAGAATAAAAGCCAGGTGCCAGCACTTTAATTAACATAAAACTAACCAAACCCACCGAGTAGGCAACCACCCCTAAACTCACCGCCTTAACATGATCAGTACCTGCCTCTTTAAATGCACCGTGATCAAACAGCACCGTAATGATCAGCGGGCTAATAATCATCAACCCTATCATGGCCGGCAAACCTAAAAAAATAACAAATCTCACCCCCCAATCTAAGGTATGTTGAAAGTCGCTACTTTTGTTACTGCTGTGTAATTTCGACAGTGCTGGTAAAATAACCGTTGCTATGCCTATACCAAATAGGCCAAGCGGAAATTCGATGAGTCTATCTGAGTAATACAGCCATGCAATAGAACCTGTCATTAATAACGAGGCTATCATCGTATCAAGCAATAAATTAATTTGACTAATTGATACACCAAATAATGCTGGGAGCATTAACTTACGCACTTTTTTTACATTTTCGTCTTGCCATGCCCAACGCGGCCGTGCCAACATTTTTGCTCTGTATAAAAAAGGCAGCTGAAACAATAGCTGTATCACACCCCCCAAAAATACACCTATCGCTAAAGCATAAGCACCAACAGAGAATTGGTCATGCAATAAAATGGCACAACCAATAATAGACACATTTAGTAAAACAGGAGTAAATGCAGCAACCGCAAAACGGTTATATACATTCATTACTGCGCCACTAAGCGCCACTAAGCTTACAAAAAATAAATAAGGAAAGGTCAGCTTTAATAGCGAACTGGCAAGCTCAAACTTTTCCGCGTCAGGACCACCTTGCCACCAATCAATAAACCAACCGGTACCAAATAAAGCGGCAATAATGGGTGACGCTACAACACCAAAAAGCGTGACTAGTAGTAAAATTGTGCCGAGTGTACCGGCAGCCTGTGCAACAAATATTCTGACTCTATCATCGCCTTGCTGCTGTTTAATTTCACTTAATACCGGTACAAATGCTTGCGCAAAAGCCCCCTCTGCAAACAAGCGACGTAAAAAATTAGGAATGCGATTGGCAAATAAAAAGACATCCGCCGCGGCACCTGCCCCTAGTAAATTAGCAACCACAGCATCACGTACTAGCCCTAAAACACGCGAGATCATTGTCATTGCGCTTACAATCATCCCAGAACGAAACAAACCTTTTGACACTATAAATCCACATTAAAAAACAGCAATTAAGGTAATTATGCCATAGTCTTTTTTATAAATCGCTTTAAAGCACTAGGCTGCACTCCCTTGCTTTGTTACAATAACGCTATTAACTGCTGAAGCGGCAAATTGATGTTCGTGATAAGGAGCAGTTTTTCTTGGATTGTTAAAATTAAATTGACATTCATGATAAAAACAGGCATATTCCACGGCCTTTAATTTAAGCTTTATTTAAGATTGTTAGGAGCAAACCTTGGCTAACATCAAGTCTGCAAAAAAACGCGCTATCACAAGCGAAAAAAACCGTCAGCACAACGCAAGCCGTCGTTCAATGATGCGTACTTACTTCAAAAAAGTAATCGTAGCTATTGAAGCTGGCGATAAAGAAGCTGCACAGCAAGCTTTTTCTGTTGCTACACCTATCCTAGACCGTTACGCAACTAAGGGTCTAATTCACAAAAACAAAGCTGCTCGTCATAAGAGCCGTTTAGCTGCTAAAATTAAAGCGCTATAATTTGTTTTTGCACGATTAAAAAAACCGGCTTTAGCCGGTTTTTTTTTGTCTGAAAAACACCTTACTTAGACACTTTCAAGCTCTGGGTAAAACTTTTTCAACATCGCCGCAATTTTCTTCGGAGAGAATGGCTTAACCACAAATCCTTTCGCCCCTCTGCCTATCGCATCTTTAACATTTTCTACGCCAGAATGCGCCGACACCATCACCACATTTGTCTCAGGTGATAGCTCATTAATCTGTGCAATAAGCTCTTTACCGTCGCCGTCAGGTAGTTCTATGTCTAAAAATATAATGTTAAAGTTTGCTGCACGACACTCGCTTATGCACTGCGCCGCCGTAGACGCCTCTTTTACATTTTCTATCCCTAAATGCATCAGTGTTTGACTTAGAAAGCTTCGCACCGTGCTAACATCATCAACTATTAAAATAGATAGCTGCGTATTCATATATAATCCTTAGAGGCTAAAGCCGTGTCTGAAAAATTGATGATTTTCTTAAAATACAAATATTTACTTTATTATAAAGAGCCCTGTCAAAAAAACCAGATTTGCTTTATGTCAAAAAATACGCTGAGTGAAAAAACAAAACATGGATTAGGGCTATTATTACTTATACTTGTTTTAGCGTCAAAGCCCAGCTTAACCACTTATAAAAAACGCCCCAGAGAACAAAAAATATTTTTTGCCTAGGGTTTTTAGCTAATGAAACAAAGCGACATGACTCTATGCAGCCTCCCAACTAAGCAAACAACACATAACACGTACATCTGCGTTAATCTTCTGCAAATGCAAAGCGGCCAAACATACCCTATTATTACTAAAAAGAGATTATTTTTAATATTAACGACCCGCCTTTAGCATAAAAAAAACTAATCTGAAAATTTAAAATTACTTGGTTGAATGTTGTGCAAAAGATCACCATAATGGCGCTCCTTTTTTCAACAACTGAACTATTGAAACGACCATGCTAAACGAGCTAGATTGGCTTTTAAACACATTACTACTTGCACTGGGTTTAGGTGCATTCTTTATTAACCAACTGACACTACTTCGTATTGCAGCGATTAGTGCATGTGGTTTGTTATTTCTATCATTTAGCTTAGATCTTATGTCGTCGAGTATTATTTCAAATATGAGTTTAGTGTTGATCAACACATTTTACTTGTTCAAAATTTATACGTTTGGCCAATTTACTGTATCTCAGCATTAATCACTCCCCTTAGAATATTTTATAGCCCAGTTTTTCTGGGCTTTTTTATATCGCACTGTTAAAAATCTTGGGTCTGGGTTTGAACTAAGTTAAAATTTATCTCGTATTAGGGTCTGTTGACCTTTCAAGGTTAAATTTGCAGCAGTCAGTTTGGTATTTAGGCAAGGCAGATCCTATGTGGTGTGGTTATTCCCCATAAATAGGTGATAACGCAGCATCAATGCCAAACAGGCGCTGCCCTTTGGGTTCTGCCTAGGGGCGATTTACTCTTTGTTGCTCGGTTTTTACTTAGCCCACTAGGTTACAAACCGAGCGCCGCGATTAAACCGCCCCTAGTTTGAATAAATTTTAATCCGCAAAGGTCAACAGACCCTTGCCTATTTTGAGATAAGCCCATGCCATTGTCAGATTTTGATCTATTCTTATCTTCTATGGAAGATGTTACCCCTATTAGTCATGACACTGTGACTCTGCCAACTAAAAACCAGAAAGCGCTCATTGCACAACAAGAAAAATATAAAGCAGCACAATCAGATTTAACCAGTGAACAATTCAGTCCGTTGGATGAACCGCTTGAATTACTCGATCCACTTGCCACATTAAGCTTTAAAAGAGAGGGTGTACAAATTGCTGTTTTTAAAAATGTACGATTAGCTAAATATCAACTTGATGCGACGCTTGATTTACATGGGCAACTTTTAAAAAATGCACACACATCATTGTTAACTTTTATTCAAGAATGCCACCAGCGCAATATCAGAATGGTACTTGTTCGCCATGGTATAGGTATTAAGAATAAATCTAAGCCAGGAATATTAAAAAGCTACGTAAATCAATGGTTGCAAACAATTCCATGTGTTTTAGCATTTCATACTGCATTAAGGCAGCATGGAGGAAGTGGTGCAACTTATGTTTTATTGAAGAAAAGTGATGATAAGAAACTTCAAAACCGTGAAATTCACAGCAAGCGTTGTTAAACACTTGCTGTGTTAACTGTCGTCTAGCTAAGCATTAACAATGCAGCACTCGCTTGATTAAACCAAGCGGATATTCCTAGTATAACGATAGACATAATAACAACGCTAATTTTTACGCCCCCTTGACTGGATTTCATAATTCACCCTTTTTATTATTTTTGTTAGAACGGTTTTTAACAATAGTAAAAATTATAAATGTTAACAAGGTGTTTCTGTTAAAAATTAAACAAATTTTAATTCTTAAAGATCAACAACCCTTAATAACCCTGCTGCTTGTTTATGCAATTTATTAATGGCTCTCCCGCTTTTAAGCGCAAAATATTATCTGCTATTTGTTTAATAACACTATCAAGATCAGACAACGCTGCACAATGTGGCGTTAAAGTAATACCTGGATGCAACCAATAAGGGTGTTCGCTTGGCAGTGGTTCACTGGCAAATACATCAAGTGTTGCCCCGCGTAAACGCTGATTGTTGAGTGCATCGAGTAAATCGGCTTCAACAATATGCTCCCCTCTGGCTACATTTATAATCACCGCATGTTCAGGGAGTTGTTCAAGTAGCTGTTTATTGATAATCTCTTCAGTACTGCTGGTAAGCGGTAATAAGCAAACTAAATAATCGGTTTGTGCAAGCATGTCAGTTAAGCCCTCATCACCGTGATAAAGTGTGGCTATGGTAGATTTTTTAGGAGTTCTACTCCATGCATTTACTTTAAAACCGTTACTCACCAAACTGTGTGCAGATGCTCGGCCTAGTTCACCAAACCCTAACATACTGACTTGATTATACTTATATGCTCTTTTGGGTTTCCATTCACTTTGCTGCTGCTTTATGTAATATTCTTTTAATCGCAATTTTTGCGCTAATACATGGGTCAGTACATATTCGGCCATGTCAGTCGCTAATTGTTCATCAACAATTCGCACTATCTCAACATCCTTAGGTAATAAACTTAAATCGATACTGTCAACTCCCGCACCAAACGACGACACCGCCTTTAAGTTTGGTAATTTTTGCCACAATGATGTGGGCGCATTCCAAGCCAGTACAAATTCCACACCTGCAAAATCTTGGCAATCATCAAGCTGCTCAATTCGAATGTTGGGTAATTGTGATTGCATTTTTGCAATTAACTTGGTGTTATCTCGACCTGTTATAGCCACCAAAACTGACATGATTATTCCTTAAAAAGTAACCCTAAATAATAGTACTGGTATGGTTCAATTCAATAGTAAGTAAACGGTTTTAAAAAGTCACACAACTGACCGCGTATTGTCATATCTGCACTCTAAGCTAAACATATTAGCCTTAGCCTAGTATAAAAAAGAGGTGCGTATGATCAGTGTAGATAAAGTAATAGCAACTAATTTACCACAGTTAACTGACTCATTTAAAATAAAAAAGTTGGTAAAAAAAAGTCTTAGCTACTTATTGCATGAACAAGAGTTTACAAACTTTGCAACAACTTATCCTCATCTTCAAGGAATAGAGTTTGTAGAGCAAGTACTCGATGAGCTCGACTTTGAAACACGATACAAAGCAAAGCAAATAGAGAATATTCCCAGCGAAGGGAAAATTGTCATTGTTGCAAACCATCCTATCGGCTCCTTAGATGCACTGGCATTAATTAACGTATTATCAGCTGTGCGAACCGATTTAAAAGTCGTGGCTAACCGTATGTTAATGGCCGTTGACGCTATGCATTCATTATTATTGCCCGTTGATAACCTGTCAGGGCAAAGTAAAAAACAAGAGCTTAATAATATTCATCAACACTTAAAAAATGAGGGGGCGTTACTTATTTTCCCCGCTGGTGAAGTTTCTCGACTGAGACCAACAGGGATCAAAGACTGTCAGTGGAACAGCGGTTTTTTACGAATTGCTAAAAAGGCTAAAAGCCCTATTTTACCCATTCATATAAAAGCCAGAAATAGTCCGTTGTTTTACGGCGCATCCATGCTATATAAACCGCTTGCGAGTTTATTACTCGTAAAAGAAATGTTTAAGCAACGCCAAAAATCGCTTGAATTTGAAATTGGTGCTTCCATTGCTCCTGAGTCTTATTTGATATCCGACTTAAAAGATAAAGAAGTAGTCGAACTAATACGAAAGCAACTATACCGTTTAACCACCAAAAGACCATTGCCGTTAAAAACTCACGCACCAATTGCCTCTCCTGAATGTAAAAAAGAATTAAAAAAAGCCATAGAAAGCTGCGAACATTTAGGTAAAACCAGTGATGGCATGGTGATATATCTATACCAATACCAAGGAAGTTCATCGTTATTTCGTGAACTTGGCCGCTTACGGGAAATTGCTTTTCGTGCCGTAGGTGAGGGCAGCGGAAATCGTCGTGACATAGACAAGTATGACATGCATTATCAACACCTAGTATTATGGGATGAACAAGCACTAGAGTTAGTCGGCGCTTATCGATTAGCGTGTGCACAAAATGTTATTGAGCAGCATTCTCAAGCTGGGTTATATACTGATAGCTTATTTAATTACACCCCAGCTATGGCGCCTTATTTTAAACAAGGTATAGAGTTAGGTCGTAGCTTTGTACAACCGAAATATTGGGGCAGAAAAAGCCTCGATTATTTATGGTATGGCATTGGCGCCTTTATTAATCGCTACCCTCAGTATCGTTATTTATTTGGTGCAGTAAGTGTGTCAAATACATTGCCCGAGCAAGCAAAATCTTTATTAGTACATTACTACCAGCATTATTATGGCTGCGAAAAATTACTAGCAACGCCTAACAATGCTTTTCGTCATACTCGTGAGCAGCAGATGCAATGCACTAATTTGTTTATGGGTAACAACATCAAAGAAGACTTTGTGGAGCTTAAGCACGTATTGGCCAATATGGGCACGCATGTACCTACCCTGTTTAAACAGTATACTGAGCTATGCGAACCTAACGGAGTGAAGTTTTTAAGCTTTAGTATTGATCCGCAATTCAATAATTGTATTGATGGGCTGGTATTGGTCGACCTCGAGAAAGTAAAACCGAGTAAAGCAAAACGCTACCTAGGCACAGATAAATCAATAAACTAAAGCGTTTACTCAAGCGCCTAAGTTTAGGCGCTTTAGTATTTATCACACATGCTTACTATCGGGTTGAGTGAATATATTTACTAATAATTGTGTATATATTTTCTCAATTTTTAGTAGGTCATTAATAGGCACATGTTCATTAACTTGGTGAATGGTATTATTTCGTACTCCGCATTCAATTACTTGGGTGTAATCATTGGCAAAGAACCGTCCATCAGAAGTTCCACCACTAGTACTTAGTAAAGGGTAACTGCCTGTTACATTAAAAATAGCTTGTTCAACTTGAGTTAATAAACAGCAGTGCGTTTGGTGACTCGTATAAAAAGGCTCACACGGACGCTCCCACTGCACACTCAGTAAAGGCTGTAAATCACCTAAAGCAAGTTGAATTTCATTTTTTATATCACTGCTTTTATAACCATGGCTATAGCGAATATTAAATGTCACTTCACACCGTGCTGGCACTATGTTGTCAACAACATTAGCAATATTAATTCCAGTTACTTGCAAACTCGTCTGCGAACTTGGCTCGTCACACTGCCAAGTTATACCAGTCAAACGCTTGATTACTTCTGCACTTACATGCGCGGCATTAATGGTATTTTCAGGGTAAGCCACATGCCCTGCTTTGCCGTTGACCACTAACCGCGCAGAGAGTGCACCTCGACGGCCATTTTTAATTGTATCACCTACTTGCAAGTGGCTGGTTGGCTCGCCGACAATGCAACCGTCAAGTTGAACACCCTGTTGCGCTAAACGCTCTGCAATCAATAGTGAACCATATTCCGCTTCCCCTTCTTCATCTGAGGTGATCAACCAATATAAGGTCCCCTGCTTTTGTCGCGCACTGTTTATTAGGGTCTGCGTTGCGCTGAGCATTGCGGCAATACCTCCTTTCATATCGGCGGCACCACGCCCATAAATCGCATCGTTAATTATGTGTCCATCAAATGGATCGGCTAACCAACCATCTCGCGTTGCAGGTACTACATCAATGTGTCCTGAAAATGCCATTACAGGGCCTGCTCCAAAAAATATTTTAGCAATTAAATTAGTGACATTATGGGTACTAAACTGCTCAATGCTAAAACCTAAATCAGTTAGCTGATGTGCCAGCCACTCGATACCACCTGCTGAATTAGGCGTAATTGACTTAAATCGGATCAGCGTTTGTAAGTGACTGAGCGTTTTTAACTGTGGAATAGTTAAGTACGGCGCGGGTACTTTTTTGTTGATAGCTTTTGTCATAATAAACACACCTCGTTTTAGCAGTGTATTTATTACAACGACTTTTTATGACCGCATTATGAAAATACAGGCTAACGTGTGCCCTCTTCTATTAATGTTTCTCATGTCACCTGCACAATGTGTTTATCTTCTTTGGTTAATCTGGTTTTTTTCCATGCGCCACGCATAAACCAAGCGAACACTATCAGTGCGATGGTTATGTTCGTAATTGCAAACGAATACCATATTCCCTGATCGCCAAGCAAAGTGTGATTAGAAAGAATATAAGCGGCAGGAAACTGCACCACGCATTGTGATAATAACGCGATAATCATGGCATTAAGCATATTCCCAGAGGCACGAAAAGCAGCAACAATACAAAGCTGAACACCAATTCCCCCCCCAGCTTAAACACATCACTTGAACAAACTGCGCGCCTTTATTTATTACACTGCTATCTTCGGGAATAAAAAATGCCACCAGCGTATCAGCATACAAGTAAGCAATGCCCCCAACAAAAGAAAGGCCTATTAATCCCCACATACTGGCAAGCTTCGTTATTTGCTCAGCCCGTTTAATATTGCCGGCGCCCATATTTTGCCCCACCAAGGTTGATACCGCCATTGATAAGCCCATAGCGGGGATCATCACCATTTGCAAAATATTAGAGCCTACAGCATAAGCTGCTATAGTCGTTGTACTAAAACTGGCGACTAAAAATGACATAATGATCAAGCCAAATGCACGTGTTGATAATTCAATAGAGCCAGGCGCCCCTAAGAAAAAAGCACGTTTAATATAGTGCCAATCGGGATAGAAACTCTTCAACTGTAATTCAATACCATGGCGGCCGCGTAAAAAGATAATAATACCCGCAAGCGCCGCCAAGCTCTGGGTTACTAATGTGGCCAACGCAGCCCCCATAACGCCAAGTCCTTCAAAGTGGCCACAGCCAAAAATAAATAACGGATCAAGTATAAAATTAAGTAATACAGTGGAACTGACAATAATTAAAGGCACCTTAGTTTGCCCAATACCCCGCATCAGTGATTGAAACATAGCGTAAATAAACACAAAAATAACGCTAATAAACGACACATGCATAAACTTTAACGGATCACAATAAACAGCAGGTTCAACGCCTAACAATTTTAAAAAAGTACGGTGAAAGTATATAACCCACTATCTCTAATACTAAGGCGGTAAATGTAACCATTAACACCGTTTGCGCTGCCACGTGGTTCACTTTATGTTGCTGGCCTGCGCCCATATATTGCGCCGATAAAATTGCCCCCGCCATAGCCAAGCCAGAACCTATCGCAATAACCAAAAAGGTAACCGGCATATTAATAGAAACCGCAGCCACTTGCGCAGCCCCTAATCGCCCTACCCAAAAAGCATCAGTCAGTTGATAAGCAGATTGCAGAATATTAATCAAAATAATCGGAATGCCTAATTTTAATAGCGTTTTGGCGCTATAGATCCTTGAAGAAATAGATGACCAGAGGGATTCATGAGGTCGCTTACTTTTATTAAACTGTGGACATAGCCTTAGTTTAACAAAACTAGCTGATTATATTCTGAATACTTCGTTTATTGCGTGTGTTTACGTGAACAGTCAATAATTTTTAATTAATAACTAAGAGAAAGCTTAATCTAAATCAATAAATAGAGGCTCTTTGCTCATCCCCTTTTGAAACTTTGATCTAGAACAGGTTTTTATTTTTAGCCATACGCAATAATAGCCTCAATCAACAAATAGTCACACAGTAGTTCACGGAGAACAACATGAAAACTAAATTAAGCATCGCAATACTTACTTCTTTACTGGCTCTTTCTCCTGCAGCACACGCTAATTTCAGTGTTAATGTTGGCGCAATTAACGTTAACCCAGATAACGATGGCTCAAAAATTAATGAAGACCCCACGCTGGGTTTAAGAGGTGATTCAAATACACAGCTAGGTATTACTGTAGATTACGCATTTAACGAACAGTGGGTACTAGAGCTTATTGCAGCAACGCCGTTTTCTCATGACGTAGAAGGTACAGGCGGTTTAGCTGGAAATAAAATTGCTGATATAAAACATTTACCACCATCACTGGTTGCACAATACCACTTCTTAGATAGCAGCTACGCGCTTCGTCCTTTCGTTGGTGTTGGTATTAACTATACAACCTTCTTTGACGAACAACCTTCAGCTGCGCTTAAAGCAACCTTAGGTACTGATGATGTAGAAGTAAAACTAGATGATTCATTTGGTTTTGTTGCACAGGTGGGTGCTAACTACAAAATTGACGAGAAATGGGGCCTACACGCTATGGTATCTATTATGGATATTGATACTGATGCAACAGTTTACGCTAATGGCGCAAAAGCATTAACCTCGACCGTGTCACTTGACCCTGTTGTGGCTATGTTTGGTCTTAAATACTCGTTCTAATAACGTTTATGTGTGTGTTAAAAAGGCCGTTAGGCCTTTTTTTTTGCCTGTGTTTAGCGAGGTAAGTTATTTACTTTTTTTTGCTCTAACATTTCTTTCCAGTGAATTATTTCAGCCGGTAAAATGGGGGCAACCCCGTCAAAGCCTGCAACCTCGAGCATATGCTCAACACTGACCACCCCTTTCTTACTTTTAAACACGCCGCGCACATAAGCAATGGCATGTAAGCCCCGCTCAGAATGAAACTTTTGTTCAATGTAAAAGTATTTATGATCCCAGCCAACCAAACGCGTACTAATAGTAAAACGTTGCATTGGCTTAATATCGCGGATGTAGGTAATAGCTGTCGCATTAACAATAGGAAACCAACGACGTTTCATTATTTGCTTAAGCAAACCAACCCGTTCAGTCATCCAGGTACGCGACAAGTCCATCATCGCTAAATCCGGTATTCCGCACCCATTTTAAGAATAAATTTTCTGGTACTTTTCACCTAAGCAATCAATGATGGTCTGATTACGCGTTTCTAAATTGGCTACCAATGCCGTTTTGTCTGGTAAATATATAACCGCTATTCCTTCAAAGCATTGGAATACCCAACGCGCTGTAGGCCGCTGCTCGGGTTTGTACTTCATACTTGGGAAGTAGCAATTTTTCTCGACTAAGGTTGTACGAATTTGATGCTCTAAGCCCGCATATACCATTAAGCAGCAGGTCATCACCATCAATAGCGCTTCAATACGCTCCGGTTTTTTAAGATAAATGGCGCTCGTTAAGAAGTCGGGGCTTTTAAGAAGCGAAAGCCTTTTTCAACATTCTGTTGGGCTTTGTAACTGCTCAGCAAGCTTGCCATATCAAGCCCCTCACTGACATCATTGGTGGCAATAATGAACAGTCCAAGTTGTTCTAAAGCGCTTTGCCGCGAGGCTAGAGGTGTGTATAAATTGCCCGTGATTTGATACTCAATGCGTGTTGGTAACTCGCCTAACTTAGGTCGTCCGGCACTCGCATAAACAGCGACTTCTGTTACTTGCGCGTTGACATTACATACCGCTTGCTTGTCTTGCCATTTTATAAGGGCGGTTTGCGCATCTTGTGCGCAGGCAAAGCGTTGTTGGCCTAACAGTTTGAAGTCTTTTCGCGCTTGCTCGCCCGCTTTTAACATGCGCTTGTTCAAATTGTGTTGCTCACGCTTGTAAGCTTGTTCACTGCGAATAAGTAGCCACTTTTGTTTGACACCACCATACTCGCTGTCATAACTGACGCCTTCATAACCTTGAGAAATAGGTGTAAACATCAAGGTTGGAGCTTGTTTGATCAGTGCCTTCGCTTCTTTGAGTGTTTGCGGTACGCGAGTAATAAATAATTGGCCTTGCGCGTCTAAATCCTCAATCGTTTCTTTCACATAAAGCGCAGCATCCGCCACTAAATAACGGCTCGCTTGCGCGGCTTTTAAACTGCCAATATGCGCTTTTACAATCTGCTTGAAACCCTCCATATCATTACTGTTGCCACTGGCCGGTTTCATGTATACGGGGATCCCAGACTGATTCTCACATATAAGATTTAATATCACTTGATTAAGCTCAGGTCGATGATCGCGTGAATAACCTCTGGCTATACGAATGTGCCTCGGCTCATCGTCCTCAGTGGCTTGACCATCATAATGGAAACTTGTCGAGTCAAGATGCAAAGCTTCAGTTGCCAAACCAAGCTTAGTAACAACGGCTTCGCCTAACTGTTGATACAAGTTGGAAACACCATATTCGTACAAACTATCTAAGCATCGTCCTAGCGCATCATCGTTAATATGCTCAGGTAACACGCCTTCACCAATGAGCCGGTCGACAGGCTTGTTTCTGAAGTATTCGCTATACATATGTAAGGTTCGGCCAGTAAAGCCAAGACCATTTAAGACCATTGCAGTCACCAGTTGGCCACAACTGATTTTACGCTCGGGAGCCGCGCCCCTAAAGCCTTATCAATAATATCAGCAAAACCAAGACTATGACAAAAACCAGCGACGAGACCATGGTGGTCGAGTATTTTAGAATAAGGAACAGGCATAATATTGTGCTCTCAAAAGAGAGTAATAGATCAAAACTCGGGATCGGCGTCAAGAAGTTTTTTTAACAAAAGGCAAAATCATGCTCAGTTATTGAACGATTTTAATTCAAAAATAGAGTGCGGAATGACAGCTAAATAGCGTGAATTGGTTAAATGCAAATTAATATCGCAGTCACTTGGTAATGCTTTGTAGTCTATATCAACCGTATCTAATAACGATTGATAGTCACGATTACGTTTAATTTTAAAAAATAACAGTAGTAGTCTAAAATATAAGTTCACAGTAGAGGTCTTACCAGTTGAGTTTTTATCAGTGTATCATAGCGATTGACTCCTTTGGTTGTTTTTAAACCAAGGAATCAATCACTAAATGAGGATATTTGGGTATCTATCTTTAAACTTTAACCGTTTTACGATTAATCCCGTAATCTCGTAGTTTGTTAGCCACCGCAGTATGACTTAGTCCAAGACGTTTGGCTAACTGACGTGAGCTTGGGTAGGCTGGATAAAGCTTACGAAGTAAGGTGGCTTCAAAGCGCTTAACCGCTTGATCAAGCGAGCCTTCAAAATCAGACTCTAAATAACCCAAATCGTGGGTAAAGGTCGGTAACTGTAAATGCTCAACTCGCAATTCACTGTCTTCTAATAACGATACTGCACGGTAAATCGCATTTTCTAATTGACGAACATTACCAGGCCAAGGGTAATCTTGTAAAAACGTTAAACACTCTTCAGATAATTCAGGTACTGCATGACCATTTTGCTGCGCATATTTTTGTATAAAGTGCTCAGCAAGTGGTCCAACATCCGCCTTACGATCTCTAAGCGGCGCAATTTCCAGCGTTAAAACGTTAATCCGATAGTATAAATCTTCTCTGAATACACCTTCTTGAACCATGGCTGGTAAATCTTTTTGGGTCGCAGCAACAATACGCACATTTACTTTAACTTCGTTTTCATCACCTACCTTTCTAAATGTACCGTCTTGTAAAAAGCGCAGCAATTTAGTCTGAAGTTGAGTCGACATTTCACCCACTTCATCTAAAAATACCGTTCCGCCATCAGCTTGTTCAAGTACACCGCGTTTAGGTGCGGCGTTTTCCTCATACCCAGCATAGCCAAATAGTTCTGACTCGGCGACATCATCAGGCAATGAGGCGCACGATAAAGCAATAAATGGTTTTACTGAGCGGTTAGATGCATAGTGACAAGCACGGGCTAATAACTCCTTACCTGTACCTGTTTCGCCGGTGATAAGAATAGGCGCTTCAAGTTGCGCCATTTTTCGCGCTTCGCGGACCACACGGCGCATAGCCGTGCTAAAGTTATGAATAGTTGCAAAGCTTTCTTGGCCATAGCGTCTAAAAGCACTCACTTGCTGACCCAAACGGCTTTGCGATTTTATATTAATAACCGCTCCAGCTAATACATCACCTTCACTACCTTGAGGTACTGCAATAGGCAGAATATCAGCAATATAGTCTTCCCCTGCAACTTCAACGCGAGTTGTTTGCCCTAATACCTCTTTACCTTCTAACCAACGAGTAAAATTAAAGCCTTTAAGTAAATTATTGATATTGGCACCAATAACGTCTTTTTCTGTTAGTTGTAAGTCTTTACAGGCAGCGTCGTTACACAAGCGCACCCACCCTTTAGCATCAATAGAAATAACGCCATCTGGAAGTGCTCTTAGTAAGGTGTTTAATTCGTTATGTTCACGTTCAGAAGGTAAAAACGCTGTGGTACGCACATCATGTACACCATCAATTAAGCGAATTGATGGCATAATTTTTTGAAATTGTTCAAACTCTATTTCAGGGAAGCTCACATACATTCGACAATTAACTGAATCAACCTCAATCCCTTTTAAGTCAACATTGTAGCTAACTAAAATATTAAGAATCTCTTGAGCAATACCTATTCGGTCTGCACAGTGAATATCTAAACGCATACACCCTCAGGTCAGGAAAAACTAGTTGGCGTGAATAATACGCTAACTATGATTACGAGCATAGTCTATTGTAAAGAAATTTGCACAAACTAAACATTTAAAAAGAAAAACGAATAACAGCAGTATTGCACTGGTACATTGCTGCTGTTGTGAAATCCACCCATCTAATTAATTAACTTGCGGGTAAACAGACCAGTCACCATCATCAAGCTGAATATAAGGACGTTTATTAATATACATCATAATGGTACCCGAGTTTTCAGCAACCTTTGGCGCTTTTGGTAAGTTATCAACTAAGTTAGCAGCTGTATTATTCCCACCAAAAAAATTAGTATCAAGTGCTTTAGCAACTAATTCTGAAAGTGCAAAATAGCTTGTTGAATCGTCAATCACGATTTGAGATAAGCTTTGTATGTCTGGTCCTATAAATTTAATAGCAGCTGGAACAGAGACAATTGCAGGGCTAGGGATTTCTCGTAAACCAGCAAATTGAACTTTATCTCCTTCTAAAGCAGCACCATGCTCAGGCACCACCATCAGCATCACATTACGCTCACTGCTCTGTAAATTTTTGATAAAACTATTAATGTCTGAAAACAGCTTAGCATGCCTAACAGGGTAACTTTCCAAACTATTCATACGAGCACTATTCGCTAACTGATTACCATCATGCAAGCTTACTGTGTTGTAGTACATAGCGCATGGTTTACAGTCCTTAGCTTTTTTGTCAAACCAGTCATTTAGTACAGCTGCGTCTGAGTAAATTGGACTGTCGTCGAATCCATACTGAGCAATCGGCAAAGAATCAGTATCAAATGGTTTACTGTCTAAACCACCATACTTGCTGATCAAGCCTTTAAAGTCATCAAAATGGCCATCGTGGTTCATAACAACACTGCTTTGATACCCTAGTTTTTCAAGGTTTTTAAATAAGTAACATTGCTCAGACGCATCTTGAAACAACGCATTCTGACTAGTTTGACCACAACTTGCTCGAAGTAACCTAATTGCGGCCGGGCCACTGTAAGAAGTTGCTGAGTTGAAGTCTGAAAATACCACATCAAAATCTTCAAACATATCAGTAACCTCAACACCTATGGCGTTTAAATCAGCAATGGCCATAGAACAAACATTTAATACAATTACATCAAACAATTCACCATTAATTTCGCTGGGAAAATAACTAACTAATTGGCTTTGTTGTTCATAAAATTCTCTTAATTGTTGCTCTGGTGATTTCTTAACCTGCGTATTGCTTTGCTTGTTTAGAACTGAAATAGTGTCATCGGTAGTATTTGCAAATTCAACTGTATTTTCATTTTTACTTTGCCAGCCAATAACAAGTAAACCAACCACTGTAATTGTCGTAAACCGCACCCATTGCGAGGTGTACCAGAAGCAAACCGTAACAACAAACAGTGCCAGAAACATATCCAAATTTATAACGCGAGATAACAACTCTACAAAGTAACCAAAACTAAAGTCTTGAACATTACCAGCCTGCTTTGTTAGCCGATTAATTGGCGGTAGCCACGAATCGTCGTAGAGTAATATAACTGCAACCCAACCGCCTATAAAATGTTTTATCTTTTCTAATACGGGTTTTTGTAATTTAATAGCGAGCATCGCAGCAAACGCTGCATTAGTCAGCACATTAAAATCAATTGCACCATAATAATAAAGAGAAAACTTAACTAAAAAATAAAGATTCCAAACTCCTAAGCCAGATAATTTCACTGCTCATCCTTTTCTTTTTTTATTCGTATATATGGCTCAAGAACTTCGTGTTTAAAGGTAAGCTTAATATAGTACTCTTTGATTCTAACTAAGAGTAGAGTCGCATAAAAACACAATAAAATACCCAATATCATTGCAAGAAAAGCTGTGATTAAAAATTGATCTACACTCATGATTATCCTTTTAACCTCATCCTAAAAGACACCGCATCAGACCTAGCCTTGTTTATAAATTTAGGGGTTTCTAATCCATCAGCAATAGTTCCCATAGTATTTTTCTCGGGTTCATAACTATGATTATCAGCAAGCTGCTGTGAATAATCAACGAGATTTGTATTTACATATAACCGTCTTAATTGTTTACACTCTTGTTGAATATGAAAGTGGTCAGATAACACATTTTGCTGAACGAAAAAATCACTTATTTTTAATTTAAACAAATGTTTAATCGCATTACCTACATCATTTTCCCTGCATGCATGCAAGTATAAATATACCGTATTTTCTGCAATGCTAAACACATCACCCTCACGCTTAATTTGAAATAAATGTAAAGGGTGAATTGGTTCAATGCGCGGTAAAAGCTCTAACTTAACGAGTACCCCACTAACCCCCAAATTAACTGCCGAGTTACTGTGTATTTCAACTTGCTTTGTAAACTCAATAAACGGTAAATACCCTTTTGAAAAGGTATTTTCTGTGTATTTTAAAACATCCTCTACAGACGAGGGTAAAGGTCTTGAAAACTGGAACCCCTGAATTGATTGAATTTGGGATAATAACCTAGAGGGCTCAGAGAAGCTGTATAAAATAAGGTTAACACCTAGCGTTAAAAAAAAGCACTCATCCTGGTGGCGTATAATACCATCTACGTTTTGGATCACTAATTTTAACCAACTACCACAGCTCTTTCTAAGCTCAAAACACTGGCGGCCTAACTGCGCCAAATCTGTATAACGTGTAACCGCAAACACCAAGGTGGCAGCCTCTAGTTTAGGGCCTTTATCGAATAATTCGTTGTTGTCTTTTACAGTATGATAACGAATCGGTAATTTTGTACCTGCTGGTACCGCGTTTTGTGCTAACCAAACATCATCTTCATCATAAAATTTTACACTTTTAAATGACTTATGTTCGTTTCTCACAACTTTTTGAGTACTAAATTGACCACTATTTAATGATAACGGATATTCAACGTCAGCAATTACACCTTGACTATGGTGCCAATAATCATACTCAAGGACTCGCATAGTCGAGTCGTTATCAACAAAAATTAATCCATTAAACAATGAATTTAATCGCCTTATTAAAAAACGGTAGCGGGTAACATCCGGACCACTAATTAAAAAAAGTAAAGTAACTCCCGTTTTTTTTGCAAAAACATTATATTTCTCTACTATCATATTTAAATCGTCATCACTCGCACTATTAAGAATCTCAGTATTAAAGTGGATAAATACAAGTGAATTAGTTAATTTTTTATAAGCGCTTATCTCTTTAATTATTCCTCTACTAATACGCTCTAGACTGTACTTTTGTGCTTGTGATGAAATAAAGAATGGATAGACCCTACTGTGTTCGTATGCGTAATTTAACGATTCTGCAAATGGAGATTCAAAAAATGACTCAACTTCCTGAGAAACTATATATATATCATGGATGCTGCTTTGCTTAATTGAATGTAACGCAAGTTCAATCACAAAATTGTCTAAAGGAGCCAAAATAGCATAACTTGAAGCCGATTTTAACTCTTTCGCAGCTGACTCTAATCCTGTTATGTCAAAGTTATACACTTAAAAAGCCCTATAAAAAATACTTTTTTACTAGTTTTGCCCATTATTCTATATATAATAGACAAATATTGTCCACTTATTATAAAAATAATTAAGATACTATCTAGGGTTGCAATGAATAATTTAATTGTTAAAAACTCACAGACTCTTACGTCAAACGATATTGAAAACTTAGCAAAGCGCTTTGGTGGGAAAAGTAATGATTACATTGAGATTGTAAATACGCAAAAAAATAAGCAGACAATAAATAAATACGCATTATTAAAAGAAATAGATAATGCACTAAAATCACTCTCAAATTGATTTATTTAAGGTATCTCCATTGCAACGAATTTTTATCAAAGGAATTAAAGGCGGGATAGGTAGTACCTCTGTTGTTGCAAACCTTGCCTGTGCTTTAAGAAAATCAAATGTCGATGTTATAGCAATAGATTTAGATGCTAAGAGTGATTTAGGTTTGCACTTTGGCTTAAAGTGGACTACTACAAAGGGCTGGAGTAATGCAGATAGCTTTGAAGAAGCGTTGACTCATTTTTACAAAGATAGCGATGGCGTTATTTTTTTACCCTTTGGCGATAAAAATGCTAACCTTAATGATATAAAAACAATCGTTGAAAACTGCACCAAGCTTGACTGCAAACTAGGAACATGGATGCTTTTTGATTGCCCGTCACACATTGATATTTCTGAGCTTGCATTAGAGACAAAAGATATTCTAATTGAACTGGTAACATGTGATGCAATTTGTCATAGTTTGATATACAAGCGCCTGCAAATGCTACAAAACGTTGAATCTAATTGGAATCACTTTTTTTTAGTTAACCGTTATAATGCAGCATCCGTACTTGAATTCGATATTTATTCACTGTGGCAGTCTACCCTCCCTTTCATAGCACCTTTTTTCATTAATCTTGATGAAGTTATTAAAGAGTCTACAGCCCACCGAAACGTAGCCTTAAATTGTGCACCTTATAGTGTTGCCAATGATGACTTTGAAACACTGGCTGGGTGGCTAGTTAGTAAAGTGGCTTTTTAACAATGAGCTTTTCGTTACTTTATAAACACCCTATCCACAGTGTTTTTTATATACTACTGAGTATCCTGTTCACTGACAAACTAGTTCGCTATATTTTTTTAAAATTTTATAGCTACTTTAACCAACATAAAGTAAATGTAATTGAAGCATTTACAATGCCTTTTATTACACTTTTTAGCTCATTATTTATTGATATAAAAAATAACAAAACTAACTTTGAATTAGCCTTGAAAAATTATTACCCGCATTTGATGTTGCCTTATAGAAGCTATATCTACACGAATATAATTCGCTTCTTTATACAAAGTATATTTTTGCTATTTTATGCTAATAAGCCTAAATCTAATTCAAAGTTAATCTCAAAAAATATCGCTCACATTTTTTACAATGGCGCTAGCTATTGTTTAAGTCAACTACGTTGGTTTGACCTAAAGTTAGGCAAGCTTTTAAAACGTTTACTGTCAAAAAACAGAAAACGAACTGAAAAAAGCGCTTTAAAAACGATGGTTAATGCTCGTGTTTGGCAAAATAAACCCATAAAGTACATAATTATATCATTCATTTTGTTTTTACTAGCTGTGTTTATTACCATCCCATTTAGCCTAGAAGCACAAGCAGTATTTATTAGCTTGATTTTATTGGTTGCATACGCACTAAAAAGAGTAAAAGGCCAACTTGCAACAATTATTATGATTACACTATCTGTTACAACATCATCTCGATATTTGTGGTGGCGTTATACAGAAACGTTAAACTGGGATGATCCGTTAGCACTTTTTTTAGGTGCTGGATTATTACTTGCAGAAAGCTATGCGTGGCTAGTACTTATTTTAGGCTTTTTTCAAACTATTAATCCATTGGAACGTAAGCCAGCGCCTTTGCCGAAAAATACTGATTCGTGGCCTACTGTTGATGTATACATCCCAACCTACAACGAACCATTAAGCGTTGTAAAGACCACTACACTTGCTGCACTGAGTATAGATTGGCCAGCGGATAAATTAAATATTTACATACTTGATGATGGTAAACGTCCAGAGTTTGCTGAATTTGCAAAACAGGCCGGTGCAGGCTATCTCACTCGCCCAGACAATAATCACGCAAAAGCTGGCAACTTAAATAGTGCAATGTGTCATACAGATGGCGAATATATTGCTATTTTTGACTGTGATCACGTACCTGCTCGCTCGTTTTTACAAATGACTATGGGACAGTTTTTAAAAGACAGTAAAGTATGCTTGGTACAAACACCTCACCATTTTTTTTCTGCCGATCCGTTTGAAAGAAACTTAAACAATCACAGCAAAATCCCCAACGAAAACATGTTATTTTACGGACTAATACAAGATGGTAATGACATGTGGGACGCTACTTTCTTTTGTGGCTCGTGTGCTGTTTTAAAACGCCAAGCACTGAATGACATCGGTGGATTTGCATTCGAAACTGTGACAGAAGATGCACATACGGCTCTTCGTATGCAACGTGCGGGTTACAAAACCACTTATATCAATATACCTCAAGCGGCAGGCCTTGCTACTGATAGTTTGTCAGCGCATGTAGGACAACGCATTAGATGGGCTCGAGGTATGGCACAAATATTTAGGCTCGATAACCCCTTATTTGGTAAAGGGCTAAATATCCCACAACGTTTATGTTACTTAAATGCAATGCTGCACTTTTTATCAGGTATTCCTCGAATTGTTTTTTTAACGGCGCCTTTGGCACTCATATACTTCAATGCCTACATAATATACGCTCCCTTTTTAGCTATTTTTATTTACGTCGTACCCACGCTTATTCAAGTAAAAACAACCAACTCGCGTATTCAGGGGAAGTACCGATATTCATTTTGGGGCGAAGTTTACGAATCAGTTCTTGCTTGGTACATACTTAAACCAACCACGGTAGCATTATTTAATCCTAAAAAGGGTAAATTTAACGTGACAGAAAAAGGTGGCTTGAACAATAAAGAGCATTACGACTGGGCAATTTCGAAGCCCTATTTAGTACTATTATTAATTAACTTAATAGGTATGCTAGTCGGTATACTTCGCCTGTTGTTTGGGGACCCATCCCAACTGGGGGTGCTTTTAATAAGTATGGCATGGGCAATTTATAACATTATTATTTTAGGTGCAGCTGTTGCCGTTGCCGCAGAGGCGCGTCAAGTTAGGCATTCACACCGCATAAAAGCAAACTTTCCTGCAGCAATTCGACTCAAAAATGGTCATACATTGAAGGTTAAAATTACCGATTACTCTGATAACGGGGTAGGTGTAGAAACAGAGCATACTCATCTATGTAATGTTAACGATAAAATAGAATTATTAATGAGTCGTGGTAATAAACAATTTTCGTTTCTTACCTATGTTTGCAATACTCGTGATAAACAAATTGGCTTAACTATTAAAGACCTTTCTCTTGAAAAACAACGTGCATTTATTCAGTGTACGTTTTCAAGAGCAGACGCATGGCTAGACTGGCAGAATAATTTCAGACATGATCGTCCATCATATAGTTTCAAAGAAGTACAAAAAACGAGCTTGAGAGGATTTAATAATTTATTGTTTCATGCCCCGAGAGTTTTACAGCCTATAATTAAATTTATGACTAATTTAATTATTTACATTAACTCATTTATTCCAAAAAGACCGATAGTGCATAACATATATGATTAAAAAATTGCTTTATTTACCCCTGATATTATTACTCACTAGTACTGCAAATTATGCAAATGCTATTGAGCCAATGAACAATAAATCTATTTTTTCTAATGGCTACCCAGAAGATGCTCATATATCGGGCTTGCAGTTAAGTTTTGAGGAACTCGGTTTTACAGGCTTTAAACTCGATGGAGTGAATAATAGCTCTAGTGTCGACTTTACTAATAGAATTGACAAGTTAAGCACAGCCCTGAAACTTAACTTCTCATATACAAACTCTCCTTCACTAATTGCTAGTGTGTCACATTTAAAAGTTTTCTTTAACGAAAACTTGGTAACTGTTTTACCGATCACTAACAAACTTAGTATAGTCAAAAACACGGTTAGCCATAGCTTAGATTTAAACGCAAAATATATTCAAGATTACAATCAAATTCGTTTTGAGTTAGTTGGTTATTATGACTTAAGATGCCAAGATGACTTTAACCGCTCTATCTGGACTGAAATTAGTAGATCAAGCAGTATAACACTTAATCAAAAACAGTTAGCAATTGATAGCCGTTTGGAATATTTACCAGCACCTTTTTTTGACGCAAAAGATTACAACAAACTTAATCTTCCTTTTATATTTGAAAAAGCACCTAATACAGAGGCTATCGAAGCAGCGGCTACTTTATCCAGCTGGTTTGGTGCACAGGCGGACTGGCGTGGCGCTAACTTCCCTGTAATTTATAACAAAGCCCCAGATGAGCATAGTGTTGTATTTATGACAAATGATTCAAAGCCAGATTTTTTAAAAGATTACCCCAACGTTACAAAACCAAGAGTAGAGCTTATCTCAAGTCCAATTAATCGTTACAAAAAAATGCTGTTAATATTAGGCCGTGACGAAAAAGATCTTAAAACAGCGGTAACAGGTTTAGTATTTGGGCATAAAGTGATGACAGGCCGTAGTGCAGGTATTGAAGCAATAAATAACTTACCCCTTCGTAAAGCTTACGACGCACCACGCTGGCTTAGAGACGATCGCCCCGTTCAATTTGAAGAACTTATTGACTACCCAACGCAACTTCAAGCACAAGGCCAAAAAAATGGTCCTGTCAAACTCAATGTTCGCTTTGCCCCTGATCTATTTACATGGCGCGAAAAAGGGATACCAGTAACGCTCCAATATCGTAGTACACCAGAAAGTGAAGCAATTGATTCGCGGTTGAATTTGCTAATAAATCAAAAGTTTATTACTGGCTTTTTATTAAATGATGAAGACTCATTACTTAAAAAAACACAAACATTATTGCCATTAATCTCTAATAAAAAGATAGTTCAAAGCAAAGACTTTTCGCTTAGCGGTATAAACTTAGCTAATCGTAATGAGCTTAATTTTGACTTTAGGTTTGGCGTACTAAAAAAAGGTGAGTGTGCAGTCGTGCCTCCCGGTGGTGAGTACGGTTTAATTGAAGGTAACTCAAGCATTGATGTAAGTGAGTTTGATCACTATATTGCATTACCTGACTTAAATGTATTCGCTAATAGTGGCTTTCCATTTACCAAATATGCAGATTTACAACAAACATTAGTGTTAATAGATGAACAGTCTACCCCTAATATGCTGAATATATTATTTAATTTAACTGGTCACTTTGGTGCAATAACTGGGTATCCATCTCATAGAATGGGCGTGGCGTATTTAGACGATGACGCTGATCTAGATAATAAAGATATTTTAGTTATTGCAAAACCTAGAAGTGCTGTACATGGTTTAGAAAAAGATGCGCAAATAAATATTTTATTAAACAATAACCAGCGAGCTATTAAACAAGCTATATACAACGGCGCTTATGAAGATAAAGCTAACAATAATAAAATAGAAGTAAGTATTAAAAGTAGCGGCGATATGGCTGTTATTACTGGATTTCAATCGCCATTTGACTCTAACCGTTCAATTGTATCGTTGAGCGCAACCACACAAAACGCGTTTACTTTGCTAAACGATGCCTTGATGAACTCAGAGCAGCTCTCCCAAATTAAAGGCAGTGCCACGGTAATAAACTCACAAGGTATTAAAACGATTCAAACAGACGAACAATACTTTGTAGGACATATTCCTATTCATACACTAGTGTGGTTTCACTTATCTGATCACCCTTTTATATTGGCATTATTATCTATTCTAACGTTACTATTAATTTCATTTATTCTCTGGAAATTATTACAAACTTTAACTTACAAACGTTTAGCTGAAGGAGATAAGTAATGAAATCACTTATCAACACACTCTTTACCATGATTGTATTGTTTACTTTTAGTGCAAAAGCTCAGGTTATTCAGTGTGACCCTTGGCAGGGCTGGCAGGTATTTAAAAAACATTTCGTTACTCAAGAAGGTAGAGTAATAGATTTAGGAAGTGAGCAAAGTATTACGACCTCTGAAGGGCAATCTTATGCATTATTTTTTGCACTTGTAGCAAACGATAAAGCCGCATTTGATAACATTCTTGACTGGACCCAAGAGCACTTATCTGAAGGTGATTTAAGTACTCGCTTACCTGCGTGGAAATGGGGTATTAATAAAGACAACAACAAAGGAGGCATTTTAGACTCAAACCCAGCGTCAGACTCTGACTTATGGATTGCTTACAGCCTCTCGCAAGCCGCTATATTATGGAATGAGCGCCGTTATAGCGTCCTTGCTGCAGTACTTGCAAAGCGTATTATAAGAGAAGAGACAGCATACATTGATGGACTGGGTTTATCATTATTACCGGCCCCTATTGGCTTTGAATATGATAACAAACGCTATAAATTAAATCCAAGTTACTCACCATTATTTATTTATCAGCAATTTAAAAAACTATATCCTAACTCGCCTTGGCATGAACTTCATGAAAGCTCAGCAAAGCTTCTTTTAAATACAGCAAATAAAGGAGTTAGTCCTGATTGGGTTATGTTTGATAGCAATCGTGGATTTTACTATGACAAAAAAAATACTGACCTAGGAAGTTATAATGCTATCAGAGTTTACCTTTGGGCTAGTATGTTGGCACAAGATGCGCCCTATAAAAAAGAGCTATTAGCACAGTTTGATCCGTTTATAGAAACAATTAATGAACGAGGACATGTTCCTTTAAATACGTATGCTAAATCTGGCAAATCAGAAAAAAGAGGTCCTTTAGGGTTTAATGCTGCTCTTTTGCCTTTACTTGCTGAAAAAGGTAATGATTCATTTGTTATAGCTATACAACAAAAATTAATGGTAGATAAATCGTTCACTAAAAGTCGTTATTATGACAGCGTATTAAATTTATTCGCAGAAAGCACCCTAAACAAACGCTTTAAAATCACAGCAGATGGGACACTAAAACCAATGTGGAGCACTGAATGCCATTAAGGTTTACTCTTGTTTGCACATTACTACTTAGCTCAGGGTTAGGTGCTAAAACAATCAATGATATTGATACAGAATCAGTTAATTGGTTGTTAACCCAAATAAATATTGGTGAGGCGCAACAAAATAAAAAATTGATAGACGACAGCTTGCAAAAGTTGGTTGCTATAGCCCCTAACCGCATTGAAACTAAGTGTGCTCTTGTCCATTACAGTTTTATGAATGGTGATATACAAAAAGCAAATTTAGCTTTAAGTAAACTAGATAATAGGCTAACAAAGCAAATACCATGCGTTAAAAAACTCAAAGTATTATCGAATGTAAATGGTAAAGATAAAGCCGAAATTCAAAGAGCGAAACTATTAGCACGTGCTGGCCAGTACAAGCAAGCACAAAAAATATACAGCGTCATTTTTACTAATATCTATCCTACCTTAGATTATGAACTTGAACACCTAAGCTGGTTCGCTCAAGATGACGAACAATGGCAAGCTGTCAAAAACAGTTACGAAAAACTGCTAAAAAGCCACTCTAATTTAGGTCTAATTGAAATTGCATACGCAAGACATTTACTTAGACGTAACCCTAGTGATAATAGAGCACTGTATATCTTAGAAAAATACGGTGTTATGTCACGCTTTAGTGATGAAGTAGAAAGCATTTGGCTCGCAGCGCTAAAAGATATGCCACTAGAAGACGCCACTGACGAGCAATTTCAACATTACTTTACATTTTATCCCTTTAGCGGCAAAGGTGAATTACAATACCAAGATTTCAAAAAAAAATTAAAAACGCGACAAACTTTATTAGCCGACCCTGCTTATCAGCTATGGATTAAAGGTGATAAGTTACTTGAAAAAAATAAATTAGAAACTGCTGAACCCCTATTATTAAAAGCACTCAAGGCGCGTCCGGAAGATTCAAAAATAATGCGTAGTCTTGGAATACTTTATCTACGTTTGGGCAATAATCTGAAGTCATACAACTACTTTACTGAAGCACAGAACTATACTTCAAACTTTGAAGAACGAGAACAGCTTAGAGGCTTAGCAAAAACAGCACGGTTTTGGCTCTACATTGGTCAAGCAAGAGAAGCTATAAATAAAAATGACTTTAAAACAGCAACGTTAAAACTTAATTTAGCCGATAAACTAGAGGAAGACCCAAAAACTGTTTTGTACAATAGAGGTTTGATTAAGTTTTCTCAGGGAGAATACTCACAAGCATCAGCTATTTACCAGGTTGTTCTGAAAAATGATCCTCTAAATGAAAGTGCTTTATTTGGTCTACTCGAAATAGCAGAGCTTGAACAAAATGAAAACGCACTTAACTCTTTCTTTAACCAATTGGTCTTTGCACAAAGGGAAGTAATTCGAGAGTCTTATTTGGCATCTCTCAGTAGTATTTATCGAAAAAACGCAAATACACTGGCTGAAAAAGGTGATTTAGACAAAGCCGAAAAAATACTAAAAGACGCTATTCAGATGGCTCCAGATCAACCTTGGTTATACTACGATTTAGCATTCATATATCAACAAAAAGGGCTAGTAAAAGAAGCCCGTACCCTTTTTAATAATGTGCTTTGGCAATTTCCGCTTAATACGCAGTTGCGTTACAGCCATGCTTTATTTTTACGTGCAATTGATGATTATAATGGTGCGTTAAATACGTTACAGTTTATTCCCTTTAAAGCTCGTAATGCTGACATAATGGCCCTTGAGCAGCAACTACAGCTCAATGAATATTTAACCCAAAGCCAACAATATTTAAATAGTAATGATAGAGCTAATGCTATATACCATTTAAGTGCTTTAGAAGCACAAAATCTAACACCGGTGATGAAAGCAGAATTATCTCTTAATTGGTATCAAATAGATGAGCAAAAGTATGCTATAAAACTCATAAAGTCGGCATTAAATGACGAACCTAGCCTATCACCATATTGGCACCTGCTTTATGGTGAATGGCTTTTAGCCCAAAGCGATGATCAAAAAGTTAAGCAATGGTTTACAAACTATACACTGCCTGAAAACGCTTCAGAGAGTGACATTAATCAATATATGCAATTACAAAACACCTACCTTAGTCGATACTATAGCGGTAGTAATTTAATCGCAAAACTTAATCAGCTCGATCAAAAATACAAAAGCCCCCCAGCTATTACAACAGCGTTAATTAATGCAAACCTAGCACTTGGTCAGCACCAGGCAGCTGTTATTTTTTACGAGCAAAAAGTAAAAAATAATAAAATGGTTGAACCTCAAGCTCTTATTGCTATTGCTCAAGCATATAGAAAGATTGGTGATGATTATAAGGCGAAAGAAATCACACAACAAGCGATCAATCTGAGCAATACTCAAGAAAGCTATTTTCAACGCCAAATTATGCTCTCATTAAATGACTTTAATTATTCAGGTGATGCAGTATATTTAGCTCAAAAGCTTATTGAAAAATCGCCAAATGATGCTGAGCTTCGCTACTTAGGCGCACAAGTTGCCAGTAATTTTAACGAAGCAGAACAAGCTAAAATTTGGTACACAGAGACCATCACGTCTAATCAAACATTAGACGCTAAAGAACTCTACAGTTCACTTTCTAAAATAAATGAAAGCGACGAATGGTATATCAATAACGCTAAGCGTGAGTTGCTTCGTCAGCAAAACAAAAATCAAGCTTACGTTGCTGTTGGCATAAATTTTAGCGGCCAAACCAGTACCGAAAGCGAAGCCACTTTAGGGGCTGGTTTAGTCCCAATTGAAGCGTACTTTCCGCTTTGGCAAGGCCAAGGTTTTGTAAAAATAGATCCAACTAATATTAGCGCTCAAACTACACGTTTTGATGAGCAATTTGCAGGTAGCCGCTATGGTCAGGGCGCTTTGTGTATATTTACCTGTGGTATTGAAGAAGTAACCCCTGAGCAAAGTGGCGTGGATATTGGTATCGGCTGGCAAAATGAAAACTGGCGTATGGATATAGGAACGACGCCATTAGGCTTTTTAATTGAAGACATTGTTTGGGGCATTAATTACTCCGATGATTTTGGTGACTTTGGTTACAGCCTTGAGTTAGAAAAACGACCAATCACTAGCTCGGTGCTATCGTATGCTGGCCTTGAGGATGTCAATACGGGTAAACTTTGGGGTGGAGTTCGCTCAACCGGTTTTACTGCAAACATTTCTCATGATTTAGGAGGTGATTGGGGGTTCTGGTCCAGTGCCGACTTTACTTTATATAAGGGCCAAAACGTAAAAGATAACCAACGCTACCGTCTAATGGGCGGAACCTATTACCGTGTAATAAGTAATCAAGAACGCGTATTCACTGCTGGCGCAAGTTTATTACATTGGGCTTATAAGTTTAATCTAAGTGAGGAAACCTGGGGTCATGGTGGTTACTACAGCCCTCAAAATTATATAGGATTATCGGCACCTTTAACCTACGATGCACGTTGGGGCGATGATTTTGTGTACCGCATAAGAACGGGATTGTCGTATTCACAAACTAAAACTCAAGCAATAGACTTTTTCCCAAATGATCCCGAACTTCAAGCAGAAGCCTTTGTTCGCCAACTTGAAACCGGTGTAGACCCTGCCTTTAATTCAGATACCAGTGCGGGCGTATCGTACAATTTAGAGGGTAGCTTTGAGTACAGAATAACTCCGCATTGGTTTTTTGGTGGTTATTTAGCTATAGACCGCTCTGACTTTTACGAACCTAATTTTGGTCAACTTTATATCCGTTATTACTTTAACCCTGTTTACGGAACACTCGAATTTCCGGGTACACCTATTATTCCATATGCTGATTTCTAACTTGGCATAAGGTGATACACCGCTCAGTACTTCCCCTCGCTTTGGGGTGTATGTATACTTGTTCGCAATTGTAGCTAGGATAAGGGTGTGTCTCTTACCTTATGGTGTTATAGCCACGTAGCAAATCTTTATCTTAGACACAAATAATATACTGATGGTCGAGCAATTTAACCTTTTATACGGGCTAAATTAGCTAAAGCAAAAAATTATAAGATCATCACAACAATTCTTTAAGCTAGGAAGTAAATATGAGTTCAGCTCCAGATAGTGGCTGGTTTGGCCATCCCAAAGGACTTTCAACCCTGTTTTTCACAGAAATGTGGGAACGAATGAGTTACTACGGTATGCGAGCGATGCTCGTATTATTTATGACAGCAAGCTTACAACAGGAAGGTCTTGGCTTTACTGTTGCATCAGCTGCTGCTATTTATGGTTTATACACAGGTGCAGTATACTTTTTAGGTTTACCTGGTGGTTGGTTAGCAGATAGATTGTTTGGTGGCCAAAAAGCAGTATGGTATGGCGGTGTTATTATCATGTGTGGCCATATTATCTTGGCCGTTCCACACGAGTATTCATTTTTTATTGGTTTAATTTTTGTTGCAACAGGTACTGGCTTACTTAAACCGAACATCAGTGCAATGGTAGGCCAATTATATAGCGATGCTGATGAGCGTCGTGATGGCGGATTCGCTATATACTACATGGGTATTAACTTAGGCTCTTTAATCGGTTACTACGTGTGTGGTTACTTCATGGAAAACGTAGGCTGGCACTGGGCATTTGGTGCAGCGGCTGTGGGTATGGCGATTGGCTTAGTGCAGTACAAACGCACACTTAATAACTTACCTGAGCACAGCGCATTACCTGCCAACCCTCTGGGTCCTAAAGGCACTTCACGTGCATGGAGTGGCATCGCATTATTTGTAATTATTGTAGCAAGCGTTACTGTCAGTGCTATGACCGGTGCTATAGTCATCAATCCTACTGTGGTTGCCGGTTATACAGCTGTTGCATTCACAATTATTTTCTTTGCATATTTTGGTATTATCTACTTTAAAGGTAAATTAACCGATGCTGAAAAGCAAAGAATGTGGGCTCTATTTTTAGTCTGTGTTGCTTCTGCCTGTTTTTGGTCTGGCTTTGAGCAAGCAGGCTCATCATTAAACCTATTTGCTCGTGACTATACTGACCGCCTTATTGGTACTTTTGAAATTCCAACAACTTGGTTCCAGTCTTTAAATTCACTGTTTATTATTGCTTTGTCACCATTTTTTGCCGCACTTTGGATTAATTTATCAAAGAAAATGGTATCGCCGACTTATAGCGTAAAGTGTGCGCTGGGTTTAGTTATTATGGCTTCAGGCTTCTTAGTCATGTTTATGGCAGCACATTACGCCGCTGAAGGCTTAAAGGTAGCACCTTACTGGCTTGTTACTACTTACTTTTTACATACTGTAGGTGAGCTTTGTTTAAGCCCAGTGGCATTGAGTGCGGTAAGTAAACTTTCGCCACGTCGCTATACAGGTCAAATGATGGGTGTATTCGTACTCACTTACTCAATAGGTAATATTATCGCAGGTCTACTTGCTGGTAACTTTGATCCGAACAATGTATCTGAAATCCCTAATCTGTATTTGCAAATTGCATTATTCAGTATTGGTATCGGTATTATTTTAGTATTGATGAGTTTTAAAGCGAAGGTATGGGAGAAACAAGGACTAGAGACCTAGTTTAATTAATATATTGGCTTTAATTACCTCCTACAGCACAATGCAATTACAGTGATAAATGAAAAATGAAAAATGAAAAATGCCCCCATAGGCTGCTCTGGGGGCATTTTTATATCAATAGCATTAAGTTAGTGGCTAATTATAACGATAAAAAATAATTCACTAATGAGACGAAATGACAGTATACATTTGTTGCTCTTTATAAATAATTTTTAATTATATTTGTGAGTTATTTAACTCGTTTGGGTATATATATTTTAAGAACTGGTGCTATACGGCTATGCTCCCATACTTTTAGTTGATATTATATATTAATTAATTGTTAAGATAATTCCCAAGGACTGCTACATATGATACTGGACAAGTTATCAAAAATAGCTGTAATTACATTTTTACATCTTGTTATAAGTGGGTGTGGAGGTGTCGATGATGCAGTAACGGTTAACCCGAATGATCCTGTTGAACTAGAACCAACTCAGCTTTCTTTAATAGCCGCGAGTGGTTTAAACTCAAGCCTTGATAATGGTGGCTTTGAGTTAATTATTCCTGCCAATGTAGCTTCATCAAACAGCGATATCACCTACGAAAAAATAACGTTAAACAACGCCAATTCGCAGCTGAATATTATTTCTGATTTGCACAATCTCTCACCCAATCCAGAAATAAAATTTTCAAATCCAATTACCATCCGAATAAAAATACCTGAAGGTTATGCACTGGGTGGTCAATTGTTTATAGCAAGGCAGTCAGATCTTAACAGTTGGGAAACCATTTCTAACTCTATCGTAAGTGATAATTATGTTAGTGCAACAGTAACTAAAATGGGTACCTATGCAATTCAAATGCAGCGTAAAGAAGCATTTGCAAATATTGGCCCAACGTGTGAAGCAAACGCAACAACACAATCGGTACGTTTTATACATGTTGCGGACTTACATTCTCGCTTTGGTTACAAAGAACAATACTTTAGCCGTATTAAAGCCTATTTCAATCAAGTTGCAAATCAAACACCACACACGCTATTCACCAATGGCGGTGACGACTACGAAAAAGGTACAGTAGCAGAACAACTTTCGCAAGGAATGGCAACCGAAGAAGCTATTAAAGCAATGCAATTTAATGTTCGCGTTGTTGGTAATCATGATTACGCTTGGGGCCCCGAAAAACTACTTAGTTACTCACAAGATGATAAAGCGATTGTACTTGCAAGTAATACTCGTTACGAAGGCAAACAACTTCAAGACTTTGCAGCAGTTGGATTTGCGAAAGTTCAAGTTGGCTGTATAACGCTAGGCTTTTTCGGTATGACATCAGTTCCATGGAATGAATTAGATAGACCACTTCAAAGTGATCCCATACCTGACTTTATCAAACAATTTAAAATGAGCTGGGAGTGGCAGCAGGTCGCGCAAAGCATTATAAGCCAATATCGCGATGACGTTGATTACATGGTAATGCTAAGCCACTTAGGGGTGGGCTTAGATACCGATATAGCGACTGATATTGAAGGGATAGATTTAGTATTAGGCGGCCATACTCATGGTGGGGAAAGCTTTGATACGCTCGAAAATGGCGCAATTGTGGTTCAACCTGATTTTTATGCAAAAGGTATTACAGACTTAACGCTAGAATTTAATTTAATTGACAAAACATCACCTAGAGTAAATTACCAAACAATTGCCACAGAAACAATCACCGAAATTGATGAGGAAACTAAACAAGCAATTGATGAAATAATGGGCCGTTACGCCCCTGACGCACAAACCGAAATAGCCATTTCAGAGAACTACCCTAGTGCTATTGAATTAGCTGAAGTAACAGCATTGGCTGCACAGCACAATAGCTCAATAACTGCCGCCCTTTTAAATCCTGAATTGGTTCAAAAGCGTTGGACACCGGGGACCCTCACACAAGAAGACTTTCATGAAGCTTTTTATGTAGAAAGGCAGCCTTCAAATACACCTGGCTTTAACGCAATATATAAAGTTACAGTAACAGGAGCTAATTTATTATCGATGTTCGCAAGCCAGCCTGACTGGTTTTTACTTAAACCTGAAAACATTCAAACTACCAGTAATTATGACGTTGCCTTATTTAAAGGTGCGGCACTAAATCCCCAGTTATTTTTTAATGGCGTGACATTTTCAAATGTAGAGCTCATTGCTGAAGCATGGTGGTTGCTTGATCAATATGCCCGATTTAGAACTAGCCAATGCTTATATCTTGATACAAATAATCAACTTTTTTCTTGTACAGATGAAGAAAACATAACGATATGGAACTTTGATAATAAAACAAACCCACTAGCAGCAGATTTTGGACCTTCAGTACTCAGTTACTTTGATCCTGAAGAAAAAAACTGGGGCCCTAAAGAAACTCAATATAAAACGACTACCGAACTCGGTATCAGCGATTTAAGTGATGGCCCCTCCAGTGTAATGGCATTTTCAAGACATGCACCAACTGAAGGATTACTTATTCACTTAAATACACCTGCTAATGGTGATTATGCAAATGAGGGCATGGTCTCAGACTATACCCTTGTTATGGATTTATATTGGCCAGCGGAAGGGCAGGATATTTACCGTGCAGTAGTTCAAGCCGATACAATTAACTATTTAACCGACGACGCTGATATATTTATTGACCCAAGTGGTGGTTATGGTAAATCAACCAGGGACAGTGGTTACTTTGGCAATACACAACCAGATTCATGGCATCGCGTAGCATTGGTATTTTATACAGCTCCTACAAATGGCGTATTTGAAGTGTATATTGATGGAGAGCTAGTTGGCGTAAAAGAAGACGGTGAGATCAATAAACGTTGGGCGTTAAATAAATCAGTACTTTTATTTACTGATAACAACTATGAAACCGTTCCGGGTTACTTAAATGCATTACTTTACGCTGGCCGTGCTATGACCCGCGATGAAATAAAAAGCTTAGGTAATGCAAAACAAAAGTTAACATTTGAGCACTCCACAAGAGTGTTAAACCAAAAAATCGAGCGCCACTATCAAGCTGCACCTGATATAAAACCAAATTTATGGTTAAAACAGCGCAGAAAGTTTTTTAATAACAACATTAAAAATGTAAATAATTAATTACACTTCAAGTTGCTTTTTACAAAAAAAAAGAAAAGGGTTTCCGTGTGTAAACCCTTTTTTTTATTATTTAATATCAGCAATTTAATTTAAATTCGTCCTATTGAAAAATCTAATAAGTCTTCTTATTATTGCTCTGCTGTACTATAGAATAGAGCCATTGTATTAAGCGTCATATTAACTATACACACAACCTCCTCACTAAATAACAACACCCTCTTCCCCAAAACACTAATCTGGTTAATCATGCAGGCAATACGATAACTAATAATCGCAGTGCTTAATTGCGGGAGTAATTATAATGAGTGAAGTAAATAACCCTTTAGGTTTGGTTGGTATTGAATTTACCGAGTACGCAACACCCGATGCCGATTACATGGATAAAGTGTTTACCGATTTTGGTTTTTCAAAGTTAAAAAAATTCAAAGGTAAAGACATTGTTTATTACAACCAAAACGATATTCATTTTTTACTAAATAATGAACGCGATGGTTTTTCAGCTGAATTTGCTAAAAATCATGGCCCAGCAATTTGTTCTATGGGTTGGCGCGTAGAGAACGCTCAAGCGGCGTTTGAAGCAGCGGTTGAGCGTGGCGCTAAGCCTGCTACTGATGCAGCAAATAAAGACTTACCGTACCCTGCTATTTACGGCATTGGCGACAGCTTAATATACTTTATTGAACAGTTTGGCGATAAAGGCTCTATCTACGCAAACGACTTTGAAGATTTAGCTGAGCAAAACGTCGTTAATGATAAAGGGTTCTTACGTATAGACCACTTAACTAACAACGTTTATAAAGGCACAATGGAAACATGGGCTAACTTTTATAAAGACGTGTTTGGTTTTACCGAAGTGCGCTACTTTGATATTAAAGGCCAAAAAACAGCCTTACTCTCTTATGCATTAAAATCACCTTGTGGCACTTTCTCTATTCCAATAAATGAAGGTAAAGGTAACGACAATAACCAAATTGATGAATACCTAGGCGAATACAATGGCCCAGGTGTACAGCATTTAGCCTTTTTAACTGATGACTTAGTGAGCTCACTTGATAAGTTAGATAAATCAACTATCGCCACTTTAGATATTATCCCTGAATACTACGATACTATTTTTGACCGTGTACCATGGGTTAAAGAAGACAAAGAAAAGATTCGTGAGCATCAAATCCTGGTTGATAGCCAAAGCGAAGATTGCTACTTATTGCAAATTTTCTCTAAAAACTTATTTGGCCCTATCTTCATTGAGATGATTCAACGTGTTGACGATGGTGGCTTTGGTGAAGGTAACTTCCAAGCGCTGTTCGAATCAATCGAGCGAGATCAAGAACGCCGCGGCGTTTTATAATTAAAATTATGACTCTAAAAAGCAGCGTATTTCGCTGCTTTTTGTCGTTTAATCGTAACTAAGAGAGCTAATCTCTCTTTGCGTGTTTAAATCGCGCTTTTCATCACCATATAACTAGTAGATATTTAAAACTTGCTGGTGCTATGTTCTTATTTAATAAATTGATATGCGCGACCAACTAAACCAAAGGAAATGTAATGAGTTTAATTAACGAAACCCATGATATAAATTTAACTAGCTGGGTTGCATCAGCGAATGATGCACAATGTGACTTCCCTATCCAAAATCTACCTTTTGCCGAAGTACGTCTCAAAAACAGCAACGAAGCTTTCCGAGGCGCGGTTGCTATTGGTGATCAGGTTATTGATTTAGCAAAAGTAAATGAACTCGCTATTTTTAGTGGCGATGCCCAAGTCGCCATTGCTGCAGCAAGTAACCCTACACTAAATGAGTTTATGGGACTGGGTGAGCAATATTGGTCAGCCCTACGTTTAGCATTATCTAAAGCATTACGTGAAGGTTCTGAGCATCAAGAACAACTTACACACGCACTTATTCCGCAAAGCGAGATTGAATTTGCTCTGCCGTGTCGCATTGGTGATTACACCGACTTTTACACCTCGATTTATCATGCCACGGCCGTAGGTAGTTTATTCCGCCCTGATAACCCACTGCTACCGAATTACAAGTGGGTACCGATTGGTTATCACGGTCGTTCGTCATCTATTGGCGTATCTGGTCAGCAGTTCCATCGCCCTAAAGGACAAACTAAAGCGCCAGACGCAGAAGTACCTTCATTTGGTCCGTGTAAGCGTCTTGATTACGAGCTTGAACTGGGTATTTACTTGGGTAAGGGTAATGAGCTGGGTGATGCTATTGCCATTGAAAATGCTGAAAAACATGTGTTTGGTTTTTGTGTTTTCAACGATTGGTCAGCACGTGATTTACAAGCATGGGAATACCAACCGCTTGGTCCATTTTTAGCAAAAAACTTTGCATCAACCGTGTCACCATGGATTGTAACTACCGAAGCACTTGCACCATTCAGAACAAGCTGGACGCGTGATGAAAATGATCCGCAACCATTGGAATATTTAGAATCAACGGCTAACCGTGATCAAGGCGCATTTGATATTCAAATGGATGTTAAAATTCAAACGCAAAAAATGCGTGATGAAGGCTACAATCCAACACAAGTATCTAAATCTAGCTTTAAGCATTCATACTGGACTGTGGCACAAATGGTGACTCACCATACGGTAAACGGTTGTAACTTTATGCCAGGCGACATGCTGGGCTCTGGAACGCAATCAGGCCCAACGCATGAAGAAGCAGGTTCATTACTTGAGCTTTCTCGTGGTGGTAAAGAAAAAATCACCTTAAGCAACGGCGAACAGCGTAGCTTCTTAGAAGACGGCGACAACGTGATAATGCGTGGCTGGTGTGAAAAAGAAGGTTTTGCACGTATTGGCTTCGGCTGCGTAGAGAGTACGGTACTGCCAGCAAAATAATTGTAAAATCAATAAACTAGAAAAAAAGAGTGGCCGAATAAGCCGCTCTTTTTTATTAATTAAACCATAGTTACAATTTTTTTCTGGCTTTTTTAGTTCAAATTGCTATCTTGGGTTCGTTAATAGCCAGTATATATGTGACATGTCTGTATTCATAAAATCTTTTTTTCATAAAAACTTCCCAGCTCGTCAGCTGCTAATTCGCCAAAATGGCGAAGTTAAGCATGTAGTTTTGGCGCCATGGTTACAAGTTTCTGTACTCACTATTATTATCACCGCTATTGTGTGGATAAGTGTGTCTAGTATTCGTGTATATATGCAAACACACCAAATATCACATATCGAACAAATTCAACTTGATAAGCAAGTACAGTGGCAGCAAAAAGTAAAGCAGCAGCAACGCTACGCATTACAACAAGAACAGTTAGCTGAACTAGAACAAAAACAAGCTTTACTACAAGGTATGATTGAATCATTGCCTGCTTCTATTAGCAAAGACGCAATAAAATTAGAGGGTGAGCTTGACTCCTCCTCTATAAATGAGAGCGGGAGCGAATTCCATGAGCCGCTCGAAGACGACAAGTCACAAAACAAACATGCCCACAATAACGCCACCAGTTTTGAGCAGCGCTATACTTTACTAAATGAACAATACGATACTAATTTTACCTTATTAGCTGCGCAAATTAATCAACGCCACGACGCTATTTTAGAGATATTGCAAGACACAGGTCTCGAAAATGCACTTGCACAGCACCTCGCATTAGCGGCACAAACAACGGCGCAAGGTGGCCCGCTGGACATACTTGATGAAAGTAAAATACCCAATACATTTTTAATGATTGCCGATAAGTTGCTTGTTTTAAATCAGCTAGAAAACTTTTTAACAGCCTTGCCGAACACATTACCCTTACCTGCCACAAAATATTATATTTCGAGCAATTTTGGGCTTAGAAAAGATCCCATGAACAAAAGGCGCGCTTTTCACAAAGGCATTGATTTAGCAGGGTGGCATAATACAGAGATATCTGCCCCAGCGGATGCCACGGTGCGTCGAGCAGGACGTAATGGTGGCTATGGTAATTTTATAGAACTAGAACATAAAAATGGCGTTGTAACGCGCTTTGGTCACTTAAACAAAATTAATGTTAAAAAAGGCCAAGTTGTTGCAAAGCACGATGTCATTGGTTTAATGGGCAGTACCGGAAGAAGTACAAGTACTCATTTACACTATGAAGTATTAATAGACGACAAGCATGTCAATCCACTAAAAATAACAAAGGCGCTTTCTCGTGTTTGGTAAAAATAAACAAGCAAAAACAGACTCGTCACTTAAACGAGTGAGTCACACTCCCTCAATTATCTCTAACGATGTGCGTATTACGGGCTCTTTAGTTAGCCAGGGTGAAGTGCAACTCGATGGACGTATTGACGGTGATATTAAAGCTGAACATTTAGTTATCGGCTCCTCCGGTATTGTTGAAGGCGTTGTAGAGGCTAGCAGCGTTGTTGTTAAAGGAAAAATCATAGGCTCTTTAAATGCAAGCGAAGTGAAGATCGAAAATAATGCCCATGTACTTGGCGATATTTTTCATGACACGCTAAGCATAGAAGCCGGTTCGATTATTGAAGGAAGTTTAAAGCAGCGCTTTGAAAAAGAAGTCATTGAACATGCTAAAGATAAACCAAAACCGGTTAACGATGTAAAAGCCATTGTTGATAATGAAGACAGTGGCCTTTCGTTTGTAAACAAGCAACCTGCGGCTAAAAGCTAGTCACATTACTAAAAAATGGTTTAGTCAAAAAACTAAACCATTGTTTTTAATGCTTTTTATAAAAACTATAATTTAACTATTACTTCTTGTTTGTGATGTACATGGTTATATCTGCAGTAAACACCAACTCATTTCGGGTATTGTAAAGCTTTACCGGCACCACTAAATCTTCTTTATCTATCCATTGATGCGGTAACTCAATTTCAGCAATCGCGGTAACGTCTGTATCTACCTTAGCTAAATATTGTACTGTCATACCTTTAGGTATCCAGCGGTGTGTTTTGTGCGGTACCGTCGCATCCACCATCACTCCCGCACACAGCTCAGCCAAATTACATTGAGCAATCGCATGAATTGTTCCAATATGATTATGTACACGGCGTGTGTTTTTAACCACAGCACTACAGTGCCCTGCTTTTAAATCTAAAATAGTGGGTTTCATAGAGCCAAAATAAGGTGCCTTGAAACACACGGCTTTACTGAAAAGCCAGTTACCGCATGGCCACTTTTTAAATTTATGCCATGTTTTTATTAATGCAGACTCATTACTCATTATTATTTTTCCATTGTCTTTGCTTAAAAAGCAAATTAACACATCGGATCAGTTTAAAGAAGTGTGATACTTAAACAAAAATAATCATAATAAGGTTAAAAGTAGGTAACTTGGCTGATACATAGGCCATAAGCCCTTTCTTTTTCATCAGTCGCCACTTAAAATACCGACAAAAGGAGACCTGATGCATACACAGCCCGCTAATCCCAATTTTACTTTATTACTTATCTTAGCGTTACTCGTCATTTTTTGTCCGATGGGCATTGATATTTACCTACCTGCCTTTCCCACTATCGCAGAGCAATTCTCAGTGAGCGAAAAGCAGGTGCAGCAAACGGTGGCTATTTTTATGCTTACTGTTGGTTTGGGACAATTAATTGCAGGTCCACTCGCTGATCGTTTTGGCAGAAAGCCCGTTGCCTTAACTGGGGTCGCTTTGTATGGACTGGCGGCATTGGGTGCATATTATGCTCCTAGCTTTTTAGTACTGATGTTTGCTCGTGCTATTCAAGGGTTAGGCGCGTGCGCTACCTTTGTTGTCGCTTTTGCAATAGTAAGAGATAAGTTTGGTGGTGAACGCAGTGGCCAAATAATTACCTACCTAAACGGTATCGTTTGCTTTATTCCAGCATTAGCGCCCATTTTAGGTGCTTGGCTAACCGTACAGTTTGGTTGGCAAATGAACTTTCTATTTTTAACCGGTTTTGCCTTACTGGGTTTTATTATCACGTTATTCCTATTTAGAGAAACACGACCGGCAGACAGTCATTACCAAGGGCATATTTTAGACTTAAGACGCTTTTTCCCCATCATTTCAACCCCATTATTTTTATTTAATAGCTTGTTATGTATGGTCACTATGTCAGCCATATTGGTGTTTGTAACACTGGCTCCTGGTTGGCTCATTACTGAATTAGGTGGCAGCGTAGCCGACTTTACCTTTTGGTTCTCGCTCAATGCGGTGCTTAGTATTCTTGCTAGTTTTATTATGCCCATTTACATTAAGCGTCAACCTAGAAGAGCACTCAAAATTGGCCTTATATTATTAATAGGTGCCGGCTCACTAATGTTGTTACTAAGCCAACATAAAACACCATTAGCATTAATGATCCCTATGTTCATTGCTGCATTTGGGTTTGCTTTAACACTTGGCTCTGCGGCTGGGCGTGCTTTGAGCTTATTCCCAAAACAAGCAGGTACAGCCTCTGCTCTGTTAGGTGCAATGCAAATGAGTGGAGCAAGCCTATTGGTTTTTATTACTCAAGACTTAAACTTATCAACCCCGGAGCTTATTGGTACACACTTTTTATTATTAATTCCTTTTTCATACTTACTGTTTAAAAAAGCTAAGTATTCTTAATGAACGAGTGTGAATATAGCTATTATAAAGTTGCTATAAACCGGGCGGACACAATGTCCGCTTTTTATTTTTGTATTGCCTTGATAACATTCACTACCATCTTCTTTCGAACCCAATGTAATGATCAATCCTGATTTTTTACTTTCATTTTTACTCGCCAGTTTTCTTATGGCGGTCGCCCCAGGACCATCAAATGCGTTTTTAATGGCGCAAACATTTGCTAATGGGCGAAAAGCAGGTATGCAAAGTGCGTTTGGATTTGCTTTAGGTGGCGTTGTACATACATTTTTTGCAGTTGTCGGTTTAAGTGCATTGTTAAAAGCCTCTGAAACCGCCTATGTCAGTGTACAATATGCAGGCGCAGCCTATTTGTGTTATTTGGGTTTCATGATGCTTAAAGACACATTTATGCCACCATCTTGTGAGCAAAGCGATAAACCGCATGTTACAACCAATAAAAACAAAAATGTCATGTTTCAAGCTATGATGACCGAAGTACTTAATCCTAAGGTGGCTTTGTTTTTTATTGCTTTTATCCCGCAATTTGTTGACCCTAGCTTGTCATCTGCAACCTTTCAGCTGGCGTTTTTTGGGCTACTGTATCCAATCTTTGCTTTTCCGATTGACTGCACGTATATTTATTTCGGCGATAAAATAGCTCAATTTTTTAGAAATCACCCAAATAGCCAGCTCTGGATTGATAGGTTCACAGGCATTGTATTTATTGCCTTGGCTATCAATTTATTACTCTAACTAATAAGAATCAGCATGGATCAAAAAATACAATCTCTACCTGCGCAAAAAAATATAGCCTTAGTAGCACATGACGGCAAAAAAGCCGCGCTTAAGTTATGGTGCGAAAAACATAAGGCCATTCTAAGTAAACACACTTTATATGGCACAGGGACTACTGGGCATTTAATTGAGAAAACAACAGGGCTTGATGTTATTCAATTATTAAGTGGCCCTATGGGCGGCGATCAACAACTCGGGGCGAAAATAGCGGAGCATGAAATACATGTATTAGTCTTTTTTTGGGACCCTTTAGCCTCACAACCTCATGATCCCGATGTTAAAGCTCTGCTACGTTTAGCTGCTGTGTGGAATATTCCTGTGGCGTGTAATGAAGTGAGTGCCGATATGCTACTTAGCTCACCATTAATGGATATAGAGCTTGAGCGAACATTGCCAGATTACGAAAAATACCTCGCAACCCGACAAATATCTCTATAGCAGCTTACTTATAAAGCATGCTGGCCCATTTAGTAAGGCCAGCAGTTACACTACCAAAGTGATCACCGTTCACCATTTTTATGTTGCCTAGATGCTCACTCAACGCCGCTTTAATTAATGGAGACTGTGCACTCCCCCCAGTTAAATAAATCACATCGGGAGTGGTATTCGCATCAGTAATTGCCTGTTTAGCCAAGGTAACAATCTGACTAATGCTATCGTCAACAGCAAGCGCTAAATCAGCGACTGAAATATATTTGCTTAATGAGTTATCTAAAAAGGCTAAATCACAATTAAAACTATTTGCAGATGTTAATGCAATTTTAGCCGCTTCAGCTTGTTGAACTAATTGGTGACCTTGCTTATTTTGCTGTAAGTTAATAAGTCGTTTATAAAGTTCAGGGGCGCTGACATCGCGTAACTGCGCACTGAGTTCACGATAATGCTGAGCACTATAAAACTGGCTTTGTAAATTCACATCGTTTATTTTACACGCTTGCCAAAATGGTTGGTTAGGGAGCGGTAAACCCGATTTAAACCTACTGCCAAGCCCGAGTAACGGCATTAAACCATGGTAACTCAAAGCAATATCTAAATCGTTTCCGCCTACACGTTTACCACTGTGAGATAAAAAATCGCTATCGCGCTGGCTATTTCCTCTAAAGCTTGGTCCCATTCGAACAAATGAGCAGTCACTGGTACCACCACCAATATCAATCACCAATACTTTTTGGTCTTGCGTTAAATCACTTTCATAATCAATCCCAGCTGCAAGTGGCTCATATAAAAATTCAACATCTTTAAAACCCGCTCGGTTTGCCGCGCGTGTTAAAATGCCCACGGCTTGTTGGTTTGACTGCTCACCGCCAACCGCTTGAAAATTCACTGGGCGCCCAATAACAGTTTGGCTCAGCGTATATCCTAACGATGATTCAGCACGTTGTTTTATTTTTAAAATCATTGCAGTGGCAATATCTTCAAAAAAATTGATTTGCCCTTGCTTTAAGCCAGTAGCGCCAAAAAATGATTTAGGGGATTTTACAAAATAACCTTCTTCAGGAAATTGCACATACTCGCTAATCGCCTCACGGCCAATGAATAGGGTGACGTCGCCGGCTTGTAAGTCTAGGTCTGATTTAATTCGCGGGAGTGTATTAAGTAAGGGTTGGCGCGCGGTTTTATAGGTATGCTCATGCTCTGAGCCCTGCAAATGCTGCGCAACAAAATCAACGACTAAGGCGCTATGATGAGTGTATAAAGTTGATGGAAGATAATGTTTGCCTTGCTCTAAAGGGATGAGCTGAACACGCTCTTCGTTTAAAACACCCATAGCACAATTAGAGCTACCATAATCAAAACCAACAAACATAGATCACCAAACATTACCAAAAAGGCAGCGCAATTTAGCATAATTGCTAAAAAATATATACTGAATTGACCTACACTCTTTATTTTTCGGGTCTTTCTCTTAAAAAGCTAGCAAAACGCGGTAAACCATTTTTAGTGTACCCGTGGTATCGATAAGTGATTATTGAACCAATGGCTGGCGGACGCTTGCGTTCTTCATCACTAAAGCCCGTGCCAATAGAAAAGGTTACGCCTTGCTTGGTTTGCACTCGCAGTGCCCCGAGCATACCTGTGTATTTACCTTTACCTGGTAAATGTTCAATAACTAGCGCTTCAGCATCCAAATAAGGTTTGAGTTTTAACAATGCACTAGAGCGGCCACTGGTATGTTTAGCCTCTGCTAAATGAAGCATAACGCCCTCCCCGCCTTGTTTAGTCACCTTATTAAAATAATCGCTTAGTTGCTGATTATCACTAAATTGATATTGTTTTACCGCCTTGATGTGAGGACTATTTAGCTGAGTAATAAGTGACAGGTAATTTTGATAGCGACGATGAAAAGGCGTGCTTGTATCTGGCATATCAAACACCTGATAAGTAATTGTTTGCCACTGTTTATCATTAGGTACTTTTGTTCTTACAATACCACTGAGAACAGAGAATTGGCCTCGCTTGGTCCATAATTCACCGTCTAACCACACATCAGGCAAAGGAGTGGTAAACCACTTAGGGGAATTTATAGGATTGCCATTACGGGTAACAAATTGTTTCCCCGTCCAAATAGCTCTAACTCCATCAAACTTTTCACTGACTAAGTATTGGCGAATGTCTTCATGCTTAGTTTCATCGTAAACATGAGCGAGTTGAACTTGCGGCGATTGCGCATTTAAACAAACACTAAATAGTATTAGCAACGTAACTAAAGAGGTTTTAATTTTCACCATCTCTGCATCCATGCAAATTTAAACATAACTTAAACTATAGTTAAGATTTAAGCCATTGCCAAAATTCTTCTAGATTATGCATTTGTCATGTTGCTTGGTATGATTATTGGCAATCGCTACAACAGCTAAGGCTGCATTATTTGCTGCTGTTACGCCAGTAAAGGTATCTTCAACGGCAATCGCACTTTGTGCAGCGACCTTTATAGTTTTAAGCGCTAATAAATAAAGATCACCAGCAGGCTTTGGATTGGTTACATCGTCTTTAGTTACCACCGTATCAAATAATACCGCTTCAATAGACATACTTTCTCCTTGTTGTTTAGCTGTTTAGCCCATGCCCTGAATATTAAAAAAGGTGCCTAAGCACCTTTCATTAATTTGTGTTACTCAGTCAAGCCTGCAGGTGGCTCAGCATAAGCGTCTTCACCGGTGTCCACATCAACTAACTCGTAACCACGGGCTTTGCGCATCACTTTAAGTACGGGTTTTTCAAATGCGGTTTTTAAGCGCTCAGCATCATCTTTTAGCTCATCTAACGTGGTACCAAACGGTGCTGCACCGGTTTCTGACCAGTTAGTTACTTTACCGTTTAGGTTATATTCCACTTCATGTATTTGATATTGCGCCGCTTCATCTTTGGTTGCTTCACAAAAAATTACACGGTAATTCCAAAATCCAGCCATTACTTTTTCTCTTTAATAAACATATGAGCGCTACTTTAGCAGCTCTACAAAAATAGAAAAAGCCTACACATGGTAGGCTTTTGTCATTAAATACAATTTAACGTTAATTTAATCGATTAGAAAAAGTTAACTTTAAATTCAGCACCGATATAACGCTCTTCGTTAACCATTGCTGTGTTGTTGTTGAAATCAACACCACCAATTGCTTGTTGCTCGTCAAATAGGTTACGCACGAATGCTGATACTTCATATTCGTAGTCGCCTTGTGCCCATGCATAACCAGCACGTAGGCCTACTTCTGTTAGTGGCTTACCTTCAAACTCAACTGATTCATATAAGAAAAAGTCAATTTCACTACGATAAGACACATCAGCGTAAGTGAAGAATTCACCTTCAGCGAGTTCTTTAGTGTAACGAAGTGTGATGTTAGAGATCCACTCTGGAGCATGCGGTAAGCTGTTACCATCTAAGATTGCTTGGCCGCCGCTATTGATAGGATCTGTAACTGTACACTGAGCACACACTGCAACTGATAAGTCTTTGTCTTTTAGCTCGGTTTTATTGTAGCTTAAGTTAAAGGTGGCATTTAGCTCATCCGTTAACACCCATTCAGAATCAATTTCGAAACCGTAGCCAGTTGTTTTATCCGCATTTAATAAACGGTTAAAGTTGGCACCACCACCTACAGCTGTTAGCTGTTGGTCGTCCATGGTGTAATAAAATACTGTTGCGTTAACACGGCCTTGGCCATCTAACACGTCAGATTTAATACCTGTTTCAAACGAGGTAACAGTCTCTGAATCAGCAACGGTTACTTCATCACCAAATAAAATACGACCCTGAATACTTGGTGCACGGAAACTGTTAGCAATACGACCATACCAGTTTACGTCATCGTTGATTTTGTAGTTAGCCGATAAATCCCAGCTTACGTGATCATCGCTTACATTTTTTTCAATATAAGTCGCAGCACCACCAATTGGGCTAAGCGTACGATTTGCTGAGAACTCTTTCTCATCGTCAGAGTAACGCAGGCCTGCTGTTACTTTTAAATCATCAGTAATGGTGTAGTCAACTGAGCCGAACACAGCCCATGCTTTAGTGTCTTGCTGTTGGCTAACAAACCCATTTAATGCCCCAGCTGGTGCTGAGAAAGTATCATAGCTAAAGTTTTCGATAGTTAACGCTTCGTCAAAGTAAAAAACACCCACTTGGTAGTTTACATCACCAGCAAAGTTGCTTGATAAACGTAACTCTTGCGTATATTGGTCTTGGTCTGGAATACCATCAGCACTTTCTGAAGAGAAAGGAATAAGGCCTGGGCCCATATAATCTGGGATATAAACCGCACCGTAACCACCATCAATGTCTGCACGAGAGTAAATTTCTGCACTTTCCCAACCAGAGATTGAAGTCACTGTGTGGTTAGCTAAGTCCCACTCAAGTTTGAGGCTTGCACCTTGTGATTCCACTTGTTGCGTCGCACGCGATGCTGCATCATGGTAAACCACATCATTTTCAAAATCATCAACTAAGTCGTTAGTGCCAGGCTTGATAGTATTGGCACGAAAGGCAATTGGAGAGCCATCTAAATCACGAACATGATAGTTAAATAATCCAGTAAACTCGTCACCTTCATATAAAAATTGAATACGTGCAGCTTGTTCAGTGTAACCACCTAAGGCATCTTTTTGTTCAAAGCCCGGTGCGCGATTATCAATGTAATCGTCTTTGTCTTGCCAAAGTACTGAAACACGCGTTGATAAACGGTCTGTTAATGAACCACCAACTGCGCCTTCAAAATCAACTGCGCCACGGCTACCGTATGATACAGAGCCATAACCTTCGAATTCTTGACTTGGTTTAACGGTATCAAATTTAACTAGACCAGCTGGCGTATTACGGCCGAACAACGTACCTTGTGGGCCACGAAGCACTTCAACACGGGCTACGTCAAATACAGGGAAACCTTTTAAAATGGCATTTTCTTGTACAATTTCATCAACCACCAGTGACACAGGCTGTGAAGCATTCAAATCGAAATCAGTGTTACCTAGACCACGTACATAAAAGCGTGGGAATGAACGGCCAAATGAAGATTCAATAGATAAACTTGGGATTTTCGCATTCATAAAGCGAATATCCATACCCGCTGAGCTATAAGCATCTAAACTGTCGCCTTGCAGGGCTGAAACAGCAACAGGTACTTCTTGAGCGTTTTCTACTCGTTTACGAGCAGTTACTTGAATAACTTCTAGTTGGTTCTTCTTAGCAGTGGTTTCTTGCTCAGCAGCTACGGCTGAAATTGAAGTACCTGCTACGGCAGAGAACAACGTTGCATTGATAAGGGTTGCTAACGTAGATCTTTTCATTGCTTTCATGTCGGGGTTAACCTTTTTAGTGCACTCTTGTTCAACGGTTGATGTGTTGCGTAATTAAATGATTACGGATTCAGTCAATTTTTCGCGACTTGCTCTATGCGGCGCGGACCTTATTACCGAGAGTACAAAAACGGCATAAATAAGGCTGACTGAATGCGCGAGATTATACCATGCTGTAATTAATTTACCGCATACTGAGCGTTAAAAATATAAACTTATTTTTAACACTTAACCGCACTATCCCGACTTTTAGTGTACTTTTAGCAACAAAAACACCAAAAAGCGGACATATGTCCTTGCTATCATCTGCTAAAAAACGAATCACATAAAGCGCTACTTTTTAGATACTACTTTTTCACTAAAGAACGCGTAAATGCAATTTCACCATCAATATGAATATCTCGCTGGGGAAATGCAATAACCACATTATGCTGCTCAAACACCGCATAAATATTAAAGCGAATATCACTACGCACTTGCCTTAAACGAGCTTCAGATTCAGCGCATACCCAAAAAATAGCACTAAAAACTAATGAGCTATCAGCAAAGTCATCAAATAGCACGGTTGATTGAGGTGAAGTTAATATTGCTTTATGCTCATCTAACACTTGCTGAATTAACTTTTTAACCAGTAATACATCAGAGCCATAAGCCACCCCAACACTCACCGATGAGCGCGCATTGTTATCAATTAAGGTCCAGTTTGTAACCGTGTTTTCTAATAACTGACTATTTGGGATTAACATATGCACCCCGTCGTTTCTGCGAACTCGAGTAGAACGCGTATTAATAGTTTCAACCACTCCCTTTGCAGTGCCGACTTCTAAAAAATCACCAATACGAATTGGACGCTCCCACATTAATATCCAACCACTAATAAAGTTATTAATAATATTTTGCGCACCGAAGCCCACACCAATGGCAATGGCACCCGATACAAAGGCAAATGCGGTTAGTGGAATGTTGAGCACCTCAAGGGAGGTAAAAAGTAAAATCGCAATGCTCAAAATGAAATAAAAGCGAGTGAACAAAAGCACGGCATCAGGGCTCATTTTTTGTGCAAGTAGTGACTTTTTAATTAATTTACCAATACGTGTAACCACAAACCACATAGTAAATAAAATCAGCGGGACTTGAATAACTTTGGCAGCGGTAATATGTACGTCGTTATAACTAAACAGCACAAAACCTAGTATGTCGTTAATTTGTTCTATATTCATGATTATTCCATGTAAAAATAAGCTAGCAGTCAATAAATACTAATAATTGAGTGAGTCTAGCATGTGGTTAAATTAAATAAGTAACAGTCTGTTTAAAAATAATGACGGTAATCCAACCGTTATTGCATCGTGTCGACATGCTTACATTGACCTTGGGGTAATTTGGGCTGTTTACTGCTGTTTTTATCTACTAAAGCTGTTTTTGCAATCTAATTTTCGTTTAAATCCCACTTTAAATCGATAAACTTTGTTGTATATGTGTCAAAATTTGGTAAGTTAACTGTGTTTTCGACTCGAAAAGCCTATTTCGGCTATTTTTTCTATGGAGTTATTATGCGTAAAACACTAATTGCCACTACGATTGCGAGTGCACTTTTATTATCTGCCTGCTCTTCTGAGAGCACTAAAGAAACAACACAAGAATCCGCAACGCAAGTTCAAGACATTAACGCAAGCAATGTATTATTTAAACCAAGCCCACTTCAATACATGGCACCTGAGTTTGATAAGTTTGGTACGACTGAATACGAAGCCGCATTTGATGCCGGTATTGCACAGCACAATGCAGAAATACTGGCAATTGCCAACAACCCAGCGCCAGCCACTTTTGAAAACACGTTAGTTGAAATGGAACTGGCGGGCGAGCTATTAAATCGTGCATCAGCTGCGTTTTATAATCTATCAGGCCTTATTTCAAATGATGAATATCAACGTATTGATAAAAAAATGGCGCCGGTTTTCTCAGCTCACTCTGATGACATTTATTTAAACGGTGCATTGTTTAAACGTGTACAAACGGTATACGACAATAAAGATAAACTAAGCGCTGAAGATCAACGCCTAGTTGATTTTTATTACAAAAAATTTGTAAACGCCGGTGCAAAATTAAACGATGCTGAAAAAGTAAAAATGCGTGAAATCAACGCTGAGCTTGCAAAACTATCAACTGAGTTTTCTCAAAACGTATTAAAATCGTTTAAAGAAGATGTCATTATGGTTACTGATAAAAGCAAACTTGCTGGTTTATCTGAAGGTGAAATTGCCGGCCTTGCTGCCGCAGCTAAAAAAGCGGGTAAAGATGGTTACATGATCACGCTTGTAAATACAACGCAACAGCCAATATTAGCAAGCCTAGAGAACCGTGAACTACGCGAGCAAATTTTTAAAGCATCAACACAACGTGCAGCCGAAAATAACGGCCCTGTCATTATTAAACAAACCAACTTACGCGCTCAAAAAGCTGAATTGTTAGGCTTCAAAGATTGGGCATCTTATGTAATGACTTCGCGCATGGCGCAAACTACTGATAATGTGTACGGCATTTTAGATGATTTAGCACCAAAAGCCGTTGAAAAAGCAAAAGCAGAAGCACAAGCCATTCAAAAAGTAATTAATGATTCGGGTGAAAGCTTTGAACTTAAAGCATGGGATTGGTCTTTCTACGCTGAAAAAGTTCGCGCTGAAAAATATGACCTAGATCCAGCCTTAGTTAAGCCTTACTTTGAAATGCAATCGGTTATTCATAACGGTCTATTCTTTGCTATGGAAAAGCTCTACGGCATTACCTTCAAAGAACGTAACGACTTACCTGTATACCACGAAGATGTAACCGTATTTGAAGTATTTAACGAGGATAACAGTGCGATTGGCTTATTTTACATGGACCCTTATGCACGTGAAGGTAAGCGTGGCGGTGCATGGATGAGTGCATACGTAAGTCAGAGCGGCTTAAAAGGCACAAAACCGGTTATTTATAACGCACAAAATATTCCAAAACCTGCCGAGGGCGAACCAACGCTAATGACGTTTGATGAAGTATCAACATTATTTCATGAATTTGGTCATGCGGCGCACGGTTTATTCTCTGACGTTAAATACCCAAGCCTTGCAGGTACAGCAACCGCTCGTGATTTTGTTGAATTTCCATCACAAGCACACGAAGATTGGATGATTGAGCCAACGGTACTCGCTAACTACGCTAAACATTACAAAACAGGTGAGCCAATTCCTCAAGCATTACTTGATAAAGTACTTGAGTCACAAAAGTTCAACCAAGGTTTTGGTACCACTGAATATTTGGCAGCTGCACTACTGGATATGAAATGGCATTCTTTTGGCTCTGATAAAAAAATAGCCGATGTACAGCAGTTTGAAGCTGATGCATTAAAAGCACATGGCATTGATTACTACCCTGTGCCACCGCGTTATAAATCAAACTACTTTAGCCATACCTTTGCAGGTGGTTATTCAGCCGGTTACTACGCTTACTTATGGACTGAAGTATTTGCAGCTGACGCCTTCGCACATATGGAAAACAACGGTGGCCTAACGCGTGAAAATGGCGATAAGTTCCGTAAAGAAATTCTATCGAAAGGTAACAGCCGCGACTTAATGCAAAGCTACATTGAGTTTAGAGGTCAAAAACCAACTACCGATGCATTACTTAAGCGCCGTGGTTTAGTAGATTAATTAAAAAACACATTAATTAACTGATATAAAAGCCCGCTTGCGGGCTTTTATTGTTTATAGAACAATCTATAACAGATAAACTGACACCATTACTTAAAACAAGATAAGTGTTATGGGCTATTTATTTGCAGTTACCCTTCTTTGGGCCTTCTCGTTTAGTTTAATTGGTGTGTACTTAGCAGGCCAAGTTGACGCGTGGTTTAGTGTGTTAATTCGTGTTACCTTAGCCACTTTAGTGTTTTTGCCTTTTTTAAAGAAAACCCCTACTCCACTTGCCTGCAAACTCATGTTAATTGGTGCACTGCAACTGGGTATTATGTATGGCTTTTATTATCACTCATTTTTGTTTTTAAGTGTGCCTGAAGTACTGTTATTTACGGTAATGACACCGCTTTACATTACCTTATTAAACGATGCGTTAAATAGGCAATTTAACTGGCAATTTTTTATCGTTGCGTTTATTGCAGTGTTAGGCGCCATTACTATTCGTTACGAAAACTTAGACAGTCATTTCTTAGTTGGATTATTACTGGTTCAAGGCGCTAATATTAGTTTTGCCACGGGGCAAGTAACCTACAAACGCTTAATGGTTAACCAAAAGCTTGATGATAAAACCGTTTTTGGCTGGTTTTTTATTGGCGCACTGATTGTTGCAACGCTCTGCTTTGGTCTGTTTGGCAATATGCATAAATTACCGAGTAATTTTACCCAATGGAGCATCCTAATTTACTTAGGGAGTGTAGCATCTGGCTTGGGGTACTTTTTATGGAATAAAGGCGCTACCCTTGTTAATGTTGGCGCACTGGCAGTAATGAACAATCTACTTATTCCAGCAGGTATTATTGTTAACGTTGTTATTTGGAATAGAGATGCTGATATTTTTAGGTTGAGTACAGGTGCCGCTATTATGCTATTTGCATTAATAGTTAATCACATAATGACAAAGAAAAAATTAATATGATTGTCGTCTAAATGTCATTGAATATGTTTAAAGTAAACGCTTATTTTTTGTTAAGGACAAACAATGAAGCGATCCACCAAATTGCTGTTGAGCGGTTTATTAAGTGTACTTGCTGGCTGTAATGATGACATAAAGAAAGTTGAATTATTAAACTCTCACAGTAACGCAACTCAAAAGACACATTTTCAATTAGGAACCCGCCCTTTCTATTTAGTTGATAAAATGCCCCCAAGTCAATTAAAAACGAAACTAGCGTCGTGTAAAGAGGGGCCTTTTTATCGTACTGACTTTTCAATTGGCCACCGTGGCGCTCCACTGCAATACCCAGAGCACACTAAAGAGTCTTATGTTGCAGCTGCACGCATGGGGGCAGGCATTTTAGAATGCGATGTAACCTTTACCAAAGATAAAGAGCTCGTGTGCCGTCACTCACAATGCGACTTACATACAACCACTAATATATTAGCGGTTCCTGAACTCGCCGCTAAGTGCAGTGAGCCATTCACCCCGGCAGATCCTCACAACGGTATACCTGCCACTGCAAAATGCTGTACTAGTGATATAAGCTTGGCAGAGTTTTTAACCCTTGAGGGCAAAATGGACGCTGCAAACACCCAAGCAACCAGCGTTTCTGAATATTTAAAAGGCACACCAAGCTGGCGCACTGACTTATACGCAAGCTCAGGTACACTTATGACCCACAAACAAAGTATTGCACTTTTTAAAGAGTTGGGCGTAAAAATGACTCCAGAACTTAAATCGCCGGATGTTTCTATGCCTTTTAACGGCATGACACAAGCGCAATACGCGCAAAAAATGCTAGACGAATACACGCAAATGGGAGTCCCTGCTGAGCGTGTTTATCCACAATCGTTTATTCTAGAGGATGTAAAATACTGGATCAATTCCAACCCAGAGTTTGCCGATAAAAGTATTTATCTAGATGGCCGTGATAGCGACGCAGATTTTGACCCTAACACACCACTGACATGGCAACCGAGTATGGCGGAGCTGGTTAACGATGGTGTAAAAATTATTGCCCCACCAATGTGGATGCTTTTGACCATAGATAACGACAGTAATATTACTCCTTCGCAGTACGCCATTGATGCCAAAGCAGCAGGGCTTGATATTATTACATGGAGTCTTGAACGTTCTGGATCATTAAATAATGGGGGAGGTTATTACTATCAATCAATTAGTGATGTTATTAATAATGACGGCGATATATTTACTGTGGTTGATGTTTTAGCACAAGAAGTTGGGGTGATAGGTATATTTTCTGATTGGCCCGCCACTGTAAGCTACTACGCCAGCTGTAATAATATGCCAGCAAGTATTTAAACACTTTTATACATATTTCCAACAGCATGCTGCTTAACAAAATACGCTTTTAAATAATCAATAAATAAACGTAGCTTTTTAGATCCCGCCGCCCCAGGCGGGAATACCCCATAAAGCTCAATATCTTTGCTTTTATACTCATCGAGTATTATTTCCAACAAACCTGCTTGTACTTTGGGCAAGGCATCGTAAAGCGGAACACGACCGATTCCATGCCCTGCCTCCACAAACGCAGTACGTGCCGCCGCGTTATTGGTGCTTATACTACCGTGCATTGTAATATCAAACTTTTTACCCTCTTTTTGCAAGGTCAACGTTTTACTGCCTAATTGATAAACCACCCATTGATGCTTTGCTAACTCACCGGGTGTGGTGGGTTTACCAAAATGCACAAAATAATCGGGCGCGCCACAAATACAGGTTCCCATGGTGGCGAGTTTAGTTGCCTGTAAATTAGAATCGCGCAGTGCAACCCCTCTAATTGCAAAATCAAACCCGTGTTTAATAATATCCACAACGTCATCCGTGAGCTGTAAATCTATGTCAATTTTAGGGTATTGGCGCTTAAAAGTGTTTATTGCCGGTACAATTAACTGCATCCCCACGTTTACTGGGCAGCTTATTTTTAATAGCCCTTGGGGTTCATTTTTTATATTTTCTATTTGCTGATTAGCGGCATTAGCTTGCTCGGTAATAACACGGCAACGCTCATAATAGGCCATGCCAGCTTCGGTTAATGCCATGGTGCGGGTAGAGCGGTTAAGTAGCGTCACCTCAAGCTGGGTTTCTAATTTTTTTAAGTGATAACTCGCTACAGCACGGGTCAGCCCTAATTGTTTTGCCGCTGCAGTTAAGCTGCCCTGCTCTACAATTTGTGCAAATACCACCATACTTTTTAACTGTTCAAACGAGACTTTCATAGGTGCTCCAATGCGGTTTTAACTTCAACCCTCTCATTGTATCAATTATTGAATCAATTAAGTTAAATTTATCATCGTTGTTTAAAGCTCTCTTAGTGCATATAGTGTTTATCAAGCAAGATTAATTAATTTAAATCATCATAAGGAATACCTTACATGGCTAAAAAAATACTAATGGTTCTTACATCACATGCAGAGCTTGGTAACACAGGCGAAAAAACTGGTTTTTGGGTAGAAGAATTTGCAGCCCCTTATTACGCATTTGTTGATGCAGGTATTGAAGTAACATTGGCTTCTCCAAACGGCGGTCAGCCACCGATTGACCCAACCAGTACACTTGCTGATTTTCAAACTGATGCAACCAAACGTTACGATGCAGACAGTGCCGCACAAGCGCTTATGGCCAACACCAACGTATTAAGTGAAGTAAATTCTTCTGATTACGACGCCGTATTCTACCCAGGTGGCCACGGTCCTTTATGGGATTTAGTCGATAACACCGATTCAGTATCGCTCATTGAAAGCTTTATTAAAGAGCAAAAGCCAGTCGCTGGCGTGTGTCATGCAAGTGCGGTATTTTTAAATGTTAAAGACGCTGATGGCAATGCATTAGTCGCCGGTAAAAAAGTAACGGGCTTTACTAACAGCGAAGAAGCTGCTGTACAACTAACTGACATTGTGCCGTTTTTAGTTGAAGACGAACTCATCAAAAAAGGTGGCGATTACCAAAAAACCGACGACTGGGGCGTACTTGCTCTAGAAGATGGTTTATTGATCACCGGTCAAAACCCAGCAAGCTCAGAGCTTGCAGCTAAAAAGCTACTTACCAAGCTTGGTTAATCGTAATTAACCAACATTCAAAAGCACAGTTTAATCACTGTGCTTTTTTAATTGCTTTTCATTACCTAATACACTTCCTATACTGGCAACACTTTCGGTAAATTAGGATCACACTATGGGCACTAAGCCAAACACGCTTTCACTTATTACCAGTACCCGCTTTGCAATTTTTAGCATTATTATTATTTGTTTTGCGTTACAGCTTATTAATAGCCTACCGGGCATTAATTTAAATGGATTAGGTATTTATCCACGCAGTATTCAAGGGCTAATTGGTATTTTATGCGCTCCCTTTTTACATGCTAGCTGGTGGCATTTTGCCAGTAATATGTTGCCATTTGCAGTATTAAGCTGGTTAATTTGTCAGTACAGCGTGCAACGCTTTTATAGCGTGTTTGTATTTACCGCCTTAGTAGGTGGCTTATTAGTTTGGATGTTCGCTCGTAGCAATATTCATGTAGGTTTAAGCGGTGTTATTTATGGTTTGTGGGGTTTTATATTGTGTTATGGCATTGTAAGACGTTCCTTTAAATCGATTTTCATTGCCGTTATTGTCGCCTTTTTATACAGTGGCTTTATTTGGGGCGTATTACCACAGCGTGTACATATCTCGTTTGAAAGTCATTTGTTTGGTGCATTAAGTGGATTGTTTTTAGGGTATAAACTAGCAAAAGCAGATAAATTAAAAGATCAGCGAGCAGCGACTAAAACACGCGTTTAATTATTTATAAGACAGAGGTTATTTATGAGTGAAAACAACGAATACATCCCGCCTAAAGTATGGACATGGGACAATGAAAGTGGTGGTCAATTTGCTAATATAAACCGTCCCATTGCCGGCGCTACTCATGACAAAACATTACCTATTGGCAAACACCCTTTTCAACTTTACTCGCTGGCAACACCCAATGGCCAAAAAGTTAGCATTATGTTTGAAGAGCTTTTAGAGCTTGGTTTAACCGATGCCGAATACGATGCGTATTTAATTAATATTGGTGAAGGCGATCAATTTGGCTCTGACTTTGTTGATATAAACCCGAACTCAAAAATCCCCGCGCTAATGGATCATTCAACCACACCACCAACACGCATATTTGAGTCAGGTGCTATTTTACAATACCTAGGCGAAAAATTTGATGCCTTTATTCCTAACGATCTCAAAGCAAAAACAGAGTGTCGTAACTGGCTATTTTGGCAAATGGGCTCAGCACCTTACTTAGGTGGTGGGTTTGGCCACTTTTACAGTTATGCACCGAGTAAAATGCAATACCCGATTGACCGCTTTACCATGGAAACTAAGCGCCAGCTTGATGTACTAAACCGCCATTTAAGTGACAATGAATACATGGCAGGCAGTGAATATTCAATTGCCGACATTGCTATTTGGCCGTGGTATGGCTCACTGGTTTTAGGTGACCTATACGACGCGGCAGAGTTTTTAGATGTGGCTTCTTACACTCACGTTATGCGCTGGGCTAAACAAGTGGCTGCACGCCCTGGCGTAAAACGAGGTCGTCGCGTTAATCGTACGTGGGGTCCAGAAGAAGAGCAAATGGCAGAGCGCCACACTGCCCAAGACTTTAAATAAAAGTCAAAACAGTTCAAGAAGCCAGCTGCTTAGCTGGCTTTTTGTGTGTTTAAAAACATTTATTGTTATGCTTAAATGCAAAACGCCATGCCGTATTCATCTAGGCGCAAAAGTAGAAAAGTTAATCATATCATTTTAATATAGCTAAATATTTATACCGATAGCGCAGTCATTAATTGTGAAAAAACTGACAAAAGAACAAATTTATAAACGTTTAAACAATGAAGAAGACGCCCGTGCCTGCAAAGCCATTGACGATAACGCCTGCCAAGAAGTGCCCGGTAATTTTATTATTTTACTGCTAAGCCAGCTATTTAGTAAGTTTGCTGATGCACTTCTCAATCCTAAAATAACCCTACCTTGGTTAATGCAAAGCTTAAATGTACCAGCGAGTTTTATTGCTTGGTTAGTACCAATAAGAGAGTCTGGCTCCATGCTACCGCAATTAGCCATTGCCAGTTTTGTACGAAAACTCCCTATCCGCAAATGGGTGTGGGTGAGTGGCGCTGTTGTGCAATCTTTATGTATTTTAGCCATAGTTGGTGTCGCATTTACACTTGAGGGCAAGCTTGCGGGTTACGCCATTATTGGTTTATTAATTTTATTTAGCTTAGCTAGAGGGTTTAACTCGGTAGCCGCAAAAGATGTGCTCGGAAAAGTTATTCCTAAGCAGCAACGCGGTAATATTAGTGGCTTAGCTGCCAGTATTGCCGGTTTTGCTACTTTAACTTTTGGCCTCATAATGTGGTTTTTTTCACAGCAAAAAGATCAAGATACGGTGATCATTGCCTTATTGCTTGGTGTACTTATGTGGATCATTGCCGCATTCTTTTATTCGCAAATTAAAGAATACAGCGGGGCTACAGAAGGGGCTAACAATGGACTTTTACACGCCTTATCTAAATTGAAAATACTTTATAAAGATAAACAATTTGCCCATTTTGTTATTACCCGCGCACTACTTTTATGCTCAGCGCTAAGTGCCCCTTTTTATATAGTTCTAGCCAGTCAACAGTCGTTTGAATTCTCTCTGCTTGCTACTTTTATTGCCGTTTCTGGTTTTGCTAGTTTAGTCTCCGCGCCCATTTGGGGCAGGCTCAGTGATTTGTCCAGCCAGCGTGTTTTAGTGCTTAGCGCTATATTAGTCACATTTAATGGCTTAGCCGTATTTGTTATTGCCACTTGGTATAGCGCACTACTGCTAAATTGGTGGGTTATGCCTATATTGTATTTCTTACTCTCAGTTGCACACCAAGGCGTGCGTTTAGGGCGTAAAACTTACCTTGTTGATATGGCTGAGGGCAATAAACGCACCGATTATGTATCGGTAAGTAACACGGTAATTGGGGTGTTATTACTACTTCTAGGCAGCATTGGTTTACTCGAGGCTTTTTTATCAACTGCTGAGCTAATTTTACTTTACAGCACCCTTGGTTTTTTAGGTGCCATAAGTGCATTCTTTTTACCACAAACCGAATAATCGGTTACCAACATTGCTTTATAACTGTGGGCGCTTTAGTGCAAATTTGTCTTTCGTGGTACTAAAATAATCGCCGCCCATTTTACCTACTGCATCTAAACGCGTCGGATCTATGTAACCATTTACCAACGTAGCGTCATCGACAAAAATTCCCACAACATCTAAGAGCATCATTTTGCCACCGCTTGGCTCATCTGAAATAGTGATCACCTCTCGCAACTTACATTCGTAGCGCACTTTTGACGCAGCAACACTTGGCACACTGACTAATTGGCTGGGGGTACGCTGTATATTTGCAGCATCAAATTCACTCACATCACGTGGATAGTTAGCGCAGCTTTGGTTCATTTGATCAACAAGCGCGTGGCTAACAATATTAACCACGCACTCTTTGGTAGCGAGTAAATTATTTAACGTATCTTTATTTGCATTATCGCGAGGGTTTACCTGCATTACGCTTAAAACCGGCGGGTTACAACTAGCAACAGTAAAAAACGAATAAGGCGCAATATTAGCAACCCCCTCTTCACTTAACGTACTTACCCAAGCAATCGGTCTTGGGCTTATACCGCCTACTAAGTAGCTATAAACAGAGTGGTTGCTATTATCGGTTAAATCTAAAAACATGGTTTCTCACTTTTAATCTTAAAAAACTAAATCGGAAAATCGCTACGCTGCGTACAAGTTAAATAATTACTTCATAGCATTTTTAAATAATACATTGAATCCATGCGCATAAAAATAAACATAGTCTGGTTTAAACGTGACTTACGGCTAAGTGATCATCAGCCTTTAAAAAATGCGTTTAGTAACGGCCTGCCTACCCTCTTAATTTATAATTTCGAACCTTTACTGCTTAACGATGCGCATTACAACGAGCGGCATTGGCGCTTTGTATATCAATCTATTTGCGACTTAAACACTCAGTTAGCTCGCTTTAATAGCCGCGTGTATATATTTAATGAAGACATGCAAACCCTGCTTGAATCGCTTCACTCACAGTTTGAAATCACAAACCTCTTTAGCCACCAAGAAATAGGGCTAAACAACACCTTTGAGCGTGACATAGCAATTAAAGCCTGGTGCCAACACCATCATATTAATTGGTTAGAGTCGCCAACCGGGGCTGTGATACGTGGCAAAAGAAATCGCAGTAATTGGAACGAGCGCTGGCAACAAACCATGCAAGCACCTATTGCTATACCTAATTGGAAGCAAATAAAACCACTTACCCTTACTGGTTATCAAACACCTATACTGCCGAGCCCCTACACGCAAGATAATGAACATTTTCAGCACGGGGGCCCTCGACTTGCCCGTGAAGTAATGCAAAGCTTTTTTGCTGAACGCGGTAAGGGTTATCAAAAAGGAATATCCAGCCCAAGCTTAAGCCGTACGCATTGCTCTAGGTTATCGCCCTATTTAGCGTGGGGAAATATCAGCCTGAGGCAAGTGTACCAAATGGCGATTGACGCATACCATAGCACTTCTGCTGATAAAAAAGGGTGGAAGCGCCCGCTTGCCGCGTTTGTATCGCGCTTGCATTGGCATTGCCATTTTATGCAAAAGTTTGAAAGCGAGTGTACCATGGAGTTTAAGGCGCTAAATCCGGGGTATCATGCATTTCCATATCGTGATGACGCCCAGGTTACTAGCGATATTGAACGCTGGGCACAAGGGCAAACCGGTATTCCTATTATTGATGCCTGCATGCGCTGCTTAAAAGCCACCGGTTATATTAATTTTAGAATGCGCGCTATGCTGGTTAGCTTTGTAACGCATCATTTAAACATTAGCTGGCAACAGGCAAGTTTCCCGCTGGCTAATTACTTTTTAGACTTTGAACCGGGGATTCATTACCCGCAAATTCAAATGCAAGCCTCTGTCACCGGTATTAATACCATTCGTCATTACAACCCTATTAAGCAATCGGAGGATCAAGACCCAACCGGTGCGTTTATAAAAAAATGGTGCCCCGAACTTGAAAAGCTCCCCATTGAATATTTACATCAACCTTGGGAACAAACGCCCATGGAAGCACTATTTAACGACTTTAAACTAGGTGAAGATTACCCTGAGCCGATGCTTGATTTAACCACCGCCTCAAAAGAAGCCCGCGAACGGCTATGGCAATACCGAGAGCGGCCCGATGTAAAACGCGCCATAGGTAAAATCCTTAAAAAACACGTGGCTCCGACTCAAAAGGTTACCCGTGTAAAACGCAAAACTCGCAGTAACAGTAATAAAGAGAACACCTAATTATGGCGCACAAAAAACTTAACTTACCGCAAAAAATTTGCCCAGTATGCAATAAGCCGTTTGCGTGGCGTAAAAAGTGGCAACGAGATTGGGATAACGTTATTTATTGCTCAGAGCGCTGCAAACGCAGCAAATAGCCGCTTATAAAAACCAATACACGCATATTCGCTTTAATCTCAGTTTATATCTTACATACCTGTTATAGTGGTTAACGTTTCAACTTGTTATTCAATGCAAGTTAACACTCTACCCTCTGCCTGCTCAACATTCATTAAACCTAGCACAGCTAATTAAAAGAACATTACCAAGCCTTATTTTTTACAGCCATGGCGTGAGCTTGCCTGTAAAACCTCTCTTTGTTTGTTAGCGATGTAGCATTATTCGTTTATAAACTCAGCATACTTTAATCAAAGGAAATAGCATGAGTGAATTAACTATTGGCGTAATTGGAACATCACGTAAAACAGATGAAAGACGCTACCCTATTCATCCTGCGCATTTAATGCGCATACCTGAAAAACTCAGAAAAAAAATGATTTTTGAGCAAGGTTATGGCGCGGCATTTAATATGGGCGACGAAGACGTTGCAGCACTGACAGGCGGCATTGCTACCCGTAGTGACATTTTAACTCAACTAGGCACCGTGATTATTGCCAAACCAGTGCTTGCTGATTTACAAGAGCTTAAAAAAGGCGGCACAATTTGGGGCTATGTACATTGCGTGCAACAACAAGCCATTACCCAAGCCGCCCTTGATAGAAAACTCACTCTTATTGCTTTTGAAGACATGTTTGTGTGGTCACCACAAGGCAATGTTGGGCGCCATACTTTTTACAAAAACAATGAAATGGCAGGTTATTGTGCGGTATTACACGCACTGCAACTAAAAGGGATTGATGGGCATTATGGCAATCAACGTAAAACCATTATTTTTAGCTTTGGCGCTGTTAGTCGAGGCGCTATTTATGCATTAAAAGCCCATGGTTTTAGGGATATAACGATTTGCATACAACGCCCCGATCATGAAGTACGTGAAGAAGTACTTGATTGTCATTATGTGAAAATACGTCCAGGTATTGAAGGCGAAGCCCGTATGATGGTAGTGGAACACGATGGGTCGCAGCGCCCGCTTACTGAGCTTATTAGTGAAGCTGACATTATTGTTAATGGCACTTACCAAGAAACCGCAAACCCCGTTAATTTTGTAATTGAATCTGAAGCCGATTGCTTAAAACCTAATAGCCTTATAATAGATGTAAGTTGTGATGAAGGGATGGGGTTCTTTTTTGCAAAGCCAACAACATTTAAACACCCAATGTTTAGCTATAAAACTATTGATTATTACGCGGTTGATCATACCCCTAGTTACTTATGGGAAAGTGCAACGCGCTCTATTTCTGCCGCGCTCATTGTATACTTACCGACTGTTTTAGCCGGCCCAGCGCAATGGCAAAAAGACGACACCATTCGCCGCGCTATCAATATTGAACATGGAATTATAAAAAACAAGGCTATTTTAGCGTTTCAAAACCGTGAAAGTACGCCGCCTTACCGCCTGCAAATAGCCAATAATACCTAACTTTAAATAACACTTAAACGTAACGTAAGTATTGTTTATTAAATTATCTGGCTTCTATTTTGCACCTATCTATATAAATACGCTTTTTAGCGCGTTTTACCCTGTCGTGTTTACAACTTTTTGCAAACACGACACGGTATGGCTAATTAACCTAAAAAGCCCCTCAACAAGGAGAACGTAATGACATTCAAAAAACGGCACGTTCAACAGACTCTGGTGATATTAAAAAGGTAAAGGTTATATCCTAAAGTATCCCCAAAACTAGTTTAAATATTTCAACAGGTTATGTTTTTAAAGAAATTTACAGAGTGAGGGAACATTCATGGTGTTTTGTGATCTTATGAATCGCTAAAAACAACAGACCTAAACACCATGAATGCTTTCACTATTTTGCACAATATGCTCCGCGCTGTCACCCCTGACTCAATCCACAAAGCTAGATTTAATACTTTATTTGCTTCCGTGAAGTCTCTTTTACGCTGTCAGCAATGTACCTTGACTTCCATTGGTCGCAATTTGGATTCAAAAACAACTGAAAAGCACGATATTAAACGCATTGATCGGCTACTTAGCAATCAAGCGCTGCTACGTCAATCGACATCGATTTATGTCCATTTGAGTCGCTTTGTTGTGACTGAGAAGCACCCCATTATTCTGGTTGATTGGAGCCACGCGGATACGAAAAACAAGCATTGTATTTTGCGAGCTAGCATTGTCACTGAAGGTCGTGCTATGACTCTCTACCAGCAAAGTACGTTCAGCTTCCAGTACCATTGCCCTAAAGTACAAAAGCAATTTTTGAAAATGCTTAAGCTGATCTTGCCGGATGAATGTCGGCCTGTGATTGTGACGGACGCCGGTTTTAAAGTCCCTTGGCTCAAAGCGGTAAGAAGCAATGGCTGGCATTATATCAGCCGAGTTCGCGGCACGGCTCACTTGAAAACCGAGCATAGCGACGGCTTCACCTCATGTCAGTCTCTATTCAAACAGAATCGCCGTAAGAGCCAGGATCTTGGTGCAATTGAGCTGACTAAAAGTGCAAAGTATCAAACCCATGCGGTGTTGGTTGGTAAGGGTCATAAATTGCTCAAAAAGGACAAGAATCGTAGCTATAAAGAGCCGTGGCTGCTGGTTTCTTCGCTTCCCAAAAAACACCACTTTCTCGAGAAAGTGATAAAGCTTTACGGCATGAGAATGCAGATAGAAGCAGGGTTTTGCGACCAAAAAAGTGTTCGGTTTGGCTTAGGTTCTGATCTGCACAGAACGAGCAAGCTCAGTCGATTAAACATATTGTTGCTGATAGCGGTATTGGCTCACTGGTTCACGATGATGTTAGGTGCTGTGATAGATAAGGCGGGAAAGACAGGTGCTTTCCAAGCTAACTCAACAAAAAGTAGGCGAGTAGTTTCATGGGCGTTTGTCGGACTGCGCTACTGTACCAAGCAACCTTTCCAACTGCGACGGCGAGATTATTTTGAAGGCTTTGCTTACTTCAAGCAGGTGATAGAGCGGCTAAACTGGAAAAATATAGATGTAAGTGATGTGATTGAAATATAATGATTTATTTTGGGGATCCCTTAGGGTTATATCTCAACGCACAGTGGCGCTCTCGATAGCCGTGGGTAGTTTAGATGAAGTGGATGACGGCTTTGCTGTGACGCACATTGCGCTTGAAGTAAATGCAACCATTGCCGATATTTCAAATGAGCAATGTCAAACAGTATGCGAACAAACCAAAAAAGCTGCCCTATTTCAAAATTATTAAATACTGAAATTTCGCTTAGCGCCTCACTTAAGTAACGACCTACCCTATTAAGCTTGGCGTAAAGCACCTAAAGTCCATACATAGTAAGGTTCTGCGCATGTAAAAAAGCCATAACCTTATTGCTACTTTTTCATTAATTATAGAAATAAAGGTACTGTTTAATCGCGCTGAGTTACAAAAAGGTTAAACAAAAACAGTTAAATAGATTATGTAAAATATCAATACTTTGTTAGGATTAAGGGTAGACTTAGCCACACCTTATTGTAGGTTAAAATAAAGGGTACGATGAATGAATGATAAATCACTAGATTGCGAAAAAGTTTCTTGTAGCAATTGCGCTGATTCGAATGAGCTAGATTTTGACTTTACTATGGCATTTCAGCCTATTGTGAATTGTCAAAATAATACTATTTTTGGATATGAAGCGCTTGTCCGTGGTTTAAATAATGAATCGGCCTACTCTATTATTTCTCAAGTGAACGAAAGTAATCGTTATACCTTTGATCAGTTATGCCGAATTAAAGCGATTGCACTTGCATCAAAGCTAAATATAGACTCAATGCTTAGTATTAACTTTTTACCTAACGCCATCTACAAGCCAGAGCGTTGTATTCGTACCACTTTAGAAGCCGCTAAAAAGTATAATTTCCCTACCACAAATATTATGTTTGAATTTACCGAAGTCGAAAAAATAGAAGACAGCGCCCATGTAAAACGTGTAGTAAGCTATTACCAAGAGCTAGGTTTTAAAACAGCCACTGATGATTTTGGCTCAGGCTATTCTGGATTAAACCTACTTGCCGATTTTCAAACAGATATTATCAAGCTTGATATGGCGCTGATCAGAGATATCGACAAAGATAAAAACCGCCAAGCAATCGTCACCCATTGTTTAAACATGTTTAGCGCGCTAAATGTTACAGCACTCGCTGAAGGTATTGAAACTGTTGAAGAATATCAGTGGTTAAAACACGCAGGTATTGCGCTCATGCAAGGTTACTTATTTGCAAAACCTGGGTTTGAATGCTTGCCTGAGATAAACTTTCAATAGCACAGCCTTACTATAAAACCGCCGTTATGGCGGTTTTATAGTATTTGCTATCGGTTATATAGCCAAAATTACATATTTCCCAGCTCTATCATCATGGCGGTGTACATACGTAAATTAAGTGCTAATTGCTCAAGGGTAATAAATTCATGCTCTGAGTGCCCCGTATAACGTTTACCCGGCATTGATGGGCCAAACGACACCGCATTATCAAATAACTTAGCATTTGTACCGCCCCCTATTGATACAAAATCAGCGCTTTTATCACCGGTGTAATGCTTAAAAATATCAAGTAGCTTTTGTGCATGGGGTGCGCTATCTAAAAGCATGGGCGTACCAATGGTGGTTTTAATGTTAGCTAACGTAACCTGATTAGCCGTTTGCCAATTAGCAAGCGCAGTATCAATTTGTTGTTTAAGTAACGTCTCATCTTTACCAACCGGACGGCGAGCATTGACCGCTAAAGTAAGCGCATTACCCTCTCGTTCAATAACCGTAGGCGCTACGGTCATTGGCCCCATAAAGTCATGCTTATAAGCAATTTCGCCAAACTGTTTACCGTGAATATCTAAACCAATAAGCTGATTAACAAAATCAATGAGCTGGCCATCACTGTTGCTCTCAAGCTCAACGTCTTTAAATATTTCAGCTAAATAAGCAATGGCGTTAACGCCTGATTCCGGTTCAGATGAGTGGGCCGACATGCCTTTAACACTTATGGCCAGCGCGTTATTTTGCTCTGTAAAATTAAATTCAACTTGCTTAAGTGTGTTAGCGTTTGCTTTTAATTGATTAATTAATGTTTCGTTGGCGTTATGTAGTAATAGACTGGCATCTTCAGGGATTTGACTGGCAAATGCGCCGCCGCTTACATCACTGACATACACACCTGTTTGTGGTGATGCTGCATTAAATGTTGGCGCAATTAAGCTCCAGCCTTTTTCAGCAACCACTACAGGGTAAGAGGCATCAATGGTTACCGCATACTTTGGTTGCTGATACGTTTTCATAAACTCAGTTAACGGCCCCCAGTCAGACTCCTCCGCTAGGTAAATCATTAATTCAATACGATTATCAAGCGCTATGCCTTTATCTTTTATCGCCTTCATGGCATACATAGCCGTTGCAATCGCGCCTTTGTCATCTTCGGTACCACGGCCAACCAACTTACCCGCCTCTGAGGTGTCAATAACAAATGGGCTTTGCTTCCATTTGCTGGCATTAGCAGGTTGCACATCGCCATGAGTTACTATGGTTACCTTTTCAGTTTGTTGCCCCATACCAATAAGTACGGTGTAACCTAAATCTTGATAATCAAAGCCAAGCTCAGCCGCTTTCATTTTTAGTAGCGCTTTAAAGCCAATAAAGTCTGGGTTTTGTGGCGTTGCTATATTAGGCCTGTTTACCGTTGGAAACGATACTAAATTTGTGAGTGTATGTACTTGCGCACTTTGGTAGGTATTAACAGCGTAATCAGCCACGCTGTCATTCATTTTATTTAATTGTGCTTGTGCGTTAAAAGCCAATAAAGCGATACTAGCTAAAGCTAACTTTTTCAAAACAAATCCTATTTAATTAACAACCAAGAACCATGACTATAACGCTCTCGCTTAATAACAAACAACGCTTTGCGACAGAGCGTAAAACCGCCACTATATTTATCTAACAGCTTTACTAAAGATGCCTGTATAATGTGCACCTTAAAATTACGGAGTTAATCATGAATCGCAGAAAAAAGATCATTACAAAGTTTAATAACAAAGATAAACGCGCCAATGCTAAATTACATAAAAGTAATAAGCCCGCTTATATCTCAAAAGCTGAGCGTGCAAAGCTTGCCGAACAAGCTGATGAGCAAATTGATACACAAGAAACCGAATAACGCCTCAGATGCTACTGCGACGTAGCCAAACGCTGAAACTTGACTACATTAAAGTGAAATAAATAGCGACCAGCGACATAACACACCACTGCTGTAGCCACTAGCAATTCAAATACCGCTAAATGGTATATTTGATTTATAAACTGCATATCAATATTCATCGTTTGCATCCAATCTGCAAGTTTAAATAACGCCGTAGCACCAATAACTATGGGAAAGGTAAATGCAGCAAACCCTGGGCAAAATGTGCGGCGCAGTAATTTAAAAAAGGCTGTGTAAATAATGAGTGTCATTAGTATGGCAATACCAAATAATCCCCCTATTATTACTGGCGACGGATTGGTCACCACAGTGAAATACCCCGCTAACGATAAACTTGCTGGCGCCGCTAATATAGCCAGTGTAGGCTGTGCAGCATCAGGAATTTGCTCTGCAAATATTATCCGGTAAATCATTATTGGTAACATAACTGCGTACATTAACATGCCAAAATAAAGTGCCCCTTGTGCTAAAAATAGCAGTGCGGGATTGCCCGAAAACGCGACATCGGCAACAATAATCCCCACAGGTGGCACAAACCAACTTGGCACCATATGCTCAATTTTAAATCCACGAACACGATGAATAATAAAGCTCAGTAAAAATCCCAAATGCAATATAAATGCGCTAACCCAAAGTACATCGCCAGCTACAGAGTTAACATGCCCTAACGAATTAGATACCACCAACGTTGCCATAGCAAAAGTAGGCACCACACTGCCTGCAACAGGGTGCGCTAAATCGGCTTTTAGTAATTGCGGGTGCAGTAAAGATTTTAAGCCAAGTATTAACAATAATACGCTCGCAATTGCCGCCCCAGTGTATTGCGCTGTGCCATTTACATTAAACATATTTTCCCAGGCCCAACCAAGGCTGGCTATGCCTAATGCTAATCCACCCATTGGGGTAGGTGCGGTTATTACTTTGGCTTTTATATAATTAAACATGTTTATACTCCACACTCACTGTTTATCTTATAAAGAAGTTTAACCTTGCATTTTGTTTAGTTAAATCTAATTATATAGAACACATGTTCATAAAAACTAAACATCAAGCTCATGAATATTTCACTTAAACAACTTAAAGTGTTTGTAGGTATAACCCAGCACAACACGCTTACAGCGGCGTCTGAGTCACTGTTTTTATCTAAAGCGGCGGTTAGCATGGCTCTTAGTGAGCTTGAAAAGCAGTTAGGGCATCCACTGTTTGATCGGATAAATCATCGCTTATTTTTAAATCAAGAAGGGCAAAAATTACTGCCCCTTGCTGATGAATTACTGCACAGAGCCAATGATATTAATGCGCTTTTTTCGCCCCACGCAAAAGCCAGCGGCACGTTAAAAATAGGTGCCAGCGATACTATTGGTAATCATGTATTACCCTTTATACTCAGTGGCTTTCGCCAACAACAGCAGCATTACTCTCAGCAGGTTTTTATTTCAAATTCTGAGCTTATTTGTCAAAAACTGCGCGACTTTGAACTCGACATTGCACTTATAGAAGGCCATGCCCAGCAAAGTGACTTAGTCTCAACCGTGTTTAGCCAAGACTCTATGTGTATTATTGCGCCGCAATCCCATCCTTTAGTTAAAAAACCACAGATTAACTTTAATGACTTAGCAAACAGCGAATGGGTATTAAGAGAAGCTGGATCTGGCTCACGCTCATTCTTTTTACAAAACCTCGCAACGCATATCGATAATTGGTGCCAAAGCTTTGAGCTCAATACCACAGAGGCATTGATCAACAGCGTTGCAGAAGGATTAGGGCTGGGATGTTTATCGTCACTCGCGGCACAGTACGCTTTAAACGATGGCCGCGTTACGCAGCTTAACTTAAACCACTCCATGCAAAGACAGTTTTGGTTAGTGATGCATAAGGACAAATACAAAAATCCGCTGCTAACGCAGTTTATTGATTTTTGTGACCACAATTAATCTACTATTTACGCGTGTGTTATAGTTTTTATCTTAAATCAAATACCAATTTCTGGGAGAAAGTCTATTAATAATGGGGGTTGAAATCATCAGATAGTGCCATCCGGATAAAGGCTACATTTATCTTTTTTACCTCCTTACCTTCAAAAAGGATAAATTGACTTTCCCGCTTTAAGTGTCATTATTAAACAAACCAAACGCAAAAAAAAATATTTGAGTTAACATGGCTAAACCAAGTGTTGAAAGAGCACCCAAATTTGAACTTTCGAATGTAGACTACGAAAAAATAGGCAAATACATTAACAAATATGACGCTACAGATGAAAAAGGACATTATTTACATTGGAGTCTATTAAAATGGAGAGTCCCTCAAGCTGAAGCAAAAGATATTTGGTCTGCTATAAAGTTCAAAAGAACAATACAAATGAAGTACATACCACTAAAATGTGATAAAGATAATTTATTTTCATACTGCACACCGCATTCAATGGAAGCAAAGCTTCATAAGATTATTAAAATTGCTGGTGGTAGTGTTGGTGCTGTAGCTGATAAAGCCGCATCAGATAAAATTCAACGTAAGTTTTTGGTCTCTTCTCTAATTATGGAAGAAGCTATAACAAGTGCCCAACTGGAAGGTGCCTCGACTACAAGAGAAGTAGCAAAAAAAATGCTGGAGGATGAAAGAGAGCCTGTAGATGAAGATGAAAGAATGATTCTCAATAACTTCTTTCTTTTGAAGCTTGCCGAGAAAAAAGCTAAAGCTAATTTAACCTTAGATCTAATTCTAGAATTCCACCAAAAGGCCACTAATTTAACTACGGAAAATAATGTTATCCCTGGTGAATTTAGAGAGGATAATGATATATATGTAGAAGATAATAGAGGAGAAATTGCTCATCAACCACCTAGCTTTGAGAAAATCTCTGAACGACTTCAATGTGTTTGTGATTTTGCAAATGAAGATCACTCTGGAATGAATGGTAGTGAGTTTATTCCCCCAGTAATCAAAGCAATTATCCTTCATTTTATGATCGGTTATGAGCACCCTTTTAGAGATGGGAATGGGAGGACTGCGAGAGCACTATTTTACTGGTTTATGCTTAAAAATGACTATGAGCTTTTCAGGTATATATCAATCAGTAAATTACTTAAAGACGACCCTAAAGGCTACGGCCTTTCTTACATGTATACAGAAAAAGATCAAAACGATTTGACATATTTTATCGATTTTCAACTTGATGTAATTTTAGATGCTTTTGAAGAACTACAAGAATATCTTAAATCTAAAACCGAAGAATTTAATGAAGTACTTCAAATTTTAGAAAATTCAAAGTTCAGTAATATATTAAATTTTGTGCAAAAGGATCTTGTCAAAAAAGGCACAAAAGAGCCTGGGAGAATTTTTACAGTTAAAGAAACTGCAAATTCTTACGGTATATCTGAAAATACTTCAAGAGGATATTTAAATAAATTAGTAGATTTGAAACTGCTTTTACCCACAAAAGACGGTAGAACTATTTTGTATTTTGCTCCATCAGACTTAATGAATAGATTGAAAGTAAATTAATTATTAGTAGCCGCAATAATAAAAAAGTAACTTTCTCAACTTAAGTTGTCAAATTCGATTCAATCTGGAATCGAATCTGACAGCGTTACTTCATCTTCATTAGCTAATTTTAAAACGCATAACTCATGGCTAAATTAATAGAGCGCCCCTGCCCTGCTAACTGATTAAAGCCCTGCGACATGTCTTGTTTAAACTCAGCAATACTCACTCCACCCAATGGTAATTCATAGTACTCATCAAGCAGGTTGGTAATATCAACACTCATGGTAAGTGCATCCCAACTAGCTTTTGAGCTTAAGCTAAGTAAATGATATTGCTTAGTTTGGTTTTCTAGACGATTGCTATCTAAACGGGTTTTACTATCAACCCATTGCCATGTAAGTGCATTTTCAAAGCGGCCAATTTGCTGATTAATAGCAAATTGGGTTTGTAATGGTTTAATTTGGTATAAAGGCTGATTAGTATCGTCGCGCTTACCACGAGTATTAATAATGTTGCCTTTTAATAACCAACTCCCATACTGCTTAGACTCGTGCAGAGCTAAAACCGCGTCAAGTTTTACGCCATAAAGTGTGGCATCCACATTATTAAACATAAGTACATTACGGGCAGTGGTGGCAAGCGTGGTGCGGTTAAAGTTTCTTACTATATTGGCATCAATATAGTCATCTACATCACTCACCCAAGCGTTAGCACTTATACGCCAGCTGTCGTCTTTTGCCATACTAGTGTAAGTAGTGCTCAGCGTGTGCGTGGTTTCAGGTTTAAGGTTTATATTACCAATATAACCGTTACCATCGCCGTACCAACCAATCATTGTAGTCGCCATATTACCCACGCCCCAGCTGTAGCGCTCGTATAAATTAGGTGCACGATTTTTACGTGCTAGACCAATCTGTAGCTCATCGTTCTCGCTTAATTGATAGTTAAGCAACAGGTTTGCATCAACAAGGTTATCTGTTTGTTTTCGATCTTGGCTATTAAACTCTTTAGCCGCCATGGCATCATTTGGCATCTTGTTCATACCTGTCATGGCATGCATTGCACCCATAGAGCTCATACCTGCATTATAAGCTTTAACATCGTCGGTATTGGTCATTACATTTTCAAACCGCACACCGGCATTTAACCACCAGTGTTTGTTAAATTGGCTTTCATATTCAGCAAGCAAGGCAATACGCTGACGCCGGCCGTTATTAATATTGTTGTAGTCATTTGGCCCCATCATCATTGAGCCTTCAACCGCAGGCCACCAATCATCAATATTCATATAATGGTACTCTTGGGCGAGTAATAACTGGCTGTTGTTATCAAGCGCTAATCGCCATTTTAACTGAGTGCTTATATCTTCGGCGTCGGTTTTCATTGGCATTTTTCCGGTTTTTTCTGCGCTGAAAAAGCCCATTTCATGCTTTACGCTATGCCAATTTAACTGCGCTTCAAGCTCACTGTTTGTAAAAGCACGCTTATACTGGGCAACAGCGCCATAGCTGGTGTTATCTGTCATATCCATATACTGGTTAGCAAAGCCTTGATACGGTATTTTTTGATGGCTTAGTTTTACCACTAACTGCTGTTTATCATCGCGCATGGCAGCACTTAAACTATGGTTTTGCGCGCGATACAGGGTATCGAGCACTAAATCGCCGTTACCATCTTCATAACTGTTAGCATCGCTAAACGCACCTTGATAATTAAAACTGAATACGTCGCTGGCAATGCGCATACCTGCGCCGACCTTTTTGCCGTTATTTAGCGTATTGTATTGGGCTGATACGTAGCCAGAGTGCCAGCCAAGTTGCTTGCTTTCACTGTACTGAGGTGAAATAGAATTAACCGCGATCACCCCTGCAATATTATCGCCACCGGCGCTTACCGGAGAAATACCCGCAATTACTTTGTAGCTACTAATTTGATTGGCTGAAATATACGACAGTGGCGGGTTCATTTGGTTAGCACAGGCGGCGGTGATTTGCGCTCCATCAACCAGTACCGCCACTCTATCGCCCATTAAACCATTCAAAACAGGTAAGTTAGCCATGCCACCGGCGGCTGAAAAGTCCACACCTAAATCAGTTAATAACGATTCAGATGAACCTAACGATAGGTGTTTGTTTTGTGCTTGACCGTGCACTTCAATAATTTCAATTGAGGCGTCATCTGCAAAGGCAACAGGCGATAACACGCCACTTATAACAAGTGCCAAAGGCGATAATAAATAGGAGGTTAAAGGATTTTTTTTATCAGTCATTATTGATTTACCACAAAAATTTTGTGGGTAAATTATACGTGCTGCGGCAATATAAAAAGCGCGACATATTGTCGCACTTTGTTAGTTTTTAGCTCAACGATCATCAAAAAATCAAAATAGATATACTGCAAATCAGCAAATAATTTAAATCATGGTTTAGTCCATGACGAAAGAGAGCTTTTAATTTAAAATACACGCCTCTTTATTCCTCATTTCCACATTCAACTAAATAAGCGTGTGTGCTTTATTTTTAAACGCACTGGCGTTTAGTTTGTTATTAGGGTCTGTTGACCTTTCAAGGTTAAATTTGCAGCAGCCTGTTTGGTATTTAGGCAAGGCAGAGCCTATGTGGTGTGGTTATTCCCCATAAATAGGCGATAACGCAGCATCAATGCCAAACAGGCGCTGCCCTTCGGGTTCTGCCTAGGGGCGATTTACTCTTTGTTGCTCGGTTTTTACTTAGCCCACTAGGTTACAAACCTCGCGCCGCGATTAAACCGCCCCTAGTTTGAACAAATTTTAATCCGCAAAGGTCAACAGACCCTAAATTTTATTTATTATCTTCAAGGATTTTATATGGCAGTTGATACTACATCGCCGTCGGATCAGCCCAATAGAACCGCTATTTTAATTGTGCTGGCGTTGGGTACTTTTATTTTAGGGTTATCTGAATTTTCTATGATGCCTATGTTGCCATTAATTAGTGAGGCTTTTGGCAGTACCCCGTCACAAAGTGGTTATGCTATTAGTGCTTATGCTCTTGGGGTGGTGGTTGGCGCACCCATTTTAATGCTAGCAACGGCAAATATGCGAAAACGACGAGCGCTATTATTATTTTTAAGCTTAATGTGTATTTCCAACAGTTTAAGTGCATTAGCGACCTCGTTAGAACAACTGGTGCTGTTTAGGTTTTTAAGTGGCCTTCCCCATGGCGCTTATTTTGGTGCCGCGTTATTACTGGCCTCTGATATAGCGCCGCAAGGAAAACGCGCTAGCTTTATGTCAAAAGTGTTTATGGGCTTAACCATAGCCACTATCGTTGGTGTGCCTGTGGTGACATTGGTTGGGCAAAATCTTAGTTGGCGTTATTGCCTCGCTGCGGCTGGGGTGTTGGCGTTTATTGCCTTTATTTTTGTGTATAACGTGGTGCCTAATGTTAAAAACATCCATACCTCTAACTTACTCAACGAATTAGGGGTGCTAAAAAACAAACTAGTTTGGTCAATATTAGGGATTGTTATTATTGGTTTTGGTGGCGTATTTTGTATTTATACCTATGTGGCCGATACGATCTTAGAGGTCACTCAGAGCGCGCCCTATACAATTTCAATTGCTATGGTGATGTTTGGTATTGGCTCTACGCTCGGTAATTACGTGCTAGGTAAAGCTGCCGATAAATCAGCGATAAAAACCACCGGATTTACGCTTGCCTCTACCATTGTTTTTGCATTTGCATATGTAAGTGCCAGCTATAATATTTATCTGCTGTATGCGGTTATATTTTTTATTGGCTGCAGCTTAGGGCTATCAACCTTAGTGCAAACGCTATTAATGGATGTATCACCTGACGGCCACGCCATGATTGGGGCATTAGTGCAGTGTGCGTTTAATATTGCAAATGCTATTGGCCCTTGGGTTGGCGGCATTGCTATCGCAAAAGGGGCAGCGCCAAATCAAACAGGCTATGTTGCTGCGGCTTTATTTTTAGGTGGGCTGTTAATGTGGCTGCTTAGTTATATACAAATTAGCGGTAACAAAACTAAACAGGCACAGCCTTGTTAATAAAAACAAAAAGAGCCGCTAAGCGGCTCTTTTTACATTTTACTCTTTAGCGTATTAAACGCTAATAGATGACATATCAATAACAAAACGGTATCGCACATCAGAGCGTTCCATACGCTCATAAGCGGTGTTAATTTCGTCTATGTTGATCATTTCACACTCTGGCAGTACGTTGTGCTCACCACAAAAATCAAGCATTTGCTGTGTTTCTGCAATGCCGCCAATTAACGAACCGGCTACACGACGACGCCCCATTAAAAGAGGAACTGTGTTTAGCTCATCTACTGGGCCTACTTGGCCAACAATAACCAAGGTACCATCGATATCAAGTAGCGGTGTGTAAATTGATAAGTCATGCTTTACAGGCACGGTATCAATAATGACATCAAACGCTGACTGCGCATTTTTCATTTCATCATCATTGTTTGATACTAAATAATGCTGTGCGCCGAGCTTAATTGCATCTTCTTTTTTAGACTCTGTACGACCAATAACAGTAACGGTTGCACCCATTGCTACTGCATTTTTAACCGCCATATGACCTAATCCACCAAGGCCTACCACAGCAACTCGGCTACCTGTTTTTACACCCCATTTATGTAACGGTGAATAAGTAGTAATACCGGCGCAAAGTAACGGCGCCACGCGTGATAATTCTAAATTTTCAGGCACTGATAATACAAACTCTTCGCGCACTACAACGTGTTTAGAGTAACCACCTTGAGTCATTTCGCCGTTAACTCTATCGGTACCGCTGTAAGTACCTACCATGCCTTCACGACAGAATTGCTCTTCGTGATTATCACATTGGTCACAGCTTTGGCAGGAGTCAACCATACACCCTACAGCAACGGTATCGCCTTGTTTGTATTTTTTAACATCACTACCGACTGATATTACTTTACCTACAATTTCGTGCCCTGGAACTAATGGGTAATTACTACCACCCCAGTCGTTACGCACTGCGTGTAAGTCTGAATGACACACACCACAATATAAAATTTCTATTGCTACATCGTTATTTCGTAAATCGCGGCGCTCAAAAGAAAACTCTGTGAGTTCAGAACCTTGGCTTTTTGCTGCATATCCGACTGTTTTCATAATAACTCCATAGTTTATTAAAAATCATACACAGTATGCACTGTCAGCTATGAACATAAGCTGATCATGTGCAACTGCAAATAGCCCCGCAAAGTGCAGGGCTGTTTTTCTGTTATCAATTATTCCACAACAACGGCATTTAACTCTTCAATGAGTGTTTTAATACGCTGCGCATTTTTACCTAAATCACTTTTACCAATGCGTGATTTACTGCGTATATCGACCACACGCTTACTGCCTTTATCGTTAATACGAACCACAACATCGTCTTTAAAGCCAAACCAGGTCGTGGTGTCTGTCGCTTCAACAATTCCGTTATTAACATCGCTATTGACCAGTTCCCAGCCTAAATTTTCCATTGCTTTAGTAGTTGCTGCCACCAGCTCTGTTTGAGTTTGGTTGTACTCGAGCGGTTTTAGTTCTGGGTACGCTTTACGTTGCTGCGCTGCCGTTTCTTCACCCGCGTAAGCAACCGGATTTGGCGAATCTGCACGCAAAGGCACTACCGCAACAAATTTAGGCGGGTTAATCAAATCGGTAGAAATATCATGAATTGGCGGAACACTTTTTGCTGTATTCATCATATTAAGTGGCATTGCAATAGCAACAGCTGCAAAAATAACCGTGATCACTGCACTGACTAAGCTCAGTGTTTTACGCATGAATAGCACTTGAACTAATAATAAGGCTAATGCTGCCCCACCAACATAAACGCCTAATCTAAAACCAGCAAAGGCAGTACCTAGCTCAACCATATTAAATTTATAAAGGGGTCCCGGTAGTACCACCATTAAAAAAGCGATAAGCCCAACTAAGGTCACTAAATGTTTCATTGCCTACTCCGTTATTGTTATATGGTTATTATTTTTTAAACAAGCTTTATACTGTTAACACTCCAATTTAGATTACTATGACCGATAAGTATCTATAAAGTCATAATTTATTGCCCTTTTAAAGTAGATAACTTGACTCCTTGGTAAAAATCAACAAACTACGGGGGTAAAATTATCAGGGTATTATTATTTATGAAAACAGAGATTAGTTACCGGTTTGAGTCATCACAAGTAGCCAACCGCTTTTTACACGAATTAAAAGATTGGCCAGTCAATGACGTAAAAACACGTCTTTTTAATGGCGGCGACAGCGTTAAAGTAAGCTACGAATATGATGAAAGCGGATTTGATTATACCGTTGCCGAACTTGATGATTTAGCCGAGCAACACGGCGGACAAGAAGTATCGAGTTAAAATACTTATACCTACGCTCAATAGCCACAACACACTTTTTAGTCATGCCTACATTTTAAAACTTTAAGCTTACAAAGTTATGTAGCAATAGGTATTACACAACGTATTAAAGACCCCATACCCACTTCACTTTCAACCTCTATAGTGCCATTGTGCTCTTTAAGTACATTGTAAACTATAGCCATTCCCATACCAGTGCCTTGGCCTACGGGTTTAGTGGTAAAGAAGGGATCGAACATTTGTTTAAGTGTATCAGCGTTCATTCCACAGCCGTTATCTGCCACCTCTATGTAAATATTGTTTTCATTGGCAAACAGCTTAACTCTTATTTTTCCTTGCTGATCGCGCAAATCGTCGCAGGCGTGTTTGGCATTAATTAATAAGTTTACAAACACTTGCTTCATAGATGATATATTACACCGTGTTAGAGGTAACTTTTCAATGTGTAACTCTATAGCACACGTCCCTAGCTGGTTGTCGAGTAGTTTTAGTGTACCATTGAGTGATTCTGTAATATCTGCCATTGCAGTTACGTTGTCTTTTAGGCTTGCAAAGTCGACAAGGTTACTAACAATATGAGCTATGCGCTCTAATCCCTCTTGGGTATCATCAACTAAGTCATCAATATCGTCCACAATAAAGCTTAAATCGTTCTCTTGATTGAGCTGAACTAAAATAGACTCCAACTGCGATACTGAAATCGATTTATCTACAAATTGTTGAGCCGCCGTCATTAACGAAACCAGCACGGGTTTTATAAATTTTATACTTTCTACATTACTGGTTATATAAGCAAGCGGGTTATTGATTTCATGAGCGACCCCAGCAGAAAGCTGGCCTAAAGTAGCCATTTTTTCACTTTGCATTAGAGTTACTTGTTGATTTTTGACCATTTCGAGCTTTTTTTCTAATTCTTGATTGGCAATAAACAGTGCCCGTGTTTTGTCTTCTAGTAATATCTCTAATTGATCTCTGGCTGACTTTTCGCGCAGGTACGCTTTTTTATAATTGTAGTCGTCTTCAGCCATGGGGAGTCTCATATTTTACTTCAATTAAACATGTATCAGAGCCATCATGCATGCACTGAACATGGTTTAGTGTTACATCTATTCCATAATGAGATGCAGCACCAAAAATAAGCCCTTCGGCGCACATACAAAGCTGCCGCTTAGAGTTGTAACGCATTAAAATAAACCCGTCTTCAATAATTTGGGCGTCAATTTCAGGTAAATTAGGCTCATGATAAAGCTTAGCGACTTCAACATGAATTACTTTATCAATACCAATAATGAGATCAGCAAAACAATTAAAGTTAGCAACAATGCTTGGATGACGTGCCTTTAAGTGAGAAAATAAATACTCTCCAAAGGCCTTTAATACCTCAGGCATAGACATAGAAAGTGCTGCGGCTACATCTTGTGCTAAACCAACCATTTCTTCATCCGGGTAACTTTCTGCAGAAATATAAACACGACCCTCCGGTGCATTTTTTTCAAGTAAGTCGTCCCATGCAGCCATGCCACATTTTTCAATAACCAGTGCTTCAAGCCCTCTAAAAATAACACCTTTCATGCATGTCCCCTCTATCATCACTTTTAGATTGTTAGCCGCATCTTCAATTAGTTATAAACGCTCGCTACCTTATCGCTCATATGCACAACCGTAATATATCAGCATTAAAGTAATAGTAGTTTAGTCGTTTGTAAAACGCCCAATAATATTCGTTATACGCATGGTCAACGTCTAAAGTTAAATTAAAAAAGCGTGATCACATTTTGCTTTTTACTCTATTAGTGGCAACGCTATTGGCAGGATCGTCTGGCCAAAAGTGCTTAGGGTAACGCCCTTTCATCTCTTTTTGTACCTCACGGTAACTGCTATTCCAAAAATGGGCTAAGTCTTGAGTCAACTGTAGTGAGCGTTTGCCTGGCGATAACAACTCCATTAACAGGGCAACTTTGCCGTTGGCCAACATTGGCGTACTTGTTAAGCCATATACCTCTTGCATTCGCACACTGAGCTTGGCGGGGCCATCAAGTTGATATTCTATTTTAATGTTTGAGCCACTAGGGACCGTTAAGCGCAGCGGCAGTAACGATTTTAGCTCGCTTTGCTGTTGCCAATTAAAACAGTTTTGTAGTGCCTCAAAATAATTAAACTTTTTAAGTTGCTCAAGGGTTTTAATATCTTCAAGGTATACCCCTAACCAATCACCTGCTGTTTCAATGAGCTGCTGCTGATTAATAACAGGAAACTGTTCTGGCATCAATTTGCTGGCTAGGCACATTCTAATAAGTAACTGCTCACTTTCTTTTTGCTCGTTAAACAGTGAAAAGCCCCGCTTAGTAAACAAACTAAGCCACGCCTTTGCACGCTCAGTTTTATCAAGCGTGTGTTTACTCGGTTGGCTGCTTAGCGTAATTGCCCCAAGCTTTAATTCATCCTGATGAATAAACCGTGCGGTTTTTTCATCAAACTCGCAGCGGGTCAACTCCGTAAATAAATGCGGTAAATAGTCTTTAAGCGCTAATGGGTTTAGCGCCGTAGCCGCAAAAATACGCCCGCCTTTATGTCCGCCCATACTGGCAATCGTTAAGTATTCATCGTTATGCCAATAATCATTGTTTAGCTCGGCGCCTGCACCATTAGCAAGCAAGTAGCCATTACCGCGTTTTTTAGCGATGCGATCTGGGTAGGCAAGCGACACTAATAAGCTTAAATGCTCGGTGTTTAACTCTGTTTTGCTGTCGGTAAATTTTAAGCGTTTTAGCCAGTAGTTTAATTGTTGTTTAAAAACTGGATGTGGTCGTTGCTGTTGGCTGTGCAGCGCTAGATTGAGCTCATTGGCGCTATTAATACGGCTTTCAAGTAAAGCCACTAAATAAATAGCCAAGCGATAAATTCCACTTAACCGTGGCTCTAACATTTGCGCTTTTAATAACATGTGCGCTAAACGAATATCAGCACCAAAACTCAGCATTTTACCACCCAGTGCGGTGAGCTTACCGTGGTTATCTACCGCTTCAAGCATAGTTAATAAACCTTTAGCTTGGCTGCATTGTTGCTCACTCGGCGGGTCAAGCAAAGTGAGTTCACTAATGCTTGCTCCCCATTGCTTTGCCTCAAGCATCAGTTGGCTAATATCTGAGGTAAGTATATCGGGGTTATCGTGGCTGTTTCGTCTCTCAAAGGTTTGTTTGGAGCCAAGTCTATACACAACCCCAGGTTCAATTCGCCCTGCACGCCCTGCGCGTTGCACCGCCGATGAGCGCGATATACTTTGCGTGGTAAGCTCAGTTACACCGGTTTTTAAATTAAAGCTCGCTGCACGGCGCTTGCCGCTATCAATCACAATTCGAATGCCTTCAATGGTTAAGCTGGTTTCGGCAACATTGGTGGTCAGTACTACTTTTCGCATTCCCTCAGGCGCGGGCGCTATTGCAGCTTGTTGATTGGCTTTATCTTGCTCGCCAAATAATGTGGCAACTAGGCAGTTGCTAGGTAAGTCGCTCAATGCTTGTTGCACTCGCAGTATTTCTCGCTGGCCGGGTAAAAATACCAGTGCACTGCCTTTTTGCTCATTGAGTGCTTGTTTTATAATAGCGGGGATAGCATCAAGCCAGCGGCCTTCATCTTTTAGTGGGCAATATATTTCGTCAATCGGGTAACTTCGCCCGCTTGACTGAATCACTGGGCAATTAAAAAATGCGGTATAACGATAGCTATCGAGGGTAGCCGACATCAGCATAATGGCTAAATCTTCACGCAGCGCCGCTTGCGATTCTAAAGCAAAAGCCAGTGCGGTATCTGCTGCGATGGAGCGTTCATGAAACTCATCAAAAATCAGTAAATCAACATCACTGAGCTCGGGATCGTTTTGTAACATGCGTGTCAGCATGCCTTCGGTGACTATTTCAAGGCGAGTTTGGGCGCTGACTTTACTCTCACCTCGCACCCGTAAACCGACACTTTGCCCAAGGGATTCACTTTGGCATTGCGCTAGGTAATTGGCAATATTACGTGCGGCTAAGCGCCGCGGCTCCAACATCACTATGTGTTTGTAATGCCCATCGCGCATAAGCTGTAATGGCAACCATGTTGATTTACCAGCACCAGGCGGCGCTTGCAGCAAGGTGATTGGGTTGGCTTTTAATGCATCAATGAGTGAAGTATATATTTCTTGAACCGGCAGCACGCTATTTACCCTAAATTACTTTGCCGCCATTGTAGCAAAAAATGCCACTTTTTAGTCCGTAATTACTTTTTCGTTTTAAGTTAGTCGTCAAGTTATAACCAAAAAGTAAGCCTATCACTGAAAAGAAAACCCAACCGCTACTTATGACGTTTTACGCAACTTTGGAGTTAATTGTATTTAAAATAAGCAAAAATCGGCTAACGCCACTTTTATTAGACTAAAGAATGATTGCGGCTAAAACAGCTGATTTTATGACCTTTTTGCTATTTTTCATTGCAAAAGCACACTGCAAAAACGGCATGTTAAACCACTGAATTTAAACATCTTTTAAATTTAATAAGCTAGTTACAACATATCCCTTTGCTATTTTTATTAACATTTACAAAGCGTTAAACTGGGCTATGCACGACCTTTTGCCTAATTACAATCTGTAGCACGCTGTTTTACCCTGCGCACTCAATGTTCATTTGCTTTGTAAAAGCTGTATTTTTATTTTGAGTTAGCAACTAAGTTGCAGGAGAAGTCATGACCACCAAGCCGCTAGATGATAATTCATCTGATGCTATACAAGGAGCGAATACTCAAACCGAGTCCGATAGCTATGAAAATCTTCATAAGCCCAGCTCAGAGTTTGAAAGCCGCGACGCTTATCTAGAGCACGAACTGCAAATTATGCAGCCAAAACGCTGGCGTCCCAACTTACCGTTTAGAGATTATCGCTTTGAATTTGAAGACACTATTCCAGCTATGGCCGCGACCATAGGTAAAGTTGTGATGGTTGCTGCCATTGCTGCCACATTTGCAGGCCCTTTGGGTTTGAGTGATGACTTTGTACTTGAAAATGTTCGCTATGAGCTTTTAATTGTTTCGTTATTTATATTATTGTTTTCAGGATTTATTTTACCTACTGCTAACTTAGCCGGTACCCATGGCCCACTTATTCCGTTAATTCCGATTGTAGTTGCCGCAGGCGGCCACCCTATGGCCTTTGGTTTGCTCATAGGTGCCTTTGGATTGATATTAGCGTTTAGTAAAGGCGGCAGCCTCATGGCCAAACTTACCAGTAAAGGAGTATGTGGTGGCTTACTGCTTTATTTGGGCTTTGTTGGTACCACCTCTCAGGTTAAAAAGCTGTTTGCATGGGCCGAAGAAATTCAAATGACCCACATTGCGTTTATCGTTATTTTAGCCACTATTTTACTTTACGCTTTATTAGAGCACTACAAAAAACGTTGGTTAGCCGTACCACTGAGCTGTTTAATTGGCGGTTTTACTGCTTTTGCATTGGGCGCACCGTTTGAGTTTAATACCGCACCGGGTTTACCAAACATGAACCCTATGTATTGGTGGGGCGAAAACACCGGTTGGATGCTTGGTTTACCAACCGCTGAAAGCTTTGTAGTTGTGCTTCCTTTTGCAGTATTAGCGGTTGCTATGTGGTCACCTGACTTTTTAGGCCATCAAGTATTTCAAAAAATAAGCTACCCTGAACGTACTGAAAAAGTACAAATGAATATCGACGATACCATGCTTAGCGCATCAACAAGACAAACCTTTGGCTCACTTTTAGGCGGGGCTAACTTTGCATCATCTTGGGGGACGTACATTGTTCCTGCTGCTATTGCAAAACGCCCTATTCCTGCAGGCGCTATTTTAACTGCGTTATTTTGTATTATCGCGGGTGTTTGGGGCTACCCAATGGATTTAGCGATTTGGCAACCCGTATTATGTGTCGCCTTAATTGTAGGGGTGTTTATCCCTCTACTTGAAGCGGGTATGGAAATGACCCGCGAAGGTAAAACCACACAATCAGCCGCCATTGTGGTGTTTGCATCAAGCTTAGTGAACCCAGCATTTGGTTGGTCACTCACTATGCTACTTGATAATTTAGGCCTTATTGGGTGTAAAGAAAGAAGTGCTGATTTATCGCGTATGAGTCGCTGGATCATCCCACTTATTATGTTTGTGTTATTAACCGGTGTAATGGCACTGGTAGGTATGCTGCCAGGCATTCCTGCGCTAATGCCAAGCTTTAGACATTAATTCCTTTATTAAACAGCAAAGCGAGCTTTAAGAGCTCGCTTTTTTTGTACTTATAAAAACCAGCACAGTGTACTTGCAATAATTACAAGCCACCCTGCAGAATTTTTATAAATCTCGCCAACTGCTATAACTCTTTCATGCATCATTAAACTTAACCAACTGATATAGCTTTAAAAATAAAAACTACGTTGACTGGTATAAGCTTTGCACCTTTATAAGTGAACGTTAAAAACCATTTTATTAGTAACGCTTTTTAAAATGGACAAATCATCACATTTAATAAGGAGTTAATTATGAATAGCGATCGTATCGAAGGAAATTGGAAAGAACTGAAAGGTAAAGCGCAACAAAAATGGGGTGACCTGACCGACGGTGATTTAGACAAAATTGAAGGCAGCCGCACAGAGCTTATTGGCAAAATTCAGCAAAAGTATGGTAAATCGAAAGAAGAAGTCGAGCGCGAAGTTAATGACTTTGAGAAAGGTAATTAATAAAGCGCTTTACCTACTAATTAAAAAGGGCTAGATATAGATCTAGCCCTTTGATCAGGTTAGTTAACCCACAATGCTTAAAGACTTTTCCCGCAACAACATCAATTAAAAATAGCCATTGTTGTTTAGTTTATTCTTCGAGCGCACCTGACTTGTTTTGTAGATTGACCCCCATCAATTTTAAGTTACTCATAACAAATTACACATTTATATTGCAAATGTTAGGGTCTGTTGACCTTTGCGAATTAAAATTCATTCAAACTAGGGGCGAATAAATCGCAGTGCGAGGTTTGTAACCTAGTGGGTTGAGTAAAAACCAAGCAAAGCTTCCGCGTCCTGCTCACGCTTCTTACCTACACCCATGCAGGCAACAAAGAGTTAATTGCCCCTAGGCAAGAACCCTTCGGGCATCCCTGGTTGCCATTGATGCTGCGTTAATGCCTATTTATGGGGAATATCCACATCATACCCAAGTCACCTCAACGCTGAATTCTGCAGATTGCGGTAATTTGGGTATAGATAGGCTCTGCCTTGCCTAAACACCAAACAGACTGCTGCAAATTTAACCTTTAAAGATCAACAGCCCTAATAACCGAGTATCCATAGTGATAAATAAATTACTCAATAGTGAGGGTAAATATAGATAAATAGTTATGCTATATGAATAACTTTTAACGATGTTAGTGATTATTTTGTGTTAGGAGCTTCACGTTTTTAACAAAACGGGTATAACTTCGATATCAAGCTAAACTTTATTGGATTAGATGCGAGGTATTTAATAGTCGCAGTTCGACATAACCTAGGAACGCGATATTAGTTAACGTTAAGGGTTATAAAAGGCCAAGCACACCGGCGCTCATCGTAAATCTTTAATATTCAGGTAATACTGGCTTTTTTATCTTCTTCAACCTAAATAGAGTTACCTGATGTTAAATATTGCATAACGGTTAGGTCTTGATCGAGCCCATATAATTGCTGCCAGTCATTCTCGTCCATTAATTTAAAACTTAATCGTGTTGTTACAGCTATGTTCATTTTCATTGTTGTATAGTTATCTTGAAATATATTTTTCACTAAAGGAGATAGTCAATGAAGAAATTAGCAGGTTTAGCATTATTAGGCACTTTAATTACACTAACAGGGTGTGAAGATGCCAACGAAGTAAAACAAGATGCAAAAGAGACGAGCGCTCAAATGAAAGAAAAGCTCGATGAAACATGGGATGAAGTAAAGGAAAAAACTAACGAGCTTAAAAATGATGAGTCATTTAATGAATTGCTTGAAGAAAGTAAAGCGATGGGCTTAGATATATACGATGACGGCAAAGAAGTGGCTGTTGATGCATGGATAAAAAGTAAAGAAGCCGCTGGCGAACTGACTGAAAAAACCAAGCAAAAAGCCCGAGAACTTGCTGATGAAATTGAGCAAGCACGTAAAGAATATAAAGAAGGTTAATGATTATTAACCATAAAAAAGGTAAGCCGCGGCTTACCTTTTTTGTTTAATATGAGAGTAAATTATAGTTCAAAGTCTTTTTTGAATTTTAAACCAAACTCACTGCGGTCATTACTGCGCATAACGCCAACAAAGCCGGTTTGTTGTAAGCGGCCTACATCATAAACTTCGTTCAATACGTTCTCACCGTATAACGTTACTTCCATATCGCCGTACGGGTTAGTGTAAGAAATATTAAAACCGACGAGCTCACGCGAGTCTATGGTTTCACTTTTATTAAATACCGACTGGCCTTGCATCTCGCTTCGGTACGAGTAGTTTGCATTTAATGCAACTGTGCCACCATTGCTTAAGTCCACAAAGTAAGATGGAGCAACCATGACCGTCCAGCGCGGAGTTAATGCTGGTGAATCACCTTTACCAATACCTTGAACACCCTCGGCGACCTCTGTAATTTCAGAGTCTAAGTAACCTATAGCACTGCGAATAGTGAAATCGTCAGTAAGTGCAACGGTGGTTTCAAGTTCAATGCCTTGTGCTTTAGATTGACCTGCATTTTCAACGATAGTAACAAAGCCACCGCCTGCAGTTGGATCTGAGAATGGCAGTGCTAAATCAGTGTAGTCTGTGACAAACATCGCAAGCATCATAGACACATTTTCATGTACTTGACCTTTTAAACCAATTTCATAGTTAACTGCTTTGGTTTCGTCAAACGATACAAACTGATCCGGACCACCAAATGGACGCGGCGGGAAACCACCTGTTTGATAGCCTTTTTGTACTTGGCCATACACGTTCATATTATTACTAAGCTGGTATGAGGCATTAATATCCCATGTCACGGCATTAAAGTCTGCACTGATGTCTTTGCGCTCAGAGAAAGTTGGAAAAATCGCATTCGCGTCTTTTTTATCTTCTGAATAACGCAGACCGCCGCCGATTGTAAAATCATCCGTTAAATCGTAGCTGCCGTTAATATAAGCTGCGTATGAGTTAGTTTCTTGATTGATTTCAAAAAAACCAAGGCCACCAAATGATGGCGTGATTCCATCATTTAACAGGCTATCAGGTGTATTAAATGGACTAAATACAAAATTTTCTGAGCGAGTAAAACCATCTTCATTAAAGAAGTATAAGCCTGATACAAAATCCATTTTATTAAATGTGGCGTTTAGCTGAACTTCAAAAGAATATTGATCTGCTCCGCCCACTTCTGGGAACTCAGATAAGTTAAGTGGTGATGCATCGTCATCTAAGCCACCTTCATACTCAGAGGTGCGGTAGCTTGAAATAAACTTAGTTGTATACGTGTTATTAATTGCCCAATCAGCGGTAAATGAGGTCCCCCAACCTGAATATGAGGTTGACTCAATACCGGCAACCGTTGTACCTAAATCATCTGGATTCGATGGAATTAAGTCTTCAGTTAAAAGTGGGAAATCGCCATTAAACACATCATTTGAATCTAATGAACCTGTTAGTTCAATAGTATAAGGTGATTGACCTGATTCATTATCAACCCCATCTAGCGAGAAAGTAAACGCTAAATCACTGGTTGCTTCGTATTTAAGCGCGATACGACCACTAAACTCTTGCTCTTCGCCAATTTCTTTTTCAGGGTTAGCTAAATTTACTGCCGTACCTACCCCATTACGTTGTTTGTATGACGCACTGGCCGATATGCTTAAATCGTTCGTTAAAACATTATTAAAGTAAATATCGCCAGCAATACGCCCACGACTACCCACTTTAGCAGTTGTCGTTAAAATACCTTCATCACCAGGTTGTTTAGTTATTACGTTTACTGCACCGCCTAACGTATTACGACCATAAAGCGTCCCTTGTGGGCCACGAAGAACCTCAACACGCTCAACATTAGGAAGCGATAAGTTAGACCCCATTTGGCGACCTAAATAAACACCATCTAGGTAAACACCTACACCGGGATCTGTCGTTATAATATGATCTTGTAAACCAATACCACGAATAAACACTGAGGCGTGTGCCGCGTTACCTACACCATAACGTGTAATATTTAAGTTAGGAACGTATTTACCAATATCTTCTAAGTTGCTCATATTGGCTTTATCAATAAGGTTAGCGCCTATTGATGTAATCGCAGTTGGAGATTCGAACAAGCTCTCAGTACGTTTACGTGCTGTTACTTCAATTTTTTCAAATGCGTCTTGCTTGGCAGTCGCTTTAGCGTCTTGTGCATTTACGGACGTTGTTAGGGTTGCAATAACCGCTAAGCTTAACGATGTGAGGGGGCGTAATTTCAAGGTTATCTCCAAAGGGTATTAATTTAATTATGCGTTATGCTATGTAAAAAAACTGTAGGCATAAAAAAAGATGCTTTAGATGCATCTTTCCTCTGGGCGTGTATTGTATTACATAAAAGTGACAATATGTATTTTTACCTTTAATTTATTCGAAAAAAATTAATATTTAGATTTTTAATCTAAACTATTTAACTAAATCGTTATGCAATTTAGGTGTGAGGTTAGGTTTTTATCATTTATTATCGGCGAGATTGATTAATAATGACATCAGCTGTTTATTGTGAAAAACACACCAATACCACCTTAGGTTATAACAATACGCAAAGAACGCTCATAGTAGATATACAGTAGAATCATTTTTAGGTGAATGCATGATAAAAAAACAGACCACGCAAATAGCCAGCATGCTTTTTAATAATGAGCACTATAACTTGTTACTTTGTACAACGCCCAACAACAATATATTATTAGTTAGCTATTTAGCACTTAACACTCTTACTAATTATCAGCAGTTAAACCAGTTTATGCAAACGCATAACTACCAAGGGCTGGTTATTTTTGATATTCCTAAAAATGCGGATGCAACTTCACTTAAAGAGTGGCCAAATCTAAAAGGATTGTTTTATCAAGACACCTGTGAAGAATTATTTTCTAGAGGGTTAGAAACAATTACACAAGGGGAATTATGGTTTCCACGAACAATTAGCGATATCTGGATGCGAAAAATGCTAGACACAGAACAAAAGAGTGCCTTGCAAACAAGTAATCTAACCGATAAAGAAGTCAAAGTACTCCGGCTACTCTTTAGTGGTCTGCACTCAAGTGCTATTGCAGACAGTTTATTTATTAGTGAAGCTACGGTAAGAGTTCACTTACATAAGATTTATAAAAAAATAGCAGTCAAAAATAAACAACAAGCGATTCGTTGGTGCCAAGACAACCTAAAAACATAAATTCTCGTTAATAACTATAAAAACAATGGCGACTTAACATAGACACTATCAAACGCCTCCCCCTTAAGTAAATCAACTGCTTATAGTACCTTAAAATATAAGCCTCTTAATTTTCGATCACTACCCAGAAAAACACTTTACATAAAAGCAATAATAAATACTTAATTTATTCGTTTTAGTTAGAAAAATGCTAACACTCACCTTATACTGCAGCGGGATATACATGAAATAAAATAGGATACACAATGAAAAAACTATCTGTAGCAGTAGCTATTTGTTGCGCACTTGCCACAAGCAATGCAAGTGCTGAGGTTCGTATTAATGGGTTTGCCTCTATTGTTGGCGGTAAATCGCTCGATAATAATCAACCAATATATGGTTACGATGATGATATTTCATTTAAAAATGAAAGCGTATTTGCACTTCAGCTAACTGCAGATTTGCAAGAAAAACTGACCGCGACCGCACAAATAGTAGCTCGCGGCGAAAATGATTTTGACGCTGATTTTGAGTGGGCTTACTTAACTTATGAATTCACAGATGAGTTACAACTTAGTGCAGGTAAGATGCGCGTCCCATTTTATCGTTATTCTGACTTTTTAGACGTTGGTTACACTTATCGCTGGGTACGTCCACCTCAATCTGTGTATAACTTACCGTTTTCAACATACGAAGGCCTGAGCTTATTTCATACAACACAGCTGGGGGATTGGGATTCCACTTTGCAAGTAATTTATGGCAGTTTCGACGATAACATTGCCGTAGTATCTGTAAATGGTGATACTGAACTTAACGATATTGCGGGTCTAAACTGGACACTAAGTTATGACTGGTTTAGTGCTCGCGCTGCTTACTTTATTGCCGAAACCACAATTGATATAGAAAATGATACAGCTGAAGGTATGGCGCTTAACGGCTTAGAGCAAGCTCTTCGTAATTCAGGTTTTGTTGATCAAGCAAACAGTATTGCCATAGACGAAGACGATGGTGCATTTTTAGCGCTTGGCTTTTCAATTGATTACAACAATATCTTGTTTGACGCTGAATACACACAGTTTGAAGTGGATAACAGTGCACTCGCTAAGCAAACTCAATATTACACCTCTTTAGGTTACCGTATGGACGAATGGCTTGTTCATTTAACCTATGAGAACAACGATGATAAGCATGATAGCAATCGTTATGATGCACTCACAGCGGTTCCCGAACTCAATCTAGGTATCAATACCGTATTAGAAGGCTCTAAAGCCAAAAGTAATGTATATACCATAGGTGCGCGTTACGATTTCCACCCAATGGCTGCTTTAAAAGTCGATTTTAGTCGCTTAGAAGATGACATAACAAATACTGAAACAGATGTAGTCGCCGTTGGCGTTGATTTAGTATTTTAATTGGAGCGAATCATGAAAAAATTAATTTTAGCCAGCATGCTAACATTATGTAGCTCAGCAGTTTTTGCTGAAGTTGCAGTAATTGTTAATCCTGCAAATACCAATACAGTAAGCCAAGACGATATTAAAAAAATATATTTAGGTAAAAGCAAATCGTTTGCCGATGGTACCAAAATCACGCCTGTTAACCAAAATGCTAATGCCATTGCGGATGAGTTTAACGATAAGTTAGTGGGTAAATCGAGTAGCCAGTTAAATGCTTATTGGTCAAAGCTCGTTTTTACTGGCAAAGGTACCCCTCCTAATAAACTTGATAACGACCAAGCCGTTATTGATTTTGTGGCAACTAATGCAGATGCGATTGGCTATATAGATAGCGCTAAAGCAAGCGACAAAGTTAAAGTTGTAGGCAAGTATTAATTAAATAAATAATTGTTTAAAAAGCCCGCAATAAATTTTATTGCGGGCTTTTTTGTAAGAATAATCTTTTAAGGTCAATTAAAATAGCCTTGTGTCTATTCAATTTTAAACTTAGCCGTTGCGTCTAATAAGTTATCTGAAAGATAGTGCAGGTTTTTAGCTACATCTCTGACAGCCGCAAGTGAGGTCATCGTATCTTCAAATGAAACATGCATATTAGATACGTTATCCACAACCATAGCTGCAACTGAAGTTTGCTCTTCTGTTGCTGCTGCAATCTGCGAGTTCATACCATTAATTTCAAGTATTTGCTCTGCTATTTTTTCAATCGACACACCGGTTTGCTCTGCTGCGCTGGCATTATCTGATGCCATATCTCTTGCAGAGGTCATAGCCGTTACTGAGTCATTTGCAGCCACACTTAACGTGCTTAATAATTCACGAATTTCATTGGTTGACTGTGCGGTGCGAGAAGCTAATTCACGGACTTCATCGGCAACAACAGCAAACCCTCGGCCATGTTCGCCTGCACGTGCAGCCTCTATTGCTGCATTTAATGCTAATAAATTAGTTTGCTCAGCAATTGAAGTAATGACATTTAATATTTGTGATACATTTTTGGTGTCATCCGCTAACTTATTAATAGTATTGGCTGCTGTATTTATTTCGTCGCTAAGCGTACGTGACGCTTTAACAGACACCCTTACTTGCAAGCGGCTTTGATCCACTTCTTTTTCTGCCGTTTGCACTGCATTAGATGCACTTGCTGCTGATTGCGAAATATCGCCAACACTTTGCTTCATTTCTTCCATCGACTGTTTAACAACATCCGCATCGGTAGCTTGCTTTGTAGTTGCTCGCTCAGCTCGCTCCATTCCTTGAACAAGGCGAGTTGAATTTTCCATTAAGGGTTCACACACAGCAATTACTTCTAAAACGGTTTCTCTAAGCAGGCTAATAAATGCATTAAAATTTATTGATACTTGCCCTATTTCATCCTCAGAGTTAACGCTTAGTTTAGTACTTAAAGACCCTTTACCACTGGCTAATAAACTTAAATTATTGGCTGCATCACTTGCAGATAAACCGATATTGCGAGCAATCCAAATAGCCATAAGTAATAATAAAGCCAGCGAGACAAGGGTAACAAGCAACATAAAATTAAGTGCATCATCTGAACGTGCTTTTGTGTTAGCAACTAATTGAAAAAAGCGATCATCTGCTTTTTGTTGGGCGTTTTTAAAGCTTGATAATACAGCGTCATAAAGGCTTGTCTTTAGCTGAGCTTGTTGCTGTATTTTGCTAAAATCTGCCGTACCATCAATCATACCGTTTGCTATTGTTGACGATATTTTTTCATAATTAGCGAGTCGCGTTTTTGTTTCATCATTAATATAAGCGGCGTTAATTGCTTCTATTGCGTCTAAATTTGCGATAAGTCGTACATAAGTTTCACGCGCTTTTGTTACTAAATCTTGCTCACCAAACGTAACAGCTTGAGTGTATAACTCATCTAGCTTTTCTAAAATGCTCACGTTAGTCAAAGTTAACTTAGCAACTTTATAAGAAGACTTCTCCATTTCATCAAGTGATACGCTATTTTCATTCATCGCAGAGTAGTTAATCATCACAATGACTAAAAATGCGATAATCGCAATCGATGTAATTGCGTGTATTTTTTTAGTGATGCTGAGGTTTTTGAAAGCGAAACCTGAAGCCATATTAATTTACCCCGTTTTATTATCTATCGTTATTATCGGCTTAATACACGCAAATGTTAACTTTAATTTTAACTTTAAATGCTTTTTATACATAAAATTAAACATATGTGGGGATTATTTTATAAATACCAACAATTAAAGAGTAGAACGTTCTACTTAATGATCAACATTAATCTCAAAAGCGTTACACCTATTGCATTAAATTATAACGACAAATAAATAAGTCGATAACAAGGCGAAAATTATGATACATAGTTGGTCTATATAAATAATTTTTAACGCAGGTAGCGGATTATTTAACACGCTAGAATGATCATGTTTTTCAAAAAAATGGGTATTAATACGCTAAAATGATAATGCTTTTAATAAGATTGGGATTATTTAATATTTCAAATTTTAGACACAAAAAAACCAGTAACATTGCTATTACTGGTTTTTATATTTGGTGCGGATGGGGGGACTTGAACCCCCACGCCCGAAAGCACTACCCCCTCAAGGTAGCGTGTCTACCAATTCCACCACATCCGCATTTTTTAAGCTATTGCTTAGTGTTAAGTCAACATGTCTATTTGAGGAAAATAAACGACCTAACGATTTAAAACTAAATTAATTTGGTACGTCAGAACTTTGCTCTTTAGTTGATGTTACAGGAACATCTTCTTCTGCAGGTGTTACTGTTTCAACTGCAGGAGCTGCTTCTAGATTTTCCCATTCATCGGTCTTTTTAATTTGACCGGCGGTTAGGTTGCCTAGAACAATACTTAATACAAAGAAAATTGTTGCTAATGTTGTTGTAGTTTTTGTCATAAAGTTACCTGCTCCAGAAGAGCCGAAAACTGTAGACGATGCGCCAGCGCCAAACGATGAGCCCATATCAGCGCCTTTACCTTGTTGGATTAAAACCATGCCAACGAGTGCTATAGCTACAATTAAATACACTACTAATAAAATTTCGTACATCTTATACGGTCCCTTTTGCACTGTTGCAGATAGCAGCAAATGATTCTGCTTTTAGACTTGCGCCTCCAATTAAGCCGCCGTCTATATCTGTTTGCGCAAATAATAATTCGCTATTTTTTTCATTAACGCTACCACCATATAGGATGGTTAGCCCTTGTGCTAAATTGCCCTCTAATGAGGCAATTTTGTCACGGATAAATTTATGAACAGTTTGTGCCTGTTCAGGCGATGCAGTCTTACCTGTGCCTATGGCCCAAACGGGCTCATATGCTATCACAGAATCTTCGAGTGCTGCTACACCTAATTTATTAATTACCGCATCAATTTGAGCAGCAACTACTTGTTCTGTTTGACCGTTTTCTCGCTCTGTTTCGCTTTCGCCAACACATAAAATAGGTGTTAAACCTGCTTGTTGTGCACGAGCAAACTTGGCAGCGACTACGTCATTACTTTCTTTATATACACTGCGTCGTTCAGAGTGTCCAACCAGTACATAGTTTGCACCTAGCTGCTTAATCAGCTCAGCATCAACTTCACCAGTAAATGCGCCTGACGTGTGTTCAGAAACCGTTTGAGCTCCTGTATTTACGCCACTGGCAATCATTGCTGGAATGAGTGGAAAAGGAGGAAATAAAACAATCTTCACTTCAGAAAATTCAGCGTTGTTTATAGCATCAGACAGTTTTTCGACGAGCTCTAAAGAACCATTCATTTTCCAGTTGCCTGCGACCATCGCCTTGCGTGCTGCCATTTTTCCACTCCACATTAGAAAACGGGCGAGATATTAACTCGACTCGCCCAAAGTTACAAGCGGTTATTGTTATCAATCAGTTTGTTTGCTCATAGATTCGACAACTGCGGCTATTTTCTGGGCACTGTCTAGTACTATTTTTTCTTGTTCTGCTTCAACCATCACTCGTACAACAGGCTCGGTGCCTGATTTACGCAGTAGTACGCGGCCTTTATTTCCTAGGCTGTGTTCTACTTCTGCGACTGCAGCGAGCACATCAGGTGCTTGAGTCGGATCGGTGCCGGGTGTGTATCGTACATTAATCATTTTCATTGGGTACTTTATAAATCCAGCCCCTAAATCTTGAAGTGTACGATTTTGTGCCACCATAGCGGCAAGCACTTGTAAGCTAGAAATAATACCATCACCGGTACTGATCAAGTCTAAATTTAAAACATGGCCTGAGCTTTCACCGCCAATTTTCCAGCCTTTTTGCTGTAATAGTTCCATCACATAACGATCACCGACTTTACTGCGAGCAAAAGCAATATTTTTTGCTTTTAATGCATTTTCAAGCCCCATATTTGACATAACCGTACCAACAACTCCCCCGCCTAGATTATCATCTTGCGCAGCTTGGCAAGCAATGATGTAAACTAAATCGTCACCATCAAATACACGGCCGTTATGGTCAACCATCATTACTCTGTCACCATCACCATCATAAGCAATACCTACATCAGCTTTATGCTCAAGTACTTTACGCTTTAAAGTATCTACGTGAGTTGCACCACATTCATGATTAATGTTTACCCCATTTGGCTCACATGCATGGGTGATCACCTCAGCGCCAAGTTCTCGCATTACAGAAGGTGCTATATGGTATGTTGCGCCATTTGCGCAATCAAGCACAATTTTAATCCCTTCAAGTGATAGCCCTTGTGGAAATTGACTTTTACAAAATTCAATATAGCGGCCATCTGCGCTCGGTAATCGACTTGCTTTGCCTAGTTTATCAGAGGCAACACACGTCATAGGTTCATCAAGCATGGCTTCTATTTGTAATTCTACTTCATCATCTAATTTTAAGCCTTGGCCGTTGAAAAACTTAATGCCGTTATCATAATAAGGATTGTGTGATGCGCTGATCACAATACCCGCCTCTGCACGAAACGTTTGCGCTAAATAAGCAACAGCTGGCGTAGGCATTGGACCCAACAGAATAACATCAATCCCTGCTGCAATTAAACCGGCCTCTAAGGCAGTTTCAAGCATATACCCAGAAATACGCGTATCTTTACCAATAATTACTTTTTTTGTGCCATGTTGCGATAATACACGCCCTGCTGCCCAACCAAGCTTCATTGCAAATTCAGGATTTATAGGCCCTTGTCCTACTAAACCACGTACACCATCGGTGCCAAAATATTTTCTTTCACTCATTTAAAGTACTCCTTGTTTGCAGGCTTGATATACACCAAGTACATCTGCGGTTTCTTTTACATCATGCACGCGAATAATGTGTGCACCGTTTTGTGCAGCGATTAGTGCGCCAGCTAAACTGCCTGCTAATCTATCTTTTGTATCTCTGTTTAATAAATTACCGATCATTGATTTACGTGATAGCCCGGCCAGCAAAGGCAATCCTAACTTTGCGTAATCGCTAAATTGGGCTAGTATTTGGTAGTTATGTTTGAGCGTTTTTCCAAAACCAAAGCCAGGGTCTAAAATCAACTGGCTTTGTTTAATACCAACAGCCTCGCATGCGGCAATTCGTTGACTAAAAAAATCGTTTATCTCACCCGCTAAGTCATCATAATGAGGATCGCGCTGCATACTGCGTGGTTGCCCTTGCATATGCATTAAACATATTGCCACCTCAGGATATTGAGCAACCGTTTCTAATGCGTCAGGCTCTTGTAAAGCGCGAACATCATTGACAATATCTGCACCCGCTTCAATCGCTTGGCGCATAACCTCAGCTTTACTAGTGTCGATCGAAATAACACAGTCACTTTGCTTACGAATGGCTTTAATAAGTGGAATAACGCGCCTTAACTCATCTTCAAGGCTGACATCGGGAGCACCAGGACGTGTTGATTCGCCACCTATATCCAAAATAGTCGCGCCATCATCAAGTAATTGCATCGCATGATTTAACGCTGCGCTCGTATTTAAAAACTGACCACCATCAGAGAATGAATCTGGGGTCACATTCACTATTCCCATAATAACAGGGTTTGCAAAGTCGAGCGTTCGACCACGCGCAAGGTTAATTTTAGTATTCATTGCTAACCTTAAAATGTGCTTGTTAAATATAATTTTAATTATTTACACCAAACTGATACAAAAAAGCCCCGAACTTCGGGGCTTTTGGATAGTTTATTTTAACGATTAATCAGCTTTATCATCAAGGTTTGTTTCATCTTTTTTAGATTCATCAGCTGGTTTTTGTACTTCATCAACTGGTTTCTCTTTAGAAACATCTTCTTTTTCTGGTTTAGCTTCATGACGGTCATGCGCATCACGTGGTTCACGTACTGGCTGACGAGCCATTAAATCATCAATTTGTTTCGCATCAATGGTTTCATACTTCATTAGTGCGTCTTTCATCGCGTGCAAAATATCAATGTTTTCTTTCAATATTGATTCTGCGCGTTGATAGTTGCGGTCTGAGAATAAACGTACTTCTGCATCAATTACTTTTGCAGTTTCATCCGACATACTCATAGAACGACCACCGCCGCCACCCATGTACATTTCGCTTTGATCTTCAGCGTAAAGTAATGGACCTAGTTTTTCGCTTAAACCCCATTGGGTTACCATTTTACGTGCAATATCAGTTGCACGTTCAATGTCGTTACTTGCACCTGTAGTTACTTTATCTTCACCATAAATAAGCGCCTCAGCAATGCGGCCTCCATAAAGGCTTGAAATCATTGACTCGAGTAACGCTTTTGAATGACTAACACGATCTTGCTCTGGTAAATACATAGTCACGCCTAATGCACGACCACGCGGGATAATGGAGACCTTATAAACTGGATCATGCTCTGGCACCATACGGCCAACAATTGCGTGACCAGCTTCGTGGTAAGCGGTCATTTCTTTCTCTTGCTCACTCATCACCATGGTCTTGCGCTCAGCACCCATCATGATTTTGTCTTTTGCAGCATCAAACTCAGCCATGCTAACAACACGTTTGTTACCACGAGCAGCATACAGAGCTGCCTCATTTACAAGGTTAGCAAGATCGGCACCAGAAAACCCTGGCGTACCACGTGCAATTACTGACGCCTCTACGTTATCACCTAAAGGCACCTTACGCATATGGACTTTCAGTATTTGCTCACGACCACGAATATCAGGTAAACCTACCACTACTTGACGATCAAAGCGACCTGGACGAAGTAATGCTGGATCTAACACATCAGGGCGGTTTGTTGCAGCAATTACGATAATTCCTTCATTGCCTTCAAATCCATCCATTTCCACAAGCATTTGGTTTAAAGTTTGCTCACGCTCATCGTGACCGCCACCCATACCTGCACCACGTTTGCGCCCTACAGCATCAATTTCATCGATGAAGATAATACAAGGCGCTGCTTTTTTTGCCTGTTCGAACATGTCACGTACACGTGATGCACCCACACCGACAAACATTTCAACAAAGTCAGAACCAGAAATGGTAAAGAACGGTACTTTAGCTTCACCGGCAACAGCCTTAGCAAGTAATGTTTTACCTGTACCTGGAGGACCGACCATAAGTACGCCTTTAGGGATGCTACCGCCTAGCTTTTGAAACTTAGAAGGGTCACGTAAAAAGTCCACTAGCTCGGTTACATCGTCTTTGGCTTCGTCGCAACCTGCTACATCAGCGAAAGTCGTTTTGACCTGATCCTCACTCATTAAGCGGGCTTTACTTTTGCCAAATGACATGGCGCCTTTGCCACCGCCACCTTGCATTTGACGCATGAAGAAAATCCATACACCAATAAGCAGGATCATAGGGAACCAAGAAATGAAAATGCTTGCTAAAAACGATTGCTCTTCAGGTTTAACACCTTTTACATTCACATCGCTTTTTAACAAATCATTTAAAATATCTTTATCGTAAATAGGCATAACGGTTTGAAAACGCTCACCACTACTTTTTATGCCAGTGATGGTGCCGCTGTTACTCTCAATCGACACCTCTCGTATAGAGCCGTTTCGGGCTTCTTTAACAAATTGACTATAACTTGTTTGACGATCAACTTGATCGCCGCCATTAAAGCTCTGAAATACTGACATAAGCACAACTGCAATGACCAGCCAGAGTATTAGATTTTTCGCCATATCGCTCAAGGGGTTAACCTCTTGTATCCAATTAATTTAAATTCAACTAAACGCCTTGCAACTGTACTACAGTTTGTATCCAGTCGCTACTATATATACTTCCCGAGAACGGGGACGCGAGGCATCCGGTTTACGTATCTTCACTGTCTTAAAACTATTACGAACATCTTGCAAATATTGATCAAAGCCTTCGCCTTGGAATACTTTAACAATAAACGCGCCATTTTTCTTTAAAACTTGATGGCACATATCAAGCGCAAGCTCAACCAAATACATGCTACCTGCCTGATCAACCGAGTTATTACCACTCATGTTAGGTGCCATATCAGACAATACCACATCTACATTTTTACCATCAATACGTTTTAACAACGCATTGAGCACTGCTTCTTCACGAAAGTCACCTTGTAAAAAGTCAACACCCGCTAATGAGTCCATAGGTAAAATATCACACGCAACTACTTGGCCCTTATCACCTACTTTCTCAGCTAAGTATTGTGACCAACTTCCTGGAGCCGCGCCTAAATCAACCACCGTCATTGCTGGGCGCAATAACTTATCTCTGTTTTGTATTTCGTCTAATTTGAAAACAGCTCGAGAGCGCCAGCCTTTTTTTTGTGCTTGCTGAACATATTTATCATCAAAATGTTCTTTAAGCCAACGTTGTGAACTGGCTGACTGTTTTTTATTTGTCATAAATTAACACGCAACTAATTAGTAATATTCTCTAGATGGCGTTAGAATACCCTTAATTCAAGCCATATTCAGCAAAATTTGTAATATCATGACATTATCAAACAAACAAAAGCAGTTTTTAAAGGGTCAGGCGCATAGCCTTAAGCCTGTAGTTTTACTAGGTTCTAACGGTTTAACCGAAGGCGTAGTCGTTGAAATCCAAAGCGCACTTGAAATTCACGAATTAATTAAAGTGAAAGTGCCAACAGACGACCGTGAAACAAAAAAGCTTATTTTTGATGCCATTGTTCGCGAAACAGGGGCTACTAAACTTCAAACAATTGGGCATACTATTGTGCTTTATCGTCAAAGCCCTGAGAAAAAAATTCAATTACCTCGTGGCTAATTGATTCACTCAAACGTAAAACAAAAAAACCAGCAATTGCTGGTTTTTTTATAAGTGTTTAAAAACAATCTTTACTATGTGGATACATTTTATAGCTGCATTAACTAAATCAATTTGTTTGTATTGTTAATAAAATTTATTAACTATTTTTCCTGCGCTTATATACTAGCAGGCGGTCTATAAACTCAGTAGTAAGTTCATTTATAAGCCCTGTTTCTGCATTTAAGATTAAACTAAAACCAACATTTAAGTGCGGAAAAACAACTAGATCGCTACGATATCCTTGCACCCAACCACTATGATAATAAAGTGTTTCATCATCATAATCATACACACGCCAACCTAGCCCATAGTAGGCCTCATTCATATGCTCTCGCCATACCCGCCTGTAACGTTCTTTTTTAGTATGTGTATAAGGGCGCGTTTGCATGGCCAGAGCCTCTAATGATAATACTGATGGATATTGCCCTAGCTGTGCATTTAACCAAATAGCCATGTCAGAAGCACTCGCGTTAACACCTGCTGCAGGAGCAACTTTATAATAATTCTTTTTTAAACGGGCACTGTACCAACGCTTTTTTCCACGAACATGAGGATGTGCGTAGTTACTGTCTTGTACCATCGCATCGTAGCCTAAACTAGCATCGCGCATTTTTAAAGGGGTGAAAAATGCGTCGTTAAGCCACTGGGCATAAGTTTTGTTGGTGCTTTTAAAAATAACATCGTCAATTAAGCTAAACATGACATTTTGATAGCCGTAACAATCACCGGGGGCACAAATAGGCTTGACCGTTAATAGCTTTTCAACAATATCGGTGTATCCCATTCGCGATTCGATTAAATTATCGTATGCATTTGGTACCAGCCCGCTAGAGTGACTTAAAATATGAAAAACTTTTAACTCATCTTTGTAGCCGGTTTGTTTAAATTCAGGGATATAATGGCTAACAGGCAAATACAAATTAAGCTGTTGTTCATTTGCAAGTTTAGCCGCTAACGACCCTGCAAATGTTTTAGACACTGATGCCAAACGAAACCGGGTATGCGGATCAATTCTTTTACCGCCCCCCATTTTAGTTTGCCCCATTGCATGAATATAGTCACTCGCGTGTGTATTGACTATGGAAAGTGCCCCTCCGGGAATCTTTTTTATTTTTAGTTTTTGCTCTACGTAACGTCCATAATTTTTAACGAAAGCTTCCCAGTTAGGATCTGTATTTGCGCTTGCCTCAAAATGTCCTCCGATAAGGCATACAACAAAAGCGTAAAAGGGTAAGGTGTTAAAATACTTCATGCTTGGCTAATTTTTCTTTTTTAGTCATAATCAGCTTTTATAATACCATGAACTTTTGCTCAGACTAACGTACAATGCGTCTGATAAATGGTTTTTAAGTGGATGTAAAATATTTATGCGTTTTTTAGTTGTATCATTTTTTTTTGTATTCGTATCTGGTTGTGCCGTTGTTAAACAACCCGCAGAGCCTTTAGCAATGCCTGTAAAGCCTGTCCTTAAAAGTCAAACTTACCAGCTAAAATATGAAACTGATCATGCTTCACCAAAAGTAAAATCAGTGCAGTTACCTGCACATACCATAAAAAGAAATCAAACCGTCAAAGTCGTTGTTGACCGTGCAAGTGTCACTGACACGCTCGCCTCTCAAATTAGCCAAGCATTAAACGACAAACAGTTAAAGGTTACAACAACCGATAACAGCGATTACACGTTAACAATTCACCAAGTTGACCTTGAGTTTATAGATGATGCTAAGTACACCCTAGCACGACCAGATGAACCTAATTCACTGTTTTCAAGCGTAGCGCAGCAATTTCCTTCTCAGCAATGTGCAAATATACTGGCACAAGTTAGTATGCGCCTTACGCACAAAGCATCAGGTGACGTGGTGTGGTTTGCTAAATCATCAATAAATAGTGCTAGCTTTCATCGCGAGCCTTTAATTTATAGCTTTAATGAAGAAAAGAAGATCACTAACGAGTTAGAGGTTGTTGCGTTTATTCATAAACACAACACTGAGCAAGCTCGCCTTAAGCGTGCTGAACTTAAAAATGAAGTAACACCTCCGGAATATAAAACCATAACTAAACTTAGTAGCTTAACTAAACTACAGGGGCCTTGTACGCGAACTGAAATAAGCGCGCTAACTCCCATGATGCAATTTTACTTAAGCAGTGTGCTCGTTGATAAAATTAAAGTTCAGTGATCATGAGTAATCATTTTAAGGGACAAAGTTGATGTTAGTATGTACACTGCATGGATGCAGGAACCATTGCAGAGAATCACTAACCAACGACACTTAGCCTTACTATCGATACGATTTTCCTTTCAAAATAGCTCACTTGATTGAACGAGCTGGTGTTAGATGGACAACCACTACATTTTTTTACAGATTTAGCCACGAGTATGACAATATACTACTCTTTTTAGCAAACTCTAATTAGGTTCCAAGGATGAAGCACTCCCCAAAAACACCATTTCTGTCTTGTGTAGCCTTATTTTTTTCGCTTATTTTTAGCGCTCACAGTACAGCAAGTAATCGTTACTATGCCGATAACACATTAGAACCCACTTCAGGTTTTGCATGGGATTGGAGTGCTGGGGCAAGTTATTACGTAGAAGATTCTTATTTGGTCGGCATGAAATCCTATGATGTTGGCGCAGAGTTGGATTTGAGCCTTGCGATTTCTTTCGATAATTTTTACCTTGATTTTGATCACAATCAACTTAGCGGCGGGCTTGTTTTAGGCTACAGCTTAATTAATAAATATGATTGGGAACTTGATTTATTAGGCACTAATGCGCAAGCTGGGTTTGATGAACAAGGCCTAGGTTTTTATAACGATGGCATTATTGATTCACTTCGCGGTATAAAAAAGCGTAACTATGACTTCAATGCTGGCCTTCGACTTACACGTCGATTCGACAGTTCGCAAATTTCTCTTGAATACTTACATGATATCTCAGGGACTCATAATAGCTGGGTGGCGAACGTATTTTTTAGTCACATTCAGCCTTGGCGCAATTGGGAGTTTCGCTCTGGGATTGGCCTAAGTGCCTATTCAGCTGATTTTACAAACTATTACTTTGGTATTGATAGTGATGAAGCTAACGCAACTCGCCCTATTTATAATACCGACGCCAGTACCAGTATTATCTTTGAATTTCATGCTGAATACCCCATTAATCAAGATTGGGTCTTTTTAGCTGGCTGGTTAAGCACATGGTTTTCAAAAGAAATTGATAACAGCCCCATTATTTCCCAAGGATATCAACATAAAGCCAAGGTAGGCGTGCGCTATGTACTTTAGATTTTTTTACTGTTTATTGTTTAGTTATTCAGGCTCTTTGCTGGCGGCCCCAGTGCAAATATCCGCTCAATTGAGTGCAGTACCTGACACCTGCGTGGCTTTACGTGAAGGGCGCAACTGTTACGCCGATGTTGTTTTGTCATGGCAGCAAGTAGAAGTGGGAAATTATTGTCTACGCGATGCCACCTCAAAGTACATTATGCAGTGCTGGCTTAAACAGCGACAAGGTTCGTTTAATTATGCTTTTGACTCAACGCAAAGTATTTCGTTTGAACTGTTTAATAGTAATACATCGCAAGTCATTGCTGTTACAGAAGTAAAGCTACAGTGGGTGTATCAAAATAGGCAAAAAAAGCGACGTTGGCGTTTATTTTAAATATAAACATTTTAATAGCTTAACTATCAATTAGGTATACAAAGAAAGCTTATGGATAATTACGGTACTATTTTACTGGTTGAAGATGATATCTCTCTTGCACAGTGGGTCACTGAGTATTTAACAGAGCAAGGCTATGTTGTGCATGTATGTCATCGGGGTGATGAGGTTATAAGCCAAGTAAAACGTTTAAAACCACAACTTATTTTACTCGACATTATGCTGCCAGGGCTTGATGGTATTAGTATATGTCGTGAGCTACGTAGTTTTTATCATGCCCCAATTATAATGCTTACTGCCCGCGATGAAGAAATGGATGAAGTGATTGGGCTGGAAGTCGGTGCTACCGATTACATAATAAAACCTGTTCGTCCTCGCGCATTACTTGCACGCATTAAATCGGCCTTGCGCTACAGTAGCGACACGCCTAAAACCGATGACCAAGCAAATATGATTAATATTGGCGAGTTAAGTATTAATACCGAGTCACGCAACGTTACCCTCAACCAACAGGATGTGAACATTTCAAGTGCTGAATATTTATTACTGCATTACTTAGCCAGTAATGCAGGAGAAGTTGTATCACGCGATGCAGTGTTTAAAGCTACGAAAGGCAGAGAATATGATGGCCTAGACAGAAGCGTTGATGTGCTTATTTCTGCTTTGCGTAAAAAGTTTAATGATGACCCACAAAAACCTGAAAAAATTAAAACCATTTGGGGTCGGGGTTATTTATTGGTGACTACAGCGTGGTAACTGATAACATTTGATTTGTACAAATAACCTTCCCTGCCATATTAAAGGTTACTTTAATGTCAAAAGCCTGCGCTATTAATACGGAATAGCATCAATGAAAAAGTTTTATATTTCACTACTAGGCAGTGCGCTGCTTTCAATTATTGTTTTAGGCTGGCTTATTGATGCATTTAGCCAACAAGCACATGCGCCTTTGGATGAGTTTAGCGTACAAAGCCAGATTATTGTCGGGTTAAGTAAACAGCTCGCTGCGCTAAAAACCGATGCTCGCCCACAACAAGTAACAAAGCTCGCCGCTGACTTTAACCTTATACTTAACTACAAATTAAATCAGTCGCTGGCACTGCCTTTAGCGCTATTAGATAAAATGCAAACCCAAGGCGGGTTAATCCTCGAAGACGAGCAAGGCTTTTATATGCTCTACACTAATGATGAGTTAAGTCCTTATCATTTAACCATGCGTTTAGATAAACCCTATGAGGCCACACAACGAAACGATATTATTTTAACGCTATTATTTTACACTGGCTTATGTGTTTTTATGGGTTTTATTATTACCCCTTTAGCAAAGCGCCTTACGGTGTTAAACGAAGCAGCAAAGCAGTTTGCATCTGGTAATGTTAAAGCGCGTATTACCCCCTCTCGATTTACCTATATAAAAGATGTGGAACTGACCTTTAACCGTATGGCGAGTCAAATTGAAAAGCTAGTTGCTGAAAACAAGCTAATGGCCTCCAGCTTATCGCATGATATTAGAACCCCAATTGCTTGCTTACGCTTTGGTGTCGACGCCGCCCTTGATACTCATGATGAGAGTAAAATAAAGCATTATTTAACCCGTATGGAAACCGACTTAGACCATATGGAGTCAATGCTAAAAAGCTATCTAACGTTTGCTACTTTAGAGCAAAATGCGAATAAGCTTACTTATTCATCAGTAAACCTTAAACAATACTTAAGTGATATTGTATTGCAACTTGAGCCTAGAATAACCTCTCGCTCGCTTAATATTTCTTTAGAATGTGATGATCATACCGTTTATGCTGACTTACATTGGCTGGCAAGAGCAATCACCAACTTAATTAATAATGCCTGCGACTTTGCAAATCACAGCATTCAAGTAACCGCCTCAGTACAAGAACGTTTTCTGGTGCTGAACATCGCCGACGACGGACCAGGCATAGCCCAAGAAAATAACCATAAAGTATTTAGCCCATTTTTTCGTGAACGCAGCCACCGTAATCGCAGTGATAATAGTTATGGCTTGGGGCTAGCAATCGTCGCCAAAGTTGCAGATTGGCATCATGGCACCGTAAAAGTGAGTAAAAGTGAACGGCTCTCAGGCGCCTGTTTCACATTAACCATCGCTCAGTTTGAACATTAATCAACAATGCAATGACGCTTAATACAACTGATTAACGAAATATAATTAAAAAATTGTGCTATTTATAATCAAAATACGCACGTGTTATTTATACAGCCGAATAAAACGCAATAATTGTGCAACTGAGACAAATAAGCACTTTTTATTTAATTACAATTCCAGTAGATTGTCACGGCGTCGAAAAAATAGAGAAGCAGAATAATATGAGTGCAGTAAGAGGTGAGTTTAGCTCCCGCTTTGGTTTTATAATGGCCGCGGCAGGGTCAGCTGTTGGCTTGGGTAATATTTGGGGTTTTCCGACCCAAACAGCAAGTAATGGGGGCGCTGCATTTTTAGTCGCGTACTTAGTACTGGCTTTCTTTTTAGCCTACCCCGCTTTAATGGCAGAACTGATGATAGGTCGCCATGGGCAAGCTAATGCGGTTTCTTCATTAACTAAATTAACCACGCGACCATGGCAAAAGCAGTTTGCCTTTGCTGTCGGCTTTGGTGGTATTTTATGTGCTGGATTTATTTTAAGTTTTTATGCCATTGTTGCCGGTTGGATGTTAAGTGCCACTTTAGAACCGTTAACCACATTGGTCGGCGCTGATGCCGCCTCTTTATGGTTAAGTGAGCAATCGCTTACTCGTAATATTCTTTTCACTGTTTTATTTATTATTTTAACTGTTGCTATTATCAGCCGTGGTGTAGAAAACGGCATCGAAAAATGGTCTAAACGCTTAATGCCCGCTCTGCTCGGTATTTTGTTTGCCCTAATTGCCTACGTGATGACTCAAGAAGGCGCTGTTGAGGGTTTAAAAGCTTACTTAGTCCCTGACTTTTCTTCTATTTTTGACCCTACATTGTTAGTGAGTGCCTTAGGCCAAGCTTTCTTTTCATTGTCACTGGGCACCAGTGTGATGATTATATATGGCTCATATATCAGTAAAAAAGAAAACCTTGTGTCCCTTGGCGCGTATGTAACCTTAATTGATGTGTTTATAGCGTTTGTAGCGGGTTTATTGATCATCCCTGCTATGTACGTGGCACAAGCGCAAGGTGTTGAAATATTCTCTTCAACTACAGGTAAACTTCTCTCTGAAGATACTCTCGTATTTCAGGTATTGCCTGCCTTATTTGATGGCATGGGTGGTGTTGGTTTATTTGTTGGTTTTGCTTTTTTTGCATTGATGAGTATTGCCGCACTAACTTCATCTATTTCCATGTTAGAAGCGCCAGTGTCGTACACGGTAGAGCGCTTTGCGATGAAACGTGTTCAAGCAACGTGGTTAATAGGCGCTTTAATTGCCATAGTGAGCATTACCATAGTGTGTAACCTAGGCACTTTATTTGGCTTAGTGATCACGCTAACAACCAAAGTTGCACAACCTTTATTAGGGCTTATGTGCTGTATATTTGTAGGTTGGATCTGGTACAGATCGTCACTACTTAAAGCGATTCAACAAGGTAACCCTGAGGTGCATAATACGTTATTTTGGAAGATATGGCCTTGGTATACTAAGTTTGTATGCCCTATTGCCATTAGCTTAGTATTTTTACATTCCCTACTAAGCTAGTTAAAAGATGCATAAAAAAGGCCCACATCAGTGGGCCTTTTTAGTGGAGCAATACTACTGCTTTAAAATCATATCCTGATGGGGTATGCCATCTTCTATATATTCATCACCAACACATTCAAAACCGAATGAGCGATAAAAATTCAGTAGGTAGGTTTGTGCGCCAATATAAATATCGCGAGTCGGCCATTGCGCCTTACAGCATGCTATTGCTTCATTGACTAACTGTTTGCCTAATCCAGAACTTCGCTGTGATTGAGCAACCAATACACGCCCTATCGCACTGTACTGAGCATCTTTTTCATAACAACGGGCATAGGCATGCACCGATAGCCCATCAAGTAAATAGACATGACGTGTAGTGTCTGCGATATCGTGATCATCAAGTTCAGGGTAAGGACATGCTTGTTCTACAACGAATACATCGACACGTTCACGCATGATTGAAAATAGGGTTTGGGAGTCGAGCGCAGAGAATGGCTCACATTTAAACGCCATTTTAACCCCTTTTTTATTACAGGAATTCACTAAAAGCTCCTGTATACTAAGCAAATAACCGCTCTAACTGATCGCATAACTGAGATAAGTTAACGTGGTCATGTTCTATGGTTAAGTCAACGTAGCCGTCACTTCTAAGCGCTCTGTCTAATTCAATCAATACATGTGTTTTATGTGCTTCAGGAATAAACGACAGTTCGATTTCTTTTATACCAAATAAACTGCGACTATTTGGCTGATATTCAAGTTCTTGATAACACCCAGACACAGATTGAAAAGTAGGAGCACGCAAGTGCCCTTGCTCTACATCGGCTTTAACCAAACTAAAGCCAAGCTTTTCCATTGCTTGCATGCAGGTTTTAACTGCTTCATTAGGATAAATGTGTAAATGGTCTTTGTCTGCTGGGTCAAGTGCAAGGTCGATATCAAGGCCAGTTTCTAACCATACATAAGATTGGTTGTAACCTGCATTAATTTCGGTAATTGGTGTTTCTGAGTGTAGACGGGCTTCAAACGCAATGGTTTTCACCTCTCCAGGTTCAATGATACCAATATCAGTAATACGCCACTGGTCAATAACATGATTAGTGAAATAATCATCGTCTTCACTCGCCACTTTTACCCGGGTAACTAACATTAAGTCTAACCCGGTAATTTCTTGGCTGACATCACCTGCGGTAATGACAATTTGCGCATTAAATAATTGCCCCGGTTGAAGGTGCTCTGTTTCTAAAATAGTGTCCACCTTGGCGGCACCAATACCTACTGATGCTAAAATCTTTTTAAACATATTTTCCCCTTAAGCTAAGCAGCACTGATGCTTGCTTACACTTAAACTCCTTCGTTATAGCATCTTAACCACATTTAAAAGCACTTGTCAGCGAAAAACTGCTATTTACATGCTGTTTACCATAAAACTAGCCATATATGTGTGTTTTTTATACATTGAGGCTACTTTACCTCTGCATAAACTGACAGTAGCAATCATTTGATAAATACTCACTATCACGTAACTAACTGCGTTAAATAAGTAGATTAATTGTCAATAAGCATTATTTTTCGCTACACTACAATGCCTAGAAAAGTGATACAAATAACTATGGAACTAATTTATTTTGCAACCGCCTTCGTCTGCGGTTTTGGTATTTACCAGTTAAAATTGCCACCACTCATCGGCTTTTTAATGGCTGGTTTTATCCTTAATTTAGCGGGTTACAAAAGTACAGAACTACTTGAAACAATAGCATCTTTAGGGGTTACCCTGCTACTTTTTAGTATTGGTCTCAAACTTAAAGTTTCAAATTTAATAAAGCCGCAAGTATGGGCTCCGGCTACGTTACATATTATCTTAAGTAGCGCTTTATTTAGTGGCTTTATGTTACTTCTGGGTATTTTTGCACTGCCTTTATTTGTTGATTTGAGCTGGCAAAGTGCGCTGTTAGTTGGTTTTGCTTTGAGCTTTTCAAGCACCGTATTTGCAGTAAAAGTACTTGAAGAGCGCGGTGAAATGGCAAGCCTGCACGGTAAAATAGCCATTGGTATTTTAGTTATGCAGGATGTTTTTGCTGTTATATTTTTAGCGGTAAGTACTGGTAAAATGCCGAATATTTGGGCTTTAGGATTATTGCTTGCTCTGCCTGTATTTCGCCCTGCTATGTTCTGGATGTTAAACCGCTCTAAACATGGTGAATTACTGCCACTGTTTGGTTTTTTCTTTGCTTTAGTGGTAGGTTATAACGCCTTTGAATTTGCAGGACTAAAAGGTGATTTAGGGGCTTTGATTGTTGGTATGATGTTCGCCCCACACAAAAAAGCAGGTGAACTGTCTAAATCATTACTTAGTTTAAAAGATATATTACTGGTTGGCTTTTTCTTAAGTATTGGCTTAAGTGCAGATCTCACAGCCCACTCATTTATTGCCGCGTTAGTGCTAGTATTAGTTATTCCTATTAAAACGCTACTTTATTACGTTCTGACTAACCTGTTTAAGCTTCGTGCACGCACTTCGCTGCTAACCGCATTTAGCTTAGCTAACTTTAGTGAATTTGGTTTAATTGTATGCGCTGTTGCCGCATCCACTGGTATGGTCACTTCTGAATGGCTTGCGGTTATCGCGATTGCAGTGTCGATCACCTTTGTGATTGCCTCTCCTTTAAACAAACGCTCTAACGAACTGTACGTTAAAGTAGAGCGATTTTTATTAAAGTTTGAAAGCAAAACCCGCTTAGCTGAAGAACTTCCGGTAAACTTAAATGACACAAAAATAGTTATCTTTGGAATGGGTCGTATTGGTACAGGTGCCTATGAAACAATAAACGTAACTCACCCTGATGTTGTTGCAGGTATTGATATTAAGCCTGAGGTGGTTGAAAAACATGTAAAACGAGGTCGGCGTGTGCTGATAGCCGATGCAACCGATCCAGACTTTTGGCAACGTGTTAACCACTCTAAAGTTGAAATGGTAATGCTCGCTATGCCAAAGCATATGCAAAATATTTTTGCCTTGGAACAATTGCAAGCATCCGGTTACAAAGGGCAAGTAACTGCTATTGCTAACTACCCCGATCAACAAAAAGAATTAGAGGATATGGGAATAGACTCTACTTATAACTTTTACTTAGAAGCAGGTAGTGGTTTTGCGGAGCATGTAAAGCAAACCTTATTTCCTTAATAAAAATTAGATGCAAATAGGTTGTATTTACAATCCTTTACATCTGAGCATTTTATTGGACTAAAAATAAGGTAAAATATTTACGTTGATCTAATAAAGTTAGCACCTAAGTGTGTAACTAATAAAAATATATACAGATAGAAGCTTTGCTTTAATAGTCAATGAAATCCCCAATTAGAGGGCCTACTCCCTCTACCAATAGGCTGTTACTTGCCCGTGCAGCCTACTTTATTTTTTATTATCCCTTATAATTAACTCTCTGTATTTATAAAAGATGCCAAGAATGGATCCTCAACAACTCAAAATCGCTGTTAACACTATTATGCCGTTTGGTAAACATGCAGGCCGCCCTTTGCTTTTGCTGCCTGAGCCTTATTTAGTATGGTTTAAACAACAAGGCTTTCCTAATAGTAAGCTTGGCTCTCAACTGGCCATGATGTACGAAGTGAAGCTTAATGGTTTAGAGCAAATGTTGATGCCATTACTAGAACAAAAGAGTAAATAAAATAGAACTTTTCTATAAGTGGCCTGTCTATCTATTTGCTACTTGTTGATTTTTTGGTTTTAAACCGCAAAAAAGCGCCTTTAAGGCGCTTTTTTATTGTGTGGAATTTACTAGGGTCTGTTGACCTTTGCGGATTAAAATTTGTTCAAACTAGGGGCAATTTAATCGCGGCGCGAGATTTGTAACCTAGTGGGCTAAGTCAAAACCGAGCAATAAAGAGTTAATTGCCCCTAGGCAGAACCCTTCGGGCAGCGCCTGTTTGACATTGATGCTGCGTTATCGCCTATTTATGGGGAATAACCACACCACATAGGCTCTGCCTTGCCTAAATACCAAACAGACTGCTGCAAATTTAACCTTGAAAGAACAACAGATGTATGGACTCCCACTTCCCTCAGGAGTAACGTAATAAGCAACTAAACTTTTACCAAGGAGCCCATACATGTTTGATTGTAATGTAATCGCAATTGATTTAGCAAAAAAATTATTCCAGGTTTGTAAAACAGATAAAAATGGAAACGTTATTTATAACAAAGCAATCACAAGAGCTAAACTTAAAGAATTATTAATTAAAGAGAAGCAATCTTTAGTTGCTATGGAGTCGTGTGGCGGAACACATTATTGGGCACGCTTTGCTAAACAAGCTGGTCATCAAGTAAAAGCAGTTAATGCACGACAAGTAAAAGCGTTTCGTCAAGGACAAAAAACAGATGCTAATGATGCGCTGGCTATTTCTGTTACCGCTCGCCAGCCTCATATTAAAGAAAGCCGATTACTTTCAGTGCAGGAGCAATGCCTGCAAGGCATTGAATGTATGCGTGATTTATTGGTCAAACAAAAAGTAAGTTTAAGTAATCAACTCAGAGGTTTGCTTTTGGAGTTAGGGTACCCAATAGCTCAAGGTGATACCCCATTAATTCGCGCTATACCAGAGATACTAGAAGACGCAGAAAATAGTTTAACATCCTCATTTCGCTTTTCAATTGACCTCCTTTTTCAACGCTTTAAGGAGACAATTGAAGAAGCAAAGCAGATTGAAAAACAACTGCATGAAATAGTTAAAGAAGATAAAACCTGTAATCGCTTACAAGCCTTAGAGGGAGTCGGTCCAGTCTGTGCAGTCTTGATAAAAATAGCACTAGGTGATGCGACACATTTCAAAAGTGGTCGAGAAGCCGCCGCTTGCTTTGGTCTGACACCTGTACAACATAGCAGTGGTGGTAAAGAAAAAATAGGCTCGATATCTAAAGTGATAGGAAATAAGAAGCTGCGAAGTGCTTTGTTTAAAGGTGCATTAGCTGTTGTTTCCCAACTAGAAAAAAGAGAAAGTCGCAGCAAAAAAGATGTATGGTTAAAAGCATTAACCGAACGTCGAGGAAAAAAAGTAGCAGCAATTGCTTTAGCGAATAAAACGATAAGAACGGCTTTTGCAATGCAAAAGCATAATAAAGAATATCAGCCGAAATTACTTGCGGCTTAAAATTTGTCAAAAAAGAGCGCTTAAAATAGGTAAGACCAACCTTCAATAGACTGTTAGGGTCTGAAGTTTCATAAACTGCTCAACAGAAAAGTCATGAAGGTGCGAATACATAAGAGGCCAGAGGTAGCTCCTCAATTTGAGCCCGTATATAAGCTAGCATCTAAATTTATTTTAACTTTTTCTTTTTGACATTTTCGGGGAGTCCATATAAGACCCTAGTCTAAGCTAATAATAAACTTAACCCCACCCAGTGTTGAGTCTTCAATTGTGCACTGCCCTTTATGCCATGACACAATTTTACTCACTATCGCCAACCCTAACCCAAACCCACCGGTTTTTTTATCACGACTTTTATCTAAGCGCGTAAACGGCTTAAATACTTTTTCGCGCTCAGAGAAGGCAATACCAGGGCCATCATCTTCAACCACTAGCAGTAACTTTTCATCGGCAGTACTTAAACTAATATGTACACTTTTCGAGGCATGTTTAAGTGCATTACTAATTACGTTTTGCAGCACCCGCGACATAAAATGACTATCGCATGAGTAAATAAATTGAGTGGGGAGCGTTGTTGTTAGTTTAATACGGGTATCAAAGTTTACTTTTTCAATATTAGTTTTAATTAATGCAACGATATCACAAGGCGCTAATTGTAAACTAGGTTGCTGTGTGTCTAAACGGGCGTATTCCAACATTTCAGATACCAAAGACTCCAGTTCATGAATATCCATTTGCATGTCAGATAAATATTGCTGTGCTTTGGTATCGTGGGTTTTATCCTCGAGTATTGCAATAGCAAACTTCAACCGCGCTAATGGCGTTCTAAATTCATGAGATACAGAAGAGGTGAGCTCTTGCTGAGCACTCAGTAAAAACTCAATACGTTGCTGCATTACTTGCAATGTATCGGTGATGGGTAAGAAGAATGACTTTGAGCCATCGCTTAATTGAAAATCTTGCGAGCCACCCACTGCCTCGCATGCATGACTCAGCTTTGCAAAGTCTCGCCACAACAAAAAGCTCCACAAACCTATTGGTAAACTTATAATAAACAACACCAGTAAATACGGTAACACAGTCCCTGAGCTACTGTGTTTAACACCCACAGGGCCTACTTGTAGCAATTGTGAATTATTTAGCGTTACATACCAAACGATACGCTGCTGTTTATCATATAAATAAAGGTAATGGTTTTGAAATAGTTGTGCTTGCTGCTCTGGTGGGAGCACCAGATCTTGCTGGGCAATGACTTGGCTATCAAAATTATGTTTAAGCTGCTCAAGCCCACCTGGGGTTTGTGAAAGCAGCCATAAAGACTGCCCAAATTCGTCATCTAACAATACACTTTGCTGAGATTCATCATAGGGCCAAAACTGCTCTATAACGCCACTAACAATAAACAACGAGGCAATAATATACACGTAAAGGCTTATAAATAGCTTTCCCATTAACCTAGCCTAATACCTTGCATTTATTACATATCCCACGCATCTGATACAAATAAATAGCCTTGCCCCCACACCGTTTTAATACGGTAGGGCTTATCACTGTTATCACCGAGCTTTTTACGAATACGTGATACACGAACATCCACCGTGCGGTCTAACCCGTCGTACTCACGCCCTATCATATGTTGATGGACATGCTCTCGACTGAGAACGTCACCAGCATTTGAAGCCAATAACCACAGCAATTCAAATTCATGAGAAGTCAGGACAATTTCAACACCGCTTAGCTTTACAATGCGGCTGGTTTTATCTATTGATAAGTCACCAAATTGAAGTTCTTCAATTGCTTTAGCGCTTGGCTGTCCACGACGAAGCAATGCATTAATTCGAGCAAGTAGCACGCGCGGCTCTGCAGGTTTAATAACGTAGTCGTCAGCCCCTAATTCTAGACCTATCACTTGATCAAAGTCTTCGCCCTTTGCTGTTAGCATTAAAATAGGGAGGGTGTATTTATCACGGACTTGTCGACAAACACTAAAGCCGTCTTTTCCAGGTAACATTACATCTAAAATGATCAAGTCGACGTGATTGTCACTAAGATAAGGGAACACTTCGTCACCGCGTTCTAAAACGTCAACTTCTAAGCCATTATGCTCAAGATAGTCTTTGGTTAATTGTTGCAACCCTAAATCATCTTCAACAAGTAATATCTTTGGCATTTACTGCTCCTAAATTAAAAAAAGCTCCAAGGTGAGCGTAGCCGATGTTTTTTCTTAGCGTATGCGGTTTGCACTTCTATTTGCACACTCGCTAACGATACACCTGTATGGGGATTAATCAGGGAGTATATGGTCTCCACCTGAACACGCGCTTTATAACTAAGTTGGCCTTTTTTTGCACCTTGCCAGCATTGTAATTGTGTATCTTGTTGGTATAAACACACATCGCTAGCCGCTGACAGTTGCCACTTAAATTTTAACTCAAGATCACAAAATTCTTGTTGTTCGGAAACCACACAGACTTTGGGTGATACGTTAAGTGAAGAGGCTTTTGCAACGCAAGCGTTGCTAAAAAATGAAGCTGCAAGCACAACCAACATAAAACACTTCATATTAAAATGTATGTTCGAATCCTATAAAGGCGGTCATTGAATAGTCATGTTCAAAAAGCGGGCTGCTATCCATTGCTGAATAGTCATAATAGGCTAAATGAAAACGAAGCGCGTTGACTTCATCTACAGGCCAACGGGCATCGATTTTAGCATAAGGTTGCCAACTACTACCAACTTCTATTTCACCATAAATAGATTCAGCGCTATTTAAACCATAAAAGTAGTTATTTAGTTGGGCTGATTTGTAATTAACGCCTAACGTCGACTTTAACGTTAATTGCTTAAACTCATGATGATATTGCCATTGCAACGATCCTCTGTAGCCATTATAAACGCTGTTTACATCATGCAACAATTGCGCAGAAAATACCTGCTGCTGCTTTACAAAAAAATAGCTGATACCGACATCAAGTGCGACTCGTCTTTTTTGTATATTATTTATACTTACTTGACGAGGTGAGTCAGTGTGCAGCGATTCTAATATCTCGTTCTCAGCGGTTGCTTTAAAGGGGAAAATATTTTGTGGATGCCAATCAATAAAAAAACGTGACTCAGGGTTAATTTCTGACACAAAACTAACGTTATGCTGTTTACTTTGTAAAAAAGAATAACCAAGGCGGCCATTATCAAAAAACCAATTTTGACCATAATAAGCCACTTGCGGAATAACAACTAATGGGATGTTATCTGCACCATATAAAGGGTTTGTGATCACCCCAGCACCAACACTCACACTAAGGTTAAAATCATCGGTGGATATATATTGCTGCTTCTGAGCAATCGCATTAGTGCTTAATAGCACTAATAACAGGCATATGTTTATTCTTAGATGGAACCGCATGAAGTTAATCGCTAGTTTATAAAATGGCTTTGACCCTATAGTAGCAAGTAGTATGAACACAAGCTCTAGAGGGTTACAATCATTAACAAATTTGATACAAACAGAACACGTTTACATATCGGCCGCTATTTCGACCCGATTACGACCATGGGTTTTAGCTAAATAAAGTGCTCTATCTGCCTTTTCAACTAATAAACAGCTTTTACTAAAAGGTTCCATTAAAGCAATGCCGAAACTGGCTGAAATATTACGTTTATTATTACTGTCTTCTTTTTTACGAATCGTCAATTTGGCAATGCTCAAACGAAGCTGATTACAAAATGCCATCGCATCATTAATGCTTTCAAAGTAACCCGTAATACAAAATTCTTCACCACCAAAACGATAAGCTCTGTATTGCTCTTGTACACTATTTTGCACTTTTTGAGCTACTAGCTTGAGTACCTCATCGCCTTTTTGATGGCCAAAGTCGTCATTAAAACGTTTAAAATGATCAATATCGAACATAATCAACACCGCTAATTTACCGTGTTCATTTTGTGAAGAGGCGTGCAAACAAAACTCAACAATGTCTGTATCAAACTTACCGCGATTAAATAATCCGGTTAAGGAATCTTTATCAACCGCTTCTTGGGTCACGCTGAGCGCTTCTTTTAAATCTTTAATTTCGTTGTACGCTTGCGCTAATTTGGTTTGGAATCCACGGGCGTAATCTTGCATCGCAATTGATTCGTCAGTTAGGCGCTCAACGCAAGACAAAATCTCATTAAATGAGTTAATACTAGAGAGCGTTTTTAATTCATTTTGTGAATCAACTAACGAGGTAGTAAAGCTTTTCGAATATTGAATGGAGTCACTAAGATCAAACTGCATTTGCTCTACGGTGCCATGAAACCTTTCAGACATTTGTTGGAAAAATGCTAGCTCTTCTTCGTTAACATACTTATCAAAAATTTCCTGTGCAGTCTCAACTGAGCACGTGTTGTACTGACCTATTACCTTATCTAGCTCTTTATTAAGTTTAGGGTTATCACCCTGCACGTAACAGTACCAAATAGCATAGTTGATTGGCGTTACAGGCATTTTGTATTTAACCATTAGCGGAATAGCTTTTTTTAAACACTGGGCAGAATGAGCAAGTGAGACCGTATTATTCATAATTAAAAAACTCTTAGACATCACAACAAAGATGTTAATAAAAAACAAATACAGCTTTTATATTAACATTTTTTTATCATTCAACAAGTCTATATTATGTTTTCCCCTATATTTTGTGCGATATTCCACAATGCACCAATAGCAGGATCATTTAATTCTTTATGCAGTACCGCCAAACCAATTTTAAACCCTTTTGGTGGCTCGCCTTCATAACGCAAAACCTGTACCTTATCGTTTAGCGGACTATTATCGAGTACAATTTTTGGGATCATTGCCACGCCTAAGCCCAAACTAACCATAGATACCATAGCTTCATGCCCTGCTACTTGCGCGTACATTTTTCCTTGCACATTATTTTTTCGCCACCACTGCTCCAACCTTTGTCTTGAAAATCCTTGTTCAGCAACAATAAATTCAAGCTCAGACCAATCAATAGTTTCGCTACTAGTGGCTAATTTTTCTGTGATCGGGCATTGAATAGTCGGCGCAATTAATACCAATGGCGAGTAGCCAATATCTACAAATGCAATTTGTGCAGGTAATTTACTGGGTCTGGCTGCAATGGCCATAGATTCATGTCCATCTAACACTCGGTTAATAGCCAAGGCGGGATCACCCGTATTTAAGGTAATTTCAATATGCTGATGCTGAGCTCTCAGTTGCTCTAAAATATGATGCAAAAAACTGTATGATGCAGTAACGGAGCAATAAAGGCTCACATTGCCATAAATATGTTGTTGCGGTTCGTTTAAATTGGCCTTAAAAAGCTGCCAATTACTAAGCGTTGCACTGGCATACTCCTTAAATGCAACGCCTTCGCGGGTAAGCTTTACACTGCGATTATCACGCTGGAATAACATCACCCCTACTTCATCTTCTAACTGCTTAATATTACGACTTAAAGTGGGCGCACTTATGTGGCATAACTCACTGGCACGAGAGAAATGAAGCGTTTTTGCCAACGCCAAAAAGTAATTTAAATGCTTATGATCCATAACAACACCAGTATTTCATATTATGAAACACTTTAATTCAAATATATCATTTTACGCAAGAAAAGATTTTCCATATTGTTATTCCAAGCAAAGCAAAAGCAATGCATCTAACAAACTGAATTAATGGGAAACTTATCATGGCAAATTATTTTAATAGCTTACCTTTACGTGAACAATTAGCGCAATTGGCACAATGTGAATTTATGGGCGCAGACGAATTTAACGACGGTGTTGCTGCACTTAAAGGTAAAAAATTGGTAATTGTAGGCTGTGGCGCACAGGGTTTAAATCAAGGCTTAAATTTACGTGATTCTGGTTTAGATGTAGCCTATACACTACGTGATTCAGCAATTGCTGAGCGTCGTCAGTCATTCTTAAATGCATCGAACAATGGCTTTACTGTTGGTACTTACGAAGAATTAATCCCAACAGCCGATGTAGTACTTAACTTAACACCTGATAAACAACACACTGCGGTTGTTAATGCCATCATGCCATTAATGAAACACGGCTCAACCCTTGCCTATTCACATGGCTTTAATATTGTTGAAGAAGGCATGCAAGTTCGTGAAGACATTACCGTTATTATGGTTGCACCAAAATGCCCGGGGTCAGAAGTACGTGAAGAGTATAAACGCGGCTTTGGTGTACCTACATTAATTGCGGTTCACCCAGAGAATGACCCTCAGGGCCATGGCTTAGCACAAGCAAAAGCCTATGCAGCAGGTACGGGTGGTCATCGCGCGGGTGTACTTAAATCATCGTTTATCGCTGAAGTGAAATCTGATCTGATGGGCGAGCAAACCATTTTATGTGGCATGCTACAAACTGGCTCTATTTTATGTTTTGACAAAATGATTGAAAAAGGAATTGATGCCGGTTACGCCTCAAAACTTATTCAATATGGCTGGGAAGTGATCACAGAAGCACTTAAATATGGCGGTGTTACTAATATGCTTGACCGCCTGTCAAACCCAGCCAAAGTAAAAGCGTTTGAGCTAAGTGAAGAGCTTAAAGTCATTATGCGTCCTCTTTATAACAAACACCAAGATGACATTATCGATGGCACATTTTCTCGGGTAATGATGGAAGATTGGGCAAATGATGACGCTAACTTACTAAAATGGCGTGCTGAAACTGCAGAAACTCATTTTGAAAAAACCCCTGCAGGTGATGTAGAAATTGCTGAGCAAGAATTTTTTGACCATGGTATTTTAATGGTGGCAATGGTAAAAGCAGGCGTAGAACTGGCATTTGAAACCATGACAGCGGCCGGTATCATCGCAGAATCTGCTTATTATGAGTCACTACATGAAACGCCACTGATAGCCAATACTATTGCGCGCAAAAAGTTATTTGAAATGAACCGCACTATTTCAGATACCGCTGAGTACGGCTGCTATTTATATAACCATGCGTGTTTACCGCTTTTACAAGAGTTTATGCAAGGTATTGATACTGATGTTATTGGCAAAGGCTTAAATGTTAAAAGTAATCAAGTAGATAACCAAACTTTAATTCAAATAAATACCGCACTGCGTGAACACCCCGTTGAGAAAGTAGGCGCAAAATTACGTGGCTACATGTCGGCAATGAAAAAAATAGTGTAACTCTGTAACCCTAGAATTTTCACTTGTTAGAAACCAAGCCCACTTGCATTTTGCTGTGGGCTTTTTTTTAAGTGTAAATTAATCATCAATAGCTGAAAATAAATAATGTGCTAAAATAATCCCCCTCATTGCCTCAGTTTTAAATATAAGCACTATCATGACGATACAAAATCTCTCTATTACTCAAAAAATAACAGCGCTTGGAAGCATTATTGCTATTTGTGTTGCTGTATTAATTGGTTTGACGTCTTTGCATAACTCAAAGAATATTATTGAGCAACGCATGATCGAATCAGAACTGCCAAGTAAATTACAAACAATCAGTAATCATATTGGCGGGGAGATCAATGAACTTTTAGGCGCAGCACAGCAGCTTTCTGCTAATACCTTTATTTTAGATTGGGCAAATACTGGCAACAACAACGACACGCTATTACTTAAAGAGCTCAATCGTTTGGTTGACCAATACGATCTTGCCACTGCTTCGTGGGCGAATAAAAACACTGCACAATATTGGAATCAAGATGGCTTTTTACGTGTTTTAAAAAATGATGCCGCAGATGGCTGGTTTTTTGCTTTTACACAATCAAAGCAACCTTACTCAATTAGTATTTATCAAGAGTCTGAAAACGATGTAAAAATGTTTGTTAACCACCAACAACCTAATGGTTTAGGCTTGGCAGGCTTAGCAAAAAGCATTACAGACATGCAAAAGCTACTACAACAATTTAAAATTGAGCAATCAGGGTTTGTATTTATTGCCGATAAAAACGGATTAATACAGTTACATAAAGATGCTGCTAAAGTCGCTAAGGTTAATATAGATAGCCTTTACAGTGCCAACATTCATAACAAATTACTTGATAAAAACGGCTTCGCATTAGAGGAAGTGAATATCGACGGGCAAGCCACACTGATTGCAGCAACACCGATTAAAAACACTGACTTATTTGTATTAGCTCAAGTCCCAAAAAGCGAAGTTTTCGCAAGCGTAAACACTCTAGAGTGGCAAATATTCACCTTTACTATCATCACTGCGCTAATCGCAAGCGTCATCAGTTACTTATTAGCTCGCTCTTTAGCTTCACCGTTATCAACAATGGCGGAGTTGTTTTCTCGTTTAGGCCGTGGCGATGCTAATTTAGCTTATCGCCTACCTACATCACCTCAACCTGAACTCAATAATTTAACGTCCGGCTTTAACCAGTTTATTGAAAAAATAGAAACAGCCATTGTGCAAGTAGCTAATGAGAGCCATGGTATTCGTCAAAGCTCTGATCATGTCTTTGCGCAAGCCAAGCAAAACTCTTTAGCGCTTGATAAGCAAAAAGAGCAAACTATTTCAGTTGCAGCAGCCATTAATGAAATGGGTGCTACGGTGCAAGAAATAGCGCAAAGTGCTGCTAATGCCGCTAAGTTAACCAACGATAGCCGCGATAACACCAAGCAAAGCCATCAACAAGTGTTACAAAGCCAAACTACAATCTCTGCCTTAGCTAGCGACATTGACGGCATAACCGAGCAAGTTGCTTTGCTTTCTAAAAAGACTATTGATATCGCTAGTATTGTGGATTCAATTAGAGGTATATCTGAACAAACTAACTTACTGGCTCTCAATGCAGCTATTGAGTCTGCCCGTGCTGGTGAACATGGACGAGGCTTTGCTGTAGTTGCTGATGAAGTAAGAGCGCTGGCAAATCGTACGTCACAATCAACCACTGAAATTCAATCAATGATTGAAGAGCTAACCCATATTTCAGATGACGTTGTCAGCGATATCGGTCAATCAAAAGATAAAGCACAACAAAGTGTAAGCGCAATGCAAAACTCGGTTGAGTTACTTAATACCATTACTGAAACAGCCAATGAAATTAACGACATGGCGACCTTAATTGCCACCGCGACCGAGCAGCAAAGTAGCGTTGTGAATGATGTAGGTCGTAGTATTGAGCAAATAAGTGAGATCAGTGATAAATCAATGAGCGAACAAATCAATACAGAACAAGCAATCCGTGATTTAGCCACCAGTGCGCAGACACTTGACGCCCTTGTAGCCACCTTTAATCAGTCACGTTAATTGATAAATTCCGCCTCTGTACAAAAATAGGGGGTGCAGAGGTATATTGGGTTTGCAAAACCGAGATCATTTGCCCACATCAACAGTATCATCCCCATTTCTTAATGTTGCCCTTTTATAATTGAAGCTAACTCCTTCTTTAAAAGCGGCAACATAGGCCTCTTTTTTTGCTCGTGGAAGTTTTTTAATCGCATATTCTAATTTACTTGCGTCGCTTTTAGTCCCAACTTGTTGCTGGTGAATGAGCACCAGCGGTCCTTTCCCTTTGAGGTTTTTTGCCCCTTTACCCGCTTGGTGCGTTGCTAAACGACGCGCTACATCCACTGTAATGCCGGTATACCAATGACCAAACCGTGTTTGTACAATATACAGTGACCAAGCAACCGGTTTACTTTTACTATTGCACAACTCTTTGTTTAAACTTTTTTGATTATTAATGGTCAAAACCTCTCCTTAATACGCTAAACAAAAACAATTACTCAAAAGGGTTTTACCTTGAGTGACTAATCGGTATCATGCAGATTATAAAAAATAAGGATCACAACTAACAATGCAGTCGTTAAAAACTTTTTCTCTTTGGCTTATTGTCGCTTTAACGCTTAGTTCAGCCGCAGGTTGTTCTAGCTGGGTGTACAGAATCAACATCCCTCAAGGTAACTTTTTAGAACAATCAGACGTTGATAAGCTTCGCGTTAATATGACTCGCGAGCAAGTAATTTATGTACTAGGCAGACCGATTGCCGAAGATGCCTTCGATAAAAATACCTGGCGTTACGTTTACAGCTTTAATAAAGGGCGCGCTAATGAACAATATAAATCATTAGTATTAAACTTTGAAAATGAAAAGTTGGTAACGGTCTCTGGTGACTATGAGCAACCAGAAAACTTTACAACCCCTTTAGAGCAATAAGCCATTTGGGTTTAATTTAAAAAGGTGAGCATGGCTCACCTTTTTTGTATCTAGCGATCTAACGGTCGGCCACCAGTTACTTTATTTGCGCGGCCCTCTTCTTTGGCTTTTTCGGCGCGCTTTCTGCGGGCATCTTTAGGATCGGCAATCAAGGGGCGGTAAATTTCAACTCTATCGCCGTCTTTAAGTTCATGATTAAGCTTTACCGTTCTGTTCCATACACCTAAGGTTAATGCCGTTGCATCAATTTCAGGACATTTTTTAATAATACCTGATTGGATCACGGCTTGCTCTGCGGTGGTACCTTGGAACACTTCTATATTTAACGTGGTTGCTTTCGTTGGTAACGCAAACACAATTTCAATATTGATCATGCTCGCTCTCCATACACCGCTTTTGCACGTTGAGTAAAGGCACTCACCATATTTTTAGCCACATCATTAAAAATTTTACCAAACGCAAGTTCTATTAACTTACTAGAAAATTCAAAGTCTAGCTGTAAATGTACTTTGCACGCATGTGCATCTAATTGCTGAAAATGCCAACGACCTTGTAAGGTTTTAAAAGGCCCATCGACCAAGCGAAGCATTACCGTTTGCTCATCAATTAGCGTATTTTCAGTGGTAAACCATTTTTTTATACCGGCTTTAGATATTTCTAAGCTGGCGGTCATGTTATTATTATCTTGCTTAATAATTTTTGAGTCTGAACAATTAGGTAAAAACTGCGAATAAGCTTCTACATCATTGACTAGATCAAACATCTCTTTAGTGCTGTACATAACCAGCGCACTTTTTTCTATTTGTGGCATACTCACTCCCAACTGTGTGCAGGAATTTTAGCAAGCTTTGTGCGTTTCCCCAAACTTTCATCGCGCTTAAATGAATCCTTCGCTTTTGCATGTATAATTTAAAAAAATCGATGTAAAACATCTAGTATAACGTATATTATAGGGCACTATGGCTAAGAAAAATTCATCAAAATCGACAAGTAATACCATCGCGCTAAATAAAAAAGCGCGACACGAGTATTTTTTACACGACAAGTTTGAAGCAGGTATTGAACTCCAAGGCTGGGAAGTAAAAAGTATCCGAGCAGGTAAAGTAAATATCTCTGAAACTTATATTCATCTTAAAAACGGTGAAGCATTTTTATTAGGTAGTACCATTCAGCCTTTAAATAGTGCATCAACCCATGTTATTTGTGACCCGCTGCGTTATCGTAAGTTATTACTCAGCAGACGTGAACTTGACCGTTTGGTTGGTGCAACTGAGCGTGATGGTTATTCATTAATTGCCACAGCTATGTATTGGAAAAAATGCTGGGTAAAGCTTGAATTCCATTTAGCAAAAGGTAAGAAAATGCATGACAAGCGTGAAGACGGTAAAAATAAAGATTGGTCCCGTGAAAAAGAACGCTTAATGAAACATAAAGTTTAAATAAAAACGCCTAACATCATGTTAGGCTTTTTTTTGCTAAATTTTTAGGAAAATACAAATTATTACAAAATTAAGTCAAGTGGCGTTTTATTTTTAAACAATACCTAAAACGCCTCCAAGCACCCTATGGCGTGCCTTTCATTAATGGCGTTTATTCAAAGGGCGCAATACATAGTCGTGTCAACCACAAAATCATACTCACACCTAATTGATAACAGTTAAGTTACATGATATTAATAATTGGACTTGTAAAAACAAGTAAATTATAACATATCAACAAGGACTTAAGGATACATACCAACCCTTTATAGAAAATGGACACTCAGCGAGAATTTAAAAGTGCTTAGGCAAGGCATTTGAGTGAATTAAGAGTGGCCCTCTTTAGAATTCAAAAAACGCAGTTTAAGCACTTTTAAAACTCGCCCTATGGGAGAGCATCTGCAGAATTTTCTCTGCGTTACCACTCTTCGTAATAGAACCCACTATTACATCATCATGGTGCCTTGATAAAAGTCAGCAGAACGCTCTCTGAGCAAACATTTTCTATGATGGATTGGTATCGCTCAATTGCATTTACACCGAGCTTAATCATCGGTGCTACTATCGCATTGTCAGCAGGTTTTAGTACAACGACTTATGCTGCACAGCAAACTGCAGAAAAAGTAGAACGTATTCAAGTAACAGGCTCTCGTATCAAACGTTCGGACATCGAAGGCCCGTCTCCAGTACAATCCATTAATAAAGAAGACATCGAAAACATGGGTTATGACAACCTACAACAGCTTCTTGAAAGAATGCCTGTTGCAGGTAATGGTACTTTTTCAACCCGTGGTAATAACCAAGACTCAACCGCAAATGGCTCAGCTGCCGTCAGCCTTCGTGGCTTAGGCGCCGATGCTACCTTGGTACTTATTAATGGTCGTCGTGTTGCTATAAGCGCATTTGCTGAAGGGATCACCAATTCATTTGTTGATATAAACAGTATTCCTGTTTCAGCCATCGAACGTATTGATATTTTAAAAGATGGCGCATCTGCAATCTATGGCTCTGATGCCGTGGCAGGTGTTGTAAACGTTATCTTGAAAAAAGATATTGACGGTATTGAAGTAAACTTAGGTTACGGCGGCACAGATGGCCCTAACTATGAAGAAACTACAGCCAGTATTGTTTGGGGTACTACTAGTGCAAAAAGTAGCGCATCCGTTATTATTGATTACTTTAAAAACACCTCTTTATCATCAGATGAAATGGGAAGCCTAGGCACAGCTAATCAATCGCCATATGGCGGTATGGATTTTCGTTCATCTCGAGGCTTCCCTGGCTACTTTTATGTTGATGGCGTCAAGACAATTGATCCTGCTTGCCCCGCAGAAAATGCAACATCAAGTGGTAGTTGTTTATTTGACTATGGCCCATTTGGCTATATTGCACCGGCATCAGAACGTGTAGGTGCTATTTCACAATTTGAATACCGCTTTGATAATGGCATAACGGGCTTCTTAGAAATGGCCGTGCAACACAATACCTCTGTAGCTGCGGGTGCACCGACACCTCTTGATGAGGATGCAGGTTTAACGGTACCTGGCAGCCACCCTAATAACCCATTCGGTCAAGATATTGAAATTGGTCGATACAGAACGGTTGATGCAGGTGCCCGTCAATGGGATATCGAATCAGACACATTACGTTTTGTTGCAGGTTTAAAAGGTGAAATAAATGATTGGAGCTGGGAAACAGCGGTACAAAAAGGACGTAGTAAGTCATTACAAACTGGGGATCGCTCACAAGGTTGGGTACGTACCGACTTCTTACAACAAGAAATTGATGCTGGTAACTACAACCCATTTGGCGGCACTTACAACGATCCGGCTGTAATTGATAGAATTACTACGAGCTTGGTTCGTCAAGGCGAGTCTCATATTACGTCGTTCGATGCTAACATTTCAGGTGAAGCATTTAGCTTTGGTGATGATGTTGTCATGATGGCGGCCGGTATTGAATACCGCGAAGAGGACGTGACTGATACGCCAGATGATCAATTCCAACGAGGATTAATATTTGGTACCGAGTCAGTGTCAGCTGCGGCAGAGCGTGACCAATACGCTGCCTATGTAGAGTTTTCAATTCCACTTGCTGAGAACTTAGAGCTACAACTTGCTGGTCGTTACGATGATTACAGTGACTTTGGTACCACAACCAACCCTAAAGTTGCTTTACGCTGGGCACCTACAGATGAAATCACAGTGCGTGGTTCTTGGGCGCAAGGCTTTAGAGCTCCGTCACTTGCACAAGTAGGTTTAGGGCCATCTCAAGAGAGCCAGTTCTTTATTGATAACTACCGCTGTGATGCAACAGGTAAAGATTGTGATGCGCTAGATTACAACATTGAATTTGCTGGTAATCCTGACTTAGAGGCTGAAGAGTCAGAATCATGGAACGTCGGCTTTATTTGGGCACCTACAACTGACTTTGGTTTGAGTGTAGATGTATGGAGTATCACCCAAGACAATAAAATTGATGAGCAAGCGTTTGGTCCAATTTACAACTCAGAATGTAATAACCAAAATAGCACTGTCTGTGTTCGCTTACCACCGTCTGGTACAGACAGCTTAGGCACTATCCAAAAGATTTACAGTACTTTTGAAAACGTGTCATCACAAGAAGTTTCGGGCGTCGATATTTCAGCAAACTACAATCACTCATTGGATGATTTAGGCTTACTAAAATTCAATTTAGAATGGGCTTATCAAGATAAATTTGAAAAAGACGGCCGCGATTACACTGGTGAATATGGTTACCCAGAGCACCGTTGGATTTTCTCAACTAACTGGGAAATGGGTCAGTTCAACACCAACATGAACATTAGTTATGTAGGTGAGTTTGAAGATACGCCAGATATCGATTTCGATGGTAACTTAGACTTCGATAGTAATACATCGCGTACTGTTGATTCACAAGTACTGGTAGATTTACAAACATCATACCGTATTACTGAGTCAGCAAAAGTATCGCTAGGTGTGAACAACTTATTTGATGAAGAGCCACCGTTTGCAATTGGTGACGGTGATGCCGACCTTTATGGTTACGCATCGGGTGTACACAACCCGCGAGGTCGTTACATTTACACTAAAGTGAGCTTTTCGTTTTAATTTAAAATAATAAAAAAACCGCCATTTTGGCGGTTTTTTCTTAAACTAAAGGGCTAAATTATAGCTCGCCTTCGTTTTCAGATAAGAATTTAGCAACGCCTTCAGGGCTTGCGTCCATTCCTTTTTTACCTTCAGTCCAACCAGCAGGACATACTTCACCGTGCTCGCTGTGGAATGCTAGCGCATCTACCATACGGATCATTTCGTCGATGTTACGACCCAGTGGTAAGTCGTTCACTACTTGGTGACGTACGTTACCTTCTTCATCAATCAAGAAAGAACCACGAAATGCAACGCCCGCTTCTGGATGTTCTACATCGTATGCTTTACAGATTTCATGTTTAACGTCAGCAACTAAAGCGTATTTAACTTTACCGATACCACCGTCTGCAACAGCAGTGTTACGCCATGCGTTGTGTGAGAATTGTGAATCGATAGAAACACCAATTACTTCTACACCACGTTTTTGAAATTCTTCATAACGCTTATCAAATGCAATAAGCTCAGAAGGACATACAAATGTGAAATCTAGTGGGTAGAAAAAGATTACTGCTTTTTTACCTTTGATATTTTCATGAAGGTTATAGTTATCTACAATTTCACCGTTACCAAGAACAGCTGCAGCGTTAAAGTCTGGTGCCTGGCGGCCTACTAATACACCCATTTTATTCTCCAAATATTTTGAGTTTATTGTCAATTGCTTACGCAATACTGATACTAATATGGGCACTAACTTTTAAATTACAATAGCAACCATATTTAATTTGTCGTTATTCTATGACCATCAAAAATAAATTAACAATCGTATTTATAGATAGCACCGTTCTAAAATAACGAACGCCTAATAAAATTGCTAATTTAAATCTGATAAAAAAACCTGCTTTAAGCAGGTTCTTTTTATTAATCCATAATGTCGCTAGGCATATCACCGCGAATATGTTGCCATATTTCACCGGTTTGATGACCATATTTACGCATCATAAATATTGCACCATCATGCTCTTTATTCTCAGCAAGTTTAGTTAAGTCTTTATAAAACTGGCGTGCAAGCTCGCGAGTGCGAGGATCTGAAAAGTAATGGCAACCAATCTTAGAATAAAAACCTTTAAAGCCATTTAGAATCAAAACATAAATACGATTATTACCAGCAACAGCTAACTCGTGATGAACTTTATAGTCATAATCTGCAAACGCTTGCGCACTATCTTCTAGTTCATCACTTTGCGATAAAATTTCGATAACGCGCTCTGGTGCAAGCTTTATTGCTGCACGAGTATAAATTGCACTGATATTAGTGCGTGCTGAAAGCAGTTGATCAGTGAGCTCTGGCATTTTATCTTCATCTAAGCGTGCCAGTGTTTCAAGGATATTTAATCCTGAGGTTTCCCAAAAGTTATTAACGCGAGTAGGTTTACCATGTTGTATTGTTAACCAACCGTCTCTAGCTAATCGCTGTAATACTTCACGTAATGTGGTTCTAGTAACACCAATTAACTCTGAGAGTTCACGCTCAGCAGGCAGAATTGAACCTGGAGGAAAATCACCATTCCAGATTGACTCTACTATGTATTCCTCAGCAAATCCTGCTGGGCTTTTTGCTTTAAAAATTCTCATCCAATTCCTACTCGAATTAATTCACATTACACTGATAGCTACGATTAACTGACTGATTGTACCAGACAAGACGCAACTAACAAGTAAAGTAAGTCATATTACAAATTTGATCATACACACCTAAGGTGAGATTGTTGCACAGCGTGAGATTTTTGGTCTGATAAAAAGGCCAGAATTGGCTTTTAATTGAACACGTAGAAACTCAGTTGGGTGGCGCCTTCAGCTTAACCAACCTACATTTTGACGTAGGTCGGGATAAAGCGCGCAGCGCCGCCATCCGACAAGAATGATGAATTGACCTAAAAACAACCCAACTTACCAGGTTGTCATTCGACTCGCTGAGCCGAGGGTCACCCATTAGAAAGTGCCGGTCAAGCAGGTAGCTGTGTTTTCTTGATCTTTTATTTAAAAAATCAAGGGCGTATTAGCATTTAAACAGTGATACGATTAAATCACTTTAGCTTAAGTGGTTTTCTACTATAAAAAGTCAATACTTCTCATTATTTTGATTGCTTTGTGACTTCGGGAAAAATTAACCTTTTGGTGTCAGCTAAAATGTATTTATACCAAACACAAAATTTTAATTACATGAATGCACAAATTAAGTGGCTTTAGTCACACATTAAAAAGCTTAGCTTCCTCCTTCGTTTTATTTAGTTTATTTTAAAATTGGCTAATAAAGATTAAATTTGGTTTTTAGTAGATTATTATAACGTTTCTCCTTCCCCCTTTTACTTGCTCCACTGTTTATCCTACGTCATAATCTAAGCCCTTATTTAAATACGGATTTGTTATGAACTGGCTTGCTAATCTTAGTACACAACGTACACCTTGGTTATTATTTAGTGGGATTGTTTTTCTACTGGAAGTAACGGCACTGTTTTTCCAATACAATATGGGATTAGCGCCGTGCATTATGTGTATTTACCAACGAACAGCGGTATTAGGCTTACTTTTTGCGGGTATTATTGGAGCCAGTAAACCAAATAATCTCGCAGTACGTATTGTTGCTTACATAGTGTGGGGTATATCCAGTGTGTGGGGGCTACTGATTGCCCGTGATCACATTGACATGCAAACAACCACCGATCCATTTGCATTCAGTTGCGAGTTTGAACCGAATTTTCCAGAATTTATGCCATTACATCATTGGATACCGCAATTTTTTGAGGCAACAGGTGATTGTGGGAACATAGATTGGCAATTTGCAGGCTTAAGCATGCCAGCATGGATGGAAATTATTTTTGTACTATTTACCGCCACACTTTTTGTATTAGTGGCTAGTCGATTAATTACTAAAAAGTCACTTTAATATGTTCACTTTTTTTTCAAGCCAAGTTGATGAACTTAAACACTTAAAAGTCCGTCAACGACAAACCGTTATTGCTATCTCGTTAAGCATGCTCTCACCCAGTGATAGAGTGTTAATGAGAATAGTTAAGCTTATGTTGTTGAGCCCATTTTTTTTAATATTTACCCTCTTCGAGGGATGGTTACTTATTCCCTTTTTAATTGTAGCGGGTTTAAGCTATCCATTATTAACGGCACCGGTCGATGTCAATTTTGCGAAAAAACACCTTGAGGGTGCGTTAAAAAGGTTTGAACAGGGCGCTTAGCGCCCTAATTATTTAAAAAGATACCTTACCATCGAGCTTAGTGAGCATTTTTTTACCCACTCCTTTTACCTTTGCAATATCTTCTAGTGAGGAAAATTTACCGTTTGCCTCTCGATAATCAATAATTGCTTGTGCTTTTTTCTTGCCTACACCTGGTAATTTTGTCAATTGCTTAATGTCCGCTGTATTAATATTCACCATGGCTGCTTGCATCTGCTCTGCAGCTATATTGCTTTGCGCAAACGTTGCACCTATAGGTAATAAACATAAAGCGGCTGCAAATGAGATCATTTTAATTAATTTCATAGTATTTCCTTTTGTGTTCATACATGAACGTTAGTAGATTGTTTACATTCTGCACTTTTAATTCCTTTTGTGACTAAAAGTACGAACGATAAAAATCACTCCCTGCGAACTCCTGTACAACAACGCGTTATAAAGTGATGTAATAAATAAAGTAGAGTTAACCTTTCTTGTCAACCAAGCAGCATATAAACTAAGCCAAAGCTTGCAAAACATCTCACAAGCTTGTACTGTATATAAAAACAGTAATCTAATGATTTAAATTAATCATATTGCCACGTAAGTAAGCAGGAGAAATCATGGCTGTTGTTGTTAAATATGTTGTAGAACGAAACGGAGTCGAGCGCATGACGTTTACTACTAAAAAAGAAGCCGATGCCTATGACAAAATGCTCGATATTGCCGAGTCACTAGAGCTCATGCTTGAAAAAGTAGATGTGCCACTAAGCGAGCAACAAGTTGAGTCACTCGCACTAGAAATTGCAAAAAGTAAAGACGAGTTTATGGCTGTTCTTAAAGGTACAAAAGAAGTGTCAACAAAAGCTAAAAAACCAAAAACTGATAATGTTGCAGATATAAAAGATAAAGCGGCAAGTTAGCACTTTTTAAAAGCTCAATAGTCATTATTGATATAAAAGCTGGGTTCGGTATGCGAATTCAGCTTTTTTATGTTTTTAAATAATAATTACTAAAAGCGAGTAAGTTGTTTAAACGATAAATCGTCTCTGCTAAAAGCCAGCCAATAAAAAATGCCAACCAGTTAAACTGATTGGCATTTTTAAAAGCTAACACTACTTTAGGTTAGCTATTTACAATGACGATTCAACTTCATCAAATAAATCGGTGATTTCTTTTTTCGGTTCAGCTGTCACAAGGCTGCCGACCACAATAGCAATACTGGCTAAAATGAAGCCTGGTATGATTTCATAAATCACACTGCTTAGGCTCTCACCATTAATGGTAATAGGTGCATAAATCCATACCAACACGGTTGAGGCACCAACAACCATTCCGCTAATCGCGCCTTTTAAGTTCATTCGCTTCCAGTAAAGGCTAAACAATACAAGTGGACCAAACGCAGCACCAAAACCAGCCCATGCATTACTTACTAAATCGAGTATTGAACTATCACGGTCATACGCTAAATAAATAGCAAATAAAGCCACTAATATAACGCTAATACGACCAACTAGCACCAATTCTGTTTGCGATGCACTGCGGTTTAAGTAAATCTTATAAAAATCTTCTGTTAGTGAACTTGAACAAACTAATAATTGCGATGAAATAGTACTCATAATCGCCGCTAAAATTGCAGCCAATAAAAAACCGGCAATAAGCGGATGAAAAATTAATTCCGATAATACTAAGAAAATTGTCTCTTTATCGGCAATCGGCATTTGGTTTTCGATCATGTAGGCTGCACCAAACAAGCCGGTAAATACTGCACCAATTGCAGATAGGGTCATCCAAGACATACCAATACGACGCATAGTTGGCATTTCTTTTACTGAGCGAATAGACATAAAGCGAACAATAATATGTGGCTGACCAAAGTAACCCAACCCCCATGCCATGGCTGAAATAATCGCAACTGTAGAGCCACCTGCAAACCAATCAAGCATGCTTAAAGAATGAACTTCACTTGCTTTTGGCGAACTTAATAATTGCTGATAGCTTGCATTTGCTAAAGTATCCAAAAATGGCTGATCTAGCATCATGAAAGTAGCGATGGGCACTGCAAGTAAAGAAATAAACATGATACAGCCTTGTACAAAATCTGTAAGGCTAACTGCTAAAAATCCACCAAATAAGGTATAAACCACAACCACACCTGTGGTGATATACAAACCCATTTCATAGCTCATTTGAAATGAGTTTTCAAATAACTTACCACCTGCAACCACGCCTGATGAGGTGTATAAAGTAAAGAAAACAATAATTACAATTGCAGAAATAACACGTAGGATATTTTTGTTGTCATCAAAACGGTTTGCAAAATAATCTGGGATAGTAATGGAATCATTTGCTTTTTCAGTATAAACACGTAGTCTTGGGGCGACTAAAAAATAATTTGCCCATGCACCTAATACTAAACCAATTGCAATCCAAACTTTACTCAACCCAAATAAGTACATAGCACCTGGCAAGCCCATTAAAAGCCAACCACTCATATCTGATGCACCAGCTGACAAAGCAGCTACACTAGGGGCTAAATTTCGACCGCCTAACATATAGCCCGATATATCGCTAGTAGATTGCTTATATGCGTATAGCCCTATTCCTAGCATTACAATAAAGTACAATGCCAGTGAAATAATCATACCTGTTTCCAAATCCGCCTCCACTCAAATAAGTAATAACAGGCTTTTAATCCAAATAATGACTCTTGAAATCTTAGAATAAAGACAGTATTGGAATAAAAGCTTCTACCCAACTATAACACGGTAATTACCAATAACTCCAACCTACTTATTTTAGTACATAAAAAACTATCTACTCGCTCATTTTTAAAACAAACTATATAAAATCAGTAAATTTAGATTAGAAGTGACTGAGTTAACCAGTAAATTTTATTAATAATATTCATTTTACCAATGCTATTTTGAATGTTTTCCCATATATTATTACAATGTTAATTGTTTTTTACCCTTACGGATCCGCTTATGTATTTTTACGCCGCTCGCCAACCTATTTTAGATCGTAATAAAAAGCTGATTGGCTACGAACTATTATTTCGTGACGGAGTAGATAACGTTTTTCCTGATATAGACGGCGACGAAGCAACATCGCGACTAATTGAAGGCAGCCAATTTAACTTTGGCTTGGAAGATTTAACCGATAACAAACCTGCTTATATCAACTTTACCTTAGACACCTTGTTAAAAGGCTACCCTACGCTGTTAAATAAAGAAGGAGTGGTCATTGAAATACTGGAAACTGTTCAACCTGGTAAGCGCCTTTTAGCAATTGTTAAAGACCTAAAAAGTAAAGGTTATACACTAGCCCTTGATGACTACGTACATCAACCTGTATGGCGTCACTTTTATCCGTTTATCGATATCATTAAAATAGACTTTTTAGCTTTTAATATTGAAGACGTGAAAAAAATTATCGAGGATTTAAAGCCTTATCCACATATAAAGCTACTTGCTGAAAAAATTGAGACGTATGAGGTGTACAACCATGCACTTGAACTGGGCTTTGAGTACTTTCAAGGATTTTTCTTTTCAAAACCAGAAATGATACAAAGCAAAGCGCTGCCACCATCGAGTATGACGTTAGCAGAATTGCTCTATGAAACGTCGAGTGTAGAAATGGATCTTAAAAAAATCACTTCTATATTTGAACGCGATGTGAACTTATCCTATAAATTACTACGCTACTCAAACTCAGCAGCATTCACTCGAAGATCAGAAATAAACACTATAAAGCAAGCGCTTATCGTATTAGGTGCAAATGAAATAAAAAAACTACTCTCTTTATTATTTGCTGCCCAAGTATCAGCTGATAAACCATTAGAACTCATTAAGCTGTCGTTAACACGCGCGCGCTTTTGCGAACTATTAGCTATTTCAAATAGTAAACTTAATGATACAGGTATGGCGTTTTTAACCGGTATGATGTCGCTTATGGATGCCATACTAGATGAAGAGATGGAGAGCGTTATGCTTAAATTACCGCTTTCAAATGAGATAAAAACGGCGCTGCTGAATAATGAAGGCTTGCTTGCAGAATACTTAAACTTGGTAACGTTATATGAGCAGGGTGATTGGCAAGCAGCTAACGACAAAGCCCAACAACTAGGCTTAGATGATAAAGTAGCAGAGGCTTACCATGAAGCACTCAACTGGGTTAGCGAACAAATGCAGATAATGATTGATAATTAAAGCGCTCATCAGGATCTGTTGACTTTTCAAGGTTAATTTTGCAGCAGTCTGTTTAGTATTTAGGCAAGGCAGAGCCTATGTAGTGTGGTTATTCCCCATAAATAGGCGATAACGCAGCATCAATGCCAAACAGGCGCAGCCCTTCGGGTTCTGCCTAGGGACGGTTTACTCTTTGTTGCCTACATGGATGTAGGTCTGTCTCTTGATCACAACTTTTCTGTCTGCTGAATTGATATTAACAATTCGGCAGATTCGACCATTTCTGCTAATTTCAACCACCCCTTCCAGAGTGCTTTTACGCCAACTCGACCATTTCTTTTACTGTCATACCACCCTCCCAATTTCGCTAAACTATAGTATAGCCAATGAAGAGACGGTACTTTATCCGGCAACACATCCTTTTCAACCTTTGCCCATAGTAATTTCCACGTCATCTCTTTAACACAAGCTGTACATCTCACTTCTTTGTCTAATTCACTCCTTTGCGCCATATTTTGCAGCTGTAATAACCTGACAGCAATAAACGCTTTAATGATCGCAATTCGTAAAATATTATCACTGTGCTGCAAACGTAAATCTTCTACTTCGGTTCCATCTGTTTTCCATGTTTTATGAAACTCCTCTACACGCCAGCGAAGTTCATAGTATCTTACTAATTTCTGGGCATCTTTTGCTGTGTTTATGGGCTCTGTCGTATATAAAATCCAACATAATGGATTTTTTTGCGTGCTTTCTTTTTCCTGACAGACAATGACATTAACACTCAATGTCGGTGATTCTTGCCCTTGAACTCGCTTAGGCTTGGCTAGTGTTATAGGTTGATAGCTCAATGTAATTCGGGCCTGACGCGCTTTTCTTCCCGCACGTTGCGCTATATTAATAGTGTAACAACACTGACCCTGCGCTGTTTCTATTAACTGGTTGAGATTGCATTGAGGCTCTATTAATTTTCTATTTTCTTTTGCTCTGACTAAAAATCGATGCCCTTCATCTTTTTGGTAAGTCATGTACTCATAAATGTCAGCCTCTCTGTCGCAGATGTTAAGTATATTTGATAATTCACCTGTACGTTTTTTTATATCCATTAATGTTTGTTGCCAGCGATAGCTTTCTTTCTCTTCGTAAGGGCGTTGCTGTTGTTGATCTTTAGTCCCTTTAACCTTTGATTTCCTAAACCAATAGTATTGGTCGAGTAAACCAATAACGTGCTCCGTATCTGCATCAATTGCTAAAGTTGAATGCGCATATAGCGTTCTTGTTTTTGATGGTTTTCCTAATGTATTTGCACAGTTCACATCGCCTAATTCTTTACAAACACTGTGTTTAAATGTCAATCCTGTCGTATCTTGGATAGCGAGAACCAAAGGCAACTGCTTTACCGCTTCACTCGTTTGTGAGAACCCCGAATCGGCAATCGCTTGAGGGGATATTTTCTCATTTCTAATGAAACGATAAGCGGCTTCAATTTTTGCGGGTGTATCAGAAGCCTTAACAATTGAGCTGTCTGCATTCTCAGCCATATCGCTTGCTAGTAGAGCTAATCGTCGGGTGCGTCTCGGATCTCCTAAATTAGCATTACCAAAAATTAATTGAGCCCATTCTTCAGAAGTGTTTATGTGCATACGATAAATCTATGAGTGATGATGATCGATTAGATCACAGATTTATCGATATTCAAAGACTTGTGTATAAGAGACAGGGATGTAGGTAAGGGGCGTGAGCAGGACGCGGAAGCTTTGCTCGGTTTTTACTTAGCCCACTAGGTTGCAAACCTCTTGGGGCGATTAAACCGCTCCTAGTTTGAACAAATTGTAATCCGCAAAGGTCAACAGAGCCTAGTAACTAATAACTAAAAATGAAACGCCAGCATTTGCTGGCGTTTTTATTTTTATTAAAGACTTTCTAGGAAATCCTCATCAAAATCATCAGGCTCTTCTTTTATTGGCGGGTTGCCATCATACAGCTCGTATAACTGACGCTGAAAGTAAATGTCTTTAATAAACAAGTATGGATCTAGCGAATCATTCAATAGCCCCTCTTGAGCCATTAAAGACGCACGAGCTTCAACCGCTTTTAACGCAAACACTAAAATAGTTTGCGGTGTAGTTAAAGCGATCTCAGGTAATACAACATTATCTACAACATCACCAGTTAAATTACGAGCAGTAGAAGGCCCCATTGCTGGGAGCATTAAATAAGCGCCATCGCCCACCCCCCAAACACCTAAGGTTTGGCCAAAGTCTTCATCATTTACTTCAAGTCCTAACGAACTTGCCACGTCAAATATACCAAACACACCTACAGTAGAATTTACTAGAAAACGCGCAAAGTTAATTCCGGCACTACTTGGTTTGCCTTGCAACCCTGCATTAATGATGTTAACAGGTGCTGTAATATTATCAGTAAAATGCACAATACTGCGGCGAACAGGCTGAGGTGTCACTGTTATATAACCCACAGCGGCTGGCCTTAAAACATACGTATCGAGCACATCCATATTAAAGTCGTAAATAGGTCTATTGACGCTCTGTAATGGATCGCGCTCATCATATTTACTCTCGGGCACTTGAGCGCATCCCGATAAAATAAGTAAACACGACAAAAGTAAGCCTTGTTTTAACATCTTAAATCCTTAAGGTATTAATGTATCAATATTCAATTGCACTTGGCGTACGTCTTTAAACGTTATCACTTGAGAGTGCCCTTCAAGCTCCCCCGTGCTTGGCATAACAGAATCATCATTAGAGATCCGTGCAGAGATAACAATGTCACCTGCACTCGATAAATTAAGCCCTGCCATCATGGCATTAGCATCGCTCAGCTCCACTGTAATCGGAAAACTATAGTCTGTTAATTTAACTACAGCTAAAGGCATAGGTGAGCCCTCAGCCGCTTTAGCAAACACGAACAAAATACCGTTCTCAGGTTGTTTTTCAACAAATTGGTCATCAATATTTACTGTCACTTGAATACGTTGAGTTGAGCTGTGTTCAGTATTATTCGCTTCGCTGTGTTGGGCCATTTGTTGATTTATTTCGCTAATACGCTCAGAAATCATTGCATAGCGCGTATCAGACTCATTCATACTAGTGAGTAACACTTCAAATGCCGCTTTTGCCTGAAGCCAATCTTTTCTTTCATAAGCAATCAAGGCCAGTAACGAAATTGCATCTAAATTATCCGGTTGTGCTTGCAACACTTTAGAAAGCATACCCGCTGCGCGAGTCATGTCCTGTTCATTGCCCTCAAGTAATAGCACCTGTGAGTAACTAACCAGCGCTTGCATATTATCAGGATTCATAAGTAGTGCTTTATCAAACGACTGTTTCGCCATATCAAGCTCATTAAGCATTAAAGCAACTCGTCCCAACAGCATCCAAGCGACTTCATCATCACCGCTTTGACTTAACTTAGTACGCAGTGCCAATGCAAACGCTTGTAGCTCATTTTTAGTTAATGGCTCACCCTTTTGCATAACAGCACGCTGACCATAATCAGCCAAGTTATCCATTGCATCATGCCATGCTGCAATTTGGTGTTGGCTGCCTGTCATGGTATAAAAAATACCTGCTAATGCAATTAAAAATGCGGCTCCCGTTAAAGCAAGAATGCGATTATCGCCACGACTGTGAAGTGACTTTTCAGGCGATAGCTCATTAAGCAAACGGCGTTTTAATTCAATAATAGCTTCACTATGATTTTGCGAGTCGATACGTTGATTATCTAAATCTGTCTGTAATTCAACTAAACGCTGCTCATAAATGCTGATAAGCTCTGCGTTAGCGTTATGAGTGATAGTTACTATGCGCTCTTTCTTTAAAAAAGGCACAATAATAAACAACAATGCAATGAGTGTGAGTAAAGCAAAAGACGCCCACATTAAAATCATTTAACTTTGCTCCTGACGTTTATTTTGTTTAATCAGCTTGTTGAGCATCACTTCATCAGCGTCACTCCACGTTTGTTTTACCGACGCCTTTCGTTGGCGAATAACAATGAAGCCAAACCCAATTATTACAATCAATACCGGTAGCACCCACAGTATTAAAGTAGCCGGCGTTACAGGTGGATCGTAGTGGACAAAATAGCCATAGCGGTCAATCATGTAATCAATAACTTCATCTTTGGTTTTACCATCTTTAACCAACGCCAGTACTCGCTCACGCAAATCTTTTGCTACAACAGCATCAGAGTCTGCAATATTTTGGTTTTGACATTTAGGGCAACGTAATTCTTTTGTCAGCTCTTCAAAGCGAACTGCTTGCTCATTACTATCAAACTGATAACGGTCTTGCTGAGCGAACGCAGCAAAACTAATAAACAAGCTAAGGGTTAATAAAAAAAATCTCATGGCTGCAGCTCCTGCATTTTAGACGCAAACTTAGCGCGCCAAACTCGAGGGTTTATATCACCGGTGTGGTGCAACAAAATAGTGCCATTTTTATCGACTAAAAAAGTCTCTGGGGCACCTGATACGCCCAAATCTAAAGATAACGAACGCTCTAGATCTAAAATATTAAATTGATAAGGGTCGCCTGCGCGCGCAAGCATGTTGCTCACGTCATCGCGCAGCGCTTGCATATCAAATGGCCCGTCAAAATCGGCATCGTAACTTTGTACATAATACAAACCAATAATTTTAACCCCTTGCTCGCGTAACTCAGTCAAATAACCAAGCTCCGCTAAACACGTCGGACACCATGTGCCCCACACATTTAGCAAGTACACGTCACCCTTTAATTGCTCATCAGTCCAACGTTTATCGTCTTGCATTAAATCGGGCAAGTTAAACGCAGGCATAGTTTGACCAATTCGCCCTGTTTGTAATTCCCGCGGGTTGGCAAACAGTCCTTGGTATAAAAATACACAAATTAAAATAAAAATTAACAACGGGGCAATTGCAATTAGTTTACGATTCATAATGCCCTCTCTATTTCATCTTTTCGCGGCGCCGCTCGGTAACGCTTATCAAATAAAATCACAAAGCCAGCTAAAGATATTAAAATACCGCCTATCCACATCCAACGCACAAATGGCTTGTGATAAATACGTAATGACCATGCCCCTTCACTGAGTTGCTCACCAAGTGCAAGGTACAAATCGCGAGTAAACCCGGCATCAATTGCGGCCTCTGTCATAAATTGCATACCAATATCGTAACGACGTTTTTCAGCATATAAACGCGTCACCGTGTCATTACCTTTTAGTACTGTCACTACACCAGCATGACCACCATAATTAGCACCACGAATTTCTTTAACGCCTTCAAAGCGGTACTGATACTGGTTAAGCTGTGCAACATCACCCGGTTTCATTGACACATCACGCTCAACTGAATAAGCCGAAGTCAGTGTAATACCAGCAATAACAAATGCTAAACCAACATGCCCCAGTACCATTGCCCAATAACTTAAACCCAAACGCTTTATACCGAGTTTAAGTGAGCCATGAACCGCTGCTTTGCTATATAAATCGATAAAAGTGGCAATAAATACCCATACACCTAGTGTGGTTGCTAATAATGTTAATGGCGTTACTACCTCATAGCTACTAAATAGCCACGCACAGGTAATAACAATGCTGGCTAATGCGCCTACAACTATTTTATTTTGTAAAAATGCCCACTTATTTTGCTTCCAACGAAGAAAAGGCCCTATTCCCATTAGAATTGCAAATGGCACCAGTAAAATAGCAAACATTTTATTAAAGAAGGGTTCGCCGATGGAGATACTGCCTAATCCCATTTCCTTGTGAACCAAAGGTAATAATGTACCTAACAATACAATTAACGTGGCAACGACTAAGAAAATATTATTCAACCAAAGTGCCACTTCTCGCGATACAAATTTATAGCGTCCTTCACTTTTAACTTGTGAAACACGCAAACCATATAGCGCTAAACCACCACCAACAACAACAGCTAAAAAGCCAAGAATAAATAAGCCACGATTGGGGTCTGTTGCAAAAGCATGCACCGAAACAATAATTCCTGAGCGGACAATAAAGGTACCCAGTAAGCTTAATGAAAAAGCAGCAATGGCCAGTAACACGGTCCATGATTTAAACACACCACGTTTTTCAGTCACACTTAAAGAATGAATTAAAGCGGTTGCGACTAACCATGGCATGAGTGACGCGTTTTCAACGGGATCCCAGAACCACCAGCCACCCCAGCCAAGTTCAGCATAAGCCCACCAACTGCCAATGGTGATACCTAAAGTTAAAAAGCCCCATGCTGTCATCGTCCATGGGCGTGACCATTTTGCCCAAGTATTATCAAGTTTACCGGTTAACAGTGCGGCAATAGCGAAGGCAAACGCAACCGAGAGGCCTACATACCCCATATACAGTAGTGGTGGATGAATGATCATCCCCGGGTCTTGTAATAATGGATTTAAATCACGCCCTTCAACGGGAAAATAAGGCAGTAAACGCTCAAACGGACTTGATAGTAGCAAGGTATAGATCATAAACCCGACACCTAAAAAACCAAGCACACCTAATACTCGCGCTCTTAAAATCCATGGAAGTGCTTTTGTTCGAACTGCAACAAGAGCTGTCCAACCGGCTTGCATCAATAGCCATAGTAAAATAGCGCCTTCATGCCCCCCCCATGTTGAGGTAATTTTATAATACCAAGGTAAAGTACTACTTGAATGATACGCAACATACGATACGGTAAAATCATCGGTTAAGCTGGCATAAATAAGGGCAGCAAACGATAAAGCAACAAATGCAAACTGACCAATAGCCAGTGATGGCGCAGCGCGCATCAAACGTAAGTTTCCAGTATGCGCTCCCCAAAGTGGGAATATACATAATAAAACGCTTAACACCATGGCAAGCGTGAGAGAAAAATAACCAAGCTCAGGGATCATATTAGCTCCCACTATCTAAATTGTATTTTGGTTTCTCGTGCTTAATTCCTTTTACTGCCTCGGCAACCTCGGCTGGCATATACTCTTCATCATGTTTAGCCAGTACTTCAAACGCTTCTATTACATTAGGTTCAATGAGTATACCTTGTGCAACAATTCCCTGCCCTTCACGAAACAGATCAGGCAAAATCCCCTGATAACGCACCGTGACCAATGGACCCGTATCGATAAGATCAAAGCTTACCTTCAGGCTCTGCTCATTTCTTTGTACTGTTCCTGGGACAACCATACCGCCAATGCGAAGCTTTTGTCCTATATGCGGCTTTTCTTTATTCGGGCCTTTACCATCAATTAATTCACTGGGGGTGTAAAACAAATTAATGTTTTCTTGTAAGGCGTACAACACTAAACCAATTGATCCACCAATACCAAAAAGTACGGCGATAATAACCAAAAGGCGTTTTTTACGTCTAGGGTTCACGAGGTTTGCTCCTGCTTAGAATTTTTAATTCGAGTTTCACGCGCAATTTGCTGCTCTACCGACGCTAAAATTTGTTTCTTATCGCGTAACGAGCTAAATAAAATGCCTAATAAAATCAATGCGCATGTACCAAAAGAAAGCCATACATAAAAACCATAGCCTCCCATTGCAATAAAATCAGAAAACGAGTCAAACTGCATAATTACCCCTTAGTTAACAACTGTCGCACCCATGGGCGGTGCTTTTCACGGTGTAAAATTTCATTTTTAAGACGAATTAAAGTCACAGTACCCACAAAGGCGGCAAAGGCTAAAATATTAATCATTAACGGCCAAAACATACTTGGGTCAACCGCGTCGCGGTTAAATTTAGTGATACTGGCTCCCTGGTGTAGGGTGTTCCACCATTCCACTGAAAAATGAATAATAGGCAAGTTTATAACACCTACAATCGCCAAAATAGAGGCCGCGCGACCTGCTGCTTTTTTATCCTCAAAGGCATGGTACAAAGACAACACTCCTAAGTACAGAAATAATAAAATAAGCTCAGAGGTCAGTCGTGCATCCCATACCCACCAAGCACCCCACATAGGTTTACCCCATGCTGCACCGGTGATTAAGGCTATTGCGGTCATGCAGGCACCTACGGGTGCAATGGCTATTACAGCAAGTTCAGCGTTACGCAATTGCCATACCAGCGCAACAATGGCGGCAATCGCCATTGATGAATAAGCGCCCATAGATAAAATAGCGGAAGGCACGTGAATAAAAATAATACGGTAACTGTCTTTTTGTTGGTAATCGGCAGGGGCAAAACCTAATCCCCATACCCAACCGACAATCATACTAATAACCGTTACTACTGCAAAATATGGCAGTAGAGTATTGCATAATTGATATGCTCGCTCTGCTTTCGCATACGGATGTAACCACTTCCACATATTAACTTACACTCACTTTTAATGCTGATGATATGGCAATTGGCGCACTGATAGTCGCAACGACTAACATCGCACCAAGGATTGCAAGCTGACCACTGTAATCCAGCGACATAGTGCTGGTATCAATAGCGGAAGTTGCAAAAATTAAAACCGGAATATACAAAGGCAAAACGAGCAAACTCATTAAAATGCCGCCTTTTTGTAATCCCACAGTCAAGCCCGCCCCTATTGCGCCAATAAAGCTCAATAAAGGCGTACCCAATAATAGCGTTAATAACGTGGCCATTAGGGCCGTCGTATCTAAATTTAGTAGTAAAGCAAATAAAGGAGTCATTAACACTAGCGGTAAGCCGGTGATCACCCAGTGTGCGGCAACTTTGCCCAGTACCGTTAATGATAAGGGGTATGACGAAGCAATGAGCTGTTCCAAAGAGCCGTCGTGGTAATCATCTCTAAACAGTTTATCAAGACCAAGCATGGTCGAGAGTAAAGCCGCCACCCAAATAATGCCCGGTGCCATTCTTGATAGCAAGCCTGGCTCAGGCCCTATGGCTAATGGAAACAACGAGATAACAATTAAAAAAAACAAGATAGGATTAACTATTTCAGCGCGCTGACGAAAAGCGAGCTTAACGTCTTTGCTAAATACCGCGACAAATAACTGCCAATATGAATGCTGTCGTGTCATTAGTGGCGGTACTCCAAAGTCAACGTTTGTAAGTCACTAAAGTGGGTGGTTAAATCTTGGTGTGTTGTTAACAAAATAGCGCCCCCCTTTGATAAGTGCTCAGTAAAACGTTGCTGTAAAAAGGCAACCCCGCTTTTATCTAGCGCCGTGAAAGGTTCATCTAAAATCCATAACTTGGCTTCAGATAACCATAATCGAACGAGAGCCACTCGCCGCTGTTGACCCGCAGATAACGTTCTTACTGGCACATCTTCCAGCCCCACTAACCCTAACTTACTTAATAAAGGGTATAAGTCAGGAGTATCAACATAACCATTAATAGCCAACCAATGTGCTACATTTTCAAGTGCACTGAGTTGAACGTTAACACCTGTTTTGTGGCCTATAAATAATAAGTCTCTGGCATATTCGTCATAATATTTTTTGATAGATTGATTTAGGTATAAAATATCACCTTCATCCGGCAGCGAAAAACCAGCAATAATGCGCAATAATGATGTTTTACCAGCCCCATTAGGGCCAGCTAACTGCATGATTTGACCGCTTTTAAGGCTAAAATTAAGTTCATCAAACAAACAACGCTCTTGCTTGATACAAGTAACGGACTTAATGTGTAACAAGATGACGATTCTCTCTGCCAAAAATTAGCCGTAAGTCTACCATAATGATAGGGTAATACGAATATTGCTTTAGAATCGATTTACTTAAAATAAAGAAAACTTGATATAAAATAATGAATACACCAACGCACATCACATTGTCTAACCCACAGGTTAGTAATCAAACAACTGATTCAGGTAAGGCTGCGTTAGCAACACTGCCACCTGAAGTGCTGGCGGCAAAAAATATTCAGTTTTCTAAAGATTCAGTCATGCTTGATGTGTTTATGAATAAGCAGTGGCAAACGATTCGCCTTGGGACAACTGAGACATTCACAAACGTTGAAAAAATAGCAAGCGCTAACATACAGTTAAGTGCAGATGGTAAAAGCTTAACCATCATCCCTAACAATACAACTTTAACAATTAAACAACCGGCTCAGTTACAACGATTTTTAAATTTTATAAACACCCAAAGTGATATTCAAAACAGTCCATTATCACTTCAGGTGGTATTACAACCCACACCAAAGTTGGTCATTGAAAAATTTAATGCCAGTATTACTATTAATAAACACGTTGCACAATTACTCGCAGATGAGCCTTTAATAAAGGGGATGATTGAAACGGATAGCAAAGGTACACGACTTAATATTATTAATCGTTTTGCTGATATAGTGCATTCGCAGCCAATAAACCAAGCAAAATTAACACAATTACTTGCTAGCAATTTAAACCCTGCTCAGCTTCACGCCATGCCTAAGTTTGCTGTATTAAGTCTAGACTCAACAAAAAACGTATTAACTATCAATCTAAGTCATCGCCAATTAAGTGAACTCCCCACAGTACCAACGAAGGTACACATTACTAATCAAGCAGATAATTTACTGATTAAAACGGCTTATCAAAATACAACTGTGAGTCTTAAAAACTCGTTTAGTAAACCGTTTAATGAGATGCTGTCTTTTCAACAGTCACAACGATTAGTGCAAGGTTTAATTGATCCCTCTGTAAATAAGAGTCACCCGCTCAGTAACGTAAATAGCCCAATACAGTCATGGTTAAAAAGTAGTTTTGCTGATTTCAAAACCCGTATTTTAGATGCGGTAAAGTACTTTGAAAACAAGCCATTTTCGACCACGATAAGCACTCCCTCAAAAACAGAGTTTACTGGCAATGCACAGCAAAAATGGCTTACCCCAGTACACAAAATTGACCTAACACCAGTAAAAAACGTATCGAATGCAGTGCCGCCTTTAATACAGTTTACTCAGCAAATAAAATCAAGTGTCTCTTTATGGCAACCGCCATTATTAACAGTACCCACAAACTTATTACCTTTTATTGCTCAAACTGAACAATCGTTAAATAGTACTACAATATTAAGTGACACATTAAAGCCCCTCGAAAAGCTATTATTGACGACAGTTTTAAAACAAACTCCAGCTACCCCACTAGAACAAAAAGAAACGAGCAAGCAGGTTTTAAGCAGTCAACTCAACACTGTTTTCACTAAACTGACAGATCAGGGCACAGATTTAAACCGCTTAGTTAATCAAGCTTTTAATCGTATGTTGTCGGCTAATAACTTACACCCAACAACGATACAGCGTGAAATACTTAGCACCATAAGACCGACACAATTACCCAACGACACCTTACAAAGTTCGTTTAATAAAGGGATAGAACAGCTCTCACTGAGTATTTTAGCCGCCCCCCTCATTCATCAAAATCCAAATGTCATTAGTATCAACAAACACATCGGCTTAGACGCCTTACTACAGGTTTTATTACCAACGTTTAAAGTCGGCAATAGCACAAATAAGTTACTAGAACAATTACAGCAACCACAAGTACAAGCATTAGCAAGCGAATTAAGCCAAATTAAAAGCACCTTAAATCAAGTGCAGGCACCGGCAATAAACCAGCAACCTGACACAAACTCCTTGGTACAATTTTTATTACCCATGAAGCTGCCAAGCGAAGCGGCACAAACCGAAATCTCTTTAGGGCAATATAAAAAATCAAGCAACGATAAGCTAGCAAACAAAGACGTTTGGTTTGTTAGGTTAAACTTTGATTATGCTGAACTGGGTAAGTTACAAATAACCGCAGAGCTGATGGACAAAGCATTAGATTGCCAGCTGTTAGCCTCTACCCAAGCTGTCAGTGCTTTGGCTTATCCACATCTTGATAATTTACGCTCAAAATTAGCAAAACAAGGTTTACAAGTGGGTGCGCTTAAACTGCAGCGAGCAGATGATAACCACCAAGCATTTTATCAATCTCACGCCATTATAAATATTAAGGTTTAACCATGACAAACGCATCTAAAAGCAATTCTGCAATTGGGCTACTGTACGAAGCTGGAAGTTCACCAACCGTAAGCGCTAAAGGATTTGGTGAGCTTGCTGACGAGATTATTTCCCAAGCTAAAGAAAAAGGAATTTTAATCCATCAAGATGAGGCACTTGCAACAACATTATCGAAATTAGAACTCGGAGAAGAAATCCCTAAAGAACTTTACTTTGTTATTGCTGAGCTCATTGCTTTTTCATACGTGGTTAGAGGAAAGTTTCCGCCTGGTTGGCAAGACTTTCAGGGAAAGCTAAATATAAAAGCATAACGCAGTGTTATAAAAGCAAAAAAGGCGCTAAGCGCCTTTTTGTTTGTGTAATGAAAATAACAGTTCGGCCTCAGCGCGCGGTAATTCACATTCACGAATCACCTCATCTAAATCAGCACCTAACTCAACCATTTTTACTGCACGAGAGTATATTTTAGCATCGGGGTCATCGTATTTTTGAGCTGCTTGTTGCTGTATCAGCTCTTGGTTTTGTTGTTCTACCTCAAGCACACGCTTACCAATACTCAGTAAACCGGTTCGCAATTCAGACACTTCGCTACGTAAAATATTAATCTGCTCTGATGAATCTTTAAACTCTTGTAATTGCGCGCCAAGCTCACTCGCATAGCGCTTTTTAAACATCACAATTAAAAGCAGCGAGAATAGTCCAAAAACTAAACCCGCAATAGCAATACCAAGTAATAACATAGTTTTATTTAGAGAAGCTTATATATCGCTTAACTCATCCCATTCGTCATCACTAAGTAGTTTATTTAAATCAACCAGAATAAGTAACTCATTGTCGCGGTTACATACACCTTGAATAAATTTAGCACTTTCCTCTGTACCTACATTTGGCGCACTGTCAATTTCAGAGCTACGTAGGTAAACAACCTCAGAAACGCTATCGGCTAGAATGCCAATCACTTGCTCTTCTGCTTCAATAATTAAAATACGTGAATTATCCGTCGCTTCAATATCAGGTAAACCAAAACGAGAGCGAGTATCAATAACGGTAACAACATTACCACGTAAGTTAATAATACCAATCACATACGAAGGCGCACCTGGTACAGGAGCAATCTCGGTGTAACGCAGTATTTCTTGCACTTGCATTACATTTACGCCATAAGTTTCATCTTCTAGCTTAAACGTAACCCACTGCAAAATCTCATCATTATTATCTGCATTTTTCTTAGCTGACAGTAATTTATCTTCACTCATGCTCTTACCTCGTAATGGTCATTACTTGTGACGGCTATCTAAGCCTTTCTCTAATAGTGCGTTTAAATTATTAACATCTATTAAAGCACACATTTTTTCTTTAATTACTCCAGCAAGCCATGGGCGCTTACTGTTATTTGTACGCCATTTTACATCTTCTTTACTCAATGTAATGTTATTTATTAGTTTTTCTGCTAATAAACCCCATTGGCTATCACCTAAAGTGATGAGATATTGATAATTTAAAGATGCCTCTAACTGCTCATCGTACTTTTCAGGCATAACCCAGCGAGCGGTATCAACAACATTGAGCTTTTCTTCTCGGTTGATCATAACCCCTTTAAACCACTTAGGCTTGCCAAATAAATGATTTACTTCTCCAAGCTCATGAATGCCACCTAAGGCTTTTAGCGGCACCGCTAAAGTAAGCCCTGCCACTTCAAAAAACAGCGCTTGAAACTCACCATCAAAGTAGTCAGCTTCGCCACCTACCGCTATCTCGTGCTCAGGCACGACTTGCTGCTCTTGGTGGGTGTCAATTTCTACATTCGATACTTGCTTACTAACCTTTTCAACTTCAACAACAGGCTCAACCATTACTGGTTGTTCTTTTTGCTCTTCATAAGTTACCTGCTCAAGCAGTTTAGCAACAGGCTCAAGGTCTTTTGTTGGTTCGTCATCAGACAATAACGCCCCTAAGTACTGAGTGACTACTTTTTCATTAGCAAATAATTGCTTACTCATTTATTAACCTTGTTTTATTAAATATTCAAGTAATGCTTTATAAGCATAGACTCCACGCGCATTTGGGCAAAAATCAACCGGTACTTTTTGCGCTAAACTTGCATCTCTAAACTTAGTATCGACAGGAATAACGCCTGGCCATACTTTTTCTTTGTACGTTTCTTGTAGCGTTTTATAGGCCTCAAGCGATGCTTTGGTACGTTTATCATACATAGTAGGAATTATAGTATATTCATAGCTTTTCGCTTGCGAGGTTTGCATTAACTCCATCGTACGCATCATTCTGTCAAGCCCTTTGAGCGCTAAAAACTCAGTTTGCACCGGCACTAGCACTCTTTCACAGGCAGCAAGCGCATTGACCATCAGTACCCCTAACACTGGCGGACAGTCTAAAATAGCATAATCATAATACTCACTAATTTTAGCCAGTGTTTTTTTTAAAATCAGGCCCATTCCCGTTTTATTACCCATACTACGGTCAAGTGTCGCAATCGCCATAGTTGCAGGTAAAATATCAAGGTTTTCAATTGTTGAGGGACATAATGCTTGCAGTATTTCTTCGCTTTTCATACTCGATCCGCGAGTAAAAATATCGTAAACACTGACCTCTAAATCTTCTGAATCAATACCAAAGTAATAAGTTAGTGAAGCATGAGGATCTGTATCAATCAATAACACGCGCTTGCCTTGAAGCGCAAGGATCCCAGCAAGGCTAACCGCTGTAGTGGTTTTGCCTACTCCCCCTTTTTGATTGGCTACTGTCCAAACTTTCACATTACATCCTAATTATTGTTCGCTGCGCGTAGTAATACGAATACCACCATGAGGTAAACGAATTATTTTTATTGTATTGTCTTGGGTAGGTAGCTCAATTTCTGGCTGCCTTTGCTCTGATACTGAAATTGATGATTTCGTTTGTTCATCAGAGGGTTCTGGTGCTAAACCATATTTAGAAAGTGCAATCACAACTTTACGGTTTTCAGCACGGCCAGCTTCAGTATCGTTATCGGCAAAGGGTGAGTATTGACCATACCCTTCAATAGCCATGCGCGCGGATTCAATGCCCAAACGCTCTAATTCAACTAATATTGAGGTTGCCCGCGCCACTGATAACTCCCAATTAGAGCGAAATATTTCATTTCGTATGGTTTCGTTATCTGTATACCCGCGTACTCTTATATAGTTATCGACTGATGCGATGATTGCTTCAATCTTTTTTACAATCGCTTTGGCGTTATTATGTGCAACAGCACTGCCACTGGCAAACAACAATCCCGAGTTTAGCTCAATGACCAACCAGTCTTGGCTTAGCTCTAAGCTAGCCTCGCCACTGCGTATCTCATCAATCAGCGACGATTGTAATTTAGCCAATAAACTATCCAGCGGCTTACCTAAGTGGCGTTGACTAATATTGCTGTTGTCACTTTGACCATCGAGTAACACCGGGCCCTGCTCTTGCTCTTGAATACTTTCGCCATAGAGTATTTCAGCCTCAGGGGTCACTCTTTCAAGAAGTAAAGCATCACCATTTACCCCTTTACCTTGCACAGAGTATTGTTTTGCTGACTTATCAAAAACATGCTCAAGAGAATCAGATAAAACCTTGATATTGTCTTCTTTGTTTATTGCAATTGCATACAATACAACAAAAAATGCAAACATGATGGTCATATAATCCGCATAAGAAACCAGCCAACGCTCTGTATGCTGGTTCTTTGATTGTTGATGACGAAGGCGGCGGCGTAACATAGGCACTAATGAGTCTGTAAAATAGGACGTTCAACCCGGTAAGCTTCAAGTTTTAGCTCAATATTGATAGGGCTTTCACCTTGGCTAATAGCAATCACACCTTCCGCTAACATTTCATGATAAAGCATTTTTTGTTCAACGCGTTGCTTTAGCTTATTGGCCATAGGTAAAAACAATAAATTAGCCAAACCAACACCATATATAGTTGCAATGAACGCGGTGGCAATACCCGTTCCTAACTGCTCAGGATCGTTAATAAATGACATGGCTTGAATAAGCCCAAGTACCGCACCTAAAATACCAATAGTTGGGCTATACCCTCCCATTGCTTCATATACCCGACTAGCCTCAAGTAATCGTTCTCGTTCAAGTAATAAGTCAATTTCGAGGGTATCGCGTAGTTTTTGATCTGAACAGCCATCGACTAATAAACTCAGTCCTTTGGCGGCATAGGGATCTGAATGCGCAAGCGCTTCGTTTTCTAATGCTAAATACCCTTCTTGGCGGGCTTTATGCGACCAGTGCTTTACCTGCTCAATCGCATCTTCAATATCATGGTCATCGGTAATAAAAACCCAATGGGTAATACTCAGCATTTTTTTAAATGTATTGGCTGATGTTTGCAGCATTACCGCCCCTAATGTACCGCCTAACACAATAAGCAAAGCAGGCCCATTAAATAGCGCAGATACCACACCTCCTTCTAAAGAATAACCGACTGCTATAGCACCTAATGCAACCAATAATCCTAAAACAGAAAGCTTATCCACAGCCAACCTCTTTATTTAACCGCGCAGCCACATCATGAAGGCTTATACTTTCGCTTGCTAAACCTGCACTGGCTATTGCCTGCGGCATACCGTATACAACACAGCTTTTTTCATCCTGAGCCCAAATAGTAGCGCCAGTTTGTTTTAGCATACGAGCACCATCACGCCCATCTGCACCCATACCTGTTAAAATAATGGCAAGTACATCACCCTGATACGCTTTCGCCGCACTGGCAAAAGTAATATCAACACTTGGTTTATAGCTTACTCGTTCATTTTTATCCTCAAACACGCGTAACGTTCTGTTAGAGCCACGTCCTTCTACCATCATTTGCTGACCACCCGGTGCTAAATAAGCACAACCCGGTTGTAACCTATCGCCTTGTTGTGCTTCTTTAACTTTAATTTTGCACAAACTATCCAAGCGAGAAGCAAATGCCGGTGTGAACGCAGCAGGCATATGCTGAACGAGCAATATAGGGTGCGGAAAATTAATAGGTAACTGAGTTAATATAGTTTGTAGCGCAACCGGCCCACCTGTTGATGTACCTATGGCAACCAACTGGTACTGCTTACCACTGGCACGTACCGATGTATTGTTTCCAGAAGGTCTTGGAGTTGAATTATTAAAACTGCGATCAGGTTGAACGATTGGCTTTTTAGCAAGTGTAGAAAAGCGCTCAGAAGTACTTGAAGCTGATTTACTAGTAGCCGAAGGTAATGGCACCCTTGTAGTCCTAGTTAATCGTTGGCGACCAATTTCCTTCACCTTACTTTGTAATAACTTAATAGCGTCGTTATTATTACGAGCAATATCTTCAAACTTTTTAGGTAAAAAGTCCATTGCACCAGCATCAAGCGCATCTAAGGTAGCTGATGCTCCCGCTCGTGTTAATGATGAGAACATTAAAATAGGTGTTGGATTACTCGACATAATCTCTTTCACCGCACTAATACCATCGAGCACCGGCATTTCAACATCCATAGTGATAACGTCAGGACGTAATTGAGCTGTTTTATCAACCGCTTCACGGCCATTTACAGCAAATCCTATTACTTCAATGCCGTTGTCTTGTTCAAGAATTTCACTCACTCTACGGCGAAAAAAGCTTGAATCATCAACTACTAAAACTTTAACAGCCATTTCGCTCTCTTATTCAATGAATGGGTAGGCATAAGTTTATACCTACTTTTATTATCCAGCGTAATGCTTAAGCATACTAGGTACATCTAATATTAGTGCTATCCCCCCATCGGAGGTAATTGTCGCACCTGCCATACCCGGCGTGCCTTGTAATAATGCATCTAAAGGCTTGATCACTACTTCTTCTTGGCCTATGAGTGAGTCAACGACAAACCCCACTTTTTGGGTTCCTATTTGCACAATGACAACGTGACCTTGCGCTTTTCGTTGACCTCTATCAGCGCCTTTAATAAGCCAATGTTCAAGATAAAATAAAGGAATCGACTTTTTGCGAACAACAATAGTCAACTGACCATCAACCACATTCGTTTTTGTTAAATCTAAGTGGAATATTTCACTTACACCCGCAAGCGGTAACGCAAAAGTTTGCTCGCCAACCACCACCATTAAGGTTGGCAATATTGCCAGTGTCAGCGGTACTTTAATTTCTAAAGTAGTGCCTACACCCATCTCTGATTTTATATTTACCGAGCCATTTAGCTGAGTTATTTTTGTTTTAACCACATCCATACCAACACCACGGCCAGATATATCAGAGATCTTTTCTTTAGTTGAAAACCCAGGTGCAAATATTAGATTAAAAGCTTCAGTATCTGAGAGTCGACTCGCTTGGTCATGATCAAGAACCCCTTTACTAATCGCAATCTTTTTAAGCTTTTCTGCATCCATACCAGCACCATCATCTTCGATAGTGAGCAAAATATGATCGCCCTGTTGAGAGGCAGATAAAGTGACAGTACCCGTTCTTGGTTTACCCGCTGCTTCACGTATATCTGGCATTTCAATACCATGATCTACAGAGTTTCTCACCAAGTGAACAAGTGGATCGGCCAGTGCTTCAACCAAGTTTTTATCTAAATCTGTATCCTCGCCAACCATTTGTAAATTAATGTCTTTTTGTAATGTTCGGGCTAAGTCACGTACTACGCGAGGAAACCTGCCAAACACTTTCTTAATCGGCTGCATTCGAGTTTGCATTACTGCACCCTGGATATCCGCAGTGACCACATCTAAGTTAGATATTGCCTTACCCATAGCTTCACTTTCTGTGTTGGTAGCTAAACTAACTAGACGGTTACGTACAAGTACCAACTCGCCTACCATGTTCATAATTTGGTCTAGGCGTTTGGTATCAACTCGTACCGTTGTTTCGGCAGGAGGAGGTGGCGCTTTTTTAGCTGGCGCAGATTCAACTTTAGCTGGTTGAACATTCACAGCTGGCTTAGTTGACTCAGGCTTAGTTGGCTCAGGCTTAGTTTGTGGAGTTGGCGCAGGCTGTTTGGCCGCCACGGGCTCAGGTTTACTTTCAGGTGGTGATGTTTCTATCGCCTTCGGTGCACCTTTACCATGAAGTTCATCAAGTAATGCTTCAAACTCGTCGTCACTTATTTCATCATCGCCCGAGCTTTGCTTGCTGGCTTGTGAAGCGGGTGATACTTGCTCTGGTGTACTTACTGTAGTTTGGCTCACTTCGCCAAATCGACCTACACCATGAAGCTCATCTAACAAGCTATCAAATTCATCGTCAGTAATATCGCCACTTACATTACTTTCACTTAATGATTGCTTTTCTTGTGGCCCTTGGCCTTTCCCATGTAATTCGTCAAGTAGGTTTTCAAATTCATCTTCAGTTATTTCATCAATGTCAGAACTAGGAAGTTTATCATCAACCTGAGAGTTAATATTACTCGACTCTGCGCCACTAAATAATTCATCATAGGCAAATTGATCTTCGTCATCATTACTTAGCTGTTCGGCAATAGGTTCAGGATCTACTGATGAAGTCTCAATAGACGCTATATCTTCAACGACAGAGTTTCCAGCAAGCTCTTCCGCTGTTGGAGGCTGTCCAAGCTTATGAAGCACAGCGAGTAGATGTGGATCAGCAGGCTCTGGTTGTTCACGGCTTTTAATCGTTGTAAACATCTCATTAATAGTATCAAGTGCTTGTAAAATCACATCCATTAATTCAGAGTTAACTGTTCTTACACCTTGGCGCAGTAAATCAAACACGTTTTCAGCACCATGGCACGCATCAACAAGTTCCGTCATTGCCAAAAAGCCAGCGCCACCCTTTACAGTGTGGAAACCGCGAAATATTGCGTTTAGTAGTTCCGTATCATCTGGGTTGTTTTCCAGTTCTACTAACTGTTCAGATAAAAGCTCAAGGATTTCTCCGGCCTCTACTAAAAAGTCTTGTAAAATATCTTCATCGACTTCAAAGCTCATGCAGTACTCTCCTATTAGAAGCCCAAACTTGATAATAGATCATCAACTTCATCTTGATCAGATACAACATCATTACGCGATTCTTTATCAATAATAGGTCCTTCTGGACCTGCTAGTGTTTGTGCAACAATGGAATCTTCTGCTTGTATTGTTGTTTCAACTTCGCCTTGTGCTGCAAATGCAGTTAATAAGTGGATTAAGCTTTCTTCAACCTCACGTACAAGCTCAATAACACGACGAATTACCTGACCTGTTAAATCTTGATAATCTTGAGCCATCAGTACATTAGTCATCAAGGTTTGTAGCTCATCAGTTTTGTGATGAGAACTACTCATAAACTTATCAATGCTATGGCAAAGTGATTTAAACTCACTAAGCTCGATTTCGCGGCTCATTAAGCGATCCCACGTTGGCTTAATGTCAGCTATATCATCAGCTATCTCTTGTGCTAGCGGTAAGCTTGCTTCAACCGCATCCATTGTTTTATTGGCTGCGTTTTCTGTCATTTCCATGACATAGTTAAGGCGTTTTTTTGCATCAGGGATGGCATCGGTAGTAATATCTGCCAAACGCGTATCTAACTCAAAACTCTTTAAAGCTTCGTGTAGTTGACGCGTTAACTTACCCACTTCAGCAAATAGCTGTGATTGCTCTTGTGAAGCTGTTTCTAAAATTAACTGATTTGCTTTATCTTGCTCACCATTTTCTAAAAAAACCACTAACTGGCGGGCTTGCTCTAAAGTAATCTGAGGCGCAGCAGGTGCTGACATAAGCCTCTCCCTCTTATTAACCTAAGCGTTCGAACACTTTTTCTAATTTAGTTTTCAATGTACCTGCAGTAAATGGTTTAACAATGTAGCCATTCACACCAGCTTGGGCAGCTGCAATTATTTGTTCTTTCTTCGCTTCTGCTGTAACCATTAAAACAGGAATATGTTTTAGTTTCTCATCGGCTCGAATTGCCCTTAAAAGATCAATACCTTGCATCCCTGGCATATTCCAATCTGTTACAACAAAATCAAATGCTTGATTTTGTAGCATTGGTAAAGCAGTTGACCCGTCATCTGCTTCTTGAACATTGGTAAAACCTAAATCGCGCAACAGGTTTTTAATAATACGTCTCATCGTTGAGAAATCATCAACAACAAGAATTTTAATGTTTTTATCCAAAACATCCTCCAGTGAGGCCTGAACCTTTATTTACTTACTTCTAGTTTATCCAGTCATTGATTTTAGCTTTTAGCTTAATCATCGCCTGACCATGTATCTGACTTACACGCGATTCGCTTACATCGAGTATATGCCCAATTTCTTTTAAATTCATTTCATCGTTATAGTACAAAGAAAGCACCATTGCCTCTTTTTCCGGTAAAGACTTTATTGCACTGAGTAAAGACTCATTAAACCGTTCATTTTTAACATTATTGAACGGTTTGTCTAATGCTAAATCTTGACCATGAGGTGTAATTACATCATCATCAATGCCAAGGTCTTCAATACCTAACACTCTACTGACATTCACATCATTTAAAATATGATGGTACTCATTTAGCGAAATTTCAAGTTTTTCAGCAACTTCACTATCTTTAGGTTCACGGTTTAAACTGTTCTCAAGCGCAACTATAGTCTCTGCAACTAAACGACCTTTTCTATGAACTGAGCGTGGAACCCAATCGCCACGGCGCATTTCATCTATCATTGCACCACGAATACGAATACCAGCAAAGGTTTCAAAGCTCGCCCCTTTGCTTGCATCAAAGTTTTTTGAGGCTTCAATTAAGCCTATCATACCTGATTGAATTAAATCATCTAGTTGTACACTGGCCGGTAAACGAGCAATTAAATGGCACGCCACTTTTTTGACTAATGAGGCATGCTTTTCAACAATCATATTTAAATTCTGTGTTGACTGATATCCCATAGTTCTATTCACCGGTATTGTCATCTTTAATTACTAACTAACTTCTCAATAAAAAACTCTAAATGACCTGAAGCTTGACTAGGTGTAGGCCACTTAGTGATTTTTGTCGCCAATGTTTTAAAAGCAATTGCAGCTGGCGACCCCGGAAAAACCTCAACAATTACCTTTTGGCGGCGCGTTGATTTACGCATGTTTTCATCATAAGGAACCGTTGCAACCAGCTCCATTGATATATCTAAAAACCGATCGGTAACTTTTGATAGTTTAGCAAATAATTCCTGCCCCTCACGTAAGCTACGCACCATGTTGGCGACAATTTTAAATTTATATACGCCGTGCTCACGGCTTAGCACCTTAATTAGAGCATAGGCATCGGTAATTGATGTAGGCTCATCACATACCACCACAACCACATCCTGTGCAGCGCGAGAAAAGCTCAGCACCATATCCGAAATACCTGCGGCCGTATCAACAATTAAAATATCAAAATCGGTGTTAAGCTCACTAAATGCACGAATAAGTCCTGCATGTTCTGAAGGTGATAGCTCAACCATACTTTGCGAACCCGAAGTCGCAGGGACTATTTTGATCCCAGCGGGGCCTTCTACTAAAATATCTTCAAGCTCACATTCACCCGATAAAACATGGGATAAGTTACGCTCTACACGTAGTCCAAGCATCACATCACAGTTTGCTAATCCTAAATCAGCATCTAACACCAGTACGCGTTTGCCCTGCTGGCCTAACGCAATTGCCGTGTTAAGAGATACATTTGTTTTACCCACCCCACCTTTGCCGCCGGTGACGGCGATAACTTTTACGCCGCTATTATTATTGTTGCTCATTTTGCGAAGGCCGCTTGCTTGATCTAAAACTGTGTTAATCATACATCTCTACTGTGCTTGACGCCACTGATTGGTGTCGTGATTGTTGTGCTTTTATTCTCTTTAAATACAATTGCTCAGCTTTTTTTACTAGTTTTTCGGCATTTGCCACTCTAATATCTTCTGGTACTCGCTGACCATTAGTAAGATACCCTATTGGGAGACGATTTTGAATCGCAATACTAATAATCTCACCTAAACTCAATGACTCATCTAATTTAGTAAAAATACATCCACTTAACTGTACTTTCTTAAAGTGCCTAACGGTTTCTTGTAGTACATTGATTTGCGCCGTCGCACTTAACACTAAATAGCTGCGTATATCAACGCGCTGGTTACGCATCAGCGTATTGAGTTGCTCAGTTAAACGTAAATCACGTTGACTCATTCCCGCTGTATCAATTAAGACTAGACGTTTATTTCGTAAATGGTATAAAACTTCTGCTAATTCGTTTGCATTTTTAACTTGTTTTACGCCACAACCAATAATACGGCCATAGGTTGCTAGTTGCTCATAGGCACCAATACGATAAGTATCGGTAGTAATGAGGGCCACTTTATCGGCGCCATATTTTTGTGCACCTAGTGCAGCCAATTTTGCAACAGTGGTTGTTTTACCCACCCCTGTTGGGCCTACTAATGCAAATACACCACCTTGGCGAAGTATTTCATTGTTCGTGGTTTGCATTTGATCTTCAACCATGCTCAATAAGGCTTTCCAACCTTGTTGGCGAGATACATCGTCCGGTACAAAGCACGCCATTTGCTCAGCTACGTCTTTATCTATACCCATACCGACTAAACGGTCAATCATACATGCACGGGTCGGATCACGGCGCGCCATATCTTGCTGCATTAAACCAGATACTTGATGCTCTAATAATTGACGAATTGCATTCATTTCTTCGCGCATTGTACTCATTTCATTTGATTCGTTTTGCATACTTGGCTGGTGCGGTGCTGCAGGCGAGTCTAAATCGTCAAAATCATTGTCTAAGTCATCAAAACCTAAGCTATCGGCTTGGGTGCGAGGGCGCACTGGCGCGCTTTGTTCACGTTCAAACATATTTTTAGGTCGTGATTGCACAGGCTCTTGTTCTTGATAGTGGCCAGATGTGTCAATGCCAGAGTGTGAAAACATTGAAGCAAGCTCTGCTGAACGAGGACGTGGAGACTGACGCTCTAGTAAGGCTTGCAAGCTATCTGCGACCTTTGCTTGTGGCTGAGGTTGGGCGCGTTGTGGCTCTGGTTTGACAAAATTATGTGAACTTTGCCCAGTATGTGCAAATGAAGCGCTTGCAGCGGGTTGGCTTTGAGGCTGCTCTGGCGCTTTTGTAGCTGCTTTGTCGTAATCCACCGCGGCAACAATTTCAACGCCATTAGCTAGTTTTTTATTTGACATAATAACCGCATCAACACCGAGCTCTTCTTTTACTTCTTTTAGTGCGGTGCGCATGTCTTTAGCAAAAAAACGTTTAATTTTCATAATTCAAACCCCTTTAAAATCCTATTGTTGGCCTACAGAGCTGACAATCTTGATCTGTCTTTCATCTGGTATCTCTTGATAAGACATCACTCGCAATCCTGGAATGGTGTATTTAACAAACCGAGATAACACAGTGCGTAACATTCCTGACGTTAGCAATATTGAAGGTTCACCGGCCATTTCTTGATTTTGATGCGCTTCATTGAGTGATGTTTGAAGCCTATCAGCAAGTCCTGGTTCAATTCCTGCGCCTTCGTCACCGGCATTTTGAAGTGACTGATGCAACATCTGTTCCAACTCAGGTGCCAAGGTTATGACAGGGATTTCAGAAGACATGCCAACGGCATCTTGAACGATTAATCTGCGCAGCGATATTCGTACTGCAGCCGTTAATACATCAGGGTCTTGGCTACGAGGTCCGTACTCAACAAGGGTTTGAACAATTGAGCGCATATCTCGTATTGCCACCCCTTCATTTAATAAATTTTGTAATACTTTAACGATAGTTGTCAGCGGTAATACCTCAGGCACTAGGCCTTCAACTAAACGAGGGTGGCTTTTACCTAGCATATCTAATAAATTTTGCACTTCTTCATGACCGAGTAATAAAGCCGCGCTATTAGTGAGCAACTGACTAATATGAGTCGCTACCACAGTGGCCGAATCAACCACGGTGTAACCCAAAGATTGTGCTTCATCTTTTTGATCGGGTTTTATCCATACTGCATCTAAACCAAACGCAGGGTCTTTGGTTTCAACGCCTTTAAGCGGGCCAAAAACTTGGCCTGGATTAATCGCTAACTCATCACCATGTTTAAGCTCCCCTTCACCGCTTGATACGCCCATCATGGTGATACGGTAAGCATTAGGGTCGAGTTCCAGATTATCGCGAATATGTACAGGGGGAACTAAAAAGCCAAGCTCTTGAGATAACTTTTTACGTACTCCTTTAATACGATTTAATAGCTCGCCACCTTGCGATTGATCAACTAAAGGAATTAATCGATAGCCCACTTCTAAGCCAATAACATCAACTTGTTGTACATCATCCCAGCCAAGTTCTTTTTGTTCTTGTTTAGCAGTAAGCCCGGTTCCTGATGCCATACTTTCAGCTTCTGCTCCCTCTGCAGCGGCTAATTTAAGTTTATTTTGCTGTGTGTAATATGCAAGGTAGCCCAAAAGTGCACCCAAGCTTAAAAAAGCAAGATGCGGCATACCTGGGACTAAACCCATAGTAATAAGAATACCTGAGGCAATGAATAACGATTTTTCATTACCTAGTTGCTGTTTAAACTGATCGCCCATATTGTGTGATTCGTTTTGGCGAGTCACTACAATAGCAGTACCTACAGACAACAATAAAGAAGGTATTTGAGCAACCAAACCATCACCAATGGTGAGTAATGTATATACTTCCATAGCGCGACTAAAGCTCAAATCATGCTGGATCATGCCAATAAAAAGACCACCAACAATATTAATCACTAAAATAACAATACCCGCAATCGCATCACCTTTTACAAACTTACTCGCACCATCCATAGAGCCATAAAAATCAGCCTCACGGGTGACTTCCTCACGGCGATCTCTTGCTTGTTCTGCACTAATAAAGCCTGCATTCATATCGGCATCAATCGCCATTTGCTTACCGGGCATAGCATCTAGGGTAAAACGCGCTGATACTTCTGAAATACGCCCAGCACCTTTAGTGATTACTACAAAATTAATGATGATCAGAATTAAAAATACCACTAAACCGACGGCATAATTACCACCAATAACCACCGAGCCAAAGGCCTCAATTACTTTACCCGCAGCGTCAGCGCCGTTGTGACCTTCAAGGAGTACTACCCGCGTGCTGGCCACATTAAGTGCTAAACGCATAATCGTTGCAATTAATAAAACTGCTGGAAACATGCCAAATTCGAGTGGTTTCATGGTGTATACAGTAACGAGTAATACCACTAAAGCGAGGGCGATATTAAATGAAAATAATATATCAAGCAGGAATGGAGGCAGCGGTAAAATAACCATGCCTAGCGCAGCGACCACCAGAAGTGGGGTACCAACGCCCTTTGCATATTCTTTTTTATCTTTATTAAGTTGTTGTAATACCGCTTTAAATTCCATAACTCTACAATTTCAAAAAATTGACACTACGCTGAAATTGCAATAACTATTCCAAGTTAGTTGGTTAGCGGTTAATACTTAAATTCATCAGGGATGGGCAGTTTTTTATTAAGCGCAACAGGGCGTTTTCCACGGCCTTTTTTAAACCGTTTAAGCTGAAACACATAAGCAAGTACTTGAGCGACAGCGGTAAATAATTGATCCGGAATTTGATCGCCAACATCAGCGGTATGATAAAGTGCACGAGTCAGCATTGGGGATTCAACAATTGGAACTTCGTTACCTATTGCAATTTTACGAATTTGCATTGCAAGTTCATCAACGCCTTTTGCAAGCACTATAGGTGCGCCTGCTCGCTCTGTATCGTATTTTAACGCCACAGAATAATGAGTTGGGTTGGTAACAATAACATCAGCGTCAGGTACATCTTGCATCATTCGCTTTTGCGACATTTGTCGTTGAGTTTGCCTGATACGTGCTTTAATTTGCGGATCACCTTCAGAATTTTTATATTCGTCTTTGACCTCTTGCATCGTCATTTTTAACTCTTTATGGTGTTTATGGCTTTGAAAAGGTGCATCAATCGCGGCAATAATAATTAAGGTGCAAGACATGCCTAAAAACATCCATGCCAAAATCTCAAGTGCATGAATTATATTACCTGGTGCGCTTTCTATACTTAGGTGTAATATTTCATCAAAAAAGGTATTAATTAAAAAAATAGCAAAACTTGCGACTAAAAAAAACTTTAATAATGACTTAAGTAATTCAACCGCTGCTTGCGGGCCAAACATTCGCACAAACCCTTTCATTGGCGACATTTTGCTCGCCTTCGGTGCTGCCGCTTTCCAACTAAAGTTAAAACCTCCTAGTAAGGTATTACCAATAAACGCAGCCAATACAATAATAAGTACAAACATCGACATAGGAAACACAAGTGCACTGGCTACCTCTGCCCAGACAGAAAACATTTTAGTGGTATCATAGGTTTCATTGCGATTTAGGCTGAGCATTCGGCCCATAATATTGTACAAACCCTTACCAATTTCTGGTCCGTACATTAATAAAGAAATAGCAGAAAAAATAAGCACAAACATAGTGCCTAACTCTTTTGAACGTGCAACTTGGCCTTTCTTTTTAGCATCATCAACTTTTTTTTGGGTGGGTTCTTCGGTTTTTTCTTGTCCGGAATCTTCAGCCATCACGCTCTCCTAAGGGGAACAACCAACGAGGGTACACATCAGCTCAATCATTTTTAGCCATTGAAATTCAAATTGAGTCACAAAGTTACCGAGCGTCGCCCAAATAATAACTAAGCCTGCCACTAAGGTAAAAGGAAAACCTATCGAGAAAATATTTAACTGTGGCGCTGCACGGGTCATGATGCCAAATGCCATATTAATAACCAGCATAGCTGTTAATGGCGCTAACGATAGCACAAGTGCTGTGGTAAACATCCAACCGCCCCACGTTACAATGTCCCAATAGTGATCCACTGCCCACCAATTGCCATCAATTGGCAGTACCTGAAAACTGTGCACCACCATTTGGATCATCATTAAATGACCATTAAATACAAAAAATAATAGCGTAGCTAAAATAAGATAAAACTGCCCCACCGCAGGCACGCTCATACCATTGGAAGGGTCAACAACGGAAGCAAAACCTAAACCAGTTTGCATTGCAAGAATTTGGCCGGCTAACACAAATGTATTTAGTAATAATATGGATGCAAAACCAATGGCAACACCAATCAACATTTGTTGTAGTACCACTAAAATCATTTCAAAAGAAAATAAATTAGTGAATGTGGCAGGAGGCAGCACTGGCACCACTAAAAATGTTACAACAACAGCTAAGCCCATTTTTATACGGGCAGGTACATTTTTTGCGCCAATCCCTGCCATGATCATGATCATTGAGCTAATGCGCACCAAAGGCAGTAAAAAATCACTTAGCCATTGAATAACAACGGAAAATGGAAATTCCATTATTAACCTGCAATTTCGGGAATAAGAAGTACTAAGCGATTAAAAAAATCCATAAGTTCTTGGGTAAACCAGTGCCCTCCGACAATCAAAGCGCTGATAGTAATTAATAGCCGCGGTAAAAAGCTCAATGTTTGTTCGTTAATTGACGTTGCGGCCTGAAACACAGCCACCACCAAACCAATAATTAAACCAGGTACCACAATAGCAGACACTAACTTAATCACTAAAAACAGTGCACCACTTAAAATATCAACAAATACTTCAGGTTCCATGAACGACTCCTAGTTTGTTTGGTTTAGTGTATAAATCAAAGTTAAGTGCCCAAACCAAAGCTTTTAGCAAGCGTACCCATCACCAAGCTCCAGCCATCAACCAATACAAACAACATAATTTTAAACGGCAACGATACAATCATGGGTGAGAGCATCATCATACCCATTGCCATCAACACGGATGCAACCACCAAATCAACGATTAGAAAGGGAATAAAGAACATAAAACCAATAATAAATGCAGTTTGTAGCTCACTGGTTACAAATGCCGGAATAAGCACTATCATAGGTGTAGCTTCTGGTGAATCAAGTTGGTCGTAACCAGCTATTTTAGCAAATGTCTCTAAATCTTTGATACGCACTTGTGAAAGCATAAAGGCTTTCATTGGCTCTTTTGCTAAATCAAGCGCTTCAAGCGAGGTGACTTGCTCACTTAAATATGGCTCGATTGCTCGCTCGTTTATTTGTTCATAAATTGGCGACATAATAAATATGCTTAAAAACAGCGACATACCTAATAATACTTGATTTGAAGGCGTTTGCTGTAAACCAATGGCTTGGCGCAAAATAGCTAATACAACAATAATTCGAGTGAAAGAGGTCATCATGATAATCGCTGCTGGTATAAAACTCATTGCCGTCATGATCGCTAGCACTTGTAGCGTCACTGAGTAGTCTTGTGTACCGTCAGCATTAGTAGTTATTTTTAGCGCATCAATCCCTTCGGCATTAACGCCAGGTACAAATACCATGGCAAGAATGATAAGCAGCCATTTGGTCATAATATTAGTTCTTTTTATTTTGATTAAGTTGTGGGTTCAACATTTTACTAAAACGTTTAGCTAATGCTGGTAACTCTTTTTCTGTTAGTGGTGTTTCTAGTTTATGTAAGTAATTAATACTGTGCGGGGTAACCCCCAATAAATGCTGAGCATTATCTATTTCAACCACCATCAACCGCTCACGAGACCCTAAAGGGAGGCTGCGGACCACTTTAAATTCATCACTATTGGTTAAATTTGGGTTAAGCTTTTTAACAAAAAAAGCCAACACTAAAATTAATACAACCACTACACCTAACGACATCACCATAGAAATAATATCTGTGGTGGGTGTTGCAGCATCAGTAGCTGCAAACACAGAATTGCTTAAACCAAGTAGTGCTATCATCGTAATTTTTTGATCCGTTCAACCTGACTAATTACATCTGTTAAACGAATACCAAATTTGTCGTTTACAACAACAACTTCGCCATGCGCAATTAATGTACCGTTAACTAGTACATCCAGCGGCTCACCGGCCACTCTATCAAGCTCAACCACAGAACCTTGGTTAAGCTGTAATAAATTACGAATGTTTATTTTAGAGCGCCCTACTTCCATAGAAATAGTAACGGGAATATCTAAAATAGTATCGAGTTTACGTTTTTCTTCACCACTGAGCTCATGTTTTGAATCATCGAGTTCATCAAGTTCAGTAACTTTTACCTCGGCGCCATCATCAGTCCCTTCTGCCTCAGCAAGTGCTGCAGCCCATTCGTCCATCGTATCTTGATCATCGCTCATACTTTTAACCTTTTAATCAATTACCAGTCTAAGTCTACACCGTTTGAAAGGTGTAAATCATCTTCTAGTTCTGCTAATTCTGCATCTGAATCAATTTTTTTGCCGCCTTTAGTAAAGACGTGCAGCTCAGATTTAACTGAATCAGGGCGTTTAATTTTTTCACTAATTTGAAGCGCTACATTGTCGCGTGAGCGACCCATTTTAGCTCTAAATGTGGGCAAGTCTTCTACAAATACAGTGATATGCTCTGGCATTTCAACAGGTATGATATCTCCTGTTTTAAGTTCCATTATTTGCTTTAAGCTTAATTCCACTTCAAGTAGTTGGGTCGACAAATCGACCTCTACATCCATTATTTCGTCGCGTAGCGCTTTACTCCAACGTAAATCAGTATCCTCAGTATCAGACTGAACACCGGCATCTAATAGCTCTCTGATAGGTTCGAGCATCGAATAAGGTAGTGCAATATGAAAATCACCACCACCACCATCGAGTTCAATATGAAAAGAGCTAATAACCACCACCTCAGTTGGGCTAACAATATTAGCCATTGCGGGGTTAACCTCAGAATCAAGGTACTCAAATGACACGTCCATGACCGGGGCCCATGCTTCTTTGTAATCCTCAAAGATTATTTTAAGCAGCATTTGTACAATTCGGCGCTCTGTTGGGGTAAATTCACGTCCTTCAATTTTGGCATGATAACGACCATCGCCACCAAAAAAGTTGTCTACCAGTATGAAAACTAAGCGTGCTTCCATGGTAATAAGGCCGGTGCCTTTTAAGGGGCGAAAACGTACCATGTTCAAGCTCGTTGGGACAAACAAGGTATGTATGTACTCACCAAACTTGATCATTTGCACGCCGTTAATTGACACCTCAGCGGTGCGACGCATCATGTTAAATAGGCTTATTCGCATGTGACGAGCAAATCGCTCATTAACAATTTCAAGTGTCGGCATGCGACCACGGACGATGCGATCTTGCGACGAAAAATCATACTGTAAAGTACTTCCCTCACCGTCTTCATCGTCATGTGTATCTTCCTCATCAACTTCATCGACACCGTGTAATAACGCATCAATTTCGTCTTGGGATAATAAATCGCTCACACTAACTCCTTATTGCATCACAAAGCCAGTAAATAAAACTCGCTCCACGACTTTGCTTCCTTCAACATCCATCATAGCGGCCTGTACTTTATCCAGCGCAGTAAAACGTAGTGTTTCTTTACCAACGCTACTACTAAGCTCCTCAGCGGTAGTCATTGAAAATACGCTCAATAGTGTGCCTTCAATAAGTGGAATATGTTTTTTAGCCGTTTCTTCATTCCCACTACCACGAACTAATAACTGCACTTTGATTTGCACAACCCTATCACGAGTCGATCCTGGGACATTAAATACAAAAGGTCTTGGCATAGCCACATATAAAGCAGTTCCTATTGTTGCAGAGTTCTTACTGGTTGCTGTATCCTCACTGACCAAGGTATCCTCAGCTGAGTTCTGAGTTGATTCATCAGAGCCAGATAATAAAAAGTAACCCGCCACAGCGCCAACGATCACTAAGACAGCAGCAACAATAATTATAATTAGCTTGCTTTTGCTTTTACTTTTTTCTTCTATTTCTAAATTAGTATCTTCAGCCATTGTATTTCCTTTATCCGCAAAGGTATTTGCTTATTTTAACTATTATAATAGCAGGACTTAGGCATAGTAATCTATTGATGATGATGTTTGTTGTTCAGAACCATGATTTTGCTTATCTGGTTGATCACTCTTTGTCTCATCTGTAGATTGTTCATTGACCATTTTCTCTTGTGAATTACCCTCTTGTTGTCCTTGCTCCTTTGATGAGTCACCGTAAGAAATACTACTTTCACCTAAGTCTAAACCTTGCTGCATCAACATTTCACGTAATCTAGGTAAAGACTGTTCAAGTGCCTCTTTAGCTTGCTGGTTTTGCACGACAAAGTTTATTTGTGCTTGTTCAGCATCACTTCTAATACGAATGTGCATACTGCCCATCTCTGGCGGATCTAGGCGAATCTCAGCTTCTTTATTATTAATACTTAACATTGAGCTGACACGCTCTTGTAGCATTTTTGCCGCATCGCTTTTTATAATATTTAATGCCTGCAGCGTGACTGGATCAACACTAACCTGTTTAACATGTGCAGTACTTTGTAACTGTCCAGCTTGCAGGCTTTGTGCCTCAATAACAGCTTGTTCATATCCTAAAGTCTCGTATTTGGCCAATGTATTAAGCGACGGTTTATCAAATACATTAATGATTTGAGAGAAAACCTGTGCAGCACGCGGTGGCATTTGCTCTGCATTAGTCGCCCGTAAGCTGTCTTTTTGTAACACCCCTAATTGCTTGGCAAGCTCTTGAGTGCCGTCTGCTATTACTTTTGAATTATCAAGCTTGAGGTCTGATTTTACACTGCCAGGCTCTGTATTTGGCTGTGCTTTAGGGGTAACTTCTGCAGTTAAGGTGCTGTTGTTAAACAACGACTTACCTTTATCATTTAACAAAGCACCTGCGTTTATGGCTATCTCCAAATCACTGATAACCCCTTTTAATGAGGCAAGTTCTTTTGCTGGTAAAGGCTCATTTTTAATATACTCGCGCAACTGACTGAGTAAAGCCTGTTTTTCAGGGGTCGTTAAAACACTTATTTGCGCATTAATGAATTGTTGAGGTGATTGTGGCTTCTCATTTTGAGTAACGAACTTACTGAGTAATTGCTTTATATCGGCTAAATTGTCTTGATTTATTGGCTTGCTCATCGCATCAAGCTTAATCACTAATTCACCTTGCTGAATCGGCGTTAAATTTGTTAATAGTTTATCTGATTTAATCGCAGTATCATCTTTTGATAACAGCGCCAAAACAGAAGCATCTAGTGATGATTTAGTCATTGTGGTATCAGTCGGCTTATCTAATGGTTTAGCTGCCGCTAGCTTATTTGAAACAGCCTCATATTGGCCGGCTGTAGCAGCCATAGTTATAGGTTTCGTACCGAGCTGTACCTGTACAGTCTCAGCTGTAGCTTTGCTTGCTGATTCAGCACCCACAGTATTTAGTGGCTGCAAAATGGCTGCATCATCAACAATTTCATCACTTGGCAAATTAATAACAATAGGTGCCAGCTTATCTTCTGGCTTACCATTAATTTTCATACCTTCCATATCAAGCTTTTCAGCTGTTTCGTTAAAACTATTTTTTGCGGATATATCGGTAACATATGCAGCGTTTTTATTTGCTGGGTTTTCATTTATCGCGCTTTCATCAGTCACGGCCTTGTCTGCTTGTGGATCAATAACAATGGGAGCAAGTTTATCCTCCGGCGTACCCTCAATTTTAATACTTTTCATATCAAGTTTTTCAGCGGTGGCATTAAAATTGCTCTTTACAGAAGTGTCAATAACCTGTGCCGCATTAATTTGCGCCAGCATATCTTCACCGCTCAAAGGTTGCTCTTCACTACTTTGATCTTTTAGGTCAGCTTGTTCAACCAATGATTGTTTATTTAACGCTTTGACTTGTGCTTCTTGTGTTTCAGAGGCTTGATTAGCAAGGGCTAGTTGATCAAAAAAACCAACACTGTTACTGCTGTCTAACTTTACCTTGTCATTGTCTTTTTTAAATAAGTATGAGTCTTGCTCAGATACTACTAACATTGAAATATCATTCATCGCCATAAATCACCTAATAAAAGCGGCAACAGCCCACCGCAAAACCCAAAAATCATTGCTCTATTAACATTTAAGCAATTAGTATGCCTAATTTATAGCGCTTTATTTCTTTGGTAAAACTGGTTAGATGCAAACTCATCCAACATTTTTTGCTCATGCTTAGCCACCAGGCTGTCTGCTTTTAATTGTTGCTTTTCAATTAACTTAGCCACGGCTTTGGCTTTAACTTGTTGTTTTAACCACAAGGTTTTACGCTGGCTAACTACCTGCTTTGCGGTATTAACCGTGCTTGCTTGTTGACGAATAGCCTCTTCAATCTTAGTGATAAATGCGTGATACTGGCTAAAACCGGCGCTTGATAAACCCGACTGTCCCTTAACATGGAGTTGTTGCGTGTATTCAAGCCTAAAGTCATTTAAGCCTTGCAACTTTTGCTGATTGAGTTGCAAGTTTTGATTAGCTTGCAAATAACTCATGCGTAATGTTTCTTCTTTTTCATTTTCAAGCTTGAGCAATAAGTGCAGTTTATTTTTTGCCATTATGCTTGTCCTAATAACTGTGCGAGCCCTTGTAGGCCATCATCATAACTAATCACATCACGCATGCCTTGTTGTAAAAATGCGTTTACTCTTGGCATCATGTTTATTGCTTGGTCGAGCATTTGATCACTGCCTTTTTGATAAGCCCCAAGGGTGATCATATCTTTATTCTGCTGATACATTGAATACACTTGCTTGAGCACCCGAGCTTGCTGCATGTGTGTTTCAGATACCACCTGTGGCATAACGCGCGAAATAGACTTTTCTATATCGATCGCAGGATAATGGCCACTATCAGCTAAGTCACGCGAAAGAACAATATGGCCGTCAAGTATGGCACGGGCCGCATCAGCAATTGGGTCTTGCATGTCATCGCCTTCACTCAGTACAGTAAAAAACGCTGTAATAGAGCCTTGCCCTTCCCCGCCATTACCGGCACGTTCCACTAGCGCAGGTAACTTAGCAAAAACTGAAGGGGGATAGCCTTTGGTTGCAGGTGGCTCACCAACAGCCAGCGCTATTTCACGCTGCGCCATGGCATAACGCGTCACCGAGTCGAGCAATAACAACACACTTAACCCTTGATCGCGAAAATACTCTGCGATGGTCACAGCACTTTCGCAGCCTTTTAACCGCATTAATGGCGAAGCGTCAGCAGGCGCTGCAACAACCACTGAACGTTTTCGCCCCTCAACCCCGAGTATTTCTTCAATAAATTCTTTTACTTCTCGGCCACGCTCACCCACTAAACCAACCACAATTACATCAGCTTCGCTGCCTCGGGTCATCATGCCTAATAATACGGATTTACCCACACCAGAACCTGCAAATAATCCCATGCGCTGGCCCTGACCTACAGTAATCACCGAGTTAATAGCGCGCACGCCCACATCCATGGGCTTACTAATAGGACGTCTTGCTAGTGGGTTTATTGCGTTCTGTGCGAATTTAAGCGTGTGCTCTGCCTTTATTTTTCCAAGTCCATCTAAAGGTCGGCCTAAACCATCAACAACTCGGCCAAGTAAACTCATACCCACAGGCAGACCAGTATCATTAACTTGGGGAATAACACGCGCACCAGGTAACACACCAGAGATATGATCGTTAGGCATTAAATACAAAGTTTGATCGTTAAAACCAACAATTTCGGCGTCAACAAAGCCGTTCATGGTTTCAATTTTACACTGACTACCGACTGGCGCGCGCAGCCCTTTGGCTTCCAATGTTAAACCAACCACACGGGTTAACACTCCCGCCACAGCAGGTGCTGGAATTTTAATATGTCGTTGGTATTGAGATAAGCGTTCGCTTAATGAAGTATCGCTCACAGACAGTGCACGCCAATAAAAAGTTAGATACCACTGTTATGCAAAAAACTATCCAACGTTTCTTTGACACGAGTTTTAAGCGTCATATCTAAAGACGATAACGTGGTTTTAACTTCACACCCCCCCCGCTCTAGCGTAGGTTCTGCAATTAACTGCCAATGATTATCTTCAATAGCTTGTTCGCCATAACTGGTTTTTATTAAGATTAAGTCATCAGGATGCAAATGAATTCGAATTTTTTCTTGTTCTGCACTCAGTGCATCAATGCCTTTTTTCAAGGTATGTAAAATAATATCCGGTGAGGTTTTTATTTCTTGGTAAATAATCGCCTCACTAAGCATAGTAGCTAACTGTACTAATTGTTTTTCTGCTTGCTCATCCACTTTTTTAAGTGGTTCGCTTAAGCTATCTAATAGAGTGCGCAAACTCGTTAACTGCTCATCAATGAGTGGTTTAACCTCTTCTTGACCTTGGGTTTTACCCAGTTCAACACCTTCTTTATAACCTGCTTCTTTGCCTTCGCTCACGCCTTTATCAAAGCCATCTATATAGCCTTGTTCGTGCCCTTGTTTTAGGCCTTCTTCGTAAGCATCTTGACGAATACGCTCAAGCTCAGCCATGGTAAGAGAGGGTAACTCGGGCTCTTCAGGTTCCTCAACTTGCTCTTTTACCATTTCTTTACGGTACATCTGTGCCAGTGGCGTACCATAGGCTGTAGAGCGATTGCCAAAACTTCGCTCATCAGGAGCAACGTCAGGAATTGGCCAGTTTTTTAATAGCTCATCAGCTTCATCGGCATTTAATAGGCGGCCTTTTGGGTTACTCATAAATTACAAGAACTCCTCACCACCGCCACCACCGAGCATAATTTCACCTGAATCAGATAAACGACGTGCTGTAGATAAAATTTCTTTTTGTGCAGCTTCTACTTCGCTTATACGCACAGGAGCCATAGCCTCTAAATCATCAGCAAGCATTTCTGCGGCACGTTTAGACATATTACTTAAAATTTTCTCTTTAAGTGCATCATCAGTACCCTTAATTGCCTTCATTAATACGTCTTGTTGTACTTCACGTAAAATAGCTTGAATACCGCGGTCATCCACATCCATGAGGTTTTCAAATACAAACATTAAGTCTTGAATTTGCTGCGACAATTCTTCGTCATGCTCACGAATTGAATCCATTAACTGCCCTTCTACATTCGTATCTAGGTAGTTCATAATATCTGCCGCTGCTTTTAAGCCACCCATTTTCGCCGCTTGTGCACCTGCTTGGCCGGCAAATTGTTTTTCCATGATTTCGTTTAACTCTTGCAATGCTGCCGGTTGTACTTCTTCTAGGTTGGCAATACGCATAGTTAAATCAAGGCGTACTTTTTCAGGGAATTGCGCTAAAATCTCAGCCGATTGCTCAGGCTCTAAATAAGAGAGCACTATTGTTTGTATCTGCGGATGCTCATTACGAATAATATTGGCAACTTGTTTTGAGTCCATCCATTTTAATGAATCAAGGCCTTTGGCACCTGATCCCATAACAATTTGATCTATTAAACTAGCGGCTTTATCTTCACCTAACGCGGCTGTTAGTGCTTTTTTAATAAAGTCTTCAGATTGAAACCCTATCGTACTAAAGCTTTGTATTTGCTCAATAAATAAATTGTGGACAGCACTAATTTTAGCTTGCGACAAATCATCCAATGCCGCCATGGCCATACCCACCTTTTGTACTTGCTTAGGCTCTAAGTGCTTAAGAATTTGCGCTGCATCTTCCTCAGATAAGCTCAGTAACAATATGGCTGCTTTGTCTACACCATCGAGCTTATCAACATCAAACGCTGGTGGTAATTGTTTTTGTTCTTGATCAGTCATCTTCTGTTAACCACGCTTTTACTACTTGTGATGATAGTTCTGGTTCATTGGCTACAAGGGCACGTACTGCTTTGAGTAAGTCTTCGTCGCCATGTAGGTCTGGTAACTGTAGTTTACCATCGTTTGAGAAGCCAACAGAAGCGGAATCAAAGTCATTATTTAACATATCTAACGTATTATCACCAATGTCAACACCGGAACTAAGTGAATCTTCATCGTATTCCTCAAGCGTACTATCTGGGTATATTAGGCGTTTAAGCATAGGTTTAACCACTGCCATTATCAATACAATAATAACCAGTGCACCTAATACCAAACGCAACATTTTCATAAACCAATCTTGCTCCCATAAGGGTACTTCAAAATCAGTTTCAGTATCTGGGCGAACAAAAGGCACTGTTACTACTTCAAGAGCATCGCCACGTTGCATATCAAAGCCCACCCCTCCTTGCAACAAGCGACGAATATTTGACAAGGCTTCTACCGAACGTGGCGTCATGGTTGTTTCACCATTTTCACCAACAGTGGGTAAGTAATCGACCGCCACAGAAACACTAATTCTGCGGATCACACCGGTTTGCTGACGCTTATGTGAAATAGTGGTATCGAGTTCATAGTTACGCGTGGCTTCTTTGTGAGTACGACTCGGTGACGTTGCACTTCCCGCACCGCCCGCTATCGCGTCTTCAGGTATGGTTGAATTAATCGGCGGCTGATTAGTTAGCGCACCAGGAATTCCAACCGCTAAGCCGCCTATGTTATTTTCTTCAAAAGTTGTTTCACTTCTTACTGCCGGTAAGTCTGGGTTATAACGTTTCTGTGTTTCCTCTACCGCACTAAAGTCCATACTTAAATCCACTTGTGCAGTGTAATTACCCATTCCAACCACGGGAATTAAAATACTGTCAATTTTTTCTAAGTATTCTTGCTCACGTTTACGCTCTATGTCGTACTCTTTACGAGAGCGAGCAGCCAAAGAGGTTTGTGAGCCTGAGTTTAATAAACGACCATTTTGATCCGTTACAGTTACACGTGAAGGCTCAAGCCCTTGTACCGCTGAAGCAATCATATCGACAACTGAATCGACCTCTTCACCATCTAGCGAACGACCGCGTTTAAGCGTAAGTACAACAGTCGCAGAGGGTTTTTTCTCTCTTCGAGCAAATACATTTTCTTTTGGAATAGCGAGCAATACTTTGGCGCGGTTAACATTGTTTAACTCTTCTATGGTGCGGGCGAGTTGTTGCTCACGGCCATGTTTGAGGCGCTCGCGCTCTAAACGTTGGCTTACCCCAAACCCCATATCTTGCATAATAATGTCACTACCCGATGTTGGCCCACTTTCTAAACCTTCTCGGGTCATCAATAACTTAATATTTTGGTATTGCGTTTCATCAACCAAAACCACATTACCATCAATTTCATAGTCAATTTTTTGTGCATCTAAAAAGTCGAGTGTTTGTATTAACTCTTCAGTTTGCATTTTACCTAACGGGCGCATATCTGGCTGGCGAGCCCAAATAATAACAAAAATAGCAATAGCTAAACAAATAGCGAGTGCAACAATTAACGTAACTTGACGAAGAACATCAACACCACCAAGGCCACTAAAATAGCCTGACTTTTGTTCTTGTTGATCATCAGACTCACTTTGCTCTATCGTGCCATTAGCAAGTGCCAGATCTGTAGATTGATTAGATTGCGCCACAATAATTCTCCACTACCTAGTTAAACAGGCATGTTCATAATTTCTTTATAAGATTCAACTAGCTTATTACGAACCTGTACCGTAGCTTCAAATGCTACAGAAGACTTTTGCGAAGCAATCATTGCCTCAGCAAGTGATACACTTCTGTCACCCATTTCAACCGCTTTTCTTTTTTGACCTGTGTCCTGCTGTAGTTCATGCACGGTATTGAGTGCGTTACTAAGCATATCGCCAAATTGTGCTGAGGAGGTTGATTGCACTTGCGTTGGCAAGTTACTCACTTGATTACTACGTGTGGCCTCTGACGCCATAGCTTGCATTTCTTGAAATAAAGCACTGTTTTGAATTTTCATAATTGTCTCTGGTAATGCAATAAACTCTTAAAGTGAACAATGCACAGAACATGCCACTATTTAACCATTTAAAAACAACAGCTTAGAGTTTAACTTTAAAAGTCAGAGTTTTGACAGCCCTAAATTTAATCACATAAATTTAGGGCTTATGAGGAGTTATGCAGGGAGGGAAATACCTAAATCTCGCATTTGTGCTAATTTGTAGCGTAAAGTACGCGGACTAATGCCTAAGGTTTCAGCGACTTCTTTACGCTTTCCTTGACAGCGCGCCAACGTTTCTAAAATAATACGGTGCTCTTTATCTTTAAGCTCGTCTTTGTAGCTACCGGTATCAACGGCTAACAAATCATTTTTTTGCTCATCCTCAGGCGTAGCTTTTCCATCATAATACGCGTGACTCACATTGCTTTTTACAGGCTCAGCGGTCGCTTTAGGTTCAGCCACAAAGTGCGTTGGCACTAAATTTTCGATAAAAATCGCATGCTCGTCAATATTATTACCTGTGCGTAAAATTAGCGCACGTTGAATAACGTTATCTAATTCACGTACATTACCAGGCCAGCTATGGCTAAGTAATTTTTGCTCGGCGCTGTTGTCTAAATACGCCATTGGCTCTTTGCTTTTACTTAAGTGGCGTTCAATTAAGTGTTTGGCCAGTACAATAATATCTCCCGGACGCTCACATAGCGGTCGCCATAGCAGTGGAAAAACATTGAGTCGATAATATAAATCTTCGCGGAACTGGTTATCAGCCACCGCTTCTTTTAACTCTCGGTTACTTGTGGCAAGTACACGTACATCAAGGGCTATTGTTTTACGACCACCTAAACGCTCAACTTCTCGCTCCTGTAATACACGTAGTAATTTAGCTTGCAGACCTAAATCCATTTCGGTGATTTCATCAAGTAAAATAGTACCGCCCTGTGCTTGTTCAAACTTACCAGGGCAAGCTTGAATAGCACCGGTAAATGCGCCTTTCTCATAACCAAATAAAGTGGCTTCGAGCATATTTTCAGGAATAGCAGCGCAATTAATCGCTACAAACGGTTCGTTACAGCGTTTTGACTTGTCATGAATATAACGCGCCAGTACTTCTTTACCAGAACCACTGGGCCCAAGCACCATCACACTGGCATCTGAGCGAGCAACTTTGCTGGCAAGCTCGAGTAATTGAATACTGCTGGGATCGGCAACAATAGGTCCGTCTGTTTCTTTTTCCTTTTCAGGTAAGTAACGACTCACCATATTCAATAGCACTTCTGGTGCAAATGGCTTTGCCATATAGTCAATCGCGCCAAGGCGCATTGCTTCTACAGCATCATCAATAGTGGCATAAGCCGTCATCATTAACACGGGTAAATCAGGGTGATTTAATTTAATACTGCGTAATAAATCTAAGCCGCTCATTGCGCCCATTTGCACGTCGCTGACCACCAGCGAAAATGCCTCTTTTTTTAGTAGCACCATGGCTTGCTCAGCACTATTGGCCGCTACGCAGGCTATTCCAGACATTTCAAGTGTATCAATTAATGCTTCACGAAGTCCGGCGTCATCTTCTACAACTAAAATAGTATTACTCATTGTGACTCCCCTAATTTAGATGTGACACTAATAGGTAGCAACATGCTAAAAATTGCGCCCCCATGTGAGTTGTTGTTTGCTTCAACACGTCCTTGATGTGCACTGGCCACTGAACTTACAACGGCAAGTCCTAAACCAGTACCTTGGCTTTTAGTGGTATAAAAGGGTTCGAATATTTTTTCGCTTTGTGCTAAATCAAGCCCTGGGCCATTGTCACTTACACTAATGCGAACAAAGTCAGCGTTTTGTGTATCACGCAAAGCACTAAGGTGCACCTTAGCGCCACTGCCAATCACTTGAATACTGTTATGAATGAGATTTTGAACAGCGCTGGCCAATGCGGTTTTATTACCCATAATTTCAATATCAGGCTCAGGTAAGCTCACATTTAACTCACTTTGATTGAGCGCAACCATGGCATCGGCACCGGTTTTAACTTCACTGAGTAACTGTTGCATCGACACGTGTTCAACAACTTGTTGATCACCACTTTTAGCAAATAGCAGCATGTCGTTTACTTGGGTTTCTAAATCCTTTAAGCGAGACATTAATTTAGTGTGAAAACTCCCACGCGAGGCCTCAGGCAGTCGTTTAGAGCCTAAATTTGCAGCATATAACATGGCTGCTGATAACGGCGTGCGTACTTGATGGGCTAGAGATGCCACCATTTTACCTAATGCACTTAAACGCTGCATATGTGCAACTCGCTTTTGTAAGCGCCTGGTTTCGGTTAAGTCGGTCATTAATATAAGTTGCCCAGGCTCAGGCGCAAGTGCAGTAATATCGAGCTTTATTAACCGCCCATCTTTTAACGACACTTCATGACCATCATCTTGATGGGGGCGAAAAGAACGCTGAATAACACTAAACCACTTTTCACCTTCTAATGGCTCACCGAGCATATCTATGGCAATTTGGTTAGCTTTGGCAATCATCCCCTTACCGTCGAGTACAATTACGCCAGCAGGCATAGTATCAACTAAATGAGAGAGCCAACTTGCTTGTTGACGCAAATCGCTCAACTCACCAACATACTCCTCTTGCAGTAAACATGGGTTATACTGATTAGCAGAAATAAACTGGGGTTTTAGCACACTTGCAAGGGTCATAATCAACTCTCTAAAATAATGTAGATGTAGTGGCTAATGCACAATATGTACCAAAATTATTTACTATTAATATCAACAATTTAAACAGTTAAAACACGTGCCGTAAAAATGACGCGCTAAGGAATAAGCATGAAAGAAGAAGCTCAGTGTCGCTGTCCATGGTTAGATACCTCAAAGCCAGACTATGTTGATTACCATGACCATGAATGGGGCGTACCTGTGTATGACGATCAACTACTTTTTGAGTTTTTAACGCTAGAATCGGCACAAGCAGGGTTAAGTTGGTACACCATATTAAAAAAGCGCGCTAATTATAAATACGCCTTTGCAAACTTTGACGTAAATAAAGTAGCGGCCTTTACTGAGCAGGACCTAGAAAAATTAATGCAAAATGAGGGAATTGTTCGCAATCGCTTAAAAATAGCCGCAACAATTAACAATGCAAAGTGCTTTATTGCTATTCAAAAAGAGTTTGGTAGTTTTAGTGATTACCAGTGGCGGTTTGTAGGTAATAAACCTCAGGTAAACGATTTAGAGACGCTTGCCGACTACCCTGCAGTCACTGAAGTATCGACGTTATTTGCAAAAGATTTAAAAAAGCGCGGTTTTAAGTTTTTAGGCCCAACCACAGTGTATGCCTACATGCAGGCGTGCGGTATGGTTAACGATCATAGTAATAATTGTTTTAGGAAGGAAGAAGTTAAAAATTTAGGGGTTAAGGGTTAAGGGTTAAGGGTTAAGGGTTAAGGGTTAAGGGTTAAGGGTTAAGGGTTAAGGGTTAAGGGTTAAGGGTTAAGAAAATAGCATAAATTAAGGATTTTCAGTTGTAACCCTTTAATTATTATATTTACCAAAAAAAACAATAAGTTGGCACCAACACCGACGCGGGGTAAACCCGACAACAAGTATAGCGCCGAGTTTGCATTAAACGCGGTGTTTAGTTTTTCTAACCTAACACCTAACACCTAACACCTAACACCTAACACCTAACACCTAACACCAAAATGTAACACCTGCTCTTAACCTTAATCACGGGATAAGTTATATTTTTTCATTTTTTCGACCAGTGTGGTGCGCCTTACACCTAATATTTCAGCGGCGTGAGCTACAACGTAATCAAAGCGCTCCAGAGCTTGCGTAATTAAGTTAATTTCAAGCTCAGCTAAGTACTCTTTAAGCTTAACACCTTCATCAGGCAATAAACCCGGTGCAGCTTGAGAAAAATCATCCTCTAACTCAATTTCATCTTCGCTAAATCCGCCACTAAAAATATCATTAAAGGCATCACGCTCCATCAGTTCTTCTGGGTACTGAGGCTCATAAGCTTCAACTTCAATATAGCGGTATTTATTAGGTAAATCAGGAACATCCACCACTTTATCGGGAAACATAATAACCATGCGTTCAACAAGGTTCGCCAGCTCACGAATATTACCCGGCCAAGCATGCTCTTTTAAACTATCAATCGCACGCTCTGTAAATTTAGCGGTGGTACCGCTTTGTTCATTTACACGGCGCATAAGCTCTTTAAGTAGTAATGGTATGTCTTCTGCGCGCTGAGCAAGTGAGGGGCTCTCAATAGGAAAAACATTTAAACGATAGTATAGATCTTCTCGAAACGAACCTTTTTCTATCATGTTTTCAAGGTCACGGTGGGTTGCGGCAATCACACGCACATCGGCTTGAATCGCTTTGGTACCACCAACACGTTCATAGCTGCGCTCTTGAAGCACCCGCAATAGCTTAACCTGCATTTGCAGCGGCATATCCCCTATTTCATCTAAAAATAGCGTACCACCTTGCGCCAATTCAAACCGGCCTTTCCGTGCTGAAATGGCCCCTGTAAATGCGCCTTTTTCATGGCCAAATAGTTCGCTTTCTAATAATTCCGCCGGAATAGCCCCACAGTTCACCGGTACAAATGGGCCTTTATTACGTTTAGAAAGCAAGTGCACATTGCGTGCGACTACTTCTTTACCTGTGCCCGATTCCCCTAAAATAAGTACATTGGCATCGGTTTTCGCAACTTGGGTAATTAAAAAGCGTAAATCTTTTACCGCTTTGGTTTCACCGACAAGACCATCAAAGGTGCTTTTCTCTTTGTTATTTTTATGTTCATGAGGCAACATGCGCTGATACTGCTGACAATCATGTAGTAACTGAGTAGTAACCTCATGAGTAAATGGCTCACATATCAGCCCAACAACATTAGCCAAGCTCAGTAAAGGTTTAAGCGTTTCGCCAATCAGTAAAAAAGGAAATGTAGGATAGCGTTTAATTAAGCTTTCATGATCTAAAGACTGCAGCGCCCCTAACACCACAATGCACTCTTTATTTTGATAATGGCTACATGCCTGCTCAAAGTCTGCTTCTGTTTGTAACTGAACCGCTTCGCCAATAAAAGTAAGTGATGCATGTAAACCTACTGCGCGGTTATTATTATTATCTAAAATTAAGATCATTGTTAGCGAGCCATTTATTTCACTAATTTGTTTATTGATCAAATTGTAAGCCAGTTGGATTTGGATGCAAGCACAAAGCGGCGATTTTTTGACATTCACGCCAAAAAATAGACACACCACTTAAACCCAATACTTAGGGATTAGATATTAAGTATTACAAAAGCTAGACTGTCCTTATTATCGCGCGCAATCATAAGCACATCAACTGACTATAAAAATTTAAGTAACATTAAATTTTTGCTTAAGTTGTTAGTATAAATGCCGATAACAAGTCATACATAAAATGCTTGGCATTATAATTGCTAACATTTAGTAACTTTTATATTTAACTAAATTTAGGATTAACCCATGGCTCATGCTTCGTTAAAAAAATACTCTCAAGTTCGTACCAGCAGCATTGCCGAAATGGCACCGTACGAGCAAATAAACCTTATTTTTAGTAATATTATCGGCCGCTTAGCAGCGACTAAAGGGTTTATTGAACGTAATGATATTGCAAAAAAAGGTGAAAATATTTCCGCCTGTATTTTGCTACTTGGTGCCTTACAAGACTCTTTAAACTTAGAGGTAGAGCAAGACCCAAGCATTTCTAACAACTTATTGGCATTATATGACTACTGCCAACGCCGCTTAGTACAAGCAAATATCAACAATGATGTTGAAGCACTTACAGAGGTTTCGGGTATTGTTAAGGAAATTAAAGAGGGTTGGGAGGGTATTCCTGCCGACCAACGTATGCCGGCTATTTAATAACTATGCCAATAAAGTCAACACAAGCCGCAGAGCAAATTAAACAATTACTCTGCGAGCTTCAAGCTCAAGTTAATAGCAACAGGGCCGATGGTGCTGCTAATTCGCTTGAGTTATTAAATAAACACTTAGTAAATTGGTGCGAAAGTACCTCACCGCCAAGTGTTGATGAGTTAAGTGTACTGCAAACGCAAATTAATATGATTTTAGCAACCGCAGAAAACCAAAAAGTAGAGTCGTTTAATGCGATACTCAAACATAAAAAGTCTGATAAAGCCATAAACGCTTATAAGTCGACTTAACAGATCCCAATCATTTTGAGGTCACAAATAAGACCCTAGCTGTGTAAAAAATTTCTCACTTAGGGCAACTCAATAACAAAACTTTTACCTTGCTATCGACACTATTTTCCTTCCTCAAACAGCTCACTTAATTAAACGAATTGGTATTAAAAACCACCCTTAGCTATGCCACCATTAAACACACCCAACGCCACATAATAAAAAGGCCACTAAGTTAAAAGCTTAGCGGCCTTTTTAAATTATTATTGTATGTTATTTAGATTGCCTTACCACACCTGGCATATTGTCTAACTGCGCTTGAATATAGCTACTGGTAGAGTTTAAATTAGCCACTAACAAATCCATACTATTGTACTGCGCATACAAGCGCGACTCTAACGATTCCATTTTACGGGCAAACGACACTCGTTCATCATCAATACTGCGTAACTGCCCTTCTTTGCTGTCTATGCGATTTTGGATTAAGCCATCAGATTTAGTATAAAACCCCATTAACTCATCAAACGACTGGGCAAAACCATCATCGTCATTTTCACCTAAAAAGAATTTTTGCACTAAATCAACATCGTTTTCAACTTGTTCATTTAAGCGCGCTGAGTCTAGGCTTAGTTTTCCATAACGATCAACCTCTACACCCAACTGCGACAGCGATAAAGAGTTACCATCACCTAAATCAACACTATTGGTAATTTCTTGCCTTAATTTTGACATAACTCCGCGTAATAAAGAGTCACCGGCCATTACACCTGCGCCATCTTCACTTGATTTACCTAATTTTTTACTTAGCTCTAATAGCTCATTATAACTTTTAACAAACCCATCAAGTCCAGCTTTAATATTATTATTGTTTTCTTTTACTGTTAATGTGCTTACGTCATCATCAATACCTTGAGTTTTTTTAGCCGTAATATCTACGCCATCAATAACACTTTTAAATTCGTTCGTACTACTTGAAGCAATTAAAGTACCATCAATGGTTATTTGAGCATTTTGCGCCGCATTTACCTCAGTTAAATTAGTCGTATGGTTTGCAGGGTCCGCATCAGACACGTCATAGGCTAAGCGAGAGAGCCCGCCTACATCGGTATTGTTACCATCGCTATCTTGTACGGTAATGGTAATGGCGTTTTCTTCACCGGTTTGTTTACTGGTTAAAACCAAATGTTGACCTGCCTCACTGGTTACTATCGTTGCTACCACAGCGTCATTAGAGTCAGAGCCAGTGTATGGGCCGTTATTTATTTGGTCTCTTAAATCTTCCAGTGTATTGGTAGGCGACAGCACAGTCGAAAAACTGTTATCTCCAGAGCCAATAGTAATCACACCACCACCAATCGCCTCATCGGCAGCAAACGCAGGAGACGATAACTTATGGGCTTGTGCCAGTGCATCAACTTTTACATTATAACTGCCTGGCTCGGCGTCTTTGTTTGAGCTAAGAGATATAAAATCATCATTACCCGATGCTGTGCGCTTTTGATAGTTATCAACCTCGCCAAGTGCGCTCATCGACTCTTGAACTTTTACAAGTGCGGCTTTAAGTGCCCCAGCTGCCGAAATATCAGTGGTTAAGTTACCCTCTTTTCTATTTAAACGTGACTCAAAAGGAGCTTTTTCGGCATTTACCAATGCCCCCACAATTTCTGATACTTGTAAGCCTGAGCCTAACCCTGTAAATGAAATAGCCATATTACCCTCTTTAATACGTTTAAATAAAAACAACTACAACTACAATTATAAGTAAAAGTAGCACAAACACTGTCACTAAACGGTTTGATCTATTAATAAACCGGCGGTTTCAGAAAGTTTTGACACCATATTTAACACCTCTTCCGAAGGATATTGTTTAATAATATCGCCGGTGTTTTTATCGAGCACTTTTATTACATCACGCCCTGAATCTTCGTCTACCTGAAACTGTAAGCTGCGGTTCATTTCACCCATAAATTCCTGCAATTGTTGCGCCACTTTTTCAAGCTGTTCTCGCTCTAACGGCTGTGGTTCTGTGTTTGCAGTTGAGTTATTTTGATACAGCTTACTTTGCTTAGTGTTGTTAAACTCATTACTACTTTGCTGAGTGTCAGCGGCATTCGCTTGTGTATCATTTGCAGTTTTAGGGTTTAACTCCTTGTCGGCTTGGCTATTAGCCCGCTCTGAACTTACGGGCAACGCTAACCTTTCCGCGCCTGAAGCAATTGTATTCATAACGCCTCCTAAATAGTTTTAATTATATATACTATTTGTAAATTAGCTTAATTTAACACTTTAAATAGCAAAAGGAGATGAACAAAGCCATCTCCTTTTTTTATTACTAATACTGACTTTGTGTATTAGTTTGCCATCAAGCTAAAAGCTATTAACCTAATAAGCTAAGCGCGGCTTGTGGTAACTGATTCGCTTGCGACAAGATAGAGGTACCCGCTTGTTGCAAGATTTGGTTCTTGGTCATTTGCGCTGTTTCTGTAGCGTAATCAGTATCTTGAATACGGCTACGTGATGCCGATGCATTTTCTTGAATATTCGCCAAATTACTAATTGTTTGACTAAAACGATTTTGCACCGCACCGAGCTCAGCACGCTCGTCACCAATTTGCTGTAGTGCGGCGTCAATTACATCGATTGCCGATTGTGAGCCACCTGCTGATGAAATATCTAAATTAGCAATTGACGTAAGGCTCGTCGTCGTATCAAGCGTAGCGTTGGTTGTTCCTGGACCATTTAAAGTGCCTTCACCAGTAACACTTAATGTAGAAAAATTAGAATCCAATACTGCATCAGTAAAATCTAAACGCCCTGTTACAATAGTTGTTTTACTTGCTGTGGCACCTGTTGAAGCTGATGTTGTTACTGCACCGAGTGGTAGTGCATCTGCTCCATCATATGCAGAAACTGTGCCTGAAGCACTACCATCAGTCCCGCCTTCAGTTATTTCCATTGTTACATCTATATTTTCACCATTAGTGTTGGTAAATACCAATAAGTCACTATCAGGGTCAATACTTGCTGTTATGCCTTTCGCTGCTAATGCTTCAGATGTTGCTGTATTAATTGCAGCATTTAAATTAGCTACCTGAGCATCATTATCATCACCTGCACCCATTGTTGCTGTAATTTCAACACCTGAAACATTTAAAGTAACAACATCGCCGCCAGTAGTATCAGTTGCGAAGTTACCCACCGCAACTTGTGTGGTTGCACCTACGCCAAACACCCCTTCGGTGCTGTTGAATTGCCCAGCTAAATCTGCCGCGCTCATACCTGTGGTTAAATCTATGTTATTAGTTTTGCCACCTGCTGTGACACTTAGTGAATCTGTATCTGCAAATGTTTTAGCTGTCTCACTTGCACCTGAAAATCCTGCAATTGCAGCTAAGTCAAACCCTTTACCCCTTAAACCTATATCCTCCGCTGCTGCAGAGTTTAAGGTTACACCAATGGTTTGGTTGCTGTCTGAACCTACTTGAAACTGCTGTGTACCGTAATCACCATTTAATAATTTTTGCCCACCAAAAGTGGTCGTATCGGCTATGCGCGTTAATTCAGTTTGCAAGGCGGTTACTTCTTTTTGTAGCGCTTCGCGGTCAGAGGTTGAATTAGAGCCATTCGCTGACTGCAGGGCAAGCTCTCGCATACGTTGTAGAATATCGGTAGATGACTGCAATGCGCCTTCAGCGGTTTGCGCCATTGAAATACCATCATTGGCGTTGCGCTGCGCAACACCTAGCCCACTGATTTGCGAGGTTAAACGCGTGCTAATTTGCATGCCTGCCGCGTCATCTTTGGCGCTATTGATACGCATGCCTGACGCTAAGCGCTCCATAGAGGTGGCCAAGCCTTCACCCGATTTTGCTAAGTTACGTTGGGCGTTGAGTGAAGATACATTGGTATTTACTGAAATAGCCATAATAAAACTCCTAATTACTTTCGTAATATTATTGTTTAATTTAACCAAGCGCTTTCACAATTATCTGCTCAAGCCCTGTACTAATTAATTTAACGGCAGAGATTCATTTAACTTTAGTTTTTTTTTAAAATAATTTAATAATTTCACAATCCTTTATTTTATAATAACTTACAACTCCTAACTTGTCGCCTCTGACTTCCAAAAAACAAAAACGCACTCTAAACTAAAGTGCGTTTATATAAACCAATATTAGCGAAGCAAAAAAAACTAACCACCTAGCAAGCTAATTGCGGCTTGTGGTATTTGGTTCGCCTGCGACAAGATAGAGGTACCCGCTTGTTGCAAGATTTGGTTCTTGGTCATTTGCGCTGTTTCTGTGGCGTAATCGGTATCCATAATACGACTACGTGATGCCGATGCATTTTCTTGAACGTTAGCTAGATTACTAATCGTTTGACTAAAACGGTTTTGGGTAGCACCTAGCTCAGCACGCTCATTACCAATTTGCTTAAGTGCGGCGTCAATTACGTCAATTGCCGACTGTGAGCCACCCGCAGTTGAAATATCAAGGGTTGCTACTGAGCTAAGGGTAGTCGTCGTATCAAGCGTAGCGTTGGTTGTTCCTGGACCATTTAAAGTGCCTTCACCAGTAACACTTAATGTAGAAAAATTAGAATCCAATACTGCATCAGTAAAATCTAAACGCCCTGTTACAATAGTTGTTTTACTTGCTGTGGCACCTGTTGAAGCTGATGTTGTTACTGCACCGAGTGGTAGTGCATCTGCTCCATCATATGCAGAAACTGTGCCTGAAGCACTACCATCAGTCCCGCCTTCAGTTATTTCCATTGTTACATCTATATTTTCACCATTAGTGTTGGTAAATACCAATAAGTCACTATCAGGGTCAATACTTGCTGTTATGCCTTTCGCTGCTAATGCTTCAGATGTTGCTGTATTAATTGCAGCATTTAAATTAGCTACCTGAGCATCATTATCATCACCTGCACCCATTGTTGCTGTAATTTCAACACCTGAAACATTTAAAGTAACAACATCGCCGCCAGTAGTATCAGTTGCGAAGTTACCCACCGCAACTTGTGTGGTTGCACCTACGCCAAACACCCCTTCGGTGCTGTTGAATTGCCCAGCTAAATCTGCCGCGCTCATACCTGTGGTTAAATCTATGTTATTAGTTTTGCCACCTGCTGTGACACTTAGTGAATCTGTATCTGCAAATGTTTTAGCTGTCTCACTTGCACCTGAAAATCCTGCAATTGCAGCTAAGTCAAACCCTTTACCCCTTAAACCTATATCCTCCGCTGCTGCAGAGTTTAAGGTTACACCAATGGTTTGGTTGCTGTCTGAACCTACTTGAAACTGCTGTGTACCGTAATCACCATTTAATAATTTTTGCCCACCAAAAGTGGTCGTATCGGCTATGCGCGTTAATTCAGTTTGCAAGGCGGTTACTTCTTTTTGTAGCGCTTCGCGGTCTTCTTTCGAATTAGAGCCATTCGCTGACTGTAGCGATAGCTCGCGCATACGCTGAAGAATATCGGTAGATGACTGCAATGCGCCTTCAGCAGTTTGCGCCATAGAAATACCATCATTGGCGTTACGTTGTGCTACCGCTAAACCACTAATTTGCGAGGTTAAACGCGTGCTAATTTGCATACCTGCTGCGTCATCTTTGGCGCTATTAATACGCATACCTGACGCTAAGCGCTCCATTGATGTGGCTAAGCCTTCGCCTGATTTTGCTAAGTTACGTTGTGCGTTTAATGACGACACATTAGTATTTACTGTTAATGCCATTTTACCATCTCCTAGGTTTAAACAGAGTGTGGTTCAACACGATTTAACAGGAACCACTGCTTTAAAATTCTTACAAACAACAAAAGCATTTACTGTGCCAACTTTAAAAACACGGTTAACACTCTGTTTTAAATGATTTATTTATTTAACTTTAAGTAATGAATAACAAATTGAAATTTTTTAGAGGAAATGACAAATTTTTGCCGCAACACAAGCGCAAGTATTTGCCGCTTTAAAAGGATTAAAGCGGCACTATGTTTTTACTTAAAGATAATCAAACAGTGAAAGGTTAGTTAGGCGGCCAAACGTGGCTTGTGATGCTTGTAGCGCGGTTTCTTGTTTAGTGAGGTCGCTAATGGCTTTTGCCATGTCTACTTCAATTAAACTCGAGCGATTAGCTTTATTTTGTATATCTTGCGCTGTATTTGAGTCGGTTATGCTGCTAAGCACATTCATACGCCCCCCCAAGTTTGCTTGAGTAAACACCACCTGCTCGCTGGCATTTTGCAATTGCACCACGCCGTCGTTTAACACTTGCTGAAAGTCATTACTGTTTAGCGTACCGTCATTTAAACCATTAATTAGGCCTTGCAAGGTATTAAGTACGTTTTCTTTTTGTGGCTTTTGTAGGCTAAAGTCAAACTGGCCAGGTGTGGTACCAGCAAGCTGAATTTTCATGCCTGCAAACGCAATAGGCTCTTCGGTAACTTCACCGGTCACTGCTGGAGATAATGAGGCACCATCGCGTAATATTTCATATTCGTTAGGATCGCCTGGATTAGCGCCAGCTGTAACAACAACATTAAATGTATTAGCTGTTACAGATGCTGCCGGATCTGCGTTATAGCTAGTTTTATGAAATTGATCAAATACACCTTGCTTATCAACATACGCTGTACCTGCAAGCGTACTGGTTGCATCGCCGCTATTTGATGCAATATCGAGGCGTGCATCGACTTTTTCAAAGGTATCAAAGCCATTGTCACTGGATTTAATCGATACCCCTTGAGCAATGGTTATTTTATGCTGACCTTGGTCGCCTTGGTAAGTGTATTTTCCGCTAGCGTCTTGCTGATAAGGTTGAATGCTGTCTTGGTAACCGGCAAATATGTATTTACCATCTTCTGAGCGGGTGTTCATTAGGTTGGCTAAGCTTTTTTGTATTTCACTGAGCTCTGATGCCAACGACTTTAAATCGTCTTGACTGTATGCGCCATTACCTGCTTTTAAGGCAATATCTTTTGCAGCTTGTATATTATTATTTGCACTTTGCAATACGGCTTCTTGTGTTTCTAGCCGCCCGCTTAGTTGGTTAATATTTTTTGTAAACTGTTCATTAGCTTGTATTTTATTTGAATACAGCATAGCTTGTGAGGTATCTGCTGGCGCTTCTGATGCGGTTAAGTATTTTTTTCCTGTTGTAACGCGCTCTTGAGCACTGGCCACACCTTGTTGGTTTTCGAGCATTTTATTGATGTTATTTTGATATATTAAATTATTAGATAAACGCATAACTACCTCGCAGCATTAAGTAAGGTGTCAAAAATAGAACGCGCTGCAGAGAGGACTTGTGCCGACGCAGCATAAGATTGCTGAAAACGCAGCAAGTTTGCTGCTTCTTCATCTAGGTTTACGCCCGATAATGATTCGTACCAAGCTTCTGACTGTTGAGCGAGTGCTTCAAATGCTTCACCATTGGTTTTTGCTTGGCTAGTTACAACCCCTATTTCGCTAACTAAACCAGCATAGGCTTGGTTAAACGTTTTATGGTTATTAGCATTTGCGCCTGTTACCACGTTTTGGCGCACTAAGTCACTATTTTGTAGTTCGGCTAATTTTTGGCCATTGCGGTTATCATCAAAGCCGCCTGTATTAAATTCTAAGGTAAAGGTGTCACCTGTTGCAGGGCTGCCTTCAATATCAAAATCAAAGCCATATAATTCAAAGCCATTACCCGCTTGTTGCAACATATTTTTTGCCGGGGGTGTTACCGTAAATGTACTGCTATTTACGCCATCGGTTATAGTATATTCATTTACATTCGCGGTTTTAACAATGCTAATATCTCCATTGGTGAGTTCAGGGGGGGTGCCTGTTGTAAAACTCCCGGCTGTAACACTGTTAACACTGCCAGCTGAAATAGCGCCGGTTCCGGTATTGTTTATGTCGTCAGTTGTACGTATTGGCGATGCCAGCGCTAGATCCTCCCCACGCCCTGTAGCAAGTGATAGCGTTGATGCGGCTTCTGAGTTGAGTTTTACCTGAAATTGGTCATCGGGGTTACCTGTTCCAGTTACATTTATTTGTAAACCAAACGATTCGCCACTGGTTATAGCCGCCGAATCTATAACACCGCTTGGAGGGATAGTTGCTAACGATGCGCTGCCTAAAGGCTCACCTTTGTTATCTATTGGCTGAATGCTTACTTCGTTAGGGTTAGCGGTATAAGTAACAATAAAGTCGCTCGCAGGTAGTTCGCTGCCTTTACCAGCCTCAACAGTTGCCGTCATGCCGGCAGTGCCGGTGTTACTTTGGTAAGCGTAAGCACCAATGCTGGGAATAGTAAAAATATCTCCACCGAGTTCGCCGTTACCATCCATACCTAAACGATTTTGTTGATTAAACGAATCAGCTATTGCTAAGCCCATTTGGCCAATTTGATTTTGTGCAGGCACAAGTATGTCGTCTCTAAAGGCGAGCAAGCCTCCTATTTTACCTTTTAGCTTACTCGTATCTACTTCAAGAGGCACGGCTTTGCCGCCGTTTACATCAAGCTTGAGCTTTTTAAAGTTAGGATCTGGATCGCCGGTTGTTGAAAATAAATTAAACGAACCATTTTGCATTACCACCGCTTCGCCTGTCCCCATGAATACGAGTTTTTCGCCGTTGGGGCCATCAAGTGTTTCTATGTCTATTAGCTTTGATAAGTCGCGAATCGCTTTATCACGCTCGTTAAATGTTGAACTGGCGTCGGCGGCATTATTGGTGCCATTTACAGCAGCTATGTCTTGATTTAGTGTGCCAATTTTTTGAATCAATCCATTTGCTTCATCTGTAAAAATATCGAGCTGTTGATTAACCACATTTTTTTGATCCAATACAATCCCTGACAATCTATCCATTTGGTTTATTAAGTTTTCAGCGTCGGTCATAACTAAAGAGCGTGCAACTGTTGATGAGGGCTGATTAAGGGACTCTTGTACATTATTAAACAATGAGTTAATACTGGTTGATAAGCTATTAGACTCCTCAGAAAATAAGGTGTCAACACGGTTTGACTCAACCACAAATTGATCAAAAAATGTTTTGTTTGATGTATCTCGGTTTAGTTGTTTTTGAGCAAATTCATTCAGTAGTCGATATGTATTTCCCCGCCCTACCTGATTGTCGATCATGGTAGAATGCTCTGTGCGTTCACGCACATAACCATCTGTATTCACGTTGGCAATATTTTTACTTGTCGTTTGCAGCAATTCAGAGTTAGCTCTAACGCCTGAACTGGCAATATTTAATAAATTAAACGACATGTTATTCTACTCCTTGGCGGATCACGCTTGTGGCGATGTTCCTTATTTCGTTACTGTTAAGTACTCTTTTTATTTTGTCTGCATAATTAGGATCGGTTGCATAACCTGCTTGCTGTAGAGAGTCTAAAAATTTATGCGGCTTTGCTGTATTGTTTAATGCATCTTGATAGCGAGGGTTTTGTGTTAAAAAGTCCACAAAGTCATTTACGCTCTCTTTAATTGAGTCATACGCTCTAAAATTTGCCTGCTTTTTAACGGCTGTGCCATGTTCAAATTCAAGTGTTAGTTTACTGGCCTTTTCACCATTCCAACGATTATCAGCTTTAATATTAAATAAGTTATTGGAGCTATTGCCATCGCCCTTATTAATAATATGCTTACCCCAGCCGGTTTCTAGTGCTGCTTGGGCAACCATAACCGCAGGATTTAAGCCAATTTTTTTAGCCGCCGTTGTTGCGTGCTCCCACACTGAACTAACAAATTGTTCAGCATTTTCAAATGTGGCAGGCGCTGTGTTATGTTGTGTTTTTTCGCTCGAATCGACTAAAGAGACTTTTTCGGTAATTTTTTGCTTTTCTTGATGGGGTAAGGGGCTACCCGCACGTTGATCACTAAGAAAATCAGAGGTGGTGCGCAGTACTGATCCTGGCATAAAGTTTTTTCCATCTGGCGATAGTTGCTGCACAATTAAATCTGCTAGTCCTAAAGAGCCATTTGATGAAAGCTCAGTTGCTAGCTGTTGGTCGTGCATGTCTTCAAAAAACTTAACGCCGCTTGAGTTAAACGGGCTTTCTTTATCTTCAAACGCTTCGTTAGCTTTACGCATACTTTTAAGTAGCATTTGAGTGAAAATAGCTTCAAATTGTGCCGCTGCTTTTTTTAGCGCTGCTTTAGACGCATCAGTTGATGCATCACCGCTGTTTAAAGCATCTCGACGCAGTGAGTCTAAGTTGCCTAAATCAAAAAAGTTTTGTTTATCTAGATGATTTGTTTCCATCAGCTTTTTGACACAATAATTAATAATACCTAATGCATTGCAAAAATTGAGCCAAGCGAAGTGAAAAATTCTAGGTTCTAGGCAGAGATTAAACTAAGTGAGAAACGCGAGGTAAACTCGCTGCTACTTATTGTGTAGGGTTAAATTCAATGTTTATTGCTGTGGTAGCAGCGGCTTTATGCCGCGTCTTTTTTAGGTTAACTGTTAAAGACCCTAGGGCCAGGGTCTTATAAAACTAAATGACAACAAGCTGGCCGTTAATTGCGCCGGCTTCTTTTAATGCTTCTAAAATGGCCATTAAATCACCAGGCGCAGCCCCAACTTCATTAATAGCACGTACTAAATCGTCAAGAGTAACGCCTGGATTAAATACAAACGCTTTTGAATTTTCTCTATCTACATCTATGATGCTTTGGTTAGTGACGACGGTTTCTCCCTCTGCCAGTGCATTTGGCTGATTTACATCTTGTTGCTCTGCAATACTCACGGTTAAACTTCCGTGAGTAATTGCCGCAGGCTGCAATTTTACATTTTTACCAATAACTATAGTACCGGTACGCGAGTTAACTATAATCTTTGCTGAGGTATCTGCAGGGGTAAATTCTAAATTTTCAAGGGTTGATAAATAAGACACCCGCTGCGAGGCATCACGCGGCGCTATCACCCTCACTGATGCAGCATCGAGTGCCTGTGCGCTGTTAGGACCAATTAAATCGTTAATTGTTTTTTCTAGGCGTTTTGCAGTCGTAAAATCCGGACGATTTAAGTTAAAAGTAATATAGTCGTTTTGCATAAATGGGCTTTTAACTGCACGTTCAACCGTGGCGCCATTTGGCACGCGGCCTACGGTTGGCGTATTAATAACCACTCGGCTACCATCTAGGCCTTCAGCGCCTAAACCGCCAACAATTAAGCTTCCTTGTGCAATAGCATATACATTGCCATCAACCCCTTTTAAAAATGTTTGTAATAACGTGCCGCCGCGCAGGCTACCCGCACTACCAATTGATGAAACAGTAATATCGATGGTTTGGCCTGGTTTTCTAAATGGCGGCAACTCGGCGTGAACGGCTACCGCAGCAACATTTTTAATTTTTGGCTTTAAATTAGCAGGAAGCGTAATACCAAAACTATTAAGCATGCCTTTAAAGCTTTGCTCAGTAAAACGGCTTTGCTCACCGGTACCAGGCAAACCAACCACTAATCCATAACCGACTAGCTGGTTTGAGCGCACTCCTTCAACCATAGATACATCTTTAATTCGCTCAGCACTGGCAGTAAACTGCCACCCTAATAGCAGGATAAAACAAAAAACTTTAAAACCATTCATCTTGAATGTCCTCTAAAAAGGAAACAACGAGCTGCTAAAGAAACGCGTTAACCAACCTGGGCTTTGCGCCTCTTGATTTTGCCCCTTACCAGAATACTGAATACGAGCATTGGCAATACGATTAGACTCAACTGTATTATCTGCATTTACGTCTTGTGGACGCACTAACCCTTCTAGGCGAATAAACTCTTCGCCTGTATTGAGCGTTAGCCATTTTTCACCACGTATTACTAAATTACCATTAGGTAATACGCGCATTACATTAACTGAAATATTTCCAAACAAGCTATTTGATTGGTTAGATTTTGAATCGCCTCTAAACGAAGAGTCGTTACCAATACCAAACTCAATACTGTCACTACCAATATTGACCGGTAAACCACCTAACCCTATTACAGGGTCGAGGCTAGCTTGGCTTGATTTGTCTGTCTCATTTTTGGCAGCTTTTGTCGCTTGTGTCGACTCTTGCAATTTAACGGTGATGATATCGCCTGTTCTTAGTGCCTTTTTATCTGCATATAAGTCGTTAGATGATAAAGTGTTAAATAAAGAACCTGTTACGACTACGGGCTCTATATTTGCCTCTGGATACATAGGTGCATAGTAGGGATCGTCTTGCACTACTTCATTATTTTGTGTAGATACACAACCACTTAACAATAACGTCCCTACTGTAAATAATATGATATTACGCATACACGCCCTCACTTTGTTATAGCTGTTGATTGATGTAACTCATCATTTCGTCAACGGCCGAAATAACTTTTGAGTTCATCTCGTAAACACGCTGCGTTTCAATCAAATTAACCAACTCTTCGGTCACATTAACATTGGATGTTTCAAGTGAACCTTGCATAATGCTTCCTAATCCCTCAACTCCGGGGTTTCCTTGAACGGGCGCACCACTTACCGCCGTTTCGGTGTATAAGTTTTGTCCTATTGGCTCAAGGCCCGATGGGTTAATAAAGTCACTTATAACTAGCTGGCCAATCACCACGTTCTCGGCTTGGCCTCTCACACTTACCGATACCTCACCATCTTGAGAAACCGTAATCGATTGTGCATCGTCAGGTACGTTCATTTCTGGCTGAACAACATAACCCGCACCAGAGGTCACAATACGTCCGTCGCCGTCAGTGGTAAACTGGCCGTTACGCGAGTATGCTATATTGCCATCAGGCTGTAATACCTCAAAAAAACCAGGCCCTGAGATCATCCAATCGAGTGAATTTTCAGTGGTCAGCATATTACCTTGCGAAAAGTTTTTTTGATTCGCTACTACTTTTGTACCCGCACCTAACATTAACCCTGAAGGCATTTCGGTATCTTGCGATGAGCGACCACCAGGTTGATTAATATTTTGGTAGAGTAAATCTTCAAAAATAGCGCGGCTTTTTTTATAGCCTACGGTACTGGCGTTCGCTAAGTTATTTGATATAACGGATATATCAGTTTGCTGAGCGTCAAGCCCTGTTTTGCTTATCCATAATGCTGGATTCATAATAGTATCCTCACGTTAAAGTTAAACTATGCGCATTAGCTGGTCTTGACGTTCATCAATCTCTTCAGCTGTTTTCATTAGTTTTACTTGTAATTCAAATTGGCGTTGGTGACTGATCATATCGACCATTTCATGTACAGGGTTTACATTCGACATTTCTAACATGCCGCTCAAAACTTGTACATTGGCTGAGGTTTCAACCGTTTGCCCTGGCTTTGGTCTAAATAAACCATCGTTACCTTTTTCAAGCGTGGCATTATTTGCTTCAACGACTTTTAGTCGGTCAACCTCTTCTAAAAAGTTGGCTGGTGCGCCTTGAGGACGAACTTGGATGGTGCCATCTTTACTAAATTCTATTTTTTCAATAGGTACAGGTAAAATTACTGGCCCGCCTTCGCCAATAACTTGACGACCATGGCTGGTCATCAACATCCCCTCAGCGGTAATGCTTAGAGTACCTACTTTTGTATAGGCTTCATTACCTGAGGCATCCTGCACGCTGAGCCATGCGTTGTCACTCATTGCTATATCGAGGTCGCGGCCTGTTTCAACAATACCACCCGATGTCATATCAGCACCCGGACGCTCTTGCATAGAAAAAACACGACTAGGTAAACCTTCACCGAATGCTTGCATTGAACGAGCTTGTGCAAAATCAGATTTAAACCCAGTAGTATTTGCATTTGCCAAATTATTGGCTTTAAGAGCAAGCCCTTGCATGCTTTGTTTAGCGCCAGATGCCGCTATGTAGACCATTTTATCCATAACATCGACTCATTGATAAATCTATATATGACTAAATGCAATATAAGTGCCAGATTAAGTTTAATGATAAGTAAAGTTACAGAAAAGAAAAAAGGCTGCACATGGCAGCCTCCGTAAATCATATTTATACTTATCGGATCTGTAAAATACTCTGCTGAATGGTTGAGTTAACTTCAAGTGCTCGAGAGTTTGCTTGAAAGTTACGTTGCGCACTTATTAAATCAACTAACTCATTAGTTAAGTTAACATTTGATTGCTCAAGTGCTGAAGAATTGATTGTGCCTAAGGTTCCAGAACCAGGCTCACCAGCAATAGGTTCACCAGAGGTTAAACTTTTTTTCCATGAGGTGTCACCCACTTGCTGTAGACCTTGCGAGTTTGAAAAGCGTACCATGGCAACTTGTCCCAAAAATGTTGAATCGCCGTTACTATAAGACGCCACTACTTTGCCGTCGGTGCCAATATCAATACCCGCTAAACGTCCTACTGTCGCACCATCTTGTTCAAGTGCTTTTACTTCAAAGCGACTTGCATATTGTGTTGGTACTTTATTGGCGGTTCCAGCCTGATCTCGCCAATTTATATCTATGTTAGCAGGAAAACTAGCTCCATTTGTTAACATATCAGATAACCCTGGTGTCCCTCCTCCACCGGCTACAATAGATAACGGATTAAATGTGTTACCTACATTAGGTGTTGTTATTCCATTTGTAGTTGTAGTTGAAGGTAAACCGCTAGAGTCAAATTTTAAAGTACTAATCGGTGCAAACGGGACTGCTGTTCCATCTTGCTCAACACCATCACTGCCGAATGATTTACCATCAAGCGTTGCATGAACATCCCATTGGTTTTCATCTCCGGGGACTGATGGGTCATTTTTTACAAAGAAAAATTGTAGTACATGGGGTTCACCTAAAGAATCATAAACAGTTGTAGATGTAGATGAGTTATAGGTTGCGCTTTCTGTAGGGTTAAAAGGAAGCGATGGTGCATCTACTCGTGAGTCTAAATTAAACGAGCTATACACACTTGAGGTTGCACGTGGTGATCCCGAAGAGTCTGGGATTTGTAACGCTGATGAGGTACTTAAACTAACAGAGGTTGTATCACCTGTTGCCTCATCAACTGGAAAACCTTGTAAAAAGTTACCCTTAGCATCAACAACAAAATTATCTTTATTAAGTTTAAACGCGCCCGAACGTGTGTAGGTAAAATCTTGAGCGCCCAAATCTTGACTCATAGCAAAGTAACCTTCGCCGGTAATTGCCATATCAAGTGAGTTGTTAGTGAATTGTAACGAGCCTTGGTGAAACTGCTGGGCAACCATGGTGGTTTGCACACCATCACCATTTTTCGTTTTACCCGCACTAAATACTGATGACGCATACACATCAGCAAATTCAGCGCGAGACTCTTTAAAGCCTGTGGTGTTTACGTTAGCAATATTATTTGCGGTAACGTCTAAATCTTTTTGTGCGGCAGCAAGGCCTGTTAATGCAATATTGAAGCTCATAATTAACCTCTAACCTAAAAGTATTAGCCTAATGACTAAAAAATACATAAAATCTAATTACGCGATTTCTGCGACATCAGTCAGCTTTACCGCACCTTCTTTGGTATTAATAATAATGCCGCTTGAGCCATTAATGTTAACACTCTCAATATTTTTGAAAGTAGCAATGGGCAAGCTTGAAAACTCACCGTTAGTGCTCCCTTCGGCTTTAATTTTGTACTCACCAGGAGGCAAGCGTTCACCAGCTTCATTAGTACCATCCCATGCAAAGCGAATGGCACCTGCAGGCCGCGTGCCTAAATCTATGGTTTTCACTAGCTGACCTGAGGCATCCTCAATACGAATCATTAGGCTATCTACTGGCTTTTCAGCAACTACTGACCCTCTTGCCTCACCCGTTCCATTAAGCTCAAGTGTATTAGACTCCAATAACGCTTGCTTACCCACTAATGTGGATGCTTGCAATGCTGAATTTGATGTCATTGACGCGGCTAAAGACTCAAAATTAGAGTTTAAGTTTGAGATCCCCTCAGCCATCGTAAAATTGGTCATTTGTGCAATCATCTGATCGTTGTCCGCAGGTTTGCTTGGATCTTGATATGACAATTGCTGTGTTAACAACGAAAAGAAATCTTCTTGGGTTAACGCGTCGCTTTCTTCTTTTTTTGGCACTTGTTTATCTTGCCAACGCAAAGAGTCCATGTAGGATGAAGAAGTACTAATATCGTTACTCATGAGCTACCCTCAGTTACCGCTGACCTAACAGCAGTGTTTTACTTAACATTTGCTTAGCTGCATCAGCAACTTGAACATTTGTTTGATAAGAGCGAGAAGCAGAAATCATATTTGCCATCTCCTCAACAATATTCACGTTGGGCTTGTAAATATAGCCATTTTCATCCGCACTCGGGTGGTTTGGGTTATATTCAATTTGTAGTGGTTTATCACTCTCAACCACACCTAAAACTTTCACACCAACGGCAGAGCCCTGTGGGTTACTTGCTGACGCTGACGCTTTTGTTAGCTCCGCAGCAAACACAGGGTGTCGCGCTCGGTACGTCTCATTTTGTGAAGAACTAATTGTGTTGGCGTTAGAAATATTGCTTGCTGTGGTATTTAATCGCACATTTTGCGCGCTCATACCAGAGCCAGCAATATCAAACACATTATATAAACTCATAATTAGGCTCCTTGACTACCGAGGGCTTTTTTCAGGCCTTTAAATTTACCATTAAGAAACTGGATACTAGCCTGATACTCCATAGCATTCTGTGTATACAAGTTCCGTTCCACCTGTATATCGACAGAGTTACCATCTCCCGTATCTGTTTGATTTGGCGTACGAAATAATTCATTACCACCTACACTTCGGGTACCGCCGGCAATGTGCTTTTCATTGGTTATTACCATGGTATTGCCGCTTAGTTGGTTTGACTTTGCCGTTTTTAATGCTGAAGCAAAGTCGATATCTTTTGCTTTATAGCCGGGCGTATCAGCATTTGCGATATTAGTAGCGAGCATTTCTGCTCTTTGCGAACGGATCAACATCGCATGCGGGTGCACGCCTAATGCTTTATCAAAACTGATAGCCATAACTACCTCCAAAAAATTGACTCAATATCGGTAAAGCAATAAACAAGCCAGCAATGAAAATAGCAACGATAAAAACAAAAAAACGACGTGATTAGCGTCGTTTGAAAGAAGGGTTACCTATTGATGATTATTTCTTTTGGTAAATAATACCAGGGTTACAACGTACCATATCAAAATCGGTGCTCAAACCAGACATAGACTCCGAGGCACCTAAAAATAAATATCCCTTAGGGTTTAGCGCTTGGGAAAATTGCGCAATGATTTTGGCTTTCACTTCAGGTGAAAAATAGATTAAAACATTACGACAAAATATAATATCGAACTTACCCATTAAAGCATACGAATCGAGTAAATTTAAATGCCTAAAGCTCACTTGTTTTTTAAGTGAATCAACCACTTGCGCCATACCATTGCCACTATCTTTAAAAAACTTTTTACGTCGTTCAGCAGACAAGCCGCGGGCCAGTGCTAACGCGTCGTACTCAGCATTTTTACACATATCAAGCATGGTATTTGATATATCTGTACCAATAATTTGTGCACCCATTTTTAAAACACCCGGATTACTTGCCTGAAACTCAGCAACCGACATTGCAATTGAGTAAGGTTCTTGCCCTGAAGAGCTCGCAGCAGACCATATTTTTAATGGTCTATTTAGCGCTTTAAACTCAGGAAAAAGTTTTGTTTTGAGTAATTCAAACGGATACTGATCCCTAAACCACAGAGTTTCATTGGTTGTCATGGCATCAACCACAGCAGCGCGCAGCTGGCGCTCGTGTACAGCGAGAGTTTTAGTTACCAGCTCAGATAACGAACCAACATTAAACCGAGACATTAATGGAGCTAGGCGACTCTTTACTAAATACTGCTTATTTTCGCCTAAAACAATACCGCATTGTTGTTCTAAAAATAAACGAAATTGATCATATTCGTTTTGCTGCAAATCTTTATTAGTCAAATGAATAACACCTATGTTTATTAATCACAATGAACCCATTTATTAACGGCTGTAGCAAGCTCGTCCGGATTAAATTTTGCAATAAAGTCATCTGCCCCTACTTTTTCAATCATCGCTTGATTAAAAACACCACTCAATGACGTATGTAAAATCACATGCAACGGCGCAAGTTTGGGATCCGCTTTAATCTCAGCAGTGAGTGTATAACCATCCATTTCTGGCATTTCTACGTCAGAAATAAGTAACCCCACCCGCTCTGTAATGTCATTAACACAATCAAGCTCTGCGATTTCTTTTAGTCTTATTAGTGCTTCTTTACCGTTTTTAGCCAATTCGGTGGTAACACCCAGTGGCTCAAGCGCTCTTTTAACTTGGTTTCGGGCAACGGCGGAGTCATCAGCAATGAATACTATTCTTTCACCTAAATCTTTCTGTATATTACCTTGCGAGGCAACATCATCACTCACGGTAGTGTTAACTGGGCAAATTTCGTTTAGAATTTTTTCAACGTCGAGTATTTCAACTAGCTCATTTTCAATTTCAGTCACAGCTGTTAAGTAAGAATAACGACCCGCTCCTGATGGCGGTGGCATTATTTTTTCCCAATTCATATTAACAATACGCTCAACACCACCAACTAAAAACCCCTGCACTGTACGGTTATATTCAGCAATGATAATAAAGGCATCTTCTATATTTTTTATTGGCCGCCCGCCTACCGCCATTGATAAGTCAATCACCGAAATAGTTTGCCCGCGAATATGTGCTACACCACGAATGTAGGAGTTTGACTTTGGCATACTGGTTAATGGAGGGCATTGAAGAACCTCCCTTACTTTAAACACGTTAATACCAAAGCGCTGACGCCCGTTAAGCTTAAATAACAATAATTCTAAGCGGTTTTGCCCAACCAACTGAGTGCGTTGGTTAACTGAGTCTAAAATGCCAGCCATTTAAATCTCCTAAGAAAACAAATATAAGGAACGATAATTGCTTCCAATTAATAAAGCGTCATAACATAACGGGGGCGTCTGTAATTTGACGCTAAATATTTATACCCTGTTTGCAACCATAAGCATAGTCGAAACATTATGAGTTTGTTAAAAAAAACCAGAAGATACAGTGTTTTTTATTTTCTTGCTAGCCTCTGCTTCACTTTACCGCTTAAGGCACAAGTATTTAGCAAAGAGTTATTGCAAGAAATGGCTGTCTCTTATGTGACTGAAAAAGCAACTAATACAAATGATACAACAGTACAATTTAGCGCATTACCGCTAGATAGTCGCATTCCCGATCGTCAATGTAATTCTAAACCAGAACTACTAACACCAAGCGAGCCTCCTTTTAATCGCCAGGTAACCATTCAAATAAAGTGTAACGATACAGATAACTGGGCTCAATATGTTCATGTTAGGATCACCGAATCTGCACCGGTGGTCGTTGCTACTACTAATTTAGCACGGGGTGAAGTGATTACCCCATCCCATTTAAGTATAGAAATGAAACCAACACACTTTATAAGAGTGCAGTATCTTGATAATCCTAAACCGCTCATTGGTAGCCGAATTAAACGCAACATTCGTGAGGGAATGCCCGTTCTACTGAATCAAATTTGTATGGTATGTAAAGGTGACTCCGTCACTATTTTTGCCAATATTAAAGGGTTGAGAGTAAAAACCACAGGGATCGCATTAGAAGATGGTACTTTAGGTGAGCAGGTACGAGTAGAAAACAAAAAAACAGGTAAAGTTTTAAATGCGCGTGTAGATGGTGTAGAGTCTGTACAAATAAACATTTAATGTAAAAATATACTAAAGTATATTTAATAAATGCCGATATAAAGGCATCAGTTGGGCAATATACGGATTTTTATTATGGTAGGTCAAGTAAATAAATCAAATCAGCAATCAGGTGTTATAACTAACACACAACAGCAACAGATTGATTTAAAAAAAGATAACGCAAATACACAGGCAGCACAAACGCCTTCACCTAAAGCTGCAAGTGATTCTGTGAGCTTAACGCCACAGGCTAAGCAATTAAAATCGTTACAAGAAAAAGCACAGCAATCGTCTGGGTTTGACAGCGACAAAGTTGCTGAACTAAAAAAAGCCATTACTGAAGGTAAGTATCAGATAGACAGTGAAAAACTTGCCAAAAACTTAGCAGACTTCGAGTTCAACGTTTATGGCTGATCACAATAGTTTAATTACTATTAAATTAAATGAGCAAGTTAATTGCTTAACAACGCTAAGTGACTTACTCACTCAAGAGCTTACAGCAATTGCTTCTCGCCGAGGTGAAGGTTTAAAAGAAATTGCCCAACAAAAAATGTCTTTTTTAACCACTATAAATAACCTTGATAAAGAGCTTAGTAATCTCATTAAAAGTAACGATCAGCAATCAGACGAAAATATTGACTTAATAAAGCTTACCCGAGTTAAGCTTGAGCAGTGTCAAAAGCAAAATGAAGTTAATGCCCATGCGGCACATCAGGCGCAGCTGAGTGTAAAACAACTAAAAGATATTTTAATTGGCGCTCCGTCGTCAATGACTTACGACCAAGCCGGAAGTGTAATCAATACTGACAACAGTATTGTGCGTAACTTAAAAGCATAAACAGAATTGCAATAAAAAATGCCTAAGCGAATCATCGTTTAGGCATTTTTTATGAATAATAACTTGTCGCTTAGTAATAAGTGACTTTTTTCACTTCTCGCGGCTTTATTTCACCGATGTACAAATCGTGTACGCGCTTCATATTAAGCTCAAGCTCGGTAATATACATATCGTTAACGGCATATGTTTTTATAATTTGCGCGCCTTTTATAATACCTTGCACTTTACTTTGTAAATAATCATCTTGGGCAACAGAACCTGCAACAGTTGTGCCTGCGGTAATTTTTTGCCCGTACACTTGTTCGGTTAACTCGCGATATGCTTCTAGCTTTGAAGCCTTAATCGCCATCAGCTGTTTTTGAGTGTCACTGTTACCCGACTGCAAACTAATGGGCGCGTACCCTATTGCTTTTAATACAGGGTAATTATTTGGCTCAACATATTTATATTCAACGTGTTTATCAAATACATTACTACAACCGCTTAACGTTAAGCAGCCTAATGTGATCATCAATGGCATTACTCGCATCATAAAGGGCCTTTAAAAACTAATTAAACTCAGTTATGCACGTTTAATGCCAGTGGTACATATACTCTGCAACAATAAATAATAGTGGTACATTACTTGCTGAGACTCATTAACGCTAACGTTTAATTGGAGTAAGAGTATGAAGTCGTTTTTAAAAGCAGTATTAGCAGGATTAAGCACCGCTGCTGTATTAACGTTTTCACCTTTTTCCTACGCTCAGTGGTATGAGTCTACAGGCCATGCGGTTATTCAAAATAGTGATATTCCGGGGGCAAAAGCCGCTGCAATAAAAGATGCAATAACTCAAGCTCTTGTGTTCTCTGGTGCGCGTGTGAGCTCAGTGCAAACACTTGTTGATGGAGTATTAACCCAAGATCAGCTAAAAATAAGTAGCCAAGGCGAAATTCAAAAAATAGAGCTTGTTAGTGAGAATCGCAGTGGTAATGAATTTGCGATTACCTTACGCCTAGATATATTCGCGCAAACTGAGCAATGTCCACAAAGCCGCTTTAATAAATTTATAGCTGTAACCCAAAGCCAGTTAATAAATCGGGAACAGGCTAAAATGGGTCAAATATTTGACATTAACCAAGCAATCAGTAAAAACATCTATACCTCATTGCAAAAATCAAAAATGAGCGCGATACCCGTTGCCTATTTCAACAAAGCGATAAAAGTCGATACCTACTTTAATCAACAGCATGACTACTCCAACAGCCAGTTAGAGGAAATTTCATCGCGAAGCAACGCACAATATGTGTTGTTGAGCCAAATTAGCAGTTTATCCACCAGCGATAAACTCAATAGCGATTATGCATTTTGGCAAGATGAAAGCTATCAGCGCCACTACCAAATAGAGTTTAGTTTATTTAATGGCACTACTTTTGAGCCGTTATGGCAAAACAGCTATCAAAGTCAAGCTATTTGGCCATTTGAAAAAACAGCCATTATTGATGTAAATAGTAATCGATTTTGGCAATCGCCTTATGGCCAAAGCATTAGTGATATAAACCAAACCTTGAGCTACGATCTACAAGCTGCCATGGCGTGTTTACCTACCCAAGGTAAAATAATGCATATGGAAAATAATAAGCTAGTCATTAACTTAGGTAAGGCGCATGGCTTAGAAAAAGGGCAACAACTAAGTATTGCCCACCGTAATTATTTAACTGACGCGCAAGGCAATACTATGCCACACACAGTCACTACACTTAATCGTATACGAATTGAGCAGCTATATCAGCACAGCGCCATTGCCGTCAGTAGTACTAATCAGCCTTTAGCGGGCGTACAAATTAATGACATTGTTGAAATTGCCGAATGATCGGCGTATATAAAATGTTAAAGCGCTTCACTTAGCTTCGCCTTTAAATTAGAGTGAGCGCTTAACCATTGAGCCAGCTGCTCAACCCCAGATAAATGCGGGTAATGCTTTCTGCATGCAAACACAATATTGCGTTGCTGATTAGGAAAGATTGGCAAGTAATGAATACCTACTCGTGAGGTTGCAGCAAGTTTTGGCACAAACGTAACCCCATCATCCATCGCCACCAGCGCCAATAGCGTCTCTAGACTGTTACCTTGATACTGACTAGAAACATCTACCCCAGCCGAAAAACAAAACTGCTGAGCTTGATCTTTAAAACAATGACCATCACTTAACATTAATAAGTTGCACCCTTGTAAATCTTGCAGTGCCACTTTTTTGTACTTACACAGCGCGTTATCGCTTGATACAGCGACTAAAAAGTCTTCTTTATATAAGTTAATGGTATGATAACTTTTAAGATCAGGTACATCAGCCAAAATTGCAAAATCGACTTCACCATTTTCTAGCGCAGCTAAAATAGTCGTTGTTTGCATTTCAATAAACGAAAACTGGCTATTGATAAACGCTGCTTTCATTGATGTTAGTAGCGTAGGTAATAAATACGGCGCAATGGTTGGAATAATACCAATGGTAAGTTTACCCTGCAATGGCTCATTGGAGGTTGCTGCCAGCTCTTTTAATATTTGTGTTTGTTCTAAAACGACAGCTATTTGTGTCAATAAACGTTCACCTTGGGCTGTTAACGTAACCTGTTTAGTAGTACGGTCAAAAATTATAACGCCCAACTCTTGCTCAAGCTTTTTAATTTGCCCGCTTAAAGTTGGCTGGCTTACAAAGCACGCATCGGCCGCTTTACGAAAGTGCTTATAGTGGGCAACCGCTTTAACATACTCTAAATCTTTTAAGTTCATATTCACACTCAACCTGATAGTTTATATCTATCATTTTAATACAAACAAACGATTGGAACTATATTTAATTACTCGCCATAATGGCTATCAACAAATCAAGAGGAACTAAAAACATGCTAAACAATATTGAAGGTCAAACAATCCCAAACGTTACATTTGCAACACGTCAAAACGACGAGTGGAAATCAATTACCACCGATGACATTTTTAAAGGTAAAACGGTTGTTGTATTTTCACTACCAGGTGCATTTACACCAACGTGTTCATCAACTCACCTACCACGCTACAACGAGTTAGCTGGAGTATTTAAGCAAAATGGCGTTGACGACATTGTTTGTGTATCAGTAAACGATACTTTTGTAATGAACGCATGGGCTGAACATCAAGAAGCACAAAATATTACCTTACTACCAGACGGTAACGGTGAGTTTACTGACGGCATGGGCATGCTAGTTGATAAAAATGATTTAGGTTTTGGTAAGCGTAGCTGGAGATACTCTATGCTGGTTAAAGATGGCGTTGTAGAAAAAATGTTTATTGAGCCCGATTTACCCGGTGACCCGTTTGAAGTGTCAGACGCTGACACTATGCTTGATTACATTAATCCATCTCAAGTAAAACCAGAAGCGGTAACCCTATTTACAAAACCAGGCTGTCCGTTTTGTACAAAAGCTAAAAAGTTGCTAACAGAAAATGGCTTAGCATATGAAGAAATTGTCATGGGGGCTGGTGCATCTTTAACGAGCTTAAAAGCAGTCTCAGGGCGTGAAACCGTACCTCAAGTATTTATTGGTGGTAAGCACATTGGTGGCTCAGACGACTTAGAAAAATACTTTGCATAATTAAGTAAATAAAACAGGGGCAGTAACACCCCTGTTTACTAAAGGAAAAACACGATGAAAGAATTGCAAACCGACGTTGTTGTTATTGGTGCTGGTACTGCTGGTTTAAGTGCCTACCGTAATGCTAAACAATTTACTCAAAACGTACTGATGATTGAATCAGGCCCATACGGTACAACCTGCGCACGAGTTGGTTGCATGCCAAGTAAATTATTAATAGCCGCAGCAGAAGCCGCCCATTCAATAGAAATGGCTCCTGCCTTTGGTGTACACAGCTCAAAACCCGTTATTGACGGTAAAGCCGTTATGGCACGCGTTAAAAGTGAGCGTGACCGCTTTGCTGGGTTCGTAGTTGAAGCCGTAGATGAAATACCTAGCGAAGATAAAATTCGTGGTTATGCGCAGTTTTTAGATGCTAACCGTGTGCAAATAGATGAGCACACCATTATTAGTGCTAAACGCTTTGTTATTGCAACAGGTTCACGCCCCTCGTACCCGGGCGTATTTAATAACTTTGGCGACCGACTCATTATAAATGACGATGTATTCGACTGGGATGATTTACCAGAATCTGTAGCCGTATTTGGCCCGGGCGTTATTGGCCTTGAAATTGGCCAAGCGTTACACCGATTAGGCGTAAAGGTAAAACTATTTGGCGTAGGTGGTGCCATAGGCCCATTAACCGACCCGGTCGTTAAAGATTACGCTAACACTGTATTTGCAGAAGAGTTTTATGTTGATACCGACTCAAACGTATCAGACATGAAAAAAGTAGGTAATAAAGCAGAGCTCACCTACATCGACAAACAAGGTGTTAAACATACAGAACAATTTGACTACGTACTGGCTGCAACAGGGCGAGTACCAAATACTGATAAACTGGGTTTGGAAAACACCGGCATAAAACTGGATGAACGCGGCGTACCTCTGGCTGATCCTCACACTATGCAGTGCGGCGACTCACCTATATTTATAGCTGGCGATGCCAGTAACATGCTCCCACTGCTTCACGAAGCATCCGATCAAGGAACAATTGCCGGGCAGAACGCAGGCCGCTACCCTCACGTACGTGCAGGACTTCGTCGAGCTAAAATAGCAGCTGTGTTTAGCGACCCGCAAATAGCCATGGTTGGTGAAAGCTTTAAAGAAATCAGCCAACGATTAGGAAGTTGTGATTGCTTTGAAATTGGTGAAGTCAGTTTTGAAAACCAAGGCCGCAGCCGCGTTATGCTAAAAAACAAAGGCCACATGCGTGTGTATGCCGAGCACGGTACCGGCTTATTTTTAGGTGCTGAATTTATAGGCCCACAAGCGGAGCACATTGCACACTTATTAGCATGGGCAGTACAAAACAAAATGACTGTACCACAAATGCTTGATATGCCTTTTTATCACCCTGTTATTGAGGAAGGCCTGCGCACCGCACTGCGCGATTTAAACGCTAAATTAAAATTTGGCCCTGACATAATTAACCACTGTATGGAATGTGGCCCTGGGGCATAACACCTTACTGATACACACTTGCTACTCAAAGCCAAAACTGTTGTTTTGGCTTTTCTGTGTTAAATTTTTGTATATAAAAAACAAATTAAGCTGTTACACTGAGATTAATAAATAAAGAAAGATGGATCCACAATGAGCAATAATAAATATAGACTCGTCACTCGCAGCGATTTTGATGGCCTAGTGTGTGCCGTATTACTAAAAGATTTAGACCTAATTGATGACATTTTATTTGTGCACCCAAAAGATATGCAAGACGGTAAAATAGCCATCACCAGCAACGATATCACCACAAACCTCCCCTACGTTGCAGGGTGCCATATTGCGTTTGATCACCACTTGAGCGAAACCGTTCGTAACGCAAGCGATATTAAAAACCACATTATTAACCCTGATGCCCTCTCTGCAGCACGCGTTGTATACGACTATTATGGTGGCGCTGAAAAATTCCCTAATATTTCAACTGACATGATGGAAGCAGTTGATAAAGGGGATTCTGCACAATTTTCGAAAAACGAAATTTTAAACCCAACTGACTGGGTACTGATGAACTTTATTATGGATGCACGCACAGGGCTTGGCCGTTTTCGTGAATTCAAAATTTCTAATTACCAGTTAATGATGAAGCTGATTGACGCCTGTAAAGATCACACCATTGAACAAATACTCCAAATGGAAGACGTGGCAGAGCGCGTTGCTTTGTACCACGAGCACAACGCACAAGCTAAAGAGCAAATAGATCGCTGCTCATCAATACACGACAACTTAGTGGTACTTAATTTAACCGAAGAAGAAACCATTTACGCCACTAACCGCTTTGTTATTTACGCCATGTTCCCAGAGTGTAATATCTCAATTCATAAAATGTGGGGGCTTAAAAAGCAGAATGTGGTGTACGCCATTGGTAAATCAATCACTAACCGCAGCTCAAATACTAATGTGGGCGAGTTATGCTTAAAATACGGCGGCGGCGGTCATTTAAATGCCGGCACTTGCCAAGTAGAAACAGGCAAAGCCGAAGAAGTACTGAGTGAGCTGATTGCTACAATTACTAGTGATGGCTGAGTTGTAGGTTCGGGGTTCGGGGTTCGGGGTTCGGGGTTCGGGGTTCGGGGTTCGGGGTTCGGGGTTCGGGGTTCGGGGTTCGGCAGAGTATTTTATAAAGCGGGCTAATTGATAGCTCGCTTATAATATTAAATAAAGATGCCCATCATAATTAGCCTGAACATCATGTTAAGTACGCGTCTTAGGGCGTAATAAGTACAATTTAATTAAAAACTAAGGGAGTTACAAAGCCATCAGGCTTTACAGCTAATACAGAGCAATCAAGCTGTGATAATAAAGTTTCAACTGTATTACCTAATAAAGCACCTACAACCCCCTCTTTTGCGGTTGTACCAATAACAACCAAATCAGCCTCTACTATTTTAGCTAACTTTGCTAACTCTTGGGCAGGCTCTCCTTGTATAAGGTGAGTTTTAGCAGCTAAATAACTATATGTTTGCTCACCTAACGCTTGTTTTAAATCAGCTAACAAGGCCGTTACCTTATCGTTACTGATACTAAACTCAGCACTATAAAGTTGATTAGCTACTTCATCGGGATCCTCTGCCCACAAACCAATAAACCCTGCATTAGCTGCATCATATACATTTGCAACATGTAATGAAGCAGATTCAAGTAATGTCATTGAACTGGCAAGTTTTATAAGCGTATTATTAAGCGCGGGATAAACAGTATCATCGCCATCAAAACTTACTGCCGCTATTATGTTTTTATACTCATGTTGCGTATTTGCCTTTATTAACCACACTGGCGTTGGGCATAAACGCAATAAGTTAATATCATCACTGCTAAAAAAACGTTCAATCCAGGTAAGATTTTGCGCCTCTTTTATAACTAAATCAAATTGATGGGTTTGCACTAAACGTATTGTTTCTTCGTATGTTTTACCGATTTTTACTATACAGGTTACTGTTGTGGGTAAATCAATCGAGTCAATTAATTGCGTTAACGACTCTTCACTGCGCTCTAATACAGCGCGCTCTATATCCTCTTTACTTGCCCCTAATATTTCTGAATAAACTGAGGAGGAAAGCTTAGGCTGTATTTTTAACAACGTTAAATTTGCCTGATTATTTTTAGCAAGCAACACAGCACGCGCTAGTGAAGCTGAATCTTGTAAATCATCCTTAACAATATACACTATATTTTTAAATCGTTTCATAGTTGCTCCTTATAAGTATTAAATAAATATAGCAAAACACGCATTCAAAGCTGCTCTATAAGTAGCTCAACAGCTCTTTGCGACGCATCTTGAAAAGGCTCCAATACAAGATCAACAGCCAAATATTTAAACTCTGCCGTTTCATTGGTATTTTGCGATACAACGGCCAGTTTACCTGTAAAACCAGCGGAACGTGTTAACTGTACAACTGTTTTGCGCGTATCTTCAACCGAAAGTCCGGTATGGTGCTGAGGTATTGAACATACCACCCATTTAGCGTGGCTAAGTGGTAGCTCATTAATAAATTCGCCATCGGTTACATCACCATATGTTGCGTCTAATCCTAATGCTTGCCATTGTTTTATAGCAGCTGGATTAAAATCAACCCCTAGTACAGCCACGCCACCCTTTTTTAATTGTTGTGCAATAGCAGTGCCTAAACGCCCTAAACCAAATATTATCACTTGATACTGCTCACCTTCATGCTCTGAACTTTGCTCTCTTGGGGTGTTTTTTCTTTCAAATATTGAAATAAAGGGCTCAAAAAAAGCATACAGCTGGTGGGAATAGGTGATCATGTAAGTAGAAATGGCTATGGTAATAATACCGACTAAAGTCACTAACCCTAAAATATCTGGTTTTAAGTGCCCCAAACTTACACCCATTGCAATAAAAATTAACGAAAACTCACTGATCTGCGCAACCGTTAACCCCGCTAAAAATCCAGTTCGTTTTCTGTACCCCATTGCCCCCATTATTGCTAATACAATAAGCGGGTTACCAATGAGTACAAATACTGAAAAAATAACAGCGCCGGTTGTATGTGCGCCTAACTGAGATAAATCTAATGCCGACCCCAACGCAATAAAAAAGAATAGTAATAAAAAGTCTCGCAATGGGCCAAGCCTTGCCGCAATACTTTCCCTGTAGGGGGTAGATGCTAAAGCAACACCGGCCAATAACCCCCCCACTTCCATACCTAAACCAATAAGCTCACCAATAGCGGCAAATAAAGCGGCTTGCGCAATAGCATAAATAACCAATAATTCGGGTGTTTTGGCCAATAAATTAGTCAGTGGCGTGGCGAGATATTTTACAAAAACAACCACAAATATCAGCATACCAACACCGGATACAGCTACATTTGTAATGGACGAATCATGGCCGCTACCTTCGCCACTCATCCCTATGGCGGCAAGTGCTATCATGGCAAAAACAACCACAAGATCTTGTACAATTAAAAACCCTAGTGCAACTTGGCCATGCAGGGAGTCAATTTCTCTTTTATCAGAGAGTAATTTAACAATAATAATGGTAGAAGAAAAAGTAAGCGCAACAGCAACATACACACTAGTAACATGGTCAAGCCCAATCATAATACCAATTAAGTAACCAAATATAGAGGTAAACGTTACTTGCCCTAACCCCGTTAAAACAGACACCCCGCCAATAGACTTAATTAATTTTACATCAAGCTTTATACCCACTAAAAATAGCAGCACGGCTATTCCTAAATCAGAAAGCAGCTCAATTTTTTCTTTTGAGTATACTAAATCAAATACCGAAGGCCCAGCGAGTAAACCAACCGCAATAAAAGCAATAATTAAAGGTTGGCGTAATAATATGCCAAAAAAACCCACTAAAGCTGCTAGCACGAGTAGTACGGTTAGCTCAATAAATGGTGATTGTGTTATTAGCTCACTCAAATTAACCCCTTAGCTAAAAGTTGTTTACATACTAATAACTTATAATAATAAACAATTACCTAAATAGACACTTAAAACTTAAAAAAGTGGTGCAACCAATTAAAAGTAAGTCACATAAATACATTTAGTTAAAAAACAATGACTTTTATATAATGATGAAATATAGCCCTCGTTTTTTTAATAAAGGTAGCTAAACTACAAGCTACAATATGCGTTATAAAAGATGAAGTATGAAATAAGTATGCTAAAAATGAGTATCCCTAAACGATGTTATCTATTTTATATCTTTATATTCGCCATATTTTTACCTCTACAGCACCTACAAGCGCAACCACCTCAGCAGGTTGTTATTTTAGTTGATGATAGTCACCCCCCTTACACTTACTTACACAAAGGTGAACTGACCGGCATATATGTTGATTTAGTAAAGGAAGCCGCAAATTTATTAAAAAATGACTATACAATTAAACTACAGCCTATTCCGTGGAAACGCGGTATTGACTCGCTTAAACAAGGTAGGGAGTTTGCAATACTTCCCCCATACAAGCATAAAGTAGATAGGTATTTTATTTCCCCTTATTCCATCGCATTACAAACCGAAGTTGTGCAAGCATTTTGCAACCCAGGGTTTAGTCTAAAAAATATTGAACACAACCTATTAACAGCTCCCCCTATAAACGTAGGGCTTAATGCTGGTTTTTTGGTGTTAGATGACGCTCTAAAAAGAGCAGAAAAACAAGGCAAAATAAAACGATGGGAAAATAAAAGCACCCTATCGAACATAATCAAACTAGCAAAAAAACGAATCGACTGCTTTATAAGTGAAAAGCTATCATTTCAATATGGCGTACAAAAAATACAATACACAGACCCAGAAATAGATCTAACAGAATTGATTGATGACAAAATTATTTTTGAGCATACAGCCCATATTGGCTACCTAAAGGACGCAGATGATAACTACCCCTTCAAAGATGATTTTATTGAAAAAATGGATAAAGCTCTGCAAAGCGTTATAAACAAACGTAACAAAAATAAACACTAAATTGGTAGCCCCTACAGGAATCGAACCTGTAACTGCCCCTTAGGAGGGGGCCGTTATATCCATTTAACTAAGAGGCCACGCTAGGTGTTAAGTGTTAAGTACTTGGAAATTATAACGGCATCTGGTTTTTTATATCAAGCACCAAATTAAGTTAATTGCTTGATAAATATATATCTTCTTTATTTAGTACGTATAACGGAATAAATGTTCGGCTGCTGGCGGCTAATCGCTTGCTTTGAATATCAACAACGCGTGCGTTAATTTCTACGCCGTTTTCTCGATAAATAAGTGTACCAGATAACACATGGCTGGCTATATTCGTACCTGCAAGCTTACGAGTATCACGTGTAAATGCAAAGTCTCCTCGGTTGTTAACTGTGATTAACTCGGCTGTTTTAAAATCAACGGCGCTGTAACCAAATTTTTGCAGCTGATGTATAAATGTTTCTGATAACTGATTACCTAGCTGGCTTGCTGTATTTAAATTGGCGTCTAAATCAACGAACGAAGTAACCGCAATCGCTGCATCTTGAGGGGCTACTTGCATGGTGTCGGTTAAATCAAGTGCCATTTGCTCAACATAATTAACTAAGCTTTTGTGATGCTTGTTTGGCTTAAATTGCGTTGTATCAGCATATTGTTCTTGCTCGTCATCGCGCTGCATTTGCGCCATAATTTGGTTAAAATCAAGATTACTTACCACTGCGGGTTCAGGCTTAGCCTTAGCTGACTCACCCATTAAATTACAGCCCGGTAGTAAAAGTGTAAACAGGCCAATAAGCGCTGAGCATTTCGCTAAGTTAATCATTAATAACCTCACTTACTCGCTTGTTTTAGCATAATGCCATCGGCACTGTTACTACTATTTAACGCATCGATCACCGCTTGCGGAATAAAGCCCTGTGCAGAGCCTACAACCGCTTTACTCGCTAAACCAACAATACGTGCGTTTACTAATATGCCGCCTTGGTGATTTACTAGCGTGCCTGCTAATACGTAACTAAAGTTTTGTTCTTGGTTAAGCTCTAAATAGTCGCGGCTAAAAACAAAATCGCCACCGGGTGTTACACGCATGTAATCGGTAGTTTTAAAATCGATTACCGGTACACCAAAATTATGCAGCTCATGCATAAAGCTCTCGGCAATTTGATTGCCCACTAAGTTGGCATTGTTGTAGTCACGATCTAAAAAAACAAAGCTCGATACCGCCAATGGCGTTTTAGTATTTACATACTGTAAATTTTCAGCCATGTCTTGCATGATACCACGCACATAGTGATTAATATTTTTGCGTGTTGGCGTGTTAACTTGTTTGTTTTTGTTCATCACGGCTGCTTTGTTTTGATAAAGCAAATCAGTATTTGTTGGTGCAGCTACAGGGCGTTGCTCAAAAAACAAAGGAGCATCGTCGGTAATTTGAGTGTCACTATGGTTTGTCATTTGTGAACAACCAAAGCCCAGTGGCAAACATAAAGTTAATAGTAGGCGTTTCATGTGTGCTCCTAATTAATATTCACTGCGGTAAATATAGTCACCGCGCTGCTGTATTTTTTCATTGCCCCACATCACATTGATGGGAATTTCAGTACTGCCTGCAGAGACAACTTGGTTAGTTTGCATATTGACCATGCGTGCATTCACAATATACGCATGCTCTTGGCGGGTTAACGTCCCCGTGATCACAAAGTCAATAATCTGACGCTGCTTTAAGTTGCCAGTATTACGACTTAGTACTGAGTCTGCACTCGCTGATAAGTTAAGTTGGTTTTCAAGCCGGTATTCAACCGTGTTATAACCTAATTGGGTAAATTGGGTTATTAAGCTTTCCTGAATTTGCTGGCTAAGCCCTGCCCCTTGCCCTTGAGCAACGTGAGTGTCTAGGGCATCGGCTAAATAAAAGCTACTGACCGCAATTGACGCGGTGCTTTTTAAAGGCTCTTTAATATGGCTAAGCTGGGCACTTAAGCTACTTACGTACTGGTTGAGCGTATAAGGTGCCATCACCGCTTTAGGGGCATCTGTGCTTATACTCGGCTTTGGCTGAGGTGTTAAACTACAGCCCGCTAAATTTAATAATAGCAAGGGTAACAAAAGGCGCATAATTGCCATCCTCTAAAAACATAATACTTATAAAGCAATTATTATGCCGAATACCCTAACTGCATTTTTATTTTAAAGGCTGCTGGGTGTAATGACTCACAATGCAGTTGATTTGACGCTGTTTAAGTTTATCGCAATCGGCAGCGGCATTGGCTTGATTTTGATAAGCCCCGAGCTTTAAACGATAGTAAGTAACCTCACTTACATTAATAGTTTCTACATTCGCTACAAACTCTCCCTGAAATAACGACGAGGCGCTGGTTTTTATTTCATTTAAACTTTGGCTAAGTCGATCTTTGTCGGTAACGGCTCGTTTTTCATCAGCTGCTGCATTCGTTGCCACTTGAGCTTTTTGTGCTACTTTTGGTGATACCGTTTCAGCTGAAGCTTTAACTGTTGGTACTACAGGCGTATTTGTTGATGCGGTGTCTTGATTTGCCACTGCATTTAATTGGCTTATTAATAGCTTTAGATCTTGTTCAATCACTAATAAACGCTCAACACCTGCTTTGGCTGCTTGCCACTGCTGAGACGATATTTTTAGCCGCGCTAACTATTCCTCAGAAAGGCTTGCACAGTCTATTTAGTAATACCAACCTGCATAAATATTTGAACAGTTTAACGAATTAAATCACCCTATAACGTTGTTAAAATTTTTTTATTTAGAACAACTAGATATCAAAACTTTTGCCTAGTTATAGAGCAATTTTCTTATCGTTAAAATAGATCCCATATCCAAGCAGATTGGTATAACTACTTTTTCCAAAACTATCTTTTTAATTCATCTTTAAACTGCTATTTACCTTTAACCTAATTAGATCTGTATATCATAATATAATTGGTCCTTCAGTGTAGTTACTCACAAAACAATCAACCTTATAAAATTTAAATACTTCGCAATCGTCCTCAGCACTTTTAAAGTTATGGTATTCACCCAATTTTAGTCGATAATAGGTTTTGTTATTAATTTCGGTTTTTTCAATATTTGTAGCGATTTTATCCTTAAATAAAGGCGAAGCTTTTTGGTTAATCTGCTTCCATTGCTTTACAACACCTTCATGCGAATTTAGTGAGGCTACTTGCAGTGCAAACACCTTTTTATCTTTTGGGGCTTTCGCTATTTTTTTTACCTTCGAATTTTGTAAGCTTGTTTGGCGATTATTATATTGTCGGATAGGCCGTTCAACTTTAGTTGGTACATTTGCGTAATTATTGTTTCTAAGATTAGGTGCAGTTAATTCAATTGATGAACCATAAGGGTTTCTATAATTCTGACGAGATTGAGCCAATGCTTTGGTATTAATAATATCAATATGATCAACTAAGTAAATGAGCTCAGGTTCCAACTTTAACATTCGCTCTATACCAGAACGAGCTTTCTGCCATTGCATCGCTGCATCTTTTAATTGCGCAAGCTCAAGCGCTGTAATAGTTACATATTCTGGCGCGTCATTAACTTGTTCATCTAAAGACGTTTTATTATTCGATAGCATACAACCTGTACTTAATAGTGACAGTAACATCACAAATACATATCGGTAATACTTCGTGCTGCATTCACACATTAGTTGTTTCTCTTTCAATAGTTTAAACCGTTTAATTGAGCTAACTTACAATGAGACCAATAAAACATATTTATAACAAAAAGGCTAAGATTAACATAAATATTACAACACAAACTAGAATCTGTCTTTATAACTGCAAAAATAGTGATAATTACAAACCTAAAAAGCTATTTTATAAGTAAAAGATCCACCTTCTAAAGAAGGTGGCTTTGAATTAGCCCCCTAAAAGGGGGCGTTGTTTACTCCAGTGTTAACTGAGCTTGCTCTTGTCTCTCTTCTTTCTGCTGATGCCTGACATATCTCCGTATTACTTCTTCATTTATGCCTACCGTGTCAACAAAATACCCTCGCTGCCAAAAATGATTACCCCATAACTTATTCTTTCTTAAGTACGGATATTTACTAAACATTTTTAACGCTATTTTACCTTTCAATGCCCCCATTAATTTTGAAATTGACAGCTTTGGTGGCACTTTTACTACTAAGTGTACGTGATCTATTTGTACATTCAGCTCAACAACTTTGCACCCAAGCTGTTCACAATAGACCTGAATGCATCTGTATACATCCCTGCCTACTTTGTTTTTAAGGATCCTAAATCTATATTTCGGTGTCCAAACTATATGATATTGACATCGCCAATACACATGCGATGCTTTCTCGTATCTACTCATGTTTTTTCCTTTTGTGACTTCGCTAAAAATCAACCTAGGAATTAACATGAGTACTTTTTACAGGCAAAGCCTATTTGATGATAACCACCTACTGAAGTAGGTGGTTTAGGGGCTGAAAACAAAAAAAGCGCCATATAGGCGCTTTGAAAAATATAAATTTATTTAAATTAAGGTTTTAATAAAGGTTTTAAGCTCATCAGCAAATTCGTCACGACGAAGCGCAAATTCTATTGTTGCTTTTAAGTAGCCAATTTTACTGCCGCAGTCGTGGCTTCGGCCTTTCATTGCGTAAGCATCTACTTTTTCATTTTGCATTAGCATAGCAATTGCATCTGTTAGCTGAATTTCATCACCGGCACCTTGAGGGGTTTTAGCCAGTAATGGCCAAATATTTTTACTCAATACGTAACGACCCACAACGGCAAGGTTAGAAGGCGCTTCGTCAACAGCTGGCTTTTCGACCATGCTCTTAATTGATGCGCTTTCACCTTGATTTAGTTCAACATCGCCTAAATCTACAACACCAAACTTATCTACGTCATTTTTAGGCACAGGCTCAACCATAATTTGGCTGTGTTTAGTGTGCTCAAAGCGAGTGATCATTTCTGCTAAGTTATCTTTGGTTAAGTCGCTTTCTACATCATCAATAATAACGTCAGGTAAAATAACTACAAAAGGTTCATCGCCAATGATAGGCGCAGCACAGTTAATAGCATGGCCTAGGCCTTTTGCCTCACCTTGACGTACGTGAATAATGGTTACATCTTTAGGGCAAATAGACTGTATTTCGGCAAGTAATTGCCGCTTTACACGCTTCTCTAGCGTTGCTTCTAATTCAAAGCTGGTATCAAAATGGTTTTCAATCGAGTTTTTACTCGAATGCGTTACTAATACTATCTCTTTAATACCCGCGGCAACCGCTTCACTAACAACGTATTGAATAAGTGGGCGGTCTACAACTGGCAGCATTTCTTTTGGAATTGCTTTTGTTGCTGGCAACATGCGTGTTCCAAGGCCCGCTACAGGGATCACTGCTTTCATTATGCTCTCCTTAACTTTTTATTTTTAAACTGAAAATGGGTATTGAATAGCCTCATGGCATTGATAACCAACCACCTCAAAATCATCACGTGTTACCCATGTTTCTATGTCTTCAAGTGATTTAATCTTTGGATTAATTTTTAGCTGAGGAGATGCAAATGGTTCGCGCTTTAATTGCACATCTCGCATTAGCTCAAGCTGGTTTTCGTAAATGTGTGCATTAGTAATTTTATGATATGCCTTACCAGCCTTGTGGCCTGTAATTTGTGCAACCAACGCCAATAAAACAAAGCATTGTATTTGATTAAAATTTAGCCCAAGCGGCACATCGCAGCTTCGTTGATACGAGGTTAAATAAAGGGTATCGCCTAATAATGAAAAGGTGTGCGTATGCATACATGGGCGCAAACAGCCAAGCTCAAACTCACCGGGGTTGTAAAAGGTAATAATTTCACCGCGATCATCAATGCCATTTTTTAAATTATTGATAACTTTTGCTAACTGATCCAGTGTTGAACCATCAGGGCGTTGCCAGCCGCGTCCTTGAACGCCGTAAACACGCCCCATATCATCCTCACCTTTACGGTTGGGGTTATTTAACCAAGCACTGTTTTCATTAGCATTAGCATCCCAGGTTTTACAGCCTATACTACGAAACTGCTCTGCACTGTCATAGCCTCTTAAATATCCTAGCAGCTCTGCAATGGCGGCCTTATAATAGCTTTTTCGCGTGGTGATCATTGGGAACTGATTATTCGCCACATCGTATTCTAAATCTGCGTTTATAACGGTTAAGCAACGTGTACCGGTACGCTTATTTTCAACCCATTGCCCTTGGTCAATAATGCGCTGACATAACTCTAAATATTGTTTCATTTAACTTCTTCTTTTACGCTTTGGCTGCTGTTTGCGATTGTGGTTGTTTGTAAGCCCAAATAAGCAAACCTAATCCACCTATTATCATAGGTAACGATAAAATTTGCCCCATAGAAATAAAGTCAGCAAATAACCCCAACTGTGCATCTGGTTGGCGAAAATACTCAATACAAAATCTAAATACACCGTAACCGAGTAAAAACAACCCCGACACACTACCCGCAGGACGTGGACGCTTAATAAACCACAACAATATAACAAACAATACAAAGCCTTCAAAAAAAGCTTCGTAGAGTTGCGAAGGGTGGCGTGCAAGCGGCCCTCCCGTTGGAAATACCATGGCCCATGGGACATCGGTAGTGCGCCCCCATAATTCGCCATTAATAAAGTTACCTATACGCCCAGCAAGTAAGCCAACCGGCACTAAAGGTGCAACAAAATCACCAACCTGCAACAAGGACTTTTTACGCTTACTGGCAAAAATAGCAATCGCAGTGATCACCCCAAGTGTGCCGCCATGGAACGACATACCACCTTGGTCTATTCTAAATAAATATAAGGGGTTTTCGATAAAATAGCTAAATTGATAAAACAGAACATACCCAATACGCCCACCTAGTATAACGCCCAGCATGCTGTAAAAGAGTAAATCGCTGACTTCGTCCTTGGTCCAACCCGACCCTGACTTGTTAGCTTGACGATTAGCAAACCACATCGCAAACACAAAACCAATTAAGTACATTAACCCGTACCAACGAACGCTAAGTGGCCCAATAGAAAATATTATTGGATCAATTTGAGGAAACTCCAGTGCCATAAAAATAAACCTTTAGCTAAAAACCATTTTAATTGCGATGATAACAAGTAACACCGCGAAAACTTTCTTAATTGTCTTAACAGGTAGGTAATGTGTTGCTTTAGCGCCTATTGGCGCTATAAACCATGAGGTAACAACAATCCCAAATAATGCGGGTAAATACACAAACCCCATAAAACCATGCGCTAAGTCAGTTAGTTGCCAACCTGCGCTGACATAACCAATAGAGCCAAAAAAGGCAATTACAATACCACATGCAGCAGCGCAGCCAATTGCCTTTTTAATATCAACCGAAAAATAATGCAACATAGGCACAAGTAATGCGCCACCACCAATACCAATCAACCCAGACAATGCCCCCATAACCGCGCTAATACTGCCTAACACAGGGCCTGTAGGTAAAGGGTGTTGTGTGCTCACTTTATTACGAACAGAAAGCACCATTCTCATAGCAATAAAAACCACACAGATAGCAAACACCACTCGTAATATTTTCTCAGGAATAAAGCTAGCAGCAAAGCCGCTAATTAATGCGCCAACGGCCACGCCCGACATCACCCATGGGGCAACATTCCAAGGTACGTTATTGTTTTTATGATGCGCTAACGCTGAAGAAGTAGAGGTAAATAAAATAGAAGCTAAAGATGTTGCTATTGCAATGACGAGTACATGCTCAACATCAGTTACATTAAAAACAAGTAACAAGCTAGTGAGCACCGGTACAATAATTAACCCACCCCCTATACCTAACAAGCCTGCTAAAAAGCCAACAATACATCCTAACAGTGCGCAACTGGCAACAAATAGCCCTAGTTCATACATAGATATCTCTACTACATTTTATTATATGTATATTTTAATTGATTATATAAACAATAACAGCACTATCATTTAGGCGTATAAAATAAATTACCCAGCTGATGCTCTATCATAAAATTACGGGTTAAGCGCAGTACTTGTTTAGCATTGGGTTGTGCTAAACACTCATCAAGTAATTGTTCCATGTCACTAACATTTAAGCGCCTAAGCACCCATTTCACTTTATTTAACGACGATAAGTTCATACTTAAGCGCCTATAGCCCATGGCAATAAGTAAAATAGCACCTTCAGGATCGCCGCCAAGTTCTCCACATAAACTAAAAGGTAACTCATAGTGCTCGCACTCATTGGCAATATTGCTCAATACGCGCAAAACAGCTGGATGATAAGGATTGAACAAATCGGCTACGCGAGCATTTGATCTATCTACCGCTAATAAATACTGAGTTAAATCGTTGCTACCTACTGAGCAAAAATCGACTTTTTTAGACCACTCAGGCAGCATAAATATACTTGAAGGAACCTCAAGCATAATGCCAATATCTGGCTTTTCTATTAATTGCTCAGGAAATGCTTCACCCAATTCATAATAAGCTTGATTAAACAATCCAAGCGCCTCTTCAACTTCATCAGTGCCGCTGATCATAGGAAGCATTATCTTTAAATTGCCTAAGCCAATATTGGCTTTTAACATAGCCTTGAGCTGATCTAAAAAAAGTTCGGGGTGATCTAGGCTAATTCTAATACCGCGCCAACCTAAAAAAGGGTTTTCTTCGGTTATATTAAAATAATCTAAAACTTTGTCGCCACCAATATCTAATGTTCGCATAACCACGGGATTTGGATAGTAGCGAGTGAGTACTTCGCGGTACCACTTTTCTTGTTCTTGTTGAGACGGAAACTGCCCTTTTTGCATAAACCAGGCTTCGGTTCTGTAAAGGCCTACACCGTCACAAATATGGGCACTATTTTGTTGGGTATTGAGCTCAAGTCCAGCATTGAGTAACAAACTAATATGCTCTCCATCTAAGGTAGTGGCTGGCAGTGATTGCTCTTCTAAAAAGCGATTATTAAGTAAGTCATCTTGGTATTGTAACTGTGTATATTCTTTGATTAGCGTCTGCGAAGGGGAAATATATAAACGCCCAGCAAAAGCATCTAAAATCATTTCTTTGTCATCAAACTGCAATAGCGGTAAGTCTTCAATCCCCCAAATCGCCGGCACCCCCATCGCTCGCGTTAAAATAGAGGCATGGCTGTTAGCTGACCCCTTAATACTCACTACCCCAGCCAAACGCTCACTTGGCACCTCCGCCAACATAGAAGGCGTTAAAGTATGCGCCATTAAAATAGTGTTTTCGGGGTAATCTTTTATCGCATGCTCAGTATTGACTAAGTGATGAAGCACTCGCAAACCTATGTCTTTAACATCAACCGCGCGCTCTTTTATATAAGGGTCTTGCATTTGGTTAAACTGAGCAACTAAACGTTCAATCACAATTTTTAATGCACTTTTTGCACACCAACCTTCTTGTAACTGCGCCTCTACATTATGACCTAAGCTTTTAGCATCGAGTAATTGCTGATACACATCAAACACCGCCAACGCCTCTTGTGGTATGGTATCGCTTAATGTCATAGATAAAGTGTGAAACTCTTTGCGTGTTGCTGCAACCGCTTGTGAGAATAAGCGGCGTTGTTCATTTACATTGCTATTTTTAGTGAGCTCTATAGATTTAAAATTTAGTTTAGGAATAACAACAAAAGCTTTACCAATACTAATACCTGGTGCGCTAGAAACCCCTTTTAACACCGATGTTTGGTGAGATGACTCATCTTGACGCAATATTTCTTTTATCTCAGCATGTGCTAATTGTGAAGCCAACTGCGCAGAAAGCGTAATTAAAAACGACTCTTCATCTTGAGAAAATACCCGAGCCATTTTTTGTTGCACAACAATAACGCCCAATATTTTTTTTTGATGCACAACAGGCACCGATAAAAAGGCATTGTAGCTTTCTTCATTAACTTCGGGGGAAAGTTTAAAACGAGGATGGGCTTTAGCAAACGCAATATTAATAGGCTCTTCACGTTGAGCAACTAAGCCTACTAACCCTTCGGTAAAACCAATTCTAAATTTGCCCACCGCATCAGGGTTTAATCCTTCGGTGGCCATAAGTACAAAATTATCTTGGCTGTAATCAGCAAAATAAATAGAGCAGCACTGAGTATTCATGGCATCTTTAACCATTTTTACAAAGCACACTAACGCACTGTCTAAGTTAGCCTGTTGTGAAACAGACTCAGCTATCGCTCTGAGTGTTGCCAGCATGTGCTACTCCTTTATTATATTACAAAGTGACTACCTTTTATTTCGCCAATGATCCTTATGCTGCTCTCGTTTATTAAAGGGCATAGCAAAAGGAGCAAACTCTTTCATAACGCGTCGATAAACATCCCGTTTAAACGATACAACCTGTCTTACTGGATACCAATAGCTAACCCAACGCCAATCATCAAATTCAGGGTGATGGGTTTTGAGTAAGTTTACATCTTCATCTTTACAGCGTAGTTTCAGTAAAAACCATTTTTGTTTTTGCCCAATACACACCGGACTTGAGTCTCGGCGGATTAATCGTTTGGGTAATTTGTAGCGTAACCAATGTTTTGAGCTTGCAACTATTTCTACATCTTCTGGTCGCAAACCTACTTCTTCGTGTAATTCACGGTACATAGTCTGTTCTGGTGTTTCACCATCATCAACACCTCCTTGGGGAAATTGCCAAGAATGTTGACCATAGCGTCTGGCCCAAAACACTTGCCCCTGATTATTGCAAATTACAATTCCGACATTGGCACGAAAACCTTCGGCATCAATCACCTTAGTGCCTCATTTGTAAGTCGATTTTTTATGATTGTTCCACATTAGCCGCAATACGGCAAATACTATTACAAACAAGCTTCTGTGTTTAAAGCGAATTCACTGCTGAATCAATTGTATGTGAATAACAAACAACACGGGTGTGAGTAAATACATAAAAAACCATACTGTTTGTGCTGGTTACTCACAGCTTGTGCATAACTTTTGTAAAACACGCTCATTTAGCAAACAAATCCACAATGCAAGATCAAAAAAGCGATGTTCTCCACAGTTTCTGTGGATAAACATGTTTATACATCTGTATTTATCCTTGCAACAATTATAGACCCTAATTAAAACTGCACACTAAAATTAAAAAAAACATTGTAGTTCAGTTGTTTAGGTAAATTTATAATTTTAAAACAGTGCATAAAATTACATCAAGTACAGCAAGTATAAAAATCAACCAGCCGCTAAAGATATCCACTACTGAGCTAATTTGCTATCATGGTAGTGGTATTTATTCAACTAAAATAAAGCGTATGCAACCTTTAAAACCTAATTCAATCAATCAACTAATGCAACGTGTTAATGCTATAGCTGGGCTTACACTTGGACAACTAGCGCAACAGTATCAGTTTAAAACACCGGATGATTTATTACGCGAAAAAGGCTGGACAGGCCAACTGATTGAATATGTTTTAGGGGCAACCGCTGGGTCAAAACCACTCCCCGACTTTGAAGATTTAGGCATAGAGCTTAAAACATTGCCCATTTCATATAAAGGTAAACCGCTGGAAACCACTTTTGTGTCGGTCACCCCGCTAATGAATGTCACCGGTATGACTTGGCACACAAGTAGCGTACGTAAAAAATTAAATCATGTTTTATGGTTACCTATTTTAAGTGAGCGCGACATCGCCCCGTTTGATAGAACCATAGGCAGCGGCTTTTTGTGGCAACCAACGCCAGCGCAAGATGCTAAACTGCAGCGAGATTGGGAAGAACAAATGGAGCTGATAGCGCTTGGCAGGGTTGATGAAATATCAGGCCATTTAGGCGATGTAATGCAAATACGGCCAAAAGCCGCTAATAGCAAAGTAGTTACCGATGCCATAGGCCCTAACGGACAAATTATACAAACCCTGCCCCGTGGTTTTTACTTAAAAACCAGCTTTACTGGTGAAATTTTAAAACAGCAATTCACTTTGTAAGCGCTTTATTATCAGGAATCTCGTTGAGCACTTTGTTAATAACGTAAAAAAAATGAAATAGACCTAAAAGAATATTCACAAACGTCAAAACCAAACTTATACCTATACTACTTTTAGTATTAGAGTTTTTATTTAGAAAAAAAATAAAGCCTGAAAAAATAAGCAAAAATGGTAAAACGAGAATGTAATAAAAAGATGGGTGAAAATACATTATTTTAAACTCCTAAAAAGGGGAGTTACCCCCTCAATTCAAATTTTTGAGCGTTGCGATCCAGCTTTTTTATTGATGTATAAATACACCAAATAAAATGTGCAAACCCAGCTGGGAAAAATAACATCGTTAAAATAAAATTAAGTGTAACGTTATGTTTAACGTTTGTTTTTGATGTCGCTTTTTTTAATAGATTAACCATTATAATTGCTACAGGCAAAAGAAATAACAAGTAGCTAAAATCATTGACGGGAATATTCATTTAATTAACGCCATTAAACTGAGTAAACATGGATGGAGACAGCAAAAATATACTAATAAAAGAAAAGTAAAATAATATTTTCATCATAATTCCTTGTAAATGAGAAGTGAAATTAACAAAAAAAAACCTGAAGGCAACATAAAAGCAAGCTTAGTCAAAATTAAGGGTACAGCCACCTTCTTATATCAAAATTCACTTTTTTCATTTGAAATTACTTACACGCATAAAAAATCCCCGCACCAGCGAGGATTTTATAATCTTAAAATGTCAGATTCTAAAGAATTACTGACCTTTCACTTCTTTTAAACCATTGTACGGTGCTTTAGCGCCTAATTGCTCTTCAATGCGTAGCAATTGGTTGTACTTAGCAACACGGTCTGAACGGCTTAATGAACCTGTTTTGATCTGGCCTGCAGCTGTACCAACTGCTAAATCTGCAATAGTTGCATCTTCAGTTTCACCAGAGCGGTGAGAAATAACTGCTGTAAAGCCTGCATCTTTGGCCATTTTGATTGCTGCTAACGTTTCGGTTAGTGAACCAATTTGGTTAAATTTAATTAAGATTGAGTTAGCAATGCCATTGTCGATACCACGTTTTAAAATCTTAGTATTGGTTACGAATAAGTCATCACCCACTAATTGCACTTTATCGCCAATAAGTTGAGTTTGATGTGCAAAGCCATCCCAATCAGACTCATCTAAGCCATCTTCAATTGATACAATTGGGTATTGCTCAGTTAAGTCTTTTAAGAAGTAGTTAAACTCTTCTGATGTGAATTGCTTGCCTTCACCTTTAAGGTCATAGATATTTGCTTCTTTGTTGTAAAACTCAGATGCAGCACAGTCAAGCGCAAGCGTAATATCTTTACCAAGCTCATAACCGGCATTGGCAACAGCCACTTTAATGGCGGCAAGTGCCGCTTCGTTGGAGGCAAGGTTTGGGGCAAAACCGCCTTCATCCCCAACGGCGGTTGAATGGCCATCTGCTTTAAGCACTTTTGCAAGGCTGTGGAATACTTCAGCACCCATGCGCAGTGCTTCACGGAAGTTAGTCGCGCCAACCGGTTGGATCATAAACTCTTGAATATCGACTGAGTTATCTGCGTGCTCACCACCGTTAATAATGTTCATCATTGGCAGTGGCATAGAATAAACACCCGGCGTGCCGTTTATGTCGGCAATGTGCTCGTATAACTCTACTTTTTTAGACTGAGCAGCCGCTTTTGCGTTAGCAAGTGAAACAGCTAAAATTGCATTGGCACCTAGTTTTTCTTTGTTTTCAGTACCATCTAAATCAAGCATTACTTGGTCTACATCGCTTTGTGCTAATGCATTTTGACCTTTTAACGCTTCAGCAATTTCATTATTAATGAAGCCAACCGCTTTTAATACGCCTTTACCTAAGTAACGCGCTTTATCACCATCACGTAATTCTAATGCTTCGCGAGTTCCTGTAGATGCACCTGAAGGTGCAGCTGCGCGGCCCCATGAACCATCGGCTAAATAAACTTCAGCTTCTACAGTTGGGTTACCACGCGAGTCCATAATTTCACGACCGATTACTTTTACGATTTCTGACATCTTGATTCCTCTATATTCCCAAAATGGTGAGTGCGGCTAACCTTACTTTGGTTAGCCTTAAAAACAAAAAAGGCCGCGCAATATGCACAGCCTTTTTTAAATTACGAAGACACTTTTTGATGAGCGTGAGCTGCTGCCACAAACCCTTCAAATAGCGGATGACCATCGCGTGGTGTTGAAGTGAATTCCGGATGGAATTGCGCTGCAATAAACCAAGGGTGATCTTTATTCTCAATAATCTCTACTAGCTTTTTATCTTCAGATAAACCTGAAAAGCTTAGTCCAGCTTGCTCCAGCTGTGCTACAAAGTTGTTGTTAACTTCGTAACGGTGACGATGGCGTTCAACAATTTCGTCGCTGCCATACACTTCGTGTACTTTAGAGCCAGGCGTTAAATGGCATTTTTGTGCGCCTAAACGCATTGTGCCACCTAAATCAGACTTTTCATCACGTACTTCTACGTTACCCTCAGCGTCTAGCCACTCAGTGATTAAACCAACCACTGGAGCCTCTGAGTTTGCATTAAATTCTGTTGAGTTTGCATCAACTAGGCCAGCAACATTTCGTGCGTATTCAATTAGCGCAACCTGCATTCCTAAACAAATACCTAAGTAAGGCACTTTGTTTTCACGGGCATATTTAGCCGCTAAAATTTTACCTTCAACACCACGACCACCAAAACCACCTGGCACTAAAATAGCATCTAAACGAGAGAGAACATCCGTTCCTTTGGTTTCTAAATCTTGTGAATCAACATATTCGATGTTAATCGTTAAACGATTTTTTAACCCTGCATGTTTTAATGCTTCGTTTACTGATTTGTAGGCATCTGGTAATTCAATGTATTTACCCACCATACCAATAGTTACTTCACCCGTTGGGTTAGACTCTTGGTATAACACTTGTTCCCACTCAGCTAAATCAGCTTCAGGCGCGTCTAAGTGAAAACGACGACATACAAAGTTATCTAACTCTTGCGATTTTAATAACGCAGGAATTTTGTAAATACTGTCTACATCAGGCAGTGAAATAACCGCTTTTTCTTCAACGTTTGTGAACAATGCGATTTTTGCACGCTCGTTATTTGGCAGCTTACGATCTGAGCGACAAATAAGAATATCTGGTTGAATACCGACTGAGCGTAACTCTTTAACAGAGTGCTGAGTTGGTTTTGTTTTCACTTCACCGGCAGGGCCTAAAAATGGCACTAACGTTAAGTGAATAAATAGCGCACGTTCACGACCAATTTCTGTGCCCATTTGACGGATAGCTTCGATAAATGGTTGTGACTCAATATCACCTACCGTTCCACCAATTTCAACGATTGCTATATCATGGCCTTCTGCGCCATCATAAACACGTTGCTTAATATCATTAGTAATATGAGGAATAACCTGAATGGTTGCGCCAAGATATTCACCACGTCTTTCACGACGAAGTACATCTTCATATACGCGCCCTTGCGTAAAGTTGTTACGACTGGTCATTTTGGTGCGAATAAAACGTTCGTAGTGACCTAAATCAAGATCGGTTTCTGCGCCGTCTTCTGTAACGTAAACTTCACCATGTTGAATTGGGCTCATTGTGCCTGGGTCAACGTTGATGTAAGGATCCAGCTTTAAAATGGTAACATCTAAGCCACGGGCCTCTAAAATAGCGGCCAACGATGCTGCTGCAATACCTTTACCCAACGAAGAAACAACTCCGCCAGTAACGAAGATAAATTTTGTACTCATGCGAACCCTAGAATATCAGGAATTAAAAGGAATATAATACCCAAACAAGTGATTTTGGAATATAAACAAGACGGGGCGAAATTGTACCAAAGCACGGCTGAGCAATCCAGCTAAAAATGGTAAATCTGTGCACAAAAAACAGACATTTTTTATCCCCCTGCTTATTTAAATTTTTTTATTGCATCCCATGCTGCATCCATTTCCTCTAAAGACGCAGATTCAATACACTTGCCTTGTGCAATTAAGTAATGCTGTACCTTTTCAAATCGTGCCGAAAACTTATCGTTTGCCCTGCGCAGTAGTTGCTCGGGGTCACGTTTAACATGACGTGCCACATTAACGGTTGCAAATAGTAAGTCACCAAGTTCTTCTGCTGTATGCGCTGAGTAAGGATCATCAGCTAAGGCTTCTTTAACTTCTTCAACCTCTTCACTCACTTTATCAATAGCACCGTGATAGGTAGGCCAATCAAAACCAAGTGCAGCAACACGTTGCTGAATTTTTTTGGCTTTTGTTAAACTTGGTAAATTTGTTGGTATATCTTGCCAAAGCACTGAGCCTTCATTTTTAGGCCTAGCCGCACGCTCTTGTGCTTTTATTGCTTGCCACTGCGCCGCTAATTCGGCATCGGTTGTGGGGGTGTTTTGCGCTGAAAATACGTGCGGATGACGACGCACCAGCTTTTCATTTAATTGCGTTACGACATCGGTAAAATTAAATAATTGCTGCTCTTGCGCTAATTGTGCATAAAACACAATTTGAAATAGCAAATCGCCAAGTTCATTTTTTAGCTCCGCCAAATTGTTCGATTCAATGCAATCAGCTACTTCGTAAGCTTCTTCTAGGGTGTGAGGCACAATTGATTGAAAGGTTTGCTTAAGATCCCAAGGGCAACCGCCCTGGGGATTTCTTAGTGTTTGCATAATTTCAAGCAGTTGGCTTAAAGCCTCAGTATTGGTTTTATTACTGCCCTCGTTTTGCACTGTGCACCCCTTCTATCTGGTGTAATTTAGAAAGCACTTTATTTGTTCCCTGTAGGTCATGTACTTCTATTTGCATTATGAAAATAGCGGTTTGATTATTATCAACCGTATTCACATTCATGCTAAGTACATTGACTTTTTCATTGGCAAGTGCACTGCTAATATCACGAATTAATCCAGAACGATCACTGGCTTCAATACGAATAGTCAAAGCATAAGAGCTGTTAATTTCATCTGACCAACTGACTGAAATTACGCGCTCTGGGTGCTTATTTTTTAAATTGCTAAACGAATCGCAATCCTCACGGTGCACAGCAATGCCTCGCCCTTGCGTGATATAACCAATAATTTCATCTCCAGGTACTGGGCGACAACAACGAGCAACATGGCTCATTAAGCTGCCTACTCCATCAACGACAATGCCGTTTTTATCGCCCGTCACTTTACTGGGCGATTTAAAACGAATAACTGGCTCGTGCTCTGCTCTATCGGTAATAAAGTTGAGCATTTGGTTAAGACGAATATCGCCAGCACCAATGGCGACCATTAAGTCGTCAAGCTCTCTAAAGTTAAAGCGCTTTATAGCAGGGTCTAAATCTTTGTAATTGAGCTCTAATTTTTGTAATTCGTTATCAAGAATTTCTTTTCCCGCACTTAAATTTTTATCACGGTCGAGCTGTTTAAACCAATGGTGTATTTTCGCTCTAGCCCGAGACGATTTAATATAACCTAACGACGGATTTAACCAATCACGACTTGGATTTGGCTGCTTTTGAGTGAGTATTTCAACCTGATCGCCAGTGCTTAACTGATGAGTAAACGGCACTATTTTGCCAAATATTTTTGCACCAATACAGCGATGCCCCACATTGGAGTGAATGTAATAAGCAAAATCCAAGGGGGTTGCGCCAAGAGGTAAGTCAAAAATGTCTCCACGTGGCGTAAATACGTATACACGATCTTCAACCACTTGGTTTTTGAGCTCTTGGGCTAAATCGCTGCCATCCACCACTTCTTCTTGCCATTGCAGCAACTTACGTAACCAGCTAATTTTTTGTTCATAGCCTGAACCACGCCCTGGCAATGCCCCCTCTTTGTACATCCAATGTGCGGCAACACCTAGCTCCGCGTCTTGATGCATATCTTGGGTACGTATTTGAATTTCAACGGTTTTACCTTCGGGGCCAAATACTACGGTATGAATAGATTGATAGCCATTTTGTTTTGGGGTCGCAACGTAATCATCAAATTCTTTATTTAAATGGCGCCAATTGGTGTGCACTATGCCTAGGGCACCGTAGCAGTCTTGCAGGCGCTCAACCACAATTCGCATCGCGCGTATGTCAAACAGCTGATCAAACTCGTAGTTCTTCTTCGCCATTTTTTTATAAATACTGTAGATATGTTTTGGCCTGCCGTATACATCAGCTTTAATACCCGCTTCATGTAGGCGCTGTTTTACTTGATCAACCATATCAGCCATATACGCTTCACGGGCAAGGCGTTTATCATCAAGTTGCTTAGCGATGTTTTTATAAATATCGGGGTGTAAATACCGAAACGCTAAATCCTCTAACTCCCATTTTAATTGGCCAATACCAAGGCGATTGGCAAGTGGTGCAAAAATGTTAGCGGTTTCTTTAGCGGCTATCACTCGCTCTTCTTCGGCGGCGTCTTTTACGTTGCGTAAATGGCATACCTGTTCAGCTAATTTAATTACCACGGCACGCACATCTTCCACCATAGCAAGTAGCATACGGCGAATATTATCAACCTGTACAGTGCCATTACCTTGATGAGCCAACGTACTTATGGTGGCCATTTGTGATACACCGGTTAATAACACCGCAACATGATTTCCTAAATGCTCTTGGACAGCATCAATACTTACCACATCATTTAAATAATACGGTGTTAAGTAAGCCGTGGCTAACGAGTCAGCATCTAAATTTAGCTCAACCAAAATCTCTACCATTTCGATGGCAGTATTTTGGCGCTCGGTATTATCACACGTTTGGCAAAGTTGCTGTGCTTTATTGAGTAGGCTTATTTTTTCTTCAGACAAATCGAGGGAGTCTACCCGTGAAAAAAAGTCACCCGCTTTGTCATCTTGATGAGATTGACGTGTCGCTACCATAATGCGCTTTACCTCCGTTGAAATAACGCCATAGTTTCGATATGCCCCGTATGCGGAAACATATTCATCAGCCCTATTTTATTAAGTTCGAAGCCTGCTTGCGAAATAATAGCGCTGTCACGGGCTAAAGTAACAGGGTCACAAGAGACATATAAAATCGCTTTAAACTGTATTAATGGAAGCTGCTCTAAAACTGCCATAGCACCAGTACGAGAAGGATCGAGTACTAAAATATCTAACTCTTTATTAAACCACGGTGCTTTTTTAATACTCGTGGTTAAGTCAAAACAATGAAATTGTGTATTGGTAATAGAGTTAGTGTGCGCATTTTGCGTCGCTAATGCAACCGCCGAAGTAACGCCTTCAATTCCCGTTACTGTTTTAGCCTGTTTAGCTAGCACTAAGGAGAAGTTACCAATACCACAAAATAAATCCAGTACATTTTCATCGCCTTGCAGCGCTAACCAATTCGCAGCTTGGATTAACATGGCCTGATTTACGCTGGCATTAACTTGAATAAAGTTACTAAGCCCAAACTCAAATTTTATATTTAACTGATCAAGCTTATAAAATGGCATAGCTAAATGTGAATGATCAATTGTATCGCTATCACTTTGCCACACGAGTTGCCAATCGTGAGCTGCCACACTTTGCTCAACAAACGCTTTATCTGTGGATGAAATCGCTTTTGTATGACGAATAATAATAAAGTGTTGCTCATCTGCAGCGCATAACTGCAAATGACTAATGCTATGCAGCGCCTTGTTATGATTAATTAAGTTATCAAATACGTTAAATACATCACTAAATACGTTACTCAATATAGGGCATTGATTAATACTGACTACACTTTTAGAGCCACTTGCTCTATAACCTACTCGCATTTTTTTTGCCGATTTGTCGTACATAACAGCAATGCGGGCACTGCGCCGATAATGCGTTGCTTGGCTTAGCAGTGGAGCTTGCCAGTTTAAATCGGTTAATTTTGCAAACTTGGCAAATAATTGATTTACCGCTACTTGCTTTTCTATCACTTGTTGTATGGCATCTAAATGCTGTAACTGGCAACCACCGCATTGATTATAATGCTCACAAATGGGGGGGATACGATATTCACTGGCTTTGAGTATTTTAAGCGTATCGGCTTGACTGTAGCGCGCTTTATCATCAATTAGCTTGGCTTTAACTCGTTCACTCGGTAATGCCCCACTGACAAAACACACTTTATTGTTGTACGTTGCAATACCGCGACCATGATGATCCATTGTTGTAATATCAAGTTCAAGTGATTGCTGTTGCAGTGGTTTTTTCTTTGCTTTAAATATTTGTGCCATTAGGCATTACCTTAAAAGGTTAGTGAATCTTTCATGCTTTGAGAATAACGGTGAGTATGTATATACTCACATCCAATAAAAACGATAACAATACTCAAATTATGACCAAACTAGGCTTGCGCGATTCTGTTTTAACACTCACCCTGATCCCCACAGTGATCATCGGGCTATTACTGGGTGGCTATTTTACAATAAATCGTTACATTGAGCTTGATGAAATTTTATATCAACAAGGGATAACGATTGCTGAACCTTTAGCTATAGCTCTTGAACAACCCTTACTAGAAAAAAATAAAAAATTACTTAACCGCGTTATTCGCTATTCGCACAATAAACATTCACCTGCGGTTAAATCGATTGCCATTTTTAATGATAACAACCAACTCATTATAACCAGTAATTATCATCGCTCATTCGACACCTTAATTGAGCAAGCGCAATTAAATGACGCTAACGCCACTTATGTTCAACAAACTGATGACTTAGTGACTTTTTTTACCCCTATCATTAATCACACAACACCTGATAATGGCTGGGATAGTTCACAATTTCAAACCTCATTAGGCACCGTAGTAATTCAGCTTAACCGCGATAAAGCTGTTATTGGCCAACAACGTGCATTATTAGTCAGTGGTATTATTATTATTCTCGCCTTGGTGTTAGCGGCTATTTTAGCGCTTAGACTCAGTGGTATGTTTATGACTCCGCTTAATAAGTTAGTACTTGCTACCGACAGGCTAATAGAGGGCAAAAGACAAACCGGATTAACTGAGCCAATGAGTGGCGAATTTGAGCTATTACGCGAGGGACTCAATACTATTTCTCACTCCATGGTGATGCAAAAAGATGAGATGCAAAAAAATATTGATCAGGCAACCAGCGACTACCGCGAAACACTTGAACAATACGAAACACAAAATATTCAGCTCACTATGGCTAAAAAAGAAGCCCAGGATGCTAACCGCGTTAAGTCGGACTTTTTAGCTAAAATGAGCCATGAGTTACGCACACCACTTAACGGGGTAATTGGATTTACTCGCCAGCTTTATAAAACGCCGCTGAATAAAAACCAAAAAGATTACCTCGATACCATTGAGCTTTCAGCTAACAGTTTAATGACCATTATTAGCGACATATTAGATTTCTCCAAGTTAGAAGCAGGCGCTATGGAACTTGAATCTATTCAGTTTCAACTGCGCGATAGTGTAAACGAAGTAATGACCTTACTCGCTCCTAGCGCACACGACAAACAACTTGAGCTATCTGTTTATATTAACCCTCAGGTGCCCGATCACTTAACCGGCGATCCCACGCGGCTTAAACAAGTCCTCATAAATTTATTAAGTAATGCGATTAAATTTACCGAAAAAGGGGCCATTAAAGTAGATATTAGCCATCGCTTACTTGATGAAGAGCGCACCTCTATTTTAGTGTCGATTGCCGATACTGGCGTGGGTATTCCAGCCGATAAACAAGATGCATTATTCACCGCGTTTGGCCAAGCCGATTCTAGTATTACCCGCAAGTTTGGTGGCACAGGGTTAGGACTGATTATTACCAAACACATTGTTGAGGCAATGAATGGCCGTATTACCTTAAATTCAGCCCCTGGTAGTGGCACATGCTTTACGTTTAATGGCGTATTTAGATTACCAAATCATGTATTTACTAATGATTTACCTACTCAGTCATTAATTGGTAAACGTGTTCTTTATTTAGAGCCGCACAAGCACACTCATCATGCCGTTGCCTCATTATTACAAGAATGGCAAATTAATGTTACTCACAGCTACAGTGAGACTGAATTTTTAGAATGTATTAATAAATCAGAAATCAATTTTGATATTTGTCTTATTGGTCACATGGCATCGGTTGACGATATGCAACGCTTAAAAAGCTATGTAAAGGCTGTTAGAGAATCCACTGATTATTTATATTTAATGCTCAATACTGTGTCGCACAATATGCGTGAAGCCTTTATTGGCAGCGGTGCTGATGCGTGTTTGAGTAAGCCTCTTAATCACCGTAAGTTATGTGAGTTACTTGCTGCGCCTTATAGACTCGACCACCCTGCACATAATATTGAACAACATGAACAGACTCTACTGCCGCTAAAAGTGTTAGTAGTGGATGACAATGATGCCAATTTAAAATTAATTTATACCCTACTAAACGAACAGGTTGAGCTAATAGATACCGCTCATAATGGATCGCAAGCGTATAGTTTGAGTAAGAGCCATAAATATGATGTGATTTTTATGGATATTCAAATGCCTATAATGGATGGCATCACAGCATGTAAACTCATTAAAGAATCATCACTAAATGAAGATACTCCCATTATTGCCGTGACCGCACACGCACTCAATAGTGAAAAAGAGCAATTATTAAAAGATGGGTTTGAAGGTTATTTAACTAAGCCCATAGATGAAGATATGCTAAGCCAAATTATTTGCGATCACAGCCCGCAATTACCAGTGAGCCGAGATAAATCAAAAAGCACTTTAGCGCATGCCCCTGCCCCCTTTGAAAGTACGCGCCTTGACTGGACGCTAGCACTTCAACGTTCAGGCGGTAAAGCAGAACTGGCCAATGAAATGCTTAATATGTTACTGCTAAGTGTGCCTGAAACCCTGAACTTATTAAACCAGGCAATAAGTAACGAAGATTGCCAACAAGTACTGAGCGTTATTCATAAGTTCCATGGCGCATGCTGCTACACAGGTGTACCCAAATTAAAAGCATTGGCTGAGGTTATTGAAACCTCACTTAAAAATAAGTGCACACTTGAGAATATAGAGCCTGAGTTGTTTGAGCTGCAAGACGAGCTTGAAAACTTACTCGTTGATGCCAATATTAATAGCGATAGTAAAAAAGACGAGCAGTAGCTCGTCTTTTAATATTGTTATTTACCAATCTAAGCGCGCGCTTCAAGCATTAAACGCTTCATATCACGCACTGCTTTATCTAAACCATCAATCGCTGCACGGGCAATAATAGCGTGGCCAATGTTTAGCTCGTAAATCTCTGGCATCGCTGCAATTGGTTTTACATTGTGATAATGCAAACCATGACCCGCATTAACAATTAAGCCAATACTCGCAGCGTACTGTACACCTTGGCGAATGTGCTCAAGCTCTTTGGCGATGTCTTCATCGTTGGTGGCATCAGCATACGCCCCAGTATGAATTTCAACATAAGGCGCACCACACACCTTTGCTGCATCTAGCTGCGCTTTATCAGCATCAATAAACAGTGATACTTTAATGCCAGCTTGGGTTAATGTTTTAGTCGCAGCTGCTATTTTATCTATATTGCCTGCCACATCTAAGCCGCCTTCAGTGGTAAGCTCTTCGCGTTTTTCAGGCACTAAGCATACATATTCAGGTTTAACCTCAAGCGCAATCGCAATCATTTCATCGGTTACTGCGGTTTCAAGGTTCATGCGTGTTTGAATGGTTTTAGCCATTACATACACATCGCGGTCTTGAATGTGTCTGCGGTCTTCGCGTAAATGAATCGTAATACCATCAGCACCGGCATGCTCTGCAACACTCGCTGCATGAGCTGGATCAGGGTAAGAAGTACCGCGTGCTTGGCGAAGCGTTGCAATATGATCTACGTTCACGCCTAAAAGAATATCTTTCATTTTAATACCTGTGAAATTACGTTTATTGAGAAGCCGTAAATAACTCACGACTTTTTAGTGGCTTGTTGCCCAACAAGGGTTTTAATAAATAACGACTTAATTGCTTTGCCATATATAACACATCTGCTTGGCTAAAGTCATGATTTGCTATGGCATTGAGTTGTGAACCCGTAAATCCTGAGCGCGAGTCATGCTGCACCGCAAACCCCATTTCTGCAAAATAGCTATACGTTTGTGCATCATCAATTGGTTCACCATCCGCATCAACACTAAAATCGACACCATAACCGAGTAGCTCCAGTAATTGAAACTCATAAGAGCGCAGTACCGCTTGCATATTCGTGTCACTATTTAAGTTTTCAAGATGCGTATTATAAAGTTGAAACACTTGATCGATAGGTTCATTAATCGGCACAATCCGATTAGTTAGCTCGTTTAAATAAAAGCCACAGTAAAGCTTATCCCCGGTTAAAAATAACGGGTTACCATGAAGCTCAAATTTATTGATGTACTTTAAATCGTATTTACCATTGTAATGAACGAGTAAGGTTTGGAATGGTTGGAGTTGGGCTTTGTATTTTGTGGCCTGGCGGCCACTCACTCGTGCGAGCATTCTAAGTTGGCCAACGCCCTCTACTAGCATATCTAACATTACTTGCGAGTCGCTATATGGACGCCGATGTAATAAATAAGCTTTGTAAAAGTCGCTGTCCATGTTGTACCAATTTTATTAAAAACATGATCATTCTAGCGTATTAAATAATCCGCTACCTGCGTTAAAAATTATTTATATAGAACAATATGTATCATAATTTTCGCCTTGTTATCGACTTATTTGTTTGTCGCTATAATAGACCACTAATTTAATGCAATTGGTATTAGACGATACTATCGCTATTAATCTTCACCGTAACCTAAGCTTCTTAAGGCACGTTCATCGTCAGCCCAGCCCGATTTCACTTTCACCCATAGTTCTAAAAACACTTTATTTTCAAGCATTTCTTCTAGATCTTTACGGGCTTCACGGCCAATTACTTTCAGCTTTTCGCCTTTGTTACCGATCACCATGCGCTTTTGCGTTTCACGCTCAACTAGTATCAAGCCATTAATATGCCAAATACCGTTTTCTTGCCATTTAAACTGCTCTATTTCCACAGTCACTGAATACGGTAACTCTTCACCCATAAAGCGCATTAGCTTTTCACGGATAACTTCAGCCGCCATAAAGCGCATTGAGCGGTCAGTTACGTAGTCATCAGGAAAGTAAAATTCGCACGGTGGTAACCGCTTAGTCACTTCTTCTTTGATCAGGTTAATGTTTTTACCCTGAGTCGCAGATACGGGCATAATACCGACAAAATCAAACTTATCGCCTAAAAACTTCATATGTGGAAGTACAAGGTCGCGATCTTTCACTTGGTCAATTTTGTTAATAACTAACAATACCGGCTTGCCACTTTGGCTTACTTTGTTAAGTACCATGTCGTCATCGGCATTCCAATGAGTGCCTTCAACCACAAAAATGATCAGCTCAACATCACCAATTGAGCTAGACGCAGCACGGTTCATTAAACGGTTAATAGCACGCTTTTCTTCAACGTGCAGGCCTGGGGTATCGACGTACACCGCTTGGTGCTTACCCTCAGTATGAATACCCATAATACGGTGGCGCGTGGTTTGTGGCTTACGTGAGGTAATACTGACTTTTTGCTCAATAATTTCATTAAGCAGTGTTGACTTACCCACATTAGGACGGCCAACAATCGCAACCATGCCACAAAATGTGTCTATTTCGCCTTCATGAGGCTGTATTAAGGTATCAAGATTCATTTTTAAGTATCTTCAATGCTTTTTCGGCCGCTTTTTGTTCGGCTTTACGCCGTGAGCTGCCAACAGAAATAATGCTATCCATTCCATCAACGATACATTCAACCGTGAATGTTTGATTGTGTGCCTGACCTTTAGTATCAACTACGGTGTAGCCTGGTAATGATAGCTTACGAGCTTGCAAATACTCTTGCAGCAGGGTCTTAGGATCTTTTTGGTTAAGCCCTGGTGAAATAGCATCTAAACGTGATTCATACCACGTTAAAATAAGCTCGCCGCAGCGATCTATGTCTGAATCTAAAAATACAGCGCCAATAATAGCTTCAACTGCATCCGCTAGGGTTGACTCGCGTCTAAAACCACCACTTTTTAGCTCGCCAGGACCTAAGCGTAGGTAATCACCAAGCTCAAATTCAAGGCCAAATTCAGCTAACGTCTGACCGCGAACTAAAGTCGAACGCATTCGGCTTAAATCGCCTTCGCGTGCTTTAGGAAATTTAGCGTACAGTGCATTGGCAATGACAAAGCTCAAAATCGAGTCACCCAAAAATTCGAGTCGCTCATTATGTTGACCTTTGTGGCTGCGATGCGTCATTGCTTGCTCAAGTAACCCTTGATCAGCAAATGTGTAGCCAATTTTTTTGTATAACTCTGTTACATTTTTTTTCATTGTTACTGAATATTACCTAGGCGTTCAAAACGAACACCAGTTGGAACCCATCCTGGTAAAATGTCATCTGGGCCATTATCAAATTCAAAACTCATCCATATAAAGACAGCTTTACCCACCAAGTTTTCTTTTGGTACAAAGCCCCAAAAGCGACTATCTTGGCTGTTATCGCGATTATCACCCATCATAAAATAATGATCAGCTGGCACCACCCATTCATCCGCAGGTGTGCCCAATTGCTGGTAGTAACGCCCTTTTCTTTCAGGCGATTTTGGGTTGATTAAAATATCATGGCTCGACGTGGTTAAATCTTCATTTAAACGCGCTAAAGCCATTGGGCCTTGCTTAAATTCATCATCATTAATTAATTTAAAATCAATTTTATTGAATTCATTACAAAGAAGTGCGCCCTTTTGAACTTCACCTTCTTCGCATTTTGGTTGAATATATAAACGCTTATCACGATAAACAATTTTATCGCCAGGTAAGCCTATAGCACGTTTAATATAATCCACTCTTTCATCTAACGGGTATTTAAAAACAACAATATCGCCACGCTCTGGTTCGCTTACATCCACTAATTGGCTGCGCCATACTGGATCTTTAATCCCATAAGAATACTTTTGCACTAAAATAAAATCGCCCACTAACAAGGTTGGCATCATAGAACCCGATGGGATCTGAAATGGCTCAAAAATAAACGATCTAAAAATAGTGATAGCAGCAATCATCGGAAAAATCGACTTTGCTGTTTCGGTAATTACCGGTTCAGGGGCAATCAATGCTGCTGTTTCTTCATCAAGTTGGCCACCGGCAGAGGTTTGAGCAATTGCTAAACGTTCCTGCCTTTTTGGGGCAAACATGAAGTGATCTATTAACCATATTAGGCCTGAGCCTAAGGTTAATAGCACCAATAAAACTGAAAAGTAGCCAGCCATTTATTATCCTTTATTTTTATTTACCAACTTTCAAAATGGCTAAAAACGCTTCTTGAGGCACTTCAACATTACCAAGTTGCTTCATTCGTTTTTTACCATCTTTTTGTTTTTGAAGTAATTTCTTCTTACGACTTACATCACCACCGTAACATTTAGCGATTACGTTTTTACGCAATTGCTTAACCGTAGTACGTGCTATTACATGTTGTCCAATCGCAGCCTGAATCGCAATATCAAACATTTGACGTGGTATAAGCTCTTTGAGTGCATCAGCAAGCTGACGGCCACGAGACTGCGCACTGTCGCGGTGCACAATAATTGCCAACGCATCAACACGCTCACCATTAATAAGAATATCTACACGCACCATGTCTGAGGTTTGGAAATGCTTAAAGTTATAATCAAGCGAAGCAAAACCACGGCTTGTTGATTTTAGCTTATCAAAAAAGTCCATTACCACTTCAGCCATTGGCAGTTCATACGTTACTGCAACTTGCTTACCGTGATAACTCATTTTAGTTTGCATACCGCGCTTATCAACACATAAAGTGATTACACTGCCTAGATACTCTTGTGGTACTAAAATATTCGCTTCTACAACTGGCTCACGTATCTCTATAATATCGTTTACTGGTGGTAAGTCAGACGGGTTATCTATTTGCGTCGTACCCTCTTTAGTCACTACCTCGTAAATAACCGTCGGCGCGGTGGTGATCAAGTCAATATTGTATTCACGCTCTAAACGCTCTTGGATAATTTCCATGTGTAGCATGCCCAAGAACCCACAACGGAAACCAAACCCTAGCGCTGTTGAGTTTTCTGGTTCAAAGAATAACGACGCATCGTTTAAGCTTAATTTGTTAAGCGCATCACGGAACGACTCGTAATCATCAGAGGCAATTGGAAACATACCTGCGTACACTTGCGGCTTAATTTTTTGAAAACCAGGTAAGCGCTGTGGTGCTGCATTTTTTTGATGCGTGATAGTATCGCCCACCGGTGCACCGTGTATTTCTTTAATACCGGCAATAACAAAGCCTACTTCACCAGTGCGTAAAATACCGGTATTGGTTTGTTTAGGCGTAAAAATACCCACATTATCAGCGGTATGAATGTGTTCATTCGACATTATTTTAATTTTGTCGCCTGTGCGTAATTCACCGTGCTTTATACGCACAAGTGATACAACGCCTTGGTATGGGTCAAACCAAGAATCAATAATTAACGCTTGTAATGGCTCGTCTTTATCACCTACTGGTGGTGGTACATCTTTGACGATCATTTCAAGTACTTCAGCAATACCTACGCCTGTTTTAGCACTACACTGCACGGCGTCAAGGGCGTCAATACCAATAATGTCTTCAATTTCTTCGGCTACACGTAATGGATCAGCTTGCGGTAAATCAATTTTATTAAGTACCGGTATAACTTCTAAGTCCATTTCTATGGCGGTATAGCAGTTTGCTAGTGTTTGTGCTTCTACACCTTGGCCAGCATCAACAACCAGCAACGCCCCTTCACAGGCCGCTAACGAACGTGATACTTCATAGGTAAAGTCAACGTGTCCAGGGGTGTCGATAAAGTTAAGTTGGTAAGTTTCACCATCATTCGCTTTATAGTTTAAAGTAACACTTTGTGCCTTAATGGTAATGCCACGTTCGCGTTCAATATCCATTGAATCCAGAACTTGCTTCTGCATTTCACGGTCGGTTAAACCACCACAAACTTGGATCAAACGGTCAGAAAGGGTCGATTTACCATGGTCAATGTGGGCGATAATCGAAAAATTACGGATATGCTTCATAAACTGAATTCTAAACTTCTATTTTAAAGGACTAAGGTCGCATGCCTAAATAACTTGAAAATACTTGCTATGTATTTTCAAGTTACTGTGGCATAAAAACGCAATTTTACATTTAATTGGCGTCAATCACCATCTATTTGAGTTAAAGGGAGGCTAATTGGATGAATTTTTATCACTTTAATTTCATGTCGAAGTGATTTTACCCATGTTTTAGCAATTAAAAAGCCGATGATGCCACCCAATATCGCGGCTAAAATTTGCCAGCCTTCGGCTAACAGTATCAATTCACTGGTTATCAAAGCGAATATTAAACTCAAAAACAAAGGCAGCATGTAAACGGCAAAAGCATGTTTTACAACATGGCTGTCATCGAGTGACAATGTCACTTTTTGGCCTATTTCTAGCTGTGTTTCAAATTTATAAGGTAATGTTTTTTTGGCAGTACCAAATAGCTTACTAAACACTTGAGAGCCACAACGTCCATTACAGCCTTCACATGCCTGTTTTTGTTGGGCTTCTAAATGCGCAACGTGGCCACTAAGGGCCACGACGGTTAACGTTTGTTCAATCATAGTTTAGTTACTTATAATGCCCGCGATACAGACTCAGCAATGGCTTTGGCACTCATGGTTGGAATGTTTCCCACCACAGAGACATCAAAATTCCCGCCGTTGTGTACATAAATCGTAGTTGCCCCCGAGGTGAGAGCGCCGCTTAAACGCTTACCCGGTAGTGGTCGTTGTACAAACACAGACACTTCAACAAACCCATCAGAAAATAAATAATAGTCTGTTAATTCATTATTTAAATCGAGTTTATGTCTGTCTGATTTAAGCAATTCAAACCCAGCAGGTAGCCAGCCAATAGTCCAATTCATAGCATTCGCTTTGGTTTGTTCATCAACCGAATTGACAGGTAATGGGGTTGGGAAGTCACGATTTAGCACTTCTAATAACAGGCTTGCCGGTTTCTCGGTTACACTAATATGAGTGAGCTGAAGCTGTTCAAGCGCTTCACCTTGATGATTAACGTACGCTGCTTTTAATAACAGCGACGACTCAGTGTCAATCCATATCCAGTAGTTATACTTGTCTTCACTTTTAGATTCAATGCGAACTAATTGCGCAGGACGTCCTGCAATACGGCCTTTACCGCCAAGCACAAAATCATAATGCGCACTTAAGCGCTCAATGTCTTTAAATAACACCTCAGGAATAGGGCCTGCAATAGAATCCGTTGTTAGCGAGTAAGGCTCTGATTGTGGCTCAAAATAGGTAACTTGGTTGTCAATGCGGATCATTTCAAGGCCAGCACCATTGAGCAAACTTAAATGCTCAAGCTCAATGTCACCTTGTTTTGCATGCACCCAGCGGTAGGGCTCCATGCTTTTACCCTTTACAACAACAAAGGAGGCATCAAAATTACGAGTATGGACTGCACTGGCCATTTCAATCAGAAGATCTTTAGCAGGGTTTGTGTCATTGGCAAAAGCATTAAAACTTAGCACCAATGACATAATAAAAGTAATTACTTTCATTTAATTAGTTTTTTTCCTCTTGCGAAATATCGTCTTTTCTTGCTGTTTTTAACGAATGTGCAGCACGAGCCTGACGTTGATGCTCAAGCACTAGCGCGCCAATACGTTGCTGTTGAAGCTCTCGTAAACCTTGTTCTGCGTTTTCTAAAGCAGGTGCCGATGAGTAACTCACTGGCGACGCCATGCCAGTTAGCGGCGTGGTTTGCAATAAAGGAATTTCATTTTGAACTGAGTCTTCAGCTTGTGGCAAGGTGTTAATACCAACAATAGTAAACATAGCCACACTTGCTGCAATAGCTAACTGCGCAACGGGCTTACGCCAATTAAATGCCACAACTTTTTTATCGCCTTGCGTAGTTAGCGGCTCTGCTGTGCTTTCAGGTTGGCTAAAGTCTGCATAAACAGGCTCACTTTCAAGGGCTAACGAAATGCGTTCGCTAATATCAAAATTCGTATTATTGTTATTTTCTTTAGCTCGCATTGCATCACCAATTAACGCGTAACGACCAAACGTAGCTACATCATCTGATGCTATAGGGGCATCATTTAATGCGTGTTCACCGTCAAGTAATGCTGATAACGATTCGTTATCTAAGCGGTTAACGTGTGCTTTTGTCATACTAAGACTCGCCTATTAATGGGTTTAATTTATTATCAATTGCTTCACGGGCACGGAAAATACGCGAACGCACCGTCCCGACTGGGCAATCCATCACCACGGCTATTTCTTCATAGCTCATCCCCTCAATTTCTCTAAGGGTAATCGCGGTTTTAAGATCTTCAGGCAAACTATCAATCGTATTAAAAATAACAGCGCGTACTTCTTCGCTTAATAGTAAATTTTCAGGTGATGCGTTTGAACGCATTGAATCAGCACCTTCATAAAACTCAGCGTCGTCAGCATCTATATCGTTTGCTGGCGGTTTACGCCCTTGAGCTACTAAATAATTTTTAGCACAATTAACGGCGATACGGTAAAGCCAAGTGTAAAAGGCACTGTCACCACGAAAGTTTGGAAGTGCACGATACGCTTTAATAAACGCCTCTTGAGCTACATCAGCAATGTCACCCTGATTTGATACATAACGTGAGATCAAACCGGCAATCTTGTTCTGATACTTCTTAACTAATAGGTTAAAGGCGTTTTTATCTCCCTGCTGAACCCTTTTCACTAACGCTAAATCTAATTCCTGCTCGCTCATTCGAGCCGGTACTCCTCTGATTGATTCTTGCTTATTATTCATAGTGTCGCCATTGTTCACACCTACTCTGACCCTTAGATGAATAAAAAGTTCTGCTTCATATTCTTTTTTTATAAAATAGCTAAAAAATTACCTATTTATACGCTAAAACCACGTAGTGGAAGTGCCGCAAATATGGTACAACTGTACATATTAAAAATAAATATTGCTCTATCTGGGCATTGTAACCGCAAAGTACCTCACAGATGAACCAAAATAAACACCACATTACAGATGTTGCTATTATTGGTAGCGGCGCAGCAGGCTTATCACTTGCTTTATCTTTGGCAAATTACTGTAACGTTACCGTGATCAGTAAAGGTGAATTAACCGAAGGCTCTACTTTATATGCTCAAGGTGGCATTGCCGCCGTTTTTGATAAAAAAAATGACAGTATAGAATCTCACGTTGAAGATACCTTAGACGCCGGTGGCGGTTTATGCGATAGAGAGGCGGTGCATTACACTGCTAGCAATGCTCATGACTGCCTACAATGGCTGATTGACCAAGGCGTGCCTTTTGATATGGAATTTGATAGCAAAGGCAAAGAGCGCTTTCATTTGACCCGAGAGGGTGGCCATAGTCATAGACGCATTTTGCATGCGGCAGATGCCACAGGCAGAGCAGTGCAAACAACGTTAATTAGCCAAGTTCAAGCGCACAGTAATATCACCTTGTTAGAGCATTATAACGCGATTGATTTAATTACCGATAAAAACATTGGTAAAACAGGGTCACATGTCCATGGTATGTATGTATGGAATAAAAAAGCCAAAAAAGTAGAAACCATTGGCGCAAAATTCGTTGCTTTGGCAACCGGTGGCGCAAGTAAAGTCTATCTTTATACTTCTAACCCTGACGTTTCTAGCGGTGATGGCATTGCTATGGCGTGGCGTGCAGGGTGTCGCGTTGCCAATATGGAATTTAATCAATTTCATCCAACCAGTCTGTATCATCCTGAACTGCAAAACTTTTTAATTACCGAAGCAATGCGGGGTGAAGGGGCCTATTTAAAACGCCCAGATGGCACGCGATTCATGAAAGAGTTTGATGAACGAGAAGAACTCGCCCCACGCGATATAGTCGCACGCGCTATCGATTTTGAAATGAAACGCCTTGGCGCAAATTGCTTATATTTAGATATTAGCCACAAAGATAAAGATTTTATTATTGAGCACTTCCCCACTATTTACGCTAAATGCTTGAGTGTAGGACTTGATATCACCAAAGAAGCGATACCTGTTGTCCCTGCTGCGCATTACACCTGTGGCGGCGTCATGACCGACTTTAATGGCAAAACCGACTTAGCTAATTTATACGCTGTGGGTGAAGTGGCTTACACAGGTTTGCACGGTGCTAATCGCATGGCGAGTAACTCATTGTTGGAGTGCATTGTGTTTGCCCATGCTGCAGCAAAAGACATTTTGAGTAAAATAGAGACCGCTCCTGCACTGGTTGAGTTACCTAGTTGGGATGAAAGCCGTGTATCTAATTCAGATGAAGAAATCGTCATCACCCATAACTGGCATGAGCTACGATTATTTATGTGGGATTATGTTGGGATTGTGCGCTCAACTAAACGCCTTGAACGCGCACTTCATCGTGTTGAGTTACTACAACAAGAAATTCACGATTATTACGCAAACTTTAGAGTGAGCAATAACTTACTTGAATTACGTAACTTAGTGCAAGTAGCCGAGCTTATTATTCGAAGCGCGATGGAGCGTAAAGAAAGCCGTGGACTGCACTTTACCATTGATTACCCAGAACAAAACGACAATCCAACGCCCACTATTTTGACTCCAAAGCGCAGTACCTATTCGCTTAATTAAAAGCGCTATTTTGAGGGGAAAGAATCGTGTCGGTAGCAAGGTGAAAATATCATTATTTAGTTGTTCTAAATGAGGTATTTTTAACATAGTTGCGTGTGATTTGTCCCCTCAAAATGATTAACTATTATTGGCATTAATTGCTGCAAGTGTTGCGCGTTTTAAACGCGCATAACTTTGCTCATCAACACTGTTAGCTGCGATGATCAGCCAATCGTGTTTGCTAAAGCCGTTAATATATAGCCAAATACTGCGACCAACTAGCCGACTTTGCTTACTAATTTCACCTTGAATGTGGCGCTCTTCATTCTCAAAACGAAATTGATTTGGCTCTAACAGTATAACGCCCTGCTCTGGTTGAGCTGCGCGTATTTTACGCCACACAATAAAGCCGCTAATAATATTGAGGCTAATACAAAAGAGTACTGCCACAGCAGAAGTTAAAAATAAGCACAACACTAAAGTAAACACGCAAAAAAAGACCACAATTGGTTTGTGGTCGGTTTTATTATTTGTAACGATAAATCTATACACGAACTCGATCTAAAATTAACTGAACCATAGTGTTTAGTTCTGCGTCTTTACATGTTTCATGGCCCATAAACCAAGCAAATAAATCTGGGTCTTCTTGCGTCAATAAACGCTGAAAAGTCGCTTGCTGTTTAGCATCTAGCGAATCATAAGCTTCTTCAACAAACGGCATAAACAAAACATCTAGCTCTAACATGCCACGGCGACAAGCCCAACGGATACGTGCTTTACTATGTATTTCAACCATTTTAAACCTCATATTTAATTAGTTCGAGTTTAACAAATGCGCGTTAATTTAACAGCACTAAATTATAAAAAAACATCACCAGTTAGTGGCTGTACCATCCGCTTTAACTACGTTATTATGTGCCTTCATTTGTTATTGCAAAGAAGGTGTTTATGTCTCTGGTTTATGCATGTCCTTTATCACATCAGGTTATTAGCCTCTCAGGCACAGATAAATTATCTTACCTACACGGACAAATCACTCAAGATCTTAATAAAATCAGCAACAACAACTTTTTGTGGACAGGTCACTGCAGCGCAAAAGGTAAGCTGTGGGGTGTATTTAAGTTATTTTCTTACCAGCAAAACTATTATTTAACTGGCTCAAGTGCTGAAGTAGACCGCTCACTTGCTGAGTTAAAAAAATACGCAGTATTTGCAAAAGTTGAAATTAATAAAGCATCGGAGCGATTAATTGGCCTAATAGGTGATGACTTAACCGATTTGCTAACGAAACTTGATATTCACTTTAGTGACGATGCTACAGCATGCGACTTTGCTAACGGTAAAGCCCTTAAACTTGCACCAAACCGCGTTTTACTAATGGTTAATAGCCAATTTTGCTTGCCTGATGAAGTATCTACCCTCGACAACGACGCTCTATGGCAGCAGGCTTCCCTGCTTGCTGGTGAACCTCAGTTGAGTGCTGATGCAATTGATGAATACGTACCACAAATGGTTAACTTACAAGCGCTTAATGGTATCAGTTTTAAAAAAGGTTGCTACACCGGCCAAGAAACCGTCGCACGTATGAAATACTTAGGTAAAAATAAACGTGCCATGTATATCGTTTCTGGGCAAAGTGAAGGATTACTCGATGCACCCGATATTGAAACCCAGTTAGGTGAAAACTGGCGCCGCGCAGGCAAACTTATAGCGCAAAGCTTTAATGAACACACACACACTTTAACTGGCTTAGTTGTGTTGCCAAACGATACTGACACCGATCAGCCTCTTCGTGCAAAACATACCCCTTCGGTAGAGCTAAACATTGTTCCTCTACCTTACTCTCTTGAAGATAAATAATAGGAATGACTATGATCGTTGCAGCAAATAAAGTGGTAAAAATGCATTACTCTGTACTAGATAATGACGGCAATACCATTGATAACTCATTTGGCGGTGAGCCATTAATTTTTATCGTTGGTACAGGCTATTTGATCCCTGGACTTGAAAACGCGCTGCAAGGCAAACAGGCTGGCGATACACTAAGCGTAAAAGTAGAGCCTGAAGAAGGTTATGGTGAACGTCATGATCACCTAATGCAAGCCGTACCAAAATCAATGTTTGAAGGTATGGAAATCGAAGTGGGCATGCAATTTCGTGCAACCACCGATGACGGCGACCAATCAGTCATGATCATCGATATTCAAGACGAAGAAGTCATTGTAGATGGTAACAACCCACTTGCTGGTATTACGCTTAACTTTGATGTAGAAATTTTAGAAGTACGCGATGCAACGACTGAAGAGCTTGAGCATGGCCATGTACATGGTGAAGGCGGTTGTAGTCACGACCACTAAAACCCATTTAGTAAAATTGCTATAAAGTAAAAAAAGCGCCTCAGGCGCTTTTTTTATAGCATATTATTATGCGTACGTAATTTAACTTGAGGCTCTGCTGATGGTACTTCGCCAGGGGTTATTTTATCTTCAAGCGCAGCAACTAACCCTGCTTGGTCATTAGTACCTAAACGATATTGGCTGCCATCTTTAAGCGTTAATTGTACGGCGCTAAAGCCTGATACTGAATAAACCCAACCATCATGTGTAATGCGAATACCAATACCATGACGATACGAATTTTGTACAGCTTTTACGTTAACTATGTCCTCTAGTGCTAATTTTTGACCAGCAACACCTGGTCCAAATGCCCAGCTAACATGAGTTTCATCAACTTTAATGGTTAAACCATGAAATAAAAACCCCGCAAGCAATAAAATACCTGCAAATACCATTAACGGCACATCGGCACCCATTAAATTCCATGCAAGTGCAACAAACCCACCTATCCATGCCAATACTACAAATATAAATACCGCATACTGCTTATGCTGATACATAACACTCTCAATTAAAGTTAAAAATTAAAAACTGTATACTAACGTTGCGCTGAGCTCTGAGTCATATTTAAGCTTATCTTCTTCAGGCTTAGAGTTATAACGGTACATATAAGCAAACTTGAGCGATACAGCCCCAACCACTTGGCTAATTAAGGCGGTTTCTGACTTTAACCGTGAATTAAGCCCAGATAAAGACTGCTCTATACTAATGTCTTGATTAAATCGGGTACGCTCAGAGACTAACCGTTCCCATTGCATTGCAATACGTAACAAATAGCCCATTTTGTCTTTATCGTCCTCAAGTGCTGTTGACTCGTCATCCGCAACTGAGCGATATAAACCAGGGCCAATATCTATATCTACTTTATTTTTAGCTCCTTGAAAAACGCGGGCACCGTAGCCGGTAGCCACCGTGCTTTTAAAATCAAGTCCGCTAAATTCATCCTCTTCATAATCGCCATAAATAAAAAACGACGAGTTTTTAACCCCTACTTTATAGTTACCTTGTGCAGAGACAAATACCCGATTAGCCGTTACGTCTGACACGCCTGTTTCGTCATTTTCATCACGTTTGTATAAGGAGTCTATTTTGAATTGATTACGCCAATTTTCAAAATCTTGGTAAAGATTCCCTTTGAGCTTGAAACTGGTTGAGTTGGTATTACCTTTACTTAAAATAAAACCAAACTCGGTATCACCATACAGTACTTCGCCTTTGTGTAGCTCATGAATTTCTTCATCGGAGAGCTCCCCATATTGATGAAAATCTTCAAAGGGATCCACTGCCCAGCTGTAGCAGCTAAATAATAAAAGCAGTAATACAAGGTACTTTCGCAAAATACATTCTCTTGCAAATGGTAATAATGAAAAGGGGCCGAAAAAGTTATTCACTTTCTTTCCATAAAATATGGCAAAAAGGCGCGTCTTTATCACGGCTAATTAATATTTTCGCAAATAAAACGTCTTCACTTTCAAATTCAAGCCCCACTAATACTTGAATAAAATGCTCAGGCTCTATTTCTAGTGCAACAAAATCTTGCCACTGTTCATCTGGCTCATCTTCTTCAATAAAGCCAAGTTCTTCACGATGTAAGTTAAACGCTTCAACATCTTTGTCGCTCAAGTTGTTAGGAGCCAACTCCAAAAAAATATCATAAGCCTGATGAGTTGCTTCTTCTACCGTAAATAAACGTGGACCTGACATGAGTGGTTAACCTCTGAGCTTTTAAGTTGGCGCTATAATATCAAAAGTTGTTCGTGTTTTGATAAAAAAACACGTTAAATACTGACTTTTTTACTTTTAACTAATACTTATAGATAAAGCAAACAGTTAGATTGGTATAAAACATTCACTTTGTGTTTATTCATCTTCATCCACTTTACTTAGTGCTAATAAAAACATAAGCTCAAACAACAGGTCAGAGGAGTGCAAAATGATAAAACTAGAAAAAAAACAGGGCATTGCTACCGTCACATTAAATCGTGTAGAAAAACAAAACGCCTTAAGCTTCACTATGTTTGTTGAACTAAATAAGGTAATTAAAAATATTAAAAAAGATGCCAGTATTCGTGCGGTTGTATTAACCGGTGAAGGTGAACACTTTTGTGCAGGGCTTGATATTAACGCGGTTATGACCTCGCCATTGAATATTGTAAAACTCTTATTTAAATGGCTGCCAGGTAATCAAAATTTAGCGCAAAAAGTCGTACTCGGTTGGCAATCATTGAGTGTGCCTGTTATTGCCAAAATAAACGGTAATTGCCTTGGGGGTGGATTACAAATAGCACTGGGGGCTGATTACCGGATTGTTCATCACAACGCTAAACTCGCCATTATGGAAGCGCGCTGGGGGTTATGCCCCGATATGGGCGCTAATGTTATGCTTGCAGGCCTAGTAAAACGCGACCAAGCACTTTGGCTAGCAAGCCATGCTGACCCCATTAGTGCTCAACACGCTTTTGAACTCGGTTTAGTAACCAAAACAACCGACGATACCGACAAAGCAACTAAAGAGATGCTTGATACACTGCAAGCTCGCTCACCCGACACACTAGCTGCAATAAAGCGTGTCACCCAACAAAGTTACAAATCCTCTGAACGCAAAATATTAGCTAAAGAAACATGGAGCCAAATTCGTCTACTGAGCAACCCTAATACTAAAAAAGCCATTGCTAAAGCCAAAGGGAAAACTGATATTGAGTTTGCAAACGCCAAGCGCTGGTAACATTGATGGTAATACTAAGGCACAATGCATAAAACAGCGTTATTTGTTAAAGTTAGGCTCTTCTATTCTAGTGAGCCAAATTAATGAAATACCTACTAAGTAGCGCAATCATTTTATTGTGCTTGGCAATAAGCAAATTCATTATGCATCTTCTTGATGCAAGTTTTCCTGCTCCTCTACTCGCCATGGTTTTGCTGCTAACGTTACTGTTATTAGGCATAGTTAAAGAACATCAACTCGCTCCTTGCGCATCACCTATTTTGAATGTAATGCCTATTTTCTTTATTCCTGCAGGCGTCGGTTTTATAGAACATTTAGGGCTAATTAAATCACATTGGCCTTTCTTAACTGCGGTCATCTTATTAGTCCCACTCAGTAGTTTAATTTTAGTGGCAAGCCTAGTGGGCTATTTTAAAGGTAGAGCTAATAATGACTAACTTAACCACCAGCATAAACCCCAGCCTATGGTGGTTAACCGTGCCATTTATTATTATTCTCTTTATTGCGCTAAGAGCGGTTAATCTTAAAATAAACCAGAGTATTTTAAAGTCATTAACCAACCCTGTTTTTTTAAGCATTGGCATTATTGCCCTACTGTTAGTCAACCTTAAATTACCCTATTCACAATTTGCCTCACATAGTCAGTTACTAAGTTGGTTATTAGAGCCGGCCATAGTTGCTTTAGCCTTGCCGCTTTATCAGCAATTTATGCACGTACGTAAAAACTTACTATTAATTGTCGCTACTTGCAGTATAGGTATTGTTAACGCCACACTGGTGGCTTTTGTATTAAGTATTTTATTTGCTGTGCCCTCACAATTAAGCGCCTCTGTTGCGGCACTCAGTGTAACAACCCCTATCACACTGCTGGTTACTGACTCATTAGGAGGAATTAGCTCACTGGCCGCTGCCATGGTTATTTTTATTGGTTTATTGGGGGCTTTGTTTGGCTTTATATTGCTCAAATTAGTTAAAATTTATAACTTTGAGGCACAAGGAATTGCAATCGGTACCGCGTGCCATGCAATTGGTACGGCGGCAGCTATTGCAGAACACCCAAAAATAGGCGCGTTTTCATCTGTAGCTATGGCACTCAGTGCATTATTAACCGCAGTGATAGTACCACTATTATATCCAATTTTAGTTAACACTTTGTTATAGTAAGCAGATAACAGTATCGCTAAAAATAGAGCCCAGCATGATCAGTTCCGAAATTCAGCAATTTGAAAAGTACTACGCCCTACTTACCGAGTATTTAGTTACCTACAGTATGCAAATAGTGGGCGCTATTTTTATTCTACTCGTTGGTCTGTGGGTCGCTAAAAAGCTCGCCGAAGTTGTCGCAAACTTAATGACCCGCCACAACATTGATATCACCCTGACTAATTTTGTCAGTAATGTTGTAAAAGTATTGCTGATCATTATGGTGATCATTATTGCGTTGGGTAAAATTGGCATTAGTGTGACCCCGTTTGTAGCTGCAATAGGTGCCGCCTCATTGGGCGCAGGCTTAGCGTTACAAGGCATGCTTTCTAACTATGGTGCGGGTCTTGCTATTATTGCTACACGGCCATTTGTAGTTGGCGATACCATAGAAGTAAAAGGCGTTAGTGGCCAAGTAAAAGTAATTGAGCTGGGGCACACCGTATTAATTAATGAAGAAAAAGTAGAAATAACTATTCCTAACAAACATATTGTTGGCGAAATTATACATAACTCATTTAATTATTCACTGGTAAAAGGTGAAATAGACATAGCCTACAGTGCCTGTAGTGATACTGCGATAAACCTTATTGAAAACGTATTAGTCAATCACGAACTCGTTGCTAAACAACCCAATGCACAAATTGGCATAGAACGTTTTGCCGATAGCGGCGTCACCATTAGTTATCGTTATTGGGTGCCCACCACTAAAATCATTGAAACTAAGCTCGCTATAAATGGCGGTGTGTATAAAGCGATTAACGATGCCAATATTGAAATTCCGTTTCCACAACGCATTGTTACACTTAGTAACAGCGACCTAAAATAAATAAAAACCTTAATATGATTTTAAATCATATTAAATTAATTAAGCGTGCTTACAAATAAAATAATAACGAGTCCTTATGCATCAATCACCTTTTTATCTAGGCGACTGGCAGGTAACACCTGCCAGAAATTGTATACAATGTGCTGAAAAAGTAACGCAATTAGAACCTAAAGTAATGGATGTATTATTATATCTTTGCTTACAAAAAGGCGAAATTGTCACCAGCGACGAATTGCTCAATCAGTGCTGGCAAAACATTGAAGTAGGCGATAACCCACTGCATAAAACCATCACACAACTGCGAAAAGCACTGGGTGATAAGGCAAGCTCCCCGCAATACATAGAAACCATTCGTAAACGCGGCTACCGTATTATTGCAAAACTTGAGTTTCCATTTGCAGAAGATACATCAAGCCCTGTAAACACGTGGCAAGGCGGTTCTCCTTTTTTAGGCTTAAGTGCGTATAACCCAACCGATGCCCATTTATTTTTTGGTCGTAACCAAGCCATCACCACCTTACTCGAAAACGTATCAAACCAAGTAAAATCTGGCCGTGCTTTTTGCTTAATACTTGGCCCAAGTGGTACGGGTAAATCGTCGTTAGTCAATGCGGGTATTTTACCAAAGCTACTTGATGAGCGCGGTTATGATGGTATTGGCGTTGTTTCATACACTCAGCTCGACTTTGCAGATGTTCATCAAACTAGGCTGTATTTAGATTTAGCCTCTGCCATGCTTGATTGGGATATAAACCAACAGCCCGTATTTGAAGGATTAAGCTCACAAACACTGGCGCAGCAATTAGAGCACACAATTGACGAAGTGATAAACACGTTACAAACTGCAATCAGTAAGGCAAATACAAAGCTAAACACACCGCAGTTTTTTTTGTTTATAGACCGCTTAGAGGTGCTGCTTGCATCACCACTATTTAGTCCCAACACCCGAAGTCATTTTTTATCGATTATCGAACGTTTAGCCACCTCTAAAGCGGTGATCGTATTTAGTGCGTGTCGTAACGACTTTTACCCTTTAGTGGTAGAGCAACCCAGCCTTATGGCCGCAAAAGTGAATGGCGCCCATTATGATTTAACCCCGCCCAACCGCCAGGAACTTCAACAAATTATTCGCTTGCCGGCATTAACCGCTAATTTAACGTTCTCACACGACCCGCAAACCAAAACTCCGCTGGATGAAATACTGTGTGCCGATACCGCCAACAACCCTGATGCCCTGCCCATGTTGCAATACACACTGCAAGAGCTGTATTTACAGCGCAGTGAAAATAATGAGTTATTGCACAGCGTGTATGAAAAACTCGGCGGTATTGAAGGCGCCATTGGTAAAAAGGCAGAAGATGTTTTTATTGGGCTGAGCGCAAAACAACAACAGCAACTAAAAAGCGTATTATCGCAGTTAGTGACGCTAAACCCAGATGGTAAAACCATTACTAGCCGTGCGGCCCGCTTACAAGCATTAACCAACACCAGCCAAAAAGAGCTTGTACAAGCCATGGTCGACAGTCGCTTATTTGTATCGCACTTACAAAACCAAGAAGCCTGCTTTAGCCTTGCCCACGAGGCATTATTACGCCAATGGCCACGTGCCAAACAGTGGATAAACGATCATAAAGATGCCCTTGCTATTAAAAGCCGTTTGCACCACCACACGCAACAGTGGCTTAATGAGCACAAAAGTAACGCCTACCTGTTAGCGCCGGGTAAACCGCTGCAAGAAGCGCTCACCTTATTAAACGACAATATATTCAAACTAGACGATGACGAACGCGCCCTTATAAATAGCTCCCTCAAAAATAGTAAAACAAAAAAAATAATAAAACGCGGCACGATTGCACTGCTTTGCTTACTTACCTGTGTTGCCCTATTCATGAGCTTTACTAGTTTTCAAGCGCAGCAACTTGCACAGCAAAAGCGCCAAGAAGCCGAAAGCCTACTTGGCTTTATGGTCGGTGACTTTGCCGATAAACTGCGCAGCGTTAAGCGTATGGATTTGCTCGATGGTATTAGCAATAAAGCACTGGAGTACTTTACTGAACAAGCTGAGGAGCCAAACTCGCTATTTAACTTTAGCAGTCAACAAGCCAAGTTTAAAAGTCGCTTTCAGTACGCGCAAACCCTAGAGGCGATGGGCGAAGTGGCTTATTCGCGCGGTAAAACCATTGAGGCTAAAACCGCCTTTGAAAACGCCCGCACGCGTCTTGAGGCACTTTTAAAAATACAACCAAATAATTTAGAGCTATTAACGCTTGCCGGTGCGAATGCCTTTTGGCTCGGTCAGCTTCATTATGATAAAAGCGATTACGCCGCCACTGAGCCATTATTTAAAAAGTACCATTCATATAGCGAAACCATGTATTCGTTAGCACCGAATGATTTTAACTCGATTATGGAGCTATCGTATTCGCATAATTCGCTGGGATCTTTGTATTTAAAGCAATTTAACTACACTGGCGCGAAACAACGCTTTACAGAGTCGCTCGCCCTTAAAAATAAAGCCCTTGAGCTAAAACCCAATAACAAAAACTTATTGCGCGATAAAGCCGATACCATCAGTTGGCTGGCAAAAACAGAAGAAAGACTAGGTAACTTTAATGCAGCAGTCGATATGCTAGAAAGTGCCGTTGCCGTAGTAGAAAAAATGATTGTTTACTCACCCAATGACGCAAGCCTGTTTTACATGTCTGCAAACATACATATGCAGCAAAGTTACATTCTAAGTTATTTACCTAACAAGCAACCAGCTTATAAAAAAGCGGAGAAAGCTACTCTTACAATTAATAATGCACGATTACAAGACATTAAGAATGAAGAATTTCAACGTGCTTATTATCGATTCCTATCTCACCAGCTAGTTCTTTCAGACGACAAGCGTATTGATAAGTATGTTTTTGAAATAATTAAGTTCCAGAAAAATCAAAAACTTAAAGATAACCTATCTGTTAATACACAATTAACTCTTATACAATACTTTATTGATAGAAAGTTACCGCTAAAAGCACATGAATTATTAACTACACTTGAGAATGATATAAACTACCAACAATATATTGCTGATCAAATTAAAATTGGCGATAGCATAGTACTTATAAGAGTAAACTTACTTAAAGCACTATTAGCAACAACCAAAGAAAAGCGAGACCGCTTTTGCTTAAATATGCTTCAAGCCATTGCTAAAACAGCAGAAACAAATCAAAGCCTTCTCATAACTTACCCAAAGATGCAGGCATACACTTGCTTAAATCGAGCAAACGAGATACCCCATATAAAAGCACGCCTAGTTAAGCTGGGCATTAACAACTTTCAACTATAACCATGAATAAAAAGGAAATAATATGAATAACACTCAAGCGCAAATTCACTTTACAGTTAACATTGTACTAGGCAGTGATAACGAAGCTAACTTTACATACTCTATAGATGGCAAAAATGTGACTGGCGGCGGAGTTGTAAGAACCGAAACCGCAGGTATTTATAGTTTAGATGAAGCCACAATTCAAAATGAATTTTTATTTACTGGCGCCACTATCACCGATGTTAATAAAGAAACACCTTGCGCCCAAGATTTCAGCTATGAAGTAAGTGATAACGGCCACACAATTACCATTATCGACACCGATAAAAACCCAGGTACTGCCTGTTTGGTATTTAATGTTGAGTGCAATGGTAATCCTTATACAAGTACCGACCCTCAAGTTATAAATAAAGAAGAACATTAATTAACAACAATTAATTTCTAAATTGCACAGGGCTGATTTACTCCTGTGCAATTTTTATAAGCCAAACATCTTAACGCTAACACATACCAAGCAGCATTATTAATAACCATCCTTTATTACTAATCTATAATAAAAACCTCAATTTTCAATTGCTTAATAATTTAATATACGAAACAATCTAATAACAACTTGATTTATATATCAAAAACATAAAAATAAGGATTGTATTATTTATGTATATTAAAAAAACCCTGCTAAGTTGCTGCCTACTTGGTGCATTTAGCAGCCTCGCTGCGGATCACTTAACCAATAGCGACCCTCTTACACCTTACCAATGGCATTTAAATAACATCGGCTACAATGGTCTTACTACAAACACGGTTGCTGGCGAAGATTTAAATTTACTGAATACCGATATGCAAGGTATTAAAGGGGATGGCGTTACCGTTACCGTAATAGACAGCGGCATAGAACTAACTCACCCTGATTTAGTTAATAATGTCATTACAGGCTCACTTAATTTGTTAACCGGCACTGCAACGGTCGTGGTGTTGCACCTAATGCACACCTTATTGGGTTTAATTACCTTGATGCGCAAACAATAAGTAACTGGCTACAATCGCATGGTATGCCATTAACGGGCTCTGCAAACTCTCGCGTTTACAATCAAAGCTACAGCAGTAAACCAGCATTATTTAAAAACGTTGATGCAGAAGAGCATACTCTTAGCCTGCAATTAAAAGAGCGCGTAATGCAGCAAGTAAGCTTAAACAGTAACAACGGCTTAGGTGCATTATTTGTAAAGTCAGCGGGTAACGCATTTTACCAATACACTACTTTTTTTGGCGGTACGCCATTTCAAGTATTTCCGTATGAGCAGCAACAACCATTTAATAACGCGGGCTTGCCATTTCATAACGCTAATTTAAGTACCGATAACGCCAGTTTTTGGAATATGCTGGTGTCGGCCTACAACGCAAACGGTAAATTAGCATCGTATTCTTCTGTTGGCGCTAATGTATTTTTAACCGCACCCGGTGGTGAAAACGCTCAAAGCCAAGCAGGTATTGTTACCACAGATATGAGTGGCTGCGCTGCCGGTTTTAATACCATTAACAGCACAATAGATATCCCCTACAAAACACCGGGTTAGATAGCCACTGCGATGCCACCGCTGCCATGTATGGCACTTCTGCAGCAGCTGCCAATACATCGGGCGCAATAGCGCTTGTTATGTCGGCTAATCCGCAACTTGATGCCAGAACCATTAAACATATCCTCGCCACTACAGCACGTAAACTCGATGGTAACAATGCCGGTGTTGATATTAATTTTACAGATGCAAATGGTGATGCAGTCAGCTACAACGCCATTCCTGGTTGGCAACAAAATGCGGCAGGATACAACGTTCATCCCTTTTATGGCTTAGGCGCAATTGATGTTGACGCTGCTGTTGCAATGGCTCAACAAACTACTGCGTTATTACCCACATTACAGGTATCTGATTGGCATACCGCTAACACAGAACTAACAATACCTGATGCTAACGTAAATGGTGTACAAAATACGCTAGCAATCACTGATAATCTAACCATTGAAGCTGTACAGTTAAAGCTATCGATTGATCATACTCGTATGCGTGACCTTGCCATTGAGCTTATTTCTCCATCAGGTACTCGCAGTGTCCTATTAAGCCCACGCACAGGGTTAATAAACGCGGCCGATACCCCAGTGCAAAACGCACTATTATTAAGCCAACATTTTTATGGTGAATCGGCAGCCGGACAGTGGAAAATTCGCTTAATTGATACCGACAATGGCACTAGCCAAACCTTACTTTACAGTGAGCAAACGGGCTTACTCAGCATGAACGAAACCAATAATAGTGTAGATGGCACGCTGCTATCTTGGTCCCTGCGTTTTTACGGCCACTAATAAAGGAATTTTTATGAAAACGAATATTTTTATTACAGTACTTACCCTTGCCGTGAGCATAACCTCACTGGCACACGCACACGGTTCAACTGCAGGTATAACACCCGGCGCTTCGATACTCGCCAGCTTAGCCAATCAACCCAACAACGCAAATAGCTTACAGCTTGGCGATATTATTACTGATAGCCAAAGCGGTACTGGGCTGCAATTCACTGGCGAAGTGTTACTACAATTAACGACAGATGCCGACTTTACCAACCTGGCAACACGTTATGACTTGCAGCTAAAACACCGCGTAGGCGATATTGTTGTTGTAACAACTGCCGCTGATAATCTTCAGCAACGAGTGCAACAGTTAGCGCAAGAGCCAACAGTAAAACAAGCAAGGTTTGACCTGCGTGAGTTAGGCTTAAGCGCCGACCCGCAGGTTGAAAATAACAAAAGACCTAACTAAAACAGACTAATAACACCTGAATACTTTGCACAGGTTAACTAAAAACCTGTGCAAATTTAAAATATAAACAATAAAAATCAATACCTTAAAAACAGAAGATTACCGAAAGGTTTAATTGCACTTTTTTATGTAAATTTGTAGACATCAAAAACGTCTGTACCATGCTAAGGCTAAAACGTGTCTAAACAAATTAATAAAAAAGAGACTGCAGCGGTTAAAAACGATAAAGCACTCCCCTTCGATTGCGCTTTATCATCCCCTTTTTCTCATACCCAATTTGGCGCTTTAATTGAATTATTTAACGGCACCGCCGAAGGCATTTTTGTACTTAATGAGCATGGTGGTTTTGAGTTTGCAAACCCAAAAGCAGCACAGCTATTAGGTTACTCTCAGCAATCTCTAATAGGCGAAAACTTACTGTCGTTTCTACACGGTGCCGATCTTGATAAATATAAACAGACCTTATTAAATTGGATAGGCATTAAAGATACTCCCCTTAGCTTTGGCCCAAATGAAATAAAAATAAATAAAGCGAATGGTGATGTTATTGAAGCAGACTTATCAATATCAAGCATGCCAAAAAGTATTGCATCGGCGCAAAAATTATACGTTTGCATACTTCATGATCTCAGTACGCATAAAGCAATGTATAACCGTTTAAAAATACAAGCTTCGACCGATCACTTAACTGGGCTCGCTAATCGTTTAGCTTTAGATGAGTCACTAAAAAAATACTGGCAAGAAAGTATTCAAAGCCAACAACCTCTCACCAGCATATTGATTGATGTTGACCACTTTAAAAAATTCAACGACACCTATGGGCATATTAAAGGTGATAAATGCTTACAAAAAATTGCAAAAATGCTTTTGCATTGTATTCCGTCAAGAGAGTGTTTGGCAGCTAGATATGGCGGTGAGGAGTTTGCTATTATTTTACCGCGTTGCGATATAAAAAGTGCAACCATTGTTGCCAAGCATGTACAACAACAAATTAATGCGATGACATTTACAGATATAGGCCTACCACCAGAGGTTAAAGTTAGTGTGAGCCAAGGAATTGCTTGTGAGCATAATAGTCAGTACCGCACCTACGAGGCGCTGTTGTACGCCGCAGACACGGCTTTGTACCGCGCAAAAACCGAAGGTAGAAATAAAATAAGTACTGTTGTTTAAAGCATTCTAACGGGCTTGTAATGCTATTATTTTATATATTGCTAAACGCCACTTCGTGGAACGGGCGTTTAGCTTAAAAACTAGAGTAATAACAAACTACCTAATCCTAAAAAGGTCACAAAGCCGACAATATCAGTGACTGTGGTTAAAATTACTGAACCCGACAACGCAGGATCAATTTTCATTTTATCTAAAATAGAGGGGATCACTACGCCCGCCAACGACGCGGCCACTAAGTTAAGTAATATTGCCACAGTAATAGTTATACTAAGCATAATATCGTTAAACCATACAAAGGTTAGCAAACCAATCACTAATGCCCACACCAAGCCATTAACCGCCCCCACACGCAGCTCTTTTTTGAGCAGCGCTTTACGGTTTGAGTCGGTAACCTGACCAAGTGCAAGGCCACGTACAATAACGGTTAAGGTTTGGCTACCGGCAATACCGCCCATTGAAGCAACAATGGGCATTAATACTGCCAAAGCAACTACTTGCTCTATGGTTGCGCCAAACAAACCGATAAACCACGAGGCTAAGAATGCCGTTGCTAAGTTTATACCCAACCAAATACCACGGTTTTTAGCACTTTTTCGAACACTGGCAAATAGGTCTTCGTCTTCTCGTAAACCACCAGCCTTTGCTGTGGCTTCGTCAGCGATTTCTTGACGTAATTCATAAGCTGATGCAATGGTTAAACGCCCTATTAATTTGTTATCGGCATTCACCACGGGCATGGCCATTTTCTCGCTATGAATAACCACTTCAGCGGCTTCATATAAATCATGGTCTGCGTGCAATAAGGTAAAGTCATGATTAGCTAACGTTATTAAACTCTCGTTATCATGCGCTTTTATCAGATCATTAACCGCAACTTCACCGATTAAGCTACCTTTACGGCTCACTAAATAAATAACTTCGCTGTATTGCGGTAAGCCTTTATGTAGCAGCTTTTTAGCGCCACCCGCAGTGAGTTTGTCTGACACCTTTAAAAAATCAAACCCAATCCAGTGACCTAATTGCTCTGGCGTATATTGCTGAGCCAATTCGTATTGCTTAGTTTGTGCTTCATCGAGTTGTTTTTTAGCGTAATCAACAAAACGTTGTGGAATAACTTCTTCTAATTCAAGTAGCTCTTCAACATTTACTTCGTCTAATAATTTAAATCCGGCACTGTCATCTAGTGTTTGTAGTAACCATAAACAGCTATCTTCACTTAAATTAACAAAAATTTCGTGCTGCGTGTCTTCATCTAATAAATGCCAAATTTCAAGACGCTGCTCTTTAGGGATCGCCTCAAACAATAAAGATAAGTGCTCAGTTGATAAGGTTTGCTGAGCATCAATAAGTAATTTATTTTTACGCTCAGTGGTATCACACTGCAATAAGTCGTTTATGAGTTGTGGTAACTGATCAACCGGATACTCTATCATTTAAAAACCCTAAAATAGTCGTTTCACTATAAATTTACTGTAATAAGTAAGTACTTATTAATGAGATTAGCTTGGGTCTGTTTATCATTCGAGGTTGAACACGCTTAAATCCAAAAAAATCAACAGACTCTTATAGTGTACATTAGTCGCTAATAAAAATATTAAAAAATCGCTGTGCTGTTAAATATTTATGGTTGTAGCACGCTATAAACTATCGCGCTTTAACTAAAAATAAAGCAAAAAAAAAGCCGTAACTAAATAAGTCACGGCTTCCTAAAGCAATTAATAGCTAAGTGCTATTTAAATTTTAAACTGACCAACTAAATCACCTAAGTTTTGACCTCGTCCCGCTAAGTGTTGACTTACCGAAGAGGTCGTTTTACTCGATTGCGTTAATTCGTTCACAATTTCTTGAATTGCATACACGTTACGGTTTATCTCTTCTGTAACGCTACTTTGCTCAGTAGCCGCGGTGGCAATTTGTGTGCTCATATCGTTAATTGCTGTCACCGATGTAGTAACCGCACCTAAGCTTTCAGATATAGCGCGTGAAGACTCTACAGAGCGATTACAGCTTTGTTGACTCGCTTGCATGGCACCTACAGCCGCAGTGACTAAGTTATGTAATTCGCTAAGCATTTCATTAATTTCTAATGTGCTATCTTGAGTGCGGCTTGCTAAGCTTCTTACTTCATCAGCTACAACGGCAAAACCACGACCTTGCTCACCCGCTCGTGCAGCCTCAATAGCGGCGTTTAATGCCAGTAAGTTAGTTTGTTCAGCAATACCCCCAATGACACTCAACACGCTATTAATCTTTTTAGACTGTTCACTTAACGAGTTTACTTGCTCAGCGGCTTGGTTAATTTCGCCCATTAAATTTGACACTTCACTGAGTGATACATCTACACAATCTTGCGCATTAGCCACTTCTTTTGTTGCTGCCTGCGTTGATACCGCAACTTGTGTAGTGTTTTGTGCCACTTCATGCGAGGTTGCTGACATTTCAGTAATAGCGGTGACTACTAATTCAGTTTCATGGTTATGTTTTAATAATTTATCTTCAATTAATAGGGTTTGCGTATTGATATCTGATGAGGCCGTTTTAACATCGCTCGTCACATCGACCACGCCGGAAATAATACTATGCAGCTTACTAACAAACAGATTAAACGATTCACCCAATTGACCAATTTCATCGTGCGTATCAATTTCTAAGCGCCTAGTGAGATCCCCCTCACCTTTGGCTATGTCATCTAAACTTTGTACCATTCTATGTATTGGCTTAACCATATTATTAGCCGCATACAAAGCAGTAACGGTCGCCAGAACTAATAACAGTAATGATAACAACGTTAATGTAGTCATTTTTTCACTTAAATGCTCAGCCATTGTTTGCTGATACTCTTCAAGCTCTATCTCAATGTCATCCATATAGGTACCAGTACCAATCATCCAATTAGTGCCAGGGATCATGGCGGCATACCCTATTTTTTCAACCAAGCCAGTTGTGTTAGGTTTTTTAAAATCATAAATAAAAGAACCGCCGCCTTTTTGGGCTTGCTCAAGTAAGCCAACGATTATTTTTTTACCATTAGGGTCGGTCATGTCTATTTTATTTTGCCCTTCAATCGCATCCCCTAATAAAGCGTGAAATATACTCACGCCATCGGTGTCATAAATAAAATAATAACCATCTTCGCCAAAGGTTACGTCTCGCAGCGCATTTTTTACATCTTGCTCATTACCTTGTGCTAATTGGTATTGTACTATTTGTGAGCCAATTTCAATTTCTGTTTTTAGCAATGTTTGCTTATCTGCCATTAGCTTGGTTTTGAATTCATTAAAATTTTGCTGTTGGTTTTGCATCTCTAAATAATATGAGCTTGCCATAAAGCTAATCAGTAAAACGAATAATGGTAAAACAGCCAGTAGCAATAGTTTATTTTTTAAGCTTAAGTTTCCCATTATTTCTCCAATTAACATTACAAGCCATCAAGCTCTTTTTATTTTGTAGCCCGTTAGCTAAAAAATTTCATTGTTTGCATTACTATACAACGCATACCTGTATACAAATTAAGCACAAACGAGATCGTTTAGCAATTTAATACACTCTTGCAATAGTAAAACACACTAAAAAACACTTTATAACTAGACGATAGTATATAAGCAGTAATAAAGAACCAAAACCAATTTAGCCTTTCACATAGCCAGTACACAGCTTGTTAAACTTACTTAAAGCTAAATTAACCTAGCTAACGCTATTTTAGCGTTAATACAAATTAAACATTGTGCATCACACAAAGGCCTTGCTTTCTGAGCTAAAACGCAAATAATGAAGCATCAAATTACTTGGGTAAGAATGAGGAAAATGAGTTACATACTAACCACCCAATGCGCAGACGATATAGGTTTAATCGCCAAAATTACCGGACTGTGTCACCGACATAACTTAAATATTATTCGCAATAACGAGTTTGTAGATAAAGATGCGCAGCGCTTTTTTATGCGCACAGAACTCACAGGCGAGCCCCATCCTGAATTGTTAGCACAACTTCGTGAAGTATTACCCGCGGGCGCAAAAGTGGCGCTTCACGGTAAAGAAAAAACCAAAGTCGTACTATTAGCCACAAAAGAAGCTCACTGTTTAGGCGGTATGTTATTAAAGCAATTTGAGCAAGCCCTAAATATTGAAATACTCGCCGTGATTGCCAATTACCCTACCTTAGCGCCGTTAGTAAAAGGGTTTGATATTCCTTTTCATGTTGTTTCTCATGAAGGGCTCACACGCAGTGAGCACGACGAAAAAGTGGGTGACTTAATTGCCACCTATAACCCTGACATTATAGGATTAGCGAAATACATGCGTATTTTAAGCCCTGAGTTTGTTGGTCGATTTGAGGGTAAAATCATCAATATTCATCACTCATTTTTACCGGCTTTTATTGGTGCTAAACCGTATCATCAGGCGTTTGAGCGCGGTGTAAAAATTATTGGTGCCACGGCTCACTTTGTAAATAATGAGCTAGATGAAGGCCCTATTATTTTACAAGACGTGACCAGTGTAACCCATGCTAATACGGCTGAAATGATGGCTAAAATGGGTAAAGACGTGGAAAAAACAGTGTTTTGTAAAGCATTGCAACTAGCATCAGAACATAAGCTATTTATTAATGGCAATAAAACCGTGGTGTTTTCATAATTAGCTTTACATAGTAATTAAAAATGCCAGCTAATAAGCTGGCATTTTTATAAGTAAATAGTAAACAATTACGGTGTGTAATACGTTGGTGACCCAGGACCTACTGGCATACCTAAAACAAAGACCCATAAGTAAAACAGCACCACCCAGCCAACAAAAAAGATTAAACTGTATGGCAACATAGTCGCTACCAAGGTGCCTATTCCCATGTCTTTTTTGTATTTAGTAGCAACCGCGAGGATTAAACCAAAGTAACTCATCATCGGCGTAATTAAATTAGTCACCGAGTCACCAATACGATAAGCAGCTTGAATTGTTTCTGGTGCATAACCAATTAGCATTAGCATAGGAACAAAAATAGGCGCAGTTACTGCCCACTGCGCTGACGATGAACCTAAGGTTAAGTTCACTAAAGCACACATTAAAATAAACAGCACAAACACTTCTGGGCCAGTTAGGCTAAGCGCTTGTAATAATGCAGCGCCATTAATAGCTAAAATAGTGCCTAAGTTAGTCCATTTAAAAAAGGCCACAAACTGCGCAGCAAAAAATACTAAAACAATGTACATCCCCATAGAGCTCATACTTTTGCTCATGGCGTTAATCACATCTTTGTCATTTTTCATGGTGCCAACAACACGCCCATACACAAATCCAGGAATACCAAAGGTGACAAAAATAAAAACCACTATTCCTTTTAAAAATGGAGAGTTAGTCACTAAGCCCGTTTCTGGGTTGCGTAAAATGCCGTCAGCAGGTACAACCGTCCACGCGAGTAGTAATGAAACCAGTAGTAATGAGAATCCAGCCCATTTTAAGCCCGACTTTTCTTTGGCAGTTAAACCAGCAATATTATTTTGGGTTAAATCTTCACCAGCTTCATCTGGATTATATTTGCCTAAACGCGGTTCAACTATTTTTTCAGTGACGAGTGTGCCTAAAATCGCAATTAAAAATACTGACACTATCATAAAATACCAATTCGCCTCAGCGCCTACTTGGTAAGTTGGGTCAATCATTTGTGCCGCTGGTGTGGTAATACCGGCTAGTAATGGATCGATAGTACCGAGTAATAAATTAGCACTGTAACCGCCAGATACACCGGCAAACGCCGCAGCAAGACCTGCCAGCGGATGACGACCTAAACTATGAAAGATCATTGCAGCAAGTGGTATCAGCACTACATAACCCAACTCAGAAGCGGTATTAGATAAAATAGCAGCAAACACCACCATGAAGGTCACTAAACGTTTAGAAGCCCCCATCACCATGCCACGCATAGCGGCAGATAATAGCCCTGAATGCTCTGCCACACTCACACCTAATAAAGCAACCAACACGGTGCCCAGTGGCGCAAAGCTAGTAAAGTTAGTCACCAGTCCTGTTACAATACGTTGTAAGCCTTCTGCACTGAGTAAGCTTACCACTTCAATAACACCGCCAGGAGTCCGCCCAGCGGCCCCTTCAGGCCTAGGATCAATGGCGCTGAGTCCAAACCAATCGGCAATACCGCTAAATAAAATAATGGCAATACAGAACATTGCAAATAGCGTTATAGGATGGGGAAGCATATTCCCTAAAAATTCTACAGTGGCTAAAAAACGATTAAACCAGCCATTATTAGCGGCTTTATTTTCCCCTTGGGATATGTTTGGTGAGTCTTTTGAGTCTGACATACCATGCTCTCTTAATTACAAAATGCCCGTAACCTAGCATTATTTACCGAGTAGGTCATGTAATAAAGATGAATGACTTGTTATGCTGCAGTAACAGAGTGACTTAATACCATTACGTTACAAAATAGGCGCTTGCCTCATATACCAACTTTATTAAAAATATGATTATTTATTAGAACAACTACATGGGTAATTCTGCCTCAGTATTGAGCCATTTTTATCGTTATAATTTACCACTCATTTATAACAACGGGTATTATTTAAATCACTGCGCTTGCTCTATGGGTTCTAGTTGTAATTTTGCGGCAATTAAAACAGCTTGGGTACGATTATAAACACCGAGCTTTCTAAATATAGCTGTAATGTGTGCTTTAACTGTGGCTTCTGAAATATGCAGCTCATACGCTATTTGTTTATTCAGTAGGCCTTCGTGTAAATACTGTAATACGCGGTATTGTTGTGGAGTAAGTGATGCAACTTGTGCGGCTATTTCTCTATCTTCGCCTTCAATTTCAGCTACCTTATTTTTTAGTTCAGTTGGCAGCCAGGTGTCGCCTTCTAGTATTTGGTTTATTGCATTAGCAATATCATCCGATGAAGATGATTTGGGAATAAACCCCATAGCGCCATAACCCATGACTTTAGAAACAATATTGGCATCTTCGCTACCCGAAACCACCGCAATAGGTAGGCTCGGATAATCCTCACGTATACGGATTAATCCGTACAAGTCACCGTTACCTGGCATGTGTAAATCTAGTAGTAATATATCAAGATCTTCTTGTTCGCTTAACACCTGCAATGTGCTATCAAAATCGGCAGATTCAAACACTTCTAAATCTACAAATTTTGCACTCAAAGCGCCTTTTAATGCTTCGCGAAATAACGGATGATCGTCCGCTATTAAAAACTGACTCATTGTTCACTCCCAAAAAATTCGGCTGCTACCCAATAGACAACAGCCGATATACTACGTTTAGAATCAACTTGTAATCAAGCTTTTAACGCGAAATTAACGATTTAATCGATTTTCTACTAACTCATCAACGACTGATGGATCGGCGAGTGTCGATGTATCACCTAGCTGTTCGTGTTCATTTGCGGCGATTTTACGTAAAATACGACGCATAATTTTACCTGAACGAGTTTTTGGTAATCCTGGCGACCATTGAATCATATCGGGTGATGCAATGGGGCTAAGCTCTTTTCGTACCCAGTTACGGATCTCTTTTGTTAGCTCATCACTCACCGTTACCCCCTCGTTAGGAGTAATGTATACGTAAATACCTTGGCCTTTAATATCGTGCGGGTAACCTACAACTGCGGCTTCAGCCACGGCTTCATGAGCAACTAAGGCACTTTCAATTTCAGCAGTACCTAAACGGTGCCCAGATACATTAAGCACATCATCCACACGTCCTGTGATCCAGTAATCGCCATCTTCATCACGACGGCAACCGTCACCAGTAAAGTAAACACCCGGGTAAGCACTAAAATAAGTTTGCTCAAAGCGCTCGTGATCGCCATACACAGTGCGTGCTTGCGAAGGCCAGCTATCTAAAATAACTAGGTTTCCTTCAACAGCGCCCTCTAATGTATTACCCTCAGCATCAAATAACGCCGGTGCAATACCAAAAAATGGACGAGTTGCAGAGCCAGGTTTCATATCGGTTGCACCTGGAAGTGGCGCAATCATAATGCCGCCAGTTTCAGTTTGCCACCAGGTATCAACAATTGGACAATTCGATTTACCAATTTTTTCAAAGTACCAGGTCCACGCTTCGGGGTTAATTGGCTCACCTACTGAACCTAAAATACGCAGGCTATCTCGGTTTGAACTGGCAATTGGCTCATCACCTTTGGCCATAAGCGCACGAATAGCAGTAGGTGCGGTGTATAAAATGGTAACGTTATGCTTATCAACAACTTCACCCATACGCCCTGCTGTTGGGTAAGTTGGCACACCTTCGAATACGACTTGCGTACACCCATTAACAAGCGGCCCGTAAGCAATATAACTGTGACCTGTGATCCAGCCAACATCGGCACTACACCAAAAAATATCCTCGTCTTTTAAGTCAAAAATATATTCATGAGTCATTGATGAATACACTAAATAACCACCAGTGGTATGTACCACACCTTTAGGCTGACCTGTAGAACCTGAGGTGTATAAAATAAACAATGGGTCTTCAGCATTCATGCGCTCAGGCTCACACTCTGGCGCTTGATCCGCAACTAAATCATGCCACCAAATATCATGGCTATGCCAATCAACATCGCCTGACGTTAATTTATGCACAACTACATGCTCGACGGTAGTTACAGAGTCTTGTAGTACCGCTTCATCAACATTGGCTTTAAGCGGTACACAGTTACCCGCACGACGACCTTCATCTGAAGTGATCACCACTTTAGCACCCGAGTCATTAATACGATCGGCAATAGCTGATGGTGAAAAGCCACCGAATATAACAGAATGGATTGCACCTATACGAGCACAAGCTTGCATTGCATAAATAGCTTGTGGGCTCATTGGCATATAAATGGCGACTCTGTCACCTTTTTTTACACCTAACTTTTTTAAGCCATTGGCAAATTTAGCGACTTCATCATGCAATTGTTGATAAGTAATATTTTCGCTTTGTGAAGGATCATCACCTTCCCAAATAAGCGCTACTTTATCTGCTTTTGTCTTTAAATGACGATCAATACAATTATAAGATGCGTTTAGGTGGCCATCTTCATACCATTTGATACTGATGTGACCTTTATCAAATGAAGTATTTTTTACTTTAGAATAAGGAGTAAACCAGTCAAGGCGCTTACCATGCTCAGCCCAAAACCCTTCAGGGTCCTCTACAGACTGTTTATACATCGTATTATATTTTTCATTATCGACGAGCGCTGCGTTTTTAATATTCGCAGGAACTGGGTAGATACTTTGTGACATATTAGTCTCCAATTTATACTTTGGCTTTTCATCAAGGATTACTCAGCAGTGCACTATTAAATATTAGACATTAGTTGTATCTGGGTTTAAACCGCTATTATCTTATCTATAATCCCTTTAGTTACACTTGATTTACATAAAAAATACACATTACTTAAACAGAGAATATGAACAACTTATATTTATTAAACCTTAGTCTAATAGACTAATAGTTTATTGAGTAAATTGTGTACATATACAACAGTATCTAAAATATAGAAAAAGCTTTGATTAGTTACTAACACCCCGTATTCATAAAAAATTAAATTAAAACTATTTAAATTCAATTTGTTAGTACTATATGAATAACACACGTTAATACATATCATAAGAAAATAACATACAACAAGTAGCCTATAAAAGGACGCAACAATGAAACTTACCCCAATTAAAACACTGGCAGCGAGCGCTGTACTTTGTGCACTTTCTAGCACAGCCTATGGCGCAAAAATAGGTGATACAGAATTAACCTATGGTGGATATATTAAACTCGACGCAATGTGGAGTGACTACTCAGCGGGTGCGCCTGCAGGTACAAGCGTTGGCCGTGACTTTTATGTACCAAGTACATTAACCGTTGGCAGCGATAATAACTCAGATGCTGTATTTGACATGCACGCACGTGAATCTCGCTTTAACTTTGGTACGTCTACACTTTTAGATAATGGCAAAACGGTTAAAACTAAAATTGAGTTAGACTTTTTAGCTTCTGCTCCTGGCGGCAACGAGCGTGTGTCTAATTCATATTCTCCGCGTATTCGCCATGCCTTTATCTCTTACGATGGCTGGTTATTTGGTCAAACGTGGTCAAACTTTCAAAACGTCGGCGCATTACCTGAAGCACTTGACTTTATAGGTCCAGCAGAAGGCACTGTGTTTGTTCGTCAATCTCAAGTTAAATACACCACAGGTGCGTGGTCTTTCTCTTTAGAAAATCCTGAAAGCACCATCACTACAGCGGGTGGTAGCATGGCAGTGACGGATGATGCCTCATTACCTGATTTTACTGCACGTTATACACACAAAGCAGATTGGGGTAATTTTGTAGTTGCCGCACTTGCACGCCAACTTACCTACAAAAAAGACGGTTTAGATGCTGATGAAACCTCATTTGGTGTTAGTGCATCGGGTATGGTTAAGCTTGGTCAAGACAACCTTAAATTTATGCTGACCCAAGGTAAAGGTTTAGGTCGCTATGTTGGCGTTAATGTAGCCCATGGTGCGGTACTCAATGGTAATGATTTAGATGCGATTGATTCAACATCAGGATTTATTGCTTATCAACATAAATGGAACAGCCAATGGCGCTCTACCTTCCTATATTCATTTTTCTCAGCAGATAACAACACAGATTTACTTTCAATTTCAGGTGATCCAACAGAATCAAGCCAAAGCTACAGCGCAAATATTCTATATTCACCGGTTAAACGCCTAACCTTTGGTGCAGAATTAAAACATGCAGAACGTGAGCTTGAAAGCGGTGCAGATGGCGATATGGATCGCTTACAGTTCTCTGTTAAGTATGCATTTTAATTTCCTTACTAATTAACGTACTGATTTACTTTTTAAGCGGCTTCGGCCGCTTTTTTTATTGTTTTACGAACACGTTAACCCGTTTCGCTAAAAACGCACCAATAACGCAATTGCAAATCACTCTCATTTAGATTAAATTACACTCCTATTTTAAATCTTATGGGAAACAAGATGCTACACAAACAAAAAAACTTTGTATTTAAGCTGAGTCTGCTCACTTCACTGGTTTTATCTGGCCATGTTATTGCAAACGACACGCAAGACGACCTACCTCTAGAAAAAATTGCCGTTTATGGGCAACATCATAAAAATTATATTACCGAAGAAGCACAGTCAGCGACTAAGCTAGGTTTAACAATTAAAGAAACTCCACAGTCAATTTCTGTTGTCTCACGCGCGTTGATGGATGACTTTTCACTTGATGATATTAATGCGGTATTAGAAAGCACCCCAGGCGTAACAGTGGAACAAATAGAAACCGATCGTACTTACTTTAAAGCCCGTGGTTTTGAAATAACTAACTTTTTAATTGATGGTTTGGGCACGCCGCAAAGTTCAGGTTCAATTCAAGGTACACTTGATACGGCAATTTACGATCGCGTTGAAATAGTGCGTGGTGCCAACGGCATGATGACAGGTGCAGGCAACCCATCAGCTACTGTAAATATGGTGCTAAAAAAACCAACCTACACAACGCAAGCTCATGCATCGGCCTCTTATGGATCATGGAATAACAAACGTGTAGATATTGATGTTTCCACACCGATTAACGATGAACACGCTGTTCGTGCTGTATTTACTAAGCAAGATAAAGAGTCATACCTAGACCGTTACGAAACCGATAAAACCGTTGCCTACCTTGCCTATGAGGGTAAGCTGACTGACGATACACTACTGAGCATCAACTACGTAAACGAACAAAAAGATGCCGACAGTCCTTTATGGGGCGCGTTACCACTTTATTACACTGATGGCTCAGCGACTAACTATGATGACTCAACTAGCACAGCTGCAGATTGGTCGTATTGGGATAATAGTGCTGAACGTGTTTATGTAACACTTGAGCAAAACTTATCAGCGACTTGGGTCGCTAAAGCGCGTTATGCCCACATAAAAAATGAACAAAATTCAGAGCTGTTTTATGTGTATGGCACACCAGATAAAGAAACTGGTTTAGGTTTAACGGGCTATGCGAGTCGTTATGATTACAAAGACACCCAAGATTTGTATGATTTATATGCCAGCGGTAAGTTTGAGCTATTTTCGCTAGAGCACGACTTATCATTCGGCATCAGCCAGGCAAACATGGACTTTAATGACCAATCGCTTTATGACTACACTACAGGTAATGGTTTTCCAGGTATGCCTGATTTAGCAAGTTGGGATGGTGTTATTCCAGAAGCGACATTGGTTGATAGGCCTAATGGCAGTGATGTACAAAACACACAAAGGTCGGCTTATATTTCAACCCGCATCAAATTAGCTGAACCATTGAGCATTTTAGCTGGAGTACGCTATACCGATTGGGAAACTAAAGGTATTGCTTATGATGTAGTACAAACCCGTGATGACTCAGAATTAATTCCTTATATTGGTACAGTGTACGATTTTACCGAGTCGTTATCTGCGTATGCTAGCTATACCGAAACGTTTGTACCACAAAAAGAGTTAGACATTAACGCTGAACAACTGGCTCCTGTAATTGGCAAAAGTACTGAGGTTGGCCTAAAAGCACAGCTTTTAGGTGAGCAAGTATTTGTTACACTCGCCTACTTTGATGCCGAGCAAGATGGACTTGCTGTTGCACTTCCAAACTCTCTTCCTAGCGATACGCGTTATTATGCTGCAGATGGTATCAATAGCGATGGATTCGAAATTGAGCTAAGCGGTCGCTTAACTGACGATTTAAGTGCCAGCATTAGCTTTAGTAATTTAAGCATTGATGGTGATGAGCTGGTTAAAGATTACACACCAGAAAACCAATTAAAAATGGCAGCCACTTACCAAGTGCCATTTATTGACGGTTTAATCTTAGGTGCTAATTATCGCTGGCAAGATTCTATCAGCCGTGTGCAAGTAAAAGATCCAGCAGGCAACGCATTAGTCACTACAAAACAAGACGCTTATGGCTTATTAGATTTAATGGCTACTTACGAAATCACTCAAAATGTTGGTGTTACCTTTAATGTAAATAACACTACTGATGAAAAATACATACATAGCCTGTATTGGGCACAAGGTTACTACGGTGCGCCACGTAACTACTCACTGTCAGTTAACTGGCAGCTATAAACTTGAGTACTGGGCTCTCATGAACAGAGCTTAAGTCAATTTATAGCAAGCAATAAAAAAGCGCTAACCTAATTGGTTAGCGCTTTTTTAAGCTCGGGTCAAATCAAGCTTTAAAACTAATTTGCTTAAAGATCTGGCGCTTCACCTAATACGTCTTCACCATCTTCAGGCTCAACCGTTGCTTTTAGCAATAGCATTTCACGCAGTTTACCTTCAATTTCATCTGCAATTTCAGGGTTTTCTTTAAGGAACTTAATCGAATTAGACTTACCTTGGCCAACTTTGTTGCCATTGTAGCTATACCAAGCACCTGCTTTTTCAACAAGTTTGTGCTTAACACCTAAATCAATCAGCTCACCCTGCTTAGAAATACCTTCACCATACATAATGATAAATTCAGCTTGTTTAAACGGCGGTGCAACTTTGTTTTTCACAATTTTAACGCGCGTTTCATTACCAACAACCTCGTCGCCTTCTTTTACTGAACCAATACGACGAATATCAATACGTACTGAGGCGTAAAATTTCAGGGCGTTACCACCGGTTGTGGTTTCAGGGTTACCAAACATTACACCAATTTTCATACGGATTTGGTTAATGAAAATACATAGCGTGTTTGAGCGCTTAATGTTACCTGTAAGCTTACGTAATGCTTGCGACATTAAGCGTGCTTGTAAGCCCATATGTGAGTCACCCATGTCGCCTTCAATTTCAGCTTTTGGTGTAAGTGCTGCAACCGAATCGACAATCACCACATCAACTGCGCTTGAACGTACTAACATGTCACAAATTTCAAGTGCTTGTTCACCCGTATCTGGTTGAGATACAAGTAGCTCATCAATGTTAACGCCTAGTTTTTGTGCATATATTGGATCAAGAGCATGCTCAGCATCAACAAAGGCACACGTTTTACCTTCTTTTTGGGCTTCAGCGATAACTTGTAATGTAAGCGTTGTTTTACCTGATGACTCTGGGCCATATACTTCAACGATTCGCCCCATTGGTAAGCCGCCTATACCTAAAGCAATATCAATACCTAGCGAGCCTGTTGATACAGCGTCAATTTTTAACGCTTTATTGTCACCCAATTTCATGATTGAGCCTTTACCAAATTGACGTTCAATTTGTGATAAAGCGGCGTCCAATGCTTTTTGTTTGTTATCGTTCATTTTACTCTCCAAATCCAGCTAATGCAGACAAGTATACTGTATGAAATCACAGTATCAAGCTAATTTTATTATTTTATCTTCTCTATTATACTTTTCAATGAAAATACAATAGCTTGCAGCCTAACTTGCGCCCTATCTCCATCAAATACTTGCTCAAACGTCCAGTGTTTACCGTTAATTTGTAGGCCAAACCACACAAGCCCTACCGGTTTGCCCTCAGTGGCACCACCGGGACCTGCAATTCCTGAAATAGCAATGCCAATATCAGCATTAGCCGCCTTACATGCACCTGCTGCCATCTCAATGACTGTTTGTTCGCTCACCGCGCCAAATTCCTCGAGGGTATCACGCTTCACATTGAGTAATTCATGCTTTGCGTTATTGCTATAAGTGACAAATGCGCGGTCAATATATGCAGAGCTTCCGGGGGTATCGGTAAGCGAATAACTCACTCCACCACCAGTACATGATTCAGCGGTAGTGATCCATAAGCGTTTATCCGTTAAAATAGCGCCTAATTGCGCAGCAAGTGTCTTAATCTCTTGATGTAATTCCATATTCAGCCTTTGGGTAAATACATGTCGTTTGATCTTTATGCACCGCACACTATAAAACAACAAACCCCTATGATGCAGCAGTATCTAAAAATAAAATCAGAGCATCGCGATATTTTATTGTTTTATCGGATGGGGGATTTTTACGAACTCTTTTTTGACGACGCAAAACGCGCCGCGCAATTGCTTGATATTTCACAAACACATCGTGGCAAAGCCGGCGGCGATCCTATTCCTATGGCGGGCGTGCCTTATCATGCAGTAGAAAACTATTTAGCCCGCTTAGTACAAATGGGCGAGTCGGTGGCTATTTGTGAGCAAGTGGGCGATCCTGCCACCAGTAAAGGCCCTGTTGAGCGTAAAGTAGTACGTATTGTAACCCCAGGTACTATTTCTGACGAAGCCTTACTGCAAGAACGCCAAGACAACCTTTTAACCAGTGTTTGGCAAAATAAAAAAGGCCAATACGGTATTGCGTATCTTGATATCAACTCAGGGCGCTTTAATGTTGTTGAAGTAAACACTGATGAAGCATTTAGCTCAACGCTACAACGCTTAGCGCCTGCTGAATTACTGTATAGCGAACACTTTGAAAACACTCACTTAATTGAACACATTAAAGGCGCACGACGCCGTCCTGAATGGGAGTTTGACCTTGATACCGCGCAACACTTACTGTGCGAGCAGTTTGGGACCAAAGATTTAGTGGGGTTTGGCGTCGACAAAGCACATAGCGCCTTGGTGGCAGCAGGCTGTTTAATGCAGTACGTAAAAGATACCCAACGCATTGCATTACCGCACATCCGCGCAATCACTCTTGAGCATAACGAACACGCGGTTATTTTGGATGCGCCAACCCGTAAAAACCTTGAGTTAACGGTTAATTTATCAGGTGGTTTTGAAAACACCCTAGCCCAAGTGCTTGATAAAACAGCAACGGCGATGGGCTCGCGATTACTTAAACGTCGCATTCATACTCCTATTCGTAATAAAGATGAACTCAACTCACGACTTAATGCTATTACTGCCATTTTAGATGCACAATTATGTGGTGAACTGCATGACGCGCTCAAAGAGATTGGTGATATAGAACGTGTAATTGCTCGCTTGGCATTACATACCGCTCGCCCACGCGATTTAACACGGCTTCGCAGTGCGCTTCAAGCATTAGCACCGCTGCATAGCTTATTAAACGATGCAACTGATACACGTATTTCACATATAATTACGCATTCTAAAGAGCTTCCTGAGCTACAAGCATTACTTGAACGTGCTGTCATTGATAATCCGCCAGTGTTAATTCGTGATGGCGGTGTTATTGCGCCAGGGTATAACAGCGAACTTGATGAGTGGCGTAATTTAAGCCAAGGTGCCACCGATGTGCTTGAACAGCTAGAGCAGCGCGAACGTGAACGCACCGGTATTAGTACACTTAAGATTGGTTATAACCGAGTGCATGGCTTTTTTATTGAAGTGAGCCGCGCCAACTCGCACTTAGTGCCTGCAGATTACATTCGTCGTCAAACATTAAAAAATAACGAGCGCTATATAATTCCAGAACTAAAAGAACACGAAGACAAAGTTCTCGGCAGTCAATCAAAAGCGCTGGCCCTTGAAAAACAATTATACGAACAGTTATTTGAATTTATAGCTCCGCATATTGAGCAGCTACAAATAATGGCCTCAGTAATTGCCGATCTAGATGTACTGAACAATTTAGCAGAGCGTGCCCAAACACTTAATTATGCCAAGCCTGAGCTTTGCGATAACGATAATATCAGCATTAAACAAGGCCGCCACCCTGTGGTAGAGCAGGTAATGAAAGACCCGTTTATTGCCAATCCTGTGGAGCTCAATAACCAGCGTAAAATGTTGATTATTACCGGCCCTAACATGGGCGGTAAATCAACCTACATGCGCCAAACTGCGCTTATTGTGCTTATGGCACATATTGGCTGTTACGTTCCTGCCGATAGCGCTAAAATTGGTAATATAGATAGAATATTTACCCGCATTGGCGCCAGTGACGACTTAGCATCTGGGCGTTCAACCTTCATGGTTGAAATGACCGAAACCGCGGCTATTTTAAATAATGCCACCGCGCAATCATTGGTGCTTATGGATGAAATAGGCCGAGGAACCAGTACTTACGACGGGTTATCACTGGCGTACGCGACGGCTGATCACCTCGCTTCAAAAATAGCGGCTAAAACCCTGTTTGCAACCCATTACTTTGAACTAACAGAGCTTGCAGAGCAAACGCCTGGGCTGGTTAATGTGCACCTAGATGCCATTGAACACAACGATACCATTGCCTTTATGCATACGGTATTAGATGGCGCAGCGAGTAAGAGCTTTGGTTTGCAAGTAGCGGCACTGGCCGGGGTGCCTAAAGCAGTTATTGCCCAAGCTAAACAAAAGCTAAGCTTGCTTGAAAACCATCAAAGTGTCACCACAGTCACTACAGAGCAACAGGTTTTACCGTTTGATAGTGAACCACAAACCAGCCAGCCAAGTGAGCTTGAGCAACAAATGAGCGCAATAGACCCTGATAACCTATCACCCCGTCAGGCGCATGAACTGCTTTATAAATTGAAAGCACTGCTTTAAACGCAAACAGCCCGGCTTAAAAAGCCGGGCTGTATTCATTTCTCTGTGTGTTTAGATTAGATTAAGCGAACTGTTCAAATAAGCTTTCGGTACTTAAGCCTTCTTGTTGCAAAATATCTTTTAATCGACGTAACGCCTCAACCTGTATTTGGCGAACTCGCTCACGGGTTAAGCCTATTTCACGGCCAACATCTTCAAGGGTTGAGGGTTCGTAACCAAGTAAACCAAATCGACGTGCTAATACTTCGCGTTGTTTTGGGTTTAATTCACCTAACCAATCAATAATATGTGTATTCATATCGTTGTTTTGTACTTCCCCTTCGGGGCCTACATTTTTTTCATCGGCTATCACATCTAGTAATGCACTGTCGTTTTCACCGCCAATGGGCATATCAACAGACGCTATTTTTTCATTTAAACGTAGCATTTTGGTAACGTCTTCGACCGGTCTATCTAAGCTTTCTGCGATTTCTTCTGCGGTAGGCTCATGATCAAGCTTTTGCGTTAGCTCACGGGCGGTGCGTAAATAAACATTAAGTTCTTTAACTACATGGATAGGCAAGCGAATGGTGCGAGTTTGATTCATGATCGCCCGCTCAATGGTTTGGCGGATCCACCATGTAGCATAAGTAGAAAATCGGAAACCACGTTCTGGATCAAACTTTTCAACCGCTCTGATGAGCCCTAAATTACCTTCTTCAATTAGATCAAGTAGAGCAAGGCCACGATTATTATATCTACGTGCAATTTTTACAACTAGCCGTAGATTACTTTCAATCATGCGTTTACGTGACGCTTCGCAACCTTTTAATGATTTGCGAGCAAAAAAAACTTCCTCTTGCGCACTTAAAAGAGGGGAAAAACCAATTTCGCCAAGATATAACTGGGTGGCATCAAGGTTTTTAGTGACTTCTTCTTTTACAAATACTTCTTCATCTTCCACATCATCAAGTAGTTGCGTCGGCTCTTCAATATCAGCGTCGTCAAACTTATTATTAGTGGAGATTTTATCAGCTTTTGCTACATCAGCCATAAGACTTCTCCTGAGCAAGCTATCAATAACTTTATGACTAAGGCCTGAAGTCGCTTTGTTAGCTTTTGCTGTACTAGCCATAAGCCTTCTCCAACACCGTTAATCAACACCTTTTAGTTCAGGGTAGATATTTAGCAGGGTTAACAGCTTTTCCTCGATAACGAATTTCAAAACGAAGTGCCGTTACAGGAGACTCTGAGTTACCAATTTCTGCTATTTTTTGTCCCGCCTTTACTATATGCTTCTCTTTAACAAGTAATTTTGAGTTATGTGCATATGCACTTAGGTAATCATCATTATGTTTCAATATGATTAAATTACCGTAACCTCTTAGTGCACTACCCGCATAAACTACCGTTCCTTGTGCTGCGGCGAGTACTGCAGTACCCTCTTCATTAGCAATTTGTAGGCCCTTATAGCCGTTTTCCTTATCAGAAAAGCGCTGAATAATTTTACCTTTAGCGGGCCAAATCCAACTCAAATTTACATTTGAAACATCTTTAGAATTGCTAATTTTTTGGTTAGCTTGTTTTTGAACATACCTTCGTTTTTTCGGCTGATCAAGCTCTTTCTTTAATTTATTGTTGATTTTTTGTAAACCTGATGGTTTTTTAGCAGGCTTTTTTTGATACGTTTTTTCTGTAGCCCTTGGTTGGCTTGGTTCTAAAAGAGATACAACTTGACCGGGAACAATTATATAAGGTGATGGTATTGAATTATTTTTTGCAAGCTCTCTAAAGTCTTTTCCGGCACTAAAAGCAATTGAGTAAAGTGTATCGCCTTTTTGTACCGTGTATTTTCCACCATTAATATTAATACGCGAGGTATAATCGTTAATGTTATTATTTAAACTACTTACAGGTGCAGGAACGTGGCGAGACGAGCACGCACAAAGCAAAACACTAATAAATAAAGCAACATAACAGCGTATTTGTTTATTCAATGTGTTTTGCCCTCTGTGTTAATAACATTAATATATAGTGCTTAACGCAATAGAATGTACGCAACAGCAATTAAAGCCACAACAGCCCAACCAAGTACTTCAATATATTGGCGTAATTTTTTCTCCATTTTAACTCCCCCCCATTTCATTAGGGCAGATACTAAAAAGAAACGTGCTCCACGTCCAATTGCCGAGGCAATAATAAAAGGTAAAAATGCCATTTGTAATACCCCTGCACCAATGGTAAATACTTTATAAGGAATAGGCGAAAACCCCGCAATAAATACCACCCATACACCATAATCTTTAAACCAAGACAGCGCTGTATTAAACTTATCTTGCCATTGCATTTGCGCAATAAACGGTTCAACAACGGGTTCAAATAACCAAAAGCCAAGTAAATAACCTAAAATGCCTCCAAGCACAGAAGCGACGGTAGCAAAACTTGCAAAACGCCACGCTTTGCTCGGTTGTGCCAGCGACATAGGTGCTAGCATTACATCCGGTGGTACAGGAAAAAAAACCGATTCGGCAAAGCTCATGCCAGCTAAATAACGCTCTGCGTGGCGATGCTTTGCCCACACTAGTGCCATATCGTATAACTTAGTAAACAACTTCAAAGTGAATTCCTATTCAATATCACCAGGGACTAAAGGTACAAATCTTACTGGCGCAATTACATGCTCTGTAAAGCTATCGCCTTGGCGAATAACCATGGTTAATTTTTGTTCGACCTCACCAATGGGGGCAAGTAAGACACCGCCATCAGCAAGCTGTGCGAGTAGTTCTGCAGGAATAGTGTTTGCTGCGGCCGTCACTATAATGCCATTAAATGGCGCTTGCGATTGCCACCCTTGCCAACCATCACCGTGTTTCATAGTGACATTATATAAATCGAGTTGATGTAATCGGCGTTTCGCTTGCCATTGCAATGCTTTAATACGCTCGACCGAATACACTTTATCAAACGTTTTAGCAAGTACCGCTGTTTGATAGCCGGATCCGGTGCCAATTTCTAATATCTTATGTTGCACACCTGCCAAGCGCATTAGTTCGGTCATACGAGCAACAATATAAGGCTGCGAAATAGTTTGCCCCTGCCCTATGGGTAGCGCTGTATTTTGATACGCTTTATGTTGCAACACATCGTCAATAAAAATGTGCCGAGGAATTTGCGCAATCGCCTTTAAAACCTCAACGTCTTCTACACCTTCTCGCTGTAACAGATCTGAAAGTGCTTGTGCACTGCGGGTATAATTAGCCAGCACGATTGATCTCCAACTCGGCTAACCACTCTCCTACGGCTTTAATACTATCTTTTGCTGTCATATCAACGCTTAATGGAGTCACTGATGCATAGCCATTATTAACGGCATAAAAATCAGTACCTTCTCCAGCGTCGCTTTCTGTTCCAAGCGAGCCGTACCAAAAAATATCACGCCCCCAAGGATCAGTTTGTTTAGTCATGGTTTCTGCTTTGTGACGCGCGCCCAAACGAGTTACTTTAACCCCTTTGAGTTCACTTAGCGGAATATCGGGCACATTAAGATTAATGATTTGATCTTTAGGCAGCGGATGCGATGCAAGCCCTTTAATAATATTCACCGTAACTGCTGCAGCTGTTTCAAAGTGTTCACCATAATGAGAACACAAAGAGACCGCAATCGCTGGCAAACCTAAATGACGGCCCTCTGTTGCGGCTGCTACAGTTCCAGAATAAAGCGTATCGTCACCTAAATTTCCGCCATGATTAATACCTGCAACCACTAAGTCAGGTTTTTCATCCATCAATTGGTTTACACCTAAATGTACGCAATCGGTAGGTGTACCATTTACTGACATAAATCCATTGTCGAGTGTAGAAGCACGCAGTGGATTCATTAACGTTAATGAATTACTTGCACCACTGCAATTTCTGTCAGGGGCAACCAAGGTAACGTCTGCAATTTGTGTTAATGCTTGATATAAAACAGCAATACCTTTTGCGTTTACGCCATCATCGTTACTTAATAATATCTTCATGTATATTGTTATCCTTTTCTTTTCGCTCGCGAGGGCTGGCATCAGTGTAATCAACCAGTTCACGCAGTAAAGCCGTTGCAAAGCAGCCTTTGGGTAAGCCAAAGCTGAGTTTTAATGTACGTTCATCAAGTGTTTCTACACTTAGATCTTGGGGGATTAAACGCAGCATTCTGCGCTCGTTTTTAAGCCCTAACTCACCTAAACCATCACACCATGCTTGATACGGTGCCAACCATGTTTTTTCTTGTTCGGTAAGGCCTTTTTCGCTTTTACCCACCATTGGCGCCGACATCATAATGTCGCCAGAGGCAAGACGTGCAATATTTTCATCGCTTATCGCATCTTCAAAAAACGCATTGCTACCGCTGAGCATAAATACTTCACGGTGCATGGTTTTAGCAAGGCCATGTTCTGCCACGCGTAAACTAACAATTTGATTAAACACATGCGAACGCGCTGCTGAAATAATAATACCCCGTAGTTTTTTATCGCGTATGCGCTCACCGGCAAACATTTTTTCAGCCATCACCAAATTATGCCCATCGCGGCCAAAGCGCTGCTCACCAAAGTAATTAGGGACTCCAGCGCGTACTGCGTTTATGCGACATAAAATATCTAAAGGCTCGGTTACATTACGCAAGGTAATGGTAAATTTATTGCCTTTGTGACAACCAGTACGCAACTTTCGCTCGTGCCGCTGTTGCGATATTACAAATACACTTTCGCTATTAAGCTCTGTAAAATCAATGTGCTTTTTAATCGGTACTTTTACGCTAAACCATTGCGAGCATACGCCATGGCGATCTTTCATACCGGCATAACTTACATCTCTTGGCGACACACCCGCTTTTTGCGCAATAAGCTTGGCCACATATTGAGTGTTTTCGCCTTTTTTAACCACTTGCAAACACACATGTTCACCACTGCCAGTAAACTCAATGCCTAAGTCTTCATCGACCATAAAGTCTTCAGCAGTGGTTTTAAAGTCGGCTTTAGAAAGCGGCGCGCCGTATAAATAATTTAATTCGCTCATGTGGTTTCTTTACTCGTTAACTCTTTTTTGCATAATAACCACAGCATGGCTGGAAATACCTTCTTTACGTCCCTCAAAACCCAATTTTTCTGTGGTAGTAGCCTTAACATTCACTTGAGAAAGTTCAGCATTTAAATCACTGGCAAGGTTGGCCCGCATCGCTTGAATGTGCGGCAGCATTTTTGGTGCTTGTGCCACAATGGTGATATCGGCATTGCCTAGTACATAGCCCCGCTGTTTGGCCAAGCTCATCACATGTCGTAATAAAATACGGCTATCAATATTTTCATATTCACTGGCTGTATCAGGAAAGTGCTTGCCAATATCACCTAATGCCAATGCGCCTAAAATAGCGTCACATAAGGCATGAATAGCTACATCACCATCTGAGTGTGCTAAAAAGCCTTGTGGGTAGTCAATTTTTTCGCCGCAGATAATTAAGGGCCCTTGGCCACCAAACTTATGCACGTCAAAACCATGGCCTATTCGTATCATATTGCACTCTCATTGTTTTGTTTTTGCAGTAAAAAGCCTGCTAAGTCTAAATCTTCTGGGGTGGTAATCTTAATATTATCACTGCGCCCTGCTACCAGCTTTACTGGCTTATTTGCCCATTCCATGGCACTGGCTTCATCAGTAATAGTTACGCCGCTGTTAAGCGCATTTTGCAATGCCATTTTTAGCTCATCATATTTAAAAAGCTGTGGCGTTAAGGCTTGCCATAAATCATCACGTGGTACGGTTTGCTGTGCATATGTTTGTCCACGTTTTATGGTGTCTTTTACCTTACTGGCTAAAATGCCACCTTCATCAGCTTGAATGCATTGTGCTATTAAGCATTCTATATCTGCAATATCGACCAAGGGCCTTGCTGCGTCGTGCACCAATACCCATTTAGGTGGGTGTGTACCTAAAAAAAGTAAACTATTTAATACTGAATCTGCACGCTCTTTGCCACCACTGGCACGTACAATTCGGGAGTCTGTTAGTGTGAGGTCGTCAAAGTAAGGATCGTTGTCGCTCAGTGCGACCACAATAGAACTCAGTTGTGGTAGCTGCGATAACTTAGCAAGGGTATGCTCTAAAATTGTCTTACCCGCTAATTGTATATATTGTTTAGGTGTTGCGTGTTGCATTCTGCTGCCAACACCTGCAGCAGGGACAATAGCAGCAATTGTGTATTTATTTGTCATAGTGTTGAGCCGGTAAAACACGAATAAAGGTTTCGTCCGGTTTAATCATTCCTAATTCATTGCGGGCACGCTCTTCAATACCTTCTAGGCCGAGCTTTAAATCTTCTATATCTGCTTTTAATACTTTATTGCGTTTGATCAGCTTTGCATTTGTTTGCTGGTGCGATGCTACGGCGCTTTTTAACCGCGTGTAGTCTTGCATGCCATTATGACCAAACCAAAGTCGATACTGAATAAAAAGTGCTAAGCACAATAAGCCAAGTTGAAAAAATCGCATTAAACACTCCTTATTTTAATTTTTAATTGTAAGCCTTACGCTAACGGCCGCTTAACATTACGCCAATTAATATGAGCAGCCAATAACATTTCCCGTAACGATAATACCCGTGGCGAACTGCGCTTAGAAAACTGCCACTGGTGGCCACAACACGCTGCAGCAAGCGTTGCTTTATTAGGTTTGAGTAACAGTGCACTTTGTAGTTCAAGCCCTTGACCTAAAAAATTAAACCAACCAAGCTCATTACAATGCAATTGCGTTTTAGTTACTTGATCAATACTGTCTATTCTAATCCGAATTTGACCGTGATTTTGTAATAATACAGGAATAATCAGCCCAACTTTGGCATGTGCTTGGTAAAAAAGTTCATTTGCTGAAAAATCAACCTCAGGCGGAGTTGGTTTTTGCTTTTCAAGCCAGCCGCCATTTTGCGGATCAAGTACAAAAGGCGATGTTGCATTAGCCACTCGCGTTGCAGCCCGTTCTATATAATAAGGTAAGCTCTTTAGTTGCCTTCGCAAGCGTTCGCTATTCGGCTCAGCAACTAAACGTTGCACCTCTCGCTGGTAAAAAGCATTACATAGTTGTGCATAAAGCACTTTCTGTGCATCAGTTTGCCACATTTCAACTTGTTGACCTGTGTCAAACTGCTTATTTTTAGTGACCAATCGCTGTACTCAAAAACACCTTAATAGATGTTTTATAACACAGTAACGAGCAGTTTTTAAGCACTGCTTGTTATGGTTTTTCACCTAGCTTTGCAATACCTGACTCTAAAAATTGCACCATAGTGCTGCGCTTTTTACCTATTAATAAACTGCCATCGGCTAAAAACATAAAGTTTTTCCAGTTGCGTTTAAACACATCAAAGCTAGTTTCAATAATATTATCGCGCGCCATACAAAAATAAACGGTAGTGTTAGCCTGCCAGTCTAAGTGACTCAAAATTGCATCAGGAAATTGGGGGTCTTCGCCTTCCCACGCATTCTCCCAATTTACTTCTTGGCTAAAATTTTGCTCTTGCGCGCACCAATCTGTTTTATCGAAAAAGTCTGGATGATCATGCTCGCGGCTCACCATGGTTGTCCATAACACCGCGGCGCGCTCGCTAGTCATGGGTTTAATATTGGTTGCATCAATATCTGAAACCGGAATATCTTTATGGCGAAATACCCAGGCTTTTTTGTAATCATCAAGAGAAATATAATTCATAGTATTGCTGTATTCTTTGGCATAATAAAAAGCGAAGGCAAATTATACAAGAGATCAAAACATGACTACAGCACTAAAACCACATATCCTTAAATCAGGTATATACCAACATTACAAGGGTCCACAATATAAAGTATTGTATGTGGCCACCCACAGCGAAACCAACGAGCAATTGGTGATCTATCAAGCGCTGTATGGTGAGTTCGGTATTTGGGCGCGCCCACTGAGTATGTTTACTGAAACCGTTGAAAAAGACGGTAAAACGATTGCTCGTTTTACCTACCTTGGTTAAGCCAATTAACTATGGCATTATAAAGCATAATAATTACTGCTCAGACCAGATAAAGGATAACCCGTGCAATTTAATTCAACCGACAATTATATCGCAAGTTCAGCATTAAAACAGGCGGTAAACGCCGCCATTATGCTGCAAAAACCGCTTTTAATTAAAGGCGAGCCAGGCACAGGTAAAACCATGCTAGCCGAAGAGTTGGCTAAAAGTTTAAATACAGAGCTTATTCAGTGGCATATAAAATCAACCACCAAAGCGCAGCAAGGTTTGTACGAGTACGATGCAGTATCGCGTTTGCGCGACAGCCAGCTAGGTGATGAGCGCGTTCACAATATTAGTAACTACATAGTTAAAGGTAAGCTGTGGCAGGCCTTCATGTACGCTGAACTAAACGGCAAACGCCCAGTACTGCTTATTGACGAAATAGACAAAGCCGATATTGAGTTTCCAAACGACTTACTCCTTGAGCTCGATAAAATGGAGTTTCATGTTTACGAAACCGGTGAGCGCATTGTGGCTAAAGAGCGCCCTATCGTGATCATCACCTCAAACAATGAAAAAGAGCTGCCAGATGCGTTTTTACGCCGCTGTTTTTTTCACTATATTGATTTTCCTAGTAGCGACGAAATGCAGCAAATTATTGATGTGCACTACCCGCATGTTAAACAAGATTTAGTTCGCCAAGCACTTGAAGTGTTTTTTAACTTACGCGAAGCCAACGGCCTTAAAAAGAAGCCATCCACCAGCGAATTACTCGATTGGTTAAAACTGTTAATGGCAGAAGACATAGACGCAAAAACGCTGCACGACAAAACGCAAAAAGGTGGTTTAATGCCGATGTTTGGCGCATTACTTAAAAACGAGCAAGACATAAGCCTAATCGAAAAGCTCGCGTTTATGAGCCGCCGTTAATATGTTGATTGCATTTTTCTTCAAATTGCGTGAATACCGCTTGCCTGTGAGCCTGCGCGAGTTACTCGATTTAATTAACGCTTTAAAACAAGGTGTTATATTTGCTGATGTGGACGCGTTTTATCATTTAGCGCGTACTATTATGGTAAAGGACGAAACACATTTTGATCGGTTCGATAAAGCCTTTGCCGATTACTTTAGTGGTATTGCCGACTTAGACCTGCTCGAGCGCTTAAAACAGCAACACAACTTACCTGATGATTGGTTGCGTAAAGAGTTTGAAAAGCACCTAAGCGATGAAGAAAAAGCCCAACTAAAAGCCATGGGTGGGCTCGACGAGCTAATGAAAACCCTCAAAGAGCGCCTAGAAGAGCAACAAAAACGCCACGCTGGCGGCAATAAATGGGTAGGTACTGGCGGTACATCACCCTTTGGGGCGTATGGTTATAACCCTGAAGGCGTACGCATTGGTCAAGACGGCAACCGCAATCGCCAAGCAGTAAAAGTATGGGATAAGCGCGAATACCGTAATCTAGATTCCGACCGCGAAATTGGCTCACGCACTATAAAACTCGCCCTCAAAAAGCTACGCAAATTTGCCCGCACCGGCGCAAGCGACACCCTTGATTTAAACGAGACTATTCGCGCGACCGCCAAGCAAGGCGGCATGCTCGATGTAAAAATGGCACCCGAGCGCCACAACGCGGTAAAAGTATTGATGCTGTTTGATATTGGCGGTTCAATGGATGACTACATTCATACCTGTGAAGAGTTATTTAGCGCCGCCCACAGTGAGTTTAAACATTTAGAGTTTTACTACTTTCATAACTGTTTATACGAACACGTGTGGCAAGATAACCAACGCCGCCACTCAAACATCATCGACACCATGACACTCATTAACAAGTTTACCAGCGACTACAAGGTTATATTTGTTGGTGATGCCACTATGGGCCCGTATGAAATTGCCTACCCTGGCGGCTCAGTAGAGCATTGGAATGAAGAACCCGGCAGTGCGTGGTTAAACCGAATCACAAATCACTTTGATAAAGTCGCGTGGCTCAATCCACAACCAGTAGAACACTGGCCGTACTACCAATCAATTGATTTTATAAAACAGCTGATGGATAACCGTATGTACCCGCTGAGTTTAGATGGGATAAGTAAAGCAATAAAAGAGCTGAGTTAGAAACTCTGTTGGATGGCGCCTTCGGCTTAACCAACCTACTTTGACAATATTATGCCATGTACCACATATGTACTTTGTTGGCTGGCGCCTTCGGCTTAACCAACCTACCTTTGACAATATTATGCCATGTACCACATATGTACTTTGTTGGCTGGCGCCTTCGGCTTAACCAACCTACCTTTGACAATATTATGCCATATACCACATATATACTTTATTGGCTGGCGCCTTCGGCTTAACCAACCTACCTTTTGACGATATCATGCCATGTACCGCATATGTACTGTGTTGGGTGGCGCCTTCGGCTTAACCAACCTACCTTTGACGATATCATGCCATGTACCACATATGTACTTTGTTGGCTGGCGCCTTCGGCTTAACCAACCTACATTTGACAATATCATGCCATGTACCACATATGTACTTTGTTGGCTGGCGCCTTCGGCTTAACCAACCTACATTTGACAATATTATGCCATATACCTCATATATACTTTATTGGCTGGCGCCTTCGGCTTAACCAACCTACCTTTTTACGTAGGTCGGATAAGTGGCGAAGCCACGCCATCCGAAAAAATGATAAATTTAACAGAAACAATCCAACTTACAGTGTTATTTGTATAATCACTTTTTTTGTTCTATATGCTTTGCTTCAAGTACTAAAAAAGTTAACCCTATAATCGCAAAAAGTGCGAAACCTGATAATAAAAACGGATCAATAAAAATATTTTTATTAAAAACAAATTCACCGGCTGATATCTTTTTCCATCCCATAAAATGTTGGCTTGACGCAACAACAGCACCAAAAAAACCAATAACTAATGCGATGTATTTTATTACCCAGTTGTACACAAAAGGTAATATTAATAAAAAACCCAGCAAACCTATTACCGTTCTCTGAACACGACAATATGGGCATATATAAACAACGCCGGCAAGCTCACTAAACCATGCTAATGCACAAATAAGGATTGCTAAAACCCCAAGTAAACGACGATTTACGATAAGTTTATTTAATTCTAAAAACTTCATTACAAACCTAAATATTAATAATAATTACATTTTTGATGCTATTTTTTAAATTATTAAATAATAATTTTATAGCACCTCGAATTTGATACACTATAACATACCAAGCCGCGCCATAAGTCACGCTTTTATTATATTTAATACTGGGGTGTGTTGACCTTTTTAAATTGAAGTTTTTTTAAACAAAGGCAAGCTAATTGTAACCTTTCACCTCGAACCTTTCACCTCGAACCTTTCACCTTTCACCTCGAACCTCGAACCTCGAACCTCGAACCTCGAAAATAAAATCACATCAACTTCCACACTACAAACGCCACAGCAAAGCCAACTAAGTACATTAAGCCTAACCAGGTTAAGCTACGCAAAAGTAGGCTGTGTTTAATCGCGGATTCTGAGCGCACTAGGCTAAAATTAAGCCATGCAAAAACAGGGGTAGTAACAAACGCAAGTGTCATGGCAAAGGTAAGCATGGGGCCAAGGGCTGATTTAAAAAATAAAATAACCGCCATACCGGCCAATGCTTGTAATATAAGCCACGTATTTAAGCTGTGTTTTGATTGCTTAAAACCCAGTAATTTATGTGATTCGTTAAGTGTGCGGGCGTAACCGTCAAGTACGGTGAGTGTGGTGCCAAACATACACAAAAACGCGATGGCTGATACCAAAGGCCTTGCCCACTCGCCAATAGTAAGTGCATACATATCAATCAGCTGTTTAGCAAACGCTACACCACCGAGCTCTATATTACTGTTTTGCCCATATTGCACTAACGCACCTAAACTAAAAAATACCAGCGCAAGCCCGGCGGTTAACCAATAACCTAGATTAAAATCGAATAAGCCTTGGTTTTTAGTCACACTTTGCTGAGCTTGTTTTTCTTTAAGCCACAACGAGCTCAGAGCAGATATTTCAATAGGCGCTGGCATCCAGCCCATTAAGGCAACCATAAAGCCCAACATGGCAAGTTCATACGGTGAGGGGCCAACATAGTTTACAGACGCTACTGGGCCGTTATTTATAGCAATAACCAATGCAGTGATGGTTGCTATAGTAAGTAGCCCCATAATTACTTTTGCTACGTTATCAAGCGCTTTAAAATGCCCCAGTAATAATATAATTAAACACACGGCCAATATTAACCAACACAATAAGGTAACAGGAATGCTGATAGGTAATGCGTAGTGTAATAAGCTCGCCGTAAGCAACAATACACCGGCGGTGTTTACCACTGCGGCAATAATATTCAGGGCAATAAAACTGTAAAAATAGCCGGGGCCTTGGTTTTTATACCCTTCAACTAAACTATTTTTGGTGGCGAGCGTGTATTCCATACCAAAACGAAAAAATGGATACTTTAAAACGTTAACCACCACAATAAGCCAAAATAGCTGCCAGCCAAATAATGCACCTGCTTGAGTAGAGGCCACCAAGTGTGAGCCACCAATGGCAGCGGTTGCCATTAAAATACCCGGGCCGAGCGCCCCTAAACGAGACTTCCATGTGTTTTGTATGTACTGCATTAACTTCTCAAATTTGGTGTGTTATATGCTTTTATTATTAATTTTCATCATTAATAAACCGTATAAATGCATAACTTACCTAATTTATGGGCAATAAAAAAGAGCCCTTAGGCTCTTTTTAAAAAATAACACACTGTTAGTTATTAATTTAAATCCATCTCTTGGATAATTTCGTGCGCTATTTCAGGAGTGGTACTTACAGGCTTTTCGTGTAAGTTTGCTTTAATTTGCCCTTTACGATGCTTTAATGCGGCATCGAGTTTTTTAGCTGCGCTGGAAATAGCAGGATACATAACTTCGTTTTCCCCTTTTACCGATATACGCGCACCTTCATAATTTGTGCTAATTTCTGCTTGGAACTTATGATGCTCTTTTGAAAGAATAATATCCAGAGATATCAATGATGGAAAATGGCTCGCAACTTTTGAGAACTTTTCGTTAATGTGTTCTTTAATAGAATCAGTAACGTCAACATGGTGACCAGAAAGATTAATTTTCATAGGGTATCCTTTTATTTGTTACCTCATAACTAGTATTGGGGGCTAAACGAATTAACACAAGATAAAAAAGAGATATTTAAGGTTTATTTGCTATTTTAGGTGATTCAAATCATGCGTTGTGCAAAGTTTATGCAAAGCCCATTAGCCATGGGCTTTTAAATAGCTAACTATTAATCTGTATAAGAACAACAATAATCTGCAAAGTCATTTACTTTAACCTGAAAGCTCACATTAGCATCAACATTAAACGACTCATCCGCGTTAAATGTTTTCCACTCGCTTTCACCTGGTAGTAATACATCCCACTGCCCTGCTAACAACTCCATGCACTCTTTTTGGTTAGTATTAAACTCAAACTCACCGGGTTGCATAAAACCCAAGGTTTTTGCTTCACCGTTACCTAAAAGCACAGTACGGCTTGATACTTTGCCATCAAAATACACATTGGCTTTTTTAACCACACTAACGTTATCGAACTTTGGCATGTTAACTCCTGTTGTTAATTTATAATTTTGTTACCCCCACAGTGCCTGATACACAAAAACCTTGCAAGTTAAGTGCTGTGAAAATTACTCATCTAAAATCCAAAAGGTTAAAAATGAACAACTTTATAGGAAAATATGCTTCGGGCTGCGAGTTTCGAACAGAGCCTTTAGCAATTTATGCATAAAGAAGGCTATGAAACGCTACACTTTAGAGGCAGTAATCAAACAACAAAATTGATTTTTTAATTTGGTTTTTGTATTGCCTCATTTTCTTCTCATTCGCTTCTCTGTGTTCAAATAAACTTTTAATGATTTATGCACAAAGAGGGCTATGAGGCGCTTCGCTTTAGAGGAAGTAATCAAACAACAAAATTGATTTTGTAATTTGGATTTTGTATTGCCTCATTTTCTTCTCATTCGCTTCTCTGTGTTCAAATAAGTTTTTAATGATTTATGCACAAAGAGGGCTATGTGACGCTTTGCTTTAGAGAAGTAATCAAACAGCTAAACTAATTTTTTAATTTGGTTTTTGTATTGCCTCATTTTCTTCTCATTCGCTTCTCTTTGTCCAAATAAACCTTTTAGTGATTATGCACAAAGAGGGCGATGAGACACTACGCTTTAGAGAAGTGATAAAAGTACAGCTCATAAAAAAGCCCGCCCTGTTTTACACAGGGCGGGCTTTTAAAACACGAAAGCAATTAAAACAATGCGTTTGCTTTGTTAACTACATTTTCTACGGTAAAGCCGAAGAATTCAAACAGCTCGTTTGCCGGTGCCGACTCACCAAAGGTGGTCATACCAACTACGGCGCCATTTAGGCCTACGTACTTGTACCAGTAATCAGCAATACCCGCTTCAATCGCTACGCGACGTGAGACGCTTGCTGGTAATACGCTTTCTTTGTACTCAGGCGATTGGTCTTCAAACGCATCAGTACACGGCATAGATACCACACGTACCTTTTTACCCTGTGCACGTAGTTCTTTCGCAGAGTCTTGCGCTAGCTGTACTTCAGAACCGGTTGCAATAATAATAAGCTCTGGGTTGCCGTCACAACTTAGGATGTAACCACCCTTTTTAACGTCGCTTAATTGCTGGGTATCACGAGCTTGCTGCTCTAAGCCTTGGCGAGTAAAGATTAAAGATGTAGGACCGTCTTTACGTTCAATAGCTTGTTGCCATGCAATTGCTGACTCAACTTGGTCACATGGACGCCAGTTGTATAGGTTAGGCGTTAAACGCATGCTGGCAATTTGCTCAACTGGTTGGTGAGTTGGACCATCTTCACCTAAACCAATTGAATCGTGCGTGTATACAAAAATGCTTGGTTGCTTCATTAATGCAGCCATACGTACCGCGTTGCGTGCGTATTCCATAAACATTAAGAACGTTGCACCGTAAGGAATAAAGCCTTTATGAAGTGCAATACCGTTCATAATGGCCGACATACCAAATTCACGTACACCGTAGTAAATGTAGTTACCACTTGCATCATCAGCAGTTAAGCCTTTAGAGCCATCCCAAATTGTTAAGTTTGAACCCGCTAAATCGGCAGAGCCGCCCATAAACTCAGGGAGTAATGGACCAAATGCGTTTAATGCATTTTGCGACGCTTTACGTGATGCAGGATTTGCAGGGTTTGCTTGTAGCTCTTCAATGTACGCTTGTGATTTTTCAGCCCAGTCAGCGGGTAATTCTGACTGTGTACGGCGTTTGTATTCTGCTGCTAATTCTGGGTATGCTTTTTCGTATGCGGCAAATTTTTCGTCCCAGCTAGCTTCTAGCTGTTGGCCTTTTTCTTTAGCATTCCACTGTGCGTAAATATCTTCAGGGATTTCAAATGCCTCGCCCGTCCAACCTAAAAACTCGCGAGACGCTTTAATTTCGTCATCACCTAGTGGTGCACCGTGACAGTCGTGGCTACCTGATTTATTCGGTGAGCCGTAACCAATAATAGTTTTACAACAAATGAGTGTTGGTTTGTCCGTCACGCTTTTTGCTTTTGCAATTGCAGCACTTACTGCATCGCTATCATGGCCATCAACATCACTAATTACATGCCAGCCGTATGCTTTAAAGCGTGCTGGAGTGTCATCGCTAAACCAACCTTCTACTTCACCGTCGATTGAAATACCGTTGTCATCCCAAAACGCCACTAACTTGCCCAGGCCTAATGTGCCAGCAAGCGAACACGCTTCATGAGAAATACCTTCCATTAAACAACCATCACCCATAAACGCATACGTGTGATGATCAACAATATCATGGCCTTCACGGTTAAACTGCGCGGCTAATGCTTTTTCAGCAATCGCCATACCTACCGCATTTGTGATCCCTTGACCTAATGGGCCCGTAGTGGTCTCAATGCCTGGTGCGTATCCATATTCTGGATGGCCTGGTGTTTTAGAATGCATTTGGCGGAAGTTTTTAATTTCGTCCAGTGGCAAGTCATAACCACTTAAATGCAATAGAGAATAAATAAGCATTGAACCGTGACCGTTTGAGAGTATAAATCGATCTCGGTCGGCCCACTCTGGATTGGTTGGGTTATGTTTTAGATAATCGCGCCATAATACTTCTGCGATATCAGCCATGCCCATAGGGGCTCCAGGGTGACCAGATTTGGCCTTTTGTACTGCGTCCATTGACAAGACGCGAATAGCATTTGCAAGTTCTTTGCGAGATGGCATGAATTCTCCTACCTTTATATGTATTTGCGCGGGTATTTATATTCCCCCATTCTTACTTATTGTGGGGGCTGTGTGCAATTAAAAACCCATAAAAATAGGGCATTATGAATATTTTTTAAGAACCAATTACTATTAAATACTTTATTTAGACGTCTAGGCGTAAAAACACTATGCAAGTTAACTTGTTTTAGATAAAATACGCGCCTTAATTTTTTAGCGCTAATACCGACGTTTGTGAAGCGCAATATTTGTGAGCATAATTACAATGGCAAAACATTTATTTACTTCTGAATCTGTTTCTGAAGGTCATCCGGATAAAATCGCCGATCAAATTTCTGATGCGGTACTTGATGCTATCCTAGAGCAAGACTCTCATGCCCGTGTAGCGTGTGAAACTTACGTTAAAACCGGTATGGTTATGGTTGGTGGTGAAATCACCACTAGCGCATGGGTTGATATCGAAGAAATTACACGTAAAACAGTCCGTGAAATTGGCTACACTCACTCAGATATGGGTTTTGATGCCGATTCATGTGCAATTTTAAACACCATAGGTAAACAATCTCCTGATATCAACCAAGGTGTTGACCGTACAAGCCCAGAAGAGCAAGGTGCTGGCGACCAAGGCTTAATGTTTGGTTACGCGTGTAACGAAACTGAAGTACTTATGCCTGCGCCAATCACTTATTCTCACCGTTTAGTTCAGCGCCAAGCTGAGGTTCGTAAAAGTGGCGAGCTTAACTGGTTACGTCCAGATGCAAAATCACAAGTTACATTTGCATACGAAAATGGCAAGCCAGTAGGCATAGATGCCGTTGTACTTTCTACTCAACACAGTGAAGACATTTCACAAAGTGATTTAGTAGAAGCAGTAATGGAAACTATCATCAAGCCAGTACTTCCTGCAGAGCTTATCACCAGTGCAACCAAGTTTTTCATCAACCCAACTGGCCGTTTTGTTATTGGTGGTCCAATGGGTGACTGTGGTTTAACCGGTCGTAAAATTATTGTAGATACTTACGGTGGTATGGCTCGTCATGGTGGTGGGGCTTTCTCTGGTAAAGATCCATCAAAAGTTGACCGTTCTGCTGCTTACGCTGCTCGTTATGTTGCTAAAAACATCGTTGCTGCAGGCCTTGCTGACAAGTGTGAACTTCAAGTGTCTTACGCTATTGGTGTTGCAGAGCCAACATCAATCAGTGTTGAAACATTTGGCACAGGTAAATTAGAAGAAGCGCGTTTAATCGAACTTATTCGTGAACACTTTGACTTACGCCCATACGGTCTAATTCAAATGCTTGACCTTGAGCGCCCAATTTACCTTCCGACAGCGGCCTACGGTCACTTTGGGCGTGACGAATTCCCATGGGAACGCACAGACAAAGCAGACGCACTGCGCGCAGCAGCTGGCTTATAAGTCACAATCAGCTAATATTAAAACGGCCCTTTTTAGGGCCGTTTTGCTACCTAAGCTACGTTAGTCATAAAACAGCCTCGAACTGTTTAACATTTTAGGTATATACTCTGCATATAACAAAAGCGTATTAGGAATAAAAAATGGCCGATAATTTTCGTGTTATATTTGTAGGACTTGCAGAGGGTATGACGAACCAAGCAGTCACCACAGCTTTGACTGAAAAACTAAAAACCTCACCTGAAAAGGTGGCGGCATTTTTTAATGGCAAGCCATTGTTTGCTCCTTGCCCTAAAGAAAAAGCACTCAAACAAGCCAAATTACTTTCAACTCTTGGCGTTAAAAGTAAACTTCAACAGGCTACAACTGTTCAAGCCACTTCACAAACGACTGAAGAAAGTCAGCGCGATCAGCGTTTATTTGACGCCCTTGATTACATGACTAGTAGCTTAATTCGCCTTGAAGAAAAATTAGAAGATCTTGAACAACGCCTCCCTGAAGTTGAGTTATCGCTACCAGATGAAAATGACGAACCATGGCAAGATGACGATTTAATGCTCGATGAGCCAATCATAACCACACCAAAAAAGCACAGTAACGCTATTTTATATTCACTGATTGCCACAGTTGTAATATTACTTATTGTGCTTGCTGTGTACTTATTATTTCCTAATTTATTCTCTTTTTAATCATGGTTTAGTTATTTAATGAGTAATAATCGCGCACAAATAAGACACGATATTCGTAAAGCACGTAATAACCTATCAAAAAACCAGCAACAATTAGCCGCCGAATCGCTTAAAGTGAATTTTATTCAATATTTAAAAAGCATGAACTCGGCCAAAAAAAGCCATATCGCGCTTTATTTAAGCAATGATGGCGAATTAGATACCTCATTGTTAATTAATGAATTATGGAGCATTGAACACGCTGTTTACCTGCCCGTAATTCATCCATTCAATGGGGCTAATTTACTATTCCAACGCTATGAAAAAAACTCACCCATGAGAGCAAATCGCTATGGTATCTTGGAGCCTAAGCTGAACTGCTCTCAAATATGCCCATTGCCAGCGCTTGATTATCTACTTATGCCACTTGTTGCATTTGATAAATACGGTAATCGCTTAGGAATGGGAGGTGGGTTTTACGATAGAACCTTGGCACGTTTACACGAAGAAAACTGGCAGCAACCACAACTTATTGGCCTAGCACACGAATGCCAACAAGTGGATAAGCTCCCAATTGAATCGTGGGATGTGCCTCTTAAAACTATTATTACACCCAATAAAACCTACTGTTGGTAACAATTAATCTTGTACACTAACAGTTACTTTTGACATAAATGAGCACATAGCAATGACACAAGATGAATTAAAAAAAGCAGCTGCGTGGGCTGCACTGGAGTTTGTAAAAGAAAACACCATAGTGGGTGTTGGTACAGGCTCAACCGTTAATCATTTTATTGATGCTTTAGGCACAGTAAAAGACACCATCGTTGGTGCAGTATCTAGTTCAGAAGCGTCTACAGCACGTTTAAAAGAACTTAGTATAGAAGTATTTGAGCTAAATGATGTTGATGCTCTGGATGTATACGTTGATGGCGCAGATGAAATTAACGCCCTAAACGAAATGATTAAAGGGGGCGGCGCGGCGCTTACCCGTGAAAAAATAGTAGCAGCAGTAGCGAAACAGTTTGTGTGTATTGTTGATGACACCAAACTAGTCGATACCTTAGGGGATTTCCCACTGCCAGTTGAAGTTATTCCGATGGCGCGCAGCTATGTTGCCCGCGAATTATTAAAACTTGGCGGTGATCCTGTGTATCGCCAAGGTGTTGTAACCGATAACGGCAACGTTATTTTAGATGTACATAATTTAAAAATTACCCATGCTAAACAGCTTGAAACACAAATAAATCAAATTGTTGGCGTAGTCACCAACGGCCTATTTGCAGAGCGCGGTGCTGATAAAGTGATTATCGGCACAAAAAATGGGCCACAAATTAAATAGGATATGGTTATGAGTAAGGTATCGTTAGCAAAAGACAAAATTAAAATTCTCTTGCTTGAAGGTGTTCACCAAAGCGCTGTTGAAACGCTAAAACGTAACGGTTATAGCAATATCGACTACGTTAAAACATCGCTACCTGAGGACGAGCTTATTGAGCGCATTAAAGATGTGCACTTTGTGGGGCTGCGTTCTCGTACTCATATTAATGAATCGGTATTAAATGCAGCTGAAAAACTGGTTGCTATCGGTTGTTTTTGTATTGGTACCAACCAAGTAGATTTAAATGCAGCACGTGAACGCGGTATTGCAGTATTTAATGCCCCGTTTTCAAATACTCGCTCTGTGGCTGAACTTGTACTAGGTGAAATACTGCTTTTATTACGTGGTATTCCACAGCGAAATGCCGCTGCGCACCGTGGTGGCTGGTTAAAAACAGCCAATGGCTCTTTTGAAGCGCGCGGTAAAACCTTAGGTATTATTGGCTACGGTCACATTGGTACTCAGTTGGGCATTATGGCTGAAAATATTGGTATGAACGTGGAGTATTACGATATTGAGGACAAACTGTCTTTAGGTAATGCAACGCAAGTACATAACTTAACGCAGTTACTACAACGCGCTGATATTATTAGCTTGCACGTACCAGAAACACCGCAAACTAAAAACCTGATTGGTACAGCTGAACTGGCTGTGATGAAGCAAGGCGCTATTTTAATTAATGCCTCACGCGGCACAGTAGTTGATATAGACGCTCTAGCGGAAGCATTAACAGAGAAAAAACTCAGCGGCGCAGCCATTGACGTATTCCCTGTTGAGCCTAAATCTAACGATGAAGAATTTATCTCGCCACTGCGTGAATTCGACAACGTCATTTTAACGCCGCATATTGGTGGTTCAACTCAAGAAGCACAGGAGAACATTGGTATTGAAGTAGCGGGTAAACTGGCTAAGTATTCAGATAACGGATCGACTATTACCGCAGTTAACTTCCCTGAAGTGTCACTGCCAGAGCTTGCTAACCGCAGCCGCTTGCTACACGTGCATCACAACCGCCCAGGCGTGCTAACGCAAATTAACCAAGCCTTTGCTCAGCACGGTATTAACATTGCCGCGCAGTACTTACAAACTGACGAATCGATTGGTTACGTGGTTATTGATGTAGATACTGATCACTCTGAAGTGGCATTAAAAGAACTCAGTGCGGTAGAGGGTACAATTAGAGCGCGAATTCTTCACTAACTATAAGCTGACAGCTAAAATAAAAAGCCGTGTTTGATGAATTAATTACGGCTTTTTTGTTTTAAACTGACGGCTTACGGCAAATATTTACCGCTATTATTTGCCCTTAACTTCTAAATTTATAAACTTAACCAGTTCTTCGGGTTGACCTGCTAACATCATAATTTGCTGATTCACTTCCATCATAGTTTTACCTTCAGGCAGTTTTGCTGACACACTAAACGAATTTAGTCCTTTAGCAAAATCAGTTAACGCCTTGGCTATTTCTTCGGTCACAGGTGCTTGTTGAAGTTGCTGTTCAAGCATTGTTTGCATTTGCTCTAACGTCATACCTTGCTTTGCCAGCTCGCTTTCTAATAAGCCTTTAAGATCACCTTGATTATTAACAACAAAGCTAACATTACGAGGTTCTAGCTGACTCATTGCTTGCATAATCATCGTTTGTTGTTGCAGCTCTTGCTCATAAGTCAGTGGCGTACTGCCTGTGGCTTGTTGAGCCTTACTGATTTCAAGTGAAGCGTCCATAAGCGCTTTAGAATTAGCCAGCCCCATGTCCATATCAATACTAGCAATATCATTAGCTTGCAGCTTAACAACAATATCACTGTTACCTGACTGCTCATCGTAATCTAATGAAGAGAGTAAATCATAACTGGCTGAGGCAAGTTGTGTATTTGTATCTGCAGGCAGTGTATCGACAAAGCTTTTATCAAATTGAAAGTTTTTTAACGTAAAAGCAGTATGTGGCGATATTTTATCGGTTTCGTAGCCTGTCACTTCAACATGCTCAACCGTGGCAATTTTATCGCCCTCAGGGCTAGTAACTTCAATATCGCTAATGGCCACACTGTTTGAAATAACACTCGCCGATAGCTTTGCATAGTTAAAACTGGCACCTGTTTGTTCGCTCACTAAGGCCAACTGTTTATCAACCTCAGCGCGTACTTCTTGTGTCGCTAAATAGTTTGCATAGCTTACGCCACCCACACCTGCAGCAATAACCGCGGCTGCAATTACTAATTTTTTCATGCTATTTCCTTATTAAATTATTTATGTATATGGCTTAAAGTAAGACTAACATTGAGAGCATGAGTCGTTAAACTCTTTTTGTTTGCTAATTAATTAAACTAAGTAGCTCGTGCACGGTTTTAACTGGCGTAATTTTAGCGCCTAGCCCTTCCATGGATTTATGATAATTACGAAATGGGATAAATATTTCAGTAAACCCGTGTTGCGCCGCTTCTTTAACACGAGGCACCCCACTGTCAATTGGGCGCACATCACCGTTTAAACTTAGCTCCCCCATTATACAGGTGGTACGAGGAACAACGAATTCATTCAAACTGCTTAGTAAGGCGGTAACTAGCGCTAAATCAATACAGGTTTCTGATTCATCAATTTTTAAGCCACCGACAATATTAAAAAATGTATCATGGAATATTTTAGTTTTAGTGTGTTTACGTAAAATACCGGTGAGCATTTTAATCCGGTTCATATTTAAACCAACACAGACGCGCTGTGGAAATTCTGCTTCTGTTTCAGTGGTTAAACATTGAATTTCGAGTAGTAAATTGCGATTGCCTTTACGGATACAGGTAATAGTCGACCCCGGTGATTCCGTGGTTGAACCGGATAAGAAAATTTCGCTGGGGTTATCAACGCTGAGCATACCGCGTTCACACATTTTAAAAATGCCCACAGTATCGATATCACCAAAACGATTTTTATTAGCGCGTAGAGTACGCACTTGGCCATCGTTGGTATCAATATGTAACAGCGCATCAACTATATGTACTAAGGTTTGTGGGCCCGCTATTTCATTATTTTTATTTACATGCGCAATAATAAACATAGTCACATCGTTTTGCTTACAATACTGAGTAAGCGCTTGAGCGGCGCTTTTTACCTGCGACGGTGAACCAGGGCTGCCATTCGCGCTGTCGGTAACAACGGCTTGAATGGAGTCGATAACGGCAAACTTAATTTTATTTTTATCCAGCTCTTCAATAATAATCTCAACACTGGTTTCTGAGAGCAAGTAAAGCTCGTTTTCGTTATAGTTAAGCTTTAAACGGTTTACCCGGTTTTTAAACTGCGATAAAGACTCTTCCGCGGTACAGTAAAGAGACGGCATACGTTGTGACATTCTTGCCACTAAATCCGATAGCAAGGTCGTTTTACCAGCACCCGGATCGCCAGAAATAATATTAACCGAGCCGGTGGTTACCCCGCCGCTCAAAACACGGTCAAGCTCGCCAATTTCAGTCAGCTGCTTTTCGGCTTCGGCGGTGGCCACATCATTAATTTTTTTTGAGCCACCGCCAATACCACCAGCATACCCCCCCACACTGGCGCGAGCGGCTACTTTTTTGCTTTGCCCTGCAGAGGGCTTAAACTCTGCTAACGTATTCCACGCGCCGCAGCGGCATTGCCCTTGCCAGCGTTGGTAGTTCATGCCACATTCTGTACAAACAAACTCTACTTTTACCGCTTTAGCCATTTGAAACCTTATCTACTATTCATTAATTTGAAATATTGACTGTGAGGTGCTTATCTTGCCACTGCTCGCTTTATTTTAGCAATAACGTCTTGTGGTGTTTAGTATTGCACTCACAATGTACTAATCTCTTTTATTTCAACTTACTTTAGGGCATGCTTATTGCTTTTAAAGCTAATAATAATTAGTCAATTTATTGACTCATAAGAAATAACAATAAATATAAAGTGATGTTATTCAACACATCGCAAAACAATTAACTGCTTTGCGATACTAGATTTATTATATTTTCTGATAAATAGTTGTAACAGTATACCTACTTTTAAATTAAACAGTGATGATTTATAAATGGCTGAAGACGTACTGCTCAAGCATGAAGCACTTGTAAATGAGTTAAAAAAATATTTGGGAAATACTAAATTTAATCTCATTTTCAAGTCAAAAACCGCCGAGTTAAGCAAACCCGAGCAGTTTTTAATCAAAATGGAAATGTCACGTTTATCTCAACCGATAGACCGCTTTATTGATCTACGAGGTTCAGTAACAGGCCAAGTAAAACCTTATGAGTATAAAGGTAAACAACACTTTATGGATGACACTGCAATTGAGGTGTTCGAGGCTGCAATAAAACAACATAAAGGTTACACTCTTGGCGTATACGAAGCCGTGATGAATACTGAAAATAACCACCGTATACTACAAAAAAAATCTTTAGAAAAACCTAAAATAACTGAAGAAGATAAAAACCTAACGACTACTGTTATTAAATTTGCTGCGTACGAGACTCGCCGCGAAGAGCGGATGAATTACTCAATTAAAGTAAAAATAGAATATAACTCACAAAATAAAATAGCTGCTACTACTTCCGATATTTCACTTAGTGGTTGTAAAGTTAAGCTTGCATCACAATACAAACTGAAAAAAGGAGAGTTGCTTACTCTTCATTTGGCTGGTTTAGAGCAAGAGTTTGAATTAGGTTTAAAACACGGTATTGAGTATGAAGTAGTTGCAATAGAAAACACCTCAAATGAATTTAATCATATCCGCTTAAAACGCACATTTAGAGAAAACAATACTGCATTTGACCATTTTTTAGAAAGCTTTATCCATGGTAATAAACGTCGTTATAAAGTGAACTTAGATAACACGCTTGATGCGGTTATTTCTAAAGGATACGAGCAATATTATATTCCTAGGGTTAATTCTTTATACGTTTTTATTAGCCAAAAAAACGGGGTTTATTATCCAAATCTGAGTTTAACTACTGAAAACAACTTATTTATTCAGCGCTACTTTACTGATGAGAGCAAAATACCTTGTTTATATAGCGTGTTAAACCATAAACGTATTCGTACCTTGGCCTTGAAACCCGTTGCAGTAAAAGAGGAGTATTTATACACCTTTACCCATGTCAATGCAGGGAAAGTTTACTACTATTCAGCTATGCGCTCAGAACTTGAGCAACAACCACAGTTAAAAAACCTCTTTTTAGGCTTTGGCAGCCAAAGAGATAGCTGGCGCTGCTTTAAAATACAATTGATGCCGAGCCACAGTGAAGATGCGTACATTCCTTTATCTTTGCCCAAATCGCTAGGTAAAAATATTGAGAAATTAAATAAGCCCCCTTCTCCACGCGTTGAAGGTGCTATAAAAGATGTAAAATATTTAATACTGCTGACTCAGGTTAGTAACAAACATGAGCAACAGCATTATCAGCAATATACGTTTAATAAAGCCTTGGTTAACAAGATAAAATATTTTGGTCACAGTAAGCATCAGTCTCCACCTGAGTTAAATACGGTCCCATTAGAATATGTGAATCTTCGCTCTAATAAACGTTATCTTTATAAAACCAGCGTTGTAATAAATACACAAGACGCAGTGTTACATGGACATACGCGTGATTTTTCAGTATTTGGTTTGCAACTAGAGTGTAATCAAGAAGTTAAGCTTAAAAAAGGTGATATCGTTTCACTCTCTTTTCCCGATTTGCAAAAAATTACTAAAAGTTATTCACTGAATCTTATTCAATATGAAGTGATGGCGGTAAGTAAATCGTTAACGACTATTAATTTAAAAGCACATACAGAAAAAGACGTACCTCATACTGGGGTCGAGTTTTTTACTCTTTTAATCAACAGCAATAAACAAAAATTAAAAGTAGCAGAAGAGTCCCCTAAAGTACCAGGGCTTTCTACAGCGCTTAGAAACATGGTGACTAAGACACTGTGTCAGTTCCCTATTTATTTAAATAAATCAATGGCACACTTTGAAATTGGCGCAATGGGGTTTGGTTTATATTCAAGCCCGCTGCATATTATTTTGCAAAATTTTGCACTGTTAAATGCTAAAACGGATTTATCGAATATTATTACTAAAGCGCATATTACTGATGTAATTACCCCTAATATAAAAGATCGCTCTCGCCAAGATCCGCCTTTAGAATTTAGTTTAATAATTAACTTTGATCCTAAAAAAGAAAATATAGCCGATGCAATTACCAGCCAATGTGTTTTAGGTACCGATTGTAGCGAGTTTAAACGGCAAGTAAGCCAAGGACTTAAATCTGAACTGGTTTTTATCATGCGTTTATATATTTCACGCACAGGACGCCTTGATACCGACTACTTAGCAAATGAACTGCAATACGTTAGTCAGTACGCATTGCATAAAGCTAAAGATTTAGAAGATACTTTATGGTCTGTATCGGGTGTTGGCGATATTATTGATGTAAGTGATGAGGCGCTTGAGCATTTATCGCTCAACCAACAACAGGTTGAGCAAATGTCTAGGCGAAAACTAATTTGGTTAAACCGTTTACGTTAAACCTTTGATGAATCAAGTGGAATAGCCAACATATATAGTAATTGTAATAATGAGCCTTGGCAAATGGCGGCTTGGGCTTGTTCAACTACTTTAGGTTTACCATGTACGGCAACCCCTAAGCCTGCTTGAGACAGCATTTTTAAATCATTTGCACCATCGCCAATGGCGACTGTTTGTGCTTTTTCAAGGCATAATTTTTGTTGAAGCGATTCTAAAATAATGGCTTTTTGCTCAGCATCAACAATGCCCCCTAGCACTTTACCTGTAAGCTTATCGTCTTTAAATTCCAGCACATTGGCATGCACTTCATCTACATTAATCAACTCCTGAACACGCTCTGCAAACGGCACAAAGCCACCCGATGCAATAGCTAAATACCACTGATGACGCTTTAAAATTTGGCATAACGCTTTAATACCTGGCATTAAAGGCAGTGTACTTTTAAGCTCATCAATTAAGCTTTTTTCTATACCTTCTAATTTAGCAACACGCTGGTGTAAACTTTCACTAAAATCAAGTTTACCTGCCATAGCTTTTGCAGTCACACTAGCAACTTCGTCATATACGTTAGCTAAACGCGCAATTTCATCAATACATTCAATAGTAATAGCGGTTGAGTCCATATCCATTACTAATAACCCTGGTTTTTTTAAATCAGGAGGGGTACTTACTTGTACTAATTGACACGCTAACGTATCTGCGAAAGCTTGGAGTTGAAGTGGATTTATTGCGCTCTGTGCACCTTCTATGTAAAAACACAGCGCCGGAGATAGCCCTAAATCTGGCTGGTATTGGCAAAGTGCTGTCACGCTTTGTTGGTGCGAGGCAAAAAAGTCAATAATACTATTAATATGCTGAGTATTAAAATTACCTGCAAATGCAATACTAAAAAGACCATGACTTCTGCTTGGGAGTGTATTTAAAGGTATAAAAACGCCCTTTTGATAGCTAAACCATTTATTTAGGATAAGTGGTGACAATGGTTGCTCAGCGCTGTGCTGTGCCATGTTCGCGTCCGACATGGGATCTCCGTTTATATTTCCTGACATTTAGCGCATTGATAATAGAGATGTAAAATACAAAATTCGCCATCAGGGTGGATTTAAGGTTATAGTGTAGTTGTAACATCAAAACAAAATGCTGTCAGCAGCATATACGGTGACTATGAAAAATAACCATCTTAAAAATCCACTTACAGCCTCACAAAAAAAGCGTTTGATCCGCTTACTATTGGCGGCTAGCTGCTTTGTATTATTAAGCTGGGTAGGTATAAATAGTAGCTTTCAAAGTCATCAACTACTTTATGATAATGCTAATAGCACGGCCAAATCACTCACCCAATTTATGGCACTGAATGCAAAAAAGCCGCTGATAGAAAAAAACAAATCACAACTAACCACTTTATGTAACAACATCAGTAATGATGAATTTGTGCTCTCAGCCACCATTTATGACAAACAAGGAGTGATACTTGCGAGCAGTGATAATTGGCAATCGCATCATATATATGGCCTGTTACCTGATTCATCTCCGGGTATTAGTAAGTTAAAAACACCTTTTGTTGAGCAAGTTATCTCTGACGATGATCGCCCGATAGGCTTTGTATCTATTACTTATTTAACTCGCGCTGCGGTGTCTGCAAGCCATAATCATTTTCATGATTTAGGTCGCCAAGTATTACTTATGCTAGTGATTGCCTGTATTTTCACTTGGCAATTAGGCCGTGGTTTAAAGCGCTGGCAAGTCAATCGTTATATACAAAAAACGTCAGAGCAAGAATCATAAAGCTGCTTTGCTAATCGACGCTGATCGCTATTTGGCTTTAAATCACATAGCGCATTAAATACTTTTGGAATATGCAATGGGGTGTTTATGTGACCTTGATAACCATTTAGTGGCATTGAAGGTGAATCGGTTTCAAGGACTATGTATTTAGGGTCTATTTGCGCGATAACTGTACGTGTTTTTACTGCGCGATCATAGGTTATTGTTCCCCCCACTCCGAGTTTAAAACCCATTTTTATGTAATACTGTGCTTGTTGCATTGAGCCTGAAAAAGCATGAATAACGCCACCATATTTTGGCCTACAGCGCTTAAACGACTGCGCAATTAAATCATGGCTTTGCCTGTGATGAACAATCAGTGGTAAACAAAGTTCATTCGCAATCACTATTTGCTGCTCAAACAACAACGTTTGTTTTTCAAGCTTTTCAATACTACGATCTAGGCCACACTCACCAATTGCCACCAGCTGTGTTTTATTTGCTTTAGCAAAGTCATATAGTAATGCTAAGTGTGATTCTTCATGTTGGTTTAAAAAATAAGGATGCAGCCCTGCAGCTATGATTACTTGTGGGTAGGTTACTTTAAACTCTAGTAGTTTTTGGGATTGTGCCAAGCTAACACCTGGCACAAGAAACTGATCAATCCCCTGCACCACACAGGCGTTGATAAGTGATTCGCGGTTTGCATCAAACTCACTAAAATCAAGATGACAATGCGAATCTATAAACTTCACAAAGCTGGCTTACTACGGGTTTAAGCGCGTTATTTGCCAGCTATTATCAGCCTGGCGCTGATACATAAAGCGGTCATGCAGACGATGAGCTCCCCCTTGCCAAAACTCGATTTTTTGCGGGACGACACAGTAGCCACCCCAAAAATCAGGGAGTGGTATTTCACCTTTGGCAAACTTGTTTTTCATGTTGGCAAAGGTTTCCATTAACACCTTACGTGACGAAATTGGGCGGCTTTGTTGCGATGCCCATGCTGCTAATTGACTTTCTTTAGGGCGAGATAAAAAGTATTTAGCTACCGCTGAAGTCGGTAACGGCTGCGCCTCACCATAGACAATAACTTGGCGTTCCATATGATGCCACGGAAAATGCAAGGAAATTTTATTATTGCCTTTAAGCTCTTGTGCTTTACGTGAACCGGTGTTGGTAAAAAATACAAAGCCGTTATCATCTAAATGCTTTAGCAGTACGATACGCTGAGAAGGTTGACCTGTATCATCAACTGTCGCCACGACCATTGCCGTGGGATCGGGCAGATTACTGCCAACCGCATGTTCAAGCCAGGTTTCAAACTGTTTGAACGGATCATCCAGCAAGTTGTCTTCACTAAGCGCATCTTGCAGGTATTCACGACGAATATCTTCGAGTTTCATAACAAATCCTTCTAGAGAGCTATCAGCTATCAGCTATCAGCTATCAGCTATCAGCTATCAGCTATCAGCTATCAGCTATCAGCTATCAGCTATCAGCTATCAGCTACAAAATTGGTAAACATACCTAACAGTGTCAATATAAATCTAACACCTAAACCTAAAATTATCTGCAAGTGTAGGAGTGCTAGCAAGGCAATGAGTTTATTTATACCAAGGAGCATACGTTTTTGTATGTGACTTAGGCTAAATAAACTCATTAACGCAGCTAAAGCGAACTACACGCAGCAGACGTTCACCTAAGTAGTTTAGTCTAGGATAAGGCGGACACTCGACTTATCCCCATGAGCATACGTAGTTGTATGTGATTAAGGTCAACTATTTAGTGCCAAGCTTCGCATCTGCAAGTGTAGAAGTGCTGACAAGGCGAAGTGCTTTTTTATGCCAAGGAGCATACGTTTTTGTATGTGACTTAGGCTAAAAAAGCACGACAACGCAGTCAAAGCGAACTACACGCAGCAGATTACATTTGCTCCATGACTTCGATGCCTAACAGATCTAAACCCGTTTTTAACGTATCTGCCACTAAATTACTTAACACTAAACGACTATCACGAACACTTGGCTCTACGCCCTCTTTAAGTACTGGGCAAGCTTCGTAGAATGTCATGTATAGGCTGGCTAGTTCGTATAAGTAACCACACAATACGTGCGGTGTGGCTTCATTGATCATCAGATCAAGGACTTCTTCTAACTGCAGTAATTTAAGCGCGAGGGTTTTCTCTTGCGGCTCAATAATACTTACATCAGCTTTTAAGCTTGCAGCATCAACGCCAGACTTACGGAAAATACTACGAACGCGGGTATACGCATATTGTAAGTAAGGGGCTGTTGCGCCTTCAAAGCTTAGCATGCTGTCCCAGTTGAAAATATAATCGCTGGTACGGTGCTTAGAAAGATCAGCGTATTTAACCGCGCCAATACCTACTTTACGGGCAATTTCACTGCGATCTTCATCAGATAAATCTGATTCACGCTCAGCTAATTTAGCTGCTGCGCGAGTAATTGACTCTTCAAGTAAATCAGCTAATTTAACCGTGCCACCTGTACGGGTTTTAAATGGTTTGCCATCAGCGCCCATCATGGTGCCAAATGGGCAAAACTCGTAACTCGTTTCATCACGTAATAAACCGGCTTTACGCGCAGTTAGCTCTACTTGGTTAAAGTGCAGACTTTGGCGCGCATCAACAAAGATTAAAATACGCTCAGCGCCCAACTTGTTTGAACGGTAATCACACGCTGCTAAATCTGTGGTTGCATATAAAAAGCCGCCACCTGATTTTTGTACGATAAACGCTGAAGGCTCACCGTCTTTATTTGCCAGCTCATCTAAAAATACCACTTGTGCGCCTTGCGACTCTACTGCAATATTTTTATCTTTTAACAGGCTAATAATATCGTTAAGTTCACTGTTATAAGCACTTTCAGCCATAATATCGGCAGGCGTAAGGGTTACGTTTAAACGTTTATATACTTCTTCAGAGTGTTTCACTGAAGTGGCAATAAATAGTTTCCACAGTTTTTCACAGTGTGCGTCGCCACCTTGCAGCTTAACCACGTAGTTACGCGCTTTATCGGCAAAGCCTTCTTCGTCGTCAAAACGTTTTTTCGCATCGCGGTAAAAGGTTTCTAAATCAGCAAGCGCCACAGTATCTAAATCAACACCTTGGTTAATTTGATCTTCTAAATGCGCGATTAGCATACCAAACTGTGTGCCCCAATCCCCCATGTGATTTTGGCGAACAACAGTATCGCCTCTAAATTCAAGCGCACGTACTACGGCATCGCCAATAATCGTTGAGCGTAAATGACCGACGTGCATTTCTTTTGCAAGATTAGGGGATGAGTAATCCACCACTACTTTTTGTGGTTTGGCGTGCTCGTTTACTGCAAGTTTTTCATGGTTATTAGCAGCTTGTACACTTTGTGCTAAAAATTCCGGCTTTAAGTGAATATTAATAAAACCAGGGCCAGCAATTTCCGTTTTGTCGGTGATGTCGCTCACATCTAACTGATCGATAATTTTTTGCGCCAATTCACGCGGGTTACTTTTCATCTTTTTAGCTGCGCCCATTGCACCATTAATTTGGTAATCACCAAACTGTGGGCGTGTGCTTTGGGTAACCGCGGGGTTAGTATCTTCTGGTAAGCCTGCGGCAGTCATAGCGGCAATGGCTTTTTCTACTAAAATAGTACGAATATTCATTATATTATTACCTTTGTAAGCCCACCAAAGCAGGCTTTGTATTAATGCGAGTGGCTAAATGTTAGTTTTCACGGGTGTGATTAAATGTCACTTCAGGATAACGCTCTGTCGACAAGTTAAGGTTTACACGACTTGCCGCTATATAAGTTAAATTATCGCCTCCATCGAGTGCTAAATTGCTTTCGCACTTACGTTTAAACTCTTCAAACTTTTTAACATCATCACAGCTTACCCAACGGGCTGTATTTACATTCACGCTTTCGTAAATTGCATCAACGTTATATTCTGCTTTTAAACGCGCTACAACCACATCAAACTGCAACACCCCCACCGCACCTACAATTAAGTCATTATTAATTAATGGTCTAAATACTTGTACTGCGCCCTCTTCTGAAAGCTGTACCAACCCTTTTAATAACTGCTTTTGTTTTAATGGATCGCGCAAACGAATACGGCGGAACAATTCAGGGGCGAAGTTTGGAATACCGCTAAACTTAATTTTTTCACCTTGGGTAAAGGTATCACCAATTTGAATCGTCCCGTGGTTGTGTAAACCAATAATATCACCAGCGTAAGCATCAGCCGCACGCTCACGATCGCCCGCCATAAAGGTTACCGCATCAGAAATACTGACTTGTTTACCAATACGTACATGATTCATTTTCATGCCTTGGCTATATTTACCTGACACAATACGCATAAAGGCAATACGGTCACGGTGTTTCGGATCCATGTTGGCCTGAATTTTAAATACAAATCCCGTGAAGTTTTCTTCTGTGGCTACAACTTGGCGGTCTTCTGTTTCGCGTGGCAAAGGTGTTGGCGCCCACTCTGTAAGACCATCTAAAACGTGATCCACACCAAAGTTACCAAGTGCAGTACCAAAGTATACAGGTGATAACTCACCGGCTAAAAACAAATCTAAATCAAACTCGTGTGATGCACCAATAACCAGCTCTAGTTCATCACGTAACTGCGCTGCAAGTTCATCACCAATTGCTTGGTCAAGCTCTGGGTTATCAAGCCCTTTAATGCTGCGCACTTCTTGAATAGTGTGGCCTTGGCCGGTTTTATATAAAATAGTTTCTTGGTTATGAATATGGTAAACACCTTTAAATTCTTTACCACAGCCAATAGGCCACGTAATTGGAGCACAGGCAATATTCAGCTCTGTTTCTACTTCGTCAAGTAGTTCCATTGGGTCACGAATATCACGATCGCATTTGTTCATAAAGGTAACAATGGGCGTAGTGCGCAGGCGTGTTACTTCCATCAGCTTACGCGTACGTTCTTCAACACCTTTGGCGGCATCAATCACCATCAAACACGAATCCACCGCAGTTAAAGTTCGGTAAGTATCTTCAGAGAAGTCTTCGTGTCCTGGGGTATCAAGTAAGTTAACTAACGCCTTGTTATATGGAAATTGCATTACAGAGGTCGTTACAGAAATACCACGTTCTTTTTCCATTTCCATCCAATCAGATTTTGCATGCTGATTAGAGCCACGACCTTTTACAGTACCTGCTTTTTGAATTGCTTGTCCGAATAACAATACTTTTTCAGTGATAGTGGTTTTACCCGCATCCGGGTGCGAGATGATCGCAAAGGTGCGGCGTTTATTAATTTCGCTAAGGAGATTTTGGTCTGCCATTAAAAAGGTTCTTTTAGTTGATATACGGATGTATTTATAGTTCAGTATGCAGGGCTTTTAAGGCTAAAATGAGCCAACCTCTAAAGCTCAACATACCCAAACAAGAACCCAAATCAGCTCTTGCGATGCTATCCGTTAAGTTAATCGTAATTAAAGACTATTTTCGCTGATCTTGGCACTATAAACAATCAATGGTTGGCTATTAACGGATCTTTTTTAACTTTGGTATTTTCAGCGATAATTAACAATAACGCTATAAATTGCTCGGTAACTTAACACCAAGCTTGAGTAATAGCGCTGTAAATCATATTATTGTCCGATTACATGGAGGATTTGATGTTGGGTAATGAAAACCAGTAAACTGAGTATTCGATTATTATGGTATATAACTCCATTGGTTATACTGCCTTTGCTGTTTTTAGGTGGGTTTACGCTTACTAATGTAACAAACTCTACACAAAAACAAGCCGACCTGATCATGAGTCGCTTTGTAGAGCAACAACAACAAAAAGTATTTAACTACATCGACTCATTCCACGCAACCGCCAAGTTACTATCAGCATCCCCTGTACTGAGTGACTTTTTAGCCAAAGACCTATTCGAAGAAGCCAGTTACACTTATCGTCTTGGGGCGCTAATGGATGTATTTGCCAGTTACAGTGAAGCCTACCCCGATATAATTAGTATTAATTTGGTCTCAACAATGGGTAGAAGTGATGCCTACTACTCCAGTAACTTAACGGTAGCGCCCAAATCTTATCCATTTTTTGACCACGTTAAAAAAAGTAATTTAAGCCAGCAACAATTTATGGTGCAAAAAGAAGACGGTACTACCAACTTATATTTTGTACAACGCATATACAGTGTTGACTATTATTTAAAACGCCCGCAACAACTTGGTTTTATTATACTTAAGGTCGATCCTTCTATTTTAAACACCAGTATTTTAGAAGCGCCTTACAACAATACATTGAATTTACTTTTGGCCAATGATGGTAAAATTTTATTCAGCTCAGATTATAAAATGCGCGGACACTACGTTAGTGAGTATGAGCTAAATAAAATTAATGAGCTAGCTGATATAGGTAGTCTGTCAACCATTGAGCTTTCGAGTGTTGATAAAATAGAACGACTAATTTTTGCAGCCCAAATGAGTGGTGGTTACTATTATGTATCGACCATTCCTAAAGCCGTACTGTATCAATCAGGTAAAGCGATTAGTGTGATCACAGGTTTAATTGTAATAATTTCTGTGATTACTTTGCCCATCTTAATATTTATTGTGGTGCGTAATTTACTGCTCAATCCTATTGAGCAACTAGGGGAAGCGAGTCACCGGGTTGGTGATGGAGATTTATCTGTTAAGCTTACAGCCTATACTACCGATGAGGTAGGCATACTGTTTAACGATTTTAATCATATGATTAATCAAATAAAGCACTATCAAGAAGAGCTGGAAGATTACAAACACCACTTAGAGGATAAAGTAGAAAGCCGCACCAAAGCGCTAGAATCTATGAATAGCAAACTTGAAAGTGCAATAGCGCAAGCAAAGCAAGCAAACCAATTAAAAAGTCGCTTTTTAGCTAATATGAGTCATGAAATTCGCACTCCCCTAACCGCAATTATGGGGTTTACCGAACAACTACTGCATAACGAAAAAACCACCAATGACAAGCAGCATCTAGGTACTATTTTACGCAACTCAAAACACTTATTAGAGCTTATTAATAATATTCTCGATTTATCAAAAATTGAAGCTGAAAAACTGGCTGTAGAGCAGACGCCGTTAAATGTTATCCAACTTATTCATGATGTTGAATCAATAATTAAGCCTTTAGCACAAGAGAAGCAGCTGTCATTTACGATTAATTATGCACTTCCGCTACCGCATACTATTAATAGTGATATTACCCGCTTAAAACAAATACTGATTAATATTGCCAGTAATGCGGTTAAATTTACTGAACAAGGCCAGGTAATTATCACCGCTAAGTACCAAGCACCTAAAACCCTCACTTTTGTAATAGAAGATACTGGCATAGGCATGTCGGCAAACCAAATTAGTAGGCTGTTCACTCCTTTTGAGCAAGCCGATGCAACAACCACACGTCGATTTGGTGGTACGGGATTAGGCCTATGTATTTCAAAAAATTTAGCTCAGCTGCTCGGTGGCGATGTCAGCGTAACCAGTGAAGTGGGTGTGGGAAGTTGCTTTACCATCGATATAGATTGCCATCTAGGTAATGAGCTTAGTAGTAACCTGCTTTTGACTGAACACTCTCAACTCTCACCAGAAAAAGATCCGCAACTGTCTTTTGCAACCAATAACTTTGATGCGCATATTTTAGTGGCAGAAGATAACCCCGATAATCAGTTACTAATTAAATTACTCTTACAAACGTGGGGGTTGGAGCCAGATATTGCCAACAATGGCGCACAAGCAGTTGAAATGGCATTATTAAACGACTATCAGCTTATTATAATGGACATGCAAATGCCGGTAATGGGTGGATTAGAAGCAACTAAAATGCTCAGAGATGCCGCCTACGATGGCCCAATTATCGCTCTGACCGCGAATGTAATGAATCATGATATTGATACTTATCTGCAAGCAGGCTGTAACAAAGCATTGGGTAAACCCATTGATAAAGACGCACTGGAAAATGTATTAGTCAGCTATTTACACCTTGAGCGTGATAACCAAAACAAGTGGGATAGTTTATTAAAAAGTGAGAAGTTTCAGCAAATAAATGCCAACTATTTAACGAGTTTGCCTGATTACTTAAAGCAAATAAAAACCCTGTATAACAACCGCGATTGTGAGACATTACGCGCTCTAGCCCACAGCATTAAAGGCAGTGCTGGTTGTTTTGGATTTGATAATATTTACCATAGTGCATCAGCGCTTGAGCAAAGCCTAAAAAGCAACAACAAACCACAAAGGAAAAAGCACCTTACAGAGCTAATTGCGGCAATAGAAATAGCCATTGCTAATAAGTAATCATTAAAAACTTAAACTCAGTGCCATGCCCATTAAAATAGCGTCTTCAAAGCCGTTTTTATTTGGCGCATTGCTGGGGTAATAGTTTTTACGAACTGACATTTCAATAAAGCCAGCGCGTTCATACAAAGCAATCGCCCGCGTATTAGACTCTCGCACTTCTAAAAATAAGTTTTCGGCACTGTGTTGCTCACCGTACGCTATAAACTGTGTTAATAACTGCTTAGCAAGCCCTTGTCCCTGAAAGCTCGGGGCGACACAAATATCCATTAAGGTAAAATCAGGCCCTGCTTTTTCACCAATATAAAAACCTATCATTTGCTCGTCATTGAACACGGCCAAATTAAAATAGCGCCCCTGCAAACACGACTGCATGGTTTTTAACGACCAAGGGTGTGTATGGCAGGCATTTTCAATCGCCATAAGCTCATTGATATAATTATCGGTAATCGACTTAAAGTGTATCAAGGTGTTCACTCATTAATGCCCATAAAGCACGTTTTTGCGCAGAGGTTAGGTTTGAATCAGGAAGACCTAATTGTTGTTCACTAAACTCAATAGTGGATGATTTAACTATGGCATTTATTGCTATAGGTGCAAACGCACGCTCAATATCATCTTTTAATGTATCACAGAGTATTAACGATGAAGTCGCTGACAGCTCAGCTTGAGCTGGGCGAAAGTATTGATTAAGTTCAAGCTTTTCTATACCAAAAACAGATGCGTAACGTGAATGCATAACGACTCGATGAAATTAGTAAGTTGGATAATATATGAAGTAATCAAAATGATGTAAAGAAGAAATGGCAGGGGCGGAGAGATTCGAACTCCCAACCGTCGGTTTTGGAGACCGCTGTTCTACCAATTGGAACTACGCCCCTGCAATGACGATGAATTATAAAGACCTTTTGACAAAGGTAAAGTAAAAAATCAACTTTTTGGTTTGTTTGCTTTTTAAATAAACAAAACGGCGAATTAGCATGCTAATTCGCCGTTAGTTATTTCTTAATTAAACAGGCGTATTATTCCCATTCAATAGTCGCAGGTGGTTTACCTGAAATATCGTAAACAACGCGTGAGATACCATCGATTTCATTAATGATACGGTTTGAAACCACACCTAAAAACTCATACGGTAAATGTGACCAACGTGCAGTCATAAAGTCGATGGTTTCAACACAACGAAGTGAAACAACCCAATCGTACTTACGTGCATCACCCATCACCCCTACCGACTTAACCGGTAAAAATACAGTAAACGCTTGGCTTACTTTATGGTAAAGCTCTGCTTTGTGTAGCTCTTCAATGAAGATAGCATCAGCGCGGCGAAGCAAGTCACAGTACTCTTTTTTGATTTCACCAAGTACACGTACACCTAAACCAGGCCCTGGAAATGGGTGGCGATAAAGCATGTCGTACGGTAAACCTAGCTCTAAACCAATTTTACGTACTTCGTCTTTAAATAACTCACGTAGTGGCTCTACTAAGCCCATTTTCATGTCATCTGGTAAACCGCCCACATTATGGTGCGATTTAATTACATGCGCTTTACCCGTTGCCGATGCCGCTGATTCGATTACATCAGGGTAAATAGTACCTTGACCTAACCATTTTGCGTTTTTAAGCTTTTTAGCTTGCTCGTCAAATACGTTTATGAAGGTATGGCCAATGGCTTTACGTTTCTCTTCTGGGTCTGACTTACCCGCTAAGTCATTTAAGAATTGATCTTCGGCATCTACTTTTACAATGTTTAGACCAAACTTATTACCAAACATATCCATAACTTGCTGGCCTTCGTTTAAACGAAGTAGCCCGTTATCAACAAATACACAGGTTAGTCGCTCACCAATTGCACGGTGAATAAGCATAGCGACAACCGATGAATCTACACCACCTGATAAACCTAAAATAACTTCGTCGTCGCCGACGGTTTCTTTAATACGCTCAATGGCGTCATCTATGATTTTTGCAGGCGTCCAGAGTTTTTCACAGCCACAAATATCAATCACAAAACGCTCTAATAAACGTTGACCTTGATGAGTGTGTGTTACTTCTGGGTGAAATTGTACACCGTAAAAGCGCTTTTCTTCGTTAGACATAGCCGCATGCGGACACGTTGACGTTTTCGCTGTGGTTTTAAATGTATCTGGAATATCCATTACTTTATCACCGTGGCTCATCCACACATCCAGTACGCCATTGCCGCCATCGGTGATATGATCTTCAATAGCATCAAATAATGCACAGTTACCTACTTTTTCAACCTGTGCATAACCAAATTCTTTTTTATCTGAGCTATGTACACGGCCGCCAAGCTGGGTTGCCATGGTTTGCATACCATAACAAATACCAAGTACAGGAACCCCAGCATTAAATACATACTCAGGAGCACGTGGGCTATTTTCAAGTGTGGTTGATTCTGGGCCACCAGAGAGGATAATACCTTGCGGGTTAAACTCGCGAATTTGCTCTTCGGTTACATCCCAAGCCCAAAGTTCACAGTAAACACCAATCTCGCGCACACGACGGGCGATTAACTGTGTGTATTGTGAACCAAAATCTAAAATGAGGATTCGTGAATCGTGAATGTCTTTGCTCATGAAGTATCTCGTAAAGTCAGGTGCTAAACGCCACCAGCTCAAGCTGTGTGACTATATATTAGGGCTAGTAAACACTAGCCCACTTATTTCAAGTTGTTAAGACTGATTAGCCTAAACGGTAGTTTGGTGCTTCTTTAGTGATTTGCACATCATGAACATGCGATTCACCCATACCAGCAGACGTTACACGAACAAACTGTGGTTTAGTGTTTAACTCTTCAATGGTAGCACAGCCCGTTAAGCCCATTGCACTGCGAAGACCACCAACTTGCTGATGAATAATCGTCGCGATTGGGCCTTTATAAGCAATGCGTCCTTCAATACCTTCAGGCACTAGCTTGTCTGCTTCGTTTGATTTTTGGAAGTAACGATCCGATGAGCCTTCTTTTTGATTCATCGCCCCTAAGCTACCCATACCACGGTAAGATTTATAGTAACGGCCTTGATAAAGTTCAACTTCACCCGGCGCCTCTTCAGTACCCGCCAATAAAGAACCAACCATTACACACGATGCACCCGCAACAAGTGCTTTTACAATGTCACCTGAAAAACGAATACCACCATCGGCAATGACCGGAATATCACGACCTTTTAAACCTTCAACTGCATCAGAAATCGCCGTAATTTGTGGTACACCACACCCTGTAACAATACGTGTAGTACAAATAGAACCAGGACCGATACCCACTTTAACAGCATCAGCACCGGCATCTGCAAGCGCTACCGCACCTTCAGCCGTTGCTACGTTGCCTGCAACAATTTGTAAATCTGGGTAAGCTTTACGCGTTGCAGCAACACGGTCAATAACACCTTGTGAATGGCCATGTGAAGTATCAATAAGCAGTACATCAACACCCGCTTCAACTAATGCAGCAATACGCTCATCAGTGCCAGCGCCAACACCAACTGCAGCACCAACACGTAAACGCCCCTGCTCATCTTTACAAGCATTAGGCTTGTCTTGTGCTTTTTGATAATCTTTTACGGTGATCATACCTTTGAGTTTAAATGCATCATCAACCACAAGAATTTTTTCAATGCGGTGTTCGTGCATTAAACCTAAAATTTCTTCACGGGCGGCGCCCTCTTTAACCGTTACTAGGTTTTCTTTTTTAGTCATTACTGTAGAAACAGGCTGTTCAAGCTTAGTTTCAAAGCGCATATCGCGACTAGTTACAATCCCTTTTAAGTTATTTTCGCTATCCGTTACAGGAAAACCTGAAAACCCTTTTTCCTGGGACAGCTCCACCGCATCAGCAATGGTCAGATCGGCAGTAACTGTAACAGGGTATGAAACAATACCTGCTTCATAGGTTTTAACTTTACGAACATTTTTCGCTTGTTCTGCAATGGTCATGTTTTTATGAATAAAACCAAGACCACCTTCCTGCGCGAGTGCAATAGCTAAACGAGCTTCTGTAACAGTATCCATAGATGCTGAAATGAGCGGCAAGTTAAGTTTGATACCACGCGTTAAGCGAGTTGAAATATTTGCCGTATGTGGCAAAACAGTAGAATGACCAGGTACTAAAAGTACGTCATCAAAGGTAAGAGCTTCTTTAGCGATTCTAAGCATTTTGGCAACTTCTCACATGTGGATCTAAGATAAGGAATTGCGGCCAAATTTTAACAGCGTTGTAAGCACTAGTAAATAATATTTTGTATTTATTTATGATAAACTCGCTGAATATTTAGTTTATGGTCATTTTTATGTTTTCTAAGCCCTCGCAAGCTATTTACACCGTATCTCGTCTCAATCGAGAAATACGTACACTTCTTGAACAAGGTTTTGCCTCTTTGGTGTTAACCGGTGAAATTTCTAATTTTATTGCGCCTGCGTCTGGGCATTGGTATTTTTCGTTAAAAGACGACAAAGCACAAATTAAAGCCGCTATGTGGCGAGGCAATAATCGTAACCAAAGTTACCGCCCCATTAATGGTGCACAAGTAACGGTGAGGGCTCGCGTTTCTTTGTATGAACCTCGTGGCGATTATCAGCTGATTGTAGAAAACATGGAGCCTGCAGGCGAAGGGCAGCTAAAACTTGAGTTTGACGCACTAAAAATGCGCTTAGCCGCCGAAGGGTTATTTAGCTCAGCTTATAAAAAACCTTTACCCCAAAATATAAACCGTATTGGGGTCATCACCTCGCCATCAGGCGCGGCAATTAAAGATATTTTAACCGTGCTAAAACGTCGAGCGCCACAATTAGAAGTGGTTATTTATCCTGCTATGGTGCAAGGTAAAGAAGCTCACAGCCACTTAATTAAGCAAATAGAACTGGCAAATCGTCGTAATGAAGTTGAGGTACTCATACTCGGGCGCGGCGGTGGCTCGCTAGAGGATTTATGGTGTTTTAATCATGAACAACTTGCTCGTGCTATTTATCAAAGCGCATTACCCATTGTGAGCGCTGTCGGCCATGAAATAGATACTACAATTAGCGATTATGTTGCAGATGTGCGCGCTGCAACCCCCTCAGCCGCAGCTGAGCTAGTAAGTCCAAATACGCAAGAGCTACATAATAGGGTTCATCAGCTAATTAATCGCTTATCTCATGCATTTAAGCACAGCATAGCCGACAAACGTGCGCAGGCTATACAATTACAGCATCGGCTTAATTTATGCCATCCACGCAATCAACTTAATCAAAAATCACAACGCTTAGATGAACTTAGCATTGCACTGCAACAGGCAATGCGTCAGCGTTTATACCAGCAAGAGCGCGTGTTAGCTAATTTAACACCCAGACTAATGCGTCAATCTCCTGATAGAAAGCTCGCTCAAGCACGTCATCAACTAGACCAACTTCATGCACGGTTGCACCAAGCGATACAACAGCAACTGCAGCAAGCAAATAGTACACTTGCCTTACAAGCAAGTCGGCTTGATTCGGTTAGTCCACTTAACGTATTGGCACGTGGTTACAGCATAACGAAAACGCCACAAGGCAAAGTGGTTAAATCGGTGGTTCAAATTAACACAGGCGATGTGCTAATTACAGAGCTTGGCGATGGCACAATAAAGTCAACAGCGTTGTAAACATTTTAGCTAAAGCTCTGTTGTCATTAATATGGTTAATTCAGTGTCGCTAGAGGTTGAGGCAGTTCTTTTAAACTGCAGCCAAAACGCTTGTTTCATTAGTTTATCATTGAGTTCTCGCCAGTGGGTATGGTCGAACGAATCTTTATCTGTTGGTGCCGCTAATTTAAATTTACAAACCGATGTTTTACACTCTGCGCTTACAATATCAGGCATTGAGGCTAAATCTGCAGTAAGTAAAAAGTCTTGCAGTGCTGTTTCAGTTTGATAAGCCCACTCCTCATTGCGTATTTGTTCATCGAACTGTGCTTGTAAAGCGGCTTCGACATCACTAGGGGGGCGCAGCTCTTTTAGAACACGATTCATGGTTGTTTTTTGCTCAGCAAGCTGTTTTTTTAATTCAACGACTTGTGCTTCAAGAGATAACTCATCGACAGATGAAGCTGCTGATATATTTGAGTCCACATCGTCCACTTTTTTTGAAGCTGCAACATTATTTGCAACTACACTATGTGTGTTATCTGTCGCTTTGGCCGCATCGTTTTTTTTGTGTTGCACAATACTCGGCTGTTGATGTTCAACATCTGTAATAACAAATTTTTCAGGTGCAGCAGCAAAAAAATTTAAATAACCCCACGTCAAGCTAACACCTGACACAAAACCACCAAGAAGCATTAAAAAACTATGTTTGTTCACTTTAATTCCCTTTAATATTTATTTTTTAGAGCATGGCACTGGTATGCGATTCGTTTTCTGGCTCGGGGTACTCTAAAAAGTTTTGGTTCATACTTTCTGCCGGGCACTCACAATCTGGGCGACCAATAATTTTTGCAGGTACGCCGACAGCTGTAGTATGCGCTGGCACCGGACTTAACACCACTGAGCCTGCGCCAATACGTGCGCCCTCGCCTACTTCAATGTTACCCAATACTTTGGCGCCTGCACCAATCAGTACGCCTGCTCTAATTTTAGGATGGCGATCGCCTTGCTCGTTCCCCGTACCACCTAATGTAACCGATTGTAATATTGATACATTATCTTCAATCACAGCAGTTTCACCAATAACAATACCGGTGGCATGGTCAAACATGATGCCTTGGCCTACTTTACAAGCAGGGTGAATATCAACCCCAAACACCTCTGAGGTACGGCTTTGAATAAAGCGAGCAAGCTCTTTACGGTTTTGCTGCCATAAACAGTTTGCTAAGCGGTGCGCTTGAATAGCATGAAAGCCTTTTAAATTTAAAATCACAGTAAGGTAGGTTTCGGCCGCAGGATCACGGTCTTTTACCGCTTTTATATCGTGAGCAACATGTGTCAACATGCGGTCACACTTAACAAAGGCCTGATCAAATAGTTCGCGTATTGTAAAAGCCGATACCACAGCATCAGCTAGCTTATTAGCAACAATAAAACTCAATGCCGACCCTAAACACTCATGATTTAAGATACATGAGTACACATGGCTCGCTAAAAGGGGTTCTCGAGTTACTACTTCATTTGCTTCGCTACGAAGCTGTTGCCAAATTTCATGACGCATAATAATGCCTTACGTTAATACAAAGAGCCTATTGCTTAATTCTAACGGATTTAGCCGCCTAGGTGTTAATCACTTTGTTATTTGTTCTAGTTATTAGATATGCCTTCAATGGCATTTATTTTATCTTTTAACCTTCTTGGACTCTCAAATGAAGGAATTTTTCTCATATCTTTTTGAAGATATTTATAATTTTCACAAAATTGTTCAGCATAAATATTTATCCAAAAAGATTGCTCTTTAGTTAAATATCCTTTTAAGCGATAAAAATACTTTTCTGTAATTTCTTGAGGGTGCCTACTTTTTCCTGCAAGATCGATCACTTCCTCAAATAAAAGGGCAAATAATTCACTCTCTTTTTCAAATACACCTCGATACTTCTCGCTTTTAATTATTTCATTTGCTTGCTCCGAATAGAACTCATCAATATCAAGTACTGTTCCAGTAAATGGTATGTTACATAATTCATCTGTAATCTTAGTAAAGTAACTTGAATCACTCTCTAGTTTTTTCTCTACACTTTTCTCTAAGTCGCCAGCTAATTGAACAAAAAGACTATTAAATAATTGCTGTTCTGCTTGTGAAACAACCTGTTGATGATGCCTTGCATTTTGACGAAGAACACTTCTATGTGATCTTTGGTTTTTCCCGTTTGTTTGAATCAAAATGATAACTGTAAAAAACGCTAGAACAGGGCTTAACATTCCACCGAAGTACGTAGCCATTACCCCCCATTCAGATTGCGTATTCCAAAAACCAAAGCCAAATTTCATAATATATGGCACACCAATTATTAGAAAAAAAATGACTAAAAAAGTATAAACATTGCGGAGTTTATTTAAAAATTTACACATACTAATTCCTTTTAACCCTATCAAATAATACATATTACTAAAAAAATATTCATAATATAAAAATGCCCCAATATATGGGGCACTTTAATTATCTTAACTTATATAACCATTTAAACCTTTATTGAAATACTTTATCTACGTTCACTACTTCAATATTTTTCGCTGGAATTGCCAATTTATAATCAGCAATTATTTTATCTTCAGCAACAAGCTCTGCTGGTTTATCTGTGTTATACACCATAGGCGAGGTTTGCTCTGAGGCTAAACGCTTTTGCATATCGGCACCGTCACCGGTAACAAACACATAATGAATATCATCAGTTTGTAGATTGTCTTTAATCACCCGATTTACATCATCAACAGTGAGTGTTTTAAGCTTACTTGTTACATAGTTTACAAAGCTATCGGTGTTATAAAACTCGCTATCGAGCGCATAACCTAGTTGACGATTTTGACTAGCGACCATTTGTGGCACAAAGTTAATTAAAAAGTTACGCGTGGCTTCAAAATCAGCTTCAGTCATGCCATTTTTAATTAATTTATCTAGCTCAAATAAGGCGGTACGGGTTGCAAAATGCGCATCGTTGTTTGAGCGCAGTGGGCGTAACCACACTTGGAAAATTTGCTCCGAGCGCCCTAAGTTTGCATCAGGCTTAGTTTGGAACATACCACGTGGGAAGTATTCGATGTAGGCGTAATCGCCGTAATTCATACCACGGGTTTGACGAATACGTTCGTACAAGTAACTGTTAGAACTACGATGCTCACCAAAGTACGAACGCACTAACCACAGTGCGGTCCAGTCTTCGCTACTACGAATGGTATCAATAGGGAAACCAAACGATACAGCCGTTGATTGCGCTGACTTTTCAACAATCGTTGCATGATGACCTTTAAGTACTGGCGCATCAGGGATTGTTAAGCGACTTTGCTCGCCTTTAGGAAGTGTCGCTAGGTCAGTTAACATCTGCGCTTTAAGTTTTGCAGGCACGGCACCAATTAAACCCACAGTAAGTTTAGCTTGCGTAAGCTCAGCATTATAAAACGCTTTAACGTCATCAAGAGTCAGCGCTTCTAAATCCGATAAGTCACCGTAGTTATAACTTTCATAAGGGTGGCCTTTATAAAGCACACTGTAGAGGACTTCTTTACCCAACTCTTCATCATTAGAGGCTCTTAAACCCGATTTAATGCCATCGATCATTTCTTTTTTCAGACGCTTAAAGTCATCTTCTCTAAAACCTGGGTTTAGCAGCTGCTCACTCACTAAGGCATACCACTGAGCTGCATTATCTTTATGAATACGCCCTTGGAACGACAGCATTTCTTTATCTATTTGATAACCAAAGCTACCCGCCAGCGGGTACATTGCCTTTTTAATATCTTTGTAACTCATTGAGGTTGAGCCACCTTGCGCCAGCATTGCGGCAGTGAGTGCAGCAACCCCTTTTTTACCTTGCGGATCGGCAGCCGCACCGGTATTAAATAATAAGTTAATATCGATTAACGGCGAGTTATTAGTTTTATCAAGTATTTTAAATGACGGCTTACTCGGTGCTTGCTGATATTTAGCTACCAAGGCATTTAAATCGCTTTCTTGCTCAAAACCAGGGGCTTTATCAAGTGCCGACATAGTGACTGTGGTGCGGGCATTATCAACAAAATACTTATTGGCAACGGCTTTAATATCTGCTGCGCTAATATTATCTGCCGATTTATACAGCTGATTGATTACCTCAGGGTCGCGCTCAAAATGCATATAGCTGGCAAGTGTAGAGGCAATCGACTGCGACGAATCAAGGCCATTAATAAAGCTGTATTTTAAGTTAGATTTCAAATCAGCTAGCTTCTGGCTATCAACCAACTCAGTGCGTGCTTTAGCATACGTGCGGTTAATGGCATCACGCGCTGTGGCTAAATCATCGGCATTTTCTACTTTTACAAATACATGCAGTAACCCCGGATCTTTGGTCTCAGGGTTATAGGTAAACATTTGACTCGCTATTTGCTTTTCAACTACCAGCTCTTGATAAAGTTCTGAATTGCTCGAAAAATAAAGCTGTGACAGTAAATCTAATGCGGCTCTGTCTTTTTTCTGTGGCTCCCATGCAGCCCCTTTGTATGAAACAAGTAACCAATGGCCAGGTAACCCTTCGTTTTGCTCATGCACATATTTTGGCGCTTGCTGAGCTGGCTCTTTTGGAATATCAGCAACATAGTTACCCTTTTGCCAGTTACCCCAGTGCTCTTTAACCATCGCCATGGTCGCTTTTGGATCAACATCACCAACAATCACCAGTGATACATATTCAGGCTTATAAAACTTAGCAAAAAATTCTTTACCATAAGCCAGCTGATCTGGCATGGCTTCAATGTCTTCAAAAAAGCCCATAGTGGTATGTTTATAGGTGTGTTTATCAAATGCCTCTTTACGAACGGCACTTAATAATTTACGAATTGGACTGGCGTTATTTTTTAAGTACTCGCCTTTAACAGTAAGCGCCTCAGTTCTAAATTGCTCCTCGGTGTAGCTCAGATTTTGAAAAATATCCGCTTGAATTTCAAGTACTTTATTAAGGTGCTGTTTTGAAAAGTTTAAATGATAGTTAGTGTAATCGTTAGTTGTGTAGGCGCGGTTATCAACCCCTGAATTTTTTAAAATATCTGAATACACATCTTGCGGAAACTTTTCAGAGCCTTTAAACATCATGTGTTCAAAAAAGTGGGCAAAGCCTGTTTTACCGGCTTCAACCTCATTACGCGAACCAACAGATACCGGTATTTGTAGCGATACTACATCTGGGTAATCGGTTTTAGCTACCATCACACGTAGGCCATTATCTAGCTCTTCTATTAGGTAATCTTGTGAAAAAACACGCTCATCTGCTTTATTAACTTGTTCTTGTTGAGCTGCTGTTTGCGTGTTTTGACTTTGCTGCATAGCACAACCTGTTAAGGCCAGCGATACCGCTAGGCTAGTTGCCAATAATTTAAATTTCATTGTTATCCCTTTTTAAATTGAGCAATTTTTAAAACATTTACCAAACTAAGTATGCCGTAAAGTAATTAAATATAAGAGCCCTAAGCCTATTAATTATGTAAACAACTGTGTCAGTTATTTAATTTAACTATGAAAATAATTCACGTTAGTTGAGAAACTTTCAATAAATAAATCTATCTAGACGTCTAAATGGCTGCTATATTAAATCCATCATCACAAATTAAGCTGGAATGAGGATTATGGCTTTATCACTTCAAGAAAAAATACAGGACACCAACCAAGGTATTTACCTAATTGGCACAACACCGCCAAAAATTGGGACTGATAAAGCGCAATTAAAAGTCATTGCCGAAAAGTTATTAGGCCGTTTACACGAAATTGAATATGACGGTTTGATTATTTATGACATTCAAGATGAAAGCAGCCGTACAGAGCAAGCGCGTCCATTTGCATTTAAGCAAACAGTTGATCCGCGCGAGTACAGTCAACTCTTACGAGGCTTATCTGATCTTGATGTAATTACTTATAAAAGTGTAGCTCAGCGCGGTGTGGATGAGTTTAAAGCGTGGTTAGATGAAACTAAAAATGACTACGATTTAAAAAACGTGGTGCTAGTGGGTAGCCCATCATCAGCGGGTGATATAAAGCTTAGCTTACCGAATGCCTATAAAACACTGGCAGAGCAGTCTGAAGACTTCTTTTTAGGTGGTGTAACCATTGCAGAGCGCCATGCCAATAAGCGCAACGAGCACCAACGCTTAATAGAAAAAACAGCTCAAGGATGCCAGTTTTTTATCTCTCAAGCCGTTTACAATGCACAAGCAACCATAGATTTAATAACTAGTTATGCGCGCACATGTAAAGCACAAGGCCTAACACCTAATCGGATTATATTGACCTTTACGCCTTGTGGTGGTGAAAAAACATTGGAGTTTATGCAGTGGCTAGGTATCTCAGTGCCAGAGGCAACTAAATGGCGCATGCTTGATTCGGAAAATACATTAAGCGAATCGGTGCGTATTTGTCGCGAAAACCTCGACTCAATTTTAAAAAGCTGTGCCCACTTAGATGTGCCGCTGGGCTTAAATATTGAAAGCTTAACCAACCGTAAAGAAGAAATTGACGCGTCAATTAACTTATACCGTTTACTAAAAGCAATAATGGAACTCAACCTTGCGGAGAAACTAATAGCTTAATTGCGGGGTTCGGGGTTCGGGATTCGGGATTCGGGATTCGGGATTCGGGATTCGGGGTGTAGTGGTCAACTAATTTTGGCCACAATTTTAGAATCTTGGTATCTAACCTCAGATTCATTTGGCGCTAAACCAGCATTATAATGATGCGGCCTAACATTATTGTAATATCCATTTATGTAATCGCTTACACTATATTTAGCTTCTTTAAAGTTTTCATATCCAACCTTTGGCATCCATTCCGTTTTAAAGCTTCTAAAAAATCGCTCCATAGGCGCATTATCCCAACAATTTCCACGTCGACTCATACTTTGTGTAATTTTATAGCGCCATAAACGTTGGCGGTACTTCAAGCTTGTATAATGGCTTCCTTGGTCTGAATGAAACATCAATCCACTTGGCTTACCTCTACTTTCATACGCGAGTTCAAGCGCCTTTAGTGTTAAATTAGTATCTGGCGACAACGACATTGCCCAACCAACCACTTTACGCGCAAATAAATCAATAACGACCGCTAAATAAGCCCAGCGATTGCCTGTCCAAATATACGTTACATCACCGCACCACACAGTATTCGGTTCAATAACATCAAACTGCCTATCAAGCAGGTTTGGAATTTCAAGGTGTTCATTACCACCGCGCTTATATGAATGTTGAGGAACTTGGCAACTTTCAAGCTTTAACTTAACCATTAGCTTAGCGGCGCGATAACGGCTCAATTCAAAATCATTGTTTGTCGCTATTGTAGCAATTGTCCTTGCACCTGCTGAGCCTCCACTCATTCTATGTATTGCTTTAACTTCAGCCTCTAACCTTACTTGCTCAGGTGTCGGCGTTGTATCGCGTATAGCCCAATATTTATAGCTGCTGCGATGCACATCGAATACGCTACACAGCACGCTAATTGGATAATGCTCTCGTTGATTTAACTTCTCGATTAACGAGAATTGTTCAGGGAGTCGGACATCAAGAGAGCGGTAGCCTTTTTTAATATGTCCTTTTCTAATTCAATGCGTTGGATTTGCTTTTTAAGTTCACGAATTTCAATTTGTTCGGGCGTCATTGGTGAAGCCGATGGTGACTGACCATTACGCTCTTGTTTTAATTGAGTAACCCACTTACTTACGGTTGATTTACCAACACCCATAGCCTTGGCTGCATCTTCTTGCGTATAACCTTGGTCGACTACAAGCTGAGCTGTTTCTAATTTGATTGCCGCAGAATACGTTGCGCGTTTTAATTTCGTCATTTTTTCACCCAAATTTGTATGCTTATTAGCATAACATTTCTTTCTTAATGGGTGGCCAAAATCACTGTACCACTACAGGGTTCGGGGTTCGGGGTTCGGGGTTCGGGGTTCGGGCAACAATAATAAGCGACATAAAATAAGCCAGTTCAATTAGTTAGCTACGTTTATTTTAATAAGTACTAACTTAATCTGTCAGGTTTAAACTGTAGAACTTTATCAAATCTAACAGTCGCATTTGTGCCATTAGCGGATAAAAAGTGAATTTGAAAGCCTGTTGGGTGGCGCCTTCGGCTTAACCAACCTACATTTTGACGTAGGTCGGATAAGTGGCGGAGCCACGCCATCCGACAAAAATGATGAATTTACCAGAAACAATCTAAATTACCACGTTAGCGATATATATAACTGCTTTATACTGTAAGTTAAACCACTCTATACCGACTATCGGCTGAGTGCCAGAAGCGGTCATTGGTAATACCTCAATAATAAGTTGTTAGTAAAGGTTGGCTAGAATGGGTTACGCCTTGCCAACCACAACTTATTTCTTTGCTATTTTTTTTCGCATACACCACACTTAATACAGTAGCCATGTGGGTCTTCATTTATATAATCAGCAGGATTTGGGATATTAAGGATGTATGAATTAACACAACTAGACTTTTTAAATGCCTTGATGCCAGACTTTTCAAGTAGAGAAGAAAACTCTAGCATCTTACGTGAAATATTAATTTCGTAAGATTCACCAGAAGTACAATCTAAAACCTGTTTATCACCACTAATCTCAATTTCCAAAGAGGCATCAGGCAACTTAAAAAGCTGAGCTTTAATTCTTTCATCAACGAATAAATCACCAACCACACAATGCTCTACGCCAAATTTATTAAAAACCTTAATAAAACTATTAATCTCAAGATCAGTAATACCTGATAAGAATGGTTTGACCATTACATTTGTTGATACTCCGTTATCCCTTAATTTTTTTATACTCTTGAGCCTTAATTCAGGCTTATCAGCATAAGGCTCAATTTCCCTGCTTCTACTAAGAGTGCTAACAGACGTTGAATAAAGTATTTGCCCAGTATAAGCATTACATCTCACAATACCCTCGACAACATCATCACTCAGCTCATATCGACTCATTATTTGTATTGGATTTTTTAGCTTTGCTAGCTCGCTTAGCCATTGCAACGTATGACTACACGAATGTTTACTATAACGAGGGAAAGGATCTCCCCATGCTCCAATCGATATGATTGAACCATTAACTCCTGTTTTAAACTTTTCATGAGAATGTAAGAAAATAATTGTCTTTTCTAGACCAAATTCATTTCTAGAAACTTTAGTCTTATACCCTTTTGAATAAATATAACAAAATGAACATCTAGCATTGCACCCTAAGATAGGACTTATGAAAAAGCGCCCATTTTCATAATCCGGTTTTCTTAGCATTTACGAATTCCACTGAGTATTAAAATAATTTACCCAGTACTTATAGCCCTCACCTAGTGTAAATTCATAAGAAATGGTTTGTTGACTAGATATTCCCTTAAGATAAGGACCAACATATACATGATCATCAATTCTGAAGTAAAAATCTAGCGGTAAACAATCATAAAATTTTATTTCAATACAAGGTTTTTTTATGGCTTTGTTTAAGTCTTCACACCACTTTACCAAATCTTGTATAGTTTTTTTTGTAGCACCTTTGAGTTGTCCTTCACGCTCATCAACTAATTCTAAGTTTTTTGATTCAGGGTTCAATGTTAAAATTTTAATTGTTACTTTTTTATTAATCAGCCTTTTAATTTCTTCCGTTTGTGTTTCACGAAATCCTTTTAGACCGAATGCAATAATTTCAATTTCATCCTTGCACTTTGACAATGCAACATTGGTCGATGAATTCATTTCGGCCCTAGTTTTATAAATAGCCTCAACACCCCACTTATCGATAATATCAGTTCGCCTTTTACTTCTTAGCATAAATTCAGATGTTAAATACATAATTAAATTACTGGCTAATATTGAACATGCCACACTAATTTGAATGTTCTTCCAATCATCATATTCTGCTGGAAAAAACATTGAACTGACTATCAAAACAACTGATACAAGAAATGTAATAGTCATTATTGTTTTGGTATTCCAACGTTCACGTGTTGTAGGACTTATCATGGGTATATTCCAATAAAATATTACGCCCAGATAATCGGCGTAAAATGTTGACTAAAATTAGTGAGGAATGAAACTTAGCTATTATTTGCACCACTTGAGTAGGTTGTATACCTAAACTACGCCGAATAAAACAGCGACCCAACTCGCACCAGCTAGCAGTATAATAATGTATAACCAAAACTCAGATAAGTAGCGAAGGAAGAAAACTGGGCGATACCAAAATGGTGGTTGGTAATATTGAGACATATCTAGTTTAGTTCTCATAAAATCGACTTTGGTATGATTTTCATAACGACGAATAATTTCATCGTATTCTTTATTTATATCTTTATAATCAGCATCTTCTGACGCTGAAGTTATTTTAGGATAAATACGTCTGGCTAACCCGTTAAGTTCCATTCCGCAGTTATGAATTCTTTCACCACGAACAGCAAAATTTGCAGTACTTAATATAATCGAAACAGCTAAAATAACGACCGTAAGAAGAATTTGAACAAAATCAATTAAAGTTACATCTTGAGTGAGAGTCAGTCCAAAACCTTGCGCTAGAGGAGTTATTAACAAAAAAATTGAGGATAAAGTTATAGTCCACAAAACAGCTTTATTATGGTGTTCCAATCTTCTTTGAGCAGCAAATCTATTTTTTGTTGTTTTATTCACTCGATCGTAGAGCTCTAGATAAGGCTTACTTTCCGTCATAAAAACTTCCATTTAAATTATTATAATTAAAAACGAGCAACAGATTTGTTTTTTCTAACTCAAATCGTTTCCTTGTTTATAGTACACTTTTATCATTTATCTTAACTAATTGCTATTACTGTACATTACGTCAATTTAAAGAGTTTATCTTAAAAAAGCGAGAGCGAATCGCTCCAATAGCGAGAAGCTAGTAAATAGTTAGCTTAAACTCAACAGCTGCCTGTTAGGTGAGGTCCTAATCCTTTACTTGCGTCTTCTATTCGGCGCTCTTTGACCTGTAATACGTTTTTTATCACGATCTTTACGCGCTTTGTTAGTGTTTTTGCGGTTATCTTTAGGTGGCTTATTTAAATCGGGCTCGTAGCCTTCAAGCCATTGTGGTGTTAAGCGGGTATCAAGCAGTACTTCAATTTCTTCAAGCAGCCACTGCTCATCTAAACTCACTAATGACATCGCTAAACCTTGCTCGCCAGCTCGTCCTGTACGACCAATACGATGCACATAATCTTCAGCTATGTATGGCAATTCAAAGTTAATTACGTATTTAAGTGCCGGTATGTCTAAACCGCGCGCCGCTACATCGGTGGCTACTAATACACGCGTACTACCTTCTTTGAAGTTATGAAGAGCGCGGTCGCGAGCTCCTTGCGATTTATCACCATGAATAGATTCGGTTTTTAAACCATCTTTACACATTTCTTTGGCAAGCTTATCGGCCATTTGTTTAGTGCGGGTGAAAATGAGTACTTGGCGCCAGTTTTTCATGCCAATCATGTGCGATACCAGTTCGCGCTTTCTGTCTTCATCTACTGCGTAAATAACTTGTTCAACCTCTACAGCAGCAGAGTTGCGCTTATCAACTTCAATAAGCTCAGGGTCTTTGAGTAATTTTTTACTCAGCTCAAATACACTGTCATCAAAAGTGGCGGAAAACAGTAAGGTTTGACGATCGCCTGGGATATGACGCAGTATTCGTCTAATTTCGTCAATAAAGCCCATATCAAGCATACGGTCAGCTTCATCAAATACTAAAGAGTCCACGCTTGAAAGCACCACACTGCCCTTCACTATGTGATCAAGCAAGCGCCCTGGCGTTGCCACTATTACTTGCGCTGTTTTAAGTGCTTTGATTTGTGGGCCAATGCTTGCGCCACCATAAGCAAGTGCACCTTTAATATCTGTACCTTGTGCGTATTTTTCAAAGCTTGCAAATACTTGCTGAGCAAGCTCCCTAGTGGGCGTTAAAATAACCACACGGGCAATGCCTGGTTCGTCTTTTTTAGCGGTATTTAAAAGCTTATGTAATAGCGGCAAAACAAAAGCGGCTGTTTTACCGGTGCCAGTTTGAGCGCTGCCCATCACGTCTTTGCCCGCTAAAATTGGCGGTATCGTTTTGTGCTGAATAGCGGTAGGTGTGGTGTAATTATTTTGCTCTATTGCCGTTAATAGTAACGGGTCTAGGGCTAGTGATGAGAACGATGTGGCAGACATAGGCTTAGCTTTAAAATAACAAAGAACGCTATTATACCTGAGCTTAAGTAATAAAAAAGGCGCTAAATAGCGCCTAAGTAAAATGAAGTATTTAAGCCGGTTTTAATGTGGCTTTACGCTCATTATAAAATGCAATTAAATCATCTACGGTGCTTTGACAGTATTCACGAATACCCGATACCACCATGTGTTTTTCACCAAAACCCACCTTTTCGCCGTTTTCTAGTAAATTAAAGCGCAAGGTTATTTTGCCGCGTTTACCAGCGTATTCAAAGCTAGGCTCTGCAAACTCAAGGGTGGGTGATTTAATATCAATGTTATTAAGGTTAATTATCATTGATTCATAAATAATCATAGGGCGCGCAGGGTTTATCATTACCTCTTGCTTGCCCATTAAAGGAATAATTACATGCGGGAACGCAGCACCTGAGAACTCAACATAATTTTTTATTAAACTGTTTGTAAGTGTTGGACATTTACTGGTTTTACCGTCGCGTTTAACCTTTAAAATTACTTTTTCGCCATGGTTTACATCAAACTCTTCTCCAGGTTGTTCTGGAAAATTTAGCTTGGTGTTTTCATCAACCATACCGGCAAAGGTAAACTCCATTCGCTCACTAATGCCATAGCGGTCTAACACTAGAGAAAAAAGTAAGTCTCCTGGTGCGCAAAACTTTTTAGCGTCTTTATCATGAAGCGGGTTGTAGTCGTCGGCTACACATTTAGCAAAGCGACAACCTTGCTCACGAGAAATTGAAACATAATCAGCATGCTGCTGATAGTAAGGACTTAACATAGTATGTTCACTGCTTAAACTGCTTATAACCTAGCTATACTACCAGAAAAAAAATCTTGAGAGGTCGAATCTGTTTAATAAAGGCGAAAAATGATAATTTGCAACTCGCTAATTAACTAAGTAAATTAGGCAAATACGAGTTTAAGGGATTAACTAATGAAGTATTTTTCTTTATTAATATGCGCGGTTTCATTATTAACTGGCTGTAATAACATTACTTACACAACCAATATCGACGACGAGGTTTTATCAGAACACGTTTCAAGCCACACTAAAAAACGTGGTCTAGAGCAGTTTTACAGTGTTCAGGACGCTCTCGATAGAGGTGCAAGCCCTCTTGGTGGAATAAAAGGCGAAAGCTGCGATGTATCAGATGATACGCGAACATCCTCAATTAGCTATACCGTTTGAAATCACAAGCTATAGAATCCCTTAAAAACGATGTGCTTTATTTAGGTGGCAATGCATTTACACTGGAGCAATGCCAATCAGTATCCCGCTACAATTGTGATTTAGCCGTTACTTGTACCGGACAAGACTATAATTATTAATAGCTCAAAATTATCTAATTGAGACTATAACGCTATGTGATTCGTTTTCTCTCATTTCCCCTATCAAACAACAAGCAGTATTTGCCAATGACTTTTTACTTTTTAGCTGCCGCTATTTTATGTGTTTTCCCGCAGTGTAAACTCTCTGTATTTCGCCAACCATTATGGCGATACTTATTGCTGCTAAGTGTTATTACTGCCTATTATCAAGAATATATAAATTTAAACGCGGTTGCTGTTATAGCTGTTTATGTGGGGTTGTTTCACTTTACGCTATTGGCAACCTCAGCGTTAAAACGTAATGTTCTAACGTCTTTATTTATAACAGCCTCACTCGGGTTGGCCTTACATTGGTTTGCGGGTTTTAATAACCTGCCTATTGTTGTTAATGAACAAATCACCAGTAACGCAATTGCATTTACCTTGTATGCTAATTTTGATAAAGCATTAGCGGGTTTAATGCTGGCCGCTTATGTTTTTGAAAAAAATAAAACGGCAAAGCCAGTGACTATCGGCTACCCTGCTTTAATTATAGTTATTACTATTTTAGCGGCGCTAATAACTGCTTTAACGTTAAACCTTGTTGAATTTGCCCCAAAAGTACCTGAATTTTGGTTGTTATTTATAGCCATCAACCTACTTTTTACCTGCGTTGCAGAAGAGGCATTATTTAGGGGAGTGATACAAACTAAGCTTTCAAAACTAATAACCCCGAGCAGGTTTGCACTGCTCGCACCGGCTATCAGTACTTGTGTATTCTCACTGGCACACTTTTCAGCGGGTACTCATTATATGCTCGTGGCGGCCGTTGCAGGTTTTGGTTATGGCTATATTTACTATAAAACTAGCCGATTAGAATGGGCCATTTTATGTCATTGGCTCGTTAATGTGTTTCACTTTTTCTTATTTACTTACCCTATGCTGGCAACTCCATCTTAGAATTACAGGCACAAAAAAGCCGCTTAAATTAAGCGGCTTTTGAATCTGTATACGCGATTACGCACTTGGGTAATCGCGGTATGCGCGCTCAATCTTTTTAGCCTGCTTTTTAGAAATACCTAAATGGGCAAGCGCAACACGTAAACGTGCACGCGATAGGTCAGACCCTAAAATCTCCATTGCATCTAATACCGAGGTAGATGATGTTTTGCCGGTAATAGCCACAAATATAGGCTCTAAGAAGTCTTTAATTTTAAGCTCATGGAAGGTGGCGACTTCTTTTGCAATTGCAAAAATAGCTGGTTTTTCAAAGCTACGTAAGCCTTCTAACTGCCATACAAAAAACTGTAGTGCTTGGCGAATAACATCTTCATCAGCTTTACCGGCTGTTAATAGCGCTGGATCGTAAGTCGGGATACCGCCTACAAAGTGCCCTGCTAAATCAACCATGTCAGAGAGCGTATTTATACGCGTTTTAGCTTCCGGTAAGACTTTAGCAAGCATGTCGCCATTAAATTTCCAATCAACAAAACGCTGCATTAGCTCTGCATCAGTTAGGTTTTCGCGGATCCACATACCATTTAACCAGCTTAACTTGTCTACGTCGAATACTGGGCCACCAAGCGATACACGCTTCATGTCAAAATGTTCAATCATTTCATTAAGGGTGAACTTTTCACGCTCATCAGGCATTGACCAACCCATACGGCCTAAGTAGTTTAGTACCGCTTCTGGTAAGTAACCCATTTCTTTGTAGTAATTAATAGACGTTGGGTTTTTACGCTTAGACAGTTTTGATTTATCTGGATTACGCAATAATGGTAAGTGACCTAGTACCGGTGCTTCCCAACCAAAATCTTCATACAGTTTTAATAGCTTAGGCGCTGAGTTTATCCATTCTTCACCACGGAAAATGTGGCTAATTTGCATATGGTGATCATCCACCACGTTAGCTAAAAAGTAAGTTGGAAAACCATCCGCTTTTAATAGCACTTGCATGTCAACGTTTTCCCACGGGATCTCAATTTCACCGCGTAGGTAGTCGTTAAATTTAAACGTGCCTTCGCTTGGGATTTTCATACGAATAACGTAAGGCTTACCCGCTGCTAAGTTTGCTTTAATTTCGTCTTCTGTATGGTTTAAGCCACGACCATCGTATTTAGGACGCAGACCTTCGGCCATTTGCTCTTCACGCATTTGGTCCAGCTCTTCGCTGGTTGCGAAACAATAAAATGCTTTGCCGTCTTCAACTAACTGATGGGCGTATTTTTTATATAAATCACTGCGCTCAGATTGACGGTATGGACCAAACTCACCACCTACATCAGGACCATGATCCCACTCAAGGCCTAACCAGCGTAAGCTATCCATGATGGCTTGTTCAGATTCAGGTGTGCTGCGAACTTGGTCAGTATCTTCAATACGAAGTACAAATTCACCGCCTTGCTGTTTAGCAAAACAGTAATTAAATAAGGCAATGTAAGCGGTGCCAAGATGCGGGTCACCAGTTGGCGACGGAGCAACACGGGTACGAATTGTCATGGTAATGTCTCTTTTAATAAGTGAGATGGTATGAAATACCAATAAATATTTTAAGCGGCTACTTTGTTTAAGTAAGCAATAATATCGTTTGATTCATAAAGCCATTTTACTTGGCCATCTTGCTCAATACGTAAACAAGGTACTTTAACTTTTCCGCCTTGCTCTAATAGCTCTTGGCGGTATTGCTCATCATTTTTTGCATCGCGTGTTTCAATTTTTAAGCCTTCACGCTTAATTGAACGGCGCACTTTTACACAAAAAGGGCATGCTTTGAATTGATAGAGCTTAAATTGTGCGGTTTGCTGATCAAGCTTAGTTTGCTCTTGCGGATCACGTTTTTTGCTACGCGGCGTAAAAACAAAATTAAAAAATAAGATGATACAACCTAAAACCCAGCGAACTAATTTCATCTTCAATACTCTTTACAACAAATTTAAGGTGCAAGATTTTAACACAAAAAAACGCAACACTATAAGCGGATTATACGTTGCGCTATATCGTTAAAAAAGTGCTTAATTACAACACCACCATATCATCTCTGTGTAGTACTTCGGCACTGCTGTCGTAATCAAGTAATTGGCTGATTTGATTAGAGTGTGCGCCTTTTATTTTATCGATTTCAAGATGGCTAAAGCGCGTTAACCCGCGTGCAATAATTTGCTGGTTTACATCAATTAAGTTAATTAAATCTCCACGTTCAAATTCACCTATTGCACGCGTAATGCCTTTAGCAAGTAAACTGGCGCCCTTAGATTGCAATGCATGCACCGCACCGGCATCAATTAAAATTTGGCCGCTACTTTTAGGCCCTGCTAATAACCATTTTTTTCGGCCATCTTTAGGGGCGGTAAGTTTTAAAAAACGGGTGCCTGGCAATTGCTCGCTCATGCATTTTAAAATCACATTTTCATCCGCGCCTTTGGCAATAATCACCTCAACCCCAGCTCTTCTGGCAATATCGGCTGCCTGTAGCTTGGTTGCCATACCCCCTGTGCCTAGGTTTGTACCGCTGCCACCCGCAAGTTGGCGTAACTCATCATTAATATGCGTAACTTCGTCAATCAAGGTGGCGTTAATGTCAGTGCGCGGATCGCTGGTAAATAACCCTTGTTGATCGGTCAGCAGCAGTAATTTATCGGCATTGGCCAAAATAGCCACTAATGCCGATAAGTTATCGTTGTCACCTACTTTTATTTCACTGGTAGCAACCGCGTCGTTTTCATTGATGATCGGCACAACATCATAATTTAATAAGGCATTGAGAGTATCGCGGGCATTTAAATAACGCTCTCTGTCGTCAACATCGGCGCGCGTTAGTAGCATTTGTCCCACGTTAACACCATACAACGCAAATAAACTTTGCCAAATATGAATGAGCTGCCCTTGCCCAATAGCAGCTAACATTTGCTTATCTATTAATGTGCGTCCACAGGGTTTTAATAGCTGTTCACGACCAGCCGCTACCGCCCCACTTGAAACCAGCACAACGTGATGACCTTGCTTTTTTAGCTCACAGCATTGGCGAACGAGTTCTACCATGTGTGCTTTGTCTAACTTATCGGTACCGCCAGTGAGCACACTCGTACCTAACTTAACAACAACTACTTGTTCCCTTTGCATGTTTTTTACTTTGCGCAATAAATGATGAATTTATTTATACCAGTTCGGGACTTTTGAACAAGTAAAAAATATTCAACCTTCTTACTGCATGTTAGGATCAGGAGATATTAAATCGTTTAAATGACACTTTATGCCAGCCAGTTTATGCTTAATTATTGCCACTTTTTTGTGGGGTAGCTCTTTTATTGCGCTCAAATACGCGATTGCTATTTACGATCCCGCTTTAGTGATATTTTTACGTATGCTCACCACTTTACTGATTTCGTTATGTTTATGGCGTTACGTAATTCGTTTTGAATATTTAAAAGGCGATTGGAAATATTTATTAGGTATGTCGCTGGCAGAACCTTGTTTGTACTTTTTATTTGAAGGCCATGCCATGGAGTACACCTCAGCATCGCAAGCGGGAGTTATTGTCTCTTGCTTACCAATTATTGTGGCGTTGTTAGCCTTTTTTATGCTTAAAGAGCATATCAGTAAAGCGATTATAGTGGGTTTTACGCTGTGTATTGGCGGTAGTATTTTATTGACCTTGCTCTCACCCAGCTCAAGCCAAGCCCCAAACCCATTACTGGGTAACTTTTTAGAATTAATGGCCATGGTGTGCGCGGCATTTTATACCGTGTGTATAAAACATTTAGCTAACCGCTATTCCCCACTCACATTAATTGCTCTGCAAGGCGTGAGTGGTAGTTTGTTTTTTGCTCCGTTTTTATTGTTTATTGACCTTCCCAGCGAAAACCAACATGATTTAACCGCACTAATGAGCATTTTGTACTTAGGCTCTTGTGTTACTTTGGGTGGGTACGGCATGTACAACTACGCGATTAGTAAAGTATCGGTGTTAACCGCGGCAGCTTACTCTAATTTGATCCCAATTTTTACTTTAATTTTATCAGCAATTATCCTTAATGAAGTCCTGACACTTGGCCAGTGGGCAAGCATATTTGTGGTGTTTATTGGTGTCATGATCAGCCAACGCCATCAAGAACTGGTGGTCGATATCCCTAATTCAACATCGGGCGAGGCTATTTCTGCCGATACTAACCATCTTAAATCGGTTCCCGAGGCCAATGAATCAAAAGGGTAGCAGGTAAGTAAATACAGCCCTGATTGGTTTAAAAAATCAGTGTCGTACTGGTGAATTACCTCCACTTTAGTCACTGAATAATGCTGTACTTGGCCATTTTTTAGCTGAAGAGAAAATTGCTCACCCACCTTAGCGTTTTTTAAAAACGCAAAGTGGGTGTCGTTGTGTCCAGCAATCAGTGCTCCTTGCGAATGACTAAAATCAACCTCTCCAAGTTTTCCTGCAGCTAAAAAATGACTGGGAGCAAAGGCTAAATTTCTACCACTTGCCCCACTAAGTACCGTTAGTTGTTTACTGTATTTAGGCCAAATTATTTGTGCCACTGGGTAACTATCAGCATAAAACCATGGCTTAATTTTTTTATTAGGCGATTTAAGGGTTGCCTGCCAAGCTTGCTCTATCAATACTTGTGCAAGCCATGCCTTAGCTTGCATGTATACACCATGGCCAAACAAGCTCAGTCCCAAGGCTAGTAACCCTATGCTTAGCCACTTATTCATTTGCAACGCCTCATTAGCAATGAGCCTGCCAGAAGTAATATCACTCCAAACATAATATGCATTTTGCTTTGCCCATCAGTTTGCGGCAAGCGCATGGTCATTCCTTGTGGCATTGTATTAGTTACTTGTGTGCTTTGTTTAGCAACCTCTTTAACAGCGGTCTCTTCTATGGCAATAAACGCAGTAAATGGGCTAAGTAATTGATGCTCAAGTGCCAGTTGTTGCACTTGTTGTTTTACCACACTTTGCTGGTTATATAACAATAACGACTTTATTTTTTGGCGTGCCCAAAGTTTATCAATCCCAGTGGCTTTTGAGCTTACTTGCGGGTTAAGCTTAACCTTAAATTGCCCATGGGCTGTTTGCCCTGTAAAAGTGATAGGCTCGTCATTACTCAATTTAATAGCCACCATCATAGGTTCAGCAAAATACAGATCCGGTAATGGGGAGGGCCAAAAATTTAAACTATTCCCTTGCTTATCATTTAGCGCCAAATTAGTCATGGCTGGGTGAGCAAGCTTATCAAACAGTTGTTGCATTTTTGGCTGCACATCATGAACGCTGCCGATAAAGGTATAGGTTCCCTTACCTATATCAGCGGCGCGGCGCATAAAATAACGGTTAGGGGCACTACCAATGCCTACGGTAAATAAACGGCTGTCACCTAAAGTGCGCGTAATGCTTTTAAATAACTGATCTTCGTTACTCACGCTACCATCTGTTAAAAATACCACTTGGCGTACAAAACCTTCAAACTGCGTACCATTAAGTACGGCATCAAGGGCGCCTTGTATTTCAGTTCCACCATGGGCTTGTAAATTATAAATAAAGCGTTCGGCACGGCGTATATTAAAATCACTGGCAATTAATGGCGTGTCGCTCATTGCAGCAACCGCATTATTAAAGCTGATAATATTAAAGCTATCATCACTATCTAGTAATGATAATGCGTAAAACAGTGCTTTTTTAGCTTGCTCGATAGACTGCCCATGCATAGAGCCTGAGGTATCAACCACAAACACCATTTCACGCGGTAAACGCTGAGATTGAGTAAAGCTATCGCTTGGCGGCATTAACATCGCTAACGCATACTGCTCACCATTTTGAGCTTGCTGAGTAAATAATGCAGCTTGAGCTTGCACTGTTTGTAATGGTTTAAATTCTAGAACAAAGTCTCTATTTATGGCTTGGTGCGGTGTTAGCTCGATATTGTATTGCCCAAACGCAAGGTTTTCGATATTAACCTGATGATATTTAGCATTTATATCAACTAACTCTAAGCCTATATCCATGTTAATTGTTAAGTTTAAATCGCTAGCGCTTGTCGCCTCATTGGTTTGTTTTGTATAAACAGGGCTTAACCATCCCTGTGGAGTAAACGAGGGTGCATTAGCGCTTTTTACCGCATGTTTATCTTGATCATCGTTAACTTCTCCTGATATTGCATGATAGCGTGGCGTAATTGTGGTTGGAAAATGAATCGCAAAAGTGCCATGTTGATAATCAATAATCTCTTGATATGCAAGTGTAATAACTATTTCTTCACCAGGCCCTATATTCGCCACATCGGTGATAAACATATTCGCACGCTGCTGTTGCAGCAATGAAGCTTGTTTACCTGCTTTTTTGGCCGCTTGGTATTGTTTTTCAGCTTGGCGTTTTTTAGCTATTTTACCATTGATAACTCGCTCGCCTATGCGCATGGTCATTGCATGCACGGCACTTTCATCGGGCAAAGGAAAAACATAACGTGCATTTACTGCAAAAGGATTTTCATTTATGTAGTGCTGCGTTACTACAACATGATTAATTAGTCCTGTTAGGGTCATTTTCGCATCGCTTTTTAAAATCACCCCAGGATTAACCGCCACTCCTTGGCTATCAAACAAGGATAGTTTTGGCGACTGCGCATGGCTTTTAAAGCTGGCCAAAAGCACGATAATAATAAAAATAAAAAGGCTTACCTTGGTAAGCACTTTGGTGGGTTTACTCAACATAAATCACTCCCTCGAACGCACGCTGTTAATTGCTTGCTGTTTGGTCAGTCGTTTGATTTAGCGCACGGGTAGTGAGAGTAACGCGTCTGTCAAAAAAGTTATCTTCAAGGGTGTTACTGCTTGCTATGCTTTGCTGCTCGCCAAATGCTTGTGCGCTTAAGCGTGTATGGCTAACCCCCTGTTTAATTAAGTAACTTTGTACGGCGTTTACTCTGGCTTTTGAAAGTAATAAGTTTGCTTGCTCTTCACCACGCTGATCGGCAAAGCCACTTAAATCAAGCGCGAGTTGCGGTTGGCTTTTTAATAACGCAACTAATTGATCAAGCTGCTTGGCAAAATGAGGAGCAATATCGCTAGAGCCTGTTTTAAATTGCACTGTCATCGCCAATAAATTATTAAGCTGTGATTGCGTTAATTGCTCATTTTGCTGAGCCAGTAGCTCAAGTTGCGCTTCTAAGTGGCTGTTATGATTAAGAACATGTTGGTAGTCGTTGGTTTTCTCTGCCATAACTGTTAAAGCTTGTTGCTGCTCGGCAATAGTTTGCTCAGCCACCTTGGCATCGCCAATTAAGCCACCAGCAAATGCACCTACAAACGCGCCAATAGGCCCACCAACAACACCACCAATAATGGCACCTGTGCTTAGGCCAACTATGGTTTCCTTTTTTGCTTCTTTCGATGGAGTATCCGCGGCAAAAGCAGGAGCGCAAAAAGTACTAACGAGTGTGAGTGCGATTAATGTTTTCTTCATGATTTATTCCTTACTATTGGTAATGGGTTGGCAAGCTATTGGTTGGCACTTGCGTTGTATCTGTAATTTCAATAGTTGTATTAAAACACCATGAAGTGGCAACAAAGGGGATCAAAAATGGCAAACTGCTGAGCAATTGTGGCAAAAAAATAGCAATTGTGTTTTTAACCGTACTTAGCGCAAAAACTTCGCTATAGTGCGCCTAAGTCAATATGAGTAATTAATAAAAATGAAGAAAATAGCCATCATTGAAGATGAAACCGCAATCCGCGAAAACTACATAGAAATGCTGAGCGCTCAAGGCTATCAGGTGAGTGGGTATGAAAACCGCCCTCAAGCAGAAGCGGCCTTTAAAGAAGCGCTTCCCGATTTAGCCATTGTTGATATTGGTTTAGGCCATGAAATAGATGGCGGCTTTTTACTGTGCCAAACACTGCGTTCACTTTCTAAAACCTTACCAATTATTTTTTTAACTGCTCGCGACAGCGAAATAGACACCGTATGTGGCCTGCGCATGGGCGCCGACGACTACTTAACCAAAGATATTAGCTTAGCCCATTTAGCTGCGCGTATTGGCGCACTATTTCGCCGTATGGAAGCATTAGAGCAACCCGCCGATGCTAACGCACTGATAACACGTGGCCAACTAACGCTCGATACGCAACGTATGCAGGTGCTTTGGCAACACCAGTTAGTTGATTTAACCGTAACTGAGTTTTGGATGCTACACTCACTCGCCCAACGACCTGGGCACGTCAAAAGCCGTAACGATTTAATGAGTGATGCTAAAATTTATGTAGACGACAGCACCATTACCTCGCATGTAAAACGCATTCGTAAAAAGTTTATAGCACTCGATAGCCAGTTTGACTGTATAGATACCGTGTATGGCATGGGCTATAGGTGGGAGCAACCCACATGCTGAGATTTGGCCTACGCAGTAAATTTATCTTACTTTCATGCTTTTTGTTTTTGTTACCGTGGCTTGGCTACGAATATGTATGGGAAATGGAAAAGTTTTTACGCCAAGGCCAAGAAAAAACGTTGGTAGGCACTACACGCGCACTGGCCACGGCCCTGCATGAACGCCCCGCTTTATTTGACGAACAAACCAACTTTTTAGATCAGGTGGTAAAAGGTCGCGATCTCTATGCTTATAATTTAAAAAGCCCGATTCAGCTCGATGGCAAACTCAACGACTGGGACGCTTATCAATCGCTGTTTTGGCTTTACGATAAACGCTACTTACAAACAGCCAATGATAACCATCAACTGAGCAACTTATCATTTGAGCACATGGTAGGTAAGTTTGATAATTACTTATATGCTGTATTTAAAGTCACAGATGACACTGTAATTTACCGTGCTAAAAACAGCCTCAGCATTACCAATAATGACTATGTAAAAATTGGCCTAAAAACCCCTGATGGGCTATTTAATACTTATATTATTGCTCCGCGCCAAGATGGCTGGGTCAACGCATTTGATGCCAACAGTAAAATGCCTTTTACTAAAATTCAGGGCTTTTTTAAACAAACTGAAACAGGTTACAACCTTGAGCTGCGCTTTCCTTTGAGTATGCTTGGCAATAAACTGGGGTTTGCCATTGTTGATGTTGATAGTAAACAACCAAACCAAACACCTAATATCATGTCTACATCCAACTTAAATAACCCAAATGATTTAGGTTCGGTACTGGTGCCCTCCCCTGAAATTAACCGTATATTAAAAGGCATGGGCCACAGCGGCAGTCGCATATGGGTGGTCGATAATCATCACCGTGTACTGGCGCAATCGGGCAGTATTCAAAATGCCGATGGCGTATGGGCCGATGGGCTAAAAAATCAAGCGCCAAAAACTGCGTGGCAGCGCTTTGAACAGGCCTATTTACATCCTTTGTATTATAAAATTTTAACGCGTCCTGAAGATGAATTTATAGATACCTTACACGATGTCGCCTCAATGCAAGGGACTCATTTAGCCAAAGCACTGAAAGGCCAACCGGCCTCGTCTTGGCGACTCACCCCCGACAATAAAGCGGTAATATTATCGGCCGCGTATCCTATTTGGATTGAGGATAAAGTTATCGGTGCAGTTATAGCCGAAGAAACCACCAATGGCGTGCGTACACTGCGTAATAAATCGCTGGAAAAACTGTTTAATGTGATTTTAGCGGTTATGCTGATTGGCACAGTCACTTTGTTCTTTTTTGCCTCACGTATATCAAGTCGTATTAGGCGACTACGCGATACCGCAGAGCAAGCCATTGATGCACAAGGGCGGGTAACGGGTAATATAAATTACTGCGATGCCAATGACGAAATTGGCGATTTATCGCGTAGCTTTTCAAATATAGTGAGTCGCCTTGGAGGGTATACCGATTATTTAGAAAATATGTCGTCGCGCTTATCTCACGAGCTGCGCACACCGGTTGCGGTTGTCCGTTCATCTCTTGAAAACTTACAAAGCTTGCAGCAAAGTGAACTGAGTCAAAAATACCTTGAGCGTGCTAGCGAAGGGGTTGAGCGCTTAGGGAAAATAATTACCACCATGAGCGAGGCAACCCGCCTTGAGCAAAGTATTCAAAGCAATGAACCGGAGCCGTTTGATTTACAAAAAGTAATTAGTGGCTGTATGCAGGGCTACCAACTTACTTATCCTAACCAGTTATTTACACTCAACATTTGCCAAAGCACACTGCCAATGCAAGGTACCCCTGAATTTATAGCGCAACTGCTCGATAAACTAATTAATAATGCCTTGGAATTTAGTGAAGCCAACACCGCGATTGAAGTCAGCCTGAAAAAAAATGAAAACAAAGCAACATTAACAGTTAGTAATACCGGTACTTTATTGCCTGAGGGACTTACTGAACATATTTTTGATTCTATGGTATCGGTGCGCAGCCAACAAATGCAGCAACAGCCGCATTTGGGTTTAGGGCTATATATTGTCAGGCTGGTGTGTGATTACCATAAAGGCACAGTAACGGCAAACAATAATAAGCAAGGCAACGGTGTGGTGTTTACCGTGAACCTGCCTTTAAATAATTAAACAAAAAGCGGTTTAATTATAAACCGCTTTATTTTAAAGCTTTGCAGTTACAATTTAATTCACACTCAAGTGTAACGATTCACTTTTAATTCATTCGCTCAGTCTTAGTCTACTCACCTAGGAGGAGTCAAAATGAAAGAGTTACTAGAACCCGAAGAAATAGAGTTTATTCTCGATTTATATCGTCCTAATGCAGCCAATAACCATGCTCAACAGGGCGCGACTAAAAAGCCCAAGGTAAGTAATAAACAAGCCATGCAAGCTGAGGTTTTAGTTCGTAGTGCTTAACGACATAAACCTTACAAGTTAGCCATTAAGCTGTAAAAACGCTTTAATACAGTCTATTTCTGCCTGCTTAACCGTTTCGCCTATTTCAGGGCCTTTTTTGCCACTTTTGAGCGCATGTTGCACAATTTGTTTTTTATCCATTTGTTGTAGCTCATTATGAATAGCGCGTAATTTAGCGGCTTGTGGATAAAGCTTATCTACCAGCGTTTCGCCTCGTCCTTGTGCATCACACTGACAGGCTTGAGTAAAGGCAATAAAACGCTCTGGGTGCACTAGTGCATTTAAATTAGTGACAATTAATTTATGAATGGTTTGCGGCCTTAATTGTTCAAGCGTGTGGCAAAGCGTATGGTTATCACTGGTAAGCACACCGATATCACGAAAGCGATTAGGTACTTTTAAACGTTCACAAAAGGCCTCAACCACCGCAACCCCTTCACGTTCATGGCCGCGTAAATTACCGCGTTTTTTATAGCTTAGCGCTTTACCAAAGTCATGGGTTAAAGCAGCAAAACGTGTTTCTAGGTTAAAGCCTAAATCGGCTGCTCGCCGAAGCACTAGCATAGTATGGACAAACACATCGCCCTCGGGATGATGATTTGCCGGCTGTGGGGTGTTTTTCATTTGTTCGATTTCAGGAAAAATACCTAAGCCATCTAATGCTTGAAAATAAAGCTCTGGGTATTTTTCACCAAGCGCTTTTTCTGTTTCAAGCCATACTCGCTCTGGCACTAAATGCGCCAGCTCGCCTTTATTTTTAAGCTCATGCATTAATGCAGTGGTACTTGGGTGAATAGACCATTCACTGCCATAACGGGCTAAAAAACGGGCAATACGTAATACCCGAACCGGGTCTTCTACAAATGCGTGTGTGGTGTGGCGCAGCACTTTATTTTTTAAATCATCTTGACCATTAAAAGGGTCAATAATAGTGCCGTTTTCGTCTAGCGCCATAGAGTTTATGGTTAAATCTCGGCGTGCTAAGTCTTCTTCAAGCGTAACATTGGGGCTCGCATCCACTACAAAGCCAGTATAACCTTTACCACTTTTACGCTCAGTGCGCCCTAGTGCATATTCTTCTTTGGTTTTTGGGTGCAAGTAAACGGGAAAATCGCTGCCAATGGGTAAAAAGCCAAGCGCTTCCATAACCTCTGGCGTTTCACCTATCACCACATAATCGTTATCTTTTGATTGTATGTTAAGCAGCTTATCTCGCACTGCTCCACCTACTAGGTAAACTTGCTTTAAGGTCTTTTCCACTTTATTTCCAACTTATTTTATTGCTAGGTAATAATCGTTCTATTTATTGATATCAATCATACCCAAAACACATTAAAAAAGCTGTGCTGTTTGACCAACACCCTGTTAGATCATTACAATACTAATATGATTTTTATATAAAACGTTAAATATTAATGAAAAACCACTCAGCAAAAAAAGAAATAATGCTACTGCCTATCTTATTCGTGGTTATTATTATGTGTGTTGCGGGGCATTTTTTGCTACAAGCTAATTATCAGGATAGCCGTTTAGTAGAGTACCTACTTGCAGCTATTCCATTTGCTATGTTTGGTCTGGTTGTCATAGCGTTTAAAATGGCTGCTAAAAGTGAACAACAAGAAAGTAACGAGTAATATTTTTATTACTCAACATACGTTATTGATAGGTTTTTCTGCTTTAGTGACTTTTCTAGATAACATAGGATCTGTTGGTAAATATACAGCCAAATAAGTCAACCAGCAAAAGTATAAACCATATTTTTACATAAACCTTCCAATATCTACAATACATAATAGCCAAACCAGTCGGGTTTAATTGTTTGTGCTTTGCCACTTGGGGTCAACTTTATATTTAATTGGCTATCGAGCAAGTCAATCGCAAAGCAGTCATCAACATCATATAAATCATCTTTATGAAGATGACTCAGCCCTGCTAATAAGTCATTTTTAGCGCGTTGTTTCGCTTCTTCACTACTACTGGCAACATACAAAGCAAAGTCGTGTTGCTCTGCCATTGAGTCGCTTCTGTAAGCACCTAAGTTAACAAAATAAAGTTGCTTATTTTGCTCTACATAACTATCAACTACCTCGATTTTATAACCATCAATGTGATTAACCGCCATGTAGCTATCCATGTGTACACTGTTTTTATCACCCACCCATTGGCTTTTTAGTTTGGTATAGGTTTGCTCAATATTTTGGCCTACCACAAAACGTACGTCGTGCATTTCTATGTGACAACCTTGAATGCGTCCACCTAAATACACCATGAATAACTGCATGCTCACTTCCTTTTAAAAACCAAATTAAATTAAACTATCTACGTCAATCTCATGCTTTTTAATCAGCTTATAAAAATCAGAACGATTACGCTTGGCAAGTTTGGCGCCTTCTGCCACATTGCCTCCTGCCATTTTCAGGGTATTAATTACATAGTCTCGTTCAAACTCTTTTTTAGCTTCATTAAGTGATAATGGCTCAACGTTACTTTCATTACTGTTTAGGGCACTAAGCACTAAATGTTCAGATATAACCTCACTAGGAGTCAACGCAACCACTTGCTCCACTACATTTTGTAATTGACGTATATTACCTGGCCAATCATACCTTACTAGGGCATGCATGGCATCGTTTGCAAAGCGCTTTTCTTTTTGCTCCATACGCTTTGCGATGTTGGCACTAAAAAAGTTGGCTAATAAGCTAATATCTTCACGGCGTTCACACAGCGGGGGCAGCTTTAAGTTTACGACGTTTAACCGGTAGTATAAATCTTCTCTAAACTGTTGATTACTAATCGCTTCAGGCAGGTTTTTGTGGGTTGCAGAAACAATTCGCACATTAATAGGAATTTCTTCTTGAAAGCCCACTGGGCGAATGGTTTTTTCTTGCAGCACACGCAATAACTTAACTTGTAAATTAAGCGGCATATCACCAATTTCGTCTAAAAATAAGGTACCGCCTTGCGCTTGCTGAAATAACCCTTGGTGGTCTTTTACAGCTCCTGTAAATGCCCCTTTTTTGTGACCAAATAGCTCTGATTCTAATAGCTCACCAGGCACGGCCCCACAGTTTATTGCCACAAATGGACCATCACTAACATGGCTATGCTGATGAATCGCCTGCGCAAGCAACTCTTTACCGGTACCGCTGGCACCAGAAATAAGCACGTTAACTTGTGTAGGCCCTAATAGTTTCACTTGCTCCAACAAATGCAGCATAGCGCCACTGCGGGTGACAATATTACTTTGCGGGGCGACTTCATCATTATTAACCCCATGTATCTCAATGGCTTTAGCTAGGCTGTCAAACAGCTCATCTTTATCAACGGGTTTTGTGATAAAGGCAAAAATACCTTGCTTGGTGGCCTCTACCGCATCAGGGATAGATCCATGAGCCGTCATCATAATAACAGGCAACGCAGGGTAGCGGTTTTGCAGCTGTCGGTGAAGCGCCATGCCGTCCATTTCATCCATTCTTAAATCGGTGATCACCGCATCAAACACTTGGTTTTTAAGTAGTTGCAATGCGTTCATACCACTATCACAGATCGTTACTTCATAACCCTTTGATTGAATTCGAATCGCCAGTAATTGCAGCAAGCTGGCATCATCATCAACGAGTAAAACTTTAGCACTTGATGGAAGTGTGACTGACATAGTTACTGCTCCTTGGTTTCTTCACGTAGTAAAAGTTGCTGTTCAATTGCGGCTAATGACGACAAGGTTTTTTGCATTTTGGCGTTCAATGCTTGCTGTTGTTTTTGTGCATTTATTTGCCTTAATACCTGCTGTTTTTGCAGCCATAAATAGTGCTTTATATCATCGGTCCAATAGTACGCCTGATCCAGCTTAAGTAATTGACTCATCACAGTATTGGGGTCACTACTAAGCTTTAAACATGCTGTACTAAAAAACGCTTTCAGTGCTTGCTCCCCTAAGTAGGTTTCATTGCTAGGCGCTAATTTAAAACCACCGCACTGATTGGCATGCCAAGCAATAACTTGCGCTGCAGGCGGATATATTGGCTCTGCTTTTGGCCGAGGTTTGGGGTTTGGCTGATTCGTTTTGCTATCTGGCTGAGAGGATACATTTAATGCTGATTCACCCTGTGTTTGAGTGTTTGTTATTTCACACCCAGATAAAAAAACAAGACTGCTGGTTAGCCATACAATAGCCATTAAACGCGCAGACATATTATTTAACTCCTTTATTTTTATAGGGGATGACAATGTTAAATCGACAGCCTTGCGGCTCATTATGCTCAATTTTTAGTTGCCCATGTAACTGTTCAACTGACTCTTTGACTATAGTAAGGCCTAAACCACTGCCTTGTAAGCTAATCTCTTTGGTATGTTTACCTTGATAAAACGCCCCAAAAACATGTTCTCTTTCATGCTCTTTAATGCCACAGCCCTCATCTGCTACCTGCATATTTAGGCCGTTATTTTCTAGACTCAAGCTAATAGTAACGACTTGGTTTGGCTGAGAAAACTTTAAGCCATTGGAAATTAACTGAATTAAAATCATTTCAATTAACTCCCGTGGCAAGCTAAGAGAAATATTAGGTAAACTATTGTGCCAAATAAGCGATTGTTCTCGCGCATTTAAGCGGTGCTCAAAGTGGTTATTTACCTTTTTTATTAGCTGATTAAATTCCACTTCACTGACGTTGTCTTTACTGGTGCGAATGGCGTTATAACTCAATAAACTGTCTATCATGGTACGTAGCCTCACCATCGATTGACTGATCAGCCCAAGTACCGCTTTTTGCTCGTTATTGATGGGGCCAACGATTTCATCGGCTAGTAATTCAGTGCCCTCAACCATAGAAGCCAAAGGGGTTTTTAATTCGTGAGTAACGTGGCGTAAAAATGTATCTTTTTGTTGTTCTAACATATGCAGCTGCGCTTGCACCCACTGCAACTTGTTACCTAACTCTATGAGTTCAGCTGATCCCTGCACCGATATTTTTTGCTGCCAATCTCCTTGGCCTAATTTATCAATCACTGAGGTTAAGCTTTTTAAGCGCCCGCTTATGCGCCACAAAAAACCGCCGCCAACAAGCAGCGTTAAAGGCGTAAGTGCAATCAACCAGTTTATAAAGGAAGCTTGTAAATTTGTGAGCTTAATTTGGTTTTGAGTGATTTTGGCTTCATTTTCCTCACGTAACCACAATGTTAGCTCCGCTAGTATTTCGCTGATTGGCACAAATAATTCAGCTTGTTGGCGCGCTTCAAGTACAAGTTGAGTATGCGCCGTTTGCAAAGTATCCGTTAGCCGTTGCCATTGCTGTGTATTTGCTTGGTTATTTGAAAGCTGTTTTAGCTCATTGATGTTTTGCAATGATGATTGCCATTTATCTACGATTAGCTTATCGAGTGAGTCGCTCTTTAATACCCAGTTTTGCCTTGTTGCTCTTTCTAAACTATTAAGCTCTTGTTTAAGCAAATTAAATGACTTAGTAACTTGATAGTTATTATCTACAATTTGCCGGGTAACTGCTAATTGCTTATTTAATACATTTAAAAACACAATTACCACAATCGATAAGGGTAGCAGCGACAACAGCATGCTCATTACAAATTGGCTGATTAAATTGGGACGCCAATTTACCAATACTCTGTACTTTTTAGCTATTAATAAAGGCATATAAAAATCCTTTGCCATATTTATCGCTCCATTATTGAGCCATCAACTTATACACTCGCTGAACTTCAAGAATAAAAACGCCCTACAGCCTCTAAACGGCAACAAGTTAAACCATTGATTTAAAAAATTTTAAACACTTTTAACTGCAAAATTGTTGCATAAAACACACAGTTACTTGTAAAAATTACGCACCAACCATCACAAAAAAAACATAACTCACTGATTATTAATAAAAATAAATATTGGCATCATTTTTGTTACGAGAACATTAATATTAATCTAAAAAGAGCCAAGGAATGTTCAAAAACAATTTACAGAACGCTGCACTTATCGGTTTGTGCCTAACCAGTACTCATTTATTCGCTCTTGATGTAGATGCTGAATTTAATCGTTTAGACAAAGACAGTAATGGCACATTAAGTGAAGCTGAAGCAGGTGAAGATGCTTTATTACATGAGAACTTTGCACAGATAGACACCGATGAAAACGGGCTCATATCTCTAAACGAATTTAAGCTGTTTATAAAATAAAGGAGTACATTCATGAAACAACTAATTGGTGCTTTTTCGCTCCTATTTTTAGCCATTAGTGCCACCGCACTGGCATCGCCATTAAATGTACGTTTTATGCATTTAGATAAAAATATGGATAACCAAATATCGCTTGTTGAGGCAAAGCAAGATAAACAATTACTTAAGCAGTTTGCCGATTTAGACAAAGATAATAACGAGATGATTTCTAAAAAAGAATTCCAAAACTTTAAACCTTAAGTTTAGATTCAAGTTTAATCTATTAGTATAGAGTTAAAAGCACTTGCCATAATCCCTGAGGGAGTGTGTAAACGGATTTAATGTTGGGATTTAAATTATGGCAAGTGCTTTATTTCATTACTGCCAGCAATTAAAATATGCCTTGGAACGCCAACCATGAAAATACAGCTTCTCCTTATCGGTGCTTTACTATTTGTTAGCCATAGTGCATGTGCACTTGATGTAAAGCAACGCTTTGAACATCTAGACACCAACAACGACGGGTATTTAACCCATAGCGAGCTTGCTGCTCAGCCTCAGCTATTAAACTCATTTTCAAATTGGGATGAAAATCAAGACAACAGAATTTCTTTAACTGAGTTTAAAAACTATCTAACCACCAATTTGTACTGAGTATTTAGATGAAACCTATCCGCCATATTATTTTACTAACGCTTACTGTTGTTAGCTGCATGAGCTTTGCGACAAGCAGTTATATTGCCTCAGAATTTGAAAAACTTGACCGTAATCAAGATGGCTTTTTAACTCGTTCGGAAACTGCCAGTGATCCTGCTTTATGGTCACGCTTTGGCAGCTACGACCGTGACAAAGATGCACAATTGTCATTAAGCGAATATAGTTTGTACGCCAGTAAATAAATAGCTCCCTGAAATAAAGCCTAGGGTCTGTTGACCTTTGCGGATTAAAATTTGTTCAAACTAGGGGCGGTTTAATCGCGGCGCGAGGTTTGTAACCTAGTGGGCTAAGTAAAAACCGAGCAACAAAGAGTAAATCGCCCCTAGGCAGAACCCGAAGGGCAGCGCCTGTTTGGCATTGATGCTGCGTTATCACCTATTTATGGGGAATAACCACACCACATAGGCTCTGCCTTGCCTAAATACCAAACAGACTGCTGCAAATTTAACCTTGAAAGGTCAACAGACCCTAGTTAATTAGGCTTTATTTGAGAAGATTAAATAAATTCTTTCCTGTTAACACGCACCCTATCCCACCCTGAATTTGCTTGCTCAAGCTAAAAGCTGGGCTTATTCGACTATTAATAAATTATGCTATTGGTATTCTAAATTTGAGTTTGCTACTGTGATAGTACAAATAATAACAACATACCTCTTATGCAACTCAATAAATTAATTAAACCGGTATTACTAGCAAGCCTCTGCGCCTTATCTAGTGTGGCAATTGCACAAACGAAAGTAATATATAATGCCAATGGCTACACCCCTTTATACAAAGGAAAAATGCGCCACGGCGAAGTAAATACATTTACAACCTTAGTCATAAAAGATGGCAAAGTAGTAAAAACAGGTCCTGACAGCTTAAAAAATAGCTTCCCGGGCGCAACCCTAATTGACGCCAATGGAAAAACCTTATTACCAGGGCTCATTGATGCCCACGGACACGTAATTGGCCTGGGTGAAAACTTGTCACAACTGGATGTGCGCGGCGCAAAATCGGTAGATGAAATAACCGATAAGCTCAACGAATTTGCCAAAGGCAAAGAAGGTTGGATCATTGGTCGGGGCTGGAACCAAGAGCTATGGTCCGACACCCGCTTCCCTACCGCTGCTGATTTAGACAAAGTCGTCAGCGACCGCCCTGTTGTTTTATCGCGAGTAGATAGCCATGCTATTTGGGTTAATTCAAAAGCACTGGAACTTGCCAATATTAATGCAGACACATTATCTCCTAGTGGTGGAGAAATTATAAAAGATGAGTTTGGTAAACCCACCGGTATTTTTATCGATAAAGCAGAAACCTTAGTTACTCAGCATATGCCTGCAACGTCTGCGCAATCAGTTAGCAATGCATTAGATGCCGCAGGTAAACATTTATTAAGTTTAGGCATTACCTCAACCCACGATGCAGGTATTGATAAAACCACCTGGCAAGTTTATAAACAGCGCGCCGAGTTAGGTACATTACCGCTGAGGATTGTAGCGATGTTAAGTGCAGCAAGTCCTGACTTAAGCGCTATGCTTAAAGCTGGTCGTTATCAAGATGCGCAGGACTTTTTATCTATCCGCAGTGTAAAAATTTACGCTGATGGTGCCTTAGGGTCACGCGGTGCCGCGCTTATTGAAGAATACGCAGACAGAGCAAATCACTTTGGTCTAATGCTTGAAACCCAACAAAAGCTAGAACAATTATTTACACTCACTTTTAAAAGCGGGTTTAGTGCAAATACCCACGCCATTGGCGATAGAGCCAATAAAATTGTGCTCGATGCTTATCAAAATGTATTTAAACAAACCGGTGGCATACTATTGCGTAATCGTATGGAGCATGCACAAATCGTCTCGCCAAAGGATATACCGCGCTTTAAAACCCTGAAAATAATTCCATCAATGCAACCTGTGCATGCTACATCTGACATGCATATGGCAGAGCAGCGTTTAACCGATAAGCAACTCCAAGGCGCTTATGCTTGGCAAACCTTCTTAGATCAGGGATCGATCATTGCCGCGGGTTCTGATTACCCAGTGGAGCTGGCAAACCCGTTTGATGGCTTATATTCAGCCATAACACGCATGGATCATAACCAACGCCCTGAAAACGGCTGGCGCGCCAGTGAAGTATTAAGCAGAGAAGATGCATTACGTGCATTTACACTCGGTGGCGCATATGCAGCCCATCAAGAGTTTAAATTAGGGAGCTTAGAGCAAGGTAAATGGGCTGACTTTATACTGGTTGATCAAGACTACTTTAAAGTCCCCATTGAGCAGCTTTACAAAACTCAGGTACTGCAAACGTGGATTGCGGGTAAGTTACGCTACGAAAAAGACGTCACAAAAGCTGAGTAATAAAAACAAAAAAGGGTTAACTCATGTTAACCCTTTTTTGTATTAATTTTAGACTGACGATATAGCTTAATAATGTGATAAACATTGACCAAAGCCAACAAGCCATTGGTAAAAGCCACCGGCACTGAGCCTATAGCCGCGCCGTAAAAAGTAAACGCAATACAGCCAAATAAATTAAACCAACGTAGTTTGGTTACATCAGTCATGGTCAAGGATATAACTAATAAGGCGGATGCTAAATAACCTAAATATTCCCAACTCAATTGTTCTCTCCTAGGCTTTAGGTTAGTATTACGCGTTAAATTTTAGTACATTATTAAGCTACGCTAAGCAGTAGTTAAAATAAAAAAGCTAACTTACCAAAAAACCTTAAAATATACGGTTAATACCACAATTTTTAGTCATTACACGGAAGAATGAAGGCCATTTAACGCCATTAATTATATTAAGGGCGTGGGCAAGTTAGCATAAACTTATAATCTTAATGCTATCGTCATTAAGATGTAATAAATAGGACAATTGTCCGAAGAGCATAATTGATGTTTCAATACCATTTTTCCAGTTATCTTGTTGAACAACTGCTGACGTTTGCCGGTAGTCGTTTTCAGCAATCAAAAAAAGAAATATTAATACAGCAAGACCAGCCGTTAACTAAGTTGGTGTTGGTGCGCAGTGGTACTGTATCGTTTAGTTACGATGTAGGTAATGGCCGGCGCCTGCTACTTGGCCAACTTGACTGTAACAATACCTTAATTGGCGAAATCGAAGCGCTCAATAATAACCCCTGCATATACACGGTTACCTGTTTTAGCGATGTTACCTATAACCTGATTGAACTAAAGCATTGGCGTACATTATTACTCGATAAACCAGAACTTAGCTTATACACAGCACAAACCATTGCGGCTAAGTTTCAAGAAAATCAAAAAATTAATTTAGATAAGCTGTTATTACCACTGAGTTATAATATTGCCAAAGATTGCTTATTACGTGCAGAGAATAACAATCCCACCTTGTTACGTGCTTACCCTACGGTAAATGCAGAAGCAGAGCGCTTTGCAACCACTGAGCGTGCATACAGGCGTGTAGTGAGTGAGTTAGTAGAGAAAAACTTAGTGCAAAGAAGCACGCAAGGACTGCAAGCTGTCGATATACCAAAATTAAGTGACTATGTAGATAGCTTTGCACAGCTTTAAAGACAATAAAAAAGGCCATTAAGGCCTTTTTTATTGTTTAAAGTAATACTTACTTTTCAAGTAAAAGATCGTGAATATTAGCTAGATCTGATTTACCCTCAATGATTTCATCCGGTGTTAATCCTGATAATTCATGTGGGAATACAAGCCATTCTTCAGATTCATGAATGTAGTAATCTGGCACAATATCTACTTTTGAATTTTTTGGCTTGTAATATGGGCAAGCAATGCGAATATCACGGGGTAAATTTAAACGCATCAGTTCAGAAAGCTTCTCTTTAAGCGCTACAATGCTGCGGCCAGAGTCAAACACATCATCAACAATCAGTAATGAGTCACCTGCATTCGCGTTTTCAACAATGTAGTGTAAACCATGTACTTTTATTTCTTTTGATTGCTTGCCAATACCATAATAAGACGAAGTACGAACCGCAATATGATCGGTTTCTATACCTTTGTAATCATAATATTCTTGAACCGCAATCCCGATTGGAGCACCACCGCGCCAAATACCTATAATAAAATCTGGACGAAAGCCATCTTTATACACTTGTGCCGCTACGCGGAATGAATCTTCAAGTAATTGTTGAGCCGTGATATAGCACTTTTCTGACATAGTAAGGATCCCAGTGATATGTATAATATTTGAGCAGAATTAAATAAAGGCAGATGCCCAAACACCTAGTGGCGGAGGATTTTACCGTAAATAAAACAAAATTGCTTGTTTGGCGCATAAAAAAATAGGCACCCGAAGGTACCTATTTTTTAACTAATGCGTAATCTCAGTAGATTATGCCTTTTCAAGAAGGGTACGTGCTACGGTACGCATACCTTGTGTAGTTGCACCTGAAGCCCATTGACTTGTGCTACCACCCATATTAAATGCAGCAGCTAAATCGATGTGTACCCAGCCTTTGCCATCGTTTGGCACAAAGCGAGATAAGAAACCAGCTGCGTTAGATGCACCACCGAAACCACCGCCTTTTTGGGCGCGGCTATTTGCTGTATCCGCATACGGCGATGGGCAGTTTTGTTGATGCCATTTTTCAAGTGGTAATGGCCATGCTGCTTCCATTTCTTGTGACGCAAAGTCTTCCACTTCACGCACTAGCTCTTTATCAAGGGCAAACAATGCGTTGTACTCTTGACCAACAGCAACAAGGGCTGCACCAGTAAGGGTTGCTGCATCAATAATAAGCGGAGCGCCTGTCTCGCCTGCGGCCATTAAGCCATCAGCCAATACTAAACGCCCTTCAGCATCGGTGTTTACAATTTCAACGGTTGTGCCATTTTTGTAAGTAAGAATGTCACCTAGTTTGTATGCATTACCCGAAATTAAGTTCTCTGCACAACATAAAAACAACTTAATACGCTTTTCTACACCACGGCTAATTGCCAGTGCTAAACCTGCGGTTACGGTTGCTGCACCACCCATGTCGCACTTCATACCCAACATACCTTCACTTGGTTTAATTGAGTAACCACCTGAGTCAAACGTAATACCTTTACCAACAAGTGCTGCGCTTACCGGTGCGTTCTCATCGCCAGTTGGGTTGTAATCAAGCTCAAGTAATACTGGCGGACGCTCACTACCACGACCTACGGCATGAATACCAATCCACTGCTGTTCTAATAGCGCATCGCCTTTTATTATTTGATAGCTAACATGCTCTGGTGCAAGTGATTGAATAAATTCAGCCGCTTTTTCAGCTAGGCTTTCTGGATAAATGTCATCAGCAGTGCCATTAATCATTTCACGTGCCCATGTTGCTGACGCTTTTAAATCAGCGAGTTCTTTAAGATCAGATTGTGCGTTATCAACAAACTCAACACCGTTTAGTACTTTTGGTGAAACAAAGCCTTGATAAAATGCCCATTGGCTCTCTGTACACCATACATCACCTGCAAGTACGACGTTTTTAATGCCTTGGCTTGCAATAGTACGACCCGCTTTTTGCACATTTTTTAATGTTTCTTGCTCAGATAAATGAACCGTTGCACCGTGTTCGTTAAAAGATAATGATGCACTTTCGCCCCAATGCCTTGGTGCCAACTGCTCGCTTAATTGAACAACAAATTTTTCACTCATGTTAGAATATCCTTGCACTTAAATGTGCGGTTGAGTTTACTATAGAGCGCTTAAGTTCCCAACTGCTTGCGGTAAATAACCTCAATCCGCCTGTAAACCTTTATTTTAGTTAACCTAAGTTCTGGAAGTCATGATGAAGTACCTCCCACCATTGCAATCTGCCACTTTATTAAAGCGTTACAAACGCTTTTTAGCTGATTTAGAGCTCAGTGATGGCACTACTTTTACCGCTCATTGTGCTAATACAGGTAAAATGACGGGCTGTGCCGACTCAGGCTTTAATGCGCTTTACTCCACTAGCAATAACACCAAACGAAAATACCCACATTCATTAGAGCTGACGCAAAATAATTTATCACAGCTTATTTGTGTAAATACCGCTATCGCCAATAAAGTGGTCGAAGAAGCACTTAATAATGGGGTTATTGATGAGCTTACAGGCTATCAACAAATACAAAGTGAAGTGAAGTATGGCAGTGAAAACAGCCGCATTGACTTTTTACTTACCCACAACTGCAAAGCCAATTGCTATGTTGAAGTTAAATCTGTCACGCTGTTAAGTGAAGAGCATCCACAAAGCGGCCAAGGTTACTTCCCTGATGCGCAAACAGTTCGCGGGCAAAAGCATATTCGCGAATTAATCGCCATGGTAAAACAAGGGCACCGTGCGGTATTACTATTTGCGGTGCTGCATCAAGGCATCACCCAAGTGAGCGCCGCGGCGCATATTGACTCAACCTATGCACAACTACTTAGCGACGCCATTGAGCAAGGCGTAGAAGTATTAGCTTATAAAGCAGACATTTCAGCCAGCGAAGTTACCTTAATTAAAAAAGTAGCGTTTATAGGGTGAATAAGTTGAGCATTTAAACGCTGGTATTGTGCTACACCTAAAAAATACTTAACTAAAAAGTAAAAGATAAGTTGTTTTTACTATTTTAGCCCATATAACAACGCCAGTTTATAAACCAATACTGTAATAAAAAAGTATAAACACTGCTTGGGCTACTTTTATATAGCTAAACAGGGTTGAAGCTAATTCGATTATTTAAAAATAAATTTGCCTAGGGTATGAGTTTCTGTTATTTATACCGCCGGCTAATGCTGAGGCATTAAATTAAGGATTTAGGAGAGAGTTATGCCAGACCAAAAAAGACATGGTTTATTGGCTCAAGCCGGTTTAGAACCATACCAAGAAAAACCGGGTGAAGAGTACATGAATGAAGCACAACGTGCTCATTTTAAAACAATTTTAGAAACTTGGCGTAATGATTTACGGAACGAAGTTGATCGTACTAAGTCACACATGCAAGACGAAGCAGCTAACTTTCCTGATCCCGTTGACCGCGCAGCACAAGAAGAGGAGTTCTCATTAGAGCTTCGTACTCGTGACCGCGAACGCAAATTAATTAAAAAAATTGAAAAAACAATCGCTTTAATTAAAGAAGATGAGTTTGGATTTTGTGAGTCTTGTGGTATTGAAATTGGCATTCGTCGTTTAGAAGCACGTCCTACTGCTGATTTATGTGTAGACTGTAAAACACTTGCTGAAATTAAAGAAAAGCAAGCTGGACGTGGCTAATTAAGTTATAGCCATGTCTTCTACAGCCGTTATCGCGCAAGTACCTGACTATCGCGGCCGATTTGCACCGTCTCCTTCGGGGCCGTTACATTTTGGTTCACTTGTGGCGGCTGTAGGAAGCTACCTAGATGCAAAAGTTAACCAAGGGAAATGGTTAGTACGCATTGAAGATATAGACACAACTCGCGTTGTTAAAGGCGCAGCCACCGATATCCTAAATACCTTAGACGCCTACTGCCTTAATTGGGATGAAAACGTTGTGTATCAAACACAGCGTCTTAATATTTATCAAGATGCAGTCAATTCACTGTCAAAACAACACCTTATTTATGCCTGCCAATGTTCACGTAAGCAAATAAAAGCACAAGGCGGAATTTATCAAGGGCAATGTAAACATAGCCAACTCAGTGAACAGGGCCATGCCCTTCGCTTAACTCAATACCATGCAACCGTCACTTATAACGACCTTATTCAAGGGCGTATTGACGTTGACTCTGCTCTCGCCCATGAAGATTACATAATAAAACGCAGCGACGGTTTATTTGCCTATCAACTGGTGGTGGTTATTGATGACATTGAGCAAGGGATCAATCGAATTGTAAGAGGCGCTGATCTACTTGAACCTACCGCCCGTCAAATAAGTCTGTTTAAGCAACTTGATCACCCTATTCCAGAATTTGCTCATTTACCTTTAGCGGTAGCAAAACCTGGATTTAAACTCTCTAAACAAAATTACGCCCCCGCTGTTTGCAAACAAAACCCCAAACCGACTTTGATAGCGGTATTTAACTTTTTAGGTTTACCAACCCATAACCAACTTATGGATTTAACCACAGAGCAATTACTTGCTTGGGCCGTGGCACATTTTAACTTAAGCCGCGTTCCCACTACGCGTGAAATACAGATTTAACGCTCTTTCGCGGATTGGGTGTAACAAATTCAAATAAAATCGTTAAAAATGGCTTAATTTCAGCACTGCAACTTAATTTTTCCACCTTGCTGGTATATGATAGCCGCCTAAATATATGCTAATGACATAAAACAGTAAGTACAGCTCTATGAGAAGGTACTTGTTGTCATTTTGATTGCAATGGCGAGTCAATCAACCGCTTCTCTAGGAGACAGACTATTATTTCCAAGCTTTTTCAATTTTGTCGACAAATTATCGGCCCGAATGCCAGTGCCGAAGATGTCGCAATCAGCAGTGAACCGTTGGTGATCCCTCGAGGTGAGCATGGTATTTCTCGCAAACAATTTAGCCCAAATGCAATCAAAGTACTCTATCGCCTAAAAGATGGTGGCTATGATGCCTACTTAGTTGGTGGTTGCATTCGCGATGTATTGTTAGGTCAACAACCCAAAGATTTTGATGTTGTAACCAATGCAACCCCTGAGCAAGTTAAAAAACTGTTTCGTAACTGCCGTTTAATTGGCCGCCGCTTTCGTTTAGCGCACATTGTTTTTGGTCGTGAGATTATTGAAGTGGCCACCATGCGCGGCCATCACGAAGCACAAGAAGACAAAAATCAAATTAGCCAATCAAGCGAACATGGGCAGCTACTTCGCGACAACGTATTTGGCAGCATTGAAGAAGATGCCGAGCGTCGTGATTTCTCAATCAATGCCTTATATTACTCAATCAATGATTTTTGTATTTATGATTACGCCAATGGTTTAGCGGCCATAAAGGCAAAACAAATTGAGTTAATTGGCGATCCTGAAACGCGCTACCGTGAAGACCCAGTACGTATGCTTCGCGCGGTGCGCTTTGCCACTAAACTCGATATGCAAATAGCACCTGCAAGCGAAAAGCCAATAACCGCTTTAGCTAGTTTGCTTGATAACATTCCACCGGCACGTTTGTTTGAAGAAATACTTAAGTTATTTTTAAATGGTAAAGCACAGCAAAACTTTTTAATGTTGCGTCAGTACGGTTTATTTAAATCGTTATTCCCAGAGCTTGACCGCATTTTAGATAAAAATCCAGGCGGACTCGAAGAAACCTTCATCAAACAAATGTTTGCAAACACAGATATTCGTATTAATGCAGAGAAAAAAGTCACCCCTGCGTTTGTATTTGCAGCGTTACTGTGGTTTCCATTGGTTGAACGTACTGAAAAAATTAGACGTCAAGAACAACTGCCTGAATACGATGCCTTTGCCCAAGCAATGAATAAAGTACTGAGTGAAAATGCTCAGCACATCGCTGTACCAAAACGCTTTACGTTAGGCGCCCGTGATATTTGGCATATTCAACAACGTTTAGACAAACGTGCAGGCCAACGTGCTTATCGCTTAACACAGCAGCCTCGTTTTAAAGCCGCTTACGACTTTTTATTACTACGTGTTGATGCTGGTGAAACTGAGCATACGGCACTTGCACAGTGGTGGACACAGTACTTAGGCCAAGATATTAATGGTCAAAAAGAAATGGTGCGGGAGCTCGGTCATCAAGGTGGACCAAAACCACGTAAACGACCTCGTCGCCGTACCACTAAAAAACCAACTGAGTAAATAATGCAACGTGTCTATTTAGGCTTAGGTGCCAACCTTAATACACCTAAAAAACAACTTGATAATGCCATTATTGCGCTTAAGAGTTTGCCAAACAGCGAATTTTTAGCTTGTTCGCATTATTATGCGAGCAAGCCTATGGGGCCACAAGATCAACCCGATTATGTGAACGCAGTTGCCTGTATCAATACCTTCCTACAGCCAGAGCAGTTACTTGATTTAACGCAAGCCATAGAGCTGGAGCATGGTAGAGTCAGAAAGGCTGAGCGCTGGGGTGCACGCACACTAGATATTGATATTTTATTATTTGGTGAGCAGGTTATAAATACTAAACGTTTAACGGTGCCTCATTACGGGTTAAACGAGAGAGAATTTGTTGTTTACCCGCTGCAAGAAATTGCACCCGAACTTATTTTACCAAGCGGCGCATCTATCAAACAGATAGCAAATAACCTACCGCTTAACGACTTACAACAATTACCGCTGTAATTAACTAAGACCACTGTCTGCGAGAATATTATGTCTAAAATAACCGTTTCAACTTTGAATAAAATGAAGGCTGAAAGTAATAAAATCACTGCGTTAACAGCTTATGATGCCAGTTTTGCTAAGTTATTTCATGATAATGGCGTTGAAGTTGTTTTAGTCGGTGATTCTTTGGGTATGGTATTACAAGGTGGCGATGACACACTCGCTGTGACAAACCAAGAAATTGCGTACCATACTCGCTGTGTTCGCGCTGGAAGCCGTGACCTATTTGTTATTGCCGACCTACCGTTTATGACCTATGCAAATCCAAATGATGCCTGTAAAAATGCCGCAGAGCTGATGCGCGCAGGTGCTAATATGATCAAGCTTGAAGGGGGTGAATGGCTGCATGACAGCATTAAGTCACTCACTCAACAAGGCATTCCGGTGTGTGGTCATTTAGGGCTTACGCCACAATCTGTGCACGTATTCGGTGGCTTTAAAATCCAAGGCCGTGAAGAAGCACAAGCGCAAAAAATTATTGCCGATGCAAAAGCGCTAGAAGCAGCGGGTGCTCAACTACTCGTGCTTGAGTGTATTCCAAGTGCCTTAGCAAAACGTGTGACTGAGTCACTCAGTATTCCAACTATCGGGATTGGTGCAGGTAATGCGACCGATGGTCAAATTTTGGTTATGCACGATTTAGTCGGCATTTCTGCAGGCTATATACCTAAATTCTCAAAAAACTTTTTACTCGAAACAGGCAACATGCCTGCCGCTGTTAAAAAGTATTGTAACGATGTTAAAAGTGGCGTATTCCCAAGCGCTGAACACGAGTTTAAATAATGCAGTCAATCACTGAAATTAAATCATTACGCAGTCAAATAAGAGCCTGGCGCCAAGCAGGATTAAGTGTGGCACTAGTACCGACAATGGGCAATTTGCACCGCGGTCATTTTTCATTGGTCGAAAAAGCAAAAACACTGGCCGACAAAGTCGTTGTTAGTATTTTTGTTAACCCGATGCAATTTGGCGCTAACGAAGATTTAGACAGTTATCCGCGTACTTTAAATGCCGATAAACAAGGTTTAGCTGATATTGAAACGGATATTTTGTTTATTCCTAGTGTAGAGGCTATTTACCCTAATGGCTTAGGCGCACAAAGTTTTGTTGATGTACCAGGTATTTCCATGGGCTATTGCGGTGGCTCACGTCCTGGTCATTTTAAAGGTGTTGCGACTATTGTTACTAAGCTGTTTAATTTGGTACAACCTGATTACGCCTGCTTTGGTGAAAAAGACTTTCAGCAGCTGCAAGTTGTAAAAACAATGGCCAAAGATTTATCAATACCAGTGGAGATTATTGGTGTGCCCACCATGCGTGAAGTTAACGGCCTTGCCATGAGCTCACGTAATGGGTATTTATCAAGTGATGAAAAGCAAACCGCCACTATTTTATTTAACACATTAAAGCACTGCGCGCAGCAACTGAAAAGTGGCAACAAAAATTTTAGTTCACTTGAAGCCGATGCTAAAGCTAGATTAGAAAGCGCAGGTTTAACACCAGATTATTTTTCGATAGCTCAACGAGATACATTAAAAGCTGCTACACTCGAAGACACACGATTTGTTATTTTAGCTGCCGCCTTTTTAGGTAGTGTTAGATTAATCGACAATATACAAGTTGAAGTTTAATACTGGTGTAGCTCTATTTTAAGGATAAGCATGAAAACCTTTATAAAAACTGCTCTTGTGGCTTTTTCGTTTGCAGCACTTGCAGGATGTCAAAGCCAGCCAGGTAACCCAGAGCTCAACCAATGTGCTCAACAAAACTATCAGTGCGAAACCAGTTGTGAACAACAAACAACCACAGATAGTCTTAAATCACAGGTTTGCTCATCTAAATGCACAGAAGCTTATAATCAATGTAAAGTACAAGCTGAAAACTTAGGTAAGGCTGATTAGGGTCTTATATGGACTCCCCGAAAATGTCAAAAAGAAAAAGTTAAAATAAATTTAGATGCTAGCTTATATACGGGCTCAAATTGAGGAGCTACCTCTGGCCTCTTATGTATTCGCACCTTCATGACTTTTCTGTTGAGCAGTTTATGAAACTTCAGACCCTAACAGTCTATTGAAGGTTGGTCTTACCTATTTTAAGCGCTCTTTTTTGACAAATTTTAAGCCGCAAGTAATTTCGGCTGATATTCTTTATTATGCTTTTGCATTGCAAAAGCCGTTCTTATCGTTTTATTCGCTAAAGCAATCGCTGCTACTTTTTTCCTCGACGTTCGGTTAATGCTTTTAACCATACATCTTTTCACTGCGACTTTCTCTTTTTCTAGTTGGGAAACAACAGCTAATGCACCTTTAAACAAAGCACTTCGCAGCTTCTTATTTCCTATCACTTTAGATATCGAGCCTATTTTTCTTTACCACCACTGCTATGTTGTACAGGTGTCAAACCAAAGCAAGCGGCGGCTTCTCGACCACTTTTGAAATGTGTCGCATCACCTAGTGCTATTTTTATCAAGACTGCACAGACTGGACCGACTCCCTCCAAGGCTTGTAAGCGATTACAGGTTTTATCTTCTTTAACTATTTCATGCAGTTGTTTTTCAATCTGCTTTGCTTCTTCAATTGTCTCTTTAAAGCGTTGAAAAAGGAGGTCAATTGAAAAGCGAAATGAGGATGTTAAACTATTTTCTGCGTCTTCTAGTATCTCTGGTATAGCGCGAATTAATGGGGTATCACCTTGAGCTATTGGGTACCCTAACTCCAAAAGCAAACCTCTGAGTTGGTTACTTAAACTTACTTTTTGTTTGACCAATAAATCACGCATACATTCAATGCCTTGCAGGCATTGCTCCTGCACTGAAAGTAATCGGCTTTCTTTAATATGAGGCTGGCGAGCGGTAACAGAAATAGCCAGCGCATCATTAGCATCTGTTTTTTGTCCTTGACGAAACGCTGACCAGCTTGTTTAGCAAAGCGTGCCCAATAATGTGTTCCGCCACACGACTCCATAGCAACTAAAGATTGCTTCTCTTTAATTAATAATTCTTTAAGTTTAGCTCTTGTGATTGCTTTGTTATAAATAACGTTTCCATTTTTATCTGTTTTACAAACCTGGAATAAATTTTTTGCTAAATCAATTGCGATTACATTACAATCAAACATGTATGGGCTCCTTGGTAAAAGTTTAGTTGCTTATTACGTTACTCCTGAGGGAAGTGGGAGTCCATACATCTGTTGACCTTTCAAGGTTAAATTTGCAGCAGTTTGTTTGGTATTTAGGCAAGGCAGAGCCTATGTGGTGTGGTTATTCCCCATAAATAGGCGATAACGCAGCATCAATGCCAAACAGGCGCTGCCCTTCGGGTTCTGCCTAGGAGCGATTTACTCTTTGTTGCGGGGCGTGAGCAGGACGCGGAAGCTTTGCTCGGTTTTTACTTAGCCCACTAGGTTACAAACCTCTTGGGGCGATTAAACCGCTCCTAGTTTGAACAAATTTTAATCCGAAAAGGTCAACAGACTCTAATACCAATCGGCATAAATTATAAAAACAAAAAAACCGCTTAATAAGCGGTTTTTTTATTATTTGCTTTTGCTATTTATTTTAAGCCTAGCTTTTTCAACTCAAACTCAACTAACTTTGCAGATAGTGGTACATAGCCATCTTTTTCTACAATTTTTTGGCCAACATTAGAAAGTATCATTTTTAAAAATTCAGCTTCAACTGGACCCAGTGGTTTATTTGGGTGCTTGTTAACATAAACATATAAAAAGCGTGATAGCGGGTATTTACCTTGCGCTACGTTTTCAAGTGTCGCATCAACAAAATTAGTGCCTTTATTAGCCAATGGTACTGTACGTACACCTGAAGTTGTGTAACCAATGCCTGAATAACCGATTGCATTTAACGATGATGAGATTGACTGAACAACAGAAGCTGATCCCGGTTGCTCATTCACGTTGTTACGAAAATCACCTTTACATAGTGCTTTCTTTTTAAAGTAACCATAAGTACCAGATACCGAGTTACGTCCGTATAGTTGTACATCTTTATTGGCCCAGTCGCCTTCTAGACCCAAATCGCTCCAACGATTTACTTGCTCTGGTGCGCCACATTTACGTGTTGATGAGAAAATAGCATCAACTTGGTCAATACGAAGACCTTCAATCGGGTTATCTTTATGAACAAACACTGCTAATGCGTCAATCGCTACACGCACTTCTGTTGGTTTGTAACCAAAACGCTTTTCAAATGCCTCAATCTCTTTTGATTTCATGGCGCGGCTCATTGGACCTAAATTTGCCGTACCTTCTGTTAGTGCCGGGGGTGCAGTAGAGGAACCTGCAGCTTGAATTTGAATATTTACATTTGGGTAAATACGCTTATATTCTTCAGCCCAAAAGGTCATCATGTTAGCTAAAGTATCAGACCCTACCGATGAAAAATTACCTGATACACCGCTAATTTTTTGATACTCAGGCATACCGTCTTCTAATGCGACTGCTTGCGCAGAAACAAATGTTGTAACAGCCACACCCATTGCGGCAACTAAGTTTTTAAATTTCATTGTGGGGTTCTCCAGTTTGTTCGTCCCATTTCCTAACTGCGGTTCACTCTAAAGTGAGTGCATGACAATCATATGACTATTAAGTTACACTTTTATGACTACCTATTTTATGCGACTCTAGAGGTAAGGTAGTGATGATCTTATCGCTTGAAAATACAAAAGAAAAACAAGACCCTTTGCCAAGTTCACTGTGAATTTTTAATTGACTACCATGGCGAGTAAGCACATGTTTGGTAATTGCTAAACCTAAGCCTGAGCCTCCTGTGGTTCGACTTCTGGCTTTATCAACTCGATAAAAGCGCTCAGTTAAACGATTAATATGCTCTGGCGCAATCCCATCACCATTGTCGATGACACTAAAGCAGGCCTGTTCATTTTCATGTTGCCAGTTCACCTCTATTCTACCGCCTGGTTTAGTGTAATGAATGGCATTAAACACTAGATTCGAAAACGCACTTCTTAACTCATCTTCTGCGCCAGCAATATCAAGTGATGCATCAACGTTAAAAATAAGGTGATGAGCTTTATCTTGATTTATAGACTGAGCTTCAGTTTCAATCAGTTTAAGTAACTGCGGAACATTTACAGGCTTATCTTTACTATGACGTTTCGCGCCTTCTATGCGCGATAACGATAATAACTGATTAACCAAGCTATCCATACGTTTACATTGTTCTAGCATGGTATTTTGTGCTTTATTCCACATTGCAGGCGGAGGGAGTGAATCGCTATCGAGCATTTCAAGGTAACCGGTAACAACCGTTAAAGGGGTTCTGAGCTCATGAGATACATTAGCAACAAAGTCTTTACGCATCTGCTCAAGTTGTTTTAAACGAGTCACATCACGCACTACAACTAATAATTGAGTCTTCGCGTAAGGCATCACTCTAAACTCAAGAATTTGCTCAACACTGTGGCCACTTTCGAGCTCCAATGCATCACTAAACTCTTTACGGCGCATATATTTAGCAAATTTAGGATCGCGAATTAAGTTATCTAGACGCTGACCATGATCAACAGGCCATTGTAACCCCAGCACCTTTAATGCAAGTTGATTACACCACACTATTGATAAATCGTTTTGCAGTACAACAACGGCATCGGGCACTGCTTCTGCACCATCACGAAAGCGGCGTATTAGCTCTGCCAATTCGTTACGCTTTTTACGATTACGATGTTGTAGCTGATAGATACCTTCAAACACTTGCTCCCACGACCCTTCACCTTCAGGCGGATTAAAGCTGCGCTGGTTGTGTAACCAGTCACTTAAGCGATAAAGTTGATGGTAATGCCATATCAATAACGAAAAAGCGCCCAAAAACAACATCAAAAATGGAGCACCTATAAGCACCCCAATTAAAAGTAAAGGTATAAAATAGACAAACAGCCGCTTTGTTAGCGCCCGCTTGTTAATAACTCGATACATACACGCTCTTTACCTTATAAACTAGCAGTTAGTTTGACTGAGCTAGGCTAATAGATTACGACTTACTTAGCACACTATAATTTACTCGAAAAGCGATAGCCTGCCCCGCGTACCGTTTGTACTAAGCGATCATGTCCAAGCGTAGCAATCGCTTTACGCAAACGACGAATATGCACATCGACGGTTCTATCCTCAACATACACATTAGTGCCCCATACATGATCAAGTAATTGCTCACGGCTGTAAACACGCTCTGGGTGAGTCATAAAAAAGTGTAACAGTCTAAATTCAGTTGGCCCCATATCAAGTTCGTTGCCTCCTGAGGTAACACGATGCGAAATAGGATCTAAGCGTAAGCCATGCACTTCAATGGCTTCCTCTAGTGAGGTAGGAGCAACACGGCGAATTACCGCTTTAATACGCGCCATTAGTTCTTTAGGTGAAAACGGCTTGGTAACATAATCATCAGCACCGACTTCTAAACCGCGAATTTTATCTTCTTCTTCACCGCGGGCCGTCAGCATAATAATAGGGATTTGGCGTGTATGTTCATTTTGTTTGAATTTTTTAGCGATTTGAATCCCGCTACCACCCGGTAGCATCCAATCAAGTAACACCATATCTGGGTAAGGCTCAACCATTGCGGCTATTGCAGAGTCATAATCTTCTGCTTCAATGGCTTGAAAGCCATTTTGTTCTAAAACAAAAACCAACATTTCCCTGATAGGTGCTTCATCATCAACGACTAATACTTTACGTGACATTCCAATTTATCTCTTAGGCTATTGAGTAGGTTTCATTATTATGACTAAGTATGACATTTTTATTAAAGTGTAACGTCTAAATTAAAATGAATGTAAAAAAAGCACAAAAAAATGAAAAAAAATTGAATATGTCATATTTTTATCATCTTGAGCAGTTCATAAAAAAGTGGTTTGCAGAAAAGTGGGTCATCATTAAAGGCACTATTTATGATATTAACTTGGGATCATCAAATTACTAACTAGCAGCTATTTTGAGGCTTAATAATAAAAAGTCGGCACCTGCTAAGCACTATTTAGATCAGGTTTATTATGATCTTAAATACAAGGATCAGAGTTTTATCAAGCAGATCCCTTTTCGGATCACTATCTTACCTACTAACATAGCTAAACCAATGATTTACTGTGTGATTTTTATCCATTCATTATGATATTCGACACTTAAAAGTACAAAATGCGTCACTTTAAACCCTTCACTTAGTAAAGTAATGATCCCAGATAAGGTTAGTTAGTAATCGAGTGATCCCAGATTTATCTGGTAAGTAAAATACTGATCCCCTCAGATCAAAAAAGCCAGTGCGTAAGCAACTGGCTTTTTATAATGAGTGCGAGAGTATCGCAGTTATTGGCTCATTATTTTATTTTTGGGTTTAACTCACCACTTAAGTATTTAAGATGCATTTCATCGAGTGAAATTGGCTTAATTTTACTTGCTTGACCTGCAGTACCAAACGCTTCATAACGGGCAATACAAATATCAGTCATGGCGTGTGTTGCAGCGGCTAAAAACTTACGTGGGTCGAAATTAGATGGGTTCATTGCTAAGTGACGGCGAATTGCACCAGTAGAGGCTAAGCGTAAGTCAGTATCAATGTTTACTTTACGCACACCGTACTTGATCCCCTCAACGATTTGCTCAACTGGGACACCGTAAGTTTCAGGAATTTCGCCACCGTATTGGTTAATCACTTCTAACCACTCTTGTGGAACAGAAGATGAACCATGCATAACTAAGTGGGTGTTTGGAATACGCGCATGAATTTCTTTGATACGATCAATGGCTAAAATATCATCGGTTGGTGGGCGGGTAAATTTGTAAGCACCGTGTGATGTACCACAAGCAATCGCCAGTGCATCAACGTGGGTTTTATTTACAAAATCAGCCGCTTCTTCTGGATTTGTTAGCATTTGCTCTGTGGTTAATTTACCTTCAGCGCCAACACCGTCTTCTTCACCTGCTTCACCGGTTTCAAGTGAACCTAATACACCTAGCTCACCCTCAACTGATACACCACATGCGTGTGCCATTTCAACAGTTTTACGTGTCACATCAACGTTGTAATCGTAGCTTGACGGAGTTTTACCATCGCTCATTAATGAGCCATCCATCATCACAGATGAAAAACCTAACTGAATTGAACGTTGACATACACCCGGTGATGTACCGTGATCCTGATGCATAACCACAGGGATATGTGGCCACTCTTCAACTGCCGCTAAAATCATATGACGAATAAAAGGTGCACCGGCATACGCACGTGCGCCCGCAGAACCTTGTACAATAACAGGGCTGTTTGTTTTATCAGCCGCTTCCATGATTGCACGCATTTGCTCTTGGTTATTTACATTAAACGCGGGTACACCGTAACCATGCTCAGCGGCATGATCCAGAAGTTGTCGCATACTGATTAAAGCCATTGGGTATTCTCCAATTTATCGATAGTCATTTGACTACCTAGTTTGAACGGATTTGTTAGTTTGGTGCAATAACTGCACCTCGAACCTTAAAGCTCAACGCCTAAAATTCGAATTAAATAACTAATAAATAAAAGTGAGAGGTATTTATCAGTTAAGTGTAGCAGATGCAGACACGCCACATCTGCCTAACGGCTAGCTAATACTTAACGTATTACTTAGCACGTGATTCTAGCATAGCTACTGCTGGTAGCTTTTTACCTTCTAAAAACTCTAAGAAAGCACCACCACCGGTAGAAATATACGATACTTTGTCACTAATGCCGTATTTATCAATTGCGGCTAAAGTATCACCACCGCCTGCAATTGAAAACGCTTTTGAATCAGCAATCGCTTGTGCAATAGCACGTGTGCCATTACCGAACTGATCAAATTCAAAAACACCGACTGGGCCATTCCATACAACGGTGCCCGCATTAGCAATAATTTTTGCAAGTGTGTTTGCTGTATCAGGACCAATATCAAAAATCATATCGTCGCTGGTGACTTCGCTTACATCTTTAAGTGTTGCCACGGCTGATTCTGAAAACTCATTACCCACAACAACATCAGTCGGTACCGGAATTTCACCATTGTTAGCTTTTGCTGCTGCACATAAGCGATTGGCTTCGTCCATTAAATCAGCCTCATAAAGCGACTTACCAACAGGGTGACCTGCAGCAGCAATAAAGGTATTCGCAATACCACCACCGGTAACAAGTTGGTCAACAATTTTAGATAACGAATCGAGCACCGTTAATTTAGTTGACACTTTAGAGCCACCTACAATCGCCACTAGCGGGCGTGCTGGGTTATCAAGCGCTTTTCCTAGTGCTTCAAGCTCCGCCGATAATAATGGACCGGCACACGCCACATCAGCAAATAAACCCACACCATGGGTCGATGCTTGCGCACGATGCGCAGTACCAAAGGCATCCATTACGTAAACGTCACATAATGCAGCTAATTGCTTTGATAATGCTTCGTCGTCATTTTTCTCGCCTTTATTAAAACGCACGTTTTCAAAAACAACCACTTCATTATCTGCAACATCAACGCCGTTTAGGTAATCTTTTTCTAGGCGTACTGTTTGCTCAAGTGCATCATTTAAGTAATCAACAACCGGAGCCAATGAAAACTCGTCTTCGTATTGTCCTTCCGTTGGGCGGCCAAGGTGTGACATCACCATCACTTTTGCGCCTTTTTCTAGTGCAAGTTTGATAGTAGGTAACGCAGCACGAATACGTGCATCTGACGTCACTTTACCTGCTTTAACGGGTACATTTAAATCTTCACGAATTAATACACGCTTGCCGTTTAAATCTAAATCTGCCATTTTTATGACCGACATGAATATCTCCTTAGTTAACGATACTAAACCTAAAAATACGTTTTAAATATTACTTAAATGCCATCATAGCACGTGCGGTATCGAGCATGCGATTTGCAAACCCCCACTCATTGTCGCACCAGACTAATAACTTTATCAGTCGTTTATGACTAACACGTGTCTGGGTGCCATCTATAATACAAGAATGTGGGTCATGGTTAAAATCAACCGATACCAATGGCTCTTCGGTGTAACTTAAAATACCTTCAAGACGATCTTTGGCTTGTGCTTTAAGTGCATTATTAACCGCACTTAAATCAACATCTGCATTCACCGTGACACTTAAATCCATCGCCGTCACATTAATAGTCGGTACACGCACAGCAATGGCCTCAAAGCGGCCTTTAAATTTAGGTAAAATACGGTCAATACCCCGAGCTAATTTTGTATCTACAGGAATAATAGACTGGCTAGCAGCACGGGTACGACGTAAATCATGATGATACGCATCAATCACTTGCTGATCGTTCATTGACGCATGAATAGTAGTAATAGCGCCTGACTCAATACCAAACGCATCATCAAGTACCTTGATAACAGGGACGATACAGTTAGTTGTACACGAGCCATTAGAAACTATTGTGTGATCGCGCTTAAGCTCATCGTCATTAATACCGTAAACAATAGTGGCATCAACATCATTATCCGCAGGATGTGAAAACAGCACCTTTTTTGCGCCCGCAGTCAAATGTAATTGCGCGTGTTCACGCGAGTGATAAACACCCGTACATTCAAGCACCACATCAACATCTAAAGTTTGCCAAGGCAGTTCAACGGGGTTTTGTTCACAAAATAACGCAATAGTATCATTTGCAACACGAATAGTGTCTTCGCCCAATGTGACAGGAAAAGCAAAACGACCATGAGAGGTGTCGTATTTTAATAAATGGGCAATAGCATCAGGATCGGCTAGTTCATTAATTGCCACAATTTTGATCTCGTCGCTTAAGCCTGATTCGTATAGTGCACGGACAATATTTCGACCAATACGACCAAAACCATTAATTGCAAGTTTGATTGCCATGAAATATAAAATCCACTCTAGTTACGTACAGAGAAAGGCAGCGTCGCCTTTTAGATGGCGGTATTGTAATCGACCTTGCTTGTGATTATAAGAGCCAAGCATTAGAAACTTTAAATTAACGCCATAATCAACACGCAATGCGCTTTTACTTTTAGCTCGGCTAATAGGTATTTGCGGTATTTGCTATTTTAGTTTTAAATCGAACACCACGTTTATTGATGCTTTAACGCTTATTTTTGCGCCTAAATATTGCTGCTGCGTAAATGGGCTCTCGTTATTTCTAGCAGCCATGCTATTTCTGTGGCTAGATAAAATAATGTGCTTAACACCGCCCGCGTCATAATCGTAATCAGCACTGCTGGAATATGAACTAACACTGTAAACCTTGCCAAGTTCAGCACCAAAAGCCTGAGCGAGCTTATTTCCCTTCGCTTTTGCGTTATCGATTGCTAATTGTGTCGCCTCTGCCTCTAACTGCGTGGCCTTGGAGGATAAACCATTAATTTTTTTGATATTGTCTATTTTTAAACTTTGAGCAAAATCAATAAATTCATCGACTTTTTTAATATCTTTTAATGTGACTTTAACTGTTTTCAGGGCTAAATACTTATCGCCTGAAACAGTCCCAGATTCTGTACCAATCATAGTGTATACCTTGCTTTTTAAACCAGATATATAAACGTCGTCTTGGCCAAAACCGTATTTGTCTGATTGTTCAAGTAGCAAGCTAATCCGGCCATCAAGCTCACGTTTAGCCTCAAGTAATGTATCTTCAGTGCTTTTTACTTCAAATATAATTTGAGCCATATCTGGCTCAACAAATACCTCAGCTGACCCCTGCACTGCAATATGACGATTAGCTGGCACGCTTGAATTAGCGAAAGAAATAAGTGGAAATAAGATTAGAAAAATACTGGTGATGAGTTTCATGTTCGTTCCTTGAATTGATAATTAGACACGCGTTCCCATAATTATACAATTGAGCATAAAAGTAAACTGCATACAACTAAGCCATTGTGCATACTTTATAGTTGGGTTTCGCTTCGCTCTGCCCAACCTACGTTAAATCACCGACTTTAAGTTCTTTACCAGCGCTTATTTGGTGGCACTGGGCTAACAACAACTCGGCAGTGGCTTGCGCATCGGTGAGGGCATGATGGCAATGGTAGCTCGGTAAATCGTAGCGTTTACGGCATTCATTTAGGATTAAATCATCTAATTTTATATCGCTACCTTGTTGTAGTAGGCGCTTTTTTTCTATTTGTAATGTGTCGATGATCAATTTTGGCCGTTGTGTGATCCCTGTATTTTTTAGTGCTAATTTTAAAAACCCCCAGTCGAGCATAGCATTATGAAATACTAAAATGCTGTCACTAAAATGAGTACTTAACATCGTTAAAATACTTTGTAAACTTTGCCCATGTGCGAGCGATTCACTACTAATACCATGGAAAATAGGGCTCTGCGCTAAGCTTATTACCTCTTTATTAACCAAATGCTGCGCCTGACTATTTTTAATGCATTCATTATCAATCAGTACCCAAGCAACCGAGACAATTTCATGTAGCTTAGGATCAAGCCCTGTTAACTCTAAATCAATCACTAAGTAACGTTGCTTTAAGGCGCTTTGCGCAAGCAAATGGCGGCGCTTTAAATAACGAGTAATAAGCTGCTTAACCATTATTATTACAAGCTCCCGCGCGCAAATTTAAACGCTGCGCCCTGCTGTGCTTGCTTTACTAAGTAAAACGCTTCTTTAAGCTGATGACGCTCTAATGAGTTGAGTTTGTCTGGGTTAATACAATTACTGGGTAACCCTTCTTCATTTATTTGCGTGCGCAACCTAAGCTGAGTTAAGAACCGCCAACAATCTTTTAAATTGTAAATATCTTCTTTGCTTAATAAAGAATACTTTAATAAGGCATCTAATCGCTCTTGTGTATTAGCACGCCGAATACCCACTTTTAACGCATAAAGCCGCGCCAGATCGTTTATGATCACCACACCGCGTTTTTTAAGATCAATGTACTTATGATGCTGCTGTGTTTTCTCAGTTTTAAAGTTATTAAATAAACCAATCGGCGCACTGTTTGCGTTTACATCGCTGGCCATGGCTGCATAAAAAAGATCGTTGCGAGAAATATGGGTTAACTCTTCACAAAACTGGCTATAGAGCGTGGTTGATCCTTCAATAAAGCGCAAATCAAAAAATATTTTACAGTTGAGCATTGCCTGGGGTGTGGGGCTGGTGATCCACTTTAAAAACTTCGCCCGCCAATCACTAACACTCATTCGACACGCATCACTGCTGGCCATAATGTTACCGGGGCAACGACGAATACCGCACTCAACTAAGTTTTCACAAACAAATTCACCCATTTGTTTAAAGTAGGCATGCTGATCATCGTTTAGGCCATCAGGTAACAACAAGCCGTTATCTTGATCAGAATGAAGTGTTTGTTCTTCGCGCGCTTGAGAGCCAAAACAAATAAAACTAAAGCTCGAAGGTGCAGTCCCATGCTGTTGTTGAAATAAAAATATTAGCCGCGAGGTTAGCGCATCGGTTAAACCGCTGAGTAATTTTCCAATCAGTGAAATATCATCAATATTATTAGAAAACCCCTTTAATAATTCAGGGATTTCGTTAGCGTAACGCTTTAAATCAGCCACATTATGCGCTTTGTAAATACGACCAATGAGCTGTACAGGATCGCTTTTTTGTTGGCGTAACAAATCGGTACTAGTGATCATACCCAGTGGTTTATGATTTTCGTCAAGCACAGGTAAATGGTGAATATTATGCTTTAGCATTAAATGCAGCGCTGAAAATACGCGATTATTTTCAAATATAAACTTAGGTTTGCAGGTCATAATGCTATTAATGGCTTGGCTGGGGTCGACATCATCTGCAAGTACCCGATTACGTAGGTCACGATCTGTAACTACACCGATAAGATGATCATGTTCAGTGATCATTATTGACGACACTCCCTGCTCTTGCATTTTTTTAGCGCCATGACGAATGCTTTCATCGGGTGGCAATGTAATCGCTTTACGCGTCATGATCTCAGATATTTTGCGCTCTGACCAACTATCGTTATTATTTTTATAGTGCGATGATAGTAATCGGTTAGCATGAGCGCGAACAAAGTACTGCTCAAACGCTTTATATTCTCGGCGTAAATAATCGAAATGAGCTTGGTCGAGCATATACACTATGCCTTCTTTTTTAACTGCTAAGCTATTTTGTATTGCGTCCCCTGTCAGTAACGAAGGGTAACCAAAATAATCGCCTTGCGTTAAATGTGTTATTGTATTGCCTTTAGGATCGACTAAATCATATGCCCCAGAGCGAATTAAAAATAATTTAGGGGATTCACTTTTAAGCCATTGCGTTTGGTTTTCTCGTGTTAAGTAAATACTATCGAGATGGTTTACAAAATAACTACTGGCACTGTCTTGTAACATAGCAAACGGCGCTTGCTTGCAAATAAACTGCCAGACTTCCTGTTGCTCATTATTCATAAATCATCCTCGAAAAAATACCTATTAAACAATGTAGTCATTTTTTAAACAAATAAAAAGCCCGACTTAAGTCGGGCTTTGATGCGTTATATCATTAGATATATGGATTAGTGAGCATGTGCTTCACTAGACCCTTTAGGATTACGAATACCTTCTACCATTTCTTGAATTTCAACTGGCGTCGGTTGAGTCATTTTCATTACAACTGCTGCTACTGCGAAGTTAATGATCATCCCAATTAGGCCAATACCTTCTGGAGAAATACCTAAGAACCAATTTTCAGGGCTATTCAGCTCAGGGCTCACAAACTTGAAATAGATGATATAAGCCGCGGTAAAGGTAATACCCGTTACCATGCCTGCAATCGCACCAAATTTGTTCATTGATTTAGAGAAAATACCCATAATAATCGCAGGGAAGAAGCTCGCTGCCGCTAAGCCGAAGGCAAAGGCTACAACCGAGGCCACAAATCCTGGCGGGTTAATCCCAAAGTAGGCGGATATTACAATAGCAATCATCGCTGCTAACCTCGCTGCAAGCAACTCTTGCTTATCAGTAATGTCAGGCTTGAGTGTCCGTTTGAGTAAATCGTGCGATACCGAGGTTGAAATAACGAGTAATAAACCTGCGGTTGTAGACAAGGCTGCGGCAATACCACCCGCGGCAACCAGTGCAATGACCCATGCTGGTAAGTCAGCAATTTCAGGGTTCGCTAGTACCATAATGTCGCGATCGACATTAACCTCATTTGCGCTATTAGGATCATCTATTGACCCTGAGGTGTAGAACATTTTGCCATCACCATTTTTATCATTAAAAGTGATTAGCCCCGTACGTTCCCAATTTTTAACCCATGTAGGGGCATCAGCATACGCTGTACCGCTTCCGTCTTTACCGTTAATTGTGTCAATCATGTTTACCCGTGCAAACGAAGCAACAGCTGGTGCTGTAGTGTATACAATAGCAATAAACACCAGTGTCCACGCCGCTGAAATACGTGTGTCCTTTACGCGAGGTACAGTGAAAAAGCGAACAATTACGTGAGGTAAACCGGCTGTACCCACCATGAGAGCACCTGTGATTGCAAATACATCAATCATGCTCTTCGAGCCTTCAGTGTATTGACCAAAGCCCAACTCAGTACTTAAACCATCTAATTTATCCAATACATACATGCCTGAACCATCACTTAGCGTGGCACCAAAACCTGTTTGTGGGAAAAAGTGACCGGTTGCCATCATCGAAATGAAAATAGCCGGTACTAAATAAGCAAATACCAGTACACAGTACTGCGCAACTTGCGTGTAAGTAATGCCTTTCATGCCACCAAGTACAGCATAAAAGAAAACAATGACCATACCGATGTAAACGCCGGTTTCAATTTCAACTTCTAAGAAACGAGAGAACACCACACCCACACCACGCATTTGACCAGCAATGTAAGTAAAACAAATAAAGATGGCACATAAAATAGCCACTAAGCGCGCAGTACGTGAGTAGTAACGATCCCCGATAAAGTCTGGCACGGTAAACTTGCCGAATTTACGTAAGTAAGGCGCTAAACACATGGCCAGTAGTACATAACCACCTGTCCACCCCATTAAGTAAACACTACCGTCATAGCCAGCAAACGAAATAATACCTGCCATTGAAATAAATGACGCAGCACTCATCCAATCCGCAGCAGTAGCCATACCATTAGCAAGTGGAGGTACACCACCACCGGCAACATAGAATTCATTTGTTGACCCTGCACGCGCCCATATTGCAATACCAATATAAAGTGCAAAAGTTAAACCGACGATTATAAAAGTGAGTATTTGAACATCCATAGATTAGCTCCTATTCGTCTACGCCATATTTTTTATCTAACGTATTCATTTTGAAAACGTAAACAAAAATCAAAGCTACAAAGGTATAAATCGCGCCTTGCTGGGCGAACCAGAAGCCAAGTTTAAACCCAAAAAAACGTACTTCGTTAAGTACATCAACCAGTAATATGCCAAAGCCAAAAGAGACAACAAACCATACTGCTAATAACTTAAACAATAATGAAATGTTTTCTGCCCAATAAGCTTTTGCTTGTTCTTCATTTTTAAAAGCCATTTTATTTTCCCCTTTAAGTATCGCAAGATTACGATGGGTGGTTTTTTTACATTCGTTAATTAATTTAGCAACGCAATGCAAATATTGAATTGCGACAATAGTCGTAACAAGCTGTTAACGTTTTCGTAAACTGTAGGCGCTTAATGAGTAAACAGCCAGTGAACTACTTTAATTTCAGTAAGTTAATTAATTAGTTTGTGAAATGATCACGTCATTTTTTTAGTAAAGCGTGGGAATAAGACATTAGTCTAACTACATAAGTAAAAACATATTACTCCTTTAAAATTATGTAGTTAATTTATTTATAGATAACATAAATAAAAAATATACCCCCAACTTAATCCACTACAAGGTAGTGTAAATAGCCAAATCACCTCAAATGCCAACTGAGACTCGCATCTTGAAATAGTTTGGGTATAGTTATGGCAAATTATAAAAATATTCTTGAAGGTTAAATAAGCATGACGGCTGTATTACTGATTGTTGCTTTTGGCTACATAGGCGTGTTGTTTTGGCTGGCAAATTGGGGTGATAAAACCACGCCTCTTGCTAAGCGCATTAGTCATCACCCGTTTGTGTATTCATTTGCATTAGGGATTTATTGTACGTCGTGGACTTACTACGGCTCAGTAGGTACCGCAGCCACCAGCAGCTGGAGTTTTTTACCTATTTTATTGGGCCCCGCTTTACTGTTTTTTTTCGGCCAAGGCTTTTTACGTAAGCTGATACTGGTGAGTAAAAAACAAAACATCACCACGATTGCCGACTTTATTTCAGCCCGCTATGGCAAGCGCCAAACCACCGCCATCATGGTGACGATAATTGCCTTGTTAGCCACCATTCCTTATATCGCATTGCAATTAAAAGCGCTCAGCTCTAGCTTTCTGCTCCTGCAAAGTAGTAATCAAATATCGGGTGATATCTTAGCGTTATCGGCCACGTTAATGATGGCGCTATTTGCTATATTTTTTGGTACGCGCAAAGTTGATGTGACTGAATACCGCTCCGGTTTAATGCTTGCTGTGGCGTTTGAGTCGTTGATAAAACTCCTTGCTTTAGGCGCTGTAGCAGGACTTGCAATATATAGCTTATTTAATTTACCTGCAGAAAGTGCTAAAAAAATTACCGATTCAATCTGGTTACATTGGTCACAGTTCGACTTTTTTAGCTTTAACTTTGTAGGCCAATCACTTATGGCAGCCGCAGCTATTATTTGTTTGCCACGCCAATTTCATGTAACCGTGGTCGACAACCAAGATAAACGCCATTTATTTACTGCCCGTTGGGCGTTTCCGCTGTATTTGTTATTAACCGCAGCCATGATTTTACCCATTGCCACTGCTGCCATTCATCCAGAAATAGGCCAAAGCTTGTCACCCGACAGCTTTGTATTAGCTTTGCCTATGTTGCATGATAATGCCTTTTTAACCACCTTTGTATTTATTGGCGGACTTTCAGCTGCCACCGCTATGATAGTTGTTGCCACATTAACGTTAAGTACCATGATCTCAAATGATGTAGTTTTGCCCTTAATGCTACGTCGTAAATTTAAACGTAATTTAATTACCAGCAGCTATAAATCCCGTATTTTATTAGTGCGTCGATTTACCATTGCTGGGTTGTTGACTTTAGCTTACTTCTACCAGCAGTGGTTTGGCCATGGCAGTGCCCTTGCTAGTATGGGACTGGTTGCTTTCTCACTGGTATCACAACTATTACCTGCGATTGTTGGTGGCTTATACTGGCGAAAAGGTCACGCTTATGGTGTTTATGCAGGGTTACTAGCGGGCATAATTTGTTGGGTGCTGTTTTTATTGCTGCCAATTTTAGATGCCCCAAACCCATTAGACAGTGAGTTACAACAAACTCTAATTACTCGCGGTACACTTATCGCTTTGTTCGCTAATATTGGCTGCTATATTAGTTTTTCACTAGGGGCTGAAGAGCGATTAATTGATAAAATTCAAGCAGCTGCCTTTGTTAACCCAAAAGATCAGGCTATTTTATCGCGTCGCTTAAATAAAAATGTAAAAGCCACGGTATACGACTTTAAAATACTGCTACAAACCTTCTTAGGTATTCAACGCAGCCAACAAGTATTATCACACTATGCACTTCATCACGATTTAAACGACAATAATGTATACCCTCAACCGGAATTTATCGCTTATTGCGAGCGGGCACTTACAGGCGTATTAGGTGCCTCTTCGGCGCAAGCACTTATTCACACCGTATCGTCGGGTAAACGCATGGCGTTTGAAGAGGTAGTCAACTTTTTTGATGAAACCACACAAGCATTGCAGTTTAATCAAAATTTACTGTTTACCTCGCTAGAAAATTTAAGCCATGGGCTATCTGTTGTTGATAAAGACCTAAACCTCGTGGCGTGGAATAAGCGCTACAGTGAAATGTTTAACTACCCCGAGGGCTTTCTACAAGTTGGCCAACCTATTGAGGAAATAATCCGTTATAACGCTGAGCGCGGTGAATGCGGCCCAGGTGAAATTGACCGCCATGTAGATAAACGTGTTCAGCATTTAAAAAATGGCAGTTCACATCATTTTATTCGCCATCGTCGAAACGGCCAAGTATATGAAATGATAGGTAATCCTCTTCCTGATGGCGGATTTGTGACTAGTTTTTCTGATATTACCACTCACATCAGTACGCAAAATGCGCTAGAAGAAATTAATATGGACTTAGAAAACCGTATTGAAGCGCGTACCCAAGAAGTGCAAACCATAAATAGTAACTTGCAAGCACAAATAGATAGCCGCGTACAAACAGAGCAAGCACTTACTTTAGCTAAACGCGAAGCAGAAAAAGCAAATGACAGTAAAACGCGCTTTTTAGCACTTGCCAGTCATGATATTTTACAGCCATTAAATGCAGCGCGTTTGTACCTTGCCGCCATTGATGAAACACAACTCGATAGTACCAATAAAAATAATTTTAATAAGCTTGGCGATAGCTTAGATTCAACGGTGCATTTAATGTCGGCTTTATTAGAAATTGCTAAGTTAGAACAAGGGGCAATGACCCCAAGTCCACGCCACTTTTGCATTGACGATATTTTAGAGCCACTTAAAAGTGAATATGCCATTTTATCGAGTGATAAAGGACTTTCGTTTAAAGTACGTTCTAACAAGCAAATAGTGCATAGCGACATTACTTACTTACGCCGAATACTGCAAAATTTACTGTCTAATGCGATTAAATACACCGAAAGTGGTCGAGTATTAATTGCCTGCAGAAATCGTAAACACAGCCTACGCATAGAGGTATGGGATACCGGCCCTGGCATTAGCGATATTGAACAAGCAAAAATATTTAACGACTTTTACCGTATTGAAGCAGGCGACAATAAAGGCGTTGGCCTAGGTTTAGGGGTAGTTAAACGGATGGCTGATTTACTTAGCCTGCCGATTGATGTGGTTTCTTTACCTAATAAAGGCAGTCGATTTAGCATAGAAGTGCCTTATGGTGATGCACAATTAATACAACAAAAACAAACAAGCAAAAATATAGTCGACAACCGCGCCGCGATTAATATTATCGCCATTGATGACGATCCTGAAAACTTAGCCGCGATGGCCAGCTTATTGAAAAAATGGCAAGCAAATTACACTCTATTCGACAAAGTGGAGGCGGTGTTAACCCATGCTAAAACACATCCCGCACCCGATGTAATCTTAATGGATTATCAATTAGGTAATGATTGGGATGGCATTACCTTAATTAAAACGCTGCGAGAAATTTGGCAAAGCGACATTGCGGCCATCTTAATTACCGCCGTACGTGACACTGAGCTAAAGCAAATCACCAAGGCTGAAAATATTCATTACCTGAGTAAGCCAGTAAAACCAGGTAAACTTAAAGCCCTGCTTAATCATAGTACTTAACCACCAATAAACGTTTAAGCCCAGTAAAATACTGGGCTTAAACCTTAGCTTAACACCAATTGCATTAAATTAGTGTGCTAATAACCCAGCCAACAGCAACTAAAATAGTTAACCCAATCATGGTCTTAGTTTTATGCTTGCTAATAATACGTTCAGCTTGGTTGCCAGCATAGTATACCAGCAACGCTAAACCAAAATAGCGTATTGAACGAGCAATAGCGCTTGCTAATAAAAACAGCATGAGCGAGTACTGAGTAGCGCCAGCTGCCAACATCGCAATTTGAAACGGAACAGGCACAATACCTAAGCTCAACACAAACCAAAAACCCTGTGCTTGCATTTTTTGCTTAACGTTTTCAAATTGCTCAGGGCTTGAAAACGTATTGATAGCCCAATCGCCAATAACATCAAATAAGTAATACCCCAAGGCATAGCCAAACAAAGCTCCAATAACGCACCCTATGGTGGCCATAAGAGCAATTTGCCAGAGCTTCTCTCGCCTTGCTTGCATTAATGGTACAAGTACTGCTTCAAGTGGAATTGGCACTATAGTGGATTCTAAAAATGAGGCAAACGTAATTCCGCCTAACATATTTTTAGACCCAATAAACTGACGCGTTTTTTGCTTTAGTTTTTTTTGTATAGCCATTAAACATCCTGTTTTAGGGAGTAGCTAAATTATCTCATGAAAAGATTAACGCAGTATGAAGTATTCAGTCCTGCTAGGGTCTGTTGACCTTTGCGGATTACAATTTATTCAAACTAGGGGCGGTTTAATCGCCCCAAGAGGCTTGTAACCTAGTGGGCTCGATAACTGCTCCTGCGTTATTCTACTAGCTTACATCCATGTAAGAATAAGTCAAAACCGAGCAAAGCTTCCGTGCCCTACTCACGCCCCTTACCACCATCCACAGTGGCAACAAAGAGTAAATCGCCCCTAGGCAGAATCCGAAGGGCAGCACCTGTTTAGCATTGATGCTGCGTTATCGCCTATTTATGGGGAATAACCACATAGGCTCTGCCTTGCCTAACTACCAAACAGACTGCTGCAAATTCAACCTTGAAAGGTCAACAGACCCTAAATGTCAGCGGCGCTATATAAAAACCCTATTCGTTATTAAGCAACCGCTTGCTCTAAAATTTCACGGCTTTCTTTTAACGTAATCGCTTGGTTTTCACCAAGGGCGACCATGCCATGCGCTTCAAGCTTGCCAATAATATTATCAATCGCAGCCGCTTTATCATCGCCATGTTCAGTTAGCTGTGTTGCCACCTCAAGGCTGTGGTAAAACGCTTCAATAGCTTGAATTGTTTGCTCTGCTAAATCGTCTGTTTGCTCAAGGCCAAATACGTTTTTACCCATTTGCTCTAGTTTCGCTTTTTTAACTGCAAATTGGTTGCGCAGTAAAGAAGGCTGAACAATAGCAAGCGAACGCGCATGGTCAACACCATAGGCGGCAGTAAGCTCATGGCCAATCATGTGGGTTGCCCAATCTTGCGATACGCCAGAACCAATTAAGCCATTAAGTGCTTGGTTAGCTGCCCACATAAGGTTTGCACGCCATGCATCGTCTTGGTTTTCAAAGTTATCGCCCAATGTTTTAAGCGCTTTTAACAGTGCCTCTGCGTAACCTTCTTGTACCAATGCGCCTTCAGGGAAGGTAAGGTATTGCTCACAAGTATGCACCCAGGCATCAACTAAACCATTTACAAGCTGGCGCTGCGGTAATGTTTTCATTACGTCAGGGTCCATAATTGCAAATTTAGGTAATACTTTAGGTGAGGCAAACGGTAATTTTTCTTTAGTAGATTCTTTGCTTACCACTGAGTTTTGGTTAGATTCAGAACCTGTCGCTGGCAGCGTTAATACGGCACCAATTGGTAATGCACTGGTAATTGTATGCTTACCAGTAGGAATATCCCAACCTTCGCCGTCGTATACTGCACAAGCCGCAATGTATTTAACGCCATCTATTACAGAGCCGCCGCCTACCCCTAGTACAAAATCGATGCTTTGTTCTTTACACATTTTAACCGCCTGGTCGAGCACTTCAATTGTTGGGTTAGCACCCACACCCGAGAATTCGACCCAATCAAAACCTTCAAGTGCAGCAACAACTTGATCATACACGCCGTTCTTTTTAATTGAGCCGCCGCCATAAACAACCAATACTTTTTGATCTTTTGCGATCAAGTCGCTAAGTGCGGCAATTTGCTGTTGGCCAAATTGGATGAGAGTGGGATTTACGTAGCTAAATTTCATTATTTTGCTCCTAGGTGACGGTTAATTTCATAATGCTTTACTTAGTCACATATCAAGTAAAGCTTTGATGGATGCATATTAGTAGCAAAGTTAATATATAAAAAGCCCAATAACTGCCTAAAGCTTGCCTAAAACTACCAGCACTGTTATTTTACGCAAAATATTTTAATTACAGATACTTTTATGCCCATCATAGCCAAAATGTTGCAACAATACGCCGAGCACAATAATTTACTAAGCTTTGAGGGCACCATGGAAACAATTATTCCTGGAGTGTATTTTCATCGCGCTACCAAAAGTTCACCGCGCCAGCCGCTTATTTATAATTCAGGCATAATCGTGGTTGGCCAAGGCCATAAAATAATTCATTTCCCAGAACATCAAATAAAATACGGCGAAGGTGATTACTTGGTACTAGGTGTACCGGTCCCATTAGAGTGTGAAGCGTTTACCGATAACAACTTACCGGTTATGGGCATAGCTATAGATATAAACCCTGCCATGTTGCACAAACTGGTTAATCAGATGATGCAGTACCAGCCTTTATCTGTCTCCAGCGCGAACATTGGCGCAGTACAATCAGCCAAGCTAGACTGCGCAATGGAGCAGGTGACATGTAGGTTACTAAGGGTTTTAAATAATCCACTTGAAGCTGAGGTATTTGGCGAAGATATAGTAAAAGAGCTAGTGTATCGTGTTCTTTGCGGCCCCCAAGGGCATACTTTAATAGGCCTAGCTATGCATGATGGTCATTATGCGCGTATAGCTCGCACACTAGCAACGATGCACCAGGACTATGCTAATCCTATTACTGTTGAAGGTTTAGCTGAAGCGGTTAATATGAGCGTTTCCTCTTTTCATCGTGCATTTAGACAGGTAACGTTTGAATCTCCCTTACAATACTTAAAAAAAGTACGTTTAGCTAAAGCAAAAGAGTTAATTACCACAGCGGGAAGCAAAGCAAATGAAGCTGCTTTTAAGGTAGGTTACACCAGTGCATCACAGTTTAGCCGTGAGTTTAAACGCCACTTTAATAAAACCCCGAGTGAAATACAGTTATAAAAATAAGATTTATCCATTCATGCGCTATATCAAACTTTATCATTAACTTTTACTAGTAAAGAAAATAAGCTTTGTTAATATAAGGTAACTACCCTTTTTTATAATCCTATTATGCTCAATATCACCGTAACAATAAGGAAGCACTTACATACAACCACCTCCTTATGTATTAAATTTTGCGGTGTTTTATTAACCCTGTTTATTTTTTTTATGAGCAATGTGGTTGCTGCAAAGGATAGTTGCCATTTAAGACCTATCGAAAATCATGTATCAACTCCCTTGTCGCAAGGTATTGCAGCCAATATAAAGCTGAAAAAGGGCATCAACCAATTTGAGTTGGCATGCACGCTAAGCAAAAGCGGTGTTTTTACGTTTACCCGCCCAGCACTTGAAAGCTTTTCGTGGCAACAAAATAACCAATTAAAAGTGCCTTTAAAAACAAATCAGATGGCCATTTTAATGGAGCAAGGCAGCTTTAATGCAAAGCTCACTTTAACCACTACCGCTGGCTATAACCCTCGTTTTACCTGGCTAGATTCACAGCAATTTATTGAAAAAATTCAATTATATAATCTAATTTTTTGGGTGTTTTACGGATTATGTGCCACGCTTATTTTTTATGCCTTAATCATAGGTTATGGCATTAAAGACGCTATTTTTAAATTGTATGGCATCTATCTTTTTTGCATCGCTAGCTTTATCTTTTTACAAGAAGGTCAAGCCTATTTGTTTACCAAGGGTTACTTTTACGAAAATATCACCCACCTTTATATATTGAGTATTGGCTTAACGATAGTAAGCGCCACTTGGTTTATGAGCGCCATATTAGAACTTCCTGAATATTGGCCAAAATTAAACTATATGTTAAAAGTCAGCGCGTTATGCGTACTGACTCTATGCTTACAAAAAATAGCCCTAGACTTACCATTAATAACCAATATAACCTCAGCCATAACAGGCTATTTATCATTATTTATTGTCATGACTATTTTTATACTTGCTGCACTTCAAGCTAAGCAAGGTGTAAATGAAGCTAACTTGGTATTTATTGCTTTGAGCTGTGTATTTATCAGTATGATTTTTAGGGTGTTACTAACCGACTATAGCCCGTTTATTCAACGTTATGGATTCGTTATTGCGTTTACTATTGAGTCATTACTGCTTGCGATTGCAGTTGGTTGGAGAGTGCAAAGGTTAAGCTATGCAAAAAAACAGGCTGAGCAACATGCTAACGTTGATCATTTATGCAATATATACAACCGTCGTGGTTGGAGCCTAAAAGCAAACGAGTTACTGACAGCGCATAAAAAGCGAGGGGGTATTTTATGCTTTTTATACATAGATTTAGATCGTTTTAAAGCGATTAATGATACTTACGGGCACGATGTGGGCGACAAAGTACTGTGCACGGTTGCAGAATCAATTAGTCAGCATATGCGTAGTGAAGACGCCGTTGGGCGTTTAGGCGGGGATGAGTTTGTGGCAATGGCATTATTTACTGGCAAAGATAACATTAAGCAACGGATTAATGGCCTTGAACAAAAGTTAAATACGCTTAGTTTGGATCACCAAGGCAACACCATTGCCATTTATGCAAGCGTAGGGCAAATAAGCTATAACGAGACGCCTAAAAACCTAGATGAGGTTTTAAAAGCGGGTGATGCAGCAATGTACCAGAAAAAGTCTCAAAGAAAGGCAAAACAAGCTGAGAAAACAGCGATAACTAAGATAAAAATCGCTTAAAAACACGAGCTAGTCAGCCAGACTAGCTCAGCGAGAGCGTCTAATCCTTTTTAAATAGTACTTCAGGATTAACCATGGTTTTCATTTCAAGTACATTGCCGTTTGGATCTTCAATAAAAAACGTTTCTTGCTCAAATTCATCACCAACAAAACGGCGGTAAGGCTTATCTAAGTAACCAAGGCCGGCGTCTGCAATACGCTGCTTTAATCCTTGAAACTCACTTTCTGATAAGTGAATACCAAAGTGCGGTACAGCCACTGCGCCCATATCAACATCATGGCGAACCGTTGGTAAGCGCTCCTCGCTTTGATGCAAGGTTAACTCGTTACCCCAAAAATCAATATCTACCCATCGTCCAGCTTCACTATTACCCGTTTTACAACCGAGCACGTCACAATAAAACGCTTTCGCTTTTTCAAGATCTCCAGCTGGAATAGCCAAATGCAAACAGTTAGACATAAATTACCTTTAGTTATAACTTTTAATATATGAAATATGCTGCATTATACATAACTTGTAATTTATAGAACATTCACGGCATTATTTTTAGTAAATTATTGCGTATAATAGAAGAGCTACCATCGTTTTTCTTTTGCAGTCTATAATCGCTTTTACTCTTAAATCGTCGATTTTCACTATTAAAGCTAAAACTGAACCTTTAAAATACGCTTGCTATGACTAAATTCATATTTTTAAAATTCATCACCTTTTTTATCGGCTGCTTGTCGTGCTTTATAATGCATACTACATTGGCATTACCTATTGTTGTGTCTGCTGCTTTAACAGGCCTTATCGGTTCATTCATTCCATTTCCTGCACGTTATCAAAACCATCCTTATGCCTCCATTTATGCAGGTAGTTTTGCCGGTATGTGTTCCACCAGCTTAATTAGTAACTATTGGGAAATCGCTATTGTTTCTGCCATTGGCGCTGTTTTATATACACTCACACTTAACCTATTTGCGGGGTTTGGCGGACGATTAGGCAGTATTGCATTTGCCAGTGTAGCCCTGTTTGTTTTAGCTAAAGGATTGCTGATATGACTATTACATACCCAATATTAGCCTTGACTGGTGCTTTTTTAACCTTTTATTTAGCTAAACATAATCGCTTTGATGCTATAAGAGCCTCAGCTGCACTCTCAATTATTGCCTATTTAATATTGTCACAATTTAGCCTCAATGCAGAACTATACAGTATTGTCTTTTTTGGCGGCACCTTTATTGGTATGAGTGCCCCTCACCGCTTTGGGGTATATACGCTTGCCAGTTCAGCAATTATATTTTCACTGTTTTTTGCCTATTTGGTTCCCAATCTTGATGGTTTTGGTGGTGCGTTAGGGGTGAGTGCATTTTTATCTGTGTGTATTTGCCACGTCTTTATTTTACTGGGTGCACCGCGCAGTAAAAAAACTAAAATTTAAGACTTACTTGAATAAAAATTCAATTAAATCTTACACCTATTAAATCGTACAAAAATAACGCTTCTTTTTTGATCAACACAGCGCCTAGCTACGTAACATTCACAAAGCTGTAACACTGTAACATTCAATTAAAGGAAAAAATATGAATAAAGTATTTAAGCTCGGTGCTATCATACTTCCCTTGTTACTCATTCAAGGTTGTAGTAGCGACGATGATAACAACGCCCCTGTCACTGTAGATCCACAACCAGCCGTTTCTGTTTTTGATGCCGCTCAAGGTTCTGGAGAATTCACTACCCTTGTTGCAGCTTTAGAAGCAACAGGTCTAGATGAAACACTCGATGATTTAACTAATAGCTATACCGTTTTTGCTCCTACCGATGAGGCGTTTGCATTATTAGGTGAAGAAACTATCAATAATTTATTAGCTGATCCTGATACTCTAAGCTCAATTTTAACTTATCATGTGATCTCTGGCAGAGTAGATGCACAAGCAGCAATTGGTTTAGCAGGCACAACCGTTGAAACGGTAAATGGACAAAGCATTGCATTGTCTTTAAATGGTGAAAGCTTATTAGTTAATACCAGCACGGTAACAATGACCGACATTAAAACCGACAACGGTATTATTCATGTTATTGACGCAGTACTCACACCAAAAACAGTGTCAGAGACAGCACCAACCAACAATATTATTGAAACAGCCCAGCAAGCCGGCGACTTTAGCACCTTACTGGCAGCGCTTGATGCAGCAAATCTTACCTCAGCACTGGCTGATGAATCATCAGAGTTTACCGTATTTGCACCAACTGATGCTGCTTTTGAGGCAGTAGGTAGCAAAATGATTAACACCTTGCTCGCTAACCCTGGTGTATTAGGTGATATTTTAAAGCAGCATGTTATATCTGGATCTGTAGATTCTGTCACTGCAATGTCTCTTAACGGCCAATCAGCTGAAACCTTGCTTGGAAATACTTTACCTATTGCGATTAACGCAGACACTAACATGTTAATGTTTGGCGGTGCGAACGTGGTGGTGACTGATATAGAAACCACCAATGGTATTATTCATGTCATTGATTCTGTGATCGTTGGCGATGTTGCCCTACCCGAGAGCTTTGGCACAATCGCAGATGTTGCAAGTGAAAATGGCAACTTTACTACATTACTTGCTGCACTTTCAGCAACGGGTTTAGACACTGTAGTGAGCGACCCTACCAACACCTTTACTGTATTTGCACCAACTGATGCAGCATTCTCGGCACTTGGTCAAGACACCATTGACGCGTTACTAGCAGATACCGACACGCTTCGTGATATTTTACTCTATCACGTAGTTTCTGACGCAAGTGTATTGTCTGATGCAGCAGTGACCATTGCTAACAGTGAAGACAATAAAGTTGAAATGGCTAATGGAGATATGGCTGCGCTATCGTATGTAGACAGCTCGCTATTTATTAATGATGCGGCGGTAACTACAGCGAATGTAACGGCTGACAACGGTGTTATTCATGTATTAAATAAAGTGATGATGCCCCCCGCTGAAATAGGCACACCAACTAAAACGATTGCAACCGTTGCCACAGAAACACCTGCATTATCTACACTAGTAGCTGCACTGCAAGCAGCAGGGTTAGTGGATACATTTAACGATACCACACAATCATTTACGGTATTTGCACCAACAAATTCGGCATTTAGTAAAATTCCTACCGCTGATTTAAATGCGTTATTAGCTGACACGACAGCACTTACTGGCGTACTTACTCAACATGTATTAGCTGCCCAAGTAGGTAGTACTGATGCATTTGCTGCTAACGGTAAAATGGTCACTACACTTGCGGAAAATATGCTAAGCGTAAACGTGGTAGATTTTACCAGTACCGAAAATACAGCAACAGACAGCGTAGCTTATGATGTAACTAATAATCGTTTAGTAACGGGTATGGCTGATACAATGCCTGGTAAAACGCTCTACGTATTTGATAACGACTTAGGGGAAGCAATGAGCGTATGTGAAGCCGCTTGTGCAACAACGTGGCCACCCGTGCTAGGCACTGCGGCATCTATTGAAAATATTCCAGGTTTATCATTAATTGCTCGCTCAGATGACAGCATGCAAGTCGCTTACCTTGGCCGTCCTTTATATACCTTCTCAGGTGATACGGCAGCCGGTCAAAACAACGGTCAAGCTGTGAACGATATTTGGTGGCAAGTAAGCTTACCGGCTACATCACTGCAAGTCGCTGGCAGCAACGTAACAACCACTGATATTTACACTAGCAATGGCGTTGTGCACTTAATTGATACAGTGATCACAACGGCCAAATAGTTAAATTTTACTGTGAGATAAGCCGGGAGTAGTGCTATTTGCTCCTGGCTTTTTTTATATAAAAAATAGGCTTACTTATTACTACTTTGAGAGCTAGTAGGGTAACCAAATAATACTTTTAATTTAGCTTTTAACCCTATAGCTTGGTAAGTAGTTTTAAATAAATACTGCCATTGATGAAAGGTAATTTTGATTGGGTTATTACTGTTTAGCTGACCAATAATGCCGTATTTACACGGTTTATTTTCATCTTCTTCGACGTAAGTGCCAAATAATTTATCCCAAACAATTAAAACACCTGCAAAGTTTTTATCTAAATAGCCATTATTTATAGCGTGATGCACCCGATGATGCGAAGGGGTATTAAATACGTTTTCAAACCAACCTAGCTTTTTTACCACTTGCGTGTGCACAAAAAATTGATACGCTAAATTTATCGCCACCACAGCAAAAACAATCACAGGCTCAAAGCCTATTAATATCATTGGCATCCAAAACACCCACATACCCGCCAGCGGATACGTTAAACTTTGCCTAAATGCCGTGGTAAAGTTCATTTTAGTAGAGCTATGATGCACTACATGAGCGGCCCATAACCAATGAATATGGTGTGATGCACGATGAAACCAATAGTATAAAAAATCTTGCAGTACAAAAGCACCTAATACAGTAAATAGCGTCAATTCAATTTCAAATAGTCGAAACTGATACAGCCAATAAAAAAACGGCATTAATAATATTAATGCAATGGCATCAGCGCCTTGATGTAATAAGGCCAGCACAGCGTTGGCTAAACTATCTTTTATGTCGTAGTAACGTCTAAATTTTATAAATTCAATACCAACAAACAGCAAAAAAACAGGGCTCAGCGCCAATAAAATAATTTCAATGCTCATGGCGTTTCTCCTGAAAATAACGGGCTATTTTTTTAAGTGCTTGGCTAACATCTTTTTTTATAAAAAAAGCCAGTATAAAATCGGGTAGCCATAAAGGCGCAATGCAACTAATATGATAGCTTATGTCGGTGAGTGATTGCTGAGCATTATTGGCTTTTAAGTAAATATCACCACGGTGCTGTGCAACGGGTTTATCGCCTAAAATACGATAACTTATATGGCTGTTATCGGCCGTTATTATTTGCTCTTTAAATGTTGTACCTTGCATTTTTATTTGTCTAATAGTGCCTTTTCCACCACTTATTTCACCCGAGTCTTGCGGTGTTAACACTTCAAACTGCGCATTAAAAAAGCGCCCCAAATCAGCATGCGCTAATAATAAGGTGCATAATTGTTCAGGTGTTGCTGCCACACTATGTTTAACGTTTATCTCAATCATTGTGTGCCCCCTATTATTTTTATAGATCTCTAGCATATAAAAATATTGCATGGCAAACTTGCGATTAGATGACTATTTTTTAGCTTTAGGCGACAAATGAAAACCTTAGCCGATCATTACTTTTCTAGCTGTTTGGATTATCTGCAAAGCAAAGGGTTAGATAGCCAAGAGATACTAACTGCCATTGAATTTGCTGAATATACAAATAAGCAAACACAACAATTAGCGCCACGTATTAGCTTAAAAAGCTATAATGCGCTGCTTAGTTATGCACAGCAAACGCTAAACGACTCCTTATTTGGCTTTGAGTTAGGAAAACAAATACGTACCGCTGATTTTGGTGTACTTGGGTATTTAATTGAATCCAGTACAAATTTAGCCAGTGCCATTACTGCACTACTGAGTTACGACAGCCTAGTGGCTAACATAGGGCGTGCTGAGTTTGCACAGCAACAAACACTTTGCAAGGTAACCTGGTTAGCAGACCCACAGTGCAGCCCACAGGCCGTATTACGAAATATGACCGCGTGGGTAAGTGTTATACGCCAACTGCTTAATCCTCAGCTTTCGCCTAGTTGCGTTTATTTTACAGCACGTTTTTCGGACAGTGAGTTACAACAATTAGCGCAATGGTTTAATTGCCCAATAAAAGCTGGCGCTAACTTTAATCAAGTAGAGTTTCCAAGTAGTTACTTAACCCTGCCTTTTAAAACCGATAACTCCCAGATTAACGCTGTGCTTAAGCAAATGTCAGAGCAACAGCTATCCCAGTTTAAAAGTCAGCAATTATTAACAGAAAAAATTAATCATATTTTAATGGCTAAATACGATTTGCAGGACTGTTCACTGATCAGAACGGCTAGTGCTTTAAATATGACCCCGCGCACAGTGCAACGTCATCTAAAGCAAGAAAACACCAATTTTGCAGCTCTTCTTGAGCAAGAGCAAAAACGCCGTTTGTTAACATATATTCCTCATTATTCGCTAAGCAGTATTGCAACTATGTTGGGGTTTAATGATCAAAGTTCCTTTAACCGTGCTTTTAAGCGCTGGTATCATTGCTCACCTCGCCAATTTATAAAAAACAATAATTAAACACCTTGATTACTTAAAATATACATTTACCGTGTACCTTTTTATTAATTTTATTTACACTAGCCTCATGTGTTGCTTTAAAGACAATTATTTATGCGTTTGCGTATGGTGTTAACTGTTTTTGTATTGGTTTTTTATAGTGCGGTCTGTCACGCAAACCCGGTTACCTTCATCGCTGAAGATTTGCCCCCTTATCATTTTAAAAACCCTCAAGGTGACGCGCAGGGCGCCTTAGTAGATATCGCTAAAGCAGTATTAAAAGGCACAGCTTTAACAGCAAAGTTTGAAATAATGCCGATGGCGCGTATGTTTCAGCAGCAACAAGCCAACCCGAATGCTATTATGCTATCGCTGCTCAAAACACCAAACAGACATCATCTATATAAGTGGCTGGGGAAAGTGTATTTTGCAGATGCATACCTAGTAAGTTTACGCAGTCATAACGATGAAGTGATTCACTTAAACTTTGCCAAAGAATACAAAGTAGCCACTATTCGCGGTTATTCTGCTCAGGCTTATTTAGAAGCCCAAGGCTTTACTGAAAGTGAGAATCTAGTCTTAGTGAGTTACTACCAGCAGCTATGGAAAATGCTGTATAAAAATCGTATCGATTTTGTGGTAACTAACACCCTCACACTTGAAAACGAGTTAAAGCGCACAGGGCTCGACCCAAGCTTAATTACTAAACGCATCCACTTAGATGAACTACCTTCTTCTCTTCACTTTGCAGCCAGTAATCAGCTTGACTCACACACAGCAAAAATTATTAGCGATAGGTTAAATGCCATCAAGGAAAGTGGTGAATATCAGCAAATTTTACATAAATGGCAACTCCCTATGCCAAAAAACCTTTAATACTCAGCGGACAAGGTATTCTGTGCTAAATAATTTTTTAATGAGGTAAACAAAGGTGAGGGCAAGTCATTAATATCGCACCAACGCCACTGTAAACATTTGTTAGGTTCTTTATTTACAGGCTCGCCACCTTTATACGTTGCCTGCACGTATAAGGTAATATAGTGCTTGTTCTCGACGCTAAAAATATCGTTGGTAAAATCGAGTTTACGAATATTAGTAACATTAAGCCCTGTCTCTTCTGCTACTTCACGCACTGCACATTGCTCTAGCGTTTCACCAAATTCTAAATGTCCACCGGGTGTTGCCCAAGTATTTGCACCATGTGCGCCTATCCGTTCACCAAGTAAAATTTTATTATCATGCATTACTATCACTGCAACGCCTACTCTGACCATTTGATTCATTCTTACATCCATTTACTCTCATTAATTACTGATACATTTTACATTAGTTGGAACTTTTTAGTTCCATACAATCATTACGTTGAACAAACATCAGAACCAGAGCTTATTATTTGACCGACTATGGTCGAATATCGCTATTAATAAAAAGCGCTTAATTTTAAATAAAGTTATATTTAATTTTGTTCAGGAGCCTTTATGTCAGGTGAATACAAACAACACTACAACGAGTTTAAACAAAACCCGGCAGCGTTTTGGTTATCGCAAAGTAAACGCCTCCATTGGTACCAGGCTCCAGAAACAGCTTACACACAAGATGAAAACGGTTTATATCACTGGTATGCCGACGGCCAACTTAACAGCTGTTTTTTAGCTCTTGATCAGCATGTTATTGCCGGCCATGGCGATGAAACAGCGTTAATATATGACTCACCCGTAACCAATACCGCGCGCACCTACAGCTACGTTGAACTGCAACAAGAAGTCGCTAAATTCGCAGGAGTAATGCAGTCTTTAGGCGTAACAAAAGGCGACCGCGTGGTTATTTACATGCCCATGATCCCCGAGGCCGTAATTGGTATGTTAGCCTGCGCCCGCATCGGCGCTATTCATTCGGTCGTTTTTGGCGGGTTTGCAGCACATGAGCTTGCCGTAAGAATTGATGACGCCAAGCCTAAGTTAGTACTCAGTGCCTCTTGCGGTGTAGAAGTGAATACCGTAATTGAATACAAAGAGTTACTTGATAACGCCCTCGCATCAGCCTCGTATAAAGTAGAACATTGTATTATTTATCAGCGTGAGCAAGTAACTGCACCACTTATGCCTGAGCGTGATATTGACTGGGCTGTTGCAATGCAAACAGCTACTGGCGTTGATCCCGTTCCGGTAAGTGGCGATCACCCGCTTTATATTTTATACACGTCAGGCACAACGGGTACTCCCAAAGGGGTTGTTCGTGAAAATGGCGGCCATGCCGTGGCCATGCATTACAGCATGGAAACCGTATACGGCATGAAACCGGGTGACGTGTTTTGGGCCGCTTCGGATATTGGTTGGGTTGTAGGCCATTCGTACATAGTGTATGCCCCGCTTATGTACCGCTGCGCCACTATTTTATTTGAAGGTAAACCCATTAGAACCCCAGATGCCAGCGCATTTTGGCGAGTGGTTGAACAGTACAAAGTAACGGCTTTATTTAGCGCGCCAACGGCCTTTAGAGCGATAAAAAAAGAAGACCCCAATGCCGATGGGTTTAAACAATACGATACTTCAAGCCTAAAACGCTTGTTTTTAGCAGGCGAGCGTTTAGATCCCCCCACCTACGATTGGCTCAAAGAAAAAACAGGCCTACCTGTGCTTGATCATTGGTGGCAAACAGAAACCGGTTGGGCGATAGCCTGTAATCCTGTCGGCATTGAACACCTACCTACAAAAGCAGGCAGTTCAACGGTTGCGACTCCTGGGTTTGACGTACGTATTTTAGATATGAATGGTGACCAATGCGCCCCCAATGAACAAGGTGCGGTCGTTATTAAACTGCCTTTACCACCAGGATGTTTACCCACTATTTGGCAAAATACCGAACGCTTTAAAGCCGGTTATTTAAGTGAATATGAAGGCTATTATCTTTCTGGCGACGGCGGTTATATTGATGATGATGGCTACCTATTTATTATGGGCCGCACCGATGATGTAATTAATGTCGCGGGGCATCGTTTATCAACCGGTGAAATGGAAGAAATTGTCGCCGCTCATCCCGCGGTTGCTGAATGTGCCGTATTTGGTGTTAATGATGCGCTCAAGGGTCAAAACCCCATGGCCATGGTGGTGTTAAAAAATGATTTTCAGGGCTCGTATAAAGAAGTAGAGCAGCAATTGGTGCAAACCGTGCGTAATCAAATTGGTGCTATTGCGTGTCTTAAAAATATTATGTGTGTACAGCGCTTACCAAAAACACGCTCAGGTAAAATTTTACGCAAAAACTTACGTCAACTTATTGATGGTGAAGAACTACAAATTCCATCAACCATTGACGACCCGAGTATTTTTGAAGAGCTTACCCAGCAACTCGTACAAAGCAAAGTGTAAAAATATGAAATAAAGCCTATTTATAAAAATCTAACCTAAGGTTAAGAGTTTTACAGTGAAAACAAGGCGAGTTTTCGCGTCAATAGCAGGCCTATTGCAAGTAAATTCAGCGCAACTAGCGTTAAAAATAGCTGCGCGAAATAAATTTATTAACCAGAGTTCATCAGGTTAAATAGGCTTTAGTTTTTGCTATTTTTACATAAACAAATACTTATTTAGCGCTTTATAGAACTAAATAAAAAGACAGAAGCAACGTAAGCGAATAATGCTTTTATAACATGGCACGCTAAGGTTTAGCCGAAGCGCCCAAAGGCAACTTTTTAGGACAACCTATTGTTTTTCAATGACTGCTTTTAGATTGTTTAATGCTGAAACAGAAAAACCACGATCATAAAAGTAAATAATTTTGCCATTTTCATCAAGCAGTATTACGCGGCTGTTATTCGGGTTTTCGTTACCAGTAAATGCCTGAACCTTATCGCCATCTTTATAAATTGTGATCACCCCGCCCCACAACTCTTTTGGGATCCCTTTACGCATACCGCTATCGATTAAGGTACTGAACATACGAGGAACCATACCTTGAATAGTTGGCAACTCATAAGCCGTCACATCAACTGCGCTCATATCTAAACCGATAAGCCAACGATCAATATCGAACTGACTATCTTGCTTATAACCAATTAATAGCAACGTATTGGGGTTGTTAAAATCATCAGGAATAGTAAATGACGTTTGCTCTAAGCTTTCTCCTGTCACCGTAGGAAACTGTTTACCAAGTAGTGCTTGATTGGGATACTGAGTTGAGCAACCACTTACCACTACAACTATCACCAGTGCCATTATTGCCTTTAACATACCTTTACTTCCTTTTTTAAATAAAAAGCTAAAGTGAACAAATTAACTTAATGCCTCGTATTAAATTTACGATTTTAACAGCAGTTACGATCTTACTTTTATGTAGTAAACCCCATAAATTAAAGAAAATACAATAATGTAAGCTAAATTTTTCAACAGGTTGCTTATTCGTTATATTCTAATATTATTACTATATTCATTTTAATTCTAACCCATAGCGAAAGTGTATTTTGTTAACGTCTTACAAAGCGTTAAAGTGCCGCGCTAATTCACAGCTATAAAAGAGGGTACCATGTCGCTTGCTGTATTATTAATGTTGGCATTATTTGTCGGTTTGCTATTCGCGATTTATCTTTTTTCGCAAAAAAACAGCTCTTTATCTCGTACCGTTTTATTTGGCTTAGTGCTTGGTAGCGCCTTTGGTCTAGCCCTACAATTTTTGTTTGCCCACTCTCCAGAGACGATTAAAGAAATACTCAGCTGGGTAAGCATAGTAGGTAAAGGCTATGTCGGTTTATTAAAAATGATCATCATGCCACTGGTATTGGTATTTATGATTGCCGCCGTAGTCAAACTCGAAAACCAAGGCTCACTAGGAAAAATATCTTTCATAAGCATCAGCGTGTTGCTTTTTACCACCGCTATTTCGGCTTTGGTAGGCATTGCTGTCACTTACGGGTTTGATTTAAGTATTGAAGGACTGGTTTCAGGCACTCGCGAAGCCGCCCGAATGGACGTCCTGCAAAGCAAAGCCGGCAATGTAGCTGATTTAAGTGTGCCACAAATGCTGCTTAGCTTTATTCCTGAAAATCCTTTTGCTGATTTAAGCAATCAACGTTCAACTTCAATTATTGCCATTGTTATATTTGGTGTACTTGTTGGTATAGCTGCACGCAAAGTGATGCTTGAAAAAACGGAGCTGGCAGGCCCTATTCGCAATGGCGTCAATGCCTTACAAGCTACAGTAATGAGCCTAGTACGCATGATTATCGCCCTAACACCCTACGGTGTTGCAGGGCTCATGGCAAGCGTAGTGGCAAATTCTAGCAGTAACGACATTTTAAATTTACTCGCCTTTATTGTCGCCTCTTACGTGGCTATTTTGTTAATGTTTGTTGTGCATGGCTTATTACTTAGCTTTGTAGGGGTTAATCCAAAGCATTATTTTGAAAAAATCTGGCCAGTACTGACCTTTGCATTTAGCTCGCGCAGTTCAGCAGCCTCCATTCCGATGAATGTCGATGTGCAAATTAATCAGTTAAAAGTACCACCAGCAATTGCTAACTTATCGGCTTCTTTTGGTGCCACTATTGGTCAAAATGGCTGTGCCGGTATTTATCCTGCAATGCTCGCAATGATGGTCGCGCCAAGTGTGGGAATAGACCCACTTACATTTGAGTTTATTTTACCGTTAATTGGTATTGTGGTTATTAGCTCGTTTGGTATTGCAGGCGTTGGCGGTGGTGCGACATTTGCCGCATTAGTTGTATTACCAACCATGGGATTACCTATAGAAGTGGTGGCTTTACTTATTTCTATTGAGCCATTAATTGATATGGCGCGTACTGCGCTCAACGTATCAGGTTCTATGACCTCAGGTGTGATCACCAGTAGGTTAATGAAAACTCAATAGCACTCATCTCTTATTTAATAGCCCAGCAATTGCTGGGCTTTTTTATGCGTGGCGCTTTGCAAAGCCTTCTCTGTATATTTTTTTGATTTGTTTATTTAATTAATAAACTTCTAAAAATCGCTTTTATCGATTACATCAATCGCTTTATTTCTCACACGGTTTTTAGCCCCTTTACTATACTATCTCCACCACTTAGTTATTCGAGCTAAGTTAGCAATAGCTTGAATGAAGTACTAGCCCACTAATTTTTAAATTATTAGATTCTATTTTTAATAATAGTAATACGCTTTATATAACGAAATTCGTTAACTTTAAGGAAGCTGACAATGAAAAACCGATCATTTACTAAAAAAGCACTTGTTGGATTTATAAGTATGGCGCTTATGTCTGGCGCTGCTTTTGCTCAAGAAAAGCCACAAATGTCTAAGCCTCAAGGCGCAGTTGGCATGGGTGAGGCTAAAATGGGTGCAACGAGAACAAACCAGTTTTGGTGGCCAAATCAACTTGATCTAGCCCCTCTTCGTGATCATGATGAACGCTCAAACCCTTATGGCGGCGACTTTAATTATGCCGAGGCATTCAATAGCCTAGATTTAGACGCTGTAAAAAGTGATATAGACGCCCTACTTACGCAGTCTCAAGACTGGTGGCCAGCAGATTTTGGTAACTATGGCCCATTTTTTATTCGTATGACTTGGCACAGCGCAGGGACCTACCGTACGCTTGATGGGCGTGGTGGCGCAGGGGGTGGCCAACAACGTTTTGAACCGCTTAATAGCTGGCCAGACAACGTAAGCCTAGATAAAGCACGCCGTTTACTTTGGCCAATTAAACAAAAATACGGTGAAGCACTTTCATGGTCAGACTTAATCGTATTAGCGGGTAATGTCGCCCTAGAAAACATGGGATTTGAAACTTATGGGTTTGCCGGTGGCCGACCTGATGACTGGGAACCAGACATGGTTTACTGGGGGCCTGAAGTCGAAATGCTTGCCAGCGACCGTGAAGATGCCAGTGGTAAATTAGAACGCCCATTAGGTGCAACTCACATGGGTTTAATTTACGTAAATCCTGAGGGCCCTAAAGGGGTGCCTGATCCAATCGGTTCAGCTAAAAATATTCGTGTTGCATTCGAGCGCATGGCCATGAACGACGAAGAAACACTGGCACTTATTGCTGGTGGCCACACCTTTGGTAAAATGCATGGTGCCCATAAACCTAAAGATTGTGTGGGTGCAGAGCCCGCAGCAGCAGGCATTGAAGAGCAAGGTTTAGGGTGGAAAAACAAATGTGGTAAAGGCCATTCTGAAGATACCGTATCAAGCGGTTTAGAGGGCGCATGGACACAAGCACCTACTCGCTGGTCATCACTGTATTTAAGCAATCTACTTAACTTTGAGTGGAAGCAAACACGCAGCCCTGCAGGTGCTATTCAGTGGATCCCAACGGATGAATCATTACATAGTGCTGTCCCTGATGCTCACGTTAAGGGTAAGTTTAATCCACCAGTAATGACCACCGCCGATTTAGCATTAAAGTTTGATCCAGAGTATCGTAAAATTGCTGAACGCTTTTTAAATGACCCTAAAGAATATCAGCTTGCCTTTGCTAAAGCTTGGTATAAATTAACTCACAGAGATATGGGGCCTGCTCGTAACTTTTTAGGTAAAGAAGTGCCTAAAGAAGAGTTAATTTGGCAAGATCCTATTTCAGCAGAGACTAAATCAAACATTGACGCTGATGCTGTGAAAGAGCTTAAAGCCGCTATTTTAGACTCTAACCTAAGTGTACCTGAGTTAGTACGTGTTGCCTGGGCCTCGGCTGCTAGTTATCGTGATTCTGATATGCGAGGCGGTGCTAATGGTGCACGCATTGCGCTTGCTCCACAAAAGGATTGGGCAGTAAATAACCCAACCGAAACCGCAAAAGTGATTAAAGAATTAAAAGCGATACAAGCTAACTTTAATGGTAGTTTCTTTAGTAAAAGTCACGTATCACTGGCTGATTTGATTGTATTAGGTGGTAACGCCGCAATTGAAAAAGCAGCAAAAGATGCAGGTTACACAATAAACGTTCCGTTTAATGCCGGCCGTGGCGATGCTACGCAAGCACAAACAGACGTAAATGCATTTAGCTTATTAGAGCTGCATGCCGATGGCTTTAGAAACTACTTTGATGCTGAACAAAGTTATAAATCGCCAACTGAAATGCTAATAGATAAAGCCGATCAGCTTGACCTAACCGTACCAGAAATGACCGTGTTAGTAGGCGGCTTGCGTTCACTTAATGCGAACTATAAAGGCACTGACTACGGCGTATTTACCGATAAGCCAGGTACACTAAATAACGATTTCTTTGTTAATTTGTTAGATATGTCGACGGTATGGAAAAAATCGTCAGATGCGGGCATTTACCATGGTTTTGATCGTCAATCGGGCGAGCAAAAATACAGCGCCACTTCTGTTGACCTTATCTTTGGTTCAAATTCAGAACTGCGTGCCGTTGCCGAAGTATATGCCTTTGATACCTCTAAGCAAAAGTTTGTAGAAGACTTTGTTGCAGCATGGACTAAAGTAATGAACCTAGACCGTTAATAACCAGTCAATAATACAACCATAGCGCTGCAACTAATTGCAGCGCTTTTTTATTCTACTTTAGAGCAACCACGCGTTCGCGCAAATCATCAGCATTAACTTCCTGCGCAGCAACCTTCTCACCAATGCTCACACTAACCAATGACCATTTGGGTCTAGGTAATCGCCACTTTGTTTTTCGGCTAAACATACTGCCCCATAATCCATCTAGATGAACAGGAATAACAGGTACTGGGGTGCGCTGAATTATTTTTTCAATACCACGGCGAAATACATCAACCTCGCCATCACCACTGAGCTTGCCCTCAGGAAAAATTCCCACCAACTCTCCACGCTCTAGTGCCTGAGCAATGTCGTCAAAGGCTTTATTAAACGCCTTAGGGTTTGCTTTTTGACTGTCAATTGGAATGGCTTTAGCCATTTTAAATAACCAATTGAGTGCAGGTGAATAATAAATAGGAGCAAACACGACAAATCGAATTGGCCTAGGCGAGGCGGCTAAAATAAACATCCAATCAACAAAGCTAACATGGTTACTTACCACCACAGCCGCTCCATCATCGGGTATATTAAGCTCACCTTTAGTGCGCACTCGGTACATACAAATCGCTAAAATATAAATAATAAACCGTAAGAAAAATTCCGGTACTTTGGTGTATATATAAAGCGATATCAATAAATTAAGGCCTGCCAATAACAATAATAATTGTGAAATTTGCCAATGTAACAGCGTTAAAGTAACAATACTTAAAATGGCGCTACCCACCATAAATAAAGCGTTTAATACATTATTAGCTGCAATTACCCGTGAACGGCTATCTGGATGAGTACGCTGCTGAATTAACGCATACAGTGGCACAGTATAAAACCCCGCCGCTATGCCAATACCGGCCATCCAAATAAAGTGCCAGAGCATATCGCCGGTATTAATCACTTGCTCTAGAGTCAGTTGCGGTTCGTTAGTTTGGCGGTAAAACTCGATGTTTGGCTCTTGGCTTAATAAATATAAAAATAAGGTAATTAACAATGCACCAAAAGGCACAATGCCCAGCTCAATACGTGAGCGCGATAATTTTTCACAAAGCAAAGACCCCAATGCAATACTCAACGAGAACACCACTAAAGCAGAGGTAACCACTAGCTCATCGCCTCCCATTACATGCTTTACGTAATTAGGAAGTGTGGTTAATATCACCGCACCAATAAGCCAAAACCAACTGATCCCCAATACCGATTTACCCACCGACTCGGTTTGTGCGTTAAGTGCATTAAATACACTTTTGGTCGAAGAAATAGGGTTAAGTGATACCTTTAAATTAGCATCATTGGCTTCACTTTTTGGTATAAAACGACTACTCAAATAACCAATAACCGCAAGGCTCACTATTGCAATACTGATATAAATAGGACCTGAAGACTGGGTTATATAATAAGTACCAAATACGGTACCTAACAAAATAGCCACAAAAGTGGCAGATTCGACTAACCCGTTGGCTTTAGTTAACTCATTTGGAGCTACATGCTGGGGTAATATAGAGTATTTTAATGGTCCAAAAAAAGTACTTTGTAAACCCATTAAAAAAACCGTGGCGAGCATAAGCCAAATCTGTTCAGTTAAAATCGATACCACGCCTACCAGCATAATTGGAATTTCGCAAAACTTAACAATTCTGATCAGCGCTGATTTCTCCATTTTTTCTGCTGTTTGCCCAGCCATCCCTGAAAATAAAAAAAACGGCAAAATAAATAATCCCGCAGCCACATTAGAATAAAAGGCACCATCGGCTAACGTCGCGGCCTGAAAAATTAAAATAAGCAGGATTGATTGCTTGTAAACATTGTCATTTAAAGCGGAGAAAAACTGTGTCACAAACAGAGGCAAAAACCGCTTGCTGCTCAGTAAAGCTCCTTGATATTGTTGTTTGTTTTCCTTCATTACGGCCTCTTAAAATTAGCTCCAGTGTTTAGATTACCACTGTGTAAAACAAATACGAACCCACTTTTTAATTACTTGTGCACGCATAACCCCAAATAAAACGAACAATAATTAAACAAATCAGCCAAGTCTTGCGTATAGTTGTTTATGGGTTGTAAATAAAACATCTATGTTCTAAACCTAAAAGATGACTAAAAAGGAGCATCTTTATGCCAACTACAAACACAATAGAAAAAGACATCAAATTTGCACGTTGTTTAGAGTGCAACAAAGTAAATACATTCGCTGCTTTTCATTGGCTCTCGTTAGCGCTTAAGGATATGGCGCGTGCGCCCATGTTGAGCTTAATTTACGGTTTAATCTTTACACTTATTCCCGTGGCGATTGTTTATTCTGCCGTACTTACCGACAGCCATCTTGTTATATTGCCAGCAACCGTTGCATTTGCCTTAATAGGTCCAGTATTTGCGGTTGGCTTATACGATGTAGCATGGGAGCTTGAAAAAGGCCACAAACCTACGCTTGGTCACTCACTAAAATCAATGTTTCGTAATCCTGTAGGTGAATGGGGATTTGCAATTTTACTTCTGGTAATTATGATTATTTGGATGAGGCTGGCTGCTATAGTACATGCATTATACCCAAGTCATGCTAACCCAACATTTGAAGAGCTTTCTGCGTTTTTAACCATAGGCAGTATTATTGGCGGCATTTTATTAGTGAGTGTGTTTGCCATTTCAGCGTTTACACCACAAATAATGATGGAAAGACGTGTTGATATAATGACTGCGGTGGTTTCTTCAATCCATGCTGTTAAGGAAAACTTTGCAGCTATGGTTGTGTGGTCTATTTGTATATTTGTACTAGTGGCACTTGGTTTTGCAGCAGGGGCAGCTGGATTTATAATTATTATGCCATTACTTAGTTACGCCAGCTGGCACGGGTACATTGCAGTTATTAAAACTAAAAAAGAACGCGGTTACGAATAAAATTTACCCATAATCAATTTTAATCACTTAATTAAACGCTTTAGGGCGTTTTATTAAGTGATGACTGTTTCTCCCCTGTGAATTAAATCTGCAACAACCTTGATCTCAATAAGGTGCAAAGCCTAAAAATCGCGCTAATATAATGTGATATACCCTACGCTTTATAAGGAATTAACATGATTCATAACGTGACAGATCTGATGACAGCTAACCCATTTTCGGTTGATATAAAAAGCACCCTACATGATGCGCATAACTTAATGAAAGAAAAAAATATTCGACATATTCCCGTTATAGACGAAGACGGTGCGTTTGTAGGCATGTTGACACAAAAAATAATGGTCGCAAAAGTAATGGGGATCATGGCTACATTTGGCGCAAATGCGTTACAACGAAAAGAAAAACTCACAAAAGTAGAAGACATTATGGTGAGTGATTTTATCACCGTTACCCCTGCACAACCTTTATCTGATGTTGTGAAGTTTTTTGTTGAGAATCGACATGGCTGTATGCCTGTTGTTAACGAACAAGGTCAACTAGTCGGTATTTTAACGTCTTCTGACTTTGTGCGTCTCGCTGCGGCGTTATTATCTTAACTTAACAGCACAATAAAAAAACCTGCGTTTTGAATTTACCCAAAACGCAGCCATTTTTATTGACGAATACCTGCCCAGAAGCCTCTTCGTATATAGCTAAGTCACTAACAGACTGTTATGGTAAACAGCGCTACTTTCAGCAGTTATTACTAAAAGGTAATTTGTCATATGGCTAATCAATTAAATGTATTGGGAACTCGCCTACAACTATGTTGTGGCAATGGCGGCTATACTCGCGAAGGGTTTTGCTATGTACCAGATTCAGACTTTGGTAATCACAGTGTGTGCGCCATTATGACCGACGAATTTTTGCAGTTTTCTAAAGCGCAAGGTAACGATTTAATTAGCCCTAATCCTTTGTATGATTTTGCAGGCTTAAAAGCTGGCGATAAATGGTGCTTATGTGCGATTCGTTGGTATCATGCCATTGCTGCAAATGTTGCTCCCCCTGTTGTACTTGAAGCAACAAACCAAAAAGCGCTAGACATTATTCCCCTTGAAGTATTAAAAGCCCATCAGTATACCGGGTAATGATTTGAGCGCTCAGCTTGCAATATTAAAGTATTACAACCACCCTTTATGTTTAAAAAATAAATAAGGGGCAAAGCCCGACAGCAACATAATGCCAATTGCAAATGGATAACCCCATTGCCATTGCAGCTCTGGCATTATATTAAAGTTCATCCCGTAAACACTGGCCACAACAGTGGGCGGTAAAAAAACCACTGAGGCAATAGAGAAGGTTTTAATAATCTGATTTTGTTCAATATTAATAAAACCTTGTGTTGAATCCATCAAAAAGTTTACTTTATCAAACAAAAAAGCACAGTGTGACATCAAAGTCTCTATATCAAGTACAATTTCTCGAAGTGTTTCGCGGTCGTCGTTTTGCGCACCTAAGCGTCGTATTAAAAACGAAATATTGCGCCGAGTGTCCATTAAACATAAACGTACCTTCCCATTCGCATCTTCTAAGCGAGCGATACGACTAACCGCCTCTTCTAAATCTGAGTCGTCTTCTTCAAGTACATAAGCGCTGAGTTTCTCTAATTGATGATGCATATCTTCGAGCATATCAGCATGGTTTTCGACTTTTTGATCGAATAAAGTAATTAATAATTGTTTTGGTGTATCACATATTACTTGACCTTTACGCGCCCTTAAACGTAATAGCCTAAAGTCAGCCAATTCCTCATCACGAATAGTAAGTAAGCAATTACTTTGCAGCAAGCAAGCAACCGTGACTGTATTAAATCGCCCATCATTTGGTGACATAAACAATGCATGCACATGCAAGCCTTCGTTATCAATAAAACATCTCGCCGAAGTTTCAATCTCTTCTACGTCGACCGATTCAGGAAAGGTTATATTGAGTGTTTTTGCAAGAATGCTTCGCTCCTGCGGCGTTGGATTAATTGTATCAATCCAGTGTGCATTTTTAATTGATACCTCAAGGGGGGTATTTGGCGCGTGTTCCTGCTCTTTAATAACCCCTTGCTCAATAGAAAAAAACCTCAGCATGCACTTCTCCTTCTATTACAAATTAGGCTCAGTATATGTAACAGATCATTAATCAACAATGATAATACATCAATTATGGCTACTATTAAGGTCAGGTATCCGCTAACACAATCCAGCACTGCTGTTTGCAGAATTTACAAAAAATGTATATTTTTCATAGTCTTTAAGTTAAACACGTCTTAAACCTCCGCAAAATAAAAATTAAAACCTTATATTACAATAGGTTAAACAAAAAGCCACTGACGGCATAGTCATTGCTTTGTATAAACTAACGCATGTTCATAAGCACGACTAAGCGCTGTGAACATTCCTTATAAAAACAGGAGGAATAATGAGTCACAATAACGAAGCAAACAAAATCGCTGAATTTACTGCCCCAGGTATGAATGAGGAATCTGCAAAAAACACCATAGCTATACTCGATAATCGTATGGTTGCCCTCATTGACTTACAGCTTACTCTTAAACATATTCATTGGAATGTAGTCGGTCCAAACTTTATTGGTGTGCATGAAATGTTAGACCCTCAAGTTGAGACTGTTCGTGAAATGACTGATACTATCGCCGAGCGTATTGCTACTTTAGGTGGCGTACCAGTAGGTACCCCTAAATCGATTGTTGATCGTCGTACATGGCAAGATTATTCAATTGGTAAAGGGCTCGTTACAGATCATTTAAGTGCCCTAGATAAAGTTTATAACGGAGTGAATGGCGATCACCGAACAGCGATTGGCAAGCTCTCAGAGCTCGACCCTGTATCTGAGGATATGCTGGTTAGCCAGCTTGCTGATTTAGAGCAATTTCAATGGTTTGTACGCGCACACATAGAATCATCAACAGGTCAATTGAACAGCTAATTCTTAAAGCGGCCATTTATCTTACAAAGCCCAGCAAATATGCTGGGCTTTTTGTAAAATTATTTTAAGTCTTATCTTATGTGTTTGGCTCCATGCACAATATCTCCCCTGCCTCTCTTTTACATTCGCTATTTACCAAAAGCTAAAGCTGTTTTTATAAAGTATAAATGCTTAACATGCCGCACTCTTGAAAAGGTAGAAGATAATCATATAAAAAAAGCGCAGCCGATAAAACATCAAAAATTATAACTTACGCCGAGTTAGTAACCTTTTACAACCAAACTACAAACTCATTCCCTATCGCGAAACTAATTATCACCTACTCAGCATTTACCATATCTTCAAACTTCATACCGGTTAATTTAGTCAGTACTTTAATCACATAAATAAAAATACCAATAAGCATTACCATAGAAGGAATAGCAATAACGGGATAACTTAATAAAGTCATTTCACCAAGTTGTTCGTTAAATTCAACACTGCCTGCAGGGCTTGTAACAATCCATTTAGCTAAAATGTAATTCATGGTCGATGAAAAAACAAAAGTAAGCGCTAATAGGTAATTAGCCTTCGTTATTTTTTGTTTGAACAGTTGCGTGTTACCACGCACATCTAAGGCATCGTAAATAGTATCTAATTTAAATAAGAGTGAGTTTAATAGCAGCTTAGCAAGTAAAGGTTTGCCAAAAAAACCAGACATTAATACGGTAAAGCCGATAATGGCAGGAATAGCTGCTTCTTTAATGGCTAACCACTCTACATCCATTTCAAATAATGCTATTCCCCCTGTTAGTAGGGTACTTAAAAAGCCTAAAAGTGAAATAAAGTTTAATGCACCCGCTTTTATAAAATCATAAACCCCATAACTAATAGGGAATATAAGCGCGACAATTAAGCCAACCACACTGCCTAAATATTCAGGACCAGTAAACTTCATTAAAATGACTGAAGGGATGATGATATTAAATACGATTTCAATAAGTGGATTATTTTTTTTACGCTTATTTGTAGCTTGATTATTACTGGTCATTTTTAGTTCCAAAAAATATTACTGCTGCCATCAATTTCCCCTTTGTAGAGTAAATAACGCTAAACATTACTTCATTGCATAATACCCGTAATGCCCTTGCTATTCTAGCTCGAGCTAAGGGCATCTATTTTTTAGCTCATTGGTCACCAAAAAACATACTAACATTTGTTTTATGTTGTTCAATTAAGGGAGTTATTTTATGGGGTTCTCATTTTTACAACTTGGAAAACCACCGCGCTTGCTCTAGTATCTAGTTTTTCTTAGTTCATAACTTGCATTTTAATGAAATCATTTCCGTCACTGTACTTTGCCAATTTATTTTTAATTATTGGTACCGGTTTACTCACTACCTATTTAGCGCTTTATTTAGGTAAACAAGGCACGTCTACGTTTTGGATAGGCTTAATGACTTCGTGTTATTACCTTGGCTTATTACTGGGTTCAAAGCTTGGCTATCACCTTATCAAATCGGTAGGTCATATCAGAACCTTTGCTGCAAGCACCGCTGCAGTAACTGCTTGTGTAGCCGCCCATGGGGTGAGTGACAATTTATATATTTGGCTAGCTCTTAGGTTTTTTGTTGGCTTAGGTATGATGTGTAATTACATGGTGCTAGAAAGCTGGCTAAATGAACAATCGGCGCCCGAATCACGTGGCCGAGTATTCTCGTTTTACATGATCACTTCATACTTGGGGATGATTTTAGGGCAATTAGCGCTGGCACAATTTCCTGAGCTAGGTTATGCGCCGCTATTTTTAGTCTGCATGGCGTTAGCAATAGGCATTATTCCTATTTCTATCACCCGTAGAATTCACCCAAAGCCTTTAAAACCGATAAAAATGAGCCTGTTTGATTACGCTAAAAAAGTACCGCAGTCACTTACCGCAGTGCACTTTGCAGGCATTATAAACGGTAGTTTTTATGGCCTTGCACCCATTTTTGCCAAATTATCAGGCTTTGACGCCGCTGACATTGCTATTTTTATGTCACTCACTATTTTAGCGGGCTTATTAGCGCAATGGCCAATGGGGATGCTCTCTGATCGCGTCCGCCGTAGTGTATTAATTCGCACCAATGCCGTCACTATCGGTGTGGTCAGCTTAGCATTGTGTTTATTGCCCACTTCACAACTTACAGCTTATATACTCACCTTTATTTTTGGTTTATTTGCATTTACCTTGTATCCGCTTTGTTCGGCACTGGCCAATTCACGGGTTGAAGACGAGGAACGCGTAGGCGTGTCATCGGCGTTATTAGTTGCTTTTGGCGCTGGGGCGGCAATCGGCTCTACGGTTAACGCACAGCTAATGAGTTACTTTGGGCACCAAGCATTGTATGGCTCTATTTCGCTACTAACCGTAGTCATGTATTTATTACTTACATTTATAAATTCTAAACAAAAATTAGAACAACCCGAACCGAGTGATTATGTAGTCGGTACTTCCGATGTAACTAATTCGCCATTGGCAGCAACGATGGATCCGCGTATTGAAGAAACCACCGCGCAAGAACAAATGCTCGTTGTAGACGACGAAGAAATAAATGATGAGTTTTTTGAACACCCCCAAGGTGAGCTGTTTAAAGACCTAGAAAACGAGCAAAAAAAAGAATAGCACTTCACACAAATCAAATAGTTAATTGGTTTTAAATGCGTATGTACCCTAACTGTTACATTCATTAACAGTTAGGCGTAATAATTATTGTATATTACTGTCTTTTTGTTTATAAATGCGTATCAGAACGGATTCTTGAATAATGTCATAAGCCTATCAGCGTAAAGCAGCGTCTCAAGTATTCGTTTTAAATAATCCCTTACGAATATTGGAAAGCCCATGCTAAAAAATAAAAAATACTTAACAACAGCCCTAATTGCTGCACTTGCAGCAGGTACTTTATCGGGCTGTGCCACAACGTCCTCTAAAGCATTAGAAACCCCCAAGGTAGACACCTACAACACAACTTACTCAGGGGCTAAAAGCAAATTAGTTGTGGGCCAGTTTGTTAACCGCTCTAGCTTTCAAAATGGTATTTTTTCATCAGGCCAAGACCGCTTAGGCAGCCAAGCAAAAACAACCTTAATGAGTCACTTACAGCAAACGAATCGTTTTAGTGTGCTTGATCGCGACAACATGCAAATGCTTGCAGAAGAAGCCAAAAGAACCGGTGCAAACCAAGTTATTAGCGGCGCAAAGTTTGTTGTAACCGGTGATGTAACAGAATTTGGTCGCAAAGCCATTGGCGATCGCCAGTTATTTGGACTGCTAGGAAAAGGTAAATCACAAATAGCATACGCCAAAGTTACACTTAATGTTGTTGATGTAACCACCTCAGAAGTTATTTACTCAGTACAAGGGGCTGGCGAATACAGCCTATCAGAACGTGAAGTTGTAGGCTTTGGTAGCACCGCCTCTTACGATGCAACACTAAATGGTAAAGTACTCGATTTAGCCATTCGAGAAGTTGTAAATAAACTCGTTACAGGTCTTGAAGCAGGCCAATGGGGTAACAAAGCATGAAAAAGTTAATCGCCTGCGCCTTAGTATGCGCTGCGCTTACTGGGTGTAATAACACCAAAGAACCGCTTTATTATTATGGTGACTACAACAGTGCCGTTTACGCCTACTTAAAAGCCGATGACGTTTCGGTTGAAGAACAAATCACCATACTAGAACAAGTTATTGCTGATGCAGCTAATAACGGTAAAGCTATCGCACCTGGTCTGCATGCACATTTAGGTATGTTGTATTTTGATACCGGTAACGCTGCACAAGGTATGACCCACTTTGAAACAGAAAAACAACTGTTTCCTGAGTCAATTCAATATATCGACTTTCTTCTAAAATCGGCAAAGGGTGCCTAATATGCGCTATTTAAAGTTTATCACTATCGCAACATTATTAACGGCGCTTGCTGGGTGTGTATCACCGCCACCAAGTCACGACTACAGTGCATTTAGACAAGCTGACCCTCACTCAATCCTTGTACTACCTCCTTTAAACAACACACCAGAAGTTATCGCGCCATATAGTGTAATGACGCAAATGATGACCCCGATTGCAGAATCTGGTTTTTATGTATTCCCGGTCGCTGTTGTTGATCAAACGTTTAAAGGCAATGGTTTAACGGTTGCAAACGACATACATCAAGTGCCTGTTGACAAGCTACATGAAATTTTTGGAGCCGACTCAGCTCTTTATATAACTATTGAAGAGTACGGTACTAGCTATGTTGTGATTTCAAGCGAAACAGCGGTTACTGTATCAGCACAGTTGGTCGACTTACGAAGCGGTGATGTTTTGTGGCAACATAAAGCCAGAGCCTCATCTGCAGAGCAACAAAACAATAACACCGGTGGTGGTTTAGTCGGCATGTTAGTTGTAGCTGCAATTAATCAAATAGCTGAAACGGTAACTGATAAAGGTTTTGAAATTGCCGCTATTACCTCTAACCGTTTACTTTCATCTGATACATACAATGGTTTATTGTATGGACCGCGCTCACCAAATTATGGTCAGCCGGCCACAAGTGAAAAGAAAAAGTAATAATAAAGCACACTGTTATAAAAAGGCCGAGTTAAATATTCACTCAGCCTTTTTAATTTTAAAATTATTTCACCCCTTTTCTGTTTGCCAGCCGTTATAGCTCTGAAACAACCTAATAAGTTAATTTGGAGCGGCTTATGCACACACTAACATTCCCTAAAAACCCCATGTTTAAAACATCCACCGCCGTGATTGGCGGTGCTGCGATGACCTTTATTGCATTTGCCTTTATGCAATACTTAATTAGTGGCGAGCAAAGAGCACCTATTAAATTGGGTGATGATATGACTGTTGAGATTTTTCAAGCGCCAGAAGATAAACAAACCACGCACATTAAAAGAATACCGCCACCACCTACACCTAAAATACCGCCTAAAGCACCACCACGTGTAACACCAAGTAATGAGCCAATAACAGCAATAAGCACAGCTCCCCCCATAGTTATTGACGGATTTGATGACGATATGAAGCAAACAATTACCCGCCCCACAGGAGATGCTTCACCCATTGTGCGCATAAATCCTAAATACCCAACTACCGCAGCACGTGATGGGATAGAAGGCTGGGTGCAACTTAGCTTTAATATTTCGCCCACAGGTGAAGTGATTGACGCCACAGTAATAAATGCCGAGCCTAAACGCATATTTGACCGCGAAGCGCTACGCGCCATCAAACGCTGGAAATATCGTCCAAAAGTGATTGAAGGTGTGGCACAATTACAAACAGGTCAAACCGTACAGCTTGATTTTAAATTAGACAGTTCGCAGTAAAGGAATAAGCGCCTATGCTATTGAGTATTAAGTCATGGTTATTTGAAGCGCCAAGCAAAGATTGCATGGCGCGGTATGCAAAAAGTGGCGACAACCGTCACTTAGAGCAGCTTATTGCATTATACAGTAACGATTTATACCATTACTTAGTGACGCAATCTAACGCTCAGTTAGCCTACGATATAAGCCAACAAACATGGCTAAAGGTTATTGAAAAGCGCCACCTTTACCAAGCACAAACCACGCCCAAAGCCTGGTTATTTAAACTAGCGCGCAACACCCTGATAGACGAATACCGTAAACAAAAATACTTTGTAGAGCTTGACGAAAAAAGCCAACTACCTGCGCAAAGTGGTAATCAAAGCGAATTAACAAGTAGTGATTCGCATATAGGCGACACACACATAAGTTACGAAGCATTTAACACTGCGCTCAAGCAACTTAGCTTTGTGCAGCGCGAAGCCATCACCTTACAACAAGAAGGTTTTAGCCTTGCCGACATAGAGCTTATAACGCAAAGCAACGCCCAAACCATAAAAACAAGGCTACGCTACGCCAAACAAAACCTAAAACAATTATTAGGAGACTGTAATGAATAAGCCTGATGAGCAGTTTGACCAATCACTCTCAAACCACTTTAAAGCGCGTAAAGCACGCACCAGCCTTTCGCATGCTCAACAACAGGCGTTAAAACACTCCGTAATCAAAAAACAACCTAAAAAGCTTGGCTTTGCCCTGCAACTCACAAGTCTTACCTGCGCACTGGGATTACTGGCCTTTATAGTGTTCGATAGCAACAACGTGATAAATACAGCCCCTAAAACCGTACTTAATACCATCAATATTTATGATTATTCCGTTATACAAACCCACGAAATAGATCAAACAGGTAGCTACGCAAGCGCTATAACACAACAAAAACGCGCCCTCGAAACCCAATTAGCAAACGATTTACGCCGCCATCAACAACGCATCACCGAGTACGGTAAACTTATTAAAGTAGATAGCGACTGGTACATAGCCAGCTGTAATAAAGAAGTGCTAGTGCAAATTAAGCAGTCACTGCTCAGTGATTTAAAAGGAAAGCACGCAGTTGAAAGTGGTATCAACACCGGCGACATGCTCGCTATGGCACATAATGGCAAAGGGCAAATTATTGCACTGAAGCATATGGGTACTGGGGTGAGGCAGTGCGGAGCTTAAGTTGGAACAGGCATTCAATTATTAAGCGATCCGTTGGGTTTCGTGTCACTCAACCCAACCTACATGTAAACAAAAACCCTACAAATTTACAGGCTTTGAATTCACTCACTTTGTTGGGTTTCGCTACGCTCTACCCAACCTACAAAACAGTTAAGCTCGTTACTAAGTAAGCCATATAAACGTTAAGCGCCGCCTAAAATAGCGCCTACCACCAGCAATGGCGGTAAAATAGAATACCAATGCATAACGCAACCTTATTTATTTTTACAATAGCAACGCTTTAAAGTCACTTACTAACACTTATTGATTTAACAATGCCTCATAAACAAGCGACACAACAGAGCCATATTGCGCTGTTTCATAGGTTTTACCCACAAATTGATAGCGCTTTTCAGAGCCTTTAATTGGAGTATGCCGTGCATTGGTGAGTAAAATAATGGCTAAATCGTAAGCCGGATCAATCACAGTCACTGTACCAGTCCAACCTGTGTGGCCATATGCTTGCGGGCTAGCATACGGGCCAAAGTGCCAGCGCCGTGCTTGGTTATTACCGGCAAGACGAAAACCTAAACCGTAGGTTTCATCGCTGCTTTGTGGCGTTAAAAATTGCGCTAAGCTACTGGCATTAAAAATTTGCGTATCACCGTAACCGCCTTTATTAAGTAACACTTGGCATAAAATGGCTAAATCAGGAGCGTTACTAAATAATCCCGCATGGCCTGCAACACCATCGAGTGAATAAAAAGCCCGCTCGTCATGCACTTGTCCTTGCAGTACATGAGTGCGAATATTATCAAAGTAAACACGGCCGTCGCGGGTATTACCATTTAGCTCAGTGGCAGCAAATTGTTGCGGGTTAAAGCCTTTTTTAAGGGGGTTAAATACAGTGTTACTAAGCTTTAAAGGCGCGTAAATATGTTGCTCTAGGTATTCATCGAGTGGCTGGCCGCTAATGCGTTCAATTAAAACACCTAAAATCATGTAATCAATATCAGAGTAAACATGCGGCGCTGTAGGTTCAGAGGTTAATGGCACGCTAGTAAGCAGTAACTGTTTAGTGGTGTCGCTGGCTTGTGAAAAAAATGCATCGCCATAAGCGGTATCTTTACGATGAAAATCGAACACCGGCGGATAACCTGCTTTATGAGTGAGTAGGTCTTTAACTTGGCGGTACTCTCGGCCGTCTCCCTGATACTCTTTTAGGTATGAATGCACCGTATGATTTATGTTTAACAGCCCTTCGCTCACAAGCTTCATTAGTGCAAAGTTTGTGGCAAATATTTTAGTGTTTGAGGCTAAATCAAATAAGGTATTTGTTTGCATGGGCTCAGGGCGCATTAGCATTAAATCACCTTGATCATATCGCTTTGCATCGCCATACGCGGTTAACTTTAATACCTTACCCGCTTTAACAACCGCTAATACCGCACCGGGAAAGCCTGCTTTTATATCGTTTTCAATAAGCGTATCAACTTGGCTAAAGTCGATTTCTTTTGTGGCGGTATTTTCTAAGGTAGCAAAAGCAAAGCGCAGGGTTAAACTGCCGCCAGCAGGTTGAATATTCTCCACCTTAAAGGTGTTCACGCCATTATGAGTATAGCGCCCTAAATTAAAGTTGTACTCGGTGTTAGCAAGTAATGGCTCATTAACTGAGAGCTTTTTATTATTGATGTATATATCGGCACTCAGTGCATTTTTGTTTTGTAGCAATAATTGCCCGCGCCCTTGGTAGGCCTTAAAGGTACCACGGTTATTTACATACTCTCTATTGCTGGGGTTTTGCTCAGGAAAGGTTGCAATTACTTGCGCATTAGCGAGGGTTTGAACCTGACTAGGCACATATGGGCGCTGTGATTTAATCGCAGTAGAGCGACTACAACCTGCAATAATAATGCTAAGCAGTAATACAACTACTTTATAGTACGTTTTATTGTTTACCATTTTTAAAACCCACTGTTAATAAAGCAAATAAGGCGCTCTTTGCTGTTTAAACTGCTCAAGAGCGGCTTGCCAACTTTGTTTAATTTCCTCAGCTGATTGCCCTGCTTCTATGGCAAGTCTTAATTTATCAGTTCCTGCGAGCTTATCCATAAAATCAGCGCGCTCAAAAAACACCAGCTTAGCTTGAGTGAGCTGCCGATAAGCATTTATTAAATAATTTAAATTTAAACCTGTGGTATCACTCTCGCGCAAATCAATCCCTTTCACCATTTGGTTTTTAAACTTTGGATTAAGCGCTGCGCCTTTTATTGAACGCGGGGTAAAACTAAAGTCCCCAAGAGCTACGGGTGAATAACCCATAACCTGAAAGGCAAAGTCAGTTCCTCTACCTATACTAATAGGAGTGGCTTCAAAAAAGCAAAGTGATGGATAAAGCGCAATTGATTGATCGTTAGGTAAATTAGGGCTTGGCTTTACCGGTAAACTGTATGGCGTTGTGCGGGTGTAGCCTGCAATTGGGATCACGTTTAGCTTTAAATCATGAGCTTGATTGATCCATCCCTCGCCTTTGATCATGTTAGCAAGCTCGCCTACCGTCATACCATGCAATACAGGAATGGGGTGCATACCTACAAACGATTTAAATTCTGGTTCTAAAATTGGCCCATCAATATGGCTAATATTTGGGTTTGGCCTATCTAGTACAATAAACTCAACACCCTGCTCTGCCGCGGCCTCCATCATGTAATGCATGGAGCTAATATAAGTATAAAAACGTACGCCCACATCCTGAATATCAAAAATAATCACATCAACATCGCTAAGTACCTTGGCGCTCGGCTTTTTATTTTTACCGTAAATAGAAATGAGCGCAATGCCGGTTTTACTATCTACGGCGTTTTTAACATGCGCACCGGCATCGTGATCGCCCCGAAAGCCATGCTCAGGTGCAAAAATTTTACTAATGTTGATGTTTTTAGCCAATAAGCTATCAACTAAATGCGTTTGCTCCACAAGCGAGGTTTGGTTAACCACCAACCCAACACGTTTATTTTTTAATTGCGGTAAGTACAAAGTAAACTGCTCCGCCCCTACAGCAATAGCACGTTTAGCATCATTCGCGTACGCGCTTAGCGTAAACACTGTGCTAACTATAAACAAAAAAGTGAAAAACACGGTTTTAAACATACAGCAAGTTCCTTTTAAACAAGGCATTTAAAATAACACAGCCGAGCGAAAAGAGCAGCTTAGATACGGGGTTCGTTACCCGTAACCCGTCGCCCGCTGCCCGCAACCTTTCACCTTTGTATTTAATCACTTCCTCTGTGCACTCTGTGACCTCTGTGGTAAATAAAATCATTAACCGACGCGGGGCAAACCCGCTGCTACATGTGCGCGGCGTAAAGCCCCGCCTACAAAATATTTTTTACCACAGAGAGCACCGAGGCGCTGCGCGCTACACAGAGAAGAGCCACGGGTAACGGGCTGTAAATCCTAGCACCTAGTCACTTCCCTAACACCTAGTCACTTTAATCACTTACTCTGTGACCTCTGTGGTAAATAAAATAACTAAAAATATAACAACAAGCCGCCCTGCGGCTAACGTGAGCAAGCTCTATATTGGAGATGAAATTGGCTATTTACCAAAAGGTATAAGCCAAGTATGGGTTTTAGAAACAAAAGAGTTAGCAGCTATGCTAACTAGCTTAAAAAATAGGTTCGACTCTGCTTGATTTCTGATTTCTACTATCTGATTTCTAAAACCTGCTCTTTAACCTTTAACTATTCGCCTTTAACCTTCTTTTTGCACCACAGAGAACAACGAGGCGCTTCGCGCTACACAGAGAAGACAAAATAATTAAAACACGGTGCTTAACCGTAGGCGGGAGTTTACCTCGCGCATGTTTAAGTAAAGTGCGCGGCATAAAGCCCCGCCTACAAAACAATTAAAACACGGTGGTTTCCCCGCAACCCGAAGCCCGTCGCCCTTAACCTTTCGCCTTTAACCTTTAACCCTTAACCTTCACCCTTTAACCTTTATATTTAATCACTTACTCTGTGCACTCTGTGACCTCTGTGGTAAATAAAATCATTAACCGACGCGGGGTAAACCCGCTGCTACATGTGCTAACTAGCTTAAAAAATAGGTTCGACTCTGCTTGATTTCTGATTTCTACTATCTGATTTCTAAAACCTGCTCTTTAACCTTTAACCTTTAACCTTTCACCTTATAACAGACATAAAAAAACCGCTTATTAAGCGGTTTTTATCTAACATTTACCAGTTATTTTATAACACGCAAATGTGAGCCTTTTTTCTTTTCAGGCTTAGGATCAGGTGTTTCATCAACACTTTCAGGTGATGAATCAACACTTTCAAGCTCTGGAGCAAAATCGTCTTCGTCCTCTAAAAACTCATCTGCAGTAAAGACTGTGCCTTCGCCATTTTCGCGTGCATATATTGCAAGTACAGCCCCTAAAGGCACATACACTTGCATTGGCTGGCCGCCAAAGCGTGCGTTAAAGCTAAGCTGAGAATTATCTAACGAAAACTGCGTGACCGCTGAAGGGCTTATGTTTAATACAATTTGGCCGTCTTGGACAAACTGTGTAGGCACTTGCACTGCAGGAAAATCAGCATTAACCACTAAATGTGGCGTGCAATCGTTATCAACAATCCAATCAAAAAAAGCGCGTAGTAAATAAGGACGATTAGAGGTCATTATAAACGGATCTCACGCTCTGCTTCAGTTAAAGAAGCTTGGAATGAATCACGTTCAAATAAACGGATCATATACTCTTTAAGTTCTTTAGAGCCTGCACCACTTAGCTCAATACCAAACTCAGGTAAACGCCATAATAGTGGAGCTAAATAACAATCCACTAAGCTAAACTCTTCACTCATAAAGTAAGGGGCTTCACTAAAAATGGGGGCTATTGCAAGCAATGCTTCGGTAAGCTCTTTACGAGCCTGCGCTGCACCAGAGGTGTTGTTAATGATTTTTTCAGCTAGGCTGTACCAATCAGTATCAATACGATGCATCATTAAACGGCTACGACCACGCATGACCGGATATACAGGCATTAGTGGAGGATGAGGAAAACGTTCATCAAGGTATTCCATGATGATGTTTGCCTGATATAAACCAAGCTCACGGTCGATCAGTGTGGGGACTGTACCGTAAGGGTTAATTTCGTGAAGTGCTTCTGGCAGATTATCCTTTTCAGCCATATGAATATCTACACTTACACCTTTTTCTGCAAGTACAATGCGTACTTGGTGGCTATACATACAGTTAGCACCAGAAAAAAGGGTCATTACAGGGCGCTTATTGGCAGCTACGGCCATGCCTACCTCCATTAAATAACTAAAACAGCAATAGGGGCTTAAGCCCCTATTGCAAAATTACCTTTAAATATGTTCAAACTTAATGAACATCTCTCCAGTATTCTTTCTTCAGCATAAATGCCAAGATAAATAAAATCACTAAGAATCCAAGTACCTTAATACCAAGCGCTTCCGACTCAAGACGTGTAGGTTCACCTACATACTCTAGGAAATTCGTTAAATCACGAACTGCTTGGTCGTATTCATCTACACTTAATTCACCCGTACCGTCTGTTTCAGTACCAACAATTTTAGTAACTGTTTTACCATTCACTGTTACTTCTTCAGTGATTGCAGTAGGCACACCTTGCAGCTCTTGAAGAACATGCGGCATACCCACTAATGGAAACACACTATTGTTAACACCAAACGGACGAGACTCATCTTTATAAAACGATTTTAAATAAGTATAAATCCAATCACTGCCACGCACGCGTGCAACATTGGTTAAATCAGGTACTGCCGCACCAAACCATTTTGCAGCATCGTCTTTATCCATAGCATTAAGGATATGACCACCTACTTTTGAACCATCAAAAATAAGCGTCTCTTGGCCTACCTCTGTTGGAATACCAATATCACGGAAAGTACGTTCATAACGTTGATACTGCATTTGGTGACAACCTAAACAGTAGTTCATGAACAACTTAGCACCGCGCTGCAAAGATGGCTGATCAGATATATCGTTACCCGCTTCCATTAAAGGAACCGACGGACCCGCCGCCATTGCTGGTAACACGTTTACTGATAAAGCAAATAAACCGATTAGTAGCTTTTTCATCATTTCGTTAACCTCTCAGGCAATGGCTTAGTTTTTTCATTCTTACTGTAAACAAATAACAGCACGAAGAACATAAAGTAAGTCACAGTACAGATTTGCGAAACCAGCGTTTTAAAATCAGTTTGTGGTGTAGCACCAACCCAACCTAAAAGAACGAAAGTCACAACAAAACCTGCAATGTTCCATTTGTGGAAACCACAACGGTAACGAACTGAACGAACCGAACCACGGTCAATCCAAGGCAGTAACGCCAATACAACAATGGATGCACCCATTGCAGCAACACCCATCAGTTTATCAGGGATTGCACGTAAAATTGCATAAAATGGCGTAAAGTACCAAACAGGGAAAATATGCTCTGGTGTTTTAAGCGGGTTAGCTGCTTCAAAGTTTGGCGCTTCAAGGAAGAAACCACCCATAGCAGGCATAAAGAACACAACCCAACAGAACAAGATTAAGAAACCTACCACACCCACAATATCTTTTACTGTGTAATAAGGGTGGAACGGAATCGCATCTATAATATCTTTTTTATCAGTATAGTATTCATGAAACTTAAATTTAGGCTTGTCTTCTTCTGGTACAGTGCCTTTTTTACGTTTGTTATCAATACCGTCTGGGTTGTTAGAACCCACTTCGTGTAATGCAACAATATGTAAAAATACCAAAATAACAATTACTAATGGTAATGCAATGACATGTAGCGCAAAGAAGCGGTTAAGCGTTGCACCTGAAATTACATAATCACCACGGATCCACAGTGTTAAATCATCACCAATAACCGGAATCGCCCCGAATAGTGAAATAATTACCTGTGCACCCCAAAACGACATTTGCCCCCATGGTAATAAGTAACCCATGAACGCTTCAGCCATTAGCGCTAAGAAAATAAGCATACCAAATACCCACAATAGCTCACGTGGTTTTTGATAAGAGCCGTAGATCATGCCACGGAACATATGTAAATAAACAACAACAAAAAATGCAGAGGCACCCGTAGAGTGCAAATAACGTAAAAGCCAGCCGTATTCTACATCACGCATAATGTATTCAATTGATGCAAACGCACCCTCGGCTGATGGTACATAATTCATTGTTAACCAAATACCCGTAAGTATTTGGTTTACTAGTACTAACATGGCTAAAGAGCCAAAAAAGTACCAAAAGTTAAAGTTTTTTGGTGCTGGATACTGTGCAATGTGCATGTTCCAAACACGTGTCATTGGGATACGGTCGTCTATCCAACCGATAATTTTACCAAACATTATGCTACCCCTTCTTCACCCACTAAAATAGTGGTCTCATCAAGAAAAGTATAAGGCGGTATTTCTAAGTTTAACGGCGCAGGCACCGACTGGAATACACGACCAGCCATATCAAACCGAGAACCATGACACGGACAGAAGAAACCATCATCAGTGCCTTCTACTAACTCACCAAAGCCACCTTGTAAAAAGCTAGGTGAACACCCCAAATGCGTACAAATACCCACAGCGACAAAAATCTCTGGGCGTATTGAACGATAATCATTGGTTGATGACTCTAATTGTTGTGGCTCTTGCGATTGCGGATCACGAAGTTGATCTTCATGCCCTTTCAATTGCTCAAGCATTTTTGGGGTACGCGATATAACCCATACAGGTTTACCACGCCACTCGACACGTATTAATTGTCCTGGTTCAAGTTTGCTGATATCTACTTCTACAGGCGCACCCGCAGATTTAGCTCGCTCACTTGGATTCCAAGACGCAATAAAAGGAACAGCAGCCCCAGCCGCACCAACACCACCAACAACAGAGGTAGCTATGGTTAAAAAGCGACGTCGGCCATTGTCTACAGGCGCATTGCTCATCCACTTATCTCCACTATGATTCTCAACACTTGCTATATTGAGAACATCAGTTACAGCAGGTTAATTTTTCGAATTTTAAAAAAGAAACGATCATAATTAAAACCCTTGCTTAAAACAAGGTTATTTACAGACTCTCACTCGAATAATACCAGCTTATCCAAATACATGAATAAGCAAGCTCAAGAAAAAACCAAATGACTAATACCGCTTCAGTAAAAAATAATATGAAAGTAAAAACAAACCCACCATAACAAACAGTCACAACTGTATTAGGTGGCTTTATACTCACTTACTTTATTTGCCCGCCAATTGTAGCAAAAAAATTCACCAATTAACTGATGGATTTAAACTAATTGCGATAATTATTTAACTTTTTTTGCGTTAGTAGGCTATTTTTAAGCTTTCGCTCAATAAATACGCACGCTACGCCAATTTTGATCAAGCTAATATCGACATTAGTCGTAAGGGGTTCGAGGTTCGGGGTTCGGTGTTCGGGGTTCGGTGTTAGGTGTTAGGTGTTAGGTGTTAGGTGTTAGGTTAAAGGTTGCGGGTGACGGGCTTCGGGTTGCGGGGGAACCACCGCGTTTTAATTGTTTTGTAGGCGGGGCTTTACGCCGCGCACATGTAGCAGCGGGTTTACCCCGCGTCGGTTAATGATTTTATTTACCACAGAGGTCACAGAGTGCACAGAGTAAGTGATTAAATATAAAGGTTAAAGGCGAAAGGTGAAAGGTTAATGGCGACGGGTTACGGGCGACGAGGCGCGGGTAGACATTAAACCTCGAACATGCGCGAGGTAAACTCCCGCCTACGGTTAAGCACCGTGTTTTAATTGTTTTGTAGGCGGGGCTTTATGCCACGCACTTTACTTAAACATGCGCGAGGTAAACTCCCGCCTACGATTAACCACCGCGTTTTAATTGTTTTGTAGGCGGGGCTTTATGCCGCGCACTTTACTTAAACATGCGCGAGGTAAACTCCCGCCTACGGTTAAGCACCGTGTTTTAATTATTTTGTCTTCTCTGTGTAGTGCGCAGCGCCTCGGTGCACTCTATGGTGCAAAAAGAAGGTTAAAGGTGAAACTATGCTCAAATATTTTTGAATGGATATAATTTTTGAAAAAATTACTCCCAAGCATCGATTGATTTCATCAATGCCGAAATCATACGGGAAAGTTCACGAGTCTCCTCAATCCATTCACTGGCCTTTGTCGTATCAACCTCACCTATTTTTAATGCAATGTAAATTTGAGAGCGTAATTCTCCACAACTCCCCTTAGAATATGATAAAAATCGAGCATAATCTTTAGGTGTTACTCGTTCATAACGTTATTCGATAAGTCCGTTTATCTCACCTCTTCGAGGCCGCGCAAGCGCGTTCAAAATTTGCTCCTGCAATTTTGTCTGCTATATTTGAAGAAATTGAAAGTGCAGATCGTGTTATTTGATCTTTTAAACCAAACTCTTTGCTCTGCTTAAAATGTAAATAAATCTCGCAGGCTAAATCGGCTGAACGTTGCCATACCCTTAAATCTTCAAACCTCATAACATAACCAGTCAGCTAAAACATGCTTAACTTATAACTGTAAAATAAGAAAGACACAAAGCTTAGATCAAACTTATAGCTTGAACCTTGAGTCTTGAACCTTGAACCTTGAACCTTGAACCTTGAGTCTTGAACCTTGAACCTTGAACCTTGAGTCTTGAACCTTGAGTCTTGAACCTTGAACCTTGAACCTTGAGTCTTGAACCTTGAACCTTGAACCTTGAGTCTTGAACCTTGAACCTTGAACCTTGAACCTTGAACCTTGAACCTTGAACCTTGAGTCTTGAACCTTGAACCTTGAACCTTGAACCTTGAACCAAAATCTTATAGCTACAAAACAAAAAACCCAGCATAAGCTGGGTTTTTGAATTCTTGATAACGTAAAAATTAACGTTTTGAGAATTGTGGACGCTTACGCGCTTTCTTAAGACCCACTTTCTTACGTTCAACTTTACGTGCATCACGAGTAACGAAACCTGCTTTACGAAGTTGTGGACGTAGTGACTCGTCAAACTCCATAAGTGCACGAGTGATACCGTGACGGATAGCACCAGCTTGACCAGTAGTACCACCACCAGAAACGGTGATGTGTAAGTCAAACTTCTCTTTCATGTCAACAAGCTCAAGAGCTTGGTTAACAACCATACGTGCTGTTTCGCGACCAAAGTACTCTTCTAAAGAGCGCTTGTTGATTACGATATTACCAGTGCCTGGGCGTAAGAATACGCGAGCACTTGAACTTTTACGACGACCTGTACCGTAGTATTGATTTGCCATGATAGTGCTCCTTAAATGTCTAGAACCTGAGGCTGTTGTGCAGCATGGTTGTGCTCAGTACCTGCGTAAACTTTAAGTTTACGGTACATAGCGCGGCCTAAAGGACCACGTGGCAACATGCCTTTTACAGCTTTCTCGATGATCATTTCAGGCTTTGCAGCTTGAAGTTTATCAAAAGTAGTAGACTTAAGACCACCTGGGAAACCAGAGTGAGCATAGTACACTTTGTCTTTGAATTTATTACCAGTAACAGTAACTTTTTCAGCGTTGATAACGATGATGTAATCACCAGTATCTACGTGCGGTGTGTACTCAGCTTTATGCTTACCGCGTAGGCGATGAGCGATTTCAGTAGCGATGCGACCTAAAGTTTTACCTTCAGCGTCAACTACGTACCAGTCACGTTTTACTGTTTCTGGTTTAGCAACAAACGTTTTCATTTATAAAAATCCAATGTTTTTCAATTAAAACCACAGGTAGTTATGATTAACTACCGCTCTAAGTATGCTACAACCCCTTCGAGTTTTAGACTTTTGCGCCGCTCACAAGTGGCTAAACTATATGAGGGCATAGAACGCAACGTGGCAGACGCGAGAGTATACCAGCACTTAAAACACATTACTACCAGCCGGTTGTTTTTTCCGCAAGAAAGTTATTACTCAGCGGTCAGCGGTCAGCGGTCAGCGGTCAGCGGTCAGCGGTCAGCGGTCAGCGGTCAGCGGTCAGAAAAGCTAATTATAACTTTAGAGTCAACAGAAAATACTTCCTTGCTGAAAATAGATATTTGTAGTTAATAAAATATCAACTAGGATAAAAACTGAGTATAAGGATTTGGTATTATGAACTTTGAAAACTTAGAAGTATGGAAGCGCTCAGCCCGCCTTAGCGCTGATATTTACAAAAATACACAACTAATTAAAGACTTTAGCTTTAGAGATCAATTAACACGCTCTGGTTTATCTGTTCCTAGTAATATAGCTGAGGGCATGACAAGAGAGAGTGATAAAGAAAAAACACGCTTTTTAGATATCGCTCGCTCTTCGCTTGCAGAGGCAAGAACCCAAATATATATTGGCATCGATATTAACTATATTGATACCGACATAGGTAAGTCTTGGCTAAATGAAACAGTCCAGCTGTCAAAAATGCTAACAAGTTTGATAGCAAAAATAAAAACAAGTGAGTAACCATTCTTACTGACAGCTGAAAACTTACAGCTGACAGCTGACAGCTATTCTCTACTTCTGACACACCTCACAAAAAACGGTGCTGCGTTGCCCTAGGCGGATTTCGGTTAATTCGGTATCGCAATTTACACAAGGCAGGCCTTTTCGGCCATACACTAATAGCTGCTGAGCAAAGTAACCCGGCTTACCATCACTTTGAGCAAAGTCTTTTAACGTAGTGCCACCTTGGGTAATGGCAGCGGCTAAGGTGTCTTTTATAATTGGGATCAACGCTTGGTAGCGTTTAAGGCTTACTTTACCGGCCTCTTTACGAGGATCAATACCCGCCTTAAATAACGACTCGTTAGCGTAAATATTACCGACCCCCACCACCACCGCGTTATTCATAATAAACTGCTTAACGGGCACTTTTTTATTGCGAGACTGCTCATAAACACGCTTAGCAAAAAAATCATCAGTAAGTGGCTCAGGGCCTAATTTAGCAAGTAGCGTATGCTCCTCATTGGGGGCTTGCCATAAACAACAACCAAAGCGGCGTGAATCGTTTAAACGCAGCGCCTTATTATTAGCAAAAATAAACTCAACATGGTCATGCTTTTTAAGCGGCTCAGTTTTATTAACAACGCGTAAATTACCCGACATCCCTAAATGTAAAATGGTAGCGCCTAGCTCACAATGCAAAAGTAAATATTTAGCGCGGCGCTCAATACTCGTAACAACTAACCCCTCAAGTTGGTACACCTCATCTGGCACAGGCCAGCGCATACTGGCATTATAAATATTTACCTTAGTAACAACTTGGTTTAACACATGGGGAGTAATGCCCATACGGCTTACTTCTACCTCGGGTAATTCGGGCATTTTAAAACGCTCACTTATAAAAAATTAAAACTAGGAAATAATTGCTCAGCCACGGCTAAATCAAGCATAAATACGCGCTGACTACTTTTATCGAATAAATAATATTGCCCTTGTACTTTATATAATAAATACACCCAAGCCAAAGGCTCACCAGCAAGTTCGAACGTAGCGGCCGTTAAAGATCTATTTAAATCAACAGATTCAGGCAAAGTGGTGGTCATCAACGCGGTATTTTGCCATAAATAGACCAGCTCACTCAGTTGCTGCTCAGTACCTTGCCAATAAAGCGGCACTTCATTTTGTAAGGCAGTAGTACGCCAGCTTGTACCTATACGCTCAATTTTTTGGTCGCTAAAAGTAAGCGTTAATACAAAACTTTGCACAGGAAGTAGTGGCTGCAATTGCGCCTGCGTTTCATCGTTGCCAATTTTTTTATGCAAACCATTTAAAAAGAAGATCATGATCAACATAGAAAAAATAATAACGTTATTCCAACCTTTGCGGCTTAATCGCATATGCAGTTCCTAATTTGTATAAGGTTTTCAAGTTTAGCTAAAACTTAATTGCACTGTCTATATGTTAAAACCTAAAGACTTTGCTAAAATACCAACAAATTTTAAGGAGTTTAGTCAATGTCAATGTATGTAGTAGGCCATAAAATCCCAGATTCTGATTCAATTTGCGGTGCAATTGCGCTCGCTTATTTAAAAAATCAAATTGATGAACCAGCAATCCCAACCCGCCTTGGTGAAGTATCGCCAGAAACACAATTTATTTTAGATAGATTTGGCTTTGAAGCACCCGAGCTAAAACTAAGCTACGCAGGCGAAGACGTTTATATTGTAGATCACACCGAAAAAACCCAAGCGCCTGACGACATAGACCAAGCTCGCGTTGTTGGCGTGGTAGATCACCACAAACTAGGTGATTTAACCTCATCAACACCGCTTGAGTGTTGGATCCGCCCTGTTGGTTGTTCTAACACCATTATTAAAATGATGTACGATTTTTACAACGTAGAAATCCCCAAAGATATCGCTGGCATTATGCTTTGCGCTATTTTAAGTGACACCGTTATTTTTAAATCGCCAACCTGCACCACTGCCGATATAAAATGTGTTGAAGCCCTTGCTGAAATTGCCGGCATTGAAGACTTTAAAGAACTAGGCATGGACATGTTCCGCGTTAAATCAGCCGTTGAAGACACACCCGTACGTGACTTAGTAATGCGCGACTTTAAAGACTTTAACATGAACGGCAACCTCGTTGGTATAGGCCAATTAGAAGTTATAGACCTTGCGGTATTTGACGACATAAAAGCCGACCTTGAAGCCGACATTGCCAAACTTAAAGAAGAAGGCGGCCGCCACTCAGTATTTTTACTGCTAACCGACATAATGAAAGAAGGCTCACAAATGCTAATTGCATCAGACGACGCAAGCCTAGTTGAGCAAGCCTACGGTGAAAAACCACAAGACGGTAAAGTATGGCTAAACGGCGTATTAAGCCGCAAAAAACAAGTAGTCCCCCCACTACAAGACGCTTTTAAAAGCTAGGTTCGAGGTTCGAGGTTCGAGGAGTGGGCTTCGAGAAATTTAAAAACCTTGCGGTAAACATCGCAAGGTTTTTTTATACCTGTAGCAGCGAGTTCACCTCGCGTCGGTTTTAGATTTAATGTCTACCCGCGCCCCGAAGCCCGCAACCCGCAACCCGTAACATAAAGTGCGCGGCATAAAGCCCCGCCTACAACACAATTAAAACGCGGTGCTTAACCGTAGGCGGGAGTTTACCTCGCGTCGGTTTTAGGTTTAATGTCTACCCGCGCCCCGAAGCCCGCAACCCGTAACATAAAGTGCGCGGCATAAAGCCCCGCCTACAAAACAATTAAAACGCGGTGCTTAACCGTAAGCGGGAGTTTACCTCGCGCAGAGTTTAGATATTGTGCAACCCAATTAATTACCTGCTATGTTTATCTATAAAACCACAAGATATAAAAATGAAAAAATCACAAAACCTAAGGACGGGTCGTATTTCAATTCCCAATCACTTTTACAGCGTAACCCTAGTTATTAATAACAGACAAAGGTTATTAAGCGACTTGAGCCTCAACAGAAAAATAATTTATGAAATTAAGCAACTTGAAGAAGAAGGTGCCTGTAAAAGTATTGCTTTTGTCTTCATGCCAGACCATATACATTGGCTTTTTCAGCTAAAAGTAAGCATGCATTTAAGCGCTTTAATTAGGCTATTTAAAGGCCGTTGCACCAAACTTGCTAGGGAGCACTACAAAATTAATAAGCTTTGGCAAAATGATTATTACGATCATATGATACGGGACGAAAAAGATCTAATTAATTATGCGCGCTATATAATTGCAAACCCGCTTAGAGCTAATATCGTTAATAACGTTGGCGATTACCCATTTTGGGATTGTATTTATTTAAAATGAAATATAAAAACCTTGTAGGCGGGAGTTTACCTCGCGCATGTTTAAATAAAGTGCGCGGCATAAAGCCCCGCCTACAAAACAATTAAAACGCGGTGCTTAACCGTAGGCGGGAGTTTACCTCGCGCATGTTTAAGTAAAGTGCGCGGCATAAAGCCCCGCCTACAACACAATTAAAACGCGGTGGTTAACCGCGTCTCGTCGCCCGTAACCCGTCACCCGTCACCCGTAACCCGTGGCCCGTGGCCCGCAGGCCGCCGACAAAACAACAAATAAGGAGCACACAATGAACATACTTCACCACGGAGCGGTTAATGGCGTAACAGGCTCGTGCCACCAGCTGGTTATAAACAACCACTCATCAATACTTATAGATTGTGGGTTATTTCAAGGCGAAGACAGCAAAGCCGACCTATCAATCGAATTTAATATAAACACCATAAACGCATTAATAGTGACCCATTGCCATATTGATCACGTAGGCCGCATTCCTTACCTACTTATGGCAGGATTTAAAGGGCCCATATTTACCTCAGTGGCATCGGCCAGCTTACTGCCACTCGTTATTGAAGACGCATTAAAAGTAGGCGTTACCCGCGATCAAAAAATAATAAATGCCTGCTTAAAATTACTTAAACAGCAAGTTGTAGCGGTTGATTTTAAAACCTGGTTTGAGCTGCCCTGCAACGGCGAACATACAGCCAAAGCGCGATTACAACGAGCAGGGCATATTTTAGGCTCAGCCTATGTAGAAATAGACATAATCCCAGCAGTGCATAAAACCAAAAACAGCCACCGCGTAGTGTTTTCTGGCGATTTAGGCGCGCCTTACACACCTTTATTACCCGCCCCCAAAGCCCCCTACAAAGCCGATACCTTAGTGATAGAATCAACCTATGGTGATAAAAACCACCAAGGCCGTAAGCAACGCACGCAAACATTAAAAGCCGTGATTGAACGCGCCGTAGCCGATAACGGCGTAGTGCTTGTACCCGCGTTTAGCATAGGGCGCACGCAAGAGCTGTTATACGAGCTTGAACAGCTTATTCATGCATCAGCCAAACACTCACCGTGGCGCACAATAAACGTAATACTCGACTCACCCATGGCCGCAAACTTTACCCAGCAGTACCGCAAGTTTAAATATTTATGGGATGAAGAAGCCAAACAAAAAGTAGCCAAAGGCCGCCACCCGCTCGACTTTGAAAACCTGACCACCATAAACACCCACAGCGAGCACTTAGCAATAATAAATTACTTATCCACCCGACAAACACCCGCCATTATTTTAGCTGCAAGCGGTATGTGCAGCGGTGGGCGAATTGTTAACTACCTAGAACGCTTTTTAACCGACAAAACCACCGACGTACTCTTTGTAGGTTACCAAGGGCGCGGCACCCTAGGGCGCGATATACAAAAATACGGCCCACGTAACGGCTATGTATTTATAAATAATACGCGCATTAATATAAACGCCCAAATACACACCATAAGCGGCTACAGCGCCCACGCCGATCAAACCGGGTTAATTAAATTTGTAACCGGCATGCGTAAAAAACCCAGCCACATAAAAATAGTCCACGGCGACAACGACGCCAAAAACGCACTCGCAGCAAAATACAAAGAAATATTAGGAAACGATGTAAATGTTGAAATTGGAAAGGGTAAAGAATAGAAGAAATTAGAAATTAGAAGTTAAAAGTTAAAAGTTAGAAGTTAGAAATTAGAAATCAGAAATCAGAAGTTAGAAGTTAGAAGTCAGAAGTCAGAAGTCAGAAGTCAGAAGTCAGATATTAGAAATTAGAAATTAGAAATTAGAAATTAGAAATTAGAAATTAGAAATTAGAAATTAGAAATTAGAAGTCAGAAGTCAGAAGTCAGAAGTTAGAAGTTAGAAGTTAGAAGTTAGAAGTTAGAAGTTAGAAGTTAGAAGTTAGAAGTTAGAAGTTAGAAATTAGAAGTTAGAAATTAGAAGTTAGAAGTCAGATATCAGAAGTCTTATTTTAATCTAGGAGATCGTAATGAACTTTGAGCATTTAGATGTATGGAAAAGATCTGTAAAACTCAGTTGTGAAATTTATAAATCTACCGCTAATTTAAAAGATTATGGGTTTAGAGATCAGTTAACTCGGTCTGCGCTATCGGTTCCCAGCAATATAGCTGAGGGGGTTTGCAGAGAAAGCTTTAAAGAAAAAAGCCGCTTTATTGATATTGCACGCGCCTCACTAGGTGAAGCGCGCACCCAAATCTATATTGGAGATGAAATTGGCTATTTACCAAAAGGTATAAGCCAAGTATGGGTTTTAGAAACAAAAGAGTTAGCAGCTATGCTAACTAGCTTAAAAAATAGGTTCGACTCTGCTTGATTTCTGATTTCTGCTATCTGATTTCTAAAACCTGCTCTTTAACCTTTAACTATTCGCCTTTAACCTTCTTTTTGCACCACAGAGAACACCGAGGCGCTTCGCGCTACACAGAGAAAACAAAACAATTAAAACACGGTGCTTAACCGTAGGCGGGAGTTTACCTCGCGCATGTTTAAGTAAAGTGCGCGGCATAAAGCCCCGCCTACAAAACAATTAAAACACGGTGCTTAACCGTAGGCGGGAGTTTACCTCGCGCATGTTTAAGTAAAGTGCGCGGCATAAAGCCCCGCCTACAAAATAATTAAAACGCGGTGGTTTCCCCGCAACCCGAAGCCCGTCGCCCGCAACCCTTCACCTTTAACCCTTCCCCTTTCACCTTTAACCTTTATATTTAATCACTTCCTCTGTGCACTCTGTGACCTCTGTGGTAAATAAAATAACTTAAAAAATAGGTTCGACTCTGCTTGATTTCTGATTTCTACTATCTGATTTCTAAAACCTGCTCTTTAACCTTCACCCTTTAACCTTTATATTTAATCACTTCCTCTGTGACCTCTGTGGTAAATAAAATAGCTTAAAAAATAGGTTCGACTCTGCTTGATTTCTGATTTCTGCTATCTGATTTCTAAAACCTGCTCTTTTACCTTCACCCTTTAACCTTTATATTTAATCACTTCCTCTGTGCACTCTGTGACCTCTGTGGTAAATAAAATAACTTAAAAAATAGGTTCGACTCTGCTTGATTTCTGATTTCTACTATCTGATTTCTAAAACCTGCTCTTTCACCCTTAACCTTTCACCTTTAACCTTTATATTTAATCACTTACTCTGTGACCTCTGTGGTAAATAAAATAACTTAAAAAATAGGTTCGACTCTGCTTGATTTCTGATTTCTACTATCTGATTTCTAAAACCTGCTCTTTCCCCTTTCCCCAAAACGAAAAAAAGCCGCATAAATGCGGCTTTTAGGCTTAATCCCCAATAGGAACTAACAAAATATTAGTTACCGCCAGTACCACCGGTACCGCCAGTAGTTGTATCACACTCTAAAGATTCAGTGCGAGTTTCGTTCTCACCGTCAGCTGTTACAGTAAATGTTGCATCAGCAATTGACTCTAAAGTACCTGTGTACTTAACATTTACAGTGTAAGTTTCGCCGTCAACCATGTTGTCTAATGCATAGTTACCAGCGCCATCGCCTTTAGCGATACGAGATGACTTACCAGCACGGTTGTATTTAACTAACGCGCCAGATGCACCAACAGAAACATCAGTATCGTTACTACACTGAGCAACAATAGCTAAAGACTCTGATTGGTAAGTAACTTCAGGTGCTGATAGAGCAACATTTACGTCACCACAAATTGCAACTTCACTTTCTGAATCAAACCAAACGTTACCTTCAAGGTCACGCATACGAACACGAGTTTGAGCTGTATCACTAATACCAATAAACGAAACTAAAGCAGTAGGTAAAGTTAGGTTTTCTTTTACGCCTGAAAGTGTACGGTCAACATCACTTGAGCTAATACGTAGGTTTAAACCAGACGCAGGTATTGCATCGGTGTCACCAGATAGTAAAAAGCGAACTGGCGTACTACATACGTCCGACTCAGTCGTGGCAGCAAAAAACGTTAAGTGGTCAGTTGTAAAGCTACCAGTAGTACCAGTAACTGTTACGTTTTGATCTTCAGCAGTCCAAACACCTGTGTCTTCATTTTGTGAAGAAAGGCCTAAAGAAGCAGGAGAACCCGCTTTAACAGCCATTTCTACATTAATAGGGCTAGAGAATTTCTTAACTTTAACACCATTTTCGTTAACCATTTCAACACTTGCTACACCTGATGGTGAAAGCACTTTTGTTGAATCAGCACTATTTAAACCTTGTGGCACAATAGAAGCTGCAGCAGCAGAACCAGGCTTAGCTGTAACTACTTTAACGCTAACAGAACCCGTTACCGGCGCGCCGTTTGCATCTTGTAATACTGTGTTTGCAGGGATCACAACTTTAGAAGTTGCACCGTCGTTGTTATCAACGTCAACTTCAATTGGAGTGTCGCTTGTACCGTCTTCGCCAATAGTAGCTTCAACTGGGTCAGCTACAGCTAAATCAGCAGTGCTTGCAGAAGTTAAGCCTAGCTCAACCGATACATCACCGTCTTCAATACCTGCTAAGTCAACAACAAAAGATTTTGATACATAGCCTTCAGATGTAACAACAGCTGTTACTTGGCTTAGGTCTGCACCGTCTTTCAGTTGAAAAACAAAGCTACCGTCTTCAGAATCGATTGTTGCAGTTACATTACCATCAATGTCAACAATATTTTCAGACGCTACGCCGGCTTCAAAAAATGTAACCGTTGCAGAAAGCGCATCTGCATTTTCTAAATCGACTACGTTACCGTAAACTACAGCGCTAATTTCTGCAGGTGCTTCAGGTGGAACTACTACAACCGGTGGCGGCGGCGGTGGTGGTGTTACTTTATTATCGTCGTCATCGCTTAAACAGCCAGTAAGAACGAACGTTGATGCTACAGACAGGGCTAATAGCGATTTTTTGTTAGTTAACATAGGGAGTCCTTTTATTCCTTTATATAAACAATCAATAAACAAGGTTTTTTACTCGTTAATATAGTAGCGCATACTTTAAAAAAGTATAGTTATAACGCAACAAAAAGGGCAAAAAACCAACATTTTTTAATTAGGCGCATAAAGCGCCAAACAGTTAATTTGTTATTATCATATAGACTAACTGGTAACTTGTACAATAGTTAGGCTAAAAAATTGTTACCGAAATTGTTATCGGTAAGTTAAGTACACTTCTTTTAGTCGGGCTAAGTTAGCGTAAATATAATCGCTAGACGCACGCCCCTGATTTAACAGTAAATTATCTAAATTTACCGCTGTACCTGGGGTATACCCTTGGTTAAATACCAAACGATTATGCGACTCACCAATTTGCGAGCTTATGCTATGCCTGTACTCGCTAGTACCGGTTACTTGCCCGTAGCGAGTAACCGCCATATCTTTACGCGGCGTTAGCGGAATACTAATACTGGCACCAGCTTTTTGGGCGTCGGTATTTTCATAAAATAACCCAATGTAGCTGTCGCCAAACCAAAAACGGCTTTCTAACTTAACGCCGCTGTCGCCGTAAAAGTAGTTACCCACTTGGGCGTGCAGGGTCATATTTTGTTCAACCCAATTATATTGATACGAAAGGGCTTGGTATTCTTCGCTGCCTAGGTAGTCTTGGTATTCAAAATAACCTAACTTGGCACTTACTTTATGGCGGCCTTGCTTGCTTAACCACGCGGTTTCGTTGGTTATGCCCTCAAAGTCGTAATATTCTTTAAAAAAGCCCACTTGTGTTTGGTTATAAAAACCAAACGGCAATTTAAAGGTTTGATGCACAGCCGCGCGTGTTATGCCGGTTTCTTTTCTGTAGTTATGATACGGTTTGTTTTTGTCGTAATCGTCGCTATTGGCCAGGTGCACTTGGCCGCTTACTATAACCCCGCCGCCTTGCCATAAAGGCACCTCTAAATCGGCTTTTAGCGCTAACGAGTAATCGTATACACCTATTTCTGTAGCATAGGTATTACTAATAGTGGGGCTTAAAGTTAAACGCGGTTTAAAATAAGGTGAGTTAGCATAGGTTGCGCCAATCCAGGTAAGCCCACCGGGTGGGGTTACTGCATTTTGTGTTATGGCTAAATCGGGGGTAATACCATTAACAATAAATTCGCGGTAGTTATCTACCTCGCCCTGTAAGGTAAACAGCGCAATATTGTATTTATTTAACTGAATATGAAACCCAGCCTGTTGCTCGGTAATTATTTCGCTTACTCGGCCTAATACTAACCCTAACGCGTCTATGTCGTTACGGTTAAAGGTGGCGTTTTCAAATTCAATGTATATTTGCTTGTCAACGCTGTAAGCCACGGCTATGTTTTCAAAGCCGTCTTTAGCTAGTTGTGTTTTTAATGCTAAGGCTTGTTTGTTAAGCGTAGGCTCGCTATAGGTAACACCTAAAGGCGCTGAATGTACACCGCTGCGCGAAACATCGGCTTGCGTGGTGGTGTGTTTGTTAGCCGTATTATTAGCACGCTTTACCGCTGCGTTTGCCGTACTAGGCGTTGGCGCATTAGCTGTTGCGTGCTGTTTTAAACTGGTTTTAGCCGGTAACGCCGCGGTAGTGTGTGTTGGCGCGGGAGCCGGTTGTGGGTAATTAACTTGGTTACTTAAAGGCAGGGTAAAATTAACCCCCCAATAATTGCTTTCATCCTCAGAAAAATCAGTACTACTATAAAAACGGCTGGTAAAGGTAAGCTCACCAATATCGTAAAGCCACTTTTTAGGCACTGTAATACGCGCAGCGGCGTTTACAGCCTCGGCGTCGTACTCGGTTAATAGGCTAAACCACTCAAGTGGCTGCCACTCTACCCCTGCAAACACCCCATCCATTTGCCCCATGCGGCGGTCGGTTGAGCCCACCCCGCCACTAAACCTAAAATCCCATAACTCTTTTGATGCAACCGCATAAAAAGTTTTATAGTTATTGGCCGCGCCTTCAAAGTCTCTTGCACCTATGGCAAAACTAAACCAGTCTTGAGGGATATACGGTACTTGGTACTTAATATTAAACGATAAATCTCGAGTTTGCCCACGGCCCGCAGAGTGAAACATATTGTCGTGCATGGTGTTAGATGCCACAAACCCACCTACCTCAAGCCCTTTTAACAACCCCGCCGAAAAAGCAAAGTTGTGGCCATCCATGTATTTTTGCCCACGAAAATCAAGCTGGTTATTGTAACCAATATCAATGGTGCCTTTATTTAAAACATGTGCATTAGGGGTATTAATTAAGCCAGTGTAACCAGTAAACGATTGATACGTTTTAATATCGCTGGCAACAACAGGTAAGCTCAATGCCGCAGCACAGCTTAAAAACAAAGTATTAAATTTAGGCATAGGTGAGTCCGGGTTAAAATTATAAAATCCATCAATTTCTGGGTTCTAGGTTCTAGGTTCTAGGTTCTAGGTTCTAGGTTCTAGGTTCTAGGTTCTAGGTTCTAGGTTCTAGGTTCTAGGTTCTAGGTTCTAGCGCAAAGTTTAAAGGGGAAAGGTCAAAGTTACAAGAATTTAGAATTTAGGTTTGTAGCAGCGGGTTTACCCCGCGTCAAAATTACCCGTAGGCGGGAGTTTACCTCGCGTATGTTTTAGAATTCAGGTTCGTAGCAGGTTTACCCCGCGTCAAAATTAACCGTAGGCGGGAGTTTACCTCGCGCATGTTTTAGAATTCAGGTTCGTAGCGGGTTTACCCCGCGTCAAAATTACCCGTAGGCGGGAGTTTACCTCGCGCATGTTTTAGAATTTAGGTTCGTAGCGGGTTTACCCCGCGTCAAAATTACCCGTAGGCGGGAGTTTACCCCGCGCATGTTTTAGGTTTAATGTCTACCCACGCCCCGAAACCCGACGCCCGTAACCTTTGTATTTAATCACTTCCTCTGTGCACTCTGTGACCTCTGTGGTAAATAGTGTTTAATATTTTTTCACCACAGAGAACACCGAGGCGCTTCGCGCTACACAGAGCAGAAAAGTTTTAGGTTTAATGTCTACCCGCGCCCCGAAACCCACCGCTCGTAACCTTTGCATTTAATCACTTCCTCTGTGCACTCTGTGACCTCTGTGGTAAATAGTGTTTAATATTTTTCACCACAGAGAACACCGAGGCGCTTCGCGCTACACAGAGCAGAAAAGTTTTAGGTTTAATATCTACCCGCGCCCCGAAACCCGACGCCCGTAACCTTTGTACTTAATCACTTCCTCTGTGCACTCTGTGACCTCTGTGGTAAATAGTGTTTAATATTTTTTTCACCACAGAAAACACCGAGGCGCTTCGCGCTACACAGAGCAGAAAAGCTTACGCGGCGTAAAACCCCGCCTACGATTAACCCAAACACTATGCTTGGCTTAATCTCTACCTAGTACCTAAAGCCTATTTTTCAATCACTACCAAACAAATCGCGGGTGTATACTTTATCTGCTACGTCGCTTAGTTCGTCTGCCATACGGTTAGACACAATAACATCTGCTAACTGTTTAAACTCGGCAAAATCTTTCATTACGCGTGAGTTAAAAAATGCCTCGTCGGCTAAGGCCGGTTCATAAATAACAACCTCAATGCCTTTGGCTTTAATGCGCTTCATAATTCCTTGAATTGACGAAGCTCTAAAATTATCTGAGCCGGTTTTCATTACTAAGCGGTATATACCAACCACTTTAGGGTTGCGCTTTAAAATAGAGGCGGCAATAAAGTCTTTACGTGTAGTATTTGCCTCTACAATGGCACCAATCATATTATTGGGTACATCTTTGTAGTTTGCTAATAGCTGCTTGGTGTCTTTTGGAAGGCAGTAACCGCCATAACCAAACGAAGGGTTGTTATAATGGCTACCAATTCGAGGATCTAACCCTACGCCTTGTATAATTTGTTTGGCATTTAAGCCATGGCTTTCTGCGTAGCTATCTAGCTCGTTAAAGTAGGCAACCCGCATGGCAAGGTAAGTGTTTGAGAATAACTTAATTGCCTCAGCTTCTGTAGAATCTGTAAACAAAATATCAATATTTTCTTTTATAGCACCTTGCGCCAATAAGTTAGCAAAGGTTGATGCGCGCTCGCTTTGCTCACCCACAATAATCCGCGATGGGTATAAGTTATCGTGCAATGCTTTACCCTCGCGTAAAAACTCTGGCGAGAATAGTATGTTACTCGTAGCAAACTTCTCTTTTACTGATTGTGTGTAACCCACAGGCACTGTTGATTTAATAACCATAGTAGCCATTGGGTTTATTTTAATTACATCGGCAATAACCGATTCAACCGAGCTGGTATTAAAATAGTTAGTTACTGGGTCGTAATCGGTAGGGGTGGCAATAATTACAAACTCAGCATTAACCAAAGCCGACTCTTTATTAGTAGTGGCGGTAAAATTTAATGGCTTATTATGTAAAAAATCACTTATTTCAACGTCAACAATAGGTGACTGCTTGTTTTTTAATAGGGCTACTTTATTATCGTCAATATCTAACGCAACCACCTTATTGTGTTGCGCAAGCAACATAGCGTTCGACAAGCCAACATAGCCTGTACCAACTACTGTAATTTTCATGTTAATCCTTTAAGATTAGTCAGTATTTTAATAAAACAAATTTAATTTGCGGCATTTACTTTCCTGCTGAGTATTCTTTTTCAGGCAGTGCTAATTTTCGTCTAAAAAAGTTCATTACTGTGCAGTAATTTATAAGTATAAGTAAGTACACACCAAACAAAGTAATAAAACCATAAAACATTAAAAACTCGGGTATTAAAAATACTTCGCCAATTATACCTACGCTAGCAAACAATGTAGCAACAAAGCATATTAAAATAAGGGTTTGTGTTGAGCTACAGCCTAGGCGCTGGCATATGTGGTGCAAGTGCTCGCGGTCTGGCTTAAAGGGCGATTTACCTTGTTTAATACGGCGTATCATAATTGCAACCATATCCATTAAAGGCACAGCAATTAACCATAGGGCAGTCACTGGGCGAATCATTGCATTACCGGGGTTTTGGCTTGCGCCAATAAGCAACCAAATAACAGTAAAACCAATCATCATACTGCCGGCATCGCCCATAAAAACTTTACGCTCGCGTCCTGTTAGGCCAAGGTTCATAATAATATATGGCACCATACAAACTACTAACAATAAACATAAATAACTTAGGCTTTGTTCATTACGCATGCTTAATAAAATACCAATAGCACCAAAGGTAACAACCGAAAGCCCACCTAACAGCCCGTCAATACCGTCAACCATGTTAAATGCGTTAATACAGCCAATAACAGCAAATACTGTTATTACTACGCCAAACAGCCCTAGCTCTATAACACCAAACCCAAACAGGTTGCCTAGCGTGTGTAGTTCAGCATTTGCAAAGTAAATCATAGCAACAGAAATTAACGCCTGAACTAACATGCGTATTTTTACGCTTAAATCAAAGCGATCGTCCAAAGCACCAACAGCTGTTAACCCACAAATACAGAGCATGTATAAATTAGCATGGTTAATCATGTTAGGGTGCGTATAAATATAATTAACTATAGTTATACAAATTGCCACACCACCTACTAATGGCACATTACCCGTATGCATTTTTCGGCCCGACGGCTTATCTACAAGGCCCACCCTACGAGCAACCTTACGCATTAAGAATAAAATTGCAAAGGCTATAAAAAAGGTGAGGAATAAATCTATAAACATAGTAGTTCCATTAGTAAATTTAATATTTTAATCCATAAGAGCGTTGTTAAAAAATAGCTATTTCTAGCACTAAATAAGTAACACTAAAATAAAGAATAATAGTTTAATCGTTTTTTAATAGCGTTTTTGCATACTCTTCAATAAAAGGGCCTTCTTTTATTTCTAACATTAGCGCCTTATCTGATATACATTCTACACTGTGTATATCACCCGGTTTAAATTCAATACATTGTGTATCTTGTGCATCTCCAACTAAAAAAGACCTTATTACAGAGCCATCTTTATTATGTAGTGCTACTTTTAATACTCCACTTTGTACAATAAACATTTCCCATTGATGCGCTAATGCATGGTAATGTGGCTCTACATAACTGTCTTTCAGTAGGGCTATGTATAATCTTTGTACTTTATCATCAAAGCTAGTATGTAAGTTTAAGTGAGCTCTTTTTCTTGATGATTTGCTGGCCTCGTTAAACAAAAGCCCTAAATCACGCTGAGTGATTTTCCTCATTAACATCCTTTAACTTTTTAATAATGTTAGCGGCAATAGACGTAACTGCAAACTCATTCTTTAGCAAATTATAAGCTCCGTGACCAAGCTGTTTTCGTAAGCTGGGATTTTCGTATAGCGCTAATGCATTTTTTAGTAGCTTTTCATCATCACCATTTTCGCTAATAAATCCAGCTTTATTTGAGTTAACTAACGCTTGTAGATCGTTGCCACTGTTTACACTACCTAAAATAGGCAACGACTGCACCATGTAGCCTAACAGTTTACCGGGAAAGTTATGAGCTGTATGTTTAGCAGATAAAGAAAACAAGCCTACATCAATACTGGCTAATATATGCTTAAACTCATTTTGATTAACCGAGGGTAAGTAAGTGTAATTTGTTAATTGCCACTGTTTTGCCAGCTTATTAATTAATTCAACTTCGTCACCTTGACCAATAAATAAAAAATGCGCTTGGCCACAATGCTGCATATTTTTAGCTAAGCGCATTAAGTTTGCCATATCTTGCGCATGGCCAATGTTGCCGCCATAAAAGTAAATAACTTTATTTTCTAGCTTTAGCTGCGTACGAATAGAGTTAAGGTTGGTACTAATATTAATAGGTGTTGTATCTGCCCAGTTACGCAAAATTTCTGTGGGGTATTGATAACCATTACTTTGTTTAAATACCTCTAAATTTTTTTCTGACATCAAACCAATAGTGTTTGCTGCTTGGTAAGAGCGCTGTTCAAAAAACTTAAAGTAGCGTGCTATTAAAGAGTCTTGTTTGATCATACCGGCATCTATAACCCATTGCGGAAACAGGTCACGCAACACTAAATAAGATTTGCAGTTACAGCGCTGCTTAATATTATTGACCAAACCACCAAAAAATATTGATGGTGAGTAGTAAATTACGCCATCAAAGGTATGCTCACTTACATAGGGCTTAATAGCCGACCAAGCTCTAAATGAGAGTAACGTTTCATTTAGTGCTCGCGTTACTTTGTTTACATCTTTAATGGGGCCAGAGTTAAAACGCCAAACCTTTACACCATCTAAGCTTTGTTCAGTAAATTGTTCTGCCTGCCCTACAACAGGTGTAATCACAGTGACATTATGCCCACTTGCCATGAGCTCAAGTGCGAGCTCATGAAACATTTTAGCACCCACACGAGTACTATCTGGCAAGTAGTCATCAATAATTAAAGCAAGTTTCATTAATATTTTTTCCACACCACTCTATTTACATAGTCGGTATAACTAATAATGGTTCGTAATACCTTGTCTGAAACATTGGGAGCAATGTAGTTTTGCACTTGATTAATGAGTCTGTGCTCACCACGAGGTTGTTTATCGAGTATTTCGATAGCTTGTAGTATCCGCTCTACATTCATGCCAGTAAACATAACCGCACCTTCTTCAAAGCCTTCGGGGCGCTCTTGTGCATCCCTAATATTTACTGCTGGAAAGTTTAAAATAGATGACTCTTCTGTGATAGTACCGCTGTCGCTCAATACGACTTTCGCCTTCATTTGCAATTTTACGTAATCACTAAAGCCAAGTGGTTTCAATAACTTAACTAAGGGATGAAACTCTAAGTTAAGTAAGTCAATTTTCTTTCTGGTACGAGGGTGTGTCGATACAATAATAGGGTGCTGGTATTTTTCGGCAATAGCATTTAGTGCTTGTACGTAACTGTGAATATTTTTTTCGGAATCGACATTTTCTTCTCTGTGAACACTAACCACAAAATACTCACCTGATTTTAAACCAAGTGTTGTTAATATTTCAGCATTCGAAATTTTATCTTTATAACAATTTAACACTTCATCCATTGGGCTGCCCGTTCTAACAATTAGATCGGGCTTTAAGCCTTCGGCTAATAAATATTCACGCGCTATATCAGTATAAGGCATGTTAACATCAGAAATATGATCCACTATTTTACGGTTAATTTCTTCGGGTACGCGCATATCAAAACAGCGGTTACCTGCTTCCATATGAAAAATTGGAATTTTTTTACGTTTTGCAGGAATAGCCGCCATTGCGCTGTTGGTGTCGCCTAAAATTAAAATAGCATCCGGCTGTACATTGGCAAACATAGCATCAGCTTTACTAATTACTTGCGCCATAGTTTCTGCGGCAGTAGCGCCTGCACATTCTAAAAATATATCTGGGGCGCGAATACCTAAGTCTTCAAAAAATATTTGATTAAGTTCATAGTCATAGTTTTGCCCAGTATGCACTAGCACATGCTCACAAAACTCATCTAACTTTGCAATGGTGCATGACAACCTAATAATCTCTGGGCGAGTACCTACAACTGTAACAACTTTTAACTTTTTCATGCTTTATACCTTTTAACGTAATCTGAGTGCATATACTCGACAAGCTTATTCCACGCCGGCGGGCTAAACTGAGTTAATTGCCTAAATTTATCTGAATTTAGTGAGCGATCAATCACCAACTCTTGCGACTCAGCAATAGTGATTTGCTTTTGGTACTGCTCTGCAATTAACTTTAATAGCGTGTATTTATCAATCGGATCTACCGATAAATGCAACAAGCCTGTAACACCTTGATTTGGTAAGACATATTCCGCCAACAGCGTGGCTATATAACAGGTAGGCAAGCCTGAGAAAACAGCTTTAGAAAAACCTTTAGTGCTTTCGCCTTGTGATAAAAACCAATCTACTAAGCTTACGGCAGATGTAAGCTCATGCCCTATAATCGAGGTTCTTAACGTTAGATGTTTGCCGTAGCTCACTTCACCTAAACACTTTGATTTACCGTACAAGTCACGCGCATCAGGTAATGAATTTTCGTTATATAAACCTTCATTACCGGTAAATACACAGTCAGTTGAGAAGTGAATCAATTTTGCATTAACCTGGTCACAAATATTGGCCAACTCATGTGGAAGTAATGCATTAATTTTAACAGCATCTATGTGCTGCTTTGAAATACCATGCTGTTTAATTAAACCCACACAGTTAATTACTACATCAGGTGCCACGGTTTCGATAGCATGCTGCAATGAGCTAATGTCGTATACGTCAACACCAGTAATCAGTTGCTGTTGCATATTGCTAAAAAATTGTTCTTTGCCATCAATACTACGCACCGTGCCAAATACTGACAAGTGGCTGTGTTCATTTAAGTTGCTAAACAGGCTGTAACCAAGCATCCCTGTAGCACCTATAATTAATATTTTCATCCTTAAACACCTTCAGGAACAATAATATTTCCAGACTCAATTTCACGTATAAAATCAAGCTTACGTAGAAGTTGCTTCATGCCTTCAACGTCTAAACGCTCAGTATTATGCGAGTTATAATCTTCAACTTTTGAGAGGTCTGAATCACCCTCTTCAAAAAACTTTGAGTAGTTTAAGTCTCTGTTATCTGCAGGTACCCTAAAGTATTCACCTTGCTCTTGTGCAACAAACATTTCTTCGCGGCTGCATAAGGCTTCAAACAATTTTTCGCCATGGCGAGTACCAATCACATTCACAACATGCTCAGGCTTTTTAAGCATTTCGAGCAACGCTGTTACTAATACTTCAATGGTTGCTGCTGGCGCTTTCTGTACAAAAATATCACCATTTTGGCCATTTTCGAAAGCATGTAATACTAAATCAACAGCATCATCTAACGTCATCATAAAGCGGGTCATGGTTGGGTCAGTAATAGTAATTGGCTCGTTGTTAACCACTTGTCGAATAAATAAAGGAATAACCGAGCCACGGGATGCCATTACATTACCATAGCGAGTACAACAAATAGTGGTGTTGGTATGCTCTAGGTTACGGCTTTTAGCCACAATTACTTTTTCCATCATAGCTTTAGAAATACCCATCGCATTAATTGGGTACACTGCTTTGTCGGTACTCAAGCACACTACACGCTCAACATTATTAGCGATAGCAGCTTCAAGTACATTTTCTGTTCCAAGCACGTTAGTTTTAACAGCTTCTAGCGGATAAAACTCACATGACGGAACTTGTTTTAACGCAGCAGCATGGTAAACATAATCAACACCGCGCATAGCTGAATTAATACTTTGGCTATCGCGAACATCACCAATATAAAACTTTAACTTATTTGATTGAAAATGCTTTCGCATATCATCTTGTTTTTTTTCATCACGTGAAAAAATGCGAATTTCTTTAATGTCGGTATTTAGAAAGCGACGTAATACTGCATTACCAAATGAGCCTGTACCGCCAGTTATTAATAGTGTTTTTTCTTTAAACATTGTAAGCACTCTTTTTTAAAAATCCCAGTTAGCAGGGCTATAAACGTCCCCTTCAAAGTCAATATCTACCTTTGAAAAGTTACTTAACTTTAATTTCAAATTTTCTTCATTATTAAATCTAATTAATCCAGGGATTGTTCCAAAGTCATCAAATAAGCCATCTACGTATGGTGCATCATATACATATACGGGCTTATTTTTCACTAGTGATTCAAATATGGGTAAGCATAGAGTTTCAAAAGTAGACGTAATTAAGGTTGCATCTACTGCGTCAAGTAAAGCTAGGTAGGAGTCCCTGCTTTGCATTCCGATAAAGTTAATATTACTTAGTTTCAAGTTAGAATCTGCGGTAACAATTAATACGATGTTATTTCCAGCTAAAAAATCAGCTAGACTCTGCACCAACTCAAAATTTTTATGTACTAAGTGGATATTAGTAATAGGAACCAGTATTTTTAGTTTCCCATCATCTATTTTATTTATATAACTATTACTACTAGCTTTGCTTTTTGGAGCATGTATAGATATACCTGGCCAACATATTTTAATGTTATACCCATAGCCTGCTGCTTCTATAAATATTTTTTTTACATATGAGGTTTGTACAATATATACACAGGACTTTTTACCAAAATACTTAATTATATTTCTAAGGATAAAATATTTAACCCCCTTTCCTTCAAATATCAAGATATTATGAAAATAAGAAACTTTATACTTCAATGGAAATAAGGTGTTTATATTAGAAAAGCTCACGATTTTTTCACATTTATAAAATTTACAATAAAACCATGAAGTAAAAAGAGTAAATAACAAAGTAGCAATGCCTGACGTTTCTTTCTTAATCCAAGTTACATTTTTATATTTCTTTTTTGGTTCAATTGGCGACATAACAATATAATGATTAGATTTGTCCCTTTCTTTACTTTCAATAAAACCATTTAATATAGTCAAGGCCCCTCCATTTTTAGCGGCCGTGGCATTAATTAGAACTATCATTCTTCTTTTAAATCCGCAATTAACTTAGTTTCAAAGTTTTTTTCATACGAAAAATCTGCATTAATGCCTTTTAAATTCACTTTGTACTCTTTATTTTTAATAACTTTTATAGCTTTCAACATGGAGCTTGGATCATCTTCGTGAACTTGGATGACATTGGAGTATTCATTTAAAAATTCATATGTAGCATTCTGAGGCCCTATATAAATGATAGGTTTTCCTGCTTTTGCATAGCCATAAGCTTTTAATAATATTCTAGCAGATCCTTTCTCTTCTTTTGGTAGATATAAAACTAAAACTGCAGCACTATACAGGTAATTAGGTACATCTTTTGATGGTACTTTACCTAGACTATAACAACTTCCAATATTTCTAAACTTATCGCCAAGAAAAGCTACTTTAATCTCAGAATCAGATTTTGAAAGCAGTTGATTAATGATACCCACAGCTTTAAAACCGTAATGTGACCCGCTGTACAGGTAGTCATATTTAGTACTTACAACCCTAGTTGAATAATAATCTCTGGGGTAGCCATTAGGTACAGTTCTAACTTCAGTATCTATTCCATGCTTTAAAATTTCATCTTTTAGTTTTTGTGTATTGGCTATAACTAAATCGCAACGATTTAGATAAGCCTTATATGTTAGATTTGAGATGAACTCATGGAAATGAGTGCCATATTTATGGAGCCTATTACCTTGCCAAGCATCTCTTAAATCAATAATCCATTTAGCATTAGACTTGCTGACAATTGATGCTGCTAAAAAGTTTATTGAATGAGGTGGAGTTGAGCTAATTACAACATCCCAATTAGTACCTAGTTCTTTTAAAATTTTTTTCTTACTTTTCCAAAGCCTTAAAAATGAACTATCAGGGAAAGGAGATAATACTCGATTTAGAAACTTACTTTTGAATATAGGAGTAATACTTAAGCATTGATAAACTTTAACTTTTCCATCGAAATCCTCAATGTCATCATCGGCAACGGTTAAAACAGTAACGTTAATTCCATTATTTACAAGTGTTTTAGTCAAGTAAATCGCTCTCTCAGAAGAGGCTAATGAAGTTTTAGATAAGCTAGATACAATTACAAGAGCTCTGCTATCTTTTTCTAGAAACATAATGTTCGTCCTTAAAGGCGATGAAATAAATGAAACACACAAAAAGGTGTACAGTTAAACTAAGTTGTCGCTGTTGTGGTCAATTTGTCCTGGGTAGTGAATTAAACTTTTCTTCGGTCGCTTTAGGGGAGCCTTTTATAATAACTCATCAAGGTAAGTACTAATTACTTTTATCAACTTCTTAATAATTAGAGTACGTCAGTGAAGAAGACTACTCAGTTTTTAACTTTCAAAATAAACGCTCATATATCAACAGCGATTCACATTATATAAGTCTGCTACAATAATTGAATGTGACTCCTTTGTAATATAGCACTTTAGCAGGGCAAGATTACGAAGCCCCTTGCCCTGCAAGGACTTGCGAAAGGTAGCTATTGCTACGGTTTGCTTTTTTCTGCTTTCTTTTGATCCCTGCTTTGAAGCTAGCTTCTTCCGTCAGCAGGTTTAAAGCTATATGCCTTATAACTGCTAAGTTCTCACCCGCTTGCTCTCGACGTATCCGACATTCATCTTCTTTAAAACCTACGTCTAATCGCCAGTGCATCTGATTTTCGATGCTCCAATGTGATCGCGTGCTCTCTAGTAAAGCTTTAGCCGTCAGTTCTGCTGAGCTTATGTAGTGCTTGATTTGCATTGTTTCTGCTGGCTTATCACCTTCTTGACGAATTGAAACGACCATACCAATTGTGGAGAGTCCAGCCCAATCAAGCGCTATATCGCCTAAGAAATCTGTATCGTGAACAACCATACTCAAACGTGTTTCTGTACGACCATGCCCTTTCTCTTGAGTGACGTATTTATCCCCTTCAAAACTATTAAGCATACTAGAATTAAACACTTGGCTAATCGCTTGCTCCAATCGTTTTTGATTACCTTTTCCCGCTAAGAGGTAATCTGCATCTTGGGCGACTATCTTTTCTGCTATATCCTTCTGGCATCCCATAGCATCAATCGTCACTAAACAGCCTCGCAAGGAAAGCATTTCAAGCAGTTCGGGGATCGCTTTTATTTCATTGCTTTTATCCGCAGTCTTAACTTGTCCTAGTACAACTTGGTTTGCCGCACTAAAGGCACTAACCATATTTAATATTATTTTAACCTTTTCAGAGTAGATATCCATTTATATAAACTATGCAAACCCTACTTTTGGTTGTTATTATTTTCAGGGTAATTACCAAATCTAATATTCAGCTCTGATTTTTTCACTACTTAAACAAGTAGGCAACTTTATTCTTCCTAATATACCAATCAATAGAATAATTATTATATATAAATTGCCTACATTATTATATTGCCTGAAATAAAAGTATCCTTGAATTAAAATTTGACAATAGCCAACATAAAATAATAGTGAAAAGAAATTGATATTACTAAACCCCCTCCTTAACAATAAAACAAAAGTCATAGACATCAATGAAACAATAAAAAAGACACCCCACAGCGAAAAATCTTGATAGAAATCTAAAAGTAATGTCCCCCAAGACCATGAAATATACTCAAAGCCATTATTATAAAGCTGAGAAGAATACTGTTGCCTTAATAAGCTAGAGTTTTCTGAATTACTAAAAAGCTCATAAAAAAGAGGAAAAGAACGTGAGCCGTTTCGGAACTCTGTATCTAAATCTACAGAAGTAGAGAAGTTGATAAATTGCTGCCCTAAGTAATCTAGTATTGACAGAAGCACAGAACCGAGATCCCCAAATCGATGATATGAAATAAAGATAAATACAACGATGAATACAAATATTAACACTAATAACAATCGCTTTATTTTTAACAATTTAATTGGAGGGATAAACTTTCGAAATAATATTAAATTAAAAACAACAGCAAGCCCCCAAAAAACCACGCCATCACGGCCAAAATAAGAGAAAACAAAAACGGGATATGATAATGATGAAATGAGCAATAAAATTGATAATAACGGCCTATAATTAATACAAATATAAACAAACGATAATGTAAGAGGTATGATAAAAAAAGTTGCCACAACTCCAGCTAACGTATTGATTAAACCTTCATTTATGTACGGGTGTCCTTCAGCTGTTAGTAAATACCTAAACTGACTCAAGTTTTCAGTATTTAATACTTGATATATAACAGGGATAAAATTAAAAAATGAAAAAAATGAAAGTAAAATAAGTATTATAGAAATTTTATCCAATATATTTCTATCTGGTATAACCAAGGTGCTAAAGTTTTCACTATTCACGATTATAAAAGGGGATAAAAGTATCAATATAGCTAACGTAAAAAAAACACTTCCAAGATAATAAACATCTAAAAAGTAGGCATATTTATCGTTAAGAAAAGATAAAGCAACAGAAGATAGTAATCCAATAAAATAAATACTAATTAAAAATACGGAGTTAGAGTAAAACTTATCTTTCGCTATAACCAATACAAGTAGAGTCAAAAACACTATAAATGGGAAAAAGAACTGTAACATAATATATAGTACCTATAAAAAGCAAACCTATCGCAAGTAAGGTGAATATTCTTTTTTATTTTATCAACAACCTAAATAGGTACTGCGTCGTAATTATTGAGTATCTTTACTACAACTACTAATAAAATTTCTATTATTAAATATCACTTGTAATAAATTAACTTTCTTTAGTACAAATAAATTTTCAGACATCAATATTTCATGAATTTTTTCATTTTTCAGTTCAAAGCCTATACACTCCACTTGTTCACAATGCTTATTAACTATTTTTTCCCATTCAGTACTTTTAGACATTTCCACCCAGTCCCCCCAGGGGCCTTGATTTCCTTTGACTATACCGATTCGCTTAGCTAAATGACGATATAGCCAGATACAAAACTGTATAGGACTGTTAACCCACCAAGGAAAATAAGGTAAGCGGCCATCTGCATGCAATAGCCATTTACTTTCTTTTAAGTAAGGTTTCATTGCAGAATTAAACAAACGGCGATTTTTTTTCCATTGAGTGGGTACAGATGCACTAATTTTTACAGACTCCTTGCACATAAATGGCTCGTAGCTTCTAAATAGTCGGCGAGTAGTATAAAGATTAGGTATAGCAGTTCTCATAGTTGCAGGGTAAAGAACAAACCACTCATGAGCAGATATAGGCCTCAATTTTTTGATAACTTTAAAGCGAGCTAAACGTCTTTTATTAATTGCACATAAAATATCTTCGCTAATTAATGTGCTAGTTATTTTTTTAGTTTGAGTTTCACCTTTTTTAAAAACATCAGGGATAAAAGGGTATCTACCAGTGTTGGTATAACTCAAAGCATAAGGTGATTTCAAAAGTGAATCTGATAAATACCCACCAAATACAGCGGTATACTCAGCCAGCTTAAACTTTTTATCAAACCCCAAACTGTGGGCATGATGATACTGGTGACCCATTCCAACAAGTTTACTAGCTTCAGGTAAAATATCTAAATAATGTGTTTTCTCTCTGAACCCCACAGTAAAGTTTGCCCCGTATATGTCTGCAACTTTTTTTGCTATCTTCCCTTCAACATTCATAGAGTCTAAAAAAACATATGCTTCCCTTTGTAAATGGGAAGGTAATATTCCCGAAAGTACTCGGGAGTCTTCCCCACCTGAAATGAACTGAGCGACCTTGCTCATTTTATTAGTTACGCGATTAACGTACCCATCCAGCCCTTCCCTTAGCGCTGTAGACGCTTCTTTTATATTGGTGTATGAATTGCTTTCTTTGGGTTCCCAGTAACTTTTAACTTTAGAAGTATAAGACTCACGGCTAAATATAATTTGACTCGCTGGAGCTAACTGGTAAATATTCTTATAGGCAGTATATGGATATGTAATTACATCATTTAAGACAAAATCAGCTAATGAAACAAGATCTAAATTCACGTTTTTCTTGGGCACACTCGCTAGCGCATCAACATGCGTGCCAATAAATAAGCTCTGATTGCTTTGATGAGCATAAACTGGGATGAATGCCATTAAATCAGTAACAACTTTAAGTGTCTTATTTTTTTTATCTATTAATAGTATAGTGAATGGTCCGCTTAAATCTTCATCCCACTGCATTTTATTTTCAATAATCCATCGTTCATAAATGGCTTTACTTGCAATATAAGAGTCATTTTCAACCAGAAAGTCATTATCTCGAAAATAAAGAACAGGGCCACCTATAACAATAAAGATATGTTGCTCCGTCACGTAAGGTTTAAACCCATTATAATAGCCTTGACTAACGGCTAACGTTCCCCAGTTACCATGAAACTCTTGCGTCTCTGGAGGTTCAACGTCATAGATATTTTCAATTATTTGAGCCAGCTTACCTTCTGTTTGTTGCAAGCTACTAAAAAGATAATCACTCATTGTTTAACTCTTGTTTTGCTTCTAACTCTAATCCATGGCGTAGGACATAGTAATAAGCCTCATTACGTGTAAAGTGCATTCCCTTAAGTACTTTATTCGTATTCTTCCTTCGACCTAGTAAAGTTGCGGCTAACTCTTTCGTCCAACTTTTAAAAGAAAAAGCTATAGGAATAGAGAAGAATGAAGATATTAAGTGTTTCTTCACATCCGGGTATGCGCTTATAACCATTTCATCATGTGCCTGATCATACCCTTCACCAAGAAGCGAGCATAGATTGTGTAGATCTATTCTTTGGTCTACTTGTGTTATTTCAACTTTACCTTGATCCATATGATGGTACACAGGCTCGAAATTTATAGCATTATTTTTTTTCATAGTAAGGATAACAGAGAATGAACTATTTTTTCTATGGGCCCATTTACCTGGGTCAAAATAAAAATTACCTAAACTATAGAAAATCAAGCTTTTTCCATATTGTTCATATCCTTGAGGAACATGAGGATGTGAAGCAATAACAGCATCTGCACCTAAGTCACACAAGTGCTTATATCTTTCACGCCACTCTTTCTGAGGTATTGAATAATTCTCTAATCCTGCATGCGGAAAAATTAAAACAAAATCACATTCTTCTTTTAATTTTAGAACCGTTTTATCAATTAAAGTGTGATTAATCCATGCATATCCTGCACTTTCACTCCGCTTAAAGTAATCAATGACCCCGAATTGAGCTTCACACGCATTAATAATACCAATTGTGATATCACCTATTTTTTTTATTAAAGGTTTATATGCTTCTCTTTCATCTATTCCCGCACCAACGGTGTCAAGCCCTACCCTTTGTGCTTCATCAATTGTTGCTTGCAAACCATCTTTACCAAAATCCAACATATGGTTATTTGCAAGTAACGCAAGATCAAAGCCCTGTTTTTTCAGGCCTGACAATGTTTCAGCCCTTTGACTATGGTGAATACCAGATTTAGGTTCTGGTGCACCTTTCCCCTGTATCGGAGCTTCAAAATTACAAACAGAATAATCCATACTTTGAATAATTTGAGCTAAATCATCGGAGAGTAATTCACCTTTAGCATTGTTATAGTTAACAATATCACCACATGCAAAAAGCTTAACCATTTGATTTTCCATTATTGAACCTGTAACTCTTAAATAAAACAATAGTGATGATTAGAGCATTTATAATTGCACTTGTAGTACAAAAAAATGCCAAACTAATAACATCGCTTTCATAAAGGTAATATCCAGTGACTAAAGCTGCTGCCCGAAGAGAAATAGAAAAAACAGTAAAAAATAAATAAAATCTTTGAATAGCTAAAATAGGGATTGCCATATTACTAGGAGGATTCAGGAACATAAAGAACAGCCATACAGACAACCATCTAGCATAATCGCCTGCGACAACCCACTCGGTACCAAAAACAAAACTAAACAACTCAGGCCCAAAGATAATAATAATTCCAAATGGTACAATACCTGCTGCGGCTAACATAATTGTTGCTTTACGTATTAGGTTAAATAAATTTTCTTTGTTGTGTGCTGCTTCAGTAATACGTGGATAAAATACATCACCGACTGCTTTACCAATTAAAGTCGAAGGTACCCCCAATGCTGTTTTTCCTAAAGTATAAAAACCAGCCGATGCTGGCCCAAATAAACTTGCTAATAAAAGTACTGGTAAACTTTGCGACAAAGCATTTATAAACTGTTGCGGTGCTCGGTATAAAGGAAAGTCTCTGTGTTTATGTGCAAGTATTTTCAAGTTACTTTTAGAACTATTTTCAGAGTTAATTCTATCTGTTTCAATAGACCATTTTTGAGCACCAAACCATAATTGCATTGTATATAACGCATTACCCAGTGTTGCAGTAAAAATCAATATCGCACCAATAGGGTTGAATGCCCCCCCCGCTGCTTTCAGACTATTCATTATCAATGACTGGCTAACTGCTACTCGGGCAGTAACTTTAAACTGTTTCTTGCGAATTAACCATTGCTGCATTATTTGTTGTGTTGCTGCAAAAAATAAAGCGATGGGAAGAAGCAGCAAATAACTACTAATTGCCTGTAGGTTAAACAAAGTTATTAATGGTTCTTTTGTTAAAAAGATTACAATAAAAGTAATAATTGAGACGACAGAAGCGATTAGTAAACTTAGCTTGGCAATGCTTCTTGCATCATCATCAACTTTGGGTAAAACAATAGCTATTGGGTATGCAAGCGCTGCAACGGGTGATATTACAGCTAACACAGCGGTAAACACACCTAACAAACCAAAAGCTTCAGCACCGTAAAGGCGAGTAATTAGGGGCATGAACAACATTGTAATCATTTGTGCTCCAGCAGCGCCTGAGGCAACAACAACTACGTTACGGATAAACTGACTGGTATTTAATTTTTTAAGCATGCTGACTTATATTTAGCATTAGAAACAATGCACTTAATAAAAAATAGATAAATAGCATTTTTAGCTACGCTATACGTTATCTAGCACCTAGGTTCTAGGTTCTAGGTTCTAGGTTCTAGGTTCTAGGTTCTAGGTTCTAGGTTCTAGGTTCTAGGTTCTAGGTTAATCAGCTTAAAAACAGCTACGGGCTTTTTGCAACGGGCGACGGGCCTCTAGCTACGGGTTTCGGGCTTCGAACCTAAAACATACGCGGGGTAAACCCGCTGCTACATGTGCGCGTCGTAAAGCCCCGCCTACAAATATTTTATATTTACCTGCGCGGCGTAAAGCCCCGCCTACAAATATTTTAATTTACCTGCGCGGCGTAAAGCCCCGCCTACAAGATATTTTAATTTACCTGCGCGGCGTAAAGCCCCGCCTACAAAATATTTTGCACCACCGAGGCGCTGTGCTACACAGAGAAAAGCTACGGGTTTCGGGTTTCGAACCTAAAACATACGCGGGGTAAACCCGCTGCTACTAACCGACGCGGGGTAAACCCGCTGCTACATGTGCTTGGCTTAATCTTTACCTAGTACCTAAAACCTTTGTTTTCCTAAAGCCTTTGTCTTCCTAGCGCCTTTTACTTATTTATCCGATTTATACTCGTAATTGTAATAACCGTAATAGCCATAGGCGTTGCTGGCTTTTTTAAGTATGCCGTTAAATACTACGCCTTTTACGTCTATGCCGTTTTGCTCAAAGCGGTTGCGGGTGAGTTCTATTTCACGCAAGTGGTTTTGGCCAAAGCGGGTTACCAGTAAGGTAGTGCCGGTGTGGGCGCTTACAATGGCTGGGTCGGTTACTGCTAGTATAGGTGGCGTATCTATTATTACTAGGTCGTATTGGCTGCTTACTTCCTCTACCAGTTTACTAAAGTTACTGTGCATTAGTAGCTCTGATGGGTTTGGTGGTATTTGCCCGCGGGTAATTACATTTAAACCCTCAACCTTGGTTGGTTTAGTAATTTGCTGCAGCGTTAAACGCCCTGATAGGTAATCGCTTAGGCCGTCGTCCCATTTTAAGCCAAACTGGGTTTGTAGGTAACCTTTGCGCATATCGGCATCTATTATGAGTACTTTTTTACCGCTTTGCGCTAATACCGCGGCTAAGTTAACCGATATAAACGACTTACCTACCCCTGGGCTTGGGCCCGATATAGCAATTAGGTTGTTTTTAGCTTCCATCATCGCAAAGTGTAAGCTGGTACGTAAGCTGCGCAGTGCCTCTATTGATAAGTCGGCGGGGTTGTCGAGCGCTAATATCGATTTAGCCTTTGCCTTTTTGCGGGCTTTACCAAAACCGGTGAGTTTTTCTTGGTAGTCTGAATACGGTACGCTGGCGTATACAGGTAGGCCAATAGCTTCAATTTCGTTGGCGTCTTCTACGCCTTTGTGCATGGCTTTTTGTACCAGCACAATGGCCACTGCTAACATGCCGCCCAGCATTGTCGCCATCACCACTATTAGGGCTTTTTTAGGCTTAACCGGTTTTGAGGTGTTTACCTCGGCGTAGTCTATAATGCGTACGTTACCTACGGTGCCGGCGCGTACTATGTCGAGCTCTTGGGTTTTAGCAAGCAGCAGGGTGTAAATTTCATTACTTACTTCTACATCGCGTTTTAAACGTAGTAGCTCTTGCTGGGTTTCGGGTAAGTTACCTACCTCACCCACAAAGCGTTGCTTTTGTTTTTCTACTGTTTTTATTTGCTCTAAAATGCCTTGGTAAGTGGGGTGGTCTTTTTTAAACTTACGGCTTAGCTCTAGGCGTTTTAGCTCTAGCTCTTGTAATTTTGTTTCTAGCTCTACTACTTGCTCGAGCACGCCTTGGGTTTCGAGTGTTATGTTAATTGACTGGCGCTGTATTTGGTAGTCGTTAAAGCGTTGCTCGGCAAATTCTAGTTGCTTTTTAATTTCGGGTAGTTGTACTTCTAAAAACTCGAGTGATTTTTGCGCCTCGGCGCTGTTACGCTCTACGTTACGGCGTACATAAATACCGGCTACTTTGTCGAGTACTTTTTCGGCGTAGCGTGGTTTAGTGCTTTGTAGGCTTAGGTTAATTATGCCTGAGTCTTTGCCTTTTTCGCTGGCGCCAATAGCGGCTTGTAGGTCGAGTATGGTGTTTAGGCGGTCTTGGCGTGTAATTATAAACTCGGTACCTGGGCGGGCGTTAAGCTCGCGTACGGTTAGGTTAAATTGGCCACTGCTTAGCTCTTGCCCTACTTTGCCTTTTAGTATTACCTCGTCTTCGCTGTTAAGTAGGCTTAGGGTGTTTGCCTCACCGGCCACCAGTACAAAGCCTTTACCAATGGCAGAGCGCGGTACGTCAAACCTAAATACGTTAATGTACTCGCCGCCCCATGCATAGCTGCTTGCACCAAAGCTTGGCTCGGCCAATTCGCCTTGAGTGCTTGGGGTAAAGGTGCGGTAGGCACGGTTACCAATAAACGGGAATAATTTTGGCTCGGCTGTTATATCAAGCTTTAGGGTATCGACCGCTTCGCCAATTACGCTGCGCGATTTAAGTAGCTCTATTTCGGTCACCGCAGCCGAGGTACTTTCAAACATGCCTGCCATGTCGTCAAACCCGGGTACTGAGCTGCCGCCATCTTCTACTTGGATCATGGCGGTTGCTTGGTATACCGGGGTAGAAAGCACCGCATACACTACACCTACCAACATAAATACGGTGGTTAACGCAATAATAAAATATTTACGATCAATTAATGCACCTAATAGGGCCATTAGGTCTATTTCTTGGCTTGCTTGTTCAAACTTATTTTGCTTATTTGCTGCTACTGCAGTGGGCTGAGCATTCATGTACTAGCCTATCCTTATAAATACTTTTGCCAAGCGCTACACGCGCTATCGATTAATGCGAAAACATGCTCAAAGGCCTCTTGGCTTTGGCGGTAGGGGTCGGGTATTTCTGCGTCGTTAATCCACTTACCTAATAAAAAGGTTTTGCCACGCGCCTGCGGGTAACGTGTGCATAGGTCGGTTAAGTGGCGTTGCTCCATGACTAAAATTACACTGTTTTGTGCAACTAAACTTGAGCTAATTTGCCTACCTTGGTGTTTGCTCATATCTATGCCGTGCACGCTTGCTATTTGTTGTGCTTGGCTGTCGGCTGGTTTGCCTTCAAGGGCGGTTAACCCGGCCGACGATACGGTAATATTTTTAGCTGTTAGTTTACTTTTTAATAGGTATTCGGCTGTTGGGCTGCGGCATATATTACCGGCACATACCACCAAAATAGAATCGAACATCGTTATCCTTAGTTTGCTGTTATGTCGTCAATTGAGTCAACAGTTGCAATAGACGGTAATAATAAGCTTATTACGCGGTTCCAACGGGCAAGTGGTGCCGATGTTACATACACTATGTCGTGCGGTTGCAGTTCAAATTGCTCGGCCAGTACCAGCGCGGCTACATTTTTAGCGTGTAGTTGGTATACATCGGCAATAACCCCATCGGTTTTTAGGTTGCGTTTACGCAGTACAAATATGCCGTTTGCGTCGGCGGTGTTTTCGTTTAAGCCGCCCGAGTTAGTGAGTGCCTCGGCTAGGTTTAAACCGTAGCGATTTACATCTACTGTGCCTGCGCGTTTAACGTCGCCTAGTACAAACACGCGTTGTAGGTCGTCACGGTTTACGTGCACTATATCACCATGTTGTAATAAACGGTTTTGCGAAATGTCGCCATTTGCGTAAAAGTCATCTAGCTTAATTACTTCGGTTTTGTCGCCTCGGGTAAAGGTGACTGTGCGCCAGTCGGCGGCTTCTGTTAACCCGCCTGCTTGGTTAAGCGCGTCAATTAGGGTAAGTGGTATTTCGGTTACTGGTAACACGCCAGGTTTGTTTACTTCGCCGGTTACGTAGGCTTTTTGGCTACGAAAGCCCACTACTTTTATGTCAACTTGTGGGTCTTCTATTACTCGGCTTAGGCGTTTAACTAGCTCGCTGTGTACTTGTTGTACTGTTTTACCCGCGGCCTGAATATTTGGTGCGTAGGCATAGGTTATTGTGCCATCGGCTTGTACTCTAAAGCCGTCAAACTCGGCGGTACGTTGTACAGCTGCGGGTATGGTTAGCTCGGGGTGATCCCATACACCTATGGTTAGTACATCGCCTACACCTAATTTGTATTGGTAATTTGTGGTGTCTATGCCTGCTAGGCTAGAAATTGGCTTTGCCTGTTTACGCTGCTGTTTTTGATGAGAAATAAGCGATGAATCTATGATTTTAATGTTTATTTTTTCTAGATCTTGCTCGAGATTTTTAGTTTGATCACCCGACTCAATCCCTTCAAAATGGCTACCGGGTATAATTGTACACCCTGTCATTGTTAATAACGTGAGTGATGCTACAAGTGTTTTACAGCTTAGCGCCATGGTGTGTTCCCAAATAATATTAGTACCAATTTTTGTTAAAACCTGATTATTTTAGTGTTTTAAGTTTATGGCTGTTATTTTTTGCCGACTAATTAAACCACGGCTCTGTTTTCTGTGCAAGGCTGCTTGCGCGTTTACTGTACAAGCAGTTAAATTTTTGTTGATTTAGTGTTTTAGGTTCTAGGTTTTAGGTTCTAGGTTCTAGGTTCTAGGTTCTAGGTTCTAGGTTCTAGGTTCTAGGTTCTAGGTTCTGCAAAATTATAAACCCCATTTGCACAAAGAGAAGTGAATGAGGGTAAATGAGAAAACACACCTATTTATACCTTTCTCTTAAGCGCAGCGCCTCTTGACCTATTTGTGAACCAAGTCACTTAAAAACATCTGCACAAAGAGAAAACAATGAGCGTAAATGAGAGAACAAAACCCTTATTATTTTCCTCTAAAGCGCAGCGTCTCTTAACCTCTTTGTGAATAAATCACTAAAAACCTTTCGCGACATAATCCCGCTAACAAGACCATTTTACACAAAGAGAAGACAATGAGAGTAAATGAGAATGCATAACAATTAGTACTTACTACACCTTTGAAACATAGATCGCCCATTCTCTTTATGTATAAATTCACTTAAAACTTTAAGTTTAGTCGCTTTATTCCATTGATAAGTTTAGTTGTATTAAAGTTTATCAACAAACCAGTGCTTACATTCGATAGCTTCATATAAGTCAATAATTGCGCTGAATGGATTGGTAATAACTTCTCTACAGACTTTAATTCAACAATCAATTCATTTGTAATTAATATGTCTAGTCTATAACCCGCGTAAATGTTTGTATTTTTATATAAAATAGGTAATTCAACTTGATACTTGGCATCTATTCCAGCTTGCTTCAATTCAAGTAAAAGGCAAGTTTCATAAGTTGATTCTAATAACCCTGGACCCAATTGTTTATGTACTTCAATAGCGCATCCAATAACTTTTTGTGTGAGAAGATCAGTATCCATACTTGTCCTAAAACTATTATTTATCTCTAAAGCGCAGCGCTCTCTTAACCTCTTTGTGAATAAATCACTTAAAGATCTTTTTGCACAAAGAGAAGTGAATGAGGGTAAATGAGAAGACACAAATCTTATTTTCCTCCTCTTAAGCGCAGCGCCTCTTGACCTATTTGTGAACCAAGTCACTTAAAAACATTTGCACAAAGAGAAAACAATGAGCGTAAATGAGAGAACAAAACCCTTATTCTTTTCCTCTTAAGCGCAGCGCCTATTAACCTCTTTGTAAATAAATCACTTAAAGATCTTTTTGCACAAAGAGAAGTGAATGAGGGTAAATGAGAGAACAAAACCCTTATTATTTTCCTCTTAAGCGCAGCGCCTCTTGACCTATTTGTGAATAAATCACTTAAAATCTTTTGCTTGTCTAGCCCTTCGGGCACGCTTCCGCCCCTAGGTTGCAGTTCCTACGTTCTGATTTATTTCTAGTTTTAGTTTTAGACGCGGGGTAAACCCGCTGCTACATGTGCGCGGCGTGAAGCCCCGCCTACAGGCTATTTTAATTTACCCGCGCCTCGCAGCCCGCCGCTCGTAACCTTTCGCCTTTAACCTTTCGCCTTTAACCTTTCGCCTTTAACCTTTCGCCTTTCGCCTTTCGCCTTTAACCTTCAACCTAACACTCTATATCTTTGTTCTCTACGCTCATTTCTACTTGTTTATTAAGCATGTTTACTAACAATATGCTGCGCATGTCGCCGTCGGGTTCTTTGTATATTGCTTGTACGTCTTTAAATGAGCCGTTGTTAAGGTACACTAAATCGCCGGACTGGGGGAGGTTGCCGTTGTGTTGAGTTTGCTCAACGTTTTTTAATTCGTTAATAAGTTGTTCGGGTACTAATTGATAAGATGCGCCATACGACACAAAACCGCTTACGCCGCGGGTATTTTTAACCGCAGCAAAGTTGCCGGTGTGTGGATTTAGTTTAACGAATAAGTAATTTGGAAATAAAGCTGATTCTTTAAGGGTGCGACGACCCCTAATTATTTTTTCAACTTTTAATTGGGCAAAAAAGGATTCAATCCCTTGGTTTTGTAAATTAACCTGCGCGCGGGCCTCTTGCCCAGATTTACAAAATAATAAGTACCAACTATCCATAGTCACCCTAATACACTTGTGCTTATATTTAAAACTTTTACAGGCTGTAAGTAGCTTAGGTAGTTAAACTGTAAGTGCTTAGTTACGCTTACATGCAGGTGTTACCTAACCCTTCACCTAAATTAGGCGTGCATAATACATTAATTTGCAGAAAATAAAAAAGGGTTTTAACCCTTTTTTATTTTATTACAAAAAAAGGGTTTAAAAGCTGTAAACCAAGGTGAGTGAGGTCTCGGTGTCGGTGGCTTCTTTATCGTCGGCAACGTCTGAGTTGTTGGTGATATTGTAAGCAACCTTCATTTGCAACGAACCGTTTATTTTAGTGAGTAATGCAGTTTCTGAGCGCGTTTTGGTGTTGGTGTCACCGTACTCTACCGATACTAACTGGGTAAAACGGGCGTTGTCTGAAATTTTCCAGCTGTAATCTAATTTACCTAAGGCAATTACTTCGCCTTCGTACTCGCCGGCAAGTGAGTTGCCGTTTTCATCTACTTCTGTGCTTACATCTGGGTATTTAAAATATTTATAACCCGGACCAATTTCGGCGTTTAGTTTCATGTTTGACTCGTCGAGTAAACGTAAACCATAACCCGCTGAAACAACCGACTCACTGCGGTATGCACCAAAGTAGTCAGAAACGTGTGAGCCGTATAAAAATAAGTGCGAGTGTTTTTCGTTTATTTTGTAATTACCCTGCGCTGAAATAGAATATTTTTCGTTGGTGCGCTGCGATTCTTTATTGCCATTGCTGTTTTCTACTTCGTCTTCTTTGTAGATGCCGTCTAGCTTGTATTCGTTATTCCAGCTTTCTAGGCTGTGTAACACTTTAATGCCGCCTTTTAGGGTGGTGGTTTCGGTGTTACCGCTGGTGATAATGGCGCCTACTTCGCTGGTTACTTCCCAGGTTTTTTGGTCTTGCTCTGCTGCAAATGCGTTAGTTGTAGCAACACTGGCTACTAAAATTGATAAAAGCTTACGTTTCATTAAAAATTAACCCTGTAAATATGTTTATGCTTTGTTTAAAACAGCGCTAAGCGCTGCTTTAATTAATTTTGCTTGTGTAAATGTACATCCATTTGCGGAAATGGAATGGTAATGTCGGCGTCGTCTAACGCTATTTTAATGTTTTCCATTAACGACCAGTAGGTTGGCCAGTAATCTGCTGAGTTAACCCATGGGCGCACAATAAAGTTAACGCTTGAGTCGGCAAGTTCAGATACCGATACGTTGTATGCTGGGTCTTTTAAAATACGCGGTTCGTTGTCGAGCACAGATTTAAGTACTTCTTTGGCTTTACGTAGGTCGGCGTCGTAGCCTACGCCAATCACTAGGTCTATGCGGCGTGTTGCTTCGCGAGAGTAGTTAATTATGGCGTCTGACATTATTTTTGAGTTGGGCATTACAATAACTTTGTTATCGGGGGTGCGCATTTCTGTTGAGAATATTTCAATTTTTTTAATTGTGCCGGCTTTGCCGCCTGCTTCTACGTAGTCGCCTGATCTAAATGGGCGAAGTAAAATAATTAACACGCCAGAGGCAAAGTTAGATAGTGACCCTTGTAGCGCTAAACCAACCGCTAAACCGGCCGCACCTAAAATGGCAATAAATGAGGTTGTTTCAATACCAATTTGCGACAGCGCCATTAAAATAGTGGCTGCAAATACAATGGCATACACAATACTAGAGACAAACGATGAAACCGCTTTATCTACTTTTTTCTTGTCGAATGCTTTTTCGGTTAGTTTTGCACAAAACTTGGCAATGCGGCCGCCAAGTAAAAATATAACAAGCGCTATAACTGCTTGAATACCGTAGTGTAAGATTAAGCTTGAATTTTCATTCAGCCAATTGAGTATTGAATCCATATTAACTCCTGAGTGTTTTTAAGCAGTTTAGTTTGTTGTTTATTGTATTGTAAATCTTTAATAGGTGTTTGCAACAGCGTTTTATGAGGTTTTAGGTGCGTAACCCGTCGCCCGAAGCCCTCCGCCTTTAACCTTTAACCTTTCGCCTTTCACCTTTCGCCTTTCGCCTTTAAAAAAAGACGTGGGGTAAACCCGCTACATGTGCGCGGCATAAAGCCCCGCCTACAAAACAATTAAAACGCGGTGATTAAACGTAGGCGGGAGTTTACCTCGCGCATGTTTTAGGTTTAATGTCTACCCGCGCCCCATTGCCCGTTGCCCGTTGCCTGTTGCCCGTTGCCCGTTGCCCGTTGCCCGTTGCCCGTTGCCCGTTGCCCGTTGCCAATAGCTTAAATATAGAATAATTATAATAAGTTTAATTTTTTTTGATTTTTTGCTTCACAAGCATAGGGATATTATGTATTATGCGCGCCACACCAAACAAGGTGTTTGTAGTGGCGGTTGTAGCTCAGTTGGTAGAGCCCCGGATTGTGATTCCGGTTGTCGCGGGTTCGAGCCCCGTCAATCGCCCCACTCTTTTATAAGTCTCCTCAGTAATATCTAAAGTTAATCTCTAAATTATATTTACCCGATCCAAAGCCAAGTCAAAAATAAAGAAACTACGCCAACTGTCTGTAGGCATGAGTTTACCTTATGCATTAATTAGATCTTAACCCTGACGCGACATAAAGTCGCTGCTACCATAGCTCTACAAACATCACCTGTAGCAGCGGGTTTACCCCGCGTTTAATTATGTCATTATTTTATGCTTTTTATAAAACCCTGACGCGACATGAAGTCGCTGCTACTTATAAAACCCTGACGCGACATAAAGTCGCTGCTACCAATGATTAAAAAACAACCCTGTAGCAGCGGGTTTACCCCGCGTTTAATTATGTCATTATTTTATGCTTTTTATAAAACCCTGACGCGATGTGAAATCGCTGCTACACTTTATTCTTTATGCGCAAGGAATCGCTATGAAGAAGGCTTATCGACTCAGGAAAGGAAGGGTCTCATTAACTAATCATTACTATATTGTCACTATGGTATCCCATAATCGTAATAAGCTTTTTACTAAACTTAATATGAATCGTTGTTTAATAAAACATATGCAAGAGCTAGAACGAGAACAACGAATAAAATCAATCGCATTTGTTATTATGCCAGACCACTTACATTGGCAATTTCAAATACTTTCAAACAATACGCTTTCAAATATAGTTCGTCTTTTTAAAGGTAGAACTGCCGCGAGTTTTTATCAGTTTGAGGTTTATAGATTGTGGCAAAAAGGATATTACGATCATTTAATTCGTAATGAAGAAGATCTTATAGCAAGCGCTCGTTATATTATTGCCAATCCTTTGAGGGCAAAGTTAATAGCCAATGTTGCAGATTACCCTTATTGGGATTGCGTTTATGTTTAATATTACAGCCGACGTGTAGCAGCGGGTTTACCCCGCGTCACCGAGTTTTTAAAAGACGCGGGATACCTCCGCCTTCGTTCAATAAAAACACTGTGCTTGGCTTAATCTCTGCCTTTAACCTTTTGTCTTTAACCTTTAAAAAGACGCGGAATAAATCCGCTGCTACATGTGCGCGGAATATCTCCGCCTTCGTTCAATAAAAACACTGTGCTTGGCTTAATCTCTGCCTTTAACCTTTTGCCTTTAACCTTTAAAAAGACGCGGAATAAATCCGCTGCTACATATGCGCGGAATATCTCCGCCTTCGTTCAATTAAAACGCGGTGGTTTCCCGCAACTCGTCGCCCTTTGCCCGCGCTCCGTTGCCGTTTATTTAAGGCGTTCTTTCCATTGTTCAATGGGTAGTGGTTTTGAAAATAAATAGCCTTGAAATAAGTTACAACCGCGTTGTTTTAAATAATCAAATTGTGCGGGGTCTTCAACGCCTTCGGCTACGCTGTTTACGCCGAGTGCTTTTGCCATATCAATGATCATATTTACAATTGTTCTACTGGAGTTATCTTCAACATCCGTAATGCCATCTACAAAGTATTTATCTATTTTAAGCTCTGAAATAGGCAGCTCTTTTAAATAACTTAAGCTTGAGTAGCCGGTGCCAAAGTCGTCAATCGAAAATCTAAACCCCATTTTATTGAGCCCAAGCATAGTGTGTTTTACTTGCTCTATGTCTGACACTAGGGTGGTTTCGGTTAGCTCAATCATTAAATTACCCGGTGGTATTTGCCATTTGTATACGCTAGCTAATAGCTTTTCTTGAAAGTCGGGTGCGACTATTTGCTTAGCACTTATATTAACGGCTATACAGGTGTTTTTGCCTGACTGACCTACTTGGTGTAATAACTTACAAACCTGATTAATCACCCAGTCGCCTATTTTTATAATGGCTTCACTTTCTTCTGCTATGGGTATAAATTCAGCGGGGCTAATAATACCCAGCTCCTCAGAGTGCCAACGCAGTAATGCCTCTGATGAGCCAAAGGTGTGCTCGTTACTATATTGGGGTTGAAGGACTAGCTTTAATTCCTCACTTTGATCAATATTTATTAGTAAATAACGAATTTTATTGGTTCGCTCATAGCGTTTTAATGCATCTAAATCAGCAAAATAATAACCAAATGGCGCCAGCTTTTTAGCTTGTTTTAATGAATACTCTAATTTATTAAACATGGATTCGTAAGAGTCTTTACTGGCTTCAATAATGGTACTGCCTAAAGAGGCTGTTAACATTACGTCGAGATCGCTGATTTTATGCGTGTAGTTTTCAAGTGCTAAAATTTTTGAATCTATTTGTTTTTGCTTTTGCTCTAAATCTAGCAAACTACTATTTGGGTAAGCACTTACAAATAAAAATGAATCAACGCCGCTTTTATAAATTTTGTACTCTCCTTCTACTGCTAAAGAGAGCTTTTTGGCGGTGTGTATGAGCGCTTCGTTACCTGCTTCAATACCGTACTTAAAGTTAAACTGTGCTAATTTATCCATATCTAATAAAGAGGCATAAATATAGCTATTATTTAAGCTAGCAATTTGCAGCAAACTTCTGCATTCGCGTTCAAACCAGCGTCTATTTTTTAGCCCTGTAATGGGGTCTGAATAGGCTAAGTTATATATGGTGTCTTGCGCTTTGAGTTTTTCGCTTATGTCTCTTACTACACCAATGTATTCTATTGAAGCATCGTTTTGCGCTTTAGTTAGCGACAATTCAATTTGAAAAATAGTGCCATCTTTTTTTTGTGCGGGTAACTGCCTGCCTACGCCAATTATTTTGCCTTCGCCTGTTTGCTCGTAATGTTGCATATACGAGTGGTGCTTAGAGGCGTAAGGTTCTGGCATTAAATTATTTATGCATAGCCCTAACATTTCAGTGTGCTTATAACCAAACATGCTAAGCGCTGTTTTATTACAGTGAACAATAACCCCTTTTTGATTAATGGTAATAACTGCATCATTAAGGTTATCTAAAATGGTTTCAAGGCGGTTGTTTTTGTTTTCTACTTTGGCTTTTAGTTCGTACTCTAGCGTAACATCTTCAAAAGCGCCCTGAACGGCACTTAACCCATCATTATTAAATACGGGATGGCCGCTAGTACGAACCCACTTTTTTTGCCCTTGCGCATCTATAAATTTAAAATCTTCGCAATACGGAAGGCCCAATGTTTGTAGTCGTTCAAACAAATAGCGTATTCGTGCTTGTTCTGTTTCCCCGGCATAGTGCTCTATTGCTTGAGCAGAGGTCATTTTTGTATTGCTAGCAAGCCCATAAATTTTATAAACCTCGGGTGAGTAAAGTAATTCATCCGTTGAAATTTTATATTCCCAAGTACCTATTTTTGCCATGCTTTCAACCGCATTGAATAATAACGCTTGATTGGTTGATTTATTGTCTAAAAAGCACGTTTGTAGGTAAACACTTGCATAGTTTGCAAAGCTTAATAAGGTTGATTTATGCTGCTCTAACGATTGACTGTTATTAACGTATAGCCCCACTAACACGCCGGTTAGTAACCCATCTTCATTTAAAATAGCGGCGCCAATATAGGCACTGGCATCTATGTTTTGTAATAATTTACTTTTAGGGTAGCTCAGCTGTAAGTTGTGGGTAATAAAACACACTTTTTGCGTTAAAAGTGGTTCACAGGGTGAGCCTTTTAACGGGTAGCTAAAGTTTTCAACTATATGTGAGTTGTTTAAAACCAGTTGCGTAGTTGCTAATTTATGCTCATCAACAGAGGCAATAAATAGGTAATCTGCTTTTATTTCTTGTTGTAATGCTTTTAACTGCACACTTAAGTTTGCGCACTGTGAATACGATGCATCGTGAACTGTGCCTATATCAGCGCGTTTAATATGTTTACTCACTTTATTTTACTACTCAACTTTAAAAGAAAGACCAAGCGATGCTAGTGCTTTAGAGCGCTTTTCAATGGCATCAGACTCGGCACCTACGCAGTGCGCTTGGGCTAAGTTATCTGCAGACGCACTACTGATATTAGTAATATTACGGCTAATTTCTTGCGAGACCATACTTTGCTCTTCTGCCGCGGTTGAAATTTGCGTTGCTAAGTCAGAAATATCCGTTATGGCAGCATACACCTTTGAAACAAAATCTTGGGTGTTACGTGTTTCTTTAACACATGTTTCAGCAACCTTTTTGCCTGTTTCCATGGTTTTTGACAAATTAAGTAACTTTGATTGCATTTGTGATATAGAGACTTGAATTTGCTCTGTTGCCGAGTGGGTTCTGCTCGATAGTGCTCGCACTTCATCGGCAACCACAGAAAACCCTCTACCATGCTCACCTGCGCGGGCTGCCTCAATGGCGGCATTAAGGGCAAGTAAATTGGTTTGATCGGCTATGCCTTGAATTTCTTGCATTATATCACTAATTTTTTCAGCTTCTGTGGCAAGCTCAACCGCTGAACTGGCTGATTTATCAACCTCACAAGCTAAAAGTGAAACCTCTTGCATTGTACCAGACATAGCCTGTGTTGCTGCTTCGCAATCTTTGTGAGCATGCTGAACTCGCTGATTGGTTACTAAGGTGTTTTTAGCTACCTCATCTATTGAGTGCACCATTTCTTCAACCGCCGATGACACTTGGTGTAATTCAGACGCTTCTTTTTCGACCCCAGCTTGCGCTGCTTCGGCGCACATTTTTAGTGAATCGGCGCCTTTTTTCAGGCTGATTGTCCCATCCATAACACGGCCAATAATAGTGGTTACTTTGCCCTCAAGCAGTTTAATTTTAAAATCTGTAAAGCTAAAACTGTCGCTGCCCGAATAAACATGCCGAGAGATACTGTCGGGGCCTTTTTTGGCTTTTTTAAAAACACCTTGCGAGCGGATTAATTCTTCATAAAAAATAATAAAAGGCAAAGGAATAAACAATAAACATAACCAGAACATGTAACTTGTTAACCAAGCAATTAACGCTGCACAGCCAATAAATAGCGGCAATTTAAATGCAGCTAATTGTTCACTTAAAGGCGTAATTGATTGACCGTTGTTTAAACGTTGGTAAAGCTTTTCTGCACGGCTTTTATATTCAGGAAGAAGTTGTTGGCGAACCGATTGATAACCGACTTTTTTACCATTTTCATAAATAGGGGAAACAAAAGCATCAACCCAATAATAACGCCCGTCTTTACATCTATTTTTTACTGCCCCTCGCCATGCGGTGTCGTTTTTTAAATTAGACCACATATCGGCAAATGCCGCTGATGGCATGTCTGGGTGGCGAACCATATTGTGGTTTTTTCCCGTTAGCTCATTAATGGTATACCCTGACACTTTACAAAAGCTATCGTTTGCATAGGTGATAACTCCCCGTAAATCTGTTGTAGAAACGAGTTCTTCGTCAATGCCGAACGAAACTTCCTGGTCTACCGTTGCTTGATTTCTTCTACTCATAATGGCTTTACTTTACTCTAGGGCGATTGGGGGCGGATATTAGTTTATAGATGTTTAAAATACAATTGCACCTTATTACTAGATTACGCCGTTATAAAAATAAATAAAAAACATAAAGTTACAAACGTTAATAATTAGACTCAATGACTCACATATTGCTCAAAAATAACCTTGTACTTTATTTTATATTTATAACAGCGTAGACGTTACAGGCATAATTGGCCAAAAAAACGACCAAAAAAAATGCCACCAAAATGGTGGCATTTACACACGGGGGTATTTCTACTCATAGAAATTTGTTACGTTTTCTTAACTTCAAAAGGTAGCATTTAGGCTGGTTTCTCGCAACTTAAAACGCATAACCTAAAGCTCATCGGAACAGTTTAAGCAATTAGATCCTAATACATACGTATTTTTCTTCTAGGTATTCATTTAATCCTTGGTGCCCGCCTTCTCGCCCTAGGCCTGATTGTTTTACACCGCCAAACGGGGCAACTGGGTTTGATATAACACCTTCATTTATACCAATCATGCCAAACTCAAGCGCTTCACTCACACGATGAATTTGCTTAATATTTTGACTGTAAAAATACGCAGCTAATCCATAGGGAACGTCGTTAGAAAGCGCTAGCACTTCGGCCTCATTATCAAATGGGATCACGGTTAATACTGGGCCAAATACTTCTTGATGGTAAATATCCATGTGTGTAGTGACATTGGTAATAATAACGGGATTTTGAAAACTCCCCCCTAAATCTCGTTGGTCGCCAATTAGCGTGGCGCCTTTATTTAATGCATCTTGAATAAGTTGTTGTACTTTCTCTTTTGCTTTGGGATAAATAAGCGGCCCTATATCTACACCCTCTTCAAAGCCGTTTGCCACTTTAAGGGCAGCTATTTTGGGTGTTATTTTTTCAAGCACCTCATTTAATACATTACGCTGGATAAAAATACGATTTGCCGCAACACACGCTTGCCCTGAGTTTCTAAATTTGGCCGCCATTAGTCCGTCAATGGCATCGTTAATATCAGCATTATCAAAAATAATAAACGGTGCATTACCGCCTAATTCCATTGAGGTACGTTTTATTGTAGATGCACATTGCGATAGTAACTGCTTACCTACACCGGTAGAGCCAGTAAAAGTAAACTTACGTACTACCTCTGAGTCAGTGAGCATTTCACCTACTTTTTTAGCGTTTTGCGACACCAACACATTAAATGCGCCTTTTACAAAACCCGCCTGATCGGCTAAATAGGCTAATGCAATTGCACATAAAGGGGTGTGCTCTGAAGGTTTTAAAATAAAGCTGCAACCGGCGGCATAAGCTGGCGCGACTTTTCGAGTCACCATGGCCACAGGAAAGTTCCACGGGGTAATACCCGCTACTACGCCAATAGGTTGCTTGAAGCTAGTTAAACGATGGTTATTATCGGTTGCGGGGATCACATCGCCGTAGCTACGCTTGGCCTCTTCTGCGTACCATTTTATAAAGCCAGCGCCGTAATCTATTTCGCCAAGCGATTCTTTAAGCGGTTTACCTTGCTCTTTGGTCATGAGCTCTGCAAGTGTTTGCTTGTGCTTTATTACTAACTCATACCAGCGCATTAGGGTTTCGCTTCGCTCGGTTGCATTAGTGGCTTTTAGTTTTGAAAATGCGCCCTGCGCCGCTGTTATTGCCTTATTTACACCTTGCTCGTCAATATCGCTTACGTTTACGATACTTTTTTCGGTGGCTGGATCATCCACGCTAAAACGCGTGTCGGTTTTATAAAATTCGCCGTTAATAAACGAGTCTGAAAAAATAAGATTGCTCAAAATATACCTCCAAAATAAGTTTCGGGCTACGGGTTACGGGCTTCGGGTTTCGGGTTTCGGGCTTCGATATATTAAAAAGCCTTGTGGTTAACGCTACAAGGTTTTTTAATTTTAATTTACCCGCGTCTCGCAGCCCGTCGCTCGCAACCTTTGGCCTTTGTATTTATTCACTTCCTCTGCGTACTCTGTAATCTCTGTGGTAAATAAAATCACTAACAAACGCGGGATAATACCGCTTTAAAAAAGCATATGCACAAAGAGAAGTGAATGAGGAGAAAATGAGAAAACACTAACCATTAGCCTGAGTGATTAATTGTTTTGTCACTTCCTCTAAAAGCGCAGCGTCTCTTAACCTCTTTGTGCATAATTTTATTACCTTTAACCACATTTGCGCGGCGTAAAGCACCGCCTACAAAATATTTTTTACCACAGAGTGCACCGAGGCGCTGCGCGCTACACAGAGAAAAGCTGCGGGCTACGGGCTATAAATCCTAGCACCTAGTCACTTTAATCTCTTACTCTGTGTTCTCTTTACCTCTGTGGTAAATAAAATAACTAAAAAATATAACAATAAGCCGCCCTGCGGCTAACGTGAGCAAGCTCTACGTCTACAAAATATTTTAACTTACCCGCGCCTCGCGCCCCGTAACCTTTCACCTTTAACCTTTAACCTTTCGCCTTTAAAAAGACGCGGGGTAAACTCGCTGCTACATGTGCGCGGCGTAAAGCCCCGCCTACAAAATATTTTTTACCACAGAGTGCACCGAAGCGCTGCGCGCTACACAGAGAAAAAAATTTGCGCAGGTACTAGGTTCGAGGCCCGTCACCCGAAGCTCGTAACCCTTTAACCTTTCGCCTTTAACCTTTAAAAAGACGCGGGGTAAACCCGCTGCTACAAAATATTTTTTACCACAGAGTGCGCCGAGGCGCTGCGCGCTACACAGAGAAAAAAGCTTGCGCAGGTACTAGGTTCGAGGCCCGTCACCCGAAGCTCGTAAACCTTTCGCCTTTAAAAAGACGCGGGGTAAACCCGCTGCTACAAAATACAAACAAAAAAGCCGCGGTGTTAAACAGCGGCTTTTAATATTATTGTCATCAATTAAAAACTAGTGTTCTTCATTAACGATGTTGAGATTGTACTTTGGTATTTCAACCACTAAGTCTTCATCTCTAATAATTGCTTGGCAGCCTAAGCGCGACTCTGGCTCTAAACCCCATGCTTTGTCGAGCATGTCATCTTCTAGCTCGTCACTTTCATCTAGTGAGTCAAAGCCTTCACGGATCACTAAGTGACACGTGGTGCATGCACATGATTTTTCGCAGGCATGAGGAATGCTAATGCCGTTTTTAAGCGCGACATCAAGTACTGTTTCGCCAGCGGGCGCTTCAATTGCAGCGCCGTCAGGACACAACTCCGGATGGGGAAGAAAAACAATTTGTGGCATTCTAATCTCTCTTATATATTGTCGACTGACTGACCCGTTAAGGCTTTTTTAATTGATGCGTCCATTCTGCGCGCGGCAAAATCACTACTCGCGTTATCCATTTTTTCAATGGCTGCTTTAATTTCACTTGGCTCCTGCGCGCTTTCGCGTACTTTTGCAAGCTCACTTATTTCAACTTTTAACACCGCTAATTGCTCAGGCTCTAGTAAATCACCATCTGCTGCTAATGAGGCTTCCATGGCTTCTATTACACGAAGTGCTTCTACTTGCTGCTCTTTTAGCATGCGCGCTTGCATGTCGCCTTTAGCATTACTCATTGACTCTTTAAGCATATTCGCTACTTGATCGTCAGATAAACCAAACGAGGGTTTTACTTGTATTTGCGCTTGCACACCGGTTGATTTTTCCATTGCCGAGACGCTTAACAAACCATCGGCATCTACTTTAAAGGTGACACGAATATGCGCAGCACCCGCCGCCATAGGTGGAATACCTTTTAAGCTAAATTTAGCAAGCGATCGGCAGTCGTCAACTAATTCACGCTCACCTTGTAGTACATGCAACGACATGGCCGTTTGGCCATCTTTAAACGTAGTAAACTCTTGAGCGCGCGCAACCGGAATGGTGGTATTACGTGGAATGATTTTTTCAACCAAGCCCCCCATGGTTTCAAGGCCTAGCGATAACGGTAACACATCCAGCAATAACATGTCTGAATCTGGCTTATTACCAATGAGTACATCTGCTTGCAGCGCAGCACCGAGTGCAACAACGCGATCAGGGTCAATGGAAGTAAGCGGCTGTTTATCAAAAAACTCGCCAACTTGAGTACGCACTATTGGCATACGGGTTGAGCCACCCACCATCACAACTTGCAGTACTTCTTGGTTTTCAATACCGGCATCTTTTACTGCGCGACGGCATGAACGGAGCGTTTTTTTAACCAGCGGCATAGCCAGCTCGTTAAATGTTTCTCGCGTTACTTCAACCATGTATTTTTCATCGTCAAACTCAAGGCCAACATTCACTTTTTCGTATTGGCTTAGTGCTTCTTTACAGGCTTTGGCTTTATTAATGAATAAGCGTAATACCGAAGGCGATAACCCCGTTACACCGGTTTGTTGTTTTAGGTAATCTACTAATAATGAGTCAAAGTCGTCGCCGCCTAGGCTTGAGTCGCCACCGGTGGCCAATACTTCAAACACGCCTTTATTTAAGCGCAGTATAGAAATATCAAATGTTCCGCCCCCTAAGTCATAAACGGCAATAATGCCTTCTTGACCTGAGTCTAAACCATAAGCAACGGCAGCGGCAGTCGGCTCGTTTAATAAACGCAGTACATTAATTCCGGCAAGCTCTGCCGCGTCTTTGGTGCTTTGGCGTTGTGCATCATCAAAATACGCCGGTACAGTAATCACTGCCCCTAAAATATCTTGATTACCAAAGCTTTGCTCGGCTCGCACTTTTAAAGCATTTAAAATATGACTTGAGGCTTTTACTGGGCTGATTTTTCCGGCTTCAGTTGCAATGGCAAGTGCGCCGTTATCATCACAAAATTGATAAGGCAGTTGGCCGTAGCTTTGTTCTATTTCGGTTTGCGTTTTACCTAAAAAGCGCTTCACTGAAATAAGCGTATTAACCGGATCGAGAGTCGCTGCTTGCATTGCATCATTACCCACGGTAATGCCGCCAGCTTGATAACGAACCACCGAGGGTAGCATGGCTTCGCCTGACTCATCGGTAATAGTGCGTGCTTCGCCGCTTTGTACGGTTGCCACTAATGAATTTGTAGTGCCTAAATCAATGCCAATGGCTAATTTGTGTTCATGTGGTGCCGCGCTCTGCCCCGGCTCAGCAATTTGCAATAATGCCATAATGCTCTTTAAACTCGTGTTGCTCGCTTTGCAGCAAGTAATTAATCGTCAAATAAACTGTCTTCGATGCGTTCAAGTTCGTCTTGTAACTTATATACAAATTTTAATTTGCGAATGTTGTCGGCTGCGTGTTGATATTGTTGCTCATCGTTGCTTGCAAGCTGCTCAGCAAGTTGGTTGCTGTACTGGGCTTTTAATTGCTTTATTTGCGACTCAAAATTAGCAATAGCGATATCCGGATCACTTGCAGAGGGAAGTTCTTCAAGCTCTTCGCGCAGTTCCATTTGTTGCATCAGAAACATGGGATCTTGCAGTGTTTGCTGCTCAGCGCGAATATCAACCCCCAGTTCACTCAACATATATTCTGCACGTTTAACCGGATGCTTAAGTGTTTGTAATGCGTCGTTAATTTCAGCGGTACTTTGTACGGCCATTAGTTTATCACGACTGCTGGCGTTAGCATGGCGATCGGGGTGTACAGCACGTTGTAATTCTAAGTAGTGCTTGTTGATCATTGCTAGGTCTATGTTGTAGTCAACGGGTATTGCAAATAACTCAAAATAACGCATCATCAAACCATATAAATTTCAGATAGAACAAAGCCCTACAGGTGCAGGGCTTAACAATACAATTGCTTTGCGACGTTAAACGGTAAAGCTTTCGCCACAACCACATTCATCAGCTTGGTTAGGGTTATTAAACTTAAACCCTTCGTTTAAACCTTCTTTGGTGTAGTCGAGCTCGGTGCCGTCGATATAAACTAAGCTTTTAGCGTCAACAATTAAGGTAACGCCCTTGGCTGCAAATGTTTCATCGTCATCGTTTAGCTCATCAACAAACTCTAGTACATAAGCAAGACCTGAACAGCCCGTCGTTTTAATGCCAACCCGTAGGCCTATGCCTTTACCACGGTTTGCTAAAAATGATTGTACGCGGTTTGCTGCCGCATCTGTCAATGTCACTGCCATGAATATCTCTTAGTTTGTATGTTTGCTTTTGTAATCTGCAATTGCTGCTTGAATTGCATCTTCGGCTAAAATTGAGCAGTGAATTTTCACTGGTGGTAATTCTAGCTCTGCGCTGATATCGGTATTTTTGATAGTTGCTGCTTCGTCTAATGTTTTACCTTTAACCCACTCTGTAACCAGTGAAGATGAAGCAATTGCACTACCACAGCCATATGTTTTGAATTTTGCGTCTTCAATTACGCCTTCTGCCGATACTTTAATTTGTAGCTTCATTACGTCACCACATGCGGGTGCGCCTACCATACCCGTTGCCACCGACGGATCGTTTTTATCAAGAGCACCTACGTTACGTGGGTTTTCTACGTGGTCGATTACTTTATCACTGTAAGCCATAATTCTATCCTCATTACCTGCTAGGGTAGGGCTGCACTTATTAGTGGTGAGCCCATTCAACTGAATCTAAATCAATACCTTCTTGGTGCATTTCCCAAAGAGGTGACATTTCACGTAAACGACCGATAGAGTTTTTGATTAATTCGACGGTGTAATCAATCTCTTCTTCGGTTGTAAAACGGCCAATACTAAAACGAATTGAACTGTGCGCTAGCTCGTCGTTACGACCTAATGCGCGCAATACGTAAGAAGGCTCTAAACTTGCCGATGTACAGGCTGAACCTGATGACACTGCAATATCTTTAACCGCCATTAATAATGACTCACCTTCAACAAAGTTAAAGCTGATATTGACAATACCTGGCACTGACTGATCTTGCGTACCATTAAAATATACTTCGTCCATGTCAGTTAAAATGCCGTCGATTAGGCGTTTGCGCAGTGCACTGATGTGTGCATAGTCTTTTTCGAAATCTTGTTTTGCAATTCTAAATGCTGCACCCATGCCTACTAGCTGATGAGTTGCTAATGTACCTGAGCGCATGCCGCGTTCATGGCCGCCACCGTGCATTTGTGCTTCTAAACGTGCACGTGGTTTACGACGAACATACAAAGCACCCACACCCTTAGGGCCATATGCTTTGTGTGCTGAAAATGACATAAAATCAACTTTAAGTTGTTGTACGTCAATTAATACTTTGCCCGCGCTTTGTGCTGCATCTACGTGGAACATAATTTTACGTTCACGACACATTTCGCCAATTGTAGCGATATCTTGGATTACACCTAGCTCGTTATTTACGTGCATGATGCTCACTAGTACCGTGTCGTCACGCATGGTGTCTGCTAACTTTTGCAGATCAAGTAGGCCGTTTTCTTCAACGTCCATGTAGGTTACTTCAAACCCTTGACGCTCAAGTTCACGACAGGTATCGATAACGGCTTTGTGCTCTGTTTTAGCGGTAATAACGTGCTTACCTTTTTTCTTATAAAACTGAGCTGCCCCTTTAATGGCTAGGTTGTTTGATTCAGTTGCACCCGAGGTAAATACAATTTCACGTGGGTCTGCATTAATTAAATCCGCAATGTCGGTGCGTGCTTGGTCAACGACTTCCTCTGCTTGCCAACCAAAACGGTGTGAGCGCGATGCTGGATTTCCAAAATTACCGTCCATAGTCAGGCACTGCATCATTTCTTTGGCAACTCGTTCGTCAACGGGCGTAGTTGCTGCGTAATCTAAATAAATCGGTAACTTCATTTCTCTCTCCGCTGCAGGTCAACCTTAAAGTTGACAGCTTACTTGAATATTTTCCAACTGCTTAATTGCATCATTAACGCTGTTTTCTTGGCGAAGAGCGACTGCTTTAACGTCTGACTTTTCGACCAATTCAGCTAGGGTAATATTATTTAAAAATTCTTCAATTCGTGTGCTTAAGTCTGACCACAATGTATGGGTTAAACAACGCATGCCACTTTGGCAACCGGTGTTGCTACGTTGACATCGAGTAGCATCAACAGATTCATCTACTGCATTGATAACATCGCCGACCGAAATCACATCGGCTCCACGCCCTAGTAAATAGCCCCCACCAGGACCTCTGACTGAGCTTACCAGTCCATTTTTACGTAAACGGGCAAATAACTGTTCAAGGTAAGACAAAGAAATTTCTTGGCGCTGCGAAATATCAGCAAGCGCTACAGGGCCTATGTTTGCATGCAGTGCAACATCCAGCATGGCTGTAACGGCATATCTGCCTTTTGATGTTAACTTCATAAACGCCCTCCGCACAAAAGAGTGCAAATTTTAATTACCAGAGTAGATTAGTCAAGTATTTTAAATGCTAGGTTCTAGGTTCTAGGTTTTAAAAACTTGTAATACTTGACTGTTTTGGTCAAGTATTACGCTCATTGTAATTAGTTGAGTAATTTAGTCAAGTATAAGTGTGGGGTTTTATCACTAATCACTCTTTTATAGACTTGTTTATTGAAGTAAGAATTCCTCTTAAAATATTCATTTCTGCATCTTCTGGTCGAGCTCGGTTAAACAAGCGACGTAACTTGGTCATTACCATGCCTGGGTGTTGCTTAATAATGAACCCTGTTTTATACAAGGTTTCCTCAAGGTGCTCGTAAAATAGCTCAGTTTGTTTAGATGATGGATATTGGGTGTCGTCGTCTTCTTGTGCAGCTTTAGGCTGTTGATTTAAAAATGCCATCCGTGTTTCATAGCATAAAGTTTGCACGGCCATGGCTAAATTAAGTGAGCTGTATTCTGGGTTAGCAGGGATACACACATGGTAATTACACAGCTGTAACTCTTCATTAGTTAAGCCACTGTTTTCACGGCCAAACACAAGCGCCACCGGGCCATTAACGGCTTCGCCAACAAGCTTTTCACCACATTCACGCGGCTCTACCATAGGCCAAGATAATGTACGCGAGCGAGCGCTGGTGCCAATAGTTAATGCACAATCGGCAATGGCATCGGCAACGGTATCAACAATAACAGCATTACCTAGTACATCGGTAGCACCGGCAGCCAGTGCGCTTGCATGACTGTCTATTTCACAAGCAGGATCAACAAGATATAACTTTGATAATCCCATGGTTTTCATGGCGCGTGCCGCTGAACCAATATTACCAGAATGTGAGGTATTAACTAAAACGATGCGAATATCATCTAAGATCATTACAGTGCTACTTATCGTGTACAAAAAAATTGCGCAAATTCTAACATGAAAACGTGCACAGATCCTATATTCAATAGTCGCGATCTAAAAGATCAGTTCGAGGTCAGCGGTCAGCGGTCAGCGGTCAGCGGTCAGCGGTCAGCGGTCAGCGGTCAGCGGTCAGCGGTCAGCGGTCAGCGGTCAGCGGTCAGCGGTCAGCGGTCAGCGGTCAGCGGTCAGCGGTCAGCGGTCAGCGGTCAGGTAGTAAAATAAAACACCGAGCCTTATGCAAGCCCAGTTTTTATATCATAGGCGAGAGTTTACCTCGCGCACTTTCACAACATGTCAAACTACCTGCGCGGCGTAAAGCCCCGCCTACTCTTAACCCTAACACTGTGCTTGGCTTAATCTCTACCTAAAACCTAACACCTAGTCACTTCCCTAGGGCCTAATCACTTTAATCTCTTACTCTGTGTTCTCTTTACCTCTGTGGTAAATAAAATCATTAACAAATATAACAACAAGCCGCCATGCGGCTAATGTGAGCAAGCTCTACGTCTACAAAATATTTTAACTTACCCGCGCCCCGTCGCTCGTAACCTTTCGCCTTTAACCTTTAATCTTTAACCTTTCGCCTTTAAAAAGACGCGGGGTAAACCCGCTGCTACATGTGCGCGGCGTAAAGCCCCGCCTTGTTTAACCCAAACACCGTACTTGGCTTAATCTTTTGCTGACAACTGACAGCTGAAGACTAAAAACTGTTCTTTAACCTAAACCATCGCGGCTTTTACATACACATCAAACCGGTTCTTTTTGGTTTTGATCTGCATGCTTGGGGTTTTATCATTTAAAAATGGCGCGTAGTCGGGGCGTTTAACCACCACACGTTTACTGGCAAGGGGGTAAGCAAAGGTGAGTAAGTCGTCTGCGTCATCATCGCCACCGACTAACTCTTGAAATACGCGCATTTCTTTTTTAACTAATGCTGACTTTTCACGGTGCGGAAACATCGGATCTAAGTAAACAACATCAGGGATGCTGTTACATTGTGCTAATAAGGTATGGCTTGAACCAAAAATTAAGCTCATATTTTGCTTCATCCATGGCCCAATGTCGCTATCAGTATAGGCACGCTGCAGACCATCATATAATAGTGCAGCCACAACAGGATGGCGCTCGTGTAAAATGACTTTGCATCCAAGCGAGGCTAGCACAAAACCATCACGTCCAAGGCCTGCAGTGGCGTCAAGCACAACCGGTGTCGCTCCTTTGTTTAATCCCACTGCTTTGGCAATTGACTGCCCTTTACCACCGCCAAACTTTCGGCGGTGAGCGGCTGCGCCACTTACAAAGTCAACATTAATCGCCCCTAGTTTAGGCTCATCAGATTTGTAGAGACTAAGCCCTTTATCATCGTAATGTAAACTAAAAGCACTACTTTGTTCTGCCCATTGAGCTAACCCAAAGCGTGTTTCTAGCTCATTTAAATAGGGCCGACACTCTTTAAACTCACACTGTATAACCACTTAATACTCCGATAGTAAATTACTGCTATTATACCCAAGCAGCAGCAATTTACTAAGATTGAACAGGGCCCTAAAGATTAAGCGGCAATGCCACTGTGCCTTAGTAAGGCGTCAACTTTTGGCTCACGACCACGGAAGTTTTTAAACAAAGTCATAGGCTCTTCGCTGCCGCCTTTTTCAAGAATATGCTGTAAAAATGCTTGGCCTGTTTGAGGATTAAAAATCCCCTCTTCTTCAAATTTAGAATAAGCATCTGCCGAGAGTACTTCTGCCCATTTATACGAGTAATAACCAGCGCTGTAGCCACCAGCAAAAATATGACTAAAGCTATGCTGAAAACGGTTAAACGCTGGCGGTTTAATGACTGAGGTACGACTGCGAACATCATCAAGCACAGCTTGAATGTTACATGGTTTGCCTGCCACATAATCGTGATGAATTTTAAAATCAAATAATGAAAACTCAAGCTGTCTTAGCATTTGCATCCCTGAGTTGTAATTTTTAGCCGCAAGTAGTTTATCAAGTAACTCTTTAGGGAGTGGTTCACCGGTTTCATAATGACCAGAGATAAAGCTCAGCGCCTCTTCTTCGTAACACCAGTTTTCTAAAAACTGACTTGGCAGCTCTACAGCATCCCATGCTACCCCATTAATACCGGCAACAGGTGCTGCGTCTACTTGCGTTAGCATATGATGAATACCGTGGCCAAACTCATGGAATAAAGTTGTTACTTCATTATGGGTAAACAATGCGGGTTTATCGCCAATTGCTTTATTGAAGTTACACACTAAGTAAGCAACCGGTGTTTGTAGCTCACCATTCGCGCGCACTTTACGACCCATACAGTCATCCATCCACGCGCCACCACGTTTATGATCGCGCGCATATAAATCTAAATAAAAGCGACCACGTAAGCTATTATTACTGTCGTAAATTTCAAAAAAACGTACATCTTTATGATAACTATCAAACTCAGCGACTTCTTTTACGGTAATGCCAAATAGGCGATTAACCGTTTCAAACAAACCACTGAGTACTTTATTTGCAGGAAAGTATGGGCGTAATACTTCATCCGAAATGGCGTATTTTTCTTGTTTTAGTTTTTCACTGTAATAACCAAAATCCCACGCTTTTAGCTCACTAATACCGTGCTTTTGCTCGGCATAGTGTTGCAACTCTTTAAGTTCTTGCTCAGCCTGCGGTTTAGATTTAGCGGCTAGGTCTTCTAAAAATGAGAATACTTGCGCAGGTGACTCAGCCATTTTTGTGGCTAATGATTTTTCTGCATAGTTATTAAAGCCCAGTAATTGTGCAAGTTCATGACGCAGTGCCAGTTCTTCGCTCATAATGGCTGAGTTATCAAACTCTCCTGCATTAGGACCTTGCTCAGAAGCACGGGTAGAAAACGCGGTGTATGTTTCTTCACGTAGTTCTCGATCGTCCGCATAAGTCATAATTGGCAAATATGAAGGGAAGTCTAAGGTAAATACCCAGCCGTCTAAGTCTTTACTTTTTGCCGTATCGGCTGCTAATGCCAATGCTGATTCTGGTAAACCAGCCAACTGGCTTTCATCGGTAATATGTTTGTGCCATGCAAGCGTGGCGTCCATTACATTATTACCAAATTTTGAGGCAAGCTCAGATAAACGCGCACTAATTTCGCCATAACGCTTTTGCTGTTCAGGGTTTAATGCAATGCCTGAAAGTTTAAAATCTCGCAATGCATTAGTAATGGTTTTTTGCTGGGCAGTAGTCAGTGTTTTAAATTCATCACCGTTATAAAGCGCGCTATAAGCTTCGTATAAGCCTTGATGCTGGCCAACAAAAGTTGAATATTCAGAAATAAGCGGTAAACACTGCTCGTAAGCTTCGCGAAGCTCGTCGTTGTTCATCACAGAATTTAAATGCGATACCGGCGAGAATAATCGAGATAATTTGTCGTCAGCTTCTTCAAGAGGTAACACTAAATCATTCCAAGTGAAAGACTGCTTCGCTAATACATTAGCTATGGTACTGCGGCAGTGCTCAATACCTTCTTTTAGTGCCGGCACTACATGCGCTGGCTTTATTTTTGAAAAAGGCGGTAAACCTTCAAGCCCGATTAGGGGGTTTGTTTGTGCATTGCTCATAAATAGTTCTCGGTTTGTGCAAATATAAAAATTTAAGTTGGGGCAAAATACGTAAATACAAGGGCAAACCTGCTTTACATGGTTAACGAGTATGTATAGGTAAATGATCACCGAGCGGCTTGATCTGAAATAGTCTATCTTTCGTTTGATGGGGGGGATTTGAAAGATTTTAGCAGCCCTGAACAAGTGACTTGCTCATTGCATATGCTATCATCGGCACAGAAAAGTTAAATTAATATTTAGAGGATTAAACATGGCTCAGCATTTTGATTACATTGCAATTGGTGGCGGTAGTGGTGGTATTGCATCAGCTAACCGTGCAGCAATGCGTGGCGCAAAAGTAGCATTAATTGAAGCTAAACACATGGGTGGCACCTGCGTAAACGTAGGCTGTGTGCCTAAAAAAGTAATGTGGCATGGCGCTCAAGTTGCTGAAGCAATTAATCTTTATGCTCCTGATTACGGCTTTGATGTTGAAGTAAAAGGCTTTGACTGGGCTAAACTTGTAGAAAGCCGCGAAGCATACATTGGCCGTATTCACAAAGGTTATGATAACGGTTTAGCTAAAAATGGCGTTACCGTTATTAAAGGTTTTGCAAAATTTGTAGATAGTAAAACTGTTGAAGTAGATGGCGAGCATTACACCGCCGATCACATTTTAGTTGCTGTAGGTGGCCGCCCTACTATTCCTAACATTCCAGGTGCTGAACACGGTATTGATTCAAACGGCTTTTTTGAGCTGAATGAGCAACCTAAACGTGTTGCTGTGGTGGGTGCTGGCTATATTGCAGTTGAAATTGCAGGTGTTTTACATAGCCTAGGTACACAAACTCATTTATTTGTGCGTAAAAGCAAACCGCTGCGTACCTTTGACCCATACATCATCGACACCCTGGTTGATATTATGGCTAAAGAAGGCCCAACATTGCATACAGAATGCTCACCAAAAGAAGTGGTAAAAGAGGCTGATGGCAGTTTAACCATTCATTTTGAAAACGGTTATAGCGAAAATGTTGATCAGGTTATTTGGGCGATTGGCCGCACACCCACAACAGACAAAATTAACCTAGCTGCAGCGGGTGTTGAAGTTAACGAAAGCGGCTATGTAAAAGTAGATGAATATCAAAACACCACGGCTAAAAATGTTTACGCAGTGGGTGATATCATCGAAAATGGCATTGAGCTTACACCGGTTGCAGTAAAAGCAGGGCGTACTTTGTCGGAGCGTTTGTTCAATAAAGATCTACCAAACGATTTAAAAATGGATTACAGCCTAGTACCTACCGTGGTATTTAGCCACCCGCCAATTGGCACCATTGGTTTAACTGAGCAAGAAGCAATTTCTCAATACGGCGCAGAAAATGTAAAAGTATACAAATCAACGTTTGCTGCTATGTACACCGCGGTTACTCAGCACCGCCAAGCATGTAACATGATGCTAGTATGTGCGGGCCCTGACGAGAAAGTAGTAGGCTTACACGGCTTAGGTTTTGCTGTTGATGAAATGATTCAAGGTTTTGCAGTCGCCATGAAAATGGGTGCGACTAAGGCCGATTTTGATGCGGTTGTTGCGCTGCACCCGACTGGGTCTGAAGAGTTTGTTACCATGAGATAGGTTCGAGGTTCGAGGTTCGAGGTTCGAGGTTCGAGGTTCGAGGTTCGAGGTTCGATAAATTAAAAAGCCTTACGGTTAACGCTGCAAGGTTTTTTATTTGGGCTTTATGTGTATCTGTTAATTCTAACTACTAAATTTAGAGTACAACTTACAATCAACGGTGAACGCACTAAAATGTTAGCCGCCTACATGTTCAACTAACTGTACAAGTTGATTTTTTAGTCATATACTTGTCTTATTAAACGTACATGTGGAGATTTTATGAAAATTGTATCTTTTACCGAAGCTAGAAATAACTTGAAGCGCATTTTGGATGCTGTTGTTAATGATGCAGATACCACAGTGATCACGCGTCGTGATTCTGAAGATGCCGTTGTTATGTCACAGGATTATTACAATAGCTTAATGGAAACGGTTCATTTACTTCGTTCTCCGGCAAATGCTGAGCACTTACATCGTTCAATTACTCAATTTAAAGCGGGTAAGGTGAGCCAACGAGATTTAATCGATGAGTAGTCGTTTATTGTCATGGACTGATGAATCTTGGAATGATTATGTTTATTGGCAGACGCAAGACAAGAAAACACTTAAACGTATAAATAAACTCATCACGGATGTTAAGCGTTCTCCTTTTGAGGGCATAGGTAAACCTGAGCCATTAAAAGAAAATTTATCTGGTTTTTGGTCGCGGCGAATAGATAATACAAATAGATTAGTCTATGCGGTTGATGATAATGCTATCGCGATCATTTCTTGCCGTTACCACTATTAATATATCATAGTGTTAGGTTAGCAAAATGAAGCATCATGTTTTTCATACTTGTAGCAGCGGGTTTACCCCGCGTCGTTTTTAGGTTCTAGGGTTTAAGCCAGTTGTTCGCCTACGTTTAAACCAAACACATATACACAAAGAGAAGTGAATGAGGGTAAATGAGAAGAAAAAAGCCACGGGCTACATTGTCATTTACCTAAAACCTAATACCTGCTCTTTACCTTCAACCAGACGCGGGGTAAACCCGCTTATATGGACTCCTCCAATTGTACAAGCCTTTTTTACATTAAGATGATGTGATTGCGTGCTTATATACGGGCTCTAACGAGGCGCTACCTCGGCCACTTTGATGTTTTCGCGCCCTTGTGCCTTATCTGCTACACGGTATCTTCGTACGCTAGCGAGTTTACAGGCTCTCAAAGGTGGGTCTCACCGCTTAATGCTCTATCTTGGCTTGTTCAATTCTTCTGCTTACTGATTTTTTATTCTTTTATTTTATGCTGTCAGTAATGTTGGCTCATAATTCGTTCCATTTTTGAGTAAGGCGTAGGCGGTTCGCATTGTTTTGTTTGCTAATGCAATGGCGGCGCACTTGACACCTTTTCTTATTAGAAGGTTTTTTATCCATCGTTCTTTTTCTGTCGTGGCTTCTCTGTTTTTTAATTTACTCACTATCGAGCGAGCGCCTAAAAATAGATTTCGCCTTAATGCACCCCCTCGTCTTTTGGGTATACGGCCTATCTTTGCTTTACCGCCTGTCGAATGCTGTAATGGTGTCACTCCTGCACACGCCGCAGCACTTCTCCCATCGCTAAACTGTGTTGTGTTGCCTAAAAAAGACAGGAGCTCGATAGCCGTGATTGGGCCGACTCCTTCGAGTGCCATTAAGCGTTGACAGCCATCATTTTGTTTTGCAATACGTTCTATTTGTTTTTGCAACTCTACCTTGTTTTCACACTGTTGTTTATAAAGTGAATAGCTCAGCGCAAGTGCATGCTTTAGTTCTAGCGGCAGCGTGTTTTCTGCATCTTCTAAAATATCGGGTATGGCTGCTTTAAATGCGGCCTCACTTTGGTTAATCACAATACCAAACTCAAGAAGCAAACCACGTATTTGGTTTGATAATTGAATTTTTTGTTTATCTGCTAGCGCCCGAACCTTACTAAGGGACTGCAATGCTTGCTCTTCAATAGAGAGAATTTTACAGGTACGAACATTAGGAACTTTGCTAGCAATGGCTATCGCAATAGCATCGTTTGCATCTGTTTTTTGGCCTTGTCTAAATGCTTTAACAAATAAAGGGTCAAGCAACATGACTTCATGACCAAAGGATTGCGCAGTACGTGCAAAATATTGAGCGCTTGCGCATGCTTCCATAGCAACAACAGACGGTTTTGCTTTAACTAATAACTCAAGCAATGCTTTGCGGTTAACTTGCTTATTAAATTTCAGTTTACTGCCTTGAAACTGCGCTACTTGGAAAGTATTTTTTGCTAAATCAATAGCAATTAAATTAGACTGTGCCATGTATGGACTCCTTAATTGGTAAAAGATTTTCTGCAATTTCTTTATACCGTACTCTCACTTTAATGGGGAGGAGTCCATACATCTGCTACACGAATCAAGCCTAACCCGCCGCCTTTAATCTTTAAACCAAGCACCGTGCTTGGCTTAATCTTTTGCTGATAACTGACAGCTGATAGCTGCTCTTTCACCTTTAACCTTCGTATTTTAAGCTAAATGCTCCCTTGCTAAATATTCTAACGATTGCATTTCTTGCAAGCGGCTAATACAACGCTTAAATTCAAAGTTTAAGTTACCTTGTGTGTAAAGCTCGGTAATGGGTTTTTCTGCGGAAATAATTAAGGTGACATTGCGTTCATAAAATTCATCTACCAAGGCAATAAAGCGCCTTGCTGCATCGTCGTTATTTTGCCCTAGCTGTTTTACGTTAGATAAAATTACCGTGTTGTATAATCGGCTTATTTCCATGTAATCTACTTGGCTACGCGCGGTTTCACATAGTTCGCTAAATTCAAACATAACGATGCAATCAGACACCTTGCGGGTTTTGATCATCCGCCCTTCTATTTCAATTGGGGTGTCTATTTTACCGACCTCTGGGGAGAGCTTATCAAAGTATTCAAAGAGGTTTTTATCGGCTTGTTCATCAAGCGGGCTATGAAATATTTCTGCTTGTTCTAGTGTACGTAACCGGTAATCAACACCGGAATCTACATTAACTATTTCAGTATGCTTATTCACTAAGGCAATAGCTGGTAAAAAACGAGCTCGCTGTAAACCATTACGATATAAATCATCAGGTACAATATTAGAGGTCGCTACTAACACAATACCGCGAGCAAATAGCGCTTCCATTAAACCACCGAGTAACATGGCATCGGTAATGTCTTGAACAAAAAATTCATCAAAACAGATAATGTCTGTCTCTGCTTTGAAAATATCGGCAACTGTTTCAAGTGGATTGGCGGTGTTATTTAATTTTTTAAGCTCGTCGTGTACGCGGTGCATAAAGCGATGAAAATGCACTCGCATTTTTCTATCACCCGGCAAAGCCTCATAAAAAGTATCAACTAGGTAAGTTTTACCACGGCCTACGCCACCCCAAAAGTACAATCCTTTTATAGGGGCAGGTTCAGCTTTATTAAATAGCTTTGCAAAAAAGCCTTTAGGTTGCGGTTTTGCTTGTGTTAAATCGTCGTATAAACGCTGTAAATGACGAACTGCATTTTCTTGTGCTGCGTCATGTACAAAGTCATCGCGTTGAAGGTCTTGCTGGTATGTTTGCCAAGGAGTCATATCTATTTACAGTTAAAACACAGTTTAATTTGTAAAGCATATTAACACGCATCAATACTCAGGGTATATTAGACTTAGTATGAAATTATTATTGAACTAAATTTTCGCATAGAGGTGAATTTATGGGTACTTTTACATGGCTAGGTTTAGTGATAGTGGTTGCTATTGCTGCATTTTTTATTGGTGCCTTCGTCACTAAAAAACAATTTAAACAAGATGAGTTAGAACAAGAAGTAGAGCAAGCTAAGCATACTTTAGAGCAGTATCGCCAAGATGTAGCTGACCATTTGGCGAACACGGGTAAGTTAGTAAACAAAATGAAAGAAAACTACGATCAGTTATTAAGTCATGTTGAAGAAACCAATCAACTGTTACTTGAAGATAGAAATAAAGTGCCTGCTGAACCGTTTTTTTCTAAAGAAACCACTGAGCAGTTACAAGCATCATTAAAAGAGCGGTCACCTGATAGATCTACCGCACACGCTCAGCCTACTGATTATGTGTCAGGTAAATCTGGGTTATTTGCAGGTGATGTAGATACTTCAAAAGCTCCTTGATGAACTTTTTTTTGACCCCATAGTCTTTAGGTATACAGCTTTGTTGTTTTATCTTATCGATATTTTTTTGAGGCTGCTTATTGCAGCCTTTTGCTTTTTAAGTGGAGTAAACCCTGACTATGAAAATGAAATTATCACTCATCAGTGCTGCTATTTTATCTACTAGCTTATTATTAAGTCCAAGCGCTTCGTTTGCAAAGTTACCCGTTGCTGTTAATGGCCAACAATTACCAACACTTGCGCCTATGTTGGAAAAAATCACACCTGGGGTAGTAAGTATTCAGGTTTCAGGTTCTAAAGAGGTGCGCCGACGCGGTGACCCATTGGACTTCTTTTTTGGTAATCCTCAACCTCGCAATCAAAAGCGTCAGTTTAGTGGTTTAGGCTCAGGGGTTATTATCGATGCCGATAAAGGGTATGTCGTTACTAATAACCATGTAGTACAAGACGCTGAAAAAATGATCGTAACCCTTGAAGATGGTCGCGAGTATGAGGCAACAAAAATCGGTAGCGATAAAGAGTCTGATATTGCCCTTTTGCAAATAGACGCCGAGGAATTAACCGCGGTTAAACTCGCCAATTCAGATAACTTACGTGTTGGTGATTTTGCTGTCGCTATTGGTAATCCCTTTGGTTTAAGCCATACCGTGACTTCAGGTATTGTTAGTGCATTAGGGCGTAGCGGTTTAAATATTGAAGGCTATGAAGACTTTATTCAAACCGATGCCGCTATTAACCAAGGTAACTCGGGAGGGGCTTTAGTTAATTTAAACGGTGAACTGATTGGTATTAATACCGCTATTTTAGGTGCATCAGGCGGTAATGTAGGGATTGGCTTTGCTATTCCGTCAAATATGATGAAAAACTTGGTTGATCAAATTGTAGAGCACGGTGAAGTACGTCGTGGTTCGCTAGGTATTTCAGGTCGCCCTCTTGATGCCGGCCTTGCTAAGGCGCAGCAGCTTGATGTTAAACAGGGTGCCTATGTTATGCAGGTAATGGATGACACCGCAGCTAGCAAAGCGGGCATTAAAGCAGGCGATGTAATTATTAGTATTAACGGTAGTGAAATTAGTGGCTTCCATGAGCTTCGCAGTAAAATTGCTACCTTAGGTGAGGGCCGCGAAGTAAAACTAGGGATTTACCGTGATGGTAAAGTTAAAATCTTAAAGGTTACCCTAGATGGTGCATCGGGCATTACTGCTGCTGGTGAAGAATTACACCCAGCATTTCAAGGTGCGACACTTGAAAACGTGAAGAAAAATAATATAAAAGGGATTGAGGTGACCTCTGTCGATCCGCGTTCACCATCGGCACGGGTCGGTCTTGAAGAGGGTGATGTGATAGTACAGGTTAATCGCCAACGAGTAGAAAACATTCGTGATATGAATAAAATTATCGAAAATATTCAAGGTAATATCGTGTTAGGTGTAAAACGAGGACGCGAATCTATTTTTGTATTAATTCAGTAATAAACGTAATAAACCTAATAAAAGTAACAGCGGTACTTGCCGCTGTTATTTTTTTTGTGCCATCATAAAGGGATTGCTCACTAACAATAAGAATACCGTGCTTAAACTTCTAAAATTTGTTTTTCCTCCTCTACTTGCCGGTCTGGGCATTGCTTTTTTAGTGGTTTTTTTCAGCCCTAACATGCGCACTGCATTATTACCTAATGTGCCGCTACCTAGTGCAATGACTGCCAGCCATTTGAGTTTTGCTGATGCGGTTAAACGCGCAGCGCCATCAGTTGTGACTATTTTTTCAGAAAGTATTTCTAAAGAGCCGCGTTACAAACGCCAAAATACAGTGCAAGAGCTCGGATCTGGGGTGATCATGTCATCTGATGGTTATATTTTGACTAATTACCATGTCATTAATAATGCCGACCAAATTCTGGTTATTTTGACCGACGGCAGACGATTCTTTGATGTGCAACTCATTGGCTTTGATACCATTACCGATTTAGCGTTATTAAAAATTAACGCAAACCATTTACCTGTTATTCCAATAAACGATGACTACACAACAAGTGTTGGCGACTTAGTGCTGGCGATTGGTAACCCTCTTAATTTAGGGCAAACCATTACCCAAGGGATCATTAGCGCCACCGGTAAGCAAAAAATTACCGACAGCCCCTACAACAACTTATTACAAATGGATGCAGCTATTAACGTAGGTAACTCAGGGGGAGCGCTGGTAAATTCTAATGGCGACTTAGTGGGGATCACCTCTGCCCAATTTAAAACGCGAGAAAACTTAAATATACAAGGGATCTTTTTTGCTGTGCCTTACACATTAGTAAAAGAGGTGATGGGTAAACTTATTCGCCATGGTCGTGTAGTACGTGGCTATTTGGGCTTTGAAGGCACTGCAGTAGACAGTACTGGTAAAGAGGTTAACGATAGTTTAACGCCTGTGGCAGGGCTGCGTATTACTAATATAGACCCTTTAGGCCCTGCTTGGCAGGCTGGCATACAAGAGCAAGATATTGTGATTAAAATTGCTGGGCTTTCGGTGGCTAATCCACAAAATGTATTGAAAAAAATAGGCAGTACCGAACCGGGGAAAGAAATTGAGTTTGAGCTCTACCGTAACGGTGAAATACAAAAAATAATGGTGGAAGTAGCGGAGCTTGAAACTAAGAAATAAAGCGCTTATACCAATACATAATGAAGTGAATTGACATTAGACATAAAAAACGCGATATATCATCGCGTTTTTTATGTCTTAAATGACTAACTACTTTTGCGCTTGATGTTAGCACCTAACGCACTGAGCTTATTTTCAATACGTTGATAACCTCTATCTACATGATAAATACGATCAACAATGGTTTCGCCTTGAGCCACAATCCCTGTAAGAATAAGACTCGCTGATGCGCGTAAATCAGTTGCCATTACCTGTGCACCCGATAAGCTTTGTGTTTCACCACAAAAGGCCGTATTGCCTTCTAAGCGAATATTAGCGCCCATACGTTGTAGCTCAGGCACATGCATAAAACGATTTTCAAAAATAGTTTCAGTAATCGTCGCACTACCATTAGCCACCACATTTAAGGCGGTAAACTGCGCTTGCATATCGGTTGGGAAACCTGGATGAGGCATGGTTTTAATGTTAACCGCTTTAAGCTCTCGGCCTCGCATATCTAGGTAAATACTGTCATTGTGCACCTCTAACAACGCATTGGTTGCACGTAGCTTTTCTATTACTGGTTCTAAGGAATGAAAATCGGTCATTTTACACAGTACTTCGCCTCCAGCCATCGCTGCAGCCACTAAAAAAGTACCCGTTTCAATGCGATCCGGTAAGATGCGGTGTTCACACCCCGATAAACGCTCCACCCCTTCAATTTCAATACGGCTAGAACCCGCACCAGTAATTTTAGCGCCCATCGCAATTAAGCAATTAGCTAAGTCGATAATTTCTGGCTCGCGTGCTGCATTTTCTAGCACTGTTTTACCCTCAGCAAGCGTTGCCGCCATGAGTAAGTTTTCGGTTGCTCCCACACTGACCATTTCCATGAAAACGTCAGCGCCTTTTAAGCGACCCTCTACTTTGGCATTAATATAACCATTTTCCACGGTTATTTGCGCGCCCATGCGCTCTAAGCCTTGAATATGAATATCAACGGGTCTTGCGCCAATAGCACAGCCACCAGGTAACGACACTTGCGCTTGTCCAAAACGAGCCACTAGTGGCCCTAGTGCAAGCACTGAGGCGCGCATTTGCTTTACTAACTCATAAGGCGCCAAGGTGCTATTTACCGTTGCACCATCAATAATGAGTGCATCGCCCTGCCACTGAACATCAGCGCCTAACGTTTTCAGTAAGGCTTCTGTCGTAATAATATCGCGAAGATGCGGTACGTTAGTAAAAGTACTTTTGCCATCAGCTAATAAAGCGGCAAATAAAATCGGAAGAGCTGCGTTTTTAGCGCCAGAAATAGTTACTTCACCAGCCAGTGAAGTGCCACCTTGAATTACAAATTGATCCATTTAAGGGGCCTTATTTATTGCGGTAAAATGAATTTTTGCTCACGTTTCCACTCTGTTGGAGTAAATGCGCGGATAGAAACAGCATGAATAGTACCGTCTGAAATAGTGTTCATTAACGGGCCATATACAAGTTGTTGCTTTTTAACCCGACTTAATCCGTCAAAGCATTCACCCACCGCGATGACTTCATAATGACTGCCATTGGCTTTTACATGTACTTCAGCTAATTGAAGTTCGTCGCGTAATAATGTTTCGACTTGACTCGTTTCCATAACTCTCACTCAAATAGGGTTGTAACCTGACCCAACTGCATAAGATTTTGCAGTTGTTCAGGCGGGTTTTGCAATTCAAGGCGAATGCCTTGCTGCTTAAATTCTGTAAAAGAGTGAATTAACCAAGCTAAGCCGGCTGTGTCAACCCTTGTGACCTCACTTAGGTCAAAATAAAGGGTTTTATGCTCAGTTTGTCGCTTGGTATTCAGAAGCCGTTCATTGCCAATTGAATTATGAGTCAATTCACCAGTGACTCGTAAATGCTGATCATCGACTTGGCTAATTGCCAATTTAGTCATTTATTTCACTGCCTCTGAACTGAACTGGTAACTGACTTTTTTGCTCTAATAGGTCGCTAACACGGTTAATACCTTGTTGGCGTAAAATACCTTGGAGTTCGCTTTGTTTTGCATCAAGTAAACTAATACCCTCAGCAATCATATCGTAAGCGCGCCATTCGCCGCTTCTGTCTTCACGTACTTTAAAATCAATTTTAATATCAGGTTTGCCAGGCTCAACAATTTTAGTTTTTACTACCACCACATCTTTACCTTTAAATGGTTGCTCGGCAGCAAACTCAACATGTTGATTAGTATATTGAGTAAATACACCGGCATAAGTGGCAACAAGGTATTCTCTAAACGCGCCAATAAAGCGCTGAATATCTTTTATCGCTTGTGCCTTTTCTGCTTTATCAGTAATGGCGCGTACTTTTGAAACCTCGCCCCCTAATACGCGAAGTGCGGCATATTTATAATCAATGTACGGCATTAACTCTTCTTCAACGATTACGCGTAAGTGCTCTTTGTTGGTAGTAATTAATGATTGGTCTTGGGTGATACGCTCAAATGTATTATCTGCGACCTGACGCACCATTTTATTGGGATCAACTAATTTCACTTCGTCGGCGTATACACTTTGCACTAATGTTGCACTTATCAATGCGATACTTGCTAAAAATGTTTTCAACATAATAACTACTCACTACCTTGGTTGAATAAAAACTGGCCTATTAATTCTTCAAGCACTAAAGCCGACTTAGTGTCCGTAATTGAATCACCGTTTGCTAATGCTTTACTTTGCACCCCAAATAAGTCGTCGATCGCTTGATCTGCTTCGGTATTCTCTACATCATTACCTAGGCAACGTTGCTCCGCTGAGCCAGATGCAATAACGGGATTAATTCCTAGATATTGCTCACCTAAAATACCCGAGGTTAAAATAGAGATTGAGCTGGTATCTGAGAAACGACATAAATATTGCGCATCAATACTCATATTAACCACAGGTAAAAACTCTTGTGGATGCACATAAATTGACTCTACACGGCCAATAACAACGCCACCGACCTTGATAGGCGCACGCGTTTTTAACGACCCTATATTTTCAAACTTGGCGTTTAATGTGTAGGTTTCACCTGAGCCGCTAATACCCGAATTAGCCACTTTGAGCGCCAGCATTGAAAATGCCAAAATGCCCAGTGCTACAAAAAAACCAACTAAAATTTCTAATTTCCGTGAATTCATTATTTAATACCCTATTAGCTGGTAAACATTACCGCTGTCAAAATAAAGTCAAAACCTAATACCGCCAGTGATGAGTGTACCACTGTTTCTGTTGTTGCCTTGCTGATCCCCTCTGATGTAGGAACGCAGTCATACCCTTTGTAAAGCGCAATCCAGGTGACAACAATCGCAAATACGATACTTTTAATTAAACCGTTTAATATATCTTTATCAAACGATACTTGAGATTGCATAATTGACCAGAAACTTCCGGTGTCAACCCCTAGCCAGTCAACCCCAACTAAGTGAGCACCAATAATGGCTACGGCTGAAAAAATAAGTGCCAACAACGGCATACTGATCAAACCGGCCCAAAAACGCGGCGCTATAATTCGCCGAAGCGGGTCGATAGCCATCATTTCAAGTGACGACAACTGCTCGGTGGCTTTCATTAAGCCAATTTCTGCCGTCAGTGCACTGCCTGCCCTACCTGCAAATAATAATGCAGTTACTACAGGCCCAAGCTCACGTAATAAACTAAGTGCCACTAAAGGCCCTAGGCTGTCTTCAGCGCCATAATCAACCAATACGGTATAGCCTTGCAGAGCTAATACCATGCCAATAAACAACCCTGAAACAACAATGATCAATAATGACTGTGAGCCAACCATATATAATTGGCGCACCAGTAACGGCGTACCTTTTTTAAAATTGGGTACATGCCACAGCGCACTGACAAGCATGTGGGTTGAGCGCCCTAATGCAGCAAAACGCCCCAGCGTTTTATGGCCTATTTTTTGTAGTAAATCCAACATTACTGCTGCTCTCCTAACAGTTCATCTGCATAGGTTTGTGCTGGATAATGAAATGGCACTGGACCATCTGATAACCCTTTTAAAAATTGCTGAACAAGGGGTGATTGGTGTTCACGCATTTGCTCAGGTGTGCCACTACCAATAACGCCTTGATCAGCAATAATAATAACGTGATCAGCAATACTCATTACTTCCGTTACATCGTGTGTGACAATTAAAGAAGATAAGCCAAGTACTTCGTTTAAAGATTTGATCAGCTTAACCAGCACCCCCATTGATATAGGGTCTTGCCCCGCAAATGGTTCATCATACATGATAAGCTCAGGATCGAGCGCAATAGCACGCGCAAGCGCAGCACGACGTGCCATACCGCCAGATAACTCTGAAGGCATTAAATCTTTAGCACCGCGTAGGCCAACGGCTTGAAGCTTCATTAATACCACTAAACGAATTAAATCTTCACTTAGTTGCGTGTGCTCACGTATAGGAAACGCGATATTGTCGTATACCGACATATCGGTGAATAACGCGCCGCTTTGAAATAACATACTCATACGGGTGCGGGCTGCATAGAGTTCTTTACGTGACATAGCGACAATGCTGTCGTTTTTAAATAAAATATCACCGGAGTCTGGTTTAAGCTGACCGCCGATTAAACGCAGCATAGTGGTTTTGCCAATTCCGCTTGGCCCCATAATGGCAGTAATTTTACCTTCGGGTACATCAAAGCTCATATTTTTATATATGACCCTATCACCTCTAGAAAAGGTAACGTCCTTTACTTGTACTATTGATTGCGACAAGTCGCTCTCCATAACAATATTCTCTCGTATTTCTATTTTAAGGGTTTTTTAGTCAAGATGGAAAAAACAATTCGTAAGATTTTGTAATATTTTGGTAAAAACGCTCATAAGGTTGATTCAAATAACCTTAACCTTGGCTTAAATTTTCCCACAAAATCACTCAAGTTTCTCACTTAATACCTACATCACTCTTTTATTTATACTTTTAAAGAGGCTTTTGTTACTATTCGCGCTATCTGAATTTACTCTAACTGGCTTATCATAATGATTACCTCGTTTGTCATTTTAGTTCTTGGTTTTGCAGCTCTCGTATGGAGCGCAGACAGGTTTGTTTATGGTGCAGCCGCACTGGCTAAAAACTTTGGCGTGCCAACGCTAATTGTAGGTTTAACCGTGGTAGCTATGGGCTCTTCTGCGCCTGAAATGATGGTATCGGCCTCAGCCGCCTTGGCTAATAAAACCGATACGGCCGTGGGTAATGCAGTTGGTTCAAATATCACTAACATCTTACTGGTGCTAGGCGTTACAGCTCTTTTAAGGCCGTTATCAGTATCTTCAAGTACGTTAAAACGTGAAATACCATTAGTACTGCTGGTCTCTATTGCAACTTGGTATATTTTTTCAGATAACTATTTTTCATTTTTTGAAGGTGCAGCCTTACTATTTGGTTTTGTGGTTTTTATTGGTGGGCTTATTTTTATTTCGCTGCGAGCTAAAAATCAAAACGATCCATTTGTGAGCGAAGCCTGTGACGAAGTACCTGACAACGTACCAACCAAAAAAGCTATTTTTTGGCTGGTAGTGGGTATGATTTTACTGCCGGTTAGTTCACACTTTTTAGTCGGCTCAGCCGTTGATATTGCAAAACATTTTGGCCTAAGTGACTTGGTGATTGGTTTAACTATCATAGCCATAGGCACCAGCTTACCTGAACTTGCAGCTTCTATTGCGGGTGTACTTAAAAATGAAGATGACTTAGCACTGGGTAATATTGTTGGTTCAAATATTTTTAATATTTTAGCGGTTCTCCCGCTGGCAGGTTTAATTAATCCTTCAGTTATTGATGCTTCGGTAGCTAGCCGCGATGTCATTATTATGATTGGCGCAACCTTGGCACTCATTGCGATGTCATTGAACTTTAGAGGGCAAAGACGTATCAATAGACTAGAAGGTGGCTTGCTCCTGATCGCGTTTGTTATTTATCAAGGTTATATTTTTAGTCAAGTAGGGTAACCCATGGCAATGTTAAACTTTATTCAACAAGGACTTCGTGTTCTTGATATTGAGCGCCAAGCACTGAGCGATATTGCACAATACGTTAATGAAAGCTTTAACCAAGCGTGTCAATTAATGTATGACTGCTCAGGTCGTATTATTGTGATTGGTATGGGTAAGTCAGGTCATATTGGTAACAAAATAGCCGCCACGCTTGCCAGTACCGGCAGCCCTGCATTTTTTGTACATCCGGGTGAAGCAAGCCATGGTGATTTAGGCATGATCACCAAAAGTGATGTGGTGATCCTTATTTCTAATTCTGGCGAAACCAGTGAAGTACTTAATATTATTCCGGTATTAAAGCGCATTGGTGCCAAAATGATCGCCATGACAGGCAACCAAAGCTCAACCATGGCAACATTGGCAAATGTGCATGTGTGCATTAAAGTTGAGCAAGAAGCCTGCTTATTAGGCTTGGCACCGACAGCAAGCACCACTGCAACACTGGCTATGGGTGACGCTATGGCAGTGGCATTATTAGAAGCTCGCGGCTTTACTGCCGACGATTTCGCGCTATCACACCCTGGTGGTAGCTTAGGCAAGCGCTTACTTTTAACCTTAAAAGATGTTATGCATTGCGGTGCTGACACACCTATTATTAACGAAACGCAAACGATTAAAGACGCCTTAATCGAAATGTCGGCCAAAGGGCTCGGCATGACCGCGATTGTAAATAGCAACCAGCAATTATCAGGCCTGTTTACCGATGGCGATTTACGCCGCATTTTAGAGCAACGTGTTGATATACATGGCACTGAAATTAATGTTGTAATGACCAAATCATGTACTACAGCCACGCAAGATATGCTGGCAGCTGAGGCGTTAAATATTATGGAACAAAAACGCATTAATGGCTTAATTGTTATTAATGAGTGTAATCAACCCATTGGCGCACTAAATATGCAAGACTTACTTAAAGCCGGAGTGCTATAAATGCAATTTGAAGATCTCTATCAACCGCTAAGTGATGACGCAAAAAGGCGCGCAAAAAAAATAAAGTTATTAATTTGTGATATTGATGGCGTGTTCTCAGATGGCCGTATTTATCTTGGCAACCAAGGTGAAGAGCTCAAAGCATTTAATACCAAAGATGGATTTGGTATTAAAGCCCTGATTAACAGTGGCTTTGAAGTGGCTGTGATCACCGGCCGTCACTCTCAGATAGTTCAACAGCGAATGACTAGCTTAACCGTACAACATATATACCAAGGCCAAGAAGACAAGCTCATTGCCTATCAGCAATTAAAACAAAAATTAGCACTAAGCGATGAGCAAATTGCCTACATAGGTGATGATGGCCCTGATATGCCAGTAATGGAAAAAGTCGGGTTTGCCGTTGCCGTAAACGACGCGCACCCACTTATTAAACGCTTATCACATTATGTAACCCAACTGCCCGGCGGTTTTGGTGCCGTAAGAGAGTTGACAGATTTACTTATGCTTGAAAATAACAAACCACTTACCAGTGAAGGAACCAGTTCATGAATGTAGCGCGCCTTATACTGAGCGTTTTATTCATTAGCTGTATGGTTTGGCTTTGGTATCCTTATTTTATTCAAGAGGATGCTGTTGCAGATGAGCAAGCTCAAATAATTGCTGAGCCCGATTATACCGCCATCAAACTAAAGCAAACGGCTTATAATGAGCAAGGTAAAGTGAGCCATAAAGTGACTGCGGTAAGAATGGAGCTGTACCAGCAACTCGGTTTTACCTTTTTTGAAAAGCCTATATTCACTTTATACAATGAACAGCAAACATGGCGCATTAACGCAGACGAAGCGACTCTCTATGACGGCCGTCAACTGATTTTAGAGGGCAATGTAACGGCTCAAAACTTAGTAAATAATGCCATGATTGATACGATCACCGCCGATAACATTAATGTTGATATAAAACTATTAACCATGCAATCGCAGCAGCCTGTTGTTATTACAGGGCCTAATTTAAAGATCATGGGTAAAGGCCTTGAGGCCAATTTAAAAACTGAAGTTATTAAACTTATTAACCATACGCGAACCCTATATTATGACCAATAACCTATTTAAAATTTTAATTGTTCCTTCACTACTCATTGCTTTTCAAAGCCATGCAAATGACACAATTGAAACGCCTGTCACTAATCAAATTTCAATTAGAGCTGATAAACAAGAGGGTCAACTAAAAGAGAGCGTAGGCATTTTTGAGAAAAATGTTGAAATTATTCATGGCAATCGTCGTATTAATGCAGATCGTTTAGAAGTGCATAAACGTGGCGACCTAGGTGAAAATAAGCAACTTTTGATTGCCACGGGCAGCCCTGCTTATTTTGAGGAAAAACAGGCAGATGGAACTATAATGAGCGCCAGCGCCAATGAAGTACGCTATGATGTGTCACAGCGTTTTTTAACCTTAATTGGCGATGCAAGCATAGCCCAAGCAGGTCAAAAAATAACGGCTAAAAGTATCACTTACGATATAGATCAGCAGTTAATTAGTGCAGAAAAAGACGAAAATTCAACAGACCGTGTACACACTATTTTAGTCCCCGTTGAAAATAATAAAGAAGATAACAAAGGCCAGCCATGAGCATTTTAAAAGCAGAGCTATTAGCTAAAAGCTATAAAGGTCGTGAAGTTGTAAAGAACGTTGGCCTTGAGGTTGAAGCTGGCAGTATTGTGGGCTTACTTGGCCCCAATGGTGCGGGCAAAACCACTACGTTTTATATGATTGTAGGCCTTGTACCAAGCGATAAAGGCAAGATATCGATTGACGATAAAGATATTACTTTATTGCCTATGCACAGCCGTGCTCGTTTGGGAATTGGTTATTTACCGCAAGAGTCATCTATTTTTAGAAAGCTGACTGTTTATCAAAACTTAATGGCTATTTTAGAAACACGTAAAGAATTAAATAAGCAGCAACGTGAAGATAGCTTAAATAATTTACTTGATGAATTTAGTATTCAACACATTCGCAGCAGCCAAGGTATGGCTTTATCTGGAGGTGAGCGTAGGCGTGTTGAAATTGCGCGTGCTTTAGCGGCAAACCCTAAATTTATTTTGTTAGACGAACCCTTTGCAGGTGTCGACCCTATCTCAGTGTTAGATATTAAAAAGATTATAGAGCACCTTAAAAATCGAGGAATTGGTGTGCTTATTACAGACCATAATGTGCGTGAAACACTTGATGTTTGTGAAAAAGCCTACATAGTTTCTCATGGGGAGTTAATTGCATCAGGCACTCCTGATTACGTATTAAACGATAAAACAGTACGCGATGTTTATTTGGGCGAGCAGTTCAAGCTCTAATATGTGTGTTATTCCACTAAGCATCTGCTAAGATTAATCATACTTAGGTCTGTTGACCTTTCAAGGTTGAATTTGCAGCAGTCTGTTTGGTATTTAGGCAAGGCAGAGCCTATGTGATGTGGTATTCCCCATAAATAGGCGATAACGCAGCATCAATGCCAAACAGGCGCTGCTCAAAGGGTTCTGCCTAGGGGCAACTTACTCTTTGTTGCCTACATGGATGTAGGTAAGGAGCGTGAGCAGGACGCGGAAGCTTTGCTCGGTTTTGACTTAGCCCACTAGGTTACAAACCTCGCGCCGCAATTAAACCGCCCCTAGTTTGAACAAATTTTAATCCGTAAAGGTCAACAGACCATAATTTAAAAGGATTGTTAGAGATAAATGAGGCAATCATTACAGCTGCGCATGGGCCAGCAACTTACAATGACCCCACAGTTGCAACAAGCAATTCGCTTATTGCAACTCAGTACATTGGATCTCCAGCAAGAAATTCAAGAAGCGCTCGATAGCAACCCCTTGCTTGAAGTTGAAGAACAAGATTACAGCGAAGACACGGCAGGTAAAAACGAACAAAAAGCCGATAACGATGATTTAACGCTAAGTGCTTCCGCTGACGAAAAACCCAGCGAGTATGAGCAAGATAGCGGCGAAGCCATGACCAAAGACACCATTAGCGAAGATATGGCTATGGATGTGACTTGGGATGAATACATGAGTGCAGCACCAGCGTCTTCATCGGGACCAATGCCAGAAGATGAATCGATTTATCAAGGCTCTTCAACCGAAACGCTGCATGAATATTTAATGTGGCAACTTCAACTAACGCCGTTTAGCCCAACCGATGAGGCTATAGCCATTGCTATTGTTGAAGCCGTGGACGATTCGGGTATTTTAACTCTAAGCTGTGAAGAAATATTAGAAAGCTTTAACCAAGAAAACGACGAAGATGAAGTTGAACTTGACGAAATAGAAGCGGTATTAAAGCGTATTCAATTATTTGATCCGGTAGGAATAGCCGCACGCAGTTTACAAGAGTGCTTGTGTATTCAGTTAAATCAATTTGATAAAAACACGCCCTTTTTAAACGAAACCAAAATGATCTTAACTGATCATATTGACTTACTCGCTGCTCGTGATTATCGCACGTTAATGAAAAAAACTAAGCTAAAGGAAGATGAGCTTAAAGAGGTGATGACGTTAATCCACACGCTTAACCCAAAACCAGCAGACACGATTGTTAGAGAAGAGTCTGAGTATGTTATTCCTGATGTATCAGTTAAAAAAATAAAAGGGCGTTGGGTCGTTGAATTAAACCCAGATAGCATGCCTAAGATCAGAGTAAACAGCCAATATGCCGCTATGTCGCGTACGGTAAAATCAAGCGGTGATAGCCAGTTTATTCGCTCGCACTTACAAGAGGCTAAATGGTTTATAAAAAGCTTAGAAAGTAGAAACGATACACTACTGAAAGTAACTAACTGTATTGTGCAACAACAACAGGCCTTTTTTGAACACGGTCCTGAAGCAATGAAGCCTATGGTGCTTAACGATGTCGCTGAAATGGTAGAAATGCACGAGTCGACTATATCGCGTGTTACTACGCAAAAATACATGCATACACCACGTGGCATTTTTGAGCTTAAATATTTCTTTTCAAGCCATGTAAGTACTGAAAATGGTGGTGAATGCTCATCAACTGCAATACGTGCGTTAATTAAAAAATTAATCGCTGCAGAAAACTCAGCTAAACCATTGAGTGATAGCAAAATTGCAGATATATTGGCAGAGCAAGGAATTAAAGTAGCAAGGAGAACTATTGCAAAATACCGCGAATCTCTGGCTATTCCCCCGTCGAATCAACGTAAAAGTTTGATTTAAGGCGTACAATAAAGAGGAAAATGTTTATGCAACTGAACTTAACTGGTCGCCATGTAGATATTACTGACTCACTTAGAGACTACGTAAATACTAAATTTGCTAAGCTACAAAGGCACACTGATCACATAACGAATGTGCACGTTATTCTCGATGTAGAAAAACTAAACCAAAAAGCGGAAGCAACCGTTCATGTTAGTGGGGCTGAAATTTTTGCCTCAACTGAACACCAAGATATGTATGCTGCTATAGACTCGCTTATTGACAAGCTAGATCGTCAAGTAATTAAACACAAAGAGAAACTTGCTCGACACTAACACTATGAAACTAAGCTCACTTATCTGTCAGGACTGCAGTAAAGCTGCGGTCCTTTTTAATAGTAAAAAAAGAATTTTAGAATTTATCAGTGAATTGGCCCACAATAAGCTGCCCTATTTAACACAACAAGATATTCTTAATGCATTAACCGCAAGAGAAAAACTAGGTAGTACCGGTATAGGTCGAGGTATTGCCATTCCACATGGTCGAATGGAAGGCGCTCAAGATCCTCTAGCTTTAATATTGGTGAGCGAAACAGCTATTAATTTTGATGCTATAGATAATCAACCAGTTGATATTTTTGTCGCATTAATTGTACCTGATGGCGATAATCAGCAGCACTTGAAGACCTTAGCCACAATTGCTGATAAGCTCAATGATAAAGAGTTTTGTAGGCAATTACGCGCCGCTAAATCGGATAGCGAGCTCTACCAGGTAATAGTAAACCAATCGTAGTAACAAAGAGGAGTGATTAATGGAGTTAATAATTATAAGTGGTCGCTCAGGTTCTGGAAAATCTGTGGCGTTACGCGTTGTGGAAGACTTAGGTTATTATTGCGTAGACAATATTCCTCTGAATTTATTACCTTCATTAGTGCGAAGTGTTTCCGACAGTTATAACAAAATTGCTGTGAGTGTTGATGTACGTAATTTACCTAAGGAACAGCAGCAGTTTAATGAAATCCTTGAATATTTACCTGGTTTCACTAAACCAACAGTATTTTATTTAGACAGTAACGACCAAACATTAATAAAACGTTTTTCAGAAACACGTCGTCTTCATCCTTTATCTATTGACTCTTTGCCGCTTGATTTAGCCATAAAAAAAGAAAAACAGTTATTGGATGTGCTAATTAACCATGCTGATCACATAATTGATACTACAGATTTAAGTGTTCATCAGCTTGCAGAGTCTATTAGGGAAAAAATACTCGGTAAAAAAGATAAACAATTGATCATTACTTTTGAATCATTTGGTTTTAAACATGGTATTCCTAAAGAAGCCGATTACGTCTTTGATGCCCGCTTTTTACCAAACCCGCATTGGGAGCCTGAACTTAAGCCACTCACAGGGCTAGATCAACCAGTAAAAGACTATTTAGCCAGCCACAGCATAGTGCAAAAATTTACGTGGCAAATTCAAACCTTTGTACAAACATGGTTACCTCATTTAGAGCGAAATAACCGCAGCTATTTGACTATAGCCATTGGCTGTACTGGTGGGCAACATCGCTCAGTTTACTTAGCGCAAACTATAGGCGAAAGTTTTTCAATGAGTCATCCTAATGTAAAAATTCGCCACCGAGAACAAGAGTAAACACCATTTTATGAGAACATGTCATGCGGTTAGAAAATACATTTTTAATAAAAAACAAGTTAGGACTACACGCTAGGGCTGCAACGGTACTCGCTCAACTTTCTGTGCAATTTGATGCCACAATTACCTTATTTCAAGATGACAAACAAGCCGCGGGTGACAGTGTATTAGCGCTTATGCTGTTAGAAAGCAGTCAAGGAAAAGAAGTTAAGGTAGTATGCGAAGGCCCTGACGCAGAGCCTGCACTTAATGCGATAGGTGAGCTTATCGATCAACGATTTAATGAGCAAGAGTAACTCATTTTCTATTATGAGGGGTCAATACTGGTTGAGTTAGTTTGGTTTGGTGGTATAAAGTAAGACAAGCCAAAGTAGCATAATATTTATGCCCTGCCATCGTGTAATGAAATTTAATTAAGGACGCCAATGCCAGAAGCTGTAGAACAAGATATCCCACTGCAACAACTAAAACAGGTGACTAAGTCACTTAATAGTGGTCAATTTGTTCAAGTTAGGCGTATGCTGGCAAAAACAGCGCCTTGTGATACTGCACTTCTTTTAGAGTCATCCCCCCATAAAATTAGACGAATGCTTTGGCAGCTTGTTGACCCTGATGTACAAGGCGATGTGCTTGAAGAGCTTTCTGAAGATGTGCGCTTGGGCATTATTGCGCAAATGGCACCGGAGCATATTGCTGCGGCTACAGAGGACATGGGACATGATGACTTAGGGGAAGTGCTTCGTAGCCTACCAGACACCGTTTATAAAGACGTTGTTAGTGCTATGGATATTCGAGATAGAGAACGTGCAACAAGGGCTTTATCTTACCAAGAGCGCTCTGCTGGCGCATTGATGAATATAGATACCGTTACTATTCGTCCTGATGTAACTTTAGATGTTGTGCTGCGTTATATTCGTCTTCGTGGCGAATTACCAGAAGGTACAGATGACTTATACGTGGTTGATAAACATAATTGCTTTTTAGGTGCCCTATCGTTGAGCACGTTATTAACCAACCCACCTGAAAAAATTGTTCAGGACTTAATGGATGAAGACTGTGAATCTATCCCTATTTCAATGGATGAAAGTGAAGTAGCGCAATTATTTGAGCGTCATAACTGGATATCTGCACCGGTTGTTGATGACAACGCACATTTACTCGGGCGTATCACTATTGATGATATTGTTGATGTTATCCGCGAAGATGCAGAGCATAGTTTACTTGGTTTAGCCGGTTTAGATGATGAAGAAGATACCTTTGCACCGGTATTAAAAAGCTCTAAAAAACGCTCAGTATGGTTAGGGGTTAACTTACTTACCGCACTCGCTGCCGCATTTGTAGCCAGCTTTTTTGAAAATACATTGGCTATTTTACCTATTCTTGCTGTACTCAATGGTATTGTGCCTTCAATGGGTGGGGTCGCAGGTAGCCAGTCATTAACTCTGGTGATCCGCGGTATCGCTGTCGGCCATATAAACCAAACTAACCAACGCTTTTTAATGATGAAAGAACTGGCTATTGGTGCATTGAACGGCGTGTTATGGTCTTTGCTTATTGCCAGTGTGATTGCGATATGGCAATGGGATTTAATGCTTGGCGCTGTATTGGCATTTGCTATGTTTATGAACTTAGTTGTTGCCGGCGTGGCCGGTGCTTGCATACCTATTTTGCTTAAAAAAATGAACATAGACCCCGCTTTAGCCGGTAGTGTGGTACTGACAACTGTGACCGATATTGTTGGTATATTTGCCTTTTTAGGGACCGCTACTTGGCTACTAATTTAATACCTGCTATTTTGAGGGAGAAAAACCAAGCCAATAACCAAGCAAACGTTTTTTAGTTGGTTATTTTCGGTAATTGATCCTGCATTCATACAGTTGTAAATAATACCAATTCGCTTAATTAAGTGGTCTATTTTGTGGCTGGAAAAACGAGTTGATAGCTAGGCAAAAAATTCGCTATTTAGTTGTTCTAAATGAGAATTTTTTAAAACAGGTAGCGACACGTTTAGCCCCGCAAAATGATTAAGTATTATTGCGGACTGGTATAAGAAGCTCTTAGCGTAGCAAGCAGATTGGTATTAATGATTTTTTATATATTCTAAGAGCCTGTTAATAGGCAATGGTTTTGAAAAAACATACCCTTGGATTCTCACCCCTTCAAACTGAGATAGGTGTTTAACCAATGCTTCATTTTCAATACCTTCTACTATTACTTTTTTGTCTAGATCAAAACACGCTTTAATTATGGTATCTAATAGCTTTTGTTCTTTGGTATTTAAGTGAGCGCCTATTGTAAATTCACGATCTATTTTTATGATATTCGCAGGCTGATGAGCAAGATAGGACAAGCTCGAGTAACCCGTACCAAAATCATCTATCGCCACATTGATCCCTGAATCCACTAATTCAATTAACTTTTTCTCTATTGATGCCTTTTCTTGAAAAGAAGACTCGGTGACCTCTACCGTAAAATTTTTGTATACGATGTTATTTTGAGCCAATAAAGCAAGTAAATTACGCGAAAAGTTATCTTTAATAATTTGCTTAGTTGAAAAATTTACTGCAACTGTAAGATTTTGCAGTTGAGGGTATTTTTTAATATCTTCAATTACCCTGTTTAAAACCTGCTCACCGACTTGGATTATTTGACCAGTTGTTTCGGCAATCGGTATAAATTTAGCGGGTGAAATCCATTCACCGCCGTGCCGCCACCTAACTAATGCCTCTACGCCTGTAATCACATTGTTAGTTAAACAATGTACCGGTTGGTAGAAAACGTCTAATTCGTTACTTTTAAGCGCACTTTGTAAGTTATTTCTTATCGTAACTGTTTCATTGTGTTTATCTTCCATAGCCTGTTGATAAAACTGAACTTGATTGCCACCTAGTTGTTTGGCTTTTTCAAGCGCAATATTTGCCTGCTGAATATTTAGCTGAACATTAAATAAGTCTAGCTGTTTATAACTTGCAGCTCCACCACTTACAGTCAGGTTAAACTCTTGATTGTCAATAACATGCACTTCTGAGAGCGCAAGTATCAAGGACTCAATTTTTTGTTCCAATAATTTAGGGGGCATGTCAAAAAAGTATAAAACAAAGCTATCATTTGCCCCTTTGGCAATAAGCGCTATATCATTAGTACTTTTTTGTATTCTTGCTGATACACTATTTATCAGTTCATCACTTATTTTATAACCTAGAGAGTTATGAATAACTTCAAAAAAATCCAATCTCAACATAACCGTCGAAAAATAACTGCTGCGCTTTGCAGCGCTTACGTTTAAAAACTCAGCCTCTAAAGCCGTTAATTTTAGCAAGCCTGTTAGCTCGTCATGCTTTGCTCCAAATTGAATGATTCGTGATGAATCCGCAACCTGAACAAATATAAATATAAATATAAAGGTGAGCCAAAGTATTGATTGATCAATTATTGTATCAATTTGCAGGGCTTTATAATCATTGATAAAGCTGTAAACATTATGATCAACCAAATCCATAATATTTATTTTTTGAGTGATAAAGTGGTTATAATTTTTACTTAATTCAATAAAACTAGTTTTATTTTCATTGGTATCATCTACCGAAAAATAAATATTGGGTGTTAACTCTAAATAGGTATCGTATTGGCTTAAATATTCTAGGTAGCTTTTCTCTAGTAAAAGGTTGATATTTAATAAGTTTAAAATATAAAACCTCTGTTTATCAACCAATTCTATCGAGGCTAAAAGCATAATAATGGGTGTGTTTGAGTTTAACGTTAATGAGTTTGCCGCAAACTGAATGTCATGCTTATTTTGCTTTAGCCAGGTTTGTATTGCGGGTTTTTCTAGCATACCTTGTAAGTAAAAATTCTTTGAAAAGGCATTACCTGCCACATAACTAAGTTCATCATCAAGAACCAAAACCCCCTTTATTATATTATAGTCATTCGTGTAAGTTCTTTTATCTATGTTGATAAGACGCCTAAATTCATCAAACGTCACGTTATCAACTCGTGCTTTAATTCTAGAGAGCGCCTTCTGGTGTGCTTCAATGGATTTATTGATCATTGTTTCTATTAGTGAAACTTTAGATCTGGCATTGGCCTCTTGGTTTTTTACGACGCTCAATGAGGCTTGATGCCAAACAATAGCGCCAATAAAGACCGCAATAAACGCGACTATCTTTATTTTTTTCATGTCTATTATTTGGATATTCTTATAAGACAACTTAACGAAAACAGCGGCAAAAAAAGTAAACAAGAAAACAGGAGATAAAGCTAAGGTAAAAGGATTCGAGTCAATCAGCCCAATATGAAAGCTATGCTGCATATGAAACCAAAATGACAGTTGTAACACTAAAAAGCACAGTAGGCTTACTACGGCCAGTGACACTCTATATTTTTTTGAACTTGTCTTTAAATTGAACTTTTGTAACGCTAATAGCGCAATAGTGATTAATAATGAGTTTATGGCTGTTAGAGGGCTAATAACTTTCATTAACTCATAGTTATAAAAAGCAAGCTCAACCATGCCCAATATAAAAATAGTGAAATGAAAAAAAATAATTGCACTATAAAAAATACTGGCTGCGCTCTTTGTTACCCTAAATTGCATATTTAATAATCATCTATTTCATTAAGCCAACCTCTTACCAGTGTAAAAGGATTGATATGTCATTACAATGAAGTAGTAAAAGTAAATAAAAACCCTTTTATCACAAGTACACACTCACACATTGAACGAGCTGATCACTTTAGGATCTGTTGACCTTTAATATAAAGGAAAACGAACATAAAATGTTGCTCCAAGTGTGCTTGATTCATCAAAGCCAATACTACCATTCATCGCTTCTGTAAGCTCTTTACACAAGGCTAATCCTAAGCCTGTCCCCCCTTTTTCTTTTGCACTGCTCGCATCCGCTTGAGAAAAACGCTGGAAAAGCTTGTTTTTAAAATGATCCGCAATACCTACACCTTCGTCTTTAACCGCTATTTCTATGGTTTGCTCAACTTCAGAAACAATAAGCTGAATTTTTCCACCAGCGGGTGAGTATTTAATCGCGTTTGACAGTAAATTAGCGAGAATTTGCTGGAATCTATGTTCATCAATCAAAATTTGAGCTTGTTTTAAGGTATCGGGTATGACTAATTCAAGTACCAATTGAGATTTTGTTGCGTAGGTTGAGTGATCTACCACCGCCCTTTCAAGCAGTGGCTTGATCAGATTCACCTGCAACTCAAAACTCATTTTACCTGCTATTAATTTTTCTATATCGAGTAAATCATTAATTAAATGCTGTAAGCGCTCAGCATTACTACACGCAACGTTGAGTAATTTAACTCCTTTTTCATTAAGCTGACTTATTTGAGTAGCCTGTATTAGCTTTAATGCACCGTTGATTGAGGTCAGTGGTGTTCTAAGTTCATGACTTATTGTGGAGATGAAATCGTTTTTCATTTGCTGCAAACGCATACGCTCGGTCACATCTTGCACAGAGCCAATCATTAGCATGTCTGGGTTATTTTCCTCTGGTAACATTTGTGCCAGCTCATGTACCCAGCGTATTTCACCGTCTGGACGAATAATGCGGTGGACAACATCATGTAGCCCTGTATGCTTTGCTCGTTCTTCACTTTCAAAAACAAGATGTGCATCATCAGGGTGTAAGGTGCTTTTAAATAAAGGCACACTGGGCTGTGTTGTCGCCTCATCAAAACCAAATACATCGTATATCATAGATGACCACCATAGCTCACCCGTTTTTAATGATGCTTGCCAATAACCAATTTGCGCCTGCTGAGATGATAGCTCGAGCCGTTGCTGCGCTAAGTTTAAGTTGTCATTTGCTTGTTCAAGTGCGATATAATGCTGCTTTGTATCTGTAATATCATAAAGATAGCCATGCCAAAGTACACTTTTATCTGGCATCAGTTCTGGCATCGCCCGACCAGATACCCACGCTATGCTACCATTGCTTTTTTTCACTCGATATTCGTGCTGCCACAAGGTTAAAGTTTCTGCTGAATGCTCAATACTACTGACTAGATCGGGTAAATCTTGCTCTAAAATCATATCAAAGATTTGATTTGCACTTTGTTTTATCTGCTCAGGTGTTACCTCATAGATTTTTTTAATATTTGGGCTTGCATAAGGAAAGGCTATACGGCCATCCGGCCATTGCTGAAATTGATAAACAGCTCCAGGTAATTGCGCGGTTAAATTAAGTAACTGTCTTTTTAATTGCCTTTCATTGGTAACATCTAAAATAAAACCATCTAAATAGCGTACGCTACCATCTTCGTTATATTCAGCCATCCCTCGCTCTTCCACATAACGGATAGAACCATCTTTGTGGAACACTCTGTAAAGTAACAACCAGCTCGTTTGATTTTGAATTGCTTTACCCATTTCCTCATCAAGATAAGGTGCATCTTCAGGATGAATTACACTGGCGTAACTTCTTACCTTATTGTTTATAAAATCATCGGCTGGATAGCCTGAAAGGGGGTCAATACTGCCACTCATATAGAGCATAGTCCAACTGTCGTCGGCTAAACATCTGTATGTAATCCCCGGAATATTAGACACCAATGCTTGAAATTGATCTCGACTTTGCTGAAGCTCCTCTTTGATGCACATTTCATCCGTTACGTTTAAGTGACTACCTATCATTCGGATTGGTTTGTTATCTGCTGTCCACTCAATGACTTTACCGATACAACGCACCCACACTGTTGAGCCATTTTTATGATAATAACGAATAATATTATCAAATGCGGCTTCACCAAGGCTTGTTACATGTTTATCAAATGAGGCAATAACCTTTGGTAAATCTTCTGGGTATATAATTGCCTGCCATGCAGTGGGGGTATTAGGCATTTCATCCTCTGTATAGCCAAACATTTCTTTGAATGCCGGACTTAAATACTCAACATCATCTTGTATATACCAATCCCAATAGCCCGCCATCGTTTGTTCTAAAATTTGCTCGTATAACCATTTTTGTTTTTGTAGCTGCTGTTTATTTAATTTTTCTTCCGTGATATCTGCATGAGTACCATACATCATGCTTGGCTCACCTGTATCAGTCCAACTCACAACACGACCGCGATCATGTACCCAAATCCAGTGACCCTGCTTATGCTTCATCCGACATTGGTAATCATAAAAATCGAGTTCACCGTTAAAATGACTTTTAAGTAAAGCACTCGACTGCGCTAAGTCATCAGGGTGGGCGAGTGACTGCCATGTTTCAATACTTACAGGCGCAAGCTCATCAAGCGTGTAGCCTAGCATTTGTGCCCAACGCTCATTAAACACCGTTTCACCTGTTTGTACGTTCCATTCCCACGTGCCAATACGGGTACCCTCTAACACAGAGCGATAACGTAACTCACGCTCAGCAAGTTGTTGATGTGCCTCCTCTTGTAATCTGTCTTTGATTTCAAGCTCTACTGCATCTGCAAACTCTCTCAACACGTGTTGCTCTTTTTCAGTCAATGAGCGGGGGTGAGAGTCAATAACACACAAAGTACCAATAGCTTGTTGGTTATAAAACAAAGTAGCGCCTGCATAAAAACGAATATTTGGCGCTCCCGTCACAAGGGGGTTATCTGCAAATCGGGGGTCTTGATGGGCATCAGAAATCTGAAAAATACCCTCATTGAAAATAGCGTGGCCACAAAAAGAAATGTCACGAGGTGTTTCGCAAGCACTTAAACCTTGTTTCGACTTAAACCATTGCCTATGTTTATCCACGAGTGAAATAAGTACTATTTCTGTACCTAAACACAACTTAACTAAACGCGTTAATCTATCAAAACGTTCTTCAACCTCAGTATCAAGTAATTGAGTTTGTTCAAGAGATATTAACCGATGTTTTTCATCTGGCAAATGTTTAGGTGCTTGCATTTATTTAGCCTTTTTGTGCCTTTAAAAATAATTGTTTTAATGTGTCGCCTAATACCATTGGATCAAATGGTTTTTCGATAACGCCTATCGCACCCGCATCAATATATATTTTCTTTTCAATGGGTTGAATTTTAGCGGTCATAAATACAACCGGTGTGGCGGCTAATGATGAAATTTTTTTCAATTCAATCAAGGTTTGTAAGCCATCCATTTTTGGCATCATCACATCAAGTAAGATTAAATCCGGCGAAAATGCAACAACCCGCTCTAAAGCAGCTTCGCCACCATCACAGCTCAAAACCTCAAAACCTGCAACATCAGATAGCGCCATTTCAGCAACAATACGAATACACTCATCATCTTCTACATGCATCACTTTATTAAGATTCATATTACTTTTACCTTATTTGGCCACTTATTACGCATATGTTTTAAATTTAAAGCAACAGCTTTATACCCATCTGCTTAGATATGGGGTCTATTTTATCGTTCAGGAAATGGCTCTATAACTCACCTAAATTCTAGATAATAAATCTCTTAAGCAGAGTCCCGGTTAACTAAACAGCGTTTTTAAGTTCTCGTTGTCCTAAATAAACACACTTTGACAATGTTACACTAAAATTTAATGGGTTAAATTGTTCAAATATATGCAAATTGGTACCGCCTGATGGTTTTTTAGGCACTCTACTACACTTTAGCATAGCAATTATATCAACATACTAGTTGTAGAAGACTTTTTGTTAAAAAGCTTTCTTTTTAATCGTGCGGCAGATCACCACAACGTTGTCGTATTACTTTAGACCCTCTACTAATCCACACCATTTTAAGGGGCTAAATCAGACGCTAGCGGCGTTAATAATGATTCATTTAAAACAATCAAAAATTAGTAAGTTTTGATAAACTAAGTTGCTCTGTGTAACGGCTTGTAAATAAGCTTGATCAGTGTCAAAATATATCCTTTGTTTTTTAACTTAGTGAAAAGGAAGAACGTGTTGCGTATTACGCCGCCCTAAGTACTGTCCCCCCCCCTATAAAGTCACATAAATAGCGTGACGCACTCTATGCCGTTAAACGGTAGGCTTTATGCCGAAAAAAATATTACTTACTATTAACTGACAATACTTAAAAGGTATGGCGATCAGGATGATCAAGCTACCTGTCTGTGTTGCCATTAACTCTATTTAAAAGGTTATCTATGCTTGAAAAAATGAAACTTGAGTGGTTTTCCAATATTAGGGGAGACTTATTAGCCGGTATTGTTGTTGCACTGGCGCTTATACCGGAAGCAATTGCTTTTTCTATTATTGCGGGTGTTGATCCTAAAGTCGGCTTATATGCCTCATTTTGTATTGCGGTTGTGATTGCCTTTGTTGGCGGCAGACCGGGTATGATCTCTGCTGCAACAGGCGCGATGGCACTGTTAATGGTGACGCTAGTAAAAGAGCATGGTTTAGAATACTTACTGGCCGCCACTTTACTTACCGGTGTATTGCAAATTATTGCCGGTTATTTAAAGCTTGGCAGCTTGATGCGTTTTGTCTCACGCTCTGTGGTTACTGGCTTTGTTAACGCTTTAGCCATACTCATTTTTATGGCGCAACTCCCTGAGCTTACCAATGTCACTTGGCATGTCTATGCAATGACCGCCGCTGGTTTAGGTATTATTTATTTGTTTCCTTACTTGCCAGTTATTGGTAAGAGTATCCCCTCACCATTGGTGTGTATTGTTGTCTTAACTGCTATTGCTGTGGCTATGGGTATAGATATTCGTACTGTAGGTGATATGGGTGAACTACCCGATACCTTGCCTATATTTTTATGGCCTGATGTTCCGCTAAACCTAGACACCTTGTTAATTATTTTACCTTATTCAATAGGCCTTGCCATTGTTGGTTTATTAGAGTCAATGATGACGGCCACCATCGTTGATGATTTAACCGACACCTCAAGCGATAAAAACCGTGAGTGTAAAGGCCAAGGTGTTGCCAATATTGGCGCGGGTTTATTAGGTGGTATGGCTGGTTGTGCAATGATAGGCCAGTCAATTATTAATGTTAAATCAGGTGGTCGTGGCCGCTTATCTACCTTTGTCGCCGGTACTTTTTTGTTAATTATGGTGGTCTTTCTAGATGAATGGTTAAAACTTATTCCTATGGCGGCATTGGTTGCGGTAATGATCATGGTGTCAATTGGTACCTTTTCTTGGAGTTCTATTCGTGATCTTAAAACGCACCCACTTTCAACCAATATTGTTATGATTGCTACGGTTGCGGTTGTTGTTGCAACCCATAACTTAGCAATGGGTGTGTTTGTTGGTGTATTACTATCTGCACTGTTTTTTGCAAATAAAATTAGTCGTTTTATGGTGGTACAGTCACAAACATCTAATGGCAATAAACTCTATACAGTAACAGGCCAAGTGTTCTTTGCCACAGCCGATAAATTTGTTGATTCGTTTGATTTTAAAGACGCTGCCGACAATGTCACAATAGATTTAAGCCATGCGCATTTTTGGGATATCAGTGGTGTAGGCGCACTCGATAAAGTAGTAATTAAATTACGCAGAGAAGGTGCCGAAGTTACTATTAAAGGCATGAACAGTGCAACTCAAACCGTGGTTGATAAATTTGCAATTCATGATGATCCCGCTGCCGTAGAAAAAATGATGGCTGGCCACTAAGGAGAATACAATGAAAAAAATAATAGCATGCGTTGACGGCTCACCTTTGGCATCGTCTGTATGCCAAGCGGGAGCTTGGTTATCTGAGCGTTTAGCGGCGCCTTTAGTCCTATTACATAGTATTGAAAAAGACCGCTCAGCTAATGTTAATTTAGCCGGTAATATTGGCTTAGGTGCCAATGAAACTTTATTACAAGAGTTAGCCGAACACGATGCCCAAAAAAGTAAACTGCTAAAAGCGCATAGCAAAGCTTTGCTGGAACAATTACAACAGTCATTACCTGAACTTAACCACCCAGTAGAAACGCTTGAGCGCTTTGGCGATGTAAACCATACACTTAGTGATATTAAATCACTAATTCGTTGCTATGTAATGGGCCGCAGCGGTGAAGATCATATTAATGAAACACACCTTGTTGGCTCTCATATTGAAAGCGCCTTGAGAGTTATTGATCGTTCATTATTACTGACTGTGGGTAAATTTAAGCAACCACACTCGTTTTTATTAGCTTACGATGGCACAGAGCAAGCTAACCTGGCCATTGAGCGGTTACTCGAAACCAAATTGCTGGCTAATTGCGACTGTCATTTGGTGATGATAGGTAACACTAGCCATGCCACTAAAGACGCGTTTGATAAAGAGCTAAGCCGTTTAGAGTCACAATTTGCATCCATCACTGCACACTTTGTTGATGGCGGTAATATCGCTGAAACATTGTTAGCTAAACAGCTTGAACTCAATGTTGACTTAACTGTTATGGGGGCGTTTTCGCATTCAAAAGTAAGGCAGTTCTTTGTAGGTAGTAATACGCTTAAACTAATAGCTAATAGTAGCACGTCACTATTAGTTATTAAGTAATACCAATCTGCTTGGATATGGGATCTATTTTAACGATAAGAAAATTGCTCTATAACTAGGCAAAATTTTTGATATCTAGTTGTTCTAAATGAAAAAATCTTAACAACGTTATAGAGGAATTTAATTCGTTAAATTGTTCAAATATTTATGCAGGTTGGTATGTTCTTACTATTGATCAGTTAAGCTTAGCCTACTCGGCTAAGCTTAACTTTATTGTATAGAAAAACAGATAATTTAATGTGTTTGCTGTTTGCAAGCACTAACACCTTAACACCCGTCATTCTAGTAGTGTACGATTCAATGACATTACAAATGTTTTCTCAGTCACGTTCGATAAAAGCAAAAAGCTATACCTAAAAACTATACTAAGAAAACTATCTTCACAAACTAATACGACCGTTGTTACATTCTTTTTTCCATATATATGGTTGACCATATATATATTAGGGCATATGATTATTCATATATCTTTACAATACCGTATATTTTAAAAATTATTTTATCTGTGTCATTTAGTGCGTGTTTGAGCTTTTATTTAACTGACATATAAAAACAGTAAATTAAAGCGAAAATAAATACAGATAAAATAATGAGAAAACAGGAATAAATTTAGTGAACCCTTTACAGTTTTATAAATGCTTGGCTGACGAAACACGACTCAAATGTTTATTACTCATTGTTGATCAAGATGAGCTCTGTGTATGCGAACTCATGGAAGCACTTGGCGAGCATCAACCTAAAGTATCACGTCACTTAGCGCAACTGCGTAATTGCGGATTACTGACCGACAGACGCCAAGGCCAGTGGGTTTTTTATAGCATTAACCAAGCATTACCAACGTGGGTGCATACTGTATTATCTGACACACTGCAGCATAACGCTGATTTAATTTCAGATAATCTGACCATACTTGAAAAAATGGGTAATCGCCCAGAACGGGCGCAATCTTGCTGCGAGTAACACCGCAAATCAAAGAATGATCAAAGGTTAAATAAAATGGGAATATTTGAACGTTACTTGAATATTTGGGTTGGCTTAGCCATTATCACTGGGGTTTTTTTGGGTAATATAATGCCTGACCTGTTTGCTACTATCGCTACCTTTGAGTTTGCGCATGTAAACCTAGTTGTGGCGGTATTAATTTGGCTGATGATTTACCCAATGATGATACAAATAGACTTTTCATCGTTAAAAAATGTGAGTGCTAAACCTAAGGCGCTTATTCTTACACTTGTTGTCAATTGGTTGATCAAACCTTTCACTATGGCATTTTTAGGGTGGTTATTTTTTAAAGGCATTTTTGCTGATTGGGTTGACCCACAAACAGCCACCGAATACATAGCAGGTATGATTTTACTGGGTGTTGCCCCTTGTACCGCCATGGTTTTTGTGTGGAGTCAATTAACGAAAGGCGATGCAAACTACACGCTGGTTCAGGTGTCGGTAAACGATATTATTATGATATTCGCTTTTGCGCCTATTGCTGGGTTTTTATTGGGGATCACCGATATTACCGTGCCATGGGACACGCTGCTGTTATCTGTAGGTTTATATGTAGTACTCCCCTTAGTCGCTGGTGTAATCACCCGTAAACAAGTGGATAAAAAATCAGATCATCAAGCACTTAAAGGTATTCTTAGCACCCTTAAGCCTTGGTCGATTATTGGCTTGCTGGCAACCGTTATTTTGCTATTTGGCTTTCAAGCGCAAACGATTATTACCAACCCGCAAGCAATTGTGCTCATTGCAATCCCTTTGTTAATTCAGACCTATGCTATTTTTGCTATTACTTATTTTATCGCCATAAAAATGCGCTTGCCTCATAATCTAGCTGCTCCGGCCAGTATGATAGGCTCATCTAATTTCTTTGAGCTCGCTGTTGCTGTGGCAATTTCACTATTTGGACTTCACTCAGGTGCTGCATTAGCCACTGTTGTGGGGGTTTTGGTTGAAGTTCCCGTTATGCTGAGCTTAGTGTGGTTTGCAAACCGAACCCGTCATTGGTTTAGCACTGCCAATAAAACAACTAATTAAAGAGACCAATTATGAGCCATCCTTTTGATGTACTTAAATTAAAAAATGACGCTGCTTTTATTTTTACCCCCTGCCCTGGAACAAAGGGAGTTGATTTAACAACCTCTTTAGCAAACCTAAAATCAGCCGGCGCTAATGCGGTGATCAGTTTACTACCTAATGATGAAATAGAAAGGTTAGCGGTAACCACACTAGGTGAGCAAGTTACTCAACATAATATGACGTGGTATCAGCTACCTATTGAAGATGATCAGGCGCCAGAGCAGCCTTTTTTTATTGCATTTGAAAACGTTAAAAATGAACTGTTAGCACGTATTCAAGCACAACAAACACTGGCTATCCACTGTCGTGGCGGCACTGGTCGCACCGGATTAGTAGCAGCTATATTATTACTTGAATTAGGGTATTGTTGGCAACATGTACATTCCTCAATTCAACATATTCGGCCTAAGGCATTAACCTTAGCGCCTCATATCCACTTTTTAAAATCACATTATTCTATTTGAGGTAACTATGACTATTAAAGTAGGCATTAATGGCTTTGGCCGCATGGGACGCTTATCACTGCGTGCAGCATTTGACTGGGACGATGTTGAGTTTGTGCAAATAAACGACCCAGCAGGTGATGCAACCACACTCGCTCACCTACTCACTTTTGACTCTGTTCATGGTCGTTGGCACCATGAAGCAACCGCAGAAGGGTCAAATATCCTTATTAATGGTCAACACATTAAGTGCACACAAAATAAAAACATTACAGAAACTGACTGGTCTGGCTGTGATGTTGTTATTGAAGCCAGTGGTAAAATGAAATCTAAAAGCGCACTGCAAGCCTACCTAGATCAAGGCGTAAAGCGCGTTGTGGTTACCGCCCCAGTAAAAGAAGAAGGTGTGCTTAACGTGGTGCTGGGTGTAAATCATCATTTGTATGACAAAACATCACACCCAATTGTTACAGCAGCTTCATGTACTACTAACTGTCTAGCGCCAGTAGTAAAAGTCATTCATGAAAAATTAGGCATTGTTCACGGTTCAATGACCACAATTCACGATATTACCAATACACAAACGATTTTGGATGCGCCACACAAAGACTTGCGTCGAGCACGCGCCTGTGGAATGAGTTTAATTCCCACCACCACTGGTTCTGCAAGCGCAATTACTCATATATTTCCAGAGTTAAAAGGTAAGCTTAACGGCCATGCTGTGCGTATCCCACTTGCTAACGCGTCATTAACCGACTGTGTGTTTGAGGTGAGTCGTGCAACAAATGAGACAGAAGTTAACCAGCTTCTTAAAGAGGCAGCAGAAAATGAACTTAAAGATATTCTTGGCTATGAAGAGCGCCCACTGGTTTCAATTGATTATAAAACCGATCCACGCTCAAGTATTATTGATGCGTTATCCACTATGGTCGTTAATGGTACACAAGTAAAATTGTATGCTTGGTATGATAATGAGTGGGGTTACGCTAACCGTACCGCAGAGCTGATGCGTTTAGTGGGCCGTTTAGATAAGGAATAAACTGTTATGCAGTGGCTAGCACAACTCACTCCCCCGATACGACAATACATGATAGTAACGGGTAATTACTGGGCATTCACCTTAACCGATGGCGCATTGAGAATGTTAGTTGTGCTGTATTTTTATGGTTTAGGTTACAGCCCACTTAGCATTGCTATGCTATTTATTTTTTATGAGCTGTTTGGTGTTATTACTAACCTAGTTGGCGGCTGGTTAGGCGCAAAACTTGGCTTAAATAAGACAATGAATATTGGCTTATTTTTGCAAATTGTTGCGTTGAGTATGCTGCTAGTCCCTGCCGATATGCTGTTAGTCCCTTGGGTTATGGCAGCACAAGCAATGTCGGGAGTAGCTAAAGATCTTAATAAAATGAGTGCTAAAAGTGCGATTAAACTACTCGTACCTGATGATGCTCAAGGGCAATTATACAAGTGGGTCGCTATTTTAACGGGCTCTAAAAATGCGTTAAAAGGCGTTGGGTTTTTCTTAGGGGGCGGGTTGCTCAGTTTATTGGGCTTTCAAGGCGCGGTTGTTAGTATGGCGTGTATGCTAACGGTTGTTTGGATAATAAGTCTAATACTGCTTAACAAAGAACTAGGAAAGGCCAAACATAAACCCAAATTCACCGATATTCTCTCCAAAAGTAGAACAATCAACACCCTTTCTGCAGCAAGAATGTTTTTATTTGGTGCCAGAGATGTGTGGTTTGTGGTTGCCTTACCTGTGTATCTTGCCACCGTTTTTAACTGGGAACACTGGTATGTCGGTGGTTTTATGGCTACTTGGGTAATTGGTTATGGTATAGTTCAAGGTTTTGCACCCAAGCTGACAGGAAATAGTAACACCGCCTCTCCAGATGGGCGTCATGCTATGTTGTGGGCGATGGCACTGGCAGTAACGCCGGCTGTTATTGCACTATCACTTTATTATCAATGGCATATACAAATTACGCTGATTGCTGGTTTGTTAGTGTTTGGCGCGTTATTTGCGATAAATTCCTCATTGCATAGTTTTTTAATTGTAAGCTATGCAGACAAAAATGACGTTTCTCTTGATGTTGGTTTTTACTACATGGCTAATGCTATGGGACGGCTTATTGGAACCGTGTTGTCAGGGTGGGTATATCAGGAACATGGCCTGCTTGCTTGCCTAGTAATATCTACAGTGTTTATTATTATCACAGCTGTAATATCAATTAGCTTACCACGAGCGCAAAAAATACATCCTAAGTAAAAATGCCAACTTGCAGCTGCAAGTTGGCAATCATGTGTTTATCAGGCTGTAATAGTAAAAATCATGTTACTCAGCGTTAGACATATCCATAATACGCTCACGTAATTGTGGGTCTTGTTGAGCTTGTTGAGCGATTTCACTGTATTCTGCAACAGTTAATCCAGATTTCTCAACCGCTTTCACCATTTCTTCTTGCGCTCTTTGCTGAATCGCTTGTGCTTGCTCTGTATCTTCAGCGCTTTGAAACTCAGCTTCATACTGCGAGCTTATTTTATCAATTGAATCCATAGCAATGCTAAACTTTAGTAGCTTTGCATCTTTGATACTTGAAGTTTGTTGCTGTGCCGAGGGTACTGCCACTCCAGTATTAGCGTTAGCAAATCCTGCAGTAGCCGATAAAGATAGTGCGGCGATACATAGTGCGATAGCATTTTTTTTCATAAGTATTACTCCTAAAATTTGAGTTCGATTTACTTATAGCGAAGAGCGTGCCAACATTTAAATAAAAATTAACTAATTGAATAATAATAATTTTTTAAAAGTTATGGCTTTTCGGTTTTTTTCTTAACACTATAAAGTGTATACTAATGACACACATAAGGAGGGCTCGTGACAAAATTACTCAGTTTTCGCTATTGGCATCTAGCAAGTTTGCAGCGCAGTTTATTGTTTTATGTTGTCTTACCCATGCTGCTACTAACCGGGCTAGCTATCCGCTTTGGCTTGGTTTACACCCATGAGCTTGTAACCAGCAGTATGCGTACTGATCTGGAGTTGATCGGTCGTGCAATACGCATACCTATTAGCGACGCCTTATTAATACAAGATACCAACGCTATAAACACACATTTAGAATCGGTATTTACAATTGGACGAGTTTATGGCGCTTCAATTTATGATGTTGATGGTACATTAGTGGCAGCAACAGGCGTTATTGAGCGCGATCTCACAAATAGTGAATTGGCATCAGAGGTAGTGAGTACCGGGCAACAACAAGACGGTTATCGATCGGTATCTGGAGAATCATTGTTTTCTCACTTTCTGCCGATTGTTAATCGTAGTGGCCAAATTCATGGCTTATTACAAATTAGCCGCAAAGCGAGTGACTTTGAACAGTCATTGGCGAAGTTATCAAATAAAGCCTGGTTAAGCTGGTTTGCACTGGCCTTATTAAGCTTATTGATTATGTGGCGAGGCCATAAACGCGCAATTGGTCAACCAATCAACGAATTAGTCAGTAGTATGCGCCGAGTTGCCAGTGGTGACAGGCGTTATCGTGCGCGCTTGCAAGGCCCGCTAGAGCTACGAGAAGTGGCTAAAGGGTTGAACCATATGCTAGATGAAATCAATGAAGCCGAACAGCAACTACTGGCGCAACAAGCACAACAGCGAAAAATAGAACAACAGCTTAAAGAGCAGGAAACCATGGCGGCAATTGGCCAAGTAGTGAGTGGCGTTGCCCATGAATTAGGTGCACCATTGAGCGTAATTGATGGCCGTGCGCAGCGGTTATTACGCCAGCACTGCGATGCAGATAGTCAACGCCAACTGCAGGCAATTCGTGGTCAAGTATTACGTCTTAATCGTATGGTAAAACAGCTACAAGCATTTGCTCATACGCCGGTAACAAGTTGGCAACGCATTGCTTTATTACCGCTTTTACAGCAAGCCGTGCAGAGTATTAGTTATGAGTTACAAGATGATGAAAAACGACCCGAAATTAAGCTACCTTGCCCCGATGTCCAGTTACATGTTGATATTGCACGCCTAGAGTTGGCAATTGTTAATGTAGTAAGAAACGCCATACAAGCAGCGTCCAGTCACGTAGTAATTGAGTCGCACCAACAACAAGAACAGCTGCTAATTAAGGTTCAAGATGATGGTAAAGGGTTAACGAGCAACCTCACTAACGAACAAATAATGACCCCTTTTGTATCCACAAAACCACAAGGCCAAGGAACTGGTTTAGGGCTTGCTATCGTGCAGCAAATTATGCAGGAACACCGAGGTACGGTGAGCTTAAAAAACAACCCCAAAGGGGGATGTGAAGTGACCTTAACCTTACCGTTGACCAAACAGGATATATATTAATGAGCAGCTTATCCCCTTACCGATTAGCCATAGTTGAAGACGACCCTGCTTTATTAGAGCTATTACAAGAAGAGTTAGCCAGTCAAGGCTATCAAGTAACCGCTTATGGTTGCGCTGAAGATTTACTAGGTTGTATTAACGAGCAACAATTTGATTTAGTGATCAGTGATATTAGACTGCCAGGCATTGATGGTATGCAATTATTACAGCGCTTAAAGCAACAGTCTGAGCCACCAGCGCTATTACTCATTACCGCTTTTGGAACCGTGCGCCAAGCAGTAAATGCTTTAAAAAAAGGGGCTGATGACTTTTTAACCAAGCCACTTGATTTAGAGCATTTAGCATTATCGGTACAACGTTTATTGGCACATAAAGCGCTACGCAATGAAGTGCAGCAACTTAGGCTGCGCGAACAAGATGGTCCTGCGGGTTTAGTGGGTAAAAGTCGTGCTATGCGCCGTTTGTATCAACAAATAGCCCAAGTTGCCTCAGCGCAAGGGGCTGTGCTTATTTTAGGAGAAAGTGGCACCGGCAAAGAGTTAATTGCGCGGGCAATCCATGAGCAAAGCACCCGTAGTGAGCAACCTTTTATTGCTGTTAATTGTGCGGGGATCCCCGCAGAGTTAATGGAAAGTGAGTTTTTTGGCCATGCTGCAGGGGCATTTACCGGTGCGCGACAACAGCGCTCTGGCTTATTTAAAGAAGCCGATGGCGGTACCCTATTGCTTGATGAAATAGCAGAAATGCCATTAGTGTTACAAGCTAAATTATTACGCGTATTGCAAGAAGGCACGATCCGGCCTGTTGGGAGCGACCAAGAAATTAACATTAACGTACGTATTGTCGCCGCAACCCATCAAAACTTAGAACAAGGTGTAGCCGCGGGCACATTCCGTGAAGATTTATTTTACCGTTTAGAAACGTTTAGTTTAGCCGTACCACCGCTGCGCGACAGAGGCGATGATCTTGAATCACTGGCTTTGTTTTATTTACAGCAACTGCAACAAAAACAATTGCGTGATGTGCATGGCCTGAGTCAAGATGCACTTGATTGCTTATACCGTTACCCGTTTCCTGGTAACGTGCGCGAACTACAAAACGCAATAGAGCGCGCTTATACGTTTGCCAGTGGGAGCAATATTGAACCTCAGGACTTTCCAGCACGCATCCATAACTACCAGCCAGAGGTAGGGCAAAGTAACCAAAAAGCCACCACTCGCTGGCCAACCTTGCAACAGCTACAACAAAGCTACGTACAACAAGTGTTAGAGCACACAAAAGGCAACAAACAACAAGCCGCAGAGTTATTAGGCATCACCCGACGTACCTTATACCGCTGGCTAGAACAGGATGAAGATTAAACGATTACATGATTGACAAAACTATATTTTATAGGCCACTTGGTTTCGTCCGTTATCTTTAGCTTTATATAAATACTCATCTGCTCTTGTTAGTGCGTCTCGAGGTAGTTCATCGTTTTGGAAGAGAGTTGTAACTCCAATTGAAACAGTAACGGAAAGTTCTAGTTCATCAGAAATAAAAATGTAATCATCTATATCTACTTTGAGCCTTTCCATCGCAACTACAGCCTCATCGAGAGATGAGTTTTTTAAAATAATTAATATTTCTTCGCCGCCGTACCTGTACGCAGTGTCTGTTTCTCGTAATGATGATTGAATAATATCCGCTATGGACTCAATAATATCATCCCCAACAGTGTGGCCATACTCATCATTAATTTTTTTAAAATGATCTATATCAATAAGTGCTAAGCTTGTTGTAGCCTGCTTATGTTTGAGATCAACAAGCTCGGTTAGATCTTTTTCCATTGCTGAGCGATTAAGCAAGCCTGTTAATTCATCTAAATATGTTAGATTGTTAGAGATCTCTTTTCTAAAGCCTTCAATACTTCTATCTAGTTTTTTCATCAATGATATTAAGTGGCGATAATTATTCTTTTTAATATCATTACGATGTAACTCATCCAAAATGTATTTGACATAATCAACTAAATTAGAAAGGTTGATCTGAATATTTACTAACCTTTGATAGTTGTCTATTTGACTATCCGCTAACGCCAATGCGCTGCTAAAATCAAGTTTGTGCAATATAAGATGATAATCATTTTTAATTCGGCAGCGGGAATCATTATATTGCAACATATAAAATAAACTAAGCCTACCATCATGATGTTTTACTAGAGCTTGGCCTAAGCTAACATAAAAAACTTGTAAATCGTGTGTGTTTAATTCATCAAACATTGTTTTCAATTTTATACTCGTAAATTAAGCCCTAATCTTGTAGCGCTTATGGTGAAATAAAAGTTACTTATATTTAGAAAAAATGATGAGTACGCTTTTTAAAAACCTTTAATTAAAATTTAAACCTAAGTACTAACTCATTTAAATGCTCTGCAAGTCTTGCAAGTTCAGCACTTGAAGCCGTTGTTTGATCTGCCCCCACGGAAGTTTGCACTGACAAGTCTCTTATCTGGACTAAATTATTATCTACCTCTTTAGCCACCGTTGCCTGCTCTTCTGCAGCACTTGCTATTGTTGCACTTTGATTATTAATTTCGATAATTAACATTAAAATTTCTTCGAATGCCTTACCTGTATCATTCGCGACTGCTAACGTAGATGTTGCAAGTTGATTACTCTTACTCATACTGTTAACTGTTTTTTGAGTTTCATCACTAACTGATGAAATCATGGATTCAATATCTTTAGTCGACTCTTGCGTTCTGTGTGCTAAAGCTCTTACTTCATCTGCTACAACTGCAAAACCTCGCCCGTTCTCTCCAGCCCGTGCAGCTTCAATTGCAGCATTAAGAGCAAGTAAATTTGTTTGCTCTGCAATTGCCCTAATAACATCTAAAACGGCGGTTATATTTTTTATTTTTTCTGCAAGCTCGATTACGCTTGATTCTGAATTTTGAATGTCAGATTTCAACAATTCGATAGTTTGTATTGTTTCGGTTACTTTTATCTTACCTACTTGAGTTTTTTCATTCACAACACCTGAGCTACTACTAGTTGCAGATGCTGTTCTAGCAACTTCTTCAATTGCCGCTGTTAATTGACTTACTGCCGTTGCTGCTAAGCCAATCTGGTCATTTTGTTGCACCACAATTTCTGATGATTGATTAGTTACAGCGTTGAGCTCCTCAGATGTTGATGCTAACTGATTAGATGAGTCAGCTATTCGAGATAACGCCTCGCGCAGCTTATTCTGCATAAGAAACAATGCATTTAGCATCTCTGCAGCTTCGTCTTTATGATGATCTGAAATGTCTTGTGTTAAATCTCCACTTGCAATTTTTTTTGCTATATCAACCGACTTTCTTAAAGGCACAATCAAACTTTTACTGTATAAATAGGTCAACAAAGTTGCAACTATTAGTCCAATTACTATTGATGTTATAACAAGCTGTTTAGAAATATTGTAAGTTTTGGTTGCATCATCATTATTTTGTGCAGCCCGCATACTTTGAAAGTCAGAAAACTCATCTAACGCTCTTCTAAGATCTCTTGCAACTGGCATTACAAACTGTTCTCTGTAAGTTATCGAGCGATCCATTGCACCAATGCTTAGGTATGAATAAAGCGTTGGTAATGTTTCCATTAAGTTATCATGCAGACCTTTGACTTGATTAAATATTTCTATTGATTCTTTGCTGTCAGACAAGGTCGACATTTTTTTTTCTGACTCATAATAAGACGCAGTTAAATCACTGATCCTCTTTTTCAGCCTATCTAGCTGTTCGATTGATTTAGCATCAGATAACTCATTAATGACAACCTGTGTTAACAAAACATCCCGTCGTAAGTCACCTACTGCCATAATTGCAGGCATACGGTGTAGTGTTAATACATCTGTAGTTGCATTTAAATTTGACAACTGAATTATGGAAAATCCCCCTATCAGTAAGGTAATAAGCGCTGAAATACCAAAAGCAAGTAGCGTTCTAAGTCCAATACGGATATTTCTAATCATTATTTATATGCCTTACTTAAAATATTATCTTATAAATACAAAATACTTATTTTGATAGAATAATTCAGATAGCTATCTAAAAATAGTACAAATCTCATCTTCTAATGTTGCAGATATAAAGTAAACAATTATTACAATAAACAGATTAAAAAAACGGCATGAGCTGCTATTTGAGTGACGATAAACATTTTATTAACTCTAATTTCATTAGAGGTTTTTGTAAGACAAGATCAGTGTAAGAACCCTCCAGTTTAAATATATCGGCACTGACTAGTACTCTTTTTATATTAGGGAATTGCTGCTTCATTTTTAATAAGAGCTCACTGCCTGTTATTTTTGGCATTTGCTGATCAACGACTATAATATCGACATATTTCAAATTAGGTAACTCAAAAAGCTGAGTGCTATCAGATAACACGCTACACTCAAATTTTGAACCTCTTAGCATTCTTAAGTATGTGTCTAATATGTAGGGCTCATCATCAACAAATAAGACTTTAGTCATCTATAGCCCTATAGTTTTTTACTACATATTTAATTTGTTTTTCAAGCATCGGCCAATGGGCGTGGATTGCAGCTATTAACTTTGATACTTTAAGTTTGTCGTTATTTTTAGCCGCCAAGCTCAACTGATCACTTAACCTTCCAAGTTTAGTTACAGCACAAAAGCGACATAAGCCACTTAAACTGTGTGCAATTAATGAAACGTCAACTAAATCATCAACCATATAAGCAATTTCAAGCTTCGTTATCTTTTTAACCGAAGCTTGAACAAAGCCTAATAGAGCGTCATTAACTATTTCAACACTATTATCATCGTAGATTTCAATTAACGTTTCGAGATTAAATATATCTTTGTCATAGATTAATTTATTATTCATCTAAATTAATCACCTATATTTTGTAACAATGGTCTACTGCATGTATGCGACCACCATGATGCTAGTTTTCTCAATAAAGCTAGCATTTGATTCCTATTTTTTAAATTAACTGAAGCTATTTGAGTTATTAATATTTCAAGTTTGTCCAAACAAATTGTAAATGCTTTTAAAAAATCAGGTGGATATTGATATTGTTGAATATTCTTTCCAATGTAAAGTAGGTAGTCAACTGATTCAATCGCACGCTTACGCGCACTATCAATTGCTACATGTTTGCGGTTTTCAATAAAAGCATCATAAAAGTAGCTAATTGTATATGCGACATTTTTTAACCTTCGATCTAATTGATAATGTCCTGTTGTTGCACCTTCTGGCCAATCTAGAAAAACGCGTTTACTTACACCATCTTTTACTACTTTTTCATCTATTTCATTATCTTCAACTAATGGCTGCTTAGTATCTAAAACTATTGAGACTCCTCGATTACTATATTCTTTTTGCACTTCCCTCGTTTTGAAGCTTTCCATAATACTAAAGTAATGGTTTGTATCTTTGATTATTTTTTTTGCTTGCAAATGCTCATGTATTTTTTCAGTTAACTTTGCAGAAGAAATAGGTTTAACTAAAAAATCATTCACATCAAGCTTTACACATTGTTCAATTAACTCTTTATAAGAGTTAACAGACAGCACAATTATTGGAATATCATGAGTCGTTGCACTAAAACCACCGCTCCTGATCTCAGATATTAAATCGACCCCGTTCGCATTTTTTAACTCTAAATCTGTAATTAATAAATTGATGCATTCAGACTCTAATATATCCGAAGCCGTTTTATAATCGAACGCCTTAAAAGCATTACAGCCTTGAACCTTATTGGCTACTCCATATAAAAAATTGCAAATTAAAGCAACATCATCAAGAACTAGAATATTTAAGACTTTAGAGACCATTGTATTGCCTTAACATATTATCAACTTTGCCATTTACTGCGCTCAAAATGTATAACAATTTAATTACCTTGTTGTGATTAATATTAATAAAGCAGCTCAAAGCAAGAGGGATTACTTTATGAACAGCTTGGATGGTTTATTGGTAACTTTACTGTAAAACAGCTGCCTTTACCTAAACTACTTTTAACCTCAATTATCCCTGCGTGCTTCTCTAGAATACTACGAGAAAGTGCTAAACCTAAACCTGTACCTGTATCTTTGGTTGTATAGAAAGGTTGAAAAATGGTTTCTAGCTTCTCTTGTTCAATCCCTGGTCCATTGTCGTCGACACAGATCCAAACCCAAGAATCATTACAACCTGTACTAATAGTTATCGTTCCAAAAGATGTGAATGCCTGAGCTGCATTTAATATCAAATTCAGTACAACTTGATTTACTTGAGAGGCCACACATTTGATTTTAGGAATATTCCCTAACACTTTCTTAACCTCGGCCTTATACTTTAGCTCATTAGCTAAAATATTTAATGTACTGTGAATGCCTAAATGAATATCTACCTCAGTGAATTCAACATCATCTATATGAGAAAAGTCTTTTAATTCACGAATTATTTCAATAACTCTCTGTAATCCAGATTCTGACTGAGACATCAATATCGGTAAATCTTTACTTATATAATCGTGATCATACAACTGTTTTAATCTATTGGTTTGCTCAACAGGTAATTGATTACATAGTTGGGTAATTAGCATCATAAGACTATCTATATACTCTTTTAATGAGACTAAATTTGAAGCTACATAGCCAATTGGATTATTAATCTCATGGGCAACACCTGCAGCAAGCTGCCCCAACGATGCCAGCTTTTCTGAGTGCAACAACTGTTCATTTAATTGATCAATTTTTTTAGTAAGTTTTTCAAGTTCTAATCTATCTTCTGACATTAATGCTCCACTCAATCACTTTTATTAACTCTTTGTTTATATAGGTTAAATGCTGATTTCAGCTCTTTTTTAAGCTCTTCATCTTGCCAAGGTTTTGTAATAAATTTATAAATAGAGCCATGATTAATTGCATCTGTAACTGTTCGAAGGTCTGTATACCCAGATAAAACTAACCTAACTGTATCTGGATACATGTCTTTTACACGACTTAAAAACTCAGTTCCGTTCATTTGAGGCATCCTTTGGTCTGATAAAACCACCTGTACATCATTGGATGCTAATAATTCAAATGCTTCCACAGCACTTTTGCATGTAAAAACTTTATATGGCTGTTTCCTCAATACTCGCTGTAAGGAATATAATATATTTTCCTCATCATCAACGAGTAATAATGTTGGTAAATCATTATGGGTCTGTGTATCACTGTTAGGTAGATACTCCTCAATAAAAATCTCAAGCAACTCTATGGGTAACGGTTTTGCAAAAAGATATCCTTGTAACTCGTCACATAACATTTTATGTAACAACGTTGCTTGAGACGTTGTTTCAACGCCTTCGGCAATAACTTTCAGACCTAATTGATGAGACATCGCAATAATTGCACGAATAATTGCTCCATCTTTATGATCAGTTACTAGCTCACGGGTAAATGATTTGTCAATTTTTATTCGGTCAATAGGTAGCCGTTTTAAGTAGTTTAAGCTCGAAAAACCAGTACCAAAATCATCAATTGCAATACTGACACCTAATTGTTTTATTTCCTGTAACTTTTGCACTACTTGATCAATATTTTCAAACAGTAATGATTCTGTAAGTTCTAGTTCTAACCACTTGGGTGCCAATTTAGATTCACTTATAGCAATTTTCAACTGCTGAACAAAGTCTTCTCGTTGAAATTGTAAAGAAGATAAATTTACTGCCATTACTATTTTAGCTAAGCCACGTTTTTGGAGAGAGTAATTATACAACATGGCTTTTTTAAGAACCCATTGACCTATTTCAGCTATTAACCCCATCTCTTCAGCAATAGGAATAAACTCATCAGGGCCTATCATCCCTAATTTAGGATGCTTCCAACGAAGTAAAGCTTCCAAACCAATTAAACGTCCACTTCCAGCTTCAACTTGTGGCTGGTAATATAATTCAAACTCATGGTTAGCTAATGCTTTTTTCAACATGCCCCTTAAGTCTAGTCGTTTATTAAACTTATCTTCCATACTTACGTTGTACCACTGAGCGTTATTACGACCCTGCTGCTTTGCCTCATACATGGCTAAATCCGCCTGCCTTATTAGAGCCGTTGCCTCTTTCAATAAATCATCAGAGATACTTACACCTATACTCGCTGATATTTGTACTTTATGTCCGTCGACCTCAAATGGCATTGATATCATGTTTAATAATTTTTTTATAACCTTGGTTAATTCAGCTTCATTTTTAACATCAGGTAGTAATAAAATAAATTCGTCGCCTTCCATTCTAGCCAACGTATCGCCTACACGAACTTTATCTTTTATGCGAATAGTCATTTGTCGAATAACTTCATCGCCAATTAAATGTCCTAAATTATCGTTTACTAAATGAAAATGGTCTAAGTCAATAAGAAGGATAGCCACTCTTTCTTTATGCCTTGAGCTGATGTTAATACTTTGTGATAGTCTATCAAGCAAAAGACTTCTATTTGGTAAACCGGTTAATAAGTCGTGTGAGGTATTATAAGCGAGCTCTTGTTCATATTTTTTTTGCTCTGTTATATCTTTTTGAATTCCAATGTAGTGAGTTATTATTCCTGACTCATCAGGTACAGGAGATAAAAATAAACTATTCCAAAACGCACTCCCATCTTTTCGATAATTTTTTAATATAATATTCAACTCTCGCTTTTCTTTTATTGCAGAGCGAATTTGTTCACAAGCCAACTCATCACGTTCCTTTCCTTGTAAAAATCTACAATTATTTCCCGTGACTTCAACTGTGTTGTATCCCGTTATATTTTCAAAACCACTGTTTACATAGCATATCGGCATATCCGGCTGAGTGATATCAGTTATAACAATGCCATTTGAACTAGCATCAACAGCTCTTTTAAACAATCTTAACTGTTTTTCCGTATATAAACTTTGCGTTATATTTTTAGCGATACCTATAACACCTGTGATCTGACCGTCTATCCAAGTCGGTATGATTACAACGTGTAATTCATGCTGTTCTCCAGCTTTATTGATTATGCTTGTTTCAAAACTTGTAGCTTCCCCTTTTAACGCATTTGCAAAAAATGCAGATACCTCAGTAAGCCTCTGACTAAGAATAACTTGACTAAAATGCATCTTAACTAAATCTGATAAAGGCCAGCCTAATAAATTACAACCCGGTTCATTTACACTTTTAAAATAACCTTGCTCATCAAGAACATAAACGGGTTCGGGATTAAACTGATAAAGTGATTTAAATCTCTGTTCACTTTGCATTAGTAAATATTTTTGTTGAGAGCGTTCAATAGCGTTTGCCGCCAAGCGACAACAGTTAGTTAATAGTTGTTCTTCTTCTGAGCTCGGTGACCTTCTTTCGTTACAAAAGAATGTCAAAGTGCCAAGTACTTCATTTCCTCTAATTAATATAGACTTTGACCAACTAGCGAATAGCTTTTCATTTAATAACAAGTGTTTATAGTCAAGCCATAAAGGAGAAATTTCTGTGTTATCACATATTACAGTCCTGTTTGAGTGGGTAGCAAAACCTGCGGGGCTTGTTAATTTTATGCTAGAAAAAGATGTGTGATATTGTCTACCCAAAGAAGGAGCCGCGGCAAGTTTTAGCTTATTATCTGTTTTTGTCATTGCACAGGCTTTAACGCATGGACTATGTTCTTCAGCCATTAAACAAATTTTATGCAATATTTCATGCAATGGTTTTTCAAGCGCTATCAGCTTTAAAACCTCTTGCTGAGCACTTTGGTAGCGCTCTACGCTTACGAGTTCTGTAATATTTCTAGCAACCGCATATAATGTGTTTGTGCTTTGAATATATTTAGCTGACCACATTAAATGTATTTTATGACCTTGCTTATGGATATAAGTATTGCGAAAATACTGCGTAGCACTTCCACTAAATAACTTTTTAACTTCATCACTTGTTATACTTTTATCATCAGGGTGCACAAAATCCATAAAGGGCTTGTTTTTTAACTCACAGGATTCATAACCGAGTATATTTAGACTAGATTTACTAACCTCTAAAAACTTTCCATTATTATCTACAACACATAAGATATCCGCTGAATTTTCCATAAATTGAACGTGCTGTGTTTGTAATCTTTTTTGTAATGCAAGGCTTGACAATAACTTTTCATTTTTTCTACTAAGCCTTTGTCTTTGTTTTTTAATTTGCATTTGATATTGCTGTGAAAGCAGTAAAAGTACGCATACAAGCCAACCTGCAATAAAAGTAATGCTAGAGGATAAAATTAGGTAACTGCCCTCATGTTCTGGACTTTGGTAAACTCTCAGTTTCCAATTTATCGAGTTTAATGAAGTCAAGTGATGCTCACTCACTAGGTAATAATTAACTTTTGAGTCAAGTTGATTAATCATCGCCTCAGGTCTATTTTTATAGCCAAATTCTAAAAAATAACCTTTAGGAGTAATTAAAGGAATAATTGACTCCATTACGGATTTAATATCAATAACGGTGATTATGCCTAGCAGTTCTGGCTTTTCACTATGAGCTAATGGAACCACAATAAATGTATGGTCTATCTGATTGTTATAATAAAATACAGTCCCTGTATCTTTATGAGTAATGATATTTTTAGATAAAGAGGAGAAGTTTTTAGTGAGATAATTATCATACCATTGCTGGGTAAAAATATTTTTACTACTGGAAGAGTAAATTCTTCCCTGCGCATCTAATACGCCAATATAATCTAAGTAATTAAAATCACGGATATAGGTTCCAGAATCAAGTAAAAAATCACCTGGTTGTTGAGTCATATTAGATAGTTCAAAACGCTCAGCAAGTCTTGCAATAAGTTCGTTATGCCTGTTTAGTAATTGTTCAGTTTGATTTTGAAACTTAACTATGGTTTTTTGTACCACTTTTTGGTTTCCCGACTCTAACTGATACATAAAGCTAAACCAAAGCAGCATAGTTATAATAGTTATCAATGTAGCTAGCCAAGCTAGAGGTTCGCTAAAATATTTTTTTAAGTCTAAGTTTAGACTTGGAGAAACAGTTATTCCTGCAAAAGTAACAAATAATAAAAAAAACTTTATATTATTTGTTACTGAAAGAGAGGTTGAAAACTCTTTGCCTAGCCAACCTATGTCAATAGGTGATAGTGAAACAAGTAATCCTCCACTTAAAAAAACAAAACAAATTAAGCTAATTTTATTATAAATTCCGCTCTCTTTTCTTAATTTACAAATGCATCCTACCAATACTAAGGACCAACAAGCGGATTGTTGCCAAGGCATACTATCAATGAAATTTAAGTGAACGGGTGTAAATGAAGAGCTAAATAGTAATAAGACTATTATCGCCGATAAACTAGCTTTAATAGTTAAATGAGATTTTTGAGTGATAGCAATAAGTAGAACGGTTGTTAAAAATATTAAAACAGCAGTATTTAAAGAGAAAATAACTCCGTAGGTATTATTAGTAACTACAAATAACTTATCAAAAATAAAAAAAATCACACCACTAATAAGAAGTAATATGCTACTGAAAAAAACACTTAATCTTATATTTTTTATATGATGCTTATTTTTTATATTTATCAATTTTAAATAGCCTTTTTTAACATGGAAGATATGCGTAATATAACTGGAATTGACTAAAGATATGCGTGATATGGTTGGAATTGAAAAAACTAATACTCGTAATTAAGGTTAATTTAATCATCAATACAAGGGCATTCAAGATTCTATGCTTACTCTATAATCTATACACCACGGATAGCAGCTAATGGTATTTTGTGCAACTGAAATTTCCCATAGCTTTTGCTGTAGTTGCAAAAACACCGCGTAAATACACGGCGTTTTAATGTATGCTAATTACTTAATCTAAGTTCAGCTTATTTAGCGCGCTGGCGATTACCGCCCACCTTAGGTTTAGTGTTGGCTTTTTTAAACTGACTAAATCCTGTATGGCGAGTCAGCGCAGGACGACCGCCCTTGTTACCTTTGCCGCCCTGAGTTTGCCTTTCATCTCGACCTTCTTCAGGGACTAAACAGTTAGGCCCTTTACCAATAAGCTTGGCTTTGCCCATGTTACGCAGGGCTTCGCGGATCATAGGCCAACCTGCAGGATCGTGGTAACGCAAAATCGCTTTATGCAATCGACGTTGACGCGCTCCCTTAGGCACAGGTACTTGCTCAGTATTATTTTTAATATTACGTAGTGAGTTCATTTCAGTATGGTAAATAGTGGTCGCGTTCGCCATAGGTGATGGGTAAAAATTTTGTACCTGATCAAGCTTAAAGTCATTCGACTTAAGCCACAAAGCCATGTTTACCATGTCTTCATCTTTAGTCCCTGGGTGAGCAGAAATAAAGTATGGAATTAAATACTGCTTTTTACCCGCTTCTTTTGAGTACTTATCAAATAGCGCTTTAAATTCATCATAGGCACCCATACCCGGCTTCATCATTTTAGATAATGGGCCGTCTTCTGTGTGCTCGGGTGCTATTTTTAAATATCCACCAACATGATGGGTTACTAGCTCTTTAACGTAACGAGGATCACGCACTGCAAGGTCATAACGCACGCCTGAAGCAATGAGGATCTTTTTGATCCCTTTCACCTCACGCGCTTTTTTATATAAGTCGATAGTGGGTGTGTGGTCGGTATCCATATGCTTACAAATATCAGGATAAACACACGACAAGCGACGGCACGTACTCTCTGCCTTTTTGCTGGTACAACGCAGTTTATACATATTTGCAGTTGGCCCGCCTAAATCAGAAATAACCCCAGTAAAGCCCGGCACTTTATCTCTAATTTGTTCTATCTCTTCAATAATTGATTCTTGAGAACGGCTTTGTATTATGCGTCCTTCATGCTCGGTAATAGAGCAAAACGAACAACCACCAAAACAGCCGCGCATAATATTTACCGAGGTTTTAATCATATCGTAAGCGGGAATTTTATTATCGCCATAACTTGGGTGTGGTATACGCTGATAAGGTAAACCAAACACATCATCCATTTCTTGGGTTTCAAGTGGATATGCGGGCGGATTTACCCAAATAGAACGATCCCCATGACGCTGAAATAACGCCCTTGCACAACCTGGGTTGGTTTCTTGGTGCAAAATACGTGATGCATGGGCATACAAAGGCTTATTAACACTAACCTGCTCAAATGCGGGCAGTTTAACATAGGTTTTTTCCCATGGCTTAGGACGCGCAGGCTGGATAGTAATTGGTTTTGCAGCTTCAGCTTGTAAATCAATGCCGGCTTGCTTAAATTCTGATTTAGCACAGCCAACATCATCCGCCCCATAAGGATTAGGAATAGGGTCTATTTTACCAATTTTATCAATCGCTGTTGAGTCACTGCCACGCCAACCAGGCAAAGGCTCTTTACGAATAACTGCCGTGCCTCTCACATCCTGTATGGTATCTATGGTTTCACCGGCAGCGATACGATGCGCTACTTCAACTAACGGGCGTTCGGCATTACCATAAATTAAAATATCACCTTTAGCGTCAAATAATACGCTACGACGGACTTTTTCTTGCCAGTAATCGTAATGGGCAATTCGACGTAAGCTAGCCTCAATACCACCTAAAACCAATGGCACTTCTTTATAGGCTTCACGACAACGTTGTGAGTATATAATCACTGCGCGATCAGGGCGTTTTCCGCCGACATTTCCTGGTGTGTATGCATCATCATGGCGCATTCGTTTTTCAGCGGTGTAACGATTAATCATCGAGTCCATATTACCGGCTGTAATACCAAAAAATAAGTTAGGCTTACCCAATGCCATAAACGCATCTTTAGAGTGCCAATCTGGTTGAGCAATAATGCCCACTCTAAAACCTTGCGCTTCTAGCACTCGGCCAATTACGGCCATCCCAAAACTAGGATGGTCTACATAAGCATCACCGCTGATAATAATAATATCGCAGCTATCCCAGCCGAGTGCATCCATTTCTTCACGTGTTGTTGGTAAAAATGGCGCTGTGCCATAGCATTCAGCCCAGTACTTAGGGTATGAAAATAAGGCGCGATCAGCTTTTAATGTGCTCATAAAATTGGCCGTTCAATAACAAAAGGCGCGAATTATACCCTATCGACATCCACGTTGATATAGCTCAAAATGTAAGGTGGTGATTAAAAACCGCCTACTTTTATAGCAATACTAAAACAAAAATATCATCTAAACTAATTACTGCTAATGTCTGCTTTTAGAATTGTTTTAAGCAGATAAAATAAACAAAAATGCGCAGCTCTAAGCTAAACTATTAAATAAGCTGTGATTATTAACAATTCATAGACGCTGTAATATTAAAACCAATGAGGCATACCTATTAAACTTCTTAAAAAATTAATCCAGTTTTCTGCCATTTTCCTATTGGTTTTTATTGTTGTGGGATTACTGTTACCGCAAAGTTATCACGTGCAAAAAAGTATAAAAATTAATGCACGCCCTCCTGTTATAAAGTCATTAGTGGAGGACTTTACCCAGTGGTACAAATGGTCGCCGTGGCAGCAAATAGACCCTAATATTAAGTTTAATATTGGCGAACCGAGCTCTGGCGTAGGAGCCTATCAATCTTGGCAAGGCAAATGGGGCTATGGAGAAATGACTATATCGTCACTCAGCGCTAATGAAGTTGCATTTAATGTGCTATTTAATCAAGAATATATTATCACTAGCACATTACTATTTAGCCCAAATACAAAAACCGTCACTTGGCATATTGAAGGGCAAGCAACAGTGCCGCTTATTTCTGGCTATGTTGCTATATTGGCAGAAAGTATATTAGGCAATATAACCACTTTAGGGCTAAATAATTTAAAAACGGTCGCTCAACTCAGTGACGCACAAACAATAATGGAAAGCCATGACAACCAAAACCGCACAAGCCAGAATTAAACTTGCTAATATTATTGAGACACTGCTTGGCTACTCGGTAACAAAAGTAAGTAATACACCTGCCACTGATGAAAAACTCTATAACCCTCAAGGTAAGGCTAAATCGCTCTATCGTATCAATAGCGATCATTCAATTTTAGCGCGTGCACAAAAAAGACAAGATCTACTACTGATCAAACAACAACAAAATATCGAAACGATTTTAGCCTTAGCAATGGAATTTTGCCCGGATGTTGCTTGCGCAAAACAACCTGATGCCGATTGGGTGGAGCACTTTATTGCCTTATGTGAAGATACATCAAATCAATCAATGCAGGTGTTATGGGCAAAAATTTTTACTGGCGAAACTATTAACCCAGGTACATTTTCTATTAAAAGCCTACATACACTCAAACATATGACCCAACGCGAAGCCGATTCATTAAGAAAATGTGTGTCTATTTCAGGGTATAACGAAAAAGATAATAGCCATTTAATATTTTTAGGCTATTACAAAAAACCCTCGTTATTTGATTTATTAGGTAAGGGTAATAAAGTGTCATTAAGCATAGGCAAAAGCGGCGTGAGTTTTCCAGATATATTAACTTTAATGGATTTAAACTTACTGTATCGTAAAGAAATAGAGTCTGCTGCGCTAAAAGCAGGACAAGAAATAACTCTCTCTTTTTTGTCGCAAAAGTTAACCTTAAAAGCAAAAAGTAACGACTTAGTGCTTAGCTATTATAAGTATACACAAACAGGTGATGAGCTTTTTAGATTAATGAACTACCCAATTAACAAAGTATATAAACAGTTAATTGGTTCCGCATTTGAGGGGGAGTTTGAGTTAGTGTGGCATTCTTTAAAATAGCAGAAAGGGATGGCTAAAACGTGTGTTAGCTTTTAAAAATAAGAGCCACACAAGGTGGCTCAAAATAATACTTTAATTAAAAGTGAACCTGAATACCGGCAAACGGCCCCGATGCATCAATATTAGTGTTAATATCATCAACATCATCAAGCTCTAAGGTCATTGAGCGGTAACCCGCTTTAACTGCAACATCAACGGCTAAATTGTCAATAAACTCCCATGCAATACCCATTTGATAGTCTTGTACTTTGCTATCATCAATAGCTAAAAAGCTGCCTTCGGCAAATACACTTAGACCAGTGAATGGTAAACCCGCTTCAAAGCGTCCATATGCTAAGGGTACAATGCCAGAAAACTCTTTTAGCTCAGTATGATTAGTACCGTCTTGTTGCGAAGTACCTGTTACAACCACCTCGCCATCAAACTGCTTAGCATTTATACCTAAATCAATAGAAATTAAGTCGTTATCAAAAATTTCATAGTAAAAAATATAATCAATATGCGATAAGTCAGTCACTGAATTGACATCAGTCCCCACAACATAATCAGTGCCATTGAAAGTAAATGTACTTTCAAGCGAAGTTAAACCGTTTAATTCAAGCTCAGTGTATTTTAACTTTAAGTTTGGCACTAATGGCACTGGGTGCTCAAGCGCAGCGTAATAACTTACAAAAGTTTCGTCGTCAAAGTTGAAGTTTTGTAGGGCGTTATTGTTATCAGAAAAGCTACCTTCATTATCGGCTTTCCAACCATCAACCCCTACATACAGGCCTAATATTGTGTCGGCTTGTGCTACAGGTGCTAAACATGCCATTGATAAGGCTGCTGCTATACAATACTTTTTCATTTTTTATCCTTGCGCTAATAATTCGCTCAGTTCAATAAGAGCCGCATTGGCTCTAGAGATATAATTTGCCATAACGAGTGAATGGTTGGCGACATAACCAAACCCATTACCATTTAATATCATTGGGCTCCAAACCGTTTCTTGAGTTGCTTCAAGCTCTCGTATGATTTGCTGCAAGCTAACGCGGGCATTTTTCTTTTCAAGTACATCATTGAAGTCGTACTCTACTGCTTGTAAAAAATGCAGTAAGGCCCAAGTGGCACCTCGCGATTCGTAAAAAACATTATCTATTTCTAACCAAGGTGTTCTTACTTGTTGTTGTAAAGGCGCGAGTGTTGCTTGCTTATTTGATGAATTACCAGCTAAGTCTGTATTCACCTTTTTTTGACCTACACTTGCACTTAACCTTTGGCTTAGGCTACCTAAACGCTTTTCGGCCTCTTTTAACCAACTGCGTAAGTTATCAGCTCGGGCATAAAATTGGCTCTCACGCGACTCATCGTTAGCTATTTGAGTTCGATAAACAATAAGGTGTTCAATGCCTTTTTGATACTCACCTTCTGCACTGGGGAATGCCCAAGCTTGAGCACTAATGTTAAATTGTGGCTGTGCTTTTTTAAGTGCTTCATGTTCTGTAGATTGTGACTGAGAACGGCTAAAATCTTTTCGCATAGATAACGATAAGTCGCGAACCATTTCTAATGCCCCATATTCCCATGACGGCATATTATCCATTATTACGCTTGGCGGTAAAACGTCATTTGAAAGGTAACCACCAGATTTATTTAATAGCGTATCGGCAACGGTAATGAGTGCTGACGTTGTTATGTAACCTGTAACCAGTTGCTCATTACGCTGCTGTGCTTGTTCTTTAGCGTTTTCTAAAACGTCAAATTGTGCAGGCTCTATACTCCAATACACAGCAATGACATAAAATATAATCAATACTGCAGCTATTGCGGCGGTTATTTTGCTTTTAATATATGACATTTATCCCCCTAATGATGACTATGATCTTTCGATGCTTTTACCGGCTCTGCTTGTGAGGCTAATGAAACGACTTTTGCATTGGTAAATACTCGGTTCCCGTCTTCAAAATATAGCGTGAGTTTACGTTGTTGACCTACTTTTAACGGTTCTTGCGGATCAAACACCATTAGGTGATAGCCTCCAGGTTTAAACTCAAGTTGTTGATGGGCTTTAATAAGCAATGAGTCTATTTTTTGCATTTTCATCATGCCATCAGCGTGAACGTGCTCATGAATCTCAACACGCCCTAAGCCATCAATTGTCGCTTTAGTTAACGTTGCCGGTACATCACTGTGGTTCTTAATACTAAAATAACCCACACTGGCTTTAGTTGCAGGTAAAAACTCCCTTACTTGAGCATGTGTTACTTGTAATTGCGCCACAGCATTGTCGTGCTCATGTCCTTCGTGCGCCATTAACGAAGACGAAAAAACACCCATCATTAATGCACTTGCTATCGAAATACATTGTTTAATCATCAGTAAAATCCTTGTTAAAACAAAAAAATATAATTTAAATTTATCATAGTTCCTTTATGTAAGGCAGCTAATTTAAGCTCAAGAGACTACTTTTTTGTTATCTGCGATTAACCAGCACAGCCCTGCTACAAACAATAATGGCCAAGCAATCATCAGAGATCCGAATAAAAAAGCTAAAATAGTACCAGCCAGTGCCACTATCGCCGCGCCAACTAATCCCATCGTCACTAAAGCAACAATCGCAATAACAACGATAATAGCAACTAATGCACCAATGAGCTCTAAACCTGTCCAACTAATATCTGAGATCCATAGCGGAAACTGCTACACATCAAAGTGAATAATTGAACCGCTATTGATCAAAAACAATACAACAACAAGTAGGCATACGGCGAATGTTTTCATGCTGCTCTCCTTACACTGCTTTTTCTTCAAGACAACAATGCGCAATTAAATACCCTAGCGCCACTGCAAACGGAAAACTTAAAAATAATAAAACAGTCACTAAGCGAGTAGACCATACCGGAAAGTCTAGTCGGTAAGCTAACCCACTACAGACGCCTGATATTTTTTTGTTAAGCGTGTTTTTGTACCAACGACGGTGTGTATTAAAACTATTCATAACAATCTCCTTAAGCTGTTTGTTTGTTCGCAGTATTTAAACTTACTTTTAAACTAGCCAGTTCTGCATCAATTTTTTCGTTTTTAACCAGTGACTCAATTTGCATAGCTGTATTGCTCGCCGTGTCTGTGAGCTCATACGCTTCAACTTGCGACTCCACACTCTCAACACGACGCTCTATTTGCTCAAATCGTGATAAGGCAAAAGCCACTTTATCGCTTTGTAGTTGCGTATTTATTTTTGCCCTTGCCTCAACTACGTTTTCACGCTTTGAAAGTTGTGCTTGTTTTGCTTTTGCCTGCGTCATTTTTTGCTGTAAGCGCTCACAGTCTTCTGTGATTTTAGTAATCGATTGTTGTAATGCCTCAAGCTGCGTTTGCAAGCACTCTATGCTTTGTTCAACTGTGTGTTTTTCGGCTAATGCTGATTTAGCTAAATCGTCACGATTTTTTGCCACAGCATGCTCCGCTTTTAATTGCCAATTTGCGAGTGCTTGCTGTTTGTTACTTATTTGACGTTTAATGCTCTTTTCTTCACATAAAAGTGCAGCTGCCGTACTACGACACTCATTAAGCGCTTCTTGCATTTCAGTAAGCATTAAATTGAGTAACTTTTCTGGGTCTTCTGCTTTATCAAGCATAGCTACGATATTTGCTTGAATGACATCGTTTACGCGATTAAATATGCCCATGTTATTCTCCTGATGATTTTTATTTATACATCAACAGGATTCCAAGAGTTATGCCAACAACTTAAAATGGTTTTATTTTCATTTAATATCATATGGTTAAATGATTATTGGCGGGTAAATTAATGACTCACCACTGAATAAAATTAAGTCGAATTGGCTAATAAATTAAACTTTTGACCAAAATTTGGGTTTAAAAAAAGCCACCTGAGGTGACTTTTTTCTATACAGAGGATCTGTTATTCGGGTACGTAACTTAGTGCTTTATCCATAACACTCAAATCAGCTTGCTTGCCATGGCCATGTTCAGATAAATGGCGTCTAAAACCACGCGCACCGGGTTGCCCCTGAAAAATACCTAACATATGGCGGGCAACATGCCAAAAGTTAGCGCCTAAACGCATCTCTTCTTCAATGTAATCATACATAGCGCGCACAACATCATGACGTGACTGAGTATTAGCAGCGTCACCATATATTTTTTCGTCCACTTCATTTAGCATAAAGGGGTTGCTGTAAGCCTCGCGGCCAACCATTACTCCATCTATGTACTGTAAGTGCTCAAGACTTTGCTCAATGGTTTTAACACCGCCATTAATGCTTAAATCAAGTTGTGGGTAATCTTTTTTAAGCTGGTAAACACGGGGGTAGTTAAGCTCAGGAACTTCGCGATTTTCTTTTGGACTCAACCCTTTTAACCATGCTTTACGGGCATGAATAATAAAATCATCACAGCCTACTTTATGTGATGCTTCAATGAGGGCACATAAAAATTCATAGGAGTCTTGCTCATCAATACCAATGCGCGTTTTAACCGTAACCGGAATATTAACTTCACTTTTCATTGCAGCAACACATTCAGCTACAAGTTCAGGCTCTGCCATTAAACAGGCACCAAAACGCCCATTTTGCACACGATCTGACGGACACCCTACATTGAGGTTTATTTCATCATAACCACGTTCACCGGCAAGTTTGGCACACTGTGCAAGCGCGTGCGGATCTGAGCCTCCAAGCTGCAGCGCCACTGGCCCTTCGTGCTGATTAAAATGCAAGTAGTCACCACGACCAAATAAAATAGCACCTGTGGTAATCATTTCAGTGTAGAGCACGGTATGTTTTGTCATTTTACGATGAAACGTACGACAATGGCGATCAGTCCAATCGAGCATGGGGGCAACGGAAAAGCGTCGATTTAAAGTACGTTTATCCAAAATGTAGTCCTCAAAAATTATAATTTAAGCACAGCTTAAAAGGCGCTGCATTTTACACAAAAGCCCCATGCGCAGCAATGTTAAGCAAACACCTGCAAGCCAAAGTATTGCGCAATACCGTTTAAAATATTGGTTACCGCGACTGAGCTTAAAATTAGCCCCATAATTCGACTAATAATACTTGCCCCACTATCACCTATTATTTTATGTACATGCGTAGCAAGTAATAACAAAATAAGTACCACCACTAAAACGGCGAGCATCATTGATGAGGTAATTATTTGCTCAACCCAAGTGTATTCTTCATTACGCGTCATTAAAACAGCACCTAACATAGCACCAGGACTGGCGATTGAGGGGATTGCTAATGGAAAAATAGCTGTTTCTGTGCTGTCACGAACGCTTTTAATTTCAGCCTCAGGCTTACTCTCACCAAATGTCATGGAGAGTGCAAAAATCAGAAGAATGAGACCACCTGCAATCTGAAATGCAGGAAGCGGAATATTTATAACATTGAGTAACTGCTCACCGGCAACCACAAAAAATAATAACACTAAAGCAGATACACCGACCGCTTTAAATATCACTTTACGCTTAAATTTGTCGTCATCACCCCGAGTTACGGCGATAAAAACCGGGATCGTGCCGATAGGGTCAATGACCGCAAAAAAGAAAATAAATATCGCTAATAGTTCATGCATTAATGAATACCTTTTTATTAATAAAACGCTGCAACTACAAAACAGTATGTTAGTATATCATGGCAGCGTAAGGATGAGAGAAGATGAATATAGAATCACTCGTGAGTAAAGCAAAACAAATATGTGGCAACCGTGGTGCGCGTTTTACGCCAATCCGTGAAAAGGTTTTTCGTTTATTAGCCAGCGCCCAAGGCGGCGTCGGGGCATATGACCTATTAGAACAATTAAAAGTTACAGAGGCAGGGGCAAAACCAGCCACCATATACAGAGCTTTAGATTTTTTAGCTGAACTCGGTTTTATTCATAAAATCGAAAGCACTAACGCATTTATGCTGTGTCACCACTTTGATCATATTCATCCCGTCCAATTGCTAATTTGTGATACGTGTGGGTTTGTTAAAGAGCTGCACTCAACGGTCATTTCACATGAACTCAACAACTTAGCAGCAGAAAGTGGCTTTGTGGTATCAGGACAAACAATAGAAGCGCATGGTAAATGTAAATCTTGTCGAGCATAATCAAGTGGCAGTAGCTATACTTTGAGTAGTGGCTTTTTTTTAGAATAAACTTAAGGATACCGAATATGAATGTAGAGTTCATTAATCCATTTTTATCTTCTTTGATTAATGTATTAAACACCATGGCGCAAACTCAGTTAAAACCAGGTAAACCTCGTATTAAAACCGATGAAGTAGCGTGTGGTGACGTATCGGGATTAATTGGTATGGTTGGCCCTCAAACTCGTGGCTCATTTTCAATTACTTTTGACGAAAGTTTAGCGCTGACGATTATGGAGCGTATGCTAGGCGAGCGACCTGATAGCGTAAATGAAGAAGTCACAGACATGGTTGGCGAAATAACCAATATGGTTACCGGTGGCGCTAAAAATTTATTAGGGGAAAAAGGCTACGACTTTGCTATGGCAACACCCATTGTTGTATCGGGTAAAAATCACACGATAACCCATAAAAGTGACGGCAAAAAAATTATTATGCCATTTACCAGCGATGCAGGTAATGCATACATTGAAGTGAGCTTTGACAAGCTATGAGCTGGTCGCAGACTACGATAACCTTAAAGCCTCGCTCGCGAGGTTTTCATTTAATTGATAACGACATACTCACTAAACTTCCGCAGCTGAGCCAACTAAAAATAGGGTTACTACACTTATTTATTCAACATACCTCTGCCAGCTTAACCATTAACGAAAATGCCGATCCTACCGTACGCATGGATATGGAAAGCCACTTCAATCAGTTTGTGCCAGAGCGCCAGCCTTATTATCGTCATGACTACGAAGGCGATGATGATATGCCTGCTCATATTAAAACCAGCACTTTAGGTTGCGAGTTAACGATACCTATTAATCATGGTCAGTTAACGCTGGGGACTTGGCAAGGAATTTATTTAGGTGAACACCGGGATCATGGTGGAGCTAGACGTATTATTGCAACTTTGCAAGGCGAAGCGTTTTAGGTTTTACAACACAGATCGTTCGCATCCATTGAGCACTTTAAATCTAATAAAAATTATATAAATTAAATTTATAATGATTCACGTGTGGATTATTGTTTGCTATTTGAAAATGAATATCTGGAAAGTAAATAAGATTGGAGCGGTACACGAGGCTCGAACTCGTGACCTCGACCTTGGCAAGGTCGCGCTCTACCAACTGAGCTAGTACCGCATTCAAAAGAGTCAGTAATTCGTCCGTTGGTGCGCGACAGGTCGCGTTCAACATTCTGGCAACTGAGCTAGTACCGCATTATATGAAGGTTCTAGGTTTTGTCAAAATTAAACCTTGTTCCTTTCATCTTGAATCTTTATTTCTACTACAATTTCTTTTGGTGAGAAATTGGAGCGGCACACGAGGCTCGAACTCGTGACCTCGACCTTGGCAAGGTCGCGCTCTACCAACTGAGCTAGTGCCGCATTCAAAATAGTCAGTAATTTGTCCGTTGGTGCGCGACAGGTCGCGTCCTACATTCTGGCAACTGAGCTAGTGCCGCATTCTAAGTTCTAGGTTCTTACAATTTTGAACCTTTTTGCCTTTCATTTTGAATCTTTATTTCTACTACAATTTCTTTGGTGAGAAATTGGAGCGGCACACGAGGCTCGAACTCGTGACCTCGACCTTGGCAAGGTCGCGCTCTACCAACTGAGCTAGTGCCGCTTTCTAGGTTCTAGGTTCTAGGTTCTATCAATATTAAACCTTGTTCTTTTAACCTTTCATCTTGAATCTTTAACTTAAGCTCAAACACACTAACCCCGCGGGGGTTATCGTCTTGAGCGGGGCAGGATTCTACAATAATTAGGGTGCTTTGCAAGTATTTTTTATAAATTAAAAAATTTTTCTCGGTAAACCTTTAATTCCATAATCGAATCTTTAATGTCGTCTAACGCTAAATGTGACCCTTTTTTATTCACTTGAGCCAATACATCTGGTTTCCAACGACGAGCAAGTTCTTTAATGGTACTTACATCTAAATTACGGTAATGAAAAAAGTCTTCAAGCTCACGCATATACTTATTCATAAAACGACGGTCTTGGCCAATCGAGTTACCACACATAGGTGAAGCACCCGCTGGCACCCATTGCTTTAAAAACGCGAGGGTTTGCTCAACGGCATAAGCTTCATCGAAAGTACTTGCCTTACACCGCGCTGTAAGCCCTGATTTGCCATGCTGAGTTGTACACCACTCATCCATACCATCAAGTAGTTCATCACTTTGATGAATGGCAATGGTTGGGCCTTCGGCTAATATATTCAGATCAGCGTCAGTGACAACAGTTGCAATTTCAAGTATTTTGTCAGTCTCTGGTTCAAGTCCGGTCATTTCCAGATCGAGCCAAATTAAATTTGATTTATTAATAGTCATAATTACCTTAAACGGTGCTTTTCTTTAGATCCAACGCATTTCGATATATCATATTAGCATCAACCGTCGAGCTAAAGCTTTTTTTGGCAAACTCGGCATTTAACTCAGGTTATAGGCCTCAAGTGGCAAAACAGAAAAAATTAAGTAAAGGCCAATCCCGTAGGATCAAGGCCAATCATCAAAAGCGCTTATCGAATGCCGATACAAAACCGGCAAAAGTCGGCGCGCAAGAATGGCAAACAGATAATTTAGGTCAAGTGGAAAATGCGATTGTTATTAGCCGCTTTGGACAACATGCCGATGTAGAAACACAAAACGGTGATGTATTACGTTGTAATATTCGTCGTACCGTATCTAATTTAGTGTGTGGCGATGAAGTGTTATTTCGCCGTGCAAAAGTAAGTGCAGGTGATTTAGCAGGTGTTATTGAAGCAACGCAAGAGCGCCGCTCACAACTCACGCGCCCCGACTTTTACGATGGAGTTAAAGTGATTGCCGCTAATATTGATCAAATTTTAATGGTTTCAGCGGTATTGCCAGAATTTACGCCAAGTATTATTGACCGCTATTTAATTGCCTGTGAAGACATGGGTATAGAGCCCATTTTAGTACTGAATAAAATTGATTTAATTGATGAAGCTGGCCTAAACGAAATACAACAAACACTTGATATTTACCGTAAGCTTAATTACCAAGTATTGCTAGTCAGTAATTTAACTGGCGAAGGCATTAATGAGTTAAAAGAGGTGCTTGCGGGCAAAAATAATATTTTTGTTGGTCAAAGTGGCGTGGGTAAATCTACCTTAGTTAACACTGTACTGCCGGATGCTGAAATTTTGACTAAAGAAGTGTCTGAAAACAGTGGGCTTGGCCAGCACACCACCACGGTATCACGCCTTCATCATTTACCGAGCGGGGGTAATTTAATTGACTCACCGGGAATTCGTGAATTTGGCCTATGGCATTTAGATGTTGAACGCGTCACTTGGTGCTTTAAAGAATTTAGAGAGTTTATAGGTGGATGCCGTTTTAGAGACTGTAAACACTTAAATGATCCAGGCTGTATAATTAAACAAGCGGTAGCCGATGGCGATATTTCAAAATTACGCTTTGAAAGCTACCACCGTATTTTAGAAACCATGGCCGATGGCCGTGCCGGCGCTCGTGCGCCCCGCATATAATAAGGGAATAACCTGTGAGTTTAGATAAATTTAAAATCGCCATGCAGTATGCCATGCCAAAACACTTTATTTCTCGTGTGGTAGGTAAACTTGCTGCAGCAAAAGCCGGTGCGTTAACAACTACATTAATTAAATTATTTATTAAACAATATAAAATAGATATGAGCGAAGCTAAATATTCAGATCCGGCTCATTACAAAAGCTTTAATGAATTTTTTACCCGTCCGTTAAAAGACGGTGTGCGTCCTATGGTTGAAGATGACGATATTATTATTCATCCAGTAGACGGCGCAATTAGCCAACTAGGCGACATTGTTGATGGTCAACTTATTCAAGCTAAAGGCCACGATTACAGCTTACAAGCATTGTTAGGTGGATCACAAGACGACACAACCCCGTTTTTAGGCGGTAAATTTGCAACTATTTACTTAGCCCCAAAAGATTACCACCGTATTCATATGCCAATTGATGGCACACTAAGCAAAATGATTTATGTACCGGGCGATTTATTTTCGGTAAACCCACTTACTGCGCAAAACGTGCCAAATTTATTTGCGCGTAACGAACGGGTAGTGGCTATTTTTGAAACTGACATTGGCCCGCTTGCCATGGTATTAGTAGGTGCAACCATTGTTGCCAGCATAGAAACCATTTGGGCAGGTACTGTTACACCACCAGCAGGCAGTGACGTATTTAGCTGGAATTATCCCACTAAAGGCGAAAACGCGATCACCCTTAAGAAAGGGGAAGAAATGGGTCGCTTTAAACTAGGCTCAACGGTTGTGCTCGCATGGGGTGCGAACAAAGCAGAAATATTAGACGATCAACTCCCAGAGGTGGTTACTCGTTTAGGCACTGCCTTTGCAAAAATTGATGATTAATAGGTAGTGTCAGTTCGAGCTTAAAAAAACACCGCGTTTATTTTCAATAACCGCGGTGTTTTCTTGTAAACGTAGAGCTTACTCACGTTAAAAGCCAAGCTTTTCATTACTCATACCCCACACTCTTTACACGCTAAATCCTTAGTCATCTTAAAATGCTGTTGCTTTAAGCTTAATGCGTCAAACGTTATAAACACATTCCCCTTAAAATGACCTAACAACATATTGAGGGTTAATTGTGCCTGCATTGACCCAACAATCCCAAGTAAAGGGCTAATTACCCCGGCATTACTACAATTTATAACCGGTGCATCGCTACTTTGAGGGAAAACACAGCCGTAACATGGGCTGTCACTTTGTCTAAAATCAAACCCCATTAATTGCCCTTGAGTTGCCAGCGCAGCCCCTGTAATTAAGCGAGTGTTATTAGCAATGCAATAGCGATTAAGCGCATAACGGGTACTAAAGTTATCAGAGCAATCAAGCACTATATCGGCGTTTTTTAAGAGCAACGCACTGTTGGTATCATCCAGCTTTTGAGTGTGGGTTATTATATTTATTTGATTGTTAAGGCTCGCAAGCACTTTTCCAGCCGCGCGAACTTTGTTTTGCCCCAAATGATTTACTTTATAGAGCACTTGGCGCTGCAAGTTAGACAGCTCAACTACATCATCATCAATTAAAATAAGCGACCCAATGCCAGCTGCCGCTAAATACAGCAGCGCAGGACTACCTAAGCCACCTGCACCAACTACGGCAACCGTTGAACGTTTCAGCGTTAACTGCCCGTCAAGCCCCACTTCATCAAGTAATATGTGGCGGCTATAACGCAGCGTTTCTTTGTCATTTAACGTTTGCAACGTATCAGTCATGTTTCGTATTAATCGCGGTTTGCAGTGAACTAATTGCTGAAACATGATCAGGCGCTTCAGTAATGGCACGTACCACAGCTACGCTACCAACCCCCGTATTTGCCACTTCAGTTGCGCGGCTTAAATCAATACCGCCAATAGCCACTGTAGGGTAGCGTTGCATAAGCGGTACAAATTTATTGAGCTTTTCAAGCCCTTGTATTTGCCCTGTCATGTCTTTAGTCGTCGTTGGGTAAATAGCACCAAACGCCATATAACTCGGTCGATAATTGTGCGCACGTAGCATTTCATAAAACCCATGGGTAGAAAGCCCAAGCCGCAGGCCTGCTTCTTTTATAGCAACTAAGTTTGCACTCTCTAAGTCTTCTTGCCCTAAATGCACCCCATAGGCGCCATATTTGATGGCAAGTTGCCAGTAATCATTTATAAATACCTGCGCATTATACTGCTCACCCAAGGTGACCGCTTTGGCAATCAGTTCATCTAGCTCATTCTGCGTTTTATTTTTAACACGAAGCTGAGCTGTTTTAATTCCTTGCTGTAAGCACTTTTCTAGCCATTCAATGCTATCAACCACGCCATAAAGGCCAAGCTTTTTACTTTCACAGGCTGCAAAATCAGCAGCCATATTAAAATCAAGCGGGACATCAAAATCCAACTCATCACCTAACCAGCTACCCGGTTCAATCACCTGAGGGTAATGCGCTAAATCGGTAGGAAACGACGTTTGTGCGACCGGCCCTATGCCCTCGCCATAGCGAACTGATTGCTTTAAACCTTGGTTTATATAGGCTTTAGCTAAAATAAACGCATCTTTTAACGGGTAGTCTTTTGCAAGGCATGCAGCAATAACAGACGCCATACTGCACCCTGTACCATGGCTATGAGGAACCTGAATTTTTTCATTACCCAACCAGTACTCTTCACCGTTTTGTGCGCAGTAATCAATGCAATACCCGCTTGGGTAATCCCAATGTCCACCTTTGATCACTACGGCTTTTGCGCCCCATGCCATCAATTTACTCGCCGCCTCTTTAATTGCTGCAGGGCCAATTAAATACACACCTGTTAATAACTGTGTTTCATGGGTATTAGGGGTAATTACATCCACCAGCGGTAATAGGCATTCTTTAATCGCGCTTACAGTGTCTTCTTCTTTAAGCAAATCGCCGCTTGAAGCAATGGCCACAGGATCATAAACAATCACCGGCGGCGTTGGCCATTTGGCTTTGTAGTGGCTTATGTGCTCACTGATCAATTGAATTTGCTGTACATTAGCAAGCATGCCAATTTTAATTACTTTGGCTTTCATGTCTTTTTCAAGCGCAAGCAACTGGGATTCAATAATATCGGTAGATACTGCATTAATAGCCTCTACACCTAAGCTATTTTGAGCGGTGAGCGCAGTGATAGTCGTGCAACCATGTACACCAAAGCTTTGCATTGCTTTAATATCAGCTTGAATACCTGCGCCACCGCCGGAGTCTGAGCCCGCAATCGTCCATACTACATTGTTCATAATGACCTACTTCCTAATTTTTTACGTTTGATGCCAAAATGGCATACCCATTGTGGGGGTTGATGGGGCCGCAACGTCTTTTTCTGGCATTGCTTTGGCGTTATAAGCAAAGCGACCTGCCTCTACCGCAGCTTTAAATGCACGGCTCATAGTCACTGGGCAACCCGCGCCCGCTATGGCTGAATTTAATAATACCGCATCATACCCTAATTCAAGTGCTTGGCAGGCATGCGATGGTAAACCTAACCCGGCATCAACAATTAATGTTGTATTAGGCAGACGCTCTCTAATGGTTTTTAAATTATAACTATTTAACAATCCTTTACCGGTACCAATAGGCGCGCCCCACGGCATTAGCACCTCACAGCCTAATTCATTCAAGCGCTGACACAGCACTAAATCATCAGTGCAATAAGGCAGCACTTTAAACCCATCATTTATCAATATTTTTGTGGCTTCAAGTAATGCAAAAGGATCGGGCTGTAAATTATAGTCATCGCCTATTAATTCCAGCTTTATCCAATCGGTAGCAAATACTTCTCGACACATTTTAGCTAGGTTAATAGCCTCTTTGACGCTGTGGCATCCGGCGGTATTAGGCAGTATTTTTAAACCGGTGCTTTTAATTAATTGCCAAAAATCATTTCCTGCCGCCGCGTTTTGTTGTCGCCTAAGTGACACGGTGACTATCTCAGCACCTGAGGCTTTAATTGATTGCGTCATTATATCTGGTGACGGATATAACGCAGATCCAATTAACAAGCGACTATTGATTGGCTCACCATAAATTGTTAAACAGTCTTTGCTTTGCATAGCACTATCCACCTTGGATCGGTGACAATAACTCAATACTGTCACCTTCATTTATAACAACGTGGCTATGGCGACTCTGAGGAATAAACTCTCCATTTACAGCCACGGCATAAGGCGTCATTGCATCCACGTTTTTTACTATTTCCAACAGCGCATGGCTAGTCACATTTAAAAGCTCACCATTAATTGTAATGTTCATTTAATACTCACTCTATTTGCGATAATGCTTGTGCCACAAGCGCAGGTGCCAACATATAGCCGTGGCGATACAAGCCATTGATACTGATAACCTTGCTCGTTTTTTTTACCTGTGGGCGATTATCGCTAAACGCTGGGCGTAAGCCTGTTTGAATATTTAATAATCGCGCTTCGGCAAAGCCACTATGAACAGTGTACGCCGCCGATAATAGTTCAAGGGTTGAGCGAACAGTTGCAGGACCTGTATCTTGCGATTCGATCTCCGTTGCCCCTATGACATATTCATGATTAGGTTTAGGAGCAATATAAATAGGGTAACGCGGATGCATTAATCGCACAGGCCGCGTTAAGTTAACCTCAGGGGCGTATAACCTTGCCACCTCCCCACGCACACCTCTCAGTGGCCGCTCTTTTTTTGCGCCAAGCCCTCTGCAATCAATAATATAATCAAACGGACGATTATTGACTTTGTCATCAAAAATACTGACGCGTTGATTAAATACAAACTTTACTTTACGTTTATTGAGGGCTCTAAAACTGGCTTTATAAAAAGCCTGATTATCAATTTGTCCTTCACCGGGTAAAAATAGCCCTTGATTAAAACGCCCTGTAAGCTCAGGTTCTAAATCCGCTATTTGCTGCGCATTAACCGCTTCAACGCTAAAATTTAGTAACGGCTTTATTCGCTGAGAAAAGCTTTGTAAGTCGCCTTTATCTTGCGTATGAGCCACTACTAAGGTGCCCTGCTGCTGAAAAAACACCTCACTGTTTAATTGCTCTAAAATAGCAGGCCAGCGAGCAATAGAATCTACTCCAATGAGCGCTAAATCATGTTCACACATAACCGATTCAGCTAGTGGTGCCAGCATAGCCGCCGCCACTTTACCCGCACTATTTTGTGTATGCTCATCATCAGCTTCAAATACAGTAATACGGTGCTGCTTACTTAATTCAAGCGCCGCCAAACGCCCCGCTAAACCAAAGCCCACCACCGCAATGTCATAAAACATAAACACTCCTACATTTAGCTCATAGCCACCAGCTTTCAGCTGTCAGTAAAGCAACTCTTGCCTCTATGCTGCTTACTTTGTCGCTGATAGCTGATAGCTAATAACTGAAAGCTGCGCTACAGCGCTTTATGGTAAATCTCTGAGCCTGTTTGTTTAAACTCTTCAGATTTAGCTTTCATCTGCGCTTCTACATCTACCATTTTGATTTCAATGGCATCGCCCACGTTATTAGGATCAATACCGCGAGCTTCTAGATCTTTGGCGTAGTCACGTACTTCTTGGGTTATTTTCATCGAACAAAATTTAGGACCACACATGGAGCAAAAGTGGGCTACTTTTCCTGATTCTTGCGGCAGTGTTTCATCATGGTATTCACGAGCGCGAACAGGGTCTAAACCAATGTTGAATTGGTCGTGCCATCTAAATTCAAAGCGTGCTTTTGATAAAGCATTGTCTCGCTCTTGTGCACCGGGGTGACCTTTGGCTAAATCGGCGGCATGAGCGGCAATTTTGTAGGTGATAAGGCCTTCTTTAACGTCTTCTTTATTTGGCAAGCCTAAATGTTCTTTCGGTGTTACATAACACAGCATGGCACAGCCATACCAAGCTATTTGCGCAGCCCCAATCCCTGAGGTGATATGGTCATACCCAGGGGCAATATCTGTGGTGAGTGGGCCTAAGGTATAAAAGGGCGCTTCGTCACAATGTTTAAGTTGCTCTTCCATATTGGCTTTGATCATATGCATAGGCACATGCCCAGGGCCTTCTATGAACACTTGTACATCATGCTTCCAAGCTATTTTAGTCAGTTCGCCTAAGGTACGAAGCTCACTAAATTGCGCTTCATCGTTAGCATCAGCAATAGAGCCTGGGCGAAGGCCATCGCCTAGTGAAAAACACACATCGTATTGTTTTAAAATTTCACAAATGTCTTCAAAATGCGTGTATAAAAAGTTTTCTTTGTGATGCGCTAGGCACCATTTAGCCATAATAGAGCCACCGCGCGACACAATACCGGTTACGCGTTTTGCTGTCATAGGCACATAGCGCAGCAGTACGCCAGCATGAATAGTAAAGTAGTCAACCCCCTGCTCTGCTTGTTCTATTAAGGTGTCGCGAAAGATTTCCCACGTTAAGTCTTCAGCTACACCGTTTACTTTTTCAAGGGCCTGATAAATGGGTACGGTCCCAATAGGGACTGGCGAATTACGCACTAGCCATTCACGGGTTTCGTGAATGTAGCGCCCAGTTGATAAATCCATTACGGTGTCGGCACCCCAGCGGGTTGACCACACCATTTTTTCAACTTCTTCCTCAATGGATGAACCGACTGATGAATTACCAATATTGGCATTTACTTTAACTAAAAAGTTGCGACCAACAATCATAGGCTCGGTTTCTGGATGATTAATATTGTTAGGTAAAATAGCGCGACCACGCGCTATTTCAGCACGCACAAATTCAGGAGTAATAAACTCAGGGATACTCGCCCCAAACGATTCCCCTTTATGTTGTGCCGCGAGAAGTTCTTCTCGTATTTGTGCACGCCCCATGTTTTCACGTATGGCAACGTATTCCATTTCAGGTGTAATAATTCCTTGGCGAGCATAGTGCATTTGCGTTACGTTTTTACCCGCTTTTGCACGGCGAATTTTTGGTAAATGCTCAAAGCGAATATGATCAAGCCCATCGTCAGCCATACGCTGCTGCGCAAACTGTGAGGTAACTGACTCAAGTACTTCGGTATCACCGCGGCTTTCAATCCACTGCTCACGGTATTTATCAAGCCCTTTACGAACATCTAATTCAAAACTAGGATCGGTATACGGGCCAGATGTATCGTAAACACGCAGCGGCTCATTTGGCTCATACACGGGGTTTTCATCTGTGCCACCTATGAATGTATCGCTTAATGTTATTTCGCGCATACCCACACGCACGCCTTGCAGGCTTCCTTCAACATACACTTTATGAGAGCTTGGAAATGGTTGACCCGTTAGGTTATAAATATAGTCAGATGCAGCAGCACGAGTTTCTCGGCGCGACGATTTTTTTGTAGTGTTTGACATGACTTACCTCATTGCTTAAGGGTTGTCTTGCCAGATATTCCGATGGAATAGAGAAAGATCGTAAAGTAGCTTTATGCCACTTTGCAGCCTAAATTGACGGGTTTGATGTTGTTGTACGCATAAAAAAAGACGCACAAGCGTCCCGTTTAGGCAGCTTGTTCCCTACGCAGGTATTAACCTGATCAGGTTCACGGATCCCGCTTTCGCGATCTCAGCCTAAATAAAACTTAGGCACTCCGACAAGTAGTTAAATTGTTCGTTGATTTGATAATGTTTTAATCAAATCTGCTATGAGTGTACGCCAGTTGAAAATTCCCCGCAAGGGGCTGTTTTTCAAAATGTGTAAAATTTACTTAGGGATAAACACAAATTTTTGCTCGCCTTGCATCACCAATTTTTGGTCTTGCAAGTTAAGCTCGGCACCTTGCTTAAGCGCTTGTAAAAACTGCTGTTCAAACTCATCCAGTTCAGGGCCGCATGATTTGCGTGTCATACCTAATTTACTTACGCTCAAGCTGCTATCTTCAAGCGAACCTTCACCAAAAAACTTATTGCATCCGGCAAAGCCATTTATTTGTAGCGCTTCTATAAAGCTCATTGATGCTTTAAAAGATGCGGGAATGGCCAAACCATCAACCTTTGATAATTGCCATTGTGTATATTTTAGCTGCTCAGTGGTAACTGTCCCTGTTGATGCGCAACCAACACATAAACCGATTACAAGCATCGGTATTGCTGCTAATTTCATGTTACTACTAACTTATTGTCTAATTAGTGTAATAGTATCAATATTTGTCAGGTTTATCCGTTAAAAATGCATGTTTTAAATGTAAATTTTTGTTCTATGCAAGTTGGAAAAATGTGCTATTTAGAATTAAGCAATTGCTTGGAATAAGTTATCTATCTGTGGTGGTAAAAATGGACGACCTTTCTCGTTAACCGACGTACCTATTACTAAGGCATTGAGCATCACTTTTTCGTCTGATTTGCGCACTACCGTTTGTTTAAATGCAAATTTAAGACGACTAATACGCACAGGCTCTACTGCTACATAAAATTCATCCGCTGGCTTTAAAGACTGCTTGTAATCCATCTCACTGCGTACCACCACTAAGTTAATTTTATCTTTAGCAAGTTGTGCAAAATCAACACCCTGTGCGTATAAAAACTCATGGCGAGCGTGCTCAAGATAATTAAAATAAACACTATTATTTACAATGCCTTGTAGGTCACACTCGTAGTCACGCACTTTAAAGTCTACTTTAAAGGTCATATTAGTAATCCAAATTATTTAACGTATAATTGCCGCGTTTATAGCACAAGTGTTGAAATAATTGCTACCATACAAGTCCCTAAAATGGAGTTAAGTAACCTAATGAATTTACGTTTGTCTTTAATTACAGCCACGTTATTGCCGCTATTCGGTGCCCCAATCTATGCCAATGCAGATGACACCGACCTCGAAAAAATCATTGTTACTGGTGACTTTCAAAAAGAAAGTATTCAAACGTTAAGTGCCAGCGCAAGTTTATTTTCTGAAGATGAAGTAAACCTCAGAGGGGCTACTTATTTAGATGAAATGCTAGCAAGCGCTGCCAATGTAAATTTTGCTTCGGGCGCCTCGCGCGGACGTTATATTCAAATTCGAGGGGTGGGACTTCGTTCACAATTCGTCGACCCAATTAACCCATCTGTCGGTTTAGTGATTGACGGTATAAATTATTCTGGCCTTGGTGGCAGCTCATTATTATTTGATATTGACCAAGTAGAAATTTACCGTGGCCCACAAGGTACACGTTTTGGCGCCGATGGCATGGCGGGTATGATTCAAATGCAGTCAGCATCCGCTACTAGCAATCCAAGCTTAAAATTACATTTAGGTGCAGGCACTTATAACAGCCATGAAGCAGGCGTTGCTGCTAGTACAGGTTTAACCGATGACACCCGTGCGCGGGTTAGTTACTTTCGCAGAAAATCTGATGGTTACGTAGACAACCTTTATTTAGATAACCCCACTCAAAATCAAGATGAACAAGTTGCCCGCTTTAAATTAAATAGCCAGCTTACAGCTCACTTAAATTCAGAGCTGAACCTGCACTATATTGATATTAATAACGGTTACGATGCATTTACCCTTGATAATTCTCGCAACAGTATTGCTGATGAACCAGGTGAAGATAACCAACAAAGCTATGCTATAGGCCTTAAAAACACCTATACCGGTTTTGACGCGTTTGATGTGAGCTTAAACCTTTCAGCCATTGATACTGAGCTTTTTTATAGTTTTGATGAAGACTGGGTGTGTAACGATGCAACTAAGCCGCAATTATGCGCCGCCGGTTTACACCCAGATGGTTATAGCTCAACAGATATTTATAGCCGCGATCGTGATGATCAAGCCCTCGATCTGCAGTTTACTGGTAAAGCAGGTAACTGGGTGGCGGGTATTTACTATCAAAACCGAGATGTAGATTTAGCGCGCCAATATACGTGGCTAGCAAACCTATTTGCTTCAACTTACGAAACCAAAAATATCGCAGCTTATGGTCAACTAGCAACGGAAATTGGTCCAAAAACTACACTTATTACTGGTTTACGTGTTGAGCAATACCAAGGTGATTACACCGACAGTAACGGCTTTATTGAAGAGACTGATGACGTAATGGTTGGCGCTAAATTAGCACTTGAATACCAAGTTATTGACCGCACCATGATTTACACCAGTATTACCCGCGGTTACAAAGCCGGTGGGATTAATTCTGAAGCGTTGGCAAAAGCAAAAGATGAAGGGTTAAGTTTAGATGCTGATTTTTTCAAACAGCATACTAGCTTTGATCCAGAGTACTTATGGAGTGGTGAGTTTGGTGTTAAAGGCAGCTCATTGGATAATAAGTTTACACTGCGTTTAGCTGCATTTTATATGCACCGTGACAATATTCAATTAAAGTCGTGGCAAGTATCAGACCAACAATTTACCGGTTATGTCGCCAATGCCAGCTCTGGCAGTAACTATGGCCTTGAAATTGAAGGCAGCTATCAACTAACACCAAACTTATTTATTACCGGAAGTGCCGGATACTTAGACACTAAAATTAATGACTTTGTTACTAAATCTGGTTTAAATCAAGACGGTCGTGAGCAAGCACAATCCCCTAAGTATCAATATGCGTTTAGTGCACGCTATAACTTAACCAATGCGTTGTACGCGATGGTGGGTGTTGAAGGTAAAGATGATTATTACTTCTCCGATAGCCATAATGCACAAGCTCCAAACACAAACTTAGTGAATGTAAGCCTTGGTTACGAAGCCGATATGTGGGCTGTACGCGCATGGGCACGTAATGTGTTTGATGAAACCGTTCCAACTCGCGGTTTTGAATTTGGCAACAACCCGTTAGATGGTTACGCAACCCAAACTTACACACAATTAGGCGAGCCTCGCGTAGCCGGTGTTACGTTTACGCTTAATTTGTAATACTGCGACCAGTTGTCAGTTCGAGAATAAAAAACACCGCGTTTAATGCAAACGTGGTGTTTTCTAATCTGATAGCTGACCGCTTAAAGCTATTAGCTGCTTTAAGCCCTTGCCACATCAAACGCGATCACCTCTTTTATTTTTTGCTTGTTGGTTGCCAACATAACCAATCTATCAATCCCTAAAGCCACACCCGCACATTGTGGTAAACCATGCTCAAGAGCGGCAATTAAACGCGTATCCATAGGCACTTGTTTTAAGCCACTGGCAGCGCGGTAGGCGTTATCTTGGTGAAAACGTTTAGCTTGCTCTTGCGCATTAGTAAGCTCATTAAAGCCGTTTGCCAGCTCCATATTTTTATAATAAAGCTCAAAGCGCCCTGCAACTCGCTGATCGTGCTCACAGATTTGTGCAAGTGCCGCTTGCGATGCGGGAAAGTGATACACAAAACATGGCTTATCTTGGCCAATCATAGGCTCTACTTTCATACAAAATAACAATTGCAGCAAGGTGTCTTTGTGAGTCTCGTGTTTAGCGATATCAGCAAACCCGTGCTCGCAGGCAAGTTGTTGTAGTTGTTCAACAGATGCGATTAGCGGATCGAGTCCTAACACCTTCTTAAATGCGTCTTGATAAGTAACACGTGTTGCAGGCTCTACAGTTAAAACGAGCTGCATGAGCTCATCTATTTCGTCCATTAGCGCAAACTCGTCAAAACCTGGACGATACCATTCAAGCATTGTAAATTCAGGATTGTGATGACTGCCCGCTTCTTCATTTCTGAATGCCTTGCAAAGCTGGAAAATAGCGCCTGAGCCGGCCGCTAACAAGCGTTTCATCGCAAACTCTGGTGATGTTTGTAAAAACAGTGGCAGCCCCCCAGCGTGGCCTGGGCCCACAAATGTAGTATTAAAGCTGGCCAAATGCACATCGGTTACACTGGCAGCACTCAAACTTGGTGTTTCGACTTCCATTACATTACGAGCATAAAAGAATTCACGAATGCTGCGCATAATCGCTGCTCGTTGCTTGAGTGTATCTATGCTGGCACTCGGCGCCCAAAGATCTGCTGACATATTTTCTCCAAAAAAAAAATCCCAGCTTAAGCCGGGATTTAATTAATAAGGCGTGTTACTGCTTACTTAACACGGCTTACGTATTCACCATTGCGAGTGTCTACTTTAATTACTTCGCCAATTTGTACGAATAATGGAACACGTACTACAGCACCTGTGCTCAGCGTTGCTGGTTTACCACCTGTGCCTGCTGTATCACCTTTAAGACCCGGATCGGTTTCAGTGATCTCAAGCTCAACAAAGTTTGGTGGAGTAACAGCAATTGGGCTGCCGTTCCATAATGTAATAGTACATACATCGTTTTCAACTAACCATTTGCCAGCATCGCCCAGTGCTTTTTCGTCAGCAGCGATTTGTTCAAATGTTTCGTTGTTCATGAAATGCCAAAATTCACCGTCTGTGTATAGGTACGCTAAATCGGTATCCATTACATCAGCACCTTCAACCGATTCACCCGATTTAAAGGTTTTTTCAAGTACCTTGCCAGAGATAAGCTTACGGATACGAACACGGTTAAACGCTTGGCCTTTACCCGGTTTTACCATTTCATTTTCTAAGATACTGCAAGGCTCGCCGTCCATCATAATTTTTAGGCCGCCCTTGAACTCGTTGGTGCTATAATTCGCCATCGTTTCCTCTATTTATATTTTTCGAGTAATCTACGTGCCAATGATACAAAGAAATGAAGCAAATTTGCATAAAAACTGGCAAAAAGAATTAGCAAATGTAGTTACCTGCCCAAAAGTGTTGTTAGAAATGGTTGGTTTATCGAGCCAAGTCCATGAAAACGACATAAAAGCGCGTAGCTTGTTCCCTGTTCGTGTGCCATTGCCTTTTATAAAAAAAATTCGTCACGGCGATGCAAATGACCCTTTATTGCTGCAAGTTATGCCCCGCCATCAAGAGTTTTTAACTAAATCAGGGTTTAATAAAGATCCGTTACTTGAGCAAGATAACAATCAACCGGGTCTGTTACATAAATATAAATCGCGTGTTTTAGTCATGTTTAAAACCGGTTGTGCAGTAAATTGCCGCTACTGCTTTAGACGCCATTTTCCTTATCAAGAAAACCAACTGAATAAACGTAGCCTTATTGATGCATTGAGTTATATAAAATCTGATAAAAATATTAACGAAGTGATTTTAAGTGGTGGCGATCCACTAATGGCCAAAGACGATGCTATTAGCTGGTTTTTAGATGAACTTGAGCAAATACCACAAATTAAACGCATGCGCATACACAGCCGCTTGCCCGTGGTTATTCCTGCACGTATTACTGAACAATTATGTGAAAGATTAGCAAAGTCACCATTAAAAATTATATTCGTTAATCATATTAACCATGCAAACGAAATAGATAATGACTTTAAAAACGCCATGAACATGCTCAAAAAAGCCAATGTGCTGCTGTTAAATCAGGCGGTTATTTTAAAAGATGTGAACGATACAGTTGATGCGCAAATAAACTTAAGTGAAGCGTTATTTGATGCGGACGTACTGCCTTATTATTTACACTTACTGGATAAGGTCGAAGGCGCAAGTCATTTTGATATTGACGAACAACACGCAATAAAAATTCAGGCCGAGCTACTAAAAGCCCTGCCTGGATTTTTGGTGCCTAAACTAGTTCGAGAAATAGGAGGTCAAAAAAGTAAAACCCCTATCGACCTCAAATTAGTTTAAACATAAACGTTTACATTATTGCCAAGTGTTGCAGTGACCGACTTAGCCGGTGTTTGCGCACTTGTTGATTGTGCAGCACCTTCAATAAGTGCCAGTGCAGCGGCACCATCAGCTTGCTGTTGCTTTTTAGATAAAGCAGCAGTTAATACTTCTGCGCCCTGGCCTGCACCAGGCATTGTAGGTAGATTTCCACCTGATATATTCATAACTCACACCTGACTTTTAACTGTAATACACGTATTATAGTCGCTGAATTGGTAAATTACTTTACCAACCCACTTAAGTATTTATCGGCAACATTGCACTAAGCTTTAGGAAAACCATGGATTCTATCATTGAACAACTCAACGCCAACTTAAAAATTGTTTACCGTCAGGCACTTGACGCTGACAAAAAACTCGATGAGTTACAACAGCAAGGTCACGGAAAATTTAAAGCCTTATTTGCCGAGGACGCTGGATTTAGTTTTGAAGCTAAACGTTTTAAGCCTTACGTGTTAGACGTTGCCGCTGATGTAGAAAGCTTATCGAGCGAAGGCTTTGATGAAGAAAAACTAAAACAAGCGGTTATTAAACTACAAAATTTACTAACGCTGTTGGCGACCTTTAAATAAAAATTAGCGACTTACTTGCAAAGCGTCTACCAAAGTAGATGCTTTGCATTATTCTAAATACGCGGTAAAATTTGCTCACCAAACCATTCAGTTAATAAGCGTTTTTCATAGTAAAATGCCTCATCGCGACCCATTTTAATTTTATCCATGAAGCTCATATCTTTGAGTTTTACATCAGTTGCTTCATTAATTATATTCCCTTTGTCATCTTTTAATTCATAGTTAAATTCAATCCGTGGAAAGTGAATGGGTTTAACCACCCGAATTTCGTTAACTCCACCAAAGCGCACATCACCTGCTAAATCAATATCTGTTACTTCAATACTAAGCGTATAGTCTTTTGGTAGCTGCTCGGCAAGTTTTGCCATGTGCTTTTCAATACTATTAGCAATATGCTTATGGTATGAGCCTTTAGTTTGATTTGATGGGCGTACATCGCGATAATCATTAAAGTCATGCCATTTAACTTGTGCCTCGCCCGCGCAAACAACACTCGGTAGTGCAATAAATAGTAGCATTGCTATTTTTTTAATTGAGTTCATACGTTTCTCCAACGAGTATGCTGATCATTATAATCAACTAAATATTTTACAAATTGCTATACCTTACTTTAGCAATTACATATGAACTATAACTTAATCTTCACGCTAAGGTGTTATTAAAACTGCACAAAATGTAATCAAAAGTACAGCTTGCGATGTTACGATTGCAAAACAAATAAAATAACACATGTAAAATCTCATTATTTATGGTGAAATTAGCGTAATTGAACAGAGGTTTCCAAGGAGTATTCATGGCAATTTTAGTAACCGGTGGCGCAGGCTACATTGGCTCACACACCGTTTTAGAACTTTTACAGCAAGGCAGCGACGTTATCGTTATCGATAACTTGAGTAACTCCTCTGAAGAGTCACTTAAGAGAGTAAAAGAAATTACTGGTAAAGCAATTATTTTTTATCAAGGTGATATTTTAGATAAATCCTTTTTAAACTCAGTATTTGCAAAACATACCATCGATAGTGTAATTCATTTTGCTGGCCTAAAAGCCGTGGGAGAATCGGTCGTAAAACCCATTGAGTATTATCAAAATAATGTACAAGGTACACTAACACTAGTTGATGCTATGCGTGATGCGGGTGTATTCAAACTGGTATTTAGCTCTTCAGCTACCGTATACGGCGACCCAGCAAGCTTACCAATACGCGAAGACTTCCCCGTTGGCGGTACAACCAACCCATATGGCACGTCTAAACTCATGGTTGAAATGATGCTACAAGATATCGCTAAATCAGATGAGCGCTTTGCGTTTGCTATTTTGCGCTACTTTAACCCTGTCGGTGCACATGAGTCAGGCTTAATTGGTGAAGATCCTAATGGCATCCCTAATAATTTACTGCCTTTCATTTCACAAGTTGCGGTTGGCAAATTAAAGCAACTTGCTGTATTTGGTGACGATTATGATACGGTTGATGGGACTGGCGTTCGTGATTACATTCACGTTGTAGATTTAGCCCTAGGGCATTTAAAAGCACTTGATAAAATAGCCGCAGAAACCGGTGCGCTTGTTTATAACCTTGGTACAGGTAACGGCTATTCAGTATTACAAATGGTCAACGCGTTTATTAAGGCTAGCGATCAAGCTATCCCGTATGCGGTGTCACCTCGTCGCCCAGGTGATATTGCAGCTTGTTATGCCGCACCAGAAAAAGCGCTTAATGAATTAGGCTGGCAAGCTGAGCGTGGCATTGATGTCATGATGCAAGATACTTGGCGCTGGCAATCAAATAATCCAAATGGATACAGTAAATAAAGGTTTTAGGTTTTAGGTTTTAGGTTAGTTTGAGCCTAAAACCTAACATCTCTTTTTTACCCCTACCAATTTTGCATTTCTACAATCCGTGACTGGGTTCGCGCATATTCAAAACTTAACTTTTTACCTTGGTATAACTCGTTTATGTCGGCCTGGGCATTAATTACCAGTAACTTGTGGCAATCGTAAAACTCATCGACTAAGGCAATAAAACGCCGCGCTTCATCATCGAGCGTATGCTCATCCAATTGCTGCTTTTCTCGCTGATAGCTATCTTCTATACCATGCACAATAACCTTACCGGTTGCTTCTTTGCCCATTATTGGCACGTTAGCGATGTAAACCACCGAAAATTGTTCCGCTAAAAACATGTAATCATTAGCGCTGCGAGGACCTGAGCACAATGCCATAAAATCAATCAGCAGTGCATCGTTAGCTTTTAATAAATAGGGAAGTGCTCGGCCATGCACAATTATTGTATTATCACGCGTTGCTTGAGGGTATGCGGATAAAAACCCAGCCTCAAACTCCGTGTGGGGCAAGTTAATAAAATAATGACGACTGCTTCTACCGTACCTGAAGCGATGGTCTTCCTCCCCCGCTACGTTAATTACATGGCAATGAGCATTTATTAAATCGATAGTTGGTAAAAATCGCGCGCGTTGCAAACCGTTATAATAAAGTTGCTCAGGTTTTGCGTTAGAGGTTGCGACTAGTACCACGCCTTGTTGAAACAAAGCGTTAAATAACCGAGCCAAGATCATGGCATCACCAATATCACTCACAAAAAACTCATCAAAGCACAGTATCTTTATCTCTTTGGCCCACTGTTTAGCTATTATTTGTAGCGGATTTTTATCCCCTTGTAACTTGGCCAATTGAGCATGAATTTTTTCAATAAAGTGATGAAAATGCAGGCGCTGCTTTTTTTCTGTGGGTAAGTTTTTATAAAATAAATCCATCAGCATAGATTTACCTCGGCCAACGGGACCGTATAAATATACCCCTTTGATTAACGGTGCTTTTTGCCACCAGCTTGTTGGCTGATTTAATTGCTCACTCAAAGACTGTAACGCACTCACGGCTTGGTGCTGCGCCACATCAAAATCAAGCTCTCCTGATGAAACTTTGCGGTGGTACAGGCTTAAAATTTCTGTGTTGGGCTCTGTCATGGTATTTCACTATCCGCTATACTCGCGGCCATTGTAGCCGACTAAAAATGTGAACAACATGAAATTTCCTTGCCGTTTAGATAAATTTATTAGCCATTTAGCAGAGTTACCACGCTCAAAAGCCCGCGCAGCAATAAAAAGCCAAGCGGCTTGCGTTAATGGCGAGTTGATCACTGCATTCGACTTTCAAGTTACTCAACAAGATGACGTGCTATTTTATGACGAGCCATTAGTTTTTTTAGGTAAACGCTACTTTATGCTCAATAAGCCGGTAGGTTATGTGTGCGCTAATTCGGATGAGTTACACAAAACCGTATTTGATTTACTTGATGAGCCAAATTTGAGCGATTTCCATGTTGCTGGGCGTTTAGACATAAACACGACAGGCCTAGTGCTTATTACTAACGATGGCGATTGGTCACACAAAATTACCTCGCCTAAAAAGAATAAATTTAAAACCTATTTGGTTGAAACCCAAGAGCCGATTACCGATGATGCACTGCAGCAATTGCGCGACGGTGTGCAGCTTCACAATGAAAAAGATTTAACTCGCCCGGCTATTGCTGAGCGCTTAGGGAATTATGGTTTACGCTTGTCTATTTCTGAGGGTAAGTATCACCAAGTAAAACGTATGCTAGCAGCGGTAGATAACAAAGTAGTTGAATTACATCGTGAACAAATTGCGGGTATAAAGCTAGGTGAAGATTTGGCTGCAGGTGAATACCGCCCACTAACCGCCGCAGAGATAAAACTGTAAGGTTGTTTAAGTACTAGGTGTTAGGTGTTAGGTGTTAGGTGGCAGGAAAACATAAAAACTTAAACGCCATGTTTTATTTCTTACTGACGATTGCCCTTTCCTAGCTTGCTTAATTCCTGTCTGAAACCTGACGCCTAAAATCTGCCCTTACGATTTAATCTGTACTAAATCAAAGTCTGTCATCCCGGGTACAATGGCTTGCAGACGAGACTCAGTAATATCTAGAGAGTTTAAGCATTCACAATATTCAGAGGCTTTAAGTTCTAATTGGTGGGCTTTTTTCTGTAACGACTTATCGATTTCTTTGGTGATGATATCCATGCGTTGCCCCATGTCGTTCATGCGGTCTTCGATGTTTCCCTCTCGAGATTTAAACGCATCCCCGAGCGACATTAAAATAGCACCCAAAGAGCCATGTACAGCAGAGTGTATTTTTTGGCTAATTTCTTTAGTAAAAAAATCATCAATTTGGGAAAGTGATTGAGGCGCTATAAAAAAGAAGTCGTCGCCGCGTTTAAATTTATCCATAAGCGCACGTTCAACATATTGCAACTGCGTTTTAAGTACTTCAGGCTCTTTATCTGACATGCCCTCAACAACATGCTCAATGGCGCTGAGCCCTAGATTAACCCCATCAGTGGCTAAATCGACCAGCTCTGGCACTGTTTGACGAATACCAATACTAAATTGCTCTAGTACTTTGCTTTCCTCAGTACTTAAGTCGACCCAGTAACCTCGGATAAATAATTGAGTATTATTGTTTATTTGCACCCTTGTTTGGCCTTTATCTACAATCCGAATCACATCATCAGTAATAATTAAACCATGACGAAGTTCAACATCACATAATTTTTGTGCGATTGCATTGTTGCTTAAAAGTGCCAGTGTTAACGCCAATATCGAACGAGATAAAAACGCCATAAACACCTCAAAAAAGACTAAAATAGGGGTGGCTAGGTTAACAAAAAACCAACTTTATGCAAGCAAAAGTAACACCCTAAAAACAAGGCACTATGAAACGTAACGTTTACACAGCGCCTCTTTAGTCTCGCTTTTAAGCTTAAATAGGAGAGCCTGGAGGTATGGGTAACGCTTTAAAGTTATCAGGCCATTGGCCTGTTGTTAAAAACTGATTAATTTGCGCTGCTAAATAGTTTTTAAATGCGCTATCACCCACCTGCGGATGGCCCAGTAAAGTGTGTTGATTAAACTCATCCGCTAGTTTACTTAAATAAAAATGCAGTTGTGCTTGCACTTCAGGACTAAGTGCATCATTAACAACAAGATCAGCCATGGTTTTTGCCGTCAAGTATTGTACTCGTTGCGTAACTTTCCCTGTCATAGTGGCAGGCGCAGATACATCAAATACCTGCTTATTTAATTGTTTAAGCAGCCCATCTAAACTATAAAAGCGGTTATCTCGTGCTTGCTGCTGTGCTAATCGGTTTAAGCGCTGAGCATTAAGTAATAGCGATAAACTATGCTGCGCGGCAACCTCAGGCAATGCAAGTGCATCCATAGTTAAGCCGGTACGCCCCATTATACTTTCTCGTGATTTAGATTCACCATAGGCTTTAGGTACAATCAACGAAAGTATCGACTCTGGCAGCATTAAATTAGCTGCTTTTAAGGTAAATAAAATCGCATTAACCGCCTGTTGTTGAGTCTCTTTAGCTACAACTTGGGCGCCTTTAACAGGGGCATCACTGCGAATTTCATAGTCATAATCAACGCCTGCGATAAGCTTAGCGACCGCTTCAACTTGATAACGATGCAATAGGTAAAGCGGCACTAACTTTTCTTCTAACTGCGACAGCGCAACACCCGTTTTTATGGTGTTAATACCAAATTGCCCAAGTGCCTGTTTTCGCACATCAAGCACTCTAAGTAGCTCCTCACTTGGGTTACTGCCGTTATCCCAAAGATGTGCCATAGGATGTGCACCGCCTTTTGCACGTGCATCACTGTCAGAAATAAACGCTAAACCTTGGGCTTTATTTTGCTGTAGGATAGCCGCAAGTTCTTCGCTCTCATCTAGGCCGGTAAAGTCGCTGTAGCCGTACTTGATCACTTGGGTATCCCATGCACCTATGCCTTTAGCGTAACCTTGAGATACATCTAACTGGCCATTATCTGCAAAACTTAACAACGGATGCGGGTAATCCATCACCGAGGCGCGATTATTTACCGATGCAGCAAAGTTATGTGCAATTCCTAGTGTATGGCCAATTTCGTGAGCACTAAGTTGGCGAATACGATCAAGTGCCATTGTATGTAAAGTACTTGCCACTTCATTGCCTTTTAAATAAGGCGATGCAAGTGATTCAGCAATGAGAATATCCTGGCGCACTCGAAGCGACCCCAGTGTGACATGCCCTTTAATAATTTCGCCAGTACGTGGATCTATAATTGAACTACCATAAGACCAGCCTCGGGTAGCACGGTGTACCCACTGAATAACGTTGTAGCGCACATCCATAGGATCAGCATTATTTGGTAGCACTTTAATTATAAATGCATTTTTATAGCCCGCCGCATTAAAAGCGTCATTCCACCATTGTCCGCCTTCTAGTAAAGCCGTTTTTATTGGCTCAGGTACACCAGGATCTAAGTAATACACAATGGGTTTTACTGGCTCACTAACTGCTAGGTTTGGATCTTTTTTTACTAAACGATGGCGCGGAATATAACGCACGTACATAGACTCATCGAGCCCCGCCGCGTAATTTTTATGCTCCACACTCCAAAAGCCTGATTGCGGGCTAAATTGACGTGGTGTGTAATTATCATCAGGTAATTGAATGAGTGAATGGTGCATATGAACAGTCAGTGCATAAGGATCTGCACTCACTTGACGAACAAAGTTACCCGGCTTAGCCCCTTTAAACGTGAGAATAGCCTCAAGTTCTGTATTTTTTACAAAGGCTTTAGAGCGATTCATGTACACCGCGCTTCGTGATTCATCGAGGCTAAACTGCCCTTGTTTACGAGCCGCTAAAGTACGGCTTACGCCATGTACATCGCTCAGTAAATAAGGCGTGTAGTCTATTAATGCGGCATTATCATCTTGCGCTACAACCTTAAAACCCGCCAAAATACTCGACGCAAACGCTTCTTTAACGCTTTGCTGCTCTGCTATATTGCTTGTGTTAGCACGATAGTAAGTGTTCACAGCGCGTAACATCACCTTATTGCCAAAGCGTTCAAACTGAACCAAATAGGTACTACCCAACTGGCCTCTATCTAAACCAATATCGTTAGACCCTACTCCATAAGGTAAGCTGTGCTGTAATAAAAATTGTTGCTCTAGTTTATCAACCTTTAAATACACATTGCCATTTTGCGTGTCGTAAAAGAAAGAAAAATAACCCGGAAAATGGTTCATTTTTTCAGTAAATTCGTCAATAGACTTAATTGCTGCGTGCGCTTGGGTTATCATACAGAGCAGCACAGTAAAGAGTATGTAACTTAGTCGTGATATTTTTTGCATAATCTTATCTTTGTTATTAGCGTTTTAAATGCGATGTAGGTAACCCATTATAGGGGGTTATATATACAATACCGTTATTTAAGACGAATTTCAGCGCTCTAAACTAATCTCTCTCACATTATGATTGGTTTTAACACGTTATCAGGAAAAAAGAATGCGTAGACTCCCACCAGTATTACTAGAAGATGGCTGTTCAAGAGAACTTTTGTCGTTAATTCGTACCATTTTAGCAGCATGTAAAGAAATATCATTTCGTGTCGGTCAAGGTGAATTATCGGGCGTATTAGGCTCAACCCTTGATGAAAATATTCAAGGCGAAACACAAAAGAAACTCGATGTCCTGTCTAATCAGTTATTAAAAGATATATTACTGGAGTCGGGAACGGTTAAAGCGATTGCCTCTGAAGAAGAAGATTACACCGTAGCGGGTAACCCAGATGCTGAGTTTATTGTGGCCTTTGACCCGCTTGATGGTTCGTCAAATACCGATATTAACTCGCTGGTAGGCACTATTTTTTCTATCATGAAAGCGCCGGTAGGCTCTGATGCTGCAGATGAAAAGATTTTTATGCAGCCAGGTCGCCAACAAGTAGCTGCGGGCTATGTACTGTATGGCCCATCAACCATGCTTGCGCTAACCACAGGTAAAGGGACTCGCATGTTTACCTTAGATAAAACTCAAGGTAGCTTTTTACTTACCCAAGATTTTGCAAAAATTCCAGCACAAACCAATGAGTTTGCAATTAACGCTTCTAATCAGCGTCATTGGCAGCCAGCGATGCAAAACTACATTAACGATTTACTGGCCGGTGATACAGGCCCCCGCGGTCAAAACTTTAATATGCGCTGGATTGCCGCTATGGTCGGTGATGTTCATCGTGTACTTAGCCGTGGTGGTTTATTTACTTACCCAACCGATACCAAAGATCCTAATAAGCCTAATAAACTGCGTTTACTTTACGAAGCAAACCCAATGGCAATGTTAGTAGAGCAAGCCGGTGGTATTGCTTCAACAGGCACTGAGCGTATTATGGATATTCAGCCTGATGCCATTCATCAGCGTGTGGCAGTTATTTTAGGCTCTAAGGACGAAGTAGAAACTTGCTTGAGCTACCATAAGTAGCCAGTTGTCAGAAAATACAAGCCGCATTTAACTTAAATGCGGCTTAGTATTATTTATTCGTTACATAAAACCGCAGTAAGCTCGCATCTAAAAGAGTTGAGTTAGCCTAAATCTAGTCCTTTAATAATGCTAATAGTTGTTCAAGCTTTTTGTGGCTAAGCTCTCCCATTTGCTCGCTATTACTTAGCGCGTAAATAACGCCTTCATGCTCGGCGCAATTTATGTCATCTCGCGACTCAATTACATTTGCCCACAGCTCCAAATCGTCAATATCAATTTCTTTATTCAAACAACGCGTAAGTACATTAATTAGTACAGGTTTTGTGAGTGTGTACAGGTAGGTTTTATTGTTTGCTGCGGTTGAAACAATCACACTAATGGCACTATCTCTTTGCTCGCCAAATGTAATAAATTCAGCCAATGCTTTTTGTATATTCATAATGTTTGTTATTCTTGCTGCTCTACTGTTAATAAGACCTAAAATGACCCAGATAAACTGCAGCCAATGTAATACAACGCTTAACTGTAATGTAGAGAATATATCAGCATGCTGGTGCAGTGAGCTACCTGCTATTTTACCGCTCGATGATACAACAACCAGTTGCTTATGCCGAACATGTGCCCTTGCTAAAATTAATCGCTATTTAGAAGCCATATACACTCAACCAATTAAAGCCCAAATAGCTTTTGCTAAACAATTTAGCAGCAACGATAATTTAATTGAAGGGTTAGATTACACCATGCAAAATAGTTACATGGTGTTTAGTAAGTGGTATTTTTTAAAGCGTGGCACCTGCTGCAAAAACGGGTGTAAGAACTGTCCCTATCGTTAAATTAGTCACCCTCTGCAATGGGCAATGAATCATCGGCTCCCCACTCACTCCAAGAACCGTCGTAAACACTTAAATTTTTATAGCCGCATTCATCGGCGAACAGCGCTAACGCACAGGCTGTAACGCCAGAGCCGCAGCTAAATTGCAACTGCGTAGCATGACCAACTAATTCGCGAAATCTTGCCTGTATATTCACCAGAGGCTTTGGCTCGCCATTGTCTAATAAACTAGTTAAAGGTAGCGAATAGCTGTTAATAATATGGCCGCTACGCATTCCGGCTCTTGGCTCACTACTTTTGCCGGTAAAGCGCTCATAAGCGCGTGCATCTAAAATAACTGTATTGGCATCTTCTGTCGCGCTGAGCACTTCATGCTTACTAATAAAATAGCCAGGCTGGTATTGAGCTATAAAATTGCCTGTCGCTGAAGGCTGTGTATAACCAGATTGAACAGGGTAACCGTGTTCCAACCACTTAGTTAAACCGCCACTGAGCACTTTAACATTATCAAATCCCATGGCTTTGAACATCCACCAGGCTCTAGGTGCACTAAATAACCCTGCATCTTCATAAATCACCACCAGTGAATCGTGATTAACACCTGCTTTTTGCATCACCTGAGTAAATTGTTCAGCGCGACACAAAGTATTTGGTAACGGGTTTGAAGTGTCTGCGAGTTCTTTTTTGATATCAAATCGTTGTGCTTTAGGTAGCATAGCGACTGGCGAGTATTCACCGACTGCGGAAGGGCGTAACATCCCCGCATCAAAAATAACTAAATTACTTTGTTCTAAGTGAGCATATAACCATTGTGCACTAACCATGTTTTTCATTGTTCTCGATCCAATAAAGTTTTTACTCGTACCTTCGTTTTTAACTTATTACACAATAAATCTATTCACTTATAAAATATCATAAACTTATAATTGTAATAGGTTCATTAAATAATAAGTGATTATCCATCTCCAAAAATTATTTTTCTTATATTAAATAGCCCTATAGCTTTGTTATTTTGAAGCAAGAAAACCCTGTCGACAGCAAGACAAAAGCTTCATTATTTAGTTGTTCTAAATGATTAAGTATTACTGCGAGTTGGTATGAAAGACTACATTAAACAGACCTCCCTTTCAAAGAAGGTAAGAGCGTATATTAGCAACAATTGAAGTTGTAATTAAGAAAATGTAAAAGCAAGCCCAATTAATTTGTTGTATCAATATAAGATCTATAACTTACTAGGTTATATGAAGTCAAAGTAAACGACCTTATGTCTGATGTAAAATTTAAGCAACTAAAAGGTAACACCTACAAGACATATATTGATAATTTTAGCTGCTGAAGTAATTTAAATTAAGATAATGCCATAATAAATATAGTATTACCTTTTTAAGTATTACTGTTTTGGGGGTTACGAACGACCTCAATGATTTCAGTAGTCGATATAGAAGGTGTACGCGCTAAATATTTAACTTCACATAATGCTTTATATTCATCAAACTTACCGAACCAGTCGTCACCCATTACTAATAAGTTAGCCTTATGCTGCTTTATGTATTCTCCTTTGAGCTCTAAAGAATGCTCTATAAAAACCTCATCGACGCAGCGCAACGAACTAATGATTTTTATTCGTTCAACTTCACTATAAATTGGCGCCCTACCTTTTTTTTGCATATTAAGCATATCGGATGAAATCCCGACTATTAAATAGTCACCAAGCTCTTTAGCTCGCTCTAAAATATTAATATGACCAATATGGAAAATATCAAAAGTACCAAATGTTATAACTCGCTTCATTAGTAATTCTCTAAATAATTAGCTATTCGTTTAGCACATAAACCATCAACTTTACCTGCTAACTGCTCAATAATCTTTTTACGATTACGTTTAAATTCGCTCGTCTCAGTTGTACATGTTTTTATAGCATTAGGTAATTCACTGTATTGATTTGCTCTATGACAAATTTCATGAAAATATTTAATATCTTCATCTAAACGTGCCTTGAAGCGATAAGAAAATAAGCCTCGATAACTCCACCTCAATTTATAAAAGTCGCACCATACCACTGGCTTATCTAATGCAGCAAATTCAAAAATTGCTGATGATGCGTCCGACAACATTATATCTGCAATAGCTAAAAAAGGTGTTAAGTTAAACTCACTCTCATTTGCTACATATACATTCTTGTATTTTTGCCAATTCAATATTTTTTGTTTTTGCTTTCTGTAGCGTGATTTTGCAAGGCTAAAGAAATGCGGCTTTATTATTATATTATAATCTGAGAATTGGCTGGGGAAATCATCATTCATACATTCTATAGAGCTCGGATAAAATGTTGGCGCGTACAACAAAGTAAGTTTATTTTCGTCTAATCCTAATTGCTGTTTGTCTAGTCCTTTAATTGTTTTGTTTAATATAGGGTCTAATTTTGCGTACCCTGTATCAATGAAGTTTCCATTTGGGTATAGCGTTTCTAAACGCTTCAATCGATGTTCACCTTCTACAAACCGAACTGTAGTGGTTATGTTTGATACATCGTAATAGCAACTTTTCGGGCCAATGCCATGCTGCATCAAAGCACTTTTTTTATTTAGTGCCGCTGTATCTAAAAATGCATTACCAAAAATAACCCAATCACACTCATGGGTATTATAAAATGCTAACGCTTGCTCTGTACTTTCTAACCATACTGACTTTAAAGCCAGTTCCGCAACAAAGTTTTCACATATAGTAATAAACTGCGAGTCTTGTGACTTATAAAATACCAGCGAACACTGATGGCCTTTTATTGATAACTCTTCAATTACAGGTAGGTACTGTGGTAAATAGTAAATGTGTTGAACATCAAAATATACAAGCATTAATAATACATAATTAAAAAACAATATTTCTATTATACATATGTGAATGCCACTATAGAACTCAAAAAAGGAACCGTGTATTTTAAATTTTTATAATTTCACCACGCAGGGGCGCCATTTTAGCTAAAATTTTATTTTGCACTGTATGTGGGATATTTTGTTCATTCATCGCATTTATTAATAAATCGACAACGTGATTAAAGTCTTTTTCATTTATATTCATCCCGGTATGAATTGCGACCATAGAGTCGCCTTTATATTCACAAGGGCCTTCTGCCAGAGAGCATAAGTGACTAATAAATCCTTGTCGAAAATGGCTAATATTGCTGTGCTCAAAATAATGAAATACTTGATTATCGTTGCCTATTTGCGCAATAAAACTATCGGTTAGCTTCTCAAGCCCAGCTCGTTCGCCAAGCTGCTGATACAAAGAGGTGTTGGGTTGGGTTGTACACCCTGCAAGTAAGTTTAAACAACAAAAAATAAATACACTCAGTTTCATTACCAATACCCCGTAACCGATAAATACCAGCCAGTTTGATTATTAACACCAGCAATCCGCCCTAAGTCTAAATAAGCCGCAGTGACACTCATGTGTTTATTAGGGATCCACGCTATAAATAAATCGCGCCAATCTTGCTCGCCCAACCCTAAATTATTGGCTTTTTGCCGATACTCAATGCCAACGGCTAATTCGCGACTTAAAAACACCGCACTACTTGCTTCTAGTAAAATATGACTGCCTTCATTAGCGCCACCATATCCTAACAACCCTAACTGATTGGCTTTACTGTAGCGGGTGGTTACATTCCAAAACCAGTTGTATCCAGCAAGTGCTCCCAAATGCAATTTACTGGCAGCAAGGTACACATCGGTACCGCTTGTGTTTTTAGCCCCCACTAACTTTGCTACTGTGCCATCCTCTAGTGATTTATGCTGTACGCCCACACTTAGCTGTGGCCACTGACTATAAACAATATCACCGTATAAACGTACTTTTGCTCCAGTAATTGACTGCTCTATTTCGGTATTGAGTGCAGGCACATCAAACTGCTGCACTGCATAACTGAGCTCAACACGATTGAATAGGTTTAGTTGCATGCCGCAGGCATCAAGACGATAGTCAGTAACATCAGCACGACTACAAAAACCATTAACAGCCCATTCGTCTTCACTGGCATACCCTGCCAATTGTGCCCAAGGAACTAATCCGCCCCCTGCACTACCTTCAATTTGAGACACCCCAGGTGTTGCTAATAACTTGCCCGTTGCAGCCACACTTAACGTACTGCAAAGTAACAGTGACATACTCAATAAAAATTTAATGTACACGCTGATATTCCTCTAACCATTGTTCTAATTGCTGCGCTTTTAAAGGGCGACTTAAATAGTAACCTTGCGCATGATCGCATTGCATTTCGTGAAGCATTGATAAAGACTCAGCGGTTTCCACACCCTCAGCCACAACAGAAAACCCCAATTGGTGACCCAGCGTGATTGAAGAGCGCACTATGTATTGATCTTTTTGTGATTCGTGCAGAGTTAAAATAAAGCATTTATCTAACTTAAGCTCATCAATAGGTAACATTTTTAAGCGCCCCAATGATGTTTGTCCGACACCGTAATCGTCCAATGAAATTTTAACACCAATACCTTTTAAGTCTTGTAACGCTTTAATACCTTGGGCTTCATTTTCAATCATATCGCGCTCTGTAAGCTCAATAGTGACAACGCTTGGGTTTACTTGGTATTTATTTAAGGTGGCTACCAAAGAAGCGTGAAAACCTGAATGAGCAATATCTTGGGCAGAAACATTAATAGCGGCTTGTAAATGAATATCCTTTTTTGACCAATCGGCTATTTGTGCAATCACAGTCTCGACAACCCAAGCGGTCAGCTCGACGATTAACCCTGATTGCTCAGCTAAATCAATAAAGACCTCGGGCGACACCCAACGACCGTCTTGACGTTGCCAACGGATAAGAGACTCTACTTTGTCAATTTTCTGACTTTTAATATTCAACTTAGGCTGATAGGTCATAAATAATTGTCCATTATCATCATCAATTGCTTGTTTGAGTTCATCAAGCATAATTAAACGCTCCAAATGCGCCTCATCTTCACCGTCTTGATAATAATGTAAGCTTTGCTGACTCGTTGTAGCTGCATCTACAGCAATGAGTACACGTCGCATTAAATCGTCTGCTTTAGTCCCTTGCTCTGGGTATTGCACAATACCAGCATTAAAACGTAAGCTTATTTTTAAATTTTTAACCTTGTAAGCTAGCTGTAATTGCTTGAGTAAATCAGCCACAGCACATTTTACCTGCTCAACCTCTGCACAAGGGTAAACCGTTAAAAATTCATCGCCACCAATACGGGCATGAAAACCACCTAGCTCATCAGAAAATTGACGAATACGGTTTGCCACTGCAATTAAACATCCATCCCCTACTTGTGGACCAAGCTTATCGTTTATATGCCTTAAGCCTTTTATATCAATAGCAACAAGCGTGTACCGCGCATCATTAGTGAGCCGCTTAGCTAATAAATCTAACATAGCAGAACGGTTATAAAACCCTGTTAAAGTATCGTGATGTGCTTGAAAACTTATTTGCTGCTCACGTTTGTTAATATCATTACCCATGTTATTAAACGCGCTGACGAGGGTTTCTATTTCACTACTTTGTTTTTTACCTTCAAATTTAAAGCGGTAGTCGCCTTTAGCAAACTGCCTTGCAATAACAACGAGCTGTGAAAGCCCTGAGGTTAAATTATTGGCTAATAAACTACTGGTAATCACACCAAATAGCATAGTTAAAACAGCGAGTGTGATCAGCGTTAATAATAATTGCTCAATATCGCGATAACTCGAGGTTAAATCTGCGCTAAGCAGTAAGTTTATCGGATGCGATTGTAAAGAGGGTAAAGCTATTTGTTCGTTTTCATAGGCCAAGTATTCTGCAAAAAAACGAGCCGTAGTTTTATTGGTAAAGTAAGTTATTGGTTGAAAGTTATCTGGTTGGGATACTAGCGAGCTTGTTGCAAAATCATCTAATTGCGCAACAAAACTCACCTCCATACCGGTTAAGCTTTTTAGCTCAGTGGCCACAGCAGATGTTATTTTAAATCCGACCAAACTGTAAGCTATGGTTCTGGGAGTTTTAACTGGCAATAAAATCACTTGGTACAGCTGGTTATTTAACACCACAAAGCTCGATTGCTCAGCGTTATTTAATAACTCATCCATCAAGGGTTGTAGATTATCGGCAAAATTTTGTGCATTAACATTAGCTGATACTAACCGCCCTGATAAATCGAGCAACAGCATAAGATCCGCATTGATCCGTTGACTGTGGTTGTATAACACACTGCTAATAGTGGCGGCATCTCGCGTAGCAACCGCTTGCTTAAAACCAAAATCAGCGGTTAACACCTTTGCGGCTGTTAATAATAAGCTCTCTTTTGATTTTAAATATTGTTTATAAACACTTTGCGCAACCGTTATATTTTGCTGGACTTTTTCTGCCTGAAACTTACTAGTAGACCACCAAAAACTCACTAAACTGAGTAAAGTTGTAAGTAACACCAAGCCAACGCATAGCGTTGTTATACGGCTGCGTAAATTATTGCCCATTACCTTCCCTAAATTTACTACCAAAGGTATTTCGTGGTGCAGGCGTAGACGTATTTATAGTGATTGATAACGGGTTGGTTGATTCTATATCAAATAGCTTTTTATTATCCAAAGGAGCTGTTTGCAGTGAATGCCAAACACTGGCTTGCACAGGAAAAGTGTCTGTTTGAAGTTCAATACGCCCTTGCTCGTCGCTGGTATATACCTGATCACTGTTAGCAACATAAATATAGCCCACCATAGAATCGTGGATATTGCAGCCTAGAACAACAACGCCTTGATTATCAAACTTAATAGGTTCTTCTGGCTGACCTGAATATAATTTTAACTGAAAAGGCTTAGCCTTTGAAAAAGAATAAACATGATGGCGAATATCATCACTATTTGGAAAATTAACGTACTGACCTTGGCGCACAATAAGCAGCTGTGGTGAAAACTGTTTATCAACTTGATCCATCACCGCTGTGGGTAAATTACTTTGTACTTTTGAGGAAGGTAAATGCTTTATTTCGACTACAGCATTAGGCAATACTTGACCATGCTGATCTTTAATAACCAAATTAATAGAATTACCAAACGCCGATACACTAAACAATGCACCCACAATTAATAAAAAACGACGTTTTGCAATAAGTTGCGATGCTCGCTCTAACATAACCACACCCAAAAATTCACTATAGGGTAAGTTAATTAGAGACGAGCACTAATTGCAAGAATTATAGCTCAGTTACTTAAAATAAATACTTTTTCACTAGTTGAGTTCAGCTTTATCATTAAGATTAACTTGCTCGTTAGTGATTAATTAAACCGTAATCAGCATCTAAAATAGCAATCACTTCTTGGCGCGGATCATTGGGTATAACGATCTCTTTACCAATTATTTTACTGGCTATACCCACATAAGTGTCAGACACTTCAAGCATCACTGACTCAGGTAGAATATAATCTTTTGCTAACTGCTCACGCTCAGCCATACGATCTTTATTTAGTAACACGTCACTCTCTGGCACATTATTAATTAACAGCTGGCGAAAACCTTCTTTTGAGTTTTCAACAATGTTGCCATCTTTATAAGATGCTTCATCCCAAATACGTGATGAATCGGGTGTCCCTACTTCATCAATATAAATAAGTTGCTGCACGCCATTGATATCGTCGACATATCCAAATTCAAATTTAGTATCAACGAAAATTTGCCCAAGCTTAGCTAGCTCATTACTGATAAGGCCGAACCCTTCTACCAACAATTTTTCGTATTTTGTGACATCGTCTGCCGATTTAAAGTTAAATACATCTAAGTTGTTTGTAATATTCTCACGCGTGATATTCACATCGTCAACAGCAGGAATATCAGCCACCCCTTCAATAATACCTTTAGTAGAAGGAGTAATAAGTACTTGCTCAAGCTTTTGATTGGCAATTAAGCCATCTGGTAAATTAATACCACAAAAATGTCGTTCGCCTTTAGCATAGTCGCGCCACATACTGCCGGTAATATATTGACGAGCAATCGCTTCAACTTTAACCGTACTGGCTTTACGTACAATCCATACATAAGGATGAGGAATATCAACAATGTGATTGCCAGCCAAACCAGCTTCATTAAACATGTTAAACCAATGAGCAGCCACTGAGTTCAATGCAATGCCTTTACCAGGTACGCCATTTAAGCCATTTTCACCTTGCCATATGCAATCAAATGCAGAAATCCTGTCTGAAATAACCATAATAGCTAATTCAGTATCGGCAGGGACGTTATAGCCTTTTTCATTTATTAAGCGTTTACTGTCTGCATCGGTTAACCAATAAACTGAACGCACTTTACCACTGTGCACTTTACCTTTGGTACGTATGGGTAAGTCATCGTTTACGTCTAAAACTTTATAGCTAGTCATGCTATCTCCGGGGTTTGGCATGCTCAAAGAGCAAAGTATGGAATTGGGGTTAGGCGCTCTATAATAATCTAGGCAACCATAAAGCTCAATCACTGCCCAAAGTATTATTATTTATCCGAAAGAGATAATCTTTCCCTTCATATACTTATGCGTAATAATCAATTAACATAATACGATAAATTCATTCAAACGTCCCCTATAGGTTGCGAAGTAACGCGTTATGATTAACCTTGAGAATGTGTCTTTTAAATGGCAAAAAAACGCAGCTATCCCGACTCTTGTGATTAAACAGCTCATTATTAATAACGGTGAGCATGTTTTTTTACATGGTCCAAGCGGCAGTGGTAAATCCACCTTATTGGCGTTATTGGCAGGTATTAATATAACCACCAGTGGCCAGCTATGTGTTTTAAACCAAGACCTAAATGCACTCACCAACGCACAGCGCGATGCATTTAGAGCGGATCATATTGGCATTATTTTCCAAAACTTTAATTTACTACCTTATTTAACCCCATTAGAAAACGTCTGTTTGGGGTGCCAATTTTCAAAAAAGCGTCAGCAGCATGTATTCAGCCAAGCTAATGATTTAGTGAGTGAGGCTGCTCGATTACTCAATGCACTGGGCTTAGAGTCGCACCTTCATAATCAAAATGTTGCTACTTTGAGTATTGGCCAACAACAGCGAGTTGCTGCAGCAAGAGCATTTATAGGCAGCCCTGAACTTATTATTGCCGATGAGCCCACTTCAGCGCTTGATACGCAAAATCGTGAAAGCTTTATCAAGCTGTTGTTTGAACAAGCCAAAAAAAATAACAGCACGCTTGTTTTTGTCAGCCACGATGAAACATTAAAGCCACTATTTAGCCGCACAATCGACTTAGTAAATTTGCAAGGTGATGTATGATTTTATTTAAACTTGCCTATAAAAGTTTGCTCAATAGGCGGGCTAGCGTATTACTGACATTGCTCACTATTGCGATTAGCGTCATGTTATTACTCAGTATTGAGCGCGTTCGCGTGGATGCCAAAAGTAGTTTTAGTAATACCATTTCGGGTACCGATTTAATTGTTGGCGCACGTACTGGCGATATTCAATTACTCCTCTCCTCGGTATTTAGAATTGGCCATACTAACAATGGGGTGAGTTGGCAAAGCTATCAATACATAACAAAACAGCGCGGGGTTAAGTGGAGCATTCCTATCAGCCTTGGAGATAGCCATAAAGGTCAAGCTGTCTTAGGCACCACACTCGATTATTTTAAGCACTATCGATTTGCTAAAAAACAGCCCTTAGCATTTGAACAAGGACTGGCTTTTGCTAGCATCAATGAAGTTGTTATAGGGAGTGAGGTTGCAAAAAAATTAGCCTATAAAATTGGTGATGAAATTGTGATTTCTCATGGTATGGGCAATACTAGCTTTCATCATCATGACGATAATCCCTTTAAAGTGGTTGGTATTTTAAAGCCCACTGGCACGCCTGTGGATAAAACCTTGCATGTGCCACTGGCGGCAATTGAACTGATCCATGGTGGCGCAGACAATGCACATGATGATCATCATGACCACTCAAACCACGCATTAGTTGGCCATCCACAACAAATTACTGCTTTTTTAATGGGCTTTGACTCCCCGCTTTATACACTGCAAGTAAGGCGCAACATTAACCAATATAAAAAAGAGCCCCTTTTAGCGATTATGCCCACTGTTACTCTAAAAGAGCTTTGGGAAATGCTGGCAATTGTAGAAAAAATACTGCTGTTATTTTCATTTGTGGTGGTCATTATTAGCTTGCTCGGTATGTTAACCACATTACTTGCTAACCTTAATCAACGCCGCAGAGAACTGGCAATACTGCGTTCTGTGGGTGCCCGCCCTTGGCAATTATTTTCGCTGATCAGTATGGAGTCACTGCTCACCACCTTTTTAGGCTGCTTGGTAGGCTGTATTTTATTTTATGCGCTTATGGGCACGACGGCGGGTTACTTACAAAGCCAAGCAGGGGTAAGTATTAATATCAGTGTACTCTCTGACTATGAACTCACTTTGATTGGCGTTATTATGGCTGCGGGGTTCGTTATTGGCTTGATCCCCGCTACACGCGCTTACTTTTATTCTCTTAGTGATGGTATGAGTATAAAAATATAAATTTTAGGAAGATCATAACGTTGTTTAAATTAACTACACACTTTTTAATGCTCTTAAGCGCAGTGCTAATTAGCTTTGCTAGCATTGCAAATCCCCCCAAAGAAATTTTTTGGGAAGATTTAATTCCAGAGGGTCATGTGCAAATAGACACCCAAGCACAAGCTAATCACGAAGGCAGTGAGCAAAACTGGGTGCAACCTGATTTGGACGCGCCAGTTGTTAAAGCGCTTGATGGGCAGTCTGTTAGCTTACCTGGGTTTGTTGTGCCACTTGAAGGCGACAGTGAACTTATTACCGAGTTTTTATTAGTCCCTTATTTTGGCGCCTGTATTCATGTTCCTCCTCCGCCGCCAAATCAACTGGTTCATGTAACCATTAAGGGCGGTGTGCCTATCGATAGTTTATACGATGCGATTGTTGTAACGGGCGTTATTAAAACACAAACTTGGTCGGGCGAAATAGCCCAAGTAGGTTACACAATGCAAGCAGTCGGTGTCGCTCCCTTTGAGCTTTAAACCATATTAAAATTAAAAAACCGCGTAAAACGCTAATGCCAGTCAGTTAAGCTGACTGGTATTTTTTCTCTTGTTAGATGGGTATTTAGATGGCTTGGGTTTGACCCACCGTTTATAGCACCTATCTTCGCGCCGCCTTGGCAATTTAAAGTAACCTAACTGCTCTATTAATAGCGCGTAGTGCTTTGGAATATTCCCCGCTGATGTCAGTGGTATCGTTGCAAAATATTGGGTGACTGCCATTGAGCAACTCGCAAAACTAAGTTGATTTGGTATTACACTATCAAGCTTACTCGCAGCTTCTGTCATCGCTTGTCTTATGAGGTTATATGCGAGTAATATCCCCCACAATTCTTGCTCTATCATATCGGGCCGCTTGCTTCTCAAGGTATATTTACTGTTCAATAGTGTTTGTTTCATTTCTCTAAAGCCCAGCTCTATTTCCCAGCGATAACAATATAATTCAACCATTTCCTCATTTGGAAAGCGCATTGGGTCAATCATAGACGTCAAAATGCGATAGGTTTTTCCTCTAATTGTTTTTGTAACTAAGCGAGCCTCAACATGAGTAGGTAAGTCACTGAATTTCTTTCTAGATTGCGGGGTAGACGTCAGTCGTATCTGTAAGTCATTAGGGCTTATTTTCTTTATCACTTCAAATTGAAGGTCTTTGCGGGCGGGTATCATCCAGTGCCTTTGTTTTCCTGCTTGTTGCCAGCGACTCAGTAGCCCAAGGGAATAATACCCTTTATCAAATATCGTTAACGAGTTATCTGGCGTTTGCTCAATGAGCTGCTCAGCTAATCGCATTTCACTCGTTCTATAATCAGAAAATGCACTGTTGATGAGTTGGTGGCTGGTGACTTCCATATGGCAGACCATACGTATTTTAGGAAAGATATTTTCACTGTGCCCATTGCTTTGGGCTTTAAATGTTTCATGATTTTCAGGTGTGTCTGTTGTCCGCCAAACAACACCATCGACAGCGAGTAAATTGAGCCCCGCCCATGTTTCAAATTTATCGCTCTGGTAACTTTGCTTTGCCATTGCTAAGAATACTTGCTTAACAGCTTCTGAGCCTAGACGTTGCCTAGCTTGCACGATTGCACTGGGTGCTAATAAAGGTTTTTTATCAGGTAACATAATGTCCATTTGAGTTGCTATATCCCAAACCGAACGTTGCCTAAATAAGCTCATGCCAATGATTGACCATAATACAGCTTCTAAGGGGAGGCGGCGCTTTCTAACAGTTGCTACGCCAGCTTGTTGAAAAGCGTGTTCAATTAATTCTGGGGAGAGTATTTCGGCATACTTTTCAAATGTGTTAAACGTGTTGCATGCATCGAGAGTGGAAGCTAATTCATGAGCAAGTTGCATAAAAAAATCCTATGACCTGTGATCATAGGATTTTGATCTCATTTTACCGATCGTCAAGCTTTTTCTTCCTTAACTGATCGGCATTACGCGTAAAACGCGGTTTTTTTTAATCACAATTACTCACTAAATCTAAGCGGTACCGCCTACCGTTAGCTGATCAATTTTCAAGCTTGGTTGGCCAACACCCACAGGGACACTTTGGCCGTCTTTACCACATACCCCTACGCCTTTATCCAGCGCTAAGTCGTTACCTACCATAGAAATTTGTTGCATAACCTCAGGGCCATTACCAATTAATGTTGCCCCTTTAATTGGCTGGGTGATTTTACCATTTTCAATTAAATACGCTTCTGAGGCACTAAATACAAACTTACCTGAGGTGATATCCACTTGGCCACCACCAAAGTTTGGTGCAAACACGCCTTTTTTAACCGTGCTGATAATATCAGCTTGGCTGTGCTCGCCGCCTAACATATAAGTATTGGTCATACGTGGCATAGGTAAATGCGCGTATGACTCACGACGTGCGTTACCTGTTGGGTTTACCCCCATCAAACGCGCGTTCATTTTATCTTGCATATAGCCTTTTAAAATACCGTTTTCGATAAGTACGTTATAAGCGGCAGGCGTGCCCTCGTCATCTACATTAAGTGAACCACGGCGATCGGCCATAGTACCATCATCAACCACAGTACATAGCTCTGAAGCAACTTTTTGCCCTACTTTACCGCTAAAAGCAGATGCGCCTTTACGGTTAAAGTCACCCTCAAGGCCATGACCTACCGCTTCGTGTAACAACACGCCTGGCCAGCCATTACCTAATACCACTTCCATAGTACCTGCCGGGGCATCGATAGCTTCTAAGTTTACTTTAGCTTGACGAACGGCTTCTTCTGCAAAACCCATCCAACGCGGCTTACCATCTACCAGCTCTTTAAAGTAACCATAATCTAGGCGCGCACCGCCACCAGCACCGCCACGTTCACGGCGACCATTCTTCTCTAGTAATACAGAGCAGTTTAAACGGATCAGTGGGCGTATATCGGTAGCAAAGGTGCCATCGCTGGCTGCAATTAATACTTCTTCGTATACCGCAGACATTGAGCTAATAACTTGCTCAGCATCAGGGGCTAATTCGCGAATATAATTTTCAAGCTCACGTAACAAATTAACTTTATCGGTATCGCTCATGCTAGAAATAGGTTGATGCGGTGCAAACTGCTGCTTTGCAGCCACGTCACTAAATACTTTAACCGCTTTATCTTCACCGGCATCGGCAATACTTCGTGCTGCCGTGGCTGCTTTGTTTAACGCTTCAAGATTGATTGCGTCTGAATATGAAAAACCGGTTTTTTCACCGCTTACAGCCCGCACCCCCACGCCACGCTCAACGTTATAAGAGCCTTCTTTAACAAGGCCATCTTCTAATACCCAAGACTCATGATGACTCGATTGAAAATAAAGATCGGCATAATCAACTTTGTGCTGGTGAATATAAGCTAATGTTTTTTCGAGTTCTTCTCGATTTAGCTGGCTGTCGTGTAATAAATGCTGTTCAACCGAATTCATAATAATGGCTCTCTAAATCGTTGGTGAGATTGCAGCGGCATATCTCGTCTAATTTTGTGTAACTGGTTTAAATCTACGGTGCAACTAATAAAACCAAGCCCTGTTGATTTTTCACTTAATGTTTCACCCCAAGGCGATAACATGAGGCTGTGACCATAAGTTTGCCTACCGTTTTCATGCGTTCCATATTGCGCTGCAGCAATAACGTAACATTGCGTTTCTATAGCTCGCGCTGCAAGTAGCGGCTGCCAATGCGCTTTACCTGTTGGCACAGTAAACGCACTGGGTACTAATATAATTTCAGCGCCTTTGCGAACTAAGGCATTAAATAAACCAGCAAAACGCAAATCATAACACACTGTTAAACCAATTTTACCAAAGGGCGAATCAACAAGAACAACCTCATCGCCCGCTTGAGTAAAATCGGATTCTCGATAGCTGCCGGTCTGGTCATCTACCTCAACATCAAATAAATGTATTTTGTTATAGCTTGCAACAATATCGCCTTGGTTATTAAACAAGTGTGAGGTAGCGTAATACTTATGCTGGCTATACGGCTCTGGTAACGTGCCAGCATTTAACCAAATATTGTGCTTACGGCACAATTCACTGAGTTGCTGTTTGTACTGTTCAATACGCTGTGACACTAAAAGCGTATCACCTGCGTGTTTACTAAACACTAAAAACGCTTCTGGTAGACACACTAGCAGCGGGCGAGCTGTCGGTAAGTTTTGTACTGCCTGTTTTAATTTTGCAATATTATCATCTGGGTTTAAGCCCGAGCACATTTGCAATGCAATAATCATAGGCGCTGTATTGACGCATTCTGTATTCATTGTGTGGCGCTCACCTCGGCATCTTTGAGCTTTAACTTTGAAGGTGCTTGAGGCTGATTTTGTGCAGCTTGCGGCAAAGTCACTTCTCGGCTCTTACGATCTAACTCTTGCACCTGTGGATCATTCATTGTACCTGTCACTTTAAAGTTGATCTCTGAGATCACTCGCGCAGAATGAATTACTTTATCAATAGCTAAAGCAGCAAGCCCCGTTACCGGGTTAACCATCCAAGCCACAATCACAGGAATACTTGAGGTTACTTGCGGTGCAACGGCTAAGTCGTAATCTATTTCAAGGGTGTTTAAATTGGCATACCCTTTTATAGAGAGATCGGCTGGCACTCCATCCATTTTAGTATCTTGGGTATAGGCAATGCCTTTATCTATCTGCATGGTGCCTTTCATACTGTTATAGAAAAAACCTTTAGAAAATACATCTCTAAAATCAAGCTTTAACTTACGCACTAATGAATCAAGGCTCAGTAATGAGAATACCCGTGCGCCCCCATCACTGATTTCAGTTAAATGGCCTTCGCCTAAATCCCAGCTAATTTCGCCATTTAAACTAGCAATGTCTAAATCATAAGGTGCCGCTTGCCAATTTAGCTGATAGTTTAAGTTTGCCTTTGAATCTTTAATAGTGGTGGTAATATCAAACTCATTAAATAACGCGCCAATATCATCACTTTTAAGTTCACCGCTCATCGCTGTTAGGCCATTCTGCCATTGCCCTTTAGTCCGTAATATATGGTCGCCTTTATCTACCACTAGTTCAGAAATAAGCAGCTTTTTACCATCGCCTAACAATGAGGCGCTTACTTTATCAAGTTGATAATGACTCACTTTACAATCGGCACATTCAAATTCAATAGCCGGTAATTTTGTAAGCCATGCAAGTTGTTCAGGGGTTGATTTTTCGCTCGGTTGCTCTGATTCTGTATCTAAAAAGTTAAGCCTTAAATAATCGCTAATAATTCGAATCGGCTGACTTAATTGCCCGCTAGGTATAAATACTTCGGCTCTTAACTCTTTGGCATTGAGCTTTAATTGCAAATTATTATTTAGGGGCGATAAACGCATATCAAAATCATTAAACTGCATGCCACTAACATTAAAAGAGTTAATATTCGCAACGACCTCATGCAATGGCGGCATCACGCCCGGCGATGCACTCTCAGGCTGCATTTTAGCCACATTAATAATTTGATCAATTAAATCAACCCAAGGTAATAACTCACTCTGCGCTAAATTAATACTCACCGCTAAATCTTGTGAGTTAAGCCCTAAGTCTTTTTCACCGATGATAAAATGAGCGTTGGTAAACTGCGATTGAGTATTGTCTAGAATGGCATTGAAATAAAATAACTCATTAATATTTGCGGTAATTAAATTAGAAATATCGTCACCTTGAATAACCGCACTCAGAGGCCAAATTTGCTCACTGCTTTTTGTATATACTCTCGGCAAGGAACTACTTAAGCCAATAAGTGGCGATTCAACTTCGGCACGATAGTTAAACCCTTGCTCGGTAAAATTAAGCTCTAAAGCAATATCAACGTCACTTTTCCCGTTTAAGTAACCATCCAAAATGCCTTGGCCATGGTTTATGAGTGTTTGCGCATCAAGCTGAGCATTTATATTTATATTAGCGCGATAATCCTCTGCGTTTGCGTCACTATTGTAGTTAATAGTTAATGGCATACCAAGCCAAGTAGCAGTGGCGTTTGTTAGATTTACTTGCTGATTTTTAAAATTTAGCTCACCCTTTAAATGCTCAAGAGAAATACCAGGCGCAGAAATATAAAGAGGTGAGTCGAGTAAATTAACCTTACCAGTTACACTCGCTCCGCCCTCAAATTGTGAACCTATTAGCAATTCAATATTTGCACTTGCAAGCCCCTGCCCTTGCACAATATTAAAAATATCAGCCAAAGGATTTGCTAAAGGCGTGGCGGCAAAAAAGTCATGCATTTTTTCAAGCTCAGCTTGCTTATCAATACTAACCACCAATGGCGCATCGTCCATTAAGTCATCAATACTCACATGTACACTACTGCCAACGTCAAGGTTTACCAATTGACCTTGCTGACTATAAATATCCATTCGCTCATTTGAAAAATGCAACGCTACACTCGCATTAGTGACAGCAGGCCAAGCCGGATCGAATTGATAGGTAGCATTATCTATTTGCGCTAAAACATCAAACTGCCCAGAACCATCGTCAAATGGAAAGCCTGATAATGGACCAGAAAATAACACCTGGGCATTTGTTACTTCGCCTGATTTTATTGCGCCATTTAAATAACTAACTAACTCAGGGCTCATTAACGTTAAGGGAAAATAATGACCGGCAATACTGGCATCGGGCGCAAATGCTTCAGCATATAAATCTAAGCGTGGCGTGTCTCCTAAGCTTAATTGCATCTGTGCGCTTAAGGTCACTTCATTGTTATCAAACCACAGGTTATCACTGCTAATATGCCAATCACCTGAGCGCTTAGCTAAATCTAATTCAATGTTTAGCTGGTTATAGTCAATATTATTACTAAAACTAGCACCTGTAATTAAGTGGCTGTTTTGGCCAAAAATAGTGATCCGGCCATATTGCTGATTAACCAATCCATCAACCCTTAAGGATTGAGCGGCGGGTACGGCGTTTTTCTCTTGCCAGCTAATTTCATCGGCTTCAAACCACAACTGCCACTGCTTTGCATCTGCAAACTCTAGGTACGCGTTTTTTATTTCACCACTGGGTTGGCGAGCTAAGAAAGGGGTTAAGTCAGTAAAATTAGTTAATTCTGCTAAATCATTTAATAGGGCTAAATCGAGTTGCTGTAGCCATATTTTATTTTGCTTGCCTAATAAAGCTTCAAATTCGAGGCTAGGCCACGTTATTTCATTTGTACTAAACGCTAAGCCGGTACTTTTCAACCGCCAGCTATTTTGCTCAGGGTATAAATGAAATCCCCCTTCACTTAGGCTGACCTTTTGTGTTTGTTCATTGAGTTGCCAATTTACCGCACTCGGTAACCACTGTACTTTTACGTCACTTACTAAGCCTTGTTCTAGCCTAAGCCATGCTTGTAAATTTAAATCGCTGTGCAGTTGCTGCTTTTGAGTATTAATATACTGGGCTAGCCAATTTGACACATCCACTTGATTAGCTTGCACATACAAATCACCTATCATTTGCTCTAAGGTTTCACCTTTGAGTGCAATACGGGCATCAAAATTCCCCACTGAAATACCCGGTAATGCCAGGCTACCACTGCCAAGATGCTGTTTATCCTGGTTTTGCCATACAATGTTTTCTAATAACAATTTACGTTCTTTGTTATCTTCTAGTACAAAGCTGATGCTGGAGTTTTCTATTGCAAAGTGACCGGTTTCGCCTAAAAACAGTCCTTCTATTAATTCTTTTTGCTCAAATGAAACTTCATCTTGATCACCTGCAAATAAATTGGCGACATTAACCTTGGTATGAAAACCATTGATCACAAAGTAATTTGATTTAAGCTGCAGCGACTTTAAACTTTCCCAAAGGTTTAGCTCTAAACTGGTTTTAGCTATGGTTAAAGAGATAGGGGCTGTTTGGTTGTCTTTAAATGATAATTCTTCGAGTACTAAAGCGGGACCACTGCCTTGCCAACTTGCTGATATAGCGCCTATGGATAAACTAATATCAAACTTATCATCAAGGTAGCTTTCAATATCTCCTTTATAATCGTTCGCGTAGGGTAAGGTGTATTTTAAAATAGAAACAATCACGGCCAGTAGTACTAAAATTACTGCACTTATTTGCCATAATTTTCGTACACAATAAAAACAAGCCGCTTTAAATTTCATTACATCATTACCACATCAAACTGCTCTTGGCTGTATAAACTTTCTGTTTGGATATTGACCTGCTTTCCAATAAATAGTTCTAACTCAGCTAAATTGTGATACTCATCATTTAATAGCGCCTCACAAACTGCAGGCGAAGCATACACTACAAACTTATCTGCATCGTAAGCGCGATTGACACGTACTATTTCACGAAGAATTTCATAACAAACTGTCTCGACTGTTTTTTGTGAGCCTCGTCCTGAACAGGCAGGACATACATCACACAGTACATGCTCTAGACTTTCGCGAGTGCGTTTGCGAGTCATTTCAACTAAGCCTAATGCCGACAAACCATTGATATTAGATTTGGCACGATCTTTAGATAGTGCAGATTCTAACGAGTGCATTACGCGACGTTTATGCTCATTGCTTACCATATCAATAAAATCAATAATAATGATACCGCCTAAATTACGCAGCCTTAATTGGCGCGCAATAGCAGACGTTGCTTCTACATTAGTATTAAAAATAGTTTCTTCAAGATTACGGTGGCCAACAAAAGCACCGGTATTTACATCAACAGTGGTCATTGCTTCAGTTTGATCTATGATCAAATAACCACCCGATTTTAAAGTCACTTTACGATGCAGTGCTTTTTGAATTTCACTTTCTACATCAAATAAATCAAAAATAGGGCGTTCACCTGGGTAATACTCAAGCACTTGTGATAATAAAGGCACAAACTCTTCAGTAAACAGCTTAAGCTCTTGGTAGGTAAGCTTAGAGTCAACACGAATGCGCTCCATATCTTCACCTACATAATCACGTAACGTTCTAAAAGCAAGTGTTAGATCTTCATGCAAGATACTGGCTTTGCTGGTTTTTCTGCGTCTGGAAACTATTTTATCCCACAGTTTTTTTAAAAACGCAGCATCGTGTCTCAGCTCCGCTTCACTTGCACCTTCGGCGGCTGTTCTAACAATGAAGCTACCGTTTTCATCGCCGTATTCGGCCACAATTTTTTTAAGCCTTACACGCTCATCTTCCGTTTCGATACGCTGACTAACGCCGACATGGGTCGCATCTGGCATAAACACCAAATACCGTGACGGTATCGTGATATCAGTGGTTAAACGTGCCCCCTTGCTACCTAAAGGATCTTTAACCACTTGCACCATAATGTACTGGCCTTGACGCACGAGTTCACGAATATCTTGAACTTTTTTAATCGGCTCGTCGTCAACCCCTTCCACAATAGAAGCACTATTGACTATATCTGAAGCATGTAAAAAGGCGGCTTTTTCTAGGCCTATATCAACAAAAGCAGCTTGCATACCGGGTAACACTCGACTTATTTTGCCTAAATAAATATTGCCCACTATGCCTAAGTTACCAATCCGCTCTAGCTGAATTTCTTGTAATACACCGTTTTCGATTAGGGCAACGCGACTTTCACTTGGCGTGACATTGATCAGTAGTTCTGTACTCATGCTACCCTCTTAAGAATGTATGTAATAGTTGTTCGGTCTCATGTAAAGGTAAGCCTACAACGGCAAAATAGCTACCTGAAATATGTGTAACAAAACGCCCACCCAACCCTTGGATACCATAACCGCCAGCTTTATCTTGTGGCTCGCCTGTTAACCAATAGGCTTGTATTTCTTGATCATTGAGTGTTTTAAAGGTGACATCAGTACTGACCACACAACTGAGCACTTTATCTGGTGAAGCAAAAGCGATAGCAGTTAATACTTGATGCGTATTGCCTGATAAGCGCTTTAAGATTTGCGTAAAGTCGTCTTCATCTCGTGGTTTGCATAAGGATTGATTATCTATCACCACAACGGTATCACTGCCTAAAACAGGGCGATCAGTATAACCTTGCTCTACACCCATTTGCGCCTTCAAACGCGCCAAGCGCTCTACATAATCATACGGAGATTCATGTGCAAGCTGGCTTTCATCGGCATCAACACTAAATTGTGAAAACTCAATACCCAATTGAGTTAAAAGCTCTTTACGACGAGGAGAGGCGGAGGCTAAATATACTGCGCAAGTCATTATCTGATCCTAAAGTGTCTACGGTATTTTCTAAGTAATAAAAATACCCATATCCAACTCAACATACCTGTTAATACAGGCCATAAGTAATGTGGGCTAAAATAAACCCCAAGTAAAAAGTGATTCAACCAAAACTGCATTAAATGGTAAAGCGTTAAGAACAAGCCTATAAGTAGGCTTTGTTGCCATAGAGAAAAATTGCGAATTTTTTGAAAGTTACTCGCAGTCACAAAAATACACACTGAATAAGTTAATGAATTAACACCCAATGAAGAGCCTGTTGCTAAGTCAATTAGTAACCCAACAACCCAAGCAGTCCCTATATTTAATCGATGCGGTAAAGCCAAAGACCAGTACATAAGTACCAACAGCACCCAGTCTGGACGAAATGGTTCAAGTGAAAAGGGTAGTGGCATTAACGCCATTACAAGTGCAAAGAAAATGCTTACAGCGATTAGGAGCATCTGACGGTTAATCATCTCATATCAACTCCAGCTGATTTAGCCACAATACAACTAGCAACCGAATACGATCTAATTGAGCAATCGGCTCAGCAAATACTTGCGAAAAAGGTTGACCTTCATCCCGTGTAATCTCAGTGATCACCGCCACCGGGTAACCTTCAGGAAAAGTCCCCCCCAGCCCTGAGGTAACCAGTACATCACCAATACGTACATCTAAACTATGCGGCACATGTGATAACTTCAACACATCAATTTTGCCAATACCTTCAACCACTGTGCGTACATCATTACGCAATATACGAACAGGTGTGGCATGAGTATTATCTGTAATTAACAAAACCCGTGAAGTTGTAGAACCGACTTTTGTAAGTTGACCAACCACCCCCATATCATCAATTACCGCTTGATTTTCACTTAAACCATCGTTAGCGCCTCGATTAATCACTACTTGATGGCTATAAGGATTTGAATGAACAGAGAGTACTTGAGCAATAATTTTACGATTCGGGTGCTTTGCAGAAGAGCCAAGTAATGCGCGTAGCTTTTTATTTTCTTTTACTAAAAATTCATATTGCTGTATTTGCTCGCTTTGCAATGCCTGCTTTTTTTTGAGTGCTTCATTTTCGGAAAGTAATTGCTCGCGAGTATGCAAGCTTTTAGCGCTTAAACTAAATATTTCGTAAGGTAAGTTAGCTACGTAAATTAATGGACTGACCAACGTGTTCAAACTAGTGCGAATATTCTCACCACCTTGCGTGTACTTGTCTCCAAAGATCAATACGATACTCAAAAGCACTGCGACAAAAAGTCGCAGTTGCAAAGAAACCGTTTTTTCAAACATTAATTTCATTAATCGTAACTAAAAACATCACCACCGTGCACATCTATCATCTCAAGGGCCTTACCGCCGCCACGTGCAACACAGGTTAATGGATCATCAGCAACAACCACTGGAATCCCCGTTTCTTCCATTAGTAGACGATCTAAATCTTTTAGCAAGGCGCCCCCGCCAGTTAACACCATACCATGCGCTGAAATATCAGATGCTAGTTCAGGAGGTGACTGTTCAAGCGCAACCATAACAGCACTTACAATCCCCATTAGCGGCTCTTGTAGTGCTTCTAAAATTTCATGCGAGTTAAGTGTAAACGAACGCGGAACACCTTCTGCAAGATTACGACCACGCACTTCAATTTCTACAGGCTCATCTGTTTTAAATGCCGAGCCGATTTGGTGTTTTATATTTTCAGCTGTCGCTTCACCAATCAAGCTGCCAAAGTTACGACGGACATAATTAATAATTGCTTCATCAAATTTATCACCACCAATACGTACCGAAGAAGAATATACAATACCGTTGAGTGAAATAATGGCGACTTCTGTTGTACCGCCACCAATATCGACAACCATAGAGCCCGTTGCTTCAGATACCGGTAAGCCAGCACCAATAGCCGCAGCCATGGGCTCTTCGATTAAATAAACTTCGCGAGCACCTGCCCCCATTGCTGATTCTCGAATTGCACGTTTTTCAACTTGCGTAGCGCCACACGGCACACAAATAAGCACGCGTGGGCTTGGTCGCATGAAGTTATTGTTGTGCACTTGCTTGATAAAGTGCTGCAACATTTTCTCGGTCACATAAAAATCAGCAATCACACCGTCTTTCATTGGACGAATCGCTTTAATATTACCTGGCGTGCGCCCAAGCATCTGTTTAGCTTCAGCTCCTACAGATGCAACACTTTTAGGTCCACCAGCACGCTCTTGACGAATAGCAACAACTGAAGGCTCATTAAGAACAATGCCTTCTTCTTTTACATAAATTAAGGTATTAGCTGTACCTAAGTCGATCGATAGATCGTTTGAAAAAATACCACGGAGTTTTTTAAACATGGGGCTGGATGACCTTTGTAATTCGTTCTTATTGTGGTTGCGCCTATTTTTACATTCTCAACACAATGAGCAATGGAAAGCGCAGCCGTCTTTATAATCATTTAAAGAGGAAGTACTGCTTCCTAATCGAATGCTATTGCTCTCTTACTAAGCGAAAGCCAATATAATTAGATCTAAAATCTGGTGTTAAAATCAAACGCGTTGATACGCGAGCAAGACTCGGTGCAAAATTCCAAGCGCCGCCGCGAACAATCGCATCTTTGTTATTCCCTATACTGCTAGTCCATTCCCATACATTGCCTACGGTATCGTATAAGCCAAATGCATTTGCAGAAAACGATCCTACAGGTGCGGTGCGTTTATTTGACCACTCACTACCACACCAGCCACAGTTTGCTAGATTTCTACCTACTTCATCGCCCCATGGATAATCTGTTTCAGTATTTGCACGTGCCGCATATTCCCACTCCACTTCATTAGGTAGGCGATATGTTTGGCCTGTTTTATCAGAAAGCCAATGTGCATAAGCCTTAGCATCTGAATGAGTCAAACATACAGCCGGGAAATTATTGCTCTGCTCAAAGCCTGGATTACGCCAGTTCAAACTTACTTCCCAGACCGGCTCACCATTGAGGTAATAAGCACACCCTTTATCTTTTTCAGCTTCAGTTTTATAGCCCGTGTTATTTACAAAGTTTTCATACTCGCCTACGGTAACTTCTTTGCTCTGTATCATAAAGGAGTCTTTAATAGTATGCTCTGTAATAGGGCGCTCATTGGCTAGTCCACTCCCATTCAAATCACCCATTTTGAACTTGCCAGCAGGAATAACTATTAAATTTGAGGCTATATCAGTTGTTACTTTTTTAGATATAATCTTGTCGCCACTGATGTCGTCTTTACTTTTCTCTGGCATATTTGCCGATGCATCAGTCAGCTGAAGTTTTTTTTTCAATGTCACGCGCAGTGTTCTTGCTTTAGTTAGATTTAATCGCTCCTTGTAAGGTTCAAACCCTGACTTGCGAACTTCTATATCGTGAAAACCAGCTGGTAAGTTTGTTACTAATCGAGTTGAACCATAGCTCACCCCATTAATATACACTTCATCATCATATACGTTAGAGCGTAACGTTAACTGTACCTGTGGTTTGTATTCTTTAGAATTAACCAAACTGGCGTTCTTATCAGTCTTTGATGGATTATAGTTTCTGCTCTTCACTTCAGATAGCTGGCTAATATTTGCTTCAGAAATAGTGCTATTATCCATCTCACTACTGAATGTTAACTGACTATCTGAGAAAGTAGTACCGTAAGGTGACTGGTAAGTATTCGCTAAAGGCGTACCGTACTCTACACAAAAACTATTGCTAACCCCCAGTAAGTTACATAAACGGCTACTATTTACATCACCACGCATTGTAACGCTTAGCTTTACGTTGTAATTACCTTGCCCACTAAACGCACTATTAACTACATGGCTACTTAGTATTTGCACTTGTGCTCCAGCCATTTTACGCTTTGGCTCTACGAGACTTTCTTCCGTTAAATTGGCAAAAATTTGATCAATAAAGCGCTTAGTGGCTTTTTGTAATCCCATTTGCTGACCGCGCTGTTCACAGGTAGCAAGTGTTTCAGTCCGTTTACAATTAACTATATGTTCGAGCTCTAGCGTACCCTCTCGGGTAAATTCATTGCGTAAACGCTCTACCCGAGCTGTAGTCAATTGTTCATTTAAGTTTTCAATCGTGTTTTGAAGCGTATGTTTTGCTGCACGAATTTGCTCAATATCTTTACGATGAGATGCAATTGCCGCCAATTGCATAGAGATATCATCTTTATTTTGTTTATGCTCTACAACCGCTTTTTGATATCGAGATTGTGCAGGGCTTATATTCAGAGAAGGGTTATCAACTAAACGCCGATACATTTCATTCATTGCATTTAATGCTTGGTTTTTTTCTTTCTCAAGCTCTGTTGAGCGTTTATTAAGAAGCTCTAACTGAGTTTGAAGTTGACTCTCTTCCTTTAAGTATTTTTCAAGCATTGTCGTTGAACGAACATGTTCAGTTTGTTTTGTATTAATCTCAGATTCAATTCTATTTACAGTCGTTGTATCTTGTGCAAATACTGAGCTTACAAAAAAGCTAGCAGAAATTAACAGAGATAAAGGAGCAATTCGCATATATTCCAGTCCCAAAAAAGCGGCAATTATTTGGTTATTATTATTTTTATAATAAAACCTTATGCTATGTACTTGCAGCACAAAACACAAGCTTTGTTGATTTATTATCTCAGTTTACAACTATTCGCCCGTTTCATGCCAGTAAATAACCATTTCATTTGTACTAAATAGCTAATTTATTTAACAACAACGAGATTTATCTACATTTTACACTATTAAAATATCAATTTAGTCGACTATTTATATTATTAAATTTGCCTTAGCAGTAAAGCATGAGCCAAAATAACTTTATTACGCCCTTCGTAAATAAAAAACCAACAATAAAGAGTGATAATGCCAACACCATTCAGTATTAATGAAAATACTTATTTACAAACAATTACCAGTCAACTGCTAACAGACAAAAAATTAGTCTTAAACATCAAGCGTGATGATTTATTACACCCACTTATCAGTGGAAATAAATGGCGAAAACTCAAGTATAATTTAGTCCATATGCAGCAGCAGGGAAAAACAGAGCTACTTACTTTTGGCGGAGCTTTCTCAAACCATATTCATGCGTGTGCAGCAGCGGGAAAAGAGTTTAATTTAACAACCCACGCAATAGTGCGCGGCCCAGAGCTAGATCTAAATAATCCAACGCTAAAATTTGCACAGCAATGTGGTATGCAGTTACATGCGGTCAATCGTTTAGAGTACAAACAACGACATGATAAAGCATATTTAGCAGAATTGCAGACGCGCTTCCCAAACGCGTATATTCTACCTGAAGGAGGCACTAACGAGTTTGCTATTGAGGGATGTAAAGAGCTCGCTCAGAGCTTACCTGAGCACGACTACTTAATCTGCCCTACTGGCAGCGGCGGTACTTTAGCTGGATTAATCGAGGGCAGCTCAAATAAAACTAACTTACTCGGCATTGCTGTTTTAAAGCAAGCAGAGTATCTGCGAGACGAGATACAAATTCTTAGCCCTAAAGCAAAATCACAAAAAAACTGGCAACTGCTTACTCAATTTCACGATGGTGGATATGGCCGTTTTTCTACTGAACTATGGCGATTTTGCCAACATATGCAGCAGCAACACCATTTACCCTTAGAGCCTATTTATAGTGGCAAAATGATGTATGCACTATGGCAACTCATTCATGATGATTACTTTACTGCCAATAGCAGAATCATTGCAATCCATACAGGTGGGCTACAGGGTTTAGAAGGTTTAAAATACCGTGGATTGATATAACTTTTTAATCTCTTCTACTAGTGAAATGCAACCTGGGTGTAATTGGGCAATAACTTAGAAAAATAGCCCCCTTGCGCCCCACTAATCCCTATCTCTTTTAAAAACTGTAATTCTTGAGGCGTCTCTACATCAAGCGAAAACACTGATAAACTCAACAATTTACTTCTGTGCATAATATCTTTAACGTATTTTTGTTGTAAATTATTCCCCTCTATTGCGTGAACAAGTTCAGCGGCTAAGTTAACCCCAGATATCTGTTTATTGGGGGTAAACTTAAAAATACTTTTACTATTTCTAACATCATCAATAATAATACTAAAATTCAGTGCTGCTATGACTGAAAACGCCTCTTGCAAACGTAACTGATTGTTTAAAAAATCTAATTCATTAATCGAAAACTGCAGTGTTTGTTGCTTTTTTAAGCCTCCAACGTGGGAACTTAACCAGCTCCAAAACTCACTATTAAACCAGTTTCTAGGATGTAATTTAATACTAATAACCGACGATGAATTATCTATAAGTAATAGTTTTTTTACTTGCATAACTACCGCTTTATCGTGCATTAGCGCCTCATCTTGGTTATAAAACTCACAGAGACTTCCTTGACTATTGGCCTTGTTATTACTTTTAATTAGCACATGATGCTTAATAATAGCGCCGCTGTATAGCTCATATACAGGTTGAAATAAAATAGCTAACTTTTGCTTTTCAATTCGTTGTGGAATTGAATATCTATCTAGCTTTTGAACATGACCATAATTTAACGCTAATTGGTGATAATGCTTAACTCGATTTTGCTGCGAAAGAGTAAGTGCCGACTTTGCCAACTGATACACCATAACCTGATCAGCCTCGGAATAATAAGTACATAAACCTACTTTTACATGCCTCTGTGCAGTTCTTGGCGCCAATACATAAGCGGCACTTACAATGCATTGATGTAAATATTTAGCGCAATTGAGTTTATCAATTACATCAATCCCTTTGAGAGTAAAAGCGAAATTGCCTGCAGTTAATAACTTAACGGATATTTCAGTCGTATTAATAAAGTCTTTTGCCAATAAGACTTTAAGAGTCGCTTGTAAGTCAGTGTTTGCATCAAAATGGCATTCACACTGAATAAGTGCAAATACATTATATTTAATTGCTTCCTGCACATTAGTTGTCGCTATTGGAGCGAGCTGTAAAGAACTCACTTTGGGTGCATAACGCACTTTCTTATTATTAAAGTGCTGCTGACGTTTAGAGGTTATTGTGCTGTTTTTTATTGTTTTAGGCTTTTTAAAACGTCGAATACAAAGCATAGCGAGCAAAAGAACCGCGTTTATTATTAAAAACAAATAGCTATAGCTATACCAAACTGGCCATGAGTAGAGCAAAATTCCTTTTGAGTTAGCGCTAAAATAATGTTTTTGTTTTTCTATATAAATAGAGTTTTTATTAGGGGCGAGCGTAAAAGGCGTATTTGCAATAAGTTGATTTTCATTGGCCAATGGCTGTTGCAATTGCTTTGCTAGCTTTAAACCAACTTGCTCGTTTTGATGCTGTAAAACCAAACTTAAACCGCTATTAATAATCACTAGCAAGGCGATACACAGAGCATAAAACAAAGCATTTGAATAATTGGTAAAGTGAAATTTACTGGCTTTCATAACCCACCGGCACATCAAATAAGTTATTAAAGTGTTGTCTACTATTTGCAATTGTACAAGCCAACAATAAAAGTTTAGCGGAGGTTTAAAAGTTAGTACTTAATGTTTATAAACATTATATTTAGCCTTCAATTAGTTAACTAAACAGTAGTCATTATTTATATATTAGTTTGAACAAAGGAGGGCTTGGCTTAAAAAATAAAAAGACCAGTATCACAGTGCTTTTTACACATTCATATGTTTACTTTAGGAGGTGTTTATTCAGATTTAAAAACTGTAAAAATGGAATACGGTCATTTTTTTAATAAAAAAAGCCGCTTAATAGCGGCTTTCTAGAAAATTTTCAACATTTCTAACTTTGTCTTTGTCTAAAACGGGATATCGTCATCAAAGTCGATTGTTGGTTCCATTGGGTTTGATGCGCCACCTTGCGGTGCATTTTGTGGCTTAGGTGCAAACCCGCCTTGCTGTTGTGGTGCACTATTTTGCTGTGGTGCAAAACCACCTTGCTGCTGTGACTGGTATTGATTGTTTTGCTGCGGCGCTGGCTGCTGAGCAGGTGCAGATTGTTGCTGTGGAGCATAACTGCCTTGCTGACTATTTTGGCCTTGGTTATTTTGACCATAACCACCGCTTTGTTGCCCGCCTTGATAGCCACTGCTTTGTTGACCACCTTGGTTACCTTGATAACCACCACTTTGTTGGTCGCCACCGCGTGCACCTAGCATTTGCATTTGACCCGTAAAGCCATCAACAACGATTTCTGTGGTATATTTTTCTTGGCCTTGTTGATCAGTCCATTTACGGGTTTGAAGTTTACCTTCTACGTAAATTTGTGATCCCTTACGACAGTATTCACCCACAATTTCAGCTAACTTGCCAAAAAATACCACACGGTGCCACTCAGTTTTATCAACCATTTGGCCAGTGTTTTTATCTTTATAGCTATCTGAAGTTGCTAAGGTAATATTTGCTACACCATTACCATTAGGCATGTAACGAACCTCAGGATCTTGCCCTAAATTACCAACCAAAATTACTTTGTTCACACCGCGTGCCATGGAACCATCTCCTATAAACGTTAGATTAAACCAGCCACTCTTCGGGCTTGGTCTAGGTCAAATTCTTTATCATTAATCTTTAAGTAGCTACGACTTTCATCGCGAACTACGGTTGCTTCTATTACGCCGGGTAAAGCAACTAACTGAGAAGCCAGTGTTTGTGCCTGCTCTTCAGAATCTAATTGGGTCATTAAACTAATAACTTTGCTTTTCGGTGGGACTTGCATTTTCCACGCAATAATAAGCCATATTACCCCAACAAGTGCCGCCGCCGCAAACACAGCTTGCGTACTAGTTGTTTGTGCTACATACCCGCCAAGCATGCCGCCTAAAAAAGCGCCTAAAAACTGGCTCGATGAATACCCCCCCATGGCTGAGCCTTTTTGGCTTGCTGGAGCAATACGCGACACAAGAGCCGGCATAGTGGCTTCTAAAAAGTTAAACGCAACAAAATATAACAGCATACAAACCGCAATACCAACAACGCTGTTTGCCCACATAGACATACTTAACATGCTGACTATTAAAACCATAACAGAACCAATAAAGGCTTGTTTTTCTTTCTCTTTTTTAATCGCCACTATCATTACTGGCACCATTAAAAAAAACGCCAAAAATAAAACCGGAATATAAAGCTGCCAATGGTTTTCGGCCACTAAGCCATCTTTAATTAATTGGCTTGGTAATACTACAAAAATAGTCGTTAATGTTAGATGCAGCAATAATACGCCTGCATTTAAACGTGCCAGCTGTGGGTGTTTAATCAATTTTTTGATGTCACTAAAACTGGCAAGCGTATCGCCTTTAGGGGCTTTATTTATTGCACTGGGAACGAGCATAGTGACTATAAAAATACCACACACAGCCAAAATAGCCGTTAACCAAAATACGCCTGCAATGCCCCACGAAGCTGCCACTATCGGCCCTAATAACATCGCAAACGCAAAGCTCATGCCGATGCTCATGCCAATCACCGCCATAACTTTGGGGCGCTGTTCATCACGGCTTAAATCTGATGCAAACGCTAATAATGCGCTGGCGATAGCTCCCATGCCTTGTAATGCACGCCCTACCGTCACCATTTGAATAGACTCTGCCAAAGCAGCAATAACCGAGCCTAGTGCAAATACAAGCAAGCCACCTACAATCACTTTTTTGCGTCCAATTTTATCAGACAGTCGCCCCATTGGGATTTGTAATACGGCCTGTGTTAAACCATATGCACCAATTGCAAAACCCACCCATATAGGTGAAAACCCTTCCAGCGATTGGCCATAAATAGCTAAAACTGGCATCAGCATAAACAAGCCGAGCATTCTAAATGCAAACACACTCGCTAACGATACGGCGGCGCGTTTTTCTCGTGAATTAAGTGAAGATGCGGTCATTATTTGCGTGATCTTACTGTGTTAAAAAATTAGGCAAGGATTCTATCACAAGCTTGGCAATAATTAATCGTCTATAATTAAGGATTTTTTCAATGATCAAGGATTAATATTGCAGCGTATTATGCGATACTGAACAAATAATTTTGGCAATAAACGAGATAGCATGGAAAACATTGAAGTCCGAGGCGCCCGCACGCATAATTTAAAAGACATCAGCCTAACCATCCCACGTGACAAACTAATTGTTATTACTGGTTTATCTGGTTCAGGAAAGTCATCGCTTGCATTTGATACGCTGTATGCAGAAGGGCAACGCCGGTATGTTGAATCGCTTTCTGCTTATGCAAGGCAGTTTTTGTCATTGATGGAAAAGCCTGATGTAGATCATATTGAAGGCCTTTCTCCTGCTATTTCCATAGAACAAAAATCAACCTCGCATAACCCACGTTCAACCGTGGGAACCATTACTGAAATCTACGATTATTTACGCTTGATGTTTGCACGAGTGGGCGAGCCTCGCTGCCCAACTCATGATTTACCGCTCGCAGCACAAACCATTAGCCAAATGGTCGATACGGCATTAGCGTTGCCCGAAGGCACTAAGTTAATGTTACTTGCCCCTGTTGTTAAAGATCGCAAAGGCGAGCATGTAAAACTATTAGAGCAGCTTGCAAGCCAAGGCTACATTCGCGCACGTATTGATGGCGAAGTGTGCGACTTATCCGATCCACCACCATTAGATTTACATAAAAAGCATACTATTGAAGTAGTGGTAGATCGCTTTAAGGTCAAAGACGGCCAGCAACAACGCCTCGCGGAATCATTCGAAACGGCGCTTGAAATGTCAGGTGGTGTTGCCAATATTGCGTTTATGGATGACAGCAGTAAAGAAGAAATGCTGTTTTCAGCTAATTTTGCCTGCCCAACCTGTGGCTATGCGATGACCGAACTTGAACCGCGTTTATTTTCGTTCAACAATCCTGCAGGGGCTTGTCAAAGCTGTGACGGTTTAGGTGTAAGGCAATACTTTGACCCTAATCGCGTGGTTCATAACCCTGAAATAAGTTTAGCTGGGGGTGCAATTAAAGGTTGGGACAAACGCAGCTTTTACTACTATCAAATGTTGCAAGCAGTTGCACAACATTACGACTTTGATTTAGATGTGCCTTATCAGGAACTAGCTAAAGAACATAAGAAAATTATTCTAGATGGCTCGGGTGATACTAAAATTGCGTTTAATTACCGTAATGACCGCGGTGATTTAATTACACGTAATCATGTATTTGAAGGCGTGTTAAATAATATGAACCGCCGCTACCGCGAAACTGAATCAAACTCTGTGCGTGAAGAGCTAGCTAAGTATCAAACCAGCCAAGCATGCCCTAGTTGTAAAGGCTCACGCTTGCGCCAAGAAGCACGAAACGTATTTATTGGACAAACTAACTTACCGACCATCACCCATATGAGTATTGGTGAGGCTATGAGCTTTTTTGAAGGCTTGCACCTGACTGGGCAAAAAGGTCAAATTGCCGAAAAAATTCTAAAAGAAATTCGCGATCGTTTATCGTTTTTAATAAATGTTGGCCTAAATTACTTATCACTTGAGCGCAGCGCCGACACACTCTCAGGCGGTGAAGCACAGCGTATTCGTTTAGCGAGTCAAATTGGCGCAGGGTTAGTCGGTGTTATGTATGTATTGGATGAACCCTCTATTGGTTTACACCAACGTGATAACGACCGTTTATTAAAAACCTTAGTGCATTTACGCGACTTGGGTAACACCGTTATTGTTGTAGAACACGATGAAGATGCTATTCGCGCCGCTGATCATATTATTGATATTGGTCCAGGCGCTGGCGTGCATGGCGGCCATGTTATTGCCCAAGGTACACGTGATGATATTTTGGCGAGCAAAGACTCTGTGACGGGTCAGTTTTTATCGGGCGTGCGTAAAATTGAAGTACCAAAAGAGCGTCACGCAACGAACGATAAATGGTTAGAGCTGTTTGGAGCAACGGGTAATAATTTAAAAAATGTTGATTTAAAAATACCCTTTGGATTAATGACCTGTATTACCGGTGTATCTGGCTCGGGTAAATCAACACTTATTAACGACACCTTATTTAAACTCGCTCACACTGAGCTTAATGGTGCCACAACCGCGGAAGCAGCACCTTATAAGTCAATTGCAGGTCTTGAACACTTTGATAAAGTGATTGATATTGACCAAAGCCCTATTGGTCGCACACCGCGTTCAAACCCTGCAACGTATACCGGTATTTTTACCGGTATTCGTGAGTTATTTGCGGGCACACAAGAAGCCCGTTCACGTGGTTATAAGGTTGGTCGCTTTAGCTTTAATGTTAAAGGGGGACGTTGTGAAGCGTGCCAAGGCGATGGCGTAATTAAAGTAGAAATGCACTTTTTACCAGACGTTTATGTTCCGTGTGATGTATGTAAAGGTAAACGCTATAACCGCGAAACCTTAGAAGTACAATATAAAGGCAAAAACATCAACCAAGTGCTCGATATGACCGTTGAAGATGCCCATGACTACTTTGATAAAATACCAGCCATAGCACGCAAACTTAAAACGCTAATGGATGTCGGGCTTTCTTATATTCGTTTAGGCCAAGCCGCTACAACACTCTCTGGTGGTGAGGCACAGCGAATTAAGTTAGCACGTGAGCTTTCTAAGCGTGATACAGGTAAAACCCTGTACATTCTTGATGAGCCAACCACAGGCTTGCACTTTGCCGATATTGAACAGTTACTAGTAGTACTGCATCGTCTGCGCGATCATGGTAATACCATTGTGGTGATTGAGCATAATTTAGATGTAATCAAAACAGCTGACTGGATCGTTGATTTAGGCCCAGAAGGCGGTGCAGGCGGTGGGGAAATACTGATTGCCGGCACACCAGAGGAAGTAGCTGAATGTCAGCGTTCGCATACTGGTCACTACTTAAAACCGCTATTAAATAAATAGCGGTAATGCGCTTTAGATAAGGAAAGTCGGTGTTAAGGTATTTAAAAATTGCAAAATGGCGTGCTAATAAGCAGTTTAAGCAACAGCAGAAAAGTTGGCAACCACACCAAGTTAAACTGCTTAGCCATATAAAAAGCATATGGTTTAACCTTAACACCGCGCAAAAGCTTTACCTTCTTGCACTTATAAGTTTAGCTATTTTTAAGTTAACCTGGCTGTGTGCCACCATTACTATTATTGCGCTGATCATAGAATTTTGGCCTAAGTTTAATCAACTGTGGAATTCACTCGCTGGTAAAGCACTTATTTTGGTATTTTATGCCAGTATTGCTAACTTTGTTTTAGCAAGTGCTAGCGGCATTGTAAATGAAGTTACTCAGGTATCAGCTAATCACTTTAATTACACCCATAACTTTGCCACTTTATTATATTTACCGCCTTGGACACTAGGAATAACCCTAGCAACACTGCTCGGGTTACAACTTATTTTGCCGTTTTACATTATAGTGTTATTACTAATCAAGCCTTTTGGATCTGATCGTATAAAGTTTATTAGCCAAAGCTACTCACCACTTCTCACTGCATTAATCCGCTTTTTTTTAGCGACGGTAGTGTTTGTAAGTCTGATTGCATTTATTGATGAAAAACCGCCTGAAAAAGCATTAAACGATATAGTAAATAGCTTTGAAAATAGCCAATCGCTCGCAAATAAATCACCCGCTGAACAAGAGCAAGCTATAGAAAAGTTAAGTAAACAAATAGAGAAAAAACTCCCCTCTTCAGACAAAGACGAGGCTAAGACAAATACATTTGGTATTCACTTAGAAGGCGAAGATGAGAATACTCAAACGGTTAGGCAATTTTTAGATACTAAAGGCTACTTTGAGCGCAGTAAACGATTAATCGCTATATTTGCCTATAGTTATGAAGCAGATAGCTACTCTCGTTGTAAAAAATCAAAAGAGAGTAAGTCAATTGAGCTCAATGATTACGAAATTATTGAAATAACGCCTGATCAAAGCATGCCTTACGGCTATCAATTTATAGTTAGAGCCTGTGAGTCTGCTGGTATTTCTGCTATAAAACATTAAAATACAAAAATGCCGCTAAATTAGCGGCATTTTTTATATCTGCAAACAAGCAAGACTATGGGCGGCGAATAAACCCAACCGCATCATAAACTGCTTTTAATGTAGTCTCTGCGCGAGCACTGGCTTTTTCAGCCCCTTTTCTCATGATGTCATTAAGAAGAGTTTGATCTTCACGAATTTCTTTAAAACGTGCTTGAATTGGCTCGATCATACTTACTACCGCGGCGGCCGTGTCTTTTTTCAAATGACCATACATTTTATCTTCGTATTCAGGTACTAATTCTGTAATTGGGCGTTTGGTCGCCACACTCAGTAGCGTAAGCAAATTAGAAACACCTGGCTTTTCTTTACGATCAAAGTAAATACGTGCTTGTTCGTCTGAGTCGGTGACTGCTTTTTTTAGCTTTTTCTCAATCTTTTTTGGCTCGTCTAACATCATAATAAAGCCATTTGGATTTTCATCCGATTTAGACATTTTCTTCAGTGGATCTTGCAGGCTCATTACTCGCGCACCAAATTCTGGAATATACGGTTCTGGCAGCGTAAAAATGTCGCCGTATACATTATTAAAGCGAGTTGCAATATCACGCGTTAATTCAAGGTGCTGTTTTTGATCTTCGCCAACAGGTACTTTGTCTGCTTGGTATAATAAAATGTCAGCGGCTTGCAAAGCTGGATAAGCAAATAAACCCACATTAATGTTATTGGCATGCGTTGCCGATTTATCTTTAAACTGGGTCATGCGGTTAAGCTCACCCATTTGCGCATAACAGTTTAATACCCAACCAAGCTGCGCATGTTCAGGCACTTGCGACTGCACAAATAGAGCCGCTTTTTCTGGGTTAATGCCGCATGCCGTGTATAAAGCAACACCATCTAAAACGCGGCCACGTAATAATTCTGGATCTTGGCGTACGGTAATTGCATGCAAGTCTGCAAGCATAAAGTAGCTATCATATTCTTCCTGTAGCTTAACCCACTGGTTAATAGCGCCAACATAGTTGCCTATAGTCATACCACCGGTTGGCTGCATGCCACTTAATACTACTGGTTTACTCATGATTTTCCTTTATTTTTACTTAATTAAAAATGCTTAACGCTGTGTTAGTGTCGGTATTATAGCTAAGAAGTTATCGCATAGGTACTGCGGATTATAATCCCCTAACCGCTCTCCCTGATGATACCCGTAAGTAAGCGCTATCACATCAATATTAGCAGCTTGTGCTGCGAGTATGTCACTCTTTGAATCACCAATCATAATCGCTTTATCAGGTGAAATATTTAACGCATCGCAAGCAAATAATAACGGCTCGGGTGATGGTTTTTTTGCCATATCGTCACCACATACTATCACCTCAAAATGACTGGCAATAGCAAGCTTATCTAAAAGTGCCTCTGTAAAACGGCGTGCTTTATTGGTGATCAAAGCTTTACGCATACCACTTAATGCAGCAAGCCCAGTTTCAACATGCTGATACAGTACACTGTACTCACCGACCTGCTCACTATAATGTTGATAAAACAAATTAATAGCGCGCTCGCTTAACGCTTCATCAAGATGCTCACTAATTTGCATATCACCGCAAAGGGCTCGCTTGACTAACATCTCAATGCCATTACCGACCCAACTCTCTACCAAACGCTGACTAACAATTGGGAACGCTAAATCACTCAGTGTTAGATTTAAAGCCATATACAAGTCGTACACACTATCAACGAGCGTACCGTCTAAATCAAATAATGCCGCATCATATTTCATTATTTAACACTGTCTAATTGTTGGCGCATTTCATCAATCACCGTTTTATAATCAGGCTGATTAAAAATAGCAGAGCCTGCAACAAACATATCTGCACCCGCTTCAGCTGCTGCTGCAATGTTATCTACTTTAATACCGCCATCTACTTCTAAACGAATATTACGCCCAGATTTAACAATACGCTGTTTTGCCTCTCGCAGTTTCTCCAGTGTTTGTGGAATAAAGCTTTGCCCACCAAACCCAGGGTTTACCGACATTAATAAAATCACATCTATTTTATCCATAACGTGATCAAGATAGCTCAAGCTAGTTGCAGGGTTAAACACTAAGCCTGCTTGGCAACCTTCATCTTTTATTAATTGCAAAGTACGGTCAATATGCTCACTCGCCTCAGGGTGAAAGGTAATAATTGACGCGCCAGCCTGTGCAAACTGAGGAATTAAACTGTCTACCGGTTTTACCATTAAATGCACATCAATCGGCGCTTTAATTCCGTAATCGCGAAGCGCTTTACATACCATAGGGCCGATTGTTAAGTTGGGTACATAATGGTTATCCATTACGTCAAAATGAACGACATCAGCTCCTGCAGCCAACACTTTGTCGACATCTTCGCCTAATCGTGCAAAGTCTGCAGATAATATAGAAGGCGCTATTAAGTATTTTTGTTCACCGTTGAGCATCGCTAATCCGTTAATGAATAATTTATGGCGTTAATGTAACTTAATTAGCGAAGTTACCCAAGTAGCATCACTAAAAAATAGCGTTAAATAAGTAACGTTGAAGCCTTATTGTAGCTATTCATGAAAAGGATAACCTGTTGAGGATGTAAGCTTTTATAATTAAAAAAGAGTCTGTTTTTAAGCGGGTGCCACTCAGTATTTAAAACACAATACAAATAAACAATAACAAAAATAAAGTGTATTATTTAAGCAGTTTTTGTTATGCTGCGCGCAGGACTAAATTATTAGGTTTATACTATGCGTGCTTTTAAAATTGGATTATTAATCACGTCGGTAAGTTTTATTATTTGGGCAACATTGTTTTGTTCAAATAACGGGCAAGATCTAAGCTCAGTTAATACTTGTCTTCATAAAGAACAAACCACCACGATTGACAATAACAGTGTAAATCGTTGTATCCAAATTGAAGAAGATTCGTCATGGGGATCTTGGTTAACAGGCGATAGCCGTAGCGCGCAATTTCATTACTTGGACTTGCTAGAGCTGTTAACGGGTACCGATGACAAACACAAGCCCTCTTCAGTCAAACCGTTATTTTAATTAAATGCAGCATTTTTTTAGCGCGTTACAAAGTGTGCTTGCTGCATTTTTTGGTGTTCAATCTGAAAATAAACGCCAAACAGATTTTAAGCACCACTCTCCTATTACCTTAATAGCTATTGCCGTAGTGCTTTTTATATTATTGCTACTGGCTATTTATGCAACCGTGACTTCGGTGCTAAATACATAGCCATCAGCTCATCCACTTTATTACGTGAACCGCCTTTTGGACTAATCGTACGTTTAACCTGAATTTTATCCAGTGATGCTTGACTGTAAATTTTGCGTGTCCACACGGTATCGTGGTTTGAAATTAGGACTGGCGTGCTATGTTCAAATGCAGCTCGCTCAGCCAAATTAGCTAAATTAGCCTGATCATCTAAGTTAAACCCGCCTTTAGCGTAAGAGGTAAAGGACGCGGTTTTACTTAATGGCACATAAGGCGGATCACAATAAATCACCGCATTTTTCGGTACTAATTTAAATACATCACCGTAACCTAAGCAGGTAAATGTTGCTCGTTGCGCTTTGCTAGCAAAAAAGTACATTTCTTTTTCAGGAAAATAAGGTTTTTTATATTTACCAAAAGGCACATTAAAAGTGCCCTTTAAGTTATAACGACATAATCCGTTATAGCCATGGCGGTTCATATATAAAAATAAAATAGCTCGTTCATACACATCGCTGCTTTGGTTAAACTGCACACGATAATCATAATAAGCATCTGAGTGGTTGTTTAAATCAACAAATAGTTTTTTAGCATCGCTAATAAACTCATCTGGCGAACGTTTGAGTTCTTTGTATAAATTGATTAAATCAGCATTTATATCGTTAAGTACATAGTGTTTGAAATTGCTATTTAAAAACACTGAGCCCGCACCAACAAAAGGTTCAACTAAGGTATCTGCATGTTTACTTGCTTGCTTTAGTCGCGCGTTAATATCTTCAACGAGGCTGTATTTTCCGCCAGCCCATTTAAGGAAGGCTCTACTCTTTTGCTGCATTGGCTCTTTACTTCAATTCGATGTTGCGCGATTTTACACTAAAGTCACTGAGTTTACTGATCAACTCGTGCAATTTCTTGTTTTATTTTGCTAATTTTTTTGTAGAAAGGTTTATTTTTTCTTACCCCTGCAGGAAGTGCTTGCAGTGCTTGTTTTGCCTCATTTAAGGTTGAAAAACTACCTGTTGTCACCACCCACCACATTTTACCATTTCGTTTAGTTTGGTATGTATTAACGATGCTTTCTAGCTTATTTTCAACAATAAACTTATTACCTACTTGCTGCTGAGTTACTGCTAATAACTGTATAACAAAGTGATCTTCAGGTTGCTCTAAATACCAATTACTCGCTACTTTTACTACTTGGCTTTGTTGCTTTGTTAGTGCAGGTTCAGTAATAGGTTTTTCTTCAATAGCCGTCAAGGGTCGTTTTTCTTGTTCAACGATAATGGCAGATTCCGTTAAGCTGCCAACAATAGCTGGAACGTCATTATTAGCACTCTCTTTAGTTACAAGCTGTGGTTCAGTAACAAGAGATGGTGCTTTAATCGGTTGCTCTTTGCTTTGAGTAACTTGCTCGGTTGTAATTGCAGTGGTAAGTACTTGTTCATTACTTTGACGATTAGAGTCTTTCCACCATTGGGTCATATCAGCTTTGTAAACCAGCCCGATGATCAGTAGCATAATTATCAGCAATAATGTAAGTAACTGTAAACGCCAAGATACCTTATCTTTAACAATAACATCAGCAACCTGTTCGTTAGGTTGCCAAGCAAGTAAAAGACTCGGATTACCTTGAGCCTCAACTAAAAAGGTTTTAAATACAGGGTCTTCATCATAAGGTAACGCCGTGAAGTACCATGCCATTAGCTGCTTACTTTCAACCAAGTTTAATGGCTCTAAATGAATATTAACTGCATCTTTAAACGGCAATTTAGATTGTGATGCAATCATAATATAAAGTACATTAGGGGCGCTTTTTGATAATAGCTCAAGTTCAGTTATTAGCTCATCCGATAGGTGTCTGCCACCATCTATAACCCATAAACATGCACCGCATTGTTGTTGCCGCGCTAATTGGTAATAGTTTTGCGATAAGCTTAGGTTGTGATCAATTAAAGGGGCGTTAAAACTTTGCTCTAATAGCTGAGTCATTAATTGCACATCAGTCATCTGTGCGCTAACTTGCACAAACGCTTTATTAAAATCGTTATATTTATCAGTGATGAAGGTTTCAAGCAAATAGCTTTTACCTAGACCAGAAGTGCCCAACAAAACAATTAGGTTTTGACCATATTCAAATTGCAATGCGATTCTATCCACCAAAGCCGCACGGCTTGGTAAAATTTGTGACTGCATTTATTGCTCGATCAATGCTCTGACTTGATCATCAGACACATCATCAACTAATGCACATTGACCAAATTCGGTGGGTAAAATGAATCGAATAGTCCCTTTTTTATTCTTTTTATCTTTGCGCATGTGCAGTAAAAAGTGCTCACCGGTCATATCGCTAGGTATCTCGATTGGTAAGCTATATTGCGCTATTAATGTAGTAATACGCTCTACATCTTCTTGTGTTAAATCTTGGCGAGTATAAGCAAGCTTTGCAGCAAGCACCATACCTGTTGCGACTGCCTCACCGTGCAGCCACACACCGTAACCCATTTGTGCTTCAATAGCATGCGCAAATGTATGCCCTAAATTTAATAGCGCACGAAGGCCTTGTTCCTTTTCATCCTCTGCAACAATAAGTGCTTTAATTTCACAGCACCTAAAGATAATGTGCTGTAAACACGCCTCATCTAACTGTTTTAATTCATTAATATGCTGCTCTAAATAAGAGAATAACTGAGTATCGTAAATCAGCCCATACTTAATAACTTCCGCCATGCCCGCAGCAAACTCGCGTGTTGGTAAAGTATGCAATGAACGCGTATCGATAAAGACAGCTTGAGGCTGATAAAAAGCCCCAATCATATTTTTACCTAGTGGATGATTGACCGCAGTTTTACCGCCAACAGAAGAATCAACTTGAGATAATAACGTGGTTGGTATTTGGATAAAAGGCACGCCCCGCTGATAGCAGGCAGCTACAAATCCGGTTAAATCACCTATAACGCCGCCACCTAGCGCAATTAAACAGGTGTCACGGCCGCAATTGTTCTCAAGTAGAAATGCTGAAATTTTTTCAAACCAAGTAAGTGATTTATATTGCTCACCATCTGGAATAATAAAATGCAGTGGGTTTAGCTGTGCTAATGAATCAAGCAACTGCTGAAGATACAAAGGCGCAATGGTTTCATTGGTAATGATGATAGGCCGACAATCACCAATGTGATGAATTAGACGGCCTGTATCTTGAAGTGCAGATTGGCCAATATAAATAGGATAACTTCGCTCGTCTAAATTAACAGTTAATTCAAGCATGCTGGGTTAGTCCTTTTTAATACTGGCTTTTAAAAATCCAATTTCTCGATTATTTGGTTAGCAACAACTTTAGCACTCTGCTCATCAGTGCGTACAACAAAATCGGCTACTTCTTTATATAATGGTTCACGCTCTTCTGCTAAGCGCTCAAGTACATCACGAGGTGCTTCTTCTGTTTGCAGTAATGGGCGACGCTTGTCGCGTTGCGTACGTGCAACTTGTTTTTCGATCGGTGTCTCTAGGTATACAACAATACCGCGAGCCGAAAGCTTGTTTCTAACTTCTTTACTCATTACTGAGCCACCACCGGTTGCAAGTACAATACCTTGCATTTCGGTTAGGTCACCAATAACAGATTCTTCACGAAGTCGAAAGCCTTCTTCACCTTCAAGATCGAATACCCAGGCAATATCTGCGCCCGTGCGACGTTCGATTTCTTGATCCGAATCAACAAATTCAAGGTGTAATTGGTCAGCGATGTGACGACCAATCGTGCTTTTGCCAGCCCCCATGGGGCCAACTAGAAATATATTACGTTTCTCAGCCATATCTTTTAGTACAAACGAACTCTAAAATTTGAAATAAAACCCCGCCTAACGACCTGGCCCCAAAATTAAGAAGGGGATTATCTCAGTAATCGGTCGGGTATTTCAAGTCAATTAGGATAAAAAGCCATATAACGAGCAATTAAACTAAATAATTACCCATTGGTTAACAAAAAAGCATCTTATTATAGGCTAGTTTATCTTCTAGGGTTAAAATTTATGCAATTAAGGTTACTACATTGTTGCTTCATGAAAGCTTTTGCATGGTAATTCTACAAAAGCCTAGATTACAAACAACATAAACGCAGCCTCAAAATGCATCCGCAGTACAGCACATAATTAGAATTATATACTGCCTAATTGTACATTTATAGGGACTATTCACACTAAGATAACTAAATCACATGCCAATAGCTATCTAGGCTGTTGTTCAACCTAGATAGATTAGATATTTAGTCTATTTGAATTTTAGGTGTGACAAAAATCAGCAGTTCACGCTTTTCATTGAACTCGCTAGTGCTTTTAAATAGTCTTCCAACGTAAGGAAGGTCGCCCAATAAAGGTACTTTTTTGGTCGAATTAATAATTTGCTGTTGGAAAATACCACCCAACACTACCGTTTGTCCATTCTCAACGAGTACTTGAGTCTCAATTTGTTGCGTATCAATCGCAACAGCTGGGCCTGTACCTGTTTGGACTGTATCCCCTCGGGTATCTTGAGTAATAATTAAATTTAAAATAACCTTATTGTCTGGCGTGATATGGGGTGTAACCTCTAGACTTAGTACCGCCTTTTTAAAGCTTACAGTTGTTGCACCACTTGATGCAGACTCCACATAAGGGATCTCAGTACCTTGCTCAATACGCGCTTTTTGCTGATTAGCAGCAGTAATGCGTGGGCTTGCAATGATCTCACCTTTATTTTCTTCTTCAAGTGCAGTTAATTCTAAATCAATTAATGTTCCGTTAGCTAATTTAGCAATATGCATACCGATACTAGCCGATGGATTCGCCACGGGTAAATTTACGTTGAGTCGATCTGAAAGATTAGGAATATTACCATTGGAAATCGTTTCAGCGCCCTCTAAGGTACCCGAAACACCATCAGAACCTTGTTGATCACTAAACCCCCAACGAACACCCAAGTCTTCGGCTACGTTGTCACGTACAGTTACCATACGCGCCTCAATAACCACTTGTTTAACGGGAATATCTAATGTTTCAACCATACGGCGAACACTCTCGATACTTTTTGCTGTGTCCTTCATTAATAATGTATTGGTACGTTGATCAACAGAAACGCTACCTCTGGCGGTAATAATACTATTGGCGTCTGTTTTTAATAAGTCGGCAAAATTTTCTGCTTTAGCATAATTTAAGCGAATATATTCACTATAAAGTGGTTCTAAATCCTCAACTTGCTGCTTCGCTTTTAACTCCCTTGCCTCACGGGCAGCAAGCTCTTCAGATGGCGCAACCATTAAAATAGAGCCATCCATGCGCTTATCTAAACCTTTTATTCTGAGCACGACATCCAAAGCCTGATCCCACGGAACCCCATCTAGGCGAAGAGTAATATTACCCGTTACGGAATCACTTGTGACTAAGTTAAAATCATTGTAACCAGCAATAATTTGTAACACAGCTCGCACAGGGATATCTTGAAAGTTAAGTGTCATCGGGCGACCTAAGTACTCTTTACCACCATCTAAGTAGGCATTTTGCGTTTCATCTTTCTCAACCGTTAAGGTAAAAATATTCTCAATTTGCTGATAGGTATAAGCAAAAGCAGTATTTGGTTCAATTACTAAACGTGTAAGATTATCTTCTTTAAACGTTTCAATATTGCTCACCACAGTGCCAAAATCAAGTACATCTAATTCATATAATAAGTCATCTAAAATATCAGTATGATGAAACTCTGCAATAATTTTTCCACCGCTCTCATGAACCTCTACAGCAGCCTGAGTATCTTGCAGATAAACCAGTACTCTCGCCTCACCTTTTTCTCCACGGCGAAAATCAATTGCTTGAATACCATTAATGTAGTCAGAAGAATAGGCTGATTTATCTTCGGTAGTCGTTAAGGTTTGCTCTGTGAGTGGATTATCGGAAACTCTTATTGAAACTAAGTTATTGTTTACTTGCATTTCATAAATTTTTAATCGCTCCAGATTAATAGTCACTTTTAAACCCGCACTGGTCATAGTACTCGCTATATCACTTATACCAGCTTGATTGATAGTAATACTCGTTAAACCCTCATCTAATTCTACTCCATCAAATAATAGTTCTATTCTTGCAGGACTATTAAAAATCTGTGTTGCTGGTTGCTGCTGTAGCTTTTCATCAAAGACAAGCTGTAATTCGGTTTCACCTTTAAGTAATGGGTTATATCGAACATCATAAAGTAAAGGAGTGGCACTAACCGCTTTTGGTGTGAGTAGTAAAAAAATAAACAACAAAGCAGATAGGATATGATGATGCGAACACTCACCTTTGTGCATATAGGAAATACCTTTTTTCTTATTAATTTGCGCCATTGGTTGCCGCCTCTAACATTTCTAATTTGGTCAAACGTTCTTTCCAACAACCTGACCCATCAGGGATTAATTCAACTAATTCAATATAGTCACTATTAACATTGGTTACTTTTCCATCATACGTTCCTAAATAGCTGCCTATTGATACGCGATGTAAGGTGTCATCAGCAGCTGTAATGAGTGCCCATGTTTTGCCATTCGATCCTATTGTGCCCTTCATTGCTAAGTTATCTAGTGGGTACTTCTCCAGTGGCTGACGAACACGCTCTGGATCTGGGTGAAGACAGTTTTTAATTTGTGTTAGTTTATTTTGTATAATTTCTGGCTCTGGTGCTACAAAAGGGCTACGTAAGTCTTTGGCGTTATATTCAAAGTGTTCAAACTTAACTAATTCTGGTATTTTTTCGATACGCGCACTTGTATTTGCTTTAACCTGATCAATAAACTCCTTTTGCTCTGATGTATCTTCATTGCAGCCACTGAGTAACAACATTGCGGTGATTAAAAAGAGAAGTTGCTTTATCATCTTGCCCCCTCTTCATAACGATATGTTTTTGCTATTACACTGAATGTTAACTGTTTTTCGCCGGATGATAAAATAGAGAAATCATGTAAACTTACTATTCTTGGTAGCTGCGCTACTTTCCCTACAAATTCACCAAACTCATGATAAGTTCCTACCACTTCAATTTTAATAGGCAACTCTGTATAAAACTCTTTTTCAACTTCAGGCAGCCAACCAATTTTCAAGAACGTTAACCCGCTGCTAGTACCCACATAAGAAAGGTCATCTAACAACCCTGGCGTCTCGTTAGAGGTAGGTAGGCGTTTTAATAATTGAGAGAACTTATCTTCCATCTCAACCATTTGCTCCCGGTAAATATCAAGTTTACTAGCAACCGCATACTTAGTTCGATAAGTTGTACGTAACTCAACTTCTTTGGCAACCGCATTATGGTAGCTCTCTATTTCATCCGACACTAGTAAACTATAACTGAAAAACAAGACAAGGCAGGCAACAAAAGTGCCACATATTACTTTTACAATAACAGGCCATTCACCGATGTTATCGAGCTCTATCTCATGCCAATCTATCTCGGTAAACGATTTAAGATCAAGGTTCATTACGTACCTCACCTATTTGGCCAAATGGTTTTACGTAAAACTCCATGTTAAAATCACTGAGTAAACGGGAAGATTGATCGCCAGCAACAATACCTTGCATTGTTGGGCGCTCTAATAAGTAAGAGCTTTGTACTTGTCGCAGCATAGTAGATAAACGATTATTAGATTCGCTTTTACCTAGCACCTGAATTTGGCTACCTTTGCGCTCAAGCTTAGTTAAATAGACCCCTGCAGGGACTATTTTTGCCACTTCATCCATTATTTGGGTGCCTAAATTACGGCTACTTTGTAACTCTTCAATTAAACGCATACGCTGTTGTAAGTTTTCTTTTTTCTTGTCTAGATCACGTATGTCGCGAATTTTATTGTCGAGCGTGGTAATTTCTGAGCTAAGGAAATTATTTTTTAACGTTTGCCCCTCTTTTAAAGCACTATAAAACACACTCAACATATACATGCTCATAAAACAGGCGATAACAACAACCAAAAGAAGTGTTATAAATTTCTTTTTTGATTGCTCACGTTTTAGCTCACGCCAAGGCAATAAATTTATATGTGGCATGATGAAAAGCTCCTCAATGCCAGCCCAGTTGCAATTGCAAATTGAGTACGATGACGCTGTATTATATGACGATCAACGCGAGGTGATATTTCCATCTTTTCAAACGGCTCAACAATAACTGTGTGTATTCCTAATTCTTCAATCAACAATCTATCAATACCTTTAATCATCGCGGTTCCGCCTGTCAGTACAATATAGTCCAGTTGTTCTTTACCTGTGGTGGTTAAAAACATTTGCACTGCACGACGAACCTGTTGTAGTAATGATGTTTGAAAAGGGGCTAATACTTCAAATGTATAATTAGGTGGTAAGTCACCGGTTGTTTTACCAATTTCAGCCTCATCAAAACCTTTATTATAGTAAGCAACAATACTATTTGTGTATTGATCACCTCCAAATACCTGATCGCGAGTATAAATTGTTTCACCCGACTGCACTACACTTACCAAAGTGAGCACGGCGCCAATATCCACTACTGCAACGGTTTTATCAAAAGCATCTGATGGTAACTGTTGGTAGTAAACATCCATAGCGCGGCTTAACGCGTAGCTTTCAACGTCCACTACTTTTGCTGTTAAATTAGCAGCACTTAGCGCACCGACTCTTGCTTCGACACTTTCTGTTCTAGCGGCAGAGAGCAGTACATTTATCTTGCTCGGATCAGCGCTATTTATAGAGAGCTTTTCAAAATCGAGACTTACTTCATCTAATGGGTAAGGAATTAAGCTGTCAGCTTCAATTTCAATCTGCGACTCTAATTCAGCATCGCTTAAGGAAACATCCATGAAAATGACTTTGGTGATCACTGTTTGTCCAGAGACTGCAACAGCAGCAAATTTTAACGACTTAGGTAACTTTCGTTTTAGCTTAATTATAACATTACCAATGGCTTCAATATCTTGAATGTTACGCTCGCTCATAGCGCCTTTTGGCATAGGTTCAATTGCAAGTGCTTCTAGTCGAAGCCCAGTTTCTGTTTCACTTAAAAGTACGGCCTTGATAGAGTGCGATCCAATATCAATACCTACCATCATTGGTGATGGTTTTTTTATTAGTTGACTTAGCATGTTTGCAACTTTGCCTTTGTTTTAATAATAAACAAGTTATAATTTATATCTTAAAAAATATTATTCAATTTTTAATCAATATATACTAGCAGTCTCAACCTGTAATTGGGAGTCCGTTTAGGGAAATATCAGTGATTTTATTAAAAAGAACTTTACAATTTTTGATCATTTGTGCATTACTTGCACTAATTACATTGCTCAGCCTTTATTACTACGTTAAATCCGATATTCCCAGCGTGCAAGTTTTAAAAAATGTGCAATTACAAACGCCTATGCAAGTATTTACTAAAGATGGGCTTTTAATCAACCAATTTGGTGAAAAAAGACGGATCCCTGTAACTATAGACCAAATTCCCCAGCCTTTATTACAGGCTTTTTTAGCGACTGAAGATAGTCGCTTTTATGATCATATCGGTATTGACCCAATAGGTATAGTGCGCTCAGCGTTAGTACTTATTTCTACTGGTGAGAAAAAACAAGGTGCCAGTACTATTACCATGCAATTAGCTCGTAACTTCTTTTTAACCAGAGAAAAAGCCTATATTCGTAAAGTAAAAGAAATATTTATCGCTGTGCACATAGAAAATCTACTAACCAAGGATGAAATTCTTGAGTTGTACCTAAACAAAATTGAGTTAGGTAATCGTGCTTTTGGCATTGGTGCTGCGGCTCAGGTTTATTATGGTAAAGATCTAAAAGAGTTAACGCTTGCGCAAATGGCCATGATTGCAGGACTACCAAAAGCGCCTTCGGCACTTAATCCAATTCGTAATCCAGCACGTGCTAAAGCACGAAGAAATGTGGTTTTAGGGAGAATGCTTGATGAGAAGTATATTTCAAGCACCCAATATGACGAAGCCATTAACCAACCGATTACTGCCTCATTTCATGGTGCTGAAATTGACTTATATGCGCCGTACATTTCAGAAATGGTACGAGCAGAAATGGTGTCACGCTACGGTATAGATAAAGCCTATAACTCAGGGTTTAAAGTGTACACCTCTGTTGAATCGGATGTGCAAAAAGCAGCGCAAACCGCCTTAGTTAATAACCTGCATGCCTACGATATGCGTCACGGGTTTAGAGGCCCTGAAGCAATATTATGGGATCCGCAAACAGAGCCACCATTAGCGCAGTCGACATTATTAGAAACTTTAAAAGCGGTTGAAGAGCTTGGACCTTTAAAAACGGCTGCGGTGTTAAGCGTGAGCGATAGAAGCGCTGAAGTCATACTTAAAAGCGGCGAGCGCACAACCCTTACTTGGGATAACCTAAAGTGGGCACGTAAGTTTATTACACGCTATCGGCAAAGCTTTGCGCCTGAAACAGCAAGCGATATATTAACGCCAGGCATGCAAATATGGCTGCGCAAAAATGACGATAATAGCTATATTTTAAGTCAAATACCTGAAGCGGCGAGCGCCATTGTTTCTTTAGACCCACAAGACGGGCGCATAAAAGCCATTGTTGGTGGATATAGTTTTGAACAAAGCCAATATAACCGAGCTGTACAAGCTAAACGCCAAGTAGGCTCAAATATTAAGCCGTTTATATATTCAGCTGCGCTTGAAAAAGGCTATACACTAGCGTCAATTTTAAATGATGCTCCTATAAATCAATGGGATAAGAGCCAAGGCGTTGCATGGCGACCAAAAAACAGCCCAGCTATTTATAATGGCCCAATAAGAATTCGTCGTGCTTTAGCCCAATCTAAGAATGTAATTTCCGTACGTTTATTAAGGGGCGTTGGACTGCAAAGTACAGCCGATCATTTATTAAAATTTGGTTTTGACGATAAAGATATAAATCGTAGTGAGTCACTGGCATTAGGCAGTGCATCCATTACGCCGCTTGAATTAGCACGCGGGATGAGTGCGTTTGCTAATGGTGGCCACTTAATTGAGCCATATTTTATTTCTGAGATCCAAGATGCGATGGGCAATACTTTATTTAGAACTAATCCCACCATTATTTGTGATGATGAAACGACAACACCTAGCTCGCTAATGCTAGGTGAGCAAGTAGCACCAAATTGTGCGCCGCAGATCATCTCTAAGCAAAATGCATTTTTAATTGCCAGCGCAATGAATAGTGCAATTTGGGGTGGCGGTAGCTGGTCACATAAAACCGGTTGGAGTGGAACAGGCTGGCGCGCACAAGCGTTAAAACGTCGTGACCTTTCCGGTAAAACAGGAACAACTAATGACTCTGTAGATACTTGGTTTAGTGGCTTTAACCGCGATGTGATGACATCAGTTTGGGTTGGCTTTGATAATCCAGGTAATGCCTTGGGGCGCTCAACCTATAATAATAACTTAGGGAGTGGTCAAATATCTGGTGCAGAGTCGGGTGCAAAAACAGCATTACCTGCCTGGGTTGAATTTATGAGTGTGGCGCTCGATGGTAAACCTGACGCACCAATCGAGCCACCTGAAGGATTAGTGTCAATTCGTATTGATTTAGAAACTGGGTTATTAAGCCACAAAAACGATTACACTAGCCGCTTTGAATACTTTGAAAAAGGCACTGCTCCTACCAAATATGTGTTATCACAACCAAATGACATATTTGAAGAAAACACTAAAACTGAAGAAGAGCTATTTTAATTATAGCGAACATCAAAAAGGCCGCTAATTAGCGGCCTTTTTGATGTTCTAACTAATATTTTGTACCAACCAGTATAAGTCAGAGTGAACGCCAGCAGCAGTCACTTCTTTACCCGCACCGGGGCCTTGTATCACTAATGCATTTTGGTTATACCATTGGGTATTGATCACAAAAATATTATCGCCTGGGGTCAAATTAGCTACCGCTTCGCTTTTTGGTACATAGGCAATCCCTACCTTAGCGTTTAGCGTGTTGTTTTCAAACTCTAATAACCCGGTGTAGCACAGTGCAGCATTTTGTTGCTGAGCCGCTTGCGCATGCTGCTCAATAAACGCATCTAAACGAGTCTTATTATCAATAAAGTCATTCCAGCTGCCTACAGTTAGCTCATCGGGCATCAATGCGGATAAAGAAATATCATCAAGTTCCAATTCAATACCTAATTCACGCGCCAAAATAAGCAACTTACGTTGCATATCTCGTCCAGATAAGTCTTCTCGAGGATCAGGCTCTGTAAACCCCAAAGCTTGGGCTTCAAGGACTAAATCTGAAAACGCTTTACTGCCATCATACATACTGCATAACCATGACAGCGTGCCTGAAAACACACCTTCTATTCGCGTTATTTTATCGCCACTATTTTGTAAATCAGCCAAGGCAAAATTAATCGGTAGTCCGGCCCCTACACTTGCATTATAACGCCAATGTAAGCCACGTTGAGCTAGGCTTTCACGTAGTGTTTGATACCACGAAAGCGATGCGGTTCCCGCGTATTTATTAGCACTAATTAGATGGCAGTTTAATTCAACTAACTTACTATAAAGCTGACTAAAATGTTCACTTGCGGTAATGTCGATCACTATTTTATGTTCATACTCAAGAGTATCTATGTATGACAATAAACCGGCTTGTTTATAGGAGCTTGCATGGTTTTTCCATTGAAGTTGCCAGTTTTCACTGTCTAATCCATTAGCATTCACCAGCATCTGCTCTGAGCGTAAAAGCGCTACTAACTTGACGTTAAAATCAGTTGATAAACGTGCTAGTTGAGCGGGTAATTGGCGCATAAACTCAGCACCTACATTACCAAGTCCTGCAATAATTAAAGCTATTTCTTGTGCTTTATTAATGAGCTTGTCATGTAACAGGCTCAGCGCATCACTTTCAAGTACTTGATCGGTTAACAGTAACGTATATCCCTCACCATAATGGATAAACCGAGGGTGGATAGATTGTGTTTGTAATAAGGCTTCACTTTGCTTACCAAGCGGCGCTACCTCTTGATCAGGTGCAATAATCGCCACCCCATTTAAGTTTGACTCACTAATATTGGCGCGGCCAGCAAAATAATTAGCCACCTGATGTGTCGCTGACGCAGGGACTAGTAAGTAGATTTCGCCTTCGTGTTCAAAGTGATGCAAACTATGCTGAATAAGTTGGCTAACATGTGCTACTTCGCCTTCACTCAGATCATCAACAATGAGTAAATCCACATTATTTACTGTGGTTAAAAAGCGTTTTTGTTTACTCATTCCTAGTTTAACTATTTCGGTATGACTGCCTTGAGGATCGTAACTACTGAGAACAACTAATTCTATATCGGTATCTTTTAATGGCGATAATGTTTTAGCGTGTAATACTGGATTACCTAATCTCGCTAATAAATTCGCTTGATCACGGCACACTCGCGCATACTTAACCGCATTAGCAACCTTACGCGGATCAGTACTAAAAACACCTTGAGTGTCAGTCCAAATAGAGACTTTTTTAGCATTGCAATACCGCGCTAATAAAGTGGCACTGTAATCACTGCCATTTCGCCCTAAGGTCACTGTTTCACCATGTAAATCAGCCGCAATAAACCCAGTAACTACATTAATTTTACTCGTCTGTATGGCTTTTAAGCACTGCTGCTGATTATTAGCATGCTGCAGCTGTCCAGCATCTAACGTAAATAACTGCCTAGCGTCATGGGCACAAGCGCTAACGTTAAGCTGTTCTAAGTAAGCGCTTAGTAACCTTGCAGACCACAATTCACCATGCGCTAATAACGCAGCCTCAGCTAATGTCCCTTGCTTAGCCTGCTTGGTAATAATACTGAGCTCAGTTTCAAGTAAATCAAGCGCATGGTGCTTAGCGTTAGCTATTAATAATTGCTCAATCAGAGCTATTTGATGATTACTCAATAGCAATACAATATCAGCAATAGCTTGAGTGTCTTGCTGTTGATAGCTTTGCCACAGTTTAACTAAGGTATCTGTGGTTTTACCGGCAGCCGATACCACCACACAATCCCCAGCTTGAGCATGAGTTAAAATAATATTTGCGACACTTTTAAAGCGATCCGCTGAGCTTAAACTCGAACCACCAAATTTATGAACCTGATTTACCATATTAATACCGACTCGCATTTATGTTTTGTATTTTGAAGATTGGTATGCACTACCATAACGCCGGATGCGCCGCGTTTAACTTTGCTGAACCAAATGATTCACTAGCACCACTTTTTGCCGATAGGCCGGGATTGGCTTGCCCTGGGCGTACCAAATTAAATACCCTGTCTAAGTCAGCGAGTAAATCATTTACATCTTCAATACCCACCGAGATACGAATAAGCGTGTCGCCTACTCCGGCTTCTGCACGCGCGGTTGCGTCCATGCCGGCGTGGGTCATAGTCGCAGGGTGACAAATTAAACTTTCTACTCCACCTAATGATTCCGCTAAGCTAAATTCATTTAAGCGCGTTAAAAACGCTGCAGCATCGTTTATATCGCCTTTTATATCAAAACTAACCATAGCACCAAAGCCAAGCTGCTGCGCCTTAGCTAGCGCATGTTGAGGGTGTGATTCAAGACCTGGGTAGTAAACTTGGGCAACAAACTGGGAGCGTTCTAAATACTGTGCAATGGCGAGTGCATTTTCTTGGTGTTGCCTTAAACGCACGTTTAACGTACGTAAGCCTCTGAGCGTTAAATAGCTATCAAATGGCGCGCCAGTGATGCCAATGTTATTTGCCCACCACGCTAACTCTTCACCTAACTCAGCAGTCGCTGCGATAACCGCGCCACCAACAACGTCTGAATGGCCATTGATATATTTTGTTGTTGAGTGCACCACAATATCAGCGCCAAACTTAATCGGGTTTTGTAATGCTGGCGATAAAAACGTGTTGTCGGCGGCAACCAGTGCACCACACTGTTTAGCTGTATCAGTTACCGCTTTAATATCTGTTAAGCGTAAAATAGGATTGCTAGGTGTTTCAATCCAAATCAGCTTAGGTTTAATAGCAAGGATGCGTGTCAAACTGTCACTTTTGGTAAAATCGACCACTTCTAGTTTTAATAAGCCGCGCTTTTCTAGCGAAGTAAATAAGCGATAGCTGCCCCCATAACAGTCATGAGGGATCACTAACGTATCGTCACTATTAAGTAATTGTGTTGTTAGGTGAACGGCTGCCATGCCTGTTGCGGTAATAATGCCTTTAGCGCCACCTTCAAGCTCCGTGAGCGCTTCAGCCAAAATGTCACGATTAGGGTTACCACTGCGTCCATAATCATACTGACGCTTGGTATCAAAGTCAGAAAATGAGTAAGTTGTTGATAAGTAAAGCGGTGGAACAACCGCGCCATGCTGTTTGTCGGCTTCTATTCCACTACGAACAGCAATTGTTGCCTTATTTTTTTCACTCATTTTCGCTACCTTTACTAATTTGGATGTTTAGACGTCTAAAAGGTAGCGCATGCAATTTAAGATGTCAAAACATTTAAATGTCTAGATAGCTAAATAACTAGTATTTGACTATCTTTTTTAAACCGATAGAATTTCACGCATATTTACACGCTTTGATGCTGTGTGAGCAATTTATAATCTGAGGCAATGATACATCTTATGGCTAAATGGAATGGTGAATATATTCACCCATACGCAGAACACGGGAAAAAATCCGAACAAGTAAAGAAGATCACCGTTTCGATCCCGCTAAATGTATTAAAAGTATTAACTGATGAACGTACTCGTCGTCAAATAAACAACTTACGTCATGCAACAAATAGCGAGCTTTTATGCGAAGCGTTTTTGCATGCGTTTACCGGGCAACCGCTGCCTAATGATGATGATTTGCGTAAAGATAACGCAGAAAAAGTACCTGAAGAAGTGAAGAAAATAATGCAAGAAATGGGACTAGAAGTGCCTATTTTAAATGAAGACTAGAAGGGTCTTTATACAAAAAAACCTCAGCAAATGCTGAGGTTTTTTTGTGCTAATTTACACTTAACAATTACGCCATGTAGTTTTCTGGCATATCAATTTGTGCAACGCCAGAGTCTACCGCCGCCTGTGCAACCGCTTTAGCTATACGTGGTAACAAACGTGGATCCATTGGTTTTGGTATAATATATTTAGCACCAAACTCTAATTTGTCGATGCCTGCGGCAGTAAGCACTTCAGTCGGCACGGGCTCTTTAGCAATACTGCGAATTGCTTCTACAGCAGCAATTTTCATCTCGTCGTTTATTTCACTGGCACGTACATCTAACGCACCACGGAAAATAAACGGAAAACACAATACGTTATTAACTTGATTCGGATAATCAGAGCGACCTGTAGCCATAATTAAATCGTTACGTGCCGCGTGTGCTAATTGCGGATCGATTTCAGGATCGGGGTTTGAACAAGCAAATACCACGGGTCTATCAGCCATTAATTTTAAATCTTCAGGGGCTAATAAATTAGGGCCCGATACACCCACAAACACATCGGCATCTTCAATTACATCTTGTAAAGTACGTTTATCGGTATTGTTTGCAAATAATTGCTTATATTCATTCAAGTCATCACGACGCGTATGAATAACTCCTTTGCGATCTAACATATAAATATGTTCACGCAACGCGCCACACTTAATTAAAAGCTCCATACAGGCAACAGCTGCAGCGCCGGCACCTAAACACACAATAATTGCATCTTCAATTGCTTTGCCCTGTACTTCCAGCGCGTTTAGCATACCCGCAGCCGTTACAATAGCCGTACCATGCTGATCATCATGAAAAACAGGAATACTACAACGCTCTATAAGCGCTTTTTCTATTTCAAAACACTCGGGCGCTTTAATATCTTCTAAATTAATTCCACCAAAGGTGTCGGCAATATTAGCCACTGTGTTAATAAAGTCTTCGGTAGTACGGTGCTTAACTTCAATATCTATAGAGTCTAACCCAGCAAAACGCTTAAATAGTAGCGCTTTACCTTCCATAACGGGTTTTGAAGCGAGTGGACCTAAATTACCTAAGCCTAAAATTGCGGTGCCGTTAGTAATAACCGCAACCATATTTCCTTTACCAGTATATTTGTAGGCATTTGCTGGATCAGCGGCAATTTCACGAACAGGTTCTGCGACACCGGGGCTGTATGCGAGCGCGAGGTCTTTAACCGTCTCAGCGGGCTTGGTCAGCTCAATACTGATTTTACCTGGAACGGGATGGGCATGGTAATGTAGTGCTTGTTCACGAAAGTCTGACATAACGCGATTATATCCTGCAATTAAAGTTAAAGTGAGAGGTAGTTTTAATCTACGATACCTTTATTATTTTTAAATTCCAAGCAATATCAGGTCTATCCTGTTATATGCTAGAACTGTTAATTTTAAGTGATTTATCAGCAACTTCCCTAGATTATCCTGACATATTTAAAATATAAATTCGTCATAAAAATGAAAAATACAGGTACTTTTTGCCCTTGTTCTATTTTTATAAAGCGTATTTTTTAGTCTTAAATTAAAATAGTGAAATACCGAATTTTATTTAACTTTAAACACAAATAACCTCACGTTACCTGCATTTGAGTATCATCTTTAAAGTTTAACAAATAAAAATATAGAGAATATTGGCTGTTTTGTCTGCAAATGTTTATGCATACTCAGAATAAGAACAGGAAATAGTTATGCAAAAAAAATAAATACAAAATTGCTAAGAAAGCAGGTAGGAAAGTAAATTTTGGCCACAAAAAAAGCACCCTAAGATGCTTTTTTTACATAGAAACAAAAAATTATTTTTTGCTGCTAAGTGCACCGAAGCGCTTGTTGAAGCGATCAACACGGCCGCCAGTGTCTAAAATCTTTTGCTTACCAGTGTAAAACGGGTGACACGCAGAACATACGTCTAAGTGAATGTCTTTACACAGAGTAGAACGAGTTTCGAATTTGTTTCCGCATGAACAAGTTGCAGAAATTACTTCGTACTTAGGGTGAATACCTTCTTTCATAGGAACCTCTAGTTAAGGCCGCATCGCTCTCCAAACCCGAAGTCTGGCACCATACGTCGTTAAAACAAATTTATTGGTCGCGAATTTTATCCAACAACCCGTACGCACACAAGCTTTAATTACCCTTTTTGCTAAAAAGTCGGCAAACACCTATTCATTACTGATTTGTCGGTAGGCTTTTAATGCTATTTTTAGTACATTAAACCATTACGTTAATTGGTTGAGTTGTTATGCGTTTTGCTGAAGTTGCAATAAAAGTCCCCTTGCCTCGCACCTTTGATTATAAAGTGGATGAGCAATTAGTACCGCTGACTCAATTACAGCCTGGTATGCGCGTGTTAGTCCCTTTTGGCAATCAACGTAAAGTAGCGGTTATTCTTAGCTTAAAAGCGGAAACAGCAGTCCCGGAAGGCAAAATAAAATCTATTATTGAAGTTATTGACGACTCACCGGTGTTATCTGCGCAGCATTTAGAGCTACTGAAGTTTACAGCGCGTTATTATTGCTATCCACTCGGTGAAACTATTCATATTGCATTGCCCAGTGCACTGCGCCAAGGTGAGTGCCCTGATAAAACCAGTATAAACATGGTGACATTAAGCGAAAAGGGGGCACTTTTACCGTCTTTAAAAGCTAAAACACAGCTTAATTTGCTTAAGCAATTATCAGCATCCGGTAAATCATCATTAACCGAACTCAAAGCCCTCGGGTTTAATAAAAAAACCATTGATACCCTTTTAGATAAAGAGCTAATAGTTCAAACCATTGAGCACGACAATCAATGGCAACATACCTCGCCAACGGTTGGCAGCAAACCTCGTTTAAATAAAGAGCAAGCCATTGCCTGCACTGCAATTAATCAAAGTACGGGGTTTAATAGCTTTTTGCTAGAAGGTGTCACTGGCAGCGGAAAAACCGAAGTTTACCTGCAATGCCTAGAAGAAGTTTTAAAACGTGGCGAACAGGCGTTAGTGCTCGTTCCTGAAATAGGACTAACACCACAAACGGTCAATCGTTTTAGACGTCGCTTTCCTGACACCCCTATTATGTTATGGCACTCGGCATTAACCGATAACGAGCGTCTGCAAACATGGCGCTTTTGTGAAAAAGGCAGTTGCGCCATTGTTATAGGTACCCGTTCGAGTATTTTTCTGCCATTTTTAAAGCTTGGGATGATTGTTGTTGATGAGGAGCATGATGCCTCATTCAAACAACAAGACACCTTACGCTATCATGCCCGTGATTTAGCTGCGTATCGTGCCTATCAGCATCAAATTCCGCTTATTTTAGGTAGCGCCACGCCGGCATTAGAAACACTGCATAAAGCAATTAATAACAAATACCAGTTACTCACATTAAGTGAGCGCGCACAAACCGCCACCGATAATCAGTTTAAGCTGCTCGACATGAAAGGTCAGCCTGATCGAGCCGGTATTGCGCATGCCAGTCTTGCAATAATGCGCCAGCACCTGAATAGAGGAAAGCAGGTGATGGTATTTTTAAATCGCCGTGGATTTTCTCCTACCTTGATTTGTCATGAATGTGGTTGGTTGAGTGAATGTAACCGCTGCAGCACCAGTGCGACTTTTCATAAGGCAATAGGCCAAATGATTTGCCACCATTGTGGCGATCAATATCATGTACCACATCAATGCCCTGACTGTGGTAGTACGCAAATTTTTCCTAACGGCAAAGGCACCGAGCAAATAGAAGAGTTTTTAAGTAGTGAATTTACAGACACCCCGATCAGCCGTATCGACCGTGACTCAACTCGGCGTAAAGGCAGCCTTGAAAAAGCACTGGATGAAATAAACCAAGGCGGCGCACGTATTTTAGTTGGTACGCAAATGCTGGCAAAAGGTCACCATTTTGCTGATGTTAGCCTAGTACTTATTTTAGATGTCGATAGTGGTTTGTATTCGTGTGACTTTAGGGCTACTGAGCACTTAGCACAATTAATAACTCAAGTTGCAGGACGCGCAGGACGTTCTGGCGAACCCGGTGAAGTATTATTACAAACGCACTTTCCTGAGCACCCGTTATTACAAGATTTAGTTAATAATGGCTATCAAGATTTTGCCCGCTTTGCACTCACTGAACGAAGCGATGCGCAGCTGCCACCTATTACGAGTATGGCAATTGTTCGCGCACAAGGGCATAACATAAAGCAAGTCGTCGACTTTCTAACTGATTTGGTTCCTGTCAATGGGGTATCTGGTATACAATTGCTCGGACCGATCCCCGCGCCTTTAGAAAAAATAGCGGGCATGTATCGTTTTCAATTACATATTCAAGCGCAAGATCGACGCATACTACATCAGTATCTTGCACAAATGGTTGATTATCTTAGCACTAGCAAGCTTGCTCAAAAAGTTCGCTGGAGTTTAGACGTAGACCCTACAGACATGATTTAGGTAAGGCCACATTTAATACCATGGCACAACATGATTATATTAATAAAAAACCAACAAATAGAAAAAATAGCAAACAACAACCGGCAAAAAAGCCCTTCCCAATTTTATTGACCATTATTGCACTACTGTTAGTCGGTGGTTTTGCGTACGGACTCTGGTTTGTTAAAAATAATGCCGACCCAGAGCTGGTTGAAAAACAAGTAAACCCACTGCCAGAAAAGAAAATTGAAATAGCCAAACCACGGCCGCCAGAGTTTATCAGAGAAATTAAGGAGCATGAGATTCAGGTTGAAGTGAAAGAACTTGAACAAAAAGGCCCTTATGTTATGCAATGTGGCTCGTTTAGAACACACGAACAAGCAGAAACATTAAAAGCTAAAATAGCGTTTGCAGGATTAATTTCAGAAATCAAAAAAACCACAGGCAGCAATGGTATTTGGTACAAAGTGCGTTTAGGGCCTTATGAAACCAAACGCCAAGCCGAAAGTGATAAGAACAAACTTAAACGAATTAGCATTGTTGGCTGCGGAATTTGGGGCTGGACTTGAATTTAAACCATTTACCCATATAACCTCTTCATTAGCGTTTTTTACGCGTTAATTTAGCGCGATAATAAGGAATAACATGACTACAATTGTAAGTGTACGCCGTGATGACAAAGTTGTTATTGGTGGTGACGGCCAAGTGTCCCTTGGTAACACAGTAATGAAGGGCAATGCCCGAAAAGTTCGACGCCTTTATAATGGCAAAGTTATCGCTGGGTTTGCTGGCGGTACTGCTGATGCCTTTACCCTTTTCGAACGTTTTGAAAGCAAACTAGAAATGCACCAAGGTAACCTCACTAAAGCTGCTGTAGAAATGGCTAAAGATTGGCGTAGCGATCGTGCCCTGCGTAAACTTGAAGCTTTACTTGCTGTTGCTGATGAAACAGCTTCGCTAATTATCACCGGCAACGGTGACGTGGTGCAACCAGAAAACGACCTAATCGCAATTGGCAGCGGCGGTAACTTTGCGCAATCAGCTGCAACCGCCTTATTAGAAAATACCGACTTAAGTGCGCGTGAAATTGTAGAAAAAAGTCTAACAATTGCTGGCAACATCTGTGTATTTACGAATAACTTCCAAACTATCGAAGAATTGTAATAGGAACTCGCTATGTCTGATATGACCCCAAGAGAAATTGTTCATGAGCTAGACCAGCATATTATTGGCCAAGCTAAAGCGAAAAAAGCGGTTGCTATTGCCCTTCGTAATCGCTGGCGCCGTATGCAGTTAAACGAAGACTTACGCGCAGAAGTAACGCCAAAAAACATCTTAATGATTGGCCCTACGGGTGTAGGTAAAACTGAGATTGCTCGTCGTTTAGCAAAGCTTGCCAACGCACCTTTTATTAAAGTTGAAGCCACTAAATTTACAGAAGTAGGTTATGTCGGCAAAGAAGTTGAAACTATCATCCGTGATTTAGTTGATGTTTCAATTAAAATGACAAGAGAGCAACAAACTAAAAAGTTCAAACATCGCGCAGAAGAAGCGGCTGAAGAACGTATCTTAGATGTATTACTGCCTCCAGCGAAAGATCAGTACGGTGAAGTTCAGCGTGATGAAAATTCATCGACACGCCAATCGTTTCGTAAAAAGTTACGCGAAGGCCAATTAGATGACAAAGAAATTGATATTGATTTAGCCCAAGCTCAACCTAATATTGAAATTATGGCTCCTCCTGGTATGGAAGAAATGACCAACCAGTTACAGGGAATGTTTCAAAACATGGGTGGTGATAAACGCACTAAGCGTAAGCTTAAAATTAAAGAAGCGTTTAAACTACTTACTGAAGAAGAAGCCGGTAAACTGGTTAATCCTGAAGAATTAAAAGAACAGGCCATTTTTGCAGTAGAGCAAAACGGCATTGTGTTTATTGATGAAATAGACAAAATTTGTAAACGCGGTGAAGCCTCAGGCCCAGATGTAAGTCGTGAAGGTGTACAACGTGATTTACTTCCGCTTATTGAAGGCTCTACCGTTAATACCAAGCACGGCATGGTAAAAACTGACCACATGTTGTTTATTGCCTCAGGCGCATTCCAAATGTCTAAACCATCAGACATGATCCCAGAGTTACAAGGCCGTTTACCTATTCGTGTTGAACTTGAAGCACTCACAGCCGATGACTTTAAACGTATATTAACTGAGCCACACGCATCACTTACTGAGCAACAACGCGAGCTACTCAAAACAGAACAAGTGACCATTGAGTTTAGCGATGATGCGATTGAGCGTATTGCTAAAGCCGCGTGGCAAGTGAACGAAAAAACCGAAAATATCGGTGCGCGTCGCCTTCATACAGTGATGGAAAGGCTAATGGAAGAGATTTCATATGACGCTTCTGAAAAAGCGGGTTCAAGTCTTGTTATTGATGCCGCCTACGTTGAAAAACACTTAGGTGCGCTAGTTGAAGATGAAGACTTAAGTCGTTTTATTCTTTAATTGAAAACACAAACAGTTATACTAAAAGCCTCCAATATGGAGGCTTTTTTGTAAGCGAGATGACGATGAAACAAGTTACAAAAGTGCACTATCATAGTGTGAGTAAAAATTTAGATGTTTATTTTGATGATCACTCTGAAGTTATATTTAGCGCTGAGTTTTTACGGGTACACTCTCCCTCAGCAGAGGTTCAAGGCCATGGTTCTGAGTCTATGAAGTTAGTACTAAATAAACAAGCAGTGGGAATTAAAACCATTACGCCGGTAGGGCATTACGCGTTACGTTTAGAGTTTGACGATGGCCATAACAGTGGGCTGTTCAGCTGGCAATATTTTGCTAAGTTACAAGCTGAGCAAACAAGCTTGTGGGATACGTATTTAGAGCGCGTTAAACAACATGAAAACAACAAAGACAGCGTACCCATAAAGTTTGTTCCCTAGTATTTGGTCTGAACTTATACTCTGTGAGTGAGAAAAAAGCGGCAATTAAGCCACTTTTTTCTCTTAGTAGTTAAACTTTATATTTTGAAATTGCTTGATGAAGTACCCTTGCTTGCTCAGATACCTCTTCACTGGTTTGCGCATTAGTTTGTGAGTGAGCCGCAGCCCCCTCTGCAATATCTCGAATTCGGACCACGTTTTTATTTACCTCAGAAGCTACCTGACTTTGCTCATCAATAGCAGTAGCAATATGTGTACTCATTTCCATAATAGTTTGCACATCAATGGTAATTGAACCTAACAGCTCACCCGCTTTTGTTGCTTGTGTAGCACTTTCGCCACCTTGAGTACGACATTGATGCATGATACTCACAACTTCTTGAGTACGCTGTTGTAGGGTGTTAATAATGCCTTCTATTTCGCTGGTTGACTCCTGCGTACGCTGCGCAAGTGAGCGCACTTCATCTGCAACAACCGCAAAGCCACGACCTTGTTCACCCGCTCTCGCCGCTTCAATGGCAGCATTTAAAGCAAGTAAATTAGTTTGCTCTGCAATGGCACGTATCACATCAAGCACAGAACCTATGGTTTCACCGTCTTTTTCAAGCTGAGATACCACACCTGATGCATTAACTAAAGAATCCGATAAGGCATTAATGTGCTTAATGGTTGACTCGACTTCAACCTGACCTTGCTGGGCGCTTACATTGGTTGATTCAGCTTTTTTTGCTGCAGCTTCAGTATTGTGTGAAATATCTTGAATTGTTGCCTGCATTTCTGTGGCAGCGGTTGCTACCATATCCGCTTCATGTAATTGCTCTTGCATACCAGAGCTCGTCGCTGAGGTTGTTTCAGATAGGTTCCCTGTTGCTATATTAAGCGTTGTTAGAGCCGTATTTACTTCGTAGATGAGATCTTTAAAGTCGCTAATTAAACTATTAAAGTCTATGGTCATTCTGGTAACTTCATCTTTTCCTTTATGCTCTATAAACAAACTTAAATCATTGTTTTGTCTTATCTTATCTATTGCTTGATAAACTTTTTCAATAGGTTGGATAATTGAACGACTGGTTAAATACACAAGTACCATAACGATGATCCCTGCAATAACAAATATAACTATTGCAAATACTTGCGCTTGTTGAGCCGTATGGCTTACCTGTTTCTCAGTAGCCTTTGTAATCAAGGTAACCACTTCATCACTCTTTTTAACACTCGCTCTCATTTTACCTAGTGCGCCTGAACTTAAGTCGAGCCCCAAAGCAACTTGCGCTTCAACGAGTGCTGTAAATTTAGCTTGATAATTGTCAGATAACGTCATCACCTGAGAACGTACATTATTAGGAAGTTCTGCAATGCTAACCTGTTGCTTTAGCTCACTTGATAATTTATTAAATCGATCTAGATATTTCGTATCCTGACGCAACATAAAGTCTTTTTCTGCGCGACGAAGCTGTAACATGATTGTAAGTAGTTGGTAATTATTTTGCTCATTGAGCAGTGTTTCTATTTGATGAACCGCTTCTCTGAGCTCACCATAAAGTGCATCCTTTGGGTGCAACCCAATTGTTCGTTGCAACTTTACAACAGTTTTAAAGTCATCATGATAGCGCTTGGCAAGCGAAGACATTTGATTTACCTGTTCGGTTGCAATCGCAAGCTCAGTAGATAATACCGATAACTTTTTTAGTTTTATTAATAACTGTTCGTATTCTTGCTCAAACAAAGCAAGTCTTGATTCATCTTTGTAAAATAAAAAGTCTTTTTCGTACTTTCGCATCGTCAACTCATGAACACTCAGCTCTTGTGAATATTGCACTGTCTGATTCAATTTAAGCATAATCCGCGATTGATAAATGACGATAAAAAGCATCACAATCATTGCTAAACCAACGACTAATGCGTTCAGTTGTAAGCGGCGTTTGATGGTCAGATTTTGTAAAAAACTCATTGTAAATACCTATTTTAAGTTTGCCAGCGCGTAAAACTATTATTTTTATTTAAATCGTTTAAAAATAAAAAAGGAAAAGGGTCACCAGTAAAACCTAACCATCAGAAACTCCTTTTTATAACGGGCAATATAAAACTTTCGACTGTCCAATAGTATTACCTAATTTTATAACTCTCGCCAATGATAAGTTAAATACCTCACTTTTTTACTCATCAACCTAAGGTCTGTTGACCTTTCAACTTTATTATATTGTTATACGTTGATGATCAATTCATTAAAGTTATTTTTAATATTATTGACTTAGTTCTATCGCTGGCTAAATTTACTGCAATTAAGTCGTTGTTATTGCATATAAGGCGGGTATACTAAGTCACATAACTTATGTATCTTGTTGAGGGTAAAATAATGGATTACAGCACTTCTGATTTATGTGATCATTTTGCAGATGTGGTTGATGTGCTTGAACCTATGTTCATCAACTTTGGTGGTCGACACAGCTTTGGTGGCCGCATTAAAACGGTAAAATGTTTTGAAAATAATGAACTGATCCGCCAATTACTTTCTCAAGATGGTACAGATCAGATTTTACTTATTGATGGCGGCGGTTCAACTCGCAGAGCATTAATTGATATTGAATTGGCTGAGTTGGCACTTGAAAACAATTGGCAAGGTATTATCGTGTATGGAGCGGTTCGTCATGTTGATGAACTTGAAGAGCTTGATATAGGAATTCAAGCCATTGCGTCAATCCCTGTTGCTGCCGACAGTGAAGGCGCTGGCGAAAGCGGTATAGGCGTTAACTTTGCTGGCGTATCATTTTTTGATGATGATTTTGTTTATGCTGACAGTACTGGCATTGTACTTTCTGCTGAAGAATTAGAGCTAGAAATAATAGAACTGTAGCGTGACTGTTCACCTTAAAGTATATAACGAAAGCACGCTCAAGCGCATTTGCTCTAACCGTGCTGGCGAGCTAAAAGCATGGCAGTCAATGGCATTACTTGACGCAAACGTTAATATACAACAAGCGCTTACTGATGCTGCACAATTTGGTATGCGCTTTGTTTTATTGGGCGTTTGCGAAGACATTGGACCTAGAGCCAATTTAGGTAAAGGCGGAGCACAGCATGCTTGGCTTGCTTTTTTACAGCACTTTTTAAATCAACCTCACACTGATTCTATCGCCATGCAAAAAGTTCTGCTGCTTGGTGAAGTAAATCTCGACGACTTAATGGAACAAGCACATCCGCTTGATAACCAAAATCCTGACGATTTAGATCAATTACGCCAGTTGTGCGCTGAGATTGATCTGCGCGTTGAAACTGTTTTAAGCATGATTTTTAAAGCAGGCCTTGAGCCTATCATTATTGGCGGTGGACACAACAACTGCCTAGGCATTATTCGCTCGCTTGCAAAATATAAAAATTGCGCAATTAATGCCATTAATTTAGACCCTCATGCCGATTTTAGAGAGTGTGAAGGCAGACACAGTGGCAATGGTTTTCATTATGCCTACCAAGAGCAACATCTAAATAATTACCATGTGATTGGCTTGCATGAGCTTAAAAATAATCAACAAATTTTTAATGCAATGCAAAATGCAAAATTTAGTTTTACCAGCTATCAAGCGATTAATGTTAGGCGAAAAATAAGTTTAACGGAGGCAACTAACAATGCACTAAACGCATTTGATAACGCACCGTTAGGAATAGAAGTTGATTTAGATAGCCTAACCAACATGCCTGCAAGCGCATTTAATTATTGCGGTTTTGATGTTAGCGATGGCGAGCATTATGTTTATTTAGCTGCAAGTAATCATCACAGTGCTTATTTACATTTATGCGAAGCAGCACCGTCGCAACATCCTCACTCTCTTGCTGCGGGTAAATTGCAATGTGGTCAAGTTATTAGCGCCTTAGTAAATACCTACCTACAAACCAAGCAAAATATTTAATCTTCCTCTTGCGCCTGTAACCACTGCTTAAACCAACTCATTAATCCTAAACTACTTAAAGGGTGTCCGTAATAGTAGCCTTGTGAGGCATAAGCTTTTAAACTTTTCACAAACTTCAACTGGTCTAGTGTTTCAACACCTTCAAAGATCACTTTTGTTTGTTGTTGATTATGCATTTCCACCATACCACTGACTAAGCTGCGTATATTATTTTGATTGCTAAAATCAGCAGTTAAGGCTGGAGATACTTTAATGTACTCTACCGCTAAACTTGGTAATTTAGACAGTAATACGGGGTTATCTCCCAAGCCATCAACGCATACTTTTAAACCTAAATTATTGAGCCTTGCGATCATCGCTCTGCCTTTATCATCAAGGCTGGTGAAAACATCAAGTGGGCATTCAATTATTAAATCGCCGGGTCTTAGTTGATGCTCACCAATCACTGCGTAAACAAAATCAACAAACTCTTCATTGAGCATCTCCGAACCAAATAAATTAACACTCAAAGGGACTGGCATTCCTTCCATACGAAGTGCCATAGCTAATTCGCCAGCACGCTCAATAACAAAAGTAGCCAGTGAATACTCAAGCCCTGCAATTCTAATATCCTTGATAAATCGACTTGCTGATAAAATACCTTGCGTTGGGTGTTGCCAACGTAATAACAATTCTAAAAATTCAATTTGCCCATCATCATTTCGAATAACAGGTTGAAAAAACAACTCAAATTCATCGACAAAGCTAATGTTTGCAAGCTCTGCTAATCGGGCTTGTTGCTCTAGATGCTCAGTCATCATTTGTTGATGATAGGCCACTATTTGTTTACTTGGATGACTATCAAGCGCTAAAAAAGCACGGCTAATTAACTCATCAAACGGCGTAGTTTGTTGTTCACAATGAACGTAACTGGCTCTTACTTTTACCTCAATGGTGCAATTAGCTACATTAAATGGCTTTAATGTAGCACCAATAATTTTTTCTATAAGCTGTTGATGTAAATGGTTATGACCTTGTAAATTACAAATAAACGCAAAATTTAACCCGCCTAAATGGGCCAATTTAGCATGCAGCTCAAGGTAAAATACCTCATCGCTTTCCAATAAATCTTTAATACGACTTGCCGACTGCGACAGCAGTAAATCACCAAAATCACGTCCAATATGTTGATTAACTTGCGCAAACCCCTCTAGCCTTAACACGATCAGAGCCGCTCTAAATGAATCTTCATTGCTTAGTTCATTATACTTTTGGCGTAACTGTTGTTTATTAGGAAAACTAGCTAAAGGTGACTTTTCAACATACACCTCGGTCTCGGTTTCTGGCTTTGAGGACGCAGTAACGCTTGACTCATTATCAATTAAAAAACCACTAATTGAGAGTATTAAAATAGCCACGATCAGCCACGATATATGCAACGTGAAAAAAAGATGCCCTATGAATAATAAAACAAGTAATCCTGTTGCACAGGTACTTATAAGCCACGGTATTTTTTGTTTTTGCAAACTTACTTGATGAAAGTTAAAAACAAAACCTACTAATAACAAAAAAGCAAGCCAAGGTATTTCGCTACTGACCATCGCTAAGCCAATGAACCCAGTACATAATAAGCTTAGCCTCATGACGTTATTTTTAACGGTGAATAGCGTTGCAACCATCGCCATTAAAAGCGCACCACTTAAAAAAGTAGCGACATTGTTATAACTTAATAACGCGCCACCCATAGCCGGCGCACTCACTGACATTAAATAGAGCATAGGTTTGGGAATTAAATCTTATAATCAGCTAAGTTTACCTAATATCCATAGGTTTAACAGTTTATTTACTCCAAACTGATAACTTAATTGCGCCGGGTGGTCAATTTGCCAATGTGCTATATCTGCGCGAGCACCGACTTTTAATACGCCTCTATCAGTAAGACCTAAAGCACGAGCAGCGTTTGTTGTTACACCTTTCAATGCTTGCTCTGGCGTTAAATTAAATAAAGTGCAAGCCATATTCATCATTAATTGCAACGAACATAATGGTGATGTGCCGGGATTAAAGTCACTGGCGATCGCAATGGGTACTTTGTATTTATTTAACAGCTCAATTGGTGGGTATTTAGTTTCTTTTAAAAAATAAAAAGCCCCAGGCAACAATACCGCCACAGTGCCTGCGTTTGCCATAGCTTTAACGCCAGCTTCATCAAGGTATTCTAAATGATCTGCTGATAAACCATTGTATTGTGCCACCAGCGCTGCACCGTGTTGATTTGATAATTGCTCGGCATGACACTTGATTGCCAAACCGTGTTTTTTAGCTGCATCAAATACGCGTTGAGTTTGTGCGTAGCTAAAGCCAATGTCTTCACAAAATACGTCAACTGCATCCACTAGGTCATGTTCAACAAGCGTGCTTAGCATTTCATTACATACCAAATCTATGTAATCATCACTGCGGTTTTTAAACGCCAAAGGTAGCGCATGCGCCCCTAAAAAGGTGTTAACCACTTCAATGGGGTGATGTTGATTTAACAGCCTAGCCACCTCCAATATTTTTTTCTCATTGTCTATATCAAGCCCATACCCTGACTTAATTTCAACCGTCGTCACCCCTTCAGCTAACAATGCATTTAAACGCTCTTTTGCTGCTACAAATAACTGTTCGTGGTCAGCCTCTCGGGTTGCTTTAACTGTACTTGCTATTCCCCCTCCCTGCGCGGCTATTTGCTGATAGCTCACGCCATGCAAACGCTGCTCAAACTCTTGCGCACGAGAACCGGCAAACACTAAATGTGTATGGCAATCAATTAAGCCTGGGGTTAACCATTGCCCTTTAACACTTAATATCGGGGTGGCTAACACATCAAAATTAGGTAAATCAGCTTGCTTACCTAGCCACACTATTTTGCCATTTTTAATAGCTAACGCCGCATTTTCTATCGCCCCATAAGGCGCATCAATATTGCTATCCATAGTGGCAATGTTGGCATCTGTGAGCAATAAATCGATATCATTTAACTGTTCTGTAGATTCTGTGGCTTGCATAAGCTTCTCCGCGATAATGTTCAAACGAGTTTAACAACACATCTTGTATATACAAGGTAATTATGCCATCTTATTAAGTATTGTTTATTTTTAATACACCAAAAGCGTCTATGCCAACACCTAAATTTACACAAATAAAACAGTTTATTGTGGACAAAATACGCAGTGGGCTTTGGCTTGAAAACCAACGCGTGCCCTCAGAAAATGAACTGGCAAAGCAGTTTGCGGTAAGCAGAATGACCGCACGTCGAGCGCTAAGTGAGCTAACTGATACAGGCATTTTAACCCGTAGCCAAGGGCTAGGTACTTTTGTCGCAAGCTTTAAGTCGCAGTCATCACTACTGGAAATAAAAAACATTGCGCATGAAGTCAAAGAGCGAAACGGAAACTACAGCTGCACAGTACAGGTGTTGGAATCAATCAATGCCGTGGCGCCAATTGCTATTGCTTTAGGTGTTGAGGTAGATAGTGTGGTGTACCGAAGTGTCATTATTCATAACGAAAACGACAGCCCCTTGCAAGTTGAAGAGCGCTTTGTAAACCCGTTACTTGCGAAGGATTATTTACAACAAGATTTTACCGCTCTCACCCCACACGAATACCTATCAACAGTTGCCCCATTAACACAAGCAAGGCACACCGTAGAGGCTATAACGCCAAATAATGAAATGTGTCAATGGCTTAACCTATATAACGAAGAGCCATGCTTACAAGTAATACGCCGCACTTGGTCGGTTAACGGGATTGTTAGCTTTGCACGACTTATATCGCCGGGCAGTAAGTACCGCTTGGGCGGACAATTAACATTTAAAAATAATAATAAAGCGCATAACGCATAACACTATTTAACAGGAGTGAACAATGAATCATCGACTGGACACACAACGCGAAATACGCGCGCAACATGGCAATCAAATAACCACCAAAAGCTGGCAAACCGAAGCGGCTAAACGCATGCTAATGAATAATTTAGACCCTGATGTTGCAGAGCACCCTCAAGCTCTGGTGGTTTATGGTGGTATTGGCCGTGCTGCACGTGATTGGCCAAGTTATGACAAAATAATTGCCACACTTGAACGCCTAGAAAATGACGAAACCTTATTAGTGCAATCAGGCAAACCTGTGGGTGTATTTAAAACTCATAGCAATGCACCACGCGTGTTAATTGCCAATTCAAACCTAGTACCGCACTGGGCAAATTGGGAACACTTTAACGAGCTAGATAAAAAAGGCTTGATGATGTACGGCCAAATGACCGCAGGGTCTTGGATTTACATTGGCTCTCAAGGCATAGTGCAAGGCACTTACGAAACGTTTGTAGCTATGGCAAAACAGCATTTTGCTGGTAATGCTAAAGGTAAGTGGGTATTAACGGGTGGCCTTGGAGGTATGGGGGGGGCGCAACCATTAGCGGCTACCATGGCAGGCTTTAGTGCCTTGGTGGTGGAATGTGATGAAAGCCGTATCGATTTTCGGATAAAAACAGGATATGTCGATGTAAAAGCCACAGATCTTGAGCATGCACTAAAATTAATAACAGATGCTTGCATAAAAGGTGAAGCGCTTTCTGTGGGTTTACTAGGTAACGCCGCCGATGTGTTTAGTACCTTGGTAAAAAGTGGGGTGACCCCCGATATAGTTACCGATCAAACCTCAGCTCATGATCCACTTAACGGTTACCTGCCACAAGATTGGAGTATGGAATACGCAGCTAAAATGCGAATCGATAACCCAAAAGCGGTTGTAAAAGCGGCTAAACAGTCAATGGCAGTCCAAGTAAAGGCGATGCTGGCACTACAAAAAGCGGGCGCAGCAACAACCGACTATGGTAATAATATTCGTCAAATGGCCCTAGAAGAAGGCGTGAGTAATGCATTTGATTTCCCTGGGTTTGTGCCTGCGTATATTCGTCCATTATTTTGTGAAGGTATTGGTCCGTTTAGGTGGGTAGCGCTATCTGGCGATCCTGAAGATATTTATAAAACCGATGCAAAAGTAAAAGAACTCATTCCAGATGATAAACACCTACATAATTGGCTTGATATGGCGCGTGAGCGAATTCAATTTCAAGGCTTGCCTGCACGTATTTGTTGGGTCGGTTTAAAAGATAGAGCGCGCCTTGCTGTTGCCTTTAACGATATGGTTAAAAGCGGTGAGCTTAAAGCGCCGGTAGTTATTGGACGAGATCATCTCGACTCAGGCTCAGTTGCCAGTCCTAACCGTGAAACTGAAAGTATGAAAGATGGCTCCGACGCGGTCTCCGATTGGCCACTATTAAATGCTCTGCTTAATACCGCAGGCGGTGCTACTTGGGTATCGCTTCACCATGGCGGCGGTGTAGGTATGGGTTTTAGCCAGCACTCAGGCGTAGTGATTGTTGCCGATGGTACCGATGAAGCAGAGCAGCGTCTTGCTCGAGTATTATGGAACGATCCCGCCACCGGTGTAATGCGCCATGCTGATGCGGGTTATGAAATTGCAAAAAACTGTGCGCAACAGCAGCAGCTAGACTTACCAATGCTTAATGAGGACAAGTCATGATTTCATATACACTCAAACCGGGTCAGCTTGACTTAAACACGCTAAGAAAAATTAACAAATCAGCCATACACTTAACTCTGGCCAATAATGCACAGGCGCAAATAGCTGCCAGTGCTCAAACAGTCCAAAACGTGATAAACGAACATCGCACTGTATATGGCATTAATACTGGCTTTGGGTTATTGGCCAATACTAAAATCGCTGACGATGAACTCGAACTATTACAACGTAGTATCGTGCTTTCACACGCCGCAGGTATTGGTGAATTAATGGATGACAGCACCGTTAGGTTGATGATCACGCTAAAAATAAACTCTTTATCGCGCGGTTATTCTGGTATTCGCTTAGCTGTGCTTGAGTTTTTTATGCAGCTGCTTAAAAGTGAAGTTTACCCTTGCGTGCCTAAAAAGGGCTCAGTGGGCGCATCGGGCGATTTAGCACCGCTTGCGCATATGTGTTTGCCTTTATTGGGTGAGGGCCAAATGCGTTACCAAGGTGAGCTGATAAGTGCTGCACAAGGACTCAAGATTGCAGGCCTAGAACCTCTTACATTAGCCGCTAAAGAAGGCTTGGCATTATTAAATGGCACGCAAGCATCCACTGCATTTGCACTTCAGGGATTATTTAGAGCCGAAGACTTGTATGCACAAAGCTGTGTTATTGGCTCTATAAGTATAGAAGCGGCCATGGGCAGTCGCGCGCCATTTGATGCACGTATTCATGACATTCGTGGTCAGCGTGGGCAAATAGATACGGCTCACGTATTTAGAGAATTACTCGATACCCACTCACAAATTAGTGACTCACATATTAATTGTGAAAAAGTACAAGACCCATATTGTCTGCGTTGCCAACCGCAAGTACTTGGTGCATGCTTAACCCAAATACGCCAAGCCGCCGAAGTACTACTGTGTGAATCAAACGGAGTAACCGATAACCCTCTCGTATTTGCCGATGTAGGGGATATTATTTCAGGCGGAAACTTTCATGCTGAGCCCGTTGCTATGGCCGCTGATAACCTGGCGATTGCTATTGCTGAAATTGGCGCCTTAGCTGAGCGACGTATTGCCCTACTGATTGACTCTAATTTATCTAAATTACCGCCATTTTTAGTAAAAAACGGTGGGGTAAATTCAGGATTTATGATTGCTCAAGTCACCGCAGCTGCGCTCGCCTCTGAGAACAAGTCACTAGCACACCCAGCCTCGGTAGATAGCTTACCAACTTCAGCTAATCAGGAAGACCATGTTTCCATGGCAACGTTTGCAGCACGACGACTGGTTGATATGGCTAATAATACGCAAGGCGTACTGGCCATAGAATGGCTCAGTGCTGCCCAAGGGCTTGAATTTAGAGCACCACTTCGCGCGTGTGATAAAGTAGAAAGTGCCAAAGCACTGCTACGCCAACATGTTAGTTATTATGACAAAGACCGGTATTTTGCTCCCGATATTGAAGCGGCTAACACGCTACTAAGTGAAGGTAAGTTGTGTGACTTTATAAAAAACTCGCCCTTACCTTCTTATTAAATAGCCTGAACTCTGGTTAAGAGATTTACAAACGTATTAAATCAATATGATATTTATGTTTATTTTCTCTAGCCAGAGATTTCCAGTGAAAACAAGGCGAAATTACGCGTCAATAGCTCGCCTATTGCAAGTAAATTCAACGCAGTTAGGACTGAAAATAGCTGCTTGAGATAGATTTATTATTCAGAGTTCAGGTTAAATACCATACTGATAACTAAAACCCAGCGCTTCTATCGCTGAGCCAATAACTTTGCGCTCAGCGACTTCATCACTACTAAAGCTTGGCATTTGTGTGCCATACAGCTCACACTTTTTTGCATAATAATCTGCTTTGGTCGGGTGCGCGGGGTTCACCACGTTATAAATGCTTTGTCCTTGCGACCAGTTATTAAGGACCACGTAAATCGCATTGATTACATCTTGTTGATGCACCATATTCACTACTTGCTGACTAGAGGTATTAAGTTCTTTACCCGCCACAAAACGACCAGGCTCTCTATTTGGCCCCAACAATCCGGCTAAGCGAAGCACTTTACCTTGCTGTTCAAGCACTTGCTCTTCAGCGTCATACAGCTTTATTTGTCGCTCGTTAGTGCCTGATATATCGCTGCTTTCACTATAAACGCCAGGTTCTTGGTCATATACCCCAGTCGATGAGCACAATAAAAAGCCTTTGCAATTAAGCTCAGTTGCCAGCTTTAACGCCTGCTCAAGCACTTGCGGATAATCACTTTCGCTATCTCGACTGCGAGGCGGGATTGCACAGACCCAATACGCATTTTGTAAATCCACTTGGTGCTGCAGCTCGCCGTTTTGTAAAACAAACTGACGTTCAAAATCAAATTGATGAGTGTCACTTCGATGAGTTCCCTGCACTTGCCAACCTTGCTTTTGTGCATCAATACATAAGGCTTGGCCAAGCCAGCCAGCGCCAAGAACGACTAAATTATCTTTGTTGGTTTGCACTTTATTTACCCTTATTAAAACTCAATCAACGCGTTTTATAGCGATAAAAAATATAATTAACTTTATGCGACTAAAAATAATATTAGCAAACGCTGATTGCAGAAGATATTAACACACGCTTTTTTTCGATTAGTAATCTCTTTAATGATACCGCAACCATTCATTACATACCTGCAGATAAAGCGTATGACTTAAGTGACTTACCGAGAGTAATATATAAAACGATTGCTCAATTTAAGCTTTAAAAAACGATGGCTGCTAACAAGGCGTTTAAGGGTGAAATTTAAGCGCTTTGCTCTTGTTTTTAATTTATTCAGCACCATATCTTTAGGGTCTGTTTATCTGCAGTTTTAATCAAGTTTCGTTATATAACGCTATTTTTATGAGCGAGATCTCATTTTTCTGTTTTAAATGAAGATCTTTTTATTGAGGTAGTTTGATGTTTAGCAGAGTCTGGTATAGTAGCGCAGGTAATAAACAGTGCTTTTTAAGCAGCTTAATACAAAATTGCTAATTAATGTGTCCTAAAGGTTAATTTAAAGAATACATTAATTATCAATTGTAAAAAATGGGTTAGCCGATGCACGGCTAGCAAAAAAACACATTGTAACGGTTTTATCATGATATCTAATTTATTTACCAAGATTTTTGGTAGTCGCAATGACCGCACTATTAAAAACCTAAGAAAGACGGTCGCACTGATCAATGCACTTGAAACGCAACTAGAAGCGCTTTCAGATGAAGATTTAAAAGCTAAAACAGCCGAGTTTAGAGAGCGTTACGATAACGGACAAAGCTTAGGCGATATTCTACCAGAAGCATTTGCAGTGGTACGTGAAGCATCAAAGCGTGTAAACGGTATGCGTCACTTCGACGTGCAGTTATTAGGTGGTATGGTTTTACACCAAGGTCGTATCGCAGAAATGCGTACCGGTGAAGGTAAAACACTCACAGCGACACTGCCGGCTTATTTAAATGGTTTAACAGGTAAAGGTGTTCATGTCATTACCGTGAATGACTACTTGGCCAAACGTGATGCTGAAACCAACCGCCCATTATTTGAATTTTTAGGGTTAACCGTAGGCTGTAATGTTCCGGGCATGATGCCGCAACAGAAAAAACAAGCCTATGAAGCTGACATCACTTACGGTACCAATAACGAATTTGGTTTTGATTACCTGCGTGACAACATGGCATTTAGCATTGATGAGCGCGTACAACGCCCATTATTTTATGCCGTAGTGGATGAAGTGGATTCAATCCTTATTGATGAAGCACGTACGCCACTGATTATTTCTGGTCCTGCTGAAGATAGCTCTGAGCTATACACTGAAATTAATACCATTGTTCCTCTACTTGAATTACAAGAAAAAGAAGACGAGGAAGGGATTGAAGGCGATGGCGATTTCACAATCGATGAGAAATCTAAGCAAGTTCATCTTACTGAGCGTGGGCAAATAAAAGTTGAAGAGTTACTTACAGAGCGCGGCTTAATTGAAGAAGGTGATTCACTGTACTCAGCAGCGAGCATCACGCTACTTAGTCACGTTTATGCCGCTCTTCGTGCGCACAAGCTTTACCAAAAAGATGTTGATTACGTTATCAAAGAAAACGAAGTCATCATTATTGATGAGCACACAGGTCGTTCAATGGAAGGACGTCGTTGGTCAGAAGGTTTACACCAAGCTGTAGAGGCAAAAGAAGGTGTGAAAATTCAAAACGAGAACCAAACATTAGCCTCTATTACGTTCCAAAATTACTTCCGCTTGTACGAAACGCTAGCAGGTATGACAGGCACAGCCGACACAGAAGCGTTTGAGTTTCAGTCTATCTACGGTTTAGACACTGTGGTTATGCCAACCAATAAACCAATGATCCGCGATGATCGCGCTGATTTAGTTTACTTAACGCAAGAAGAAAAGTACGAAGCGATTTTAGCAGACATTAAAGACTGTCAAGAACGTGGTCAGCCTGTACTTGTAGGTACTATCTCAATTGAAAGCTCTGAGTACTTATCGCAGTTTTTACGCAAAGAAAAAATTAAGCACAACGTACTTAATGCTAAATTCCACGCACAAGAAGCAGACATTGTTTCTGATGCGGGCTTACCAGGCACAGTCACGATTGCCACTAACATGGCCGGTCGTGGTACCGATATTGTACTTGGTGGTAATTGGAACAGCGAAGTTGAAAAACTTGAGAACCCAACTGACGAACAAATTGCTGAAATAAAAGCAGCATGGAAAATTCGCCATGATGCGGTAATTGATGCTGGCGGCTTACACATTATTGGTACTGAGCGTCATGAATCACGTCGTATTGATAACCAGTTACGTGGTCGTTCTGGCCGTCAAGGTGATGCCGGTTCAAGCCGTTTCTACCTATCGATGGATGATGCGTTAATGCGTATTTTTGCCGGTGAGCGCATGACTAACATGATGCGTAAACTAGGTATGCAACGTGGTGAAGCCATTGAACACCCATGGGTAAACCGCGCAATCGAAAACGCCCAGCGTAAAGTAGAAGCACGTAACTTTGATGTGCGTAAACAGCTACTTGAGTACGATGATGTAGCAAACGACCAACGTCGTGTTGTTTACTCTCAACGTAACGAATTGCTTGAAGAAGGTGATATTTCAGAAACGATTACCGCTATCCGTGGTGATGTGCTCGCCGGTGTGATTGATCAATACATTGCCCCACAAAGCTTGGCTGAAATGTGGGATATCCCAGGGCTTGAAGAACGCTTAAAACAAGACTTCTTGATTGAGTTACCACTTTCGCAGTGGTTAGCTGATGACAATAAACTGTATGAAGAAAAACTGCGTGAGCGTATTGAAGAAGCGGTTGAACAAGCTTACAAGCAAAAAGAACAAATGGTTGGCGATTCTGTACTGCGCCAGTTTGAAAAAGCCATTATGCTTCAAAGTCTTGACCAACATTGGAAAGACCATCTTGCTGCAATGGATCACTTACGCCAAGGTATTCACTTACGTGGTTATGCACAAAAGAATCCTAAGCAAGAGTACAAACGTGAGTCGTTTGAATTGTTCTCTGAAATGCTAGAAAACTTAAAAGTCGATGTCGTCGGTATTTTAAGTAAAGTACAAGTTCGCGCTGAAGAAGATGTTGAAAAAGTAGAAGAGCAACACCGTAAAAGTGAAAATGCCCCTCGCGAATATCAACATGAAGAAGCAGAGCACGTAGGTGGTGAAGCACCACAAAGCGCTCAGGTTATGGCGCGTAGCGAGCCAAAAGTGGGTCGTAACGATCCATGTCCATGTGGTTCAGGTCAAAAATACAAACAATGTTGTGGTAAATTAAAATAACACCACTTTGTTACGTTAGATAAAAAGCGACGCTTGCGTCGCTTTTTTTATGCTATTTAAGGGAGAGGTAATGACTAAAGTAATCATCAATGTTGCTGTGGGTGTAATTAAAAAAAATAACAATGTGTTTATTTGTAAACGTGCAGATGAACAGCACCAAGGTGGCTTATGGGAATTTCCAGGCGGAAAAGTAGAGGCTGGGGAAAGTGTTTTTCAAGCACTGAAGCGCGAATTATTTGAAGAAGTAGGACTTACTATTCATAGCTCAAGCGAACTTGTCACTATAGAGCATGACTATGGCGATAAATGCGTACGACTTAATGTGCATGTGGTCAGTAACTTTAATGGTCAAGCTCATGGCGCAGAAGGGCAACCAAGCGAATGGGTAAGTATAGACGAACTTGATAACTATGATTTTCCTGCGGCCAATGTCGAGATTATCAGCGCCATAAAAGCAAAATACAGCTAATCCTACCTATACGTTTTGATTAAGCAACAAAAAAGCCAGTAAGTTTAACTTTCACTGGCTTTTTTATTATGCGAATTGCTATTACCAAATTTTGACGCGATTTTCAAGCTTGATATACATTTTATCACCCTCTTTAACATCAAACACTTGGTAAAATTCTGGCCTGTTCGACAAAATACCAATCACGCGATAATGACTTGGTGAATGTGAATCGCTCATTAAACGATTACGCAGAGCTTCATCGCGGTATTTACGACGCCAAACTTGCGACCAGCCCATAAAGAAGCGTTGGTCGCCCGTATAGCCTTCAATAATTGGTGCTTTCGAATTACCCAGCGATAGCTGATACGCTTTATAAGCGACGGTTAAGCCGCCTAAATCACCAATGTTTTCACCCAGTATCAGCTCACCATTAACGCTGGCATCTTCAAACGGTTTATATTGATTATACTGCACAACTAAGGCAGCACTTCGCTGTTCAAACTGCTTAAGGTCTGACTCGCTCCACCAATTACGCAAATTGCCATCACCGTCGTATTTTGCACCTTGATCATCAAAGCCATGGCCTAACTCATGGCCAATAACCGCACCAATAGCACCATAGTTAACCGCATCATCTGCTTCTAAATAAAAGAAAGGAGGCTGTAAAATCGCCGCAGGAGATACTGTTTCGTTATTCACTGGGTTGTAGTAAGCATTCCCTGTTTAATGCATCAACGGCTTACTTCCAAAGTGGCGCTTGTTCTTCAACACCGCGCAACGTGATGCTGTAAAAATTAAACTTCAAATCTACTAAATCTTTAGGGTAATTACTAACGAAATGGAATTTTAAGTAGTTTTGCCAAACCGTTAAGCCTGTATTTTTGAAAATGTCTGCAAATTTTTCAAAGTAACTTGGTTGGCGCACAATCAACTCTTGAGCATCAACACCAACTGCTTCAAAGTAAGCACTTAAATCAAAATCTCCCATTAACGTGTTAGCTTCAGCTACTGACATTTTATTATATGATTTTGTTGCATCACGGCTTTGCACTCGGCTCCACTGTGCATCAGCAAGTGTCGTTTCAAAGGCAAGTATCGCTTTGGCTGCATCAGTGGCATTATTAACGCCAGCTTTAGCTAAAATATCGGTAATATAGGTTTGATAAGCCGCGCGAATTTTTGTGAATTTTTCATCATCTTTTAAATAATAATCACGGTCAGGTAAACCAAGTCCCGCTTGATAGGCATAGAGCGCATTTTCACTTGAGTTTTTAGCGTCATTATTAACATACCAGCCAAAAGGAAGATCTCCGCCTTTAATTGTAGCCGTGCCACTAATGTGACCAACGCAGCTTTATCTTTCACTGTATCAATGCTTTTAATAGCTGGCTCAAGTGGTAACATCCCTAACTCTTCACGTGTATTTTCAACCATATAACTGTGAGAACGACCCATAGTTTGACTTAGCGGCAGTCATGGTTATTTTTTTCATAAGAACTCCGTATGCTGATCGACATAAATACGTATTTCATTAAGCCTTAACGCATGCATGTAGCTTAATAAAATACACATTGCTAGCACCGAATATGAAGTACTGATCCGGCCTCATAAACCTGATCGATATAACAACAAAATCAAATATGTAACAAAGTATTTTAAAGCTAATAAAACAAACCGAGGAAGGAGCTAAGTGGTATTTAACTAAGGTTTATTTTTGCCATGTAAAGCTAAGCGCTGAAGCTTTTCTTTTAATGACGGTGGAGCAGAGTCGGCGATCGCATTTAAATAATCAGCCGTTTGTGCACTCATTTTAAGCGAGTTAGTTGTTTTATCATCAGCAATTTTAGGGCGGGCATTTAATCGTTGCGTTGCCTGTGGATTGGCGGTAATTTTTATTTGCCCAAGCTCAGCCATACCTGCTGCTCTAAAATGAGATTGCATATCCATTTTCAAATAATTAAGCCTTAGCGCAATAGGGGCTGAGACGGCTTCTATCATTAAGGTGCCATCGCGGTAATTACTCACTCGGCATTTATCACCTAGTTTAGGGCCTAAAAAATCTCGCAACAATTGTTGTTGTGTATCCAGAGCTTGGCTTTTTCCCGCATAGGCCGCTAAACGGTTGTTAAGCCCCGCCATAATGTCGGTTAACGGTTTTGGCGCATATCTATCTTTAGCCATATCACACCTTAAAGACATCGTTTAGATCTGCTTAAATTCAGCGTGGCTGAATTTAAGCAAACAAAAATGGGCTAAGCCCCTGCTACTTGCATTTGTTCAATCAGCACTGAGCCCGTTTGAATACCGCCGCGTCGCTCAATATCACCACCAATGGCTGTAATACCTTTGAACATATCTTTTAAATTACCAGCAATCGTAATTTCACTTACTGGGTATTGTATTTCACCATTTTCAATCCAAAAACCAGCCGCACCGCGAGAGTAGTCACCCGTTACAGTATTCACACCCTGCCCCATAAGTTCCGTAACCAATAAGCCCGTACCCATGGTTTTTAATAATGCGGCTAAATCTTGATGCGTTTGTTCTACTAACCAATTATGGATACCGCCAGCATGTCCTGTTGGCGTCATATTCATTTTACGCGCTGCATAGCTTGCTAGTAAATACGTTTGCAGCTCACCACCGAGTATTATCTCTCTGTCGAGCGTTTTAACCCCCTCGCTATCAAATGGCGATGATGCTAAGCCTTTAAGTAAGTGCGGACGCTCTGAAATATTAACCGTTTTGCTAAATACCTGCGTGCCTAAGCTATCCAATAAAAAGCTGGATTTACGATACAGTGCACCACCACCAATTGCTGATACCAAATGGCCAAACAATGAATTAGCAATATCAGCTCTAAAAATAACCGGCACTTTCATGGTGCCTAGTTTTTGGCTGTTTAGTTTTGCTAGGGTTTCTGCTGCGGCTTCAAGTCCAACACTTGCAGCATCTTTTAACCCCGCTTGATCGCGAGAAATCGTGTAGGCTGAATCGCGCTGCATATGCTCGCCCTCTTTACCTATCACCATAGTGCTTATGCTGTGGCGAGTACGTGGAAAGCCTGCAATTAAACCATGGCTGTTACCATATACTCGCAGCCCTTGATGCGATGAAAAGCTAGCACCATCAGAGTTCACAATTCGCTCATCGGCGTTTAATGCGGCTTGCTCTGCGGCGTGACATAAATCAATCCCTTGCTCTGGGCTTACATCCCAAGGGTGAAATAAGTCTAAATCTTTAGGGGAAAACTCAAGCAGTTCTTTATCAGCAATGCCATTACATGGATCGTCTGAGGTGAATTTAGCAATATCGATGGCTTTTTCGACCACAGCACGTAATGTTTTAGGATTTAAATCAGCCGTTGATGCCGAGCCTTTGTTATTGCCAACATACACGCTAATACCTAAACCACCGTCTTGATTAAACTCAATGGTTTCTACCTCCCCCATGCGCGTACTTACCGACAGCCCCGAAGTGCTAGACATAGCCGCTTCTGCAGCGGTAGCACCTAGTTTTTTAGCATGTTCAAGTACTTCTGATACAGCGTCTTTTACTTGAGAGATTTGCGAATAAATTGGATCTTGGTGTTGGCTTTTCATAAATTCTGTCCTGAGCCCTAAAGGCCATATTGCACACATTTTTTATATTTAAATGCTAACACACTCACTGCACCACATCAGCTAATATTAATCACTAAAAGAATCGCGTATAATAGATGAAGTTATTTTTATTTAAGAGCACCCCATGGCGAAGAAAAAAGGCAAGCCTGCTGAAATTGAAGAAGAAATTATATATGTATCAAAAAGTGAACTTAAGCGCGAAGCGCAAGAGTTTCATCAGTTAGGATCTGAAATTGCCAAAATGGGTAAAAAGCAGCGTGAACGCCTGCCGCTCAATGATGACTTAAAAGAAGCAATGGTGGTTGCTGATAAAATAAGTAATAAAAGTGATGCCTACCGCCGACATTTAAATTACATCGCAAAAACCCTTCGTACGGTAGAAAATATTGAAGAAATTAAAGCGATCATTGATGTCATGCTTAATAAAAATAACCAAGCTGAGGTTATGATCAAAAAAATTGAGCAACTGCGCAGTGATTTAATTGAACAAGGCGATGACTTAATCAACGAAACAATTGAACAATATCCAGCTCTTGAGCGCCAAAAAATGCGCCAAATGGTGCGTAATGCTGCCAAAGAAGTAAAAGCTGAAAAACCAGCGAGAAGCTACAAAGAGTTATTTCAGTACTTAAAAGACGCCATAATGTAACGCAGCCGCGTTATATATTAAAAAGGTGCTGCGGCACCTTTTTTTGTTGTAGATCAAAACCTCCTCCCCTTTGCTTTTTTACAATACGCAGCAACTTAAAAGATAAGGTGCGCGTGATGATTAAACTTCCTCAATGGGATCAAACTTTAATAAACAAATACAATGTATCGGGCCCGCGTTACACGTCTTACCCGACCGCGCTTTCGTTAGCTGATGGTTATCAGCAACAAGATTTGATTAGCGCTATTGAATCATCGCAAACCCGTTCGTTGTCTTTATATATTCATATTCCTTTTTGTAGTCAGCTTTGTTATTACTGTGGCTGTAATAAAGTCATTACTCGCCACCAATCTAAAGCCGATACCTACCTAGACTTTTTAGCTAAAGAAATTGCAGCACAAGCACCGCTGTTTCAAGATTATCGGGTTGAGCAATTACATTTGGGGGGCGGCACACCAACTTTTTTAACCGCAGCGCAAATGACGCGCTTAGTAAAACTGCTAGAGCAACACTTTAACTTTAGCGATACCTGCGAGCGCGGTATCGAAATCGACCCTCGCTCACTGGCTGACAATATGCTGGTTGATTTAAGCGAGTTGGGGTTTAATCGTGTGTCATTTGGTATTCAAGATTTTAATGATCAGGTTCAGCTGGCTGTTAATCGCCCTCAGCATGTTGATGAGGTAAAGCAATTAATTACCCAAGCAAAACAGTTGGGCTTTAAATCAATTAATGCTGATATGATTTATGGCCTGCCACTACAAACACCTGAGAGCTTTACGCAAACGATTGAGCAACTTATTGCCTTAGGCCCTGATCGCGTTTCAGTGTTTAACTATGCTCATTTACCTGATCGTTTTGCCGCCCAACGTAAAATTAAAGACGCCGATTTACCCAGTGCGCATAATAAGCTCACCATGTTTAAAAATACCCTAGAGCAAATGACGCAGGCGGGCTATCAATTTATAGGTATGGATCACTTTGCAAAAGTTGATAATGAGCTAGCCATTGCACAAAATACGGATCAGCTGCATCGTAATTTTCAAGGCTACACCACTCATGGCGAGTGCGACTTATTGGGCTTAGGTGTCTCGTCTATTTCGCAAATAGGCACAGCGATATTACAAAATAAAAAAGAGTTAAAACATTATTATCAAGCAGTTGATGAGCAAGCAGGCAGTGCCATTAATAAAGGCATGCATTTAACCCAAGATGATCTTATTCGCGCCGATGCGATTAAGCAGCTTATTTGCCAGTTTGAGCTTGATATGAGCGTATTCGCTAACAGACATAAAATCAGCTTTAATGACTACTTTCAAGATGCTTTAGAGGCACTCGCACCATTAATTGCCGATGAAATGGTAACAATAGAAAACAACCTAATTAGCGTAACACCAAAAGGGAATTTATTTATTCGTATTATTTGTATGTGCTTTGATGCGCATTTACAAAAACAGATAAATGCCACTCGCTTCTCACGCGTTATATAATTTAAAACTAGCACGTATAAAAAAAGCAGACCAAGGTCTGCTTTTTTATATATGCCGTAAAATCTAAGCGCTAGTTAAAAACCACGTTTTCGCTGCCTTGGGCTGCTTTAAACTCAACAATAATTTTTTTACAGTCAGCTTCAATTTCATCACTCAGTGATTCTTCTGCACGCCAGCGCGCCGTGTCTTGCTTAAAAATTTCTTTTTTAGCGTACTTTTTGCGCGAATCATGGGTTGGCATTTCTTTTACCACGTCGTACATTTTATAAATACCCGGGTATGCACTCGTTAGGTCGCGCTCAGTATCAAAACTATATTGCGACATAAGCACCCAAATACGTAAGCACCCCTCAGAATAATCACATTGCTTTTCATTCATAGCACGTGCAATTAAATGAATACTATCGGCTAACTTCGCATTACGCTTTAAACGCGACTGTTTTAGCTTTTGCTGTTGCTCTGCCTGTTTTTTGCTAATTAGCTTTTTTTGCACATTTAGCTTGTAGAGCAACTGACCCGCATAAAATGCCAAGCCCGCTATAATAGCAGCACCTACAACTAAGGCTAAGATCACTGCTGTACTCATTGCGTGTCCTTATTACTTATCTTCGTCGTCATCTAGCCATTCATTTGCTAGATCGTTTGATAGGTATTGATCAAAGTCTGAATTACTGTCTTCATCGCTGAAGTCATCTTCAAACTCTTCTTCATCTTCAATGCCTAATAATTTACAAAGCACTTGGTGACGCGCTATGCGGCTATTGAAGTATTTTGCATCTTTACCCGTTAGCATTTCACCTTGCTCATGACGCTCAACTAATTTAAGTAAGCGCTCATCATTTTCAAGGGCTTCTAACTCTTGTTCAGGCGTTAATTCTGGTTCAACGGCCTTTTTAAGCTCTGCTACAGGTTTAAGGTTACGTTTCATTTCGATTTTTGGTTCAGCAGCAGGTGCAACTAATGGCACTGCTTTTTTACTACCAACGCGTTTATCTTTAGCAGCCGAACCTGCTTTTTGAGTTTCATTACTCACTGCATCCGGTGCATTACGTGAACCAGGCTTAGCGCCCTTAGTTTTTTTAACACGTTGCTCTTTCAATGCGCGCATTTCTTTAAGCTTATCTTGGCTTAAACGAACGGGACCATTTGATGGAATTTTACGTGACTTTTTCTTTCTACTCATATCTTGATCGTCTCACTTAAGAGGTTTTGAGCGAGGCGCAACTCAATGGGCATCGCGGTGCTGGCCTAGCCAGGAGAATTCAGTTTGGGCGTTTTGCGCGCCAAAGCACAGTTAAGGTACTTTTTTTAAACGGGGGGTATTGTAACAGGACAAATAAAAAGGCGGTAGAGAAAACATCTCTACCGCCTACTAATCTGAGCGCCATTATATGGACACTTCTCCCTTCGACTTTTTAGTCTTTATTGTTTTTATTATTATTTTCTATCCGTATTTTTATTATTTATCTTCCGTGTAGCATTCCATTTTGTTTTTATTATTAAACTTCCATGAGTATTTTATTATTTTCGGTCTTCCTAACACTTTTTTGATATTTCCTTTGGTAGCACACTCTATGTGCTATTCAGTCGTGCCGCGCTACTATCCTTATAACGTTTTCCTATTTGTTATTGTTTTTGCGACAGGGGTTAATTTACTCGTTAATAATTTTGTTACAACTAATTTATATCTTTTTTCTTGTACTACATATTACAAAAAACACTAAAAAATATAAATTACAATAAGTTACATTAAAAAATAAAAATAAAATGAGACTTTTCTTACATTAAAGCATGGTCAATGTCTTACAAGGGGAGGAGCTTTATCGGTCACGGCAAGCACAAAAAAAGCAGCCAAGGCTGCTTTTTATCTATTTAACATTGTATTATGTTAACAACATCTAAATAAATACGACTTTAGTGTAGTCCACCAAGGTATTTAGAGAGTGTTTCAATGTCTTTATCTGTTAGTTTCTTTGCAATGTCTTGCATAACACCGTTTAGGTCGTTATTACGAACACCATCTCTGAACTGTTCAAGTTGTGACTTGATGTATTCTGGATGTTGAAAAGAAATTTTTGGAAATTTAGCAAGTGAAGAGCCATTACCACGCGGACCATGACAAGCCGCACATGACGGAATACCGCGTTCAGCGTCACCCGCTTTATACAGCATGGCACCTGTTTCTTGAACATCTTTCGGTGTAGCACCTTCAGACATGTTCAAAGAAGCAAAGTAAGCAGCCAAGTCTTTCATATCCTGATCGCTCAATGGCATTGCCATGCCGCTCATTACTGCATTCATACGACCTTCTTTACCGCCCGAAGTCATACCTAATTTAAATTCAGTAAGTTGCTTATAGGTGTAATCTGCGTGTTGACCTGCAATTTTTGGGTAGATGTTAACCGGCGCATTACCGTCTGGGCCGTGACAAGCCGCACACGTTGCTGATTTTTCTTTACCTGCGTTTACATCGCCATCAAATGCTGTTGCGTTGCTTGCTGACAACGCACCAAGCAATATAGTTAAAGATAGTGCTATTTTTTTCATGGTGAATTCTCTGTTTCCGACCCTGTATCATCTACAATATGGATGTTGTGATTTTTATATTCTACACGATATTAAATTCTCTGGCACGTTTTCTACACACATTAAACCTATAAATTATAGGGTTTTGAGTAAAATTAAACGCTAAGCCAGTTAAAATGTACTGTCAGCAATGATCTTACATGCTCAAATACACTTTTTAATAGCTACTTTATAGTATAAAATACGCGCCACGGGTGAATTTGGTTTACCCAATGTTATTTTTTTAAGTTTTAGGAGAGCCTGTGCTCAAATCTCGTATCAAGTATAACACTGCGTCTTTTGTTACAAGCGCGCCAGACATCACTAAATTACCTGCTGATACGGGAATTGAAGTCGCGTTTGCCGGTCGCTCTAATGCAGGTAAATCAAGTGCGCTAAATGCCCTAACCGATCAAAAGTTAGCACGAACCAGTAAAACACCCGGCCGTACTCAGCTGATCAACACCTTTGAACTTGCCGATGTAGATAATATGCGCCTAATTGACCTACCTGGCTATGGGTTTGCAAAAGTGCCGATTGAAATGAAAAAGAAATGGCAAAAATCGCTAGGCGAATACCTGCAAAAACGTCAAAGTTTAAAAGGTATTGTGGTATTAATGGATATTCGTCATCCATTAAAAGATTTAGACCGCGACTTAATTAATTGGGCTGTAGGCAGTGAAATTCCGGTATTGGCACTATTAACTAAAGCCGATAAGCTAAAGCAAGGTCCGCGTAAATCACAAGTTCTTAGCGTACGTCGTGAGTTAAGTGAATTAGATGGCGATATTACGGTTCATGCATTTTCATCACTTAAAGGCACCGGCTTACCAGAAGTCGCTAAAAAGCTAGATGAGTGGTATTTAGGCCCAATCGTGGCCGTTCCACCTGCTGATTTAGTAGCGCCAGATAGCGAATAATTACTGTAAGTAAAATTTCTGCTGTGCGGAAGTAATAAAATAGCCGAGCTCATCTGTTTCGGCTATTTCAGCCCACTGATAAAACACATTTCGCGCAACTCGCGCAAAGCAGCCGTAGGGTAACTGCATATAAGGCACGGCAGCGCCTTTGTAGTCATTGATATAAAGTGAATCAGGACGACTTAATAACCATGTACGGTTTAAGTTATCAATACAACAAATAACACTTCCCTCTGATGTCTTTTCACTATGCCAATTTACAATAATAAAAGGCGCATCCTTCACCTCAATCGCGATTTTTTCTACGGGTGTTTTTAAGTAAAACTGCCCATCTTCGTTGCATAATACACTCGCAAAAAGTTTCACCATTGATTGACGAGTAATTTCACTACCTGCGTAAAACCATTTACCTTGCTCATCAATCAATAATGGTAACTGCCCGCAATGAGCGGGCTGCCATTGTTCAAAAGGTTTGCTTGGCTCGCTGAGTTGCTTACTAAGCTCGTTAAGTGAAATCACTGTTTTTTAAATGTCAGTGCAAAAGTAACTGGCACGGCAGTAGCAATTGAAGGTAATCCGGCTAATTTTTGTAACTGCATTATTCCATCAGTGACTTTAAAGTCATCGCTATTGATAATGATAGGGGTAAATGATGCCACACTTAAATCACCATTTTCTGCACTACTGACAAGTACATCAATAGTCAGAGGCTGTTTATGGCCGTGAAAGTCTAATTCTGCATTGATACCTTTTAATAAATGCTGACCAGGTTGTTTAATAAGTGACAATTTTTTAGATAAATCAGTTGTTAATGTAGCATGTGTAAATGTATCAGATTCAAACAATATTTTACTTAGACGCTCGTTACGAATAGGGATAAAGGTTTCAGCTGATGTTAAATCAACTTTCACATTAAACTGACCTTTTTCGCTCAGTTGCCCTTTTAGTTGAGTAAAGTGATTAGCTTCAGCAATGCTGTTACTTTTAATAGAGACAAAACTTAACTGGCTTTTATCATTAAGTAATTGCCAGTTTGCCGATGCAAAACCTGAAACCATTAAACATGATATTGATAAACCCGTTACAAATAACTTCTTAAACATGACGTACTCCTAAAATAAAAAGAATTATACCTTGGTAAATAATACTTTGATCAGCCTGACTGAAAATCATTAATGACTGCGTGATAAAACGCAAAGTAGAGTGATGGTATCACTTGAAACACTAAGTGCAATTAGAGAATAAAGTTAACAAATGTAAGGCTATAAAAAACGACCCATCAAATATATGATGGGCCGATATAGCAAACTGGGGAGAAGCTATCAATACGTTGCATCTTTCGATGCATCATCAACAGGATGTCCTACAGGATGAGGACGGGCGGCACTTTACCAAAAGCAAGTGTAAAAATACAAGCATATTATTGATAATCGTAGCGAATTGACGAACCTCTAACGATTTAATACAAACTGCTGTTTAATTTAACTTTTTTTTAACCTGCAAGATAAAGAAAAAGCGCCTAGCGGCGCTTTATGATTCTCTTTTTGAACTCTGTATTTGGCCTATATTAAAACCAGTACAGTAGCGCTAAATTAGTGTGCTTGTTCCCAGTTATCACCTTCGTCAGCTTCAACAATAAGTGGTACATCTAACTGCGCCGCTTGTGACATCAGCTCACAAATCTGTTTGGTATATTGCTCAGTACATTCTGTTTTAATCTCAAATACCAATTCATCATGTACTTGCATGAGCAACTTAACTGTATTAGGTGCTTGCTGATTAACCCAAGCATGCACGCTTAACATCGCTTTTTTAATAATATCAGCCGCAGTGCCTTGCATCGGTGCATTAATTGCTGCGCGCTCAGCGCCTTTGCGACGAGCGCCATTGCGCGCATTTATTTCTGGTAAATGTAAGCGACGGCCAAAAATTGTTTCTACATAGCCATTTTCGGCCGCTTTCTCACGCGTTGTTTCCATGTATTCTAAAACACCTGGAAAACGCTCAAAATATTTATCAATATAATGCTGCGCTTCATGGCGAGGTACATCAAGTTGACGTGCTAAGCCAAATGCCGACATACCATAAATTAAGCCAAAGTTTACCGCTTTAGCTTTACGGCGCATATCTGATGTTACTTCCTCTAGCTCAACCCCAAATACTTCAGCGGCCGTTGCACTATGGACATCTAAACCATTGGCAAATGCACTCAACAATCCTTTATCTTGTGAAAGATGCGCCATAATACGTAGCTCTATTTGGCTGTAATCGGCAGCCATAATTTTATATCCATCGGCGGCAATAAAAGCTTCACGAATACGACGCCCTTCCTCTGAACGAATAGGGATATTTTGTAAATTAGGATCACTTGAACTTAATCGACCCGTTGCTGTTACCGCTTGGTGATAAGAAGTATGCACTCGTCCAGTTTGTTCATTTACTATCAAGGGTAATTTATCGGTGTAAGTTGATTTTAATTTTGATAATCCACGGTGCTCAATAATCACTTTAGGCAGCGGGTAATCATGCGCTAACTCTTGCAGTACTTCTTCTGCCGTAGAAGGCGCGCCTTTAGGTGTTTTTTTGATAACGGGCAATTCGAGCTTTTCAAATAACAGCACCTGTAGTTGCTTTGGTGAGCTTAAGTTAAACGGTTCGCCCGCTATTTCAAACGCTTCTTTTTCAAGCTCAAGTAATCGCTCACCTAAACGTTGGCTATGTGCCGCTAACATGTTGCTGTCGATAGCAACACCGGTGCGCTCTATATCAGAAATAACACTTACTAGTGGCATTTCTATATCTTCAAACACCGATTTTAGTTTTTCATCCGCTTCAAGTTTCGGCCATAACACTTGGTGCAAACGCAAAGTAATATCGGCATCTTCAGCGGCATAAGGCGCTGCTTTTTCAAGTTCTATTTGATTAAATGTAAGCTGCTTTTTACCTTTACCAGCAATATCTTCAAAGCTAATATTTTTGTGGCCTAAGTATTTAAGCGCCAACGAGTCCATATCATGACGGGTGCCTACGCTATTAAATACATAAGACTCCAACATAGTGTCGAACTTAATACCATTTAATTCATAACCGGCATTGGCAAGCACGCTTTTATCGTATTTTAGATTTTGACCTACTTTAGCTTTATTTTCATCTGCTAATATCGGCCCCAACTTTTGCATCACAAATTCAAGGCTTAGCTGCTCAGGCGCACCGGGATAATCATGTGCTATTGGTAAGTAAGCCGCTTCGCCTGCTTTAACCGCAAAGCTCATACCGACCAATTGCGCTTTCATATACTCTAAACTGGTTGTTTCTGTATCAAAAGCAAATAGCTCAGCTTCATTAAGCTGCGCTATTAACGCGTCAAACTGGGCTTGCGTTAAAATCGTTTCATAGTGCGCATCTTCAACTTTTGGCAGCTCATTCTCTTGCGTTGGTACTGCTAAATGTGTGTCGGCATCTTTTGGGTTGTCTAGCAATTCAGCTAGCCAACGACGAAACTCACATTCACCGTATAAGGCAATTAATTCGTCTTTATTCGGTGTTTGTAATTTAAAAGTATCAAGATCAGATTCAACCTCAACATCACATTTAATAGTGGCAAGCTCATAGCTTAACGGTAAATGATCAATCGCTTTTGCCAGTTTCTCGCCTATTTTACCTTTTATATCAGAAGCATTATCAATTACGCCCTGAAGCGATCCGTACTTTTGTAACCATTTAACTGCTGTTTTAGGCCCGCACCCCTCAACGCCAGGAATATTATCTACTTTGTCGCCCATTAAAGCTAAATAATCGATAATAAGTTCAGGTCCAACACCAAACTTTTCAACCACAGTTTCGGGATCTGAAATACTGTCGGTCATGGTATTAATCAAGGTTACATGCTCATTGACCAACTGCGCCATATCTTTATCACCAGTCGATACCAGCACATGACGTTGTTGCTCAGAGGCGATGCGTGCAAAAGTACCGATTACGTCATCGGCTTCCACGCCCTCAATACTAATTAACGGAAAACCCATTGCTTTGATAATACTGTGCAGCGGCGCTATTTGAGTACGCAGATCATCAGGCATTGGCGGACGGTTAGCTTTATACTCACTGTACATATCATTTCTGAAGGTTTTACCTTTGGCGTCAAATACCACCACCATATGTGAGGGATCATATTGTTTGATCAAACTTTTAAGCATGTTTACCACGCCATAAATGGCACCGGTGGCCTCACCCTTAGAGTTCGTTAGATGTGGTGGTGAATGATAAGCACGAAACAAATATGAAGAGCCATCAACTAAAATAAGCGGGTTTTCGGGGATCTGAGCCATGGTAAAATTGGATCCTAAATACAAAAAAGTAATATGAGTGTAAGCATGCCATAAGGCAGTAAATAAAACGACTGTGAATTAATGTGAGTAATCGCGCTACATTTTTAGTAAGTTGTGGATAACTATGTAGATAACACCCACAAACTACCCATCCGAAGCATCTTGAAATGCCTAGATTAATTTGTAATTTATTGTTTTGTTTAAAAAAAGATAATTCGAGGTTCTTTTTTATTATTTTTCTATTAATGTGGAAAAAGCATTTATACCGTCACTGTTTTTATAACCCACCTTAATTATTTACGTCCATTTAAACAACAGGATGAGCATTCTAGCATAATGGATCAAAGATCATAGCGATCCTTTATAATTTTTTTCATGCCTACCAATCACTAAATGGCATATAGCGCATAACAACGTGCTTTACGCCTAAAAAACCAGCAAATAAATTTTTAAATCGGCTGATTCATCGTGTTAAACTTTATTTAAGAGACTTTAATGGAGCGAAATGATATGAAAAATATAGCTGTAATTTTAGCAGGTTGTGGTGTGTTTGATGGTAGTGAAATTAATGAGGTGGTACTGACTTTATTACACATTGAAAAAAATAATGCTCAGTATCAGTGCTTTGCACCTGATATAGAGCAGTACCACACCATTAATCACATCACTGGTGAAGAAATAGCACAGCCGCGAAATGTATTAGTTGAATCAGCTCGCATCACCCGTGGCAATATAAAGTCACTCGCTGAATTAGACGTTACACAATTTGATGCACTCATTGTCCCTGGGGGCTTCGGGGTCGCTAAAAATCTATCTGACTTTGCTATTAATGGCACTAACGCTAAAGTAAACGAGGCAGTACTTAGCGCTTGTAAAGCGTTTGCGGATGCAAAAAAAACCACTGGTTACATGTGTATTGCACCGGCTCTATTGCCTTTTATTTATCATAAACCTCAGCTTACTATTGGTAATGATAGCGACACAGCCGAGGCTCTTAGCACATTAGGCGCTGAACACGTAGAGTGTAAAGTGGATGATATTGTTATTGATAAAAGCAATAAACTCGTTACGACACCGGCCTATATGTTGGCACAGTCTATTATGGATGCAAATGCAGGAATCGATAAGTTAGTGCGTAACGTATTAGCTATGAGTTAGTCGTAACGGGTCTGATCGCATTTAAAATACGACATACTCCCGTTTTATAATTTAACTACGCGCCAAACCATGTAATTTTATTGAGTTAAGACAATCAATAGTCGTATTTCTAAATAAAATCGGCTCTGAGCATTTTATAAATGACTTAGTGGAGTTATAATTGGTTTGAATTCCGTCATTTAAAATCGTGATTGATCACGTTCAAATTGAAGTGGGCAAGGCAAAATGAAAAAACTATCAGCTGCAGCATTACTTGTGCTAGCAACCACAGCATACGCACAGCCATATGATAACTCTATGACTGAAGATGCTATTAAAAAACGTTTAGCGCCTATTGGCGCTGTTTACCTTGAAGGTGAAAAAGCAGCGGCTGCTGAACCAACAGGGCCTCGTTCAGGCGAGCAAGTATACCAAGCAGCCTGTTTTGCTTGTCACGGAACGGGAGCTCTCGGTGCACCAAAATCTGCTGATGATTGGGCTCCTCGTATCGCCAAAGGCAAAGATGTATTACTTGAACATTCAATCAATGGCTTCAATGCAATGCCGCCACGTGGTACATGTATGGATTGTTCAGATGATGAAATAAGCGCAGCAATTGATTTTATGACTGCTAAATAAAATTAGTCAGGCTAAAACTATAAATGAAAGGCTTACTCACAGTAAGCCTTTTTTGTTTCTAATTATCGACTTTTCGCAGCATAATTAAGATAAATATCTACTTGACGCAAAATGTTAAAAGTGGAACTATAATGATTAATAACTATACAAAAAATTATAACTGGTTAAACATCATTGGAAGATAAACTCATTGTACCGAGTAGCGTAGTGCGCCAAAATAAACGACTAAAAGCACTATTGAAAAAGTACAAACATGCCTACCACCTCCACAATGCCCTGATACAGCTATCAGAGCAAGCAAGTACTGTTGCCGAATTAACCTTACTTTACCCAGCTATTCATGACATTTTACAAAAGTATGTCCCGAGTAAAAGCTTTTATGTGGTGCTTGTTGAGCCGCAATCACAACAGTTGGAACTGTCTTATTTTTCTGATGAAAAAGATGGAATTTCTGTACCACTTAATCGGGAGAATAATTTTGAAGAAGGCGCAACGGGTTATGTGTTTAAGCAAGGAAAGACCACTTATTTCACTAAGCAACAAATGCATGATGCTGCACAGCAAGGCTTATTCAAAGCATTAGGTACACCTGCAGAACACTGGGTAGGCGTTCCAGTTTATCAAGAAAAAAATATTATTGGCGTATTAGCAGCGCAAAGTTACGACACTGAGCAAGGTTATAGTTCGCAACAAATAAACCTACTTGAAGCAATGTCACTCTATTTAGCGACAGCTATTGAACGCGTTAAGAAACGAGAGCTACTCGAATCAGAAGTAAAACTAAGAACCCGTGCATTAACGCAAAGCAATGATACTTTAAATGTTGAAATACAACAACGAAAAAATGCCCTGCAACGCCAGCAAATATTATTCAAAATTTCAGAGCTGACAACTCAAGCTAAAAACTTAGATGATGCTTATTTTCAAATACACAAAATAATAAAAACCATCACTTACGCAAAAAATCTTTATATTGCCTTATATGATAAAGAATCGGGTTGGATTAGTTTTCCTTACAGTGTTGACGAATTTCAAGGCAGCACCCAACCAAGGCGCTTTGCAAAAGGGTACAGTGAGCTGGTGATCAGTACCGAAGAAACACAAATAATTCACCCGCAAAGAGCACAAGAATTATTAAATAGTGGCATTGTAGAGCGTGAAACACCAATTGATGAGTCGAAAAGAGCCACCAGCTGGCTTGGCGCTCCGCTAAAAACCTCACAAGGGGTTATTGGTCTAATTGTTTGCCAAGCTTATAATAATGAACACCTTTTCACACAAGATGATGCAGAACTCATAACCTTTGTATCGCATCAAATTGCCACGGTATTACAAACAAAATTAGCCTCACAGGCGCTGAAAAAGAGTCACCAAGAGCTCGCTTCTCGTGTAAACGAAAAAACCAAAGAGTTAAGCCAAGCAAATTTGCATTTACAGATGCAAATTGATGAGCGTAAAAAAATAGAACAGCAGCTGTATCACGATGCGCACCATGACTCATTAACAAGCTTGCCTAATCGTAATTTATTTTTAACTCAGCTAGAAAAAACGCTACAGTTTTATCAACGTCATCCTGATGAGCACTTTGCGGTACTGTTTATTGATCTTGATAAGTTTAAAGATATAAACGACCAGCTTGGGCACCATGCCGGAGACGAATTTTTAATTAGCGTGGGTCAGTTGTTCTCTCAATGTATCCGTGAGCATGATTTATTAGCACGCTTAGGGGGAGATGAATTTGTAATTTTACTCACTCATTTAACCGAGCCAAACCAAGCTGAGGATGTTGCAAATCGAATCATCAACATCATGCGAAAACCTTTCTGTACAAAAGGTATTTGTGTGCAAAGCGGCGCGAGTATTGGTATCACTTATTCAAAGCAAAGCTATAAACATACAGATGAAATTATTAGAGATGCTGATGCCGCAATGTATTACGCTAAAAACTCCGGTAAAAATCGCTTCGAATTATTTCACCCGTTACTCACAGAGCCAATGCTGCAACATGAGTCACAAACATTGCACCATCTTGATGTATTACCTATGACGTTTCGTAGCTCAGATATTATTTCTACGGATGAGCATTATCAATATGCCTCATTATTTGAAGCGTTTGGTGAACACCCTGTACTTGGCTTTACTAGTTTTGATATTTTAAAGAAATTTGCGAGTGATAAAGAACAGCATATAAAAGTAGAACTCCAACTGATTTTACAGGCGTATCAACAGGCGAAAGACGCTGAAATAAGCGTTGCTCTTCTGCCTTGCTCAAGTCTGCTTTTAGAAAAGCATGAATTCTCTTTATTAACAGCTGCACTAAAGCAGTCGGTAAACAGTGACCAGCTTTGCTTATTGTTTGATGAGCAAGAGTTGCGTTATGCCAGTTCGCTGCAATTAGAAAACTTAAAACAACTTAAAAAGAACGGTTACTCGATTGGCTTGAACAATTTCGCAAAAGACAAATGCGAGCTTAATTTGTTGACTGAAATAGAGTGTGATTATTTACTGCTTAGCTCCACCTTTAGTAAGCGAATATTACAGCAAGAATGCTACGATTTGCAGTTGCAGGGGGTGCTTGCTATTACTAAGCTTAAACGTATCAAAGTAATAGCTAAAGGCCCGTCAATCTTAAACCTCAGAGCCCTTTTAGATAAACATGGCTTGAACTTGTTTGTTGCCAAACAGCACCCACTTAAAAGCGCGATACGTTCAACACTTATAAGCTCAGAATCAAAATAACGCTAAACGCATCCTATTGTGGTTTTTTTAGCATAGCTCTTAAATTTGCAACCCGAGCTTGGCCTTTTTCCATGCGTTCAGCTTGGGTGTTAGGCGCTTTTTTGTTTTCAAAAGCGAGATCATCTTGGGGTAGCTCTTGCACAAATCGACTCAACTCCGTTTGCGATGTTTCACCAAATTGACGACGAATTTTAGCATACGTTAAGGTTAGCTCTTGCTGCGCACGGGTAATACCCACATACGCAAGGCGGCGCTCTTCATCTACATTATCCTCATCAATACTCACTTGGTGTGGTAACAGCCCCTCTTCCATGCCTACCATAAATACATAAGGGTACTCGAGTCCCTTTGAAGCATGCAGCGTAAGTAATTGTACTGCATCTGCTTCATCTTCCTCTTCGTTACGCTCAAGCATATCGCGTAGGGTCAATTTACTAACCACTTCAGCCAATGTCATTGGTGGATTATCAGCATCACCTGTTAACATATCGGTGATCCAACGGTATAACTCGGATACATTTTTCATGCGCATTTCGGCGGCTTTGGCACTCGGTGATGATTCGTATAAGTAAGCTTCGTAATTAATATTTCGCACTAAATCTTTTACCGCTTCTAAGGTATCGCTGCGAACTGCGTTATCCGAAAGCTCAACCACCCAGCGGGCAAATCCAGCTAACGCATTATAACCACGGCCTTTTAGTCTATACCCTAAGTCGTTATCGAAACACGTAGCAAACAAGCTTTGATGTTTTTCATTGGCTAAGGTGCCTAGTTTTTCAAGCGTCACCGTGCCTATTTCACGCCGTGGTGTATTCACAATTCTTAAAAAGGCATTGTCATCATCTTGATTTACTAATAAGCGTAAGTAAGCCATGATATCTTTAATTTCAGAGCGGGAAAAAAACGACATCCCGCCGCTAATTTTATAGGGTATACGGTTACTCATTAAAGACTTTTCAAAGCCGCGTGCTTGGTGGTTACCTCGATATAAAATCGCATAATCTTTATAACTAGTACGTTTCATAAATTTATGAGAAATAATTTCTGCAACCACGCGTTCTGACTCATGTTCTTCATCACGACAGCCAATGACTTTAATCTGTTCGCCATAACCTAGCTCACTAAAAAGCTTTTTTTCAAACTCATGAGGATTATTCGCAATTAATATATTAGCCGCTTTTAGAATACGCCCAGCACTACGGTAGTTTTGTTCTAGTTTTATTAATCGAAGTCCAGGGTAATCTTTACTTAATAGCACCAAGTTTTGTGGGCGAGCCCCCCGCCAAGAGTAAATTGACTGATCGTCATCTCCCACCACAGTAAAACGTGCACGCTCACCCACCAGCAATTTTACTAATTGATATTGGCTGGTATTAGTATCTTGATATTCATCCACCAGTAAATAGCGAAAACGCTGCTGCCAACGTTCACGTGAAGTGGCGTTACTGCTTAAAAGCAGCGTGGGGATCATAATTAAATCATCAAAATCCAGTGCGTTATACGCTCTTAATTGATTTTGGTAACGCGCATAAAGCTGCGCAAATAAAGACTTTTGTGCATCGCGTGCTTCACCAATAGCTTGCTCTGGTAAAATGAGTTCATTCTTCCAGCTACCAATTTGCATTTTTAGCAGGTTCAGTAAGTCTTTGTCTTTTTTAAGCTCGTCTTCGGTTAAATCACCGAGTAATTGATTGGTATCTTGGTCGTCAAACAGCGAAAAACCGGGTTTAAACCCAAGTGTTTTTAACTCTTTTTTGATGATTTCGAGCCCAAGCGTATGAAATGTAGAGACCCATAAACCTTTAGATTCTTGCTTGCCTAAGGTTTGCATAACCCGCTCGCGCATTTCTTTAGCTGCTTTGTTAGTAAAAGTAACGGCAGCAATATTACGCGCTTGATACTCACACTTTTGCACTAAATAAGCGATTTTATTAGTAATAACTCGCGTTTTACCTGAACCTGCGCCAGCTAATACCAAGCAAGGACCACTAATGTACTTTACCGCTTCATCTTGTTTAGGATTGAGTTTCATAATGACCAGGTGATTGCAAAAAGACGGGCAATTTTAACGTAATCACTACAATACGCCTAGCCAATAAGGTAATATTAGTTATTATCATTTTAGGCAACAGGCAAGGGACGACTATGATTAACCCAGCAAAACTTGAAGAAATTGCGAAACAGATCACTAATAACATGCCACAAGGTGTAAAAAATCTGGCTGATACACTTGAATGTAAAACCAAGCAAGTGTTACAAAATAAGCTTGCCGAAATGGATTTTGTAAGCCGTGAAGAGTTTGATATTCAAAGCCAAGTGCTGATCCGCACCCGTGAAAAGCTGACTGAATTAGAAGCGAAAGTAGCGCTACTTGAACAGCAATTATCGGCAAAAACAGACGCTGAATAATAACTATAACGCCATAAAACAAACACCACTTATGGCGTTATTTACATTCACTCTCAAACAGTTCATCTAGCGTATAATATGCGATTGATTGCTGCTGCTTTAAACTAACCATTAGCATTTTCTCAGCAACCTGTTCACCGGTGATAGGTTTATAGCGCTTTAACCTACCACATTGAGTTATCCACGGAAGTACTAACGCGGCTATTTTTTCTGCTACACGCAACTCTGAACGTTCGCCCAATAATAAAGACGGTTGCAACACGCTTAGTCGCGAGAAGCCAAGCTGCTTTACCTGCTGCTCAAGTTCACCTTTGATTTTTAGGTAACGGCTCATACTATGCGCATTTGCGCCACTTGATGACACCAAACAATAATGAGGAACACCGTTATTGGCCGCCATTTGAGCACAAATAAATTGGTAGTCAAAATCAACTTTACGTTGTGCTGTTAGGCTTCCAGCTTGCTTTAGCGTAGTGCCTAAGCAAGAAAAAAACACGTCACCATTAAATAATTCAACGTAATGCGTCAGGTTTTCAAAATCAATAACATGGCTAGTTAATTTAGGGTGAGAAAGGTCTAAATGACGGCGCGATAAGCTCACTACTTTCGAATAGCGAGGACTTACTAAAAGCTGTTGTAATAACTGGCTGCCCACTAAGCCCGTACTACCGATAATCACTGCCGTTTTAGCCATACTAAGCGTGACTACCCACTGACTTATTTAGCACATGCTGTATTGCTTTTTTATAACTAGTGCATTCTTCTTCGGCGCAGCTCACTACTGATTCTAGATCGTGTAAGTGGCCATTTTCCAATCCATACACCCATCCATGAACTGTTAGATCTTGACCTCGCAACCACGCATCTTGAACAATACTGGTACGCGATACATTACGCACTTGCTCAATCACATTTAGTTCAATTAAACGGTCTAAGCGCTGCTTTTCTGGCATTGCATTAAGTTGCTCTAAATGCTTTTCTTTAACATCACCAACGTGGCGTAACCAGTTATCAATAAAACCAAAGCGATCTTCATTTAATACCGCTTGAACACCACCGCAACCATAGTGACCAACAACCATAATGTGTTTTACTTTTAATACTTCGACTGCATACTGCATAACCGATAAACAATTATGATCTGTGTGCACTACCACGTTGGCAACATTACGGTGAACAAACAACTCACCTGGAAGTAAGTCAACTATTTGATTGGCTGGTACCCGAGAGTCAGAACAACCGATCCATAAATATTCTGGATTTTGTTGCATCGATAAAATCTTAAAAAATTCAGGGTTCGCTTCGCTCGTTCTCGATGCCCAGCGTTTGTTGTTTTCTAGTAAGTTATTTAAATTTCTCATTACATCTCTTTTAGGTCGAGGGCGTTAAACTGGCTAAAATTAAAATATTACGGGGAGTTAATTGCTTTTCACAAAATGTACCAACACCAACGTCATAGCCTTGCTGTTGCAAATATAAAGCACGATCGAGCACAAGCCAAACTTCTATTGCCCTTCTAAACACATGTCGAACCAGTTCAACTCGTTCCGTTATCTTTTTTCGTGCCTGCCCAACCAATAAAAACTTTTCATAATCAATACCTTGAGGTAATGGCAAGGCTTTTTTATCAGCAGCCCAGTTACAAAATGATGCAAACGAATCTGAAAATATCGCCTTATTCACTGATGGCACACTAACATACGCTGTCTCACCGGTGAGAGACTTTCTTAATGCATCAAACCCGAGTCGCCACTCAACTTCTGTTTTTCGCACTTTGCTAACTCGCGATGGAGCCGTGACGGTTTCTTGTAAGGCGAGTTTTAAATCTCTATGAGTTAAATTAAGCTCACTTCGCTTCGCCTGTTCGCTCATTGCTTGATAATTATTCTCGGTAAATAAATGATAACAACAAGGTGAAAAGCTAATTTGCGCTACTTTTGCCGCACTGGCTTGATACATAAAAGTTTGATGTAACGCACCGCAGGCATGTAAAGCAACGGCATGAGTTTGCGGGTTAAAAAAGTCCTGAGTGTTATCTGTAAGTACATCAGCTTGGCTAAATTGCATAGCAAGGCCTTGTTGCTGTGCACTTGTTTGCCCTTGCTCACATAAATGAGGTTGAAGCTCAACACTGTGCACACTCGGTGCTCCATTAAACGCCAACATACGCCCTAAATGCCCCTTGCCTGCACACCATTCTAAAATAGGCTGATTATTAGCAGGTAGGGCACCGACAAAGTCTTGAAGCTGAGTAAACTTTCGTCCTTTTATACCATTACTGATCCAAAATGGATAATCCGCTCGACGGCTTGTTATAGTCGGCAGTGAAGCCAATTGACTTAATTGCCCTACACCGGGTATGAAAGGTGAAAAAAATTGATAAAGCTTCGCTTGATCCGTATCTAACTCAGCAACCGCCTCATCAGATAACTCGGTTAAGCAAACATGCAACTCAGGCCACGGTAATGAGTCAAAATCAAATGCGGTGCACTGCCAATAAGAACGTGTGCTCATCAGTAACGAATCGAGGGCAGAAAATTGCTCAGTTAAGGTCATAACAGCTTAAAATATAAAAAAGAAGATAAATTATACCAGTACACTAGCGTCTAATTAAGCGGTTATTTTTTTAAACTCATAGAGCAAGACTAGCACTTAGCTTTATATACACTTATGTTTTTAGCTGAATTTAGCGTGATTTAAAAATTAGCCGTAAATAAAGCGGGATAGAAATAATACTAATAATAATGGCAGCAATCAGCATCCAAGAAAACTGCAGGGTTTCTTGCTTTTTATATTTATAAATAAAATCAGCTTTTACTGCATCAAACTTTGTTTGATCAATCTCATATAAATCAGCAATTAAGCGCCATTTTGCCATCGACATATTACCCACATTGGTGCTAGGTGGAGCAACATACTCTTTTAACACTTCCGCTTCATACGCTAATTGATGAAAACTACGTTCAGAGGCATAAAACTGCTGAGTAATCGCAATAGCTTCATCCATATTCATTAAAGCATAACGCCATCCTTTTAAACTCGCTTGATAAAATTTTTCTACCGTATCAGGATGATACTTAAGCATATCGTCACTGGTAAATAAAATATCTGCGTATACGTCCATACCATAACGTTGAGGGCATATGAGTCGATGAGCAATGCCTTGCTGCTCCATATAATAAGGTAAGTCGGTAACATAAACTTCTATGGCATCTAGCTTATTTTCCATCCATGCTTTTTGTAATTGATTACCTTTGTATATAGCTAACTTTTCGGTATCAATGCCGCTACGCTTGAGCATAGTCAATAGCTCAGAGCTGCTCTCTTTACTCACTTGACTAACACGTTTATTGACAAAATCACGGGCATGAAAAATATCAGAGCTTTCTTTGACCATCCAGCAATAAGGAGAAAACTGTAATATGGCAGCCATGGCTACAAAGGGTTTACCTGCAATACGCTGCTGTAAAATACCAGAATGCGCAACCCCAAACTGGGCTTCACCACGCTGTACCGCGCCAAAACTATTTGGTCGTTTTTGATCTGCAGGCACAATAGTGACGTCTAAACCAGCCTCATCATAATACCCTTTTTGCTGAGCCATATAATAACCCGCAAATTGAAATTGATGTGTCCACTTTAATTGTAGTGTGACTGATTCCTGCGCCATTAACTGGTTACAAAAAAGGCAGGCGCTAATTATCATTCCTTTAAGTAACAAAGAGAGTTTCCAAAAAACGTAGTGATTAACGTAACTATATGTAAAGCAGCTGATAAAGCAAGCATCCACAGAAGATGCCTGCTTAAAATAGGATTATGCTAAGGCGAGCTTTTCAAGCTTTTCTGCTTGAGGTTGTGTGGTTAAAAACTGGGTAAAACACGGGTTATGGGTTTCGTCTTGAACACTGTAACCTAGGCGGTTTAAGTGCTCATTAAACATCTCATATTGACTTGGCTCAATAGCAAAACCTGCCAATACATTACCCGTAGAACCGCCATGATTACGGTAGTGAAATAAAGTGATATTCCAATTACTACCCAGTGTATCTAAAAAGCGCGCTAATGCACCTGGGTACTCTGGAAACTCAAACCGCAGTAAGCGTTCATGTAGCTGCTCTGGCGCTTTACCACCAACCATATACCGTACATGAAGTTTTGCTAATTCGTTATCTGACAAGTCGCAAAACGAATAGCCATTATCGGTTAGACTTAGTTTAAGCTCCTCAAGTTCTGCTAATCCTTGGCGCAGTGCAATACCAACAAAAATTTGCGCCTCGCCAGGCCCTGCATATCGGTAGTTAAATTCGGTAATAGCGCGCCCACCGAGTGAGGCACAGAATTGTTTAAAGCTACCGCGTTTTTCATCAATTGTTACCGCTAATAATGCTTCGTTCTTCTCACCTAATGCAGTTCGTTCAGCTACATAGCGTAAGCGATCAAAATTTAAATTAGCACCAGACAAAATGGCCGCTAAGTTTAACCCCTTTAAACCCGACTGCTGAGACCATTTTTTAAGCCCTGCAGTTGCAAGTGCGCCTGAAGGTTCGGCAATAGCACGGGTTGATACAAAAATATCTTGCATGGCAGCACATATTTCATCATCTGATACGGTCACCACTTCATCGCAAAACTTTTGCGCCAGTCTAAATGTTTCGCTACCAATTATTTTTACGGCAACACCATCGGCAAAGCTTCCTACTCTTTCTAGCTCTACAGGCTCTCCCGCTTCCATGGCAGCTTTTAAACAAGCACTTTCATTAGCCTCGACTCCAATCACTTTGATATCTGGGCGCAGCGATTTAATGTACACCGCCATACCCGCCAGCAATCCGCCGCCGCCAACAGGAATAAATACCACGTCTAAGTCGTTCAGCTGTTGCATTAGTTCACGGGCAACTGTGCCTTGACCAACAATGACATCGGGGTCATCAAATGGAGGGACAAATACGCCGTTTCGCTGCTCAGTTAATTCAAGCGCATAAGCCTTTGCGGCATCAAACTGATGACCATGTAACACGACTTCCCCGCCCAATGCCCTTACCGCATTAACCTTAATTTCAGGTGTCGTTACGGGCATAACAATGGTGGCTTTATGCCCTAGGTGCGAAGCACTCAGCGCCACCCCTTGAGCATGATTGCCTGCCGATGCGGTGATCACGACCGAGCCCTTTGGCAGCTTATTTAATTTATTAAAAGCACCGCGTAATTTAAACGAATACACCGGTTGCTGATCTTCACGCTTTAACCAAACATGATTACCTAATCGTGCACTCAATTCGGCCATTTCACTCACCTCAGTCACCTTAGCTAAAGGCTCCATATTGGCTTGGATAATAGCGCGAAAATAATCGAGTTCTTGAGAAACCATAACTAGCTGAGCTCCTCCAGTTTGGCTAAATCACGCACCGCACCTTTATCGGCACTGGTTGCAAGTAGCGCATACGCTTTAAGCGCAGATGACACATAACGATCGCGGTTAAGCGGCTTATACGCTTGTTTACCACGAGCCAACTGTTTTTGCCTGCGAGCTTCGAGTTCCTCATCGCTTAATGCTAAAGTGATTTCTCGAGTAGCGATATCGATGATAATTTTATCGCCATTTTCAACATAAGCTATCGCGCCACCGCTGGCTGCCTCGGGAGACACATGGCCAATTGATAAACCTGATGTGCCCCCTGAAAAACGCCCATCAGTAATTAATGCACACTTCTCTGCCAAACCTTTTGATTTTAAATAACTGGTTGGATACAACATTTCTTGCATGCCTGGCCCACCTTTCGGGCCTTCGTAGCGAATAACCACCACATCACCGGCTTTTACTTCACCATTTAAAATCCCTTCTACTGAATCATCTTGGGATTCATACACAACCGCAGTGCCTTCAAAATGCAGCATTTCATCAACCACCCCTGCACTTTTAACAATACAGCCATCTATCGCCAAGTTACCTGAAAGTACCGCAAGGCCACCATCTTGACGAAATGCATGCTCTACACTGCGAATACAGCCGTTCTCACGGTCATTATCCCCTTCGTCCCAACGGCAATCTTGGCTCATCGCTTTGGTGGTACGAATGCCAGCAGGACCCGCGCGGTAAAACTTTCGCGCCACTTCGTTATTAGGATCCGTTGCATCCCATTTTTTTACCAACTCACCCATCGTCATACCAGCAACATGATTAACCGATAAATCAACCAAGCCAGCTTTACCAAGCTCGCGTACTATGGCCATCATGCCACCAGCGCGGTGTACGTCTTCAATGTGGTATTGCGCGGTAGCTGGGGCAACTTTACATAAAAACGGGGTTTTACGTGAAAGTTCATCGATGTGCGACATATCAAAATCTACACCGGCTTCTTGTGCCGCTGCTAATAAGTGCAATACCGTATTTGATGAGCCGCCCATGGCAATATCAACCACCATAGAGTTCATAAATGCGGTTTTATTAGCGATGGCACGAGGCAGTACGTCTTGGTTATCTTTTTGGTAATACTCGCGGCATAGATCAACGATACGCGCACCCGCTTCAACATACAGTTGCTTACGATCTTTGTGGGTCGCAAGCGTTGTACCGTTACCCGGCAGCGCAAGGCCTATTGCTTCTAATAAACAGTTCATTGAGTTGGCAGTAAACATCCCTGAACACGAACCACAGGTAGGACATGCTGAACGTTCAACCTGCTCTGAGTCGGCATCACTTACCGATTCATCGGCGCCTTTAACCATGGCATCTACTAAATCGAGTTTAATATCGATATTGGCTAATTTAGTTTTACCCGCTTCCATTGGGCCACCCGATACAAAAATAACCGGTATATTTAAACGCAGTGCCGCTAACATCATCCCAGGGGTGATTTTGTCGCAGTTTGAGATACAAATCATCGCATCAGCACAATGGCCATTGACCATGTACTCTACCGAGTCGGCTATTAAATCGCGCGATGGCAATGAATAAAGCATACCGCCGTGCCCCATGGCAATACCGTCATCTATGGCGATGGTATTAAACTCCTTTGGTACACCGCCCGCTTGGGTGATGGTTTCAGCCATTAGTTCACTGAGCTGATTAAGATGCACATGCCCCGGCACAAATTGTGTAAATGAGTTAACCACAGCAATAATGGGTTTACCAAAGTCGGTGTCGGTCATGCCTGTTGCACGCCATAATGCTCTTGCGCCTGCGCGTTTACGTCCTTCAGTAGTCGTTGCACTTCTTAATTTAGCCATAGTTACCTCAGTATTTGCCGCAATAAATGCGGGCATTCCTCATTCTAAAAATTGATGAGTAACCACGTGAACAGTTACTCGTAAAATCTGTTAAATTTGTTGTTATACAGCTTGTTGCTGTAAGTTTTGCAGCGTGACGTGCTTCACATCAACCAGTTTATTTAGTTGACTGGTAAGCAAATAAATTGGTTTATCGCTATCAACCGTCATGGCCATATTATATTGGCCATCGTCCATATTGAGCTGTAAGTGAGTTAAATCAAAACCACGATGACGCACGACACGTAAAAAGCGCTCGATTGCGACACTTTGGCTTTTTAAGGCAATAGTTAAGTTATGTTTCATTGTGCTTTCTCCGTCATCATTTCATCGTTAGCAGCCCCAGGTGGAACAAGTGGCCATACGTTTTCTTTATCATCAATACAAGCATGAACAATGTAAGGCCCATCGCTATTTAATAAGGCTGTGATTGCATCATCCACTTGGTTGGCATGGGTAATCGTTTGCCCCGCAATACCAAAAACAGCCGCTAGCTGCACAAAGTCAGGGTTATCTGACAAGTTAGTTTCGCTATAGCGCCCTTCAAAAAATAACTCCTGCCATTGGCGCACCATGCCTAAGCGCTGGTTATCAAGTATCAGTATTTTTACTGGTAAATTATTACGACGAATAGTGGCAAGCTCTTGGATATTCATCATGATTGAGCCATCACCTGATACGGTGATCACAAAGTCATCTTTTCTCGCTATTTGTGCGCCGATTGCCGCAGGTAAACCAAATCCCATGGTGCCTGCACCACCACTGCTTAAGTGGTTGCATGGATGGTTAAATTTCATATGCTGCGCAACCCACATTTGGTGCTGACCCACATCGCAGCAAACAACACTGGTGCTTGGCATACGCTGGCTTAGCTGATTAAGTAAATAAGGGGCAAATACTTTTTCACCCGGATAATCGTAGCGCCATGCATGCTTAACCATCATTTGTTTATTATGATCGCACCACGCTTTTGGCGTAACGACGCATTCAAGAGCGGGAAGTGAGGTTTTTAAATCAGCAATTAAAGAAGCCTTTGCGGGTTTACGTTTACCGACCTCGGCTGCATCTATGTCTAAATGAATCACGTTTGCTTTTGCAGCAAACTTAGCTAAGTTGCCTGTTACACGGTCATCAAAGCGAGCACCAATACACACTAATACATCACATTCTTGCACCGCTAAATTAGCCGCTTGACCGCCATGCATACCTAGCATGCCCAAATCATATTCGTAATCAGGTAATACACTACCCAATGCTTTAAGAGTTGAAACCGCTGGCATTTGCGTTTTATTTAAAAATTGCATTAATTCATTTTGCGCATCAGCAGCATGAACGCCTCCCCCCACATACGCCACGGGTTGCTTGGCTTCACTAAGTAATTGATTGGCGATAGCAACTTGGTTTAAATCCAGTTTAGGTAAGTATTCATCAGCCGCTAACCAAGGTTTAAAAGGCACTTGCGCCATTTGAATGTCTTTGGGGATATCAACTAAAACCGGGCCTGGTCGGCCGCTTTGTGCTAAATGCATCGCCTCTTGTAATATTTCGGCTAAATCTTCTGCTCGCTCAACCATATAACTGTGTTTAGTACACGAAAGCGACATTCCCAACACGTCAATTTCCTGAAAAGCATCAGAGCCAATAGCGGCGGTTGGTACTTGCCCCGTAATAGCAAGTAAAGGCACTGAGTCCATCATGGCATCTGCCAATGCGGTAATTAAATTAGTAGCTCCAGGGCCTGATGTTGCCAAGCACACACCTAAACGTCCAGTACTGCGTGCATAGCCCACGGCGGCAAACCCAGCACCTTGCTCATGACGAGTAAGATAATGTTTTACAGGCGCACCATACAAGGCATCGTAAATGGGCATAATAGCACCACCTGGGTAGCCAAATACTTCATCTACGCCGTGTTTGGCGAGTAAATCGATTGTTAGTTCTGCGCCTGTCATTAGTAAATCCTCATTCCTGTGTGACAACCCATTAAAAATTTAACTCTAAAACTAAAAAGCCCCCCGGACGGTTAAGTGCGGAGGGCTTTTCAATGCTTAGTTTTTTAAAGCACTACGAAGCCCTCGCGGTAATAATCACCACGATGATAATCAGGACTAGGTTAAGTGCATTTTTAAGCATAAAATTCAGTACCATTTAAGATTTAGTCATTGCGAACATAGTGTTTCGCTGTCTTTTTATATTAGTACCGCGCTCAGGGCGGTAAGTCAACACCAAATTCAATTCAAAATAATTATAAAAATACGCTTGCTCAGGTTTTAAAATTCAATTGAGCCAAGTTAAATAGATTTTTTATCCCTTCATTTCAACTCAGGAAATTCACTATTCTTATAACACTGAATTCTGGTTTGATTAATTTTTAGTAAACCGCCTCACTTTTATCTAACAAAATTAAAATAAACCGCTCCCTTAAGAGTTTCTTAAGCGTGGCAGCCTAGCATAACAACGTTCACTAAAAAGAGGCGTGTTATGAACTCAACTTTCAAACTCAGTAAGCAACCGCAAGAAAATACTAAAAAACACCCGAGTAAACTTTAGGGTCTGTTGATCTTTCAAGGTTAAATTTACAGCAGTCTGTTTGGTATTTAGGCAAGGCAGAGCCTATGTAGTGTGGTTATTCCCCATAAATAGGCAATAACGCAGCATCAATGCCAAACAGGCGCTGCCCGAAGGGTTCTGTCTAGGTGCAATTTCCTTTTTGTTGCCACCATAGATGGTGGTATGGGGCGTGAGCAGGACGCACACGCTTTGCTCGATTTTTTACTTATTCTTACTTGGATATAAGCCAGTAGAATAACGCAGGAGCAGTTATCGAGCCCACTAGGTTACAAACCTCTTGGGGCGATTAAATCGCCCCTATTTTGAACAAATTTTAATCCGTAAAGGTCAATAGACCCTAATTGGCCTAACACTTATTAATCAGGCATTTTTACGTTACCTATAAAGTAAACTAAGTTAGTATTTATAAAACAATTTAAACTTGATTAGGATTTTTATGAAAATGTTACTGCGTATTAGTCATTTATTTGTGGTGTTATTACTTTTAGCCTATAGCGTTAATGGCTATACAGCTCCAGCTTTATTCAAAATAGAAAAACAAGGCGCAAGCTCGTATTTATTTGGCACCGTACACGTTGGTGATGCCAGCATGAAAGGGCTACCACAAAAAGTAACACATGCATTAGATAACAGTAATCAAGTTGTTGTTGAAGTGGATATTAGTAAATTATCACCATTACAAATGCAGCAACGCTCAATGCCGTTTATGTTGCTTACCAACGGGCGCACCCTGCAAAGCGAGCTTTCAGAGAAAAATTATCAACAACTCAAAGACTACTTTGCTAAAAAATCGATTGATATAGCTATGTTCAGCAACTTTAAGCCTTGGGCTGTCATGTTGACCATAATGCAAATCGAGTTTCAAAACGCAGGCTATTCAGATAAAAATGGTATCGATAAGCAAATACTTGAGTACGCTCAAAAGCATAATATTGACATTGCAGAACTTGAAACTGTAGAGCAACAATTACAAATGTTCGATGGCTTAGAGTCGCTAAGCAATGCCATGATGACAGACACTTTTGAGCAACTAAGCGATATAAACACCTACTTTATTACCCTAGTCGATGCGTGGAAAGAGGGGGATATGCAAACTCTTACTAATTATTATCATACCAGCTTTGATAACAGTCAATATGGCCAACAAAGCAAACACGTCATGCTGATAGAGCGTAATAATAACTGGATTACACAGCTCACTCCCAAACTTGAGCAAGGTAATGTATTTATTGCGGTAGGTGCCCTGCACTTAGTTGAGCAACATGGTTTAATTAAAAAACTGCAAAACAAAGGCTTCAATATTACTCGCCTGTAATACTTGGTATGTTGAAATTTGCTAAAGCTCGCCTCTAAATTACGCCATTTCACTAATTTAGGTAAGCGATTTTGAGGTAAGAAAATTACATCCTAAATTCGGATAATAAGTGCAATTTCTCAGATTAGATGGCCAGCTGTTATAATTCGGCCATTTTCTCGCCAAAGGAAATTGCTTTAATGAAATATAAACAGCTGACACAAGAAGAAAGATACCAGATTTACGCGTTAATAAAAGCAGGAAACAACCAAAAACAAATTGCTGATGAACTAACTCGTTCACCGTCGTCTATTTCCAGAGAGTTAAAACGCAATAAAGGGCTTAAAGGCTATCGGCCTAACCAAGCCAATAATTTTGCAGAGCAAAGTCGCAAATCATCTTTCAAAGCAAGTAAGTTAACAGATGAAGTTACTGAATGGATTAATAAATTGTTGCTTAACGGACTTTCTCCAGAGCAGGTGGCAGGTCGCTTAGCTTTAGAGAAAAAGGTCGTTTTACATCATGAAACGATTTATCAATATATTTACAGGGACAAGGCGCGTGGTGGTGAACTACATAAGACACTCACTGTGCATGTAAAAGTATAAAAACGCTATGGAAGCTACGATAAACGTGGGCAGATAGTTAATCGAGTCAGTATTGATGAACGCCCAAGCATTGTGGATGCAAAGTCTAGGATTGGTGATTGGGAGGGTGACACAGTGATAGGCAAAGGGCGTAAAAATGCCTTTGTCACAATGGTTGAACGTAAAACGTTATATACAATCGTTCACAGAATTGAAAGCAAACATGCGCAAATAACAGCCGATGCGCTGATAAAGTGTATGACACCATATAAAGATAAGGTTATTACCGTGACTTTAGATAATGGAAAAGAGTTTGCTTACCATGAGCATATTGCACAAAAATTGAAGCGGATGTGTATTTCGCTCACCCATATTCATCATGGGAGAGGGGCATAAATGAGAATACCAACGGCTTACTCAGGCGCTTCTTCCCAAGGGAACTGACTTTATGGCGCTAAGTGAGTCAGAAATACAGGCGGCAGTTGATAAGCTCAACCATCGGCCAAGAAAGACAAGAGGGTATAAAACTCCTCATGAATTATTTACCGGGCAATCAGAAGTTCTGGTGGCTGCATAATGATTGCACTTAATACTTGAATTCAAGCATCGATAGCAAGGCCAAAATTCGTTTTTTAGTTGCGCTAAGTGAAGGGTTTTTAACATAGCTAGCGTCATATTTATTCCTTTAAAATGATTAAGTATCATTGCAAATTAGTATAAAAAAGCCCAGCTATATAAACTGGGCTATAAATATAATACTAACGGTTCTCTAACCGATTATAATCAAATACTCCAAACTCAACGCCTCGATATTGGCGGGCAACCTGATGTAATATATCGCTGTATTGCCAAAATTGCGGGTGAGTTCGGCGAATCGCGAACTGAGACTTCAAAGCGCGATAATCAGCTTCCTCTTGCATTAGTGGTAACTGCTCTGCAAAAGCCGTCATCTGTTGCGGATTATTCAAATACCAAATTGCCGAAGGATAATCACCAATAAAACCCGGTACTATTGTCACCGTGTCTTCTTCGTAAGCCCGTTGTCCATCTTCGTTTAATAAACTGGAAATATTGTAATGCGCATTATGGTGGATAATTGTATACCCTTTGTGGCTATCTTGCTCTTTAACCAGCACAAATGAGAGTTGCGGCAATAAATTAATTGCTTTAGCAGGCATGGAATTAATCGCATTTAATGGCGCTGGTACCTTTTTGTAATCATAACGTTGGCTTAATACCGGCTCTAATGCTTCTTTAATTAAGCCGTATAGCTCTGACTGTGGGTTATTTGTTTGATAGCTAATACCACTTGGTTGACTAAACTCTCGGTTATTCTCAAAGAATGTCGATAAACTTGGCGGAGATTTACGGTACCAACTTTGCTTAATAGCTTCGCGCTTCGACTCAGGTAACAGTGCAAGAAAATTTTGCTCACCTTCAAGGCGTAAAAAGTCCATATACAAACGAGTTATTAGCTGATGACCAACGTTGCCATACACATCAAAACCCGCCACTAACAAGTAATGAATACGTTCAAACAATGCGTAATCCAAAATCCACATAGTTTTGGGCTCTTGACCAACAAACCCTTTAACCACTGTAGCACTATCAAAATGTCTAAAAATAGTTAATGCCGCATTTTGGTTATGTCCATCCCCTTTCCATAATAGATCGGTAGTCAAATGCTCGCCATTTTCAAATAATTTATTAGCAAGCTCTACTTTAGCTTTTAAGTAACGTTTCTCACGCACTGAATACTTCACCCAATTAGAAATAGGTAAAGCATTACTTTCCTGAGCTGCGGGTAGCTCTAATGCATCTTCATGCTGCATTAGCATTTGGCCAACAGCAGGTGTTGCTGCTTTTTTTGGATCAGCAAATGCCACCCAAAAATGATCATTAATTACATTAAGTGCAATTTGGCCACGACAGACCGGCCCTTTAATAAAGCCCATAATAATTAATTCAGCTTCATCAAGCATAAATTGATACTTCGCGTCTATTGGTAGCGCTTCAAACGTTTTAAATGGATTTGAAGCAAGCGCAGGTTTATAACTTGGTAACTGCTCTACACTATAATCTGGCGCAATAAATTGAGTATATAAACGTGCTAACTTTTCGTCATTTAACTTAAGAGGAAGGTGAGTCTTAGATAATATAGTTGAACGTTCATGCATTAAGCGATAATAAACACGATCTATTTTTGGATCGTCATAAGGGCGACGAGTACTAATAAGTTGAATGTCTTCACCAGGCGGTGTACTTGAACGAACTAGCTTAAAAAAGCTAGGTTTGTCAGTATCAATAAAATAAATATTTGCTAAAAACCAATGCTCATAAATATAACGCGCTGAAAGTTGATATTTTAAGCTATCTTGATTTAAAAATTCCTCCCAGCTTTTCACTTGCGCTAACTCAGCAGCTGATGGCGGCTTAATATGCGCCATTTTAGCGCCTTTTTTCATCCAGCTTTGTAAGTGCTGAAACTCTTTAACCGATACCCCAGGCAGACCATAAGGCATTCCTGCATGAGGTTGATCATTGGCAAACTGGTCAAATTCACCCATAGTGGCACAGGTTTGAGCGCGATTAAGTGAAAAGTCAAAGCGTTTATCTAGTACTTCATCTTTAGGCAATGGCGAGCTTTGCTTTAACACTAGAGTATTAAACAACACACTACCGGCTAAATTAGCCTCTTCAGTTTGCTCTCGCTCGTTTAGCACTGGACTAAACTCTTTATCGCGCCATTGCTCAGTACGGGTTGCATCAAATAATAAACGGCTGGGGGTCGAGGCTAACAATCGAGTGCCATCGTATACAAGTTCCTTGCTAAGCCCCCTGTCGATCCCTTCGGGTGAGGAGAGTTTTAATTGACAAGGCGCATCATAACAGCCATGACAAACCACACAGCGAGTATCGAGTACAGGCTTTACATGTTGTAAAAATTCAGCTCCCTGAGCGCTATTGTATTCAACAATACGGTGTTGTGTTTGCTCAGGGCCAAATAATTCATTGTAATGTGCATTCCCTAAATAAGCACAGCCACTGAGAATAATAAGTATAAAAGTACCAATTAATACTCTTTTCATTGTTCAGCCTCATCCCCTAAATCAAATGTAGGCATCATATCAATTTGAGGTGATACAAACGTCAGGTTATCAGCCGTAATAACCGCAGCGCTCAATAGAGGCCCTTGAATGAGAGTTAACTGAGCGTCGTGCTCAGATTGCACTATGCTAGCAAAGCTTGAATTGAGAATATGCAACTCATAGCCCGCAATACTAATACCTATACTGCTGTCGGCATTCGGATTCTGGCATAGTTGAGTAAGTAACTCATCACTTAAAGTAACTGAAATTTCCATGTCAGGCTGCGCTAAGTCACGTGTACTTAGTGTTTCATCTAGAATAAATAAAGGAAGGGTTAAACTACTATCTTGTTCTAGTTCCATTGGACTCTCTGCGCTACTGACTATTTAATTTAATCGTTATTATAACAACGTTCCACCTTAAATAACGATAAACAAGCCTCAAATAGCCTAGTTATTTTTTATAACGATGTAATCAAAGCCGCTAATTTTTCTAAGTCAAACCAAGCGACTGAAAGCTGCCCGCTTTTCTTCAGACATTAAAAAAGCCACCGATGCGACCTTTTTATAATAATAACTCTACGATAGTTGCTACAAAGTGCCTTCGCCCAAGGTAAAAGTGCCATGGTGCCCACAGCGGTAAAAAGCCACATAGCAAATGCGACACTCTCTATGCGTTGGGAGTCGCTTCGCTCGCCCAACCTACGCGATAAATGCTGGGTGAGTGT